>NZ_JBMKNR010000001.1:4800000-7283601 GCF_049863385.1 Micromonospora sp. WMMD723
AGAACTCGGCCGAGGCGGCGTGCAGGTGCAGCGGGTGCGTCATGCCCGGCTCCATCCGGTAGACACCGGTGAGGAACTCGCATCGGGGGTCGCCTGTCCGGTGCCGGTCGACGAGGCGGTGCACCGACCCCTCATCCTCCGCGTTGTGGTTGAGGCTGGAGATCAACTCGTACTCCAGGTCGTCGCGGTGGATGACGAACCCCGGACGCGGCGCGCCCGCAGCGGCGTCGGTGGCCGCTGTCCGGCGGCCTCCGGCGGGCAGGGCCGTCACCGCTCGGCGTCCACGCTTGTCGCACCCAACGGGATCTGGGGACTGGTGAGCGGGCCGTGGTGCTTGGACAGGCAGATGGCCTCCCAGCCGGAGACCACGCCGTGGATGACTCCCGGCTCCCAGCAGAGGTACTCGCCGGCGTGGTAGACGTGCTCCGGGTCGGTGGCGCACCAGCCGTCGAGGAAGAAGATCTCCTCGGTGCTGTGGTGGAACTCCAGCGCGGTCTTGGCGAACCGGCGCGGCAGGACGAACAGGATGGTGTCCTTGCCGGTGTCCTCGACCTTGCGCAGCCGGATGCACTGGGTGGGCACCTCCAGGTCGCCGTGGCTGCTGGTGTCGGTGACGCCCGCGAACGCCTCCTGCACCGGCGACCAGTTCGCCGGGTCGAACACGTCGACGATCTCGCTCAGCGGTTTCGTCGGTGCGGGCGGCTCGCCCGTGCGGACCTCGAACCGGGAGTCGCTCCAGAAGATCAGGCTCGCGCCGCCCACCGACGAGATCGGACCGAGGCCGGTGCCGGACGGCAGGAACAGGTAGCGCCCGCGCCCGCACTGCCGGCCGGCGACGGTCAGGTCGCCGGCACGGACCAGGAGTTCGAGGTCGGCGGCGTTCCAGTGCTCCGGCATGCTCCAGCCGGGCGGCACGTCGACGACGAGGGTCTGCGCGCCGGTCTGCGGGTCGCCGTTGATGTGCCGGGTGAGGAGGCCGAAGGGCAGTCCGTCCTCCCGCCACACCCGTTGGGGCACCCCTTCGATGATGACTCGACGCTTGCCGGTGTGCGCCACGGTAGCCTCCTTCACGTTGGGGTCGGATTGTATGTAATTCTGTTGGCCGCGTCCAGGCTTGCCTGGCATATCATGAGGTAGATGCGGTTTTGTGCCGGGTCGGTGATCGTGCTGAGCAACCACAGGTGTCTTGTTGTATGCAACTGTGGTTTCGATGGCAAGCGTTGCCGCTGGCTCGCGTCGCAGTGGCCGTCGCAGTCGGACCAGTTCCGCCGGGCGGGCTGGACGGTGGCGCCGGTCCTGCGCGCTGCGGATGTTCTCCTTGTGCCTGGCTTGACGGTTTGTATACGATCCAGCATCCGAGTTGCCCTGCTAGCTGCGTTTCCTCATCTACTCAGATCGGGGAGAGATGCCGCGAAGGTTCGGTCTTGTTGGTGCGACGGTGGTCGTCGAGGACGGCGCTCGCATCACTGACGTGCTCATTGAGTCGGGGCGCATCGAGAGGGTCGGCGGGATTCCGCCATCGGTGGACGTCGAGACGTTCGATGCGCGGGGGAAGATCATCATTCCCGGCGGCGTCGATGTGCATACACATATGGATACGCCGTTCATGGGTGCCGTCACCTCGGACGACCACGCCTCGGCGAGTCGGGCCGCCGCGGTGGGTGGCACCACGACCTACGTCGACTACGCGTTCCAGCGGCCGGGGGAGCGTCTGCCCGAGGTGCTGGCCCGGTGGGCGGGCCGCGCCGGCGGACGCTCCGCCGTCGACTTCAGCTTCCACCTGGCGGTGACGTCGCCGTACCCGGATCTCGCGGCCGACATGGCGCTGGTGGTCGCCGACGGCGTGACCAGCTTCAAGGTGTTCATGGCGTACAAGGGCCTGGCCATGCTCGACGACGGGCAGCTCTTCACGGTCCTCACCGAGGCGAGCCGGCTGGGCGCGACGCTCTGCGTGCACGCCGAGAACGGTCACGTCATCGATGTCCTGGCCGAGCGGCTCATCCGGGCGGGAAAGACCGGACCGTTGGGTCACCTGCTGTCCCGGCCGCCCGAGACCGAGGTGGAGGCGGTTCGGCGTGCCATCATGCTCGCGAACATGGCGGACGCCCCGCTGTATTTCGTGCACCTGTCCACCGCAGGTGCGGTCACCGCCGTCGCCGAGGCCCAGTCGGCGGGGCGCCCGATCTCGGGTGAGACCTGTACGCACTACCTGCTGCTCGACGAGGGTCTGTACCACGGGCCCGGCTTCGAGGCGGCGAAGTACGTGGTCAGTCCGCCGCTGCGCGGTCGCGAACACCGTGAGGAACTCTGGCGCGGGCTGCGGGAGGGCACCCTCGCGGTGGTCAGCTCGGATCACTGCCCGTTCTGCATGGCCGGACAGAAGACCCTGGGTGTGCACGACTTCAGGCGGATCCCCAACGGTGCGCCCGGGATCGAGCACCGCGTGCCGCTGCTGTACGGGCACGGGGTGCGGTCCGGCCGGCTGAGCCTGGAGCGGTTCGTCGACGTGGTGTCGACCGGTCCGGCCCGCCGGTTCGGTCTGTACCCGACCAAGGGCGTGATCCGGCCGGGTGCGGACGCCGACCTCGTCGTGATCGATCCGCAGGCGGCCTCGGTGGTGCTCGCGCAGACGATGACGCAGGACTGCGACTACACGCCGTTCGAGCGGTGGCACGTGCCCGGACGGATCGACGCGGTCTACCTCCGGGGTGAACTCGTCGCCCGTCGCGGCCGGTTCGTCGGTCGTCAGGACGCCGGTCGGTTCGTGTCCCGTCGTGCGGCGTAGGTCGGTGGGATCTACCTGGGAAGAGTCTTGACACACACCAAGTTGTATACAAGCATCCCTCGTGTTATCCGCTTTACCAGGTTCGTTGCGGTGGACAAAGCAAGCTTGCACACAATTGGAGGTATCGGCATGGGGACGTGTTCCGTGCGGGTGCGGGCCGTGGCAGTGCTCGCCGTGGCGAGCCTTGCCTCCGCGGCCTGCGGCGGCAACGACGCGCAGAGGTCTGACGCCGGCAACGGCCGGACCCTGACCATCGCCGCACCCGGGGTCCTGTCGAGTCTCGACTCCGAGCGCTACCAGGGATTCATTTCGATCGACCTGCTACCGAACACCGCCGGAACGCTCGTGCGCTTCAAGAAGCCCGAGGCCGGCGCGACGACACTCCAGACACCTGACCAGATAGAACCCGAGCTCGCCGAGTCCTGGAAGCTGAGCGAGGACGGCAAGCAGATGTCCTTCACGCTCCGTGAGGCCAAGAGCCAGTTCGGCAACACCCTGACCGCCGAGGACGTGAAGTGGTCGGTCGACCGCATGGTCAAGAGCACCGGTGTGCCGATCGCCAAGATCCTGATGGGGGTCGGTGGCTGGGACATCGCCAACCCGATCACCGTCACCGACGACAAGACGTTCACGATCAACGTGGCCAAGCCGAACGCGGTGAGCGTCACGATCCTGAGCACGTTCTTCATGACGATCTACGACTCGGTGGAGGCCAAGAAGCACGCCACCGCCGACGACCCGTTCGCCTACAAATGGCTGGGGGAGAACACCGCCACCTTCGGCGCCTACCAGGTGCGGTCCTTCGACCCGGGCAAGGAGGTCCGGCTCACCGCCAACCAGAACTACTTCCGGGGTGTGCCCAAGGTCAAGGACGTGGTGGTGCGGGCGGTCGCCGACACGTCGAACCGGCTCCAGTTGGCCCAGAGCGGCCAGGTCGACGTCGCCACGGCGATGACCTTCGACCAGCTCTCGTCGTTGAAGAGCAACGGCGACGTACGACTCGAACGGGTGCTCTACCCGAACATCGACGTGCTGGTGCCGAACCTCAAGGCCAAGCCCTTCGACGACAAGCGGGTCCGCCAGGCCCTGTCGTACGCCATCGACCGCAAGGCGATCGTCGACTCCGCGTACCAGGGCTTCTCGGCGGCCTCGACCGACTTCATGCACGACGACTTCGGCGCGCCGGCGGCGGGTCAGCCCCTGACCACCGACGTCGACCGGGCCAAGCAGCTGTTGGCCGAGGCCGGCCTGCCCAACGGGTTCCCGATGGAACTGGCCTACAACGCGGCCAACGTCGGCGCGCACAGCGAGCAGGTGGCCGTGCTGCTGCGGTCGCAACTGGCCAGGGTCGGCATCGACGTGAAGCTGAACAACGTGGCGTCCGGTGCGGACTTCGACACCGCCAAACGCGAGGGCAAGCTGCAGACCTGGCTGGCCACCAGCACGCCGCTGATCCCCGACCCCGCCTACTACCTGCAGGTCTTCTACTCCACCGGTGGTCTGACCAACCTGCAGAACTACAGCTCACCGACGCTCGACGGTCTCTCCCGCAAGATCCTCGAAACCCAGCCGGGAGCCGAGCGGGAGGCGTTGGTCAAGCAGGTCAACGACTTCATGGTGGGCGACATGCCGGCCGTCCCACTGGTCGACGCCCAGAAGTACTACGTGTTCAAGAAGAGCGTGACCGGGTTCGTGAGCTACTCCCAGGGTCACGTCAACTACTACGACATCTCCATCGGCTAGCCCGGGCGGGTGTCCCCGCCACCGCGGTGACGGGGACACCCGCCCATCCGGGCGACCAGCCGGACGCCCACCGAGAAGCTGGAATATCCGACGAAACCGGCACTCGAGAAAGCAGGATGTTCACTGATGTACCGACTAGGCGTTGATGTCGGTGGCACGTTCACGGACGTTCTTCTGATCGAAGAGGCGACCGGGAGGACCCGCCGGACGAAGGTGCCCTCGACGCCCCAGGACCAGTCCGTCGGGGTGCTCGAAGGCGTGACCCGGGTGCTCGCGGACGCCGCGGCCCGTGCGGCGGACGTCCGCCAGTTCCTGCACGGAACGACAGTCGCCACCAACGCGGTGCTGGAACGGCGTGGGGCCCGGGTGGGCCTGGTGGTGACCGTCGGCTACCGACAGGTCCTGCACATCGCGAGATCCTTCGTGCCGGGCGGACTCGGCGGCTGGATCGTCTGGGACCGGCCGGCCGAACTGGTCGCGCTGGAGGACGTCCGCGAGGTCGGGGGCCGCCTGGACGCCCGGGGTGAGGAGATCGAACCGTTGGACGAAGCGGCCGTGCGCGATGCGGTCCGCCACCTCGTCGAGCGGGGGGTGGACGCCCTCGCCATCGGCTTCGTCAACTCCTACGCCAACCCCGCCCACGAACTGCGGGCGGCCGAGATCGCCCTGGCCGAGGCACCCGGCCTGCCGGTCTCCACCTCCGCCGGGGTCCTGCCCGAGCTGGGCGAGTACGAGCGGACGCTGACCACCGTGGCCAACGCCTACGTCCGCCCCGGTGTCGGCTCCTACCTGCGCAACCTGAGCGTCAAACTGACCGCCGAGGGGCTGGTCGGTGAGCGCCGGGTGCTCCGCTCCGACGGCGGTCTGATGACCTTCGAACGGGCCGAGGACATCCCGGTCAGCCTGCTGATGAGCGGTCCCGCCGGTGGGGTGGCGGCGGCGGTGGCCCTCGGGCCGGCGGCCGGCCACCCGGACCTGCTCACCCTGGACATGGGCGGCACCTCCACCGACGTCGCCCTGATCGAGAACGGCACCCCGGTCATCCGACGCGAGACGACGGTGGCCGACCTGGCCGTCCGGGCCCCGTCCATCGACGTGCAGACGGTCGGCGCCGGTGGCGGTTCGATCGCGCACGTGCCCGAGCTGACCGGCGCGCTGCGGGTCGGACCGGCCAGCGCCGGTGCCCTGCCCGGCCCGGCGACCTACGGTCGGGGCGGCGTGCTGCCCACGGTCACCGACGCGAACGTGGTGCTCGGCTACCTCCCGCACGCGTTGCTGGGCGGTGCGATGCCGCTCGACGTCGACAAGGCCCGCGCAGCGGTAGGCTCCGTCGCGTCCCGGCTCGGGGTGTCCGTGGAGGCCGCCGCCGCCGCGATCGTCGACATCGTCAACGAGAACATGCTCGGTGCGCTGAGGCTGGTCTCGGTGCAGCGCGGTTACGATCCGCGGCGCTTCGCGTTGTTCGGCTTCGGCGGTGCCGGCCCACTGCACGTCAACGCCCTGGCGAAGCTCCTCGGATCCTGGCCGGTGGTGATCCCCCAGTCGCCGGGGGTGCTCTGCGCCTACGGAGACGCCTCGACCGGGGTCCGGGCAGAGGCGAACAAGTCTCTGGTACGCCCGCTCGACGACCTTGACGAGGAGCACCTCGGGCGCGAGTTCGCCGAGCTGGCGGACCGGATCGGCGCGGAGTTCGACCGGGCCGAGGTGCCCGCGCAGGCCCGCACCATCCGGTACGAGGCGGACGTCCGGTACCACGGTCAGGGCTTCGAGGTCTCCGTCGACGTCGGCTCGTCCCGACGGGAGGCGCTGCTTCCCAAGCTGCGCCACGGCTTCGACGAGGCGCACCGGCGGCTGTTCGGCTTCGCCCTCGACGAGCAGCACGAGATCGTCAACATCCGGGCGGTGGGGGTCTCGGACGCCGAACGGATCAAGCCCGTCGAGATCGAGCAGGGCGACCGTGACGCGTCCCGGGCGGTGATCGGCCGGCAGCAGGTGTACGTCGACGGTGGTTGGCAGGAGGCGTCGCTCTACGACCGGACGGCGTTGCGGGCCGGCAACGAACTGCCCGGGCCGGCGATCGTCGTCGAGATGGATTCGACCAGCCTGGTCCTGCCGGGCTGCGTCGCGCGTGTCGACAGGCTGGGCAACCTGCTCATCCTGCCCGCCGAGGAGGGAGTGGCGCGATGAGCGCGGTCATCGTCGAGACCCCACGTCCGCAGGGTCCGGTCGGGGTCGAGACCGCGGTGCTCGACATCGTCGAGAATGCGCTGCGCAACGCCCGGTTCGAGATGGACGCCGTGGTCCTGCGGACCGCGATGTCGCCCGGCATCCGGGAGCAGCACGACGCCTTCCCGCTGATCGCCGACCGGCACGGTCGGATGGTCGCCGGTCAGTTCGGCTCGTTCATCGACGGCTTCCTGTCCGGATACGACGGCACCGTCGAGGAGGGCGACGTCTTCTTCACCTCCGACCCCTACGCCTGCGAGGGCGCCATCAGCCACGCCAACGACTGGCTGGTGCTGCTGCCGATCTACTTCGAGGGGTCGCTGGTCGGCTGGGCGGCGATGTTCGGCCACATGAGCGACGTCGGGGGCAAGGTGCCCGGCAGCCTCCCCACCGACGCGGTGTCGATCCACGAGGAGGGGGTGATCGTCCCGCCGGTGAAGCTGCTGCGGGGCGGCACGCTCGACCAGCAACTCCTCGACACGATCCTGAACCAGGTACGCCTGCCCAGCTGGAACCGGGCGGACCTGAACGCGGTGCTGGCCTCCTGCCGGACCGCCGAGACCCGGGTCCGCGAGCTGTGCGACAGGTTCGGCGCGGACACCTACCTGTCGACGCTCGACCTGCTGCTGGAGCGCAACCGGCAGGCGATGGCGAAGCTCTTCCGCCAGGTCGTCCCGGAGCAGCCGGTCACCTTCGAGGACTTCGTCGACGACGACGGGCGCGGTCAGGGGCCGTTCCGGATCCGCTGCACCCTGTGGCGTGACGGCGACCGGGTGGTGCTCGACTTCACCGGGACCAGCGAGCAGGCCGAGGGATCGATCAACTTCCTGCTCAACGAGAACGTCCTGCGGATGTTCTTCGGGGTCTACACGATCATGGCAGTCGACCCGATGATCCTGTTCAACGACGGGTTCTATCCCCTGGTCGACGTCCGGATCCCGGAGGGGAGCCTGCTCAAGCCCCGGCGGCCGGCGGCCATCTCGTGCCGTACCCACGCGCTGGGCCGGCTCTTCGACGTCCTGGCCGGACTGCTCGGGCAGTGTCAGCCGGAGTTCCTCGCCGCCGCCGGCTTCTCCTCCAGCCCGCACCTGATGTACTCCGGGCTGGACCGCTCCGGCACCTGGTTCCAGCTCTACCAGATCGGCTTCGGGGGCGTTCCCGCCCGGCCCGTGGGCGACGGCTTCGACGGACACTCGATGTGGCCCTCGTTCACCAACGTGCCGAACGAGTACCTGGAGGCGTACTACCCGCTGCGGATCGAAGCCTACGAGTCGGTTCCGGACTCCGGGGGTGCGGGCCTGCACCGGGGCGGCAACGGCATCCGGGTCGGCTACCGGTTCCTCGAACCGGGCGAGGTGTCGATCCACGACGACCGTTGGTTCACCAAGCCCTGGGGGGTGCTCGGCGGTGAACCGGGCGGACGGGGGACCAAGATCCTGGAGCGGCCTGACGACTCGCGGCAGGTCGTGCCGGCCAAGTGCGATCGGCTCGCCGTGCGCCCCGGTGACCTCCTGCACTTCGTGACCTGGGGTGGTGGCGGCTGGGGAGATCCGCTCGAACGGGACCCCGAACTGGTTCGACACGACGTCGAGCGGGGCCTGGTCACCGCCGAGGGCGCCCGACGGTACGGGGTGGTCCTCACCGGCGGCGCCGTCGACCTCGACGGCACCCGCGCGCTGCGGGCACGGTTGGCGGCCGGTCGGGGGGAACTGCCCCGCTTCAACCGGGGCGGCACGCTGGAGGAACTGGCCGCCAGCTGCCTGACCGAGACCGGGCTGGCGGCCCCGCGTGATCCGTCGCGGGGGCCACGGTCGCAGGAGCCGACCGCCGGCCCGCCTGCCGTGCCCACCCGTGTCCGACCGACCGCCGCGCAGGCGGGGCCGGGCGGCGGGCGACCCGCCGGGTCGACCGCCCGGCCGGAGCCGGCGGCGCACTCGCCGCTGGAGGTGTTCGTGCATCACATCGCCCGGCAGTTGACCGGGCGGTGATCCACCACCGCTTCGGGGCCGGTACGGCCCTGGGGACACGACGGGCACCCGCCCGTCGACGAACTCTCGAAGGAGAACTGTCATGGCTGACCTGCAGATGTCCGCGCTCGGCATGATCGAAACCCGTGGTCTGGTCGCGGCGATCGAGGCCGCCGACGCGATGGTCAAGGCTGCCACCGTGGTCCTGGTGGGTACCGAGTACGTCGGCGGTGGCCTGGTCACCGTGGTCGTCCGGGGTGACGTCGGTGCGGTGAAGGCCGCCACGGACGCCGGGGCGGCCAGCGCCTCCCGGCTCGGTGAGGTCGTCTCCGTGCACGTCATCCCGCGTCCGCACGGCGAGGTCGAGGCGATCCTGCCGACCGGGGCGACCCGGGGTGGAACGAAGGCCTGATCGGGGCCGCCGCGTGCTCACCGAAGGAGTTGACACATGAGTCGGGTATGGACTGCTGTCGATATAGAGGACGTCGCCCGATCGCAGGAGCCGCGCGAGATCCTGCTGGGCCCGCGTGACCTGATCTCGCCGCACGCGGCGGACATCGCCCGGGGCCTGGGCATCGACATCCGTCGCGTCGGGCAGGACGCGCCGACGACGCCGACCGAATCGGCCCGCGACGACGACAGGGCGGTGGCCGACCCGGGCGCGACGACGGGCGGATGCGACGACGCCGACGGCTGCTCGTGCGGCTGCGAGGGTGCGCAGGAGGCGGAGCGGACCATCCGTACCATCGCCGCCGCCGTCCAGTCGGCGAATCCGGATGCGGACGCGTCGACGGTCGCCAACGAGACCCTGCGGGCGCTCGGCGCGTTCGGTGGGCCCGGGGTGGGCAGCCCGGAGCAGGCGCAGCCGCTGCCCGGGCAGCGGCTGCCCAAGAAGGCCAAGGGGGCACGCCCCCAGTTCTTCGCGGAGCCGGGCATGGAGGCCGTCGTCTCGACGCTGGTGACCCTCTCGTCCGAGGTGTGGGTGCTCCGGGAGCGGGTCATGACGCTGGAACAGCTGCTCGCCGACCGGCGCGTGCTGGACCGTGGCGCGGTGGACGACTTCACCGTCTCCGCGCAGGACGCGCAGGTCCGTGACACCGAGGCGGCGGCCTTCGTCGCCCGCGTGCTGCGGGTCTTCTACGAATGGCGTGAGGAGATCGTGCGGGAGGAGACCCCGGAGTCGTACCGGGAGGTCATCCGACGGGCCTTCACGCAGGTGGGGGAGGAACAGTGAAGCAACAGCAGCGGCACGGCCTGTTGCCGCAGGAGAACCACGACGAACTCGCCCGGGAGAACTTCGTCCGGGCGTTGAAGTCGCACATCTCCACCGACGTGACGCCCGGGGTGCGGGAGCTGTACGTGCACCGCGTGGCACCCCGGTACCAGCGCGAGATGGGAGTTGCGCCCCGGGACCGGGAGACGGTGCGCCGGGCGATGGAACCGGAGCCGTACTACCAGCTCTGGAGCTCCGTCCGCCGGGCGAGCCAGGATCTGCTCTGGAACGTGGTGTCGGACAGCATCGCCCGCCAGCTCGACGACCTGAAGACGCGGGCGGATGCCGCAGGGCGCAAGCTCGGCTCGCTCGAACTCGACCCCGCCTTCACGCTGCCCTGGTACTTCTGGGGCATCGACATCCACGCCATGCCCGGTGGCTACCGGGGCGAGTACGCGCCGGACGACCTCACCGTCGGGGCCCTCTACGACCGGGGCGTCTACGTGTACGCCATGGGCCAGATGGGTGCGCTCAACGACGACTACGGCCAATCCGTGGTCAACAACTACCTCAAGAAGGAGCACCGGGACTTCCGTCCCCGCCGCATCCTGGAGGTCGGATGCGGGGTGGGCAACTCGACACTGCCGTACGTCGAGGCCTACCCGGACGCCGAGGTGCACGGCATCGACGTCGGCGCGGCCCTGCTCCGGTACGCCCACGGTCGTGCGGAGTCCCTCGGCAGGAAGGTGCACTTCTCGCAGCAGAACGCCGAGGCGACGACGTTCCCCTCGGGCCACTTCGACCTGGTCGTCTCACACATCCTGCTGCACGAGATGCCACCGGACGCGGTCCGCGCGGTCCTGAAGGAGTGTCACCGGCTGCTGGCCCCCGGCGGCATCATGATCCATGCCGACTTCCCGGGCTACGCGGGGCTGGACCCGCTGGTGCAGTTCCTCATCGACTGGGACACCTGGAACAACAACGAGCCCTTCTGGGGCCCGATGCGGGACATGGATCTCGTCCAGGCCGCCCGGGACGCGGGATTCACCGGCGACTGCTCGGAGCTGTCCTGCAAGCGCGAGTGCGTCGAGGAGGTCACCGCCCCGACCGGCCGGGTGTTGCAGAGCGGCGAGCGGCAACGCAGTGGCACCCTGGCGCTGCTGGTGGGCAGGCGCTGACATGCCGCACAGCAATGTTGAACTGCGGACGTACGCGTTCGTGGACCGGCTGCAACCGCAGATGGCGGCCCTGCTCGGTAGCGTGATGTCGGGGGACCCCGTCGTCGAGGGGATGTCCCAGCTCTATCTGGAGATCTCCCCGGGCAGTGACGTCTACGCGCTGGTGGACGCCGCCGTCAAGGCCGCCGGTGTCCGTCCCGGTTCCCAGGTCGTCGAGCGGCAGTACGGGATGACGGAACTGCACTCGGTGTCGCAGGACGCGGTCCACCAGGCCGGCCGGACCATCCTCGACCTGCTCACGATGACCGAGGCGGACGCGCGACCGGCGGAACTGGTGTCGGCCAAGATGATCTCCAACATCGACGCCTACCAGGCGCAGCTGGTGAACCGTTCCCGCAAGGGTTCGCTGCTGGTGGCCGGTGAGTCGATGCTCGTCGTCGAGTGCGAGCCGGCGGCCTACATCTCGGCCGTCGGCAACGAGGTGGAGAAATCGGCGGACATCAAGATCGTGGATGTCCGGGGGGTCGGTCAGTTCGGCCGGCTGTGGGTCTCGGGCCTGCACTCGGAGGTCGACTCGGCGCGGGACGCCGTCCGGCAGGCCTTCGACACCAAGCCCTGGTCCAAACGACGCTAGTGAAACGAGGTGATCCGGAGTGCGCATCGCCCGGGTGATCGGATCGGTCGTCAGCACCGTCAAGGCCGACGCGCTGACCGGAGCCAAGCTGCTCGTCGTCGTGCCCCTGGGGGAGACGCCCGCTGCGGAGCCGTTCGTCGCGGTCGACACGGTCGGTGCCGGTCGGGGAGAGGTCGTCCTCATCGCCACCGGTGGAGCCGCGCGGCTGGCCGATCGGCAACCCACCCAGGCGCCCGTGGACTCCACCATCGTCGCGATCGTCGACCGGCTGGAGACCGACACATGGGTCAACTACGTAAAGGACTGACGTGGACCTCTGGGATGCGGGTGCCCTCGGCGTCGTCGAGACGCAGGGACTGGCCGTCGCGATCGTCGCCGTCGACGCGATGACGAAGGCTGCCGAAGTGACAGTGATCGGCGTGCGTCGAATCGGTGGCGGTCTTGTCACGGTGTCGTTCATCGGTGACATCGCCTCGGTGACGGCGGCGGCCGAGAGCGCCCGGCAGGCCGTCACGGCAACCGGCGGGTCGCTCACCTCGACCGTCATCGGCCGACCCGCCGTACCGACGGATCTCTTCCGGCACACCGCCCCGGGTGAGCACCGACCGTCAGCCACCAGCGCGGCCGAGCTGCCGGACCCGCCGGCTGAACCCGCTGCACCCGAGCCGACCGGCCCGGTGGGCACCGGCGATCCCGGTGGGAGCAGCACGGTCCCGAAGCGGCGGGCCACCCGCAAGCGGCCAGCGCCACCGTCGACCGGCGGGCCCGGACCGTCACCCGGCGCACCGACCGACCAGCCAGGAGGGACGTGACATGCGCGGATACGTCGGCCCGGAGGGTGCGCAGATCCACTACCGGGCCAGCGGCGTCCAGGGGCCCGCGGTGGTGCTGTTCCACGAGTCGCCGCAGGCCTCCAACGTCTTCGCCCCGGCCATGCCCGCCCTCGGTCGGTCGCTGCGCGCCCACGCCTTCGACACCCCCGGCTACGGGCTCTCCGACCCGCCCCCGCACCCCCTGGACATCCCCGGCTACGCCCGTCTGCTGCTGCGGGCGATCGACTCGTTGGGCATCGAGACGTTCGCCGTCGTCGGTCAGCACACCGGCGCCTCCCTGGCTCTGGCGGTCGCCCACCTCGCGGCGCCCGGTCGGGTCACCCACGCGGTCCTGTCCGGACTCGTCCTCGACCGGGCCGAACGGGAGGAGCTGGGTGCCTCCTGGGCACCGGACAGGCCGATCGATCCGGACGGTGGTCACCTGAGGCACCTCTGGACGCGGTACGCGCAGCTGTGGGAACGTCCCCCGGAACTGGTCAACCTCGCCGTGGCGAACATCGCGTCGGTCTTCGACCGGTACAACTGGTCGTACCGGGCCGCCTTCGGGTACGACCCGGTGGAGCCGTTGCGGACCCTGCCCTGCCCGGTGCTGCTGCTGACCGCCGGACGGGACATGCTCGCCCACTGCGACGCGCTCGCGCTGACGATCCGTCCCGACGCGAAGGCCGTCCGGCTCACCGACACCACCGGTCAGCTGCCGTGGCGGGTGCCGGAGGAGTTCGCCTCGGTGGTGTCGTCCTTCGTCACCGGCCCGGGGCCAGCGCCCCGGCGGCCGTCGGGGATCCCGGAGGGGCATCGTGGCTGAGGACGCCGACGTGCTGGTCATCGGGGCCGGCACCGCCGGCCTGCCCTGCGCGGTCGAGGCCGCCCGGGCCGGGCTGCGGGTCGAACTGATCGAGGCGGACGCCGACATCGGCGGCACGCTGCGGGTGTCGGCGGGGCACCTGAGCGCTGCGGGTACCCGCCGGCAGCGGCGGGCGGGCATCGACGACGACCCGGACCGGCACTACGCCGACGTGCTGCGCATCGGACACCAGCAGGGCGACCTTGCCCTCATCCGGCTCGCCGTCGACGAGGCCGCCGGGGTCGTCGACTGGTTGGACGACAACGGCTTCCCGTTCGCCCCCGGCACGCCGGTGGTCTACCACGGGCACTCGCCGTACTCCCGGCCCCGGACGTACTGGGGGGTCGGGCACGGGCGGTCGATCCGCGAGACGCTGCGGCCCATGCTCGACGAGCAGGTCGCCCGGGGGACGATCCGGCTGCGGCTGCGTTGCCGCGCCGAATGCCTGACCAGCGAGGGCGGGGCGGTCACCGGTGCCGTCGTGCGCACCCCCGAGGGGCCCCGGGAACTGCGCGCGGGCGTCACGGTCCTCGCCTCGGGCGGCTACGGGGCCAATCCCGGCCTGTTCGCCGCGCTGACGCCGGGCGGACCACGCCTGGTGACCAACGCGGTCCCGACCTCGACGGGTGCCGCGATCGACATGGCGGTGCCGCTGGGGGCCCAGGTTCGCTTCGGTGACCTGCACACTCCCCGCCTCGGCCTGCTCGAACGCCGCTCGCAGCCGGGTCGGGTGGACTTCTGGTCGGAGCTGGCGAGCCTCGCTCCGGCGGAGCGTCCACCCCGGGAGATATGGGTGAACGCGGCCGGGGAACGGTTCGTCGCCGAGGACCTCGACGACGTCACGCGCCACGAGCGGGCCGTGCAGGAGCAGCGCGGGGCCGAGTTCTGGATCGTCGGCGACGAGGCCGGCGTGGTGGCGGGCGCGCCGTTGGTGCCCGCGTGGGACGCCGAGCGGTTTCGGGCCGAGGCGGCCTCGGGGGACACCGCCTGGGTCGCCGACGACCTCGTGGGTCTCGCCCGCCGGGCGGGGATCGACCCGGAGGGGCTGACGCGCACGGTGCGGGAGTACAACCTGGCGGTCGACCGGGGCGAGGATCCGTGGGGGCGGCGGGCCCTCGACCACCGGATCGGCCGACCGCCCTTCTACGCGGTGCGGTCGGTGGCCGCGCTGCTGTGCAGCTTCGGCGGGTTGGACGTCGACACCGGCCTGCGGGTCCGGCGGGCCGGTGGCGGTGTGGTGCCCGGGTTGTTCGCCGTCGGGGAGGCCCTCGGGATGGGGGCCACCAGCGGGGCCGCGTTCTGTGGCGGGATGGCGGTGACCCCGGCGCTGGCGTTCGGGCGACTGCTCGGCCGGCGACTGGGCGGGAGGTCGTGATCGCCGCAGGCTGATCCCGACTGTTCTGTATGCACGAATGTCCGACTGTGTACCCCCTTGTGTTCACGACTAGGAAAAACCGTTGTTGACAGCGAGTGGGATTGAGTTGTTGTATACAACAACCACTCGGCGGTTGCTATGAGAGGTGTTCATGTCCAGCGATTTGCACCCCGACGGACCGCTTCACGGCGTGCGCGTGGTCGAGTTCGGCTCCCTGCTCGCCGGCCCCTTCTGCGGCCAGCTGCTAGCCGACTTCGGTGCCGAAGTGATCAAGTGCGAGCCACCGCGCCAGGGCGACCCGATGCGCGACTGGGGTCAGGAGAAGCCGCACGGCAAGTCGCTCTGGTGGCCGATCGTGGCGCGCAACAAGAAGTCGGTCACCGTCGACCTGCGGACACCCGAGGGGCAGGCCGTCGCCCGGCGGTTGATCGCCCGGTGCGACGTGGTGGTCGAGAACTTCCGCCCCGGCACGATGCAGCGCTGGGGACTCGGCTACGAGCAGCTCTCGGCGGACAATCCCGGCCTGGTCATGGTCCAGGTCTCCGGCTTCGGGCAGGACGGCCCCTACTCCGCGCGACCCGGCTACGGCTCGGTCGGAGAGGCGATGGGTGGCCTGCGGTACGTCGTCGGCGACCCCCGCACCCCACCGAGCCGGGTCGGCATCAGCCTCGGCGACTCGCTGGCCGGCACCTTCGCCGCGCTGGGCGCGCTGCTGGCGCTGCGGGTGCGTGACCGGACCGGCCACGGTCAGGTCGTCGACTCCGCCATCTACGAGGCGGTGCTGGCGATGATGGAGTCGCTGCTTCCCGAGTACGCCCTGGCCGGTCACGTACGTGAGCGCACCGGTGCCATCCTGCCCAACATCGCCCCCTCCAACGTCTATCCGACCCGCGACGACGGGCTGGTGCTCATCGCCGCCAACCAGGACACCGTGTTCCGGCGGCTGGCGACGGCCATGGAGATGACGGAGCTGGGCACCGACCCGCGCTTCGCCACCCACGCCGCCCGGGGCCACCACCAGGCCGAGCTGGACGGCATCATCGCGAAATGGTCTGAGCAGCACGACACCGAGCAGCTGATGGCGGTGATGGTGACGCACGACGTGCCGGTGGGCCGGGTCTACCGGGCCCCGGAGATGCTACGCGACGAACACTTCGCCGCCCGCGAGGCGATCATCCGGGTCGCGCACCCCGAGTTCGGCGAGTTCCCCATGCAGAACGTCGTACCGCGGCTGTCGACCACCCCGGGGCGGGTCAAGTGGACCGGGCCGCAGCTCGGCGAGCACACCGACGAGATCCTGGCCGCCGTCGTCGGCCTGACGACGGCGGAGATCGACGAGCTGCGCACCAGCGGCGTGATCTAGAGGCGGACACGGTGAATGACCTTCAGGTGGACTACCGCAGGGCCGGCTTCGGCGCGGACCTCGGCCGCGGATTACGCCGGGCACTACTCCTGGTCGACTTCGTGCAGGCCTACCTCGACCCGGCGTCGCCGCTGTTCGCCGGCGACCAGGACCCGCCGGCCCTGCGGGCCTGCGCCACCCTCCTGGACACCGCCCGGCGCACCGGCGTACCCGTGATCCACACCCGCGTCGAACTCGCCCCCGGCAGTCAGGACGGCGGCCTGTTCGTGCGGAAGGTGCCCGCACTGAGGGTCTTCGAGCGCGGCGGCGCATTCGCCGCCGCGCCGCCCCGACTGGCCCCGGCCACCGGCGAGACGGTCGTGACCAAGCAGTACGCCAGCGCGTTCTTCGGCACCAGCCTGGCCAGCACCCTGCGGGTGCTCGGGGTCGACGCCCTGCTCATCGGCGGCTGCTCGACCAGCGGCTGCGTACGGGCCAGCGTGGTGGACGCGTTGCAGCACGGGTTCGTCCCGCTCGTCGTCGCCGACGCGTGCCTGGACCGGGACCCACGCCCGCACCAGGCCGCGTTGTTCGACCTCGGCGCGAAGTACGCCGACATCGTCGACCTCGACGAGGCGACGCTGCTGCTCGGCTCGCCCGGAGGTGTGTGATGCGGGTCCTCGGCTACGCGCGACGGCGGGTGCTGTTCCTGCCGCTGGGGCTGCTCTCCGTCATCGCGCTGGCGTTCCTACTGGTCAACGCGCTGCCGGGCAATCCGGTCGGGGTCATCGCCGGGCCGGCCGCCTCACCGGAGGAACTGGCCGAGATCGAGCGGCGGCTCGGCCTGGACCGGCCGATGTGGGAGCGGTTCGTCGACTACCTCGGCGGCCTGCTCCGGGGCGACCTCGGTTCGTCGTACTACACCGACCGGCCGATCCTCTCGGAGATCCTGCGGTTCGCCCCGGCCACGCTCGAACTGGTCCTGCTCTCCCTGACCGTCGCCGCGCTCCTCGGCGTGGGGCTCGGCACGCTGGGCGCCTACTACAAGGGCACCATGGCCGACCGGACCTCCCGGTTCGTCATCACCACGTTCCAGTCGATCCCCGACTTCTTCCTGGCCCTGCTGCTCATCTACCTCTGCTTCTACCTGGCCGGGTGGGCACCGGCACCGGTGGGCCGGCTCGGCCTGATGGACGAACCACCGCCGACCGTGACCGGGGCCCTGCTGCTCGACTCGCTGCTCGCCGGCGACATGGCGATCTTCCGGTCGGCGCTGGCGCACTCGATGCTGCCGGTGCTCACACTCGGGATCTACTACTCGGCGTACTTCGCCCGCAGCACGTACGCCTCACTGGTGCCGGCGCTGGAGTCCAAACAGGTCGAGTTCGCGCGGGCCTGCGGCCTGTCCGAGCGGACCGTCCTCGCCTACGCCTTCCGCCAGGCGCGGACCCCGATCCTGACCTACGGCGGCATCCTGCTCGCCGCGCTGCTCGGCGGCGCGGCCATCATCGAGACCATCTTCTCGTGGGGCGGCTTCGGGGAGTGGGCGATCGACTCCATCCTCCAGCTCGACATGCCGGCCGTGCAGGGCTTCATCCTGGCCGCCGGCCTCGGGACCCTGCTGGCCTTCACCGCACTGGACATCCTGGTCGCGGCGCTCGATCCGAGGGTGCGTTATGACTGAGACCCTGACCGCAGACCCCACCACGGTCGTCGCACCGGCGACGGCGCGACGGCGCAGGAGCGGCCGGCGACTACGGCTGTGGATGCCCTCCGGCATCCTGACCGCCATGCTGGCGGCCGCCTACGTCGCGCCGCTGCCCCACGACCCGGCCGTGCCGGTGCCCGAGACCCTCGCGGCACCCGACGGCGAGCACTGGATGGGCACCGACAAGTTCGGCCTCGACGTGTTCAGCCGGCTCGTCGCCTCGGCGGGCGTGGACATCCCGCTGGCCCTCGCCGGCATGCTGATCTCCCTGGTGATCGGCGTCCTGCTCGGCCTGGCCGCCCTGCACCGGGGCCCCTGGGGTGAGCGCGTCGTCCGCGCGCTCGACGTGTTCCAGGCCTTCCCGCTGCTGATCCTGGCCATCGCCCTGGTCGCGCTGATGGGCAACAACATCGAGAACGTCGTGGTCGCCATCGCCATCATCAACGTCCCCCGGTTCGTCCGACTGGTCCGCAGCGAGGGCCTCACCATCCGGGAGAGCCGCTACATCGAGGCGGCGCACGCCATCGGCGCGAGCGGGCCCCGGGTCATGTTCCGGCACGTCCTGCCGAACATGACCGGCATCATCCTCGCCCAGGCGTCCCTGGCGGTGGCGCACTCGATCGTGGTGATCGCCTCGCTCTCCTTCCTGGGCATCGGCATCAACGCCGCCGACGCCAGTTGGGGTGCCATGATCCAGACAGGAGCGCAGAACATGACCACCGGCCAGTGGTGGGTCTCGGTGTTCCCGGGACTGGCCATCTTCCTGACCGTGCTGTGCTTCAACGCCATCAGCGACGAGTTGCAGGACTCGTTCGGCCGGGCGAGGCAACGATGAGCGCCCTGCACGCACTGCGCCGGTCGCGTACCCGGCCCGCCGCGCCGGACCCCGACCACCCCGGGGGTCGCCACCTGCTGGAGGTGAGCGGGCTGACCACCCGGTTCGACACCCCGGCCGGCCTGGTGCACGCGGTCAACGGCGTCGACTTCCACGTCGACCGGGCGGAGATCGTCGGTGTGGTGGGCGAGAGCGGGTGCGGCAAGTCGGTGACCATCCGGTCGATCCTCGGACTGGTGCGCCCGCCGGGGCGGGTGGTCGACGGCACCGCCCGCTTCAACGGCGTCGACCTGCTCGCACTCAGCGGCGCCGAGTTACGCCGGCTGCGGGGCAAGGAGATCGGCTTCATCGCGCAGAACCCGTTCAGCGCCCTCAACCCGGTGATGCGGATCCGGCGGCAGTTCGCCAAGATCATGGCGGCGCACGGCGTCAGGTCCGAGGGCGAGGCCCACGACCGGGCCCGCGCCGCGCTGGCCGACGTCGGCATCGCCGGCCCGGACCGGGTGCTCGACGGATACGCCCACCAGCTCAGCGGCGGCATGGCCCAGCGGGTCGTCATCGCCATGGCCATGTTGCTCAACCCGACCTTCGTCATCGCCGACGAGCCGACCACCGGCCTCGACCTGACCGTGCAGCGGCAGATCCTGGACCTGATCCGCGCGATGGTGAAGGAACACGAGCGTTCCATGCTGTTGGTCACCCACGATCTCGGCGTGGTCGCCCAGTACTGCGACCGGGTGGTGGTGATGTACGCCGGCCAGGTGATCGAGCACGGCACCGTCCGGGAGGTGCTGGGCACGCCCGGCCACCCGTACACCCGGGCGCTGATCCGGGCCATTCCCCGACCGGGCCAGCCCTTGGTGCACCTCACCGGGCGGCTGCCGGACCTGGTCGACTACCCGGCCGGGTGCCCCTTCCAGGCACGCTGCCCGCACGCCTTCGAGCCGTGCACCCGGGTGGTCCCCGAGCCGGTCACGACGGCGTCCGGTCACACGTACCGCTGCCACCTGCCGCAGGAGAAGGAGGCCGTACGGTGAGCCTGCTGGAGTTGGCGAAGGTCAGCAAGGAGTTCCATCTGGGCGGCGCCACCACGGTCTACGCGCTCGACGAGGTGTCGTTGACGGTGGACGCCGGGGAGACCCTCGCGATCATCGGGGAGAGCGGATCCGGCAAGTCGACGCTGGGCCGGCTGGCACTGCGGCTGATCGAACCGACCCGGGGGCAGGTCCACTTCGAGGGCACCGACGTGCTGGCGCTGCCCGCCGCCGAACTGCGGAAGATGCGCGCGAGGCTCCAGATCATCTTCCAGGAGCCGTTCGAGTCGCTGAACCCCCGCATGCGGGTGGGCGACATCGTCGGTGAGCCCCTCGCCATCCACCGGCCCAGGACCCCGGTGCAGGAGCGTCGTGACCGGGTCGCCCGGGTGATCGAACAGGTCGGCCTCTCGCCGGACATGGCCCGGCGGTACCCCGGCGAACTCAGCGGTGGACAGCAGCAGCGGGTGGGCATCGCGCGGGCCATCGTGACCGAACCGTCCCTGATCGTGCTGGACGAGCCCACCTCCTCGCTCGACCTCTCGGTGCGCGCCCAGATCCTGCAACTCCTCGCCGACCTGCAGGCGGAGCTGGGCATGGGTTACCTGTTCATCTCCCACGACATCCACACGGTCCGGTACGTCAGCGACCGGATCGCCGTGATGTACCGGGGACGGGTCGTGGAGACCGGCCCCTCCGAGCGGGTGTTCGCCGACCCCCAGCACCCGTACACCCGGGCGCTGCTGGCCGCGGCGCTGCCCGTCGACCCCGACCAGGAGCTGCCGCCGGCCCGACTGGTCGGTGACCCGCTGAGCCCGACCCAGCTCGTGCAGGGCTGCGTGCTGTACGGACGGTGTCCGGTAGGTGAGGACCGTTGTGTACAGACTGAGGTCAGGCTGACCCCGATCGACGTCGGCCGCGAGGTGGCCTGCATCAAGCCGGGCGCGCCGGGGAGCTGACGGTTGCTCCCCGGCGCGGGCCGGTCGCCCCGCTCAGAGATCGGGACTGTTCACCATGGCGTCCAGCAGGACCCGGCGCGCAGCCAGGACGTGGGCCCGCATCGTGCTCGACGCCCACTCGGCGTCGCGGGCCTTCAACGCCGCGACGAGGTCGCGGTGGTGCGCCATGCTGCGGGCCAGCGCGTCCGGGGTGTAGAGGCGGAAGGCCCGGACGATCAGCGGCACCTCCACGACCGCTGACAGCAACGAGGTGAGCCGCTGGCTGGCGGCGGCGCCGATGACGATGGCGTGCAGTTCGGAGTTGAGGGTGGCGATCTCGTCCAGGTCCTGCGGGCTCATCCGTTGCGCCCGCTGTTCCATCTGGTCACAGAGCAGGCTCAGCCGTGGCAGGTGCTCGGGGTCGATGCGCTGGGCGGCGAGGGCGGCGCCGTAGCTCTCCAGCCGGGCCCGGATCTCGTAGGTCTCCTGGAGGTCGCTGAGCGACCACTCGGCGACCCGGGCCCCCCGATTGGGCTGGAAGACGACGAGACCCTCTGCGGTGAGCCGGCGCAGGGCCTCACGGATCGGGGTCCTGCTCACCCCGAACTGCCGGGACAACTCCACCTCGCCGAGCCGTTCCCGAGGGCGGATCGCGCCACTGAGAATCGCCCCCCGCAATGCCTCGTAGGCATCCTCTGCGGCATTCGTCACTCGTGCCTCCGTGATGTGAGCGGTGTGCGGCAGTTCTCCTTGCCGCCTACCCCGACGGCCTGAGATTGTATACACATGATGGTGAACGTGGTGGAGGTGTCCCCTCGGGACGGCCTGCAGAACGAGTCCGAGATCCTGCCGACGTCGAGCAAGATCGAGTTGATCCGGCGGTGCGTCGACGCCGGCGCCCGACGTGTCGAGGCGGTGTCGTTCGTCCGGCCGGACCGGGTACCCCAGATGGCCGACGCGGAAGCCGTCATGGCCGGGGTGCCCCGGCGCAGCGACGTGTCGTACATCGGCCTGGTGCTCAACCGGCGTGGGCTGGACCGGGCGCTGGCAACCGGGGTCGACGAGGTCAACTGCGTCGTCGTGGCGACGGAGACCTTCAGCCGACGCAACCAGGGCACCTCCGTCGACGCGATGGTCCGGGCCTGGTCCGACATCGCCGAGGCCGCCCACACGGCCGGCCTACGGGCCAGCGTGACGGTGGCCGCCGCGTTCGGCTGCCCCTTCGAGGGAGATGTCGCCCCGGCAGCCATCGGTGACCTCGTCCGCCGGCTCGCCGCCAGCGGACCCGACGAGATCGCGTTGGCCGACACGATCGGGGTGGGGGTACCCGTGCAGGTTCGGGAACTGGTCGCGGCGGCGATCACGGCGGCTCCGGGCGTGCCGCTGCGCGCCCACTTCCACGACACCCGCAACACCGGCATCGCCAACGCCCTCGCGGCGGTCGAGGCCGGTGTCACCGTGCTCGACGCGAGCGTCGGAGGCATCGGCGGCTGCCCGTTCGCCCCCGCTGCGACCGGCAACGTCGCGACCGAGGACCTGCTCTACGCGCTGGACCGCTCCGGGCACTCGACCGGTCTCGACCCCCGCGGTGTCACCGAGACGGCGGCATGGATCGGTGCTCAGCTCGGCAAGACCAGCCTGCCGGGTGCGCTTGGTCGGGCCGGCTGGTTCCCGGGACCGCCCCCGCAGAGCTGACCGGTGTGAGCGCCGACCAGGGCGTTGGGGCGAAGGGCGTCACAGGCGGGTGTTGGCGGCAGGCGTCACCGTGGCGCACAGCGAGCCGACCGCCCAGGACCACTGCCCGCCGGGCCGGTCGGCCACCATGTCCAGCGGCAGCGAGGTGACCACCCCGGCGATCGAGGGGCCGGTCCCGATCTGCACCAGGTGAGGCCGGGGCACCTCGGTGAAGAACACGACGCCGCCGCTGAGGAACGTGCCACTGCCGACGGCCACCATGACGATCTGGTACGCGATCGCGCGGGGCAGCCCGGTTGGCGGCAGGAGCCGGGACACGGCGAGTCGATGACCGTCCATGGTGTCGGTCAGGCCACCCGGGCTGCGGGGCGACCCCCACCGCCATCGATTGCGCATCCTGACCGGCGCGCTGCCGACCCGGCCGTGGTCCCGTCGAACAGGATCGTCGTACGTCTCTGGACCCGCACAGAACTCTCCGCCCACCGCCCGATGTCGCCGGTCGGGGGTCCACGACAGGAACGGCGCGGGAGGCACCCCGTCACAGCCGTAGGTCGCCGCGTCCTGCAGCAGTACCGAGCCGGCGGCGTGGGTCTCCCGGCCGGCGACGAGGTCAGGCCAGGACGAGGAGGTCCATCCAACTGGTGGCAGGTTCGGTGGGGTCAGCCTCGGCGGCGGCACGGAGTCGGGCGAGGCCGCGGGCGTAGACGTCGTCGGGGAGGGCGCGGAGCTTGGAGTCCGCAGCGCGGCGGAGCCCGTCGGCGTAGGCGGTCAGGGTGGGTGCGCTGCGTTGCGGCAGCGGGCGGAGCGAGACCTGGGCGAAGCCTGCCGTGGCGAAGGCCGCGCAGACCCGGTCGACGGTGGGGTAGGTGTCGACCAGCTCCGCTGTCTCGGGGAAGAACCGCACCCGCAGGTCCCGGTCGCAGCGGCCGGGGAAGGAGTTGCGAATGAGCACCGGAGCGCCTGGTTTGAGTGCCCGGCGTAGTTCGCGGGCCGATGCCTCCAGATCGTCCAGATGGTGGATCACGGAGCCGAGCCATGCCGCGTCCGCGCAGCCGTCCGGGACCGGCAGCGACTCCGCCCTTCCGTCGAGCGCCCGGATCTCCTCAGACGCAGGAATCAGCGCCCGCATCGCTGCGGCCGGCTCGACGGCCAGCACCCGGACTCCAAACCAGGCGTGGAATGTGCTCGCGAACGCTCCGGTCCCCGCACCCACGTCGAGCACCGTCATGCCAGGTGCGAGACCCGCCGCTGCGGACACTGCGGAACGCCATGCCTCCAGGCCCTCCCGTGGGACCTCCCGAGCCGCCTGATAGTCGGCGGCTGCCTGGCTGTCGTAGCGTGTTTCAGCCATGCCCGTCTGCTCTCTGCGCTCCACAACGAGGTGCTGCCTACAGGTGTCGTTCAATGCCCGGACAGTCTCTCGGTGATCTTCCCGAGTTCCGCGTCTGCCTCGCCGAAGACAGCGTAGAAGAGCCAACCGCGAGGAGGAACCAGTGTGCTGGCCGCCAGCGGAAGGATGCCGTCACGGCCACTGGTCGCGAGCCGTCCCGCATCGTCCAGCAGGTGGACCAGTCGCTCGAAGTAGTCGTCGCCGCCGATCCGGACGAACGCCAGACGCAACCGCACGCCCAACTGCTGGGCGATCATCCCGGGCGAGAGGCGGGCGTTGACCTCCAGCACCGGGACCAACTCCCCCGACGCGGTGGTCATCGAGTCGACGGACAACGGCCCGCGGTAGCCCTCCGCCGCTGCGGCCCGGGCCACCGCCTCCACGCATGCGCGGTACTCCGCACGGTCGAGCCGCTGCATCAACTGCGGCGTCGGAGACGACGAACCCCGGTAGGAGTGACCGACGTTGAGGATCTGGCGGACGCCGTGCCACACCAGTTCCCCTTCCGGGTCGATCGTCAGATGCGCGGCGAAGTCGTCGGACCGTTCGTACAGCGGCTGGACCACCAACTCGATCATGTCCGCAGGTCGCCGACGCAGGCTGCGTTCGACCAACGCGAGTCTCGCGGGTGAGTCGAGGATGACATTGCCCTGCCCGGACACTCCGTAGGGGTCTTTGACCACGCACGGCAAGACCGCCGCCTCGCGCAGTTCCTGTAGCGAGGTGACAACCCGTCCGGAGCCTGGTAACCCCAGCCGCGTCGACCAGGTCTTGGAGTTGACCCGCCGGACGGCGTCCAGGTCGGGCAGCGCCGCGTCCAGTCCGAGGCTTCTGACCGCAGCGGCCGTCCCCGGCAGCACCGCATACGGTTCGGGTCTCGCGCCGGTGAATCCCGGCAGGCCGACGACAGCCAGGCGCTCCTCGACGGGGAGCGCCAGATCGCCGGGAACCGGCAGGTGCCGTGCACCGAAACCTGCGGCGCGCATCACCTCGCCGAAGGCCGCGGGCGGCTGGTAGTGAGTGAGTAGCACGTCATCGGGGCGGCAGAGGACGGCCTGTAGCTCATCCATGCCCCGCAGCAATCGCTCGGCGTGTGGATCGCGGAGGGCTGGCAGCCGCGCCAACCCGGTCGGCCGCCACCGGTGCTCCGCGTCGCAACTGCCGAACCTGACGACCGGGTCCGCCGGGGCGACAGTCACGACGTGGGTCCGGCATCGGGACGCAGGAAGCGGTGCTCGATACGTTCCAGGGTGCGGAAATCGTCGACGCTCACCTCTTGCAGGTCGATGGGCCTTCCGGAGAGGTCTTCGAGCAGGTAGATGAACTCCAGGAAGTCCAGGGAGTCGATGAGCCGGGCCTCGATCAGGTCCTCCGTCGGGCTGGGCTCGCGGTCGAGTTCGGGGTTCTTGGTCTGGATCCATTCGGCGATCCGCTTCACGACTGCTCCATGTTGTTTGTCGAACGGTGGGATGACGGATCCGAGGAGCCGGAGTTCGGTCACCAGCGGCGGCGGCTCACTTCCCCGGCCGGGGTGATGGTCAGTGGCCACTGGTCGACGCCGCTGGACCTTCTCCGCAGGGCTGGCCGTCGGCACGCCGCTTCGGGGCGCAGCGCCGCCGCGGACGGTGGTCAGTGCGCTCTGTTCCGGTTCGCTGCGATGGTTGGCCAGCCCGCGTGGGCCGTGCGGTGCGGCGGGTTGTCGCACGCACGGGATGGGGACCCGGTCGACGTCCCGGCACGGCCGGGAAAGGACTCGCGGCGTGCGCCGGTGGGCTGCTCCAGCGCCGCGTGCAGCGGCGATCCGGTCATCGCGACCTCCCGGTCGGGACCGGGACAGCCGCGGCCGTCCCGTCTCCGCGTAGGGCGGCGAGGGCCGCGGTGAACTCCGCGCGGAAACCGGCGACGTAGGCTGCGGCCGGCTGTACCGTCCGGAGTGCGGCGCACCCGAGGCCCGCGTACCGGGCCAGCTGCTCGACGTGGCCCTCGGCCTCCTCCGTGGGTGCGGCGGCGGAACCTCGCGGGACTGGTCGGCGTTCACCCATCACGCTGGTCCAGGCGATCAGCGTCGCGGGCAGCGGCTGCGGCGCGTCGGTGACGGGGCTGCGCAGCACCCGGTGCGCACGTCCCGGCCAGCCGATCGAGAAGCGGTCGGTAACGACGGTGTCCTCGGGGCCGGCCTGCAGGAGTGCCGCCTTGTAGGAGGGGTGCGCGGCCGACTCGGCAGTGACCACGAACGCGGTGCCGCACAGCGCGCCGGACGCACCGGCCCGGAGGGCACCGAGCAGGTCGGTGCCGGTGGTTATCGCGCCGGCGACGAACGCCGCGGGCTCCTGGTCGTACTGGGCGAGCAGTTCGCGTGTGCCCAGTGTCCCGAGGTGGTGGCCGCCGGCCTCGATGCCCTGGAGCACCACGCCGTGTGCGCCCAGTCCGGCCGCGACCGAGGCGTCGGCGGCGGTGCCCACCTGGATCAGCAGGCGGTGTCCGGCGGCCAGCACCCGTGCCGCCTCCGGCTCGGGGAGCAGGCCGTAGCTGTTCAGAAGAAGTGGCCGGTCCGCATTGGCGAGCAGCGCGCCCACCTGATCGGTGAGCAGCCGTCCGGCGACCTCGGGGATCACGTTCACCGCGAAGGTGTGTCTCGTGCGCGCGGCAGTGTCGACCACGAGCGCGGCGCTCTGCTCCGGGTTGCTCTTGTAGAGGGCGACGGTGCCGAGCGCGCCGCTGTCGCTGACCGCTGCCGCGAGCGCCGGTCCGGCGATGCCGCCCATGCCTGCCTGGATGAGTGGAAATTCGACTCCGAGGGCTCGCGCCCCCCGCTCCGCCGCCGCCGTCACCCTCGCAGCCGGAACATCGGGAAGGTCAGCCACGAACATCATGGACCTGCCGTAGCGCCTTCTGTGGCGTGCCGTGCGCCTGCAACATCGCGTGCATCCAGCGTTCGACACCGAAAGCAGTGCAGCTGCTGTGTGCGACAGCGCCGGCGCTGGTGATACCGAGCCGTTCGCCGAAGAAGTTGCGGTGCCTGTTCACCGACGCGATGGCGGTGCCGTCGGAGGCGACGAACTCATACTTGACGGGGTCGAGGGCCATCAGTTTGGCCCGCGAGCCGCTCCTGTCGTAGAACGGGTCGCTCGCGGGCTGGTACGACAGTTCGATGCCGAGTCGGCCGGCCAGAGTCTCCAGCAGTTCCTTCGAGCGGGCCAGGTGTTCGCGGGCTCCCTCGGCGGTGCCGAAGTAGACGATCTCGCGCATATGGAAGCCCCAGAGGCGGCGCAGACCGTCGTAGTGGTCCTCGTTGCGGAAGCAGCGGCCGATCGAGGTCAGCCTCAGTCCCGGGCCGACGTCCTGGCTTTGCAACGAGAGCAGCAGGCCGTAGCAGGTGGCCGACGGCAGCAGGTAGCCGGTGGGTCGAACCGGCTGCTCCGCCACCGGGCCCCCGGACGCCAGTGCCTCGACCGCACCGTCCGGAAAGCGGGCGGCGGTCACGCCGAGGTGCGGGAAGTTGCGGAAGTAGTCGAGCCGGGCCAGGCCCTCCGCGGGCAGAAGTGGCGGCCCGACCACTGGGGAGGCGCCGAGTTCGTCGGCCATGTCGGTGAACAGGGCGTCGAGTTCGAGCAGGAGTGCGGCTCGCTGTGGTTCGAGGACGACCAGGCCGGGGCCGGGGTTCAGGAGGGTGAGTTCTCCGGCCGGGGCGGCGGGTGGTGTGCGCGGTGCCATGGGTGACCTGCTCCTGTTGAGGTGGGCGGGACAGGGAGCGGCGGAGTCGCTCAGGCTGCGGCCTGGTCGAACAGGCCGATCCGACGGTAAAACGCGTCGGTACGGGCCGTGACTGCGTCGTGGGCGGCGCTGCGGGAAGGGTCGGCGAGGACACGGCTGCGGAAGGCGAACGGATCGGGGATTCCCGCGTTGCGGTAGGCGTCCACGCTGTAGAGCTGTTGCAGCGAACTCGCGATGTACTTCCCCACGTACTGACGGGCCACGGCGATCTCCTTGTTGTCGCCGTCCGCACGCAGTCGCACCCACAAGGCACGTACCAGTTGAGCACCGAAGGCGATGTGCCGGGACTCGTCCTGGTGGTGCACCCGGTTGATGGCGCGAATGGTCTCCGGGAGGGCGGCGTCGGCAGCCATCCTGCTGTTGAAGTGATCGACGATCTGTTCGAAGATCAGGATCCGGCTGAACACGATGAAGTTGTCCAGCAGAGCGGAGTGCTGCTCCTGGGGGAAAGCCATGGACCGGTTGGTGAACAGCTTTCCGCCGTAGCGGAGGCAGAACTCGGCGAAGAACCACATGTGCTCGTTTTCTTCGCCCAGGAAGTGATGGAAGAACGGGGTGGGAATTTCGAAACCGGGGGTGTGGATCCGCTGTACCACCTCTTGCATCAGCTCGCGGATCCCATGCACGTTGAGGCTGTAGAAGTTGATGCTCTCCCACTTCGACAGGGCGAGATACTGCTCGCGGTCCAACTCCGCGGCGGCTGCGGTGCCGTACACCGTCACCAGATCCTCGCTCATCCACAGCGCGCTCTCGGGGATGCTCTCGGGCCACTCGAAAGTCTGGTAGGGGTTGTAGTACTCGTCCTCGGCCGCTGCGGTGAGCCGCGTGACGGCGAGGGCGACCTCGTCGTCCCAGATGGTGGCGTTAGTGGTCATCGGGCGATCTCTCCAAGCTTCTTCTCGGTACTGGTCGTCGCACGCGTCGAGCGGAAGCCCGCCAGGTCGAGAGTGCCGGTGGCGCTGTCGACCAGGAGAATCTCGAAGGCGCGCAGCAGGAGGTCGATGTCGTGGCGCGGGATCAGTTCGGTGTCGGCCATCAGATAGAGCAGGCAGGTGTCGGGCGCGTATCCGGTGTGCAGGAAGAAGGTGGCGTCCTGGCGCTCCCACGAACCCACGAAGGTGACCGTGGTGCGGCAGAGGAGCGCACGCAGTCCGTCCGGGCCCTCATCGGTGTGCGGTAGGTTTTCCCAACGGTCGTGCATACGTTTGTCGTTGAAAAAGCAACCAAGGTTGAGTGCGCCGTGGCTGCGTTCGCGCGCCTCGTCGAGAATCTCGTCGACGGCCGACGGGTCGTACTGGGCATGACGGTAGGCGTTCATTCCGGTCAGGAAGGTCCGGCGTACCGTCTGTTCAAAGGTGTCGTCGTCGACGTTCATTGCGAACAGCGCGTTCTCCACCATGGGTGCCACGAGCCGACGGCTGCGCTCGTCATGCCGGTTGACCGCGATGAGCTGCAGCGCCACGGTGTCGTGCCCGGTGTAGGCACCGAGTACGGCCGCCGTGGCGGCCAACAGCACGGTGCCGGTGCTGACCTGGCATCGTTCGGCAAGCACGGTCGTGGCGACCGCGACGGCGGGGGAGTCCATCGCCAGCCGGACGAAGCGCTCGGGTCCACTCTCGCCGGTGGCCGTACGAAACAGCGTCGGTGGCACGGTGTGCAGCGTTCGACGCCAGTACTCCGCTGCGGCCGCACCGCGGGCGGCACCAGGACCCTCCGCCTCAAAGCGTGCCTGGTCGAGCGGCTGCCACTGCGGTTCCGGCGGCCCGCTGCCGTCGAGCAGCTGCTGCAGATCGCGCTCCAGCTCGCGTACGCCCCAGAAATCGACAGCCAGGTGCGAGAACACCAGGACGGCGACGGCTGGACGTCCGTCCTGTAGGACGAGCGCGCATCGGAAGGGCCATTCCTCGGCGTGGCGAAAGGTCAGGCCCACCAACTCCCGTGCCAGCTCGACCGCAACGTCATCGGCGGAGCCGGATGCTGCGTCCGTCACCTTCAGGGACAGCGCGCCCTCGGCCCAGACCTCCTGGACGGGCCCGTCGCCCTCGTCGTGAAATCGGGTACGCAGCACTTCGTGACGTGAGACGAATGCGCTGAGCACAGTCTCGACCTGTTCGGTGGAGATACCGGCCGGGATCTTCGCGATACGGCGGATGTTGAAGTAGTGAGCATCGTCACCGAGCCAGCGAATGGCCTTCCAGATGGCGCGTTGACCCCACGTCATAGGGGCGGTTTCGGATCGTTTTCCTTGGAACGTCAACGAATGGGCGCCGGGGTACTGCATTGCCAGGTTCCTCAGGTCAGGCATCGCCCAGGGCGACGCGGGTGGAGGTGCCAGGACGATGGAAGAACGATGCCGCGACGACGGCCGGGTGGTCAGCGCCGCACGGAACGCGGAGAATCTGGCATACCGGTCAGGCGCTGACGGGAAAGCGCTGGTAAGGGGGGAGGGGCGCCTCGACACTGAGGCCCGGTTCGGAGCGGCCCTGGGCTCGCGCACGAACTGTCTCCGGGTAGGGCGGAAACGTCAGCGAACAAGCCCGGTATCGCGGCGCATCGCCTCCGATAACGCGAAGGGTGCGAAGCGGCCCGGACTGGACACGCGGAGCCGGACGAACACGGAGTGCAACGGTAACCACATCGATGCAGGTCTGTCTAGACCGATCCCTGTGGCGGATCAGGGATCCGTTCCGTTGTGCAGACGAACTAGATGACCATCAATGAAATTCTTGACGTCACACGAGGTCTGAGCCAGACTCTGGACCGCGAGCTTCCCCGGCGACAGTGGCGTTCCCGGGCTCGCGGGAGTCCGCTGTCTCCCTCCTCCGATCGCAATCGGATCCCGGCGAGATGCCCTTCACCTGTGCCGTTTGCTCGTCCTGCGTGCCCTGACGTACTCGGGGGAGTTCCTGATGCCTTCCACGACGCCCGACCCGGGCGCCGGACCGCTTCGACGACGCGCCGTTCGATGGCTCGCCACTGTACGGCTGCTGCGCTACGCACACCCGGGACTGATCGCCGGCGCGGGTGCGCTCCACGTTGCGGTCGGCCTGCTCCCGATCGCCTTCATCCTCGCGACGAGTACCCTGATATCGAGAATCCCTGATGCCATGTCAGATTTTGGTGGCCATGGTGGCATAGGTCGGATCGGTCTCGCGCTGATGCTGGCCGTCGCCGCTTTCGTGCTGCAACAGATTCTCGTCCCGTTCCAGTCGGTGCTGGCTGAACTGGTGATCCGTCAGGTCGACGGCGCGTGCACCGTCCGACTGATGGCGTGTGCGTTGCGTGATCTCCCGGTCGCGGACCTGGAACGGCAGGAGGTGCTCGATGTGCTCTCGGACGCCCGTAACGGCTTCGAGCGGGTGGTCCCCACCCCGGGCGATGCCGCTGCCGGAACCCTGGCTCTGATCGCCCGCTACACCCAACTTGTCGGGGCTGCGGTCATGGTGTCCGTGGTACTGGGACCTGGCATCGGTGTGCTTGTGGCCGCAACGGCGATCGTGATCAGGTTCGGCCAACGCGGCTCGCTGAGCCGCTTCGGCGCGGTACGGGCGACCCTGGCCGGTCCGCGGCGGAGACTGTCCTACCTGCGGCGCACGGCGACCGGAACCGGGCTGGCCAAGGAGGCACGGGTGCTCGGCCTGGTCCCCTGGCTCCGGCAACGCCATGGCACGGAGGCACGCGGCTACCTGGAGCCGTTGTGGGCGACCCGCCGCAGGCTGCTGTTCTGGCCTTTCGTCGCGCTGGCAGGGTTCGGCCTGCTCGGTGGCGGCGCGGCGCTGTCGGCCCTGGCCGAGGACGGCACGAACGGTTCGCTGACGCTGCTCCAACTGTCTGTTGCCCTTCAGGCCGTGCTGATTCCCATGCGCTTCGGCGTCTTCTTCCCCGAGAGTGACATGCAGACGCTCTACGGGTTGGCCGCCCACGACGCACTGACCCGCCTGGAGCAGGTCGCGGCGGATGGGGGCGGCCACGGTCGGCAGTACGACCCCGGTCACGTCCTTGATCAGGCCGGGGCCGTTCGCTTCGAGGGCGTCGGTTTCCGCTACCACGACGGTGCTCCCGCCGTGCTCGACGGGCTCGACCTCGAACTCGCACCGGGGACGTCGACGGCGATCGTCGGCCTCAACGGCGCGGGGAAGACGACGCTGGTGAAGCTCCTGACCAAATTGCACGAACCCACCAGTGGCCGGATCACCGCTGGCGGGACCGACATCGCCGGTATCTCGCCGTCGGCCTGGCACCGGCGCATCGCCGTGATCTTCCAGGACTTCACCCGGTTACATCTCACCGCGGCCGAGAACATCTGGCTGGGCCGACCGGACCTCCTCGGTGACCGCAACGCGCTCCTCACCGCGGCCCGGCGCGCGGGCGCACAGGAGATCATCGACGGCCTCCCGCACGGCGTGGACACGGTCCTCAGCGCCGAGTACGAAGGTGGCACCGACCTGTCAGGCGGCCAGTGGCAGCGGATCGCTCTGGCCAGAGCCTTGCTGGCACTGGAGTGCGGGGCGTCCCTCCTGGTGCTCGACGAGCCCACCGCCCAACTCGACGTCCGTGCGGAAGCCGCGTTCTTCGAGCGCTTTCTGGACATGACCAAGGGTGTGACCAGTGTTATCGTCTCGCATCGCTTCTCCAGCGTGCGCCAGGCCGACCGCATCGTCGTGCTCGCCGACGGCAGGGTGGCCGAATCCGGCACGCACGAACAGTTGATGGAACTCAACGGAAGTTACGCCGAGCTCTTCAGGATTCAGGCGGAACGCTTCACCGCGGACGAAGCCGCCGACCCGTCGACGACTGAACGCTTCCTGCCGAGGATCGACGGAGCGGCCCGATGACCACGGTCCTTGCGGTCCGACACCTTCTGTGGCTCGCCTTCCGCTGTGATCCAGGGCGTCTCGCGCGTGCCTCAGCGATGCTGGCCGCCGGATTCCTGTCCACCCCGTTGATCGCGCTATGCCTCAAGTCGCTCACCACCGCGGCGGTCAATCATGACTCGGGCACCGCCGCTCGGCTGGCGCTGATAACGGCAGCACTGCTGGTCTTTGAGCTCATGATGAACCACTTCGCCCACCTTTCCTACTTCGAACTGGGCGACCTCAGCGAGGTCGAACTCCAGAACGAGCTGATCACGCTCGCCCACGGCGTCGGCAACCTCGAACAACTGGACACTCCGGCCTACGCTGACACCCTGGCGTTGGTCCGCGAGGAACTTCCACGCACCCGCGCCTCCCTGGAGGCCGTTCTACAGCTCGGGGGCCTGGTCCTGCAGATGGGCCTGACGGCGGTCCTGCTCGGCTCGCTCAACGCGTGGCTGCTCCTTCTTCCCGTCGCCGGAGCAATCCCCGTACTGGCAGGCAATCGGGCTCAGCGTCTGGTGGATCGTGCGAAGGAGGACACCGCTGCGCTGACGCGTCTCGGCCGGCACCTGCTGGAGACCACCACCATGCTCGCGTCGGTCAAGGAGATCCGCCTGTCGGGTGCCGAGGCCATGCTGATCGAACGCCACCAGCGCGACTGGGCTACCACCTCTACCGCGCTACGCAGGGCCCAGACTCGAGCTGCCCTGCTGCGTGCAGCGGGGCAGCTCACCTTCGCCGCCGCCTACGGCGGTGCGATCTATCTGGTGGTTCGGCAGGCGTTGCAGGGCGGCTCGGGGCTGGGCGACGTGATTCTGGTGATCGCTCTGGCCGCTCAGATTTCCTTCCAGGTGTCCAATGGACTCGGCCTGCTGACGATTGTCCAGGCGGCGGGGTGCACGATGGAGCGGATCCGGACACTACGCAGTGTCGCCGCCGCGTCGCCCGAATCTGCCGTACCCGGGTCGGGGAAACTGCCCGCAGTCCTCACTCGCGGCATCCGTCTCGACCACGTCAGCTTCCACTACCCGAACAGCGACCGGAAGGTCCTCGACGACGTCACCCTCGACATCCCGGCAGGCACGGCGCTTGCCGTGGTGGGCGAGAACGGGGCGGGTAAGAGCACCCTGGTCAAACTGCTGTGCGGGCTGTACCGGCCGACCTCGGGAAGAATTCTGGTGGATGACGTCGACCTCGCGTCCGCCGCCCCCGCCGGGTGGCAGCGCCGGGTGTCGACCCTCTTCCAGGACTTCGCCCGGCTGGAGCTGCGGCTGCGGGACAACACCGGCATCGGCGACCTCGACCGAATCGACGACGACCAGGCCCTGCAGCGGGCGATCGACAGGGCCGAGGCGGGCCCCGTCCGGGCGCTCGTCCCCGACGGTCTGGACGGCCTGCTCGGCCGGGGGTACGGCGACGGCACCGAACTCTCAGGCGGCCAGTGGCAGAAGCTCGGGCTGGCCCGCACGCTGCTGCGCCGAGGTCCGCTTCTCGTCGCCCTGGACGAACCCGCCTCCGCCCTGGACGCGACCGCCGAGCAAGCGCTCTTCGAGCGCTTCGCCGACCTCGTCACGGAAACCCGTGCGGACACCGGCGCGATCACCGTACTGGTTTCGCACCGCTTCTCCACCGTGCGGATGGCCGACCTGATCGTGGTCCTGGAACAGGGCAGCGTCTCGGAGGTCGGCACCCATGCGGACCTCATCGCGAGTGGTGGCCTCTACGCGGAGCTGTACCACCTCCAAGCTCGTGCCTACGCGTGACCTCGGTCCTTCCGGGTGGTCGATCGCGCGGGGACCGGAGGTGACGGTCCCTATCGCGGTCGGTCCGGCACAGTGCACGCCGACGTTCGAGCGATCATGGGACCGCGAGAACGTCGACGACCTGCGGCGGCTGGCCGACAGGGGCAGTGAGACGCCATGGTCGACGCGGCAGGCCGTCGTCGAGGCCGTTGGTTGGTCGGATCCGCTGTTGACGACTGGTTGTCGATCGGGGAGGTGGCCCGGCGTACGGGTCTGAGTGTCAGCGCCATCCGGTTCTACGCCGACGAGGGCGTCGTCGCGCCGGCCGGGTACACCGGGGCCGGGTACCGGTGCTACGACGCGCGGGGCGTGGCGGCTCTCGAACTGGTGCGTACGCTGCGGGACCTGGGCGCGGGGCTGGACGAGATCCGCCGGTTGCTGACCGAGGAGATCACAGTGCGGGACCTCGCGACCGCTCATCTGGCGCTCGTCGAGCGGCAGATGGGGCAGTTGCGTACCCGGCGTGCCGTGCTGCGGGCGGTGGTGCGGCAGGACAGCGAGGCCGGGCAGGTGAGTCTCGTGCACCGGCTGGCGTCGATGTCCGACGACGACCGTGAGCAACTCGTGCAGGAGTTCTGGAGAGAGGTCACCGAGGGCCTCGACGTGGGGGAGTTCGTCGACCACCTGCGCCCGTGGCGGCCCCGGCTGCCGGAGGACCCCACCGGCGAGCAGCTCGACGCGTGGATCGAGTTGGCCGACATGGTGCGTGACGCCGGGTTCCGGCGGGCGGTCCGCGAGTACTTCGGTGAAACCTTCGCCGCCGCGGCGGACCACGGGCGGGACGACCCGTCGGCGGGGGCGGAGACCGCGGAACAGGTCGAGATCCTCGCGCAGGCCAGGGCCGCGTCCGAGGCCGGCGTACCTGTCGACTCCCGCGCGGCCCGGCAGTTGGCGACGCGGTGGGTGGCGCTGACCGCCAGCCGCTGCGGTGAGCGGGATCTGACCGAGGTGCGGCGGCAGATCGTCGCCGCCGACCCCGGGCCGCAGGTGGCCCGGCATGTCGCGCTGCTCGGCAGGTACCACGCGCTGACCGCCACCATCAACGGCACACCGCAGCCCGTCGTGCGGGCCCCGGCGTCCACCTGGCTGTACGCGGCCGTCGCCGCGCTGCCCTGACCAGGTGTGCGGCCCGGCCCCGGAGCGGCACGAGGTCGGCGTGCCTCCCGGCGGTCCGGGTCGACGGCGTGGACGGCACCGGAACAGGCCCGAGCCGCGGAGACGCGGCTCGGGCCTGTTCCCGGTTGTGCGAGGTCAGCCGAGGGTCACCGGTTGCGCAGCCGGTACGCCCGGATGACCGTCTGGTCGACGCTGTCGCCCTGCCGGTCGGTGACCGAGGTGCGCAGCGACACGTACCCGCCGGTGCGGGGGTGCTGGAGGGTCGCGGTCCAGTTCGCGCCGGCGGCCCGGACCGTGGCCGGCTGCCAGGTCCTGCCGTCGTCGTAGGAGACCTGCACGGTGACCTGCTTCGGGGCCACCGTGACCCCCTCGTTGCCGAGGATCCGCAGCGGGACCTCGAAACGCTTTCCGGCCGGTGCCGACGCGTTGCGGTCGAGCGGCGGGTCGTACCGCACCACCATGACCGGCAGCCGGGCCCAGTCCGCGGAGGCCGGCCGGGCGGAACGGAAACGCCAGGTCAGGGCGACCTCGGTGGACAGCTCGGTGAAGCTGCGCCGGGAGGAGGCCTCCAGCCGGTACGCGGCCGCCTCCGCCGGCACCTCGAAGAAGCCGAAACCGGCGTCGGCGGGTTCGGTGTACTCCGCGACCAGCTCGTCGCCCCGTTAGAGCGCCGTGCGACCGGTGTCACCGGCGGACCAACCGCCGTGCCCGGCCGCGTCCCCGTGCAGCGGGATGTCGACCCGGATCACGTCCTCGATCCGCCCGGCGCTGCTGAACGGGCTCCCGGTCGCGATCAGGGTCGGTCCGACAGGTGAGGTGTTCCACACCTCCTGGTAGCTGCGACCGGCCCGGTAGCGCCGCAGCGGGCTGTAGAGCGACGTGCGGAACTCCGTGTCCCCGTCGACGCTCTGCCCGATGGTGATGCCGCCCGACCAGGCGACGGCCTTCGTGCTGTAGTACTCGGTCCAGGTGTCGCCGACCGGCACCCCCGCGCTCAGGGTCCAGCCGTACACGCCGTCGAACTCCGCCGACATGTTCCGTTCGACCTGGTCGCCGAGCCGCTCGCCGCGCAGTTCGTGGCGCATGGTGGCCAGCTCCGAGCGCCGCACGTCCCTGCGGTACCCGGTGGGCAGCCGGCCGGGGAAGCCCTCACCCAGGTGGTAGATGTACGGGCTCCCGGCGAAACCGCCGTCGCCGTCCGGCCGGGCCCACTGGTGCGCGACGTAGCCGGCGACGTGCCCGTGGCTGGCCCGGTCACCGAGTTGGGCCGAGTAGAGGCCGGCGAACCCGGTGGCCCCGATGTCGATGATCGCCGGGGAGCTGCCGAACAGGTCCACCAGCACCCCGGTCTGCACCAGCACCGGGCGGGCGGTGCGCTCCGGCACGCTCGCCGTGATCGGCTTCGCCTGCCGCGCGTCCAGGGTGACAGTCGTGTCCCGGGTCAGCGTGATCTCGGGTCGGATCAGCAGGCTGCTGCGCTCCCGCGCACCGGACTCCTCGACGACGCCGGTCACCGCGTAGCGGCCGGTGGGCATCCGGACGGTGACGGGGCCCCCGGAGATCCTGTCGAGCGGTTCGATCGCCGGTACGTCGATCCCGCTGACCAGACTCCAGTAGGTGTCCGCCGCCACGCCCGTCGAGTCGAGGTGCTGGACCGTCAGGTCGTAGCTCTCCACCTCGCGGTGCACGCCGACCGGAACGACGGTGCGGAGTTTCCCGGTGCTGGCGACCAGGTGCCCGCTGTAGTAGCCGTCCGCGCCGTCGACGCTGGTGTCCACGGTGGCCGCCACCTGGGCGGTGCCGCCCGCCGGCACGGTGACCTGCGGCGACGCGGTGCGGAACATGCCGGCCGGGGCCGGTTTGCCGTCGGGCCCGGTGATCTGCCAGGCCAGGTCGAGGGTGAGCGCCTCCGTACCGTCGTTGCGGAAGGTGACCGTCCGGGTGATCGGGTCGTCGTCGCGGTGGGGCCACCGCGTGCGACCGTACGACACGCTCTGCGGTTCGGCGGTCACCGACTGCCCGATGGCCCGCGCCACGTCGACCAGGCCCGCGCCCTGCTGGTACGCGGTGTCACCCGGGTGCGGGTTGGCCGAACCCATCAGGGTGGCCTTGAGGCGGGTCGCCTGCCAGCCGGGGTGCTGCTGGGCGAGCAGCGCCGCCGCGCCCGCCACGTGCGGTGCGGCCATCGAGGTCCCGGACTCGGCGACGTGGTACTTGTCGACCGGTACGCCCATCTCGCCCTCGGCGGCCCGGGCGGCGACGATGCCGACGCCCGGCGCGGTGATGTCCGGTTTCACGGCGTCGTCGCCGACCCGCGCGCCCCGACTGGAGAAGGGCGCGAGGGACCCGTCGCGGTCGACCGCGCCGACGGTCAGCGCGGCGTCCGCGCTACCGGGCGAGCCGACCGTCCGCCCGGCCGGGCCCTCGTTGCCGGCGGAGACCACGAAGAGGGCCCCGGTCTGCGCGGTCAGCGTGTTCACCGCCTCCTCGAACGGGTCGACCTCGGGCCCGTCGCGGTCACCGAGGCTCATGTTGATGACCGCTGCCTTCTTGTCCACCGCCGCCCAGTGCATCGCGGCGAGGATCGCCGAGTCGTCGCACCACCGCTCGCAGACCTTCGCGGAGACCAGGGAGGCACCCGGGGCCACCCCCCGGTACTTCCCGTCCGAGGCGGTGCCCCGGCCGGCGATGATCGAGGCCACGTGGGTGCCGTGCCCGAACCGGTCGACCGGGTCGGTGTCCGGCAGGAAGGTGACCGCCTCGGTCACCGCGCCGGCCAGGTCGGGATGGGTCAGGTCGACGCCGCTGTCGATGACCGCCACGGTCACCCCGGCGCCGGTGAAGCCGGCCTGGTACGCCGCGGGCGCCCCGATCTGCCGTACCCCCCGGTCCACCGCCAGTCGACGTTTCCCGTCGAGCCAGATCCGTTCGATGCCGGCGACGCGGCCGGCGGCCCTCGGCGCGGCCCCGGTCAGCGTCGTCCAGACGTCGACCAGGTCGGCCTTGTCCGCGCTGACCGCGGCCCCCTCGATCGCCGGTAGCGGCCGGTCGACCCGTAGTTCGCCACCGGGCAGCGGCGAGCCAGCCCGTCGGGCGGTCGCCCGGTCCGCGTACGCCACGATCATCGGCAGCCGGTCGCGGGCCGCGTCGTGGTAGCCGTACCCGATCAGCCTGGTGACGTTGAACAGGCGACGGTCCAGCACACCGGACGCGATCAGCGGCACCGCGTCGGCGGGTACCACGTGCAGCTCACCGTCGATCTGGTGGGACCGGAAGCGGATGCCCGCCCGGTCCTTCGCCGGGCGGATCGTCACCCGACCGCCGCGGTCGACGGTGATCCGGTCGCCCGTGATCAGCGTGACCGTCGCCGGCTGGGCGCCGACCCCCACCGGCGGCACCCCGCCACCCCGGCCGGTTGCGCCACCGTCGGGCGCGGCGTTCGGCGCGGGCCAGACGGGTTGTCCCCACCCCAGCACCACGGCGGCGGCCAGTGCGGCCGCACCGATCCGTGTGAGTCTCCTCATCGAACCTCCAGATCAGACCATCAGGACGTACGAGAAGGATCCGCAGCACTCTTCAGATTCCTGTTAGGACGGTCCGCTGCGGGTGCGGCGCAATGGTGTCGCCCGGATCACTCGACGACCGGTGAGCCTCCTTCCCGCTGTCACCGGCGTCCGGTGGCCCCGGGCGAGCTGTCGGGCGGCATCCCCGGGGGTCGATGCTCCGCCGCCGAGGTCGGCTCGTCGGGTGCCACGAGTGTGCGGGAACCGGCGCGGGGCACCACCTGCCTGGCTATCCTGTGGCACGTCGTGACGGGCTCGGCTCGTACCAGGAACCCACCAGAAGGCGACCACCGTGACAGCCACCCCACGCCAGGACGCCCGGCCGGCGACGGTGACGGCGCACGGGGTCCTGGCGGTGCTGACGGTGCTCACCCTGGTGGGCAACCGGTACTACGGCGCGGACGGGTGGCAGGTCGCCGCCGCGGCAGGTGCCGCCGTCCTGCTCCACGGGGCCGCCGTGGTGTCCCGCCGCCGGCCGTGGCCGGGGTACGCGACCGCCGCGCTGGGCATGCTCGTCCTGGCGACGATCTCCTTTCCGAGCTGGTCGGCGATCCTGCTGCCGTCGGCCCTGTGGTTCCCCGTCACGTTGTGGTGGCTGACGGGCCTCGTCCCGGTCAGGTCCTCGGTGGTCGCGCTGGCGGTTGCCGTGCTCGGGATCGTCCTCGCCGAGCTGGTGGCCTGGGACCGGCTGCCCCCCGGGATCCCCGGATGGACCCTCCTGGTCGAGGGTGGGCTGCTGACGCTCGTGGTCGGCGGGGTGTGGGCTGCCGCCCTGCTGGTGCGTCGGCGGCGCGAGGCGGGCCGGCGGGCCGAGAGCGGACGGCTGGCTGCGGCCGTCGCGGACGAGCGGGCCAGCATCCGTCGTGACCTGCACGACGTGATCGCCCACACGGTCACCGTCATGGTCGCGCGGATCGAGGCCGCCGCGGTGACGACGACGGATCCGGCGACCCGCCGCGAACTCGGCGACATCGCCGAGGCGGGCCGGGACGCCCACCAGGGTCTGCGGGCGATGCTGGCCACCCTGGGGCCGACCACCACGGCACCGCGCGCCGGTGCCCGGCGCGACCAGGTGCCGATCTCGCTGGACGCCATCGCCGACATGGTGGCCTCGGCGGCCAGCCCGCTGCACGCGGTGACGTTCGCGGAGGTGGGCCCGCGGCGGCCGCTGAGCCTGAGCGCCGAGGTGGCGGCGTTCCGTACCGTGCAGGAGGGCGTCACCAACGCGCTGCGTCACCTCGAACCGCCGGTCGAGGTGACCGTTCAGCTCCGGTGGGGTCCGGCCGAGCTGGAGGTGGAGGTACGCGACGACGGAGGCTCGGCGCTCCGCGCCCCCGGCAGCTCGGCGCTCCGCGCCCCCGGCAGCTCGGCGCGCCGTGCCGTCGGCGGCCGTGGCACCGGCCTGTTGGGCGTCGGGGAACGTGTGCGCGCCGCCGGGGGCACCCTGTCGGTGACGGAGGGGGACGACGGATGGGTGCTGCGAGCGCTGCTGCCCACGAAGGAGGGGGCATGACCAGGATCCGGGTGATGCTCGTCGACGATCAGGAACTGTTGCGGACCTCGTTGCGTACGGTCCTGTCGGCCGACGAACGCATCGAGGTCACCCACGACGTCGCGAACGGCCGGGACGCGGTCGAGGTCGTCCGGCGGCACCGTCTCGACGTGGTGCTGATGGACATCCGCATGCCGCGCATGGACGGGGTGGCCGCCACGGCGGAGATCGTCCGGATCGCACCGGCGACCCGGGTGCTCATGCTGACGACGTTCGATGACGACGACCTGGTCGTGGCCGCCATCCGGGCCGGCGCGAGCGGCTACCTGACCAAGGACGTCCGGCCCGCCGTCCTGGCGCAGGCCGTGTGTGACGTGGCCTGCGGGACGTCGGCGCTGGCCCCGGGGGTGGCGGCGACGGTCCTCGATCTCGTCCGGCAGGTGCCGACGCGCCGGACGGGGGCGCTGGACGGGCTCACCCCGCGCGAGGTCGAGATCTACGGGCTGCTCGCCCGGGGCAGGTCCAACGGCGAGATCTGCGCGGACCTGGTGCTGAGCGAGAACACGGTGAAGTCGCATGTCCGGGCCGTGCTGCAGAAGCTGGACCTGCGCGACCGCGTACACGTGGTGATCCACGCGTACGAGAACGGGCTGGTCGGTCGGCACGATCTGCCCGGCTGAGATTTCACTCTGCCGGGTGGTGCCGGCTCACCCCGTGGTGTGATGACCGTCGGTGACGGCCTGCCTAGGTTCGACGTCGTGCCTCTCCACCGTCTGCGTTCTCCCCGGATGACCTCCCTGTCCGCCGTCGCCGCTGTGCTCGTCGCCGTACCGCTCGCCTCGGCGACGCCGGCCCACGCCACCGGCAGGGGGCTGGTCGACGACTACCGTTCCGCCTACGCGACGCCGGGGGTCGCGGCGGCCGTGATCGACGGCTCGTCGGTCGAGACGACCGTCCGCGGCCGGGACGGGGACGGCGACGCGGTGACGGCGGGGACGCCGTTCCGGATCGCCTCGATGAGCAAGTCGATGACGGCGACAGCGGTCATGCTGCTGGTCGACCGGGGCCGTGTCGCGCTGGACGACCCGGTCGTCACGGTCCTTCCCGACTTCCGGATGGCCGATCCGCGCTTCACCGCGATCACCGTGCGGCACCTCCTCAGCCACACCTCGGGCCTGTCGGCCAGCACGAACGACGAGTACGTGTTTCCGCCTCCGCGCGACGCGCGGCAGGCCGTGGCCCGGCTGGCCGACGAGACCCTGGCCGCCGAACCGGGCAGCCGACCGGTCTACCACAACACCAACTTCACGATCGCCGCGAGGATCGTCGAGGTGGTGTCGGGTCAGCCCTTCGACGAGTTCCTGCGTGCCGAGCTGTTCACCCCGCTGGGGATGACCCACACCCGCTCGACGCCGGGGTGTTCCGATCGCGCCGAAGGTCTGCCGTCCGGGTACGGGGTCGTGCTCGGGTTCGCCGTCGCGGTGCCGGAGATGCCGGGGACGTGCGCCGGCAACGGCGGGGTGATCTCGACCCTGGACGACATGGTGCGGTGGCTGCGGTTCAACCAGGGCGGCCCCGGCGCCGGCCTGCTCAGCGCCGCCGCCCGGACCGAGCTGCACACCGTGCAGCCCAAGGCCGGCGACTACGCCCTGGGCTGGCAGGCCCGCCCGGCCGCCGCCGGTGCCCCGCCGATGATCGGCCACGGCGGGACCCTGGCGACGTGGACCGGGGACATGGTCTTCTCGCCCACGACGGGCAGGGCCGCCGTCGTCCTGACCAACAGTGTCGGCGCGCCCGGCGAGCTGTCGGCCAACCTGCTCGCGGAACGGCTCGGGACCCCGACACGGCCGATGAGCAATCCGCTCGACACCGTGAACGCGGTCCTGCTCGGGCTCACGGTGGTGCTGGCGGCGCTGCTGGTCACCGCGGCCGTCCGGGCGCGCCGCTGGGCCGTCCGACGCCGTACGACGCGACGACCGCTGTCGATCCTGCGGCTCGTGCCCCTGACCCTGGCGACGGTGCTGGGTGCGACGCTGCCCGCGGTGCTGCCGATCCTGCTCTTCGGCGCGACCTTCGACCTCGGGTACTGGATCGTCTTCGCCTGGCTGCTGCCACTGCTGCCACTGCTGTCCCTCGTCAGCTGTGTGCTGGGGGCGGTCGCGCTCGCCCGTCGGCTCTGGTGCCTGCGCCACGCAGGTCAGGCGGTCCCCGCCGGGGACAGTCCTGCGGCGGCCGGGCGGACGACGGCGTGACGGCCCCGAGCGGGGGCTATGGGTCGTCCGTTCCGTGGCGCAGTTGACTGAAGGCCCGGTCCGCGTCGGCCACCGCCTCGGGTTGGACGTCGCGTGCGGTCCGCCCATCGGCGATCTTGCGCCAGTTGGTCCGGGCCAGTACGCGGTGGACCGCGATCACCTGGGCGGCCTGGAGTCGGCCCTCGATGCCCCGGTCGAGGACGTCGGCCAGCGCGTCCTCGTCGTCGAGCGTGTACTGCACGAGTCGTCCCGCCAGGCTCGGTGTGCTGAACACCAGCCGGTGGAACGCCACCACCTCGGGTTGGTCGTTGAGGCCGGTGACCGGCTCGAAGCGGTCGAGGCCGGCCCGGAAGTGCCGGTGCAACGCCGCCATCGGCGTCACGTCGGGCCGCCGGTCGCGGACCACCCGTGCGGCCTCGCCCTGGTGGTCGGCGAACCGGTGCAGGATCAGGTCTTCCTTCGTCGCGAAGTAGCGGAACAGGGTCGGCTTCGACACCTCGGCCGTCGCGGCGATGTCGGACACCGACACCCGGTCGAAACCGTGCGTCAGGAACAGCGAGATCGCCACGTCGGCGATCGCGTCCCGGGTCCGTGCCTTCTTGCGTGCCCGCAGCCCGGTCCGTTCGATCATGCGGTCAGGGTAACATTCGTTACCGGGTTGCATTTTTAACTCGGTAACGTTTCGATGGGGTCATGAGGCAGGCAGACAACCCCCGCACCCCCATCGCCGACGGCGTGGTCGCCAATGCACCCGGCGACAGGCCGCCGGTGCTCGTCACCGGGGCGACCGGCCGGGTCGGACGATGCGTGATCGACCTGCTGACCGACGCGGGCGTGCCGGTCCGTGCCCTCGTGCGCCGCTCCGAGTCGGCGGCGACGCTGCCCGCCACCGTCGAGGTCGTCACCGGCGACCTCACCGCGCCCGCATCCCTCGACACCGCGCTGCACGCCGTCAGCACGGTCTTCCTGGTCTGGACCGCCCCACCGCAGAGCGCGGCGGCCGTCGTCGACCGGCTGGCCGCCAGCGCACAGCGGATCGTCCACCTGTCCGCGCCGCACCGCACCCCGCACCCGTTCTTCCAGCAACCGAACCCGATGGCGGCGCTGCACGCCGAGATCGAGCGGCTCATCACCGGCACCGGACTCGGCCTGACGGTCGTCCGACCGGGAATGTTCGCGTCGAACGCCCTGCTCTGGTGGGCCACCGCGATCCGCGCGGGCAGCCCGGTCCGGTGGCCGTACGGGGCGGCCGAGACGGCACCCGTCGACGACCGCGACGTGGCGGCGGTCGTCGCGCGAATGCTCATCGAGGAGGGACACGTCGGTGGCGACCACGTCCTGACCGGCCCCGAGTCCCTCAGCCAGGCCGAGCAGGTGGGCATCATCGGTGACGTCCTCGGCCGCCCGGTCGCGTTCGAGGAACTGTCACCCGACGAGTTCCGGCGCGGGACCCCGCAGGCCGCACGACCGGCGGTGGACATGCTCCTGAACGCGTGGAACGCCGCGCTGGGACAGCCGGCGTACCGCACCTCCGCAGTGGCCGACATCCTCGGAACGCCCCCACGAACGTTCCGACAGTGGGTCACCGACCACGCCGCGGCGTTCACCGTGGACCCTACGTCCGGTCCATGACACCGATGGAGGCCAACAGGCGCAGTGTGCCGCGGGCGTCGGGCCCGTCCACAGTTCGCGGAACCGGAGTGCGGTTCTGCCGGACCCCAGGTCGCCGCGAACAACGGGTTTAGGACAACACCGGTCCGTCCACCGTGCCGGGCTCCCGACCCGCCGCTCCCCGACAGCGTCAGGGCGGGAAGCGACACGGCCGGGCCTGAGGCGGTGGAACCGCTCGGCGGACGGGTCACGCCCCCAGGCCGGGCTGATCCCTGAGCTGCCGGCGGGAGGTGACGCCGAGCTTACGGAAGACACTGCGTAGGTGGGCGTCGACGGTGCGGGGGCTGATGAACAGCCGGGCGGCGACCTCGTTCGACGTGGCACCGGCGGCGACCAGCCGCGCGATGTGCACCTCCTGCATGGTGAGCTGGTCGTACGTGTGACCGGACCGGCTGCGCGGCCGCTCGCCGGTGGCCCGCAACTCGTCGGCGGCCCGCTGGGCGAAGGCTTCGAGCCCCGCCCCGGACAGCAGGCCGTGCGCGGTGCGCAGGTACGGGCGGCACTCCCGCCTGCGGCCCTCGCGCCGCAGCCACTGTCCGTACAGCAGATGGGCTCTGGCCCGGTAGGGCAGCAGCGGGCTCCGCTGGAGATGTTCGACGGCGTTGCGGTACTGCTCCTCGGACCCGGTCACCAGCCCCCGGGCCAGCGCCGCGACGCCCAGGCCCGTGGCGGTGCCGCTGGCTTCGGCGCGTTCGGTCAGCGATTGCAGGGCGGTTGCGGCGACGTCGGTCTCGCCGCAACGGACCGCGGCCTCCACCAGTTCGGGCAGTGCGAAGCTGGCCAGGAAGAGGTCGCCTGCGGCGACGGCCTGCCGGGCGGCGTCCAGGGCGGCCGGGTGGTCGGCGAGGCCGTTGTGCAGTACCGCCGCCGCCCAGTGGATGTTGGCGACCAGGAGGCCGCTGCCCTTCGCCGTCGCCGCGATCATGGAACTCTCGAAGAGTTGCAGGGCCTCCTTCCGGCGGCCGCGCATCGCGGCCATCTGAATCCGGTGGAACGGCAGCGGTGGGCCGCCGATCACCTCGGCGATCGCCTCCTCCTCGGCGATCGCCACCATCGCCGAGCCGAGGTCGCCGGCGAACACGCCGTGCGAGCCGGTGTGGGCGAGACCGAGTCGCAGAAGCAGCGGCGAGCCGGACTCGCGGCCGGTCCTCGTCAGCCACCCGGTGATCGTCGCGTGCAGGTGCGGGTCCCACATCTCACCCGCGAGCATGAGGGCGAGCGCGGGTCGTTCGATCCACAGCGGATTGTCGGGTCCGTCGAGGACCTGCCGGATCAGCGGAACGGCGACCCGGTGCCCCTCCTCCTTCAGCAGGATCAGCAGATCCAGGGCATCGGGTGGGCGCGGCGTCGACACCGAGGACCGGGCCGCGGCCAGGACCGTCTCCATCACGCCGCTGGCCCGGCCGACGAGCAGGCTCATCTCGAGTGCGTCGAGGAGGCACCTGCGGGACCGGTCCGGGTCCAGGTCCGCGAGACGGCGCGCGGCACGGATCATGAACGCCGGTCCGTTGTGGTCGTGGTGGCTCTGGAAGGCCACCTGCCCCCGCAGCAGATCGGCGTACGCGTGCTGCGACTCGTCGAGCACCGCGTTCTCGACGGCGCCGAGCAGCGCGGCGGCCCGCCGGGGGTCACCCGCGCCGAGCCTGGCCTGTGCCGCCTCGAGCGTCCGCTGGACCCGTCCGGTGGCGTCCTGCGACAGCTCTCCCGCACGTTCGAGGAAGGCCGCTGCGGCGACCACGCCGCCCCGCGCCCGGGCACGCTGGGCCGAGCGGGCGAGTTCGGCGGCCACGTCGTCGTCGGGACCGGCGGTGGCCTGGGCGCGGTGCCACGCGCGCCGGTCCGGGTCCGAGATCGCGCTGGTGACCTCGGCCAGCACGCGGTGGGCCGTGTACCGCTCGCCGGCCCGCGCGGCCCGGTAGACCGCCGACCGGGCCAGCGGATGGCAGAAGCGGATGCGGGTGGAGAACTCGATCAGTCCCGTGGCGGCCGCGGCCACGCTGGCCGTGGGCACGTCGACGCCCAGCCTCCCTGCGGCGGGCCACAACAGGCCGGGGTCGCCCGTCGGATCGGCGCTCGCGACAGTCAGCAGGAGACGGACCTCGTCGGACAGGTGCGCCAGCCGGGCCTGGAACCCGCGCTCGATCCGGGCGGGCACCGACGACGTGTCCGGTGGGCCGTAGCCACCCGACCTCGGCAGTTCGAGCAACGCCAACGGGTTCCCCCGCGCCTCGGCGACGAGCCGGCCGAGCACCTGCTCGTCGATCAGCAGGTGGCTCTGCGCCGCGAGCAGCGCCCGCGCGTCGACGTCACTCAGCCCGCCGACATCGAGGACCGGCAGTTCGTCGAGTCCGCCCGGGGTCGGCGTCCGGAGCGCGAACAGCATGGCGACGGGCTCGGCGGACACCCGCCGGCCCACGAAGCTCAGCGCCGACGCCGACGCCGCATCCAGCCAGTGGGCATCGTCGACCACACACAGCAATGGGCGGTCCCGGGCCGCGGAAGCCAGCATCTCCAGGGTCGCCAGACCGATGCGGAACAGGTCCGGTGTGCCCGCGGTCAGCCCGAAGGCGGTCCGCAGGGCGTCGGCGTGCCGGACGGGCAGGTCGGCGAGATGGCCCAGCACCGGCACGCACAGCTGGTGCAGGGCGGCGAAGGGCAACTCCCGCTCGAACTCCGCCCCGGACGCCAGGAGCACCCGCCACTCCGACGCCGCCCCCCGGGCGTGATCCAGTAGCGCGCTCTTGCCGATGCCCGGTTCGCCGCGCAGCACCAGCGCCCCGCCCCGGCCCGACCGTGCGGCGTCGGTCAGCTCGTCGAGGAGCCCGAGTTCGTTCTCCCTGCCGACCAGCGGGCCGCGAGGCGCAGCTGTGGTTCGCACCCAGGCAGGTTAGCCGTGCGGGCCCGGACCCCGGCCGCCCGAGGCCGCGTTCGTCCTCGACGTGCCCGACGCGGGCCGACCCTCGTCGCCGACGGACTCGTCTCACTGCTGACCGAGCCCGCAGGCGGTGTCCGGCGAGGACTCCGCGGCGAGGAGGGCGAGTAGCTTCTCGATCCGTTCCGTGCCCGGCTGGTGGCCGGTCAGGGCGTGCGACCGGGCCGCCAGTCGCGCGCTGCGCCGGGCGGCGGCCACGTCACCGGCCCGGTACTCGGCCGCGGCGCGGGCGGTGAGCGCCCGGCCTTCGAGCAGCAGGTAGCCGCACTGCCGGGTGATGGACAGCGCCGCATGACACCAGGACGGTGCCGCAGGCTCGTCGATCTCGGCGAGGCTGACGGTGACATCGGCCTCGAGGTACCGGTCGGCGGTCGAGCGCGCGGTCCGCAGGGCGTCCAACAGGGTGCCGGTCCTGCCCTCGACGACGCCCAGGACGTGCAGAGCGAGTGCTTCGACCCGGGGTTCGACCGGCGCGCGCGCCATGTCGAGCGCCTGCCGGGCCAGGCGGGCCGCCTGCTGGTGGTCGCCCCGGTCGCCGTGGACCCGGGCCAGCGCACACAGCGTCGTGGCACGACCCCGGCTGCCCGTCTGTTCATGCAGTTCCAGCGCCTCGCTCAGCGTCCGTAACGCATCGTCGGACCGGCCGAGAAGGTGGTGGACGACCCCCAGGTTGCTCAGGATCAGCGCCCGGCTGGAGGTCGCCCCGCCCTGGTGCGCCAGGGTCAGCGCCGCGTGGTGATGGTCCGCGGCGTCCCGGAGCCGCCCGAGGTCGGCGCAGACCAGTCCGAGATTGTTGTGGTTGACCGCGACGCCCGCGGTACGGCCGTTGCGCGTGTTGAACTCCAGCGCCTGCTCCATGACCCGCAGGGCCTCACCCGGCTGGCCGGTCATCCGGAACACCGGACCCAGGTTGCCCAGCGCGGCCGCCTCACCGTCGTGCCATCCCGAGCGGTTCGCGCAGCGCAACGCCAGCTGATAGTCCTCGATCGCCTCCGGGAACCGTTCCAGCCGCCAGTGCAGTGCGGCGAGACTCAGCCGGGCCGCCGCCTCGGCCTGCCCGTGCCGGTCGGCCCGGGCCGCGGCGAGACCGATCCCCGCGACCTCGGACCACTGCGTGGTGTGCATTCCCAGCCACAGGTATCCGCGTAGCGCATCCGCCAGCGACCAGGCGAAGGCGTGCAGTTCCTGGTGCGCCGCGTGGCGGGTCACGGCGACGAGGTTGTGCCGGTTCGCGTCGAGCCAGGCGAGGGCGTCGACGTGGGCGGCGAACCGCATCGGTGGCCCGGTGGGCGCGGGTGGCCGCGTGGGCACGCGCAGCACCTGTGGATACAGCCGGTCGGCTGCGGCGTACACGCTGTGGAGGTACCACGACAGCAGATCGACGAGTGTCTCCCGGTTGTCCTCCACCGCCGCCAGTTCGGTCACGTACCGGCCGAGCAGGTCGTGGGTGCCGAAATGACCAGGCGTCCGCTCCTGGGCCAGGTGCGCGTCGGCGATCCGGGCGAGCATGTCCGCCGCCTCGCCGGCGTCGCAGCGGAGCATCGCGGCGGCCGACTCCGCCGTCACGTCGCAGCCGGGCACCAGGCCGAACAGCCGGAAGAGCCGCTGGAGTCGCGGTGGCAGGGTCTGGTACGAAGCGGCGAACGCCGTACGCACCGCGACCTGTTCGTCGTCACGGACGGTCAGCATGGTCAGCGGGTCGCCCGCCCGAAGCCGCGCCAGATACGCACCGACCGTCTCGCGCGGCCGGCCGTGCAGGTCCGCCGCGGCGATCCGCAGGGCCAGCGGCAGGTGCGCGCAGTCACGGGCCAGTTCCGCGAGAACCTCCCGCTGCCCGGCGACCCGTTGCGCGCCGATGACGCGGGTCAACAGCTCGGTGGCCTCCTGCGACGCGAGCACGTCCAACGACAGCCGCTGCGCGTCGTGCCCGGCGGCCAGCCCACCGAGGCCGTCCCGGCTGGTCACGATCACCAGGCAGCCGGCGCCGCCGGGCAACAGCGGCCGTACGTGCGCGGTGTCGCGGGCGTTGTCGAGCAGGATCAGCACCCGCCGGTCGGCGAGCACGCTGCGGTAGAGGTCCGTCGCCTCGTCGACGTCGTCCGGCACCCGGGTGGGCGGCACACCGAGCGCGCGCAGGCAGCGCGACAACGCGTCCAGTGGCGCTGTCGCCGCGCCGGGGGAGTAACCGCGCAGGTCCAGGAACAGCTGCCCGTCGTCGAACAGTGGCCGTACCCGGTGGGCCCAACGGATCGCCAGCGCCGTCTTGCCCACCCCGGCCGTCCCGACGATCGCGACGACCGCCAGCGCGCCGTTCTCCCGCGCCCGGCTCAGCATCGTGTCCAACGCGGCGAGTGCGTCACCGCGGCCGGTGAAGGTGGCCAGCCCGGCGGGCAGTTGGGCGGGACGCAGACCGGTCTGTGGGACCGACGGCGCGGGCCCGCCCGGCGGGAACTGTTGCCGCAGCACCCGCACGTGGGCCTCCGCGAGGCGCGGGCCCGGCTCGATGCCCAGCTCGTCGGCCAGGAGGCGGCGGATCCGCTCGAACACCCGCAGCGCCTCGGCCTGGTGCCCCGATCCGGCCAACGCCGTCATCAGCCGCGCGGCGAGTCCCTCGTGCCACGGGTTGGCGGTGACCAGCTCGCGCAACGGCGCCACCGCGGCGGCGTGTCGGCCGAGCGCGAACTCGGCGTCGGACAGGTCCTCGGACGCGGCGAGCCGCTTGTCGTGCAGGCCGGCGGCGGCCGCCGGTACGAACGCGGCGGACGCGCCGGCGAGTGCCGGTCCCCGCCACAACGCCAACGCCTGCCGCAACAGGGTCGCGGCCCGCTCGTGCCGGCCGGAGTCGGCGTGCCGGCGTGCGGTTTCGGTCAGCCCGGAAAAGACCGCCACATCCAGGTCGTCGCCGGCCAACTCGAGGCGGTATCCGCCGGAATCCGAATGGATCGTCTCGGGCATACCGGCCGCCCGGGTCAGTTGCCGCAAGCGGGAGACGCAGACCTGGACCTGTGCCCGTGCACGGGTGGGGAGAGCACCGCCCCACAGCGCCTCGGCCAACTGTTCCGCCGACACCACCACGTTGGGATTGAGCAACAGATACGCCAGCACCGCGCGTTGTTGGGGTCGCCCCAGCGGCACTCGCTCGCCCCGCACCACGGCCTCGACCGGGCCGAGCAAGCGCCATGTCATCCAGCCCCCACATCGATGTATCGATGACGATTCTATGCGTAGCTGCCAGGGCGGCTATCGGATGGCTAGCCGATGGCAAGCGGCACCGCGCAGCCTGATGGAGCCGGGCGGACGGCCCGGAATACGAGATAAAGGAGCTTCAATGGGACGAAGAATCCGCGCGGTTCTCCTCGCGGTGACGGCGCTCAGCATGGTCGTCGCATCGTCCGGGGTCGCGCAGGCCGGCGCGTCTCCGCAGCCGCCGCAGCCATCGCCGTCGTCGCTGCGCGACGCGCGGGCCGCCGCAGCGGCGTCGAACGGACTGGGCCCGGCCGCGAAGGGCGGGATCGGCACCGCCGCGGCGTGGTTCACCGGCACCGTCTCGGCCGGCGGCACCCAGGGCTGGACCTGGACCAATGCCCCGGCCGACGCCGCCTACGTGGTCGGCTACAACCCGGCCGGTGCCACCACCTCGGCCACCTGCCAGTTCGAGACGATCAACAGCCGGTACGTCCAACTGCCCAGTGGGGAGCGGCAGTACCAGTTCACCGTCAAGAACGTCGGCTCGATCGCCTGTGGTGCGACGGTGCAACTCACGGCGGTGACCAGCACGTCCCTGGTGTCGACCGGCGGCGTCAGCCCCGGTGGCACCCAGACGCACCTGTGGAACGTCCCCTGGAACACCATCTGGGTGGCCGGTCTCAACCCGAACGGGGCCACGAGCTCGGCGGCCTGCCAGTTCCAGGTGACCCGCATCTGGACCGTGCAGCCGGGCAGCTCCCTCCGGCAGATCTGGGTCGAGGTCAAGAACGTGGGGACCATCACCTGCCAGACCGACATCCGGCTCGGCTCCACCACCATCGGATCGCAGTTCTCCATGGCAACCGTCGGCCCCGGCAGCACCTGGTCCACGACCTGGAACAACGCGAATCCCGTCACCTCGGCCTACGTGATCGGCCCGTCACCCCAGGGCAGTTTCCCCACCTACTGCCAGTTCGAGGTCACCCGCGTGGTCTACGTCCAGCGCATCAACAGTGACGGATCATCGCAGCGTCAGCTCGCGATGTGGTTCAAGAACCTCAGCACGCTCTCCTGTGGAGGGACCGTCTACCTGCAGACCATCGCGGCCTGATCCCGCACCCGTCCCCGCGGTCATCGCTCGGCAACCACCGTTGTCGGGCGGTGGCCGCGCCCCCTTTCGCCACCGGTCTTCTCCCTGGTTCCGCCGTCGGTGGTGGAACGACCGTCGGAAGGCGGTGCGCCACCCGGGGACTCGCCTGCGGGGACGGCAGCGCTGCGGGCCCGCCGGTCCTGAGCCGGGACGACCGGCCCCGGCCGGCGCGAGCCGGGCGGTCGCCCCGGCCGGTGAACGCCGGGCGTCGGACGGGCCGGAGGTAGAGGGCCGCGGTGCGGCCATGATCCAGGCGTACGGCGCTCGCGCACTGCATCGATAGACGTCACCCACCTCGATGTCGGGCGGAAGTGTGCCGGGGTGAGATGAAGCGCTCTGATCTGGTCGGCGGCGATCCGCAGGGAATGCAGAACGAGCCGGGCCCTTCCCGCCCGGAACGCTGTGGAGCTGGTCGTCGAAGGACCCCCGGCAGTGCGACCGCAGCCCGATCAGCCTGTCGAGCGGGTCCGCCCGACCGGCGATCCCCGGGGCGCCCGGCAGGTCGACCGGAGGTGGTCCGAGCAGACCGACAGGTGTGCTCACCGCTCCTGCGCGCAGCAGCGCCGGCGTCTCGGCAGATGAACACGGTGTGACCCTTGCCTCATCATCGACCGATCCCTATCGTTGGATGGAAAGCGCTTTCCCGTCCCGGCGCTCATGCTCGAAAGGTTGGATCCAGATGAGACGCAAAGTCACCTCGCGATGGCTGGCCGGCGGTGTCACTGTGGTCGCAGGTGCCGTCGTCGCGCTGGCACTGCAGATTCCCAGCGCCTCCGCCGCCACGAACCTGAGCCTCGGCGCCGGTGCCGACGGCTCCAGCAAGGCCAGCGGCACCAGCTACGGCAACGTCATCGACGGCAACACCGGCACCTACTGGTCGCCGAGCGGCTCGACCGGCACGATCTCGGTCAAGTGGGGCAGTGCCACCACGGTGTCCTCGGCCGTCATCGTGCAGGCCCCGGGTGGCGGATCGATCAGCGGCTGGCAGCTCAGGAACAACGACACGAGCGCTGTCCTGGCCAGCGGCAGCAGCGCCCCGAGCACCATCACCTTCTCCTCGACCTCGCTGAAGAAGATCTCCTTCGTCATCACCAGCGCGTCGGGCACCCCACGGATCGCCGAGTTCGAGACGTACGCAAGCGGCGGGTCGACCCCGACCGCCGGCCCCACCGGCGGTCCGACGTCCGGCCCGACCGGCAACCCGGGTACGCCGACCGGAGCGTGGCCGTCGTCGGCCGGCTCGGTCGGCATCTCCGGCACGGTCAACGTCTCCGGCACCTTCGACGGCGGCATGAAGACCTACTGCTGCATCGGTGACGGCGGGCAGAGCGAGTCGCAGGACCCGATGTTCAAGATCGCCAACGGGGGCACCCTGCAGAACGTCATCCTCGGTTCGCCCGCCGGCGACGGCGTGCACTGCGAAGGCACCTGCACCCTGCGCAACGTGTGGTGGAACGACATCGGTGAGGACGCCGCCACCTTCAAGCAGACCAACGGCGGCACCTCGTACGTCATCGGTGGCGGCGCGCGCAGCGGCAGCGACAAGACCTTCCAGCACAACGGCAACGGCACGGTCAACATCTCCGGCTTCTACCTGAAGGGGTCCGGCAAGCTGTACCGCGGCTGCGGCAACTGCACCACCTCGTACACCCGGCACGTGCGCATCGACAACGTCCTGGTCGACGACATCGACATGCTCGCCGGCATCAACAGCAACTGGAACGACACCGCGACGATCACCCGCGTGGTCGTGATCGGCTCGGCCACCATCTGCGGCAAGTACAAGGGTGTGCCCAAGGGCAGCGAACCCAGCTACCTCGGTGAGGGCTGGAACGACGCCAACTGCAAGGTCAACAGGAGCGACGTCACCTTCCGGTAGCCCACCCCCGGACGAGTGGGGCACCCGCCACCGGGCGGGTGCCCCGCTGCGCCGCACCGGGCGGGACGCAACCCCTCCGACGCCACCAGCAGGACCGAACAGGAGGACCCCGGACGCTGCCGGTGTCACGTCAGCAGCGGTAACGCCCGCTGGCGGACGTCGACGTAGCGCTCGTACACCTCGGGGGTGCCGGCGGCGGTGACCTCCTCGGTCTCCACCGGCCACGGCGGTGGCCCGGGGTTTCCGGACAGCGCCCAGGCCGCCTGCCGTGCCGCGCCGAGCGCCACGTACTCCACCGGGCGCGGCACACTCACCGGCGCGCCGAACAACGCCGGCGCGACCGCCCGCACCGCGCGGGACCGGGCCGCACCGCCGATCAGCAACACCCGGTCGACCGGGACGTGCTGGGCGCGCAGCGCGTGCAGGGCGTCGGCGATGCCGCCGAGCATGCCCTCCACCGCGGCCCGCGCCAGGTTCGCCGCCGACGCGTTCGCCCGGGTCAGGCCGGCGAGCAGACCGCGCGCGTCGGGCAGATCGGGGGTGCGTTCCCCGTCCAGGTACGGCAGCAGCGTCAACCCGCCCGCGCCGGGTCGTGCCGCGAGCGCCAGGTCGTCCAACTCGGCCAGTGACCGGCCGAGCAGGTCGGCGACCGCGACGAGCACCCGGGCCGCGTTGAGCGTGCACACCAGCGGCAGGAACCGGCCGGTCGCGTCGGCGTACCCGGCCACCAGGCCGCTCGCGTCGGCGGTCGGCCCGTCACTGAGCCCGTAGACGCACCCCGAGGTACCCAGCGAGACCACCACGTCACCCGGTCGCAGGCCGACGCCGAGCGCCCCGCCCATCGTGTCACCGGTGCCGGCCGACAGCAGCGCGCCGGAGGCGGTCTCCCCGACCACCTCGGCCGGCCCGGCGACCCGGGGGAGTGCCACGTCCCGGCCGAAGGCGAGCCGCACCAGATCCTGCCGGTACGCGCCGGCCACCGGTGACCAGTAGCCGGTGCCGGACGCCTCGCCCCGGTCGGTCGTCGGCTCGCCGCCGTCCGCGCGCAGCCGGTGGGTGAGCCAGTCGTGCGGCAGTAGCACCGTGCTGGTGCGGTCCGCGAGTTCGGGCTCGGCGCGGGAGAACCAGCGCAGCTTGGTGACGGTGAAGCTGGCCACCGGCACCAGCCCGACGGCGTCGGCCCACGCCGTCGGGCCGCCGAACTCGGCGGTCAGGTCGGCGGCGGCGCGCGCCGAGCGGGTGTCGTTCCAGAGGATGGCGGGACGCAGCACCTCGCCGGCCTCGTCGAGGCAGATCATGCCCTGCTGCTGTCCGGCCACGCCGATCGCGGCCACACCGTCCAGCAGGCCGGCGCTGGCCTGCTCGTACGCGGCCCACCAGGCCCGCGGGTCGACCTCGGTGCCGTCGGGGTGCGGGGCGCGGCCCGCGCGGAGCACCTCGCCGGTCTCGGCGTCGCAGATCACGACCTTGGTCGACTGGGTCGACGAGTCGACCCCGGCGACGAGAGTCCTCGCGCCACCCATGGCGGTTCCTCCGTAGCTCGGCGGTACCCGACCCTACGTCCAGCAACCGGATTAGTTCAATGGCTTGACAAAATTGCCGTCGCGGTAGCGGCCCCGACCGTGCAGCGCCAGCGCCGACCTCGATCACCGTTCTGCCGTAAGGGCTCCCTGCCGCTGTGGGCCGTATCGATCGACGAGCACGGTGCCGATCGCGGCCAGATGGTCCAGCACCCCCGTGGGGCCGGTCACCTCCAGGTAGTCGACCAGTCCGGCAAGCTCACCGGCGAGCTTGCGTTCGTCGTTGCCCCGGATCACGACCTCGACACGGCCGTCAACCGTGGCACCTCCCACGTCGAGGCGGGCACCGAACCCCATCCGGAGCACGCCGATCCCGTGGGGCGCGCACATCGCGTGCGCCTCGACGGGCGTTCGCCTGCGTTCGACCTCGTCGGCGATCTCGCGCCAGCTCCCGGCCAGGTCGAAGTCCTCCGGCCGGTGCACGGGATCGGCGGTCGGATCGACGGAGGACACCCGGTCGATCCGGAAGGTCCGCCGGCCGGTCTCGGTGCCCGCGACGAGATACCACGCCGGGCCTTTGGCGACGATGCCCAGCGGGTGGACCCTCCGCCCGGTAGCGGTGCCGTCGCGGTCGACGTACCCGAGCCGGACCTGGACGCCGCGGATCACCGCGTCCTGGAGTTCGTCGACGAACCGCGGCGGTCGGCGTTCGACCTGGCTCGCCCCCCAGCCTCGCGGGTCCGTGACGAGCGCCGTCGCCGCCGATTCGGCCTGCTCCCGGAACGGCTCCGGTAGCGCACGGACGAGCTTGCGCAGCGCCGCTTTCGCGACGGGCGTGACGGACGAGGCCGGGCCGGCGACCAGGAACAGGGCGCGGGCCTCACCCGCGGTCAACCCGGACAGGTCGGTACGGGCACCGCCCACGAGGCGCCAGCCGCCGCCCCGGCCCTGCACGGAGTACACCGGCACGCCGGCCATGCCCAGGGCGTCGAGGTCGCGGCGGGCGGTGCGCTCGGAGACCTCCAACTCCCGGGCGACCTCCGCCGCGGTCACCTGGCCGCGCTGTTGCAGCAGCAGGAGCAGGGCCATCAACCGGTCGGCTCGCACCCGGACGACACTGCCACGAAAACCGGTCAGGAGGTGACCGGTATCGGTCCGCAGGATGCCGGCATGACCATCGACTTTCCCGAGCCCACCCACATTCCGGTCAACGGCGTGCACCTCGAAGTCTTCGAAGCCGGCCGGCAGAACGTGGGCAACCCCGTCGTGCTCTGCCACGGCTGGCCGGAGCACGCGTACTCCTGGCGCTACCAGGTGCCGGCCCTCGCTGCGGCGGGCTACCACGTCATCGTCCCGAACCAGCGGGGTTACGGCACCTCGTCCCGGCCCACCGACGTGACGGAGTACGACATCGCACACCTGTCGGGCGACCTCGTCGCCCTCCTCGACCACTACGGCTACGCCGACGCCACCTTCGTCGGCCACGACTGGGGCGCGTTCGTCGTCTGGGGCCTGACCCTGCTGCACCCGGACCGGGTCAACGGCGTGGTGGCGCTGAGCGTGCCCTACCAGGAGCGCGGCGAGACGCCCTGGATCGAGGCCATGGCGGCCGCCCTCGGCGACGACTTCTACTTCGTGCACTTCAACCGGCAGCCGGGCGTCGCGGACGCCGTGTTCGAGCAGGACACGTCCCGGTTCCTGCGGAACCTGTACCGCAGGAACGTACCCCCCGCAGCGCCCCAGCCGGGCAATGCGCTGATCAACCTCGCCAGGGCGCAAACCCCGCCCGGGGAGCCCGTCATGAGTGACAGCGACCTGGCCGTCTTCGTCTCCGCCTTCGAGTCGGCAGGGTTCACGGGCGGCATCAACTGGTACCGGAACCTGGACCGCAACTGGCGTCTGCTGGCCGACGTGGACCCGATCATCCGACAGCCCGCCCTCATGATCTACGGCGACCGCGACCCGGTCGCGAAGGCGGAACGGCTGACGGCATTCGTGCCGAACGTGGAGGTGGTCAGTCTGGACTGCGGTCACTGGATCCAGCAGGAGAAGCCGCAGGAGACGACCGGGGCGATCCTGACGTGGCTGGGCCGGCGCGGGACCGCCTAGCACCTCCGCCGGACAGGCGTTTCCCGATCCGGGGGATCGCCGGTGCTCGCTGCTGGTCGTGTCCCCGGCGCGGTGGGTTGGTGGCCTCGCCACCAACCCACCCGGCTGCTGTCGGCCGAAGCTCTGACCTGTCGCCCGGGTCAGCCCCGCCACCACGCGCACCGGGTCGAGATGACCCGCGGGCGTCGTCGTCGCGCGCCCACCAGCGACAACGGGCCCGTTTGGTAGCCTCGCGAGGTGAGTTCTCCCCAAGCGGACCGGTCAGGGCTGCCGGCCTCCCGGTAGCCCCAGATGCCCCCGCCCCTGCGCTGACGAGCCGCGCCGACCCGGTCGGCGGCGACGTCGCGTGAGTTCCTGCGCGTCCGGAGCACCGGCAGTGCCACCCGCCTGCCACCCATCACGTCCCTGCTTCGGAAGGCTCACGCATGCCCGTCCTCCTCTATCTGCTCGCCGTCGCGGTGTTCGCCCAGGGAACCTCGGAGTTCGTCCTCGCCGGCATCCTTCCCGGCATCGCCACCGACCTGGCGGTTCCGCTCGGCCGGGCCGGGCTACTCACCGCCGGCTTCGCCCTGGGAATGGTCATCGGCGCGCCGGCGATGGCCGCCGCTGCCCGCCGGCTCCCACCCCGCTGGACCCTGGCCGGCTTCCTGACCCTGTTCATCGCCGCGCACGTCATCGGCGCGGTCACCGACAGCTTCGCCATCCTGCTGGCCTCGCGGATCGGGGCCGCGTTGGCGAACGCCGGGTTCCTCGCCGTCGCACTGTCGACCGTGACGCGCATCGTGCCGGCCGAGCGGCACACCCGCGCGCTGGCAGTCATCCTCGGCGGCACCACGCTGGCGCTGATCGTCGGAGTGCCCGCCGGTGCCCTCGTCGGCGACGTGCTGGGCTGGCGCGCCACCCTGTGGGCGATCGCGTTGCTCTGCCTGCCCGCGCTGGTCGCGGTTCTGGCGGCCACGCCGACCCACCCCCGGCAGAGCGCCGCAGCGGACGCCGGGAGCGCCATCGGCCGTGAGTTGGCGAGTCTGCGTCGGCGTCCGGCACAGGGGAACATCGTGCTGGCCGTGCTGGTCAACGCCGCGACGTTCGCCACCTTCACCTACCTTTCGGCGATCGCCACCGGGCCGGCCGGGATCACCGAACGCACCGTGCCGTTGCTGCTCGCCGTCTTCGGCACCGGCGCGTTCCTCGGTGTCACCGTGGCCGGACGGTTCGGTGACCGGCACTGGCGACCGCTGATCACTGTCACCGGGCCGCTGCTCACGGCGGGCTGGGTGCTGCTGGCGTTCACCGTCGCCAGCCCCGTGGCGCTGTGGATCCTCGCCCTGACCCAGGGCGGGTTGTCCTTCGCCTTGGGCAGCACGCTCATCGCCCGGATCATCGCCACCGTGCGCGACGCACCCACGATGGGTGGCTCCTTCGCGACCGTCGCGTTGAACATCGGTGCCGTCACCGGACCCGTCGTCGGCGGTCTCGCCATCGAGGCCCTCGGCGTGCACGGCCCGGTCATCGTCAGCGCCGTGCTGGTGGCTCTCGCCGTCGCCGTCTGGTCGACCTGTCGAGCTGCGCACCGGCAGGCATGAGGCCCACCGGGGTGCTGCTCCTCCCGAACAGGCGAGGATCCTGCCGCTCGATAGCATGCGCGCATGTATGCGCTCTACGCCTGGGGAAACTTCATCAGGGAGGTCGGACTCGACCGGCGGCCGGCCTGGCTCGACCCGGCGGTGCTCCGCGGCGAACGACAGGTCGTCGACGACGGCCTGATGATCGGCGACACCGACACGCTGCTGGTCGACGGACCCGGCACCCTCTTCGCGATCGATGACGACGACAAGAACCTCGTGCCCGGCAGTGCGCTCGTCGGCCGCGACCTCAGCGGTGTGCCGTGGCGGGTCTCCCGCATCCGCGCAGCCACCGACGGCACCCGCGAGGACGCCCTGCGTATCGTCGCGGCGGCCGAGGAGGACGGCGACTACTACGAGGAAGACGAGCGGCACGAGTACAACTCGGTCCCGGTCGGCGAGATCGTCACCCTCTGGGAGGACGCTCACGGCCAGTGGACGCTGGCCCTGGTCGAGCTGTGAGAACAGGGTGACCACGGCCGGCCGGCGGCATCCCGCTGGTCGCTACGAACTCGGCTGATAGCTTCCCCGGACATGGAATCCCGGACGGTTCAGGTGGGAACCGCCACCCTGCACGTGGGAGTCACCGGTCAAGGGCCCGACGTCGTCGTCCTGAGTGGCGGCCCGGGATGCGTGCAGTACCTGGAACACGACGAACTCGCGCCACGGGGCCACCGTGCCTGGTACCCCGAGCCGCGCGGCGTCGGCCGCTCGACCGGTGGCCCGCACACCATGGAACAAGCCGTCGCCGACCTCGAAGCCATCCGGGCCGCAGTCGGTGTCGTCACCTGGATCGTCGCCGGTCACTCCTGGGGTGGCGATCTCGCGGTGCGCTACGCCGTCGACCATCCGGAGGCGGTGGCCGCGGTGGTCAGCATCGCCGGTAGGGGACCGCAACGCGACCAGACCTGGACCGAGGCGTACAAGGCCGGCAGGGCGACCCAGCCGGTGGTAGACATCGACCACGTACCCGAGGTCCACGCGGCACTCGGCGACTCGTTCACCGAATGGACCCACCGGGCCGACCTGTGGCGCGGGCTCGCCACCTGCGGCGTACCGATGCACTTCATCGCCGCCGGCGACGACATCCGCCCGTCCTGGCCCCTGGCGCAGCTCGCCGCACTCGTGCCACACGGACGGTTCTCCACCGTTGCGGACGTACCGCACGACTTCTGGTTCACCCACCCCGAGGTGTGGACCTCGACCATCACCAACGCCTGCACCGGTCCGTGATCCGCGCGCGGCGGCCGGACTCCGGGAGCTCCACGTCGGACTCCGGTGATCAGTCGGCGCGGCGGTAGTGCAGGGCCAGCGCGCCGTTGCGGAACGGCTTCGCCGAGACCAGCTCGAGTCGGCGGGTGCTGGGCAGCCCACCCTGGTGCAGGGTCGGGCCGTGACCGGCGATCCGGGGGTGCAGGAGCATCCGGTACTCGTCGATCAGGTCCAGCCGGTCCAGCTCGGTCGCGAGGTTGCCGCTGCCGAGCAGGACCCCGGCCGGGGTCGCGTCCTTGAGCTTCTGTACACCCTCGCGCAGGTCACCGGCGATGTGGTGGCTGTTGGTCCACGGGAAGTCCGTGCGCGTCGTCGACACCACGTACTTGGGCTTGGCTTCCAGCTTGGCCGCCCATTCCCGCATGGCAGGCGGTGCCTCCTGGTCGCCGCAAGCGACGGCCGGCCAGGCACTCTCCATCATCTCGTAGGTGACGCGACCCCACAGCATCGCCCCGCTCTCGTCCATGAGCCGGGTGAAGAAAGCGTGCGTGTCGTCGTCGACGATCCCCTCCTGGTGGTCGACGCAACCGTCCAGGGTGACGTTGAGGCTGAAGGTGAGCAGGCCCATGGCCGGCGAGTCTAGTACCGGTGGGGCCACGGCCCGAGCACGACATGCGGTCGACGATCAGCGCTCCTCCCCGAGCAGCACTTCGATGGTGTCCGCCAGGTCGGTCGAGTCCGACGGTGGCTCCACGTCAGTTCCCAGCCGCCGTGGTCCGTGTCGACAGTGCGCAAACCCCGCCGGTGAGGCTCGTCGAGGACCGTCGTCTTTCCCGCGCCCGACATGCCGGTCACCGGTACCCGCGCCACGTCCGTACGGTAGCGGGAGACGAGACGCAAGCCGGCCGGTGGCAGGGCCGCCGGGGTGATCGTCCCGGGGTGACGCGGATCGAGGCGATACTGATGACGGGGTACCCGGGGACGCCGGCCACCGGGCGCGGCGCCCCCTCGTCCGGCCGTCGGTGACACCCGGATGAGTCTGGTGTCGGCGTTCGTGCCGATCTGGATCCTCACCGTGGTCGGCTACGCGGCCTGTCGGTGGGGCCTGTTGGGCGAGGCCGGGGCGGCGGTACTCGGCCGGTTCGTGTTCCAGCTGGCGATGCCGGCCGCCCTGTTTCTGGCACTGTCCCGGATGCCGCTGTCCGGGTTCGCCGGCCGCCCCCTGCTCGCCTTCGCGGTCAGCACGGCTGCCGTGGTCGGGTGCGGGTGGTTCGGTGCGAGCCGGCTGTTCGGTCGCGCGCCCGGGGAACGACCCGTCTGGGGCATGGCCGCCGGGTACGTCAACTCGGCGAACCTCGGCATCCCCATCGCCACCCAGGTGCTCGGTGACGTGGCGTTCCTGGCGCAGGTGGTGCTGCTGCAGGTGCTGGTGGTGGCACCCGTGATCCTGGTCGCCCTGGACCGGCACCGCGACCCCGCCGGGCGGGTACGGATGCACCGGATCGCCTCCCTGCCGGTACGTAACCCGGTGATCCTGGCGTCCCTGCTCGGTGTCGCCTGCTCGGCTGCCGGCCTGCGGCTGCCGGCGACGGCCGACGCGACGCTCACCCTGCTGTCGGGCGCCGCAGCTCCGGCCGCTCTGGTCGCGCTCGGCGCGTCGTTACACCGCCGTACGCCGTCGCGGGACGAGCGGGCCGCGCCGGCCGAGCTGGCCGTGATCGCCGCGCTGAAGCTCGTCGGGCAGCCGGTCGTCGCGTACGTCGCGGGACTGGCCCTGCACCTGCCCGCGCCGCAGCTGCTCGCCGTGGTGGTGTGCGCGGGCCTGCCCACGGCGCAGAACACGTTCATCTTCGGCCAGGAGTACGGCGTCGGCGAGGCGGTGACCAGCCGGGCGGTGCTGCTGACCACGACCCTGTCGCTGGTCACCCTGGCAGCGGCGGCGGCCGTGCTCGGATAGGTCAACCTGCGCAGAAACCCGCAAACCGTGGTGAGTCACCCCCGACCGTGTGCCGGCGGCCGGACCTGCCGAGCATCCCCGGGCGGGCGGTCCCGCAGCCCGGTCGGGGCGCGGCTTTGCGGCGTGAATGCGTACGTCGGGGCAGTGGACCCGCCATGATGACGGTGTGAAGGCGATCTACCCTGACGATGACGGCGGTCGAGCGGCGGACCCTGCGGCCGTGCCCGGTCTGCACCCCGGAACCGAAGGTTCCGCCGACGGCACGTCCCGCACGGTCGAGGTCGACGGGGAGACCTTCGCCCTCCGCGCCAACGGGTTCGGCGGCACCGACTACACCTGGCTCAGCGGGCCGGATCCCGGCTACGGCTTCGGTGTGAGCCCGACGGCTGACCTGTCGCCCGACGAACACGTCAGGAACATCCGTGGCTTCCTGGGCATGGTCGACCCCGGCACCGGGCACGTCGCCGACGACTGACGCCCCTGTCGGGGATGCACCGCGGTCCTGGTCTTCAAGCGCAGACGACGTCGGCCGCTGGGTGCAGCGGAGAAGGCGGGGACCTTCGGCGGCGTGCGACATGCGGCAGAGCCGGATACCCGAGTGCGAGCCGGGCCGGTGGGCCGGGGGTGACCTGGCGGACGGTGCCGTGGCGTTGGGCCTGCGATTCGGGAGCGGCTGGTTGACGGTCTACACCGCGCTGGACGAGAACGGCATTCAGGAGGGCGATCCCTCCCCGCGGTACCGCCGACACCGTCTGGGCTGAGCCCGCAGTGCAACGGGTGCGACTCTGGTTGTCGAGGCTCGGGCGACATCTGCCCGACGAGCGGTCCGCGGCGGCAGAGGGGCGCGCGGTTCACGTCGGGTTGGTGACCCGCAGTCCCTTCCCCCGGGGGTCTCCGCCGTCGTTGAGTGCGGCCAGCAGGCGCAGCCCGTCCTCGGCAGGGCTTTCCGGCGGCGCCGACAGGACTATCAGTTCCGTGCCCGATCCGTCCGGCAGGGCGAAGTTCTCCTGGTGCAGCTCCAGCAGTCCGACCAGCGGGTGCCGGAAGGCCTTGCGTCCATGGCTGCGGGCGCGCACGTCCGCACGGGCCCAGAGCCGGCGGAAGCGTTCGCTGCCCATGGACAGTTCGCCGATGAGCGAGGCCAGGCGCGGATCGTCGGGGTGCTTGCCGGCGGCCAGCCGAAGGTGCCCGACCACGTCGAGGGTGCACGTCTCCCAGTCCGCGTAGAGGCCGCGCTCGGCTTCCTCGAGGAAGATGTGCCGGGCGGTGTTCAGGCCCGTCGGGGTGCGGCCGTAGAGAAGTCCGGCGAGGCGGTTACCGGCCACCACGTCCATCCGGTGATCCATGATCAGGGCCGGCGCGTCGATGATCAGGTCGAGTACCCGCAGCAGCTCCGCCCGGGGGCGACCGCCGGGTGACCTGTCGCGGCGGCGGCGTTGCCGGGCCAGCCGGTGCAGGTGGTCGCGTTCGGTCCCGTCGAGTCCGAGGACCCGGGCGAGCGCGTCGAGGACCTGTTCCGACGGTTGGGTGGCGCGGCCCTGCTCCAGGCGTACGTAGTAGTCGACGCTCACCCCGGACAGGTGGGCGACCTCTTCGCGACGCAACCCCTCGACGCGGCGTCGGCCGTCGGCCGGGATGCCGGCGACCGACGGGTCGACCCGGGAGCGCCGGGTACGCAGGAAGCCCGCGAGATCGTCCATGACCTCCAGTATCGCTGCGGCGACGGGCGTGCGGGTGGTCCTGCCAGTACCAGGAAGTCCGGTCCGACGGAACACGCGTGCCTGAACGGCGCGGGTCCGGCCGTCGAGCATGGGTGGCGACACCCGGTCGTCGAAAGGACCAGCTGTGAAGACCCTCGTCGTGTACGCCCATCCGGAGCCGCGTTCGCTGAACGGTGCGCTGAAGGATGTCGCGGTGTCCACCCTCGCGGCCGCCGGTCACGAGGTGCGGGTGAGTGACCTGTACGCGATGAACTGGAAGGCCGTCGTGGACGCGGCCGACTTCGGCGGGTACGCCACCAGCCCGCTGCGGGTGGTGCCGAGTTCGGGTGGGGCGTACGACGCCGGCGCGCTCACCCCCGACGTGCTGGCCGAGCAGGAGAAACTGCTCTGGGCCGACACGGTGATCTTCCAGTTCCCGCTGTGGTGGTACACGATGCCGGCCATCCTCAAGGGCTGGGTGGACCGGGTGTTCTCCTTCCACTTCGCCTACGGCGTGGGCGTGCACGACGAGACCCGCTACGGCGAACGTTACGGTGAGGGGACGCTGGCCGGCCGGCGGGCAATCCTCTCGGTGACCATCGGCGGCCCGGAGTCGCACTACACCGATCGCGGGATCAACGGCCCGATCGAGGACCTGTTGTTCCCGATCCACCACGGGATCCTCTACTACCCCGGCCTGGAGGTGCTGCCGCCGTTCGTGCTGTACCGCGCCGACAGGATGTCCGACGACACGTTCGCGGACGCCGCGACACGGTGGAGGGAACGACTGCTGACGCTGGAGACCACCGCACCCATCGCGTTCCGGCGGCAGAACTCCGGTGACTACGAGGTCCCGTCACTGCGGTTGAAGGAGGGCCTGGAGGCGGCTGGCCGCAGCGGTTTCAGCCTGCATGTGCGCGACCAGCCACCGGGTCGATGAGCAGTAACCGTCGATGACGTCACCCCGCGCGGGAACGACCTGCGGGGCCGATCCGGGCCAGGGTGCCGTTCTCCAGGGCCGTCCACAGGGCCCCGTCGGGCCCGAGGGCGATGCCGTGCGGTTCGGAGCGCGGGGTGGGCAGATCGTGGACTTCGATCGTCCCGCCGGTGGTGATGGAGCCGACCCGGTTGCCCGCCCACTCGGTGAACCACAGGTCGCCGCTGCCGCCGGTGGTGATGGCGTGGGGGCGGGCGGTGCGGTCCGGTAGCGGGAACTCGACGATCGTGCCGTCGGGGGTGATCCGGCCGATCTGGCCGGCAGCGATCTCGACGAACCAGACGGCTCCGTCCGGGCCGGCGGTGATCCCCACCGGGGCGGCGGCGTCGGTGGGCAGTGGATGCACGGTGACGGTGCCGGCCGTGTCGATCCGGCCGATCGCGTTCGCCCGGTTCATCGTGAACCACATGCCGCCGTCGGCGCCGGCCGTGATGGCCGACGGGTAGGCGCCGGTGACCGGGAGCGGGAACTCGCTGGCCGCGCCGTCGGTGGTGATCCGGCCGATGCGGTCGGCGTTCATCTCGGTGAACCACAGGGCACCGTCGGGCCCGGGGGCGATCCCGTACGGTCCGCCGTCACGGCTGGGCGTGGGGAACCTGGTGGTCTCGCCGTCGGTGGTGATCCGGCTGATCCGGTGGGCCCGCGACTCGGTGAACCACAGCGCGCCGTCGGGCCCGGTGACGATGATCGTGGGCTGCCCGGCGGGATCGACGAGGTAGGTGGTTGCCGGCTCGCCCGGGACCATCCGTCCGATCCGGCCGCTGTGGGCGAGGGTGAACCACAGGGCGCCGTCGGGTCCGGTGGTGACGCCGTACAGGCCGCTGCCGGCGTCGGTCACGGGATGTTCCTCGATGACGACGGAGGTCACGGGGTCCGCTCCAGTCCGTACCCGATGGCGGTGCGTTCGATCTCGGCGGGCGTGCCGGTCATCAGGGTGCGGCAGTGCCGGGTGATCAGGTCGGCGGGCCGCAGCCGGTGGACGTCGTCGTCGCTGAAGCGTCGCCGGATCGGTCGTGCCGGATTCCCGCCGACGACCGGGTGGTCGCCGCCGGCCATCAGGAACCGGGTCCCCGCCGCGATCGCGCAGAACCTGCCGATGACCAGCTGTTCCGGCCCGTGGTGGTAGAGCACGTTGCGCTGCTCGAAGCCGGTCGGATCGTCGGGATCGTCGTAGTGGGTGTAGTCCCCGACGGCGATCCCGGGGGAGGTGACCAGCGGCTTGGGGAACACCACACGGGGATGTGCCGCCACGGGGTGCAGGGCCGTCGGGTCAGGCGTCACGGGGAACCTCGCTCGTTAAGGCTACGGACGTAGCGATAGCATCGTGGCATGGCGTCGCCCCCACCGACAAGCGATCATCCCGACGAGACGGTGACCGCCCCCACGCGTCGACCCGGCGGGCGCAGCGCGGCGGTCCGTCGCCGCGTCCTCGACGCCGCGCTCGCCCAGTTGGTGCAGCACGGCTACGACTCCCTGAGCATCGAGGTGGTCGCCGAACGCTCCGGTGTCCACCGCACGACGGTCTACCGGCGCTGGCGGGACGTCGGTGGCCTGCTGGCCGACGTCCTGGACGAGGCGGGTGCCGACGCCTGGCGTCCGCCCGACACGGGATCACTCGACGGTGACCTGGTCGCGGTCAACCACGAGGTCCACACCGCACTGACCACCGACCCGGTGACCGTCGCGTTGATCGCCGCGTCGTTCCGGTCCGAGCGGGCCGCCCGGGCCCTGAGCGCCTTCTGGGCCGGCCGGTACGACCGCTGCGCCGACATCACCCGCCGCGCCGTCGAACGGGGTGAGATTCCGCCGGACACCGATGCACGCCAGCTGCTCATCGCCACCACCGCCCCGCTGTACCACGAGCTTCTGCTCCTGCGGGCGACGACGGACGCGGACCTTCCCGACCGCGTCGCCCGCAGCGCGGCCACCGCCGCCCGCGCGGGTGCCTTCAGCAGCCCGAAGAGGTCGACCACGCCGTAGTGGTTCGACCATGCCGGCCGGTGCCGGGGCGATCAGTTACCCGCTGATCCCACCCGTTGCGCCTCGGCGATCGCCTCCTCGACGGCCTGCCGTGCGCCGCTGGTGCGGGCGACGACCTGCATCAGGACCTGCCTGATGCCGTCCAGGGCCTGCAGCAGCGGTCCGGGTTGGCCGCCCTGCAGGACTATGGTGACGAGCTGCTGGGTCTCACCGGTCCGGGTGAGGGCACCGCCGGCTGCGTCGCGGGCGGTGCCGACGGCGCTCTGCACGGGCGTCAGCGCGGCGATCGTCTCCTGCGGGGTGGCCTGCTCGGGTACGGCGGCGACGGCCTTCGTCGCCTCACCGATCGAATCCCCGATCCTCCCCAGACCGCCCTGGACATCGGTGAGGGCGCTTCGTACCCGGGCCACTCCTGCGGCGACGGCGAGGAAGCCGGCACCTGCGGCACGCAGCGCCACCTCCTGCGCCTGCCGGTCGGCGGCGGCGGTCAGTCCCTGAGCCCGCTCGACGCCGGCCATCAGGGCCCGCAGCTCACCAGTGATCTTCTCAACGGCTGACATCGAAGCGGCATCCCCAATCGAGAACGGCGAACGGGTGCACCCGACGCTACCGAAGGCACTGCGCGGCCACCAGAGACGGCAGCAGGAGCCCGACCCGTGCTGCCGTGCCCCCAGCGCCGGGACCGTGGGCGCGATCGCGGGACGCTCGTCGCGGCCGGAGACTCAGGAACCCGCCACGTTCGTGGGTACGGTCCAGCCGGTGGCCCGGATCCACCCGACCAGGTCCAGGGTGGCCGGCTCGATCGCGCGCACCACCGCGAGATCCGAGGGGTGTTCCGCCGCCTCCGCGAACTGGCGGAACATCGCCCGGTCGAGTTCGTTGGGGAGCACCCTCAACGGGAGGGCCTCGTACCGTGCCGGGAGCCCGGCAGACGCGCCGAACGCCGCGGCGATCTGGGGGCCCGTCAGCTCGTCGCCGACGAGCTCGACGGTGCCGCCGGACGCCTGCGCCCTGTCGAGCAGGAGCGCGGCGGCGACCCGGCCGATGTCCCTGATAGCGATCATCTTCAGGGCGACGTCCGCCGGCAGTGGCAGTCTCAGCACGATCTCCCCATGTTCCAGGGTCGGTGCCATCACGCTCGCGAAGTTCTCCATGAAGGCCGTCGGGCGAACCATCGAGGCCCGCAGTCCGGACGTCCTCAGGTGCTCCTCGATCCGGTGCTTCGAGTCGTGGTGCGGCACGCCCGACTCCCGGTCCGCTCCGAAGACCGAGTTGAACACGACGTGCGGGACGCCCGCCTCGACCGCCGCGTCAACGAGCACCTCACCGATGCGGACCTCCGCCTCGACCTCTTCGAGGCTGTTCGACTCCGGGGTCATGAAGGAGAACCCCTCGACCCTCGCCAGCGCGGCGACCAGCGACGCCGGGTCGTCGGCCCGGACGGCCGCCAGTTCGACACCGCGGGCGGCCAGCGCCCGGGCCCGGTCGGACTCCGGGTTGCGGACCAGCGCCCGCACCCGCGCCCGGTGGTCCAGCAGCGCGTCGACCACCGCCCCGCCCTGTTGTCCCGTCGCGCCGAAAATGGCGATGGTGCCGGTCGTCGGTGTGCTCATCGCTGCCGCCCCTCACTAGTTCATGTCGTGAACGAAACTAGTTCACGGCATGAACGTCGTCAAGGGGTGGGTGTGGCGGGACCTCACGGTGTGGCGGGCGGGGTGGGCGACGAGAGGTCCGAGGTGTCCACGATGGCGGTGGCCACCCGCTCGAAGTCGTGCTGGTCGGCGGCGTCGAGGTTCTTCGCGATCTCGGGCAGGCGCTTGGTGACCTCGGCGTAGAAGGCCTCGGCGAGCACCTTCCCCGTGGGCGTCGCACTGAGCATGACGACCCGTCGGTCCTGCGCCGAGCCTGCCCGGCCGACCAGCTCGCGCCGCGCGGTGCGATCGACCAGCTGACTCAACGCGTTCTTGGTCATCCCCAACGACGCGGCGAGGTCGGCCATCTGGCGCGGCTCGTTCCTGACTGCGCAGAGCAGCGTGGCCTGCGAGGGGGTCAGGTCGAACTCGGCGCAGATCTGCGCGTACTTGCGTTGAATCACCACCGAGAGCCAGAAGAGCTTGTCGCCGTAGCCCATGCCGGCCTCCCCGTCCGATGACGAACGATCAGCGTACCTGTCGCGGGCCGGCAGGCCACGCCGCTCACCAGGAGATGAACCAGGCGCTCCGCGGCCACTGGGTGATGTTCGTGGTCAGGCCACGTCGATCGGGAGGGCGGGACCCAGCAGCAGGCCGCCGTCGAGTACCAGTTCGGTCCCGGTCGCGAACGACGCGTCCGGTGAGGTAGAGCAGCGCTGCGCTGACGTCGGCGGGGTCGCCGAGGCGGGGGATCGCGAAGGGCCCCGGGTCGTAGAAGTCGGAGATCGGCCGTTCGCCGGGCGCGGCTGGTTCGTGGATGAGGTTGGTCGAGACGACTCCGGGGTGGATGACGTTCACCCGGATGTTGTCCCGACCCAGTTCGAGTGCGGCGCTCATGGTCAGGCCCCGGACCGCCCACTTGCTCGCGACGTAGGAGGCGTAGCGGGCGGTGCCGCCGTACGCCATCGTCGAGCCGATGTTCACGATCACGCCGCCGCCGGCTCGTCGCATCGCCGGGGTGACGGCCTTGATGCCGAGGTACTGCCCGGTCACGTTGATCGCGAAGGTGCGGTCCCAGCGGGCGCGGTCGGTGGACTCGATCGTGGTGGCGGCGTTCTGGATGCCCGCGTTGTTCACCAGGATCGTCAGCGTGCCGAAGGTGTGCTCGGCTGCGGCGACGGCGGTTGTCCAGTCGTCTTCACGGGCGACGTCCAGGTGGACCGCGAGGGCCCGTTCGCCCAGTTCCGCAGCGAGTCTCGTGGCCCTGCCCAGGCTTTCCGCCGTGCTGCCGATGACGACGTTCGCGCCCTCGGCGTGGTAGGTCCGGACGTGGCTCTCGCCGAGCCCTCCGGTGCCGCCGGTGATCAGTGCGGTCTGGTTGGTGAAACGTGACATGGCGTGTCCTTCGAGGGGTGATGTTGGTGAGCTGACCGGCTCACCTCGCCACCCGACACTACGGCCCGCCGAACAGGTGAGTCAAGTGACTCACCTCGCCGTCGGGCATAATGGGCTCCATGAGCACCGAGCCGTCGGCGTACCACAGGCGCGTCGCCGAGGAGAAGCGTGCGGCCATCCTCACGGCCGCCACCTGCCTGTTTCTGGCCTCCGGCTATGACGGAACCTCCCTCGCCAAGATCGCGGAGGTGGCCGGGGTCTCCAAGGCCACGCTCTTCAAGCAGTTCCCCACGAAAGCGACGCTTTTCGATGCGATCGTGGCCGAGTCCTGGCAGGTCGAGGACGCCGACGCACCGGAGCCGTCGGCCGAGGACCTGACGGTCGGCCTGACCACGATCGGTCGCCGGTACGTCGAACTGCTCACCCGCCCGGGGATGACCGCGCTGTTCCGCATCGTCATCGCGGAGCTGCCGCGCTTCCCCGAACTCGGCGAGGCGCAGTTCAGTCGCGGAAAGATGCCCTACTTCGAGTCGGTCAGCCGCTACCTCGCCGCCGCCGACAGCGCCGGCTCCGCGAAGGTCGACGACCCTGATCTCGCCGCGACCCAGTTCCTGGGGATGATCTCCAACTTCGTCTTCTGGCCCACGCTCCTGCTCACCGACTGGGCGCCGCAGCGGACCGCGATCGAGCATGCGGTGCGGGAAGCGGTCAACACCATGTGCGCCCGGTATCGGACCTGACCGGGCCGGCCCTCACCCCACCTGGTCATCCACGACGCAACTCCTCGCCCCGCGACGGCCGCACCGAGAGCACCCCGCTGCCGTCATCGCCCAGCGGTCACCGCTCGCATGCAGCCCACCGGTAGGGGCGGAACCCTCAACCCGGCCGAGGTCGGAAGCGCTGCCGTAACGCAATATCCTAGGATGCTTTAGGGGGAGTGGCGCAGCGGCGCCGACGCCGCAGGTGCTCGCCCGCCAGTGACGGAACAGGGCCGGGCTGCGCCTCGGCCGCGCAGGTCGCTCGCAACGACCCGTTCGGCCCGGGTCGACTCCGGGTGCGGCGCCCGGGCCACGGCGGTGTCGGTGTCCTCCGCTGCAAGATCGATTCCCGCCGTCAGCATCCGCCCAACCTGGTGGGCGCGGTGGATTCCCGATCGTTCGTCACGTCGCTCCGCTTCAGGACAGCGCGGCGTGGGCCTCGGTGAGGAAGCGGTCGAGGTCGCCGCCGTGGGCGAGCGCCGCGTCGCGGACGGCGTCGATCGCGGCGGCCAGCGGATCGTGCTCGGCCAACGCGACCAGGGCGGGGAATGCGACAGCCTGTTGGAGCATCCCGGTGACGCGCAGTGTGCCGTACGCCGCCGGGTTCGGCGCAAGGGGAATGACGGTACGGGGCACCTCGGGGTCCGACAACAGGCGGCGGGACGCGGCGGCACCGTGCTGCTCGGTGAAGGCGCGGGGCAGCGGACGACCGGCCTCGGCGGCAGCGAGAGCATCGGCGATCCAGCCGATCTGCTCCAGCCCGGCCACCCGCATCGCGCGGCGGGCCGCCCAGCAGGCGACCTCCCGCTGGCGATCGGCGGGCAGCGCCTCGATCCGGTCGAGCAACCGGCGGTCGATCCGGGCCAGGGACTGCGCGTGTCCGAGGAGCCTGCGGACACGATCCGACGGGGGAGTGCCTCCCCAGCGTTCGGCCTCCCGCTCGGCCCGGAGCCGCCGGAGCTTCTCGGCCTGCGCGGTCGCCTCGGCGGCCTGTCCGCGCAGGGTCTCCGTCCACGGGAGGGTCGCGGTGCCGTCGAGCAGGTGGTCCCAGATCAGGCCGAGGGCGACGGCGTGCCGCCCCCGTACCCCCTCATGGCGCAGCGTGACGCCGTCGGGCCCGGTGGTCAGCCGTACCGTGCTGGGCTCGTCGTCCGGCAGGGTGGTCAGCGGGTCGGGGAAGATCGGTGACTCGGCGGTCGCCCACGACCAGCGGAGGGTTTCCGCGTCGACCCGGTCCAGGCGCACCTCCAGGTCACCGACGGGCAGCACGCCCACCGGCAGGGTCACCGGTGCGGGCCGGTGACGGACCACCGTCACCCGGGCGAGTCCGGTGTCGTCCTCGTCCGGGTCGGGTGGACGTGGCGGCATCCCCGCCGGCCGCGTGGACGGGCGCGGCACCAGGGACAGCATCGCCCACTCGGCCGCCCTCGCCGGCTTCTGCTCCCAACGGCGTGCCGTCGGGTCGGCCAGTACCGTGCGGTACGGCGTCTGCTCGCTCACCGCCCACACGTGCAGCTCGTGTTGCTCGGGCGGGTCGTCGTCGGTGCGTACCCCCTCGTGCAGGCGGCGGCGGGCGTGCACCCGTACGCGGATCAGCCCGCGCGGCACGGCGACGTCGTCGAGGTTCTCCGCGGGACCGCTCATCAGGCCGACCACCGACAACCGGCCACTGGGACTCCAGAGGGCCGCCTCACTGATCGCGTCCCAACCCGCGTCGACCTCCGTCGGCGGGCCGGCCAGCACCCGCAGGCGTGCCTCGATCTCACCCGTGTGGATACCGCAGAAACCGGTGACGTGATTCGGCCCGCCCACGTGCAGGAGGTCGTCGCCGACGGTGTAGATGGGCATGCCGGCCCCGCCGGGCGCGGTGACCACCTCGTACTGGCAGTAGCTGACGTGCAGTCGCGCCCAGCCGGTCATGGGGTGGACCGCCGCACGGTGGGCCCAGGCGGGCTGACCGGGGGCCACTGGCCGGCAGCCCCGCCCGTCGCTGTGTCGTCCCGAACCGTCACCGTGACCATCCCGCCGTGTTCCTTGCCGTTGAGGTGAGCGGCATCATGGCATGACGGTCCGACGTAACCGCTCCCGTCAGCCGCCCGGACAGCGGTTGTCACCCCGCTGCATTCCACCCGGTGCTCCGGCGCGACGGGCGTCGTTCCCGGCATCGGCGTGAGATCGTCACCGACGCGTACGGCGAGCGGTAGGGCGGGCACGGCGATCACGACAGCCAGCACCATGGCGACCACCTGGACGGCAGTCGAGGTGAAGCGTCCGGCCACGTTCCCCGCCGCGCGGTGAGGGCGGCACATCGACCACCAGCTCCGTTACCGAAGGTACGTGATGATTCACTCAGGGCTATCGGATTCGGCGGGCGGCGTTGTAGCATCGAACTCGACCTTGGGAGATCACGTCTCTTTCGAGGTGGTGATCGGCGTGCTGACTCGGCGACCTCGCCGGACTCGATGCGAAGGCGGGCAGGAATTCGGCAATTCCCTCGCGATGACGATGTGAATTCACCCTGTCGGCCTCGCGTCCTTCGGGCGCGGTGGCGGCCTGCCCCGGCGGCGCGGCCGTGTCTGTCCGCCGTCGAGGTGCCCACCGACCAACATAAATTAACCTGACCGAAACGTATTGTGCGATCCGGTGCTCTTCCTGGTGGTGCCCCTGTGCAGTGGCCTGCGGCGAAGCCGGCGAACCTCCCTTGATTTTTCCACCATTTCCCATGAGGATGGCTCATCATACGGTTTTGCAGTCGCAATATCAGGCATTTATTTGATCTGGCGGAGGGCGGTCCAGCTCGCCTGCCGGTGCATTGTGGCGCGGTCCAGCGGCTACCACAGAGCTGATTTCCGGCCGATACGACGTGATGGGTTCGGGCTCGGCCGGGAAAAGGATGTCCGTCGCCGGAGAGACCTTCGGCGGCAATTCACCTTCGATGGGAATGCTGAGAATAGGCCCGGAGTCCGGGTCCGAGGTACGGGTCGGGCGAGAGCGTGAGCTGAGCCTCACACAGACAGCGTTGACCCGGCTGGCACGGGGGAGCGGCTCGGTGCTCCGGCTGGTCGGTGAGCCGGGCATCGGCAAGACCTCGCTGCTCACCGTCATCGCCCAGGCTGCGGCCGATCGTGGCTACCAGGTGTTCCACGCCGTCGCCGACCAACTCTCCCACCAGTCGCCACTGAGCGTCCTGCTCGCCTGTCTCGGCGTCCGCCAACGGCCGGACGATCCGTCCCGGGCGGAGATCACCCAGACCCTGCTCGGCCGGGCGCCGACCTTCCCCGTCACCGGGTCGACCCTGGCCGCCGTGGCCGACATGCTGGTCTCCCTCGTCGACGATCTGTGCGCGGCGGGCCCCACCGTCCTGATCGTCGACGACGCACACTGGATGGACGAGCCGTCGACCGTGGTCTGGCGACGCCTGGCGGCCAACGCCGAACACCTGCCCCTGCTGCTGGTCGCCGCCCACCGGCAGGACCCGTCCCGTCCGACCCACACGCCGGCCGGCGGCGGCCGGGGCCACGAACACCTGCTGAGCCTCACGCCGCTGGACGACACGGAGGTCTCCCAGCTCCTGACCGGGCTGCTCGGAGCGCCACCCGGCCCGACCCTCAGCCGGTGGTCGGGCGCGGCGGTCGGCAACCCGCGCTATCTGCACGAGCTGGCCGCCGCCCTGGCCCGGGAGGACCTGGTGCAGGTCGTGGCGGGGCACGCGGACCTGCGTGACGACGACGACCGGATACCCCCGGCCCTCACCGCCGCTTTGACCAGCCGACTCGGTCTGGTGCCGGACGCGGGGGACGTGTTGCGGACCGCCGCGCTGCTCGGCACCGAGTTCACCGTCACCGATCTCAGCGTCGTGCTGGGCCGCCCGGTGCGGGCCCTCGCCGACGTGGTGCAGAGAGCCGTCGCCGCCCGCATCCTCGCCGGCTCCGGACAGCGAATGACGTTCTGCCACCCGTTGATCCGCCAAGCCCTGCACGACGCCGTCGCGCTGCCGCTACGCCGGGCGCTGCACCTCGACCTGGCCCGGGAGTTGGCCGCCGCAGCCGCCGAACCGCTCACCGTGGCGCGCCAACTGGAAGCGGCGGGCGGCGTCGAGAACCGGTGGGTGCCCGACTGGCTCCAGAGCTCCGCTCCCGCTTTGGCGGACGCCGACCCGGCACTCACGGTCCGGCTGCTGCGCACCCAGCTCGGACAACTCCCCGCAGACGACCCGCACCGGGCCGCGCTGAGCGTCGCACTGGCCCGAGCGCTGCAGCTGCTCGGCCGGTGGGAGGAGGCCGCCGACCGGGCCCGCGAGGCCCTCGCGTCGTCCACCGGACTGGACGCGCACGGCGAGCTGCACTGGCTGCTGATCCGCGCGCTCAACAACAGCGGGAAGACCGACGAGGCCGAACTGATCCTGCGACAGGCGCTCACCCGACGGACGGCGATACCCGAACCGTGGCGCGGACGCCTCCTGGGCACCCTGGCCCTGATCAGCCGGGCCGGCACCGGCGGGCCGGGGGAAGCCGAGACCCTCGCCGGCGAGGCCCTCGACGCCGGCCGCCGCTGCGGCGACGACTGCGCGATCGCCGGCGCCAGCGTCGTGCTCTCCCTCACCCGTTCCGACCGGCGTGACCACCCGGCGGCACTCCGGTACGCCGAACAGGCGCTCACCGCCCTCGTCGGTCACCCCGGCCACCCGGAACTGGAGATGTTCGCCCTGCACTGCCGCGTCGTGAGCCTGCAGAACATGGCCCGGTGGCGCGAAGCCGACAGGGTGCTGCGACTGTCCCGGGAAATCCGCCGCCGGGCCCACGACGTCGCGGCCGGGTCCATCGGCGTCACCGAGGCGATGCTGCACTACTGGGTCGGCCGCTGGGACGAGGCACTGACGGCGCTGACCCCGGTCGCGGACGACCCCTGCGGCCCGTTCTATCCGGGCCTGCACCGGGGCGGACCCGCACTGCTACGGCGGGGCGTCACCGCGTTGATCGCCGTCCGGCGCGACGACCGCGCGCTCGCCGAAACCCACCTGCACTCCCACCCGGACGTGCCCGCCGACCGCAGCACCGACGAGGACAGCGAGGGGTTCCTCCTCGCCGCCCGGGCCGTACACGCCGAACAGCAGGGCGAACCGGAACGGGGTGCCGCGCTGCTCGCCACCATGCTGCAGCACCGCCCCGACACCGGAACGGGCCCCCACCATCCGTGGTTCGCGGACCTCATCCGGATGGCGTCGGCCTGCACGGACACCTCGACCGTGACGGCCACCCTCGACCTGACGCGCCTGTGGACCGAGGCCGAGAAGACACCGGGGCGGGCCGCGACCATGCGGCAACGCTGCATGGGCCTGGCCACCGAGGACCCCGGGCCGCTGCGCACAGCCGTGCAGCACTACCGGTCGGCCGGCCCCAGGACCGAGTTGGCGGCGACCCTCGAGGACCTCGCGGTGGTGCTGGCCGGCCACGGCGCGACCGACGAGTGCCGGGCGGCCGCCACCGAGGCGATCGGCCTGTACAGCCGCATGGGCGCGACCTGGGACGTCCGTCGCACCGAGGCGCGGCTACGGGGCAGGGGAGTACGTCGAGGAGTCAGCGGCCCCCGCGCGTCCCGGCCGGTGTCGGGCTGGGCGGCACTCACCGCCACCGAACGGCGCGTCGCCGTGCTCGTCGCCGAGGGCCGCTCCACGCCGGAGATCGCCGCCACGATGCTCCTGACCCGCCGCACGGTCCAGACGCACATCTCCCGCGCCCTGCACAAGCTCGGGCTGCAGAGCCGCAACCAGATCGCCCGGGAGGTGCTGCGCAACGCCGGCGCCCGATGACGGATGACTCGCCGACCGTGCGGCGGTTTTCTGCGTCAGCTGACGCATGTCTCATTCGTCCGGCCCGGGGAAGCTATCCGCATGACCGTCCCCGCCCAGCCGGACGACACCACAGCCCCCCACGCCACCATCCAGATCGCACTCGAAGGCGGTCCGGCGAGCCTGCCGCCCGAGCTGCGCAGCCAGTGGGTCCCACCGGACGCGCCGAAGGTGAAGATCCCGCACAACGGTGGCTACGAGCACTTCGAACGCCCCGACGACAGCGACACCGAGCCGCTCGTCTTCCGCTGGGCGTACCGGTCCCGCATCGCCGAGTAGCCGGCGGGGAACCTGCCCCGGCCGGACGGCCCGGCCCGGGGGAGACCGTCCCCGGACCCGCATCGCACGTCGTCGATTGTCCCGCGCCGGCACGGCGCACCACAGCCCGACCACCGGGATGGAAACGAGGGTGACGCACATGGTGGATTCTGTCTTCGTCATGCCCGGCACGGTGGCTGCCCCCCGTACGGGCACCCTGCGCGACCTGCACAACCGCTACGAAACGGTCCGTGAGGCGCTGACCCTGATCGACAAGGCGGCCCGCGAGTTGGGGTTGCCCGACATCAGCACCCGCCTGATCGAGGACGCCGCCGGCGAACGCCCCTACAGCCCCGAGGTGCACTACCTGGAGATCTTCGCGGTCAGCCTCGCCACGTACCACCTGCTCGTCGCCGAGGGCGTCGAACCGGTGGCGATCGTGGGGCAGAGCATCGGTGAACTGTGGGCCCTGGCCGTCGCCGGACACGTCTCGGTGGGCGACGCCGCCCGCCTGGCGGTGGCCCGGTCTGAGGCACTGACCCGGCAGGCATGGCCGGGCACGATGCTCGCCGTCGGGGTCGACGGCCGCCGGGCGGAGTCACTCGCCGGGCTGATCGGCCACCCGCACCTGGTGTTGGCCTGCGAGAACACCCCCCGACAGAGTGTCCTCAGCGGACCGAGGCGGCAGATCGACGAGGCCGAACGGGTGGCCGAGGCGCTCGGCTGGCCCAGTGTCCGCCTCGACGTCCCGCACCCCACCCACACCCCGGCGGTCGCGCAGGCCGCCCGGGACCTGCGGGCCACCGCACCCCGCGTCTCCTACGGCGGCGGACGGTGGCGGGTGACCTCACCGTGGCTCGGCCGGGACATCGGCGACGAGGACCCGGTCGACCTGGTGGCCGGCGCACTCACCGCCCAGGTCCGGATGCTGCACACGGTCCGCGCCCTGCACGCCGCCGGCGCGGACACGTTCATCGAATGCGGGGAGTGGCCGGTCGTCACCCGGTTCGTCGAGGCGTCGGTCCCGGGCGTCCAGACGGTCGTACCGCTGAGCGAGCACGACCCGGTGGCGGCCGTCCGGGCGCTGGTCGCCAGCCGTACCGACACCGCCCCACCCCCGGTGCGGACGCCGGCACCCCTGCGTGTCCCGGCGGCCCCGCCACCCGTGGCGCCTGCGCCACCCGTCGCGGCCCCTCCACCACCACCCGTCCCGACGCCCGCCGTCCCGACGCCGCCACCCCCGGCGGCGGTCGTTCCGGCTGCGCCGTCAGTCCTGACGCCGCCGACGCCGGTGACACCGGCCTCCCCGGTCATGGTCGATCCACCCCAGCCCGCACCGGACGCCGACCGGCGGTACGTGACGGTCCTGGCCGAGATCCGCGCCCTGTACGGCGACTACCTGGGCTACCCGCCTGAGCTGCTCGGCGACGACGACGCCCTGGAATCCGACCTGGGCGTGGAGTCACTCAAGCAGGTCGCCCTGCTCGGCCGGGTCGCCGACCGGTACGGCCTGCCGGACCTGCGCGCCAACACCTCCCTGCTGACCGTCGGCACCCTGCGGCGGATCGCGCAGGCCGTCGTCCAGGCGGAGGCGACCGCCCGATGACCGACACGTCAGACCTGCACGGCCGGATCGCGTTGGTGACCGGCGCGGCCAAGAGCCTCGGCGCGGACATCGTCCGTCGGCTGGCCGCCTGCGGCGCACACGTCGTCGTCAACTACTTCCACTCCGTCGACCAGGCCGAGCTGCTGCGCACCGAACTGGCCGAAGCCGGCCTCAGCGCGGAGTTCATCCGGGCCTCGGTGGCCAAACGCGGCGAGATCGACCGGATGTTCGACCTGATCCGGCAGCGGCACGGCGGCCTCGATTTCCTCGTCAACAACGCGGCCGGCGGCGCGTTCCTGCCCCTGTTCGACGTCGACGACACCTACTGGCAGCGGGCCTGGTCCACCAACGTCATGGGCGCCTACCACTGCTCCCGGCGGGCCGCCGAGCTGATGGCCGGCCGCCCGGGAGCAGCCATTCTCTGCCTGTCCAGCGTCGGCGCCCACCAGCCGGTCCCCGGCTACGGCCCCGGCGGCGTCACCAAAGCCGCCCTGGAGTCCCTCGTGCGGTACCTGGCGCTGGAACTGGCCGACCAGGGCATCCGGGTCAACACCGTCCTGCTGGGCTCCGTGGCCAGCGAGATCGTCGTCAACCTCGACGACCCGGCCGCCGCCCTCGGCGACTCGCCACGCGCCAGCGACCTGACCCGCCGCACCATCTCCACTCCCGAAGCGGCCCGGCTGCTCGTCCACCTCCTGCACCCGGACACCGGATTCATCACCGGGCAGACGCTCGTGGCCGACGGCGGCATCAGCATCGGCGGCATGCAGGGCCTACGACTGCACAGCAAACTCGCCGCGCAGGTCGGCGTACCTCCCCGGACCCTGCCGCCGCCCACGACGGCAACCAGCGCTGTCGAACCGGCCCCGGCCGTCATCGGGGCCGCCCCCGAACCGGCCCCGGCGACCGTCACCGAACCGCAACCGTCCACCACCGCGGCCCGCACCGGACCGCAACCGGACCCGGCGACCGCCGAAGCCGTCGCCGCACCGCCACCGGCCCTCGCCGCCGCGACACCACGCCCGGTCCACCACCCGCAGCCGTACAGCCCACAGACCGGCCCCGAACACGACCCGGACGCCATCGCGGTGGTCGGCCTCGGGGTGGTCCTGCCCGGCACCAACAACCCCGCCGACCTCTACGACCGGCTCCGCGAAGGCGCCCTGCTGGCCAGCGAACCGTCCGCCTTCGACCTACGGCACTTCTGGTCGGCCAGCGCGACGGACACCGACAGCTTCTACATCCGGGAAGCCGGCTACGTGCAGGGGTTCGTCCCCGACCCCGCCTCCGTCGCCGAACCCGACGGGTTCCTGGGACACCCCGGCTGGCCACGCACCACCCGGTGGCTGCGCCACTGCACCGTCCAGGCCCTGACCGGAGTACACCGCCGGCCCGGCGACCGGTGGCTCGCCGCGACCACCGGCATCCACGACCAGACCGGACTCGGCACGCAGGGCATCGTCCTCGGCGACGAGTACCGACGCCTCATCCGCGACGCCATCCAGCGCAGCGGCGACGACGACTGGCTGGCCGAACTCGCCGACCACGCCATCAGCGCCCACTACGGCGGCGACGGCGGCAACCCCCTGGCCTACCTACCCGCCTCGGTGTCCCGTAACGCGCTGCGCGGCCTGATCCCGCCCGACGCCCAACACCTGACCCTCGACGCGGCCTGCGCCACCGGACTGTTCTGCCTCGACGCCGCCGTCAAAGCCCTCCGCGAGGGAAGCTGCGACGTCGCGCTCGTCGGCGGCACCTCGGTGATCGAACCGATCGGCTTCACCCTCTTCTGCCGGGCCCAGGGCATCACCGCCAGCGGCCGGATCCGCCCCTTCGACCAGGCGGCCGACGGGACACTGATCGGTGAGGGCGCCGTCATGCTCGCCCTGAAACCGTACGCCCGCGCGGTAGCCGACGGCGACCACGTCCACGGCGTCGTCCTCGGCACCGGACTCGCCGCCGACGGCCGGGGCAAGGGCATCCACGCGCCCGCCACCCGGGGGCAGGAACTGGCGATCAGCCGGGCCTGGGCCGACGCCGGCGTCGACGCCGCAGACGTCGACTGGGTGGTGGCCCACGGCACCGGGACCCCCGTCGGCGACGAGGTCGAACTACGCTCCCTGCTGGCACGACTCGGCGAACGGGACCGACCGTGCCTGCTGACGTCGAACAAACAGGTCTTCGGCCACACCGGTGTCCTGGCCGGACTCGTGTCGGTGGCGCACGCGCTGGTCGCCCTCGCCCACCGCACGATCCCCGGCCACACCGTCGTCACCGACCCCCACCCGCTGCTGGGCGACGGCACCCGACTCACGGTGCCGGTCACCGACGCACCCTGGCCGGTCGACGAGGCCCGCCCACGGATGGTCGGGGTGTCCTCGTTCGGGCTCGGCGGAGCCGACGCCCACGTGGTGCTCGCCGACCGGATACCGACAGCCCGACCCGCCCACCGACCGTCGGTGATCGACCGCACCGCCGACGCCGAAGACCTCGTCGTCGTCGGCTGGAACACCCACCTGCCCGGCCTGGACCGCGACCGGGTGCCCGCCTGGCTCGTCGGCGACGGCCCCACCCCGCAGCCCAGCTTCGGCAGCCCCTACCCGCTGCCGTCCCCCCTCGACGTGCGGATCCCACCCCGCACGATGCGGCACATGGACCCCGCCCACCTGATGATGCTCCAAGCCCTCGGACCGCTCCTGACCGAGCTCGGTGAACCGGGAACCACGCTGCGGCCCAGCACCGCGATCCTGGTCGGGGCGAGCCTGCCGACGACGCACAACGCCCGCGCCGCACTGCGGGTCCACGCGCAGGAGTGCGCCGCGACCTTCGACCTGCTCCCCGACGCCGGGCAGGCCCAGACACTGCGGGAGTACCTCGCCAAGGCCCTCGCCGACGCCGGCGACGTCGTTCCCGACGAACTCAACGAGGACGACTTCACCGGCGCCGTCTCCTGCATCCTGTCCGGCCGGGCCGCCAACTACTACGACTTCCGGGGCTTCGGCACCAGCGTCTACGCCCACCGCGACTCCACCCACTGCGCACTCGACCTGGCCCTGCGCCAGCTCCGCCACCGGGCCTGCGACCTGGCCCTCGTCGGCGCGGTGAGCCTGCGACCGATCAGCGGATGGGACGCGCACCTGGACACCCTCGTACCGGCGGGGCGCACCGTCGCCGAAGGCGCCGCCGTCGTCGCCGTCGCCCGCCGCCACACCGCCCGGGAACACGGCCTGCCCATCCTGGGCACCCTCACCACGACACCCGGGCGCACCACCGACGACCCGCCCCACACCCTGCCCGCCGCCGCCGGCACCGACCGCACCTACCTGGCCCTCGACGCCCTGCTGGCGGTGCTCCGGGCCGTCGTCACCGGCACCGGCACCGTCGTGCCACCGGCCGCCCCCGGATCACCCACGATCCGGTTCACCGGACCGACCGGCCCCTACCCCGACGGGGCCGTCCCGGAACCCGCCGAGCAGCCCGTCGGCCGCCGACAGACCCTCCACCTGCGGCCGCTGACCCCACCGGACCCCGACGGGCCCGCGATCCCGGCCGGGAGCATCGTGGTCACCGACATCCCGAACCTCGCCGCCGCCGTCACCGGCCCCGACATCGCCATCTGGTCACCGAGGCCGGGAGTCGACGCCACCAGCCACGTACCGCCCGACGCCACCGCCGACGCCCTGGCCGGCCTACCGTTCGTGCCACGCCACATCCGGATCCTCACCCGACTCGAAACCCCCGCCGACGACACCGACGACACCGAAGCCACCCGCCTGGAGGACCTCCAGGACCTGGCGTTCACCACCATCCGGGCCGCGCTGCCCGCCCTGCGGGCCGGCGGATCACTGGCCGCCGTGCTGCTCACCGCACTACCGCAGGAAACGACCCACCCCCTCGCCGGGCTGTTCACCGGACTCGTCCGCTCCGTACGGGCCGAAGTCCCGCAGTGCAGCGGAAACTCCCTGATCACCGACACGTCGCACGCCCCGACCGCACTGGCCCAACTGGCCCGGGCCGCGACCGCCCGCGTACCGACGCACACCCTCGCCTGCCGCGGACAGAACTGGTACGAACTCACCGTCGCCGACGACGAGCCCCCGCACCGGACGCCGCAACCCGCCCTGCCCCCCGGCGCGGTCGTGGTCGCCTTCGGCGGGGCCCGGGGCATCACCCCCGAACTCCTCGACGCCGTGGCCCGCACCACCGACCGACCCCACCTGTACGTCATCGGCCGCACCCCGCTACCGGACACCGACGACGAACTGCCGCCCCAGGCCGCGTACATCGCCGCCGGACGCCGCGAACACCCCGACGCGTCGCTGCGGGACCTCAGGAACGCCTACGAACGAGCCCAGGCCCGCCTGGAGGTACGCCGGACCGTGCACCGGCTCACCGAACTGTGCGGACCCGACCGGGTCCACCACCGCGTCGGCGACGTCCTCGACGCGGACCGGACCACCGCCGTCCTCGACGAGATCATGGACCGGCACGGACGCATCGACCTGCTCGTCAACACCGTCCTCGACCTACGCTCCCGGGCCCTGCACGCGAAGACCCTGACCGACTTCCGGGCGGTACGGGCCACCAAGGCCACCGGCTACCGCAACCTCAAACGGGCCCTGACCGGCCGGCCACCCCGCATCTGGTGCAACTTCAGCACCCTGGCCACCCTCGCCCCCGCCCCCGGAGACGTCGACTACTGCGCCGTCAACGAATACCTGGCGTACGCGAGCGCCTGGGCGGACCGCACCGCACCCGACGGACACCGCGAACTCGCCATCCTCTGGAGCGGCTGGCGGGAGGTCGGCGTCGCCAGCAGCACCGCCATGCAGGAGACCCTGCGCCGCAACCGGATGGACGCCTACATCAGCAGCAGACAGGGCGCCGCCCAGTTCCTCGACGCGGTGACCCGACCCGGCACCGGGGCGGCGGTCTTCTTCATCCGCGACGAGGAACGCGTCCTGCTGGGACAGCGGGGGATCAACACCGACACCACCGGCGGCCCGCTGCCGCTGCCCGTACCGGACGCGCCGCCACCCATCCCGCCCGACCCGACCCTGGCCACGCCGCTGCTCGACGGTGTCCTGCTGCGCGGCCACCGCTGGGCGGTGTTCACCAAGACCTGGGAACCACACACCCTCGCCGAGCAGGACGGCCGGTGGATGCGCCACCACCGCGTCAACGGGGAGTACGTCCTACCCGGCACCTTCGCCCTCGAAGCCGCCGCCGGGGCCGCCGCCCACCTCTGCCCCGACCTCACCGTCACCGGATTCCGTGACCTGGCCTGCCACACGTCGGTGACCGTCAGGTCCGCCGGCCCACCCCGCACCATCACGGTGGAGGCCCGACTCACCGACCGGTCCCCGGACCGGGCCGTGGTGGCGGTCCGGATCACCACCAACCGGATCGGCCGCAACGGCAAGGTCCTGCGCTTCAACGACCTGCTCTGCGAGACGACCGTCGTGCTCGCCGACCGGCACCCCGCACTGCCCGCGCCGACCGACCAGACGGCGCACCGCCCCGAACCGGACTTCACGATGCCGGTCTACTCCGCCGACCTGCCGATCACCCTCAGCGGCCCGTTCGCCGGAACCGGCGAGTACGCCCGCGGACCCCACGGCACGAGCGCCACCTTCCGCCTCGACCACCAGGCATGGAGCCCGGCCCTGGCCGGGATGACCGTACCGGCGATCCTGCTGGACGCCATGGTGCACCTGCTGCTCCTGCCACCCCACGGCGACCGGCCACCCCTCGTCGGCCCGATGGCCGGCATCGAGACGGTGGACCTCGGCGGGCCCGGCAACGACTGCCAGCTCAGCGCCGCCCACCCGACGATCCGGCTGCACTGCCGCTTCGCCGACGGCACGCTGACCGCATCCACCCCCGACGGCCACGTCCTGGCCCGCGTCACCGGGGTCAGCGCGCACGCCACCGACCACAGCGGAAGGCTGATCCGGCCGCACGCCGACACCCCGCAACCGGCCCTTCCCTGACCGCCGAGGAGACAACGGTGCTGTGGCACGACATCACGATCGCCGGAACCGGCTCCTGGATCCCCCCGATCCGACCCGAACACGACCCGTGGGACGGCACCCCGACCGGCCGACCGTCCATGGCCGCCGCCAACGGATTCACCTCCGCAGCGGTCTCGACCGGGCAGACCGCGACCCAGATGGCCGCCCGGGCCGCCCTGCTGGCACTGCGCCACGCGAACGTCCCCAGCACCGACGTGAGCCTGCTGGCCCACGCCACCTTCCAGGACGAGGACCACTACACTCCCGCGCCCTACCTGCTGCGGGTCCTCGGAGCCACCCGCAGCACCGGTATCGAGGTCGGCGCGGCCAGCGACGGCGGCGCGGCCGCCCTGGTGACCGCCGCCGAACACCTGACCGCCCAACCCACCGCCCGGGCGGCCCTGGTCACCGCCGCCGCCCGCTTCCCCCACCAGCGGTGGGCCCACGTCCGCGACATCGGCTACGTCGCCGGCGACGCCGGAGCGGCCGCCGTGCTCACCCGCGGCACCGGCTTCGCCCGGCTGCTGGCCACCGCGCAGGCCACCGAACCGCAACTGGAGGTGCTGACCCGCGCCGGTGAACACGACGACGACGCCGGCCCCGGACGACGCTTCCTCGCCGAACAGACCGGGCTCCTGCCCCACATCGACACCCTGCAACGCCGCACCCGCCACTGCGTCGACACCGTCCTGGACGAGACCGGCCTGACCGCCGCCGACATCTCCCACGTGGTAGCCATCGCCATCGGCTCGGCCGTGCTCGACCTGCTGCTCTCCGGACCCCCGCTGCACCGCCGCGCCACCGACACCAACTGGACCTTCGGCCGCCACCTGGGCCACGCCGGCCCGTGCGACGTCCTGCTCGCCCTCGACCGGATGTTCCGCACCGGCGCGCTACGGGTCGGGGAACGCGTCCTCGTCGTCAGCTTCGGCCTCGGCTTCCGCTGGACCACCGCCCTGCTCGAGATCACCCGCCCGCCGCCCGGCGCGACGACGGCAGACCGGAAAACGAGGTGACCCATGACCGCGACGCACACGACGACCACCGCGTCGGTACCCCTGGCACCCGGCGCGCTACCCCTGCTCGGGCACGCGTTGCCCCTGCTGCGGGACCCGCTGGCGTTCATCCGCTCCCTGGCCGGATACCCGACGATGGTGCGGGTCCGACTGGGCCCGACCACCGCACTGCTCATCTGCGACCCGGCCCTGACCCGGCACGTCTTCGTCAACGACCGCACCTTCGACAAGGGCGGCCCGATCTACGACCGGATCCGGGAGGTCATCGGCGACGGCTTGTCCACCTGCCCGTACCCGCTGCACCGGCGGCAACGGCGGCTGTGTCAACCGTCGTTCCACCCCCGACGCCTGCACGGCTACGCGGCCGTGTTCGGCCGGGCCTCCGACGCCACCGCTGGTTCCTGGCACGACGGCCAGGTACTCGACGTCACCCGGGAGATGATGACCCTCACCACCCAGGCCACCATGGAGACGATGTTCAGCGGGTCCCTCCCCGCAGAGATCCTCCGCCGGGCCCTGGCCGACACCAACACCGTGGTGAGCGCCTTCTTCCGCCGCATGATGACCCCGGCCCTGCTCCGCCGGTTGCCGACCCCCGCCAAACGACGCTACGACCAGGCCCGCGCCCGGCTGTTCGCCACCATCACCGACATCGTCGCCGCCCGCCGCGCCGACCCCACCGACCACGCCGACCTGCTCTCCGCACTCGTCGCCGCGGTCGACGTGGAAAGCAGCGACCACGAGCAGCAACTCAGCGACTCCGAACTGGCCGACCAGGCCCTCACCTTCTTCCTCGGCGGCATGGAAACCACCGCCATCACCCTGGCCTGGGCCCTGTACCTGATAGCCACCCACCCGGACCTCCAACGCCGACTCCACGCCGAGACCGACACCGTCCTGGCCGGCGCGCTACCCGGCCCCGAACACCTGCCCCGACTCGACCTGGCGGCCCGGGTGGTCACCGAAACCCTCCGGCTCTACCCGCCCGCCTGGATGATGACCCGGACCGTCACCGGCGAAGCCGAACTCGACGGGGTGCGGCTACGCCGTGGCGACACCCTCGTGCTCAGCCCCTACCTGATCCACCGCCGACCCGACCTGTACGCCGAACCGACCCGCTTCGACCCGGACCGCTGGCTCGACACCTCACCCGACCGGGCCAGCTACGTTCCGTTCGGCGCCGGCGCACGCAAGTGCATCGGAGACCAGTTCGCCCTGACCGAGGCGATCCTCGCCCTCACCGCCGTGACGGCCCGCTGGGAGCTGACCCCGGTCAGCGACGAACCCTTCCGGCCCAAGGTGGAAACCAGCCTCAGCTCGCGCGGGCTGCGCCTGCGGCTGCGGCAGCGCCGGACGGAGACCACCGCAACCCACGCGCCACCGGTCACCACGTCGCAGCCCGTGCCGCCGACCGTCGGATCGGGCCCCGGCACCTGCCCGGTCGCCCACTAGGAGAACAACCATGAAACCACTGGTCAAACAACTGCTCCGCGACCACGAGATCCGTCGGCACACCGCCGCGCCGGCCGACCGGCTCCACCGGCCCACCCGCCCCGACCCGAACGGGTGGTTCTGTGTGGCCTTCTCCGACGAGGTCCGCCCCGGGACCATCACCACCCGCCCGATCATGGGTGGCGAGGTGGTCCTCTACCGGACCCCCCGTGGACTGCTGCGTGCGGTCCGCCCCCGCTGCCCCCACCTCGGGGCACATCTGGGCGTCGGCAGCACCCTCGAGGGCGAGGAGATCGTCTGCCCGTTCCACCGGTTCGCCTTCGACCCCTCCGGGGCCTGCGTCCGCACCGGCTACGACCTGCCGCCACCCAAGGCGACCCTGAGCCAGTTCCCGGTCTGCGAGGCCAACGGATCGATCTACGTGTGGTGGCACGCCCTCGGCCTCGCCCCGCAGTGGCAGGTGCCGACCTTCGGCATGGACGATCGGCAACCGTTCAGCCACAACACCTTCGACATCGCCGGGCACCCGCAGGACGTCATCGAGAACGCCTTCGACTGGGGTCACCTCCCGGCGCTGCACGGACTGCGGGACCTGGTCATCGAGGGGACACCGGTGATGGGGGAGCCGGTCAGCACCGTCACCGCCACCGCCCGGGGCACCGTCATGCGCCGGATCCGCCAGTCCTACACCCTCACCGTGATCGGACTGGCCACCATCGCGGCCCGCACCCGGCTGCCCAACGGTGCCGGCGACCTGCACGTCATGCTGCACGCCACCCCCACCACCCCGGGTCGGATCCACCTGCGGATGGGCACCAAACTGGAACTGGCCGGCCTGCCGTTCCTGCCCGAGCGGGCCGCCCGGGCCACGGCGATGCCCGTCGCCCGGCTGCTCAGCGTCATCGCCCAACGGGTGGCCTCGGTCGACACCGGCGCGGACCTGCTGATGTGGCACCACCAGGAGCACGTCGAACAGCCGAAGCTCGCCCGGGGAGACGGCCCCATCGGTCGGTACCGGCAGTGGGCCCGGCAGTTCTACACCGACCCCGGCGTCCCCACCGACGGCACCGCCACCGACGCGTCCACCGCCAACGCATCACCAGTCGCCGACGGATCACCGGCCGACAACGGAGCCCGGTCCGGCAACGGATCACCGGCCGGCAACGGAGCCCGGTCGGTCAACGGATCGTCCGTCGAGGGGCGGAAGGCGGACCACTCCGAGGTGTGACCGTGACCGGCGTGGCCCGCGAACCGGGCCGGGCAACGAAGGGAGACCCTGGTGACGGGGCAGAACGCGACACCGGATGCGGCGCGACGGCTGGTGGTGCTCGGCGCGGGGGTGATGGGAACGGGCATCGCCGCGCTGGCGATCGGACACGGCATCGCCGTGTCGATGATCGACGTGGACCGCGGACGGCTGGCCGAGGCCACCGTCCGGGTCGACCGGCAGGTCCGCACCGCCCGGCTGATGGGATGCCTGCCACCTGACGTCCGGCCCGGCCCACTGGACGTCGGGCCGTCCCTCACGGACGTCCCGAAGGGGCGGACCGGCACCCTGACCGCCGTGGTCGAGGCGGTCACCGAGGACCCCTACGCCAAGGCCAAGGTGCTGACGGACGTCTCCGCCCTGGTGGCACCCGGCACCCCGGTGGTGTCCAACACCTCCTCCATCCCCATCGACGAACTGGCCCGGTCGGTGGCGCGGCCGGAGGACCTGATCGGCAGCCACTTCATGAACCCGCCCTACCTGATCCGGACCGTCGAAGTGATCCGGGGCCCCCGCACCGGCCCACACACCCTGGACGCGGTACGCCGGCTGCTCGCCGCCCTGGGCCGTGAGCCGGTGGTGGTCGAGGACGCCCCCGGCTTCGTCACCAGCCGCATCCTGCACCCCATGATCAACACGGCGGTCCGGGTGGTGGCCGCCGGCACGGCCAGCGTCGAATCCGTCGACACCCTCCTGCAGGGATGTCTGGGACATCCGACCGGTCCACTGCGCACCGCCGACCTCATCGGCCTGGACAACCTGGTCGACTCCCTGTGGGTGCTGCACGAGCGTACCGGCGACGAGAGTTGCCGCCCCTGCGAGCTGCTGCTGACCAAGGTCCGGGCCGGACACCTCGGCCGCAAGAGCGGGCAGGGGTTCTACCACTACGAGGGAGACCTGTGATGACTGTGCCATCCGACCAGGACGTGTCGGACACCGGCGATCGTGCCGACACCCTCGCACCGGAGTTGGCGCGCTTCCTGACGGCGCGTACCGGGCGGTCCTGGCCACCGGACACGGACCTGTTCGCCACCGGCGGGCTGTCGTCCCTGTTCGCGATGGAGCTGGTGGTGCACCTGGAGCAGACGTACGGGGTCTCCGTGCGCGGCGCCGACCTGCGGCTGGACAACTTCCGGACCGTACGCCGGATGGCCGCCCTGGTCGACCGGCTCCGCACCGGCGAATCCGGAGACCACGGTGCCTGACCCCACCACCGACGTGCCCGCCCGGGCCGCCACGCCCGTCACCCGCCCGGACGGCCCACGAGCGGCAACCCGCGAAGGAGCCGCCGTGACCAGTGAGGCCCGGCCCGCGCCACCCGTGACCGTGAAGTGCCTGGTCTGGGACCTCGACGACACCCTCTGGCAGGGCGTCCTGCTCGAAGACGAGCAGGTCGTGCTCCCCGACCCGATCCGGGCGGTGATCACCGGCCTCGACGCCCGGGGCATCCTCCAGTCGGTGTGCAGCCGCAACGACCACGAGCCGGCCTGGGCCCGGCTGCGCGCGCTCGGCGTCGCCGAGTACTTCGTGGCACCGCAGATCGGCTGGGGACGCAAGTCCGACGCCGTCCGACGCATCGCCGACCAGCTCGGCTTCGCACTCGGCACCATCGCCTTCATCGACGACCAGCCCGCCGAACGCGCCGAGGTCGCCTACCACCTTCCGCAGGTGCGTTGCTACGACGCCGGCATGGCCACCACCCTGCTCGACCGCCCCGAGTTCACCCCGACGTCGGTGACCGTGGACGCCCGCCGTCGCCGGCAGATGTACCAGGCCGGTCAGCGGCGGGCGGACGAGCAGGCCCGGTTCACCGGCCCCGCGGAGGACTTCCTCCGCTCACTTGACCTGGCGATGCACATCCGGCGGGCCGACGCCGCGACCCTGTCCCGGGTCGAGGAGCTGACGCTGCGAACCAGCCAGATGAACGCGACAGGCGTGCACTACCCGGACCGGACGCTGCGGACCCTGATGGCCGATCCTCGCTACGAGGTGCTGGTCACGACGCTGACCGACCGGTTCGGGCCGCATGGCGCGGTCGGCGTGCTGGTTTTGGAGAAGCACCCCGGGGTGTGGCACCTGCGGCTGCTCGCCACCTCCTGCCGGGTGGTGTCCTTCGGCGCCGGCACGGTCCTGCTGACCTGGCTGGTGGACCAGGCCGCCCGCGCCGGGGTGCACCTGATCGCCGACTTCCGGCCCAACGACCGCAACCGGATGATGGAGGTCGCCTACCGGTTCGCCGGCTTCGACGAGGAGCGCTGCGCGTGCCGGGACCGCATCGCCGTCGACGCCGACCGCGCCGTCCAGCGACTACACCTGCTGGCCCGCCGACAACCCGCTCCCTCGACGTTCCACCTGACCGCACCCGACCTGGCCGGCCCGGCGTCCGTCGGCGCGGGCTGACCGCCCGCACCCGGCCTCGGCCCGTACGCGCCGTCGCGGCCGATGGATCGTCGAGCCGTGGGGCGGACCGCTCAACCATCCTGGCGTCGGGGCTCGTGCCGGCGGGCGAGAGTGCTCTGCGGTGGGCCCGGACGAGCAGCATGGCCGCCACGACGTCAGGGCCACGCCGAGACCGCCGACGGTGCGGACGCCTACGGGCCCGGCACGCATGACGGCGACCGTCACCATGCCGACCGTCATCGGGACGCTGAGGGTGACCGCGAGCCGCGCGGCGATCACCCGGTCGACGGCGATCGACGGGCGACGGGCCAACGCCCCGCCCGCGAACCCGGCCCACGCCATCCGACACCGCTCATCGCGACGGACGCGATCTGGTCCGTGGCGGCAACGCGCCGGGTTCGGTGGCCGGCAGCAGGCCGATGGTCACGGCTGCCGTCGGCCACCGAGCCCGGCGGCGCGCTCGGAGCAACCGGCGGTCCAGGAGCTTCCGCCGGTGGTGAACGCGGCAGGGAACGGGCTTCCGATCGTGGGCCAGCCGGCTCCGTAATCAGATCGGCGCAGCGGTGAGTAGGCGTTGCTCCCGATCTCTGCGGCTCTTCACGATGATGCCATCCAGCCGTCACTTTCATCGAAGATGGTGACTGCATCTGCTCTCGATGGCGACCAGGAGGCACGGCATGGCACGACCGACCACGAAGACGCCCGGACTCGCGCGGCCCCGGGTGCGCGCCGTGACGCTGACGCTCGCCACGTTCGTCGGCGCGGCCCTCTCGGCCGGCATCGCGGGGACGGCGGCGGCGACGCCGCCGGGCATCCCGTCGAAGGCGACGGCGCAGTCGCAGCTCAACGCCCTCACCGTCGCCGCCGAGGGTTCCACCAGTGGCTATTCCCGGGACCTGTTCCCGCACTGGATCACCGTCAGCGGCAGCTGCGACACCCGTGAGCAGGTCCTCAAGCGTGACGGCACCTCGGTCGTCGTGAACTCCTCCTGCCAGGCCACGTCGGGGCGCTGGTACAGCCCGTACGACGGGGCGACCTGGACCGCCGCGTCGGACGTCGACATCGACCACGTGGTCCCCCTGGCCGAGGCGTGGCGCTCCGGGGCGAGTTCCTGGACGACCAGCCGCCGGCAGAGCTTCGCCAACGACCTGTCCGGCCCGCAACTGATCGCGGTGACCGACAACGTCAACCAGGCCAAGAGCGACCAGGACCCGTCGACGTGGCAGCCGCCCCTGTCGGCCTACCGGTGCACCTACGGCAAGATGTGGATCACCGTGAAGTACACCTGGGGCCTGCGACTGCAGTCGTCGGAGAAATCCGCCCTGCAGAGCATGCTCGACACCTGCTCCTCCTGAACACCTGCCGCAGGACCGGCCGACCCGGTGCAGGGGAGGGCGGCCGTGCCGAGGATCTGCGCGGTGTCGGAAAGCCACGTTGCGACGCGGGGACCACCCGCCCTAACGTGTCCGACATAGACATGTGCAGATCTACTGTCGGGGGACGTGTATGCGCGCGATGGCCGCTGTCGTGGTCGCCTTCCTCACCGTGGCCGTCGCCCCGGCCGCACCGGCCAGCGGGGCGACCCTCGCCTGGCGTTCCTGCCCCGGTGTCGACGACAGCCGCCTGCGCTGCGCCACCGTCCAGGTGCCGCTCGACCACGCGCGGCCGGCCGGCCCGACGATCGACATCACGATCTCCCGGCTCCCCGCGACCGACCCGGCGCTGCGCCGCGGCGTACTGGTCACCACCGGTGGCGGGCCGGGCGGTGCCGGCGTCCCCGAGCCGCTGAACCTCGCCGCCGTCGTCGATCCCGCGGTGCTCGCCCGCTACGACATCGTCGGGTTCGACATGCGCTTCGTCGAACGCAGCACCCCGATCACCTGCGGCCAGCCGGAGGAGGAACCGGGCGGCTACTGGGTGCGCACCGCGACGTACCAGTCCCTGGCGGACACCGCCGCGCAGGCCCGCGCGTACGCCCGCGCCTGTGCCCGGCACGCCGGATGGGCGCTGCCGTTCGCCACGACCGCACAGGCCGCCCGCGACATGGACACCATCCGTACCGCCCTCGGCGAGCGGAAACTGTCCTTCCTCGGGGGTTCGTACGCGGCGCTGCTCGGCGTCGCGTACGGCACCCTGTTCCCGCACCGGGCGGACCGGTTCGTGCTGGACAGCCCGGTCAACTACGACCTCGCCTGGCGTCCCTACGAGCTGGCACGGATCCCGGCCTTCGAGGACAACTACGCCGCCTTCACCGGATACCTCGCCGACAACAGCGCGACGTTCGGACTCGGCGCGACGCCGACCGAGGTCGCGGCAACCCTCAGCCGGGCCTTCGCCGGGGCGGCGACCGAGCCGATCGTGGCCGGAGACCACGCCTGGACCGCCGGCGAACTGGGCTCCCTGACCGTCATCGCGACGTACTTCGAGCACCTGTGGCCGGTGGTCGCGACCGACCTCGCCGCCATCCTCGCCCACCGCCCACCGCCGATCCCGCTCGACCCGCGACCGGCTCCGCTGCCCGGCACCCCGGGTGTGCCGGCGGACAACCACACCGCGGTCAACACGGCGTTCCGCTGCGGCGACGACGCGTGGCCGCGCGACCCGGCGACCTACCGCCACGACCTGGCCCGCCTCGGCACCCGCTATCCCGTCTTCGGCCCGTCGATCGCCAACCTCAACCCCTGCGCCTTCTGGCCGGTCAGCCGGGACAACACGCCGCCGCTCGCCGGCAACCGGGCACCGGCGGCGCTCGTCGTCGCCGCACTCCGCGACGCCTCGGTGCCACCCGCCAACTCGATCGCGACCGCCCGGGCCATCACCGGCTCCCGGCTGGTCACCGTGGACAGGCGGACCCACGCGCCGCTGCTCAACGGCCCGGCCGACACCTGCCTGACGGGCCCGGTCACCGCATACCTGGTGCACGGGCACCTGCCGGAGCGCGACACGGCCTGCTAGCAGCGCCCGCGCCGCGCTGTCGCAGGGGGACCCGGAAAGCCGGGCGGGAACACGGTTCGCCGTCCGGGAACCAGGGCATCAGGACGACACACGGAGGTGGCTCGCACAGCGTGCCGACGGGGGAGCCGATGGAATCGACAAGCGCGGTGTCCGCTGGACCTGACGGTCCGGTACCACCACATTCCGGCCGTGTCTTCGGTGGCAACTATCTCGCCTTCGTCACCGGGACCGGCCTGTCCTCGCTGGGCAACGCCGCCTGGTACATCGCACTGTCCTGGACGTTGGCCACCACCGTCAGTCCGGGGCTGGCCGGGCTGCTGTTGGCACTGGCCACCCTGCCCCGGCTGGCGGTGCTGCTCTACGGAGGCGCGGTCGCCGACCGACACAGCCGCCGGAAGGTGATCATTCTCAGTGACGGTGCCTCCGCCGTGGTCATGATCGCCGCCGCCGTCACCCTGCTCGTCGGGGGCCCCTGGTGGGTGCTGCTGCTGGCGGCCGGGGCGATGTCGGTCACCGGCGCGTTCTTCGTCCCCGCCTCGGCCGCACTGAGACCCCAACTCCTGGCCAGGGACGACCTCGTCCGCGGCAACGCCCTCTACTCCCTGGCGCTGCGGGGCGGGCAGGCCGCGGGAGGACCGGTCGGCGCGTACGCACTCGCGCTCGGCGGAGGACTGCTGGTCGCGCTCCTCAACGCCGTGTCGTACGTCTGCTCGATGGTCGCCGTCGCCGTCACCCGCCCGTACGCGACGCCTCGGGAGCAGCCCGCCACCGGCGACCGCCCGCGCGGTCCGGGCACGGCCGGCGTCCGGGCGGGCCTACGGTACGCCTGGCGCCACGCCCAGCTGCGCTGGCTGCTGCTGGTGCTCTTTCTCAACGAGCTGAGCTGCGCCGGAGTGCTCAACGTCGGACTGGCCCTGTTCGCCCGTGCGCGCGGCCTCGACGAGGGCGGCGCCGGACTGCTCCTCACCGGATTCGCCGTCGGCTCCGCGGCCGGAGCCCTCACCCTGATCGCGGTACCCGCCCGCCGCAGCGCCGGCACGGTGTTCGGGGTGGCGCTCGTGGCCCAGGCCGCGCTGCTCGCGGCACTGGCGGCGGCGGCCTCCCTCGGCCCGGTGGTGGCGATCTTCGTCGCGCTCGGCGCCCTGCTCGGCGTGACCGCGAGCCTGGGGACGTCGCTGCTGCAGACCTGGTGTGAACCGGAGTACCGGGGCAGGGTGCTGGCGGTGCTGGCGCTGGTGGCGTTCGCCGCGATTCCCCTGGGTAACCTGCTGATCGGCGTCCTGTTCGCGCATCTCGGCCTCGCCACGGCCCTGCTGGTCCACGCGGCGATCGCGGTCACCGCCACCGCCGCGTTCCTGTCCCGCCCCACCCTGCGTCGCGCCGGTCTGTAGCCGGGGTGGACGCGGCACGTGCCGGCCGGCCCCGGGGCGGTCACCCGAATCCCGGTGGCCGTGTCGACCCGACTCATGCATGATCGACATCTGGGTCGTTAGCTCAACTGGCTAGAGCATCCGACTGAGTAGCGCGTCCGCCCTCCGCTCGTGCGGCGATGGGTGCGCTTCCTTCTCCTTGTTGGATCGGAAGGTTCGGGGTTCGAGTCCCCGGCGACCCACTGCGCCACCGGGCGTCACCACCCGCCAGAGCCGACCGGAACGGAGGAGCACGTGATCGAGAAGCTGATCATCCAGAAGACCCTGCGCGTACCGGCGAGCACGGCCGGGCCCGGTGACGGCACGTCGGTGGCCCGGCAGCTGGACGCGGCGCTGCTCGGCGTCGGGTTCTCGGCCTCGCGGGCCCTGCTGGAGCACCTCGGCGGCCTGGCCCCCGGGCCGGCGATGGATCTCGCCGCCACGGTCGTCTCGGCGGTACGCGAGCTGGCCGGCGACCACGTCCAGCACAACGCCTACTTCATCGGTTTCCCGCACGACGTGCCGGACACCATCGAGTTCTGGGTCGACCGGCTGCGGGCGGCCGTGCTCACCGGCGGCGGCACGGCGACCGACGCGCAGCTGCGGGACGCCGCCCTCTCGGGCGCGGTGAACCTGCTCGACCTGCCGGCCTACGGCACCTACCAGCACACCTACGCGGAGCTGCTGGCCGCGCACGACACGCTGGTCACCACGGCCGGTGACCGGGTGACCCTGCTGCATCTCGGTGACACCGTCGAGGTGGAGACGGCACGGCTCTACCTGGCCCTGGCCGGCAGCCCGACGCCGCACGGTGAGGCCGACCTCGCGATCCTCGGCGAGCTGGCGGTGGCCTGCGCCGACGGCGCGCAGCCGGCCGAGATCCCGGTACGGGAGAACCGGGCCGTCCTCAACGGGATCCGGCTCGTCCTCGGTCGGCCGCTGGTCGGCGTGGACACGACGACCGACGTGCTGCGTCTGGCCTGCCAGGTCTCCGGCGGGGACGTCTCGCTGGCGGCACCCACGCGGTTCCGTGCCTTCCGCCGCCCGGAGCGGCGGATGCTGCTGGCCGCGCTGAACGAGGTCGTCGCCGCACACCCGGACAAGCTGGGTGACGTCGCACGCTACGCGGAGCGCTGGAAGCGGCTCGGGGAACGGCTGCACCCGCACGAGTACGACCAGTGGCCGCACGCGCAGGCGGTGTTCACTGTCGCGCGTGGCGAGCGGCGGGTGCCCAACCTCGCCGGCCGGGCCGAGACGGCGATCCGCGCCGGTGCCGTCGGTCCGGCCGCATCGGTGCTGTCGGCTGCGCCGGGCCTGCTCCTGCGCTCTGCCGACCGGCTGCTGCGGCTGGCTTCGGCATCGGAGCGGGGCACGGTCGTCGACGCGGTCACCGGCGCGCTCGGTTCGGCATCGGGCCGGGTGCTGCTCTCGCTGCGGGAGCACGTCGACAACCGGCTGACCCCCGCCTCGGCCCGGATGTATGCGAGCCGCTCCCGCACCGCCTGGGTCGGCCCCGACGAGCGGCCGCCGCTGCCGGCCGGGCTGGTGGCCGAGCTGTCCGCGCTGCTCGACGCCGAGATCACCGCCCGGCTGCCGCAGTGGCACCGGCCGCTGCTGGTGGATCCGCAGGTGCTCGACGTCGCCCTGCCGCTGTCCGGCAAGGCGGCCGAGGGCGGCTTCGCGGTCCTGCCCAGGGGCTCACGGGCGTCGGTCTCCGGTGAGCTGCTGCGCTTGTTCACGTACTGGCGGCAGACCAGCCGTCGCACCGACTACGACCTGTCGCTGCTGCTGCTCGACGACGACTTCCACAGTTCCGGTCAGGTGTCCTGGACGAACTACCGGCACGACGGCGTGGTGCACTCCGGCGACCTCACCGACGCGCGCAACGGCGCGACCGAGTTCATCGACGTCCCGCTGACCGTCGGCGGACGGTACGTCGTTCCGCAGGTCAACATCTATGCGGGCGAGTCGTTCGACGAGGTCGCCGAGTCGATGTTCGGGTACCAGACCCGGGCGCGGGACCAGGGTGGCGCGCCGTTCGACGCCCGGACGGTGCGGGCCCGGTCGGAGCTGCGTGGTCAGGGCCGGGTGGCGCTGCCGTTGGTGTTCGCCAGGAACGAGGGCGGCTGGCAGGCGGTGTGGCTGCACCTGTACCTGCCGGGACGGCCGTCGTTCAACCGGGTGGAGGAGAACACCTTCACCACGGCCGACCGGGTACGGGCACTGATGGAGCGGCGGTACCTCACCGTGTCCTACCTCGTCGACCGGTGGCGCACGCGGGCCGAGGTGACGACGTGGGACGGTCGGCTGCCGGACGAGCCGGTCACCTTCGTCGGCATCGAGGCACCGGAGAACCTGCCGGACGGATCGGAGGCGTTCACCCTGGGCCGACTCAACGAGTTGATCCCCGGGTAAGCTGTGACCGTCGAGGCCATGCGGGTGCTTCCTGCTATTCCGTTCGATTCGGGAACCTCCGCGCAGGCGGAGGATCTGGTATTCAGCCCCCGCGCTCTCCTCGACGTCCCCGATGCGGCACCGCCCCCGCACGTCGACCCCCTCTGGCGCTGAACAGCCCGGATGGCACCTGGTGCCATCCGGGCTGTGTGCGACACCGGCGATTCGAGAGCGGTGAGAGCGGCCTGGCGGGTCTTCGTCACCACGTCGGGACGGTCGTCGAGCACCCGCGCACCGTGGCCTCGCTGCCCCCGGTCTGCTGGGCGACATCGGACAGTCGGCGCATGGCGGTGGTCGACCCCTTCGTTGACAGTGCCGATTGCAGCACTATACGTTTAACAAGTTGGTTAAGTGAGAGGGTTCTCGATGGTAGCCGCCGATCAGCTCAGCGTGGTGTTCTCGGCGCTCGCCGATCCCACCCGACGGGCGATCATCGCCACGTTGGCCGCACGCGACGCGACGGTCACCGAGCTCACCGCTCCGCTGTCGATCTCGATGCCGGCGGTGTCCCGGCACCTGAAGGTGCTTGAGCGCGCCGCGCTCATCTCGCGGTCGCGGTCGGGCAAGTGGCGCGCGAGCCACCTTGAGGCTGGCCCGCTGCGCGAGGCGGCCGACTGGATCGAGCGCTACCGGCGTTCGTGGGACTCGTCCCTCACCCGCCTCGACGTCCATCTCGCCGCGATGCAGGCCGCTGAGCCGGCGGCGGACGACCATCAGGAGAGGGAATGAGACCGACGACGCCGCAGCTGGCGATCTCGCGTCTGTTCGACGCGCCGCGGAAACTCGTCTACCGGGCCTTCACCGATCCCGAACACCTGGCGGCATGGTGGGGCCCGCTCGGGAACTCGCTGCCGCGCGACGAGATCGAGTTCGACGTGCGCCCCGGCGGATTCCAACGGTGGACCGAGGTCAACGCCGCTGACCCCGGCATTCGCGTGCACGTCCACATCGACCTCACCGACGTCGTCGACGGCGAGTTGATCGACGGTGTCATGCGCGTCAGTGGGCGGCTGCGGGAGGGCATCGAGCCGTTCGAGACGAGACTGCGCATCGAGTTCCACGACGACCCGGACGGACGGACGCGACTGGAGATCCGCCAGTGGCTCCCCGAACAGCTGGCGCGGCCGAGCGGGGAGGGCTGGCGTCAGGCGTTCACCAAGCTGGACGCCAACCTGGTGCATGTGCAGCTGACCACCGAGAGGTAGGGGTATGGCAAAGCTGATCTACATGAACAACGTTTCGCTCGACGGTTACATCGAGGACGAACGCGGCACCTTCGCCTGGTTGCCCATCGACGACGAGGTGTTCGCGTTCCACACCGAATGCCTGCGGCCTGTGGGCACGTTCCTCTACGGGCGGTGCCTGTACGAGGCGATGGCCGTCTGGGAGACCGACCCCGCTCTGGCGGAGAAGTCGGACCTCATGGCCGACTTCGCCAGCGTCTGGCAGGGAGCGAGCAAGATCGTCTACTCCACCACCCTCACCGGAGTCTCCACTGCCGACACCCGGATCGAACGCCGTTTCGAGCCCGCTGCCGTCCGCGAACTGAAGGCCACCGCCAGCAGCGACCTGATGGTCGGAGGTGCCAACCTCGCGGCACAGGCGTTCAAGGCCGGACTGCTCGACGAGTGCGAGCTGTTCATCCTGCCCATCGTCGTCGGCGGGGGTAAACCAGGGCTGCCGCCCGGCATGCGTGCCGAGCTTGAGCTTCTCGAGGAGCGCCGATTCGGAAACGGCGTCGTACACCTGCGCTACCGCCCCCTCGGACGGTGAACGACGAGCCCTTCCGGTCGTCGCGCGGCGCGGATCAGGTGGCGGCGAGTGGTCGATCGGTCCCGGTAGGGCATCACCGACCCGGCGGAGCTACGGCGCCGAGCTGCCGTCCGACGGGTCCCGGACAGCTCCGGAACCGCCCCACAACGACTGCCTACCGGATCTGGCCTCGGCGAACGCGAGCCTCATCAGCACGACGAACGCCGCCTGGTGGAACTCCGGCGGAATGCTCCCGGGCGGGATCGCCCCCGGGTGAAGACTGACGAGCCACCGCTGCACCAACGCGGCGCTCTCGTGTTCGTCGACACCGGCGAACGCTTCGATCGCCCGTTCGTAGTGGCGTCGCACCTCCTCGACCTGCCCCGTGTCGAGCAGGGCCAGGCAGAGGGCGAGCAGAGCCTTGCCCTCGCGGTGCCGGTCGTCGACCGCCCGGAAGATGTCGGCGGCCCGTCGATGGGCGACGACGGCGTCCGCCGACCGCTGCGCTGCCCGCAGGTTGTTGCCGAGGTTGTTCGTGGCGACGCCCTCGCCCTGCCGGTCACCGGCCTCCCGGTACGCCTGCACCGCCTGTTCGTAGGCGGCGGTGGCGTCGGCGAACCGTTCCGCGTCCTGCAGGGTCACACCGAGGTTGCTCAGCGCCGCGCCCTCACCGCCGCGGTCGCCGGTGTCGCGGTATGCCTGCGCCGCCCGCGTGTGGGCGGTTGCCGCCTCGGCACACCGTCCAGCACGGCGCAGGGTCAGGCCGAGGCCGGTCAACGCCAAGCCCTCGTTGCGCCGGTCACCGGTCTCCCCGAAGAGTTCGACGGCCCGGGTGTGGGCGGCCACGGCCTCGTCGAACCGCTGGACCATCTGCAGCGCCGAGCCCAGATAGTGCTGGGCCTCGGCCTCGTGGTACCGGTCGTCGAGCTCGCTGAAGACGTCGATGGCCCAGGTGTGCACGGTGACGGCCCGCTCGTGCTGGCCCACCTCCTGCAGGTCCGCGGCGAGGTTGTTCCAGGTGATGCCCGCACCCTGCCGGTCCCCGGTCTCGCGGCAGATCTCGGCGGCCCGGGTGTGGGCGCTTATCGCCTCGTCGAAGCGCCCCACCGCCCGCAGCACCTGGCCGAGGTTGTTCAGCGCCAGGCCCTCGCTGTGCCGGGCGTCGATCTCACGGTAGATGTCCAACGCCCGGGTGTGGGCGTCTATCGCCTCGTCGAACCGCCCCACCGCCCGCAGGGCCAGGCCGAGGTTGTTCAGCACCATGCCTTCGTCGTGCCGTTCACCGGTCTGCCCGATGATGAGCTCGACCGCCCGGGTGTGGGCGGTGACGGCCTCGTCGGACCGGCCCGCCTCGTTGAGGGCCATGCCGAGGTTGTTCAGTGCCATGCCCTCGCCGTGCCGGTCCCCGGCCTGCCGGCAGATGGCCCGGAAGCTGTCGGTGACGGTGATCAGCTCGGACAGGTACCGACGGAACGACAGGAATATGTGCAGGAGGGAGGCCAGCCCGATGCTGGCCGTGCGGTGCCCGTGCACGCCCGCGGTCGTACAGACGGCGACCAGGTTGGGCCGTTCGGTCTCCAACCAGGCCAGCGCCTGCTCCCGGGTGGAGAAGGTGGCCACGACCGGGGGCGGTTGCATCTGCCCGGCCGCCCCGTAGGTGGTCTCGATCCGGGCCAGCGCCTCCCGTGGGACGGAACTCGCGGTGAGCGCGGCGGCGATCGACGGAGGCTGCAGATGGGCACTGGCGGCGGCGGTGGCCGCAACGTAGTAGGTGAACAGCCTGGCACGGGCGGCGTCCGGAGCATCGACGTCGGCCGCCTGCTCCTGCGCGTAGAGCCGGACCAGGTCGTGCATCCGCCATCGTCCCCAACGGGGGCCGGCCTCGACGAGGTGGGCGCGGGCCAGATCCGTCAGGAGCGTTTCGGCCCGGTGCGCATCGGTGTCGACCAGACAGGCGGCGGCCTCCGTGCCGACCTCCGGGCCGGGATTGACCGGCAGCAGCCGGAACAGGCGGGCCTGGAGGGGGCTCAGCTGCCGGTAGGACAGGTCGAACGCGGCACGCACCGCACGGTCCTCCCGGCTCAGCCGGTCCAGCCGGGTGTGCGCGGCACGCAACGCCTCCGAGAGGGAGGCCAGCGTACGGGTGCCGGGGTCGGCCAGCAGACCGGCGGCGATGTGCAGCGCAAGCGGCAGGCCCGCGCACAGTCCGGCGATCTCGGCGGCGGCCTGCGGCTCGTCGTGCCCTCTGCTGTCGGCCGGGCCGCGCAGCTGTTCCAACTGGTCGGCCAGGAGCCGCACGGACGTCTCGACGTCCAGCACCCCCAAGTCGTGCAGCCGGGCCCCGACCGCCAGGGTGTGGCGGGAGGTGATCAATGTGGCGGTGCTGTCGTCGCTCGGCAGCAGCGGCGTCACCTGGGCGGCGCTGGCCGCATTGTCGATCACCAGAAGCAGCCGCCGGTCCTGTGCGGCGTAGGCGGCCAGCACGCTACGGAACAGCGCGCTGCGGTCCTGCTCGCCTGCGGGGATGTACTCACCGGGCAGGCCCAGCGCCTGCAACAGGCCGAGCAGTGCCGCGTCGGGCGACAGCCGCCGCAGCGGGTCGTAGCCGAACATGTCCACGAACAGCACTCCACCGGGGAACCAGCCCGGCCGTCGTCGTGCCCGGGTGGCGGCCTGCACGACCAGTTCGGTCTTGCCGACCCCGGCCAGTCCGGCCACCGCCGACACCGGTCCCGCCCCGGTGCCCCCACCGGGTGCCAACTCCTTGAGCAGCGACTCGACCTCGGTCTCCCGGCCGGTGAAGGACGTCGAGGCCCGGGGTAACCCGGCGGGAGTGACCTGCGGAGGCAGGGTCACGGTGATGGCGTGCCCCTGGATCACCGCGTTGAGGAACACTCCGCCGGTGATCGTGTTCGAGGTCGTCCCCTCCGTCCGCCGGCCGAAGAGCCGTCGCCCGAAGCCGTCGCCCTTCACGTCACAAGCCCCGGGACGGGTCGGTCCCGTCGTCGCGGACCGGCGGATCGTGCGGCTGCCGGACGATGTCACGGGCCTGGACGACCGGACCGTGGAACGTGCCGGTCGTGATCGTGTTGGTCACCGCACCGGCGACGGCCTCCGGGGGTGCGGGGGAGGACGGGCCGCCGACGGTCAGGTCACGGGCCTGGACGACCGACTGGGCGAACTGGCCGCCCCGGATCGTGTTGTCGAGCCGGTCGACCGGCCCGCCGTGCGACGCGGACCTGCGGGTCGCTGCCGCGGTGTAGGCGGTCAGCGCCAGCCCCAGCACGGTGGCGAAGATCCCGAGCGTGCTGGCCCACTTGTCGGCCTCCGTCACGCCCATGCGGGCGAACGCCACGCCGAGGCCGACCAGGCCCAGCGAGCAGACCACCCCGGCCGTCCACCCGGCGATCCTCCTGTTACGACGGGTCATCGTTACATTATCTACGGTCACCGCTACTGCGGAACGTCACCGACGCTGTGCCGTGATCAGGACGTACCCCGGAAAGCCACCCGGGCCACGCTCGTGCGCACCCTCCTCGTCCCGGAACAGCCAGTTGGTGATGCTCGTGCCGTACAGCCGCGCGATGTCAGGATGCAGACGGATGTACTCCCGAAGCTGCTCCTGCGCCGGGGGAGGGAAGACCGCGTGCTCCGTGACGTCCCGGAGGTCGAGCACCGTGAACCCCGCCTCCCGCAGCAGCGGTGCGTAGTCGTCGATGTCGATGAGGTTGACGACCTCCGACGGCTCGTCGTAACCGGGCCGGCGGAAGCAGTCGGCCAGGGCCAGCCGCGAGCCCGGCCTGAGCACCCGGGCCGCCTCGGACAACGCCCGCTGCTTGTCCGGCATGTGCAACAGCGACTCGAAGAACCACGCACCGTCGAACGACGCGTCGTCAAACGGCAGCTCCATCGCATCGGCGAGCTCGAAACGCACCCGGTCGGCCAACCCACCCCGCTGCGCCCGCGCCGTGGCCTCCGCCACCTGACCGTCGCTGACCGTGATGCCGACGACCTCCACGTCGTACGAGCGGGCCAGGTCGAGCGCCGGACCACCCACCCCGCACCCCAGATCGAGGATGCGCTGACCCGAGGCGGGCGTCAGCCGCTCGATCAGCCGGGCGGTGAGCCGTTCGGACGCGGCGATCAGGTCGACCTGGTCCTCGTCGTCCGACCAGTAGCCGAAGTGCAGGTTCGCCGGCATCTGCGCCCCGACGAAACCGTCGTACATCTCCGCGACCCGGGTGGCGTTGTCGTCTGCTGTCGGTGTCACCTACGGCCTCCAGTGTTCACAGTCGATCGGATCTGTCGGCCCGGCCCCGGGCGGCGGTCCACACCCCGGCGGGTTCAGCGCGCCGGGAACAGGTCGGTGGCGGTGACCCGAATCGTGCCGGGGGCGTCCCGGGGGGTCGGCACGAGATGCAGATGCTGGGTGTCGGGCTCGTCCGGACGGTCACACCCGGCCGTGCAGGCACAGGGATCGGAGGTGAAACCGGCGAACCGGTAGGCGATCTCCATCATCCGGTTGCGCTCCGTCGGGCGGAAGTCGGCCACCAGGTGGACGCCGGCCGCGAAGGCCCGGTCCACGAGCCAGTTCAGGATCACCGCCCCCGCCCCGAACTGCACCACCCGACACGACGTGGCCAGCAGCTTCACCTGCCAGACACCCTCCTGACGCGCCAGCAGCACGACCCCGACGGCCCCGTGCGGACCGAACCGGTCGGCCATGGTGGTCACCAGGACCTCGTGGCCGGCATCGTCGAGCAGCCGCCGCAGCGCCGCATCGGAGTAGTGCACGCCCGTCGCGTTCATCTGGCTGGTCCGCCGGGTCAGCTCCTCGACCCGGGCGAGATCCCGGTCGGTCGCCCGGTCGATCCACATCTGGAGGTCCAGCGAGCGGAGGAACTCCTGGTCCGGCCCCGCGAAGTCGCGTTGCACGGCGGTACGTCGGACGTTCGCCTGGTACATGCGGCGTCGCTGCCGGGCGTCCTCGGTGACCACCGCCGGGGTGAACTCCGGCCGGCGCGGCAGTCCGGGCACCTCCTCGTGGGTGTAGCAGCGCACGTCGGGCAGGTGGAACGCGACCTCGGCGCGTTCGGTGGGCTGGTCGTCGACGAAGGCCACAGCGGAGTACGCGAACCGCAGACCGTCGGCGATCCGGCGCACCGACTCGGACTTGGGACCCCACCCGATCTCCGGCAGGAGGAAGTACTCCGCGACGTCCCACCGTTCCAGTTGCCGCCACGCGAGGGCGTGGTCGTTCTTGCTGGCGACCGACTGCAGGATGCCCCGCGCGTCCAGGATGGTGATCACCTCACGTACCTCGTCGGGCAGCCGGAGGTCGTCGCCCTCCAGCAGGGTGCCCCGCCAGAGCGTGTTGTCCAGGTCCCAGACGAGACACTTCACCGGCTGGTCAGGCATCGGCCCTCCCCGCCGTGGCCAGCGCGTGGTCGGCGAGGATGAGCTGACAGATCTCGGTGGTGCCCTCGATGATCTCCATCAGCTTGGCGTCCCGGTAGGCCCGGGCCACCGGGCTCCCGTCGTGGGCGGCCCGGGAGGCCAGCAACTGCACGGCCGTCGCCGCGCCCCGCGCCGCGTTGCGCGAACTGACCTGCTTGGCCAGCACCACGGCGGCGACCAGCCCCGGATCACCGTCGTCCCAGCACCTGCTGGCGTGCTCGCAGGCACGGCTGGCCACCTGCTCGGCGACGAGGAGTTCGGCGAGGTGCCGGGACACGAGCTGGTGGCGGGCCAGCTCGGTGCCGAACTGGGCGCGGGCACGCACGTGGGTGGCCGACACCCGCAGACACTCGCGCAGGATGCCCACGCACCCCCAGGCGACGGACATCCGCCCGTAGAGCAGCATCGCGGTCACCAGCATGGACAGGTCGTGCCCACCGCCGCCGAGGATCGCGGAGGCGGGAAGGCGGACGGCGTCGAGACGGACGTCGGCGTGACCCGCCGCGCGGCACCCCGACGGATGCGGGACCCGGGTCAGCCGGACCCCCGGACGGTCGCGGGGGACGACCGCGACGGCCGCCCCCGACCCGAACCGGCCGACGACGAGGATGAGGTCGGCGTAGGTGGCCGCCGTGGTCCACACCTTCTCCCCGGTGACCACTGCCTCACCGTCGACGACCTCGATGCGGGTGGTCATCGCGCCCAGATCGCTGCCGGCGTCGGCTTCGCTGAACGCCACCGCAGCGAGCTGCCCGCCGGTGAGCCGGGGCAGGTAGTGCCGCCGCTGGTCGGCGTCCCCGAACCGGCCGATGCTCCAGGCCGCCATGCCCTGGGAGGTCTGCACGCTACGCACCGAGCTGCACAGGCCGCCGGTGTGTGCGGTCAGCTCACCGTTGTCCGCGCTGCTCAGACCGAGCCCGCCGAACTCCGCCGGCACCTGGGCGCACAGCACACCCTGCCGGCCCAGCTCCCGTAACACCGCGACGGGCAGTTCACCGGCGAGGTCCCAGCCGCCGGCCCGGTCGCCGATGAGCGTGCTGGTCAGGTCGCGGGCGGTGGCGGTGGTACGGCGTTCACCGGCCATGGTCGTCACGCAGCCGCCGCACCAGGGCCGCCATCGACCGCACCGAGCGGAAGTTGTCCAACCGCAGGTCCGCACCCAGCACGGCGATCTGGAAGGTCTGTTCGAGGTGGACCACCAGCTCCATCGCGAACAGCGAGTTGACCAGCCCGCTGTCGAACAGGTCCTGGCCGACCTCGACGGAGGTCTTGAGCCGGTCGGTGAGGTACGACCGCAACGTCTCCTCGGGGTCGAGGATCTCCGCGCTCTGCTCCACCGTCACGACAGTACCTCCGTGTAGTCGTAGAAACCGCGGCCCGACTTGCGGCCGAGATGGCCGTCGCGCACCTTCGCCGTCAACTGTTCGCAGGGCCGGTACCGCTGCTCGCCCGTGCGTTCGTACAGCGCCGCCAGCGAGTCCACCAGGTTGTCCAGACCGATGAGGTCGGCGGTGCGCAGCGGGCCGGTCCGGTGCCCGAGGCAGCCCTGCATGAGGGCGTCGACCTCGTCGGCCGTGGCGATGCCGTCCCCCACGAGGCGGGCCGCGTCGTTGAGCATCGGGTGCAGCAGCCGGCTGGTGACGAAACCCGGCGAGTCGCGCACCTGCACGGCGCGTCGGCGCAGGCCCGCCAGCAGGGCCATGAGCGCGGCCACGGTCGCCTCGCCGGTACGCGGCCCTCGGATCACCTCGACCAGGTCGATCAGGTACGCGGGGTTCATGAAGTGCGTGCCGACCAGTTGGTGCGGTCGGGGCAGGGCCCCGGCCAACTCGTCGATCGGGATGCCCGAGGTGTTGGTGACGAGCGGGACGTCCGTGCCGACGGCCCCGGCCACCTCGACGAGGATCGCGGTCTTGACGGTGAGGTGTTCGCTGACCGCCTCGATCACGGCCGAGACCCCACCCAGCTCCCGTACGGAGGTGGCCGTCACCAGCCGGCCGGGTCGCCCGTCGGCCGGTGCCGCGTTCATCAGCCGGGCGTGGCGCAGCTGGAGGGGAATCGTGTGGGTGGCCCGGTCGAGCGCCGCCGGGTCGTTGTCGACCAGCACCACCGGTCGTCCACTGCCGAGCACGGTCGTGGCGATGCCCGTTCCCATCACCCCGGCGCCCACCACGGCGACCGGCCGGCTGTCGGACCCGACTCCCATGCGTGTGCCCCCGACCCTCGACGATCCTCGCCCCGAGCGGACGTCCGGCGGCGCGCAGCCCCGATGCGGGTCCGCTGCCGACGTGGCGGACTCCGGGACCCGGCCTACCGGTTTCCGTCGTCCGGCTCCACCGCGAGCGAGGCTAGCATCCGACAAATCTCCGGACATAGGTCAGATGACTCATCCGTCCATTTAGTGGGTGGCGGAAATCGTGTCTCGCGCGATTGCCGGGAAATCCCGGAAATGGAATCCGCTCGACCTCCTGTACGACCCGTGTCCCGCGCGAAGGTGGGTTGAACAGGGAGTGGTCGAACGGAGGCCGGCGTCGTGTCCTGTGGCCTGCGTCACGCGAGTCAGATTACGGAAGATCCACGTGGTCCGACTCGGGTACATAGATCAGGCGTTCTGACAATTGAGGAGCCTCGATCTTGGTGAGCGACGACGAACTGCTGGATTACCTCAAACGAGTTACCGCTGAGCTGGACAGGACCACCCATCGGCTCCGCGCGGAGGAGGAACGCCAGCGGGAGCCGATCGCCATCATCGGGATGAGTTGCCGCTTCCCCGGAGGCGTGCGCTCACCCGAGGACCTCTGGGAGCTGCTGACCGCCGGCACGGACGCCATCACCGGCTTCCCCGACGACCGTGGCTGGCCACCACCGTCCACCGTCGCCCACGACGGCACCGAAGCCGCCGGCCCCCCGCCCGTACGCAACGGCGGCTTCCTCACCGACGCCGCCGACTTCGACGCCGGCTTCTTCGGCATCGCCCCACGCGAAGCCCTGGCGATGGACCCGCAGCACCGGCTGCTGCTGGAAACCAGCTGGGAAGCCTTCGAACGGGCCGGCCTCGACCCCCGGTCCCTGCGCGGCAGCCGCACCGGCGTCGTCGTCGGCATGGGCAACACCGACTACGCCTTCACCGCCGTCCCACCCCCGGCCGGGCTCGAAGGGCACCTGCTCACCGGAGTGTCCGGCAGCGTCGGCTCCGGCCGGCTCTCCTACACCTACGGCCTGCGCGGGCCCTCCCTGACGGTCGACACCGCCTGCTCGTCCTCACTGGTCGCCCTGCACCTGGCCGCCCACTGCCTGCGCAGCGGCGAGTGCGACCTCGCCTTGGTCGCGGGCGCGGCCGTCATGGCCACCCCGGCCAGCTTCGTCGCCTTCGCCCAACACGGCGGACTCGCCCCGGACGGCCGGTGCAAGTCGTACGCCGACGCCGCCGACGGCACCGGCTGGGGCGAGGGGATCGGTGTGCTGCTGGTGGAACGGCTGTCCGACGCGCACCGGCACGGCCACCCCGTCCTGGCCGTGCTGCGCGGCTCATCCGTCAACTCCGACGGTGCCTCCAACGGCCTGACCGCGCCCAACGGCACCGCACAGCAGCAGGTGATCGAGGCCGCGCTGACCGCCGCCGGGCTGACCGGCGGCGACGTGGACGCGGTCGAGGGACACGGCTCCGGCACCCGGCTCGGTGACACGATCGAGGCGCAGGCGCTGCTGGCCACCTACGGCCGCAACCGCCCGGCCGGACAACCGCTGTGGCTCGGCTCCGTCAAGTCCAACCTGGGCCACGCCCAGGCCGCGGCCGGCATCGCCGGAGTGATCAAAATGGTACTGGCGCTGCGGCACGGCGTCCTCCCGGCCACCCTGCACGCCCGACAGCCCAGCACCCGGGTCGACTGGTCCACCGGCACCGTACGCCTGACCACCCGACAGCGACCCTGGCCGACCGTCGACCGCCCCCGCCGCGCCGCCGTGTCGTCCTTCGGCATGAGCGGCACCAACGCCCACGTCGTCCTCGAACAGGCACCCGCCACCACCACCGACCCCCGACCCGCACCGGCCGTGCTGCTGCCGTGGGTGCTGTCCGCCCGCACCCCGGAGGCGCTGCGCGCCCAGGCCCGACGCCTGCGCGCCCATGTCGACGAACACGACCTCGACGCCGCCGACGTCGGCTACTCGCTGGCCACGACCCGCAGCACCCTGGAACACACCGCCGTCGTGACCGGAACCGACCGCACCACCCTCCTCGACAACCTCGAAGCACTCGCCGCGGACCGGCCCGACCCGGCCACCGTCACCGGACGCCGCACCGACACCGCCCGGCAACCGGTGCTGCTCTTCTCCGGCCAGGGCACCCACTGGGACGGCATGGCACGCGACCTGCTGGACACCGAACCCGTCTTCGCCCGCACCATGACCGAGTGCGCGCAGGCCCTCGCCACCTGGCTCGACTGGCCGGTGCTCGACGTCGTCCGGGGAGTGCCCGGCGCGCCGACCCTGGACCGGGTCGACGTCGTCCAGCCGGTCCTGTTCGCCACGATGGTGGCGCTGGCCGAACTGTGGGCGTCCTACGGCGTCCGCCCCGCCGCGGTGGCCGGACACTCCCAGGGCGAGATCGCCGCCGCGTACGTCGCCGGCGCACTCTCCCTCGCCGACGCCGCGAAGATCGTCGCCCTGCGCAGCAGGGCCCTGCGACGGCTACGCGGCGCCGGCGCGATGCTCTCGACGCTCGCCCCGGTCGCCGACGTCAGGGAACTCCTGACACCCTGGCAGGACCGGCTGTGGATCGCCGCCGTCAACGGACCGGCCGCCGTCACCGTCTCCGGTGACGACGCCGCCCTCACCGCCCTGGAACGCGAACTGTCGGCCCGTGGCATGCTGCGCTGGCGCATCGAAGGCGTCGACTTCGCGGCACACTCCGGCCAGGTGGAGCAGATCCGCGACGAGATCGAGTCGGAACTGACGGGCCTCACCCCGCGACCGTCGGACGTCCCCTTCTACTCCACCGTCACCGGCACCCACCTCGACACCCGCGGCCTCGACGCCACCTACTGGTACCGCAACCTGCGCGAGCCGGTGGCCCTCGACGCCACGGTACGGGCCCTGCTCGACGCCGGGCACAGCCTCTTCGTGGAGGTCAGCCCCCAACCCGTGCTCACCATGGGCGTCCAGGACCTGATCGACGAGTCAGGCACCGACGCCACGGTCATCGGCACCCTGCGGCGCGGCCGCGGCGACCGACGCCAGTTCCTGGCCACCGTCGCCGACGCGTACACCCGCGGCGTCGACGTCGACTGGCGGGCGGCGTTCACCGGCGCGACCGTCGTCGACCTGCCGACCTACGCCTTCCAGCGCGACCGCTACTGGCTCCCCGAGGCCGACGGCGCCGACGACCGCCGACCCGGCACCCCGGCCACCCGCACCAGCGTCGCGGACCAACGGTTCTGGGACGCCGTGGAACGCACCGACCCGGCCGGGCTCTCCCACCTCATCGGCGTACCGGACGACACCACCCTGCGGGCGGCGCTGCCGGCGATCGCCCGCTGGCGTCAGCAGTCGACCGAGACCACGCTCGCCGACTCCTGGCGCTACCACGTCTCGTGGACACCGCTGCCACCACAGCCGCCGGCCGGCCTGCTCGGGACCTGGGTGGTGGTCCAGCCGGCGGACCACGACCGGGACGACCGCCTGCGGGGGGTCCTCGCCCGGCTCCGGGACAGCGGCGCGTACCTGCGCACGGTCACGCTGTCGCCGCAGGACGCGAGCGGCGGGCGGGTGGCCGAACGGCTGCGCGACGGGGTGCGCGACGCCCCGGCCGTGGTCGGCGTGGTGTCGCTGCTGGCCCTGACCCGGCACACCGACCCGGACCAGCCCGACGTCCCCGGCGGCGTCGCCCTGACCCTGGCCCTGGTCCAGGCGCTCACCCAGGTGACGCTGGCGGCGAAACTGTGGTGCCTCACCTGGGGTGCGACCACGGCGACCACCGGCACACCCGACCCCGCACAGGCCCAACTGTGGGGTCTCGGCCTCGCCGTGGCCCAGGAACACCCGCGCCTGCTGGCCGGCCTGGCCGACCTGCCCCCACTGCCGCAGGCAGCCGCCCTGGCCCACCTCCCCACCGTGCTGTCCGGTCGCACCGGCGAGGACCAGGTCGCGGTGGACGACTCCCGGGTGCTGGCCCGCCGTCTGGTACGGGCACCGGCACCCGGCCCCGACGGTCTCCGGTGGCAACCGAGGGACACCGTCCTGGTGACCGGCGGCACCGGCGCCCTGGGCTCCCGGATCGCCCGATGGGCCGCCCGCAACGGTGCCCGGCACCTCGTCCTGCTCAGCCGCCGGGGTGCCACCGCGCCGGGAGCCGACAGCCTCGCCGGGGACCTGCGCGCCTGCGGCGTCACCGTGGCCTTCGAGGCGTGCGACACCGCCGACCGGACGGCCCTCGCCGCTGCCCTCAGCCGCGTCCCGGACGACCTCCCGCTGCGCGCCGTCGTCCACGCGGCCGGCGTCAGCGGCGGCCACACCCTCACCACCGACCTCACCACGGCCCAGTTCGCCGAGGTGGTCGCCGGCAAGGTACGCGGCGCCGAACACCTCGACTCCCTGCTCGCCGACGCGGACCTGGACGCGTTCGTGCTGATGACGTCGCTGTCCGGCGTGCTCGGCGGCGCCGGACACGCCGCCTACAGCGCCGCCAACGCCCACCTCGACGCCCTGGCCTGCCGCCGTCGTGCCGGCGGCCGGACCGCGACGGCCATCGCCTGGGGCGGCTGGACCGAGACCGGACTGACCGCGACCCCCGACGAGCTACGCGACCTGTTCGACCTCGTCGGGGTCCGCGCCATGGCCCCGCAGCCGGCGATCACCGCGATGGGCCGGGCCGTCGCCGGCGGCGACACCACCGTGGTCGTGGCCGACCTGGACTGGTCGCTGTTCATCTCCGCCTACACCTCACTGCGCCCGAGCACGTTCGTGGAGAACTTCGTCGAAGCCGACGACGACCGCGACGGCGGCGTGGACCACGCGGCCCGACTACGGGAACGGCTCGCGGCCCACGAACCGGCGCACCAGGAACACCTGCTGGCCGAGCTGGTGCGGGAACGCGCCGCCGGGGTGCTGCGCCACACCCGGCCGCAGGCGATCGACATCGACAGGCCGTTCCGGGAACTGGGCTTCGACTCCCTGCTGGCCGTCGAACTGCGCAACCGGCTCAACGCCGCCACCGGCCTGCGACTGGCGACCACCGTGGTGTTCGACCACCCGACCCCGCAGCTGCTGGCACGACAGATACTCCACACCCTGCTGCCCGAGAACGAACCTCCACCGTCGCACGCGATCTTCGCCGACCTCGACCGGCTGGAGACCGACCTGCACACCACCGCCTTCACCGCCGAGGCCCGGGCCCGGGTGACCGCCCGGCTGTCCGAACTGACAGCGAACTGGACGGCCGGCGCGGCGGCGGGCGGATCGCTGTCCGACACCGCCAGCGACGACGAGATGTTCTCCTACCTCCAGGAGAACTTCGGGATCTCGTGAGCCGGCCGACCGTCACCAGCCGAGGAGGGTCCGTGACCAACTCCGAGCGACTCCGCCACTTCCTCCGCGAGACCGCCACCCAGCTCCAGCACACCCGCCAGCGGCTCGCCGAGGTCGAGGCCCGGTCCCTGGAGCCGGTGGCGATCGTCGGCATGGCCTGCCGCTACCCCGGCGGCGTCGACTCCCCGGACGCGCTGTGGAACCTGGTCGCCGCCGGCACGGACGCCGTCACCACCCTGCCCACCGACCGGGGGTGGGCCCCGCCGGACGTCGGACCCAACCTGGGCGGATTCCTGCACGACGCGAGCGGATTCGACGCCGAGTTCTTCGGCATCTCACCGAACGAGGCGCTCGCCATGGACCCGCAGCAGCGCCTGCTGCTCGAATCGGCGTGGGAGGCCGTCGAACGGGCCGGCATCGACCCGACCACGCTGCGCGGCAGCCGCACCGACGTCATCGTCGGAGCCGCCTTCACCGGCTACGCCCCCAGCGCCACCGGCGCCGACGGCGTCCGCGAAGGAGACGCCGTCACCGGCAGTTCGTTGTCCGTGCTGTCCGGTCGGATCGCCTACACCCTCGGCCTGACCGGAGCGGCGGTCACCGTGGACACGGCCTGCTCCTCCTCCCTGGTGGCACTGCACCTCGGCGTCCGCGCGCTGCGCGCCCACGAGTGCGACCTGGCCCTCGTCGGCGGCGTCACCGTGATGGGCAGCACCGCCCCGCTGCGGGAGTTCGCCCGCCAGGGCGGCCTCGCCGCCGACGGACGCTGCAAGGCGTTCGCCGACGACGCCGACGGCATCGGCTGGGGGGAAGGCGCCGGCCTGCTGCTGGTGGAACGCCTGTCCGACGCGCGCCGGCTCGGTCACCCCGTGCTGGCCCTGGTACGCGGCAGCGCGACCAACCAGGACGGTGCGTCGAACGGCATCACCGCACCCAACGGCGCCGCCCAACGGGCGGTCATCGTCCAGGCACTGGCCAACGCCGGGATCTCCCCGGCCGACGTGGACGTCGTCGAGGCGCACGGCACCGGAACCGGCCTCGGCGACCCGATCGAGGTCCGGGCGCTGCTGTCCACCTACGGCCGGCACCGACCCCCCGACCGGCCGCTCTACCTGGGCTCGGTGAAGTCGAACATCGGCCACACCCAGGCCGCCGCCGGCGTGGCCGGCGTCATCAAGATGGTCCAGGCCATGCGGCACGGCCAGCTTCCGGCGACGCTGCACGCGACACCACCGTCGTCACACGTCGACTGGACGCAGGGCGCGGTCGAACTCCTGCACGACCACCGGGACTGGCCCGACACCGGCCGGCCCCGCCGCGCCGCCGTGTCCTCCTTCGGCATCGGCGGCACCAACGCCCACGTCGTCCTCGAACAGACGACCGACCAGCCCGCCGACACCGACGAACCGGCAGGCCACCACCCGTGGATCCTGTCCGCCAGGAGCACCGCCGCACTGCGCGCCCAGGCCGCGGCGCTGCACGCCCACCTCACCACCCATCCGCACCTGGAAGACCCCGCCGTGGCCCACACGCTGGCGGCCCACCGGACACTGTTCGACCACCGGGCCGTCGTCACCGGCCAGGACCGCGAGCACCGGCTCGCCGCGCTCCGGTCCCTGGCCGCAGGGGAACCCACACCCGCCGTCCACGTCGGACGTTGCGGCACCGTCCGCGCCGCCGTGCTGTTCACCGGGCAGGGCGCGCAACGACCCGGCATGGGCCGCGACCTGTACGAGCGGTTCCCCGCCTTCGCCCGGGCGTTCGACGCGGTGTGCCGGCACTTCGACGCCACGCTGCCGATCCCCCTGCGTGACGTCGTGTTCGCGGCCCCGGCCACCCCCCACGCCGCTGAGCTGGACACGAGCAGCTACGCCCAACCCGCGCTGTTCGCCGTCGAGGTCGCGCTGTTCCGGCTGTACGAGTCGTTCGGCCACACCGCCGACTACGTGCTCGGCCACTCTCTCGGCGAGATCACCGCCGCCCACGTCGCCGGAGTGCTCTCCCTGCCGGACGCGGCCACCCTGGTGGCCGCCCGCGGCTCCCTCATGCAGCAGCTACCACCCGGCGGTGTCATGAGCGCGGTCCGCGCCGGCGAGGTCGACGTGCTCGCCGCACTGGGCACCCTCGACCGACCCGTCGACGTCGCCGCCGTCAACGCCCCGTCGTCGGTGGTGGTGTCCGGCACCGACGCCGACGTGAGCGCCGCCGAGCAGGTGTTCACCGCCCGCGGCTGGCGGACCACCCGGCTGACGGTCACCCACGCGTTCCACTCGGCCGCGATCGACCCCATGCTCGACCGGTACGCCGACGTGCTGTCCGGCGTCACGTTCGGCCAGCCCGCCATCGCCTTCGTCTCCGCTACCACCGGCCGGATCACCTCCGGCACGGAACTCGCCACCCCCCGGTACTGGCTGGACAACGTACGCCGCACCGTCCGCTTCGCCGACGCCCTGCGATCACTGGACGCCGCCGGCGTCACCACCTACGTCGAGGCCGGCCCGGACGCGGTGCTGTCCACACTGGTCCGCGAGTGCCTGCTGCCGTCCCCGCGCCGGGCGGTCGTGCCCCTCCAGCGCCGCGACACCGACCAGGCCGCCAGCGTCGACCGGGCCATGGCGGAGCTGTTCGTCCACGGCGGGCCGGTGACGGCCGTCGTCCCCCCGCACCCGGCCGGCATCCCGGCCGAACTGCCCACCTACGCCTTCCAACGACGCCGCTACTGGCCCGAACCGACTCCGCGCCCCACCGCCGACGGGCACGACTGGCACTACGGGATCAGCTGGGAACCCCTGACCGCCCCGCAGCCGACCCATGGTCCCGCCGGCACCTGGCTGCTCGTCGCCGCCGACCCGGAACTGGCCGACCGAGTGTCGACCGCCTGCGGCACGGCCGGGATGACCGTCACCTGGCTGACCGACGACGGCGCGACACGCCAGGCCCTGGCGGCCCGGCTGGCAGCCCTGCCCACCGAGCCGGCGGGCATCCTGTGGCTCCCGGACGGCGCGGACACCGAACTGGCCGCACTGACCAGGTCGGTGACCCTCGCCCAGGCCCTCACCGACGCCGGCATCCCCGCACCCGTGTGGTACGTGACGGCAGGCGCGACGTCCGTCGCCGGTGAACCCGTCACCACCGTCACCGGCGCGGCGGTCGCCGCCCTGGGCCGGGTGATCGGCCTCGAACAGCCGGATCGCTGGGGTGGCCTGATCGACCTGCCCGCCGCACCGTCGGACGCCGACCTCGCCGCGCTGCCCGGCCTGCTGGCGCTCGACCCGGGTGAGGACCAGATCGCCCTGCGGGCCGGCGGACGTCACGTCCGCCGGCTCATCCGGGCGACCGCCCCGGCCGCCGCGACACCGTGGCGGCCGAACGGAACGGTGCTGGTCACCGGCGGCACCGGCGGCCTCGGCAGCCAGGTCGCCCGCTGGCTCGCCACCGCCGGCGCCGAACACCTGGTCCTCCTGTCCCGGCGGGGACCCCGGGCACCCGGCGTGGCGACCCTGCTCGACGACCTCGCCGCGACCGGCGTCGAGACCACCGTGGTGGCGGCCGACGTGCGGGACCGGGCCGCGATGGCCGCCCTGCTGGCGCGACTACGGGCCACCGGACGACCGCCGCGGGCCGTCATCCACACCGCCGCGACCCCCCAGCCGCCCGCGACGGTCACCGAGACCGCGGTGACCGACCTCGCCGGGGCACTCGACGCCAAAGTGGCCGGCGCCGCCGTGCTGGACGCGCTGACCAGCGACGACGACCTCGACGCGTTCGTCCTGTTCTCCTCCGCGGCGGGGATCTGGGGCAGCGGCTCCCAGGCCGGGTACAGCGCCGCCAACGCCGCCCTCGACGCCATCGCCCAGCGCCGACGGGCACGGGGACAGGCCGCCACCTCGATCGCCTGGGGAGCATGGGCCGGCCCGGGCATGGCCGAACGGGCCGGCGACCACTACGCCGTCCGGGGCGTACGGTCGATGCGGCCCGACACCGCCCTCCACGCGATGTCCCGCGCGGTCGCGACCACGAACCCGGTCCCGGTCATCGCCGACATCGACTGGCCCCGCTTCGCCGCCACCTACACCGCCGCCCGCCCCCGCCCCCTGATCTGCGAACTGGCGTCACCACCGTCGGGAACCACCGACCGGCCCGCCCGGACGGACCTGCGCACCCGCCTGGCCGCCCGGTCCGGTCAACAGCAGACCGACCTGCTGCTGCGGACCGTCCGCGCGGAGATCGCCACCGAACTGGGCCACCCCTCACCGGACTCCGTCGAGCCGCACCGCCCGCTGCGGGAACTCGGCTTCGACTCGCTACGCGCCGTCGCGCTACGCGACCGGCTGACCAAGGTGACCGACCTGCCGCTGCCCCCCGGCCTGATCTACGACCACGAAACCCCGCTGGCCCTGGCCGACCACCTGCTGGCACTGCTGCGCGGTGACGCCGCGAACGCCACCGCACCCGCCGACGGCGGTCTGCACGACATCTACCGGCGGCTCGCCCTGCGGGGCGACATGAACGCGATCGAATCGCTGTGCGTCGGCGCGGCCGCGCTGCGCGAGACGTTCGACTCCGCCGCCGACTTCGGCCCCGACGCGGCCCTCGTCGACCTGGCCCGTGGCGGACAGGGGCCGCCGGTGTTCGCCGTACCGCCGTTCGCGCCCGTCGAAGCGGCCATCCAGTTCGCCCGGCTGGCCGACTACCTCCAGGGCCGCACGAACCTATCGGTGCTGCCGGTACCCGGGTTCCGCACCGGTGACCCCCTGGCCACGACCGTCGAGGCCCTGGTCGGGGTGCTCACCCGCTACGTCCTCGGACGTCCCGGTGACCAGGCGCCCGTCCTGCTCGGCTACTCCTCGGGAGGATGGCTCGCCCACGCGGTGACGCACGCCCTGGAGCAGGCGGGGACACCACCGCTGGCCCTGGTCCTGCTGGACACCTATCCACCCGACGGCATGTCCCCGGCCCTGCGGCGCGCCATGAACTACGAACTGGTCGTCCGCCGGGCGACCTTCGCCACCCCGGACTTCACCTCCCTCACCACGTTCGGCAGCTACCGCCGCATGTTCCGCGGCTGGCGACCCGAACCGGTGCGGACCCCCACCCTGTTCCTGCGCCCCCTCCAGCCGGTACCCGGATCGCCGGACGAGCCGCCCGTCACCGGCGACTGGCGCTCCCGGTGGCCGGGCGACCACGAGGCCGGTGAGGTGCCGGGAGACCACTGCACGATGGTCGGCGAACACGCCGACAGCACCGCTGCCGCCATGTGGACATGGCTGGACGGAATCCGGCGCGTCAGCGCCACGGGAGGGACGTCATGAGCAGATCAGACTGGCTGGACCCGGGCGAGACCGAACTCCTCGACGGCCGGGCGCTGCGGGACCGGGCCGCCATCCAGGACGTGGTGGTCGCCGCCGGACTGCTGCTGGACGCCGGCGACTTCGACACGCTCCGGACCCTCTACACCGCCGACGCCATCTTCCAGATGGACCCGCCCCCGGAGGGCTACCCCAGCGTGCTCACCACCCCGGAGCAGATCATGATGGGCTTCAGCTACCAGTGGAACCACGCCCGCGACGAGGTCGGCGTGATGTTCCGGCACGTGACGTCCAACCTCCTGATCACCGCACTCGGACCGACCACCGCCGAGGTGTACTCGATCGTCACGGTGACCGGCCTCTACACCGACGGGCAGTTCGGACTGCGCCGGCTGGGCAACTACGTGGATCGGCTCCGCCGCGAGGGGACACGCTGGCGCATCGCCCACCGGACGGTGCACATGTCGGCGCCCCCACCGCTGCGCCCGGCGCGACCGGCGACCGCCGACGCGACCCGGCAGGCACCGTGATGACGGCCGGTACGGGCAGTACGACGAGTGAACCCGTCGCCGTCGTCGGGGTGGCCTGCCGCCTGCCGAAGGCCCCGACCCCCCGGGACTTCTGGCGTCTGCTGACCGACGGGCTCGACGCGGTCGGCGAGGCACCACCCGGACGTTGGCCCGGCCCCACGCTGCCGCACCGCTTCGGGGCGTTCCTCGACACGATCGACACCTTCGACGCCGACTTCTTCGGCATCCCGCCCCGCGCCGCCGCGGCCATGGACCCGCAGCAGCGGCTGCTGCTCGAACTGAGCTGGGAGGCCCTGGAGGACGCCAGGATCCCGCCCGCCCGGCTCCGCGACACCGCCACCAGCGTCCACGTCGGAGCGATGTGGGACGACTACGCGACGCTGGTGCTGCAGGCCGACCCGGAGGCCGTCGACCAGCACGCCCTCGCCGGCACCGGCCGCGGCATCATCGCCAACCGCGTGTCGCACTTCCTCGGCCTGCGTGGCCCCAGCACGACGGTCGACAGCGCCCAGTCGTCCTCCCTCGTCGCCGTGTACCAGGCGTGCGAGGGCCTGCGCCGGGGCGAGTCCACCACGGCCATCGCCGGCGGCGTCAACATCGCCATCCGAGCCGAGACCACCCTCGGCGCGGCCCGCTTCGGCGGCCTGTCGCCCGACGGGCGCTGCTACACCTTCGACGAACGGGCCAACGGCTACGTCCGTGGCGAAGGCGGCGTCGTCGTGGTGCTCAAACTGCTGTCCCGGGCGGCCGCGGACGGCGACCGGATCCACGCCGTCATCCTCGGCGGCGCGGTCAACCACGACGGCGGCGACCACCAGTTCACCGTGCCCAGCCCGGACGCCCAACGGGAGGTCATCGAACAGGCCCACCGACAGGCCGGCGTCGACCCCGCCGACGTGCAGTACGTCGAACTGCACGGCACCGGCACCAGGGTCGGTGACCCGGTCGAGGCCCGGGCGCTCGGCGCGGCCGTCGGCCGCCACCACCCGGCCGACCGGCCGCTGCTGGTCGGTTCGGCCAAGACCAACGTCGGACACCTCGAAGGCGCCGCCGGCGTGGTCGGGCTGCTCAAGCTCGTGCTGAGCCTGCGGCACCGCCAACTACCGCCGAGCCTCAACTTCACCCGGCCGAACCCCGAGATCCCGCTCGACGACCTGCGACTGCGGGTACCGACCACGCTGCAACCGTGGCCGGCCGACGGACGGCTGCTCGCCGGTGTGAGTTCCTTCGGCATGGGCGGGGTGAACTGCCACCTCGTCCTCACCGACGCGCCCCCGTCGACCTCCCGCCGGCCGCCGGCCCGGCCCGGCCCGCCCGTGCCCTGGCTGATCTCGGCCCCGACGCCGCAGGCCCTCCGGGCCCAGGCCGCAGCCCTGATCACCTGGCTCCAGGAACATCCCGACGCCGACCCCGACGCGGTCGGCCGGTCCCTCGCCCTGACCAGGACACGGTTCGCCCACCACGCCGTCGTCGACGCACCGGAGGCCGCCGGACGCCGGGACGTGCTGGCCGCGATCGCCGCCGGTCGCGCCGACACCGACACCGACACCGCCTGGCTGTCCGACCTGCAACCCGACCCGGCCGGATACGTCGACCTGCCCACCTACGCGTTCACCCGCGAGCGGTACTGGGTGGGGGAGGTCGCCGCGCCGACCGCGCCGGGCGGCCCGGCCCCGGACACCCTCGACCTGGTCCGTGCCGCCGTGGCGGCGGAACTCGGACACGCGACAGGTGACGCGGTCGACCCGCACCGCACCTTCGAGGACCTCGGGCTCGACTCGATGGGCGTCACCAGCCTCACCGCCCGGCTGAGCACCGCCACCGGCCGGCAACTCGCCACCGGCCTGACGTTCCGGTACCCCACCCCGGCCGACCTCGCGGAGTTCCTGCGCGCGGAACCCACCGGCGAATCCGCTGCGCCACCACCGCCACCGGTCACGGCACCGACCACGGACGACCCGGTCGTGGTGGTCGGCATGGCCTGCCGTTACCCCGGCGGCGTCCGGTCCCCGGAGGACCTGTGGCGGCTGGTCGACGAGGGCACCGACGCCATCACCCCGCTGCCGACCGACCGGGGATGGGACCTGGAACGCCTCTTCGACCCCGACCCGGACCGGCCCGGCACCTCCTACGCCCGCCACGGCGGCTTCCTGCACGACGCGGCGGCCTTCGACGCCGAGTTCTTCGGCATCAGCCCCCGCGAAGCCGCGGCGATGGACCCCCAGCAGCGCCTCCTGCTGGAGGTGTCCTGGGAAGGCATCGAACGCGCCGGCATCGACCCCCTCAGCCTCACCGACAGCCGCGTGGGTGTCTTCGTCGGCGCCACCGACCAGGAGTACGGACCCCGCCTCGACGCCACCGGTGAGGGCTCGGACGGCTACCGGCTGACCGGCGGCACGGTGAGCGTCGTCTCCGGCCGGATCGCCTACGCCCTGGGCCTCGCCGGACCCGCCGTCACCGTCGACACGGCCTGCTCGTCGTCGTTGGTCGCCATGCACCTCGCCGCGCAGTCCCTGCGGCAGGGGGAATGCAGCCTCGCGCTGGCCGCCGGCGTGACCGTGATGGCCGGCCCGGGCATGTTCGTCGAGTTCAGCCGGCAGCGCGGCCTCGCCCCCGACGGCCGGTGCAAGGCGTTCGGCGCCGACGCCGACGGCACCGCCTGGGCCGAGGGGGCCGGCATGCTGGTGCTGGAGCGACTCTCCGACGCCCGTCGCAACGGACACCGGCCGCTCGCCGTGCTCCGCGGTTCGGCGATCAACTCCGACGGCGCCAGCAACGGTTTGACCGCCCCCAACGGTGCCGCCCAGGAAGCCCTCATCCGGCGGACGCTCAACGTCGCCGGCCTCACGGCGCAGGACGTCGACGCCGTGGAGGCCCACGGCACCGGCACCCGGCTCGGCGACCCGATCGAGGCCGAGGCCCTCCTGGCCACCTACGGTCGGCACCGGCCGCCCGACCGGCCGCTGTGGCTCGGCTCGCTGAAGTCCAACATCGGCCACACCCAGGCCGCCGCCGGCATCGGCGGCGTCATCAAGATGATCGGCGCGATGGGACGGGGCACACTGCCCCGGACCCTGCACGCCGACGTGCCCTCACCCCGGATCGACTGGACGACGGGTGGTGTGGCGCTGCTGCGCGAACCGACCCCCTGGCCGGACACCGGCCGCCCACGGCGGTTCGCCGTCTCCTCGTTCGGGATCAGCGGGACCAACGCGCACGTGATCCTGGAGGCACCGGCGGAGGAACCGGCGGAGCCGACGCCGTCCGACGTCGCGGTGGTGTCCACCGCCGCGGTGGTTCCGTGGGTGTTGTCCGCCCGATCGGAGGCGGGGCTGCGCGCGGTGGCGGGCGGGCTGGCGGACGCGGTCGGCGGTTCGACCGACGTGGACGTCGCCTTCTCGCTGGGGTTGCGGTCGGTGTTCGATGTCCGGGCGGTCGTGGTGGGCACGGGCGACGAGCTGCGTTCGGGTCTGGTCGAGGTGGCCGGCAACGGGGTGGACGTGAACCGCGCGAATGTGGTGGCTGGTGTTGTGGGTGGTGGTGGGCGGGGTGTGGTTTTTGTGTTTCCGGGTCAGGGTGCGCAGTGGGTGGGTATGGCGGCGGAGTTGTTGGTGTCGTCGCCGGTTTTTGCGGCGCGTATGGGTGAGTGTGCGGTGGCGTTGGCTCCTTTTGTGGAGTGGGATTTGTTGGAGGTGGTGTCGGGTGGGGTGGGTTTGGATCGGGTTGATGTGGTGCAGCCGGTGTTGTTTGCGGTGATGGTGTCGTTGGCTGAGGTGTGGCGGGTGTTTGGGGTGGTGCCGGATGTGGTGGTGGGGCATTCGCAGGGTGAGATTGCGGCGGCGTGTGTGGCGGGGGTGTTGAGTTTGGGGGATGCGGCGCGGGTGGTGGCGGTGCGGAGTCGGTTGTTGCGGGGGTTGTCGGGTGGGGGTGGTATGGCGGTGTTGGGGGTTTCGGTGGGTGTGGTGGAGGGTTTGTTGGTGGGGTTGGGGGGTCGGGTGGTGGTGGCGGCGGTGAATGGTCCGTCGTCGGTGGTGGTGTCGGGTGAGGTGGGGGCGTTGGGGGAGTTGGTGGTGCGGTGTGGGGAGTTGGGGGTGTGGGTGCGGGTGGTTGATGTGGATTATGCGGCGCATTCGTCGCAGGTGGATGGGGTGGTGGGTCGGTTGGGTGTGGAGTTGGGGTCGGTGGTGCCGGTGTCGGGTGGGGTTCCGTTTTGTTCGACGGTGGTGGGTGGGGTGGTTGATGGGGGTGAGTTGGGGGCGGGGTATTGGTGTCGTAATTTGCGGGAGGTGGTGGGTTTTGGGGGTGCGGTGGAGGGGTTGGTGGGTGAGGGGTTTCGGGTTTTTGTTGAGGTGAGTCCGCATCCGGTGTTGACGGGTGCGGTGGAGGAGGTGGTGGAGGCGGGGGGTGGGGGTGGTGTGGTGGTGGGGACGTTGCGTCGTGGTGAGGGTGGTTGGGGGCGGTTTTTGTTGTCGTTGGGTGAGGTGTTCGTGGGGGGTGTGGGGGTTGATTGGGGTGCGGCGTTGGTGGGTGGTGGTCGGGTGGTGTTGCCGACGTATCCCTTCCAACACGAACACTTCTGGCACACCGACACCGCCGGCCCGCCGGCCATCGGCACCGGCACCGGTCTGGACCGGATCGAGCACGACATCCTCCGGGCCCTGGTGAGCACCCCCGACCCGGAACGTCTGGTGCTGCTCGGCGCGATGTCGCACCGGACCCACCCCTGGCTGGCCGACCACAGGGTACGGGGAGACGTCCTCTTTCCCGGCACCGGTTTCCTCGACCTCGCGGCGACCGCCGGTGAACTCGCCGGATACCCCCGCATCGCCGAGCTGACCCTGTCCACCCCACTGGTGCTCCCCCCGTCGGGAACCGTCGAGGTGCAGGTCGTCATCGACCCCGCCGACCAACCGGACCAACGCTCGGTGCGGATCAACGCCCGGACGGACGCCACCGGCTCACCCGCGTGGACCTGCCACGCCACCGGCACCCTGAGCCGCGAACCACGGCGGCCACCGGACGACCGCCCCGCCACCGAGGGCACCGAGATCCCCCTGACCGGCCTCTACGAGGAACTCGACGAACGCGGATTCCAGTACGGGCCGGCGTTCCGGGGCCTGGACGCGGCCTGGTCGCACGACGGCGACGTGACCGTCGAGACGAGCACCGACCTGGCCACCGGCGGGCACACCGTCCACCCGGCGCTGCTCGACGCCGTGCTGCACGCCGCGACGCTGCTCGACGGGGGGACCGCAGACGGCCTGCCGTTCGTCTGGACCGGCGTCAGCGTGCACGCACCAGCCGGATCGGCGCTGCGCGCCCGACTACGCCGCGTCGCACCCGACGCCGTGGCGATCGACGCCGTCGACCAGACCGGCGCACCCGTGCTGACCGTCGACGCGTTGACCCTGCGCGCCCCGGCCGGCGACGGTGTGCCCGGCGGGGCCCTGTTCGCCGTCGCGTGGCAGCGGTTCGACCCGCCGACCGCCACCGACACCGACACCGACACCGGCACCGGCACCGGCGACGTCGTCGACGTCACCGGCCAGGACGCCGCAGCCGTACTGGACATCCTGCAGCGGCGGCTGACCGGCCCACCCGAACCACTGGTGCTCACCACCCGACAGGCGTGCGCCGTCACGGCGGACGACGAACCACCCGGCCTCGACGGTGCCGCCGTGTGGGGCCTCGTCCGGTCGGCGCAGGCCGAACACCCGGGCCGCTTCGTGCTGGTGGACTCCGACGGCGGCCCCCTGCCGCCCGACGTCGCCGGCTGGGACGAACCACAACTCGCCTTCCGCGACGGCGTCGCCCACGTGCCACGGCTCGTCCCCGCGCACCCCGGCGACACCCCGCTCACCGTCGACCCGCAGGCCACCGTCGTCGTCACCGGCGGCACGGGCACCCTGGGCGCCCTGATCGCCCGCCGGCTGAAGACCGACCACGGGGTACGCCGCCTGCTGCTGCTCAGCCGCAGCGGACCGGCCGCCCCCGGGGCAGCCGACCTGGCAGCGGAGTTGGACGCCGACATCGTGGCCGTCGACGTGGCGGACCGGGCCGCACTGCGCGAAGCGCTGCGCGGCGTACGCGTGGGTGGCATCGTGCACGCGGCGGGCATCCTCGACGACGCCCCCCTCACGTCACTCACCCCGGAGCGACTGGCCCGCGTGATGGCCGCCAAGGTCACCTCGGCCGTCCTGCTCGACGAGCTGACCCGCGACCAGGACCTGGCGTTCTTCGTGCTGTTCTCCTCGGTCGTCGGCGTCCTCGGCAACGCGGGGCAGGCCGCGTACGCCGCCGCCAACGCCGCACTCGGCAGCCTCGCCCGGCGTCGGCACGCCCACGGGGCGCCGGCACAGTCGATCGCCTGGGGCCTGTGGGAGGTGAACACCGGCCTGACCGGGGCGATGACCGACGCCGACCGGGCCCGACTGGCCCGCGCCGGCGTACACCCCCTCTCCGTCGGGGACGGCCTGCGGCTGTTCGACGCGGCCCTGCGGACCCCCGTGCCCGAACTCGTCGCGGCCCGGCTCACCCGCACACCGGGCGACGAGACCTCCCCGCTGCTGCGCGGCCGCACCACCACACCCGCCTCCCCACCGCACCGGCTCGACGGCCGGCTCGCCCGCAGACCGGCCGAGGAGCAACAACGGCTGGTGCTCGACCTGGTCCGCACGCACGCCGCCACCGTCCTCGGCCACGACAGCCCCGACCTGATCCGGCCCGACCGGGCGTTCAAGGAGATCGGCTTCGACTCGCTGCTCGCGGTCGAGTTCCGTAACCGGCTCGGCAGGGCCACCGGCCTGCGGCTGCCCGCCACCCTGGTCTTCGACCATCCCGATCCGGGCACCCTCGCGGAGTACCTGCGCCAGCAGCTGACCGGCGGACGACACACCCCCTCAACACCCGGCCGCCAGGCCGTCACCGGTAACCGGGCCACCGCCGACGACCCGGTGGTGATCGTGGGGATGGCCTGCCGCTACCCCGGTGGCATCCGGTCGGCCGACGACCTGTGGCGGTTCGTCGTCGAGGGGGGCGACGCGATCACCGGCTTCCCGACCGACCGCGGCTGGCCCGACGACCTGTACGACCCGGAGCCGGGCAGCTCCGGACACACCTACGCCAGGGGCGGCGGCTTCCTGCACGACGCGGCCGAGTTCGACGCCGACTTCTTCGGCATCTCCCACCGCGAGGCCCTCGCGATGGATCCGCAGCAACGGCACCTGCTGGAGGTCTCCTGGGAGGCCCTGGAACACGCCGGCATCGACCCGGTCACCCTGCGCGGCAGCGACACCGCGGTGTTCACCGGCCTGATGTATCACGACTACGGCGTCCGCGTGGACGTGCCGCCCGACGCCGTGGCCGGCTACCTCAGCTCGGGCACCACCGGCGGCGTCGCCTCCGGACGGGTCTCCTACGTCATGGGTCTGGAAGGCCCGGCGGTCACCGTGGACACCGCGTGTTCGTCGTCGCTGGTCGCTCTGCACCTGGCCGGGCAGGCGCTGCAGGCCGGGGAGTGCTCGCTGGCCCTGGCCGGTGGCGCCACCATCATGTCCACCCCCGGTCTCTACGTGGACTTCGGTCACCAACGTGCGTTGTCCCCCGACGGGCGGTGCCGGCCCTATTCGGACGCGGCGGACGGCACGGGCTTCTCCGAGGGTGTGGGTGTGGTGGTGGTGGAGCGGTTGTCGGAGGCGCGTCGTCGGGGTCATCGGGTGTTGGCGGTGGTGCGGGGGAGTGCGGTTAATCAGGATGGTGCGTCGAATGGGTTGACGGCGCCGAGTGGGTTGGCTCAGCAGCGGGTGATTCGTCGGGCGTTGGGTGTGGCGGGTTTGGGTGTGGGTGATGTGGATGTGGTGGAGGGGCATGGGACGGGGACGCGGTTGGGGGATCCGATTGAGGTGGGGGCGTTGGTGGGGACGTATGGGCGGGGTCGGGTGGTGGGGCGGCCGTTGTGGTTGGGGTCGGTGAAGTCGAATGTTGGTCATACGCAGGCGGCTGCTGGTGTGGCGGGTGTGATCAAGATGGTGCAGGCGTTGCGGTTTGGGGTGTTGCCGGCGTCGTTGCATGTGGGGGTGCCGTCGTCGCAGGTGGATTGGTCGGGTGGTGGGGTTGCGGTGTTGGGTGAGGCGCGGGTGTGGCCGGAGGTGGGTCGGGTTCGTCGTGCGGGGGTGTCGTCGTTTGGGATCAGTGGGACGAACGCGCATGTGATCCTGGAGGAGGCGGGGGAGTCGGGGCCACCGGCCGGGTCGGCGTCGCCTGTCGCGTCGGCGTCGCCCGCCCTGCCGGTCGTGCCGTGGGTGATCTCGGCGAAGAGTCCGGATGGTCTGCGGGCGCGGGCGGAGCAGTTGGTGTCGTGTGTGGATCTGGATCTGGTTGATGTCGGGTATTCGTTGGCGACGACCCGGACGGTGTTCGAACATCGTGCGGCCGTCGTCGCTGGTGACCGCGCCGGGTTCCGCACGGCCCTGCAGACCCTGGCGAACGGCGGTGCGTCGGCGAATGTGGTGGCTGGTGTTGTGGGTGGTGGTGGGCGGGGTGTGGTTTTTGTGTTTCCGGGTCAGGGTGCGCAGTGGGTGGGTATGGCGGCGGAGTTGTTGGTGTCGTCGCCGGTTTTTGCGGCGCGTATGGGTGAGTGTGCGGTGGCGTTGGCTCCTTTTGTGGAGTGGGATTTGTTGGAGGTGGTGTCGGGTGGGGTGGGTTTGGATCGGGTTGATGTGGTGCAGCCGGTGTTGTTTGCGGTGATGGTGTCGTTGGCTGAGGTGTGGCGGGTGTTTGGGGTGGTGCCGGATGTGGTGGTGGGGCATTCGCAGGGTGAGATTGCGGCGGCGTGTGTGGCGGGGGTGTTGAGTTTGGGGGATGCGGCGCGGGTGGTGGCGGTGCGGAGTCGGTTGTTGCGGGGGTTGTCGGGTGGGGGTGGTATGGCGGTGTTGGGGGTTTCGGTGGGTGTGGTGGAGGGTTTGTTGGTGGGGTTGGGGGGTCGGGTGGTGGTGGCGGCGGTGAATGGTCCGTCGTCGGTGGTGGTGTCGGGTGAGGTGGGGGCGTTGGGGGAGTTGGTGGTGCGGTGTGGGGAGTTGGGGGTGTGGGTGCGGGTGGTTGATGTGGATTATGCGGCGCATTCGTCGCAGGTGGATGGGGTGGTGGGTCGGTTGGGTGTGGAGTTGGGGTCGGTGGTGCCGGTGTCGGGTGGGGTTCCGTTTTGTTCGACGGTGGTGGGTGGGGTGGTTGATGGGGGTGAGTTGGGGGCGGGGTATTGGTGTCGTAATTTGCGGGAGGTGGTGGGTTTTGGGGGTGCGGTGGAGGGGTTGGTGGGTGAGGGGTTTCGGGTTTTTGTTGAGGTGAGTCCGCATCCGGTGTTGACGGGTGCGGTGGAGGAGGTGGTGGAGGCGGGGGGTGGGGGTGGTGTGGTGGTGGGGACGTTGCGTCGTGGTGAGGGTGGTTGGGGGCGGTTTTTGTTGTCGTTGGGTGAGGTGTTCGTGGGGGGTGTGGGGGTTGATTGGGGTGCGGCGTTGGTGGGTGGTGGTCGGGTGGTGTTGCCGACGTATCCCTTCCAACACGAACACTTCTGGCTGACCACGGTGGACCGTGCGCGGCCGACCTCCGCCGCCTGGCGTCACCACGTCGTCTGGCAACCCACGGACGTCGACACCGCACCACCGTCCCCCGGCGACGGCACCGCACTGCCCGGAACATGGCTGGTGCTGACGGCCGGAGACCCGTGGGGGACCGCCTGGGCCGAGGCGCTCACCGCCCACGGCATCGACGTCGTCCACGCCGACGTGCCGGCCGGCACCACCGGCCGGACCGAGCTGGCCGATGTGATCACCTCCACCGGGAGCGATCTGCGCGGCGTGCTGTCCTTTCTTGCCGCCGCCGACGAACCGCTGCCCGGCCACCCCGGCGTGCCCGCCGGGCTGGCCGCCACGGTGGCCCTCGTCCAAGCGATCGAGGACACCGGGAGCGCAGCGCCCCTGTGGCTGCTGACCGACGGGGCGGTACCGGCAGAACCCACCGACCCCGTGACGGGCACCACCGACGCCCTGGTCTGGGGCCTGGGTGCCGTGGCCGCCCTCGAACTGCCGGACCGCTGGGGCGGCCTCGTCGACCTACCCGGATCACCCGGCGACGACCAGGTCACCGCCCGCCTGTGCCGGATCCTGACCCGCCACGGCCGTGCCGACCGGTATGCCGTCCGGGCCGGCGGAACGTACGCCCGGCGGATCAGCCCGGCGGCCCGGCACACCACCGCCCCGGCCCGCCGACGGTGGAGAGCCTCCGGAACGGCGCTGGTGACCGGGGGAACCGGAGCCGTCGGCCGACACGTCGCGCGGTGGCTGGCCCGCAACGGCGTCGAACACCTGCTGCTCCTGAGCCGGCGCGGCCCCGACGCCGAGAACGCCGCCGAACTCACCGCGGAACTGACCGGACTGGGCACCCGCGTCACCATCGTGTCCTGCGACGCCGCCGACCGCGCGGCCCTGACCCGGGTGCTCGCCGAGGTACCCGGGCAGTTCCCGCTCACCGCGGTGTTCCACTGCGCCATGGTGCTCGACGACGCCGTGCTGGCCGACATCACCCCGGCCGGCCTCGACGCCGTCCTGCGGCCGAAGATCGACGCGGCGACCAACCTGCACGAGCTGACCCGGGACCTCGACCTTTCGGCGTTCGTCCTGTTCTCCTCCGTCGCCGGTGTCCTCGGCAACGCCGGGCAGGGCGCCTACGCCGCGGCGAACACGTTCCTCGACAGCCTCGCCTACCGCAGACGCCGACAGGGCCGCACGGCCACCTCCATCGCCTGGGGCGCCTGGGACACCCCGGACGCCGACCGACGCAACCGCAGGCTGGCCAGCCAGGGCCTCGTCGCGATGCGGGCCGAAACCGCCCTCGACGCCCTCCAGGAAACCCTCGACCGGGACGAGACCTTCCTGGTCATCGCCGACATCGAGGAGCACCGGCGGGCCCCGCAGCAGCCGGCGGAACCCACCGCGCCCACCGCCCGGCTCGACGGCATGTCCGTCCCCGAACAGACCGGCTACCTGCGGGACCTGGTCGGCGCGGAAGCGGCGTTCGTCCTCGGCCACGGCGACGCGTCCCGGGTCCCGGCGGACCACGCGTTCCGCGACCTCGGCTTCGACTCCCTGATGTCGGTGCAGCTGCGCAACCGGCTCAACCAGGCGACCGGCCTGCGGTTGCCGAGCACCGTCGCCTTCGACCACCCGACCCCCGTACGCCTCGTCGAACACCTCCGGGAAATGCTGACCGGCGGCCACCGCACGGAGCCCACCCCGACCGTCGTGGCCGTCGCCGACGACCCGGTGGTGATCGTGGGGATGGCCTGCCGCTACCCCGGTGGCATCCGGTCGGCCGACGACCTGTGGCGGTTCGTGATCGAGGAACGCGACGCGATCACCGGCTTCCCGACCGACCGCGGCTGGCCGGTGGACCTCTACGACCCCCGGCAGGGCGCCCCCGGCCACACCCACGCCCGGGGCGGCGGTTTCCTCCCCGACGCCGGTGACTTCGATGCCGAGTTCTTCGGCATCTCGCCCCGCGAGGCCCTCGCGATGGACCCGCAGCAGCGGCTCCTGCTGGAGGTCTCCTGGGAGGCCCTGGAACACGCCGGCATCGACCCGGCCACCCTGCGCGACAGCGACACCGGGGTCTTCGCCGGCACCAACGGCCAGGACTACGGAATGCTGCAACAGACCACCGCCGGCGTCGAGGGCTACACCCTCGCCGGACGCGCCTCCAGCGTGGTGTCCGGACGGGTCTCCTACGCGCTGGGCCTGCAGGGGCCCGCCATCACCGTGGACACCGCGTGTTCGTCGTCGCTGGTCGCTCTGCACCTGGCCGGGCAGGCGCTGCAGGCCGGGGAGTGCTCGCTGGCCCTCGCCGGCGGCGTCACCGTCATGGCCACGCCGACGACCTTCATCGAGTTCTCCCGGCAGGGCGGCCTGTCCCCCGACGGCCGTTGCCACTCGTACTCCGACTCGGCCGCCGGCACCGCCTGGTCGGAGGGTGTGGGTGTGGTGGTGGTGGAGCGGTTGTCGGAGGCGCGTCGTCGGGGTCATCGGGTGTTGGCGGTGGTGCGGGGGAGTGCGGTTAATCAGGATGGTGCGTCGAATGGGTTGACGGCGCCGAGTGGGTTGGCTCAGCAGCGGGTGATTCGTCGGGCGTTGGGTGTGGCGGGTTTGGGTGTGGGTGATGTGGATGTGGTGGAGGGGCATGGGACGGGGACGCGGTTGGGTGATCCGATTGAGGTGGGGGCGTTGGTGGGGACGTATGGGCGGGGTCGGGTGGTGGGGCGGCCGTTGTGGTTGGGGTCGGTGAAGTCGAATGTTGGTCATACGCAGGCGGCTGCTGGTGTGGCGGGTGTGATCAAGATGGTGCAGGCGTTGCGGTTTGGGGTGTTGCCGGCGTCGTTGCATGTGGGGGTGCCGTCGTCGCAGGTGGATTGGTCGGGTGGTGGGGTTGCGGTGTTGGGTGAGGCGCGGGTGTGGCCGGAGGTGGGTCGGGTTCGTCGTGCGGGGGTGTCGTCGTTTGGGATCAGTGGGACGAACGCGCATGTGATCCTGGAGGAGGCGCGGGAGCCGGAGCGGCCAGCCGAGTCGGGGCCACCGGCCGGGTCGGCGTCGCCTGTCGCGTCGGCGTCGCCCGCCCTGCCGGTCGTGCCGTGGGTGATCTCGGCGAAGAGTCCGGGTGGTCTGCGGGCGCGGGCGGAGCAGTTGGTGTCGTGTGTGGATCTGGATCTGGTTGATGTCGGGTATTCGTTGGCGACGACCCGGACGGTGTTCGAACATCGTGCGGCCGTCGTCGCTGGTGACCGTGCCGGGTTCCGCACGGCCCTGCAGACCCTGGCGAACGGCGGTGAGGGCACCGGACTCTTCCGGGCAACCGCCGCGCCCGCGCCCCGGCTGGCGATGGTCTTCTCCGGGCAGGGCTCCCAACGGCCCGGCATGGGCGCCGAACTGTACCGCCGGTACCCGGCCTTCGCGCAGGCCATGGACGAGGTGCTGGAGCGGCTACCGATCCGCGACGTGCTGTTCGGCCAGGACCGGGACCGACTCGCCGAGACCGGCAACGCCCAACCCGCCCTGTTCGCGTTCCAGGTGGCACTCTTCCGGCTGGCCGAGTCCTGGGCAATCGTGCCCGACCACGTGGCCGGGCACTCGATCGGCGAGATCGCCGCCGCCCACGTCGCCGGCGTCCTCTCCCTCGACGACGCGTGCACGCTGGTCGCCGAGCGCGCCCGCCTGATGCAGGCGCTGCCCGGCGACGGGGCGATGGTGGCGCTACGGGCGGGCGAGGAGGAGGTCCTGCCGCTGCTGTCCGACGAGGTGTCCATCGCCGCGGTCAACGGCCCCCGCGCGGTGGTGATCGCCGGCACGGAGGAGGCGGTCCTGCGGGTGGCCGCCGGATTCGACCGGTCGACCCGGCTGCGGGTCTCCCACGCCTTCCACTCCCACCTCATGCAGCCGGTCCTCGCCGACTTCCAGGCCGTCGTCGACCAGTTGACGTTCAACCGACCCCAGATCGACGTCGTCGCCGGTGGCGACGTCACCGAGCCCGGCTACTGGGTCCGCCACGTCCGCGACACGGTGCGCTACGCCGACCGCGTCGCACGCCTGACCGACCTCGGCGTCACGGTGTCCCTGGAGATCGGGCCGGACTCCGTCCTGTCGGCGCTGGGCCCCCGCACCGCGGCCAACATCCCGCTGTGCCGCCGCAACCAGCCCGAGGACGTCACCGTGGTCACCGCGACCGCACGTGCCCACGTGCACGGCGTCGCGGTGCACTGGCCGGCGCTGTTCCCGGGCGCCCGGCGGGTCGACCTGCCGACGTACCCCTTCCGGTCCACCCGGTTCTGGCCCGCCGTCAGCATCACGACCGGCGACGTCACCCGCGCCGGCCTCGACGCCGTCGACCATGCCCTGCTCGGCGCGGGAGTGGACCTGCCCGACCGGGGCGGACGGGTCTTCACCGGCCGGCTGTCCGTCGCCGCCCAACCCTGGCTGGCCGACCATGTCATCCACGGCGTGAACCTCTTCCCGGCCACCGGCTTCGTGGAACTGGTGCGTCGCGCCGCCCGGGCCGTCGACGATCTCGCCCTCGACGAACTGACGCTGCGGACACCCCTGGTCCTGCCCGCCGCCGGCACCGTGCAGGTCCAGGTGACCGTCGACGGCCCGGACGCCGCCGACCGGCGTCCGGTCGCCGTCTACGCCCGCACCGGTGACGACGACGGCCCGTGGACGCAGCACGCGGCGGGCCTGCTCTCCCCGGCGGGGCCGCAGACCGCCGGCCCGGCGGGCGAATGGCCCCCACCCGGGGCGGTGCCGATCGACCTCGACGGGCTCTACCCCGGGCTCGCCGGCCGGGGCTTCGCCTACGGCGAGACGTTCCGGGGCCTACGGTCGGCCTGGCGCGTCGGCGACGAGATCCTCGTCGAGGCCCGGACCACCACCGACCCGCAGGGCTACGCAACCCACCCGGCCCTGCTGGACGCCGTCCTGCACGCCTCGGTCTTCCTCCCGGACGGCCACCGGCCCCGGGTGCCGTTCCTCTGGAACGGGCTGCGCTTCCACGCGCCGAGCGGTGCGGTCCTGCGGGCGAGGGTGCGCCCCACCGGCCCGGACACCCTGTCCGTCGACGCCACCGACGAGACCGGCACCCCCGTGCTGACCGTGGAGGCGCTCACCCTGCGGGGCCACCCGGCCGACAGCCGGGTGCGCGACGCGTTGTTCGCGGTCGAGTGGCAACCTCCGCACCACCGCGACCCTGCCGTCACCGGCGGCCACGACCGGATCGACGTCACCGGTCGGGACGCCGGAGACGTCCTGGAGATCCTCCAGCACCGCTTGGCCGGCACCGCCGACCGGCCGCTGGTGCTCGTGACCCACGGCGCGGTCCAGACGACCCCGCAGGACGACCCGGCGCTGCCCGAGGCGGCAGCCGTCTGGGGCCTGGTGCGCTGCGCCCAGGTCGAACACCCCGGCAGGTTCATCCTGGCCGACCTCCCCGCCGACGGCACCGGGGAGCTGCCGGCCGACCTCTGCGGGTGGGACGAGCCCCAGATCGCGGTGCGCCCCGCGGGCGCACTGGTGCCCCGGCTGCTGCCCGCCACGGCCGACCTCGACCTCCCCGCCGTCGATCCGCAGGCCACCGTCGTGATCACCGGGGGCACCAGCGGCCTCGGCGCGCTGATCGCCCGGCACCTCGTGGCCGAGCACGGCGTCCGCGACCTGCTGCTGCTCAGCCGCAGCGGGCCGGCCGCACCCGAAGCCGCCGGGCTCGTCGCCGACCTGGGCGCGCGGGTGCTCGCCGTCGACGTGTCCGATCGTGCGGCGCTGGGCCGGGCCCTGGACGGTGTCCGGATCGGCGGGGTGGTGCACTGCGCGACGCTGCTCGACGACGCCCCGGTGACGTCGCTGACCCCCGACCGCGTCCGACGCGTCATGTCCACCAAGGTCACCTCCGCCGGGTGGCTGGACGAGTTGACCCGCGACCAGGACCTGTCGTTCTTCGTGGTGTTCTCCTCGCTCGCGGGGACCCTGGGCAACGCCGGACAGGCCGCCTACGCGGCGGCCAACGCGGCACTGGACGCGCTGGTGGCCCGCCGGTGGGCCCGAGGGCTGCCGGCCCGGTCGATCGTCTGGGGCCTGTGGGACACACCCTCGACCCTGACCGGCGGCATGTCGGCGGCCGACCGCGCCCGCGCGACCCGCGCCGGGGTCACCCCCCTGCCGACCGGGGACGGCCTGCTGCTGTTCGACGCCGCGCTGCGCTGCGCCCGGCCCGTCGTGGTGGCGGCCCGGCTGCACCCCACACCCGGGGAGGCGACCGCACCGGCGCTGCGGAGCCTGCTGCCACGGCTGGCACGGCAGGAGCCCCGCCGCGACGACATCCGCGACCGGCTCGCGGGACGCGCGCCGCAGGACCGCAGGCGGATGCTCGTGGACCTCGTGGGGGGCCACGCGGCCGCGGTGCTGGGACACGCCACGACCGCGACGATCGGCCCCCACCGGGCCTTCACCGACCTCGGGTTCGACTCGCTCATGGCGGTCGAGTTCCGCAACCGCCTCGACGACGCCACCGGCCTGCGCCTGCCCGCCACCATGGTCTTCGAACACGCCAACGTGGACGAGTTGGCCGGGCACCTGGACACGGTGCTGTTCCCCGCGGCCGAACCGACCGCCGGCACCGCCGACGACGAGCAGATCCGGCAGTTGCTGCACACCATCCCGATGAGCGAGCTGCGCGGATCGGGCCTGTTGGACCGGCTGCTCGCGTTGGCCTCCGGTGATCCGGCCCGGGCGGGTGCGCTGGAGGCGATCGACGACCTGGACACCGACAGCCTCATCGCGATGGCGCTCGGCGGTGCCCACCCGGGCGACCCAGACGAGGAGGTCCCGTCCCGATGAGCGACGAGAAGCTGGTCCAGGCGCTCCGCGCCGCTGTCAAGGAGAACGAACGGCTGCGCCTGCGCAACTCCGGACTGGCCGACTCGCTGCGGGAACCGATCGCCATCGTGGGCATGGCGTGCCGCTACCCGGGCGGGGTGGGGTCGCCGGAGGAACTGTGGCAGTTCGTCGTCGAGGACGGCGACGGCATCACACCGCTGCCCACCGACCGGGGCTGGGCCGAGGACCTCTACCACCCCGAGCCGGGAACGCCCGGGCACACCTACACCCGCGGCAGCGGGTTCCTGCACGACGCCGGGGTCTTCGACGCCGACTTCTTCGGCATCTCACCGCGCGAGGCCCTGGACATGGACCCCCAGCAGCGGCTGCTGCTGGAGGTGTCGTGGTCGGCGATCGAACAGGCCGGGATCGACCCGACCACGCTACGGGGCAGCGACACCGGCGTGTTCGTCGGCGCCATGTACCACGACTACCTCGGCAGCACCGGGACCGGCGCGATGATCTCCGGCCGGATCTCGTACACGCTGGGTCTGGAAGGTCCCGCGATGACCCTGGACACCGCCTGCTCGGCGTCCCTGGTGGCGTTGCACGTGGCCACCGGGGCGCTGCGGGCCCGGGAGTGCGGGCTGGCGCTGGTGGGTGGGGTCGCCGTCATGGCGACCCCGGAGGCGGTCATCGAGTTCGGCCGTCGCCGGGGACTGTCGGAGGACGGCCGGTGCCGGTCCTTCGCCGAGGCCGCCGACGGCACCGGGTTCGCCGAGGGCGTCGGCGTGCTGGTGGTGGAACGACTGTCCGACGCCCGACGCAACGGGCACACCGTGCTGGCGGTCGTGCGCGGTAGCGCGGTCAACCAGGACGGCGCGTCAAACGGCTTCACCGCCCCCAGCGTCAAGGCCCAGCAGCGGGTGATCCGCCGGGCACTCGCGGCCGCCGGCCTGGCCGCGGACGACGTCGACGTGGTCGAGGGGCACGGCACCGGCACCACCCTCGGCGACCCGATCGAGGCGCAGGCCCTGCTCGCCACCTACGGACGTGACCGGCCCCCGGAACGCCCGCTGTGGCTGGGCTCGGTCAAGTCGAACATCGGCCACACCCAGGCCGCCGCCGGGGTCGCCGGCATCATCAAAATGATCTTCGCGATGCGGCACGGTCGACTGCCCCGCACCCTGCACGTCGACGAGCCGAGCCGCCAGGTGGACTGGTCCGGCGGCGGCGTACGCCTGCTCCTCGAACCCCGCGACTGGCCCCGCGGACAACGACCACGGCGGGCCGGGATCTCCGGGTTCGGCGTCAGCGGAACCAACGCGCACGTCATCATCGAGGAACCACCGGCCGAGCCCGCCCAGCCGGCAGCCGGGCCGCACACCGCCGTGACGACACCCCCCGGCCTGGTCTGGCCGGTGTCCGGACACACGCCCGAAGCCCTGCGGACGCAGGCCCGGCGTCTGCTGGCCCACCTGGACCGCCAGCCGGAACCGGACCCCGCCGACGTGGCCCGCACGTTGACCACCCGCCCGGCGTTCCCGCACCGCGCGGTGGTCACCGGATCGGACCTGACCGACCTGCGACGGGGCCTCACCGCGGTGGCCGCCGGAGCCGACGACCCGGCCGTGTTCACCGGCGGGGCGCGACCGGCCGGACTGACGGCGTTCGCGTTCACCGGGCAGGGCGCCCAGCGACCGGGCATGGGCCGCGAACTCGCCCGGGCGTTCCCGGCGTTCGCTGCGGCGTTCGCCGCGGTCACCGCCGAGCTGGACCGGCACCTGCCGCGACCGCTGCGCGAGGTCGTCTGGGGCGACACCCCGGAACCGGTCGAGCAGACCCAGTACGCCCAGACCGGACTGTTCGCCGTCGAAGTGGCGCTCACCGAACTGATGCGGACCTTCGGCATCCGACCGGACCTGGTGCTCGGCCACTCGGTCGGCGAACTCGTCGCCGCACACGTGGCCGGGGTGCTGTCCCTTCCCGACGCGGCCCGCCTGGTCGCCGCCCGCGCCCGGCTGATGCAGGCACTCCCACCCGGCGGCGCGATGGTGTCGGTACGCGCCGACGAGGCGGCCGTGGCACCGTACCTGTCCGCGCAGGTGGCCCTCGCCGCGGTGAACGGGCCCACCGCCGTCGTGCTCTCCGGAGCCGAGCAGCCGGTCCTCGCGGCCGCCGCCGACCTGTCCGCCCGGGGCGTGCGGACCACGCGGCTCGCCGTCAGCCACGCCTTCCACTCCCCGCTGATCGAGGGCATGCTCGACGACTTCCGTGCGGTCCTGGCGACGGTGGAGCTACGGCCACCCGTCCTGCCGCTGCTGTCCGGCGTGACCGGGAAACCCGCCACGGCGGCGCAACTGTGCACTCCGGAACACTGGATGGCCAACGTCCGGGACACCGTCCGGTTCGCCGACTGCGTCGACGCCCTCGCCGGGCACGAGGTCACCTCCTGCGTGGAGATCGGCCCGGACGCCGTACTGGCCGGGCTGGCCACCGCGCCGGTGCCGTGGGTGCCGACGCAGCGCCGCCGGCTGGCCGAACCGGCCGCGCTCCTGGCCGCGCTGGCCCGGTCGCACGCCGACGGCCGGACCGTCGACTGGACCGCGTGGCTCGGCGACGTCGGGCGGCGGATCGACCTGCCGACCTACGCCTTCCAGCACAAACGGTACTGGGCCGGCGGCATCAGCCTGGGGCGCGACACCGGACCCGGCCCGTCCGCCCTCGACCACGACATCCTCCGGGAGGTGGTGGAATCCCCCGACACCGACCGGCTGGTGGTGACCGGCCGGGTGTCCCGGCACGCCCAGCCGTGGCTGGCCGACCACGCGTACGGGGCGACGGTGCTCCTGCCCGGCGCGGCGTTCGTCGACCTCGCCCTCACCGTCGGCCACCTGGTCGGCTGCCCCGTCGTCGACGACCTGACCGTCGCCACGCCGATGGCGGTGCCCGACCAGGGTGAGATCCCGGTGCAGGTCGTGCTGGAACCGGGCGACGCCACCGGTCGGCGGACCGTGCAGGTGTACTCCCGACCACCCGACCAACCCGGCTGGACCTGCCACGCCACCGGGACCCTGTCGGACCGGCAGCCGCCCCTGCCCCTGGCCGAACCGACCTGGCCCCCGGCGCAGGCCACGCCCGTGGACACCGACGGCACCTACGACAGGCTCGCCGACCAGGGCTTCGCATACGGCCCGGCGTTCCAGGGCCTGCGTGCCGCGTGGCGGCGCGACGACGTCGTCGACGCCGAGGTGACGGTGGAGGAGGCCGGCCGCCACCTGGTGCACCCGGCCCTGCTGGACGCGTCCCTGCACGCGGCCACGCTGCTCGTCGCCGCCGGCCTGCCCTTCGCCTGGACCGGCGTCGCGGTGTTCGCCCCCGGCGCCACGGCGGCCCGGGTGCGGCTGCGTCGCACCGGCACGGACACCGTCGCGGTCGCCGCGTTCGACCAGGCCGGCAGCCCCGTGTACGCGGTGGACTCCCTGACGCTGCGGCCGGTGACCACGCAACAGGTGGCGGCCGACACCGTGCTGCGGCGGGCGATGTTCCACGTACGGTGGCAGCCGACGCCGGCCGGACCGGAGCCCGCCGGGATCACCTTCGACGTCCGGCCGGGCGGCGGCGTGAACCCGCGCGACGCGGTCACCGGGGCCCTGCGACAGATACAGGAATGGCTCGCCGGACACCACGACGACCACGAACGGCTCATGATCCGGACGGCCGGTGCGGTCGCGGTGACTGCCGACGACACCGTGTCCGACCTGGGCGGCGCAGGAGTGTGGGGTCTGGTGCGCTCCGCCCAGGCGGAACACCCCGACCGCCTCGTCCTCGTCGACACCGACGGCACCCACGACGAGCGGACCCTGAGCGCCCTGGTCGCCGCAGGGGAGAGCCAGATCGCGGTCCGCGACGGCCGGACGCTGGTGCCCCGGCTGGCGCGGACCCCGGTGCCCGCCGCGACGGACGACGAACCGCTGGTGCCACCGGACGAAACGGTCGTCATCACCGGCGGCACCGGCGCGCTCGGCCGGCTGATAGCCCGCCACCTCGTCGTCGACCGTGGCGTGCGGAACCTGCTGGTGCTCAGCCGCAGCGGCCCGGGGTCGCCCGCCGCCACGGAACTCGTCGAGCACCTCGGGGCACGCGTCGTCGCGGTCGACGCCGCCGACCGCGACGCGCTGGCGCGGGTGCTCGCCGGGGTCCGGATCGGCGGGGTCGTCCATGCGGCAGGCGTGCTCGACGACGGTGTGGTCGAGTCGATGACGCCGGAGCGGGTCGCCGGCGTGCTCCGGGCGAAGGTCGACGCCGCCGTCGCCCTGCACGACCTGACCAGGGACCGACCACCGGCGTTCTTCACGATGTTCTCCTCCGCCGCCGGGGTCCTCGGCAGCCCCGGCCAGAGCGCGTACGCGGCGGCGAACGCCACCCTCGACGGCCTCGCCGCGCACCGCCGGTCGCTGGGGCTTCCCGCCCAGTCACTGGCCTGGGGGCTGTGGGCGCAGAGCGACGGGATGGCGTCCGCGATGGACGCGACCGGCCGCGCCCGGGCGGTGCGGGCCGGCGTCGCGCCACTGTCCGCCGCCGAGGGACTCGCCCTGTTCGACGCCGCGCTGCGGACCGACATGCCCCTGCTCGTGCCCGCGCGTCTCGACACGGCCGCGAACGACGATCCGTCGACCATGATGCGTGACCTGCGCCCCGTGCGGGCACGCCGCAGCACCGAACAGCGCAACGTGCTGCACCGGCTGGTCGGGTTGTCCCCCGGTGAGCAGCACCGGGTGCTGGTGGACGTGGTACGCGGCCACGCGGCGGCCGTCCTGGGTCATCCGGGCCCGGACGCCGTCGGTGCCGGACGGGCCTTCACCGACCTCGGGTTCGACTCGCTGATGGCCGTGGAACTGCGTAACCGGCTGCAGTCCGCGACCGGCCTGCGACTGTCGCCCACCCTGGTCTTCGACCACCCGAACCCCGAGGAGTTGGCGGCCCATCTGCGCGCGGCGGCCGGGCCGGCGCAGGAGGCCGCGCCGGTGCCCGTCCTGGCGACGCTGACCCGACTGGAGGCGCAGCTCGCGTCCCTGGACCCGGACGACGGCATCCGACCACAGGTCACGGACCGGCTCGGTCGCCTGCTGTCCGACCTCGACGACCGGTCGACGCCGTCCGGGATCGACCTGACCGGCGCGTCGCGGCGGGAGGTCCTCAACCTGATCGACAGCAGGTTCGGCGTCTAGCAGCCCTCTCCGCGTCCAGCAGACCCTGCAGGAAGGCCAGGCACACCACATGGCGAAGTCAGCACCGGTATCGACCGACGTCGGTCACATGTACGACGTCATGACCGAACTGTTCACCACGCTGCTCGACGGCAACATCCACGTCGGCTACTGGCACGACGACGGGGACCGGACCTCCGTCGCCGGGGCCGCCACCCGCCTCACCGACATGGTGATCGAACGCGTCTGCGCCGGACCCGGCAGCCAGGTGCTGGACGTCGGCTGCGGAGCCGGCACCGCCTCGCTGCGCCTCGCCACGACACGGGACGAGACGGTGGTGACGGGAATCTCCGTCAGCCACGGCCAGATCGACACCGCCAGGGCCCGCGCGCGGGAACTCGGCGTAGCCCACCGCGTCCACTTCCGTTACGCTGACGCCATGAACATGCCGTTTGGACCCGGTATGTTCGACGGGGCCTTCGCCATCGAATCCCTCATCCACATGCCGGACCAGGACCGCGCGCTCCAGGAGATCGGCACCGTGTTGCGCCCGGGCGCACGACTGGTCATCGCCGACATCATCGACAGACACCCGGCCAACGGCGCCGAAAAGGAGATCATCGACAATTTCTGTGCCGTGACACAGTGCCGCACCATCGCCGCGCTGCCCGACAGACTGGACCGGGCGGGCTTCGAGGTGCTGGAGTTCGACGACGTCAGCACCCACGTGATGCGGGCGTTCGCGGTGCTGTCCGACCGGATGCGTGAGGTCCGGGCCGACTTCGTCGGCAGGATCGCGCCCGCGCACTTCGACCAGCTGGTCGAACTGTTCCGACGCTTCAGCGCCGTCACCGCGGCCGGCTACGTTTTGGCGGTGGCCCAGCGCCGATGACCGTGCGGGGAAAGGGTCCATCCCATCGATCGGTGGGGAGTCACCAGGTGCTTTCCCGGTACCAGCTCGCCCTGCTCGCCGACCCGGCACCCGACGACGGGCGGCACCGGGCACCGCCCCACGGCCGGCCCGAACTGATCGGCAGATCAGCCGAGAGGGAACTGCTCGACTCCCTGCTGCGTGGCCGCGCACGCCTCCCGGCACTGCTGTTCAGCGGCGGGATCGGCGTCGGCAAGACGGCACTGCTGCGCGCCGCCGACGAACAGGCCCGCCGGGCCGGCCGTCGCGTCGTGTGGGTCACCGGCGCACCCGTCGAGGCCGACCTTCCCTACTCGGGCCTGCACCAGCTGCTCTACGCCCTGCGTACGGACCTCGGCCGCCTGCCCGTCCACCAGCGGGTCACCCTGTCGCGCATCCTCGGGCACGCCGACGGCCCCCTCCCCGACCGCCTGGCGACCTGCGCGGCCACCCTGTCCCTGGTCACCGAGCTGGCCGACGACGGTGGCCTGGTGGTGCTCATCGACGACGCCCAGTGGATCGACCGGGAGAGCACCGAACTGCTCGCCTTCGTCGCCCGCCGGACCTGTGACCTGGCCGGCCTGGTGCTGGTCGCCGCCGCCCACCAACCCGGACCACCGCTCGCCGCCGGACCGCACGTCCGACAGCTCGCCCCGCTGTCGGACCACGACGCCGGCCTGCTGATCGACGCCCGGCACCCCACCCTGCACAGCCGCGTCCGACGCGTCATCCTCGACCACGCCCAGGGCAACCCGCTGGCACTGACCGAGCTACCCAGGGCGCTCAGCCAGGAACAGCGGTGCGCGAGCATGCCGCTGCCGGTCCACCTGCCGGTGACCCCGAGGATCAGCGGGCAGTTCGGGGCACCCATCCGCGACCTGCCCGAGCCGGCCCGGCAGCTCCTGCTGGTCGCCGCCCTCGACGGGACGGCCCGGCTGGCGACGCTCACCGAAGCGACCGACGAGGCCGACGTGACCGCCCAGCTCGGCCCCGCCGAACGGCACCACCTCGTCACGGTGGGCACCGACCGGTTGCTCTTCACCCACCCTCTGGTCCGGCTGACCACCATCGACCTGGCCACCCGGGCCGAGCTGCGCACCGCCCACCGCCACCTGGCCCGGGTGACCACCGCCGACCCCGACGTCCGGGCCACGCACCTGGCGGCCGCGGCACTGGGCCCGGACGACTCGCTGGCCGAGGCCCTGGCGACGGCCGGGGACCGGGCCGCCGACCGGGGCGTCCTCACCACGGCCACCGAGATGTTCGCCCGTGCCGCCGAACTGAGCACCGCTGCGGCCGACCGCGCCGAACGGCTGGGCATCGCGGCCCAACTGGCCTGCCGCGCCGGCTGGCTCCGGTGGGCGGGACACCTCAACCCGCCCCCGGGGGAGTTCGGCGTCACCACCCACACCGCCGCCGTCAGCGCGTACCTGCTCTCCCTCGACGAGGGCGACGTGGACATGGCGCACCGTCGCCTCCTGCGGGTCTTCGACGACCCCACCACCAGCACGCCGATGCGTCGGATGGCACTGGAGATGCTGTTCCACGTGTGCGTCCTCGCCGACCGGCCGGACCACTGGGCTGCCCTGGACACCGTCCTCGCCCGTCCCGACTGCGAGTCGGCGGACATCGTCCTGCGCTGCCGCGCGATCCTCTCCGGCCGGGACGGCGACGCCGACACGATGCGTGAACGGTTCCTGGAACTGCTCGACCGCTGGCCGACGACACCGGCGGAACTCACCGCCCTGTCCACGGCGTCCCTCTCCGCCACCGCCGCCGCACTCGACGCGGTCACCGAGTTGCTGCCGGTGCTGCGTGGCCTGCCGGACGCCTCGGCCGACAGCCGGGGAGCACCGACGGCGAGGTTCGGCCTGCACATGGAGATCCTGGACCGCTACCAGTCGGGACGCTGGGACGAGGCGGAGACCCTCCTGCGGGAGAGCGCCACCGTCGCGGGCGTCAGCGGCCTGCGGACCCTGGAGGGCATCGCCCGCTGCCAGCGGGCGCTGCTGGCCGCCGTACGCGGCGAGACCGAACAGGCCCTGGAGTTGACCGACGAGGTGCTGCGCTGGGCCACCCCGCGTGGGATCGGGCTGGCGGTCATCCTGGCCCACCAGGCCCGGGCGCTGGTGGCCCTGGGCACCGGTGACCACGAACACGCCTACACGACCCTGTCCACCATCGCCCCCGCCGGGGCGGTGACCCGCCTGCCGGTCAGCGCCCGGCGCATCGTGTTCGACCTGGCCGACGCCGCCGTGCACACCGGGCACGGACCGCAGGCGGCCGCCTATCTGCAGGCGTTGCGCGACGGGGGATTCGACCGCCTCTCCCCGCGGATGACCATGCTGACCCACGGGGCCGCGGCCCTGCTCGCCCGGGACAGCCACACCGACGAGGCCTTCCGGCAGGCGCTGACCGCGCCGGGACACGAACGCTGGCCGCTGGAGCACGCCCGGATCCGCCTCGCCTACGGTGAGTGGCTGCGCCGCGCCAAGGAGATCGGCCCGGCCCGGGTGGAACTGGGCGCGGCACTGGAGGTCCTGGAGCGGCTCGGTGCCAGGCCGTGGGCGGTGCGGGCCCGCAACGAGCTACGGGCCGCCGGGCTGGCGGTCGCCCGGCCCGCCGAAGGGCCGGCCGGGCTCACCGCGCAGGAGGAGTCCGTCGCCAGGCTCGCAGCCCAGGGCCTGACGAACAAACAGATCGCCGTCCGGCTGCGCCTGTCGGACCGCACCGTCAGCGGACACCTCTACAAGGTCTACCCCAAGCTCGGGGTCACCTCACGGACCGGGCTACGTGACGCACTGGAGATACGAGCCGGAGGGGATACGGATGGCACAGCAGACTGAGTTCACCGAGGCACTGCTCGACTACGTCCGGCAGGTCTCGCTGCGCGACGACGAGATCCTCGCCGACCTGCGGCGGGAGACCGCCGCCCTGCCGATGGGCCGGGCGATGCAGATCATGCCGGAAGAGGGCCAACTGCTGGCCCTGCTCGTCAGACTGACCGCGGTATCGCTCTCGGTGGTCGAGGTCGGGACCTTCACCGGCTACAGCACGCTGTGCATGGCCAGGGCCCTCCCACCCGGCGGCCGGCTGGTCACGGTGGACATCTCCGAGCGGTGGCCGATGATCGCCGCACCGTACTGGGAACGCGCCGGGGTGGCCGACCGCATCGACGTACGCATCGGTGCCGCCCGGGAGGTCCTGGCCGACCTGGAGCGCGAACTCGGACCGGGCGCGGTGGACCTGGTGTTCATCGACGCCGACAAGGCGGGCTATCCGGACTACTACGAGGCCGCGCTGCGACTGGTCCGCCGGGGTGGGCTGGTCGTCCTCGACAACACGGTGTTCTTCGGCCGGGTGCTCGACGGGGACCACCAGGACCGGGACACCGCCACCATCCGGGAGTTGAACGTCTCGCTGCTCGCCGACGACCGGGTCGACCTGGCGATGCTGTCCTTCGCCGACGGTCTCACCCTGGCGGTGAAGCGCTGAACCGACCCCGCCCGCCCTGCCCTGACAGGCGGCCCACGGCCCGGTCGCCGACACGATACCTCCCAGGACGCTTCAGGGGGCGTGCCCCGGTCGCCCGCGCCGCAGGAGTAGGGCCCGGCCGCCGGGCACCGACCCCGGTGCCCGGCGGCCGGGCCCGTCAGCTCCGGTCGCCGGTCCAGGCCGCTTCGAGGATCGCGGTCAGGCTGGCGGTGTCGGTGGGCCCCGGATGGTTCTGGATCAGGCGGGTGACGCCGGAGGCCAGCTCCGCGAAGCGGGGCAGGTCGGCGCGGGCCACCCCGATGTCCGCCAGGGTGGGCGGGATACCGATGTCGGAGAGGAGCCCGTGGAGCCAGGTGAGGAACACCTCGGCGGCCTCGTCCGGCGCGGCGTCGGTCACGTCGAGCCCGCACACCCCGGCGAGGGTCGCCAACCGGTCACCGACGGCGTCGCGGGCCGCGTCCAACGCGTACGGCAGCAGCAGCCCGACGCCCAGGCCGTGCGGCGTGTGCGTGGCCGCGCCGATGGGGTACTGGAGAGCGTGCGGGGCCGCGTTGCCCGCGTGGGAGAAGGCGAGCCCGGCGAGCACCGACCCGTAGGACATGTCCGCCCGCGCGTCGGTGTCTCCGCCGTCCCGCACGGCCCGCCGCAGGCTCCGGGCGATCCGCTCCGCGGCCAGCAGCGCATAGTGGTCGGTGACCTGGTTGCGGCCGAGGAACACCTGCTCCACCGGGTCGCGCGGCCCGTGGGGCCGGGGTCGCGCGGTGTAGCTCTCCACCGCGTGACAGAACGCGTCGATGCCGGAGTGGGCGGTGACGGTCGCCGGGCAGGTGTAGGTCAGTTCGGGGTCGACGATCGCGAAGTCCGGCACGATGTGGACGCTGGACACCCCCACCTTCAGCGCCCGGTCCGGGTCGGTCAGCACCGAGACGGGGGTCAGTTCGGAGCCGGTGCCCGACGTCGTCGGGACCGCGACGAGCGGAATCGTCGGCCCCGGCACCCGCGCCTCGCCGTAGAAGTCGCGCGGTGTGCCCCCGTGGCACCGGATGACGCCGACGATCTTGGCGAGGTCGATCACCGTGCCGCCGCCGACGGCGAGGATCACGTCGGCGTCCACCGCGGCGGCGGCCGCCACGGCCCGGTCGACGTCGGCGAGGGGCACGTCGGGATTCGCGTCGGAGAACACCTCGACGACCTCGACCCTGTCCCGCACGGCGGCCACGATCGCGGCCACCCCCGGCTGCCCCAGCAGGGTCCGGTCGGTCACGACGAGGACCCGTGAGCCGTTCTCGGCCACCACCCGGGGGATGTTCTGCGCGACCCCTTCGCCGACGATCAGCTGGCGTGGTCCACGGACTGTCTCAAGCATGGCGGTGCCTCTCCGGAACGGCGGCGACGTGCTGGTCGGACGTCAGCGGCGGGACTGTCACGGCAGGTCGATCGCCGCGTAGGTGACGTCGAGATATTCGAGGATGCCCTCGTGCGACCCCTCCTTGCCGATGCCGGACTGCTTCACGCCCCCGAACGGGGCCGACGGGTCCGAGATCAGCCCCCGGTTGACGCCGATCATCCCGGTCTGCAGACCCTCGGCGAACCGCAGCGCCCGCTGCAGGTCACGGGTGAAGACGTAGCCGACCAGGCCGTGTTCGGTGTCGTTGGCCTTCGCCATCACCTCGTCGTCGGACGTGAACCCGATGATCGGCGCCACCGGGCCGAAGATCTCCTCCCGCAGCATCCGCGCGTCGTCGGGCACGTCGACCAGGACCGTCGGCGGGTAGAAGTGACCCGGCCCGTCCGGGCGCACCCCGCCCACCAGGACCCGGGCGCCCCGACCGACCGCGTCGGCGACGAGGTCGTCGAGCTTGGCGACCGAGGGCTCGTCGATCAACGCCCCGACGTCCACGCCGTCGTCGAGGCCGCGGCCCACCACCAGCGCGCCCATCCGCTCGGTGAACCGCTTCGTGAACTCCTCGCGTACCGGCTCCTCGACGTAGATCCGGTTGGCCGCGATGCAGGACTCCCCGATGTTGCGCATCTTGGCCACCAGCGCACCGTGCAGCGCGACGTCCAGGTCGGCGTCGGCGCACACGATCAGGGCCGCGTTGCCGCCCAGCTCCATCGAGGTACGCAGCACGTTGTCCGCAGCCTGGCGCAGCAGCACCCGCCCGACCTCGGTCGACCCGGTGAAGGACACCTTGCGGGTCCGGGCGTCGGCCAGCAGCGCCGAGACCACCGCACCGGAACGTCTGGTGGTCACCACGTTGACCACCCCCGCGGGGACGCCCACCTCCTCCATGATGCGGGCCAGCAGCAGCATGGTCAGCGGCGTCTGGGCCGCCGGTTTGGTGACCGTCGTGCAGCCCGCGGCCAACGCCGGGGCGATCTTGCGGGCCCCCATGGCCAACGGGAAGTTCCAGGGCGTCACGAACACGCACGGGCCGACCGGCTTCGGCACGGTGAGGATGCGGTACCCGCCGGCGGGAGCGGTGCTGTAGCGCCCCTCGACCCGTACCGCCTCCTCGGCGAACCACCTGAAGAACTCGGCGCCGTAGGCCACCTCGGCCCGCGCCTCGGCCAGCGGCTTGCCCATTTCGAGGGTGATCAGCCGGGCGACCTCCTCGGACCGGTCGGTCAGGGCCCGGTACGTCGCGGTCAACAGCTCCGACCGTTTCCGTGGCGGGGTCGCCGCCCACTGCGCCGCCGCCCTGCTCGCCGCGTCCAACGCGGCCAGCCCGTCGTCGACGTCGGCGTCCGCCACCTCGGCGACGGTCGTGCCGGTGGCGGGGTCCTCGACGGCGAAGGTGGCGCCGCTCGCGGCGTCCCGCCAGGTGTCGCCGATCCGCAGCCGCCGGTGCTCGGGGGCCAGGACGTCCATCGGGTCACTCATTGCGTCGCCTCCAGTGCTCTTCGTGGTGATGTCCGGCGTGCGGCGACGGACGGTTCACCGGCCCGCACCCCGCAGGCCGGCGTACCGTCGCCGCCCCGGCTACCGCCCGGCCGCCGACAGCGACAGTCCGGTGCCCGCGTCGAACAGGTGCGCCCGGTCCAGGTCGACCGTCACCCGCAGCCGCTCGCCGGGCGTACCGGTGACGGTGGGTCGGGCCTTGACCTTCAGGATCTCCGTGCCCACCCGCACGTCGACCACCGTCCGGTCACCGAGGGGTTCGAGCCCGTAGAGCTCACCGGGCAACGACGCGTCCCCGCGCCGCTCCACGGACAGGTCCTCCGCACGCAGGCCCAGCATCAGCGCCTGACCGTCCCTGGCGGTGGCCCAGCGGGGCCGGGGCAGCGTCCAGCCGGCCGCACCGACCAGTTGGTCCCCCTCGGCGTGGCAGGCGAGCAGGCTGATCGGCGGGCTGCCGACGAAGCCGGCGACCCACTGGTTGGCCGGCCGCTCGTACACCTCGGTCGGGGTGCCGACCTGTTGCACCGTGCCCTCCCTGAGGACCGCGACCTGGTCGGCCATGGACAGCGCCTCGACCTGGTCGTTGGTCACGTAGACGAACGTCGCCCCGAGGCTGCGGTGGATGCGGGTCAGCTCGGTGCGCATCTCGACGCGGAGCTTGAGGTCGAGGTTCGTCAACGGCTCGTCCATGAGGAACGCACGGGGGCTGCGGACCAGCGCCCGGGCCAGGGCGACCCGCTGCATCTCACCGCCCGACAACTGCGCCGGACGACGGTGCAGCAGCCGTTCGATGTGCAGCAGGCCCGACATCCGCTCGACGGCCGCGGCGATCTCACCCGCCGGTCGGCGACGTGCCCGCAGCGGCGAGGCGATGTTCTCGTACGCGGTGTGCCGGGGGTAGAGGGCGTAGTTCTGGAACACCATGGCCAGGTCGCGGACGGCCGGTGCGTCGGCGGTCGCGTCCCGGCCGTCCAGGTGCACCGACCCGGCGTCGGGCTTGTCCAGGCCGGCGATCGCCCGCAGGGTCGTCGTCTTGCCCGCACCGGACGGCCCGAGCACGACGAAGAACGCGCCGTCCGGCACGTCCAGCGTCACCCCGTCCAGGGCGCGGACCTTACCGAAGGACTTGCACAGCCCCTTGACCGCAACGGTTCCCATCAGGCCACCAGCTCTTCCGTGCGCACGTCGTAGACCGCCGGGGTCCCGCCGGTGTGGCGCAGCCCGACCTTCGCGTCGGCGGCGAACCGTACGGTCGGTGGCATCCGGACCCGCACGTCGCGTCCGCCGTCGTGGTCGACCACGTAGATGATCTCGTCGCCGAGCCACTCGGCCGACACCACGCGGGCCGGCACCGACCGGTCCGCGCCGGGTGCGGTGACCTCCAGCGCCTCCGGCCGCACGCCCGCCACCAGGGGACGGTCGCGGGGCAGCCCCGGCGGTGGCGTGAGGACCAGTCCGCCCTGACCGCGCAGCTTCCCGTCGGCCACCTCCACCTCGATGAGGTTCATCGGCGGGGAGCCGATGAACGCCGCGCAGAACAGGCTCGCCGGACGGTCGTACACCTCAAGCGGGGTCCCGATCTGCTCGACGCGGCCCTTGTTGAGGATGGCGATGCGGTGACCCAGCGACATCGCCTCGACCTGGTCGTGGGTGACGTAGACCATCGTCGCCCCCAGTTCCCCCTGCAGGTGCTTGATCTCGGTGCGCATGTCCGCCCGCAGTTCCGCGTCCAGGTTGGTGAGCGGTTCGTCCATCAGGAAGGCGCGTGGCCGGCGTACCAGGGCGCGGGCGAGTGCGACCCGCTGCTGCTCCCCGCCGGAGAGCTGACGGGGCCGCCGGTCCAGCAGCGGACCCAGCCGCATCAGCCGGGCCGCCTCCTCGACCCGCGCCTGCACCTCGTGCTTGGGCAGCCCCTCGGCCCGCAGCGGGAACGCCAGGTTGTCGCGGGTCTTCAGGTGCGGGTACAGCGCGTAGAACTGGAACACCATGGCGATGTCGCGTTCGGCCGGCGGCAGGTCGTTGACCAGCGTGTCGCCGATGTGGATGTCGCCGCTGGTCTGCCGCTCCAGGCCGGCGATCGCCCGCAGCGTGGTCGTCTTGCCGCATCCCGACGGGCCGAGCATCACGAACAGTTCGCCGTCGCCGATGGACAGGTCGACGTGCTCGACGGCGACCGTGCCGTCCGGGTAGCGCTTGTGCAGGGCGCTCACCTCGATGCCCGCCATCAGCGTCGCACCGCCCCGAGGGTCACACCGGCGACGAGGTGCCGGCGTACCAGGTAGGCGAAGACGAGCACCGGCAGGGCGAAGACCACCGAGGCGGCGGCCACCAGGCCCCAGTCGACGGTGGTGCCGCCGATCAGGCCGGCGATGGCCGGTGGGGCCGTACGCACCTCGTCGCTGGAGGTGAGGAAGATGGCGAACACGAACTCGTTCCACGAGAAGATGAGCGCGAACACCGCCGTCGCGGCGATGCCGGGCACGAGCAGGGGGAGGGTGAACTTCCAGAACGCCTGCAGGCGGCTGTAGCCGTCGAGCATGGCGGCGTCCTCGTACTCGGCGGGCACCTCGTCGACGAACCCCTTCATCATCCAGATCGTGAACGGGACGTTGAACGCCGCGTAGATCAGGATCAGACCGAGCTTGGTGTCGATGAGTCCGACCTGGCGGTACATGAGGAAGATCGGCACCACGACCACCACGGGCGGCATGAAGCGGGTGGACAGGATGAAGAACAGCTGGTCCTTCTTGGCCTTCAGGGTGAAGCGGGAGTACGCCCAGGCCGCCGGCACCCCCAGCACGGTGGCCAGCAGCGTGGACACGCCGGCGACGACCACGGAGTTGAGGAACGCCACGGACAGTGCCGAGCGGCCGCCGTCCGCGCCGACGAAGACGTCCCTGAAGTGGTCGAGGGTGACCGTGAAGCCGAAGAACTCGGCCGGCACGGCGTAGACGTCCCGGTTCTCCTTGATGGACGTCTCGATCATCCACAGCACCGGGAAGAGCATCACGACGGCCAGTGCGGTCAGCAGCACGACCTCCAGCACCGACCGGCCGCGGCCCCGGCGGCGCACGCGGCGTGCGGGGGACGGGCGGTCCGGGGTCGGGCCTGCGGACACGGCCTCGTCGACGGAGACGGCCATCAGCCCTCCTTGAGTTTGTTCAGGTAGCGCAGGTAGAGCTGCGTGAGGACGATGACGACGAGGACCATGAGGATCCCGTACGCCGAGGCGGTGCCGGTGTTGAAGCCCAGGAACGCCACCTTGTAGACGTGGAACGACAACGTCTCGGTGGAGACCCCGGGACCTCCGTTGGTGAGGATGTAGACGAGGTCGAACAGCCGGAACGCCTCGATGGCCCGGAACAGCACGGCGATGAGCAGCAGCGGCCACACCAGCGGAAGGGTGATGGTGCGGAACCGGAACCACTCGGACGCCCGGTCGATCGAGGCGGCCTCGTACAGGTACTTCGGGACGGCGGTGAGGCCGGCGAGGGCGATGAGCATGATGAACGGCGTCCACTGCCAGGTGTCGACGACGATCAGGGACACCAGCGCGGTCCGCTGCCGGGTGAGCCACTCCACCTGCCCCAGGCCGAGTGAGCCGAGCATGCTGTTGACCACGCCGAACTGCGCGTCGAGCATGAACCGCCAGAACAGCCCCACCACGACCGGGGACAGCATCATCGGCACCAGGAACATGGTGGTCAGCACGCCCCTGCCGTGGGTGCGCCGGGAGATCAGGTAGGCGATGGAGAAGCCGAGCACGGTCTGCAGGGTGACCGCGCCGACCACGTAGATCAGCGTGGTCAGCGCCCGCTGGTGGACCTGCGCCGACGTCAGGATGGCGGTGTAGTTGCCGAACCCGACGAACCGGGCGGGCCCTCCTCGGGTGGCCGAGTAGTCGGTGAACGACAGGTACAACGCCCACAGCAGTGGGAACACCGACATGCCGAGCAACAGCAGCAGCGCGGGGGAGATGAAGGCCACGGCGAGGCTGCGGTCGCCCAGCCGGCGGCGGGGCCGGCCCGGTGCAGGTGGCATCGCGGACGCCACCTGCCCGGGGCGGTCGGTCGTCAGCGGGACGGGATCTTTCACAGCCCGCCGCCGCCCTTGCGGTTGCTGGAGTCGAGTACGCCCTGCTGCTCCCGGGCGATGTCGTCGAGCGCGGCCTTCGGGCTCTTCGCGCCGTTGAGCGCCGCGTTGACGTTCGTGTTCTCGATGTCGACGAGCCGTGCGTACTCGGGCACGTTCCACATGTCCCGCATCCGGGGCACCGAGTCGGCGTACACCTGGTTGAACGGTCCGGCGTTGAGGAACTCGGGCGACTGCAGGGCGTCGGTACGCGACGGCACGCCACCGGCCGCGGCCCACTTCTTCTGCACGTCGGCCTGCTCGAACCACCGCATGAAGTTCAGCGCCTCGGCCTGCTGCGCCGACGGGGAGTAGGCCGACACGTGCATCCCCATCCCGCCGAGCGGGACCAGGTTCGTCTTCTGGGTCGGCAGGGTGGCGAACCCCAGCTTGCCGAGGATCTGCTCCCGGGTGGTGCCGAGCGTGGACTGCTTCGGGTCGAGCAGGCCGCCGCTCGCGGCGATCCAGTTGAACGCGATACACGCCTTGCCCTGGGCGACCGCGGCGTTCACCTCGTCGATGAACCAGTTGCCGGAGCCCTTGGCGGTCAGCGGCTTCATCTTGTTGACCAGGACGTCCATCGCCTCGTGACCCGCGGTGTCGTTGAGGACGCCGTCGATCTTGCGGCTCTTGGCGTCCCAGAGGTTGCCGCCGTAGATGCCGTTGACCGTGTTGTAGGTGACGGCCGCCGCGTCGGAGCCGTTGGCCTGGTGGAAGGCGAGCCCGCTGACGCCGGGGTTGTCCGCCTGGCACTTCGCGGCGACCGAGATCATCTCGTCCCAGGTCTGTGGGGGCTTGTCGCCGATCAGGTCCTTGCGGTAGATCATCGTCCAGGTGTCGCCGAGCAGCGGCAGCCCGTACAGGCTGGCGTTCTCGTCGCGCTTGCCGGTCTCGGCCTGCGGGAACTGGCCGTACGCCGCCAGCAGGTACGGGTTGTAGGCGTCGACCTCGATGTTCTTCTTGACGAAGTCGGTCAGGTCGAGGATGTTGCCGTTGGTCACGGCCTCGCCGATGTGCTGCGAGTCCAGGATCGCGATGTCGAAGTCGGTCTTGCGCGCGGCGAACTGGGTGAACATCGCGTCGTGCCAGTTCGCGTTCGGCACGGTGTTGACCTTGATGGTCACGTTCGGCCGTTCCTTCTTGTACTCCGCGTTCGCGAAGTCCTCCAGCGCCTTGGCCGGGGGCCACTCGAACCAGATGAAGCTGAGGTTGAGCGGGTCCTTGGTGAGTTCGGGGACCGTCGCCGGCGCCTTCGGGGCGCCGGCCTTCGTGCCGTCGTCCCCGCCGTCGCCGCACGCCGCCAGGGTCGTGGCGACCAGCAGCATGGCGGCCGTCGCCAGCCGTACCTTCCGCCGGGAGACCGATGTTCGACCGATTCGCTCCGGGTGCCGCATGGTGGTACCTGCTTTCTGGGGTGGTGGGGACTTCTAGAGCCTCGCTATGTGCCTCGCCGAGCAGGTGCTTGGTTGTTTCAGGCGTGGTGCCGGGCCGGCGCGGGGGCCGCCCCGTGGACCGGTGTCACGGACGCGCCGCGACCTGCCGGTTCGTCGTCGTGCCGGTTCGTCGTCGTGCCGTCGGCGGGCACGCCGACCCGGCGGTGACCCGGTGTTGGGCCGGGCGGGACGTCGAGCATGCTCATGGGAGCTCCGGTTGATCGAGTGGAGCGATGGCAGGCGTTACGGCGACGGTGCAGAATGACGGTCGCCCGTCACGTTTCCTATACGATCGGGTGGGGGGCGTCAGCATGTCGCAGCGTCGTAACTGATGTCAACAGGTTCCCGCAGGTGCACGAAAGGACCTCACGTCACGATGGACGACGAAGCGATCAGCGCGCGGGGCCGCACGGCCGCGCCGGGTGCGACGTCACCCGCGCGGTCGCGCGGCCGGCTCGCCGACGAGGTGTACGACACGCTGCTCGGACAGCTGATGTCGCTACGGATCGAGCCCGGCTCCCGCGTCACGATCGACGTGCTGGCGCGCGAGCTGGGGGTCTCCCAGACGCCGATCCGGGACGCGCTCAACCGGATGGAGGCCGAGGGTCTGGTCGTCCGGGTGCCCCACGCCGGGTACCGCATCCCACCCCAGATCACCCGCCAGCGGTTCGAGGACATGCTGGAGGTCCGCCTGCTCCTGGAACCGGCGGCGGCGCGCAGGTCGGCCGAACGCGCCTCCCTGGAGCAGGTGGCCGGCCTGCGCCGGATGCTGGAGGAGATGGCGGAGCTGGAGGGGGGTGTCGGGCCCACCGCCTACGGCACCTTCGGGCTGCGCGACGCCGCCTTCCACGACCTGGTCGCCCACAGCGCGGAGAACCAGGTCATCCGGGAGGCGCTCGCCCGCCTGCACAGCCACGTGCACCTGTTCCGGCTGCACCACGACGCCCAGGTCACCCACCTGGCGATGGCCGAGCACGAGGACGTGGTGGCCGCGATCGCCGCGCGGGACCCCGACGCCGCCGCCTACGCGATGCGCCGGCACATCCTGCGCTCCGGCGAGCGCTTCCGTCGGCTGTTCGACGAGATCAGGGACGGCCACGCGTTGACCGTGCGGTCTTGACGGGCGGGCGGGGCGAAGGAATGCTAGCTCAATCGGATCGGATTGGATCGCGTCCACCTCACCGCCACCACCATTGCGAGGAGAAGCAGATGCCCCGAGCGCTGCTCCTGACCGGCGACGCCGCCGAGGAACTCGACACGATGTACCCCTACTACCGCGTTCAGGAGGGCGGCTGGGAGGTCGACGTCGCGTCCCGCACGCGACGTGACGTGCAACTGGTCATCCACGAGTTCGACCCGAACTCCGACGCCTACGTGGAGAAGAACGGCCGCAAGCTGCCGGTCGACGTGCCCTGGGCCGAGGTCGACGTCGAACGCTACGACGCCCTGATCATTCCCGGCGGGCGCGCCCCCGAGTGGATCCGGGTCGACGCCGACGTCAGGCGCATCACCGAGCACTTCTTCGCGCGTAACCTCCCCGTCGCCCTGGTCTGCCACGGTGCGCAGGTCCCGGCGGTCTACGGCCTGCTCAAGGGCCGCAAGACGGCGTGTTTCCCGCCCATCACCGGCGACATGGAGAACGCCGGCGCGACGGTCATCGACGCGCCCGACGTCGTCGACGGCAACCTCGTCTCCTGCCGGGGCTGGCCCGACATGCCGCAGTTCGGCCGGGCCATGATGGAACTCTTCGCGAAGTCCGTCGACGCCCCTTCGGCCTGAGCGCGCCCGGCCCGTGCCGATGACGACCACGCGGACGGTCACCGTCGACGGTTCTCCCGTCCACGTACTCGACAGCGGCACCGGGCCGGCGGTGCTGATGCTGCACGGCTCCGGACCCGGCACCACCGGGTCCGGAGCCTGGGCGGCGACGGCGCAGGCGCTGGGCCCGTCCTGGCGCGTGCTGGCCCCCGACCACGCGGGGTTCGGTCGTACCCCCGTCCCGGTGGGCTCCCGGGGTGGCCTGCGCCTGTGGACCCGGCAGGCGGCGCGCCTGATGGACGCGCTCGGCGTCGGGGACTACGCCGTGGTGGGCCACTCCATGGGCGGGGCCGTGGCGCTGGCCCTGGCGGCCGAGCACCCCGGCCGGGTCACCCGGGTGGTGGCGGTCTCGACGATGGGTGCCCCGGGGGCGCCGCTGTCGGCCGACCTCGACGCGCTCTGGGCCGCCCCCGCCGGCCCGACCGGGGCCCGGGACATGCTGAGCCGGCTCCTTCTCGACCAGGCGCTGGTGACCGATGCGGCGGTCGCCGCCCGCGCGGACGCGATGCTGGCCGGGGCCGCCGCGTACGCGTCGTTGTTCCCGCCGCCCCGGCGACGATGGGTCGACGACCTGACCCTCCCGGAGCGGACGCTGGCCGCGATCCGCGCGCCCGTGCTGCTGGTGCACGGCGCCGACGACCGGGTGACCCCGCTCGACCCGGCGACCCGGCCGCTGCTCGAGCACCTGGCCGACGTCCGGCTGCACGTGTTCGGCAGGTGCGGGCACGTGCCGGCGATCGAACATCCGCGCGAGTTCCGGCACCTGCTGGCGGGTTTCCTGCGCCCGGAGCATTGGGCATGACCATGGGGGCCCGGCCCGGCCGGCATCGCGGCCGCGCCGTACCCGGTTACGGCGCGGCCGGTGCACCCGGCTCCGCCCTGACCTGCCATGATCGCCGGGTGCGCGATTGACAGTTGATCGACGTACTGCTATCAGTAAATAGACCTTACTGATTGCTGCGGTGCCCGCCCGGGCGCACGTCGCGTCCGGGCACCGACCGGCCGGCGGTCCGCCGCCCCGTCCCCGAGGAACGCCATGGTGCGCAGAAGAACAGTCGCCTACGCCGTGGGCACCCTGCTGGCCGGCATCGCGGCGGTCGGTTACGGCCTGCCGTCGGCCAGCGCCGCCACCGCCGGCCCGATCACCGGTTTGGCCGGCAAGTGCGTCGACGTGGCCGGCGCCAACCCGGCCAACGGCACCGCCGTGCAGCTCTACGACTGCAACGGCACCGCCGCCCAGACCTGGACGGTGGGCAACAGCGACAACTCGATCCGCGCGCTCGGCAAGTGCCTCGACGTGACCGCCGCGTCGACCACCAACGGCGCCAAGATCCAGCTGTACGACTGCAACGGCACCGGCGCCCAGAAGTGGACCACCGCAAGCGGTGGCGCCCTGGTCAACCCCGCCTCGGGCAAGTGCCTCGACGTGACCGACCGGAGCACCGCCAACGGCGCCCGACTCCAGATCTGGACCTGCGGCGGCACCACCAACCAGCAGTGGACCCTGCCCGGCGGCACCCCCACCCCGACCGTCACCGCCCCGACCGGCACCAACCTCGACGACCCGGCGAAGAAGGACGTCGCCATGCAACTCGTCTCGGCGGCCGAGAACTCCTCGCTCGACTGGCGCGCCCAGTTCTCCTACATCGAGGACATCGGCGACGGCCGGGGCTACACCGCCGGCATCATCGGTTTCTGCTCCGGCACCGGCGACATGCTCGAACTGGTCCAGGCGTACACGAACACCAAGCCCGGCAACGTGCTGGCCGGATACCTGCCCGCGCTGCGCGCCGTCAACGGCACCGCCTCGCACGCCGGCCTCGACCCCAACTATCCCCGCGACTGGCGCACCGCCGCCAACGACCAGGTGTTCCGGGCCGCGCAGGAGTCCGAGCGGGACCGGGTCTACTTCACCCCGTCGGTGCGGGACGGGAAGAACGACGGGGTCCGGGCACTCGGCCAGTTCGCCTACTACGACGCGGCGGTCATGCACGGGTACGAGGGCATGCGCCAGATCCGCAGCCGCGCCCTGCTCCGGGCGAAGCCCCCGGCGCAGGGTGGCAACGAGCGGACCTGGCTCAGCGCGTTCCTCGACGAGCGGGTCGTCGAGATGAAGAAGGAGGAGGCCCACTCGGACACCTCCCGGGTCGACACCGCCCAGCGGGTGTTCCTCGACAACGGCAACTTCGACCTGAACACGCCACTGGTGTTCGCCGTCTACGGCGACCAGTTCCGCATCGGCTGACCCCCCACCGCCGGGGCAGCCACGCTGCCCCGGCGGCCCCGCTCAGGGCGCCCAGGGGGTCGTGACGTTCCAGGTGCTGTCCGCGGCCCACAGGACGGGTGAGTTCCACGCCTCGCCGCCCGTGCCGTTGCTCAGCCACACCTGCGAGGCGTAGTGCCGCAGGTACCTGCCACGGAAGTTGTACGACTCCAACGACACCCCGCTCCCGCTCACCCCGACCCGGGCACACCAGGTGGCGTCGTTCCTGAGCAGCGCCGAACCGTCGTTCGGGGAGTTGCGTACCCGCGACTCCTGGTGGCGCAGGAACTGCCCGGGGAAGTTGACCGACTCGAACGAGTAGCACGCCGGATCGGCCAGCCCGGCCCGGACCGTGTACGTCGCGTCGTTCCTGAGCAGCGCCGAGCTGTCCGCGTTCACCACCTCGGTGTAGGCGAGGCCGTCCCGGTGCCGCAGGAACCGGTCGGTGTACCCGGGAGTCGTCACCTGCAACGACCGGCGGGTGTTCAGCGGCAACGCCACCGGCGCCGAGCTGCCGACGGACCGCGACGCGGCGATCAGGGCCAGGTTGGCGGCCCGCACCCGGGCCTGGTCCAGCTTGACCACCTGCCGGTCGTAGGTGAGGAACCCGTTCAGCTCGCCCTCCTGGTCGGTGATCTCGGTGTAGACCGAGGCGCTCAGCCCCTTGCCGAGCATGAGGTTCTGGGTGCCCTGCACCAGGCCGACGTAGCGGTCGGTCAGCGCGGTGGAGTTCGGTTGCCACTCGTAGGCGAAGAAGCTGCCGTTCGGGCTCCATTCGTGCCCGGGCGCGTGCAGGCCGAGGCCACCGAACTCGCCGAGCACGGCGATCCGGCTGCTCGACGGCACCGGCGAGTCCGGTCCCAGGTAGACGTGCCAGTCGTCGATGTCGCCGACGCCGGGGTCGCCCGACGACTGGCAGCAGTTGTGGCCGCTGTGCGCGTTGACCAGCCGGGTCGGGTCCTGGGCCTTGACGGCCTGGGCGACCCGGCGGGTGTCGGCCAGCGCCCGTTCCCCCCACCCCTCGTTGTAGACGGTCCAGGTGACGACGGCCGGCGAGCTGCGGTGCTCGTCGACGATCTCGCGGGCCTCGGCTTCGAGCTGCGCCTGCTGCGCGTCGGTGGCGTCGACGTCCTGCGCGGTCAGCGACGGGACGTCCTGCCACACCAGCAGCCCGAGCCGGTCGGCGTGGTAGAACCAGCGCTGCGGTTCGACCTTGATGTGCTTGCGCACCATGTTGAAGCCCAGGTCCTTGTGCTTCTGCAGGTCGAACGCGAGCGCGGCGTCGGTGGGCGCGGTGTAGAGCCCGTCCGGCCAGAACCCCTGGTCGAGCGTGCCGGCCTGGAAGACGAACTGGCCGTTGAGCCTGGGCCGCAGGACGCCGTTGACGACGCCGGTGCTGATCTCCCGCATGCCGAAGTAGTGGGTGGTGCGGTCCACCTGGACGCCCGCTGCATTACGCAGGGTGATACGCAGCTGGTAGAGGAACGGGCTGTCGGGCGACCAGCGGCGGGCGTTCGGCACGGGCACCGTGAACTCGGTGAAACCGCCGGTGGCGGAGCCGACCACGGTGGTGCCGTCGAGCGCTTCGGCCAGGACGCTGTGCCCGCTGACGTCGCCCCGGGTGAGAACCCGGACGCGCAGGGTGTTGTCGGCCAGGCGCGGCGAGAGGTCGGCCCTGCTGATCGAGGCGGTCGGCACCGGTTCCAGCCACACCGTCTGCCAGATGCCCGAGCTGGGGGTGTAGAAGATCCCGCCGGGCTGCTTGGTCTGCTTGCCGATCGGCGGCAGGCTGCCGTTCTGCCGGCTGTCCGTCGGGTCCCACACCTTCACCACGATCTCGTTCGCGCCGCCCCGCAACTGGGCGGTGACGTCGAAGCTGAAGGCGTCGTAGCCGCCGGTGTGCCCACCGACCGCCACGCCGTTGACCCAGACGGTGGTCTGCCAGTCGACGGCGCCGAAGTGCAGCAGCACCCGGCGTCCGTTCCAGCTCCCGGGCACCGTCACCGTCCGGCGGTAAAACAGGTAGTTGCGGGTGTCGCCGGCGGCGCGCTGTATCCCGGACAGGGCGCTCTCCACCGGGAACGGCACGTTGATCCGCTCGGGCAGGTCGGTGCCGAACGCCGGGGCGTCGTCGGTGGCGGACTGGCGCAACTGCCACTCGCCGTTGAGGGTGAGCCAGTCCGGCCGGGTCATCTGGGGTCGCGGGTACTCCGGCAGGGGCGTGCCGTCGAGCGCCTGGGCGGTCCAGGGGGTGGTCAGCGGCGGGTTCTTGGCCGGTGCGGCGTGCGCCGGGCCGGCCGGCGCGGTGAGCAGTCCGGCGACCAGGGTGAAGACGAGCAGGAGGGGTGCGGCGAGGCGGACGGGATCGGGACGTGTCATGCCGTCTCCATCGGACGGGCCGCCGGGGCCGGGCTGCGCCGCCGGCGGCTGGCAGTGGGGGTGTGGGGCGACCGGTCAGGTCACATCCGGCCCGACCGGTCGGGCGCGGACGTCGGGGGATCTCCGGGGCGATCGGTGGCGGTCGTCATGAGGTGCCTGCTGGCCGCCCCACGGTATCGGACCCTGGGGGACAAAGGGACCGCATACGGACCGGGCGCAGCCCGGCGGGCGACCCTCCCGCCGGTACGATGCCGGGCATGGGGTGGGGGACCGCGACGAGCACGGCGACGGTGTCGCCGGTCGCCACTTGCCGGGTCCCGACCGCATCCTGCCTGGCCCTGGTACCGCTCCGCGCCGTCGCCGGCCGGCACCGGCCCGGCCGGGGCCGGCCGACCCGGTGAGCCCGGGCGGCACCGACGCGAGCCTGCTGGCACTGGCGGTGGGCCTCGTCGTCGCGGTCTCGCTCATCGCGGTGATCACGGTGGTCCTGCGCCGTCGTGGTGACCGCCGGGACCTGCCGGGCACCCAGGTCCGCGAGCTGGAGGCGCGGGTCGCCGCCGCCGCGTCCCCCGACGCGGACACCCGAGCGTGGGACGCGGCCACCCGGATCGCCGCCGCCCGCAGTCACGAAGCCACCTCTCCTGACCGCGCCCCCGGCCCTGTCGACCCGCCGGTCGCCGGCACGCCCGCTGCGGACGCCACGTCACCCGGCGCGGAAACCCCGGGTGGTGCGTCGGCGGCCCGGCCGGTCCAGGACCCGACCGCCCCGCCGGCCGGGTGGCCGTCGACGGCCGGAGGTGACAGCGACGCGATGGCTGACGCGTTCGCCTGGCTCCGGATCGCGGCGCTCGTGGAAGCCGGCCAGCGTGAGCAGGCCGTCGAGCTGCTCGGCACCACCATGGCCATGTCGCCGGACGAGGCGGAACTGCTGGTCGACGGCCTGGACGGCGCGGGTGACCGCCACACCGAGGATGCGCGGTGGCGCGACTGATCCATCTGAACGGCCCGCCGGGCATCGGGAAGTCCACCCTCTCGGCGCGCTACGCCGACCGCCACCCCGGCACCCTGAATCTCGACGTCGACGCGCTGCACCGTCTCGTCGGCGGATGGCGCGACGAGGAGTTCGACACCTGGCCCGTCGTGTGGTCCCTGGTGCGGGCGATGGTGACGGTCCGGTTGGCCGGCGGAGGTGACGTCGTCCTGCCGCAGTATCTCGCGACGGTCGACGAGATCGACGGTCTTGCGGCGCTCGCGCGCGGGCAGGGGGCGGATTTCCACGAGGTCGTCCTGGTCGACGAGCGGGAGACCGCGATCGAGCGGTTCCACCGTCGCGCCCGTGACTCCGACGACGAGTGGGTCCACCACCACCGTCAGCTCATCGCGCGCGCCGGCGGATCGGCCGTGCTCGGCACCATGTACGACGACCTGATGCGGGTGGTCCGCCTACACCCCGGGGCGGTGCTGGTGCCGAGCGCGGCGGGGGCGGTGCAGGCCACCTACGACCTGCTGATGGGTGCGCTGGGCCGGCCCGGCTCCGGCCGGCCGGGATCCGCGCGGGCCGGGGGTCCGTGACCCCCGGCCCGCGTCGGTCACCGCCGGTTCAGTTCGCCGCGCAGGAGACCGCCGGTACGGCGTTGGTGCCGCCCGACGAGCCCAGGAAACCGAAGGTCGTGCTGCCGCCGGCCGCGAGCGCGCCGTTGTAGCTGACGTTGCGGGCGGTCACCGTCGCGCCGCTGGTGGTCAGCGTCGCGCTCCACGCCTGCGACACCTGCTGCCCGTTGCCGAACGTCCAGGTCACCGTCCAGCCGCTGATCGCGGAGCCGCCGGCGGTGACCCGCCCCTCGGCCTGGAAGCCGCCCTGCCACTGGCCGGTGACCGTGTACGTCGCCGAGCAGGAGCGCCCGCCCGGCGGCGGGGTCGTCGGCGGGGCGGTGGTCGGCGGCGGCGTGGTGGTCGGGGGAGTGGTGGTCGGCGGCGGCGTGGTGGTCGGCGGCGTGGTCGGGGTGGTGCCGCCGACGGCGCTCATGATGGCGTCGATGATGCCCTGCTGGGTGACCGCGCCGCTGCTGCGGTTGAACAGCCCGAACCCGTACGCGCCGTTGTAGCCGTTGTCCCAGTAGGCGGTGGCCGCGCCGTACTTCCTGGCGGTGGCGACCAGGGTGCGTGCGTAGTCCGCCCGGTACCGGTTGTTCGTCGAGTCGGCCGAGGTCTTGTCGACCGAGCCGTACTCACCGACGAACACGGGGTATCCACGCGCGACGAAGGTGTCCCGCACCTTCTTCAGTTGCCCGTCCATGAAGTCCTGCTGTCCCCAGGTGGACTTGCGTGCCGGGTTGGTGGCGGCCGGCCCCCACTGGGTGATGGTGCCGTTCTCCTCACCGGCGAAGTCCCAGGGGTCGTAGTAGTGCACGGAGATCATGAGTCGCTGCTCGTTGGCCGGCACGGACGACGAGCGGTACTGGTCGGTCGGCAGCACGAAGCCGTAGTTGCCGACGGTGTAGTCGATGTTGGTGTTCCAGCCGGGGATGAGCAGCCAGCGCGAGGCGTTGTTTCCGCCGGTCCGCCGGACCGTGTCCACGAAGATCTGGTTGTAGGCGTTGATGTTGGAGTAGCACGGCTGGGTGGGATTGCCGTACTGCCCGTCGAACTCCTCGTTCATTGATTCGAGGACGAGGCGTTCGCCGTAACTCTGGAACCTGGTCGATATCTGCTGCCAGACCTTCTGGTACTTGTCTCTGATCGTCGTCTGGTTGGACGAGTCGCAGATCAGCCACGAACCGTTGATGGTCTTGTAGCCGTCGCCGTGCATGTTGATCAGCACGTACAGGCCGCGGCCATAGGCGTAGTCGACGATTTCCTGGATGCGGTTCAGCCAGGCGGAACTGATCGTGTAGTTCGGGGCGGCCCCGATGTTTCCCAGATAGGAGACCGGAATGCGGATCGTCTTGAACCCCGCCGCCCGCACCCGGTCGATGAACGCCTGCGTGACGACCGGGTTGCCCCAGGCCGTCTCGCTGGGGATTCCGTTGGCGTTGGCCTCCAGGGCGTTACCCAGGTTCCAGCCCGCCCCCATGTTGGCGACGAGTTGGGTGGCGTTCACTTGGGTCATGCTGTCGGCCGACGCGGAACTCGTCATCACGGCCGTCGATCCGGCCAGCGCCAGTACGCCGGAAAGCACGGCGAACTGAACCCTCCTCAGTGTGGATTTCATCAGCATCTCCCGTCTTCGGGTCAACCATCGTGCGATGGTTGTCGAAGCGTTTCGACAGTATTTCGACTGCCTGTTCCGGCAATCGATGGGCCGCCAAAGAATAGATGCACGTGCATCGATCGGCAACGGGAGTGCTGTCGCGGGCGGGTGCGGGTCGCTGCGGGCCGGCTGGCGTCGGGCTGCCGGGTGGCCGGGTGGGACGGCCACCCGTGTCGCGCCACGCCGACCTGGCTCGCCGAAGCGGTGGCGTGGACCGTGGAGACGCCGGATCCGTGCGCGCCGGGCGCGTGCGCCGCGTGCCGTCGGGGTGGCGGGCGGTGGTCGCGTCGACGTCGCACGGCCCGACCGCGACCGGTGCCCGTCGTGGGGGTGACCCACCGTGCCGCAGGGGCGCTCGCGTCGGGCGTGGCCCCGCCGGCCCCGACCGGCAGGGAGGCGTCGGGGGTGGGTGCCCGCCGTCGAGGGTCCCCGTTAACGCTATTGATCATAGTGAATTGTTGAAAGTATCTTCCGGTGGGAAGGAAGGTCTGGTCGCGACTTTCCGAAATGTGTAGAGTGAGCGCAGCGCCGCCCTGATCGACATCCCGCCGCTCGGGGCGCGAGCATCTCGGACAGGCCGGGGAGGCCCCACCGTCGGCGGGGCGGACCCCGATGACCACGCGCCGGAAGCAGGCTGCGGTCATTGCACCAGGACGAATGATCGTCCTCGATGGCGAACGGTACCGACGTCCACAAGGGAGGGTAACCCTTCCCGACCTTCGGTGAGTTGCGGTGAGGCGGAACGGAGGAGACAGATGTCCACGGAGGACGGCTCGTTACGGACCCGGCGCGGCTTCCTGGGAATGGGGGTGGGGCTGCTCGGCGCGGCCGGCCTCGCCGCCTGCGGAGGAAGTGGACCGTCGACGCCCAGGGTGCAGGCCGAGGTCCCGCAGGAACTCATCGACGCCGCGGCGGCGTTGAAGGGCTCCTCGATGGGGATGCTGTCGCAGAAGCTGTACTCGGAGGCGGCGAACGCGGCCCTCGACAGCTCGATCAGGAAGTTCGCCGACACCACCGGCACGAAGATCGGAAACAGCCTGGTCCAGGCCGACGCCGGCGACGTCGTCGCCAAGATTGATGCCGAGGTCAAGGGCGGTGTCGCGCGTGACCTCGCGTTCATGACCGACTCGCGGTTCGTCGCCCAGTTCCAGGCGCTCGGCGACCTGGAGGACGTGACGGACGTCGTCCAGGCGTTGACGGCGAAGTACGGCGAACCCACCGCCGAATCCAAGAACTTCTGCGTCTTCGACGGCAGGTGGTTCGCCATCCCGTACCACTTCATCGGGATCGGGTCGTTCCTGCGCAAGGACTGGATGCAGGACAAGGGCATCACCCCCAAGGACAGCTACACCTGGGAGGAGCTGCGGGACCTCTGCCTGGCGATCTCCGACCCCGGCAAACGGCGGTTCGGCTGGGGCATGACCGTGAACCGGTCCGGTGACGCCAACGGCATGATCGAGGCCCTGATCAATTCCTACGGCGGGGCGATCGCCTCCAACGACGGCCGGAAGGTCACCTTCGACTCTCCCGAGACCGTCCAGGCGGTGACCTTCCTCGGCGACATCTACACCAACCCGACGTACAAGCCGATGCTGCCGCCGGGGGTCGCGGCCTGGACCGACTCCAGCAACAACGAGAACTGGCTCGCCGGCATCCTCGGCTACACCCGCAACCAGTTCAGCGTCTACGCGGACTCCAAGACCAAGAAGAACCCGGTCTACGAACGCACCCACGTCTTCCCCGACTGCACCGGCCCGGCCACCGACACCTCCCTGCTGCTGGGCCAGTCCCAGTGCTTCGTCATCTTCAAGGGCGCCAAGAACGCCGAACTCGCCAAGCTCCTGACGCAGTACCTGGTCAGCGCGCCCGCCCTCGTCGGCGTGGCCAAGGAGGCTCCGGGGCTGGCCCTGCCGGCCTGGGACCGGGTCTGGGACGCCGACCCGTTCTTCACCAGCGGCGACCCGGCGTTCCCCATCATGCGCAGGATCACCCAACAGAAACTGCCGCTGTCGACGAAGAACGGCCTGGACTTCCCGCAGAAGGCCAGCGCCGGGCAGCAGGCCGCCGTCGGCGCCTACGTGCTGACCGACATGATGCAGCAGGTCATCCAGGGCACGTCGCCCGCGCGGGCCGTGCAGGCCGCCCACGCCAAGATGGTGCAGATCTTCACCCAGCAGGGTCTGCCGCAGTGACGTCGGTCCGCCCGGCGCCGGCCCCGGCGTCAGGAGGATCCCCACGGCGCAAGCCCGGCGCGCGTCCCGCGACCCGACGACGGCTGGGACGCGACTGGCGGCTGGCAGCCCTGTTCCTGGCCCCCACGGCCGTGCTCGTCGGCGCCCTCGTGCTCGTCCCGATCGGCTGGGCGGTCGTCACCAGCACCACCGAGCGGCACGGCCAGCACAGCGTGTTCGTCGGTCTGGCCAACTACCTCGCCCTGACCGACGACGAGCAGTTCCACACCGGCGTGGTGAACTCGTTCGTCTTCACCGCGTACGCCGAGGTGTTCAAGGCGGTGCTGGGCCTGTCCGCGGCCCTGCTGCTGCACCACCGACGCCGGGGACGGGCGGTGCTGGCCGGCCTGCTCCTGCTGCCGTGGGTGGTGCCGACGGTCGTCACCGCGTTCAGTTGGCGCTCGCTGCTCGACCCGATCTTCGGCAGCGTCAACCTGCTGCTCACCGAGTCGGGGATCGGGCCGCTGCTGGTCGACGCGCACCTGGTCGACAGTTGGCCGGCGGGCTGGCTGTCCGAGGCGTCCCTGGCCATGCCGTCGGTGATCATGGTCAACGTGTGGAAGGGGGTGCCGTTCTTCACCGTCGCCTTCCTCGCCGGGCTGAAGGCCATCCCCACCGACCTGTACGAGGCGGCGACCGTCGACGGGGCGTCGGCGTGGCGGCGGTTCGTCCACGTGACGCTGCCCGGACTGCGCCACGTCATCACCGTCACGGTCACCCTGTCGTCGATCTGGACGTTCAACAACTTCGACCTCATCTGGTTGCTGACCCAGGGCGGCCCCGGCGACGCGACCGCACCGTACGTGCTGGTCGCGTACTCCAAGGCGATCCTCCAACTCCAGTACGGCGCGGGAGCGGCCGTCACGCTCGTCATGCTGCCGGTCATCGGCGTGCTGGTGTACGTGCTGGTCCGGCTGCTGCGGCGGGACGCCGACACCACGCCGACCCGACCCGCCGGGCCGGTGCGCCGGGCCCTGCCGTGGGCCGCCGCCGTGCTGGTCACCGGCGCGCTGGCCTGGGCGTCACCGCAGATCCTCTGGAAGGCGGCGCTGGTCCTCGGGGTGATCCTGCTGGTCGCGGCGGCGGTCGGCCGGATCCTGTCGGCGTTGCAGTCGTGGGGACGGCGCAGGACGTCCGCCCTGGTGTCGGGCCTGGCCTCCGGCGTCGCGCTGGCCGCGCTGCTCGTCTTCGTCCTGGCCCCGCTGTACTGGATCGTCGTCACGGCCTTCAAGTCCGACGGCCAGATCGTCCTGCACGAGCGCGACCTGTGGCCCACACCATGGACGCTGCAACAGTTCACCGACCTGTTCACCACCAAACCGTTCGGCCGCTGGTACCTCAACACGGTGCTGGTGTCCACGGCGTCCACCGTGGTGGCGCTGGTCTGCGCCGCGCTGGCCGGCTACGCGCTGGCCCGGCTGCGGTTCCGCGGTGCACAGGGCTTCACCGTCACGGTCCTGGTCACCTACGTGATGCCCGGCGCGCTGCTGTTCATCCCGCTGTACCAACTGCTCATCGGGGTCCGGCTCACCGACTCGTTGTGGTCGCTGGTCGTGACGTACCCGACCTTCACGCTGCCGTTCGCCACCTGGCTGCTGGCGGGATACTTCGCGTCGATCCCCATCGAGTTGGAGGAGGCCGCGCTGGTCGACGGCTGCACCCGGCTGCAGGCGTTCGGTCGGGTGGTGCTGCCCCTGGCCAAGCCGGGACTGCTGGCGGTCGCCCTGTTCACCCTGACCAACGCCTGGAACGAGTTCCTCTTCGCCTTCGTGTTCATCACCAAGGACGAGTACAAGACCCTCCCCGTGGGCATGCAGTCGATGATCACCGGGGACGTCGTACCCCAGGGACAACTCGCCGCCGCGTCACTGCTGGTCAGCATCCCCGTGGTGATCATGTACGCCTTCGGGCAGCGGTTCCTCACCGAAGGGCTCACCGCCGGAGCGGTCAAGGGCTGACCCCGCCACCGCCGACCACCCGGTGGGCCGGCACGGCGATCGGCGAGTCTGTCGGCATGTTGACACCATCGCCATCCCGGCGGCCGGCACCCGTCGTGACCTCGGCCGACGCCCTGCGGCCCCGCCGTCGCGACCGCGCGGCCCCTGGCGTGGGCGTGGGACAGTTCTGGTCGTTCGGCCGGGCCACCCGGCGACGACCGCTGACCGCACCGTTCATCAGAATCTGGGGAATCAGAGCATGAGTGCCGACTCGGACTGGAGCGACTTCCTGACCACCGACACGCCGATCGGGGACACCACCCTGACCGAGGCGGTGGCGGCGCTGCCGGAACCGTCGGCGTCCATCGTGGAGAGCGAGATCAGCGGCGCGGTCAGTGACCAGGACTGGTCGAACTGGCACGCGGACAGCGGTGACGACTGGGCCGAATCCGCGCAGGACTGGGCCGACTACGCCGTGGAGAACGCGGCGGCCGGCAACGTCGAGGTCGCCGAGAGTGCCATGGCGCGGGCGGCCGACCACGCGAGCATCGCGGAGAACAACTACACGGTCTCCGACGAGTACTCCGACGCCGTCGCCGACCACGTGGAGACCGCCGCCGCCGAGGTCGACTGGGCCGCCAGCGGCACCGACACCAGCACCTCGTACGACCCGACCTCCTACGACGCGAGCACGTCCTACGACGCGAGCACGTCCTACGACGCGAGCACGTCCTACGACGCCAGCACCTCGTACGACACCTCGTACGACGCCGGGGGGTACGACGCGGCGTCCAGCTTCGACACCAGCATCTCCTACGACGCAGCGGAATGAGCTGGGCTGACCCCGGCGGACCCGGTGCCGTGCCGCCGGCCGTCGCGGCCGGGCTGGAGCCCGGCCGGCTGGCGGCCGGCGTCCACCGTCGGCTCGGCGCACCGCCGAGCGTGGCCCGCCAGCACCTGCTGCGCAGCATCCGCGATCTCGCCTTCGACCTGAAGGTCGAGCAGCTCAGCCTCCTGGAGGCGGTACGCGGCTCCCGCCTCGGCGGGGTCACCCTCTCGCCGACGCAGGTGCCGGTGCTGCTGCGGGTCACCCTGGAGGCCGACGGCCCCGGGGTGCGGGTCGGCGTGCTGCTGGTCGACCGCTGGCCGGGCAGGCTGGGGCGGAACTGGGGTGTGACCTCGGTGTACGTCGGCCTCTTCGAGTCGGTGCTGAGCACCTTCGACGCCGTGCTCGGCCGGCTCGACCCGACCGCCGCAGCCGCGTTCGGCCCGTGGTGGCGGCAGACAGGCCCGGGTGACGTGGCGGTGATGCAGCACGCCGCCGGCCTGGCCAACCGGGCGCAGGCGGCGCTCTCCCGGCACGCGGGACGGCTGCTCGACGGCGACGGGCCGGCGCAACGGCAGGCGGTGGTCACCCGTACCGGCGGCGCGACCTTCACCTTCGAGACGGCCGACACCGTCGCCGAGGTCCCCGCCGAGCTGGCCGACGGCATGTTGATGGTCGGCACGCTGATCGTCAGCCGGCCGGGTGGCATGCCGCCGAAGCTGGTCGGGCAGGTGCAGTCGCTGGTGTTCCGGGTCGAGGAACGCCTCGCGGCGGGCGGGACGGACCGGATCACCGTCGATCCGGCGGACGTGCCGGCGGTGACCTTCCTGCACCAGCAGGCGCGGCTGCGCGGCCTGCTGCCGGTACGGACCCTGCGTACCTGCACCACCTGCCGGCTGGAGAAGGTCGCCAACCCGGAGATGGAACGCATGCAGGAGCGCACCCGGCGGACCCGGGACCTGGCCAGCAGCATCAGCGGCCTCGTCACGCCCTACGTGCTCGCCGGCCGGCTGGTGCAGCTCAACAACAAGGGCCCCGCGTTCGCCTGCCCCCGCTGCCAGGGGATGGACGCCGACGAGACAGTGGTGACCTACTGCCAGAAGTGCGGGGACCGCCGTGCCGAGACGGCGCTGCGCACCTGCCCGAAGTGCCAGTTCGACTTCCGTAGCCTGATCGGCGCGGAACCGGTCTGGCGGCCCCGGGCAGCCGTGGCGCTCCCGGGCCCGCAGCCCGACGGCCCCCTGCCACCGGCACCACGGCCCGCGACCCCGTCGGCGTCCGCGCCCGGTGTTCCGGGCCGGCCCGGTGCGGCCCGGCCCGTGGTCGGCGTGGCGGCTGCGCCCCCGCCGGGCGGCGGCCAGTCGGTGGCCGGCACCCCGGTTGCACCCACCGCCGGGGCACACCCTCCGGGTCCGTCCGCCGCGCCACCGGCCCCGGTACGCCCGCCCACCGGGCAACCCCCACCCGGCTACCGACCCGACCCGGAGGCCGAACAGTGGCCCCGGCCACCGGGCTTCCCGCCCTGAGCCGGGCGCGCCCCCCCGGCGTCCACCGTGTGCCCCGGCCCCCAGGGCACACGGTGCGGCGGTGGCCGAGGACGCCGGAGCGCGGGTGGGGTGGGTTGACCTGTTGCGGTCAGGGTCGCAGCAGGTCGGCTGTCACCGCCGGTGCCGCCGGTCGGGCTCATCGGCGGGGCCGGCCCCGAGGCCGGCCGCGATCCGGTCCGGCATTGGATAGACGTGTTCGACGGGCAGCCGCGCCGTCGCGGCCTGCTCGTCACCCCGGCGCAGCAGGTCCCGGATCTGCTCGACGGTGGCGGTGACGTCCTCGACCGCGACGGTCCAGTCGTCGACGTACCGGTCGACAGCCTCGCCGGACAGTCCGACCTGCAGGGAGCGGTACGGCAACGCGGCCAGCCGCAGCGAACGCTCCGGGTCCCACTGCACCCGGACCGGACTGGTCCGCAACTGCCGTGACCAGTTCTCCCGGTCACCGTGCAGGTCACGGTCGTAGTGACTCAGGCAGGCCCGGGCCAGCGCCCACTCGAACCCCGCCCGCGTGATCTCGATGGACAGCACGCGTTCCTGGCCGGGCTTCGTGGCCCAGCCGCAGCGGTACATCATCCACAGGAACGACGGCTTGATCCACGTCATCCGCTCCCGCTTGAAGGGGGGCACGAAACGGCCGGCGGCCACCGCCGGCACCGCGATGTCGGGTGGGTACGCCTGGTACACGGTGACGGTCGTGGCCGTGTGGCGGGCACGGATCTGGCGTACGGGAACGGACACCCGCCGATCCTCGACGACCAGGACCCGACCGGTCCACCGGATTCCGCGCCCGTCGACCCCGTGTGGACGAGGGCCCGTGTTGCCCGCGCGGTGTTCACTGCAGGCAGGTGTCTGTCGACGTAGGAGGGTGGGCATGCGGCGATGGTGGCGAGCCAGGCGGGCGGGTATGCGGCAGTGGTGGCGGGCGCTGAAGCCCGCTGAGCAGGTGGGATGGCTCGGCCTGGTTGTCACACTGGTCACGGGTGTCATCGCGGCGGTGCCGGCGTACCTCACCGTCACCAAGGAGACACCGGCGGCGTCCGAATCTGCGGCAGGCGTCACCACACCGCCGGAACCGACGGCAGGTCCACCCGGGACGCCGGAGCCGACCGACCCGCCGAGCCCACCGGCCACCCCGACGGCATCGACGACACCGGGCAGCCCACCTCCCACCCGGACACCGCCGCCCACGGTCGTTCCGACCGTGACCAGGACGCCGACGGTGCGGTTCGCGATCACCGTCGCGACGGTGGTGCCGAACTGCCTGGACGTCTTCGGCACGGGGGACGAGCCGCCGGCCGGCCGAACCGCCGTGCTGTTCGTCCGCCCGGCCGGTGCGAGCTACTTCTACGAGAAACCGCTGCACTTCCCCACCCCGCACAGCTGGCAGGCCAGGCGGGTCGTCGTCGGCGACCAGACGTCGCCGGGACGGCGCTTCGAACTGCACGTCTTCCTCGTCAGCGACGCGTTCGCCAAGGATCTCGCGAAGTACGACGGAGCGCCCCACTCCGTCGCCGAGGTGCCGGGCGAGCCGCTCACCTCGGCGGCGGTGACGCGCACCGACGAGATCGGCAACTGCTGACCCGGCCCGGGAGTGCACAACGGTGAGGCAGCCCCGCCGGCCCGGGTGGCGTCACCGTCCCCGACGGCCGTCGTCCGGTCGGCGGCTGCGCGTCAGGAGGTAGCCGGCGTAGGCGGCCAACGCCACGGCCGCCACCATCGCCGACGGACCGACCAGCGCGCGGGCGCTCGCGCGGGAACCCATCGCGACCCCCGAGGAACGGTCGGCCAGCAACGACCAGCGGGACCGCCACGCCAGAGCAGACCCGACCGAGAGCGCCGACCCGATGGACAGCACCGATCCGGCGGAGCCGACGCTGCCGACGGAGGCGATCGAGCCGACGCTGCCGATGGACAGCACCGAGCCCCGCGACCCGATCGACAACACCGAGTCGGTGGACCACAACGACAGCCGCGACGATCCGGTGGAGGTCATGGGCGCATTGTGCCGCACTCCGGTCGTTTCCGAGGGCCGATCGGACCCGCGTCGGCCGGCACCCGGACGGACCGCGCTGCTAGGGGGCCGTCCAGAGCAGCAGCCCGAGGCCGTACGGGCCGAGGAAGATCAACCAGAACCAGTACCACCGGGTGCCCAGGACCGGCGTCGGGCCGGTGACCACGACGACGAGGGCGACGGCGGCGAGGAGGACGCCGGTTCCGCCGAGGACGGACACCGATGCGTTGAGGTGGCGGTCAGATCCTCGGGCGGCCCGACCCGACACGCCTTCCGGCTCGCACGAGCGCGGTCGCCACCGGTGGTGCCCGGCCGGGCTGGGCCGGGCACCACCGGTGGCGACTATCCGACCGGGCGGACGTCGGCGCCGGCCGGGAACGGCCTGGCCGCCGGCGCAGTCCCACTCCGGCTCCGGGGGCGGCCGGGGCCCGCCCCCGTCGGGGTCACGGGGTGAACTCGCCGACGACGGTGTAGAGACCGGGGTCGGCCTGGGCGAGCGCGGCCGTCCGCCGGGCGTACCCGGCAGCCTCGGGGTCGGCCTGGGTGGCCCTGACGTCGTCGGCGCTGCGCCACCGGGCGACGTTGACGACGCGGGTCCGGTCGAGGCTGGCGAGCAGGGTGACCGAGACGAGACCGGGCCGCCGGGCCACCACCTTCTCGGTGCCCTCGACCAGCAGGTCGATCAGCTCCTGCTGCCGGGACGGGTCGACGTCGATGACGTTGACGAACGTGACGGGGTCGGACATCGTCTTCTCCTTCGTTCGGGCTCCGTGCGGGTGGTGCCGCCACGGCGGGCCGCACCCGACGCCGCGTGGAGCTGCCGGTGAGCGGACGGGACCCGCCCGCTCTGTGAGGTAGACGACGCGGGACGGCGAACTGTCAGGCGGTCCCCGTCGTGCCGGGCGTGATCCGATAGCGGTGGGCGGCGCGCGACGGTCGACGCGTCGGCCCGGGGGAGGGAGCAGAGGTGCCGCCTCACGCCGTGCCGGGCCACCCGGGGACGCCGGACCCGGTGACCCGCGAGCGTGGTGTGCTCCTGGGGCTCAGCTACCGCCTGCTCGGTTCGCTCGCCGACGCCGAGGACGCCGTGCAGGAGACCTACCTGCGCTGGCACCGGCTCAGCGACGGGGAACGCGACGCCGTCGTCAACCCCCGCGCCTGGCTGATCAGGACCGCCAGCCGCATCGGGCTCGACATGCTCACGACGGCGCGGGCCCGCCGGGAGCGGTACGTCGGCGAGTGGCTCCCCGAACCCCTCCCGGCGACCGGCTGGAGCAGCCGGGAAACCTCGACGGTGGTCGACCCCGCCGACCGGGTGAGCCTGGACGACTCAGTGTCGATGGCCCTGCTGGTGGTGCTGGAGGCGATGACCCCGGCCGAGCGGGTCGCCTTCGTGCTGCACGACGTGTTCCGGTTCACCTACCCCGAGATCGCCGGGATCGTCGGCCGTACTCCGGCCGCGTGCCGGCAGCTCGCCTCGTCGGCCCGGCGTCGGGTCCGTGAGCAGCGCCGTACGCCGGTGCGTCCGGCCGAGCACGCGGCGACCGTACGGGCGTTCCGGTCCGCCTGGCAGACGGGCGACCTCGCCGCCCTGGTCGACGTGCTCGATCCGGACGCCACCGCGATCACCGACGGTGGCGGCCTCGTCTCGGCTTCCGTCGTACCGCTGCACGGGCCGCAGGCCATCGCCGGTTTCCTGCTGGGCGTGCGGGACCGGCAACCCGACCTGCTCGTCGACGAGGCGTCCGTCAACGGCGAACCGGGCCTGGTCGCCACCGACCGGCACGGCCGTACCCTCGCCGTGCTCGCGTTCGCCGCGACCGGCAGTGGCCGGATCGGGCACCTGTGGGTGGTCCGCAACCCCGGCAAGCTCGCCCGGTGGCGACACGTTCCCACAGGTCGCGGCCGCTGAGCGGTGCCCCCGGGGTCGGCACGGGGGCGATCTCACCGCCGGGGTGTCCCGACCGTCACCCGCGCCGACGGGGACGGCGGCCGGTCGTTCGGCCGGCCGGCCGGCCGGCGTGAGGGTCTGCCGTCAGGCCGGCTCGGGCACGCCTCCCGGATCGCCGTCGTCGGGCATCGGCTCGACCGGGGCCTCCGGCAGCTCGCCGGGCGTGTCGGGGAGAAGCTCGCCGACGTCGTCCGGCACCGGCTCGCGGGGGTCGAGGGGTGGGTACACGTCCGGGTCGAGGTCAGGATTTGTCATCGGGCAATTATCCGGCACGACTGTCGGTCGCGCCTGTCGGCGGGGCCGTGCCGGCGTCGTCGCGGTCCGCCCGGCGACGGGTCGGCGCGGGCGGGTGCCCGGCGGCCCGGGGTGGTCCCGGGCCACCGGGCAGGGGGTCAGGCGTCCTCGTCGCCACCCTCGTCCTCGTCGTCGAAGATCTCGTCGGCGATCATGCCGCCGGCGAAGCCGAGAGCCGCGCCACCGACCACACCGGCGGCGACCGCACCCATGCCGGGACCGTCGTGATCGTGGTGCCCCTCCTGGTGGTGGCCGCCGGGATGCCCGTACCCCGCGTGCCCGTTTCCGGGCTGTCCGTAAGCAGGCTGCCCGTAGGCGGGTGCGCCGTAGCCCGGCGGCGGCGGGGGTGGCGGCGGGTAGCCGGGCGTCCCGTGGGCCGGGGCGTAGCCGGAGCCGGCGTGGGGGGCCTGCCGGCCGTCGACCGCCTGCCGGAGCCAGCCGTCGACCTGCGCGGTCCAGTCGCCGTGCGCGTCGCCGTGGGCGACGTGGTGCCTGCCGTACGAGTCGTGTCCGCCGGTGAACAGGCCACCGTGCTTGTCCAACTCCAGTACGACGTCCACGCCGTGCTCGTTGGCGACGAAGGTCAGCTCGACCTCGTTGACGGCATGGGCGTACTGCGGTGCCGCGTAGTACTCGATCTCCTGGTAGAACGGCAGCGTCTGGTGCAGCCCCGAGAGGTGGCCCCGTTCGAGGTCGGCCGCCTTCACCGTGAAGCCGAGTCGGCCGAACGCCTCCAGGACGCGCTCCTGGGCGGGCAGCGGGTGCACGTACACCGGGTCGAGGTCGCCCTTGTCGACCGCACCCTGGACGGCAACCTCGGTACGCAGACCCATCGTCAGGCCGGGCAGGTGCTGCCCGTTCAGCTCGGTCACCGGCGTCTCCCACGGCACCGCCACCTGAAACGGCAGGCTGAGCTGCTGCCCCTCGCGCAGGAACAGACCACCGGCGACCGGCACCCGGTGGAACTCCACGAGCGCGTCGTACTCCTCCTCCGCGCCCTCCATCTCGACCCGGGTGACCAGACCGACGGTGATCTGGTCGATCTCCACGTCGTGGCTGCCACCGGTCAGGTTCACCTGGCCGGCGAGCGTCAGCCCCGGCCGGGTGCTCGGATTGGACAGGACCGTATCGACGCTGGGGCCGCCCACCCCGAACGCACCCAGCATCTTCTTGAACACCACGAACCTCTCCCTCGACGGCCGTCGGGCGCGCGGTGCCCACGGACCCGACGCGATGTGCACGAAACCGTTGTCCAACAACGACTCCACCGGAATCCACTGTGGAAGCCGACGGGCCGGCAAGCTACCAACGCAACCTGGACGGTGGCTGAGTGGACCGGGCCCGTGGCCGCCACGGTCCGTCGCCCCGCGTGGGGCCGTCGCCTCCGCATGGGGCCGCCGTCCGCTCCCGACCCGATCCGGGCGCGCTGCGGCCGATGTCTGTACCGTGTGGACACACGGGTGGCGGCTCAGCGCCATGACCCCGGATCGTGATCGCGGTGCGGTGCGGGAGTGGAAAATATCCGACTATAGTGGCGGCGGTCACGTCACGGTGGCGGTGGGAAGGGTGGCGATGGAACGGCCGGAGTGGGCGCCAGCGGATGTCGATCTCAGCCGGCCGAGCGTGGCGCGAGCCTACGACTACTGGCTCGGCGGCTCGCACAACTTCGAGGTCGACCGGGAGTTCGCCCGCCAGGCACTGGCCGCGGTGCCCGATCTCCGCCTGGTCGCGCGGGCGAACCGGGAGTTCCTGCACCGCGCGGTGCGGTTCATGCTCGACCAGGGCGTCCGGCAGTTCCTCGACATCGGGTCCGGCATCCCCACCGTCGGCAACGTGCACGAGATCGCCCAGCAGGTCGACCCGGACGCCCGGGTGGTCTACGTGGACATCGACCCGGTGGCGGTGACGCACAGCACGCACATCCTCGCCGGCCAGCCCAACGCGGTCGCCCTGCTCGAAGACCTGCGCCACCCGGAGGCCATCCTCGACCATCCGGAGACCCGCCGGCTGCTCGATCTCGACCGGCCCGTCGGCCTGCTGCTCGTCTCGGTGGTGCACGCGGTCCCCGACCACGACGACCCGTACGGTCTGATCAAGCGACTGTGGACGGCCCTGGCCCCCGGCAGTTGCGTGGCGATCAGCCACGTCACCACCGACAGCCGACCGGACGAGATGGGCGAGGGCACCCGGCTCAGCGGCCGGACCAACACGCCCGTCACCGCTCGCACCCGTGCCCAGGTGGAGGACTTCTTCGCCGGCCTGGAGCTGGTGGAGCCCGGCGTGGTGTGGTCACCGCTGTGGCGTCCCGAGTCGCCGGCCGAGGTCGGCGAGCACCCGGAGCGGATGAGCTTCTACGTCGGAGTCGGACGCCGCAGGTGAGCGATCGGCCCGACGCCGACGGAATCGACGACCGGCACCGGCCCGGCGTCGAGGGGTTCGTCACGGCGTGGGCCACCGCCCTGCACCGGGCCCACTACGTGCCGATCACCGCCGGGCAACGGCACCGGATCGTCAGCGCGCTGGCCGCCCGGCTGGTCACCGCCGTCCTCGCCGACCCGGCCCGGCCCGGCGACGGCCAGCGGATCGGCGCCGATCTGGTGGCGGCCGGCTTCGGCTCGCCGGAGGCGCTCGGCGGGACGATCGCGGTCATCGGCGCGCGGCTGCCCGCCGCGCTGGGCGTCGCCGCCGACCCCAGCCGCGTCGCCCGGCTCAACGGCCTGCTGGCCGAGCTCGCGGCGGGCTTCGCGTCCGCCGCGCACGACCGCAGCCTGCGGGAGCAGGACACCGTCCGGCTGGCCGCGCTGGCCGCCCGCACCCATGCCGAGGAGGCGTTGCGGGTCAGCGAGGCCCGGTTCCGCCGCTTCGCCACCCACGACCAGCTGACCGGCCTGCCCAATCTGACCCGGTTCACCGAGGAACTGGGACGCCTCTGTTCCGCCGCCGTGCCGGTCGACCGGGTCGGGGTCTGCTGCCTCGACGTCGACGACTTCGCCGCGGTCAACGACGTCCTCGGGCACCAGGTGGGTGACCTCCTGCTCCGCGAGATCGCCCACCGCCTCGCCGCCCTCACCGACCCGCGGATCGACCTGGTGGCCCGGCTGGACAGCGACCGGTTCGCGATCCTGGTCCGCGACACCACCTGCGCCGAGGACGCCATCAAGATCGCCGACCGGGCCCTGGCTACGCTCGCCGCCCCGTTCCACGTCAACGACACCGAAGTGCCCCTGACGGCGAGCGCGGGTGTCGCCGAGGGCAGCGTCGCCGACGACGGCGCAAGCCTGCTGCGGGACAGCGAGATCGCGCTGCACTGGGCCAAGGCCGACGGGAAGGCCACCCTGCGCCGCTTCGACCAGGACCGCAGCGCCGCCGACGCGGCCCGCTACCGACTGTCGGCGGCCATGCCCGCGGCGCTGCACCGTGGTGAGTTCATCGCCGCCTACCAACCCATCGCCGCGCTGCACTCCGGGCGGCTGGCCGGCGTGGAGGCCCTGGCCCGCTGGCGGCACCCCCAGCTCGGCCTGCTGACCGCCGCCCGGTTCATCGACCTCGCCGAGCACACCGGCCTCGTGGTGGCGCTCGGCCGCCACCTGCTGGAGCAGGCGTGCCGGCAGGCCAGCCGGTGGCAGCGGATCCAACCCGGGCTGTACGTCAGCGTGAACGTGTCGGTACGCCAGCTCCGCCGCAACGGCCTGGCCGGGGAGGTGGCGCAGATCCTCGACCGGACGGGCCTGGCACCCCACCTGCTCCAGCTGGAGGTCACCGAACAGACCGTGATCGACCTGACCGGCGTGGTGACGGAGTCCCTGGAGGCGCTGATGGCCCTCGGTGTCCGGGTCGTCATCGACGACTTCGGCATCGGCTACGCGAACCTGGCCAACCTCCGTTCCCTCCCGCTGCACGGACTCAAGCTCGACGCCAGCCTGACCCGCCCGTCGGCGCAGCCGGTCCGGCGGCCGGGGGCCCGCCGTCCCGCCACGGACGACGACTTCCTGCGTACCGTCGTGTCCCTCGGGCACCGGCTCGGCCTGGTGGTGACCGCCGAGGGCATCGAGACCGCCCAGCAGGCCCACCGGCTGGCCGCGACCGGCTGTGACAATGGGCAGGGCTGGCACTTCGGCCGTCCGGTGCCGCCCGAGGAGATCACCGCCAGCATTCTCGCGCAGCGCGACCTCGACACGGTGTCCCGGGACACCGCCCTGCCGGCGTTCCCGGCCCCGCAGCGCTGACCTGCGGCGGCGTGGCAGGCGGCCCGCCGACCCACCCGGGCGGGTGCGTCAGGATGGGGGGAGCCCGACCCGGCAGCAATGTGACGCCGGTCACTCCGATTGGGGACCCGATCCGGTGCGGCCGTCGTCTTACCAGGTGTGAGGACAGACATGGAAGCAGACGACGAGGGTGAACTCGTACGCCGCGTCGCCCGTGGCGACCGCCAGGCGTTCGACGAGCTCTACCGGCGTACTGCCCCGTGGTTGGAGGTGCGCCTGCGGCGCCGCTGCGCCGACCCGGACGTGGTGGCCGAGGTGCTCCAGGACACCTACCTGGCGGTCTGGCGGGCAGCGGGCAGCTTCGCCGGCACCCGGGCACGCACCGGCGGTGAGGCGCAGGGCAGCGCCGTGGGCTGGCTGTGGACCATCGCCGCCCACCGGCTGGTCGACGCGTTCCGCCGCCGCGCCCGCCGCAGCCAGGTGCCGCAGGTGGAGCTGATGCCGGCCACCGCCCCCGCCGCCGAGGACGAGGTGATGTCCGCCCGGATCGGCCAGGAACTGGAGCAGGCCCTGCTCACCCTGCCACCCGGGGTCCGGGCCGCCCTGCGGGCCACGGTCCTCGACGGGCTCTCGGCGCGCGAGGCGTCGGTGCTGCTCGGCGTACCGGAAAACACGGTGAAGTCCCGCGTCCGCCGGGCCCGGGTCGCGCTACGGGAGGCATTGTCATGACCACCCACCCCAACCTGACCCAGATCGACCGCTATGCCACCGGCGACCCCGGTCTCGACGAGGCCAGCGTCTGGGCGATCGAGGTCCACCTCGAAGACTGCGCCGACTGCCGCGCCCGCCTGGCCGGCAGCACCACGGCGGAGAGCCGGGCCGTGATCGACATGGTCGCCACGGCCCTGGACCGGGAGTTGGCGGCCACCCCGGCCCCGGCCCGCCGCAGCCGGCCCTGGTCGGTGGCCCGGCACCGCTGGTTCGTCGGCACCCTGCTGCCCTGGCTGGTCATGACGGTGACGGTGCTCGGCTGCGCCGCGCTGCTCGGCGCGCTGTGGGTCGGCCTCCCCTCCGTGGTGCTGCTGATCGCGCCCCTGGCACCGCTGCCCGGCGTGGCGGTCGCCTGGCACCGTCGGGCCGACCCGGCCTGGGAGTTGATCGCCGCGACGCCCGCCGCCGGCCTGACGATGCTGCTGCGACGCACGGCCGCGGTGCTGGCGTTCGTCATCCCCGCGCTCGCCGTGGTCGGTGCCGGGACCGGGGCGTCGATGGCGCTGCTGCTGCTGCCCTGCCTGGCGTTCACCGCCGCCACCCTGCTGTTGGGTACCCTTGTCGGCGTACGCCGCGCCGCGCTCGGCCTCATGACGGCCTGGACGCTCGCGGTGATCGCCCCCAGCCTGCTCGCCGCCCGGATGCCGGTGGTGCTGTCCGCGGACAGCGCCCGCACGTGGGCGCTCGTCACGGCCGCCCTGACCGTCGTCGCCCTGCTCCGGGTCGACGGTTTCCGGCGGCTGTCCCACCGCGACTGATCCCCCCTGACCTGACTGACCCCCACCCCTGACCTGACGCAGCGGTACGGCCACCGGGCCGGACCGCCACCCTGCCCTGGCAATTATCGAAGGAGACAGCGACGATGCGTGCGGTGAGCGCGGTCGAAACGACCACCACCACCCATCCCTGGGCGATCCACGCCGAGGGCCTCCAGGTCCGGGCCGGCCGGTACCTCGCCGTCAACGGCCTCGACCTGGCCCTGCCCACCGGCGTACACGGACTGCTCGGCCCCAACGGCGCGGGCAAGACCACCCTGATGCGCGCCCTGGCGACCGTCGTGTCCCCGGCCGGCGGCCGGCTGACCCTGCTCGGACACCCCGTCGACGGCCGTTCCGAGCTGCGGGCGGTCCGTCGTGACCTGGGCTACCTGCCGCAGCACTTCGGCTACTACCCCCGGTTCACCGTGCGGGAGTTCGTCGGCTACATGGCCTGGCTCAAGGAGATGCCCAAGGCGGGCGTCGCCGCGGCGGTGCAGCGGGCCATCGACCGGGTCGGGCTCACCGCCAAGGCCGACGCCCGGATGAAGACCCTCTCCGGCGGCATGCTGCGTCGGGCCGGCATCGCCCAGGCCATCGTCAACGACCCACGGCTCCTGCTGCTCGACGAGCCGACCGTCGGCCTCGACCCGGAACAACGGCTCGACTTCCGGGAGCTGCTGCGCGACCTCGGCGGCGACACCTGCGTGCTGGTCTCCACCCACCTGGTCGAGGACGTGGTGGCGGCCTGCACCGACGTCGTCCTGGTCAACGAGGGCCGCCTGGTGTGGCGGGGCACGCCCGAGGTGCTGGCCGCGCAGGGCGACGCGGGTCACGCCGGTGACAGCCCGGCCGAGCGGGGCTACTCGGCGCTGCTGCGTCAGCACCGTGCGGAGGCCACCCGATGAGCGGGCGGACCGCCGACACGCAGACTGCCGCCGCCCGGCGGCCCGAGGGGAAGCGGGGTGCCCGGGTGGGCGTCATGGGGATCGAACTGCGCCGCTCCGCCGCACTCGGAGCCGCGGCGATCACGGTGGTGATCGGGGTCGGGTCGCTGTACGTGGCGACCGGCCGCTGGTCGACCGGCTGGATGGCCCTGGCCCTGGCCATCCGGGAGTACCTGCTCCTGATGTGGCCGCTCGCCCTCGCGGCCGGGGCCTGGCAGGGCCGCCGGGAACACCGGGCGAAGGTCGGCGAGCTGTTCGCCACCACCGCCCGCCCCCGCACCGCCCGGATGCTGCCGGTGCTCGGCACGATGGCCCTCACCCTCGTGGTCGCCTACCTCGTGGTGACCGCGGCGGGCATCGCCTGGATCGTCAACACCGCCTCGTACGTGCCGCTGCCGAACTTCGTCGTCGTCACCGCGGTCGGCGCGCTGTCCCTGGTCGCCGCGGCGTGGCTCGGACTGGGCATCGGGCGGTTGCTGCCCGCCCTGGTGACCGCCCCGGCGCTGGCGGTGGGCGGTGTGCTGCTGGTCTTCTTCAGCACCGTCTCGACCCCGGAGCGGCTGGCCGCGGCGATCTCCCCGGCGCACGGCTCCGGCGGCTTCCACGAGTACCAGACCATCGACAACCGGGTCAGCGGCGCGCTGGCGATCTCGATGATCACGCTCGCCGTCACCGGCCTGCTGCTGTTCGTCGCCGACGGCTGGCGGCTGCGGGTGATGGCGGTGCTGCCGGTGCTGCTCGGGGTCGGGGTGGCGACGACGATCCTCCCCACCGACCGGGACATGCTCACCTGGCCGGTCGACCCGGTCGCGCGGGAACTGGTCTGCACCGACGACACCCCGACGGTGTGCGTCAGCCGGGTCCACGCCAACGTGCTCGACACGATCACCCCGCGGGCCCGGGAGGGCCTCGCGGCGCTGGCGAAACTACCGGACTCGCCGACCGTCGTGCACGAGGACACCCGCACGATCGGGTACCGCCAGGAGCAGCCGGCCGCCCGGGACGGGGTCGTCACGATCGAGGTCCGGATCGACAAGCGGGGCCGGCTCGCCCACCCCGACCTCGTGGTCCTCGACGTCGTCAGAAGCCTGGGCGTCCCGTACGACTACGACTGCCAGAACCGCAACGAGACGGTCGAACGGGCGGCGGCGTACTGGCTCATGGGCCGTGAGCCGCGCTCGGACGTCGGGCTGGTTCCCGGCATGATCGAGGAGGACCCGGCGATCACCACCGGGGCGAAGACCCTGTGGCAGGGCCTGCGGGCGCTGCCCGAGGCGGAGGCGGTGGCCCGGGTCACGGCCGTCCGCGACGCCGTGCGGGCCTGCCGGGACTCCGAGGGCCTGCTGTCCCGGAGCGCCAGGTGACCGGGACGCTGCTCTACCTGCGCTCACGCCGGGTACCCGTGGCCCTGGCCGCGGCGGTCGGCGGCGCCGCGGTGGCCTGGGTGCTCTACCGGGCCCTGGCCAAGGACCGCGACGCCACCCCGCTGCTGGTCGTGCTGACCGTCCTGATGATGGTCGCGACGCTCGCCCCCACCCTCGTCGGCCCGGACGCGAACCTGGACCGGACGGCGTCACTGCGGTGGTCCTGGCGACGCGGCGCGCACCTGCTCGCCGGCGGGGTGATCGTCCTCGCGGTACTGCTCGCCACGTTGCACACCGGAGCCCGGTTCGGGCCGGCCGCACTGGTGGTCCGTGACACCGCCGGGCTGCTCGGCCTGACCGCGCTGTGCACGAGCGTGGTCGGCGCCGCCCGGTCCTGGTTCCTGCCGGTGGGCTGGACCACCATCGCGGCCATGTACCCGCAGCAAGGCACCTGGGGAGCGGTCGCCACCTGGCAGGGCCAGCCGACCGACAGTCGGGCCGCCACGGTGATCGCGGTGGCGTTCGCCCTCGCCGGGCTGGTCGTCTACGCGGTCGCCGGCCCCGCCCGCACCGACCCGGCGGAGTAGCGGCTCGGGCGTCCGGCGGCGGGCAGGAACCGCCGCCGGACGCGGCGGGGGACGACCGGGCGGCCGGGCGGGGCGCGACGCCCGGTCAGCGCGGCGACGCGGCGGCGGTGCAGGCCGGCGGGAGGTGGAACCAGCGCAACGCCTCCACGCCGGCCGGCAGACCGGTGGGCCCCTCGTCGACCTGGTCCCGGCGGCCGGCCAGGATCTCCCGCGCCTCGTGCAGGTAGCCGGCCAGGGCATCCTCCCCGGCCCGACGCCGGCGCGCCGCCGGCTGCTCCCCGCCGGTCACCAGCCGGGCCAGGTCGGCCAGGCCCACCGACCGGCCCGGCCCCCGGTGGTGCTGCCACAGGCCGGTACGGGCGTCGAAGTGGTAGTCGGCCAGCAGCCGGTGCCCCTGTCGGGCGACCAGGTCGACGGCGTCGATCAGGTAGTCGGCGACCTGGTCGGACAGGAAGTAGCCGAAGGTGATCCGGGTCCACCCCGGCTTGATCCCCTCGCACCCCCGGGCGATCTCCACCCGGAACGCCCGGGACCGTTCCTCGTCGATGCCGAGCAGGCGGTGCCCGTACGGGCCCGCGCAGGAGCACCCACCCCGGGCCTGGATGCCGAACAGGTCGTTGAGCAGCGCCACGACGAAGTTGTGGTGCAGGTGGCGGGCACCGTGGCGGATCTGCACCGACACGATGGGCAGCCGCCGCGCCCGGGGGTTGCCCAGCACCACGATCCCCGGGTTCGTCGACCAGCGGCGTAGCGCCCGCGACCACAGCCGCTCCTCACGGTCGGCGATGACGTCGGTGCCGACGGACTGCTTGAGGGCGAACACCAGGCCCGCCCGGATCGACTCGACGATCGCCGGCGTGCCACCCTCCTCACGGGCCACCGGATCGTCGAGATACCGGTGCCCCACCGGGTCGACGAACGCCACGGTGCCGCCACCGGGGACCACCGGAACCCGGTTGCGCATCAGATCCCGCCGCACCACCAGCACGCCGGGGGTCTGCGGGCCGCCGACGAACTTGTGCGGGGACAGGAACACCGCGTCCTTGCCGTCTGCGGCACCCGGCGTCGACTCGCCCATCCGGATCGGCACGTACGGGCCGGCGGCCGCGTAGTCCCAGCACGACAGCGCCCCGTGGGCGTGCAGCAACGCCGCGACCGCGTCGGTGTCGGACAGGATGCCGGTGACGTTCGAGGCGGCGGAGAAACTGCCGACCCGCAGCGGGCGGTCCGCGTACCGGACCAGCCGCTCGGCCAGCTCGGCCCGGTCGATGTGCCCGTCGGCGTCCGCACCGATGACGACCACGTCGGCGTACGTCTCCCGCCACGGCAGCTCGTTGGAGTGGTGCTCGTAGGGGCCCACGAAGACCACCGGGCGCTGCTGCGGGGCGATGGCGTCCAGCAGGCCGTGGCGGCGCGTCGGCCCGTCGGGCAGCCGCAGTTCGAGCACGCCCACCAGCTTGTCGACCGCCGCCGTCGCCCCCGCACCGCAGAAGATCACCGCATGGTCGTCGGTGCCGCCGACGGCGTCGAGGATCGTCCGCCGGGCGTCCTCCCGCAACCGTCCCGTCGCCCGGCCGGTGGCGGAACTCTCGGTGTGGGTGTTGGCGTAGCGGGGGAGGACCCAGTCCCGGACGGTGTCCTCCACGAAGTCCAGCGCCCGACCGGAGGCGGTGTAGTCGGCGTAGGTGATCCGGCGTGGCCCGTACGGGCCGTCCAGCACCTCGCCCTCGCCGACGACCCCGTCGCGGATCCGCGCCAGCAGCCGCTCTGTGTCGACCGTACCCATGTCGCGCTGCCTCCCCACGGCGATGGCGACGGGGCGGGTCGACGGGATGTCGGCGAGCGTCGGTTCCCCGACCGCTGTCCACAGTGTGCCCGACCGGCCGGTCCTGCCGCTCGCCGCCCGGTGTCCGGGGTCCGACGCCGCCACCCGGTCCGGGGCGGCCCGGTGTCACCACCGGCGTCCGGCCCGCTGCGGCACCTGCCGCCCGGGTCCACCTGGTGCCGGCGCCCGTGCGGGTGCGACGATCTCCACCGGCCCTGCCGACGACCCGAGGAGGACGCGATGGCGACCGCTGCCGAGCTGGACGACTGCCGGCGGGTCGCCGAGGAGGCGGCCCGCCTCGGTGGCCGGGAACTGCTGCGGCGCTTCGGCGACCACGGCCGCGTCGACTACAAGACCGCCCCCACCGATCTGGTCAGCGAGGCGGACCGGGCCAGCGAGACGCGCATCGTCGAGCTGCTGCGTGCCCGCCGCCCCGGCGACGGCATCCTCGCCGAGGAGGGCAGCGACCACGTCGGCGACTCCGGGCTGCGCTGGGTCCTCGACCCCCTCGACGGCACCGTCAACTACGTCTCGGGGATACCGTTCTGGTGCGTCAGCGTCGCCTGCGAGCAGCAGACCCCGGACGGCTGGCGGCCCGTCGTCGGGGTGGTCCACGACCCGGTCCACGACGAGACCTTCTGCGGCGTCCGGGGCGGCGGCGCGGCCCTGAACGGCACCCCGCTGACCCGGCGCGCCGGTGTCACCCTCGGCGAGGTCGTCCTCGCCGCCGGCTACGCCTACGACGTCGCCCACCGCCGGGTGCAGGCGGCCGTGGTCACCGACCTGGCCGGTGACGTACGCGGGGTGCGGATGCTGGGCTCGACGGCGCTGGCGTTGGCCTGGATCGCGGCGGGCCGCTGCGACGCCTACGTCGAGGACCGCACGTTCCGCTGGGACTGGGCGGCCGGTCAGGTGATCGCCGTCGAGGCCGGCGTCGCGGTCGAGGTCAGCGGCAGCCGGGTGCTCGCCGCGCCACCGGAGCTGATCGACGGCCTGCGTCCCCGGGTCGCGGCGCTGGGGTGACCCGCACCGGCCGCGCTGACGGTCGGGGCGTCACCCGGCACCGAGACAGACGAACGCCGCCGCCGTGGCCGCGGCGGTGCCGTCGCCGCAGGCGACGAAGGCCCGTTGGGCGTCGGCGAGCGCCTGCGCCGGGCGTAGCCCGGCCCGCATCCGTCGGTGCAGGTCGAGCATCAGCGCGGTGGTGGGGTCGGCCGGCACCGGCAGCACGGTGGCGACCAGGCACCGGGCACCCAGTCCGAGCAGCACGGCGGTGAAACCCATGACCTCGTCGCCGGGGCGGACCCCGGTCAGTCCCGAGTCGCACGCGGACAGCACCACACAGCCGGGCGGACGGGTGACCCGCTCCCACTCGTAGGCGAACAGCGGTCCGTCGGCCAGCTCCAGGGTGGAGAACTGCGGATTGTCGGCGCGGAAGGTGCCGTGCGCGGCGATGTGGACCAGACCGGCCCCGTCGAGCGCCGCGGTCAACGCGTCGGCGGTGGCGTCCGCGCCGGTGAGCAGGGTCGCCCCCGGCAGCACCTGCGCGAGCCGGCCCACCTCGGCCTGACCCGCCGGCAGGCGCGGCCCGCAGGCCAGCACCGACGGCCCGGCCGAGGGTTCGCCGTCGTCCGCCCGCAGCCAGGCCGTGGCCGACGGGGCGACCGTCACGGCACGCCCGGCGCAGGTCGGCAGACCCGCCCAGGCCACCGCGTGCAGGGCCCCGACCGGCACGATCACCAGGGGACGGTCGCCGAGGTGCCGGCGCAGCGGATCGAAGAGCTGCCGGTCCAGTGCGGCGGCGGCGTGCCCGGCCCCGTCCCGTGCGGTCGCCGTGTCGCCGGTGGTGACCAGCCGGCGCAGCGCGAACCGGTGCCACCGGGTCAGGTGCACCGCCTCGGCCAGCGGACCGAGGTCGTGCAGGCTGGCCCGACCGTCGCGGACCAGCACCGCCCGCAGCCGGTCGCCGTGGGCGACCAGCTCGACCAGCACCCGGGCGCCGAGCCGTCCGGCGAGCACGCCCACGCCCGGCGGTTTCACCACACCGGTCCCACCTGGCACCCGGCGGGCCAGGTCCCGGATGCGCTGCTCCAGCCGCGCCTGCCGGCCACGCAGGGCGTGCGCCGGCCGGCCCGCCAGCACCTCGTCCTCCAGCAGGCTGCTGACGAGCCGCAGTTCGGTGAGCGCCGCGAACAGGTCCGGGTCGTCCGGGGGCAGCGCCGGACGCATCCGCAGGGTGTTGGCCCGCCAGCGTTCGGCCCAGGCCAGGGTCCGGGCCGGGGAGCCGGCCCGCACCGCGATGTCGAGACCCTCGGCGGCCAGTTCCCGACCGTACGTGCCGCTGTGGGCGCGCAGCTCCGTGGCGCCGAGCGACGTGCGGTGCCGGTCCAGCACGGCCAGCCCCCGCCGCAGCGCCCGGGCCGCCCCGGCGTCGTCACCGGTGAGTCGACGCGACCGGGCCAGGGCGTACCAGCCCTGGGCGCGGCGGGAGGCGGTGCCCCGACGGCGGGCCTGCGCGGCCACGTCGAGCAGGCTCACGGCCCGGTCGACGCGACCCGAGGCGGCGGCCAGCAGGCCGGCTTCGAGGCGGGTGGTCAGCGCCGGCCCCGGCCACCCGGTGGCGTCGAGTTCGTCGGCCGTCCGCACCATCGCGGTGAGCAGCGCCGCCGTCCGGGTGCCCCGGCGGAACTCCGCGCGCAGCTCGACGTGCCGGGCGAAGGCGGCCCAGGTGCGGCGGCCCTGACGCCGGAACCTGACCCGGGCCTGGGCTGCGGCCGCGGTCGCGGTGTCCAGGTCGTCGGCGAGCAGCGCGGCGCGGGCCTGGGCCAGCAGCGCCTCGGCGAGGTCCGAGGCCATGCCCCGGCGGTGCAGCTCCCGTACCGCGGCGGCGGCCACCCCGACCGCCTCGTCGAGCAACGGCACCGACAGCAGCAGCTCGAACCGGTCCAGCAGCAGCGCCGGACGCGGGACGGCGAGCCGGCGGTACTCCTCGTCGACGTCGGCGAAGCAGCGCAGCGCGACGGCGATCTCGCCGCGTTGCCCGGCGGCGATGCCGCTGTTCCACCTGGCGTCGGCCGCGGCGAGGTCGAGCCCGAGCCGGTGGAAGACCGCCGCCGCCCGGGAGAGGTCGTCGCCGGGGCCACCTGAGGCACCCCGGTGCGCGTTGAGCAGTCCCCGGTTGTTGCGGGCGCGGGCCTCCAGCAGCGGATCGTTCTCGCGTTGGGCGATGTCGATGGCGATGCCGTAGTCGCGCACCGCCTCGGCGTAGCGCCCGCGGTAGTGCAGCACCACCCCCCGCTGCATCCGGGCCCGGCCGGCGTCGGCACCGGTGAGCTGGGGCAGCGCGGCGGTCACCGCCCGCAGCGCGGCAGCGGTACGACCGGCGTTGGCCAGCACGTACCCGAGGCTCATCCGGGCCAGCGCCCGGGTACGGGGGGTGCCGGACACCCGTACCGCCCGGCGCAGGTGGCGCAGCGCGCCGGGCAGGTCGTTGAGTTCGCGCAGGGCCAGCCCGATGGCCCGCTCGGCGGTGGAGCGCTCGTCGTCGTCGGCGGTCTGGCTGGCGAGCACCCGCTGGGCGATGCTGATCGCCTCGGGTGGGTATCGCTGGACGGCGTCGAGCGCCGCCTGGGCCGCCGCGGCACCGCAACCGGTGCTGTCGGGCATGCCCTAGAGAGTCCACGACGAACAGCCGCGAGTCAACGTCGAGAATCCATCGCGGGAATGTCGTCAATGGGTGTCCTGCTCGGTTGCCCTAATTGACAAGCGGCGATGGTGCGGAATAATTGGCGGTCGGGGAATTCACCGCGCCCGCCCTCGGTGGGCACGCTTCTTTCACGAGCATGGAGGATCCGTGCCGCCGTCTGACCACCCCACCGTGCCGGATCCGGGCGGCCCACTGTCCCGACGGCGGATCCTGACGCTGTCCGCGCTGGCCGTGGCGGCGCCGTTCGGTGTATTGCCGCGTCCGGCCCCGGCCGCCGCCGGCGATGCGGATGCCGACGCCTACCAGAAGGCGTTCGAGGCCGCCCTGGCCGCCGACCAGAACGTCCGCCGCTACACCGCCCCCGGCCGGGAGATCCTCTACCGCCCCCGGCAACTGCTCGCCGCCGCCGCCGACGCCAAACGGGTCGCCACCTGGCTGCGCGCCCACGATTATCCGGTGACCGTCGGCACCGGATTCGCCGGTGTCACCCGGCTGCTGTTCGACCGGGAGACCGACATCCCCGGCGTCGTGCGAAAACTGCGCGATCCCCAGCAGTGGCCCGGCCAACCGGTGCCGGCGGTGCAACCCCACCACGTGCTGCTCGGGCTGGGCAACATCATGGGGAACCCGGGCACCCCGCCCCGCTCCGCCCCGGCGCTGCCGCCCCCCGACCCGACCCGGCTCGGTGAGGGCGCCGGCGTCACCGTCGGCATCTGCGACACCGGGATCTGGCAGCAGGCCGGCGCGTGCCACCCGCAGTGGCTCGGCGGGGCGTACCTGCCGCAACTCGACGACGAGGACCCGCTCTACGTCCACACCGACGTGCTCGCCCCGCAGGGCGGGCACGGCACCTTCGTCGCAGGGGTGGTCCGGCAGGCGGCCCCGGGCGTACGCGTCGACCCGGAACTGGCCCTGGACCCGACCGGGGTGGGCGACGAGTCGACGGTGGTGGCCGCCCTGAGCCGGCTCGCGCCGCAGGTCGCCGTGTTCAACCTCTCGCTGGGCGGCTACACCCTGGACGACCAGCCGTCGCTGCCACTGGCCAACGCGGTGGCGGCGTTGCCGGCGACGAGCGCCGTGGTCGCGGCGGCCGGCAACGCCGGCACCAGCCGACCACTCTGGCCGGCCGCCCTGGACCGGGTGGTGGCGGTCGCGGCGGTCAGCCAGACGACCGGCGGCCCGGTGCCGGCGGCCGACAGCTGCTACGGACCCTGGGTGGACGCCTGCGCCGTCGGCGAGCGGCACAGCACCTACGTCGAGGGGCAGCTCCCCCTGCCCGGCAGGCCGGCACGGCAGTTCCACGGGTTCGCCGTCTGGGCCGGCACCTCGTTCGCCACCGGGCACGTCTCCGGGCGGCTCGCCGCGATGATGACCGCCGGGGGCCTCAGCGCGGACGCGGCGCGTGCGAGCCTGCTCGCCGCCCCCCGTTGGCATCCCGACTACGGGGTGCTCGTCGGATGAGCCGGGTCGACGCCCCGGGCGGTGACCCGGCGACCGGTGCCAGCGCGACCAGCCTGCTGTCCGCCGCCGCCCGCGGCGACGAGTCGGCCTGGGCCGAGCTGGTCCGCCGGTACACCCCGATCGTGTACGCGGTCATCCGCGCCTACGACCTCAGCCGGTACGACGCGGCCGACGTCAACCAGACCGTCTGGCTGCGTCTGGTGGAGCAGCTGGGTCGGGTACGCGAACCCGAGGCGCTACCGGGCTGGCTGGCCACCACCACCCGCCGGGAGTGCTACCGGCTGTCCCGGGTGAGCCGCCGGTCCCACCCCGTCGACCCGTACGACCAGGCACTGGAGGGCCAGTACGGGCTCTCCCGGGAGCGGGCGGCGATGGCACCCGCACCGGACGACGAGTTGCTGCGCGCGGAGCGCCGGCAGGCGTTGCGGGCGGGTTTCGTGCAGCTCCCGTCGCGCTGCCAGGCGTTGCTGGCGCTGCTGACGGCCGACCCGCCGGTGAGCTACCGGGAGGTCGCCGAACGGCTGGGCGTGCCGATCGGCAGCATCGGCCCGACCCAGGCACGATGCCTGCGTAGGCTGCGGGAGTGTCCGGCGATCGTCGAGTTTCTCGGAGCTTCCACCATCGGTACGAATCGGGGGTGAACCGGATGGAGCCGTGGCCGCCTGCGGATGACGAGGCGCTGACGACGGAGCTGGGTGCGGCCCTGTGGGACACCGGGCCGGTCTCGGAGGCGTACCTGAGCGCGGCCCTGGCCGCGTTCACCTGGCGGACCGCCGACGCGGAACTGGCCGTCGCGGAGCTGACGTTCGACTCGGCGGTCGACGCCGAGTTGGCCGGCATGACCCGTTCCGCGGCGTCCGCGCGGACGCTGTCGTTCCGGGCCGGGTCGGTGCTGGTGGAGATCGAGGTGACCGACGCCGGGATCGTCGGCCAGCTCTCCCCGTCCGGTGGCGGGCGGGTCAGTGCCCGGACGGCCGCCGGCACCTACGACGAGGCGTCGGTGGACGCCGTGGGCTTCTTCTCGCTGGGTGTCCCGCCGCCGGGCCCCGTCCAGCTGTGCGCGCGCACCGTCGGGTACGCGGTGTCCACCGCCTGGGTCTGTCTGCGCTGACCTCGGTCCGACCGTGGTCGTGCTGGCCGCGCTGCTGCGCCGTGATCCGGTGCCGCACGCGCGGTGCGCCGCCCTCTCGACGGCGTCCGACAGTACAGTCGGCGTCCCGTGCCCGGTCGTGGCCGCGACCCACGACGGTGGGGCGCGGGCCGCACGGCCCGCGCCCCACCGTCCTGCGGTGGTGACGGTATTACCCCCGCTGCTCGCCCGCCAGCAGGTACTGCACCCCGCCGAGGTCGGCCCGTTCGGTGCCGTCGGCGTCGGGCCCGAACTGGGTCACGTTGAGCGCGGTCTCCTTGGTCAGAGTCGTGTCGGCCGAGAAGCCCAGGGAGAACTCGAGGCGCTCACCGGGCTTCAACAGCAGCCCGCTGATGGTGGCCCGCCCCGGATCGACGATCTCCAGCTCGGTCTTGCCGACCTGGCGGACTCCCGTGGCGACCTTGCCGGTGGACTGCCAGCGCTCGAACAGGGTCGGGCCGAGGTCGACGAAGACCCGGGCGCCCTGGGCCTGCTCGGCCGGCTGGGTGAAGACCAGGTCGTTCTTGGTCTCCGCGGCGGTCACGTTGCCGATGGCGAACGGCCGGACGACCCGGGGCCCGCCCGAGACGAGTCGGACCGAGTCGACGTTGCGCCAGGCGACGTTGTTGTTGTACTGGGTGTTGACGCTGGTGCTCGGCCCCTCGAAGGTCATCGGGTCGGTGGGCGAGACCCAGCGCGCCAGCAGGCAGAAGTGCCCCGGTCCGGGCACCCCGGTCCACGGGATCGTCACGGTGGTGACGCCCGGGTAGACGGGCACGCTGACCGCGCCGATCTGGGTCCAGTGGGTCGGCCAGGTGGCGCCGCCGCCCGGGGTCGTCCGGTAGACGCGCAGCACCCCGTTGTCGATGCCCGAGCCGTACGGTCCGTTGTTGCGCAGCTTGATGAAGAGGTAGTTGGTGACCCCGACCCTCGGGTTCTGGCTGGTGGAGCACTCCACGGCCGTCGGGCAGACCTTGATGTCGGGGCTGGCCCACAGCGGGCTGTACGAGTGCGGCTGGATGCCGGTGTCGGCGGTGACGTCCTTCATGTAGACGTCGGTGCGGGCCGCCGCGGCGGCCTTGCCCTGCGGTGCCTCGCCGGGTGCCGCGGCGGCGGCGGTGACCGCCAGCAGCCCGGCCAGCGCCGCGCCCGTGAGGACGGCCAGCGTCGAGCGGCGGACGCGCTTTCCTACCTTGCCCATGACAGGTTTTCTCCCATCGGCGGGGGACGTCGAGTCCGGCGTGTTGCGATGCCGTGTCGACGCGATGACGTCGTTGAAGAGCCGTGAACGTGCCGGGAAATACCGTCGCGGGGTCGGCCGTCAGATGACGCCAGGACCGGCAAATAAGACACTCATCGATGTCTGGCGCGTATGCGCCCCGGCGGGGTGCCACCGGAACGACACGGTCATCCGGGCGTGATCGCGACCACTGCCGGACGTAAGGTGTACTAGGGTGCTCCCATGGATCTGAGTGACAGCGCCTCACCGGTGACAGCCACCCGGCACGGTCCAACGGAGGGCGACTCGTCGACACCGATCCGGCTCCGTGCGGCGAACATTCACCAGCGGTACGGCAAGAATCATGTCCTGAAGGGCGTCGATCTGACGGTCCGTGCCGGCGAGGTGGTCGCCATTATCGGCGCCAATGGCTGCGGAAAGTCGACGCTCATGAGGATCTGCGCCGGTCTGGTCAGCCCGTCCAGTGGTGTGGTGGAGGTGGACGAGAGCATGGCCTACTGCCCTCAGCAGGCAGGACTCATGGGTTACCTGACCGCCGACGAGCACTTCGCGTTGTTCGGTGCCGGGCACGGAATGGGTCGGAGCGAGGCTCAGGCCACCGGCCGGCAGCTCGCGAAAAGCCTGGCCTGGGACGGCGGCATGACAACGCAGGCCAGGCATCTCTCCGGCGGCACCCAGCAGAAACTCAACCTTATTCTCGCCGCGCTGACCGATCCCGAAATCCTGCTGCTCGACGAGCCCTACCAGGGTTTCGACCGGGGCAGCTACATCGATTTCTGGGACTGGGTTCTGCAGCGCCGCGACGCCGGAAAGTCGACGCTCGTCATCACCCACATGTTGAATTCACTCGACCGGGTCGACGCCGTTCTCGACCTCGGAGCGAAGGCCGCCGAGTCATGACCAAGCTGCTCACCGTCGCGGAGATGATGGGTCGGGATCTCGCCCGGCGGCGGGTGGCCCTCGCGCTGCTCGCATTCGTCCCCCTGCTGTTCTACCTGGCCCGGCACGACGGTAATCCCGAGAAGGCGATCCGCTTCGCCGGTCTCGGCCTGGCCTGGGCGGTGAGTACGGCCGGCCTCTTCCTGAGCAACACCACCAAGGCCGTGGAGCGGCGGCTGCGCCAGATCGGCTACCGGCCGGCGCACCTCTACCTCGGCACGCTCACCGCGCTGCTGGCCCTGGGTGCCGTACTCGCCACGGTCTACTGGGTGCTCATCTATCTCGACCAGGACAACCTGGCCCGGCCCGGCGCGGTAGCCATCGAGTTCGGGCTCACGGTGGTGGTCGCCGCCCCGCTGGGCCTGCTGATCAGCGCCGTCGCCCCCCACGATCTGGAGGGCACCCTCGTCCTGATCTCGATCACCGGATTGCAGTTCCTCGTCGAGCCGGACCAGAAACTCGGCAAGGCCCTGCCGTTCTGGTCGACCCAACAGGTCGGGACCTTCGGTCTCGACGGCGGCGACCCGGAGTACCTCCGCAAGGGCCTGCTGCACGGCGCCCTGTACTGCACCGGCCTCGTCCTGGTCACGGCGGTGCTGGCCAGCGTGCGGCTACGGCAGCGCAGGCACCTGCGGATCCGGGCGGCCGTCCGGTAGGAGCAGCGGGGCGGGCGTGGTGCGCCGCGCCCGCCCGCCGCTCACCTCACCTCCTGCAGGGCGAACGACACGTCGTTCGGTGGTGCCACCAGCAACGGCAGCCGCTCCGCGGGGGTGCGGGCCTGCCGGCGGCGTTGCTCCAGCTCGGCCATGCGCCGCATGCACGCGGCACGGGCGGGTGACCCGAAGCCGGTCTCCGGCGCCGCGGTCAGCGAGGCCGCCCAGGCCCGGTAGCGGTAGAGCGGCCGGCGCAGGTTGCGGATGCGGTACAGCCAGGCGACCCGCAGTTGGAAGTCCGTGTCGGAGCCGAAGGCCGCGGTGCCGTCGAAGCCGTTGAGCCGGGTGAAGACCTCCCGCCGGACGACCGTCGCCGGGTGCAGCGCGACCGTCTTACGGCCGAAGCGGTGCACCAGGTTCCCGTTGCGCGGCATGTGCCGTACCCCCTGCGGGTTTCCCGACGCGTCGATGACGCGGTACCCGCAGCCGACGAGGTCGGCCCGGCCCCGTTCGAGCACGGCCAGTTGGCGGGCGAAGCGGTCGGGTTCGCTGACGTCGTCGGCGTCCTGGAAGCCGATGTACCTCGTGGACACCGATTCGACCACCGCGTTCTTCAGCCGCAGCGGCCCGACGTTGCGCGACGCGCGCAGCAGCGTGAGCCGTGGATCGTCCCGCCAGGGCGCGAGCGCGGTGATCCAGTCGTCGTCCGGCGAGTGGTCGTCCGCGACCACGAGCCGCAGGTCGGAATGGGTCTGCCCGAGTATGGAGGCGACCGACTCGGGCAGGTAGGTGGCGCAGCGGAAGTGCGGCACGATGACGGTCAGCAGGGGTTGCCCACCCATCAGGCGCCGACCGGCATCGACTCGCTGCGTACCGCGTCGATGTGCGCCCGCAGCCCCTCCCGCAGGGAGACCGACGCGCGGAAGCCCAGCACCTCGGCCGTACGGGTGACGTCGGCGCGGGTGGACACCACGTCGCCCGCCCGGTGGGGCTCGACACGGACGTTCGCCGGGCGTCCCATCAGCTCACTGATCAGGTCGATGATCCCGGTGACCGAGATCTGCTCACCGGTGCCGACGTTGCACACCCGGCTCGGGCCCGGCGCGTCGACGGCCGCCGCCACGGCGCGTACCGCGTCCTTGACGAAGACGAAGTCGCGACGCTGCGAGCCGTCGCCGAAGACCCGGATCTCCCGGCCGTCGCGGACCGCGGAGATGATCCGGGAGATCAGCATGTCGGGTCGTTGCCGTGGGCCGTACACCGTGAAGAACCGCAGGGCCATACTGGTCAGCACGGAGGCGGGACGCGCCGCGTAGGCCAGTGCGAGGTGCTCGGCCGCCAGTTTGGTCACGGCGTACGGGGAGATCGGTGCGGGCGGTTGGTCCTCGGTCATCACCCCGTCGCGCTGGTTGCCGTAGACGCTCGACGACGAGGCGATCACCAGTCGTCGTAGTCCGGTCTGCACCCCTGCCTCCAGGAGCCGCCGGGTGACGATCACGTTCGACTCGACGTAGTCGTCGAAGCGGTCCCACGAGGGCCGGACCCCGGGCAGCGCGGCGAGATGGACCACCGCGGAGACCCCGTCGAGCAACGGACGGATGTCCGTGGTGCGCAGGTCGGCGACGACGTGCCCGCCGGCCGCACCGGCCGGTCGGGGCCGCAGGTCGACACCGATCACCGGCTGGCCACGGTCGGCCAGGTGCTCCACCAGGTGTCGCCCGATGAACCCGGCGGCACCGGTCACCAGCACCGTACGCCGTGGGTCGTGAACCGTCATTTCCGTGCCCTCCCTGGTCTGGGACGTGCCTGGCGGTGGACTCTCAGCTGCGTCGGACCGACAGCGTGTGGGCCAGGTCGGTCAGCGCCGTGCGCACCTGCGCGGCGATGGGCAGGGAGTCGAGCGCCGCCACCGCCTGCTCGGTGCGGGCGTGGATCATCTCTTCGACCGTCCGCAACGCGCCGGTGTCCCGCACGATCTGCCGCAGCCGTAGTGCCTCCCGCTCGCCGAGGCCCGGGTTGCCGTGCCACCGGGATATCTCGTCGGCCTGGGTGGCATCCGCCCGTTGCCTGGTCAGCGCCATGAGTACGGTGGACTTCCCGCTGCGCAGATCGCTCAGGGTCGACTTGCCGGTGACCGCGTCGTCGCCGAACACGCCGAGGATGTCGTCGCGCAGCTGGAACGCCTCACCGATCGGAACACCGAACCGGGAGAGCCGGTCCACCTCCGCTCGGGGCGCGCCGGCCAGCATCGCGCCGATCTGCAGCGGACGCTCCACGGTGTACTTCGCCGACTTGTAGAGCAGGATCGTCAGGCAGTCGGCCAGGTCGGCCCGGACGGCCTCGCCACGGACGTCGAGATACTGCCCGAGCAGCACTTCGACGCGCATGCTCTGGAGCAGCCCGGCCGCCGCCGCCACCCGCTCCGCCGGCAGGCCGCAACCGTGGAACGCCTCGTCTGACCAGGTCAGACAGAGGTCGCCCCAGAGGATCGCCGCGTTGCGGCCGTAGTGTTCGGGGTCGCCGCGCCAACCGAGCCGGCGGTGCGCCTGGGCCATGGTGACGTGCAGGGTCGGATTGCCCCGCCGGACGTCGCTGTCGTCCATGATGTCGTCGTGCACCAGGGCGAAGAGGTGGAACAGTTCCAGCGCCGTGGCGGCCACGACGATGCCGGGATCGTCGTCACCGCCGAACGCGCGCCAGCCCAGGCAGCAGAACGTCGGTCGGGTGCGTTTGCCTCCGGCGAGTGCCAGGGCGCGCAGCGCGTCGACTCCGTCGCGCCACTCGGGGTTGGCGTTCATGTCCCGCCGGGCGGTCAGGAAACTGTCGATGGTGCGTTCCACCTCGACCCTGAGCGCGGGCCCGGGGAGGCCGGGCGCGCCTCGGGTGGTCTCGCTGGTGGCGGTCATCTGTCCCCCGTCCGGTCGCAGGCGATGTCGACGGCAGGTAACCGGTGTCCGGTCCCGCCGGGGTGAACGATCGCGCAGGCTGAATGCGGCAGAGCGGGGCCGACCCTCGATGTGAAGTGATCACGATCAGTGACGGCCTGAGTGGGGTGGCCTGCGCTTACGTGACCCCTCGTGGCTGGCTGGGTATCCACTGTAGCCGATCGATGAGCATCTGGGACCCCCTACTTTGCTTATCCGCAATTTCCCGTGTGGGCGTTTTGTTCTTTGTAGGGGGTTGACTGGAGTCGATTTACCGTGGATTGTTGTGCGAGCGAAATTGACCGATCCGGATGGTGGGGGAGCGGTATGGAGCAGGTCGTGCTACTCGACCAGGATGGCCAAGTCGTTGGTGAGCAGGACAAATACACCGTCCATGATGGAGGCACCCCGCTTCACCTAGCATTCTCCTGTTACGTGTTCAGCAATAGTGGGCATTTCTTGATGTCGCGCCGATCGTTGCGGAAAAAGACGTGGCCAGGTATATGGACCAACAGCTTCTGTGGCCATCCCGCCCCAGGTGAGGCGATGACCGACGCCGTTCACCGGCGGGCGTCCGCTGAGCTGGGCATCACGCTGAGCAACCTTCGTCTGGTGCTGCCCCGTTTCCGCTACCGCGCCGAACTCGACGGTGTGGTCGAGAACGAGATGTGCCCGGTGTACGTGGCCCAGGCGGTGGGCGACCCGGTGCCGAACCCGGACGAGGTCGACCGGGTCGACTGGGTCGACTGGGACTCGTTCCGGGAGCGGGTCCGAACCGACCCGGCCCTGTCCCCGTGGTGCCGGTTGCAGGTCGACGAACTGGCGGGGCTCGGCCCCGTACCGGCCGAATGGCCCACCGGCGACGCCGCCGAGCTGCCCCCCGCAGCCAGGGTCGCGGTCGCCGGGCACGGCTGACCAGATGACGTCCCACGAGCCGCGGACGGCCGCCACGAACTGGGCACGCTATGTGGCCTACGTCGGCGGCCACCGCCGCTGGTTCCTGCTCCTGGCCGCGCTCATCCCGCTCGACGTCGGCACCCAGTTGGTGGCGCCGCAGGTCGTACGCCGGTTCATCGACGCGGCGGTGGGCGGCCGGTCGCAGGCAGAGTTGGCCGGGTACGCCGTGGTCTTCGTGGCGCTCGCGGTCGTCCGGCAGGTGCTGTCGACAGGCACCGGCTGGGTCTCCGGCCGGGTCGCCTGGCGGACGACCAACGAGGTGCGTCGTGACCTGCTCGCGCACGTCCTGCGGCAGGGGCCGGCGTTCTTCCTCCGGCACCCGCCCGGGGAACTGGTCGACCGGATGGACGGCGACGTCACCCGGTTGGCCAAGCTGCTGTCCGAACTGGTACTCGACATCGCCGTCCAACTGCTGATGATCATCGGGATCGTCGTGGCGCTGTTCCTGCTCGACTGGCGGTACGGCGCGCTCTTCACCCCGCTCGCCCTGGTGATGCTGCTGCTCCTGCGGCGGCTGCTCGGCCGCGCGGTGCCGCTCATCGCCGACCGGCAACGGGCGGAGGCGGGCCTGCTCGGTTACCTCGAGGAGAACCTGACCGGGCGGGAGGACCTGAACGCCAACGGCGGGACGACCCATGCCCTTCAGACGGCCTGGGAACGGATCACGCACCACTACCGGCTCGCCCGGCGGGCCGCCCGCGCCACGGTCACCTGGCCGGCGGCAGTCCAGGTGCTCACCGCCGTCAACCTCTGCGCGGCACTGGCCACCGGTGTGTGGCTCAGCCAGAACCGGGGAGTCAGCGTCGGCACCGTCTTCGCCGGGCTGTCGTACGCGATCCTGCTGCGGATGCCACTGGTCAGTATCACCTCGCGGTTCCAGGACGTGCAGAACGTCCTGGGTAGCGTCCGCCGCGTCGAGGAACTGTTCGGCGAGGCCCACATCGTCCCCGACGGCGGTGGCACCCTCGCACCCGGACGCGGCGCGGTGAGCTTCACCGGCGTCACCTTCGCCTACGACGACCGTCCGGTGCTGTCGGACGTCTCGTTCACGATCCCGGCCGGCCGTCGGGTCGCGCTGGTCGGACGCAGTGGCGGCGGGAAGTCGACCATCCTGCGGATGCTGTTCCGCCAGTACGACCCGCAGGCCGGGACGGTGTCGGTCGGCGGGGTGGACGTCCGGCGGCTGGACGTCGTCGCGCTGCGCTCCCGCATCACGCTCGTCACCCAGGACGTGCACGTCATCGCCGGCACGCTGCGCGACAACCTGACCTTCTACGACGACAGGTGGCCCGACGAGCAACTGCTCCGCTCGGTGGAGGAGGTCGGGCTGGGCACCTGGTACGCCGCCCTGCCCGACGGCCTCGACACCCGGCTCGGGCCGGGTGCAGCCGGGCTGTCGGCCGGTGAGGAGCAACTGCTCGCGCTGGCCCGCGCACTGCTGACCGACCCCGACATCGTGCTCCTCGACGAGCCGTCGGCCCGCCTGGACCCGCATGCGGAGCGGCGGCTGCGCCGCACGATGGAGCGGTTCATCGAGGGCCGTACGGCGCTGGTCATCGCGCACCGGCCCGAGACGCTCACCATCGTCGACGACGTGATGGTGGTCGAGGAGGGCCGGGTCGTGAGCCTGACGCCCCGCCCCGACCCGACCGACGGCACCGGCGGACCGGTCGACCAGCGGTTCTTCGTAGGGCGGTCCTGATGACCACGACGAGCGGCGGCCGGGCCCGCCTGCTGTTGGCCGGTCGCGGACGCCGGTACGCCGTGCTCGCCGCCGTGTGGGCGGTGCTGCGCCTGGGCATGCTCGCCCTGGGACTGTTGATGCAGACGGCGTTCGACTCCCTCAGCGGCCAGTCGGCCGCCGGCCTCAACCTGTGGAGTGTCGTCGCCCTCGTCGCCGGCATCGAGGCCGCGCGCATCTCGCTGCAGTTCAGCACGGTCGTGCCCTGGCTCGAACCGCGCATGCAGTACCACACCGTCGGCGCGTTGCGGATGTCGCTGTTCGAGTCGCTGCTCGAACCGCCACCGCAGGCCGGAGGCGGCAGCGTGGGCGAGGCGGTCGCGACCGTCGGCACCGACGCCGCCGACGCCGGCTTCTTCGTGGTGTGGTCACCGATCAACATCGCCCGCTGGCTCTTCGCGGTCGCCGCGATCACCATCATGATGCGCATCGACGTGCTCATCACCCTGAGCATCCTCGGGCTCTTCGTGCTGATCGTGGCGCTGATGCGCCTGGTGCACGGGCGGATGGTGGCCTACCGCGAGCAGAGTCGCGCCCAGACCGCACGGGTCACCGAGGCGCTGCGCGAGGTGACGGGCGCGGCGCTGGGCGTGCAGGCCGCGCGGGCCGAGGAGGCGGTCACCCGGCACCTCGACCGGCTCAACGCCGACCGGGCCAGGATCGCCATCGCCGAGGAACTCGCCGTCGCCGTGCAGCGCAGCACCCTGCTGAACGCCGCTCCGCTCGGCACCGGGATCGTGCTGCTGATCGCCGCGCCGGCCATCAGCAGCAACGAGCTGTCCATCGGCGACATGGTGCTGTTCACGTTCTACCTGCAACTGCTCGTCGACACGCTCGCCTCCCTCGGCGTGCTCACCGTCCAGTTGCAACGCGTGCTCGTCGCGCTGCGCCGGATGACGGCGATCACGGGCGGTCGGCTGCAACCCCGGCACGGGATGGACCTCGACCACGGCCGACCCGGTGCGATGACAGGTGTCCCACCGCGGCAGCCGCCCCCGCCGCCCGCCCCGGGCCCGCCCACGATCACCGTCACGGACCTCACCGCCCGGCACGACGGCGCGGCCCACGGGCTGGCCGGTATCGGCTTCACGATGCCGGCCGGGCAACTGACGGTGGTGATGGGCCAGGTCGGCTCGGGCAAGACCACGCTGCTGCGTGCCCTGCTCGGTCAGGTTCCGGGGGCGACCGGTGAGGTGCGCTGGGACGACGTCCCGCTGCCCGCCGACCGCCGCGCGGTGCTCGTGCCGCCCCGGTGCGCGTACACGCCGCAGGTGCCGCGACTGTTCACCGGCACGATCCGGGAGAACATCCTGCTCGGGCTGCGGGCGGACCGGCTGGCCGAGGCGGTGTCCCGGTCGGCGCTCGACGCCGACCTGACGACGATGCCCGACGGGCTCGACACGGTGATCGGGCCGCGCGGCCTACGCCTGTCCGGCGGCCAGGCACAGCGGGTGGCCGTGGCGCGGATGCTCGTGCGCCGTACCCCGTTGGTGCTGTGCGACGACGTCTCCAGCGCACTCGATCCCGAGACGAGCGACGCCCTGTGGGAGGGGATCCTCCGCGACGGCGGGAGCACGGTCCTCGCGGTGTCCCACCGGCCCGAGGTGCTCCGCCGGGCCGCCCTCGTCGTCGTCCTGCACGACGGTCGGCTGACGGCGGTCGGGGCCCCGGCGGACCTGCTCGACAGCTCCGACGAGATACGCCGGCTCTGGTCCGCCGTGGCCCACGACTGACCCCATGCGGAGGCACCGATGATCGAGCTAGTGACCCGGCCCGTCCGGTGGGCGATCCGGCGCGGCTACCAGCCCGCCGAGGGTGATCCACCGCCCACCGGGTGCCTCGTGGTCCGCCCCGGACCGACAGTCGTGCGGTCCGGAATCCCGGTCCGCGATGTCGCCGCGACGCTCGGCGACGGCTTCGCCGGTGGGCTGGCCCTGGTCCTGCCGACCTACGTGGGTCGCGCACCGCTGTCGAGCCACCGCGAGAGCGTCGAGGAACTCGTCAGCCAGCTCACCGACCTCCCCCCGACGGTCGCCGCCCGCCCGTTGGTGCTGGTCGTCGGCATGCAGTACCGCGACGGCCAGCACGACGAGGCGGTCGAACGACTGCGCCGGCTCAGCGAGGTCGCGGCCTCCCCGGGCGGGCCGACCTTCGTCGGCATCGCGATGCCCCAGGCCGGGAAGAGCCGCATGCTCAACGCCGCCTTCGCCATGGCCACCGGCCTCGGCCTGGCCGGCGTGGCGTGGGTCGACGACGACGTCACGTTCAGCACCGGCTGCATCGGCCGGCTGTTCGAGGACTTCCTCGACCGTGGCGCCCGGGGCTCGGTCGGGGCGAGCAAGGTTCCCCAACCCAACCCGTACGCGGCGGCCCGGTTGCTGCACCGGGGCAAGGGGATCACCAAGACGCCGAAGTTCAGCTACCCACACGGGTGCTGCATGGTGGTCGACGCCGACCTGGCGGCCCGGGGCATCCCCGACCGCTACACCTGCGAGGACGACTACTTCTGCTTCGCGCTGCTCGACCCACGCGACGAGAACCCGCTGCACCGTACGCACATCGTCGCGGACGCCGTGAGCTACCACCTGACCGGCGGCCCGGCGGGCGAGATCAGACAGCGCGTCAACCGCTCGCTGCTGACCGCGGCGGTGCTGATGGCCGACTTTCCCGCCGACGTCGCCGGGCGGTACTGGCGCATGTACTTCTACGGGCTGTGGCCGCTGGCGCCCGCCGCCCGGGGTCAGGGCATCCGCTTCGCGGCGAAGAAGTGGCTGCTCAAGTCGGTCCACTTCGGCTGGTTCTCGACGGTCGCGCTGGGGCTGGCCGTACGCGGCGTCGCCGGTCGGCCCCGACGCGAGATCCCCTGGTCGGCATACACGAAGCACGCCAAGCCGACGGCCTCGTCGGTCCCGTTGTCTCCCACGATCCCCGGAGGGGAACGCGCATGACAGACATCGCGAAATACATCAAACAGCGTGCACAGGGCAAGGGCGTCCTGAACGTGCTCAGCGGGGTGTCCCGCACCTACCTCAACGGCACCGGAACCAAGACGCTCAGCGACGCCGCCTGGCTCAAGCAGAAGTCCAGCCGCACGCCCCCGCAGTTCAGCATGATCGCGATCGAGACGATGAGCGGCTGCAACTACCGCTGCTCGTTCTGCCCCATCGGCACCATCAAGATGCCGTCCGGTCGGATGTCGATGGAACTCTACGAGTCGCTGCTCGACCAGCTCGCCGACTTCACCGGCGTCATCCACCCGTACCTGTTCAACGAGCCGCTGCTGGACCGACGGCTACCCGAGATGGTGCGGATGGCCAAGGAGCGCACCAGGGCGTCGATCTCCATCCAGACCAACGGCTCCAAGCTCACCGAGGAACTGGCCGACGAGCTGACGAAGTACGCCACCGTCGTCGTCAACGACTACACCACCGACCTGTCGGTGCTGGAGAAGGTCCGCCGGTATCCGGCCCGACCCGAGCTGGTGCTGGTCGACCGCGACCCGGACGCCACCCTCACCAACCGGGCCGGCAACGTGCTGGGGCGGCCGACCGTGCTGCTTAACCAGTTCTGCGTACGCCCGTTCAACGAGTTCTACATCACCCATGACGGCCGCGTCGTCCTGTGCTGCCAGGACTGGAGCGTGCAGGAGGTCATGGGCAACGTCAACGACAACACCATCGAGGAGATCTGGAACAACGAGAAGTACACCGCCCGCCGCGCGAGCCTGCTGCGAAAGGAGCGGACCGACCTATGCGCGAAGTGCGACTTTCCGGGAATCTGAGCACGGTCCCGGCTGCCGCCCCGGTGCTGACGGCGCTGCGGGCGCAGGCCCCCGGCCTCCTGCACGTCGTGGACCCGTACAAGGTGCCGCTGGCCGAGGCGGTCGAGAAGGCACGGGCGATGGCCGATCTCGGTCACCCCGCGCTGCTGGTCGGCAGCACCGACAACCCCGCGTTCGACCAGCGGGTCGCCCCCTACGTCGCCGAGCTGCGCGAGCGGACCGACCTGCCGCTCGTCCTGCACTTCCCGTCGATACCCGGGCGGGGCGCCCCGCTGTGTCCGGGTGCCGACGCGGTGCTGGTGCACGCCGTGTTGAACTCGGTGCGCTCCTTCTTCGTCACCGGTGGTCTGGCCGCCACCGCCCGCACCGCGACCGCGCTCGGGCAGGACGGGCCCGAACTGCTGCGTTCGGCGTCGTTCGCCTTCGGCACCGACGGCAAGACCCACGAGGCGGTCGGTGCCCGGCCGGCGGCCGAGGACGGCCGGGAACTGCCCCGGCTCGTGGCCGAGGTCGCCGCCGCCGACTTCGACCTCGCCTATCTGCTCTACCGGCACGGCCGGGTCCCCGACCGGGTGCTGCGTGCCTACCGGCGTGGCCTGGCACCCCAACAGTTGCTCTTCGTCGGCGGCGGGGTCACCTCGTACCGTCAGGTCCGCGAGTACCACGACTGCGGCGTCGACTGGGTCGTCGTCGGCAACGGCCTGGAGACCGCCGACTGGCGGGACACCCTGCACGGCTTGTCCGGCCGTCCGGGCGGACGGCCCGGCGGCGCGGGCGACCCCGCCGTCCCCCCGGCGCTCGCCGCCGCGTTGCAGCGCGGGCTACGCCGGCCCGTACGGTCCGATCCGGCCGGTCGGGCGGCGTACGCCACGAACGTCGGCCGGCTGCACCACCTGCTACCGGCCGTGGTGACCCCGGTGACCTCGGCGGAGGAGGTGGCGCACGTCCTGCGGACGACCCGGGCGGCCGGCACACCCGTCGCGGTGCGGGGCAGCGGACACTCGTTCGGCCGGCAGGGCCTGTCCGACGGCGGGGTGCTGATCGTCGGCGAGCCGGGGGACCCCGCCGTGCGGGTGCTCGCCGACGGCACCGCCGAGGTGTCCGCCCGGGCTCCCTGGTACGCCGCCGAGCTGGCCCTGAACGTCCAGGGCCGCAGCATCCCGGTGCTGACCAACCACCTGACGGTCTCGATCGGCGGCACCCTGTCGGTCGGCGGCTACGGCGAGGGCACGATCACCCACGGCGGCCAGGTCGACCTGGTCGAACGGTTCCGGCTGGTCCTGCCCGACGGGCAGCCGCGGTGGTGCTCGCCCACCGAGTCGCCGGAGCTGTTCCGCTACGGCATCGGCGCGCTGGGCACCCTGGGCGTGCTGGACCGGGTGGTGCTGCGCACGGTCGAGCACCAGCGGCACACCACCATCGCCACGCAGCGACATCCGTCCCTGACCGCCCTGGTGGCGGAGGTCGGTTGGCTGGCACAGGAGCAGCGCTCGCCGGTCGACCTCTTCTCCGCCCAGCACTACGAGGGGGGTTTCGTCGCCACGTACGGGATGCGCGGTGGTGGCCCGCTGCCGCAGCGGCTGGCGGGGCGGGCCGAGACCCGGGTCGAGGCCGACTGGCCGCTGCGGTCCATGCGGGAGTCCCGGCGCAACCCGGCCGACCCGTCGGTGCACTTCATCTGGGCCGACTACTGCCTGTCGTTGCCGGCCGCGGCCGAGTTCGCCCGCTTCCTCGACGTCGAGATCCTGGCGGGCACCGGCTACCGGGAGGGCGGTGGCCGGCTGCTCATGCTCGGCGTGCACCGGCCGGAGCAGCGTCCGGGCGTGCCGTTCACCCCGGCGGCCGGCCTGCGGGGCCTGGCGCTCGGCTTCGGACTGTACTTCAGCGTCCCGCGCGGGGACCGGCCCGCCGTCGACCTGGTGCAGGGCCTGCACCGTCGGGTGCTGGCCGAGTGCCTCGCGCTCGGCGGGCGGCCCTACCTCGCCGGCTGGTACGACCTGACCGAGGCGGACCTGCAGTCGATGTACGGCGACGACCTCACCACCCTGCGCCGGCTCCGCCGGGAGCTGGACCCGCAGGGGCTGTTCAACCCGGGACTGCTGGCATGACACCGCGAGCGCGACGGAGGGAGTGGGCATGACCCGCAGCGTGCAGGTCATCTCGATGCGCACCTGGGGAGAGCTGGGGAACCTCCTGGCCGGCCGGACACTCGCCGCGACCCTGGCCGCCGGCCTCGACGACGTCGACGTCACCGTCGTCGAGGCCGAGACGATCTTCCCGCAGTTCGCCGAGGCCGGTGCCGCCATCCGTGAGCTGGTGGCGGCCCGGTTGCCCGCCGACGAGGTCCGGGCCGGCTACCTGCGCCTGATGGCCGACTTCACCAGCCGGCTGCCGGGCGGCTTGGACGACGACCCGGTGCCGGCGGCGACCGCCGACCGGCTGACCGCCGTCGTCGAGCACTTCGCCCGGACGAAACCGGATCTGGTGATCGGCACCAAGGGGGTGATCTCCCGGCTGAGCCATGCCGCGCTACGGGTCGCGGACCTGCCGATCCCGGTGGTCAACTACGTGACCAACGAGGGGCTGCTCCGGCTGCCGGTGCACCGGGCCCCGCACCTGCCGGTGCACCTGGTGCAGTTCGACCGGGCCCGGGACTACCTGATCCGCGAGCACGGCTACCGCCCCGAGCAGGTCGTGCCGGTCGGCCGGTTGCTCGCGCAGGCCCAGGCCGCCCAGGTCTTCGAGGGTGCCGCGCAGGGCGGCCGCATCGGTGACACCGACGCCGACGCCATGGAGCCGGCGCTGGCCGAGGCGCGTACCCGGGTCCTGATCCTGTCCAACCGGGGCGGTCGGGAGTACCTCGCCGCCGTGGAGCGGATCGCCACCACCCATCCCGACGCGGCGCTGGTCTTCATCGCGTACAACAATCCGGCGCTCGCCGCCGAGGCCGCCGCGCTGCTGACCGAGTTGAAGGTGCCGGCCTGGCAGACCTTCGACCGGCTGGCGCAGGGCGACTACCTGCGGTACCTGTCCTGGCTGCACGCCGCCGACGCGCCGTTGTTCATCTCCAAGACCGGACCGAACTCGATGCTGGAGGGGCTCTACTTCGGCATCCCGCAACTGCTGGTGCGCTCCGGCCTGCCGATGGAGGAGTGGGTCGGCCCGTTCCTCGCCGAGCACGGCGTCGGCCAGGGCTTCGACCGGATGGAGGATCTGGTCGACGTCGCCGTGCGCTGGCTGGGCGACCCCGACGAGCTGCCCCGACGCCGCCACCTGGCCACCACCCTGGCCCGTACGCTGCTCGACCCGGACCGGGCCCGGCGGCGCACCGTGGCCGCCGTCGCCGCGGTGCTCGACGGCCGGCCGGTGCGGATCGACGAGGAGGCCCCGTGCTCTCCGGAGTGAGCGGCCTGGACGACGAGTGGGCGGTCGCGCAGCGCGTCCTGCTGGAGCGGGTCACCGACCGGCTCGCCGGGACCGGCATGACGCCGCAGGGGCTGGAGTACGTCCGGCAGATGAAGGGCTATCCCCGGATCCCCTACTTCGCCGCGCTCTGGGTGCCGGATGCGCAACTGCGGCAGGAGTTGGGGATCGCGATCTGCACCCACGCGATGGGGATCAAGCTCGTCGACGACCTGATGGACGGCGACCAGCCGATCCGGCCCTGGGACCAGATCCTCGGCATGTTCCTCACCCAGAGCAGCACGGCGACCTTCGGCGCCCACCACCGGCCGGCCGAGGTGCTGCGGGTCTTCGACGAGGACTACGGGGTGATCTGGCGGGAGCAGATCAACGAGGCGGAACGCCCGGCACACGACCTGGACAGCTGGATCCACTACGCCAGCATCAAGTCGGGTCGGATGATGATGTGCTACGCCTCCGCCGCCTGCCTCGCCGCCGACGTCGTGGACCGGCTGCCCGCCGCCCGCGCCTTCTGCGAGGCGTTCGGCGTCCTGTTCATGATCGGTGACGACATCCGCGACCACCGCGACCTCGGAGAGGCAGGTGGCAACCTGTGCCACCTGATCCGTAGCGGGCGGGTGAGCCGCGATGCCGCCGTCGCGGCAACCCGCTGGTGGCGCGCGGAGGCGCTGCGCGCCCTGGCGGAGTTCCCACCCGAGTTCCCGATCGCCGGCTTCATGGCCGACTTCGCCGACCGTCTGATCACCTTTCTTCTGGAGGACGACCGTGTTGACGTTTCCTGAGTTCAAGGCCGAGATGGACGCCAGCCAGGCGCGGGTGGTCCAGCGGTGTCTCACCGAACTCACCAGCCTGGGCATGTCCCCACAGGGGCTGGATTTCGTGCGTGACCTCCCCGGCTACCCGCGTACGCCGTACTACACGACGCTGTGGGTGCACGACCCGCAGGTGCGCGCCGACCTCGGCGCGGGGGTGTCGATCCACGCGGTCGGCGTGAAGCTGATCGACGACCTCATCGACGACGACCAGCCGCTCTCGCCGCGCGACCAGATCTTCGGCGTCCAGTTGCTCTCGGTCGGCACGACGCTGCTGGCCAGCCACCAGCGCCCGGTCGAGGTGCTGAAGACCCTCGAGGACGACTACCGGGACATCTGGCGGCAGGAGATCGTCGAGGTCGCCGCGCCCCGGCCGACCACCGTCGAGTCGTGGATCGCGGCGGCCCGGATCAAGGCCGGGGTGATGCTCGCCAACTACGCCGCGGTCAACTGCCTCGCGGGCGGGGTTCCCGAGCTGGTGGGGCCGGCCCGGGAGTTCGGTGAGGCACTGGGCGTGCTCTACATGATCGGCGACGACGCGGTCGACTTCGCCGAGATCCAGGAGCGCGACGGGAACCTCGCCCACCTGGTCGCCGCGGGCGCGGTCGACGTCACCGACGTCGCCGCCGCGATCGACGAGTGGCGCGACCGGGCCGTCGCGGCGGTGCGGCAGGGCGACCCGGTGTGCGACCTGGTGCCGTTCTTCGACCACTTCGCGGTGAAGCTGAAGGGCCTGCTCAGCCGGCCGGCGGCGGTCGTCTGATGACGCCGCACCAACCGCTCGCCCGGCTGCTGGCCGGGAAACTGGTGGGTCCGGCACCCGAGGGCTGTCAGCGGGACTTCGGCCGGCTGCACTGCCGGCAGCCACAGGCGGTCGTCTTCCCCGCAGGTGTCGCCGACGTGCAGGAGACGGTGCGGTACGCCCTCGCCGGCGGGCTGGCGGTCGTCGCACGGGGCAACGGGTGCAGCAGCAACGGGCAGAGCCTCACCGACAGCCTGCAACTGGACACCGCCGCGTTGGACCGGATCGAACTTCTCGGGGCGGCGACCGTGCGGGTCGAGTCGGGGGTGCGCTGGGGAACCCTGCACCGCTGGCTGCACGAGCACGGCCTCGCCCTGCCGGTGGTGACCAGCAACGAGCACGCCACGGTCGGCGGGACGCTGTCGGTCGGCGGGTTCGGGCCGACGTCGCCCTTCGTCGGCTCGGTCGTCGACCAGGTGACGGCGCTGGACGTCGTCACGGGTGACGGCGCGCTCGTGCACGCGACCGCCGACGGTCCGCACCGGGAGTTGTTCCGGTACGCGCTCTGCGGTCTCGGCCAGGTGGCGGTGATCGTCCGGGCCGATCTGCGGGTGGTCCCGGCGGAGCCGGCAGTCCTGGTCCGCCAGCTCGGCGGCGACGACCTCGCCACGGTGGCGGAGCAGGTGTGGGGCGACGAGCGGCTGCGGATCTGTCGCACGGTGTTCTCCACCGCCGCCGGCCGGTGGAAGACCGAGGTCGGGCGGGCGGCGGGTGACGCGGCGGCCGGGTCGGACGAGACCCTGGTCGCCGACTACCACCAGCGGCTGTTCGAGGCGGAGGCAGGTTTCTCCGTCGGTATCGCCCGCGCCCAGGTCGCCGGAGGTCTGCTGGCCGACGTCGCCGAGGCCCGGCGGTTGTGGAGCGACTTCTTCCTGCCGATGGAGAAGGCGGACGCCTTCTTCGCCGCCGTCCGCGACAGGTTCGCCGACCCGGCGGTGATCCCGGTGGTCAACGGCACGTTCCTGCGCCCCGGGGGCCGGCCCCGACCACCGCTGAGCCCGTTGCCCGACGCCGACCGGGTACGCACGTTCGGCTTCTACTGCATCGTGCCGCCGGATCGGGTGGACGCCTACCGGGAGCACTTCGACGCGGCGGGGGCGCTCTGTCACGACCTCGGCGGCCGGGTCTACCTGCACGGCTACCACCGGGTGGAGCGGGACTTCTACCGGGCCCAGTTCGGTGGGCCGACCGTCGACAGGTGGCGGGAGGTGAAGCGCCGCCACGACCCGGGAACCGTGCTCGGCCCACGGCTTCCGATCTGAACCGTCCCCTGGCCCGGCCCGCCGGCCCGCGTCCGCCCGCGCGGTGCCGGCCGGACCGAACCGGGGCACGTCGAGGGCGTCGGTCCGATCCGCGGCACGATCGAGGCTGATCGATTACTGTCAGATCCTGCGAGGTGCACCGAGACCCGGTGCCGACCGGCGTCCTCGCTCCGCCGCGCAGCCGTGCGCGTTCCCCGGAGGAGCCACCACCGCCATGAGACCTACGAGCAGCCTTCTCGGCGTCGCCGCCGCAGGTGTGACACTGGCCGCCGCCCTGGCCGGGGTCAGCGCACCCGGCGTCGCCTCGGCCGGCACGACCCCGCCCTCAAGCACCGCATCGCCGGGCAGCCCGCCGCCCGGTAGCCCCGTGCCGAGCAGTCCGGCACCGAGCAGCCCCGTGCCGAGTGACCCGGCACCGAGCAGCCCGGCACCGAGCAGTTCCGTGCCGAGCAGCCCGGCACCGAGCGGGGCCGCCTGCACCGTCCGGTACTCGGCCTACACCTGGGACACCTACCTGACGAGCAGCATCACCATCGTCAACACCGGTGCCACCACGATCACCGCCTGGCGGCTGACGTTCCCGCTGCCCCCCGGGCAACGCATCACCACCGGCTGGAACGCGGTGTACTCGCCGTCGAGTGGCACCGTCACGGCCCGTGGCCACGACGACAACGTCACCATCGGGCCGGGCGGGGCGATCGCCATCGGGTTCGTGGCCGACCACACCGGTGACACCGGCAGCCCGTCCTCGTTCACCCTCAACGGGACGCCCTGCGCGCTCGGCTGATCCAGCGGTCAGGCGGGCGGGGCCGGTCCGCAGGTCTCAGTGGGCCGACGGCGGCCAGCGGTAGGTGCGCCATGCGTGCCAGGTCGGAAATCCCGCCGGGGGAGCATCGATGGGTTCGCTGCCGTCGAGTTCCCCCGGTGTGGGGACGTCGAGGCGGGTGGCCCACCCGGCGAGTTCCTCATCGGCCATGGGCCAGGTCGTGTGCGGCGCATCGGCCTGGCGTCGGTCACGCCGTCTGCGCTGTTCGGCCGGGGTGAGGGTGAAGTAGTGCAGCTCCACCCTCGCGCCGAGGTCCGCTGCGGCGTGGCGCAGGGCGGAACGCTCGTCGCGGCTCCACAGGCCGTAGTCGATCACCACGTTGGTGCCGAGTTCGAGGGCGCGCAGTCCGATCCCGATGAGCCGCCCCTCGATGACGGCCCCCGCCAGGGGAGGGTTCCCGGGCCCGTAGAGCGCCTTCACCCACTCGTCCTTCGTCAGGCGCAGGGCGTCGTGCTCGACCTCGATACGCCGCGCCGCCGTGGTCTTCCCGGTGCAGGGGAGTCCCACGGTCAGGAACAGTGTCGGTCGCCCCATCGTCACCCTCCGGTCGGACGCGCCCCATCATCGCTCATCGCCGCGACCGCCGCTCGCGGTTCGGAGGGTGGGAGCCGGCCGCTCAGGCCGCGCCGCCGTCATCCGACGCGGCGGTGCGGCGCAGCTCGCGCAGGACGCCGTGGCGGCGCAGGGCCCAGGCGAGGCGGGGAACGCTCGGGTGCCGGACGAACAGCACGGCGGCGCGGCGGACCAGGCCGACCCGGTCGGCGTCCACCTGGTTCTCGACCACCTGCCAGACCAGCTCGCGCACCCGGGCGTCGTCCAGCACCGCGCGTACCTCACGCCGCACCCGGGGGTCCTCGGCCGCCGAGGTTACGGCGGCAGCCAGACCCGGCCGGTCGGCACGCGGACGCACCACCGCCGCGAGGAGAGGACGGCGTACCGCGTCGCGTTCCAGCAGCAGCAACACCGCCTCCCGGATCTCGGTGGTGTCCAGGCTGGACCGCAGCAGCCGCAGCAGGCTGCGTTCCACCTCGCGGTCGTGGTCCGGGACGGAGAGCGTGGCCAGCAGCAGCGCCACCTCGTCGAGGTCGATGACGTGGCGCACCCCGTCGCGGAACTCCGGTAGGCCCCAGGCCGCCTGTAGGGCCGTCACGAGATCGCGGTTCACGGCCCTCCGCTACCCGCGACCGGCAACCGGCGAAACCCCGACCCGTCGATCCACCGCGTCGGCCGCCGCCCCGGAACCGGTTGGCACGGGCGGCCGCGACGGCATCAGGGGTGGGGCTCCACTTCCGGGGCAGGGGAAGTGGTCCGCGCCCGGGTCAGGCGGCCGCCTGCCGGGGGCAGAGGATCGGGTGCAGCAGCCGGGACAGCTCGTCGACGTCGGTGACGGGTCGTCCGAAGCTCACCCTCGCCCGTCGGACCGCACCGGGCCGGCCGTACGCGACCGTCAGGCCGTACCTGTCGATCCGGACCACCCGGGGCGACTCGGCACCGGAGAGCTTCAACTGCCGGCGCAGGTGGGCCGCGACCTGTTCGGCGTGGTGGTCGGCGAGGTCGGCCAGCAGGTCCGCCTCGGCGGCGTGCAACGGGTCGGGCTCGGCCTGCGCGTACGCCTGCGGGTCGATCGGGCGCATGCCGTCGGTGCGTTCCCAGCGGGCCTCGGTCACCGCGAACCGGTGCAGCCGGAACCTGCTGCCCACGTCGAGCAGGTCGCCGGTGGGCCGGGTGGCGGCGAAGTCCATCGCGGCCTGCCGCGCCGCGTCGCCGTGGAGGCGTTCGGCCCAGCCGGAGACCCAGGCCCGGCCGAGCGAGGGGGCGTCGGCGGTGGGTGGCAGGTCGAGCACGTCGAGGACGGTGGCGACGTCGGTGTCCCCGGCCGGCGGCGCGAGTGCCGTGGCGAGGTTGCTGGACGCCGGCACCAGCAGCAGCACCCGGCCGGCCGGGTCGGTGGCGTGCCTGACCTGGTGCGGGCCGGTGCTGCCGGGCAGGTGGGCGAGGGCGGGCAGGTGGCCCGCGACGAGGGTGCGCACGATCTCCGCCGGGCTGGGTCGCATGATCCCGATCTCCTCAACGTAGGTTAGCCTTACCTAACTCGCAGGCTAGACCATCCGATCGGAGACGTCGAACGTGAACCACCCCCGTCCCAAGGCCCGGCTCTCCCGTGCCCTCGGCATCCCGCTGACCCGCAAGTGCGTTCGCTACTTCGAGCGGCGTCCCTACCCGCCGGGCGTACACGGCCGCAACCGGCGCAAGACCTCCGACTACCAGGTACGGCTGCTGGAGAAGCAGCGGTTGCGCCACCAGTACAACGTCAGCGAGGCACAGTTGCGCCGCACGTTCGACGAGGCCGCCCGGGGTGTCGGGAAGACCGGCGAGTCGCTGGTCGCCCTCCTGGAACGGCGACTCGACGCGCTGGTGCTCCGGGCCGGGCTGGCCCGCAGCATCTACCAGGCACGCCAGCTCGTCGGGCACGGCCACTTCACGGTGGACGGACGCAAGGTCGACCGGCCCTCGTACCGGCTGCGGCCCGGCCAGGTGGTCGCGGTCCGCGAGCGCAGCCGCACCCTGCCGCCGTTCCAGCTCGCCGCCGCCGGCGCGCACGCCGACGACCGTCCCCGGCCGTACCTGTCGGTGGAGCTGACCGCGCTGCGCGCCACGCTGCTGCGCGAGCCCGCCCGGCACGAGGTGCCGGTGATCTGCGACGAGCAGCTCGTGGTGGAGTTCTACTCCCGCTGAGCGGTCAGCGGCGGCCCGGTCCACCGCCCGTGCCGTGGTCGCGGTACGGGCGGGTCGCCGCCGACCACCGCGGACCCCGGCGCGTCGCCGGGCCGGGTCGGCGTGTCGTCGGCGCGGGCGTTCCACGCCGCCCACAGCCGGGCGTAGCTGCCGTCCGCCCCGATCAGCTCGGCGTGCCGGCCACTCTCGACGATCTCGCCACGGTCCATGACGACGATGTGGTCCGCGGTCACGGCCTGGGTGAGGCGGTGGGCGACGACCAGGGCGGTGCGTCCCGCCAACGCCGCGGCGGCGGCCTGTTCGAGGTCACGCGCCCCCGCGCTGCCGGCTTCCGCGGTCGCCTCGTCCAGCACCACGACCGCCGGGTCGAGCAGCACCACCCGGGCGAGCGCCAACTGCTGCGCCTGCGCGGCGGTCAGCGGGTGGCCGCCCTCGCCGACCACGGTGTCCAGCCCGTCAGGGAGGGCGAGCGCCCAGGACAGGGCGCCAACCCGGGCCAGGGCGACGGTGAGTTCCTCCGGTGAGGCGCCGGGGCGGGCCAGCCGCAGGTCCTCGGCGAGCGGACCGGCGAACACGTGGGTCTCCTGGCTGACCAGGGCGATCGTCCGGGCGGGCAGCTCGGCGACGGGAACGCCGCCCAGGGTGGCCACGCCGTCGCCGGGGCGCAGGACCCCGGCGGCGATCGACGCGACGGTGGTCTTCCCGGCACCGGTGGAGCCGACCAGCGCTACCACCCGGCCCGCCCCGACCCGCAGCGAGACGTCGCGCAGCACCGGCGTCGCCCCGTCGTAGCTGAAACTGACGCCGTCCAGCACGAGGTCGTGCGTCGCGGGCGCGGTGCCGCCCGCGCGACGGTCCGGGTCCGAGCGCAGCACCCCGACGAGGCGGGCCAGGCTGGCCCCCGCGTCCTGGGCCTTGTCGAAGGTGACCATCAGTTGCAGGACCGGGCCGAACAGCCGGTGCAGCAGCAACGCGGCCGCCGACACCTCGCCGAGGGTGACGGCTTCCCGGCGTACGAGCAGGAACCCCACCACCAGCACCGACCCGAGCCCGGCCAGCTCCGCTCCGTTGATCCGTCCCACGAACCGGGTGTAGAGGGCGAACACGCTCGTCGAGAGGTCCCGGGCGCGGGCGGAGGCGTCCGCGATGCCGCCGAGGTGGCGGTCCTCCAGCCGGTAGGCGTGCACCGTGCTGATGCCCTGCACGCTCTCGACGAACCGTTGGGACCGCTGGGCGATGGCGACCCGCTCGGCCGCGTAGGCCGGTGCGGCCCGGGGGAGGTACCACCGCGACGCGAGTACGTAGAGCGGGACGGCGACCGCGCCGGCCAGCCCGAGCCGCCAGTCGATGCCGACGATCGTGCCGAGGCTGATCGCCGCCAGCAACAGGGCCGAGACCAGGGTGGGCAGCACCTCGGTGACGGCCCGGTCGATGGCGCTGACGTCTGCGCCGACCCGCGAGACCAGGTCGCCCCGCCCTGCCCGGTCGAGCACCGCCACGGGCAGCCGCAACGCGACGTCCAGGGTGCGTTCGCGCAGGTCGGCGAGGATGCCCGCGCCCAACCGGCGGATCAGGTGGGCGCTGATGCCGGTGGCCAGGCCACCGACGACGGCGGCGGTCGCGATGAGCACGGCGACCGGAACGAGCACCCCGGTGCCGCCACCGGCACGGACCCGGTCGACCAGCAGGCCGAAGGCGTAGGCGGGGACGATCGCGGTGGCGGCGGCGAGCAGTCCCACGACCAGTGTGCCGCAGGCGGCGCCCCGGCGGGTCCGCAGTTGCGCGCCGAGCCACGCCCTGCTCTCGCGGGGGCCGGCCACGGGCAGGGTGGGGGGCGTCACCGCAGCACCGCCCGGCGGTAGCTGTCGTCGTCGGCGACGAGCTCGGCGTGTGTCCCCTCGGCGGCGACGACCCCGTCGGCGACGAACACGACCCGGTCGGTGGCGGCGAGCAACGTCGGACTGCCGGTGATGACGACGGTGCCGTAACCGCCGTCCGACCCGTGCCGCAGCGTCCGGATGCCGTCGGCGACGGCCTGTTCGGTGACCGCGTCGACGGCGGTGGTCGGGTCGTGCAGGACCAGCAGCGGCGGCCCGGCGAGCAGCGCGCGGGCGAGCGCGACGCGTTGCCGCTGGCCGCCGGAGAGGTTCGCGCCGCGTTCGGTGACCGGCATCCGCAGGCCCGCCGGATGCAGGTGCGCCACCTCGTCGGCGGCAGCGGCGCGCAGGGCTGCGTCGAGCCGTCCGTCGCCGTCGTTGTCGCCGTCGTGCAGGGTGACGTTCGAGGCGAGGGTGCCGGTGAACAGGTCGGTGCGGTGCGGTTCGCTGTGCAGCAGGTGGCGCGCCCGGTCCCGGTCCACGGTCTCCAGCCGTTCGCCGCCGAGCAGGACGTCACCGGTATGGCCGTCGGGCACCGCCAGCAGCCGCGCCAGCGCCTCGGCGTCCGCCGGCCGGGGGGCCACCACGCCGACGAACTCCCCGGCGCGGACGTGCAGGTGCAGGCCGGTCAGCGGGCCGTACGTCACGTCGGTCAGGCGCAGCTCGCACCCGTCGGGCACGGCGGTGCCCGGCGGCAGGACCACGTCGGCCCGCAGGACGGCGGCGACCCGGTCCGCCGCCGCGCGGGCGGCAGCCGTCCAGCCCGGTACGACCGCGAGCACGCCGAACGGTTCGACGAGGAACTGCGCGGAGCCGATCACCGTGATGAACTGGCCGACGGTGATGCGGCCGGTGAGCGCGAACCAGCCCGCCATCAGCGCGATGCCCCCGGCCAGCAGGTTGCTGAGCATGGTGGACGCGCCCAGGTACGCGTTCTGGGTCCGGGAGGCGCGCAGGGTGGCGGCCAGGCTGTGCCGGCTCACCCGGCGGTACCGCCCGGTCCCGGCGTCCTGCGCGCCGATGCCGCGCAGCGGGCGCAGCCCGGTGACCAGGTCGGTGGCGAGCGCGCTGGCCCGACCGGCCTGGTCCTGCTGTTCCTTGACGCGCCTGGCGATCAGCGGGGCGGTGCGGGTGAGGACCGCCAGCACGACCGGGATGGCGATCAGCACGGTCAGCCCGAGCGGCGTCGAGATCAGCAGCAGCGCGACCGCACTGACCGTGACCGCCACCAGGGCGCTGGTGACCCGCGGGATGTGGTCGAGCAGGTAGGAGGTGTACTCGGCGTCGGTGGTGGTGACCGCGAGCAGGTCGCCGGTGTGCCGCCCGGTGCGCAGCACCCGCGGGTGGAGGATCTTCGCCGCCAGTTCGACCCGTAGCTGGTGGCCCTCCTCGGCGATGGCCCGTTGCAGGTTCCGCGCGCCGAAGCGGTACGTCACCACCAGGACGAGATAGACCAGCGCCAGGGTCGCGGTCCAGGCGAGCAGCGCGGTCATCGCACCGGTGGCCACGGCCCGGTCGACGATGACGCCGACGAGGATCGGCACCAGGGCCGCGCAGAGCTGGTAGACGCCGGCCAGCGCCGTGCCGGTCCAGAGGCGTCGCCCGTTGCGGGCGACCGCCCGGCGCAGGACCGCAGCGCCGGTACTGACCTTGCTCACTACGGAGAACCCCCTGGTCAACGGCTCAGGAACGTGGAGTACTTTACCGATCAAGTTTTAGGTAAGCCTGTCCTTACTATGTGAGTTGGAGTACTCCGTATGCGCCCCACCCGGCTGCTCACCGGAATCGTCGCGGTCGCCACCACGCTCGCCCTCGCCGCCTGCGGCGGGTCCTCCGACGCCGACGAGAAGCCCGCCGCGTCCGGGTCCGGGTCCGCGACGGCGACCTTCCCGCTGACCGTCACCCACGCGCTGGGCACCACCACGATCGCGAAGAAGCCCGAACGGGTCGCCACCGTCAACTGGGCCAACCACGAGGTCCCCCTCGCCCTGGGCGTCGTCCCGGTCGGCTACGCCAAGGCCAACTTCGGCGACGAGGACGGCGACGGGCTGCTGCCCTGGGACGCCGCTCGGCTCAAGGAACTCGGCGCGTCGACCCCGGTGCTGTTCGACGAGACCGACGGCATCGACTTCGAGGCGGTGGCGAACACCAGGCCGGACATCATCCTGGCCGCCTACTCCGGCCTGACCAAGCAGGACTACGACACCCTGAGCAAGATCGCGCCGGTCGTCGCGTACCCGCAGGCACCCTGGGCGACGTCCTGGCGCGACAGCATCACGCTGGAGAGCAAGGCCCTCGGCCTGGCCGCCGAGGGTGACGCACTGATCGCCAAGATCGAGAAGCAGATGAAGGACGAGGCCGCCCGCTACCCGAAGCTGGCCGGCCGGTCGGCGATGTTCCTGACCCACCTCGACCCGACCGACCTCAGCAAGATCAGCTTCTACACCACGAACGACACCCGGGCCCAGTTCTTCACCGACCTCGGCATGAAGCACCCGGAGAGCATCGCGAAGGCCTCCGCGACCACCAAGGAGTTCAGCCTCACCCAGAGCGCCGAGCAGGTGCAGAACCTCAGCGACGTGGACATCATCGTGACCTACGGTGACGCCGCCGGCACCACCCTGGCCACCCTCCAGAAGGACCCGCTGCTGTCCAAGATCCCTGCGATCAAGCGCGGCTCCTTCGTCTCCCTGCCCGGCAGCACCCCCGTCGCCACCGCCGCCAACCCGACGCCGCTCGGCGTGTCGTACGTCCTCAAGGACTACGTCGACCTGCTCGGCAAAGCCGCCGACAAGCTCTGATGACCGGTGCAACCACCTCCGGGCCGGACGTCGCCCTGCGGCGACGCCCGGCCCGGACCCGCCTGACCTGGCTCCTGGTCGTCCTCGGCGCGCTGGCCCTGACCCTGGTCGCGTCGGTGGCCTTCGGCTCCCGGGTCGTCGGGTGGGCCGACATCACCGCCGCGCTCGGCGGCACCCAGGACACCCTCGACCAGGCGGCCGTGGTCAAACGCCTGCCCCGTACGGTGCTCGCCGCCCTCGTCGGCGCGGCCCTGGCCCTGTCCGGCGCGGTGATGCAGGGCGTCACCCGCAATCCGCTCGCCGACCCGGGCATCCTCGGGGTGAACATGGGCGCGATGCTGGCCATCGCGGTCGGCCTGGCCACCGTCGGCCTGTACACCGCCACCGCGTACATCTGGGTCGCCATCGCCGGGGCGGCGCTGTCCTCGCTGTTCGTCTACGCCGTCGGCTCACTCGGTCGCGGCGGCGCCACCCCGCTCAAGATCGCCCTGGCCGGGGCGGCCACCTCCGCCGCCCTCGCGTCGCTGGTGGCCGCGGTCGTGCTGCCGCGCGGCGACATCGCCGAGAACTTCCAGTCCTGGCAGGTCGGCGGCGTCGGCGGGGCCAGCTGGGACAGCATCGGCCAGGTCCTGCCGTTCCTGGCCGCCGGGCTGGCCGTCTGCCTGCTGTGCGCCCGGGCCCTGAACTCCCTCGCGCTCGGAGACGACCTCGCCGCCGGCCTCGGCGAACGCGTCGCCCTGGTGCGGGGGATCGCCGCCGCCGGCGCGGTGGTGCTCTGCGGCGCGGCCACCGCGGTCGCCGGGCCGATCGCCTTCGTCGGCCTGATCGTCCCGCACCTGTGCCGGCTGCTCGTCGGACTCGACCACCGCTGGCTGTTGCCGTTCGTGACCCTGGTCGGCGCCGCGCTGCTGACCGTCGCGGACGTCGCCGGACGGGTGGTGAACCGCCCCGACGAGATCGAGGCCGGCATCATCACCGCCCTGATCGGCGCCCCGTTCTTCATCTACATCGTCCGCCGGCAGAAGGTACGCGAACTGTGAGCACCACGACCCTTCAGGCCGTCACCCGCGGCCGGGTCCGGCGTAGCCGCCGACGACGCGCCGTGCTCGCCGCACTCACCCTGGCGGTGGCCGTCATGGTCGTCGTCTCGCTGATGGTCGGGCGGACCTTCTACCCGGCCGGCGACGTGCTGCGGGTGATCCTCGGCGAGACCGTGCCCGGCGCGTCGTTCACCGTGGGTGAACTCCGGCTGCCCCGCACGGTCCTGGCCCTGGCGACCGGTCTCTGCTTCGGCATGGGCGGGGTCACCTTCCAGACCATGATGCGCAACCCGCTCGCCAGCCCCGACATCATCGGCATCAGCTCGGCGGCGAGCGCCGCCGCGGCCTTCGCGATCATCGTGCTCGGGCTGGACGAGACCGGCGTCGCGGTCTTCGCCATCGTCGCCGCACTCGGCGTCGCCGTGCTCATCTACCTGCTGTCGTTCAAAGATGGCGTGGCCGGCACCCGGCTGGTGCTGATCGGCATCGGCATCGCCGCCATGCTCAACAGCGCCACCGCGTACATCCTCAACCAGGCCGGCCAGTGGGACCTGCAGGCGGCGACCCGCTGGCTCAACGGCAGCCTCAACGGCTCCACCTGGGACGAGACGGTGCCGGTGCTGGCCGCCCTGGCCCTGTTCGGCCCGGTGCTGCTGAGTCGGGCGCGCAGCCTGACCATGCTGCAACTCGGCGACGACACCGCCGCGGCGCTCGGCACCCGGCTGGAACGTACCCGGCTGGTCTCGATCGTCGCGGCCGTCGGTCTGATCGCGTTCGCCACGGCGGCCACCGGGCCGATCGCGTTCGTGGCCTTCCTGGCCGGGCCGATCGCCGCCCGGCTCGTCGGGGCCGGCGGCTCACCGTTGGTGCCGTCCGCCCTCGTCGGCGCGCTGCTGGTGCTGGTCGCCGACTTCATCGGCCAGTTCGCCTTCGACATCCGCTTCCCGGTGGGGGTGGTCACCGGGGTGCTCGGTGCCCCGTACCTCATCTACCTGCTCGTCCGCACGAACCGCGCCGGAGGCTCGCTGTGACCACCGACCACGCCCTGACGACCGAGAAACTGACAGTCGGCTACGGCGACCGGGTCGTCATCGAATCGCTCGACCTGCTCGTGCCGCCCGGCCGGATCACCGCGATCGTCGGGGCCAACGCCTGCGGGAAGTCGACGCTGCTGCGGTCGATGTCGCGGCTGCTCGCCCCGCGCACCGGTCACGTCATGCTCGACGGCCGCCAGGTGCACCGGACACCGGCCAAGGAACTGGCCCGTACCCTCGGCCTGCTGCCCCAGTCACCTGTCGCGCCGGAGGGCATCACCGTGGCCGACCTGGTGGGCCGGGGCCGCAACCCGCACCAGCGGCTGCTGTCCCGCTGGAGCCGGGACGACGACCGCGCGGTCGCCGCCGCCCTCGACGCCACCCACACCGCCGACCTGGCCGACCGGTCGGTCGACGAACTCTCCGGCGGCCAGCGCCAACGGGTGTGGATCGCGATGGCGCTGGCCCAGCAGACCGAGCTGCTGCTGCTCGACGAGCCCACCACCTTCCTCGACGTCAGCCACCAGGTCGAGGTGCTCGACCTGCTCACCGACCTGAACGCCACGCGCGGCACCACCATCGTGATGGTGCTGCACGACCTGAACATGGCGGCCCGCTACGCGGGCCACCTCATCGCGCTCGCCGACGGCGGCCTGCACGCGGCCGGACCGCCGGCCGAGGTGCTGACCGAGGAGTGCGTACGGGCCGTCTTCGGCCTGGACAGCCGGGTCATCGTCGACCCGGTCTCCGGCCGGCCGCTGATGCTGCCGATCGGCCGCCACCACGTCCGCGCCGCGCGCGCCTAGCCTTCACCGCCCGGCGGTGGACCGTCCGGGCGCGCGGTCGGGCGGTTCGCCCGCACACTCCACCGCCCGTCCGTGCGGATGAGGCGGATCGGATGGTCGAAACACTTGCTGACCTGGTCGCTGGTGAGGACCTCGTCGGCGGGGCCCGACGCCAGGGGGCGTCCGTCGCGCAGCAGCATGACGTGGGTCGTCCCGGGAGGAAGTTCCTCCAGGTGGTGGGTGACCAGGACGGACGCGAGCTGCGGACAGGTCTGCTGCAGTGCGTCGAGCCGCTCGATGAGCTGTTCCCGGCCGGCCACGTCGAGGCCGGTCGCGGGCTCGTCGAGCAGCAGCAGCCGGGGCCTGGGCATCAACGCGCGGGCGATGAGCGTGCGGCCCCGTTCCCCCTGCGACAGGGTGGGCCACCGCGCCCCGCGCCGCTCACCGAGGCCGAGCAGGCCGGTCAGCCGGTCGGCCTCGGCGACCTGCGCAGGCGTCGGCTCCCACCGGGGAACCCGGTCGTTGGTGTTGGTCAACCCGGTCAGCACGACGTCGTGCACGGTGAGCGGGGAACCCGGGTCGTGCCGTGGATTGACGTGGCCGACGTAGGAACGCAGCTCCCGCAGGTCGACCCGGCCCAGCCGGTGCCCGAGCACCTCGACGGTGCCCCGGGTGGGATGGGAGACCGCCCCGAGGAGGCTGAGCAGGGTGCTCTTGCCCGCCCCGTTGGCACCGAGCAGCGCCCAGTGCTCGCCGGCCCGTACCGTCAGCGAGACCTCGGACAGGATCGGCCTGCCGTCGCGGACGACGGCCGCGTCCGTCACGGACAGCACCGGCGGCGCGGTCACGGGGAAACCCTGCGGCAGCATGCGCAGACCGTAACAACAGCTCCGGCGTCAGCCCGGTCGAATCTCCCGGGGTGGGACGGCCCCGCCGCGCACCCGCGCACCGTCGTGCTGCTGCTGACCATGGTCACCGGTGGGCTGCTCGCCGTGGCGTACCTCGTCGGGCTGCTCGTGCTCCCCGTCGTCCCGACGGTCGCCGACTACGAACGCCGGCGGGACGCGCCCCGGGCCGGCTGAATGACAGACGGGCGGTGGAGCTGGCCCGGGAACGGTCCGGCCCAGGGCGGGGCAGCCCTGGGCCGGATGAGTGCCGCGTCGTCGATCAGGCGATCTTGATGTCGCTGCACCACATGTAGGTCTGGTCCGCGTGCGACGCCTTCCAGATGAAGAACAGGACGTGGCTTCCGGAACGTGACGACGGGATCGAGACGTTGAACGAGATGTTCTGTGCCGGCGCGTACCGCCCGGTCGTGGTGATCAGGTCCAGGTTGCCCCACCCGACCTTCTGGGTGGCCGGGTTGAACCCCTGCTTGGTGACGTAGACCCGGAAGAAGTCCGCACCGTGGCTGGCCTGGTCGTACATCTGGACGGTGAGGTTACGGCTGACGGTGGTCGCCTTCCACGCCCCGGGCGTGTTCAGCGAGTTGTTCCGGGACAGGGCGTTGCTGCACAGCTGCCCGTCCGGGGTGCTCGGCTGGTACTGGCCGGCCAGGCCGTCGCGCAACGCGCTCATCCAGTTCCACATGGTGTCCGGGTTGGCCTGCCACGCCTGCCAGCACATCGGGTCCTGCTGCTGCATCGCGGGGTTGGTGTGCTGGCTGCCCCACGTCTTCCAGCACTGGTACGCCCGGGTCGCCGGGTTGATGATCGTCCCGTGCGCCTGGGCGGGGCTGGTCATGGGCAGCGTACCGACCACCATGGCGAACATCAGGACGAGCGCCTGGAGGGACCGGCGGACGGTTGACCGGGGACGTCCACCGGATTGGTCGGACTGGTGTGAACGCACTGTTCATCCTCCATTCGTCGGTACGAGACATCGGAAGGCGAATGCTCCCGAATCCACTGTGGCACCAATGACGCAAAATATCAACGTTGATCGATGTTTAGTGGTATTGGATCGAGCTGTCGGATGTGGTCGACCTGTCCGAGATCACCGGATCGACGACGGGCACGGCGGACCGGGGACACGGCATCACCGCGGATCGGGTGCCGGGTCCGGTGGCCGAAAACGGCCGCTACGACGCCCGACGCGTCACAGCTTGGCGGCGGCGTCGTAGCGGCGACGCAGGTCGGCCATCTCGGTCGCGCCGAGCGACTCCTGCTGCGCCATCGTCGCGTACGCGGGCGGGAACATCTCCCGGAGCCGGTCGACGAACCTGACCTCCGCCGTCGCCTCGACGACCCTGATTCCCGGAGGATCGGTGGACATGTCCATGATCAGCGGGCCGGCCAGCTTGACCGCCACGTCCCAGGGGCGCTTCTGCTCGGCGATCCCGCACAGGTGGAAGCCGTAGACCGTCCGGACGTCGGCGAACGTGGTGGCCCCGGCCGGCTCGAAGCCGTAGACGCGGACCCCGCAGATCACCGGCGGCTTCTCCGCGCCGGCACCCTGCTGGGCGTCGTGCCCGGCGTGCTGGTGCTGGGCCGGGTCCGCCCGTTCGAGCGTGGTACGCATCCGGGCCACGATCTGCGCCGGCAGATCCGCCGGCTCCGCCCTCGTGCTGCTCCGGTTGGCCAGCACGACCGTGCCGACCGACACCACCAGCAGGACCACCGCCACCCACACCAGGCGGTGCCGGTACCACGCGGAACTCTCTGGGGAACTCATCGCTTCTCACCTCGTCGCCGGTTCTGGTGCTGGCGGACCGACCGCTGCCGGGGCGTCGGACGCGCCGGTCGTCGGGGACACGTGCCGGGGTGCGCACGGCAGGCTCAGGTGCCTGTCGTGGCGGGACGCCCGTCGTCAGGACGATGGCCCGGCGCGGTGACGTGCGGACGTCCGCCAGGGTGGCGTGCCACCCGTACCGCGGTGCTCCCGTGCTGGCCGTGCTCAGCACGGTTGCCCCCGTGCTGCGGCGATATGAGCCATTCCAACACGTCTGGAGCCGCTCTGGCAACATTGACGGGTGTCAGTGGCGGTTCGGCCCGATCGTCTCCGCAGGTGAGGACGCCGGAATCGATTCTCCACGCCCCGGCGTCCGGTGCACGACCGCGCCCGTCATCCGGGGCCGGCGTCGCCCCGGCCGTGGTCGCTGCCGGCGCAGCGGACGCCCGTCAGCCGGCACAGCGCGGCGAAACCGTCCGGTGTGCCCGGCCAGTGCCGGCGCAGCGCACCGACACCCGCCCGGCGGACCACCGAGCGCAACACCGCGACGACGAGGATCGCGTCGTCGGCGTACCCGAGGACCGGGACGAAGTCGGGGATCAGGTCGATCGGGACGACCAGGTACGCCAGCAGCAGGCCCAGACGCACCCGGACGCCGCGCGGCAGGGTGGTGTCACCGGCCAGCCGCCGCAGCAACCGCACCAGGTCGGGCAGGATACGCAGCGCCTCGGCCAGCAACGAGCCCTGCGGTCGTACGATCAGCAGACCGACCAGCAAAGCCACCCACGAGACCGCCACCGCGACCGCGCCACCGACCAGGATGTCCGCGACCATCCGCGCCGCCCCCCTTCCGCCGCACCCGTCCGCGCGGCCAGGGCATCGTCGCAGAGTCCCGCCGGGCCCGTCGGTCGACGCGGCACCGGCGGCCGGACCGGCCGACACCCGGGGAGGGTCACCGCGATGGACGAGGCGATCCCGACCGGCAGCGACCGGACGATCCTGATCGTCGTCCGGGGGAACTCGGGGGCGGGCAAGAGCAGCATCGCCCGGCAGTTGCGGCTGCGGCACGGTCGTGGCTGCGCCCTGGTCGAGCAGGACTACCTGCGTCGGGTCGTGTTGCGGGAGCGGGACCGGCCCGGTGGGCTCGCGCCCACCCTCATCGGGCAGACGGTCCGGCTGGCCCTCGACCACGGCTACCACGTGATCCTCGAAGGCATCCTGCACACCGCCCGGTACCGGCGGATGCTCACCGCGCTGCGCGACGGTCACCGGGGCAGGACGGTGTTCGTCTATCTCGACGTCTCGTTGCCCGAGACCCTGCGACGACACGCGACACGTCCGCAGGCCACGGAGTTCACCGCGGACGACATGCGGGGCTGGTACGCCCCGCGTGACCTGCTCGGGTACGACGACGAGGCCGTCCTGCCCGAGACGACCCCGCTTCAGGAGGCGGTCCGGCGGATCGCCGCCACCGCCGGCCTGCCCCTGACCGGGGGTGACGCCGACTTCCTCCCGGTGCGGCCCTGAGCACCCACCGTCCCCGTCCACGCGGCGACCATGGACGCTGGCTGCTCCTAGGCTGGTCGGGTGCGCGAGGACGAACTACGGGACCTGGTCCGGGGCGACGGGTGGTTGATGCGCGCCCTGCGGGTGGTCCGGGACACCGGCCTGCCGGACGCGTGGATCGGGGCGGGGGTCGTGCGGGACCTGGTCTGGGGCCGACGGTACGGCCACGGCTTCGACCCGTCGGCGGTACGGGACGTCGACGTCGTCTTCCTCGACCCGACCGACCTGACCCGCGCCAACGACGACCGGGCCACCGCGCGACTGGCGACGGCCTGGCCGCAGCCGCCGTGGGAGGCGAAGAACCAGGCCGCCGTGCACACCTGGTACCCGGCGACGTTCGGCGGCGACCCGGTGGCCCCGCTGCGGACCATCGCCGAGGCGGTCGCCACCTGGCCCGAGTACGCCACCGCCGTCGCGGTACGCCTGCTCGCCGACGACCGGATCGCGGTCTGCGCGCCGTACGGCCTGGACGACCTGCTCGACGGGGTGTGGCGGCACAACCCGACCCGGGCCGGCCGCGAGGTGTCCCGACGCCGACTCGCCCGCCAGCGCCCGGCGGCACGCTGGCCCGGCGTACGGGTGGTCGACCCGGCCGCCGACGACCGGTGAGCGGGTTGCGGAGGTCCCCTGTCCCACCCTCGCCGTCGTGGATCTGCACCCGGTGGTGTGCCGTGCCCTGTGCGCCGTCACCTGTGTGCTGTGCTGGGCATGCGGTGTATGGCCGGGGAATCGAACCCCCGCGCCTGCCTCCGGCGCGCCAGGAGTGAGCCGGGATACCCGCCGGCTCTCGGGTCGGTGCACGCCTCCACGTCGGCTACCTGCTCCGCAACCCGTCAGTCCAGCAGGTCGACCTCCCAGTTGGCCCGCTGGATCAGCGTGTCGACCTCGCGGATCTGCCGGGCGAGGTCGTCGGCCTGGCCACGTAGTTGCGCCACCGGCAGCGCCGGGATCATCCTCAGCTCCGAGCGTAGCTGCCGGAACCCCCGCTGACCCTCACCGGCGGCGGCGTTGGCCGCGGAGGTGACCACGCCGTGCCGCAGCCGGAGCACGTCGCGGCGGGCCAGGGCGTCGGTGAGCGTGCCGCCGTCGACCACGGTGGCGGCGTTGGTGCGGTTGATCCGCCGGATCAGCGTCTCCAGCTCACCGAGCACCCCGCCGGCCTCGGTCAGCAGCGCCGCCGCGTCCTCCGCCGGTGTCTCGCCCTCCTGGAACCGGGCGCTGGCCACGATGCGGGCACGGAGTTGCTCGGCGCGGCGCGCCGCATCCGCGCGCAACGCCAGGGCCTCGGCGAGCTTCATGCCCGCCAGTATGACCGGCGAAGATCACCGCCGCCGCCCATTTCGCCGACGCCGGGGGAGACCGCGCCGCCGACCGACCCCGGGGGAACGTCGGGGTGGCTGGGTACGATGCCCGGCGTGCCTCTCCCCGCAGACCTGCGTGACCTGCTGAAGGACCCGTCGTTCTGGTCGGCCTACGAGCGCGCTGAGGGCGACGACGGTGATGACGACGACGAGCGCTGGGAGGACCATCCCGGGTGGACGCTGACGGCCGACGTCGGCGACGGTCACACCCTCGTCCTGGAGATCGACATCGATCTCGGCATGCTCAACCTCGGGGTGTGCCCGCCCGGCGTGACCGAGCCGCTGCAGCTCGGCTGGGACGACGACGCGCATCCCTTCCCGCACGCCCTGCGCTGGGACGAACTGGACCTGGTCGCCCGGGCCGTCGCGTTGCGGGACCCGGACCTGCCGCATCCCGGCCCGCTGCTGGCGCTGGTCAGCAGGTTCGTGCTGCTCGGCGAGCACGACGACCTCGACGCGGTCACCCCGCTGCTGGCCGCCGCCTTCGGGACCGGTCCCGACGACGCCGCCTACTGGCCGACGGTCCGCTCCTGGCTGTACCGGTGCGACGGGCGCGGCAGAGGCGTCACCTGGCAGCGCGACGACGCCGGCAACTGGACCGTCGAGCAGGACGAGGACCAGGGCGGCGACTTCACGCTCTACAGCCTGCGCGGCCCGGGGTCGGAGTTCCCGTTCGACGCCTGGCGTGACCTGCTGGCCGCCGCCGGGCGTACCGTCGCCGCCGCCGTGCCCGTGCCGGCGCGCGACGCCCTCGGTGACCTGCCGGCCCGGGCCGTCGCCGACCGTGACCTGAGCCTGGCCGCGCAGACCGGCCGGACGCTCGCCGCCGCCGGCGTCGGGCATCCGGTGCTCCTGCGCGGACTCGCCGAACCCGCGCACCCCGCCGAGGTCTGCTGGATCCTCGAAACGGTCACCGGCGCGCCGCAGGGCTCCCTCGTCGCCAGGTGGTTCGGCCCGAGCGCGCTGCGCTCGGCCCGTCGCCACCGGCTGAGCCTGCACCTGGAGGTCGGCGGACGGTCCGACCCGCGCGGGTACGCCACCACGGTGACCCGCGACCTCGACCGGGCGCTGCGCGAGCGCGGACTGGGCCACGCCGGGCAGGGCGGCAGCAGCATGCGCCGGGACGCCTCCGGCGGCTACGTCACCCACGCCGTCAGCGTGGACATCGCGGTCTTCGACGATCTCGCCGCCGGCACCGACCTCGTCCGGCACACGCTGCTGCGCCACGATCCGGCACCGGAGACCGTGCTGCGCCACCACGGGGGCACCGAGGCCGTGGTGGCGCTGCGGTGACCCCGGCGGGTCGACAAACGGGCGACCCGCCGCCCGCCGGACGGCACTATGCTGCGACCAGTCCCCGTCGAGCAGGGAGATGACGTGTCGCGTCGTACCGGTAGGCCCTCGTATCTGCTGGCCGCGTCGGCGTCACCACGCCGCCGGCTGTCCCGGCTCGCCGTCGTCGCCGCGATCGGGCTCGTCGTCGCCCTCGTCGGCGGCGGCATCGGCTATGCGGTCGGTCGACCGGACGCCACCGAGTCGACCATCGCCGACCTGCGCCGGGCCGAGGCGAGGCGGGACGCCCAGCAGATCACCGAGCTGACGGCCACCGCCCGACGCCTCCGCGACGAGATCACCCCCGTGCTCGACGCCCTGCGGGCCGAGCCGACCGCCGACCAGCAGCAGGCACGTCAGTGGCAGCAGACCCTGCTGCGGGCGGCGGAGCCGTTCGCCAACCCGCCGTCGGGCAGCACGGCGACCAACGTGGCGCGCGGCGGCCTGCGCGGCGCGGTGGAACAGACGTCCCTGGCCGTCGAGTCGTACCTCCTCGCGGTCACCGGGCCACCCGCGCAGCGGGCGGCGCTGACGGCACTGGCGAAACGGCAGGCGGAGCAGGCCGCCGCCGCCTGGTCCGTCGCCGCCACCCAACTCGACCAGGTCAACGTCGACGCCGGCCACGGCCACCAGCACGTCTATCTGGACGGCGACCAGCACGACGGCGCCGAAGAGGGCACCGGCGGGTGACCGGAGCGACGGAACTGCTCGCCGAACGGTTGCTGCGGGCCGGGATCGGTGACGTCGTCACCGTCGAGCCGGTGAGCGGTGGTCTCGCCGCGCTCGCCGGGATCGCCCACCGCAGGGACGCGCCGCCGGTCTTCGTCAAGACCTTCGCCGAGGCGCCCGACGGCGACGCCTTCGTCGCGGAGGCCGAGGGGCTGACGGCCCTGCGGCAGCAGGGTGGGCTGGCCACCCCCGACGTGCTCGTGGCGAACCACGAACTGCTGGTGTTGTCGCTGCTGTCGCCGAGGCCGCAGGACGGGGCGTTCTGGGAGCGGTTCGCGCACGCGCTGGCCCACCTGCACACCAGCACCGTCCACCCCCGCTTCGGCTGGCACCGGGACAACTGGTTGGGGCGTCGCCGGCAGGTCAACACCTGGGCCGACGACGGCTTCGCCTTCTTCGCCGAGCACCGCCTGCTGCGCTGGCTGGGTGAGCCGAGGGTGCGGGCGGCGCTCGACGCCACCGACCGGGCCGCGGTGCAACGGCTGTGTGCCCGGCTGCCCGAGCTGCTGCCGGACCGGCCGGCCTGCCTGACGCACGGCGACCTGTGGTCGCAGAACGTGTTGTCCACCGGGGACGGACGGGCGGCGTTGATCGACCCGGCGGTGTCGTACCTGTGGGCCGAGGTGGACCTGGCGCACCTGTGGACCACGGCGGCCCCACCGGAGTCGGGTCGGTTCTTCGCCGTCTACGCCGAGCTGACCGGCCTCGACGCCGACTGGCGGGACCGCATGCCGATCATCCAGCTGCGGCAGCACCTGGCGGTGCTGGCCCAGTTCGACGACGACTGGGGTGCCGCCGACACGATCCGGGCCACCCTGGCCCCGTTCCGGTCGCGGGCCTGACCGGCCCGGGGCCGGGTGTCGCCGGTCACGACTGCGGCACCCCGGGCGGCTGCCGGTCCGGCCAGAACGGCCATTCCTCGAACGACCGGCACCGCCCGTCGTCGGCGAAGCGCATCACCCACAGGTCGCGGTACTCCTGCGTGACCGGGTCGCCGTAGTGGACCTCGTGGCGGGACACGGCGGTGTCGCCGTCGACCGCGACGACCGTGCTGGTCATCCGGAAGACCTCGTCGGGGCCGTCGCGCTGTTCCTCCCACATCCGGGCGATGGCCGGCAGGCCCACCACGGGGGTCAGATAGGGCCCCTGCTGGTAGCTCGCGTCCTCGGTGAAGAGCGTGACCAGGGTGTCCGTGCCCGGCGTGCGCCAGGCCCGCTCGTAGCCGACGAGCCAGTCGTCGACCTGCTTCCTGTCCATGTGCCCCACCCTGCCATCCGACCGGCCCCCGTACCCGGGTTGCCCGCGCTCCGGTGGGCCGGCAGCCGAGGTGGGGCAGGTCACCCTGACGAACTGTACCGGCTGGTCGGTACAGTTCCGGCGTGATCACGTCCTCGACCCCGGTTCCCGCTCCGGTGCTGTCCACCCGCCGCCGGTGGGCGGCGCTGGCCGTGTTGGCCGCGGCGGTGCTGCTGCTCGCCGTCGACGGGACGGTGCTCTCGCTGGCGGTTCCGGCGCTGACCGCGAGCCTGGCACCGACCGCGGAACAGGTCCTCTGGATCGGCGACGTCTACTCGCTGACCCTGGCGGGGCTGCTGGTGCTGATGGGCAACCTGGCCGACCGGTTCGGGCGAAAGCGGGTCCTGCTGGTCGGTTCGGTGGCGTTCGGCGCGGCGTCGCTGCTGGCCGCGTTCGCCCCCAGCGCACCGGCGCTGATCGGGGCCCGGCTGCTGCTCGGTGTGGCCGGTGCGACGCTGATGCCGTCCACCCTGTCGCTGATCCGCAACATCTTCACCGACAGCGGGGAACGGACCCGGGCCATCGCCATCTGGTCCACCGCCTTCGGCGCCGGGTCGGCGGTCGGGCCGCTGGTGGGCGGGTTCCTGCTGGAGCACTTCTGGTGGGGCTCGGTGTTCCTCATCAACGTGCCGGTGATGGTCCTGGTGGTGGTCTCCGGCCTGCTGCTGCTTCCGGAGTCCCGCGACCCGCGACCGGGCCGCTTCGACGTGCTCTCCGCGGTGCTGTCCATGGCGGCGGTCGTGCCGCTGGTGTACGCGGTCAAGCACGTGGTCGGGGCCGGCGTCGACGGCGTGACGGTGTCCTGCCTGCTGGTCGGCGTGACCGCCGGGGTGCTGTTCGTGCGGCGGCAGCGGCGGCTGGAACAGCCCATGCTCGACGTCGAGCTGTTCGGCAACCCGGCGTTCCTCGGGGCGGTCGTCGCCAACGTCATCGCCATCTTCGCGCTGGTCGGCATGCTGTTCTTCTTCTCGCAGTACCTCCAGTTCGCCAGGGGGTTCGGCCCGTTGCAGGCGGGCCTGGCCGAGTTGCCCGCGACCCTGGCCTCGATCGTCGTCGTCGTGATCATCGCTGCGGTCGTGGCCCGGTTCGGCCGGGGCCGGGCCATCGCGCTCGGCCTGGGCCTGGCCGCCGCGGGGCTGGCCGGGGTGGCGGTCGCCGCGCACGCGCCGTACCCGTGGCTGGCGTTGGCGCTCGTGCCCATCGGCCTCGGTATCGGGCTGGCGATGACCCTGACCGGCGACGCCATCATCTCGGCCGCGCCCCCGCGCAAGGCCGGTTCCGTCTCGGCGATCACCGAGACCGCCAACGAACTCGGCGTGGTGCTGGGCATCGCGGTGCTGGGCTCCCTGCTGTCGCTGGTCTACCGGCACGCGGTGAGCGTTCCGTCCGGGCTGCCGGCCGCCGACGCGGCCCGGGTCCGTGACTCGCTGGGCTCGGCGTTGCAGGTGCTGCCGCCGCAGGCCGCCGCCGGGGCGCGGGACGCGTTCATCACCGGCGTGCAGGTCACCTCGTCGCTCGCCGCGGCGCTGACCCTCGGCGCGGCGGTGCTGGCCTGGGTGCTCATCCCCTCACCGCGCCCCACGCGGCCGTAGGTACGGTGTCGCCGTGGGACGCACAGCCGGCCGGTCGCCGCAGGACACCCGACGTGCCCTGCTGGACGCCGCCGCGGACGTCGTCCGCGCCCGGGGGATCCACGCCTCGCTGGACGACATCGCCCGCTTCGCCGGCGTGTCCAAGGGCGGCCTGATCTACCACTTCGCCAGCAAGGACGACCTGATCCTGGAACTGGCCCGCGACCAGCTCGCCTCCTTCCAGGCCGGCATCGACGCCGCGTTGGACCCCAGCGACACCGCACCGGGACGTCTGACCCGGGCCTACCTGCGCGCGTCGGTCGCCCCCGCCGACGACGACGCCGCCGTACGCGCCTCGATGGCGCTGGTCACCCAGCTCATGACGCTGCCCGCGGTCGCCGAACTCGCCCGCGCCGACGCGGAACGGCTGGCGGCGGCCCTCGCCGCCGACGGGCTGCCCGCCGACGTGCTGGCGCTCGTGGTCGCGGCGGCGGACGGCATGGGAAGCGCGCCCCTGTGGGGGGCCCCGACGCACACCCCGGCCCACCGGCGACTGTTGGAACGGCTGCTGCACCTGACCCGGCACCCGCACCTGTGGGAGACGCTCACGCCCTGAGCCGGGCGACCCGCGCGGCCCGTCACGGCCGCGCCGTCGGCGGCTGTCGACGTCCCGCCACAGGCGGTATCCTCATCCACTCTCGTCGATCGGCGAGGTGGTTTCGTTCCGCTCCGCACACCCTTCGGAGGCACGATGAGGTTCCGCACCGCCCGTACGCTCGGCGCACTCACACTCGTACTGGGAGCCGTCGCCGTACCGGCGACCCCGGCCGCCGCGCACGACACCGCCGACGCGATCGCGGTGTACCCGCCGATCCAGGGCTCGTCCACCTGGAACAGGTTCGGCGGGTCCGGGCCGGCCAACCACCACATCGTGTTCGGTAACTGGGGCTACACCAACGACTGGGCGGTCGACATCTACCGCAACCCGGGGGCCACCGTCGTCTCCCCGTTCGGCACCAAGACGGCGGCCGGGCACCCGGTCGCGGTCACCGTGGTCACCGTCCGTCCGGGCTGCGCGACCGGCAACCTCGCCGACGGCGGCTACCGGATCGGGCTGGAGGCCCGGGACACCACGACCGGCGGGGTCGTCGGCCGGGCGGACGTGATGCACGTGAACAACAAGCCCGGCGGTGTGGTCGTCGGCGCCTCGGTCGGCCCGTGGACCAAGCTCGGTGAGACCGGCCGGTTCCGGTACTCCAGCTGCTACCAGGTCAACGGGGACAGTGGCGCGCACATCCACCTCGAGGTGATCAACCAGCACCGGTACTCCTGCTACGTCAACCGCGCCGCCGACACCGCCCTGACCGACCTGACCGTGGTCGGCCGGATCGGCGTCCACTACTCCGGTCAGCGCGCCGTCTGCTGACGACGGCCGGCGGCGCGACGACCGGTCCGTCACCGACGGTCGACGTCGCCACCGCCCGCCGGGGCCGGGCCGTGCCGGACGCTGTCGGTTGGTCGGCAGTGTCCGGGCACGGACAGTGGCCGTCAGGTGACGCCGGGTCCCGCCCATGATGGGTCACGTCGACGTGCCGTCGCGACAGGCCGGCGCACGGGACACCCCGGTCAGGAGGATGGGCATGCCGTTCGAGGTCGACTTCAACTGGGCATCGCAGGCCGTCATCGAGACGGTGGCCGTGCCGTTCCCGTCCCTGGAGACACCACCCGGCGTGGTCGTCGCCGACCCCGCGGTCCCGCAGTTGGCGTTCCAGCAATCCGGCCCGGTCACGGTCACGATGCTCGGCAGCGGCCGGTGGAACCGCGACACCAGCTACCGGTTCAACGCCGGCTGCAACCAGGAACCGCACCACGCGGCGGCGATCGGTGAGGTCGGGGTACTCGCCGCCGCGGAGGCGCAGCGGTTGGAGGAGTGGTTCCTCCAGCGGTATCCGAACTCCAGCCCGGAGGTGCTGAAGAACGGCGGGAAGTGGAACCTCACCCTCAAGCGCAACGGTGCGGTCTTCAACTTCCACGTCGGCGTCCACGACTGAGATCTCGCGTGCGGGCGCGGGGCGGCCCGGCCGCCCCGCGCCGGCCTCCCGGGGGCCTGCCCGAACGGTGGATCAGCGATCGGCCACTGTGGATCTACGATCGGTCACAGTCCCGTCACCCCTGCGGAAGGACCCCCATGCCCCAGCCGATGCGCCGCCGGTTCACCCGACTCGCGGTGGTCGCCACCGCGGCGGCCGCCGTCAGTTTCACCGTCCAGCCGGCCCCGGCCGCCGCCGTGCCGTTCGAATGGAACGGGGCCTTCGCCACGTACGAGGAGTGCGAGCAGTGGCGCATCGACGCCAGCTACTGGGGTGAGGCGGGCAGCAGTTGCGTCTACCGCACCCTGCCCGACAGCCAGTACAACGGCTGGTACTTCCGGGCCGCGATCGCGGGCTGAGCCCCGACGAACGGTCCGTCCACCCCCGACCACCGCCTGCCGCAGGCCACCGCCTCCGGTACGCCGAACGGGCGGTCACCCCGGTGCGGGTGGCCGCCCCGGGGCACCGCCCGGGTCAGCTCTGCTGGTAGTTGACGGCGGCGAACCCGCACGGCCGGTGCAGGTGCAGGTAGTAGGCGCCCTCGCCGTACTCGTCCAGGTCCGCGCCGCCGACCAGACCGACGTAGTCCATCGGCTGCCGGCACCCGGGGCAGTCGGGGTGGTCGGCGTCCTGGATCCAGTCGGGCCGGCCGCCCAGCGTCGAGCCGCCCCGGTCCCACGCGCTGGCCTGGTAGGGGCTCTGCCGGACCTCCCCGGGGACGGGCAGCAGCGCGGGCGGATCCTCCACCCCGGCGGGGCCGAGATGGTCGGGGCGGGTGTTTCCGGTCCACCACTCGGTGCCGCCGTCCGGTGTGACCCGGCTGTACAGCGTCGTGTAACAGGCGCAGAAATGGCACGTCCCGATCACCAGGCGGCCGGACCAGCCGGTGTGCGCCAACGCGACACCGACGGCGGGGTCCGCCGGGTCGAGGTCCGCAGCCGTCCACAGCGGCGACGCGCACCACGGGCAGTTCGCCCCGTCCGGCCGCCGTGGTGCCTCGCGCATGATCCACCGGTACGCGGTGTCACCGCACAGGTCGCGCCGGTGGCCCTGCGGGTCGACCGTCCAGCCGCCCTCGGGCGCGTAGTCCAGGATGTCGACGTGCAGCGCGTCCGCGCCGGGCGGGGGCTGTGCCGACCAGCGACGCAGGGCGTCCTCGGCCAGCGGGTGGGCGGTGTGCGCCAGGGCGACCAGCAGGTGGTTGAGCTGCTCCGGCGTCCGCCCCCCGTCGACGCGCGCGACGATCCGACGGACCACGTCGGCGTCCGCCGCCCGGTACAGCTTTCCCGGCCACAGCACATCGTGGTCGAGCAGCGAACCCAGGTGCGGCGTCAGCCTGCCCGGCTCGGCGTCCGCGACCAGGGACAGCTCCTCGACCGCCTCGTCGTCACCGACGGACACCTGCCGGACCAGCTCCTCGATCATGGGGCGATGCTAGCCAGCCGGCACCCGGCCCGCCGCGGGGCACCGGCCCTGCTCACACCGTGAACGCCGGTCCGGGCCGGCCGATGCCGATCCGGCCGTTGGTCGGGCGGTGCTCGAACGTCACCCCCAGCTCCTCCTCCCAGCACCGCATGATGTCCTGCTCACCCTCCCGGTCGATGTCGTCGAGCACCACGGCGAAGTCCGCGGCGAACCGCGCGGCGAAGAAGGGCCCGGCGGGATGGCGGGCGTGCGCGTTCGCCGCCCGGTAGGCGGGAGGGCCGTCGACAAGGAGCAGGTCGACGGCCCGGCCCGCGGTCATCTCCGCGAGGCGGCGCTGCTCGTACCAGGTCGACTCCTCGTCCGGCCAGCGGGACTCGACAGGTGTCAGGGGGGCGTGCACCACGGTCACCACGTCGCCGAGACCCTCGCCCGCCAGCTCCTGACCGAGCAGTTCCGCCCAGCGCTCGTCGTGCTCCACGGTCCACAGGTGCCCGCCCCGCTGCCGCAGCAGCCGGCCGATGTAGAAGGTGGAGACGCCACCGCCCAGCTCGACGACGCACCGCCGCCGGTTGACCATGATCTCGTTGAGCACCGCGACCACCCCGCTCGGTCGCATGGCGCTCGCGCTCCACGGCAGGTACGTCAGCGACAGCGGGGCCAGCGCCTGCATGGCCAGCAGGTCGTTGCGTTGGAGCTCGTTGCGTTGCAGCGACGGACGGTGGCGCTGCTCGTACTCCGGTCGCGCGGTCACCGTGGCACCATCCCCACCAGCCAGGAGGGCAGCAGACCCTCGTCGAGCAGGTCCAGCACCACCGTCTTGGCCAGGGCGGAGGCGAAGTGCACCTGGGCCGCCCCGCTGGGCGTGCGCAGCCGCGACAGGAGCCGGGAACGTTCCCGCCGGTAGCTCGCCGACTGCCTGCCGTGGGTGCGGAAGTCGTCAGTCCAGCGGTTCAGCTCGCAGAAGTTGGTGACCCTCGGCGCGAAGTTCTCGAACAGGACGGCCCCGTGGTCGAGCCCGACGGTGTCCGGTTCGAGAAGCTGCACGAGGGTCCAGTAGTACTGGTCGCTCGTGCCGTGCAGCCGGTCCGTGTCGACCTGGTGCGCCCGCAGCCGGTTCAGCAGCGGGAAACGCCCGCTCGGGGGGTCCGGATACGCCGCGCACAGGGCGAGGAGGTCACCGGCGGGCCCGAGGAAACCGCCACTGTTGAGATACGGGTACGGGCCGACGGGCGGGTCCTCGTGCAACGCGAGACCGACGGGGCCCATCGGCCAGCTGTTCGGCTCGGCGCTGAACACGATCCGCTGCGCGAAGCCCGCGTACGCCGTGCGGATGTACTCCTCCCCGCGCAGCAGGAGCGTGTCGTACGCGTCGGTGAACAGCACCAGCTCGTCCCGTGGGACGTGCCGGGCCAGGTGGTCGGTGAGCAGCGCCCGCTTGTCCCGGGGCCGGAACCCCCGCTGCCGGCCCTCCAGGACGACCAGATCGAGCCCCACCGCCGCGCAGGACGGCGCCAGCAGCCGCTGCAGGAAGGGGTGTTCGAGGTCGGTGGCGATGGTGATGACCCTCATGGTCGGCGTCCAATCGTGCTGACGGTTCGTGCCGTTGGACCACACCGGCTGCGCCCTGGTGCCCGACCGGTGGGCCGGGGTCGGACCGGCTGCCAAACTATCGATCCACGATGGTCGTTGTCGACCCGTGGCATCGTCCCCGGCCCTGTCCGAGAGCTGTCGTCGAGCCGTTCTCAAGGACGGCCACCGCCGGGCACTGCCGGCCGGGACCCCGCGCCGACGGTCCCGACCGGAAGGCGAGCGGGTCTGCCCACCGGCGTCCGTGGTTTCTCAAGCCGTTCCCAAGCGGTGGCCGGAAGACTCGGGGCGCAGCCAGCACACGACGCCGAGAGAGGCGGGGCGGATGACCGGACGGGACGAGTCGGCGCACACACCGGGCGGGACACCGGTCGCCGTGGTGGGCATCGGCTGCCGGTTTCCCGGTGCCAACGGGTTGGCGCAGTTCTGGCGTCTGCTCAGCGACGGCGGCGACGCGATCACCGACGTGCCGGCCAGCCGGTACGACATCGACGCCTACCACGACCCGCGGCCGGGCACGCCGAACCGGATCGTCAGCCGCCGGGGCGGCTTCCTCGACCAGATCGACCAGTTCGACGCCGGCTACTTCGGGGTGGCCCCCCGGGAGGCGGAACGGATGGACCCCCAGCAGCGGCTGCTGCTGGAGACCGCGGCCGAGGCGCTGGCCGACGCCGGCCTGACCCGCGACCGGCTGTCCACCACCCGCACCGGCGTCTACGTCGGCGGCATGTCCTCGGCGTACGGGCAGCTGCTCAGCGACGCGTCGGTGCTGGACCTGCACGCGGCGACCGGCGGCGCACGAAGCTTCCTGGCCGGCCGGGTGTCCTTCGCCTTCGACCTGCGCGGCCCCAGCATGGCGGTGGACTGCGCCTGCTCCTCCAGCCTCGCGGCGCTGCACCTGGCCTACCAGAGCGTGCGCAACGGGGAGACCCAACTGGCGCTGGCCGGCGGGGTGAACCTGGTGATCGCCCCCGAGGAGACCATCCCGTTCTCGGCGGCCCGGATGCTCTCCGCCGACGGCCGGTGCAGGTTCGGCAGCGCCCACGGCGACGGCTTCGTCCGCAGCGAGGGGGTCGCCGTGCTGGTGCTCAAACCGCTGGACCGGGCCGAGGCCGACGGCGACGCCGTCCACGCGGTGATCTGGGGTTCCGCGGTCGGCAACGACGGCCAGTCCGGCGGCTACCTGCTCACACCCTCCCAGCCCGGCCAGGAGGAGACGCTGCGCGCGGCGTACGCCGACGCGGGCGTGTCCGCCACGCTGGTGGACTACGTCGAGGCGCACGGCACCGGGACCCCGGCCGGTGACCCGGTGGAGCTGGGCGCCCTCGGCGCGGTGGCCGGCGCGGGCCGGGACGGGCACTGCCTGGTCGGCTCGGTCAAGACGAACATCGGCCACACCGAGGCGGCCGCCGGGCTGGCCGGGGTCATCAAGGCGGTGCTCGCGCTCCAGCACCGGGAGATCCCGCCGAGCCTGCACGCCACCGAGCTGACCGACGCGGTCGACTGGGCGGGGTTGCGGCTACGGCTGGTGCGGGAACGCACCCCCTGGCCGCAGACCGACCGGCCGGGCCTGGTCGGGGTCAGCTCGTTCGGCATCTCCGGAACCAACGCGCACGTGGTGCTCGGCGAGTACACCCCACCGGCGCCCGCGCCCGCGCCCGCCGACGGTGACACGCCCGACGGGGACGCCGCGCAGCTCCTGGTGCTCTCCGCACCCGACCGGGAGGCGCTCACCGCCCTCGCCACCGACTACGCGCGGTTCCTCGGGCCGGGTGGCGACGGGCGGGACCTGCCGTTGCGCGACGTGTGCTTCAGCGCGGCCACCCGCCGGGACCACCACGAGAACCGGCTGACCGCCGTCGGCGCGTCACCGGACGACCTGGTCGAGCGGCTTCGGGCGTACGCCGCCGGTGAGTCCCGCCCCCGGCTGGGCGGCACCGCGTCCGCGCCGGTGGACGGCGACCGGCCCACGGTCGTCTTCGTCTTCCCCGGGCAGGGCTCGCAGTGGGACGGCATGGGCCGCGAACTGCTGGCCCGCTCACCGGTCTTCCGCGACACGCTCACCCGCTGCGACGAGGTGATCCGCGCCGAGGTCGGCTGGTCGCTGCTGGCCCGGCTGACGGGGGAGACGGATGCCCCGGCGTCCATCGACACCGTCCAGCCGACCCTGTGGGCGATGCAGACCGCGCTCTGCGCCGTGCTGCGCGACTGGGGCGTCGAGCCCGACCACGTGGTCGGGCACAGCATGGGCGAGGTGGCGGCGGCCGGCGCGGCGGGCGCGCTCAGCCTCGCCGACGCCGGTGCGGTCATCTGCCGGCGCAGCCGGCTGCTGCGCACCGTCGCCGGGCAGGGCGTCATGTACTCGGTGGAGCTGTCCGCCGACGACGCCCGGGCCGCGCTGGCCGGCCACGAGCACCTCGTGTCCGTGGCGGTCAGCAACAGCCCCACCTCGACGGTCCTCTCCGGCGACCCGCAGGCGCTGGCCACCATCGTCGCGGGCCTCGACGAACGCGGCGTGTTCTGCCGGCAGGTCCGGGTCGACGTCGCCTCGCACAGCCCGCAGATGGACCAGCTCCGCGACGACCTGCTGGCCGACCTCGGCGACGTCACCCCCCGCGCGGGTCACGTCCGGTTGTACTCCACCGTGGACGACGCCCCCTGCGACGGTTCCGGCTGGGACGCCGCCTACTGGATCCGCAACCTGCGCGAACCGGTGCGGTTCGGGGCCGCGGTGGCACACCTCGCCGGATCGGGCGACACGGTGTTCGTCGAGATCAGCCCGCACCCCATCCTGCTGCCGGCCATCCAGGAGACCCTGGCGGCGGCCGGGACCGACGGTGCCGCCGTCGGCTGCCTGCGCCGCGACGAGCCGGAACGGGCCAGCCTGCTCGACACCGTCGCCGCCCTGCACCGCGCCGGCTGCCCGGTCGACTGGCGCCGGGTGGTCGGCGGGCCCCCGCCCCGCTACGTGCGGCTCCCTTCCTACCCGTGGCAGCGCCAGCGGTACTGGCTCGCCCCGACCCCGGCCGGACAGCCGGCCCCGCACCGCGTGGACCGGGTCGTCGACCCGGCCCGGGAGCCGTACCTGCTCGATCACCGGGTGCAGGGCACCGTGGTCGTGCCGGGCACCGCGTACGTCGAGCTGCTGCACACCGCCGCCGCCGGGATCTGCGCCGGGCAGACACCCGTGCTGCGCGACATCCGCTATCTCGACGCGCTGTTCCTGCGCCCGGACCAGCCGCCGCCCGCGCTGTCCACCACGTTCACCCCGCGCGGGCCCGACACCTGGGACGTGGCGGTGACCGGGGCGGAGACGACCCACGTCACCGCGACGGTCACCCGCACCCCGCCGCCCGAACGACGCCGGCTGCCGGTGGAGGCGACCCGTGCCGCCTGCCCCGACCAGCTCACCGGGGTCGACTTCTACCGCCGTTTCGCCGCGCGGGGCAACGAGTGGCAGGGCGCGTTCCAGGGCGTCGCGGAACTCTGGACGGGCGACGGTCAGGCACTCGGCCGCATCCAGGTGCCCGCCGGGGTCGACCCGGCCGGGTACACCTGCCACCCGGCGCTGCTGGACGCGTGCGGGCAGGTCCTCGCGTCGCTGATCCCGGCCGAGGACCGGTCGTCGGCGTTCGTCCTAGGCGGCATCGACGCGGTGACGATCCACCCCGACTCGGGCGTCCCCGGCTGGGCGCACGCCGTCGCGGTCACCGCCTGGCGGTCCGACTCGGTCTGTGGCGACCTCGTGGTGGCCGACGCCGACGGCCGGGTGATCGTCGAGATCGAGGGACTGCGCCTGCAGTACCTGCAACCCCCGGACTCGGTACGCGACCCCGACGGATGGTTCCACGAGCTGCGGTGGCAGCCGCTGCCGGCGCTGCCCGACGCGCCCCGGCCGGCCGAGCGCCGGCTGGTCTTCGCCGACCGGTCCGGCGTCGGCGACGCACTGCCCGCCGACGTCCGGGTGTTCGCGGGCGGCGGATACCAACGGCTGGCGGCCGACCGGTACGAGATCGACCCGACGGCACCGGCACAGTACCGGCGGTTGCTCGCCGACGTCCGGGCCGGGTTCGACGGCCTCGCGCCGACCGAGGTGGTGCACCTCTGGACGCTTGACGAGCCTGACAGCTCCCAGTCGGCGCAGCAGGCGGCCGGGGAGGCCGAACGCCTCGGCTGCGGCAGCGTCCTGCGGCTGCTGCGGGCGCTGGCCGACGCCGGCCTACCCGAGCCGCCCCGGCTGTCGCTGGTGAGCCGGGGCGCACACCGGGTGCGCGACGCCGACCGGACCGTGTCGATGTGGCAGGGCGCGCTGTGGGGCCTGGGCCGGGTCGTCGCCCACGAGCACCGGGAACTGCGCTGCGCGCTCGTCGACCTGGACCCGGCGGGCCCGTCCGCCGAACTCGCCGCCGCGCTGGACCGGGAACTGGCAGGTGTCGGGCCGGAGGACCAGGTGGCGCTGCGCGACGGCCAGCGGTACGCCGCCCGCCTGCTGCCCACGCCCGCCGGCCGGCCGGCCGACGCCGACGTCGCCCACCAGCTCCAGGTCACCTCGCCCGGCCTGCTCGACGGGGTGCGCCTGGTGCCGGTGCCGCGCCGGCCGCCGGGGCCGGGCGAGGTGGAGGTCCGCGCCGACCACCTCGCCCTGAACTACCGCGACGTGCTGATCGCCATGGACCTGTATCCGCGCCTGTCCGACCAGCCCGCGAGCATGATCGGCGAGTGCGCCGGCACGGTCACCCGGGTCGGACCGGGCGTGGCCGGACTGCGGCCCGGCGACGAGGTGGTGGCGATCTCGCTGCGCGTACCCGCCGCCAGCCACCTCTGCGTCGACGCGCACCTGGTACGCCGACGGCCGGCCCGGCTCACCGCGCAGGAGGCCGCCACCGTGCCGGTGGCCATGGTCACCGCGTACCACTCGCTGGTCCAGCTGGCGCAGGTGCGGCCCGGCGAACGGGTCCTGATCCACCACGCCACCGGCGGGGTGGGGCTGGCCGCGGTCCAGGTGGCCCGGTGGCGCGGTGCCGAGGTGTACGCCACCGCCGGCAGCCCGGACAAACGCGCGCTGCTGCGGATGATGGGCGTCACGCACGTGTCCGACTCGCGGGGCACCGGGTTCGCCGACGAGATCCGGGACGCCACCCGGGGCGAGGGCGTCGACGTGGTGCTCAACACGCAGGCGGGGGAGGGCCTGCTCCGCAGCGTGGAGCTGCTGGCCGACCGGGGGCGCTACGTCGAGCTGAGCCGGCGTGACCTGGTCGAGGGCACCCGGCTCGACCTGCGGCTGCTGGCGCGCGGGGCGTCGTTCTTCGTGGTCGACGTGGTGGACCTCGGGCTCAACGAACCACGCCGGCTCGGCGCGATCCTTCAGGAGACGCTGACCCTGGTGCAGGCCGGTCTGCTCGAACCGTTGCCGTACCGCGTCTTCTCCGCGACCGACCTGGTCGGCGCGTTCCGGCACATGGCCCAGGCCCGGCACGTGGGCAAGGTGCTGGTGTCCGTCGGGGAGCTGACCGCGCCGCAGCCCGCCCCGGCCCCGCACCGGCCGGTGCGGATCGATCCGACCGCCGGTTACCTGGTGACCGGTGGGCTCGGCGACCTCGGCCGGGTGGTCACCGACTGGCTGGTCCGCGAGGGGGCCCGGCACATCGTGCTCACCGGGCGTACCCCGCTGTCGGGGACCGGCGGCGCGGACCGGCTGGCGGAGCTGCGGCGGCACGGGGTGCGGGTGGCGTACGAGGCGGTCGACGTGGCCGACGAGGAGGCGATGCGGGCGGTCGTGGGGCGGCACGAGGCCGACGGCGTGACGATCCGGGGCGTGGTGCACGCCGCCGGGGTGATCGAGTACCGCGCCCTGTCCGAGCTGGACGACCGGACCCTGTCGGCGGTCCTGCGCCCGAAGGTCACCGGCGCGGCCGTGCTGCACCGGCTGTTCGCCGGGCAGCCGCTGGACTTCTTCGTGCTGTTCTCCTCCGGCTCGGCGGTGCTCAGCTCCCCGATGCTCGGCGCGTACGCGGCCGCGAACGCCGCCCTGGACTCGCTGGCCGACCAGCGTCGGCTCGCCGGTCAGACCGCGCTCAGCGTGAACTGGGGCTTCTGGTCGGTCGGCATGCCCGCGCGGGTCGGCCGGGAGCACGGCCGGGCGATCAACCCGGCCGGCATGGACACGTTCAGCCCCCGGGAGGGCATCGAGGCGCTGCGCCTGCTGCTGGCCCGCGACGCCACCCACGGCGTGGTGCTGCCGGCGGACTGGCGGCGGTGGGCGACCGCGCACCCGGACGCGGCGACCTCGCCACTACTGCGTGACCTGCTCGCCGACCCCACCGCCGTCGCCGCGCCCGCCGCCCCGGCGTCCGTCGTGCCCTGGTCGCCGCCGTCCACCGCCCCACCCCCGGCGCGACCCGAGGCCACCGCCCCGGTCACCACGGCCCCGGTCACCGCCGCCCCACCCGCCCCCGTGCCGACCCCTCCCGCACCGGTGGGGCCAGGGGAGGCGGGGGCCGGGGTGGCCGGCACGCTGACCGACCGGGACGCCGTGGAGCGTTACCTGGCCCAGGTCCTCGCGGAGGTGCTGGGCATGCCGTCGGCGCAGGTGCACACCCGGCGACCGCTCAAGCGGCAGGGCCTGGACTCGCTGATGGCCGTGGAGGTCCGCACCCGGGTCCAGCGCGACCTGGGGATGCTGCTGCCGATCGCGAAGATGCTCGGCGGCCACAGCGTCGCCGAGCTGGCTGGCGAGGTGTTCAGCCAGCTGGGCGAGGCCGGCCGCCGCTGACGGGGCCGGGCCGGTGGGCGGTGCGGGTCGCCCCGCGTAGCCGTCCGCCGGCCCCGGTCCGCCCGGCCCCGCTCACCGGCGCGGCCGGGGCCCGGCACGAACGGTGGCGGTGACCGGACGCGCCGGTCACCGCCACCATGTCGTACGTCGGGTGTCGCCCGTCGCGCCGTCAGCCGCGGGCTGCGTCGGCCTGCGGGATCAGCTCCGCCCGCCGGGCCACCTCCGCGGCGAACTCGCCGAGCGTCATGATGGCGAGGGTCTCGATGTCGTCGTCGTCGAACGTCACACCGAACTGGTCCTCGACCCGCAGCGCGAGCTCGGACACGGCGAGCGAGTCGAGGTCCACACCGGACGGGCCGAGCATCGAGTCGGGGCCGGTGTCGTCGGTGTAGAAGTTCATCTCGCGCAGCGACTGCAGGGTGAACGCCAGGACCTCGTCGGCTGACATGGTGGGGCTACCTTCCTGTCGGATGGCGCGGGAGCGGCGGGGCCGGCGTCGGTCGACGACGTCGTCCTCCGTCACCGACGACCTGCGGCGTCATCACGTCGGTCGACGACGTACTGCCGAAATGAGTGGGCCGAAGCTATCAACGGGCACTCGCGGCGGTCAATGCGCCGGAAATGGCCTCCACGGGTGCGCAAGGCGGAGCGGCGGCGGAACTCGAGCAGTTCTCAGTCAGGCGTCGAGGTCACGTGCACCGCCCCGGCGCGCGGGGCAACTACAGTCCTTGCGATAGGCGGACGTGGCGCCATGGCCGGCCGACCCGGGAGACGCGCTTGAAGATCACCAACGTTCACCTGTCCGGGCTGGGTGTCTTCCAACCCCCCGTGGTCGACGCCGGCCAGGCCGCCCGGCGCGGCGACTACAGCCCGGCCGCCTACCTGGAGAACCGGCTGACCGGCACCTGCGTCGCCGGGGACGTCTCACCGCCGGAGATGGCCGTGCACGCGGCCCGTCAGGCGCTGACCCGCGCCGCCGCCGACCCGACCGGGATCGGCCTGGTGCTGCACGCCTCCATCCACCACCAGGGCCCGGAGATGTGGCTGCCCGGCCCGTACATCCAGCGGGAGGTCGTCGGAACGGCGGCCCCCGCGTTCGAGGTCCGGTTGGGCTGCAACGGCGTGTTCGCGGCGCTGGAGATCGCCGCCGGGCACCTGGCCGGCGCGGCGGCCGGCGCGACGGTGCTGGTGACCACGGCGGAGAACCTCGGCTCGCCGCTGATCGACAGGTGGAACTCGGCACCCGGGTTCATCCTGGGCGACGCCGGCAGCGCGCTGCTGCTGGACCGCGACCACGGCTTCGCCCGGGTACGCGCCGTGGGCAGCGTCGCCGTGCCCGAGGTGGAGCCGCTGTACCGGGGCGGCGAGCCGCTGTACCCACCGGCGGCGGGCCAGGGCCGCACGATCGACATGCGCGAACGGGCCGAGTACTTCCGCGACAACGTGATGTCGCTGACCGACGCCGCCGAGCTGAGGAACCGGGCCCGGCTCGACCTGATCGACCGCACGCTCGACGAGGCGGACCGCAAGCTGACCGACATGACCCGGGTCATCTGCGGGAACGCGGCGGCGTACATGGTGCAGCACGACCTGGTGGAGCCGCTGGGCATCACGATGGAGCGCACCACCTGGCAGTTCGGTCGCGGTGTCGGCCACACCGGCGCGAGCGACCAGCTGCTGTCGCTCAACCACCTGCTGGTCACCGGTCAGCTCGCCGCCGGCGACCACCTGCTGCTGTACGGGGGCGCACCGGCCACCCTGTCCTGCGCGGTCCTGGAGATCCTGGACGTCCCGGAGTGGGCCGGGGCATGACCGCGTCCCCGCGTGTCTGGTTCGTCACCGGCAGCTCGACCGGGATCGGCCGGGCGCTGGTGGCCGAACTGCTCGCCCGGGGCGAGACGGTGGCGGCCACCGCCCGCGATCCGCGCGCCCTGGCCGACCTGCGACCTTCCGGCGCGGGAACACTGTGGACGGCCCGACTGGACGTCACCGATCCGGAGCAGATCCGGCAGGTCGTCGAGGACGCCGCCCGCGCGCTCGGCCGCCTCGACGTGGTGGTCAGCAACGCCGGTTACGCGCTGGTCGGCGCGGCCGAGGAGGCCAGCGGCGAGCAGGTCGACAGGCAGATCCGCACCAACCTGACCGGCCCCATCCACCTGGCCCGGGCGGTGCTGCCGTACCTGCGCGCGCAGGGCGGCGGGCGGATCATCCAGGTGTCGAGCATGGCCGGGCAACGGGGGTCACCCGGCACGGCCGTCTACTGCGCCACCAAGTGGGGCGTGGAGGGCTTCTTCGAGTCGCTGGCCGCCGAGGTGAAGGGCTTCGGGATAGGCGTGACGATCGTCGAGCCCGGCACCGTGAGCACCGGATTCTTCGGACGGAGCAAGGAACTGACCACCGCGTCGCCCGGCTACGCGGGCACCCCGGCGGCGATCCTGCGTCGCCGGGCGCAGGACGGCCGCCTGCCGTGCCGTGGCGACCTGGCGAAGATGGCCGCCGCCGTGGTCGACGTCGCCACCGGGCCGACCGCCCCGCTGCGACTCGCGCTCGGCAGCGACGCGTACGCCGCGATCCGGCGCGGCCTGACCGCGCGCCTGGCGGACCTGGAGGACCAGCGGGAACTCGCGTTCTCCACCGACCTGAACGCAGGCGACGGGTCGACGCCGCACCGAGGACCAGAGGGGAACGACGATGCGCATCACCGTCCTGGCGCTCGGCAGCCGCGGTGACGTCCATCCGCTGACGGCACTCGCCGCCGAGCTGGCCCGCCACGGCCACGAGGTACGCGTCGGGGCGTCGATGAACCTGGTCGACCTGCCCCGGCAGCTCGGCCTCGACGTGGTGCCGGTCGGCTGGAACCAGCAGTCGATGATGCAGACCGAGCGGGGCCGGGAGTGGGTCACCAAGAGCACCCTCGACTCCTTCCTCCAGATCACGATCGAGGCGTACCGGGACTACGGCCGCCGGTTCGGCGACGAGGCGATCGAGATCACCGCCGGCACCGAGGCCATCGTCTGCGCCGTGGTCAGTGAGCAGTGGGCCGCGACCCTGGCCGAGGCGTACGACGTCCCGCTGATCGCGTACGACCTCACGCCGTCGCGGCCGAACGACGTGGTGCCGCATCCGCTGGTGGCCCTCGACCCGCTGCCGACCGCCGCGGCGAACCGGGCCACCTACCTGCACTACACCCGACGGGCCTGGCGGTACCGGCGGGACCTGATGTTCGCGTTCCGTCGCCAGCTCGGCCTCCCCGCGATGCCGCCGCCCCCGAAGCAGCTGCGGCGACCGCTGGAGCTGCAGGGCTACAGTCCCACCCTGGTGCCGGGCCTGACCTGGGACGCCTACCGGCCGATCGTCGGTGACCTCCGGTTGACCCCGGACGACCTGGACCGCGCCGGGATGTCCACCCTCGATCCGGAGCTCGCGGGATGGCTCTCGGCGGGCGAGCCGCCGGCCCTGCTGACGTTCGGCAGCACGCACGTGGCGGACCCGGCGGCGATGATGGCGGGCATCGGGCGGGTCTGCCGGTCGCTGGGGGTACGTGCCCTGGTGGCCACCGGCTGGGGCCTGGCCGGGGTCGCGCCGTCCACGTCACCGGAGCTGCGGGTGGTGCCCTACGTGGACTACGACCTGGTGCTGCCGCACTGTGCCATGGTGGTGCACCACGGCAGCGCCAGCATCACCGCCGCCGGTGTGCGCGCGGGCATCCCCACGATGGTCTGCTCCTCCTACGCCGACCAGCCGTTCTGGGGCCACCAGCTGCAACGGCTCGGCGTCGGTGTGCACGTGCGGTTCACCGACCTGTCCGAGGACGTGCTGCGCTCCGGCATGTCCCGCCTGACCACCGCCGCGCTGCGGCGGCGCGCGGCACAGCTCGGCGAGCAGATGCGCGCGGAACCCCACGGCACGCTCGTCGCCGCCGACGAGGTCGACAGGTACCTCGCCCGATGAGCGGTGCACCGACCGCCGCCGACCGTGGCCGGGCGGTCGTGGAGGAGGTGGTCGGGCTGCTCGACCTGCTGCCCGTCGACCCCGCGTCGGTCAGCACGGACCGGCTGGTGCCCGTCGCGGGGGTGTTCTCCGGACGCGGCACGACGCGGGGCACCACCCGCCGGTACGGGGGGCTCATCGCCGCCCAGGCGCTGACCGCCGCCGCGCACACCGTGCGCTCCGGTCGACCGGTGCACTCGCTGCACGCCTACTTCACCCGGCCGGGCGACAGCCGCAGGCCCGTCACCTACCTGGTCGAGACCCTGCGCGACGGCCCGTCCATGTCCGCCCGGCGGGTGGTCGCCCTCCAGCGCGACACCCCGATCTTCTTCCTGACCGCCTCGTTCCACGACCCCGGCAGCGGCCCGGCGCACGGGCGGCCCGCGCCCGAGGTCACGCCGCCGCACGAGGTGCCGACCCTGGCCCGGCTGCTCGCCGACGCGCCCGATCGGCTGGCCGCCGTGCAGGACATGCTCTTCGCGTTCGACGTCAGGTACCTCGGCCCGCCGCCCGGCGGGCGGACCGACGGGGAGCGGGCGGGCGAGGCACACCGTCGGGCCTGGGTACGGGTGGCCGGGAGGCTGCCCGACGCCGCGTCGCTGCACGCCGGCGCGCTGGTGCTCGTCTCGGATCTGCCCCTGCTGCTCAGCGCGATGGTGGCCGGGCACACGACCGAGTGGGGTCCGGGTGACCTCGGCGTCAGCATCGACCACACGGTGTGGTTCCACCGACCCTGCCGGGCCGACGAGTGGCTGCTGTACGACTGCGACAGCCCGTGGGCGGCGGCCGGTCGTGGCCTGGCGACCGGTCGGCTGTACACGCGCGACGGCGACCTGGTGGCCACGGTGGCCCAGGAGGGGCTGCTGCTGACCCGGTCCGCCCGCTGAGCCGGGAAACGACGAGTCGGCCCCGGCGGGTCGGGGCCGATCCGCCGGCTCAGACCGGGACTGCCTCGATCGCGCCGTCGGTGACGCCCGTGACGGCGAAGCCGGCGTCGGCGAGGAGCCGGCCGTACTCCGCCGCGGTGCGGTCCCGGCCCTCCATCAGGACCAGCATCAGCAGATCCACGATCCGGTTGCGGGGTGCCCCCCAGGTGCCCGCGCCGGCGCCGGCCCGCTGCGGCTGTGCCGGCAGCAGCTCCTCCAGCACCAGCAGCCGCGCCCCGGCCGGCATCGCCGCCCGTACCCGGGCCAGCACCCGGGCGACGTTCCCGTCGTCCCAGTTGTGCAGGACCCGCCGCAGCACGTACCGGTCCCCGCCGGTGGGCACCCGGTCGAAGAAGCTGCCGACGACGACGTCGACCCGGTCCAGGACCCCGGCGGCGGCGAGCCGGGCACGTCCCCGGGCGGCGGCCTCGGGCAGCTCGACGAGGACCCCGCGCAGCCCGGGGCGGGCCCGCAGGAGGTCGGCGAGCAGGCCGCCGTCGCCGCCACCGAGGTCCACCACCGTACGGGCGTCGTCGAACAGCCGGGCGGGGGGCGGCGGCGGTTCCGGGGCGGTGGACATCGCCCCGTTGAACGTCGCGGCCAGCTCGGGATGCCCGCCCAGGTACTCGTAGAAGGACTCGCCGAAGCGGTCGGTGAAGGCCGGCCGGCCGGTGCGGACGGTGTCGAGCAGGCCGGCGAACGAGGCGAAGACCTCCTGGCCGTACAGGACCGCCGTGTCGCGGACCGAACCGGGGACGTCGGTGCGCAGGTATTCCCCCATGCCGGACAGGACGAAGTCGTCGGGACCGGTCTGGCGCAGGACACCGGCGTCGGCGAGCGCGGCGAGCAACCGGCGCAGCGCCACCGGGTCCAGTCCGGCGGCGGTCGCCAGCTCGCCGCCGCCGGTGGTGCCCGCGGCGATCCGGTCGGCCAGGCCGAGCAGGGCGAACACCGAACACGCCTGCGCCGTCCAGGTGGCACAGAGCACCGTGAGCAGCCGCTTGCGGAAGTAATCGTCGTCACGCGCCACGGATGGCCCTCCACTGAGACTCTAGTGAATGTCCAGAGAAGTGCGGGCCGGGCCCGCAGGCGCCTCGGTATGGTCGATTCGGCCCGGTCATCCTCGCATTAACCAGGGTGCGCTGACAATTGTCGTCAATGGGGAGCCGTGGGGGATCGAATGGGTGCGGTCGCTGCGGTCGGGTGCTCCGTCGGGGCGTACCGTCGTGCCGGCTGACCTGGTGGTGCGGCTGCGCCGCACGGTGGACGACGGGCGGGCGACGGCCCGCGCGCTACTCGTCGAGACGGCCGCGGCGCTGGCCGGCGTCCCGCCGGCCGCGGTGACCGTGGAGCACACGGCGACGGGTGCGCCGGTGCTGCGCGGTGTCGCCACCGGCTGGCACACCAGCGTCAGCCACACCCGTGGCCTGGTCGCGGTGGCGGTGTCCCGACACGGACCGGTCGGCGTCGACGTGGAGGCGCTGCGCCCGTTGCCCGCGGTGGCGCTGAGCCGGCGGTGGTTCGCCCCGGAGGACACCGACTGGCTACGCGGTCGGCCGGCGCAACGGCTCGGCGTCGACTTCCTGGCGCTGTGGACCGGCAAGGAGGCGGTGGCCAAGCTGCACGGCACCGGGCTGTGCGGCGGCCGGCTGCTGCGCTGGCGCACCGCGCCGCCGGCGCCACCGGCGTGGCGGGCCGCCGTCGACGCCCCCGGCGTCCTGGTGACCCACCGGGAGCTGCCAGGTCACGTCCTGGCGGTCGCCCGCGCGTCGGCGTGGCCCGGCCGCCCCCGGCCGGCCGTCGGTCGCTGATGCGGACCGCGCTCGTCCTCGGCGGCAGCATCGCCGGCCTGGTGGCCGCCCGGGTCCTGGCCGACCACGCCGACCACGTGTGGATCGTCGAGCCCGACCGGTTGGCGGACGCCCCGGTGATCCGCCGTGGCGCGCCGCACGGCAGCCAGGCGCACACCCTGCTCGGCCGGGGCCGGACGGTCATCGACCGGCTGCTGCCCGGCGTCGTACGGCAGATGGTGCGCGAGGGCGGCCAACTGGTCACCAGCGGTCCCGGTGGCGCGCAGTGGTTCCTCAACGGCCGGGCCAAGGTCCCGGTACGTGGCGGCAGCGTGGTCAGCGTGTCCCGGCCGTTCCTGGAGTGGCACCTCCGCCGGCGGGTCCTCGCGCTGCCCAACGTGGCCCTGGTCGGCGGGACCGCGGTCGGGCTCACCGCCACCGCCGGCCGGGTCGACGGGGCGCTGGTGCGCGCCCCGGGCCACACCGACGCCCAGCGGCACGGCGCGGACCTCGTGGTGGACGCCACCGGGCGGTCCAGCCGGCTGGCCGACTGGCTCGGCCGGCTCGGCTACCCCGCCCCCGACAAACGCCGGATGGCCCTGGACCTCGGCTACGCCACCTGCCTGTTCCACCGGGAACCCGGCCAGCGGCTGGCCGGGCACGTGGCGGTGTACTCGGTCCACACGCCGAGCCGGGCGCGCACCGGACCCAGCTCGATGACGCCCGTCGAGGGGAACCGCTGGCTGACGCTGGTCAGCGGCTACGGCGACCGGCGGCCGGGCCGTGACCTGGGCGGGTTCCTGCAGCGTTGCCGGTCGGACCCGGCCACCCCGCTGCGGCTGCTGCCGGACGCGTGCGAGCCGGCCAGCGAGGTGTACGTGCACCGCTTTCCCGACAGCGTCCGCCGGGACTTCGACCGGCTGGACCGGTTCCCCGCCGGGCTGGTGGCGATCGGTGACGCGGTCGCCTCGTTCAACCCGACCTACGGACAGGGCATCTCGGTGGCGGCCCTGCAGGCGGTCGCGCTCGGCGAGTGGCTCGCCGAGCCGGGCGCGGTGGACCGGCCGGCGTACGGGTACTTCCGGCGGGTGCGGGCGGTGGTGGACGACGCCTGGGACTTCTCCGCCGCGCAGGACTGCTACCTGCCGCACGTGACCGTCGCCCGACCGTTCGGCTGGCGGCTGCGCCGGGGCCTGGCCGAGGCGGTCCAGCACGCCACCGTGACCGACGAGGTGGTCCACCGGGCTTTCCTGGAGGTCGTCAACCTGACGGCCGGCCCCGCCCGGCTGCGCCGTCCGGAGATCCTCTGGCGGGTCGGGGCGGCGGCGCTGCGCCGGCGGTGAACCGGCCCGTCCGAAGCGTGGCGCTCGGGACGCTTCGGGGCGACCCATCCCGTTTTTTAATGAAGGCCATCAATGATGTCGATGTGTGGGTGACTGCCGCCCGTCCCGGGTCACCGCAGGGCCCTGCTCTTCCGCCTCGCCGAGGGGTCTGGCCTCGGTTTTCCCCCCGATCCTCGAAAATTGCTCGAACAATTGACGACGATCGCTCAGAAACCGGCTAGCCTCTCAGTCGAACGTCGCACCACTGCGACGCGAAAAGGCCCGAATGTCGCCTGTAGCTGACGCCTGTCTATGGATAGGTGTGGTTTCCGCTGTCGTTCGGCCCCCGCGGCGGCACGTCGACGCGGGCAGTTCGTGCTCTGGGGGAGAGGCAATGGAGATCCAGATCCTGGGACCGCTCGTGCTCGCCCACGCCGGTCACACCGCCACACCGACCGCCCCGAAACCCCGCAGCGTGCTGGGCCTGCTGCTGCTCAACGCGGACCAGACCGTGCCGGTCTCCGCGCTGATCCAGGACCTGTGGGGCGCGTCCCCACCGGTCAGTGCACTGACCACGCTCCAGACGTACGTGCTCCAGATCCGCAAGTGCTTCGCCGGCCTGCTCGACGTCCCGGTCGCCGAGGTGGCCAAGCGGGTGCTGGTCACCGTCCCCGGCGGCTACGTGTTCCGGGTCGGCCCCGACGAGTTCGACCTGCGCCTGTTCGAACAGCTCGCCTCGGCCGGTCGACGCGCCCTGGCGGCCGGTGAGAACGTCGACGCGGCGGCGCTGCTGGTGCGCGCCTGCGCGCTCTGGCGCGGCCCGGCGCTCGCCGACGTACGTGCCGGAACCGTGGCCGAGCCCCGCCTCAAGGCGCTGGAACAGACCCGGCTCACCACCGTCGAACAGTGCATCGAGGCGCGCATGCGCCTCGGCCACCACCAGGACGTACTGGCCGAACTCACCCTGCTCATCGCCGAGCACGGGCTCAACGAGAACCTCTGCGCGCAGCTGATGGTGGCGTTGCACCGCAGCGGCCAGCGGCGCGAGGCCCTGGCGGTCTTCCACCGGCTGCGCACCTCCATGGTGGAGGAACTGGGGCTGGAGCCGTCGAAGCGGCTGCACCTGCTCCAACAGGCGGTCCTCGCCGACGATCCGGCGCTGGAGGTGGCGCCCCGGGACGACGGACTGACCCAACTGCTCGACCACCTCGCCCTCCAGCGGCCCCGGACCCGGTAGCCGTCCCCGTCCGGCAACGTCCTGTCCCTCCCGGCGGCTGTTCATCCGGGCGCGGCCGGATGGCCGACCGTCACCTCCGCCCTCGCCGGCCGGCGCACACCGCCGGCGGACGGGGTGAGCGCCGCCAGCGCCTGCCGTCCCGACGTGGCCACGTCGTCGCGTCGCTGCTCGCGGAGCACCGCGAGGACGCGGGCGTGCAGCCGGGTCCGGCGCAGCAACGGAAGGCCGTGGTAGAGCACGTCGCGCATCAGGGCATGGGCGAACCGCACCCGCCCCGGTGCGGGCTCGACGAGCAGGCCGGCCGCCACGCCGGCCTCCAGGCCGGCGAGGACCGGTTCCTCCGGTCCGCCGTCGACCGCGAGCAGGAGATCGACGTCGACCTCCACGCCACAGACCGCGGCGTGCCGCAGCACCGTCCGCGCGTCCGAGGGCAACCGTGCCAACCGGTGGGCCAGCAGGTGCCCGAGGCCGGCGGGCACCCCGTCGCGGGCCGCCGCCGGCCCCTCCGCCGCCACCAGCCCGGCCAGCTCGATGGCGAACAGCGGATTGCCCGCCGCGCGTTCCCGGACCGTGCGCAGCAGCGCGGCGTCGTGCACGCCGTGCCGGCGCAGCAACGCGGTGACGGCCTGCGCGTCGAGACCACCGAGCGGAACCTCGACCGCCGGTACGCCGGCCAGTGCCGCCCGCGCCGCCACCACGTCGTCGGTCATCTCGTCCGGCCGGTAGGTCACCACCACCAGCACCGGGGCGCCGGTGAGCGCGGCGGCGAGCTGCCGCAGCACCCGCAGGGTAGCCCCGTCGCCGTGGTGGACGTCCTCGACGACCAGCAGCAGCGGACCGTGCCCGGTCAGCCGGGACAGGTGGGCGGACAGCGCCCGACAGAGGTGGAACTCGTCGTACCCGCCCCGCGTGTCGTCCGGCCCGGCGGGGTCCGTCAGCGGGCGCAGGTCCCGGTCCCCGGTCTCCCCGGGCGGCAGGAACCGCCTGGTGGCGGCGACCACCTCACGCCACGCCCACGCCGGCGGAGCACCCGCCACCGGCGGGCAGGTGCCGACCGCCGTGCGCCACCCGGCGTCGGCGAGGGCCCCGGCGAGCTGCCGCACCAGCGTCGACTTCCCCGCCCCGGCCTCCGCGCCGAGCCAGCAGATGCCGAGCCCCGACCGGGCGGCCCGGTCGGCCGCCGCCCGCAGCCGGGTCAGTTCCGCCGTACGTCCCCACACCTGGTGCGGGTCCGGCGCGGCGGGCGGCCCGCTCGCCGCCGACGGCGGGCCGGGATCGGCGCGCACCGGCGGCCCGGGGACGGCCGGCTCCAGCCGGGGGCTCTGCCGTAGCAGGTCCGTCTCCAGGGCCCGCAGGGCCCGGCTGGGGTCGATGCCCAACTGCTCCGCCAGCGTCGCACGGATCGTACGCAGCACGTCCAACGCGTCGGCCTGCCGACCGAGGCGGTACAGGGCGACCGCGAGCAGCATCGCGGCCCGTTCCCGCAGCGGATGCTCGCGGACGTGCGGGTCGAGGTCGCGCACCACCTCGTGCGGTCGGTCGAGTTCGAGCAGGAGCCCGGCGCGCTGCTCGACGGCGCCCGCCCGGAGCTGGGTCAGCCGCTCCCCCTCCCGGTCCGCCCACGGCTGGCCACCGAACTCGGCGTACGGGGCGTCGGCACCCCAGCAGGCGAGCGCCGCGTCGAGGACGGCGAGCGCCGCGACAGGACCGGGCGCGGTGTCCGGCGTCGCCGACCGCAGCGCCGCCTCGAACCGCCAGGCGTCCACCTGCGTGGTCGGTAGCCGCAGGGCGTACCCGGGGGCGACGGTGACCAGGACCCGGGCGGGGGTCCGGGCGCGACGGTCCGGTTCCAGGACACGGCGCAGGTTCGACACGTACACCTGCAGGGCGGCCCGGGCCCGGGGCGGCGGGTCGCCCGCCCACAGATCGTCGACGAGCCGGTCCACCGACACGACGTGCCCGCCGCCGGCGACGAGCCGGGCCAGCACCGCACGTTGCCGGGGCGCGCCGAGGTCGACAGGCATGCCGTCGCGGACCGCCCGCACCGGCCCGAGCACGCCGACCGCCGTCACGCCCGGCCCCCGCTCAGCGGGTGGAGATGCCCCCGCTGAGCGCGGCGGAGGTCAGACCGGCCTCGTTCGCGACCACCACCACGTGCACGAAGGCCTGCGGCATGTGGGTGAAGTGCCAGGTACGCCGCCCGGTGTCCGGGGTGCCGTAGATGACCGCCCGCGCGACGCCGACCTCGGTGGTGGGGATCGGCGCACCCCAGGTGGGCTGCGGGGTCGGCAGCGACGGCCCGCCCGGCGGGGTGGTGGGCAGCCCCGGATCGGTCGGGGTGTCGTCCGGTGTGGTCTGCAGCCAGCTCAGGTCGATCCGGTAGTTGTCCTCCCGCACCGAGTTGTCGGTGAAGGTGACGTCCAACGTCCGCTTGCCCTCCTGGTAGCCGGCGGACAGCGTCAGCCCGCTCGGCGTCGCCGGGCTGATCCGGTACTGCGGACACGACAGCGGCACGACCTCCGGCACCGGCTGGCTGCCGTCGGGCACGTTGTTCGCGGTGATACAGAACGTGTGCACCCCGGCCAGCGCCGAACTCGGCACGGTGAACGAGAAGCCGACGAAACCGCCCCGCTCGACGTGCCACAGGTTCGCCGGGCGGGTCACCGCCGGCGGCACGTCGGTCTGCACCGTCACCTGCACCGGGCCGCCGTTGGGGTCGCTGGCCCAGCCACTGACCCGGACCGCCCCGCCGACGTACTCCCACGACTCCAGCCAGCCCATCGGGTACCTGTCGCTGCCCACCGGCGGGGGAGTCGGCTCGGCCGGGCCGTCGTCGCAGGCCGGTGGCGGGTTGGGTACGTCGCAGTAGGGGCGGGCGAGGGCGGTTCCGGCCGCGGTCACGGTCAGCCCGGCACTGAGGGTGAGCGCCAGGCCGATGGCGAGGATTCTCTTCATCCGTCCAGCACAGCAAGCACCACTTGGCGTGCACCTGGCGTGCCCGGTGGCGGCCCCGTTCAGCCGTCACCAAGTGACGCGCGGTCCCATCGGTCGGGGCAACGACCTGCCCGGGGTGCGGTCGCACCAGGACGGAGGGAACGGTATGGGCACCATGGTGGTCACCGGGTCGGTGGACGGCATCGGTCGGCGTACCGCGGCGCAGCTCGTCGCCGCCGGGCACCGCGTCGTACTGCACGCCCGCGACGAGCAACGGGCGGCGGTCGCCAAGGCGGCGGTCCCCGACGCGGCCGGAATCGTCGTCGGCGACCTGGGTTCCCTCGAGGAGACCACGGCGCTGGCCCGGTCGCTGGCCGCGTTCGGCAGGTACGACGCGATCGTCCACAACGCCGGGATCGCCCGCCTCGACGCCGTCGAGCGGGAGCTGACCGGCGACGGGCTGGAGTCGACGTTCCAGGTCAACGTGCTCGCGCCGTACCTGCTGACGGCGCTGCTGCCGCCGCCCGGCCGGCTGGTGTTCGTGTCGTCGGCGATGGCCGCCGACGGGGTGGCTGACCTGACCGACCTGCGCTACGACACCCGCCCCTTCGACGGCATCGAGGCGTACTGCACCTCGAAGCTGCTGGACCTGGCGCTCGCCGTCGCCGTCGCCCGCCGCTGGCCCGCCACCCTGAGCAACGCCCTCGATCCCGGCTGGGTGCGCACCCGGATGGGTGGTGCCACCGCCCCGACCAGCCCCGACGACGCCGCCCGCGCCCAGGTGCGCCTCGCCGTGGGCACCGACCCCGACGTCCTGGCCAGCGGGCGGTACGTCAGCACCCGCGACTGGCGGCCGTCGCCGTCGCGGCTCGCCGGGCTCGGGGAGGACCTGCTGGCCTACTGTGCGCAGCTCACCGGCGTCACCCTGCCCGACGCCCGACCGCGCCGACCCGCCGACGGTGGCGTCCCGCCGGCCGGGTGACCGCCCGATTCCGGCCCGACCGGCGGTCGGGCCGCCGGCCGGCCCGTGACCGGGGTCGCGGTCGCCCCCGGTCACGACAGGCCCGGGACCGGGGCCGCCGGGGCCTCGGCCGGGCTGGGCGCGCCCAGCCCGTGGTCGCGGGCCAGGGCGATCGCCTCGGCGCGGCTGCCCAGGTGCAGCTTGACCAGGATGACCGAGACGTTGTTGCGGACGGTCTTGGCGCTCAACCCGAGCCGGTGCGCGATCAGCGGATTCGACAGCCCCCGGGCGAGCAGTTCGAGGATCTCCCGTTCCCGGTCGGTGAGCTGCGGGAACGGAACGTCGGCGCGGGCACCCAGCAGCGCGCCGGCCCGGTCGGCGAGCGGGCCCCCGAGGACCAGGTCACCGCCGGCCACCCCCCGGATGCCCCGCTCCACGTCGGCGGCGGAGGCGCCCTTGAGCAGGTAGCCGCGGGCTCCGGCGCGCAGCGCGGCGACCAGGGACGCGTCGTCGTTGAGCATGCTCACCACCAGCACCCGCACCGACGGATGGTCGCGGCGCAGCAGCCGGGTCACCTCGATCCCCGACCCCTGGCCGAGGTGCAGGTCCATCAGCACCACGTCCGGGCGTACCCGGGCCACGAGCGCCACGGCGGTCGACGCGTCGGCGGCCTCGCCCACGCACTCGATGCCACCCAGAGTGTCGAGCAGCGCGCCCATGCCCAGCCGGAAGACCGGGTGGTCGTCCACCACGGCGACGCGGATCGGGGTGTCGGTCACGGCTGCTCCAGGGGGACGGTCAGGCAGACGGTGGTGCCCCGGGAGCCGGCCGGCCCCACGGTGAGGGTCGCGCCCACCGCCTCGGCCCGCTCCCGCATCGCGTGCAGGCCGACGCCGTGGCCGGTGGGGCCGGACGGAAGGCCCCGACCCTGATCGGTGACGGTGACCCGCAGCCGGTCGGGCCGCTGGTCCAGCGACACGGTGCACCGGTCCACCCCGGCGTGCCGCTGCACGTTGCGGATCGCCTCGGCGGTGACCCCGTAGGCGGCGGTCGCGACCGGTTCCGGCAGCGGCGTCAGGGTGGCCGGCCCGTGCAGCACGATCCGCAGGCCGCTGCGGGCGTACTGGTCCCGCAGCAGGTGCAGGGCGGGGCTCAGGCCGCCGTCGGCGAGCACCGGGGGCAGCAGGCCGTGCGCCATGTCCCGCACCTCCGCCGCCCGTGCCGTCAGCTCGCCGGTCAACCGGTCCAGCAGGTCCTCGGCCCGATCCGGGTCCCGGCGCAGCAGGTTGCGGGTGGCGGCCAGTCCCAACCCGATGCCGCTGAGCGCGGGGCCGAGACCGTCGTGCAGGTCGCGGCGCAGGGAGCGGCGTTCCTCGTCGCGCACCTCGGCCAGCCGTTGGCGCGAGCGGGCCAGGTCCCGGTTGGTGCCGGCCAGGTCCACGACCGCGGCGACCACCGGAGCGAGGACGGCGAGCGACTCGCGGGCCCGCCCGTCGAGCAGCTCACCGGGCAGGGGCCAGGCGTGCAACTGGCCGACGAGCCGGTCGCCGCTGGTCAACGGCACGGTCAACGGACAGCCGTACGGGTCCGGCGGTGGCTGCGGCCCACCCTCGGTGATGCGCACCTCGGCGAGCCGGAGCGCGGCGGCGATCGTCGCGCTGATCTCGGTGGTGCTGCCGACGCTGTGCACCACCCGGTGCAGCAGCGGCTCCGGGGCCTCACCGTGCACGAGCCGGTCCACCCGCCGCTGCACCACCTCGCGCATCGGCTGGAAGGCCGCCGCGAGCACCCCGGTCACGACGAGTTGCGGCAGCGGCAGCCGCTGCGGCAGCAACCGGTCGAGCAGCGCCACCGTCGCGCAGTAGGCGGCGATCACCACCGCGGTCATCAGGTACCACACGAGGGTGCGGCGCACGGCCAGCCGCAGCCCCCACAGCTGCTGGCGCAGCACCACCACCGCCACCGCGGCGGGAAAGAACGCCTGCGAGGCGAGCATCAGCAGCGCCGGCAGGGCCGCCGGGACGGCCGGGGGCAGCAGGGTGGCGAGGAAGGCCAGGGTGAGCAGCCCGCTGCCGGCCGTCGCCCAACCGAGGCCGTGGCGTTGCGCGGCGGGACCACGTCGCCACCGCCACCCCAACCCGGCGCAGGCCAGCAGGCCGAGCCCGACCAGCGGGTACGGCAGGACGGGCAGCAGCGCGGCCCGCACGCCCCGCAGCCCGTCCGGCAGCGGCAGCACCCCCAGCGGCGGTGGCGCGGTGACGGCGGCGGCCATCGTCACCACCACGTAGCCGACCCCGGCGGCGACCGCGCCCCGGCCGAACCGCTCCAACGGCCGGTCCGGCAGCAGCCAGGGCATCACCACGACCAGCGCGTACAGGCCGGGCACCCAGGCCCACCGGTGCAGCGCGGTCAGCACCGGTGGCCCGCCCACGACGAGCTGCCACTGGCCGGCACAGGCGGCGACCGCGCTGCCCAGCGCCGCCGCGCAGGCGATCACGGCGGGCATCCGGCTGCCGGTCCGCTGCCGGCTCAGGATCAGCCACGCCAGGGTGCCGTAGACGATGCCGTCCAGCAGGTCGACCAGCGAGTAGAGCTGGGCGGCGGACCACGACGGCGTCGCCACCGCCCAGGCGACGACCGCGCCGAGGCTGAGCAGGACGGTGCCGGTGAGCACCGCCCACCCGGTCGACCGCGCGGTCACAGATACGTTCGGCATGGCCGGTCCACTGTCCCAGCATGACCACCACCACCGCCACGGACAGCGGCACCGGCCGCCGTCGGCATCGGGGACCGCACCAGCACACCCACGGGCTTCCTCCGGATCACCGCGCGCCGCCGGATCGGACGCGCAGCGCAGCCTGGTCCGCGTCCTGTCCCGCCGGCCAGGGGTGGATGTCCCGCGCCGTCGGGACCGGCGCATCGACCGTCAGGTGGCAGGGGAGGTGCGCGGGTCCTAGGGTGACGGCTCGACCGTCCACCGAGGGGGAACCCGTGCCGTCGCACCGACCAGCCCGTTGGCGTACCGCCGCTGCCGCCCTGACCCTGGTCGTGGGGCTTCCCGCCTGCGCGCAGCACCGCCCGCAGCGACCACCGGCCCCGGTCGAGCAGACCCCCGAGCGGCTGCGCGACGGGCCCGACCCGTCGCCCCCGCCGGGCCCGGCGTTGGCCTGGTCGGTGTCGCTGCGACGGATCGACCAGGAGGTGGGGGAGACCGGTCAGCTCATCGTCGTCCCCGACGAGCGGGAGTTGCGGGCGGTGGACCGGGGCACAGGGCAGGAGCGGTGGCGGCACCCGCTCGACGGCGGCTACCGGTACGTGATCGCCGACGGGTCCATCGTGGCCGGCGACAACGACGGCGGCGGCGTGGAGGTGCTCGACGCGCTCACGGGGGCCACCCGGTGGCGGGCCGACGGCAGTCAGGACGTCGTCGTGCAGGGCACGGTCGTCCACGCCCGGGAATGCGTCGGTGCCGGCACGAAGGCGACCTGCGTGATCATCGGCCGGGAGCTGGAGAGCGGCCGCCAACTGTGGAAACTGCCCTCCGACCGGTTCGCCCGGGTCAGCGACGTGACCCTCGGCGCGCGCCTGCCGTACGCGCCGGCCGCCGGCCGGTACGTCGTGGTGCGGCTGAGCGCCTCCGCCCGGGCGGCCACCTACACCCCCGTCGCCCCCACCACCGGGCGGGCCGGCGCCGGGCGGCTGCCGAACCGGGCCTGGTTCGGCTTCGCCGCCGACGACCTGCTGGTCAGCACCGACCACGACCCGCCCGAGGGGGACGGGCGCTGCACGGTCAGCATCGCCAGCGTCGACGCGCGCACCGGGGCGAAGGGCTGGTCCGGCGCGGTCTACAGCGGGCGTCGGGAGGACGGCGGGTGCGCCAAGCGGCTGGCGCACCCCCGCAGCGGCAGGGAGCTGATCGGGGCCGGGACCCGGCTCGTCGCGGTCACCGCCGACGAGCGACCGCAACTGGTCGACCTGCGCACCGGTCGGACGGTCTGGCAGGGTGCCAACGCGGGCGTGCCGATCGACGGCGACGACCGGTCGGTCCTGGTACGCGACACCGCCGACACGGGTGCGCTGGCGTTGCTCGACCTGGCCACCGGCGTCTCCCGCTGGACCGCGCCGGACCCGATGCTGCCCGGCACGTCGGCGAGCTGGCGGTCGGCGGTGACGGCCGGGCTGGTGGCGGTCAGCGCAGCCGAGGACGAGCGCCCGATGGTGCTCGTGTACGAGGTGGACACCGGCCGGCAGCTCGGCCGCTATCCGGGGTGGCTCGTCGGAGCCGGCACGGACTGGGTGGCGGTCAGCCGCTCCGGTGCCGGTGGCCTCACGGTCGACCTGTACACCTTCTGACCGCCACCCGGACGGTCAGTCGTCGTCGCCGTCGTCGTCCTGGTCGTCGGAGTCGTCGTCCTGGTCGTCGGAGTCGTCGTCGCGACCGGACAGGTCGTCGGCGTCCGCCTTCTCCTGCTCGGACTTGACGATGCCGCCGCTGTCCCGGTCGACGTCGATCTCGTGCTCGGTGTCGCCGTCGATGATCTCCACGCTCCAGACCGGGCGGTCCCCCTCCTGCTCCCGCTCGACCTCGGTGATCCGACCACCACCCACCTTGGCCAGCGCGATCTCACCGGCCCGCTGCTGGCTCACCGCGTCGTCGGTGGCCGGGGCGGTGCTGCCACCCGGCGTCCCCGTCGTCGGGCCGCCACCCGGCGTCCCCGCCGTCGGCGTACCGCCGGGGGTGGCGGCCGTCGGCGCGACGGTGGGGTCCACCGGGGCCGGGGCGGTGGTCGCGGTGGCGGTGGGGCCGGGGGCCCGTTCCGCGGCGGACACGCCGATCGCCGTGCCGGTGACGGCGAGGACGGCGGCGCCGCCGGCAGCGGCCAGGAGCAGGGATGTGCGCTTCATGATGCGTACCTCCGGAGTTTCTCGGTTGGTGCGCCCAGCGTGCCCCGGCGGTGGATAGCGGCGCGCTGCGCCGACCCTAAGCTCCGGTTAAGGCCGACCGGGGCGGCCCGAGCCGCAGCGTCACCACCGCGCCACCCTGCGCGCCCGACCCCAGGTCGAGCCGGCCGCCGCTGGCCTGCGCGGCCCGCCGGGCGATGTCCAGGCCCAGCCCGGTCGAGCCGGCCTGGCTGGCCCCCCGTTCCACCAGCACGGCCGGTATCCCCGGTCCCGCGTCGCGGACGGTCAGCGCGGCCCCGGCCCCTTCCCGGGTCAACCGGACGGTGAAGCCGGTGCCCTCCGGGGTGTGCGCGAAGACGTTGCCCAGCAGCGCGTCCACGGCCGCGGCCAACTCGTCGGCGGGCACCCCGACCGGCAGCGGCCCGGCCGCGAGGTCGAGGTCGACGGTGCGGCCGGTGTCCTCGGCCAGCACCGACCAGAAGGCGACCCGTTCCCCCACGATCGCGGCGGCGTCGGCGGCGACCGCGCCGGGAGCACCGTCGGCCGGGTCGCTGCGCCAGCGCGCCTGCCGGATCAGGCCGGTCACCGCCCGCTCCAACCCGTCCACGGCCGCCGCCACCCGGGCCGCGTCGTCCGGGTCACGCAGCGACTCCGCCTCCAGCCGCAACGCCGTCAACGGTGTCCGCAGCCGGTGCGACAGGTCCGCCACCTGCTCGCGTTCCTCCCGCAGCAGCACCTGGATCCGGGCGGCCAGGTGGTTGAGCGCACCGGCGACCTCCCGCAGCTCCGGCGGGCCGGCCGGTTCGGCGCGGGCGGTCAGCTCGGCGTTGGCCAGCCGGTGCGAGACCGAGGACAGCTCGGTGATCGGTCGGACCAGGGTGCGGGCCAGCCGGTCGGCCACGGCGAGGCCGAGCAGCACGAGCACGATGCCGAGGGCGGCCAGCACCAGCCAGGCGCGGGCCACCCCGGCGGTGACGTCGGCGCGGGGCACCACGGTGCGGATCACGCCGGTGCCGTCGGGCCGGCCCTGCACCGCGATCACGATCTCCCGACCGCCGTCCAGCTCCGCGGTGAGGCTCTGGCCCCGGGCGGCGAGCGCCACCGCGGGGGTACGCGGCTCCTGCGCGCCGAGCACCGTGCCGTCGGGCAGGTAGACGCTGACCGGCCGCCCCGACTCGGCGGTGAGCTGTTCCACGGTCAACCGGATCGTCGCGGTGTCGGCGGTGCCGACGACCGGCACCAGCCCCTGCACGTCGGCGGTCGCCCGGACGGTGGCCCGGTCCTCGGCGACCGTGCGCACCAGCAGGGCCAGCGGCACCAGGAAGGCCACCAGGATCAGGCAACTGGTCGCCGCGACCAGCAGCGCCAGCCGCCGTCTCATCCGTCGTCCCCGATCAGGAGCAGGGTTGCCACCGCTAGGCAGGCTAGCCGGTGCCACCGGCTGACGGGCCGGCTCTTAACCTCCGCTTATCCTGCCGCCGGGCCCGGCTTGGCGACGGGTCGGGCATAGTCGGGGCATGGGTCGCCGTACGCTCCTCGCCACCGCCGGCTGGCTGGCCGCCGCCGTGCTCGCCACCCTGATCGGGGTGGCCGCGATCCGGCTGGTCGGGGAGAGCATCACCGGCACCCCCGGCGGGGTGCGCAGCCAGGCCGAGGTGGAGCGGGCCCTGGCGGCCCCCGAGCCGACCCCGGCGGCACCGTCGGCCCCGGCGGCGTCCGCGTCGTCGTCCCCGACCGTCGGCCCCGCCGCGACGCCCGGCCAGCGTCGCAGCTTCTCCACCCCCGGCGGTACGGCGGTCGCCGAGTGCGTCGGGTCCGAGGTGCGGCTGGTCTCCTGGGCACCGGCGCAGGACTACCGGGTGAAGGACGTGGACCGGGGCCCGGACGACGACGCCGAGGTGACCTTCGCCGGCCCGGCGGGGGAGTTCGAGGTGAACGTGGGCTGCATCGGCGGCGAACCGGTCGCCCGTCCGGGCGACAACGACTGAGCGTCGGGTCGGCCCGCCGACTCAGCCGTCGTCCGTGCCGGTGTCCACGGTCGGGAAGGTGACCTGCACCCGCAGCCCGTCGCGGCCGGTGGAGGAGGCGGTGATGATGCCCTCGTGCGCCCGGGTGATCGAACGGGCGATCGCCAGGCCGAGGCCCGCGCCGCCGCTGTGGTCGATACGCTTGCCGAACCGGCGTCGGAACGGCTCGAACAGGGCGGCGACCTCGTCCGGGGGGACGTCGTCGCCGGTGTTCTCGACCACCAGCGCCGGATCGGTGCCCACCTGAACCGTAAGGGTGCCGTCGGGCCGGTTGTACTTCAGGCCGTTCTGCACCAGGTTGACGACCAGCCGTTCCAGCAGCACCTGCTCACCGACGACCAGCCGGGGGCTCAGCCGGCTGACGATCGTGACCCCGGCCTGCTCGGCGCGGCTGCGGTGGGCGTCGAGCACCGTCGCGACGATCCGGTCGAGCCGCAGCGGGACGCGGGTCAGCAGGCCACGGTCGCTCTCGCTGAGCACCAGCAGCCCCTCGATGAGGCGTTCGTTGCGTTCGTTGGTCTCCAGCAGTTGCGCGGCGAGCAGTGCGAGCTGGTCGTCGGTGAGGGTGCGGGTCAGGCCGACCTCGATCAGGGTGCGCTGGACGGCCAACGGGGTGCGCAGCTCGTGGGACGCGTCGGCGGCGAACCGGCGCTGCGCCTCGTAGCCCACCGCGATCCGGTCCATCATCTCGTCGATGGTGCGGCCGAGGACGGCCAGCTCATCGCGGCCGGGACCGGGCCTGAGCCGGTGGCCCAGGTTCTGCGGCCCGACGTCGGCGATCACCGGGACGAGGTCCCGCAGCGGACGCAGGCACCAGCGCACGGCCGGGTAGGCGGCGGCCAGCAGGGTCAGCAGCACGATCGTCACGGCGATCGCCAGGGGGATGCTCGGCCGCCGGAACACCTGGACGCAGACGAACGGGGCGTCGTCGCCCGGCGCCCGCAACTCGGGGATGGTGCACCACGACGGGCCGAACTCCCGCCACAGCGCGAGCAGCAGGTCGGCGGCCGTCGTCACGAACGGGGCGACGAGCAGGAGCGCCCCGACGACCAGGAGCATCCGCCGGGCCGGTGAGGGCAGGTTCATGCCCCGAGCCGGTAGCCGACCCGGGGCACGGTGTGGATCACCGGCGGGTCCCCGAGCTTGCGGCGCAGGGTCATCACGGTGGTCCGTACCGTGTTGGTGAACGGGTCGGCGTTCTCGTCCCACGCCTGTTCCAGCAGGTCCTCGGCGCTGACCACCCGGCCGCCGGCGCGCATCAGCACGTGCAGGACGGCGTACTCCTTGGGCGACAGCGCCAGCGGCATCCCGTCCCGGGTGGCCGTGTGCCGGGTGACGTCCAGCACGAGGCCGTCCTGTTCCAGCACCGGGGGCAGCGCCGGGGTCGAGCGCCGGGACAGCGCCTGCAACCGGGCGACGAGTTCGGCGAAGGCGAACGGCTTGGTCAGGTAGTCGTCCGCGCCCAGGCCGAGGCCCTCGACGCGGTGCCGGATGCCGGCGGCGGCGGTCAGCAGCAGCACCCGGGTGCCGGTGGCGGAGCCGGCGATCCACCGGCACACCTCGTCGCCGGTCTGGCCGGGCATGTCCCGGTCGAGCACTGCCACGTCGTAGCGGTTGACGGCGAGCCGTTCCAGGGCGCTGTCGCCGTCGTAGACCACGTCGACGGCCATGGACAACCGGCGCAGCCCCTCGGCGACCATGTCGGCCAGCACCCGCTCGTCGTCGGCCATCAGCACCCGCACGCCGTCCCCCTCCCGTCGCCTCCCCCGTGCCCGGGACCGCCCGCAAGGCTGGCACCCGGCGCATAAAGAACCGATAAGGGTGCCGCTGACGCCGCCCGCACGGCCGGGGGCGCAGCATCGCAGCGTTCCTGCTCCCGTACGTACAGGCTGGTGAACCCGTGCTCCGACTCGCCACACAGTGTGTCATGGTCGCCGTGGCGGCCACGGCGGTTGCCGTCGCTCCCGTCGCGCCCCGGCCGGCGTCGGCGATCGCCCACGGCGAGGACGCGGCCGACGGCGCGTACCGGTTCACCGCCCGGCTGACCATGACGGGTCTGCCGGCGGGCGGCGGCGGCACCCGGGACAGTTGGTGTTCCGGCGCGCTGGTCGCCCCGCGCTGGGTGATCACCGCCGGCCACTGCTTCCGTACCCCGGACGGCCGGCGGGTCAGCCGGACGGTGGCGGAGCGGACCACCGTCACGGTGGGGCGGACGGACCTTGGCGGCCGGGACGGCTACGAGGCCGGCGTCGTCGCGGTCCGTCAGGCGGACGGCGCGGACGTGGCCCTGGTCGAACTCGACACCGCGGTCACCGGTGTGCCGCCGCTGGAGATCGCCGACGGGCCGCCGGTGGCCGGCGAGGTGCTGCGGTTGACCGGGTACGGCCTGACCGCCGCCGACGCCGCCGCGCCGACGGACCGGCTCCAGACCGGCGAGTTCACCGTCGACCGGGTCGGTGCGGACCTCGTCGAGACCTCCGGCCGGCGACCCCGGGCGGACACCAGCCCGTGTCCGCACGACTCCGGCGGCCCCTACTTCCGGGAGCGCGCCGACGGTACGGCCGTCCTGGTGGCCCTGGTCAGCACCGGGCCGGGATGTCCCCATCCGGGCCCCGACTTCAGTGCCCGCACCGACGTCCTCGGGGAGTGGATCGCCGCCACCGTCGACCCGTCCCCGGTGCCGGTCCGGTGGCTGTCGGTCGGTGCCGGCGCGGGGGTGGTGCTGCTGTCGGCGGCCCTGGCGGTGCTGCGTCGCCGGCACGCGGGCGGCCACCGGCGATCGTCGATCCCGCAGGTCGGAGGCCGGATGCGGAAGTGAATCCGCGTCTTGCGCGGCCCTCGGTGCAGGTGTGGGGGCGATACCGTACCCGTACCCGGGTCGCGGCGGCGTTCGACGGCCTGCGTTGGCCGACGACCCTGGCGGCGCGGGGAGCGGTGGGCGGCGACGCCCTGCCGAGCTGACCCGACGTCCGGGGGAGCGGCGAGCCCCCGCCGTCAGCGACGACCGCTGGTCAGGGCGACGAGGTACTGCCCACCGCCCTCCTCGACGCTCGCGGTCACCGGCAGTCCGGGCACCAGCCGGGAGAACCGGTCCACCAGCCAGTCCGCCGCCTCCTGGGCGTCCCTGCGGCGCGGACAGCGGGCGACCAGCTCACGGCCTGCCTTGCGGGAGAGCCGCTCGGCGACGGTGATCAGCGGCGCGGGCTCCACCACGTGCAGGTGTTCCGGCCAGGCGATGACGACCTTGACCGCCCCCTTGCGGCTGTTGCAGGCGCGGTGCGCGAGCCGCTCCACGACCTTGGCCTTCCGGTCGGCGGTGCGGCTGTCGACACTGGGACCACGCGCGTGGTTCACCGACATGTCGGCGTCGACCGGTTCGTCGCACACCCAGCATCGCCAACCGTCCCGCTGCGCGACGTCATCGAGGAGACTCATCCGGGCAACCTAGCCTGCCGCCCGGATGACCGGAGGACGACCCGGCGGTCACCCGCCGGGTCGTCCTCGCGCCGTCAGGAGTTTCTCCCGGCCCGTGCCGGTCCCCTGTGCCCGTCCCGGGCGGGCGGTCCGCGCCCACCCGGGACGGGCGGTGCTCAGGAGGCGGTGCAGACCGGGGTCAGGCCGGTGGCGGACCCGGTGCCCTGGAAGCCGAACTCGGTGGACTGGCCGGCGGCGACCGAGCCGTTGTAGTTGACGTTGCTGAACTGGACGCTGCCGCTGGTGCCGGTGCGCTCGGCGCTCCACACGTTGGTGATCGCGGCACCCGACGGCAGGGTGAGCTGGACGTTCCAGCCCTGGATCGGCGCGCTGCCGGCGGTCACCCGGACGGTGGCGACGAAGCCGCCGGTCCAGGAGTTCAACGACACCGTGGCCGTGCAGCCGCCCGCCGGCGGCGGCGTGGTCGGCGGGGGAGTCGTCGGCGGCGGGGTGGTGGGCGGCGGCGTTGTCGGCGGCGGGGTGGTGGGCGGGGGAGTCGTGGGCGGCGGGGTGGTCGGCGGCGGCGTGGTGGTCGGCGGGGTGGTGGTCCGGCCCTTGTTCAGCTCGTCGAGGACGGCGTAGTACGCGGCCTTCTTCTGGTAGTTGCCGTTGCCGCCGGTGAACAGCAGGCCCCGCTCGGAGGAGCGCCACGACTCGCTGTCGGAGATGCCCCAGACGGTGATGCCGGTGCACTTCGCGACGTTCAGGCAGGCCCGGACGACCTTGCGGTAGTTGTCCGCCTGGCCGGCGCCGATGTCGTTGTTGCTCAGGTCGTCGTCGATGTCGACCTCGGACAGGTGCACCTCGACGCCGAGGTCGGCGAAGCGCTGGATGTTGGCCTGCAGGTCGTTGCTGATGATGCTGTTCGGGTTGTCGTTGAAGTGCGACTGGAACCCGACGCAGTCGATGTACTGGCGGTAGGTCCGCACGATGTCGTACAGCGCGTTGGCCTTGCGGTTCGGGCCACCGCCCTTGACGGTCAGCCCCTCGACGTCGTAGTCGTTGATGCAGAGCTTGGTGGTGTAGCCCCCGGCCTGCACGACCTGCTTGGCCCGGATGAACGAGTCCCGGATGACGTCGGTGTCCCCGGCGTCGAAGAAGTCGCCGTCGCCGTTGGCGTCCCGGTTCATGGTGTGCGGCCACTGGTTGCGGCGGCGGCCGGTGTTGTTGTCCTCCAGCGCCTCGTTGACCACGTCCCAGTAGGCGATCTTGCTGCCCCAGCGGTTGATGGCGTTGCCGATGAAGGTGTTCAGCGTGCCCTGGCTGGCCCCCTGCAGCGCGCCCGCCTGCGAGTGCCACACCAGGGTGTGCCCCCGGACCAGCATGCCGTTGCTCTGCGCGTGGTTGACCAGCTGGTCCGCGCCGCTGGTGTTCTGCAGCCCACCGCTCGACGTGGCGATCCGGTCGGGCTTCATGTCGTTCTCGGGGGTCAGCTGGCCGAATTCCTGACCGAGGATCGGGTAGAGCCGGTTCGGTGAGGACGCGGTGCCGAAGAACAGCCCGGCCTTGGCCGCCGCGGCCCGCAGCGTGGTCTCGGCGGCGACGGCCGGGGTGCCGGACTGGACCGCCACCGCGCCGCCGACCAGCAACAACACCGCCGCCGGTAAGGCCGTTCTGCTCACTATCCTGCGTCGCCTCAGGCTGCTGCCCACGGACCCTCCTCGCTACATGACGTCAATAATTGATGCATGTGTATGCCCATCGAAGGGTCAGTATCGATACCGGTCTACCGCACTGTCAACAACTTTCGGAAATGTTCCGGAAACCTCGCCGGGTGGGCTGAGCTGGCGGGAGTCGGATTCGCGCAGGTGGACGCGCCGGGACCCGGAGTGGCCGGACGGATGACACCCGGTTGCCGTCGCCGGTCGGCGGGCGGACGCCGAAACATTCGAAATTCGGGGCCGGGCGGCCGAAAAAAGCGCTGGACAGGCCGCCGGCCGGTGGATAGGTTGCCGCTGCCCGTGACGCCACCCGAGGAGGTGAGACCCATGAACGCCGTACCCACGTGGGTGCTCCCCCTGCCCGTCGCGGTCGGGCGACCGACGTAACCGTCGCCCGGGAGCGCCCCACCCACCAGGCTCTCCCGGAAGGCGCTTCCCGTGCACCAGTCGCCGCTCGCCCCCACCTTGTCCACCGCAGCGGTCGGGCCCGCACCGGGTGTCCCGGCCCCTGCCGGCCGGCCACCCCACGACGCCGACGTGATCATCGTCGGCTGTGGTCCGACCGGCGCGATGCTCGCCGCCGAACTACGCCTGCACGACGTGCGGGTCCTCGTCCTGGAACGGGAGACCGAACCCACCTCGATGGTGCGGATCGTCGGCCTGCACGTGCGCACCATCGAACTGATGGCGATGCGCGGACTGCTCGACCGCCTGCACGAGCACGGCCGGCGGCGACCCGCCGCCGGCTTCTTCGCGGCCATCGCCGCGCCCCCGCCCCCCGGCCTGGACACCGCCCACCCCTACCTGCTGGGCATCCCGCAGCCGGTCGTCGTGCGGCTGCTCGAAGAGCACGCGACAGGCCTCGGGGCGCAGGTCCGCCACGGCACGCCGGTGGTGGGCCTCGACCAGGACGACGCGGGGGTGGGCGTCACGCTGGCCGACGGGCACCGGCTGCGGGCCCGCCACCTCGTCGGCTGCGACGGCGGCCGGAGCACCGTGCGCAAGCTGCTCGGCGTCGCCTTCCCCGGCGAACCCGCGCGGACCGAGACGCTGATGGGGGAGCTGGCGGTCGGCATGTCGCCCGAGGAGATCGCGGCCACGCTGGCCGGGCTCGGGGAGGTCGACAGACGCTTCAGCCTGACCCCCTTCGGCGACGGTGTCTGCCGCGTCGTCGTCCCCGCCGCCGGGGTCACCGACCGGGCCGTACCGCCCACCATCGACGAGGTCCGGGAGCGGTTACGCGCCGTCGCCGGCACCGACTTCGGGGTGCACTCCCCACGCTGGCTGTCCCGCTTCGGCGACGCCACCCGGCTCGCCGACGCCTACCGGGTGGGGCGGGTGCTGCTGGCCGGCGACGCGGCGCACATCCATCCGCCCATCGGTGGGCAGGGCCTCAACCTCGGCGTGCAGGACGCGGTCAACCTCGGCTGGAAGCTGGCCGGGCAGGTCCGGGGCTGGGCGCCGGCCACCCTGCTGGACACCTACCAGGACGAACGCCGTCCGGTCGCCGCGGACGTGCTGGACAACACCCGCGCCCAGACGGAACTGCTGTCCGACGGGCCGGGCGCGCAGGCCGTACGCCGGCTGCTCACCGAACTGGTGGCCTTCGACGCGGTGAACCGCCACCTCACCGAGAAGATCACCGCGATCGGCGTCCGCTACGACCTCGGCCCGGGACCGGACCTGCTCGGCCGGCGGCTGCGTGACCTCGACCTGCGTCAGGGTCGCCTCTACGACCGGCTGCGCCACGGTCGGGGCCTGCTGCTGGACCGCACCGGCCGGCTCGGCGTCGCCGGCTGGACCGACCGGGTCGACCACCTCACCGACCCCACGGTGGCCCTGGACACCCCGGGGGTCCTGCTGCGCCCCGACGGTCACGTCGCCTGGCTCGGCGACGACCAGAGCGACCTGGACGGCCAGCTGGCCCGCTGGTTCGGCCGGCCCACCGGCTGACCCCGGCCGGGTGGGCGTGCCCGGAACATCTCGGCACGCCCACCCCGGGGCGGCCGACCGAGTAGGGATACTCAGGTACCCACCGCATCCGGCCTCAGGACCCGGCGCGCCGACCCGGACAGAGTGGTCGGCATGGCCGAGCTACCGCACCGACCCGTCGCCCTGCGTACCGTCGAATCGCCGTTGCCGGCCGTGGTGGCGCACGGCCGGCAGGTCGGCCTGGGGGCCCTCGGCCGCGCGGTGGCCGCGCTGGGCCGGCTCGCCGCCCGGCACCCCGCCGGCTGGCGCTGGACGGCCCGGCGGCACCATCCGGCACTGGACGCGCTGGCCGCCGCGCACGCCCGCGCGGTGTGCGCGCGGGCCGCCCGGCAGGTCCCCGCCTACCGGGCCTTCCTGCAGGCCCGCCCGGCGGGCGTGCGCCGCCGGCTCACCGACTTTCCCGAGACCGACAAGCGCAGCTACGTGCTGGCCCACGATGCCACCGCCCGGTGCCGGCACGGCCGGCTGCCCACCCGGGGGGTGGTCGTCGACGAGTCCGCCGGCTCGGCCGGGCAGCCGTTCAACTGGCCGCGCGGCGAACGCGAACTGCACGCCGTGCACCGGGACATCGCCGGCTACACCGGACTGGTCTTCCCGATGCGTCGACCGTTCGTCATCAACGCCTACTCGATGGGGGCCTGGGCGACCGGGACGACCACCGGCGCGGCGATGGCCCGGATCGCGGTGGTGAAGAACACCGGCCCCGACCTCGGGAAGATCATCGACACCCTGCGGGAGTTCGGCCCCGACTTCGACTACCTGGTGACCGCCTACCCGCCGTTCCTCAAGCACCTGCGCGACCGGCTCGACGCCGAGGGCTTCCCCTGGTCGCGGTACCGCGTCGCGGCCAGCTGCGGCGGGGAGGCGATGACCGAGGCGCTGCGCGACTACCTGGAGCAACGCTTCACCCGCGTCCGGTCGGCGTACGGGGCGTCGGACCTGAGCATCGGCATCGGCGCGGAGACCCGGTTCACGGTGTGGCTGCGCCGCCGCCTGCAGACCGACCGGGGGCTGCGCGACGCCCTGCTCGGCGCGGGCGAGCAACGGCTGCCGATGGTGTTCCAGTACAACCCGTTCGCCACCTACCTGGAGACCAACGAGCGACGGGAACTGCTCTGCACGGTCACCGGGGACGTGCTCCAGCCCCGGCTGCGGTACAACGTCGGGGACGAGGCGCTGCTCGTGTCGTACCAGCGGGCCGTCGAGCTGGTCTGCGCCGACCCGGTACGCCGGGCCGAACTGCGCCCCGCGCTCGCCGCCGAGCGGATGACGCTGCCACTGCTGCTGCTCTTCGGCCGCAGTGACTCCACCATCTCCTACCTCGGTGCGAACCTCTACCCGCAGGACGTCGAGTACGGCCTCTACGTCGGCAACCCGTACGCCGCCGAGATCAGCCGGTTCTGCCTGGCCCTGGTCGAGGACGCGACGCTGGAGAGCCGGCCGGTGATCCACCTCGAACTGCGCCGCCCGCTGGCCGCCCCGCAACGCGCCGCGCTCGCCGACGCGTGCCGCCTCGGCGTCCGCCGCCACCTGACGTCGGTCTCCCGCGACTTCGCGCAGTCCCTGGTGGAGGACGCCACCGCCGGTGACCTGCGGGTCGAACTGCACGACGCCGGCACCGGCCCGTTCGCCGGGCAACAGAAGATCAAGAACAGCTACCTGGTGAGGTGACCATGCGTACCCGTGACTTCTCCCGTGCCCCCGCGCAGGCCCGCGCCGGCGCCATGTTCATCGGCGGCACCCGCTACACCAACCCGCTGGTGCTGCTGCGGCTCGCCCCGTCCTGGTTCCGGATGCTGCGCGACATGCGTCGGATGAACGGCTACTGCTGGCACACCGTCTACTGGCAGTTCCCGCTGACCCTGGGCACCATCGCGTTCTTCACCGACCGCGACGCGATGCTGCGCTTCGCCCGCACCCGGCACCACCGCCGGCTGATGGTCTGGCTGACCGACGGCACCCGCAACGCCACCGCCGGCTTCATCCGGCTCTACACCGCCAGCCCCGACGGCTACTCCAACGGCACCTGGCGGGCCGAGGGTCCGGAGATGGGGCACATCGACACCTTCACCCCGCTGGGTGCGGAGACGACCGGGCCGGCGGTCCGCCGGTGAGCCCCGCCCGGCACCGGTTCACCCGGGTCACCGACCGGCGCGGCCTGCGGCAGTTCCTCGCCTTCGGCGACCGGCTCTACGCCGGCGAACCCCGCCACGTGCCCACCCCCCGCCAGCAGATCCGCCGCTGGTGGCGCGACGGCGTGCCGCTGTACCTGCTGCGCGACGCCGCCGGCACGGTCGTCGGCCGGACCACCCTGCACACCGACGCGGACCTCGACGCGAAGCTCGGCCGCCGGTGCCAGCTCTTCGGGCTCACCGAGTTCACCGAGCCGGCGGCGCAGCCGCTGTTCGACGCGATCACCGCGCACGCCGGCACCGACCGGGACCTGCTGTTCGGCCCGGTGGCGCTGCTGCCCAACCAGGCCGGTGGCGTGATCACCTCAGGGCACGCCGAGCGGGGCTTCGTCGACAGCGCCTGGAACCCGCCGTGGTACCCGACCGCCTACGAGGCGTACGGGTTCGTCCGCCGGTTCGAGGCCGACACCTGGATCTGCCCCGTGCCCGCCCCACCGGAGCCCCTCCCGCCGGTGCACGTCGACCCGGACGGCGCCCGGATCGCGCTGCACCGGGGCGACGTACGCCACCTCGACGACCAGCTCGACCTGCTGCGCGGAATGCTCAACGCCTCCTTCGCCCAACTCGGCTACTACACGCCGATCTCCGCCGCGCAGCTACGGCGGCAGACCGACGGGCTGGCGTACCTGCTGGACGAGTCGCTGCTGCTCTACCTGACCCGCGACGGTGAGCCGGTCGCGTTCGTGCTCTGCGTACCCGACATCAGCGAGTTCCTGATCGCCGTCCGGGGCGACCTGCACCTGCTCAACCAGGCCCGGTTGCTCGCCGCCCGCCGCCGCTACCGCCGGGAGGCCGTGCTGATCGTCAAGGGGGTGCTCCCGCAGTACCAGGGGCGCGGCTACCAGCGGCTGCTCTCCACCCACCTGCACCGCAACCTGTACGCCGGCGGCTACACCACACTGCGCAGCACCTACGTCGAGCGGCACAACGTCGCCTCGGCCGCCCAGTACCGCCACCTCGGCGGTCGCCCGCTGCACGGGTACACCTTCTACGCGAAGGAGCGCTAGTGGACCACGACGCGTTCCGTGCCCTCGAACCGTGGTGCTGGCGGGCCCCGAGCGCGCACAACACCCAACCGTGGCGGCTGCGCTACGAGCCCGACGCGATCCGGATCGGCTGGGACCCCGCCCACACCCTGCCCGTCGGTGACCCCACCGGCCGGGACCTGCGGCTGTCCCTCGGCGCGTTCGTCGAAACGTGCCTGATCGTCGCGGCCGACGCCGGCCTGCGGCTGGAGTACGTCGCCGACCACGACGAACAGCACCGGTGGGTGGGGTCGCTGCGGCCCGCCCCGGACCGCTACCCGACGCCGTTCCGCACCACCGACGTGTGGGAACGCCGGACCCACCGGGGCATCCTCGCCGGGACGGTGGACGCCGACACCCGCACCGCGCTGGACGCGGTCGCCCGCCCGGCCGGCGGCAGGGTACGGGCCGTGCCGGACGCCGGCCGGCTCGGCACCCTGCTGCGCACCGCCGACCGCCGGCAGTACGCCGACCCGGCGATCGTCGCGGAACTCCGGCACTGGCTACGGCTCGACCCGGCGCACCCGGGCTACCACGCCGACGGGCTGACCGACAGGTGCCTCGCCCTGTCGCGCCCCGCTGCCGTCGGCCTGCGCGCGGCGCTGGCCGGGTACCCGGTGCTGCGCCCGCTGGGCCTGCCGCGACTGCTCGCCGCCGCCGCTGGCGACCCCCTCGCCCAGGGCGGCACCGTGCTGGTCCTGCTCGCCCCCGACCACCTCGACCCGCCCGGCCAGGTCGAGTTCGGACGGGTGCTGCAGCGGGCCTGGCTGACCCTGCACACGGCGGGCCTGGCCGCCCACCCGCTGAGCCAGCTCATCGACGTCCCCGCCACCCGGGCGGCGCTCGGTGCGCTGCTCGACGTCGCGCCGCAGCGCCTGCTGCACGTCACCCGGGTGGGCCGGCCCACCAGCCCCGCACCCCGCTCGGCCCGCCGGGTCCGGGCCTGACCGGGCCGGGTCGGGTCGGCGGCGGCGGACCGGCGAGGTCAGGCCGGGCGGTGTGGGGCACGCCCGCTGACCTGCACGAAGGGGAAGCCGTTGAGAACCAGCCGGGGGTCGTCGAGGGCGGCCATCGTCGCGGTGAGGTCGGCGTCGGTCGCCCCGTGGGCCAGCAGGGCGGCCCGTAGCTGCGGAATGCCGGCCCGCAGCAACCGGCAGCCCGGGCCGCCGCCCCGCCACCGGTGTGCCGTGGTGCCCGACCGCACGTCGGTCAGCCCCGCGTCGGCGAAGGCGGCGGGGGCCCGCAGCGCCCACCCCGTGTCGAGGCCGCGGGCGGTCAGCGCCGCCACGTGGGCGGCGAGGTAACGGATCAGCAGGTCGGCGGTTGCCGCGTCGGGCGCGTCGGCGACGAAGTCGGCGGGCGGGTGGGCGAACTCGCCGATGAGCAGCGCGCCGCCGGGCCGTAGCGCGGCGACCATCCGCCGCAGCGCCTCCTCCCGGCGGGGCAGGTGGCACAGGACCAGCCGGGCGTGCACCAGGTCGAAGGTGCCAGGTGGTTGGTCGGTGACGATGTCCTCGCGGCGCACGACGAGGCCGGGCCGGGCCGGGATGTGCTGCGGGGCGATGTCCGTGGCGACCACCTCGGCGGCCCGGTCGGCCAGCCACAGCGCGATGCTGCCGGCCCCGGCGGCCACCTCCAGGCAGCGCCGGCCGGTCAGCTCGCCGAGTTCGGTGAGGGCGGCCCGGGTCGGTTCGTCCAACAGGTCCGCCAGCGCGTCGTGGTGGGCGGTGGCCTGCTCGCTGGCGTTGTCGAAGGAGTAGCCCTGCGTGTCCACCCGACCATCGTGCCGCACGGGCCGCAGCCGTGGTGACCCGCTCGGGCGGCGTCCGGCGCGTTCGGCGGCCCGCGGTGCCGTCACCCCGTCTTCCACTCAACGGAAGGCGTGGTCCCGGGCGCCGGCCCCGGACGCGATGATTCGTCTCCGTCGATGGTCAGCCCGCGAGGAGGTCGTGCGGATGGAGTTCGCCCGGGACCAGTGGTACGTGGCGGCCCACGGCGTCGAGGTCGGCCGGGACCTGCTCGCCCGCACCGTGCTCGGTGAGCCGCTGGTGCTGTACCGCACCGGCGCGGGGGAGGCGGTGGCGCTCGCCGACCGGTGCGTGCACCGGCGTTATCCGCTGTCGCAGAGCCGCCTCGACGGCGACACCGTCGTCTGCGGCTACCACGGCTTCACCTACGACCCCACCGGCACCTGCGTCTTCGTCCCCGGGCAGCAGCGGATTCCGCGTACCGCGCGGGTCGCGGCGTACCCGGTGGTGGAGCAGGACTCCTTCGTCTGGGTGTGGATCGGCGACCGGGACCGGGCCGACCCGGCGACGATCCCCCGCGCGCCGTGGCTGGTCGACCCCCGGTACGCGGTGGTCCGTGGCATGGCCCCGCTGGACGCCCGCTACGGCCTGCTGGTGGACAACCTGATGGACCTGTCCCACGAGACCTACCTGCACGGCGGCTACATCGGCACCCCCGAGGTGGCGGACACCCCGATCACCACCGAGGTGGACGAGGACCGGGGCGTGGTGCACGTCAGCCGGCACATGGACGACGCCGAGTGCCCGCCGTTCTACGCCCGCTCGACAGGCATCCAGGGTCGGATCACCCGCTGGCAGGACATCGAGTACCACCCGCCCTGCCTCTACCTGCTGCACAGCCGGATCGCCCCGCAGGGTGTCCATCCACCCGCCGAGGGCGAGGACAGCGCCGCCTTCCACGCCGAGATCGTCTACGCCATCACCCCGTCGACCGCGCACAGCACGTACGACTTCTGGGCGGTGGCCCGGGACTTCGCGGTCGACGACGAGTCGGTCAGCGCGTACCTGCACCAGAGCAACCACACGGTGGTGATGCAGGACGTGGCGGCGCTGAACGTCCTGGAGCGGGTGATCGCCGCGGAACCGGAGCGGTACCAGGAGCTGAGCATCAACATCGACACCGGTGGGCTGGCCGCCCGGCGGCTGCTGGCCCGGCTCGTCGGGTCGGGGACGGTGGGAGCGCCCCGGTGACCCCCGCGGTCGACGGGGGCCGGGTCTACCGGGTCCACTGGGTGCCGGGCACCGACACCCTGCGCGGCATCTGCCACTGCGGCGCGCAGCGGCTCGCCGAGGAGCCTGTCGCGTTGTGGCAGTGGCTGCTCGACCATCCGCGCGGCCACCACGTCCCGAGCGTGCCGGCGGCCGACCCGACCGGCCGGCAGGCGGTGCCGGCGTGACCGGAACGGACCTCGTCGTGGTCGCCCGCCGGCAGGTGGCCGCCGGGGTCGTCGAGTTCGGCCTGGCCCGCGCCGACGGCGCGGCCCTGCCCGGCTGGGAACCGGGCGCGCACGTCGACCTGGAACTGGGCCCGGGACTGCTGCGGCAGTACTCCCTGTGCGGTGACCCCGCCGACCGGTCCGTCCTGCGGATCGCGGTGCAGCGGGAGGCGGCGGGACGCGGCGGCTCCCGGGCGGCGCACGAGCGGCTCACCGTCGGCGGCACCGTCCGGGTGCACGGCCCGCGCAACACGTTTCCGCTGGTCGCGGCCCGCCGGTACCGCTTCGTCGCCGGTGGCATCGGGATCACCCCGATCGTGGCGATGGTCGCCGCCGCCGACGCCGCAGGCGCGGACTGGCACCTGGCGTACGGCGGACGCACCCGCGCCGCGATGGCGTACGCCACCGCGCTGCGTGACCGGTACGGCGACCGGGTCGGCCTGTACCCGCAGGACGAGACCGGGCTGCTCGACCTGGCCGGGCTGCTGGCCGGCCCCGGCGACGGCCCCGTCTACTGCTGCGGCCCGGAGTCGCTGGTGCGGGCGGTGGAGGAACACTGCCGGGACTGGCCGCCCGGCGGGCTGCACGTCGAGCGGTTCGCCCCCCGGGACGACACCGCCGGGCCGGACACGGCGATCGAGGTGGAACTGGCGCTGTCCGGGCGGACGGTGACCGTGCCGCCGGGGGTGCCGATCCTGCGGGCGGTGGAGGAGGCCGGGGTGCCGGTCCTGTCGTCCTGCCGGGAGGGCACCTGCGGTACCTGCGAGACCCCGGTGCTGGCCGGGGTGCCGGAGCACCGCGACAGCCTGCTGTCCGACCAGGACCGCGCCGCCGGGGACACCATGCTGATCTGTGTCTCGCGGGCCCGTACCCCACGGCTCGTCCTGGAGCTGTGACCAGCCGGCGCGGGCGGGGAGGATGGTGGGATGCGCGGGCAGCCGGGTCGGACGGTGACCAGCCGGGTGCTGGCGCTGCTCGACGCGTTCAGCCCGGCCAGCCCGGCCCTGACGCTCAGTGAGCTGGCCCGCCGGGCCGGGCTGCCGCTGTCCACCGTGCACCGCCGGGTGGCGGAACTGCTGGCCTGGGGTGCGTTGGAGCGCGGCGGGGACGGGCGGTACCGGATCGGCCTGCGGCTGTGGGAGGTGGGTTCGCTCGCGCCCCGGGGCCTGGGGCTGCGCGAGGTGGCTTTGCCGGTGATGGAGGACCTGTACGAGGTGACACACGAGAACGTGCAGCTCGCCGTGCGGCAGGGGCTCGAACTGGTCTTCATCGAACGGATCGCCGGCCGGCAGGCGGTGCCGGTGCGCACCCGGGTGGGCGGCCGGTTCGCCCTGCACGCCACCGGGGTCGGGCTGGTGCTGCTCGCCCACGCACCGGCCGAGGTGCAGGAACGGGTGCTGGCCGCGCCGCTGGAACGCTACACCGCGTTGACCGTCACCGATCCGGGGCGGTTGCGTCGCTGCCTGGCCGAGGTGCGCCGGGTCGGGTACGCGGTCAGCGACCGGCAGGTCACCATGGACGCCCTGTCGGTGGCCGCGCCGATCCGGGCCCCGGAGGGGGTGGTGGCGGCGCTGTCGCTGGTGGTCGCCCACGACCGGGCGGACCCGGTGGCGCTGGCCCCGCTGGTCCAGGCGGCGGGCCGGGTGCTGTCCCGGGCCCTGGGCAGCACGCCCGGGTGAGGCGGATCAGTCGGGGAAGGCCAGCAGCCGCAGCAGCCGGGCCAGCCGGGCCTGGTCCTGCGCCGGCACGACGGACATCGAGTCGATCCCCACGGCGCGGACGGCGTCGCGGGCGCGGGCGAACAGGTCCCGGCCGGCGTCGGTGGCGACGAGGACGTTGGCCCGCCGGTCGGCGGGGTCGGCGTGCCGCTCGACGAGGTGCCGCTGTTCCAGCCCGTCGACGAGGGCGACGACCTGGCTCGGGTCGAGCCGCAGGAACTCGGCGAGCTCCCGCTGGGTCGGGCGGGCGTCGTCGGCGGCCAGCGCGAGCACCGAGTAGGAGCGGGCCTTCAGGCCGTAGGTGGCCAGGGCGGCGTTCGCCGCGGCGAGGGCGAGCGCGTTGGCGCGGGCCAGCAGGAAGCTCAGGTCACCGGCGAGCGCGCTGTCCCGCAGCCGGTCGCTGCCGGTCGACCGGGTCCGTTCGGCGGGCATGGCGACGATGGTAGCAAGCTTCCTGAATAATTGACATTCTCAATGGTTCGTGCTCAGATCGCATCGACGGAAGGGAGTGCCCATGTCACTGGACGGCAGAGTCGCCATCGTCACCGGCTCCGGGCGGGGCCTCGGCCTGGCCTACGCCCGGGAGCTGGCGCGGCGGGGCGCCCACGTCGTGGTCAACGACGTCGACGCCGACGTCACGGCCGAGGCGGTGGCCACGATCGAGGCGTCCGGAGGGCGGGCCGTCGGGGTGACCGCGCCGGTGGGCCCGACCGAGACGGCCCAGGAACTGGTCGACACCGCCCTGGCCGCGTTCGGCCGGCTCGACGCCCTGGTCACCAACGCCGGGGTCCTGCGCGACACCGTGCTGTGGAAGATGAGCGACGACGACTTCGACACCGTCGTCACCGTGCACCTGCGCGGCACCTTCACCACCGTGCGCGCGGCGGTGCGGCACATGCGGCAGGCCGGCGAGGGCGGCCGGATCATCTGCATCGGCTCGCCCACCGGCCAGCGGGGCACCTTCGGCCAGACCAACTACGCGGCGGCCAAGGCGGGCATCGTCGGCATGGTGCGCACCTGGGCGCTGGAGCTGAAGCGGGCCGGCATCACCGCCAACACCGTCGTCCCGGTCGCCGCGACCGCGATGACCGCCACCGTCCCCTACTTCGCCGCCGCCGTCCGCGCCGAGGCCGACGGTGAGCCGATGCCCGCGTTCTTCCGGCACGACCTCGGCTTCGGCACCGTCGACGACGTGGCCGGGCTGGTCGCCTTCCTCGCCTCCGACGCGGCGGCCAAGATCACCGGGCAGGTGATCGGGGTCGGCGGCGACCGCCTGCAGATCTGGACCCACCCGGAGGCGGCGCTGACCGCCTACCGCGAGGGCGGCTGGACCTACGACGCGCTGGTGGAGGCCTGGCCGACGACGTTCGACGGGGCCGCGCAGAGCGTCGGCGAACGCTTCCCCGAACTGCCCGCCCAGTTCCAGCCGGCGACCCCCTGACCCGGTCGACCGTCACCTGACCGACGAGACCGTCCGCCCGCCCCGCCGGCCCGGACCCGCCCGACGGAGGCCGCCGCCCGTGTACCAGTCCGCAATCGACCTCGACGCCGTCACCGCGATCGACATGCACGTGCACATCGAGGTCGACGACCACGGCCACGCCTCGCTGCCCGAACCGCTGGTGGCCGCCGTGTCGAAGTACTTCCGCACCGACGGGCCCCGACCCGCCGTCGACGCGGTGGCCCGGTACTACCGCGAGCGGCAGATGGCGGCCGTCGTCTTCACCGTCGACGCGGGCACCCAACTGCGGCACCCGCCGCTGTCCAGCGCCGAGATCGCCCGCGCCGCCGCCGAGCACGCCGACGTGCTCATCCCCTTCGGGTCGGTCGACCCGCGCACCGGCCCGGCGGCCGTCGACCTCGCCACCCGGCTGATCGAGCAGGAGGGGGTACGCGGGTTCAAGTTCCACCCCACGGTGCAGGGCTTCGACCCCGGCCACGAGGCGTACGCCCCGCTGTGGGCCCTGATCGAACGCGCCGGCCTCCCGGCGATCTTCCACACCGGACAGACCGGCATCGGCGCGGGCCTGCCCGGCGGCTACGGCCTGCGGCTCGGGCTGTCCAACCCGATGCTGCTCGACCCGGTCGCCGCCGACTTCCCCGACCTGCAGATCGTCATGGCCCACCCGTCGGTGCCCTGGCAGGACGAGGCGCTGTCGGTGGCCACCCACAAGCCCAACACCTGGATCGACCTGTCCGGCTGGAGCCCGAAGTACTTCCCGGCCGCGCTGGTGCGCCACGCCAACTCGGTGCTGAGGCACCGGGTGCTGTTCGGCACCGACTATCCGCTGCTGACCCCCGACCGGTGGTTGCGTGACGTGGCGGCCACCGACCTGAGGCCGGAGGTGCTCCCGGGCATCCTCAAGGACAACGCGGCCCGGCTGCTGGGTCTCGCCCCGCACCGACGAGAGGAGTCGCCATGACGACGACCATCACCTACGACCAGCTCGCCGACCTCGCCGGCACCGACCTCGGGCACACCGGCTACCGGACGGTCACCCAGGACCAGGTGAACCTGTTCGCCGACGCCACCGACGACCACCAGTGGATCCACGTGGACCCGCAGCGGGCGGCGGCCGGCCCGTTCGGCGCGCCGATCGCCCACGGCTTCCTCACCCTGTCGCTGGCGGTGCCGTTCTGGACCGAGCTGCTGGAGGTCAAGGGCGTGTCCACCAAGGTGAACTACGGCCTGGACCGGGTGCGCTTCCCCGCACCGGTCGTGGTCGGCGCGCGGGTGCGGATGCGGGCCACCGTCGTCGAGGTGACCGAGGTGCGGGACGGCTACCAGCTCACCGTCGACCAGACCATCGAGATCGAGGGCGGCACCAAGCCGGCGGTGGTCGCCCGGGGGTTGTACCGCTTCCACGCCTGAGGCCCCGCGTCCGGCCAGCTGATCATCCCACCTCCACCACCAGGAGACTGCTGATGCACCAGCACGGAATCGGCGCCTGGGTGGCCCGGCGTCGGCTCAGGTCCCCGGACCGGGTCGCCCTCGTGCACGGCGCGGGCGCGACCGTCACCTACGCGCAGTTCGCCGACGCCGTGGACCGGGCCGCGGCGGTGCTGCGGGAGTACGGCGTCGGCACCGGCGACACCGTCGCCTACCTCGGCGAGAACAGCCCCGAGTTCCTCCAGGTGATGTTCGGGACGGTGCGGCTCGGTGCCGTGTTCGTGCCGGTCAACACCCGGCTCGCACCTCCCGAGATCGGCCACGTGCTGACCGACTGCGCGGCCCGGGTGCTGATCCACGACCCGGACTTCGCGGTGCCGGTGGCCGCCGCGCTGCCGACCACCCGGCCCCCACGGGTGCTGGTCACCGGCGAGGGCACCCCGGACCGGCCGGGCCTGGCGACGCTGACCCGCGACGCCGACCCGGCACGGGCCGGGCACGCCGACCCCGGCCCCGCCGACCCGGCGGCGATCGTCTACACCTCGGGCACCACCGGCCGGGCCAAGGGCGCGGTGCTCACCCACGGCAACCTGACCTGGGTGGCGCTCAACTGCGTGGTCGACTACGACGTGGTCTCCACCGACGTGGCGCTGATGATCTCGCCGCTGTTCCACGTCGCCTCGCTGGGGATGGGCGCGCTGCCCGTCATCCTCAAGGGGGCCACGATGGTCATCGAGCGCGGTTTCGAGCCGGGCCGGGCGCTCGCGCAGATCGCCAGGCACCGGGTGACCATGCTCAGCGGCGTGCCGACCACCTACCAACTGCTGGCCGACCACCCCGACTGGGCCTCGACCGACCTGTCCACGCTGACGAAGCTCACCTGCGGCGGGTCCGCCGTGCCGACCCGCATCCTCGACGCGTACGAGGCGCGCGGCCTGTCGTTCTCCCAGGGGTACGGGATGACCGAGGCGTCGCCGGGCGCGACCGCGCTGCCGCCGGCGATGACCCGGGCCAAGCAGGGCAGCGTCGGCCTGCCGCACTTCTTCACCGACGTCCGGGTCACCGACCCGACAGGTGCGGTGCTGCCCCCCGGAGCGGTGGGTCAGATCGAGGTGGCCGGGCCCAACGTCTTCCCCGGCTACCACGGCCTGCCGGAGGCGACGGCCGAGGCGTTCACCGCCGACGGCTGGTTCCGCTCCGGCGACCTGGGCCGCCTGGACGACGACGGCTACCTCTACGTCTCCGGTCGGCTCAAGGACATGATCATCTCGGGTGGCGAGAACATCTACCCGGCCGAACTCGAACTGCTGCTCGGCGAGATCGACGGGGTGGTGTCGGCGGCCGTGATCGGGGTGCCTGACGACCGCTGGGGGGAGGTGCCGTGGGCGGTGCTGACCGTCCGGGCGGGGGCCTCGGTGGACACCGGCACCGTCCGGGCCCACCTCGACGGCCGGGTCGCCCGCTACAAGCTGCCGAAGAACGTGGTCGTCGTGGACGAGCTGCCGCGCACCGCGTCGGGGAAGGTCAGGAAGGCCGAGCTGCGGGCGCGGTTCGCCGGCTGACCGTGGGCCGGTGGGTGACCAGGGCGGCGAACTCCGCCGCGGACGCCTCGGCCAGCGCCCGGTGCGCCAGGCGGTAGGTCTGCGCCGACCGGGCGGCCGGCCACTGCGCGTCCATGAACTCGGCAGGCAGTCTCGGGTCGGCCCGCAGCAGCGCCAGCCAGTCCGCCACCAGCATCGTGCGCAGGGTCAGCGCGCCCGCCGTCGCCGTGGTCGCGGCCGGGTCGGCCCACCTGTCGATGAACGCCAGGTGCTCGCGCCGGATCGCCTCGATGTCCCAGGCGGCGCGGACGCTGTCGCCGATCGGGAAGCCGGCGAGTTCGCGGGCGTGGAAGGCGACCACGGGGTGCGGGGCGAGATCCCGGCGCAGCGGCTCCAACGACCCGGCGAGGTCGACCTCGCCGGGGGCCAGCCACAGCCCGTCGCGGATCGGGGCGAAACCCTCCCAGGTGAGCGTGGAGCGCAGCCGGTGCCGCAGCGTCCGCTGCTCCTCCGGGATCGAGAAGGTGACGAGGGTCCAACCGCTGCCCTGCGGGTCGAACGGCCGCGGCCCGCGCACCCGGTACGTCGCCTCCCGCAGCACCGCCGCCCCGTGCTCGGTCAGCGAGAACAGCGTCTCCCGACCACTGCGCCCCCGGGCGAGGACGCCGCTGCGCACCAGCCGGTCGAGGGTGGCCCGGGTCGCCGGCGCGGCGACCCCCGCCCCCTCCAGCACGGTGATCAGGACACTGGCCCGGATCGGCCCGGTGTCGCCGTCGACGACGTGTTCGCCGAAGAAGGCGAGCACCAGCTGCTTGGGCTGTCGCCTAGCCACAGTCATCCCCTCCGCCGCCTCTGACGCCCGGCGCGCTCACGGCGCGGGTCGCGGGGCCACATTCTGCCCGCGTCTGGCCCGCTGGATCTCGCCGTAGACGTGCGTGCGCAGTTCGGTGAACCGGGGCAGGGCGCGGGTGGTGATCTGGTCGCGGTCGGCGGGCAGGTCGATCACCAGGTCCTCGCGTACCCGGGTCGGCGCGTGGGAGAGCACCAGCACCCGCTGCCCGAGGTAGACCGACTCGTCGATGTCGTGGGTGACGAACAGCACCGAGATCCCGCGTCGGGCGTGCAGCTCCCGCACCAGGTCCTCCAGGTCGGCCCGGGTCTGCGCGTCCACCGCCGCGAACGGCTCGTCCATGATCAGGACCTCCGGCTGGTACGCGACGGCCCGCGCGATCGCCACCCGCTGCTGCATCCCGCCGGAGAGCTGCCACGGGTGGCTGCGGGCGGCGTGCGCCAGGCCCACCGCGTCGAGCGCGTCGGCGACCAGGGTGTGCCGCTGCGCGCGGGACAGCCGCTTGTGCCGCAGCGGCAGCTCGACGTTGCCGCGTACGGTCAGCCACGGGTAGAGGCTGCGGCCGTACTCCTGGAACACCACGGCCATGGCGGGGCTGGGGCCGGTGACCGGCGCGCCGTGCATCTCGACGGTGCCGCCGGTCGGGCGCAGCAGCCCGGCGAGGCACTTCAGCAGGGTGGTCTTGCCGCACCCGGACGGCCCGACGATGCAGACGAGTTCGCCGGCGTCCATCGTGAAGCTGAGGTCCCCGATCGCCTCGACGTCGCCGGTACGGGCCCGGTAGACCTTGTTGAGCTGCGTCACCCGCAGCAGGGTGCCCCGGTCAGACACGGTTGACCTCCCTGATTCCGTGGTACCAGCGCAGCACGCGCCGCTCGACGACCCCGAAGACGACGGCGAGCAGCACGCCGACCCCGCCGAGCAGCAGGATGCCGCTCCACATCTCGGCGACGAGGTAGTTGCGTTGGAAGTAGGCGATCCGGTAACCCAGCCCGGCCGACGAGGCGAACATCTCGGAGATCACCATCAGGATGAGCGCGACCGAGAGGGCCTGCCGGGCCCCGGCCATGATCCGGGGGCTGGCGGCGGGGAGCACCAGGAACCACAGCCGCTCCCACCGGGTGACCCGGAACGACCGTGCGGTCTGCGTCAGCACGCTGTCGATGCCCCGTACCCCCTCGACGGTGTTGAGCAGGATCGGCCAGACCGCGCCGGAGACGATCACCACGACCTTCATGGTGTCGGTGATGCCGAGCAGGAGCATCGCCACCGGGATCAGCACCGGTGGCGGGACGGCCCGGAGGAACTCCAGCAGCGGTTCGAGCAGTTCGCGCAACCACGGGGTCAGGCCGATGACGGTGCCGGCGGCGACGCCGAGCACGATCGACGCGGCGACCCCGAGACCGAGGCGGTAGAGGCTGGGCAGCACGTCCTGGGCGAACGCGGGCCCGATCCAGGTGTCGACGAAGGCGTCGGCGATCGTCACCGGGTCGGGGAAGAACCGGTTCGTCGCCCTGGTCGCCACCAGGCCCCAGAGCACCAGCAGCAGCATCGGCAGCCCGAGCGCGTGCAGCAGGCCCGCCACGGCCCGGGTGCCGGCCCGGCGGCGTGGCGCGGCGACGATCCGGCCCGGGTACGCGGTCACAGCGCCCGCTCCCCACGGACGGACTCGTGCCAGGACAGCGTCCGCCGTTCGACGAACCGGAAGACGAGGTTCACCGCCAGCCCGAGCAGGCCGGTGACCACGACGAGGGCGTACAGGCCGACCGCGTCGCCGCCGGAGCGGGACAGCTCGATCATGCGGCCGAGGCCGGGGTTGCCGATCACCATCTCGGCGGTGATGGCCAGGATGAGCGCCACCGCCGCCGCCAGCCGCAGACCCGTCATCAGGTACGGCAGGGTGGTCGGCAGGACGAGGTGCGTCCACTGCTCGCGGCGGCGCAGGCCGAAGCTGCGCGCGGTGTCCCGGGCGACCGCGTCGACGTCGGCGACCCCGTAGATCACCTGCACGAACACCTGCCAGAACGACGCGTAGACGATGATGACCAGGGCGGCCTGCCGCTGGATGCCGAACATCAGCACGGCGAGCGGGATGAGCGCGACCGACGGGATCGGGCGCAGGAACTCGACCATCGTGTGGGTGCTCCGGCGTAGGAACGGCACCAGGCCGACGAGGGTGCCGAGGGCGACGGCGGCGAGGGTCGCCACGGTCAGCCCGATCGCCCAGGAGGTCATGGTGCTGCCGAGCCGCCGCCAGAACGCCAGGTCGACGAGCTGTTCGGCGAGCCGGGCCAGCACGTCGGTCACGTACGGCAGGTACTGCGGGTCGATCAGGCCCAGCGTCGGGATCGCCTGCCAACCGACGAGGAAGGCGGCCAGGCCGGTGACGCCGAGCAGCGTCCTGCGCAACGCGGGTGGCCGTCGGGGGGTGGGCACGGGCGGGTCACCTCCGAGGGTGGCGTCGCCCGGCGGCCGGGCCGCCGGGCGACGCCGGGTCGGCTACTGCTGGCGGATGAGCCGGTCGAGGTCGGGTTGCCGGTCGAGCACCCGGTACCTGCCGGCGAGTTCGGCGAGCGTCTGCAGGCTGGACCGGTCGACGTCCCAGCCGAACGCCGGCAGCCTGACCGACTCCGCCACCGGCGGCGGTAGTTGGAGGTTGTCCTTGATGGCCTGCCGCAGGGCCGGCGCGTTGGCCGGGTCCTGCGCCCACTGGAGGGTCTTCTTCATCGCCGCGGAGAAGTCCTCGACCAGCTCGGCGTCCTTGTCGAGGCGGGCGGTGGTGGTGATGGTGGTCAGGGTGGCAAGGCCCGGCACCACCGCCTGGTAGGGCGCCACGACGAACCTGTCGCCCCGGCCCTTCAGCTGGGTGACGAAGGGTTCCGGCACCCAGGCGGCGTCGATGTTGCCCGCCGCGAGCTGGGCCGGGGCGTCCGGGAAGGCCACCTCGACGAACTTGACCTTCCTGGGGTCGCCGCCGTCCTTCTCCACCGCCGCCATGATCGTGACGTCGCCGGCCGCGCCCAGGCTGTTGACCGCGACCCGTTTGCCGGCGAGGTCGGCCGGCCGGGTGACACCCGACTTCGCCGAGGCCACCACGGCGTTGATGTCGTCGCCCTGGGCGTACGAGGAGGCGTAGTTGCCGATGATGACGACGCCGAGGTTCTGCAGGTCGGCGCGGAACGGGCCGAACGGCTGGCCGATGGCGAAGTCGATGTCGCCGTTCATCAGCGCCGGGATGGCCTGCGCGCCGCCCTGGGCGGGCAGCACCTCGACCTGGAGCCCGCGCTCGGCGAACAGGCCCGCCTTGATGCCGCCCCACAGCGCGGCGGTCTCGGTGATCGGCAGCGCCGCGACCCGGACCTTGCGCAGGTCGCCGGAGGTCGGCGCGGACGGGGTGGAGGCGTCGGAGTCGGTACATCCGGTGAGGGCGACCGCGGCGGCGATCAACCCGAGAGCCATGACCTTCTTCATTGACGAGGCCCTTCCTGGGCGGGGGTGGTGGGGTGCGTCGGAAGTCGGCGGGATGCCTCGGACCTGCGGGGGGAACCAACCGCTGCGTGGGGGCGCACGCCGCTGTGGTGGCCATGGTCAGCCACCCCGACATCGAAAGTCAAGAATTTCTGACGCCCGTCATGAATCAGTTGAACGACGTTGCGTCGTGGTGGCGTCGCTCAGACCTCGGGCAGGCCCACGTAGTTCTCGGCCAGGCTCGTCGCGTACGCCCGCGAGGTGGCGGCGTACCGCAGCGTCGCGGTCTGCAACTTCGCCTCGTACGGGTCGTCGTGCGCCAGCCGGTGCAGCATCGAGGTCATCCACCAGGAGAAGTGCTGGGCCCGCCAGACCCGGCGCAGCGCGGTGGTCGAGTAGCCCGCCAGCAGGTCGGTGCGGCCGTGGGAGTACCACGCGGCGAACGCCTCGCCGAGCAGCGCCACGTCGGCCAGCGCCAGGTTCATGCCCTTGGCCCCGGTGGGCGGGACGATGTGCACGGCGTCCCCGGCCAGGTACAGCCGCTCCCACTGCATCGGCTCCACCACGAAACTGCGCATCGGGGTGATCGACTTCTCCAGCACCGGCCCCTCGGTGAGCGACCAGCCCGGCACCGTCTCCAGCCGGACCCGCAGCTCCGCCCAGATCCGTTCGTCCGGCCACGCGGCGATGTCCTCGTCCGGGGCGACCTGGAGGTAGAGCCGGGAGACCTGCGGTGAGCGCATGCTGTAGAGGGCGAAACCCCGGTCGTGGTGGGCGTAGACGAGTTCCTCCACGGCCGGCGCGGCGGCGGCGAGCACCCCCAGCCAGGCGAACGGGTACGCCCGCTCGTAGCTGGTCAGCACCCCGTCGGGCACCGCGCCCCGGCTCACCCCGTGGAACCCGTCGCAGCCGGCCACGAAGTCGCAGCGCAGTTCCTCGTCGCGGCCGTCGCGTCGGTAGTGGACCACCGGGTCGGGGGAGTCGAGCCCGTCCAGCCGGGTCACCCCGGCGTCGAACAGGATCGTGCCGCCGGCCGCGAGGCGCGCGGCGATCAGGTCCTTGACCACCTCCTGCTGCCCGTAGACGGTGATCGCCCGCCCGGTCAGCTCGGTCATCGGCACCCGGTGCGACTCCCCGGCGAAGCGCAGTTCGATGCCCTCGTGCCGCAGCCCCTCGCGGAGCAGTCGCTCGCCGACGCCGGTGCGGCACAGCAGGTCGACCGACCCCTGTTCGAGCACCCCGGCGCGCAGCCGGTGCTCGACGTGCTCGCGGCTGCGGCTCTCCAGCACCACCGAGGAGATGCCCTGCCGGTGCAGCAGGTGCGACAGCATGAGCCCCGCCGGCCCGGCGCCGACGATGCCGACCTGGGTACGCATCCCGGTCCGTCCTTCCTGGACGCCGGCCCGACACCGGGGCCCGGCGGCGGGCCACCGAAAGCGTTCGCTTGGCGAACGGGTGTTCTCTCATTGAACGTTGGCACGCGACCCGGCTCCCGTCAACGCCCTGCCCGGACGATGGTCGTCCCGATGCCGGGGTCCGGGGTGGACATTGACGGATGTCGCCGTCGGTCGTACGTTCGACATGAGCACGACGGTCCGCATGGCGAACACCGGTCCGAGGTGAGGCGGGAGGCCCATGGCGACGCTCGTCCCGCTGGCGCAGGCCGTGGCGGAACTGGTCCGCGACGGTGACGTAGTGGCCCTGGAGGGCTTCACCCACCTCATCCCGTTCGCCGCCGGTCACGAGATCATCCGCCAGCGACGGCAGGAGCTGACCCTGGTCCGGATGACCCCCGACGTCGTCTACGACCAGCTCATCGGCGCCGGGTGCGCCCGCCGGCTGGTCTTCTCCTGGGGCGGCAACCCCGGCGTGGGATCGCTGCACCGGTTCCGCGACGCCGTGCAGCACTCCTGGCCGCGCCCGCTGGAGCTGGAGGAACACAGCCACGCCGGGATGGCCAACCGTTACGTGGCCGGCGCGTCCGGCCTGCCGTTCGCCGTGTTGCGTGGCTACACCGGCACCGACCTGCCCCGGCACACCGCCAACGTCAGCTCGGTCGACTGCCCGTTCACCGGCGAGACCCTCACCGCCGTGGCGGCCCTGCGCCCCGACGTGACCGTGGTGCACGCCCAACGCGCCGACCGGGCCGGCAACGTGCAGCTGTGGGGCATCACCGGCGTGCAGAAGGAGGCGGTGCTCGCCGCCCGCCGGTCGCTGGTCACCGTCGAGGAGGTCGTGCCCGAGCTGACCCCCGTCCCCGGGCAGGTCGTACTGCCCGGCTGGGCGGTCACCGCCGTGGCCGAGGTGCCCGGCGGCGCCCACCCCTCCTACGCCCAGGGCTACTCGGTCCGGGACAACGACTACTACCGGGCCTGGGACGCCGTCAGCCGGGACCGCGACACCTTCCGCGCCTGGCTCGACCGGCACGTGCACCGGGCCGGGGCGGCGGCGTGACCGCGCGGCCCGCCCCCCACCCCGGGAGGCCGACGTGACCGGCCCGCCCCCGCCGGCCGGGTGGACCGCCGACGAGATGATGACCGTCGCCGCCGCCCGGCAGCTCCGCGACGGCGTCGCCTGCTTCGTCGGGATCGGACTGCCCAGCACCGCGGCGAACCTCGCCCGCGCCACCCACGCCCCGAACCTGGTGCTCGTCTACGAGTCCGGCTGCCTCGGCGCGAAACCGGACCGGCTGCCGCTGTCCATCGGCGACGGTGTCCTCGCCGACACCGCCGACGCGGTCGTGTCGGTGCCCGAGGTGTTCAACTACTGGCTCCAGCCCGGCCGGATCGATGTCGGCTTCCTCGGCGCGGCCCAACTCGACAGGTACGGCAACCTCAACACCACGGTCGTCGGCGACGACTACGCCACCCCGGCCGTCCGGCTGCCCGGCGCGGGCGGGGCACCCGAGATCGCCGCCTCCTGCCGCGAGGTCGTGGTGATCGTCCGGCAGAACCCGCGCACCTTCACCGGGCGGGTCGACTTCGTCACCTCGGTCGGCTACGGCACGGGCCCGGGGGACCGGGAACGGCTCGGCCTGCGCGGCGGCGGCCCCCGACTGGTGATCACCGACCTCGGCGTCCTGGAACCCGACCCGGTCAGCTGCGAGCTGACCCTGACCCGGTTGCACCCCGGGGTGAGCCGGGAGCAGGCGCGGGCCGCCACCGGCTGGGACCTCGCCGTCGCCGAGCCGCTGACCACGAACGAACCGCCCACGGCACACGAGCTGGCGGTGCTGCGCGCGTTGCGGGCGACGGCCGAGGGGAGCCGACCATGACCGAGGACACCACCGGCCGCCGGCTGCCGCTGCCGGTGTACCGGCGCGACGACGTCGACGCCCACCCGCCGCTGTTCAGCCCCGGCTACCGGTCGACCGTGACGCGGGCGCCCCGGCAGCCGCTGGCCCACCTGCCGCAGCGGCTGACCGAGATCACCGGGCCGCTGCTGGGCGAGGGACGCCTCGGCGACCTCGACCACGACCTGACCCGCCAGCACGACGGGTCACCACAGGGGCAGCGGATCATCGTGCACGGCCGGGTCCGCGACGGCGACGGCCGGCCGGTGCCGCGTACGTTGGTCGAGATCTGGCAGGCCAACGCCGCCGGACGCTACCGCCACGCCCGCGACACCTGGCCGGCCCCGATCGACCCGCACTTCGACGGGGTGGGCCGGACGCTCACCGACGACCAGGGGCGCTACCGGTTCGTCACCGTGCAACCGGGGGCCTACCCCTGGCGCAACCACGACAACGCCTGGCGGCCGGCGCACATCCACTTCTCCCTGTTCGGCCGGGCGTTCACCCAGCGGCTGGTGACCCAGATGTACTTCCCCGGCGACCCGCTGTTCTTCCAGGACCCGGTGCTGCACTCGGTGCGTGACCCGATGGCCCGGCAACGGCTGGTCGCCCGCTACGACCACGCCGCCACGCAGCCCGAGTGGGCGCTGGCCTACGCCTTCGACATCGTGCTGCGGGGCCGGGAGGGCACCCCCTTCGAGGACGGCGACCATGAGTGACCGGCTGGGCGTCACCCCGGCGCAGACCGTCGGGCCGTACCTGAGCATCGGCCTGCACTGGCCCGACGGCCCGTACGTCGTCCCCGAGGGCACCCCCGGCGCGTTCTGGATCCGGGGCCGGATCGTCGACGGCACCGGGGAACCCGTGGTCGACGCGCTGGTGGAGAGCTGGCAGGCCGACCCGGACGGCCGGTTCGACCACCCCGACGACCCGCGCGGGGCCCGGCCGCCGCGGCTCGCGGGATTCCGGGGGTTCGGCCGCAGCGAGACCGACGAGCAGGGGTGCTACCGGCTACTGACGGTCCGGCCGGGGCCGCTGCCCGACCCGGACGGCGGCACCGAGGCCCCGCACCTGACCCTGTCGGTGCTCGGCCGGGGGCTGCTGCACCGCCTGGTGACGCGGCTCTACTTCCCCGACGAGCAGGCGGCCAACGCCGTCGACCCGGTGCTCTCCGGGGTGGAGGCCGACCGTCGGGACACGCTGCTGGCCAGCGCCGCACCGGACGGGTTCCGCTTCGACATCCATCTGCAGGGCGACCGTGAGACCGTCTTCTTCGCCGTCTGACGGCCTGCTCTCCGGCCTGTCCGGCAGCCCGGCGGTGGACGCGGAACTCGACGATCGCGCCCTGCTGCGGGCGTTGCTCGACGCGGAGGCCGCGCTCGCCCGGGCCGGCGCCGACGCCGGCCTCGTGCCCGCCCCGGCGGCCGACGCGATCGTCACCGCGTGCCACACCGGGCGGTACGACCCGGCGGCGCTGGGCAGGGCCGCCGACGCCGCCGGGAACCCCGTCGTCCCCCTCGTGCGGGAGGTGACCGCCGCCGTGCCCGCCCCGGCCCGACCCTGGGTGCACCTCGGGGCGACCAGCCAGGACATCCTGGACACCGCGCTGAGCCTGCTGGCCGTCCGGGCGCTCGACGCGTTGCGCCCGTACCTCGACGCCGCCGTCGACGCCGCCGCCCGGCTCGCCGACACCCACCGCCACACCGTGCAGGTCGCCCGGACCCTCGGCCAGCAGGCGGCACCCACCACGTTCGGACTCAAGGCCGCCGGCTGGCTGACCGGCCTGGCCCAGGCCCGCGACCGGCTCCGGCAGGCCGGCGGCGGGCAGCCCGCGCAACTCGGCGGCGCGGTCGGCACCCTCGCCGCGCTCGGCCCGGCCGGCCCCGACGTCGCCGCCCGGTTCGCCGCCCACCTGGGGCTGCCCGCGAGCGCGTTGCCCTGGCACACCCGACGGCAGCCCCGACTCGATCTGGCCGCCGCGCTCGGTGGCCTGCTCGCGGCCACCGGCAAGGTCGCCCTCGACGTCGGACTGCTCGCCCAGACCGAGGTCGGCGAGGTCACCGAGGGCGGCGACGGACGCGGCGGCTCCTCCGCCATGCCGCACAAACGCAACCCGGTCGACGCGATCCTGGTCGGGGCCGCCGCCCGCCGTGGCCCCGGCCTCGTCGCCACCCTGTTCGCCGCGGCGGTGCAGGAGCACGAACGGGCCGCCGGCGGCTGGCACGCCGAGTGGGAGCCGCTGCGGGACCTGCTGCACCTGACCGGGGGTGCCACCGCCCGGTCCGCCCGGCTGCTGGGCGGGCTGCGGGTCGACGCCGCCCGGATGCGGGCGAACCTCGACGCCACCGGCGGGCGGGTGCTCGCCGAGGCCGTCGCCGCCCGGCTGGCCCCCGCCGTCGGCCGCGACGTCGCGCACGACCTGGTCACCCGCGCTGCCGCCGCACCCGCGTTCCGCGCCGCGCTGCTCGCCGACCCGCAGATCCGCGCCCACCTGTCCGGGGCGGAGATCGACGAGGCGCTCGACCCGGACCGGTGGCTCGGGTCGGCCGGCCGGTTCGTCGACGCCGCGCTGGCCGTCGCCCGGGACGCCGGATCGTGACCTCCCGCCTGCACCTAACCGTCGACGGCCCGCCCACCGCGCCGGTGCTGCTGCTCGGCGGTTCCCTCGGTACCACCGGCGCGATGTGGGAACCCCAGGTCGCGGCGTTGGCCGGACGGTTCCGGGTGATCCGGTACGACCACCTGGGCCACGGCCGCTCGGCGACGCCCGCCGGGCCGTACACGGTGGAGCTGTTGGGCCGGGAGGTGCTGCGGACGCTGGACCACCTCGACGTGCCGTGGGTCCACTACGCGGGGCTGTCCCTGGGTGGCATGGTCGGCATGTGGCTCGCCGCCCACGCGCCCGACCGGGTGCGCCGGCTCGCCCTGCTGTGCACCTCGGCCCGGCTCGGCCCGCCCGACCCGTGGCGGCAACGGGCGGCCACGGTCCGCGCGGCCGGCCTGGCGGCGATCGCCGACGCGGTGCTGGCCCGCTGGTTCACCCCGCCGTTCGCCGCCGCCCACCCGGCTCTGGTGGCCGGCTACCGCGCCATGCTGACCGCGACCTCCCCGGCCGGCTACGCGGCCTGCTGCGAGGCGATCGCCGCCCTGGACCTGCGCCCCGACCTGGGCCGGATCGGCGTGCCGACGCTTGTCGTCGCCGGTGCGGACGACCCGGCGATCCCCGTCGGGCACGCCCGGGAGATCGTCGAGCGGGTCCCCGGGGCGCGGCTGGTCGTCCTCGACGCGGCGGCCCACCTGGCCAACGTCGAGCGACCCGGGCGGGTGGGCCGACTCCTGCGGGAACACTTCGACCAGGCGGGTGACTGATGGACGACCGCGAACGGCACGAGGCCGGCATGACCGTACGTCGGCAGGTGCTCGGTGACGCGCACGTCGACCGCGCGGTCGCCGGCACCGACGCGTTCACCGCCGACTTCCAGGACTTCATCACCCGCTACGCCTGGGGCGAGGTGTGGACCCGACCCGGCCTCGACCGGCGTACCCGTAGCTGCATCACCCTCGCGGTGCTCGCCGCCCTGCGCCACGAGGAGGAGTTGGCGATGCACGTGCGGGCCGCGCTGGGCAACGGGCTGACCGAACAGGAGGTGGCGGAGGTCCTGCTCCAGGTCGGCGTCTACGCTGGCGTACCGGCGGCGAACCGGGCGTTCACGGTGGCCCGGGAGGCCCTGCGGCGGGAGGCTGGGTGAGGTGGGCGGTCAGGCGGCACGGTCACCGGAGTTCGTGCAGTCGTTGGAGCGTGGGCTCGCGGTGATCCGGGCGTTCGACGCCGAGCATCCGCAGCTCACCCTGAGCGACGTGGCCCGCCGTACCGGGCTGACCCGGGCCGCGGCCCGCCGGTTCCTGCTCACCCTGGTCGAGCTGGGGTACGTGCACACCGACGGCCGGCTGTTCTCGCTGCGGGCGCGGATCCTCGCCCTCGGCTACGCCTACCTGTCCGGCCTGGGCCTGCCCGAGATCGCCCAACCGCACATGGAGGCGCTGGTCGCGCAGGTGCACGAGTCCTGCTCGGTGTCGGTGCTCGACGGCGACGAGGTGGTCTACGTCGCCCGGGTACCCACCCGACGGATCATGACGGTGGGGATCAGCGTCGGCACCCGGTTCCCCGCCTACGCCACGTCGATGGGTCGGGTGCTGCTCGCCGCGCAGCCGGCGGACCGGTTGGACGACTACCTGGCCACCGCGCGGTTGCACCAGTTGACCCGGCGCACCGTCACCGACCCGGTGCGGTTGCGGGCCGTCCTGACGAAGATCGCCGCCCAGGGGTACGCGATCGTGGACCAGGAACTGGAGGAGGGGTTGCGGTCGCTGGCCGCGCCGATCCACGGCCCGCACGGGTCGGTGGTGGCGGCGGTGAACCTGTCCGCGCACGCCTCGCGGGGGTCGTTCGAGCTGATCCGGCGCGAGTTGCTCCCGCCGCTGCTGGCCACCGCCAGGCGGATCGAGGAGGACCTGCGCGGGGCGTGAGGGCCCGGCGTCCTCACCGGACCCGGTAGAGCCGGCTCGCCGGGTCCACGACGGCGGTCAGCAGCCGGCCGGGCACGAGTCCCGGGTCGTCGGGCCGGACCGTGTCCGCCTCGAAGGGGGCGAAGCCGGGCCCGCTGATCCGCAGGTGCAGGTCGAGTTCCGGGCCCTCCCCGCCGAGGTGGTGCGCCACGGTGAGGATCTCGGCGGTGGCGGCGACCCCGGTGGCGTCGAGCCGGTGGGCGTCGCTGCGGGACCGGTCGACCACCCGCCAGCCGAAGATGCCGAAGCCGACCCCGACGATGGTGGTGAACACCCCGCCGGCGACGAGCCCCCAACGTTCCCCGGGTGACACCGGCAGGTCGCCTGTCACGTCGGCGGCGAGCAGGACCGGGCCGGGCAGGCAGATGGCCACGAAGAGCAGCCGGCAGAGCAGCGCGCCGACCGGCCCGATGCGGGTCTCCGCCTCCCGGGGTGCGCTGGTCATGCCGGCACCCTAGAGCACGGTGCGGCGGGCCGGTACCCGGTACCGGCCCGCCGCACCGTGCGACCCGCCCGCGCGGCGGGCGCGCCGGTCAGCTTCCGGTGCAGGTGGCGGTGGTTCCGGTGCCGTTTCCGGTGCCCTGGAACCCGAAGCTGGTGCTCTGCCCGGCACCGAGCCGGCCGTTGTAGCTCTGGTTGGTGACGGTGATGGTGCCGCTGGTGCCGGTGGCGACGCCGTTCCACACCGAGCTGACCGCTGCGCCGCCCGGCAGGGTCAGGGTGACCCGCCAGCCGGTGAGCGCGGTGGACCCGGCGGTGACGCTGACGTTGGCGACGAACCCGCCGTTCCACTGGTCCTGCACGGCGTAGACGGCGGTGCAGCCGGCGCCGCCGGGCGGGGGAGTGGTGGGCGGGGGCGTCGTCGGCGGCGGAGTGGTCGGTGGTGGGGTGGTGGGCGGGGGAGTGGTCGGTGGTGGGGTGGTGGGGGGCGGGGTGGTGGGGGGCGGGCCGTCGAGCGTCAGGTTCTTCTGCTGGACGGTCCACTGGGTGCGGCACAGCCCGCAGTTCGCGCCGACGAAGTTGCTGCCGGCGGTGGTGTCGCCCTTGAGCCGCCACTTGAGGTAGAGCACCGCGACCCGGCCGAACTCGCCGCCGTTGGGCTGGTCGTAGGTGCCACCGTGCCCGACGTTCAGGTTGCCCATGAAGGCGGGCAGCCCGGCGGGCAGCTTGCCCCAGTCGTCCATGGCGTTGGGGTAGGCGATGTCGCTGGGCCCGCCGACGAAGTAGGCGATCGGCTTGGTGAGCCGCCGGAGCTGGTAGTCGTCGGCGTCGTTGAGCAGGCCGCTGCTGAAGATGCCGGTGGTGGTGACGCGCGGGTCGTTGGAGACGGCGTACGCCTCCAGGCCACCGCAGGAGAAGCCGGCGACGGCGACCTTGCCGGTGTCGATCCGGTTGTAGTACTTGCTGCCCTGGCGGGAGTTCTCCGCCACCGCCCAGTCGATGGACTGGGTGAGCATCTGCGAGTTGGTGGAGCCGGAGGCGTTCGGGCCGCCGTTGGCGATGGCCAGGAAGCCGTGCGAGGCGATCTCGCGCAGGAAGTTGCCCTGCGAGAGGCCGTTGGCCGAGCAGCCGCCGTTGCCCCACACGAGGATGGGCAGGCGCTCGGCCGGCAGCGTCTGGGGCCGGAAGATGGTGTGGTTGGGCAGGCTGGTCGAGGTCTCGTAGTCGGCGGGGTAGGGCCCCGAGCCGCCCACTGCGGCGTCGGCCGGCGTCGCGCCGAGGGCCATCAGCACGGCGGCTGCCGGCACGAGCGCGGCGGTCAGGCCCGCGTAGAGCTTCGATCTCCTTGGCATGCACCCTCCTGCGGGTGTCGGCGGTGGCACCCCTGCGGTGGCGGGTCTGCCGCCGGGCCCGACCAGGGTGGTCAGCACCGGCGACGGGGCGGGCCGACGTGGACGCGTCGACCGCCCGGCCGCAGTCCCCACAGGCGGTCGCGGTATGCAGTTACTATCACCGGGGTAACGAAAAGTGTCAATGTGTTGCCCGCCTGGCGGGCCGGGTGCGACGCCCGTGCGGAAACGGTCAGCCGGTGCGGCGCGGGACGCCCACCGGCTCCGGTCGAGCGGGGTCGCCCGGGGCGTCGAAGTGGGTGATCCACCGGGCGGCGTCCGGCCAGTGCGGGGCGGTCACCTCGACCAGCCGGGTCCGGGCGAGCGCGCCGAGCCGGCAGTGGACGTCGAGGAGGGTCTCCCGGGCCTGACCACGGGGCCAGGGCTGCGGCAGCAGGTGCGCGGGCAGATCCGGGTCGGTGTCGGCGAACCGCCGCCAGGCGTCCATCGCGGAGGTCCGCGCCACCAGCGCGGTGGCCGGATCGACGGTGCCGCGACGGGCCGCCGCCCGCACCGGCGCGAACCGCGCGACGAAGGCCGCGTAGCCGGCTGCCAGCCCGGTCAGGTCGTATGCGGCGGCCGGGCCGTGCGGCCCGGCCTCCTCGTCGAACCGGACGTGCAGCACCGACCAGCGGGCCCCTTCGACGGGGTCCAGCAGCGCCGAGAGTTCCGCCCGGACCGGCGCGGCGTCGACCCCCGGCCTGATCCACACGCTGTCGTAGAGGCCCACGAAGCCGTGGGCGGTCAACGCCCGGCGCACCGCGTGCCGGGCCGCCCGCCCGGAGCCGGGGATCGAGAAGGAGACCAGCACCCAGTCGCCGGTCCAGGGCGGCGGCTGCGCGCCGAAGGTCAGGAAGTGCCGCATCCGGGAGCGGTGCCTGGCGATCGCCGCGGGCGTGAGGTGGTAGACCGGCGGCCGGGTGTCGCCCCGGGCGGCGATGAGACCCCGCTTGACCAGCCGGGACAGCGCGGCACGGGCGCTGGGCTCGGTGACCCCGAACTCCCGCAGCATCGCGATGACCGCCGCCGACGGCAGGTCGGCGTCCGCGGAGTCGAGGTACTCGCCGAGCAGGGTGGCCAGCAGGTGCTGCGGGCTCGACCCGTGCTGGGCCCGGGGGGTGCGGACGTCGGGGACGGGCTGTTCGGCGGTCACCCCGTCAGATTGTCGCACCCCCGTCCGGCCGGTGCCGACGGCCGACCCGCCCGCGGGGGCCGCCGGGCCGCCCGTCGGCGGGACGGTCCCGGTGGCCCGCGGCGGCCCGGTCAGTGGCCCATGACGAGGTCCATCACCTCACTGCGCAGCTTGCCGAAGAGCGGCTCCTGCTTGGTGAGGATCTGGTCGCGGTCGCGGGGCAGTGGCACGTCCACGGTCGCCTTCACCGTCGACGGGCCCTTGCTGAGCACCACCACCCGGTCGGAGAGGTAGACCGCCTCGTCGATGTCGTGGGTGATGAACAGGACCGACTTGTTCCACTCCCGCCACACCCGCAGGGTGAGGTCCTCCAGGCTGATCCGGGTCTGCGCGTCGACCGAGGCGAACGGCTCGTCCATCAGCAGGATCTTCGGCTTGTTGATCAGTGCGCGGGCGATGGCGACCCGCTGCTGCATGCCGCCGGAGAGCTGCCACGGGTACTTGCCGATCACCGATCGGGGCAGCCCGACGGCCGCGAGCAGGCTGTCCACCGCGCTGCTCACGGTGGCCCGGCTCGCCCCGGTACGGCGCAGCGGCAGCCCGATGTTGCGCTCGACGGTGAGCCAGGGGAACAGCGAGCGGCTGTAGTCCTGGAACACGATCGCCATGTCCTCGGACGGGCCGTCGCCGATGGTCTCACCGAACGACCGGACCTCGCCGGTGCTCGGTCGCATCAGCCCCGAGATGCAGTTGAGCAACGTGGTCTTGCCGCTGCCCGAGGGCCCGACGATGGAGACGAACTCGCCGGCGTGCACCTCCAGGTCGACCTGTTCGATCGCCAGGTGGTCGACCCCGTTCGTGGTGTACGTCTTGGACAGTCCCGCCACGACCAGCGCGGCCGGGGTGTGCTGCGGGTCGCTCATGCCGATCTCCCTACCGTCGGTCGCCCGCGGAGCGCCCACCGCTCGTACAGGCCGAAGAGTGCGTTGAACAGGATGCCTATCGCGCAGGCCATCACCACCCCGGCGAACATCCGGGGGGTGTCGAACTTCTGCTGCTGGAGCAGGATCTGGTAGCCGACCCCCGAGGTGGAGGCGTACAGCTCGGAGCTGACCATCAGGACCACCGCGATGCCCAGGCTGACCCGCGCGCCGGCCAGGATGCGCGGCAGCGCCGCCGGGAGCACGACGAACCGGAAGCGGTCCACCCGCCGCAGCCCGATCGCGCGGGCGCTGTTGAGGGCCAGCCGGTCGACGTTGGCCACCCCGTCCATCGTGTTGAACACGACCGGCCAGATCGAGCCGAACGCGATGACGAAGATGGGCATCCGGTCGTTGATCCCGAGCAGCACGATCGCGATCGGGATGAGCACGACCGCCGGGGTGGCGACGCCGAGGCGCACCACCGGCGCGCACAGCCACTCCAGGCGTCGGCTGCGGCCCAGCGCCACGCCGGCCACGGTGCCCACCGACACCGCCAGGGCGTAGCCGACGAGCAACCGGAACATGCTCGCGCCGACGTCCGCGACGAACGCGTCGGAGGCGAACAGCCGGTGCGCCGGCCCGCTCCACCACAGGTCGACGAACGCACCGGCGACCCGGCTCGGCGGCGGGGTGAACGACGAGTCCCGCCAGCGCAGCAGCACCTCGGCCACGAGCACCAGGGCGAGCACGAGCCACGTGTAGGACACCACTCGGATGAGGAACCTGCGCACTGTCTACTCCTGCCCGGACGGACGCCAGCGGATGACGCGTCGCTCGGTGAGCTGGGCGGCGATGTTGAGCACCATGCCGGTGATGCTGACCGCCAGCACCCCGGCGTAGACCGCGTCGGCCCGCTGCGCCTCCTGGTAGCTGACGAGCACCGTGCCGACGCCGGTGGTGGCCCCGAGCAGCTCGGCGCTGAGGGTCACCACGAACGCGATGCCGGTGGCGATCCGGATGCCGGTCACCACGTACGGCAGGGTGGTCGGCAGCAGCACCCGGCGCATCGTCTCCACCCGGCCGAACTTCAGCGCCTGGGCCACCCGCAGCGCCAGCGGTTCGACGCTGCGTACCCCGTAGATGGTGTTGACCAGGAGGATCCAGAAGACCGAGAAGGTCACCACCGAGATCTTCATCTGCGGGCCCAGCCCGATCAGGACGATCGCCGCCGGGATCAGCGTCACCACCGGCATCGCCCGCCCGATGTCGATCACCAGGGAGCTGGCCCGGGCCAGTGGTCCGAGGTAGCCGATCAGCAGGCCCAGCGGGATGCTGATGACCACCGCGAGGCCGAGGCTGACCGCCCAGGTGGCGAGCGTGTCGAGGTACTCCCGGACGAAGTCGGCGTCGCCGAGCAGGCTGGCGAACGCCCGCCCGACGGCGACCGGGCCGGGCAGCCCGGAGGCGGGCACCACCCCGGCGGCGGCGACGGCGGCCCAGCCGGCGACCAGCAGGCCGAGGCCCGCCACCCCCCAGAGCATCGGCTCGCCGCGCCGCAGCGCGATGCGGACGGCGTCCATCAAGCCGACTCGTGGACGAGGCCGGAGGTGTCGACCCTGGTGCTGATCGCGCCGAACTCGTGGGCGAGGTCGGCCATCTTCTGCAGCGCCGCGCGGTCCACCTCGCTGGACAGCTCCTCGAACTGGCTGGCCCGGATCGCCTCGACTGTCGTCTTGCCGAAGTCGGCCGCCATCTGCTGCCACTCCGCCTCGTTGGCCGGGTCCTTGATCTGGCGCAGCGACTCGTCCATGGCGGCCCGGAACTTCGCGATCCGGTCGGCGTTGCCGGCGACGAACTTCTCCGAGGCGACGTAGTCGGCGTAGTTGATCCGGCCCTGCACGTCGGCGTACGGCTCGCCGAGCCAGACCGCGCCGCCCTCGCGGACCAGGGTCTGACCGATCGCCCCGCTGGCGTTGATCGCGTCGACCGCGCCGCCCTTCAACGAGGTGGCCATCTGCGCGCTCGGGATGTTCACGTACTTGATCTTCTTGTCGTCGCAGCCGGCCCTGCGGACGGCGGCGCTGGTGTAGACCTGGCCGGGACCGTTGAGTTCGGTGACCCCGACGGTCTTGCCCACCAGGTCGCAGTAGGTCTTCGCGCTGCTCTTCGTACTGGCGAAGACGCCCCGGCTGCGGGTCGGGTCGGGCGGGGTGGGGTTGAAGTACGCACCCATGACGATCTTGACCTTGACCCCCTGCGAGGCGGCCACGATGGCCCCCCAGCCGCCGGAGAAGGCCAGGTCGACCTGGCCGGAGTCGGCGGCGGCGACGGCGGACGAGGCGGACGCGAGGGTGACCGGCTCCACCGCGATGCCGTGCTTGGCGAAGAGGCCCTTCTTCAGCGCCCAGACCAGGGTGATCTCGTTGGGGAAGCCGATCTGGGTGACCTTCAGCGGCTCGCCGAGCGAGGCGTCGGCGGGGGCGCTCGATCCACCGTCGGAGAAGCAGCCGGACAGGGCGAGCGCGCTGACGGCGACCAACGCGACGCCCAGCCGTCCGCGCCGCAGCGGTCCACCGTGCCGGCGGCGGTGCGGGGCGCGGTCGTGTCCGTGACGGGGTCCGTCGGCGGCCCGGTCTCCCGGGGTACGTGCCTTCGAGTCCACAGAGAAGAAAGCCATGGGGATGTCCTCCAGTGAGTTGACAGGCATCCCGAGGGGGTGTGCGCCTCGGCCGGCGCGGACACCGACGCCGCGGACGCCGCAGGTGGGGCCGGCGGTGATCCGCGATCGTCGACGGGGCCTGGTGGGGGATGAGGAGGGTGCGGCGGTACCCGACCGGTGTCGCCGATCGGACGTGGTGGATGACGCGGGCCGGTGTCGCCAGGACTTCACGGCAGGCGGCGGGATGACCGGCGCCTCGGTCACGGGCACGAGGAAGGGTGGCGGCCGTGCCGACGGTGGAGCTGCGTTGACGGGTGCCGAAATACTCTATGCGAGACGGCATCTTGTCAAGCGATCCATGCGGCCCCTGGCCCGCGTTCGCGCACCTCACGGCCGGTGTGGTGCCGTCGCGGCCACCGTGGCGTGGGGTTGACAGCACCTGCATGATGGGTAAATCTATCGCTATCCGAGATGGCGTCTCTCTTTTTGATACAGACTGCCCCGGCCGACGACCCGCATGAGCAGCACCGCGACCCGGGCGCAGGAAACTGGCGATCGAACAGCGAGGTTCAGCCGTGACCAACCAGCAGGACGTGGACGTGACGATCACCGGTCGGGCCGTGCCGGGATCCGAGCGGATTCTGACCCCGGAGGCGGTGGCCTTCCTCGCCGGACTGCACCGCCGCTTCGGGGCCCGACGCGACGAACTCATCGCGCTGCGCGTCGCCCGACAGGCCGAACTGGACGCCGGGGCCGTGCTCGACTTCCTCCCCGAGACCGCGCACGTGCGCGACGCGGACTGGCGGGTCGCGCCCCCGGCCCCCGGCCTGGTGGACCGTCGCGTCGAGATCACCGGCCCCACCGACCGCAAGATGACGATCAACGCGCTGAACTCCGGCGCCAAGGTCTGGCTCGCCGACTTCGAGGACGCCATCACCCCCACCTGGGAGAACGTCATCTCGGGTCAACTCAACCTCGTTGACGCGCTGGACCGCACCATCGACTTCGGCACCCCCGACGGCAGGTCCTACACCCTCGGCGACGACCTCGCGACCATCGTCGTGCGGCCCAGAGGGTGGCACCTGGACGAGAAGCACCTGCACGTCGACGGGCAACCGGTGGCCGGCGCGCTCGTCGACTTCGGGCTCTACTTCTTCCACTGCGCCCGGCGGCAGCTCGACGCCGGCCGGGGGCCCTACTTCTACCTGCCCAAACTGGAGAGCCACCGGGAAGCCCGACTGTGGAACGACATCTTCGTCTGGGCCCAGCGGGAGCACGGCATCCCGCAGGGCACCATCCGGGCCACCGTGCTGATCGAGACGATCCCGGCCGCGTTCGAGATGGACGAGATCCTCCACGAGCTGCGGGAGCACTCGGCCGGGCTGAACGCCGGCCGGTGGGACTACCTGTTCAGCATCATCAAGAAGCACCGCAACCGGGGCACCGACTTCGTCCTGCCCGACCGCAACTCGGTCACCATGACCGCGCCGTTCATGCAGGCGTACTGCGAACTGCTGGTGCGGACCTGCCACCGGCGCGGCGCCCACGCCATCGGCGGCATGGCGGCCTTCATCCCCAGCCGCCGCGACGACCAGGTGAACGCCACCGCCCTGGCCAAGGTCCGTGAGGACAAGACCCGCGAGGCGACGATCGGGTTCGACGGGTCGTGGGTGGCGCACCCGGACCTCGTCCCGCTGTGCCGGGAGGTCTTCGACGGCTTCCTGGCCGACGCGCCGCACCAGCTCGACCGCACCCGCGACGACGTCACGGTCGACGCCGCCGCGCTGCTCGACGTCCGGTCGGCCGGCGGGCAGGTCACCGAGGCCGGCCTGCGCAACAACGTCAGCGCCGCCCTGCAGTACCTCGCGGCCTGGCTCGGCGGCCTGGGCGCGGTCGCGATCTTCAACCTGATGGAGGACGCCGCCACCGCCGAGATCGCCCGCTCCCAGGTGTGGCAGTGGGTGCACAACGACGTCGTCCTGGCCGACGGGCGGCCGGTCACCCGGGACCTGGTCGAGCAGGTGATCGACGAGGAGACCGCCACGATCGCCGCCGCCCGGGGACCGGCGTTCGACGCCGCCGGCTACGCCGCCGCCCGGGAGCTCCTGGTCGAGGTGAGCCTGGCCGACGAGTTCGTCGAGTTCCTCACCCTGCCCGCCTACGCACGGATGTCCTGAACAGTCATCGAGGAAAGGATCTGATGTGGTCGAGATCGTGGGTGGCCCCGCGGCATGGCGGGGACCGGACATCGTGGACAGCACCGAATGGAAGATCGAACTGACCGACGCGCACGTCGCCGAACTCATGGCCGCCCTGGCGGCGGTCGACCGACCCGACGTCGGCCTGCGGGACGTCACGAAGGAGAACTTCGTGCTGCCCACGCTCGCCCCGGTGCTCGCGGGCGTGGTCGACGAACTGGTCGACGGTCGCGGCTTCGTGCTGGTGCGCGGGGTGCCGGTCGAGCGGCTGACCGAACGGCAGGCCGAGCTGATGTACTGGGGCATCGGGCTGCACGTGGGCATCCCGATCCACCAGAAGACCGAGGACGACCTGCTCATCCACATCCGGGACCAGGGCGTCGACCGCGACGACCCGCTGGTGCGCGGCTTCCAGACCAGCGCCCGGCTCGACTACCACGCCGACTCCTCCGACGTGGTCGGGCTGCTGTGCATCCGCCCCGCCATGTCCGGCGGGGTCAGCACGATCGTCAGCGCGGTCGCGGTACACGACGAGATCGTCCGCCGCCGCCCCGACCTGGCCGAGGTGCTGTACGCCGACTGGTGGCACGACCGCCGCTCGGGCAACGGCCCGGAGAGCTTCTTCCAGTGCCCGATCTTCGGCCGCAACGACGACGGCAAGCTGTTCGCGCACTACGGCCGCGCGTACATCGAGTCGGCCCCCCGGGGCGAGGGCGTGCCCGACCTGACCCCCGCCCAGATCGAGGCGATGGACCTGCTCGACGAACTCGACAACTCCGACGAGTTCGTGCTCAACATGAACTTCGCCCCCGGCGACATCCAGTTCCTCAACAACTACACCATCATGCACGCGCGCACCGACTACCAGGATTACCCGGAGCCGGAACGCAAGCGGGACCTGATCCGGCTGTGGCTGGTCATCGACCGTGACCTCGGCCTGCCGCCGGCCTTCGACGCCGGGGGCATCGTGCCCCGCGCGGTCGCGCTGGCCCGGTGACCCCACCGCCCGCCACGGCGGCCGGGGCATCCGGCGGCCGGCCGTGGCGGGCGGGCCGGACCCGCGCGGGCGTCCCCGCGCCCGCCGGCCCGGCCGGCTCACCCGACGCGGCGTCGACGGGCCAGCGCCAGCGCACCCAGCCCGGCGGCGAGCAGCCCCACCACCAGGGCGACGTAGCCGCCGCCGCGTCCGTTGCCGGTTCCGACGCCACCGTCCGCGGAGGCCACCACCAGCCCACCCAGGGCCACCCCGACCACCCCCGCCGTCACGGCCAGCACGCCGCCGCGCCGCCCGGCGGCGGTCGGCCGGCGCAGCGCCAACCCTGCGACGACCACCCCGGCGAGCCCCAGCAGCACGGCGACCGTCGCCCCGAACCGTCCGACGCTCATGGTGGTGACACCGACCGCGTCCCGCCGCGCCGACAGGTGCGCCGAGGCCGGGGCGGCGAACCCCGTCGCGCCGAGAACGACGGCGGCGAGCACCGTCGACACCAGTCGGGACGACCGGGAAATGCCTGCTGGACGCATGATGCTCCTCCTGTCCGCGACGCGTGCCCCCACGCGCCGGTCTCCCCGATCATGGCGGCGGGCGCGACGGCCGTCGTCCGGCGAACGTGGACAGTGCGCACTGCCGCCGTGGCGTACCCGGCCGCCGCCGACGCGGTACGCCTACCGCGTCCGTGGTATCCGCCGGTCGTCCGTCGGCAGGAGTCGCCCCCCGGTGGCAGCCGGTTAGGGTGCGCCCATGAGCACAGCACGCTGCGGTGTCCGCGACGGGGCGATCGCCGGCGGGGTGGCGGTGGTGCTGCTGCTCGCCGGGGTGGCCGGGGATCCGGGGCCCGGTCCGGTCGGTTACGCCCTGCTGGCGGCCGGCGGTCTGGCGCTCGCCGCCCGCCGGCAGGCCCCGGTCGCCGTGCTGGTCGGCACCGGCGGGTGCGCGGTGGGCTGCCAGGCGGTCGGCCTCGACGTGCCCGCCGTCGCCTTCCTGTTCGCGGTGTACTCCGCCGTGCGGGCGGGACACCGCACGGCCACGGTGGTGGCGGCGGTGACGGTGCTGGTGGCACTGCCCCTGGTGGCTCTCGGCCCGCCCCAGGAACTGGCTCTGGGCGCGGCGTTCACCCGGGCCCGGGGCGTGCTCGAACTGGCCTGGCTGGTCGCCGCCGGCGCGGCGGGTGAGGCGCTGCGGCAGGCCGAGCGGCGGGCGGACGAGGCCGAGCGGAGCCGGGAGGAGACCGCGCGGCGGCGCGCCGACGAGGAACGGCTGCACATCGCCCGCGAGCTGCACGACTCGCTCACCCACCAGATCTCGGTCATCACCGTGCAGGCCGAGGTGGCCGTGCATCTGGCCCAGCGGCGTGGTGAGGAGGTGCCGGAGGCGCTGCTGGCGATCCGGGCGGCCGGCCGGGAGGCGACCCGGGAGCTGCGGGCGACCCTGGAGGCGCTCCGGGACGACGGGCAGGGCAGCCCGCCCGGCCTCGACCACGTTCCGGAGCTGGTGCGTCGGGCCCGTGCGGCGGGTCTGGACACGACCCTGACCATCGCCGGTGACCGGCACGACGTTCCGGCGGCGGTCGGTGCGACGGCGTACCGGATCGTCCAGGAGTCGCTCACCAACGTCACCCGGCACGCCGCCGCCACCACCGCGTCGATCCGGATCGACTACCGGCGCGACGCGCTCGCCATCCGGGTCGACGACGACGGCAGCGCACTCCCGTCCGGCGCGTCCACCCCCGGCGTCGGGCTGCTCGGCATGCGCGAACGGGTGGCCGCCCTCGGTGGTCGGCTGCGCGCCGGCCCGCGCCGTGGCGGCGGCTTCACCGTCCACGCCGAACTCCCCACGGGCGGCATTCCGTGATCCGGGTGCTGCTCGTCGACGACCAGCCGCTGCTGCGCAGCGGCTTCCGCGCGTTGCTCGACATCGAGGACGACATCGAGGTGGTGGGGGAGGCCGCCGACGGCGTCGCGGCGCTGACGCTGGCCCGGCGGCACCGGCCGGACATCGCGCTGCTCGACATCCAGATGCCGGTCATGGACGGCATCGAGACCACCCGACGCATCGCCGCGGACCCGACCCTGGCCGGGGTGCGCGTCGTCATCCTGACCAACTACGGCCTGGACGAGTACGTCGTCGACGCGCTGCGTGCCGGGGCGGCCGGGTTCCTGGTCAAGGACATCGTGCCGGAGGACCTCCTGCACGCCGTCCGGGTCGCCGCCCGTGGTGACGCCCTGCTCGCGCCGTCGATCACCCGCCGGCTCATCGACAGGTACGTCTCCGCCCGCCCCCGGGTCGCCGCCGACGTCGCACTGGCGGGGCTGACCGGTCGGGAGCGCGAGGCCGTCGCCCTGGTCGCGCAGGGCCTGTCCACCGGGGAGATCGCCGACCGGCTGGTGATCAGCCCGCTGACCGCGAAGACCCACATCAACCGGGCGATGGTCAAGCTCCATGCCCGCGACCGCGCCCAACTCGTGATCGCCGCCTACGAGTCCGGCCTGGTCACCCCCGGCGGCGGATGAGCGCGCCGCCGACCCGCGCGGGCCTGACCGGGCCGGCACGGTCCGTCGGCCCCGGTCGGCCCCGGTCGGCCCCGCGGCGGCCCGTGACATGATGACGCCCATGGGGAAGCAGCAGGACGTCGACCGGCCCGACCGTCACGGTGGCGAGGGTGCCCGCCCGCCCGCGACGCTGGACGGCGACGTCGACGCCCGGCTCCGCCTCGCGCAGGACCCGGGCACCACCCACCTGACCCTGATCGACCTGGCCGCCGATCCGTCGCCGGTGGTCCGGCGGGCGGTCGCCATCCGGGCCGACGCGCCCGCCCAGGCGTTGCGCCCGCTCACCCGTGACCGTGACCGCGACGTGCGGGAGGCCGTGGCGCGTAACCCCGCCACCTCGATCGCCAACCTGCTGCGCCTGGTCAGGGACGCCGACCGGTGGGTCCGCTGGGCGGTGGCCGGCAACCCGGCCTGCGACGCGTCGGTACGCCGGGCGATGGCGCAGACCGCCGACAAGGAACTGCGGGGCCTGCTCGCCGAGTCGCGCGACCTGGAGCCGGAGTTGGCCGTGCGGCTGGTCGACGACGTCTCACCCGAGGTGCGGGAGCGCCTCGCCGCCCACACCCACGACCCCGACGTGATGACCACGCTGCTGGCCGACCGCACGGCACGGGTTCGCAAGGGGCTGGCGCGCAATCCGCGGACCACCGCCGAGCACCGTCGCGCGCTCGCCCAGGACCCGGTGCCGGATGTCCGCGCCGCCCTGGTGTCCGCCGTCGCGCTCGACGAGGCCGACCTGCGTGCGTTGGTCGAGGACCGGTCGGCACAGGTGCGGATGGCGGTGGCGACGTCGGAACTCGTCCCGGCGCACCTGCGGCAGGCGCTCACCGACGACCCGGACGAGCTGGTCGCGGACGCGGCCCGGCAGTTCCGCCCCGGTGCGGCGACCTCCCCGGTGGTACGCGCGCCGCGCGTCGGCCACCGCACCGCCGGGCCGGGGCGCTCGGGCGACACCCGGCGCTGAGCCCGTCCCGCGTACGACGGGTGTCGCGGTTGGGGTTTCCCCTCGCGTCGAGGGTGCGCGACACTTCTCGGGCGGATCGATCGGGGTGGCTCCCTTCATTTCCTTCCGACCGGACGGTAGCATTGTCTGGCTGTATCGCGGACAGGGAGGCCATTGATGGCGCGTGCGACGTCCCGCCCGGAGTCGACCCGACGCCGGCAACGCTGGCCCGACGGGTACGACCCGGAGAACACCCGCAACTCGCTGATCACCAGTGCGTTGGGGCTGATCGAGCAACGGGGCTTCGACCGCACCTCGGTGCAGGAGATCGCCGACCAGGCGCAGCTCACCAAGGGTGCCTTCTACCACCACTTCGCCAGCAAGGACGACCTGCTGCGGCACATCCAGGAGGAGTACCTGGAGGCGCAGCTCGCCGCGATCCAGAAGATCGAGGCCGACAGTGACGACCCGACCGTACGGGTACGCGAGCTGATCCGGTTCAGCCTCACCAGCGTGGCCGAGTACCGGGCCCACGTGACGATCTTCTACCAGGAGCGGCGCTACCTCTCCGGTGACCTGTTCGCCGAGGTGACCCGCAAGCGGGGCCTGGTGGAGGCGGCGTTCGCCGGGATGATCGCCGACGGGGTCGCCCGGGGGGCGTTCCGCGCGGACGTCGACCCGCGCATCGCCACCTTCGGGCTGGTCGGCATGTGCGCCTGGGCCTACCAGTGGCTCAACGTCGGCGGACCGCTCAGCGTCGACGAGGTGGCCCGCCAGTTCAGTGCGATGGTGCTGGAGGGCCTGACCGCCTGAGCCCCGCCGGGGCCCTCGCCCCGCCCGTCAGTCCTTGAGGAGTTGGCGGGCCATGACGATGCGTTGGACCTGGTTGGTGCCTTCGTAGATTTGGGTGATCTTGGCGTCGCGCATCATGCGTTCGACGGGGTAGTCGCGGGTGTAGCCGTAGCCGCCGAGGAGTTGGACGGCGTCGGTGGTGATCTCCATGGCGGCGTCGGAGGCGAAGCACTTGGCGGCGGCGCCGAAGTAGGTGAGGTCGGCGTCGCCGCGTTCGGACTTCCCGGCCGCCGCGTACGTCAACTGGCGGGCGGCTTCGAGTTTCATGCCCATGTCGGCGAGCATGAACTGGATGCCCTGGAACTCGGCGACGGGTTTGCCGAACTGCTGGCGTTCGCGGACGTAGCCCTTGGCGTAGTCGAGGGCGCCCTGGGCGATACCGACGGCCTGGGCGGCGATGGTGACGCGGGTGTGGTCGAGGGTTTGCATGGCGGTGGCGAAGCCGGTGCCGGGTGCGCCGATGATGCGGTCGGCGGGGATGCGGACGTTGTCGAGGTAGACCTCGCGGGTGGGGGAGCCCTTGATGCCGAGTTTCTTCTCGGGTGCGCCGAAGCTGACTCCGGGGTCGGATTTCTCGACGACGAAGGCGGAGATGCCCCGGGAGCGGGCGGTGGGGTCGGTGACGGCGAAGACGGTGTAGAACTCCGACACCCCGGCGTTGGTGATCCACCGTTTCACGCCGTTGAGGATCCAGTGGTCCCCGTCGCGGACGGCGCGGGTGGTCATCGACGCCGCGTCGCTGCCGGCCTCGGGTTCGGACAGGCAGTACGAGAACATCGCCTCACCCGCCGCCACCGGCGTCAGATAACGCCGTCGGAGTTCCTCGGACCCGGCCAGCAGCAGGGGCATCGTGCCGAGCTTGTTGCCGGCGGGGACGAGGGCCGACGAGGCGCACGCGCGGGCGACCTCCTCGATGACGATCGCGGTGGCCAGGGCGTCCGCGCCGGCTCCGCCGTACTCGACGGGGATGTGCGGGGCGTGGAAGTCGGCGGCCCGCAGCGCGTCGTAGCCGGAGCGGGGGAACTCGCCGCTCTCGTCGGCCTCGGCCGCGTGCGGGGCCACCTTGGCGGCACAGACCTCGCGGACCGCCTCGCGGACCGCGTCGTGCTCCTCGGGCAACCGGTACGCCTCGAACACCACAGACCCCCTCGTCAGAACCGCCGGACAGTAAAATACCATCCGGTCGGTATGTTGAGCACCCCTTGAGTTCTCCGGACCGGAGGTGTTAGATACCCACCAGTCGGAATGTGGGAGGCCGGATGACCCGCGCGGTCCGGGCAGGCATGGACTTCGTCTCCGCGCTCGACCGGGGCAGCCTCGGCGGCCTCGCCCGGTTGTGCGCCCCCGACGCGACCTGGTGGGTGGACACCGGCCCGGACCGTCGCGGCGGCGATCCGGATCTCGCGCCGTACGGCAGCGGACGCTTCCCCCTGCACGGCCTGATGCGGATGGACGACAAGCTGGCGCTGATGCGGTCCCTCGGCCCGCACGCGTTCCCCACCGGCTGCCGGCAGATCCCCCGCCGGATCGTCGCCGGGGACGACACCTGCGTCATCGAGGTCGAGGGGTACGGCGTCCACGCCAACGGACGCGAGTACGCCAACCGCTACGGTTTCGTCGTCGACGTGGACCCGACCGGCGCGATCGTCGCCGTGCGGGAGTACCTCGACACCGCCCACGCGCAACACGTCGTGGGCGACGACGCGCCCGTACCCCGCAGCAGCCTCGACGACCCCCCGCACCACGTCCCGCCCGCCCCGCTCGACGCGCCCCCGGTGCTGGCGACCGCGCTGGCGATGTGGCCGGCCCTCGCCCGGGGCGACCTCGACGCCTTCGGCGCGCTGTTCACCGCCGACGCCACCTGGTGGACCGACTCCGGCCGCCGCCGCGACCTCGGCCGGCACCACGGCCGGGGCGACCTCGACGCCAACGGGCCGTTGCACGGCCGGGTCGCGATGAGCGGGAAACTCGCCGCGATGCGGGCCCTGCTGGCCGGCGGGACCTACGCGTCCCCCGGGATCGCGGTCACCGCCGACCGGTGGATCGTCGACGACACCCTGGTCGCCGTCGAGGCCCACGGACACGCCGTCCTCGGCGGCGACGCCCGCTACCAGAACCGCTACCTCTGGATCGTCGACGTCCGACCCGGCGGCATCGCCGAGGTCCGCGAGTACTGCGACACCCTGCACGTCACCGACCTGATGGGCGTCGCCCCCGTCGACCGCCCCACCGGAGAGGACCACCGATGACCGGAGCAGTGATCACCGACATCGACGAGGTGCTGACCACCACCCGCGCGGTGCGCCACCGGCTGGACTTCGACCGGCCCGTCGGCCGCGCCGTCGTCGAGGAGTGCCTGCGCCTCGCGCAGCAGGCGCCGATGGGCTCCAACCTGGAGGACTGGCGGATCGTCGCGGTCGACGACCCGGCACTCAAGCGGGAACTGTCCACCCTGTACACCGAGATCTGGCACGACACGGTCGCCCGCCCGCTGGCCGACGGCGAGGCGGCCACCACCACCCGGTTGTCGCCCGGCGTCCGGGCCGACCCCCGCGCCCAGGCCCGGCAGCAGCGGGTCCTCGCCGCCGTGAAGCACCTCGTCGACCACCTGGCGCAGGTGCCCGTCCTGGTCGTGCTGTGCAGCACCAAACCGGTCCCGCAGCGACCCGTCGGCGGCACCGCCTCCGGCTACTACGGGTCGATCTTCCCGTTCGCCTGGTCGTTCCAGCTCGCCCTGCGCTCCCGGGGCCTCGGCTCGGTGCTGGCCACCGCCCTGGCCCACCGGGCCACCCGGGTACGTGAGGTGCTCGGCCTGCCCGACGACTGGCGGCCGGTCACCCTCGTCCCGGTCGCCTACACCCGGGGCCTGGACTTCCGCCCCGCCGCCCGCGCCGACCTCGCCGACGTGGCGTTCTGGAACGGACCCACCGAACCGGCCGGATCGGCGGACCGGTGAGAGCCGCCCACGTCCGTACCCCCAGCGCCGCCGACCCGGTCGGCGCGCTGCACGTCGGCGACCTCGCCGCCCCCACGGCACCCCCCGGCTGGGTCGACGTCGACGTCCGGGCCGGCGCGCTGAACATGCACGACCTGTGGACGCTGCGCGGCGTCAGCACCACCCGGCACGACGGGCCCCGGGTCATCGGCAGCGACGCGGCAGGCGTCGCCGCCGGCCGGGAGGTGATCGTCTACCCGGTGCTGCCCACCGCGCCCGACGGCCGGACCGTCCCGCACGCCACCCTGCTGCCCGACGCCGGCCACGGCGTGCTCGCCGAACGGATCGTCGTCCCGGCGGCCCACCTCGTCGCCAAACCCGCCGGACTGAGCTGGGCCGAGGCCGCCAGCCTCCCGACCGCCTGGCTCACCGCGTACCGGATGCTGTTCACCCGGGCGGCGGTCGGCCCCGGACGGACCGTGCTGGTGCAGGGCGCGGGTGGCGGGGTGGCGACCGCCGCGATCAGCCTCGCCGTGGCCGCCGGCGCAACCGTCATGGTCACCTCCCGGTCGGCGGCCAAACGGGAACGGGCCCTCGCCCTCGGCGCAGCCGTCGCCCTGGACAGCGACGCACGGACCCCGGAACTCGCCGACATCGTCGTGGAGACCGTCGGCGCGGCCACCTTCGCCCACTCGACCCGCTGCACCCGGGCCGGCGGCACCATCGTGGTCTGCGGCGGCACCAGCGGCTTCACCGCCGAGCTGGACCTGCCACGCCTGTTCGCCCGGGAGATCAGCGTGCACGGCGCGACCATGGGCACCCTCGACGAGTTCGTGGCGCTGGTCGGGTTCGTCGACACCCACCGGCTCCGACCCGTCGTCGACAGCGTCGTCGACCTCGCCGACATCCGCACCCAGGCGGGCCGGATGCTGGCCGGCATCGCGTTCGGCAAGCTCTGCGTGAGCCTGACGTGACCTCCGTGGTGCTGACCCGGCGCGGGACCGCACTCTGGGCGCGCATCGACCGGCCCGGGTCCGGCAACGCCTGCGACAGCACCGTGCTGACCGGTCTCGAACGGTGGCTCGCCGCCGCGACCGACCCGGGCGTACGGGTGCTCGTGCTCACCGGCACCGGCCGCAGCTTCTGCGCCGGGGCCGACCTCGCCGAGGCCACCGCCCTGCTCGGCGACCTGCCCGCGCTGCTGGCCCACCTCGACCGGGGCCGCCGCCTGGTCCGCGCCCTCCGGGCGGCCCCGGTGCCCACCGTCGCCGCGGTCAACGGGGCGGCCTTCGGCGGCGGCCTCGAACTGCTGCTCGGCTGCGACGTCGCGGTCGCCGCCGACAGTGCCCGGATCGGCGACCGGCACCTCGCCGCCGGTCAGGTCCCCGGCTGGGGGTCCAGCGTGCTGCTGCCCGCAGCCGTCGGCCCGGCGCTCGCCCGACGCCTGCTGATCACGGGGGAGACCTGGTCGGCCGAGGAGTCCGTACGCCGGGGACTGGTCAGCGCCGCCGTCGCCGACGACCGGCTCGTCGGGCACGTCGACGCGCTGGCCGCAGCGGTCGCGGCCCGCGACCCGGTGGCGGTCCGCCGGATGCTCACCGTCGCCCGCCCGCCGGTGGCCGAGGCGGACTGGGACCGGGAGTGGGAGACGCTGACCGCACACGTCACGGCCCAGGCGGCGGCCCGTGCCGCAGCCACGTCCCCGCCCGACCGACACGCCCCCGGGGCACCCACCCGACCCGACCCCCTGGACCCACCACCCGGAACGGAGCACGCCCGATGCGCACCATGAGACGGACCACCGTCGACACCCCTTCCGACCTGCTGGGGCTGGTCGGCACGGAACTGGGCGTCAGCGCGCCGCAGGTGGTGACCCAACGGCAGGTCGACCAGTTCGCCGACGTCACCGGGGACCACCAGTGGATCCACGTCGACGTCGAACGGGCCCGGTCCGGGCCGTTCGGCGGCACCGTCGTGCACGGGTTCCTCACCCTGGCCCTCGTCCCCCGGCTGCTCGCCGACATCCTGGAGGTGCGGACCTTCTCGATGGGGGTCAACTACGGCCTCGACCGGGTCCGGTTCGTCCGTCCGCTGCCGCCGGGGGTCGAGATCCAGGGCACCGCGACCCTCGTCGCGGCCACCGCGATCACCGCGCCCGGCCCGCAGGCCACCCCGGGGGTGCAGGCCACGGCGTCGGTGGCGGTGGAGTTCGCCGACACGTCGCAGCCCTGCTGCGTGGCGGAGATCGTGTTCCGCTACTACGCCTGAGCTAGCAGAACGTCGCCCGACCCGCCCGGCGGCGGCCGGACCAGGGCCGACGCCGGGCCGGCGGTCACCCGGCCCGGCGGCCCGCGATCACTCGGTCATCGTGCGCGACGGGGCGACGAACCGGCCCCGGTAGAACGACAGCGCCGGCACGTCGGTGGGCTTCAGGTGGACCCGGTCGACGTCGATCAGGACGATCACGTGGTCGCCGCTGGTGATCACCTCGTCGCGTCGTCCGGCCAGGATCGCCGGGGTGTCGGGCAGCAGCGGGACGCCGTCGGGGCCGGGCACCCAGGACACCCCGTCGAGCCGTTGCTCCCCGGACAACCCGGAGGTGGCGAACCGCCGGGCCACGTCCTCCTGGTCCTGGCTGAGGATGTGCACGGCGATCCGGTCGGCGTCCATCAGCACCGGGAAGCTCGACGAGAAACTGGTGACGCAGAACAGCACCTTCGCCGGGTGCAACGAGACCGAGGTGAACGAGTTCACGGTCAGCGCGGCGACAGCGCCCCCGGCGGTCACCGCGGTCACCGCCGTCACGCCGGTGGGGAAGTGCCCGCACACCTGGCGGAACTCGGCGGAGTCGAACAGGGGCTCGGCCATCATCGGGTCACCGCCGGGTCGCAGGAGTCGTGGTCGGGACGCAGCCCGGTGTCGAGCTGGATCAGGCACAGGGTGTGCCCACCCGGGTCCTTCACCAGGTGCAGCCGTCCGTGCGGGGTGTCGACCGGCCCGACGGTCGGCTTGCCGCCCAGGGCGGTCACCCGGACCAGCGCGTCCTCGAGCGAGGCGACGGCGAAGTAGGTGACCCACGTCGACGGGATGGGGTTCGGCCAGGCGTTGTCGAGTTCGTGGACCCCGGCGACCGGCACGTCGGCGAGCATCAGCACGGTGTAGGGCCGGGCCGTCGGCGAGTCGTCGCGCTGCTGGGTGGTGTAGCCGAACAGCGCGCGGTAGTAGGCCACCGCCTCGGCCGGCTCACCGGTGTCCAACTCGTTCCAGCACAGCGCCCCGACCGAGTTGACCGCCTGGACGCCGACGCGCGACTCACCCTGGTAGAGGCCGAAGGCCGCGCCGAACGGGTCGATCACCGCCGCGCCGGTGCCCGCCGCCGGCAGGTACCGTGGCGGCGCGACCAGTTCGCCGCCGAGCGCCACCGCCTGCCGGGCGGACGCGGTGATGTCGTCGACGGCGAAGTAGGTGAGCCAGCCCCGGGGGCGGTCGCCGTGCAGGGCGGCGGCGTCGGAGATCCCGGCGACGTCCCGCCCGTCGATGCTGCACATCCGGTAGGTGGTGCCGCCGAGGCGTTCGGCGCGGACCGTCCAGCCGAGCAGCGCGGCGTAGAAGGTCTCGGCCTGCGCCGGGTCGGGCGTGCACAGCTCCACCCAGACCGCCTCGCCGGGCTGGAATCGTGGTCTCATCCGGTTGCCCCCCTGGTGGCCGGGCCCGCGACGATCGTGCGGGCCGAGATGTCGTACGCCTGGTCGGCGGTCCCGGTGGTCAGGCTCGACTCGACGACGCCGACCACCGCCCGCAGGGTCGCCCCCGGCACGGCCAGCAGGGCGTCGACGAGCTCGTCGACCGCCCCGTCCAGCTCGTCGTCGGGGACCACCCGGGCCACCAGGCCCCAGTCGAGCAGTTGCCCGGCGGTCGCCTCCGCCACCCCGGTGAGCAGGTGGTAGGCGTGTGGCCGGGGCACCGACCGGGCGATGGTGTGGCCGACCCCGGCGGGGGCGAAGCCGTAGCGCGCCTCCGGCAGGGACAGCCGGGCGTCGGCGGCGGCGACCGGCAGGTGTACGGCGGCGAGCAGGCCGACGCCGAACCCGATGATCCGTCCCCGGACGGCGGCGACGACGGGCACCGGGAGCCGGCGGATGCGCTGCACCGCGGTGTCGCTGGCGCGCAGGTCGGCGGCCACCTCCTCGCGGGTGGCCCCGGCCAGCGCGGTGAAGGAGGAGGTGTCCCAGCCGGCGCAGAAGTGCCGCCCGGCCATGTCGAGGCGGATGACCGCGCAGGTCGCGTCGGCGGCGGCGGTCTCCAGGGTGTCGACGAGCCGGTGCAGCGTCGGGGTGTCGAAACAGTTGCCGCGCGCCGCGTTGTCGTAGCGGACCCGGGCGAGGCGGCCGTCGTGCCCATGGGTGAGGGTGATGGTCACCGCGGCATCATACAAACCGGTCGGTATGAACACAACGGTGCTGGCCGGCGGGCCTTTGTCACGCGAATGTCACGAGCGAGATACCCGGTCGACCCGTTGACTTGATACCGGCTGGTCGGTACTTTGTGGCGAACGTCACCGCCGCCTCACGCGGAGACAGAACGGGTCCATCGCAGTGAAGGACACCCATGATGATCATGAAATCCCTGCGCTCCCGGCGCTCCCTGACACTGGCCGCGGCCCTGGCCGTCGTGGGCGCCGGCCTCACCGGGTGCGGCGGCTCCGATTCCGACAAATCCGGCGCGTCGGGCACGGGCCCGATCCGGGCGCTGCTCGCCGCCCAGCCGGCGACCCTCGACCCGATCGTCGGCGCGCGCTCCGCCCAGATCGTCTGGGCGACGATGCTCGAACCCCTGATCAACACCGGTAGCGACCTCGCGCCGACCGACACCGGCCTGGTCACGAGCTGGACCCGTACCGACGCCACGACCTGGACGTTCAAGGTCCGGCCCGACATCAGCTTCAGCAACGGCGAGAAGGCCGACGCGGCGGCGGTCGCCAACACCATCACGCTCACCCGCGACAGCGCGGCCTCGCAGCTCAAGTCGTACTTCGGCAACGTCACCGCGATCGAGGCGCCCGACGCCACCACGGTCGTGGTCAAGACCAAGACCCCGCAGTACGACATCCCCGACCTGCTCACCACCGTCTACCTGGTGCCGCCGAAGTACTACCAGGAGAAGGGCTCGGAGGGTTTCGCCGCCGCACCCGTCGGCACCGGCCCGTACGTCTGGTCGGGCGCGAACGCCGGCCGCGACATCTCGGTCAAGCGCAACCCCGACTACTGGGGCACCAAGGCGACCAACGAGGGCGTCACCTTCACCTGGGCCAACGAGGCCGCCCAGCGGCTCGCGCTGATCCAGAGCAAGAGCGTGGACGTCTCCTTCGACCTGCCGCCGGCCCAGGCCAGCGCCGCCAAGTCCGCCGGGGTCGAGGTGGTCAGCACCGAGACCGCCATGAAGATCATCGCCTTCCTCGACTCCACGAAGGCGCCGTTCGACGACCCCAAGCTGCGCGAGGCGGCGGCCCTGGCCATCGACCGCGACGCCATCGTCAAGGGCATCTTCGACGGCCAGGCGGTCGCCGACGCCGGCCTGCTCAACGTCAAGCCCGGTCAGCAGCCGACGCAGAGCGTGACCGCCGACGCCGCCAAGGCCAAGGAACTCCTCGGCGGGGCGACCCCGACCGTGCAGATCACCTACCCGGCCGCCCAGTACACCAACATCGAAGAGGTGTCCCAGGCCGTCGGTGGCAGCCTGGAGAAGGCCGGCTTCAAGGTCAGCTACGTGCCGCTGGACTACGGCACGCTGGTCAAGCGGATCGTCGGCCGCCAGGTGCCCGGCCTGTCGATCTTCGCCGGGGTGCCGAACGTCGCCGTGCCCGACTACTTCGTCAGCGGCTTCATGAAGACGAAGTCGATCACCGGCAACTGCCCCGACCCGCAGATCGACACCCTGGCCCAACAGGCGCTGGAACAGAACGATGCCCAACAGGCCGCCCCGCTCTACGAGCAGCTCAACACGATCGGCGTGGTCCAGAAGCACTGCTACGTGCCGCTGTACCGGCAGGTGTTCAACTACGCGACCGGCCCCGGCGTCTCCGGCGTGGTGTTCGGCCCGCTGAACACCGTGGACTTCACGAAGACGACCCGCTGACGATGTCCGAGGTAGCGGAGACGGGGGTGCCGGGCGACCTCGCCCGGCACCCCCGCACCCCGGAGTCGGACACCCCCGTGCTGGAGGTCGACGACCTCGTCGTCGAGCACCGCGACGGCGGCACCGGCACGCTCTTCCGCGCGGTCGACCAGGTGTCACTGCGCATCGCGGCCGGTGAGAGCGTCGCCGTCGTCGGCGAGTCCGGCTCCGGCAAGACCACCCTCGCGATGGCCGCCACCGGGCTCGGCCCGCGCGGCCGGGGCGACATCCGGCTGCTCGGCCACTCGCTCGCGGCGGTCAGCCGCACCCAGCTGCGCCGGCTGCGCCCCGAGGTGCAGGTGGTCTTCCAGGACCCGCACGGCTCGCTCGACCCCCGCCAGTCGGTCCGCTCCGGGTTGCGGGAACTGCGGGCGCTGCAACCCGAACGGACCTCCTGGATCGACGACGCCGACCTGCTCGGCCGGGTCCGGCTCGCCCCGGACCTGCTCGACCGCTACCCCCACCAGCTCTCCGGGGGCCAGGCGCAGCGGGTCTGCATCGCCCGCGCGCTGCTGATGCGTCCCCGCCTCATCGTCGCCGACGAACCGACCTCCGGCCTCGACGTCTCCGTCCAGGCCGACGTGCTGGCCCTGCTGCGCCAGATCCGGGCCACCACCGGCGCGGCGCTGCTGATGATCAGTCACGACCTGGCCGTGGTCCGTTCGCTCTGCGACGTCGTGCACGTGATGTACCGGGGCCGGGTCGTCGAGGCGGGACCCTGCGACCGGGTCTTCGGCACCCCCGAGAACGACTACACCCGCGAACTGCTCGCCGCGATGCCCGGCGCGCGCTGGAGGTCCCGCCGATGAAGGCCAGCACCGTACGCCGCGTCGGCGGCCGGCTCGCGTCGCTGTTCGCCTCGCTGCTCATCGCGCTCAGCCTGGCGTTCCTGCTCGGCCGGCTCTCCGGCGACCCGACCGCCACCATCCTCGGCCCGATGGCCCCGCCCGAGCAACGCGAGGCGCTGCGCCACCAGCTCGGCCTGGACCTGCCCGTCGTCGTGCAGTACCTCGACTACCTCAAGGGCGTGTTCACCGGCGACCTCGGCCAGTCGTTGCAGTTCTACCAGTCGAACACCTCGATGATCGCCGACCGGCTGCCGTACACCCTGCAACTGGTCGGCGCGGGCATGGCCCTCGCCCTGCTGGTCGGCGTGCCGCTCGGGGTGCTCGCGGCCACCCGGGAGGGCACCTGGTGGGACCGGGGGGCCTCCACCCTCGCCCTGCTCGGCCAGTCCGTGCCGGTCTTCTGGTTCGGCATGATGCTGGTGGTGCTGTTCGCCGTCAAACTCGGCTGGCTGCCCGCCGGCCAGTCCGGCAGCCCGAGACACCTGATCCTGCCGGCGCTGACCATGTCGGTCTACCCGATGGCGCACATCGCCCGGCTCACCCGCGCCTCGATGAGCGACGCGCTGGCCGAGCCCTACATCGACTCCGCCCGAGCCCGGGGCATCAGCACCCGCCGGGTGGTGTGGCGGCACGCCTTCACCAACGCGATGATGCCGATCCTCACCATCGTCGTGCTGCAGACCGGCATCCTGCTCTCCGGCGCGGTCGCCGTCGAGTACGTCTACTCCTGGCCCGGTCTCGGCCAGCTCGCGTTGCAGGCCATCCAGTTCCGCGACTTCCCGCTGGTGCAGGCGATCGTGGTGTTCGGCGCGCTGGTGTTCGTCGTACTGAACCTGCTCGTCGACGTCCTGCACTCGATCGTCGACCCGAGGGTGCGGTGAGCATGAGCCAACTCGAACTCGACCCGGTCACCGCCCCGGTGTCGCCACCGCGCCGGGCCGGCCGCCGGGCGCGTACCTCGGTGTTCTGGCTGGCCCTGCCGCTGGCGGTGGCCGCCGTCGCGGTGTTCGTGCTGCCGCTGACCGGGCTGCTGCCCGACGGCGGCCAGAACCTCGACGCGACCCGCCAGCCGCCCGCGTTCCTGGCCGGCGGCAGCTGGGCACACCCCCTCGGCACCGACAAGCTCGGCCAGGACCTGCTCACCCAGTTCGTCTCCGCCGGCCGGCTCACCATCGTGATCGGCCTGGTCGGCGCGCTCGTCGCGATCGGCCCCGGCACGCTGCTCGGCCTGCTGGCCGGCTACTTCCGGGGCTGGGTCGACCGGGTCATCTCGATCCTCATCGACGCCCAGCTCGCCCTGCCGTTCATCCTGGTCGCCCTCGCCATCATCGCCAACCGGGGCAGCTCCCTGCCGGTGCTGTTCCTGGTGCTGGCGCTCACCGGCTGGGCGGTGTGCGCCCGGGTCACCCGCGCGGCGACGCTGGCCATCCGGGAACGCCAGTTCGTCGTCGGCCTGCGCGCCGCCGGCGCGTCCGAACCCCGGATCGTCTTCCAGCACATCCTGCCCAACCTCGCCGGCACCATCGTCGCGCTCGGCACCCTCCAGGTCGGCACCGCGATCCTGGTCGAGAGCGCGCTGAGCTTCCTCGGCCTGGGCGTGGTGCCGCCGATGAACAGCTGGGGCTCGATGCTCGCCTCCGGCCAGGACGAACTGAGCCAGGCCTGGTGGATCGCCTTCTTCCCCGGCCTCGCCATCACCGTGCTGGTGCTGCTGGTGAACCTGCTCGGCGACGCGCTGCTCACCCACCACGACCCACGGAAGAGGCGGCGATGAGCGCACTGCTGACACTCTCCGGGCTGTCCATCACCGCCCGGCTCGCCGACGGCGACCTGCGCCTGCTCGACGACGTCGACCTGGAGATCCGCCGGGGCCAGATCGTCGGCGTCGTCGGCGAGTCCGGCAGCGGCAAGACCACCCTCGCCCGCGCCGTCGTCGGGCTGCTCGACCGCAACGTCCGGGTCGACCGGGGCACCGTCACCGTCGGCGACGAGCAGGTGGTGGCCCCCGGCGTCGACCGCACCGCGCGGGTCCGGGGCAGCGCCGTCGGCATGGTCTTCCAGGACGCGTCCCGGTCGCTGAACCCGCTGCTGAAGGTCCGCACCCAGCTCGCCGAGGTGCTGCGCCGCCACGTCCGGGACATCACCCGCGCCGAGGTGGAACGCCGCTCGGTGGAGGTGCTGGCCCAGATGCGCATCGACGACCCCGGCCGGGTGCTGGCCAGCTACCCGCACCAGCTCTCCGGCGGCCTGCGCCAGCGGGTCGCCATCGGGCTCGCCGTCGTCACCCGCCCCGCGCTGGTGATCGCCGACGAGTGCACCACCGCCCTGGACGTCACCACCCAGACCAAGGTCGTCGACCTGTTCCGCACCCTCGTCGACGAACTCGGCATCGGCCTGCTCTTCGTCACCCACGACCTGATGCTCGCCAGCGACCTGTGCGACCGGATCGCGGTGATGAGCGGCGGGCGGGTCGTCGAACAGGGCGACGCCCTGACCGTGCTGGACCGACCGCAGCAGGAGTACACCCGACGCCTGCTCGCCGCCATCCCCTCGTGGAGCTGAAGGAGAACCCGCGACCCATGCCCGAGCAACCAGGCATCGACGCCTACGCGGCCTACCTCCCGGCGTACGCGCTCGACGACACCAGGCTCGACCCGACCGCGCCGGCCCGTGCCGGCGGCCCCACCCGTAGCGTCGCCGGCTACGACGAGGACCCCGTCACCATGGCCGTCGAGGCGCTGCGGCACATCGCGGCCGACACCCCGGCCGGACGGCACCTGCTGCTGGCCACCACCAGCGCCCCGTACGAGACGAAGACCTCCGCCGGGGTGGTCCACGAGGCGCTGGGCCTCGACCCCGGCGTCACCGCCCTCGACCTGCGCGGCCACCGGGCCGGCGCGTCCGCCCTGGACCTGGTCCTGCGGGGCGTCGCCACCGCGGCCCTGGCCGACGTGCGCACCACCCGCCCCGGGGCCCCCGACGAGCTGGCCCAGGGCGACGCCGCCACGGCGTTCGCCGGCGGCGGCCGGGCCGCCGTGCTCCTCGCCCGCGCCGGCCACACCACCGAACTGCTGGACCGCTGGCGGCTGCCCGGGGAACGGCACGACCGGGTCTGGGACGAACGGTTCACCGCCGAGATCCTCGTCGCCGCCGGCCTCGACGCCGCCCGCCGGGCCCTGGCGCAGGCGTCCCTCGACACCGTCGACGAGGTCGTCGTGTCGTCGTCGAACCCCCGTGCGGCGGCGGCGCTGCGCAAGGCGCTCGGCGGCACCGGAGGGGACGCGAGCGTCGAACGGGCCACCGGCTTCACCGGCGTCGCCCACCCCGGCCTGCTGCTCGCCGCCGCTCTCGACGAGGCCGAACCCGGGCAGAGCATCCTGCTGGTGTCAGCCACCGAGGGTGCCGACGCGTTCGTGCTGCGGGTCGGCGACGGCGTCCGCGCCGCCCGGGGCGGGCCGACCGTCCGCGCCCAGCTCGCCGCGCGGCAGCGCCTCGGCTACGGCCGCTACCTACGTTGGCGGGGACTGCTCGACGTGCAGGGCCCGGCCCGACCGGCGTCGCCGGCCCCGGCCGCCCCGCCCATGCACCGCCGGGCCGGCTGGAAGTACCGGCTGGAGGGCAGCCGGTGCGCCGCCTGCGGCCGGGTCACCACACCCCCCGGGCGGGTCTGCGCCGCCTGCGGCACCGCCGGCTCCGGCACCGCCCCGGTGTCGCTGCGCGACCGCACCGCCCGGGTGGTCTCGGTGACCCGCGACCACCTGACCACCATGCCGGAACCCGAGGTCGCGATCGTCGTCGCCGACGTGGACGGTGGTGGCCGGCTCAGCGCGTACGCCACCGACGTGGCACCCGCCGACGTGGCGGTGGGGATGGCGATGACCCCCGTGTTCCGGCGGCTCTGGACCACCGACTCGATCCACAACTACTTCTGGAAGCTCCGCCCGGCACCCGCCGACGCCGCGCCAGGGAAGGACACCGCCGATGGCCAGTAGGCGCACCACCCACGACGTCGCGATCGTCGCGATGGGCTGCACCCCGTTCCGGGACCACTGGAACTCCTCCGCCGACGACCTGCTCGTCGACGCCGTGCAGGAGTGCGTCGGGTCGCTGCCCGACGTCACCCTCGACGACGTCGACGCGTTCTGGGTCGGCACCCAGGGCTCAGGGCTGTCCGGGCAGACCCTCGCCCGCCCGCTGCGGCTGACCGGCAAGCCGGTGACCCGGGTGGAGAACTACTGTGCCACCGGCTCGGAGGCGTTCCGCAACGCCGCCTTCGCCGTCGCCTCCGGCGCGTACGACATGGTCATGGCGACCGGGGTGGAGAAGCTCAAGGACTCCTCCTACTCCGGGCTGTCGGCGGTGTTCCCACCCGCCGACGGCACCGACGTCGACTGGACCGCGCCGGCCGGGTTCTCCCTGCTCGCCCCCGCCTACCAGGCGGCGTACGGGATCGACGAGCGACAGATGCGCGCCGCGATGACCCGGGTCGCGGTGAAGAACCACGCCAACGGGGCCCGCAACGACCGCGCCCAGTTCCGTCGGGCGGTGACCGCCGAGACGGTGGAGCGGTCCCCGCGGATCGCCGGGCAGCTCGGTGTCATGGACTGTTCGGGCGTCTCCGACGGCGCGGCGGCGGCGATCCTGGTCCGGGCCGAGGACGCCCACCGGTACACCGACAGACCGGTCTACCTGCGCGGGATGAGCTTCGTCGCCGGCTCCGGGGCCGGGCTGGCCGCCGACGGCTACGACTTCACCACCTTCCCCGAGGTGGTCACCGCCGCCCGCGAGGCGTACGAGCAGGCCGGGGTGACCGACCCGGCGGCGCAGATCTCGCTGGCCGAGGTGCACGACTGTTTCACCCCGACGGAGGTGGTGCTGATGGAGGACCTCGGTTTCTCCGCCCGCGGCAAGGCCTGGCGGGACATCCTCGACGGCCGGTACGACGCCGACGGGGCGTTGCCGGTCAACACCGACGGCGGGCTCAAGTCGTTCGGCCACCCGATCGGCGCGACCGGGCTGCGGATGATGTTCGAGTGCTTCACCCAGCTGCGCGGGGAGGCCGGGCCCCGACAGGTGCCCGACGCCCGGCTGGCGGTGGCCCAGAACCTCGGCGGGCAGCCCGGTTCCTGCGTCGCGTTCGTGGCGGTCCTGGGGAACGAGCGATGAGCGCCCGGGTCACCCTCGACGGCCGGGTCGTCGTCGTCACCGGCGCGGGCAACGGCATCGGCCGGGCGCACGCGCTGACCCTCGCCGCCCGCGGCGCGTCGGTGGTCGTCAACGACCTCGGCGGGACGGTCGACGGCTCCGGTTCCTCAGGCGCGGCGCAACAGGTCGTCGCCGAGATCCGCGCGGCCGGCGGCACCGCCGTCGCCTCCACCGACTCGGTGGCCACCGCCGCCGGGGGTGCCGACCTGGTCGGCCGGGCGATCGACACGTACGGGCGGCTCGACGCGGTCATCCACAACGCCGGCATCCTGCGGGACCGGACGCTGGCCAAGATGTCCGACGAGGACGTCAGCGCGGTGCTCGACGTGCACCTCGCCGGGGCGTTCCACGTGCTGCGGCCAGCCTGGCCGCACCTGGTCGCCCAGGGCTACGGCCGGATCGTGCTGACCAGTTCGTCGTCCGGCCTGTTCGGCAACTTCGGCCAGGCCAACTACGGCGCGGCCAAGGCCGGCCTGATCGGGCTGATGAACGTGCTCGCGCTGGAGGGGGCCCGCCGGGGCATCCTGGTCAACGCGATCGCGCCGACGGCGGCGACCCGGATGACCGAGAACCTGCTCGGCGAGCTGACCGACCGGTTCGACCCGCAGCACGTGGCCGCCGTGGCGACCTTCCTCGCCTCGGAGCAGTGCCAGCTCAACCGGCACATCCTCACCGTGGGCGGCGGCCGGGTCGGGCGGATCTTCCTGGGCGTCACCCCCGGCTGGTACGGCGGGCCCACCCCGGCCTCGCCCGACGACGTGCTCGGCGCGGTGGACGAGATCTGCCGACTCGACGACTTCATCGTGCCCGACAGCGGTGCCGACGAGGTCACCCTGATCCAACGGGTCCTCGGCGGGTCGTCCGGCCCGTCCGCCTGAACCGCGAACCCCATCGGAAGGCAGGCATCATGCCGGTCAGTGAAGTGCACCACGTGGCGATGACCGTCTCGGACGTCGACCGTGCCGCGGACTTCTACGAGCGCGCCCTGGGTTACCGCCGGACGCTGCGTACCGACGTCGGCGGGCCGGGGATCGAGGTGTCGCTGGGGCTGCCCGCCGGCACCACCGGCCGGGTCCAGTACCTCCAGGGTCCCAGCCGGGTCGGCCAGCTCGAACTCATCGAGTGGAACGGCGTGAAGACCCGCACCGCCACCGCCGGTCATCTGGAGCTGGGCACCTTCCTGCTCAGCTTCGAGGTGCCCCTGGACGAGCTGGACGACCTGCACCGGCGGCTGACCGAGCTGGGCGCGCAGTGCCTGTCCGCGCCCAACCGGGTGCTGCTGGACAACTACGGGTACATCACCGCGTTCGCCGCCCGGGACCTCGACGGCAACCTGCTGGAGTTCGTGTCGCTGCCGTCCCGGGAGGAGATCCTGGCCCGGCGGCGGGGGAGCGGCGACTGATGGGCGGCAGCAACTTCACCGAGACGCTGCGCCGGCAGGCGTTGCGCCGCGCCGACGCCGAGGCTCTGGTCGACGGGGCCGCCCGCTGGACGTACGCGGAGTTGGACGCCGACGTGGACCGGCACGCCGCCGCCCTGCGCGACGCCGGCATCGCCGACGGCGACCTGGTCGGGGTGCTCGGGCGCAACACCGCCACCTACGTCATCGAGCTGCTGGCGCTGAGCCGGCTCGGCGCGGTCTCGGTGCCGCTGAACTGGCGGCTGCACGCCAACGAGCAGGCGTACGTCATCGACCAGGCCGGCGCCACCGGCCTGCTCTACGACGACGACTTCGCCGCCGACGCCGCCCGCCTGGCGGCCACCACCGGGCTGCGTACGCTGGTCGCCAACGGCGACACGGTCGTCGGCGACGCCCGCCGGCTGGCCGACCTGCTCGCCGGGCAGCCGCCGGGCGTGCGGGTCGCCGACGCCGACAAGGGCCCGGCCGACGTGCACCGGCTGCTCTACACCTCGGGCACCACGGCCCGCCCCAAGGGGGTGGTGCACACCTGCGGGAACCTCACCGCGAACCACTTCGCGCAGGTCCTCGAACTGGAGCTGACCGCCGCCGACCGGATCCTCGTCTCCGCGCCGCTGTTCCACGTCAGCGGGCTGGAGGCGCCGGGCCTGGCGACGTTCGTGGCCGGCGCGACGATGGTGCTCACCCCGACGTTCAAGCCGACCGACATCGCCCGGATCGCCGCGCAGGAGCGGATCACCGGCATGGTGCTGGCCGCCCAGATCCTGTTCGGCCTGCTCGACCTGGACGACCCGCCGGATCTCGGGGCACTGCGCTACCTGCTGTTCGCCGGGGTCGCGCCGAGCGTGCGGCAGGAGGTGAAGCGCCGGCTGCCGCACGTCCGCCTGATCGACACGTTCGGCATGACCGAGCTGTGCAACGGCGTCTGCTACCTCGACGCCGCCCACGAACAGAGCAAGCTCGGCGCGCTCGGCGCACCGTTCCCCGGGGTGCAGATCCGGATCGTCGACGAGCACTTCCGGCCGGTCGGCCCGGACGTCGAGGGGGAGATCGTCGTGCGGGGGGAGAAGGTGTCGCCCGGCTACTGGAACGACGACGAGGCCAACCGGCGCAGCCGGCGCGACGGCTGGTTCCGCACCGGCGACGTGGGCCGGATCGACGCCGACGGCTACCTGTGGTTCGTCGACCGCCGGGCCGACCTGATCAAGTCCGGTGGGGAGAACATCGCCAGCGCCGAGATCGAACGGGTCCTCGCCCAGCACCCCGACGTCGCCGAGGTCGCCGTGATCGGGGTGCCGGACCCGCGGTGGGACGAGGTGCCGAAGGCGTTCGTCATCCTCCGCGACGGCGCGACCGGCACCGCCGAGCAGCTGCGTGCGCACTGCCGGGCCGAACTGGCCCGCTACAAGGTCCCCCGGTACGTGCAGCTGGTGACGTCGTTGCCGCGCAACGACTCCGGCAAGGTGCTGAAGAAGGCGCTGCGCGAGGCGGCGGGGTGAGCACCGCGAACCTCGCCGCGATGCTGGCCGGCAACGCCCGCCGGTTCGCCGACGCCGACGCGCTCGTGTTCGAGGCGCGCCGGTGGACCCACCGGCAGCTCGACGACGACGTCAACGCCCTGGCCGCCGGCCTGGTCGCCGAGGGGGTACGCCGGGACATCCGGGTGGCGGTCGTCGCGGACAACGTCCCCGAGTTCCTGCTGCTCTGCCTGGCGCTGGCGAAACTCGGCGCGGTCGTCGTCCCGCTGAACTACCGGTTGACGGCGGGGGAGCTGGCCCGGTTGCTGGCGCACGCGCGGGTCGGGGCGGTCGCCACCGTGCCGGAGTTCGCCCCGCTCACCGCCGCCGCCCTGGCCGACCTGCCGGCCGTACGCCGGTTCGCGCTGGAGCCGGTCGGCGACGGCTGGACCGACGTGCGGGCGCTCGTCGCGGCGCACCGGGGCGCGCGGGTCGCCGACGCCGACCTCGACGACGCGGCCCTGCAACGGATCGTCTACACCTCCGGCACCACCAGCCTGCCCAAGGGGGTGCTGCTCACCCACGGCAACGTGAACATGAACATGCACGCCCAGATCGTCGAGCTGGGGCTGCGGCCGACCGACCGGATCCTCAACGCCGCGCCGCTCTACCACGTCGGCGGCACCGACCTGCCGGGCTTCGGTATCTGGCACGTCGGGGGCGCGATGGTGCTGCACCGCAGGTTCGTGCCGGCGGCCGTGCTGCGGGCGATCGAGACGGAACGGATCACCGGCATGGTGGTGGCGGCGACCATGCTGGACATGGTCCGCCGCGAGCCCACCGCCGCGACCACCGACCTGTCGTCGGTCCGCTGGCTGATCTTCTCGCAGGTCACCTCGGCGCTGTTCGGGGTGGCCCGGGGGCTGTTCCCGAACGCCCGGCTGATCGAGGGGTACGGCCTCACCGAGACGTGCAGCGGGCTGACCTACCTCGACGCCGCCCACCAGGAGTCCAAGCAGGGGTCGGTGGGGCTGCCGGTGCCGTGGGTCCAGGTCCGGGTGGTCGACCCGGACGGTGCGGACGTGCCGGTCGGCGCGCACGGCGAGGTGGTCGCGCGCGGGCCGAAGGTGAGCCCCGGCTACCTCGACGATCCGGTGGCGACCGCCGCCGCGTTCCGGGACGGCTGGTTCCACACCGGCGACATCGGCTGCTTCGACGCCGACGGCTACCTCTACATCCGCGACCGGCTCAAGGACATGATCCGCAGCGGCGGGGAGAACATGTCCAGCGCCGAGATCGAGAACGTGCTGGCCGACCATCCGCTGGTGCTGGCCGCGTCGGTGGTGGCCGCCCCGCACCCGACGTGGCAGGAGGTGCCGGCCGCGTTCGTGGTGGCCCGGCCGGGGTTGACGCCCGAGGCGCTGATCGCGCACGCCCGGCAGCGGCTGGGCCGGTTCAAGGTGCCCCGGGAGGTCTACCTGGTGCCGGAGTTCCCCACCAACCCGTCGGGCAAGGTGCTCAAGCGGACCCTGCGGGAGCTGCGCCCGACCCTGCGCCCGGACTGGACGTACGACGACGCCCGGCGGGACTGAGCCGGCCGCCGGGCCGGGCGGGCCGCCCCGGCGTCACCTGTCGGCGGCGGCGTGGCGGAGCAGGGCGAGGGTGTGCACCAGGGCGAACCGTCGGGTGCCCCGGCCCAGCTCGTCCCACGGCTTCTTCCAGGTCATCCGCCGGGCGACGTCCCACGCGGTGTCGCCGTCGCGGGCCAGGCCCCGGACCGTCCCGACCTCGTTGCGGTGGAACGCGGCGAGCGCCTGCGCGCGGGCGGCGACGTCCCGGTAGGGGAACTGGTGGGCGGGGCAGGCGATGGCGGCCCCGAGGTCGCCGATGCGGGCCAGCGTGCCGAACAGGTCGGCGGCCGGGTCGTCGTCGGGGCGGCTGACGATGGCGAGCTGGGTGGGCCCCTCGGCCATCATCGTGTCACCGGTGAAGACCAGGCCCCGGCTGTCGACGTAGACGGTGTGGCCGTAGGTGTGCCCGGGGGCGGGCAGGGCGCGGACGGTCACGTCGCCGAAGCGGAACTCGGTGTCGTGCTCCACGGCCACGTCGAGCCGCAGGTCCTCCTGGTGCACGGCGACGGCGACCGCGTCGGCGTACATGGCGGTGACGACGTCGGGCGGGGCGCCGGTCAGGTCGAGTGCGGTGCGTACCTGCTGGAGGAACGTGCCGCGCCGGCGGTGCATGGTGGTGAAGTCGTCGGGCGCGCCCATCACCACCCGCGCGCCGGAGGCGGCGCGTACCCGGTCGGCGAAGCCGACGTGGTCGGGGTGGTTGTGGGTGAGCAGGACCGCCGCGATGGTGTCGACCCGCTGCCCGATGGACGCCACCGACCGTTGGAACGACGTCCAGCAGCTCGGGTGGTCGTAGCCGGCGTCGACGAGGACCGGGCCGTCGCCGGTGATGATCAGGAAGACGGTGATGGACCGCAGGGCGCTGCCGTGCAGGGGGACCGGGATCGCCCAGACACCGTCGACGACCTGCGTGGGGACCGGCACCTGGCGGGCCCGCCAACTGGCGGCGTGGGCGTCGCTCACGGGTATGGACATCGTCGGGAGGCTCCCTTACTGTGGGACACCAACATACCGGATGGTCGGAATCTAGCTCAAGGAGTCCGATGAGCCAGGAGCGGACCGGGTTCCGGCTGTGGGCAGCCGCGGAACCGGAGCTGTGCGCGATCGTGACCGCCGACGACCGGCGGATCTCCTACGGTGACCTGTTCGCCGAGGTGAACCGGATCTCGCACGGGCTGCGTACGCACGCGGGCCTGCGGCCCGGCGACACCGTCGCGGCGGTGATGACCAACAGCCCCGGCCTGGTCGCGCTCTATCTCGCGACCATGCAGTCCGGGCTCTACCTGGTCACCCTCAACTACCACCTGACCGCCCCCGAGGTCGGCTACATCCTCGCCGACAGCGGGGCCCGGGTGGTGGTCGGCTCCGCCCGGGTCGAGGACGTCGTGCTGGACGCCGCCGCGGCGGCGCCCGGCATCCAGGTCTTCGTCGACGGCACGCCCCGCACCGACCGGGCCCGACCGCTCACGGCGCTCACCGCCGACATGCCCGCCACCAGCCCGGCGGACACCCCGGCCGGCTCCCTGATGATGTACACCTCCGGCACCACCGGCCGGCCCAAAGGGGTCAAGCGCCCGCTCAGCGGCGTCGACGCCGACACCGGCGCGCTGACCTACGTCTGGCTGTTCCGCGAGTTCGGGATGGAACGGGAGGCGTTCAGGTCCTGGCTGGTGTCGGCCCCGATGTACCACTCGGCCAACATCACCCCCGCGATGGGCGCGCTGCACGCCGGCGGCACGATGGTGCTGATGGACGGCTGGACGCCGGAGGGCTTCCTGCGCCGGGTCCAGGAGTGCCGGGTCACCGGCACCAGCATGGTGCCGACCCACTTCTACCGGCTGCTGCAACTGCCCGAGGCGGTCCGCGACCGCTACGACCTGTCCTCGCTGCGCTACGTGCTGCACGGCGCGGCACCCTGCCCGCGCGAGGTCAAGCAGCGCATCCTCGACTGGTTCGGTCCGGTGGTCTACGAGTACTACGGCTCGACCGAGGTCGGCACCACCGTCGCCCGTCCCCACGAGTGGCTGGCCCACCCGGGCACGGTCGGCCGGCCGGCCTCCATCTCCACCCTGCGCATCCTCGACGAGCTGGGCAACGAGGTGCCCGTCGGGCAGACCGGCATCGTCTACATGCGCCAGGGCGACGACCGGGTCGAGTACCACAACGACCCCGGCAAGACCGACGGCGCGCGGCGCGACGGCCTGATGACCGTCTGGGACGTCGGCCACGTCGACGCCGACGGCTTCCTCTACATCACCGGCCGCGCGGCCGAGCTGATCCTCGTCGGCGGGGTCAACGTCTACCCGGCCGAGATCGAGGCGGCGCTGATCGGCCACGACTGGGTCGCCGACGTCGGCGTCGTCGGGGTGCCCGACCCGGAGTTCGGCGAGGTGCCCCAGGCACACGTCGTGCTCACCGACACCGCGCCCGACCCGGACACGGCAGTCGCGCAGCTACGCCGGTACCTCGCCGAGCGGCTGGCCAAGCCGAAGCGCCCGCAGTCCTACGTCGTGCGCGACGCGCTGCCCCGCGACCCGAACGGCAAGCTCTACAAGGCCCGGCTCGTGCCCGCCGAGGAGGCCAGCGCATGACCGGCGACACCGACGACCCACAGGGGGGTGGGCATGGACTTCGCTGACAGCGACACCGACCTGGCGTTCCGGCACGAGGTCGGCAGGTGGCTCGACGGGGCGCTGGCCGACGTGCCCGACCAGGAGGAGTTGACCCAGGACGAGCGGGAGCACTGGTCCCGGGTGTGGCAGGACCGGCTCTGCGCCGGCAACTGGGCCGGGCTGTCCTGGCCGGCGGCGCACGGCGGCCGGGGGATGGACGCGCTGGCACAGGCCGTCTTCAACGAGGAGGCCGCGGTACGCGGCGCGCCGTACCCGCTCAACGGGGTGGGCATGATGCTGGCCGGGCCGACGATCATCGCGCACGGCACCGACGCCCAGCAGGCCCGGCACCTGCCCGGCATCCTGCGCGGCGACGAGTACTGGTGCCAGGGGTTCAGCGAGCCCGGCTCCGGGTCGGACCTGGCGAGCCTGACCACGGCGGCGACCCGGGTCGACGGGGGCTGGCGGATCAACGGGGCCAAGATCTGGACGTCCAACGCGCACAACGCCTCGCGCTGCCTGCTGCTTGCCCGTACCGACGCCGCCGCGCCGAAGCACGAGGGGATCACCTACTTCCTCGCCCCGATGGACGGGTTCACCGTCCGGTCGCTGGTGATGATCAACGGGGACACCGAGTTCAACGAGATGTTCCTCGACGACGTGTTCGTCGCCGACGACGACGTGCTCGGCGGGGTCGGCAACGGCTGGACCGTCGCGCTCACCACGCTCGCGTTCGAGCGCGGCAGCATGGCGCTCAACCTGTGGGTCTGGGCCCGGCAGGCGGTCGACCGGCTGATCGACGTCGCCGTCGAGCGGGGCGTCGCCGACGACAGCGCGTTCGTCGACGCGGTGGGCGCGTTGCAGTGCGACGCCGAGGCGGTCCGGATCGGGTCGATGCGGATGCTCGGCGAGAGCCGGGCCGGCGGGGTGCCGGGGCCGGAGACCTCGGCGCTCAAGAGCCTGTGGGCCCGGGTCGTGCAGAACGCCAACCGGCTCGCCGTGCAGCTCGACGAGGCCGGCGGGGTGCTGGTCGACGGCGACGGCGCCGCCGCCCGGATGCGCCGCTACCTGCGGGCCCGCGCCCACACCATCGAGGGCGGCACGGAGGAAGTCCAGAAGTCGATTCTCGCGGAGCGGGTCCTGCGCCTGCCCCGCTCCCGCTGAGCGAGGTGGTCCGGTGCGCGCGACATTCACCCAGGAACAGCAGGACATCGGCCGTACCGTGGGCGCGCTCGCGGACGCCGACCGGGGCGCGGCCCGCGCGGCGTGGTCGGGCGGGTGGCGGGCCCCGGCGGGGGACGGGCCGCTGCTGCGCGACTTCGGGCTGCTCGGGGTGCCCGAGTCGGCCGGTGGCATCGGGTCGGGCCTGATCGACCTGCTGGTCGCCGTCGAGGCGCTCGGCGGGCGGTTGCTGCCCAGCCGGTTCCCGGCGCACGCGGCGGCCGTGCAGCTGCTCTGCGGCGACGGGCAGCGCGGGCCGCTGCCCGAGGAGGTGCTCGACGGTCGGCGGGTGCTCACCGCGGCGGTCGACGTGCCGGGCGGCTCCGGCTGGGCCGACCGGGTGCCGGTGGACCCGCTGGTGCGCACCCTGGTGCCGTACGCGGAGCAGGCCGACGGCGTGGTCGCGCTCGGCCCGGCGGGGGTCTGGTTCGCCGACCCGGTCCGGATCACCGCGCGGCAGTCGCTGGACCCGTCGGTGCCGCTGGCGGACGTGACGGTGGCCGCGCCCGAGCGGCCCGGCCCGGCCGGCACCGGGCCGCTGCGGGCGGCGCTGGTGGTGGCGGCCGAGTTGTGCGGGGTGGCGCAGGGGGCGATCGACCTGGCCGCCGAGCAGGCCCGCACCCGTCGCCAGTTCGGCCGGGTGATCGGGTCGTTCCAGGGGGTCGCGTTCCCGCTGGCCGAGGCGGCCACGGCGCGCAAGGCGGCCTGGGACCTGACCCTGTACGCGGCGTGGGCGGTCGACACCGGACGCCCGGACGCCGCGGTCCAGGTGCACGCGGCGAAGGCGGCGGCCGGGCAGGCGGCGGTGTTCGCCGCCGAGCGGTGCATCCAGGTGCACGGCGGGATGGGCATCACCATGGAGGCGGACCCGCACCTGTTCCTGCGTCGCGCGTTCGTGCTCGACGCCCGCTGCGGGCGGGGGTCGTGGCACCGGCGGCGGGCCGGGGAGTTGCGCATCCGGGCACGTCGGGCCGCACGCGGCTGACCTGCGGAAGTCTTGCCGGGCACTAGCCCGGGGCACTAACATACCGGCTGGTCGGAATAAATGAGGAGAAGGCCGTGAAGTTCGGAATCATGAACCTGTTCCCGGTGGCCGACGGCGCATCGGACCATCAGGTGCTCCGGGAAACCCTCGAGGAGATCCAGCTGGCCGACGAGCTGGGCTTCGACTCGGTCTGGCTCGCCGAGCACCACTTCTCGAAGTACGGCATCCTCGGCAGCCCACTGAACTTCGGCATGGCCGTCGCCGAGCGGACCCGCCGGATCACCATCGGCACCGCCGTCCTGGTCCTCCCGCTGCACCACCCGCTGCGCCTGGCCGAGGACATCGCCGCCCTCGACGTGCTCAGCGGCGGCCGGGTCTCCATCGGCGTCGGCCGGGGCTACCAGCCCGCCGAGTTCGCCGGCTTCGGCGTACCGCTGGCGGAGTCCAAGCAGCGCTACCAGGAGACCCTGGAGATCCTGCGGCTCGCGCTGTCGCAGGAGAACTTCTCCTACCACGGCGAGATCTTCCACTACGACAACGTCACCACCTACCCGAGGCCGTACACCCCCGGCGGGCCGCCCATCCTGCAGGGCACGGTCTCCCCGGAGAGCTTCCGGGACCGCGGCGCGGTCGGCGAGTCGATCATCACCTCACCGAACTTCACGCCGTTGGGCATCATGCAGAAGAACTTCGACCTCTACCGGCAGAGCATGCGGGACAACGGCTTCGACCTGTCCACCTACGACCTGCCGTTCATGCAGCAGGTCTGGTGCGGCGACGGCGACGAGGGCCTGCGGACGGCGGCGACGGCGGCGATGAACTACTACAAGTCCGTCGGCAAGGTCATCCCCGGCTCGGAGGACGCCATCGCCCAGGAGCGCGCCTACTACGCGGCGGTCGCCAAGAACATCGAGCTGCTCACCCTGGAGCAGACGCTGACCCACGGCGGGAACTTCGGCTCGGCCGAGCGCGTCATCGAGACCATCGAGATGCTGCGCGACCAGCTCGGCATCAACCACTACATCGGCTGGCTGCGGATCCCGTCGCTGGACCGCGCCGCCGCGCTGCGCTCCATGGAGGAGTTCGCCGACAAGGTCATCCCGCACTTCCGGGCCCAGGACCGCGCCGCCGAGCGGGTGCCCACCGCCGAGGCGGTCCTCGGGTGAAGATCAGCTGCTTCCTGAGTGCCCAGTTCGACCCGTCGGCGTCCGCCGCCGAGGGCATCGACGGCGTGCTGGCCCAGGCGGCCGCCGCCGAGGCGGCCGGCTTCCACGCCGTCTACCTCGGCCACCACTACCTGGCCCGGTCGGCGTTCGTCCAACCCGTCCCGCTGGCCGGCTACCTCGCCCACGCCACCTCCCGGGTCCGGATCGGGTTCGGCGTGCTGCTCGCCCCGCTGCTGAACCCGGTCGCCCTCGCCGAGGACCTGGCCTCCCTCGACGTGCTGTGCGGCGGCCGGCTGACCGTCGGCATCGGCGCGGGCTACCGCAAACGCGAGACCACCGCCTTCGGCGTCGCCTGGGAGGACCGGCTGCGCCGGCTGCGGGAGTACGTGCCGATCCTGCGCGCCCTGTGGAACGGCGAGACGATCGACGCCGCCGGCAGCTGGGGTGAGGTCCCCGGCGCGTCGCTGGCGCTGCGCCCGGCCCAGCCCGGCGGCCCGCCGCTGTGGATCGGCGCGTTCGCCGAACCCGCCGTCCGCCGTGCCGCCCGCCTCGACGCCCCCTGGCTGATCGGCCCCAAGGGCAACGACGCCGAACTGGCCCGGCTGCTCGGGATCTACCGGGCCGACCTGGCCGAGCGCGGCTTCCCCCTCGACCGGGAGTACCCGATGAGCCGTGAGGCGTACCTCGGCGACAGCTACCCGGCGGCGGTCGCGGCCGTCCGCCCGCACCTGCAGCGCCAGTACGCCGGCTACAAGTCCTGGGACGACGCGCAGTCCCTCGACCTCGACCGGTACCTGGCCGAGGACTGCCTGGTCGGCTCGGCCGACGAGATCGTGGCCAAGCTGCGCCGCTGGGAGACCCAGCTGGGTATCACCGAGGTCTCGCTGCGCCACCAGTTCGTCGGCGCGAGCCAGGACGAGGCGATGGAACAGCTCGCCCGCTTCGGCGCGGAGGTCATCCCCAGGGTCGCCACGACCGTCGCCCCGAGGATCGCCGCGACCGTGCCCGGGGTGACCCGGTGAACGGCGGCAACCTGGTCGGCGTCCTGGAGCGCCGGTGCGCCGACCGGGGCGACCTGCCCGGCCTGCACGGCGAGGACGGCAGGTCCTGGACCTTCGACCAGATCGACCTGCTCGCCGGGGGCGTCGCCGCCGCGCTGCGCGCCGAGGGCGTCGGCCCCGGCGACCGGGTCGCCTGCTACCTGACCAACGGCCCCGAGATCGTCTTCCTGCTCTTCGGGGCCTGGAAGATCGGCGCGGTGCCGGTCACCGTCAGCAGCCTCTACAACGCCGCCGAGCTGGCCGAGTCGGTGGCGAAGACCGCGCCCCGGCTGCTGCTGGTCGACGACCGCCGGCCCGACGTGGTCGCCGCCTTCCTCGCCGCCCGGTCTGACCCCGACGGGAACGGTGCCGCCGTCCCGGTCCGGTCCATCACGACGCCGCTGACCGGCGTGCCCGAGCTGCCGTGGCGGCGGGAGACCCGGGTCACCGGCGTCGAGGTGGGGCCGCAGGCCGAGGCGTGCATCCTGTTCACCGGCGGCACCACCGGACGACCCAAAGCGGTCAGCGTCACCCACGGCGGGACGCGGGAGTCGCTGATGCGCCTCGCCCGGGTCACCACCGGCACCGAGGCCGAGGGCAGCGCCGCCCGCGACGCCCGCCCCAACCTGATCGCGCTGCCGCTGTTCCACAGCGGCGGCCAGCACGCGCTGCTGTTCGCGTACTTCGTGGGCCGCCCGGCGGTGGTCTGGGAACGCTTCGGCGTCGACCGGCTCGCCGACCTGATGCCCCGGTTCGGGTTCGACAACCTGTTCCTGCTGCCCACCATGGTCTTCGACATCGTGCACGCCGAACGGGACCTGCCGTTCGACGGGGTCAGGTCGGTGCTGGTGGCCGGGCAGGCGATCTCCTGGCCGGTGCGGCGCGCCTTCGAGGAGCGCTACCGGGTGCCCATCCTGGTCAACTACGGCTCGACCGAGGCCGGGCACATCGCCGGCTGGACCGGCCGGGACATGAAGGCCGGCCGGTGGAAGCCCGGCTCTGCCGGCCGGGTCTACCCGGGCGTCGAGCTGGAGATCCGCGACGACGCCGGGGCCGCGCTGCCGACCGGCGCCCAGGGCGAGGTGGTGGTCCGCTCCGCGCTGACCCGGGGGTACGTCGACGACGCCGCCGCCTCGGCCGAGCTGGTCCGCGACGGCTGGGTGCACACCGGCGACATGGGCTACGTCGACCCCGACGGGGTGCTCTTCCTGGTCGGCCGCAAGCGGGACATGATCAAGTGCGGCGGTTTCCAGGTCTGGCCCGAGGAGATCGAGGACGAACTGCGCGGGCACCCGCTCGTGCGCGACGTCCGGGTGCTCGGCCGACCGGACGACCGGCTGGGCGAGATCCCGGTGGCGCTGGTGGTCCGGGCCGCCGACGACACGGTCGACGACACCGACCTGGCCGCGCGGCTCGTCGCGTACGCCCGGGAGCGGCTGGCCCACTTCAAGGCCCCCCGGCGGATCGAGTTCGTGCCCGCGCTGGAACGCAGCGCCACCGGCAAGACCAGCCGCGCAGCGGCTCCCCTGCCGGAGGCCGGCAAGACCAGCCGCGCAGCGGCTCCCCTGCCGGAGGCCGGCAAGACCAGCCGCGCAGCGGCTCCCCTGCCGGAGGCCGGCAAGACCAGCCGCGCGGCGGCACCGTCGCAGGGAGGCGAAAGCCGATGAGGTTCGGCATCATGGCGTCGCACCAGTACCCACCCGGTGACGACCTCCGCAGGCACCTCGACGACCTGTTCGGCACCGTCGAACTCGCCGCCGAACTGGGCTACGACTCGGTCTGGACGATCAACCACTTCCAGTCCAACCTGGCCACCCCGCAGCCCATCTCGATGCTGGCGAGCCTCATCCCGCGCTCCGGGGACATGCTGCTCGGCACCGGCATCCTGCTGCTGCCGATGTTCCACCCGGTGCACGTCGCCGAGGAGTTCGCCACCCTGGACCACCTCTCCGGCGGGCGGGTGGTCCTCGGCGTCGGGGCGGGCTACCGGGAGAACGAGTTCGCCGCCTTCGGCGTCGACCCGGAGACCCGGTTCCGCCGCTTCGACGAGAGCCTGCGGCTGATCCGGGCGCTGTGGAGCGGCGCGCCGGTCACCCACGACGGGGAGTTCTACCCGCAGGTCGACGCCACCATCGGCATCCCGCCGCTGACCCCGGGCGGGCCACCGATCTGGATCGGCGCGGGCGGCAAGAAGGCCGTCCGTCGGGCCGCCCGGCTCGGCGACGCCTGGTACGCGCCGGGCAACTCCCCGAGCCGCCGGTTCCTGCCCGAACACCTGGCGGTCTACAACGAGGCGCTGGCCGAGTACGGGCGCGACCCGGCGACGGTGCAGCGGCCCGTCGGCGTGGAGCTGTACTGCGCGCCGAGCTCCGAACAGGCCGTCGCGGAGGCGCTGCCGCACGCCCGGGTCGAGTACTCGACGTACGCCGAGTACCCGGCGCTGCGCTGGCAGCGGGACCGGTTCGACGAGCTGGTCCGCAACACGCTGCTGCTGGGCTCGCCCGAGTTCCTCGTCGAGCGGATCTCCGCCCTGCGGGACCTGGGGTTCGACCATCTCATCTTCCGGCCCGGCTGGCTGGGCATGCCGACCGAGAAGTTGCGCGCCTCGCTGCGGCTGTTCGCCACCGAAGTGATCCCTGCCTTCCGTACCACCACCTGACCTAAGGAATCCGCCGTGAAGAAGACCGAAGCCGAACTGCTGGAGAACCAGTGGGACGTCGAGAACATGGAGGTCGACCCCGAGGTCCTCGCGAAGTACGTCCGCTACCACGTGGACGAGGAGCGGGCCGTCGCCACCATCACCTTCGACCGTCCCGAGCGACTCAACGCCATCCCGGTGGCCGCCTTCGAACGGGTCGGTGACCTGGTGAAGGAGGCGGAGACCGACGACCGGGTCAAGGTCATCGTGTTCACGGGGGAGGGGGAGCACTTCGGCACCGGTGCCGACGCCGCCGAACTCGGTCACTACATCGGCTACAAGACCGGCACCGACAAGGCGTCCCGGCGTCGCCCGGCGCAGCGGCAGCGCATCCTGCCCGACCGCAACGTGCTCAGCTCCGGCTTCACCCGGCCGATCATCGAGTCGCTCAAGGCGACCATCTGCCAGGTGCAGGGCTACTGCTACGGCGGGCACTTCCAGATCGCGCTGTCGGCCGACATCGTCATCGCCTCCCCGGACGCCCGGTTCACCCACCCGGCGTTCCGCTACCTGGGGCCCGCGCCGCAGGACATGTACCACTGGATCGAGAAGGTCGGCCTGACCACGATGAAGGACGTCATGCTCACCATGCGGGCGATCGGCGCGGAGGAGGGCGAACGCAAGGGCCTGGTCACCAAGGTCGTCCCGCGCGACGAACTCCAGAAGTGGGTCGACGACTACGCCGACGCGATCGCGGTGATGCCGCTGGACTCGCTGATGATGGGCAAGTCGATGATGCAGGTGGTGATGGAGGCGCGCGGCAAGGGCCTCGGGGCGATGACCGGCTGGGTCGGGCACGGCTGGGCCACCAACGTCAGCTTCGCCGACGGCGACTGGAACTTCCTCAAGGAACGCCGGGAGAAGGGCATCGCGCAGGCGCTCGCCGACCGGGACCGGCTGGTCGCCCCGTACTTCCGGCTCAGCGACAGCCGGTCGCGGGAAGAGTAGGCGACGGCGTGAGGTTCGGCATCCTGCTCGACCACCAGTACGCCCCCGGCGACGACCTGGGCCGGCGCATCGGGGAGACCGTCGAGTACGTCCAGCACGTCCGGGACCTGGGCTACGACTCGGTCTTCGGCATCCACCACTACCTGTCGTCGCTGCGCACCCCGCAGCCGCTGCCGCTGCTGAGCCGGCTCGTCGACCACTCCGGGACGATGCAGCTCGGCACCGGCATCCTCATCCTGCCGCTGGGCCACCCGGTGCACTGGGCGGAGGAGATCGCCACCATCGACCAGATGTCCGGCGGCCGGTTCGTCCTGGGCATCGGCTCGGGCTACCGCGACGTCGAGTTCACGTCGTTCGGCATCGAACGGCGTACCCGGGTTTCCCGGATGAACGAGGCGCTTTCGGTGATGCAGCAGCTGTGGACCGGGGAGCCGGTGCACCACGAGGGCAAACACTTCACCCTGGACGGGGTGCGGTGCAGCGTGCTGCCGGTCCAGCGCCCGCACCCGCCGGTCTGGGTGGGCGCCAACGGCCCGACCGGCATCGCCCGGATCGCCCGGCAGGGGCTGCCCTGGCTGGCCCCGTCCAACGTGCGCCGCAACTGGGCCGTGGGCAACCTGGCCGACTACCGCGAGCAGCGGCGGGCCGCCGGGTTCGACGAGTCCGACGCCGTCTTCCCGATCCACCGGGACCTGTGCGTGGCCGACTCCGCCGAGGCCGCCTTCGCCGTCGCCGGTGAGCAGGTGAAACGCTCCTACGGCGAGTACGTCCAGTACGGCATGGACTTCTTCGAGTCGCAGTGGGACGCGATCAAGGAGAAGGCGCTGTTCTTCGGCTCGCCCGACGACATCACCGCCAAGATCCAGGATTTCGCCGACGCCGGCTACAACCACTTCGTCTTCCGGGCCCAGTGGCTCGGCCTGCCGATCGAACGGTCGATGGAGATCGTGGAGCGGTTCGCCCGCGAGGTGATGCCGAGGTTCCGGCCATGAGGATCGGTCACGTGATCGTCCCCGCCGACGACCTGGACGCCCAACTCGCCTTCTACACCGCGCTCGGGTTGACGGTGCGCTTCCGCGACGGCGACCGGTACGCCGCCGTCACCGACGGCACGGTGACCCTCGGCCTGGCCGACGCCGGCCAGCAACCCGTCGCCGGCCGCACCGTGCTCAGCATCCAGGTCGACGACCTCGACGACTGCCTCGCCCGCCTGGCCGCCGCGGGCGTCACCGTCTCCACCCCGATCACCGGCCCGCACGAACGCCGGGCCCTGGTCACCGACCCCACCGGCAACCCCCTGACCCTCTACCAACCCCACCCCTGACCCACCCCGCCCCACCCGCCACCTTCCCCTCCCACCCCCTCACCCCTCCCGCCCGCCCCGCCCCGCCCCGCTCCGCCCGCTCCACTCCGGTGATCAAGAGAAAAGCGTCAGGAATGATCTCCACGATGACGCGAACCTCTTGATCGACTGACGCAAACCTCTTGATCACCGCAACGGCGGGGCGGAGGGGCGCGGGAGGGCAGGGGACGGGAGGGCCGGCGGGACGGAGATCGGGACGGCACGGGGCGGGCGGTGGGGCACGAGAAGGAGACCTACGTGAGTGTGAGTGACGAGCTGCGGGGCCGTACCGTCGGCGTGCTCGGCGGGACGGGGCCGCAGGGGCGGGGATTGGCCCGACGGTTCGCGGCGGCCGGGCTGGACGTCGTACTCGGGTCGCGGGACGCCGGGCGGGCCGCGCAGACGGCCGCCGCGCTGCCCGGCCGGGTGCGGGGCGGGTCGAACGCCGACGCCGCCGGGCAGGCCGACATCGTGGTGGTCGCGGTGCCCTGGGACGGGCACGCCGAGCTGCTCACCACGCTCGCCCCGGCATTGGCCGGGAAGATCGTGGTGGACTGCGTGAACCCGCTGGGCTTCGACAAGCAGGGTGCCTACGCCCTGCCCGTCGCGGAGGGCTCCGCCGCCCAGCAGGCCGCCGCGATCCTCATCGGGTCGCGGGTCGTCGCCGCGTTCCATCACGTCTCGGCCGTACACCTGGAGGATCCGGATCTCGACCGGGTGGACACCGACGTGCTGGTGCTCGGCGACGACCGCGAGGCCACCGACCTGGTCCGGGAACTCGCCGCCGCCATCCCCGGCGTACGGGGCGTCTACGGCGGCCGGCTGCGCAACGCCCACCAGGTCGAGGCGTTCACCGCCAACCTGATCTCGGTGAACCGGCGCTACCGGGCGCACGCCGGCCTGCGCGTCACCGACGTCTGACCACGCCCCCGGCAGCGGACGTCTGACCCCGCCCCCCGGCAGAAGACGCGTGACCCCACCCCCGGCACGAGGAGCACCCGCATGGATCTCGCCGACACCACCGCCGTCGTCACCGGCGCCGCGTCCGGGTTGGGTGCGGCGACCGCCGCCGCACTGGCCGCGGCGGGTGCCACCGTGCACGGCTTCGACCTCGGGCCGGCCGTCGCGGCGGCCGGCGAACCCCCGTCCGGGGTGCGGCTCGTCGACGTCGACGTGTGCGACCCGGCGGCGGTCCGCACGGCGGTCGACCGGGCCGCCGTGGGGGACCATCCCCTGCGGACGGTGGTGAACTGCGCCGGCATCGCCCCGTCGCAGCGGATTCTCGGCCGTCGCGGCGTCCACGACCTCGACCTGTACGCCCGTGTCGTCCGGGTCAACCTGATCGGCACCTTCACCGTGCTGACGCTCGCCGCGGAACGGATCGCACAGACCGCCCCGGACGGGCACGGCCAGCGGGGCGTGATCGTCAACACCGCGTCGGTCGCCGCCTACGAGGGCCAGGTCGGCCAGGTGGCGTACGCGTCGTCCAAGGGCGGCGTCGTCGGGCTCACCCTGCCGGCCGCCCGCGACCTCGCCCCGCACGGTATCCGGGTGATGACGATCGCGCCCGGCATCATGCTGACGCCGATGATGCAGACCGTGTCGGCGGAGTACCGGGACGGCCTCGCCGCCGGGGTGCCGTTCCCGGGCCGACTCGGCGATCCGGGGGAGTACGCCGCCCTCGTGCTCTCCCTGATCGGTAACGACTACCTCAACGGCGAGGTCATCCGCCTCGACGGTGCCCTGCGGATGGCACCCCGCTGATCGGGCCGCACGGCCCGGCGGCCCGGAGCACGCCGGCACGCCGGCCGGGTCGGGAACGTCGACCGACCCGGTCCGCCGGGCGGCCCGGGGGGCCGGTGTGGCCGACCACCGGGGTGGTCCGGTGAGTGGACGACCGCGACGTGACGTCCGCGCGAAAGCGGTGATCCGTCGACGCCGGGAAAGACGTCGTCACCCGGCCGCGTCGGCCGGTGCCATGCCCGGGTGACCGTTTTCCCGCGCATCGCAGTCACGGACCGTGCCGAATTGTGCCCGACGCGTCGTCATTTCTGGCCCGACAGATGTTTCCATGATTCCGGTGCCCGAAACCGTCCTGCGGATCCGCCGGAATGGTTATTCGGCGGCCCGTAGCCACCGTCTCTATGGGTACCGAAACTCTCGACTACCCGCGACGGAAAGGTCGGCGTTTCCGGATGGCGGCGGGTGGTGCCGTCCCGGGTGGCCGCCCTCCGCCGCCCGCCGCACAGAAAAGCGCCCGGGGCAACGATTCGTCGAGGCAACCAAATGGTGGGCCAGAGATTGCCGGAGGCAATCGTCAGGATTCTTCACCATCGCGGTGTTGACCGGACATTAATCGACAGAACTCGATTCTTGTCGACGTATCTCCTGTTCAGGGCGATCGTGACCGAAATGTTGCGGTACGTGTTAACGGGAGATCGTTGCCCCTCTTGGGGGTTTGGCCCGCCCTGGGGTGCCTCACCGCCGATTCGCCCAGGGGTGCTTCACCGAATGGTGCCGCTTCGGGGGGTGGTTGCGGGGCCGTTCACCCCGACTCGATTCTGTGATTGGTCGGGGTGATTTGGTAAACCGAAAGTGATCATCCCAGCTCAGTGCAATTCTCAGCTTTCATTCAGGCTGCTTTATGCATGTGACCCACGTCACATCTTGCCGATTCGAGCATGGTCCACAAGCAGGGACTCCTTCTTGTTAGCGTTCTCATTCACCACCCCCGGCGAACCTGCGTATTGACCATGAGGAACGCGGAAACGTACTCTCTTGGCAATCCCACATCCGCATTGGACGGTTGCTTTCCAGGGCTGACGACTGATCGGAGCAGGCCCATGTTCGATGTAATCGTTGTCGGTGCACGCTGCGCGGGTTCGCCCGTGGCAATGCTATTGGCCCGGCAGGGCCACCGGGTTCTGATGGTCGACCGCTCCTCCTTTCCGAGCGACGCGGTGTCGACCCACTACATCCACCAGGCCGGGCTGTCCCGCCTCCAGGCGTGGGGACTGCTCGACGAGGTGATCGACGCGAAGACGCCGGCCATCCGGACGATGAACTACGCCAACCACGGCATCCCGCTGATCGGGTTCGCCGACCCGATCGACGGGATCGACGCCGTCTACTGCCCGCGTCGGGTCGTGCTCGACGAGATCCTGGTCAACGCGGCCCGCCGGGCCGGCGTCGAGGTCCTGGAGCAGTTCACCGTCTCCGACCTGGTCTTCTCCGACGGTCGGGTGGTCGGCATCCGGGGCCGCGAGGGCGACGGGCCGGAGCAGGAGTTCCGGTCCACGGTGGTGGTCGGCGCCGACGGCTTCCACTCGACGGTGGCCCGGAAGGTCGGCGCGGAGCTGTACAACGTGCGGCCCGCCGCCGGGTTCACCTACTACTCCTACTACAGCGGCCTGGACTGGGGCCTGCACCACAAGACCGGCTTCCACGAGCAGTGGTTCGGCACCTGGCCGACCAACGGCGACGTCAACATGGTCGCCGTCATCTGCACCCGCCGGCAGCTCAAGGAGTTCCGGCAGGACCCCGAGGCGCGTTTCCTGGCCGTCTTCGACGACGTCGAGCCGGAGATGGGCGCGCAGCTGCGCGAGCAGGGCCGGCGCGAGGAACCGCTGCGGCCGATGCGCTACCCGGACAACTACTACCGCCGCTCGCACGGCCCCGGCTGGGCGCTGGTGGGCGACGCCGGCTACCACAAGGACCCCATCACCGGGTGGGGCATGACCGACGCCTTCCTGCACGGCGAACTGCTCGCCGACCGCATCCACGAGGCGCTCTCCGGCGAGCGGACCATGGACGACGCCCTCGCCGACTACGTCAAGGTGCGCGACGAGGAGAGCGCGCCGGTCTACGACTACACCACGGCGATGGCCGAGCTGACCCTCGACCCGTACCTGGAGGCGGTGCTCGGCGCGATCAGCACCAGCCGGGAGTGGACCACCAAGATGCTCGGCATGATCGCCGGCGGGGTCGAGGGGCACGAGCTGTTCGCCCCCGACAACCTGGACCGGATCTACGACGACGCCGGCGTACCCCAGCACAAGCGGATCTACGAACCGTCCTGATCGGCGTGAGGCCGCGCGGGACAGCGCGGCACGACGGTGGAGGACGTCCCCCCGTCCTCCGCCGTCCGTTCGTGGCACTTGACCCCCCCCGGAGGAGGCAGGCAGATGACGCGCGCGTCCAGCATGTTCGATCTCATCGGCCAACAGGACGACCAACGGCCGTACTACGACACCGGCGGCCGTGGCCGGTCCCACGCGTTCTACACCGGCGAGGAGCAGCACCAGCGGGAGCTGGAACGGATCTACCGCCGCCGCTGGCTGCCGGTGGACCACGTCTCCCGGTTCACCGAGAAGGGCTCCTACGCGACCCTGACCATCGGCACCGGCTCCATCCTGATCATCAACGGCGACGACGGCATCCAGGCGTACCACAACTACTGCCGCCACCGGGGGTACCGGCTGGTGGAGGAGGCCGCCGGCAAGCGGCAGAGCATCGTCTGCATCTACCACTGCTGGGTCTACGACCGCAACGGCAAGCTCAAGAGCTTCAACGGCACGTACTTCGACCACTTCTTCGACAAGGAGAAGAACGGCCTGCTGCCGGTGCGTACCGAGATCCGGTTCGGGGTCGTCTTCATCACCTTCTCCGACGACGCCCCCGACCTCGACGCCTCCCTCGGCGAGTTCGGCGAGTTCGCCCGGGTCTACGAGCTGGCCGACCTCAAGTGCGTGCAGGCCAAGGACTACCCGGTCGCGTCCAACTGGAAGCTGGTGGCGCACAACGTCAACGAGAGCCTGCACTTCCCGACGGCGCACAAGGACCTGCACCGGATCACCGACTTCGACGACGCGGGCACCTACGAGCTCAAGGGCGACATCGTCGGGGCGTGGCAGGTCATCCGGGACAAGTACAACTCGGTGTCGATGACCGGACGTAGCGACCGGGCACCCATGCCGCTGGTCCCGGACGCCGACCTCAAGAAGATCAACTGGATCACCATCCTGCCGAACCTGCTCTTCGGCTTCACCGCCGACTACGTGATGATGCAGTGGGTCTGGCCGGAGAGCCCGAGCACCTGCTACGTACGGCACTTCTGGCTGTTCCACCCCTCCGAGACGGCCCGCAGCGACTTCTCGCACGAGGCCGTCTTCGCGCTCTGGGACAAGGCCAACTACGAGGACTGGGAGATGTGCGAGCGGACCCACCGCGGCCTGTCCAACCCGCTCTGGTCACCCGGCCAGCTCTCCCTGGACGAGGAGGTCGTCTCCCAGATCGACGCCTGGGTGGCGCGTGAGACGGCCGACTCCGTCGACACCGAGGGATGACGGCCGTGGTCAACTGCTTCCTCATCGGCGGCACCCGGGTCCTGGCCCGCTGTGCCGACCAGCTCGTCGCGGCCGGGGTACGGATCGAGGGCGTCTTCACCGACGAACCGGTCGCCACCGCCTGGGCGGACGCGCACGACGTCCCGGTGCTCGACCCGCACGCCGACCTCGCCGCCGCGCTCACCGCCACCGGGGTCGACTACCTGTTCAGCATCGTCAACTTCCGGATCCTGCCCGGCCCGGTGCTGGCGCTGCCGCGGGTCGCCGCGATCAACTTCCATGACGGTCCACTGCCCCGCTACTCCGGCAGCAACGTCGCCGCCTGGGCGCTCTACGAGGGGGCGGCCCGGCACGCCGCGACCTGGCACCGGATGACCGAGGCGGTCGACGCCGGCCCCGTGCTGCTGGAGCGGTGGTTCCCGGTGCGCACCCACTCCACCGCGCTGTCCCTGACCTACGAGACCGCCGAGGTGGGCATCGCGCTCTTCGCCGACCTCGTCCCGCACCTGCTGCGGCGCGCACTGCCCGAACCGGTCGACACCGCCGACCGTGAGCGCCGCTTCTACCACCAGCGCGACCGGATCGCCGGCGGCGGGCTCATCCACGCCGGCACCTCCGCCGTCGAGGCCGAACGCATCGCCAAGGCCCTCGACTACGGCACGTTCCCCAACCCGCTCGGGGTGCCGGCCCTGGTCACCGCCCAGGGCGCGGTGTTCACCAGGCAGATCCGGCGCATCCCCCGCGAGGACCCGCCGTCGGTGACCGTCGCGACGGCCGTGACCGACTCCGCGATCACCCTCTCCACCCCCGACGGCGACCTGCTGCTGAGTGACTTCACGGCCACCGACGGCAGCGCGCTCAGCGGCCGGGCCGTGGCCCAACGGCTGGGCATCGCACCGGGCCGGCCGCTGCCGGCCGCGCCCCCCGGGCGGTTGGCGGCGATCGCCGAGGCACAGGGACCACTGCGCCGGCACGAGTCCTGGTGGAAGGCCCGGCTGACCGACCTGCGGCCCGCTCCGCTGCCCGCCCAGGACTTCTCCGCCGCGTCCGCGCACTACGGCCGGTACGAGCTGGCGTACCTGCCCCGGTCGTGGGCCGAGACGGTCACCGTCATCCGCGCCTTCCTCGCCGTCCTCGCCGAACGGATGGAGGCGCCGAGCTTCGACTTCGCCTGGTCGGCCTCGGCCGCACCGGCACTGGCCGAGGCGACCCACGGGCTCGCCGTCGCCCGCGTCCCGGTCCGTTTCGACGCCGCCGCCGCCGACGAGCTGGCCGCCCGGCTCGACGAGGCGACCGCCCGCCACGGGTACGCCACCGACCTGGAGGTACGCCTCGGCCTGGCGTTCCGCCCGGTCGGCGCCGACGGGCCGACCTTCACCCGGATCGCCGTCCTCCAGCGGCACCCCGACGACGAGGCGGCCACCGAGCCGGACACCGAGATCGCCCTGCTCTGCCTGCACGACGGCCCGCCCACGGTCTTCGTCCGGGAGACCGCCATGTCCGCCGACGAGGCGCTGGAGTTCGCCGAGCGGGTCGAGGACCTCGCCCTCGGGGCCATGCTCCTCGGCACCGCCGCGCCGATGCCCGCCCCCGCCCCGGCACCGGTCCCGGACGACGACGCGCCGACGACGGCCGGACCCGCGCCGACCGACGGGTCCGCGCCCGCCCCGACCGCCGATCCGCTCGCCGCCGCCCCGCCCGACGTCGCGACGTACCCGGAGCACGCGCCGGAGCCCGTCGTCCCCGTACCCACCGTGCTGGACCTGGTCGCGGCGACAGTGGCCGCCCGGCCGGACGCCGTCGCGATCCGCAGCGGGTCCCGTCGGATCGACTACGCCACCCTGGACGCCTGGGCCGACGCCATCGCCGCCCACCTGTACGACCAGGGGCTCGGCGCCGGGTCCGTCGTCGGCCTGCTGACCGAGCGCGGCCCCGACCTGGTCCCGGCCATGCTCGGCATCCTCCGGGTCGGGGCGGCGTTCCTGCCGCTCGACCCGAACTACCCGGTGGAACGGCTGCGCCGCTACGCGCAGGTCGCCGAGTGCGACCTGATCCTCGCCGACGAACACAGCCTCGCGTGCGGCGAGGCGGTCGGGCCGGTGCTGCCGATCCCCGGCCCGGACGGCTCCGCGCTGGCCGTGCCGCCCACCGTCACCGGCGCGGACCTCGCCTACGTGCTGTTCACCAGTGGGTCGACCGGGGAGCCGAAGGGGGTGGAGATCGGGCACGCGGCCCTGGCGAACTTCCTGACCGGCATCGGGGAACGGCTCGACGTCACCGGGACCGACACCGTGCTCGCGCACACCACCGTCGCCTTCGACATCTCCCTGCTGGAACTGCTGCTGCCGCTGACCGTCGGCGCGACCGTGACCCTGGCGTCCCGGGCGGTGGCCCGCGACCCGCACCGGCTCGCCGACCTGATCGGCGAGGTCACCGTCGCCCAGGCCACCCCGAGCATGTGGCGGCTGCTGCTGGAGACCGGCTGGACGCCGACGTCCCGGCTCACCGTCCTGTCCGGCGGCGAGGCCCTGGTGCCGGCGACCGCCCAGCAACTGCACGGCACCGCCCGCGCCCTGTGGAACCTCTACGGCCCCACCGAGGCGACGATCTGGGCGTCGGCCCACCGGGTCGAGTCGGTCGGCGCGTTCCTGCCGCTGGGCGAACCGCTGCCCAACCTCGCCCTGCACGTGCTCGACACCGACCTGGAGCCCGCCGACACCGGCGAGCTGTACCTGTCCGGTGTCGGCCTGGCCCGGGGCTACGTCAACCGTCCGGACCGGACCGCCGAGGTGTTCCTCACCCACCCGGTCACCGGTCAGCGGCTCTACCGCACCGGGGACACCGTCCGGCGGCACGCCGACGGCGCGATCGAGTGGCTGGGCCGGGCCGACTCGCAGGTCAAGGTGCGGGGCAACCGGATCGAACCGGCCGAGATCGAACGCGTCCTGGCGGAGTACCCCGGCGTCACCGCCGCCGCCGTCATCGCCGTCGCCTTCGAGGGCCGGGGCGAACCGCGGCTGACCGCGTACCTCGTCGGCGAGCGGACCCTGGTCAAGGCGGAGCTGGACGCCTTCGTCGGCGGGCGGCTGCCCGAGTACATGGTGCCGGACGCCTACGTGCGGCTCGACGCGATGCCGTTGACCGACAACGGCAAGATCGCCCGCAACCGGCTGCCCCAGCCGGACCGGCACACCATCATCCGCACCGGCGTCCCCTCCGTCGCGCCCGCCGCGCCCCCGGCCGTCACCGCAGCCACCCCCGAACCGGCCGTCGGGCCGGAGCCGACCGCGCCGGAGCGGACCGTCGCGTCCGAGCCCGCCGTCGTCCCGGAGCCGACCGTCGCGCCGGAGCAGCGCATCGCGCGGGTGTTCGCCGCCGTGCTCGGTCACGACGAGTTCCTGGTCACCGACAACTTCTTCGACCTCGGTGGGGACTCGGCCAACGTCACCCGCGCGGCGCTGGCCCTCACCGAGGAGTTCGGCGTCGCGGTGAGCCCACCGGCCATCTTCGCCACCGGCACCCCCGAACGGCTCGCCGAACTGCTCCAGCCCGCGCCCGGCACGCCCGCACGCTCCCGGCCCGACCCCACCGGGGCGACCCCCGAGCAGGCCGTCGTCGCTGCCGCCGAGGCGGTCGTCGCCGCCCGTGCAGCCACCACCGACACGGCCGCCGACCGTACCGGCGACGCCGCACCGGACCCGGCGCACCCCGCCCCGGCCGGTACGACCCGCGGACCGCGGGCCACCACCGGCGACCCGGCCGCACCCGGCACCGTACGAAAGGACCCGTCCCGCCGGCACGCCCCGGCGAACGCCTCCGGGACCCCGGCACCCGACACCGTCGAGGAGCCGCTCGCCGTCATCGGGTTGGCCTGCCGGTTCCCCGGCGCGGCCACCCCCGACGAGTTCTGGGCCAACCTCGCCGAGGGGATGTCCAGTGTCGGCGACGCGCCGACCGGACACCGGGGCTGGGGTCACCTCTGGTCCGCCACCGACGAGGTGCCGACCGGCTGGATCGACCGGGTCGAACACTTCGACGCCGCCCGGTTCCAGCTCACCGACCGCGAGGCCCGACGGCTGGATCCGTTGCAGCGGCTGCTGCTCAGCGTCACCGACGAGGCCCTGGAGAGCTGCGGCCACACCGCCGCCTCCCTCGGCACCGCCACCGGTGTCTTCGTCGGCACCATCGCCAGCGACTTCCCCGAACTGGTGGCGGGCAGCATCGGGGCCGGCGACCCGCACGTGGCCACCGGCACGGCGGTGTCGATGGTCGCCAACCGGCTCTCGCACGCCTTCAACTGGTCGGGGCCGAGCTTCGCCGTCGACACGGCCTGCTCGTCCTCGCTGGTCGCCCTGCACCAGGCGGCCATGCACCTGCGCGCCGGGGAGGTGGACGCGGCCGTCGTCGGCGCGGCCAACCTGGTGCTGACCCCCACCAAGACCCGGTCCTTCCTCCGCAACGGCATGCTCTCCCCGACCGGCGTGTGCCGCGCCTTCGACGACGACGCCGACGGGTACGTCCGCGGCGAGGGCTGCGGGGTCGTCGTCCTCAAGCGGCTCGCCGACGCCGAACGCGACGGCGACCCGGTCCTCGCGGTGGTCCGTGGGTCCGCGGTGAACCACACCGGTGCCGCCGGATTCCTGACCGCGCCGAGTAGCACCGCCCAGCAGGCGGTGATCCGCAGCGCCATGCGGCGGGCCGGCGTCGAGGCGGACGGGGTCGGCTACATCGAGGCGCACGGCACCGGCACGCAGCTCGGTGACCTGATCGAGTTGGAGGCGTTGCAGGCGGCCCTGGGCGCGGCGCGACCCGGCACGGTGGCGGTCGGCTCGGTGAAGACGAACATCGGTCACCTCGAACCGGCCGCCGGGATCGCCGGCCTGATCAAGACGATCCTCGCGCTCCAGGCGGACCGGATTCCGCCCTCGGCCCACCTCACCTTCCCGAACCGGGCGTTCCGCTTCGAGAACTCGCCGCTGTTCGTCCCGGACCGGCTCGTCCCGTGGGTCGGGCCCCGGGTCGCCGGGGTCAGCAGCTTCGGCTTCGGCGGGGTCAACGCGCACGCCGTCCTCGCGGCGGCCCCGTCGCCGACCCGGGTGCCCGCCCGGACCGGCACCGGCCTGCTCACCCTCTCGGCGGGCTCCGAGGAAGGGCTGCGTACCCTCGCCGAGCGGCTCGTGCACCTGCTCCGGTCGCCGTACTGCCCGCCGCTGGCCTGGATCTGCGTGGCCAGCCGGCAGCGGCCGGCGGCGACGTACCGGCTCGCCTGCGTGGTGGACACCGTCGAACAGCTCGACGACAAGCTGATGCTGTTCCTCGCCCGCGCCGAGGGCACCCGGAACCTCTACACCGGGGTCGTCCCCACCCCGTCGGGGCGGACCCTGCCCCCGCTGGGCGACGCGCCCGGACGGGACGCCCTCGACACGGCGGCCCGCCGCTTCGTGGCCGGCGACGGCCTGGTGGCCGAGGAACGCGCCCCGGTGCGCTTCCCCACCGCCCCGCACGAGGAGAAGCACCTGTGGTTGGCGCCCGCCCCGACGGCGGCGCGGCTCCCGGTGGCCGGTGCCCCGGCGACCACGCCACCCGGGACGTGGACCGAACACCCGGAGGCCCGGGAACACGTGGTGCTGGGCGACCCGACGCTGCCCGGCGCCGGCTACCCCGGCAAGGTCGCCGAGCTGCTCGGCCGGGACGCCTTCACCCTGCGGGACCTCACCTTCCGGGCCACCGTACGGCCGCCGGCGACGCTGACCGCCGAGCGGCACGGCACCCGGGTCACCTTCCGCGACGGCACCACCGCCGTCGTCTGCGACCTGGAGGTGGCCGACCCCGAACCGGTCGATCCGACGCCCACCCCACCGGCTGCCACCGTCGGGCTCACCCCGGTCGACCCCGACGGCATGTACCGCGACTTCGACCGCAACGGCCTGCGGTACGGTCCGAGCTTCCGCTGCGTACGCCAACTGTCCACGGCGGACGGTGTGGCGACCGGCACCCTGCGGGTCGACGCCGGAACCGACGCCGGCCCGGTGGACGCCCGGCTGCTCGACGGCGCCTTCCAGGTGGCCCTCGCCGCCTGCGGGGCACAGGGCCTCTACGTGCCGTTCACCGTCTCCCGGCTGACCGTGTGGGGCCCGCTCACCGGCGAGGTACGCGTGCACGCCCGCCGGGACCGGGGCAGTGCGCCCGACGCCGGGCTGCTCACCGCCAGTCTGGTGATACTCGACGGCGACCGGCCGGTGCTCACCGCCCGGGGCGTCACCTGGCGTCGGATCTCCCCGGCCCCGCCGCCCACCCCGCCCGCCGGGGCGGGTGCGCACGACCGGGCCCGGTTCGACGGCACCGCCCCGACCGGCGTCCCCGGGCACCGTGGCACCCCGCCCGGGTCCGCCCCGGTCCACGGTGCCGACGGCAACGGTCGGGTCCCGGCCGCGTCCGGACCCGGCACCGCCACAGCGGCCCCCCTGCCCGTCAACGGCACCGCGGCCCCCCTGCCCGTCAACGCTGCCGGCGGTGCCGGCGACCTCGGCCGGACGCTGGCCCGGTGGATCGCCGAGGGCCTGGAGACCGACGTCGAGACCCTCGAACTGGACCGCCCGTTGGAGGCCCAGGGACTCGACTCGATGCTGGCCGTCTCGCTCGCCCAGGACATCCGCACCCGGCTCGGCGTGGACATCCCGGTCACCCTGCTGCTCGAGGTGGGGACGGTGGAGAACCTCGCCCGGGAACTGCGCGACTCGTACGGCGTCACCGCCGTACCCGGTGCCGCGTCGACGCCCGGCGCGGTGCCACCCGTCCCGGGCGACGGTTCCCCCGCCGAGGTGCCGGTCGCGCCGACGGCCGACCTACCCCCGGTCGACCTGCCCACGACGGCGGCTCCGGCGGCTCCGGCTCCCGCCCCGGCTCAGCTCGCCCCGGCTCAGGACCCGGTGGGTCCGGCTGCGGTGACACCGGTCGCGGTGGCGACCTCGACGGCTCCGGACCGGCACGACATCGCCATCGTCGGCATCGACGGCGTCTTCCCCAACGCCAGCAACCTCGACGAGCTGTGGGAGGTGCTCACCAGGGGCGAGGACTGCCTCCGCGAGGTCCCGAAGTCCCGCTGGGACATCGACGACTACTACTCCGACGCGGCGGAGCCCGGCACCGTCTACCTGCGCCGGGCAGGCTTCGTCGACGACCTGACCGACTTCGACGCGCCGTTCTTCCGGATCTCACCGGCCGAGGCCCAGTGGATCGACCCGCAGCAGCGCCACCTCATCCAGTCGGCCTGGCGCGCGCTGGAGGACGCCGGCCTGTCGGGTCGTACGGCCGGCCGGTCGACAGGCGTGTTCGTCGGCGCGAGCTACCAGCACTACCGGGACATGGTCGTCGGGGACGTGGTGCAGACCGCCGCCGGGCTGGGCAACCACAACGCGATCCTGGCGAACCGGGTGAGTTATTTCCTGGATCTGTCGGGGCCGAGCATGACGATCGACACGTTGTGTTCGTCGTCGTTGGTGGCTCTGCACACCGCGGTACGCAGCATCCGTAACGGCGAGTGCGACCAGGCCATCGTCGCCGGAGTCCACCTGGCCATGTCCCCGCAGTACTTCCAGCTCGGCTCCCGCCTGCGCTCGTTCTCCGCGACGGGTGCGTCGCGGGCGTTCGATGCGGGGGCGGATGGGTTCGTGCCGGGTGAGGGTGTGGTGACGGTGGTGGTGAAGCCGTTGGCCGATGCGGTGCGGGACGGGGATCGGGTGCGGGGGGTGATTCGGGGTTCGGCGGTGAATCACGGTGGTCGGACGAGTGGGTTGACGGTGCCGAGTAGTGCCGCGCAGCGGGAGGTGATTGTGGCGGCGTTGCGGGATGCGGGTGTTGGTCCCGATGGGATTGGGATGGTGGAGGCGCATGGGACGGGGACGTCGTTGGGTGATCCGATCGAGGTGGAGGGTTTGACGCGGGCGTGGCGGGGGTTTACGTCGCGGACGCAGTTCTGTGCGATTGGTTCGTTGAAGTCGAATATTGGTCATTTGGAGCCGGCGGCGGGTTTGGCGGGGTTGGTGAAGGTGTTGTTGTCGTTGGAGCACGGGGTGGTGCCGGCGACGTTGCATGTGGTGCGGCCGAATGACCATATCCGGTTCGAGGAGACGCCGTTCTTCGTGGCGGACAAGCCGGTGTCGTGGCCTCGGGTGGCGGGTGTGCCGCGTCGGGCGGCGGTGTCGGCGTTCGGGATGGGTGGGGTGAACGCCCATGTGATCGTGGAGGAGGCGCCGCTTCCGGCCGTTCGGGAAGCCCTGCCGCAGGGGTCGTTTGTGGTGAAGGTTTCTGCGGCGAGTGAGGAGGGGGTGCGTCGGTTGGCGGACGGGTATGCGCGGTTGTTGTCGGGTGTGGATTCGTCGGTGTTGGGTGATGTGGGTTTCACGGCGAATGTGGGTCGTGCGTCGCATCGGTTCCGGGTGGCGGTGCAGGGTGTTGACGGGTCGGAGTTGGCCGCTGGGTTGGGTGCGGTGGCGGGTGGGGACCGGCCGGTGGCCCGGTTGTCGAATGAGCCTCCGGTGTCGGTGTTCCTGTTTTCGGGTCAGGGTTCGCAGTATCCGGGGATGGGTGCGGGTTTGTATGCGGCGGAGCCGGTGTTTCGGGATGCGTTCGACGAGTGCGTCGAGGTGGTGGCGTCGTGTTCGGATGTGCCGTTGCGGGAGGTGGTGTTCGGGGAGCGCGGTGGTGAGTTGGTGCAGACGCGGTTCGCGCAGGTGGGGATCGTGTCGGTGCAGGTGGGGTTGGTGCGGTTGTTGGAGTCGTGGGGTGTTCGGCCGGGGTTGGTGGTGGGTCACAGTGTGGGGGAGTTGACGGCCGCGTGGGCGGCGGGGGTTTTCGGGTTGCCTGAGGTGTTGCGGTTGGCGGTGGTGCGGGGTGGGTTGATGCAGGCGCAACCTGCGGATGGGGCGATGGCGGTGGTGTTCGCCGATGCGGGGTCGGTGGAGGCGGTGTTGCCGTCGTTTCCGGGGGTGGAGATCGCGGCGTTCAACGCTCCGCGCAGTGTGACGATCTCCGGCCCGGCCGAGGCGGTGGAGGCGTTCGGTGTCGGGTCGGGATTGCGGACGCAGCGGTTGACGGTCAGCCACGCGTTCCACTCGGCGGCGATGGCGGGGGCGGTGGACCCGTTCGCTGAGGCGTTCGGGCGGGCGGTGGTGTCGGCGCCGCAGGTCGGTTTCGCGTCGACGGTGACGGGTGGTTGGCATGACGCCCGGTCGGTGGCCGACGGCGGGTTGTGGGGTTCGGGGATTCGCCGACCGGTGCGGTTCACCCAGGCGGTCGAGGCGGTCTATGCGGCCGGCGGTCGGGTGTTCTGGGAGATCGGCGCGCATCCGGTGTTGACCGGTCTGGCGCGGGCGACCCTCACCGACACCGACCTGACCTGGTTGCCGACGCTACGCCGCGACCACGACGACCAGGCGCAGCTCCACACGGCTGTCACGTCGTTCTACAACCAGGGCCACGGCGACCTCGACTGGGCCGGAATCCACCAGGGGAAGGGACACCGCACCACCACCATCCCCACCTACCCCTTCGAGCGCCGGGAGTTGAGCGCGCCCCGGTTCCCCGGTTCCGCCGCGCGACGTCGACCGGAGCCGGAGGCTTCCGTACCCGCAGCAGGTGGTGGGGCAGTCGGCCACCCGTTGTTCGACCGTCACTACGAGCACTGAGCGAGGGACCGTGACGTACCGGGTCGAAACCTACGAGAAGACCTTCGCCGCCCACGAGCCGTTCATCGCCCAGCACCGCTCCGGCGGTCTCGGCATCCTGCCCGCCGCCGTGCAACTGGAGATGGCCCTGCTGGGGGTCGCCCAGCGTCGGGCGTTCCGCCCGCTCGAACTCGTCGACGTCGCCTTCATCAGGCCGTTCACGGTCGCCGACGGCGAGCAGGTCACCGGCCGCCTCGACGTGACCCTCGAGGAGCGGGCCCGGTTCGAGCTGGGTGCGGTGACCCCCGAGGGGCACCGGACGGTCTCCACCGGGTCGGGCGGGCCGATCCCGTCCGACACCCACCCGCCGGCCGCCTGGGCGGTGAGTTGCCCCGTGCCGGTCCCGCCGGAACGCGTCTACGCCGGCTGGTCGGCCGCCGGACTGGTCTACGGTCCGGACTTCCGCACCGTACGCCGGCTCGCCGTCGGCACGGGCACCGCCGAGGCGACCCTGGAGACGGTGGCCCAGCCACTGCCGTGGTACTCCCACCCGCTGCTGGTCGACGGCGTCTTCCAGGTGGTCAGCTGCGCCCTCCAGGACCTCACCGGTGGCGACCCGCCGGGGCCGATGCTCCCGATCGGGGTGGCCCGCCTCGCCCTGCACACCGAGCTGTCCCCGCTCAGCGCCGGGGTGACCGTCCGGGCCCGCCGTACCGCCGTGCGGGACGCCTGGTCCGCCGCGGACGCCATCCTGCTCGACGCCGCAGGCCGGGTCGTCGCCGAACTCACCGGGGTGCGGATGCGCCGGTTGCCGGCCCCGCGTCCGGCGACCGGGCAGCTGCTCACCCGGATCGACTGGGCCCCCGCCGACGCCCCCGCCCCCGCAGGGCCGGCGGCCGGCACCTGGGTGGTCATGCACCACGGCGAGCAGGACGGCCCGGGAGCGGCCACCGTACGGGCCCTGCGTGCCGGCGGGGCCCGGGTCGTCGAGGTGCTGCCCGAGCCACCGGCGTCGGGCCCCGGAGCCGACCAGCGGGTCGTCCCGGAGCCCGACGAGCCGGCGTTCGAGCAGCTCTGGGCGGAGCTGGCGGACCCGGTCGCCGGGGTGGTGCACCTGTGGAACACCGGCCCGACCCGAGGAGAAGCCACCGAACTGCGCCTGGGCCTCTACTCCTGCCTCGCCGCCCTGAAGACCCTCGGCCAGCGGCAACGCTCCGGGCACTTCCTGGTCGGCACGGAACGCGGCCAACCGGTGGCCGACGGCGACACCCCGGTGCCGGCCCGCGCCGCGCTGTGGGGCCTCGTCCGCACCGCCGCCATCGAGTACCCGGGGCTGCGGCCCCGCCTCGTCGACCTCGACCCCGCCTCGGCCGCCGCCCTGCCGGCCGAGTTGGGCGACGGGGGGCCGGTGGAGACCGGCTACCGCACCGGGGTACGGCACGTGCCGGTCCGCGTACCCGTGGGCGCGTCCGACGGTGGTCGGCCGCCGGTCCGGCCGGGCGGCCGGTACCTGATCCTCGGCGGTCACGGCGGACTGGGCCTGGCGGTGGCCCGCCGCTTCGCCACCGACGGCGCCGGCCTGATCGCCCTGGTCAGCCGGTCCGGCGGCACCGGCACCGACGGGACAGTCCTGGCCGGCATCGAGTCGTACGGCTGTCAGGTGGTCTCGTTCGCCGCCGACGTCGGCGCGCCCGGCGCCCTGGCCGAGGTGGTGCGGGAGATCCGCCACCGCTTCGGTGACCTGCACGGCGTCGTGCACGCCGCCGGTGCGCTGAAGGACGGCCTGCTGCGCGGCACCACCGCCGGGGACGTGGCCGAGGTGCTGCGCCCGAAGGTCGACGGCGCGCACGAGCTGGCCGCCGCCGTCGCCGGCACCGCGCTGGACTTCGCCGTGCTGTTCGCCTCGGTCTCCGGCACCTTCGGCAACCTCGGCCAGGGCGGGTACGCCGCCGCCAACGCCTACCTCGACGCGTTCGCCCACGCCCGGGGCAACCCGTGGACCAGTGTGGACTGGGGGCTGTGGGGCGAGGTGGGCATGGGCACGGCCGTCGCCGAACAGCTCAGGCGTCGTGGCGTCCGGCCGCTGGGCACCGTCGAGGCGCTCGACGCGTTGATGACCGTCCTGCGCGACGACGTCCGGCAGGTCGTCATCGCCCACCCCGACGCCGCACCGGCCGGCGGGTCCGCCGGCAGCGGGGAGACCCCGGGTGCCGGCACGCCCCCCGCACCGCCGGCCCCCGCCCGACCGGCACCGACCGCCGCCGGGCCGGGTGCGTCCCCGGGCGGTTCGTCCGGCAGCGCCGACACCGACGCCGGGCGCACCGAGGACGGGCTCGCCGACTTCCTCGCGGAGCGGCTGGGCCTCGACGACCTCGACCGGACCGCCCCGCTGACCGACTACGGCATCAACTCGATCCTGAGCGTCGAGCTGGCCGAGGAGCTGTCCCGGCGGTGGGCGGTCGCCCTCCCGGCCACCCTCTTCCTGGAGTACGGCGACTTCGCCGAGCTGGCCGGGGCGCTCGCCACCCGGTACGGCGCCCGGCCACCCGCCCCGCAACCGGCACCGGCCACCGCGGCGTCCCCGCCGGCCACCGCCGGGCCCTCCCCGGTCGGTGTCGCCTCCCCGGCCGATGCCGCCGGGCCGGCGCAACGGCGGGCCGGCGACATCGCCGTGGTGGCCGTCTCCGGCGACCTGCCCGGCGGACGCGACCTGGCCGACCTGTGGCCGATGCTGCGCGCCGGCGCGGACGCCTTCACCGAGATCCCGCCGGACCGCTGGAACATCGACGACCACTACCAGCAGCGCGGCCCCGACATGACGGGCACCTACTGCCGCAGCGGCGCGTTCGTCGCCGGGATCGACCGCTTCGACCCGAAGTTCTTCGGCATCGCCGTGCGGGAGGCCGAGGAGATGGACCCGCAGCAGAAGCTGCTGCTGGAGCACGCCTGGTCGGTGGTGGACGGCAGCGGGCTCGCCGGCCGGCGGGACATCGGCGTGTTCGTGGGGGCCACCTACACCCACCACCGCGACGCGCAGGGGCTGGCGGCCGTCGGCCCGCACACCGCGCTGGGCTCGATGAACGCCGTACTGGCCAACCGGATCTCCTACGCCCTGGACCTCACCGGCCCCTCGCAGACCGTCGACACGCTCTGCTCGTCGTCCCTGGTCGCCCTCCAGCAGGCGGTGGTCAGCCTGCGTACCGGGCAGTGCGGCGCGGCCATCGTCGCCGCCTGCCACGTCGGGCTGACGCCCTGGTACTACCGCAGCCTCAGCCAGCTCGGCGCACTGTCGCCGACCCGACCCCGGCCGTTCGACGACCGGGCCGACGGGTTCGTGCCCGGCGAGGGCGCGGTGGCCGTCATGCTGAAACGACTCGACGACGCCGAACGCGACGGTGACCGCATCCACGCCGTGATCCGGGGCGCGGCGGTCAACCACGGTGGACGCGGCAGCGCCCTGCCCGTGCCGCGCAGCGAGTCGCAGGTCGCGGTGATCCGGGCCGCGCTGGCCGACGCCGCGCTCACCCCGGCCGACGTCTCCCTGGTCGAGACGCACGGCACGGCCACCCGGCTCGGTGACCCGATCGAGATCGCCGCCCTGGCCGAGGTCTTCGACGGCGACCGGCCCGAACCGTGCCAGCTCGGCTCGGTCAAGGCGAACATCGGTCACCTGGAACCGGCGAGCGGCCTGGCCGGCCTCGCCAAGGTGCTGCTCTGCCTCGAACACGGTGAGATCCCGCCGCTGGCCGGGTTCGCGACGCTCGGCGCGCACATCACCCTGCCCCCGGGCCGGCTGGCCATCCCGACCGCACCGCAGCCGTGGCGGGCCACCGGGCCACGCCGGGCCGGCATCAGCGCCTTCGGCATGGGCGGAACGAACGCCCACGTCGTCGTCGAGGAGTACACCCCCGCCCCGGCCGCCCGGCCCGCCGACGGGCCGGTGCGCGAGCACCTGCTGGTGCTGTCGGCGCACACTCCCGAGCTGCTGACCCGGCGGGTCGCGGACGTACGGCGGATGATCGAGGCGGACGACACGGTCGACGTCGGGGCGCTGTGCTTCTCGGCCTCGGTGGGGCGGGTCCACCTGCCGTACCGGGTCGCCGTGCTCGGGGCGAGCGGGGCGGCCCTCGGCGCGGGCCTGCGCCGGGCGCTGCGCCTCGGGTCCGAGCTGCCGGGCACGGTGCTGCGCGGCGACACGGTGCTCGCCGGTGACCCGGTGCCGGTCGGGCCGGACCTCGCCGAACGGTTGGCGCGCCACCTGCCGTGGCCCGCCGAGCGGATCGCCGCCGAGCTGCGTACCCCCGACGGCGGGCTGCTCACCGCGCTGGCCGGCTGGTACGTCGCCGGCCGGGACGTCGACTGGCGACCGTTGTACGACGGCACCCGCCCGCGCCGGCTCGCCCTGCCGCCCTACCCGTTCCGGGACCGCGCCGACCAGGCACCCGCCCGGCCGGTCCCCGGTCCGTCGACGCCGCTTCCGGCGGTCGCCCCGGACCCGGCGGACGGTGACCGGGAACCCGGGCTCGACCGGCTGCTGGACGCCCACCGGGTCTTCGGCCGGCAGACGGTGCCGGCGGCGCTCCTCGTCACCAGGGGGTTCGCCACCGCCGCCGTCCTGGAGCGGCTCGCCTTCACCGCCCGGGGCACCGGGCACCACCGGCTCACCGTGGACACGACCGCCGGCGACACCGTGACGTTCCGCTACGGCGGCCAGGTCATCGGCCATCTCACCGCCGGCGCGGTCCGGCCGCAGGGACCACCTCCCGCACCGCTGCCGGTGGACCGGGAGTACGCCGCCCACCCCCGCACGCTCGACCCGGCCGGCCTGTACGCGTGGTTCGCGGCGCAGCGGGTCGACTTCGGCGCGGCGCTGCGGGTCGTCGGCCACATCGCGTACGGCACGACCGGGGTGCTCGTCCGGGTCGACCACGCCGACGCGGACCCGGCGGTGCGCGCGGTGGCCGCGCTCGACGCGGCGCTGCAGAGCATGGCGGTCCTGACCCTGGCCGATCCGGCCGCCTCCGCACTGACCTACCTGCCGGTGTCGATCGGCCGGGCGGTGCGCTGGGCGGACCCGGTCGACACCCGGCACGTGCGGCTGCGGCTCACCGGTCAGGATCCCGACGGCAGCCGTCGGGCCGACGTCGTGCTGCTGGACACCGCCGGCCGGGTCCTGGTCTCCCTCACCGACGTGGTCTACCGGCCGGTCGCCGCACCGACCGGCGACCCCGACCAGCCGGCGGACGCTTCCCCGACGGTGGGTGCGGCGGCCCCAGCCGGGCGGCGGCCGGTGACCGCCTTCGCCGTCGAGGAGACCGTCGTCGAGGTGGTCCGCACGGTACTGCGGGACCCGGACGTCACCGCGACCGGTTCGCTCGCCGCGACCGGCATCGACTCGATGCTCGCCACCATGGTCGCCGCCGATCTTCAGGAACGCCTCGGGGTGACGCTGAGCCCGGTGGAGGTGTTGCAGGCGCCCGACTGCCGCGCGCTGGCCGCCGTGGTGGCGTCCGTGCTGCCCGAGCAGGCCCCGCCGACGGCAGGTGTCCCGGCCGTTTCCGCGCCGGGGGAGACCCCGGCGACGGCCGAGCCCGCCGACGCCGCCATCCGTGCCGGCACCGACCAGCAGGCCCCGGCTGCCTCCGCCGCGCGGGACCAGCCGCCCGCCGGGTCGGACGGCGGCGACCGGGGCGACCTGGCCGTCATCGGGATCGCCTGCGCGTTGCCCGGCGCCACCGACCCGGAGGGCTTCTGGTCCCTGCTGGCGCGTGGGGGCAGCGGCATCGGTCCCGCGCCCGCCTTCCGCTGGGCGGAGGGTGGCGACGGGGCCGCGATCGGCGGTTTCCTGGGCCCGATCGACGAGTTCGACGCCCGCTTCTTCGACTTCTTCGCCAAGCAGGCCGAGGTGCTCGACCCGCAGGTCCGCTGGCTGCTGCGCACCGCGTGGGAGGCACTGGAGTCCGCCGGGATCGCCCCGCTGTCCACGCCCGCCTCGACCGGCGTGTTCGTCGGTGCCAGCTACCAGCACTACAAGGACTACAACCTCGCCCCGGAGCTGGACGCGCCGAGCGGTTTGGGCAACCACAACGCGTTCCTGGCGAACCGGGTGAGTTATTTCCTGGATCTGTCGGGGCCGAGCATGACGATCGACACGTTGTGTTCGTCGTCGTTGGTGGCTCTGCACACCGCGGTACGCAGCATCCGCAGCGGCGAGTGCGACCAGGCCATCGTCGCCGGGGTGCGGCTGGCCATGTCCCCCCTGCACTACACCGCGATGCGGAACCTGCGGGCCCTCTCCGCGACGGGTGCGTCGCGGGCGTTCGATGCAGGGGCGGACGGGTTCGTGCCGGGTGAGGGCGTGGTGACGGTGGTGGTGAAGCCGTTGGCCGATGCGGTGCGGGACGGGGATCGGGTGCGGGGGGTGATTCGGGGTTCGGCGGTGAATCACGGTGGTCGGACGAGTGGGTTGACGGTGCCGAGTAGTGCCGCGCAGCGGGAGGTGATTGTGGCGGCGTTGCGGGATGCGGGTGTTGGTCCCGATGGGATTGGGATGGTGGAGGCGCATGGGACGGGGACGTCGTTGGGTGATCCGATCGAGGTGGAGGGTTTGACGCGGGCGTGGCGGGGGTTTACGTCGCGGACGCAGTTCTGTGCGATTGGTTCGTTGAAGTCGAATATTGGTCATTTGGAGCCGGCGGCGGGTTTGGCGGGGTTGGTGAAGGTGTTGTTGTCGTTGGAGCACGGGGTGGTGCCGGCGACGTTGCATGTGGTGCGGCCGAATGACCATATCCGGTTCGAGGACACGCCGTTCTTCGTCGCGGACAAGCCGGTGCCGTGGCCCCGCGTCGCGGGCGCGCCCCGTCGGGCGGCGGTGTCGGCGTTCGGCATGGGCGGGGTGAACGCCCACGTGATCGTGGAGGAAGCGCCGCTCCCGGCCGACCGGGAACCCCTGCCGCAAGGGTCGTTCGTGGTGAAGGTGTCCGCCGCCACCGAGGACGCGGTACGCCGCCTCGCCGCCGCCTACGCCGACTCCTTCGCGGCCGCCCCCGACGACCGGGCTACCGCCGACCTCTGCCACACCGCCAACGTGGGCCGCTCCTCGCTCGACTACCAGACCGCGGTGAGCGGCACCACCGGGCAGGTGATCGCCGAGCAGCTCCGGGCGGTCGCCGACGGCCGGGTCCCGGTCGCCCGCGTCGACTGCCACCGCCCCGCCGACCCGCTCCCCGCCGACCCGGCGCAGCGGCACGCGGTGGTGGTGGACCAGGTCCGGCAGGGCCGGGCCGACATCGACTGGGCCGCCCTGTCCGTGCCGGGCTCACGGAGCGTCGCGCTCCCCACCTACCCGTTCGACCGGGGCCGCTACTGGCACACCCGCCCCACCGCGACGGTGACCGGGCCCGCCCCGGTCACCACTGTCGACCTGCCCCCGGAGCACACCCCACCGGTGGACCCCGGGCCCGCCGACGGCGGCCACCACGGCAACCCGACGCCGGCACCGGAAGCCCTGGTCACCCGATGGCGACCCGCCGACCCACCGCCCGGCGCATCGGCCTACGGGGCCACCGTACGGGTGGTCGTGGCGGACCCGGACCTCGGCGGTGCGGTCTCCGCCGCGCTCGCCGCCAAGGGCGCCGACCTGGCCCCCGACGGGGTGACCCCCCGCGCCCTGGTGGTGGTCGACGCCGTCCCCGGGTCCGCCGACACCGCACCGGACCTGCGCGGGTTCTGGGAGCAGCTCCGCTCCTACGCCGCCACCGTCCCGCCCCGGGGCAGGATGGTCTGGGTCGCACACCGGTCGGTCACCGTCGACGAGACGGACCGGACGCTACTCGACCCCGAGGCCGCCGCACGGGTGTTCGCGGTCCGCGCCGCCGCCGCCGAGAACCGGTTCACCGTCGCCGTGCTCGACCTCGACCCGGCCGATCCGGTCGAGATCCGTGCCCGGCAGGTCGCCGCCGAGTTCGCCGCGATGCGCACCGGCCCCGACACCGTGGTGGCCTACCGCCGTGGCAGCCGGTACACCCCGACCCCGTCCCCGGCCCGGCCCGGACCCCCCGCCGACCTGGCCGGGGACGGGTACCACCTGGTCACCGGCGGCCTCGGCGCGGTCGGCCGGCGACTGGTCACGCACCTGGTGACGCGCGGTGCCCGACGCATCGGCATCCTCGGCCGGTCGCCTGTCGACGGGGCCGCCGAAGACTTCCTGCGCGGGCTGCGCCCGCAAGCCGAGGTGGACTACCAGCGGTGCGACGTCGCCGACCCGGCCGCGTTGACCACCGCGGCCGCGTCCTTCACCCACCGGTGGGGCCGACTGCGCGGGATCGTGCACTGCTCCGGCGGGGTCAACCAGTTCGGGTCGCTGCGTCGTCGACAGTGGTCGGAGGCGGCCCGGGTGACCGCCCCGAAGGTCGCCGGCTCCCACAACGTGATCCGGCTCGCCCGCACCGAGGGCGCCGACCACGTCGCCCTGGTCTCCTCGATCGCCGGTGCCCTGCCCGACGCCGGCCGGGGTCTGGTGGACTACGCCCTGGCCAACGCGTACCAGCTGGCCCTGGCCGAGCAGGCCGGCGACGACGGGCCGACGGTGACCGCGCACGCCTGGCCGAACTGGTCCGGCATCGGCATGGCGGCGGACGAGTCGTTCTCCGCCGGGCACTCGATCACCCTCGACCAGGCGCTGGCCGGCTTCGACGCGTACCTGCTCACCGGGGGTGCCGTGGTGTTCCCCGGCAGCGCCGTACCGCAGCCGACCACCGTCTCCGCGTCGCCGCAGGCCGCCCACCGGGATACGTCGACCGCGCACCCCGAGCCCACCCCGGCCGACCCCCTCCCGGCTGATGCCGCCGGTGGTGACGCCGCACCGGCCGGGCCGCCGTCGGCCGGCGACCCGGGGGTGGCCTACCGGCTGGTGCGGGACGCCTTCGTCGACGTCCTCGGTGAGGACCCGGGCGACTGCCCCCTGCCCGACCTGGGGCTGGACTCGTTGGTCATCGCCGATCTGACCAGCGCCATCGAGCGGCTCAGCGGGACGACCGTCGACCCCTCGCTGGTGATGCGGTCCCGCACGATGGCCGACCTCGCGGCCCGGCTCACCGACCGGGCCACACCATCCACCCCGGCATCCGGGACCGACCCGGTCGCCGGTGCGGTGTCGTCCGCGCCCGACCCGGACGGCCCGGTGCCCACGGCGAGCCTCAGCGCCCTGCTGCGGCCACTGCTCGCCACTGGCCGGCAGCCGCGCCACTGACCTGCCCACCGAGTGTGACGGAAGGAGCGACGCGAACATGACGGACAGTCGAATCGCGGTGATCGGCATGGCCGTACGGCTTCCCGGTGCCGAGGACGTGGCGGACCTGCGCTGGCTGCTGACCCACGACTCGGTCGAGGTGGACGAGGTCCCGCCCAGCCGGTGGGCCCGCGACCACTACCTGGGTGACGGCGACCACCAGGGCACCCACCACCGGGGCGCCTTCCTCCAGGACCCGTTCTCCTTCGACCACGAGGCGTTCGGCCTGACCGCCGGTGACGCCGTCCTGCTCGACCCGCAGCAGCGGGTGATGCTGGAGGTCGGCGCGCGGGCGCTGGAGGACGCCGGCTACCGCTCCGTGCGCCGCCGTCTCGACTCGGGCGTCTTCGTCGGTGCCCGGATGAACTCCTACGGCTTCGACCACGGCCGTGGGCTGGCCCCGACCGGGCCGGACGGCACCGGCCGACCGGTCCCGGCGGCACTGTGGGGCCGGTCGCAGAACTTCGTCGCGGCCTGGCTCTCCGACCGCCTCGACCTCACCGGCCCCAGCCTGGTGGTCGACACCGCCTGCTCGTCCTCGCTGACGGCGGTCTGGTTGGCCTGCCAGAGCCTCGCCGCCGGCAGCTGCGAGATCGCCCTGGTCGGCGGCGTGGACCTGCTGCTCGACCCGCTGACCTTCGTGTTGCTGTCCCGCACCGGCGCGCTCTCCCCGGACGGGCTGTGCCAGACCTTCGACGAGAAGGCCAACGGGTACGTCCCCGGCGAGGGGGCCGTCGCCCTGGTGCTCAAGCCGATGGCCGCGGCGGTGGCCGACGGTGACCTGATCCTCGGCGCGATCGCCGGCACCGGCGTCAACAACGACGGCCGGACCATGGGGGTGACCACCCCCAACCTGGAGGCCCAGATCGCGTTGCTCGACCGGGTGTACGGGCGCATCGACCCCACCACCGTGCAGTACGTCGAGACCCACGGCACCGGCACCGCCATCGGCGACCCGATCGAGGTGCGGGCCCTCACCGACGTGTTCGGCCGGCGCGGCGTCGCCCCCGGCAGCGTCGCGCTCGGCTCGCTGAAACGGCGGATCGGGCACCTGCACTCGGCATCCGGCCTGGCCGGCCTGGCCAAGATCGTCCTCTGCCTGCGGGACGGGGTCGTCCCCGGGGTGCCGGTGCCCACCGTCAACCCGCGGCTCCGGTTGGACACCGGCCCCCTCTACCTGCCGCCGCGTCCCCGACCCTGGCCGGCGGCCCCGATCCGCCGGGCCGGCGTGAGCGGCTTCGGCTTCGGCGGCACCAACGCACACGTGGTGGCCGAGGCGGCGACCGGGCCCGCGCCGACCGCCACCGGGGCCGGGCGGCCCACGGAGGTGCTCGCCCTCTCCGCCGACAGCCCCGACGTGCTGCGCGAGCTGGCCGCGCAGTGGGTGGAGTTCCTCCCCTCGGCGGCCGACGAGATCGCCGACGTGCTCGCCACCGCCCGGCTCGGCCGCCCGGCCCGCGCCGTACGCTGCGCGGTCACCGGACCGGACGCCGACGGCCTCGCCGCCGCCCTGCGCGCCCGGCTGCTGCGCGCCGACGTTCCGCTGGGGGAGCCCACCGGACGACCGCCCGTGGTGGCCGTCCGCCCGGTGGCCGGGTCCGCCCCGCCGCGGTGGCTGCTCGCGCTCCACCACGACCTGCCGGCGGTACGGGAGATCGTCGGCCGGTTCGAGACCGCTGTCGGTAGCCCGGTGACGACGTTCTCCGGTCCGCTGCTGCGGATCTGCACGGGGGTCGTGCTGGCCGTGGCGCTGCGCGGCACCGGGGTACCCGAGCAGGCGGTCGACCTGCCGCCCGGCTGGGCGCCGATCGCCGACTTCGTGCACGGACGTACCTCCCTGGAGGAGGCGCTCAGCACGGTGCTGGCCGCCGGAGCCGCGACCACGGACACTCCCGACCCGGACGACGTCGACGCCCGACTGGACCTCTGCGCGCGCCTCGCCGCCGCCACCGACGGGCGGCAGGCAGCCGGGGTGCTCGCCGCCGTCACGGCGGAACTCTACGAGGCCGGGGCGGACATCGACTGGGCCACGTTCCAGGGGCCGGTCGCCTGGCACAAGCGCCTCCTGCCGGTCGGCCAGGCCCGCGGCCCCGCGCTGGACCTGCGGGAGCCGCTCCGCTCCGCCGAGCCCGGCGGCCCGCTGACCCTCGACGACACCGGCCCGGCCGGGTACGCCTTCTCCCGCGTCTTCGGGCCGGGCGAGGTGCCGATCGCCCAGCACTCGGTGTACCGCCGGATCATGCTCCCCGGCGTCGCCTGGTTCGACTTCCTGCGCCAGGGTGCCGAGCTGCGCGGCGAGCCGTTCCACGGGGTACGCGACGTGCTCTTCCACCGCCCGCTCATCCCGACCGGGGCGCACCGGGTGGTGTGCCGGGTCGACGCCGAGGGGCGGTTCACCGTCGCCGACGTCGACGGCACCCCCTTCGTCACCGGCCGGTACGCCCCGCACCCCGATCCGGTGCCCGCGCCGCAGCCGCTCGCGGCGCTGCTCGACACCTGCTCCCGGGTGCACGCCGGGTCCACCGTGTACCGCTGGCTGCGCCGCATCGGCTACCAGCACGGCCGGTACTACCGCAACATCTCCTGGGTCGCCAGCCTGCCCGGCGGCGGCACCCTCGCCCGGATCGAGGGGGGCCGGCAACGCGCCCTGAACCCCCCGGAGGTCCAGCTCTTCCCGGGGTTGCTGGACAGCGTCACCATCGCGGCGATCGACCCGGACAACCCGGTGTTCGGCACCGACCACGCCACCGCCTTCATCCCGCTCTCCGTCGACCGGGTGAGCGTGCACGGTGCCCTGGCCGACGCCGCCTACGTGCGCACCGAGGTGTCCTTCTGGAACGAGGAGGCGTGCCGGGTCACCCAGGTCGTCCTCGACGCCGGGGGCGTACCGCTGCTGACCTTCGGGGACATCTCCTCCAAGCGGGTGCCCGTCCTCGCGTTCAGCGAGCCGCCGGCCGACACCGCACGTCGAGCGGCACCCGGGTCGGCGGTCGCGCCGGCCTCCGCCGCCGTCGCCGTCCCGGTGGACCCCGCCGTGGTGAGCGCGGCTGCGGCGCGGGGGGAAGCGTCCGCACCCGCAGCGGCGCACCGGCCCGGTGCGGAGCCGGCCGGGGCTGCCCCGGGGGTGCCGCCGGCTGTCGACCGGTCCGCGCCGCCGCCGGCTGTCGACCGGTCCGCGTCGCCGCCGGCCGCCGGCCCCGTGGCGGCGACGCCGTTCGCCCGGGCGCTCGCCTGGTTCCTGGCCCTGTCCGGTACGGACGCCGAGCACGTCGACGCCGAGTTCCTCTCCGCCGGCTTCGACTCCGTCGGCCTGGTCGGGCTCAGCGAACGACTGTCCCGGGAGCACGGCCTGTCGCTGTACCCGACCGTCTTCTTCGAGTACCCGACCCCCCGCAGCTTCGCCCAGCACCTCGTCGACGAGGCGCCCGACTTCGTCGCCGCGCTGGCCGCGCCGCCGCCCCCGGTCCCGCCGGCTGTCGCCGCCCCACCGTCGGCCGGCTCCATCCCCGTCTCGTCGCCGGCTGCCCCTGTCTCGCCGCCCGCCGACCCGGGGGCGGTGCCGACCGCCGGCACCGCCGCCGCCACGCCGCCGGACCGGTCCGTGCCCACCCCGCTGCCGGCCGGCAGCGTTCCTCCTCCGCCGCCGGCCGGTGACGTGCCCGCCGTGCCGACGGCCGCCGTGCCGTCGGTTGCCGCCGTGCCGTCGGCCGCCGGGGTCGACGGGACGGACCCGGGGCGTGACATCGCCGTCGTGGGTGCCGCGATCCGGGTGCCCACCGCCGACGACCTCGACGCGTTCTGGACGCTGCTCACCGACGGGCGCGACACCGTCGGCACCCTGCCCGATGGCCGGTGGCAGCCGCCGGAGGGTCCGGTGCCGCAGGCGTCCTTCCTGGAGCGGGTCGACGAGTTCGACCCCGTGCCGTTCCGGATCTCCGCCCGGGAGGCACCGCTGATCGACCCTCAGGCCCGCATCGTCTACGAGACCATCTGGCAGGCCCTGGAGGACGCCGGTCGGACGGGGCAGGGGAGCCCGGACAACCGGATCGGCCTGTGGATCGCCTACAGCCACGACCACTACCACGAGGAGCGGTCCCGGCACGGGGTGACCGATGGGCGCGGGCTGGGTCTGGAGGCGATGATCCCGAACCGGCTGTCGTACCTGATGGACTGGCACGGCCCGAGCGTCGTGGTGAACACGCTCTGCTCGTCGTCGCTGGTGGCCTTGCACACCGCCGTGCAACACCTGCGGGCCGGCGACATCGACACCGCCGTCATCGGTGGCGTGCACGCCGCGATCAGCCCCGAGTACTTCGACTCCATGCGGGACCTGCGGGCGCTCTCGCCCACCTTCCGCTGCCGGGCCTTCGACGTCCAGGCCGACGGGTTCGTGCCTGGTGAGGGGGCGGTGGCGATCGTGCTCCGCCGCCGCGCGGACGCGGAACGTGACGCCGACCGTATCCGGGGTCTGATCAAGGGAGTGGCGGTGAACCACGGTGGCCGGACCACCAGGTACTCCGCTCCGAGCCCCGTCGGCCAGCGGGAGGTGATTGTGGCGGCGTTGCGGGATGCGGGTGTTGGTCCCGATGGGATCGGGATGGTGGAGGCGCATGGGACGGGGACGTCGTTGGGTGATCCGATCGAGGTGGAGGGTTTGACGCGGGCGTGGCGGGGGTTTACGTCGCGGACGCAGTTCTGTGCGATTGGTTCGTTGAAGTCGAATATTGGTCATTTGGAGCCGGCGGCGGGTTTGGCGGGGTTGGTGAAGGTGTTGTTGTCGTTGGAGCACGGGGTGGTGCCGGCGACGTTGCATGTGGTGCGGCCGAATGACCATATCCGGTTCGAGGAGACGCCGTTCTTCGTGGCGGACAAGCCGGTGTCGTGGCCTCGGGTGGCGGGTGTGCCGCGTCGGGCGGCGGTGTCGGCGTTCGGGATGGGTGGGGTGAACGCCCATGTGATCGTGGAGGAGGCGCCGCTTCCGGCCGTTCGGGAAGCCCTGCCGCAGGGGTCGTTTGTGGTGAAGGTTTCTGCGGCGAGTGAGGAGGGGGTGCGTCGGTTGGCGGACGGGTATGCGCGGTTGTTGTCGGGTGTGGATTCGTCGGTGTTGGGTGATGTGGGTTTCACGGCGAATGTGGGTCGTGCGTCGCATCGGTTCCGGGTGGCGGTGCAGGGTGTTGACGGGTCGGAGTTGGCCGCTGGGTTGGGTGCGGTGGCGGGTGGGGACCGGCCGGTGGCCCGGTTGTCGAATGAGCCTCCGGTGTCGGTGTTCCTGTTTTCGGGTCAGGGTTCGCAGTATCCGGGGATGGGTGCGGGTTTGTATGCGGCGGAGCCGGTGTTTCGGGATGCGTTCGACGAGTGCGTCGAGGTGGTGGCGTCGTGTTCGGATGTGCCGTTGCGGGAGGTGGTGTTCGGGGAGCGCGGTGGTGAGTTGGTGCAGACGCGGTTCGCGCAGGTGGGGATCGTGTCGGTGCAGGTGGGGTTGGTGCGGTTGTTGGAGTCGTGGGGTGTTCGGCCGGGGTTGGTGGTGGGTCACAGTGTGGGGGAGTTGACGGCCGCGTGGGCGGCGGGGGTTTTCGGGTTGCCTGAGGTGTTGCGGTTGGCGGTGGTGCGGGGTGGGTTGATGCAGGCGCAACCTGCGGATGGGGCGATGGCGGTGGTGTTCGCCGATGCGGGGTCGGTGGAGGCGGTGTTGCCGTCGTTTCCGGGGGTGGAGATCGCGGCGTTCAACGCTCCGCGCAGTGTGACGATCTCCGGCCCGGCCGAGGCGGTGGAGGCGTTCGGTGTCGGGTCGGGATTGCGGACGCAGCGGTTGACGGTCAGCCACGCGTTCCACTCGGCGGCGATGGCGGGGGCGGTGGACCCGTTCGCTGAGGCGTTCGGGCGGGCGGTGGTGTCGGCGCCGCAGGTCGGTTTCGCGTCGACGGTGACGGGTGGTTGGCATGACGCCCGGTCGGTGGCCGACGGCGGGTTGTGGGGTTCGGGGATTCGCCGACCGGTGCGGTTCACCCAGGCGGTCGAGGCGGTCTATGCGGCCGGCGGTCGGGTGTTCTGGGAGATCGGCGCGCATCCGGTGTTGACCGGTCTGGCGCGGGCGACCCTCACCGACACCGACCTGACCTGGTTGCCGACGCTACGCCGCGACCACGACGACCAGGCGCAGCTCCACACGGCTGTCACGTCGTTCTACAACCAGGGCCACGGCGACCTCGACTGGGCCGGAATCCATCACGGGAAGGGACACCGCACCACCACCATCCCCACCTACCCCTTCCAACGGCAGAGATTCTGGGTCCACGGTGGAGTGGACGGGGCGGCGAACGGCGCCCCCGCCCGGCCGGCTTCCGGGAGACAGCACCTGTCCAGACATAAGATCCACCTTTATCCGCCCGCCCGGGAAAACCACGTCGACAAGGACCGGATGTCATGACTACGGAATACGGACTCAAGCGTCACTTCAACGGTGACGCCGCCCGCCTCATCGGCGGCAAGATCCGCGAGGTTCACCCGGACTTCGACGTCGAGGAATACGCCGTCGAGGTGGAGCGTCGCATTCCCGGAAAGGAGCTGAAGGACCGCGTCTTCGTCCTGGCGGAGGGACTGCGCAGCCGGCTCCCCGAGGACTATCCCGAGAGCGTGAAGATCCTCCTGGCCATTCTCGGCGACGAACTCGCCGAGGGCGAGGGGATGTTCAACGTGAGCTGGTACCTCATGCCGGTGGCCCGGTTCGTCGAGGAGTACGGCCTGGACCACCCCGAGGTGTCCCTCGACGCACTCGTCGAGATCACCAAACGGCACACCGCCGAGTACGCCATCCGCCCCTTCATCGAACAGCACCACGAGCTGACGATGAAGCGGATGGCCGACTGGGCCCGCGACCCCAGCCACAATGTCCGGAGGATGGCGAGCGAGGGCGTGCGTCCCCGGCTTCCCTGGGCGCGTACGCTCACCGCCTTCGTCCGGGACCCGCAGCCCGTACTGGAGATCCTCGAACCGCTGCGCAGCGACCCCTCCGAGTACGTGCGCAAGTCGGTGGCTAACAACCTCAACGACATCTCCAAGGATTCGCCCGACGTCGCGCTGGCCACCGCGTTGCGCTGGTCGCAGGAGAGCCCGACCCCGGAGACCACCTGGATCGTCCGGCACGCACTGCGCACGCTGGTCAAGAAGGGCAACCAGGAGGCGCTGGCGATCGTGGGCGTCACCGGGGGTGAGCACATCCGGGTGCCCTCGATGGGGCTCCACCCGCGCACCCTGACGCTCGGTGAGTCGACGATGATCCGCCTCGACGTCGAGAACACCGACAGTCGCCGGCACACCGTCACCGTGGACTACGTCGTGCACCACGTCCGCAAGAACGGCCAACGCATCCCCAAGGTCTTCAAGCTGACCACGCTGGACCTCGCCCCCGGCGAACGCCGGACGGTGGAGAAGTCGCACCCGGTCCGGGAGGTCTCCACCCGGCGCTACTACGCCGGTGAGCACCTCGTCGACATCCAGGTCAACGGTCAGGTGCTGGCCACTGACAGATTCGACCTCCGGCTGTGAACGGCCACCGTGCGCCGCTCGCCGCCGACCACCCGGTGCTGCGCGACCACCGGATCGGCGACACGCCGGTCCTGCCCGCGGCGGCGCAACTCGACGCGATGCTCAGCGCCTGCGCGGCGATCCGGGAGGGCGGGAGTTGGCAGCTCGACCGGGTGGCGTTCCTCGCGCCGCTGCCGGTCGCGCCCGGCGGGTCGGTCGAGATCGAGACCGTGCTCACCCCGGCCGGGGAGTGCACGCTCACCTCCTGGCAGCCGGACGGCTCCGGTCCGGTCCTGCACAGCCGGGCCCGGGCCACCCCCAGCGCGTTGGCCCCGCCGAGCTACCGGGACGTCGCGGGGCTGCGTGTCGGCTGCGCCGACGAGGTGCCGCTCGCCGCCGTCGAGGAGTGGCGGCGGGGCAGCGGCATCGCGTACGGCTCGACGTTCCGGGCGATCCGCGCCGCGCACCGGGGGCCCGACCGGATGCTGGCCGTGCTCCGCACCTCCGGCGGGCTGACCGACCGGCACTTCGTCCCGCCGCCGCTGCTGGACAGCGTCTTCCAGTGCCTCGGCATGCTCGACGACGGCTCGGCGGGGGCCTGCCTGCCCTGGTACGTCGGGCGGATCACCGCCCGCCGGCCGGTCACCGGCACGGTCCTGGCCCTGGTCGAGCGGACCGAACCGGCGGGTGGGGCCGGCGGCGCGGTGCGCGGGCGGGCCACGGTCTGCAACCAGCAGGGCGAGGTGTTGTTGGAACTGGACCGGATCGTCCTCAAGGCGGCCGGCCCGACCACCGTCCCGGCGGCCCCCCACCGGCAGCCCTCGTCGACCCGCTCCACCCCGGCACCCACCGATCCGCCTCAGGCCGATCCGCCTCCCGCTGGTCCGACGCCCGTCCACCGGGTGCCCGCCGGGTCGGTCACCGCCGTGGCCTGGCGGCCGGTCGTTCCCACCCCGCAACCGGCCACCGACCCCGGTCGCACCTGGGTGGTGTCGGGGGAGGCCGGCATCGAGTCGTACGAGGGTGGGCCCCTCCTGCTCACCCCGGCCGACCTGGACGACGTCCACCTCGACCGGGCGCTTGCCGGGACGCCGCCCGCCGAGGTGGTCTACGTGGCGCCGCGCGGCGGGCGGGACCGGGCGGCGGCCGTCGCCCTGTTGCACGGCGTCTTCACCCTGGTGCGGCGGCTCGCGGCGCAGCCGCCCATGCCCGCCCTCACCATCGTCACCAACGCCGCCCAGCAGGTCACCGACGGTGAGTCGATCGAACCCGGACAGGCCGCGCTGTGGGGCCTCGCGCGGACCCTGCGGATCGAGCACCCGCAGGTCCGGGTCCGCCTCGTCGACATCGGCCTGGCCGGCGGCACCGAGCCGCCGACCCTCGACGAGGTACGGCACGGCGAGGCGGAACTCGCCTGGCGGGACGGCTCCTGGTACGCGCCCACCCATCCGGCGGTGCCGGTCGTACCCGGGCGGTCGGCCCGGCCGGTGGCCGGTGGCCGGTTCCTGGTCACCGGTGGTCTGGGCGGCATCGGCCTGCACGTGGCGGAGTTCCTGGCCGGTGCGGGCGCTGCCCACCTCACCCTGGTCGGTCGCACGGTACCCACCGAGGGGCCGACCAGGGCCCGGCTGGACCGGCTCGCCACCACCTGTGACCTGCGGATCGTCGCCGCCGACGTCCGTACGCTGCCGGAGGTGCTGCGCGGCGCGGAACCCTTCGACGGGGTCTTCCACGCCGCGGGTGTGCTGCGCGACGGGTTGGCGCGCAGCCTGTCGGCGGAGCGGATCGACGAGGTGTTCGGGCCGAAGATCGGTGGGGTGCACGCGCTCGACGAGGCGTTCCCCGCCGACGCGCGACCCGGGTTCGTCGTCCTGTTCTCGTCCATCTCAGCGACCCACGGCAACCTCGGCCAGAGTTCCTACGCGACCGCCAACGCCTACCTCGACGGCTACGCCGCGCGCCGTCGGGCCGCCGGGGAGGCGTGGTACAGCCTCGGCTGGGGTCTGTGGCGGGTCGGCATGGGTGCGGGGATCGCCGACGCCGCGGCGGCACGCGGCATTCCGGCACTGACCGCCGCGGACGGCATCGCGCTGCTGCGGCACACCCTCGAACTGACTCCCGCGAACTACGTCGTGTCCGCAGTCGACGAACCGGAGGACGACCAGATGACCACCGCGACCCCCGTCGAGACCCGGCTGTGGCCGGCGTTGTCGGCGATCCTGAAGCGGACCCTGCACGTCGACCAGGTGTCGCCCGACGACAACCTGCTGGAGCTGGGGCTGGACTCGATGATGGCGGTCGAGGTCTCCGCCGCGCTGGCCGGTGAGGGGCTGGACGTCGATCCGGTGGCCATGTTCGACCACCCCGACGTCGGGGCGCTGGCCCGGCACCTGGAAGGACTGCCCCGCCACCCGGCGGGTCCGGCCCCCGCCACCCCCGTCCCGCCCACCCCCGTCCCGCCCGCCCCCGTCCCGCCCGCCCCGGCCCCGCCCGCCGGGTCGGGTGGCGCGTCGCCGGCCTCGACGACCGCGTCGGGGACGGCACGCTTCGTTCCGGACTGGGACCGCTACCGCGACGTCGACGCCGCCGACCGGCACCCGCCCCGGCCCGGCCACCGGGCGGGGACCGGTCCGGCGACGGGGAACCCGGGGACGAACGGGCACCGGCCGGCGGCGGGTCCGCCGGCCACCCGGGAGCGGCCTGCCGGGCCACCCGGCGTCACCGTCCCGGTCGGCGCGTCGGTTCCCCGTCGCACCCTGCCCGGCCGGCTCGGCGACCACCCCGGTGGCTCCTTCCTCGACCGGCGCATCGACGCGCTGTCGGTGGACGACCGGGTGGTCATCGCCCAGGACGACTACTTCTACGAGCCGGTCATCGAGGAGTCCAAGGGTGCCTGGATCAAGTTCGACGGCCGGTGGTTCCTGAACTTCGCGTCGTACAGCTATCTCGGGCTGATCGGCCACGACTACATCAACCACCAGGCGCAGCGGGCCCTGGAGCGGCACGGCACCGGCGCGCACGGCGTGCGGCTGCTCGCCGGCACCCTGCACCTGCACCGGGAGCTGGAGTTGGGCATCGCCCGGTTCCTCGGGGCCGAGGACGCCATCGTCTACACCAGCGGCTACATGGCCAACGTGGCGACGATCGGCGCGCTGGTCGGGCCGGGCGACGTGGTGATCGGCGACGTCTACAACCACGCGAGCATCCTGGACGGCTACCGGCTGTCCGGCGCGACCGTGATCACCTACGCGCACAACGACCTGACCGACCTGGAACGCGCCCTGCGCCGGGCGGGTGACGCCGGGAAGCTGGTGGTCACCGACGCGGTCTTCAGCATGGACGGTGACATCGCCGACCTGCCCGGCATCCTGGCGCTGTGTGAGCGCTACGACGCGCCGCTGATGGTCGACGAGGCACACAGTCTCGGTGTGCTGGGCGCCACCGGCCGGGGCATCACCGAGCACTTCGGCATCGATCCGGCCCGGGTCGCGGTCAAGATGGGCACGCTGTCCAAGACGGTGCCCAGCACCGGCGGCTACGTGGCCGGCTCCAGCGACCTGGTCTTCGCCCTGAAGAACAACGCCCGGGGCTGGATGTTCTCCGCCGCCGGCACCCCCATGCAGGTGGCCGCCGCGCGGGCCGCGGTGGAGGTGATGGAGGCGGCCCCGCAGCTCACCGGGGAACTGCGGGCCCTCACCGACCGGTACCGGGCGACGTTGCGCGGTCTCGGCTTCGACACCCTCGCCAGCGAGACGCCGGTGGTGCCGATCATCTGCGCCAGCGCCGGGCAGGCCCAGGAGATGGCCCGGCTCTGCCAGGCCGAGGGCATCTTCGTCCAGCCCATCGTCTATCCCACCGTGCCCAAGGCGCTGCCCCGGCTGCGCACCATCGTCAACCTCAGCCACGGCGCCGACGACCTCGACCATGCCGTCGCCGTCTTCGCCCGGGCCGGCCGGAAGGTCGGGCTCATCGCCTGAGTGCGACCGGCGCGCCCCGACCGAGACCAACCGTGTTGCCGACCGCCCGACCGGGCGGCCGGCGAAGGAACCCCGTCGAGAGGAGAACGCAGTGAGTGACATCGACAGCAGGGCCTTCTTCGGTGCCGTTCTGAAGGCCGTCGCCTGCACCCGCAACCACAGCACCGACGAGACCGGCTACGCCGAGGGGGTGCTGACGCCGACCGCCCGGATCAGGGAGTTCGAGAAGGAACTCGGCGACCGGACCCTCACCCGGGCCGAGGCCGAGCAGGTGCTGGGCTGGCTGGACGCCACGTTCCGGGCCAAGCTCACCCCCGCCGAGGAGCGGGAGCACTACCACCGGTACATCGCCGAGGTGTCCGGGGTGACCCGGGTGCCGGCCACCGTCGCCGCCTGACCGGCGGCGTCCGGTCCGGGGTGCGCCACCGACCCGGTCCCGTCGGTGGCGCACCCCGGCCACCCGTCCCTGCCCGATGTCGAGCGCCGAGGACGTCGCCCATGTCGAAGCTCGCCTGGTACAGCCACGAGATCTGCTTCTGGCACGACCCCGGACCGGGATCGGGCTACCTGCCCGTCGGTCCGGGCATCGAACCCCTGCGCCAGCACGCCGTCGACCCGGACCTGCGCCGGGCCGAGGGACTGGTCCGGCTGGCCGGGGTGCTGGACCACTACACCCCGGTCACCCCCGAGCCGGCCACCGACGACGACCTGCTGCTGGTGCACGTGCCGGAACACCTCGCCCGGGTCGAGGCGGCCTCCGCGCTCGGCGCGGGCGACGCCGGGGTGTACGCGTACGTCAACCACCACAGCGCCCAGGCCGCCCGGGTGGCGGCGGGGGCCGGCGCGCAGGCGGCCACCGCCGTGCTCGACGGGCGCTTCGACCGGGCGTACTGCCTGGTCCGGCCGCCCGGGCACCACGCCGAGCCGGACCGGGCGATGGCGCTGTGCCTCTACAACAACGTGGCGGTCGCCGCACGGGCGGCGCAGCGGCACGGGGCACGCCGGGTGCTGGTGCTCGACTGGGACGTGCACCACGGCAACGGCATCCAGCGCACCTTCTACGCCGACCCGGACGTGCTCTACGTCTCGATCCACCAGGAGGGGCTGTTCCCACCCGCGTCGGGGCTGGTCACCGAGACGGGCACGGGTGCCGGTGCGGGCCGCACCCTCAACGTGCCGTTGCCCGCCGGTTCGGGGCACGAGGCGTACCTGGCGGCGCTGTCCCGGCTGGTCGTGCCGGCGGCGCGCGCCTTCCGTCCGGAGCTGGTCCTGGTCGCGGCCGGTGTCGACGCGAGCGGCCACGACCCGATGGGTCGGATGATGTGCACCAGCCGGACCTTCCACGCGATGACCCTGACGATGTGCGCGCTGGCCGACGAACTCACCGGCGGGCGGATCGTCTTCGTCCACGAGGGCGGCTACTCGGCCTGGTACCAGCCGACGCTGGTGTTGGCCATCGCGTCGGCGATCGCCGGCCTGCCACCCCCGCCCGATCCCTTCCTGCACTCGTTGGAGCACCTGCCCGGGCAACGGCTGCGACCGCAGCAGAGCCGCGTGGTCGAGCACCTCGAGGCCCACCACCCGATGCTGGCATGAGGAGGGCGGAGCCGATGAACGGCTGGTTGATGCGGGTGGGCGCGGGCCTGCGGCACCCGGTCGAGGGCGGGTCCCACTCCGCCCGCCCGGCCCGCGGCGGGCCGTGGGCGCGACTGATCGCGTTGCCGCACGCCGGCGGCTGGCCGTCGGCGTTCCGCACCTGGCGGCCGGTGCTGCCGGCGGGGGTCGAGCTGCTGGTCGCCCAGTTGCCCGGCCGGGGGCTGCGGGCCGGGGAGCCGCCGCTGCGCCGGGTGGCACCGCTCGTCGACGGCCTCAGCCGCGCCGTCGCGGAGCTGCCACCGCTGCCGTACGCGGTCGTCGGGCACAGCTTCGGCAGTGTGCTGGGCTACGAACTGACCCGGGCGATGGAACGGCTCGGTCGGCCGCCCCGGCTGCTCACGGTGTCGGCCCGCCAACCACCGTGCTTTCCCAGCGAGCCGCCGTTCGCGCACCGCCGGACGGACGACGAACTGCTGGAACACCTGGTGGAGATCGGCGGGATCGGCCCCGAGCTGCTGCACCGGGGGGACCTGGTGCGCCCCGCGCTGGCCGCGATCCGGGCCGATCTCGAAGCCATGGAGACCTACCGCCGGCCGCCGACGGGGGTGGCGGTGCCGATCCTGTCGCTGGGCGCGGTGGACGACCCGGTCGTCGTCGCCGACCGGCTGCACCTGTGGTCGCTGGAGACGACGGGGGCCTTCTCCCGCCTGATGTTCACCGGCGGCCACTTCTACCTGTACGACCCGGACACCGCGGCGACCATCGCGGAACATCTCTTACGTCTCTGTTTCCCCCATATGGCGCAACATCAGGAAATGTCGCACCCCAGTGCGATGCTCTCGCACTGACCACTCCGCACCATCCAGAGAGGAACCACCTTGGGCACCACGAGCGAACCGCAGCACCGGGCGAGCACCCGGGAGTGGCTGGGCCTGGCAGTGCTGGCACTACCGACGCTGCTGCTCTCCATCGACATGAGCGTCCTGCACCTCGCGGTGCCGCACATCAGCGAGAGCCTGTTGCCCAGCGCGCCACAGATGCTGTGGATCATCGACATCTACGGCTTCATGATCGCCGGCCTGCTGGTGACCATGGGCACGCTGGGCGACCGCATCGGCCGGCGGCGGCTGCTGCTGATCGGCGCCGCCGCGTTCGGGGTCGCCTCGGTGATCGCCGCGTACGCCGACAGCGCCGCCATGCTGATCGCCGCACGCGCCGCGCTCGGCATCGCCGGCGCCACCCTGATGCCGTCCACCCTGGCGCTGATCAGCAACATGTTCCAGGACGCGAAGCAGCGGGGGATCGCGATCGCCGTCTGGGTCACCATGTTCTCCGTCGGCATCGCGCTCGGCCCGGTGGTCGGCGGCGCGTTGCTGGAGTACTTCTGGTGGGGCTCGGTCTTCCTGCTGAACGTGCCGATCATGGCGGTGCTGCTGCTGGCCGGCCCGCGCCTGCTGCCCGAGTACCGGGACGCCGACGCCGGCCGGCTCGACCTGACCAGCGTGGCGCTGTCCCTGGCCACCATCCTGCCGGTCATCTACGGCCTCAAGGAGCTGGCCAAGGACGACCCGGGCCTGCTGCCGGTGCTCGCGATCGTCGCCGGCCTGGCCGTCGGCGTGTTCTTCGTCCGCCGGCAACGGGGCCTCACCAGCCCGCTGGTCGACCTGCGGCTGTTCCGCAACCGCGCGCTGACCACCGCCCTGGTGGCGATGCTGTTCAGCATGCTGATCGCCGGCGGGACGTACCTGTTCGTCACGCAGTACCTCCAGCTCGTGGTGGGGCTCTCCCCGCTGCGGGCCGGGCTCTGGCTGCTGCCGGCGGCGATCGCGCTGATCGTCACCTCGATGCTCTCCCCGGTGCTGGCCGGGCGCTTCGCCCCGGCGCACGTGGTGGCCGCCGGCCTGGCCGTCTCGGCGGTCGGGCACCTGAGCCTGGCCCTGGTCGGCAGCGAGGGCGGGCTGACCCAGCTGGTGGTCGGCTTCCTCCTCGTCTACGCCGGGGGCGGGCCACTGATCGCCCTCGGCACCGACATCGTCGTCGGGTCGGCGCCGCCCGAGCAGGCCGGCTCCGCCTCGGCCGTCTCGGAGACCAGCACCGAACTGGGCATGGCGCTCGGCGTCGCCATCCTGGGCAGCATCGGCGCGATCGTCTACCGCAGCCAGGTCACCGTCCCCGAGGGCACCGCCGCGGGGGACACGCTGGCCACCGCCGTCGCCGCCGCCGAGCGGCTGCCCGGGGAGGTCGGCGCGACGCTGCTGGCCTCCGCCCGGGAGGCGTTCACCGGCGGGCTGAACGTGATCGGCGCGATCAGCACCGTGATCACCGTCCTGCTCGCCGTGGCGGTGCTGACCATGGTCCGCGTCCGGCCGGCCGCGCCGCACGACGCCCCGGTGGACGACACCGTACCGGCGCGGTCGGCGTCCTGACCCGCGTTCGTCCCGACACCACCGGGGGCGGGCCGACGGACCAGGTGTCCGTCGGCCCGCCCCCGCCGTCGTGACCGGACGCTCCCCGACAGCCGGGAGAACGCCCTCCGGCGGCCCGTCGCGCGCACCCGGGACAGCACCGGTCCGGGACGCCGGGTCGATCCTCGACCGGCCGGGTGGGGTCGCCGACCCGGAGGTGCCGGTGACGGTGGGGTAGCTCGCCGGTCAGCGCCGGACCGGCAACCGACCGAGCTTGTCCGGGTTGACCACCAGCAGCAGCCGTTCGATGCCCCGGGCCGAGGTGTCCAGCGTGATCAGCGTGACCGGCCGGTCGGCGGCGACCAGCACCCCCGGACCGCCGTTGACCTCGACCAGCTCGACGGTCGTCGCCCGCCAGTACTTGCGCCGCACGTTGTCCAGGAAGTTCGTCACCCGGGCCGGCCCGCACACGTCCCGGCGGGCCGCGTGCACCCGGCCGCCGCCGTCGGAGCGGGCCACCACGTCGGCGGTGAGCAGCCGCTCAAGCGTCGCCAGGTCGCCGTCGCGGGCCGCGTCGAGGAACGCCTGCGCCAGCCGCCGACGCTGCTGCGGCGCGACCGGTGTGGCACCCTCGACGGCGAGGTGCCGCCGGGCCCGGCCGGCCAACTGCCGCGCGTTCGGCTCCGACGTGCCGAGCACCCCGGCGATCTCCCGGTACGGGTAGTCGAACGCCTCCCGCAGCACGTACGCGGCCCGCTCGGCGGGGGTCAGCCGCTCCAGCAGCAGCAGGACCGCGACGTCCAGCGCCGCCGCCCGTTCCGCGCCGAGGGTCGGATCGGCGCGGGTGTCGACCGGCTCGGGCAGCCACGGCCCCACGTACGTCTCCCGGGTGGCCCGCGCCGAGGTGGCCGCGTTCACCGCCAGCCGGGTGGTCGTGGTGGTGAGGAAGGCCGCCGGGTTGCGCACCCCGCTGCGGTCGGTGCGCTGCCAGCGCAGCCACGCCTCCTGCACCACGTCCTCGGCCTCGACGACGCTGCCCAGCATCCGGTAGGCGAGCCCGAACAGCCGTGGCCGCACGTCGAGGAACGCGGCCAGGTCGGCGGGTGCGACGGCCGGCGGCGCGTCGGCGGTGGCCCCGGACCCGGTCGTCATGCGCCTACCGTAGGCGGTGCGCCGCGCGGGCCCGACGTCACCCGCCGGGCCCGCGCGTCGGGTCAGCGTCCGCGCCACTGCGCCAGCCGGGTGCCGCCGGTGCGGGCGTCGCCGAGCGGGACCAGCGCCTGCTCGGCCAGCAGCGCCCCGAAGTAGCGTCCCTGCGGGTCGCTGACCACGGGCCGGGGGTCACCGGCGGCGGCCAGCGTCGCGCGACCCAACTCGTCCAGCCGGAACCGCTCGGGCCCGGCCAGGTCCACGATCCCGTCGGCCGGCGTGCCGACGGCGATCTCGGCCAACACCGTCACCACGTCGTCGGCGGCGACCGGTTGGATCAGTGCCGACGGCAGCCGCACCTCGTCGCCCACCACGGACGACTCGACGATGGCCGGCACGAACTCGAAGAACTGGGTGGCCCGCAGCACCGTCCACGGCACGTCCGCCGCGGCGATCAACGCCTCCTGCGCCACCTTGGCGCGCATGTACCCGCTGTCGGGGATGCGGTCGGCGCCGACGATCGACAGTGCCACGTGGTGCCGTACGCCGGCCTTCGCCTCCGCCGCCAGCAGGGTACGGGTGGACGTCTCGAAGAACGCCAGCACCGCGTCCGCCTCGAACGACGGCGAGTTCGACACGTCCACCACCACGTCGGCGCCGTCGAGCGCCTCGGCCACCCCGGTGCCGGTGAGCGTGTCGACCCCGGTCCGCGGCGAGGCGGCCACCGCGTCGTGGCCCTGTCGCCCGAGCACGGTCACCAGCCTGCTGCCGATCAGTCCGCTGCCCCCGATGACGACGATCTTCATGGTCGATCCACTCCCTGTCCGTCCCTGGCGGTGCACACCGCCCTGCACTCCCAACGACCGACGGGACCCGCGATCCGTGACAGGCGTCGTCCCGGCCCGTCGGCGGCCGGGGGCGGCCGGCCACGGTCCGCCGGCGGCTGCGGCAGCGGGTAGCGTTCCCGCGGTGGGTGCGCCGGCACCCGGGTGAGGAGACACCATGGCGGGCACGACGACGGTGGAGGTTCCGACCAGCGACGGCGCGGCGGATGCGTACCTGGCCCGGCCGGACGGGGACGGGCCGTTCCCGGCGGTGCTGTTCTTCATGGACGCCTTCGGGCTGCGTCCCCGGCTCGCCGAGATGGCCGAGCGGATCGCCGCGCAGGGTTACCTGGTGCTGGTGCCGAACCTGTTCCACCGCACCGGCCCGATGCCGCGCGTCGACCTCGCCGACCTGGCCGACCCGCAGCGGCGCGGCGAGCTGTTCGGCCGGATCGTGCCGCTGATCACCGCGCTCACCCCGGAGCTGGTGGCCCGGGACGCCGGGGCCTACCTGGACTTCCTCGCCGGCCGCGACGACGTCGCGGCCGGGCCGGTGGCGATCGTGGGGTACTGCATGGGCGGCACCAACGCGCTGCGCGCGATCGAGGCACACCCGGACCGGATCGCGGCGCTGGCCAGCTTCCACGCCGGCCGGGTCGTCACCGACGAGCCGGACAGCCCGCACCGGGGCGTCGGCGCGGTCACCGGTGAGCTGTACTTCGCCCACGCCGACCGGGACGACTCGATGACCGCCGACCACATCGCGACGTTGGAGGGGGCACTCGACGCCGCCGGGGTCACCTACCGCTCCGAGGTGTACGCCGGGGCCCCGCACGGCTTCACGATGGCCGACACCGCCATGTACGACGAGGGGGCCACCGAGCGGCACTGGGCGGCGCTGTTCGACCTGTTGGAGCGGACCCTGCGCCGAGCCGGACGCGGCGGGGCGGATGACGGTCCCCACGCGAGCGCATGACAGTCGCGTGACATTTGGCCCGCAGCGTTCCGCCGTGGTTTCACCGCCCGCCCACCCGGGGCAGAGTCCAGATCGACAGCGACTCGTGGAGGGACGACACACGTGGAAGTACAGGGCTTCTTCACCGCCATCATCATCGGTCTGATCATCGGTGCCCTGGGTCGCCTCGTGGTGCCCGGGAAGCAGAAGATCTCGATCCTGCTCACCCTGGCCATCGGCGTGGTGGCCGCGGTCCTCGGCACCCTGCTCGCCGGCGCGCTCGGGGTGGACGACACCCGGGGTATCGACTGGATCGAGCTGTTCCTCCAGGTGGGGTTCGCGGCCGTCGGCGTCGCCCTCCTCGCCGGCACGTACGGCCGACGTCGGCACTGACCCGCACCCCTCGCGTCGGCCCGCCCTCTCCCCGGGGCGGGCCGACGCGGCCGTTTACGGGGGCGGGTGGCGGGTCAGGTACCCCCGGGGGTATGTTGGTGGCAGGAGGTGCACCGTGAAGCTGCGACCGGAGATGACCGGCGACGCGCTGACCCGGCTCAAGCGGGCCCGGGGTCAGCTCAACGCCGTGATCGAGATGATGGAGAACGGCGAGGACTGCCGGGAGGCGTTGACCCAGCTCGCCGCGGTCTCCAAGGCTATCGACCGGGCCGGTTTCAAGATCATCGCCTCCGGGATGCGGCACTGCGACGCGGCGCGTGGGCGCGGTGAGGCTCCCGAGATGACCGAGGCCGAGCTGGAGAAGCTCTTCCTGGCGCTGGCCTGACCCGCGAACGGCACCCCGCCCGGCCCGCCTGAGCGCGCTCCGGGCGGGTACTCCGTACCCCGGGACACGAACACCGGTCTGTCCGTTACATACCCCCCGGGGTATCAGCGCAAAGAGAGGTTTGTCATGAATGTTGAGGTGACGGTGCTCAGCACGTCCTCCCTCGGCGACCGCAGCTACCTGGCCTCCGACGGCCGGGTGGCGGTCGTGGTCGACCCGCAGCGCGACGTCGACCGCATCCTGCGCCTGGCCGGCCGGCGCGACGTCCGGATCACCCACGTGGTGGAGACCCACCTGCACAACGACTACGTCTCCGGCGGCCGGGAACTCGCCCGGCTCACCGGGGCCGAATACCTGGTGGCCGCCGCCGACCAGGTCGGTTTCCCCCGCACCCCGGTCGACGACGGCGACGAGGTGCCCGTGTCGGACACGCTGCGGCTGCGGGTGGTCGCCACCCCCGGCCACACCTTCCACCACCTGTCCTACGTCCTGGACACCGCAACCGACGGCGGCTGGCAGCCGGTCGGTGTGTTCACCGGCGGCTCCCTGCTCTTCGGCACCACCGGCCGCACCGACCTGCTCGGCCAGCAGCACGCCCACGAACTCGCCCACCACCAGCACGCCTCCGCCCGGAGGCTGGCCGACCTGCTGCCCGACGGCACCCAGATCTGGCCCACCCACGGCTTCGGCAGCTTCTGCTCCGCCACCCAGGCCGACGCCCCCGACTCCACCATCGGCCGGGAGCGGCAGGTCAACCCGGTGCTCCGGCTCGCCGCCGACGACTTCGTCACCGACATCCTCGCCGGCCTGGACGCCCACCCCGCGTACTACGCGCACATGGGAGCCGCCAACGCCGCCGGCCCGCCGCCGATCGACCTCACCCCGGCCACCCGCGCCGACGCCGGGCAACTGCGTGACCGGATCGCCGCCGGGCAGTGGGTGGTCGACCTGCGCCACCGTAAGGCGTACGCCGCCGCGCACCTCGCCGGCACGGTCAGCCTCGGCCTCGACGGGCCGATGTCCACCTGGCTCGGCTGGCTGATCGACTGGGGCACCCCGCTCACCCTGCTCGCCGAGACCCCGGAACAGATCGCCGACGCCCAGCGGGAACTGGCCCGCATCGGCATCGACCGGCCCGCCGCCCAGGCCACCGGCGGCCCCGAACGGTGGGCCGCCGACCCCGGCCAGCTCCGCGAGCAGCCCACCGCCGACTTCGCGGCCCTGGCCGCCGCCCGTGCCGGGAACCCGCCCGCCGGACTGCCCGCCCCGCAGGTCGTCCTCGACGTGCGGATGACCAACGAGTGGACGGCCGGGCACCTCACCGACGCCGTCCACGTTCCCCTGCCCGACCTGCCGGCCCGGCTCGCCGACGTCCCCGCCGGGACGATCTGGGTGCACTGCGGCTCCGGCTACCGGGCCAGCGCCGCCGCGTCCCTGCTGGCCAACGCCGGCCGGACGGTGGTCGTCGTCGACGACCGGTTCGACCGGGCCGCGCCCGCCGGCCTCACCCTCACCACATCCGCCTGACCCCACACCCCCGCTGCGGCGGACCCCGAAACGAGGAGAGATGGACCGTACCGACCCCACCCGCGAGGCCACCGTCGACGCCGGCACCCTACGTGCCCTGGTCGACTCCGGCCGGGCACCCCGCCTGCTGGACGTCCGCACCCCGGCCGAGTTCGCGACCGCGCACATCCCCGGCGCCTACAACGTCCCGCTCGACCTGCTCCGCGAACACCGCGACGAACTGCGGCGGCACCTCGACGAGGAGGTGGTGCTGATCTGCCGCTCCGGCGCGCGGGCCGGCCAGGCCGGTCGGGCGCTCGCCGCCGCCGGCCTGCCCCACCTGCGGGTCCTCGACGGCGGCATGCTCGCCTGGGAAAAGACGTCGGCACCCGTACGGCGGGGCACCCCCCGCTGGGACCTGGAACGCCAGGTACGCCTGGTCGCCGGGTCGATCGTGCTGGCCAGCATCCTCGGCTCGGTGCTGGTACCGGGGCTGAAGTGGGTCGCCGCGCTGATCGGGGGCGGGCTCACCGTCGCCGCCCTCACCGACACCTGTGCCATGGGCATGCTGCTGGGCCGGCTGCCCTACAACCGGGGTGCCGGATGCGACCTGGACGGTGTCGTCGCCCAACTGCGCGGTGGCACCGGACGGCAGGGGTGAGCGCCACCCTGCCGTTGACGGTCGGGCTGGCCGTGCTGATCGGCGTCAGCCTCGGCCTGCTCGGCGGCGGCGGTTCCCTCCTGGCCGTGCCGCTGCTGGTCTACGTCGCCGACCTGCCGGCCCGGGAGGCCATCGCCACCTCGCTGCTCGTCGTCGGCGTCACCAGCCTCGTCGGGGTACTGCCGCACGCCCGGGCGCACCGGGTCCGCTGGCGTACCGGGCTGGTCTTCGGGCTCGCCGGCATGGCCGGGGCGTACGTCGGCGGGCGGCTGGCCGGCCACCTTCCGCCGACGCTCCTGCTGACCGGATTCGCGGTGATGATGCTGGCCACCGCCGCCGCCATGATCCGGGGTCGACGGGTCGCCGGGGGCGGCGGGCCGCCCGAACTGCCCCTGGCCCGGGTGCTCGCCGACGGGGCGGTGGTCGGGCTGGTCACCGGCCTCGTCGGGGCCGGCGGCGGGTTCCTGGTGGTGCCCGCGCTGGCGCTGCTGGGCGGCCTGCCGGTGCCGGTCGCCATCGGCACCTCGCTGGTGGTGATCGCGATGAAGTCGTTCGCGGGTCTCGCCGGCTATCTCTGGACCGTCGACATCCACTGGCCGCTGGCGCTCGCCGTCACCGCCGCCGCCGTGCTCGGCAGCCTGCTCGGCGGGCGGCTCACCAGCCGGGTGCCGGCCGAGGCCCTGCGCCTGTCGTTCGGCTGGTTCGTCCTGGTCATGGGTGCTTTCGTGCTGGTCCAGCAACTCCCCGGCGGGGTTCGGGCCGACCCGGCGCTGTGGACCGGCCTGGCCGGCCTCGCGGCCGGCGCGGCGCTCGCCGCGCTGACCTGCGCCCGACGTTCCCCGGCCGGCGTCGGTCGGACAGCGACCCGCCCCGCCGACTGACCGCCCGGCCGGGCCTCCGGCGCGGTCACCGGGGGCGGCGGCGCAGGTTCGCCATCTTCTCCATGCCCTGCCGTGCCTGGATGGTACGCAGCAGTTTGCCGGCCTCCTTGTGGAAGTGGCTGCACTGCTTGCCGAACTCGCCGACCGACTGGTCCTTGCTCGACTGGAGCAGCCGTTCGGCGTACTCCAGCCAGCTGTGGCCCTCCCGCGGGCACGGCTCGGCGATCGGATCGGCCGAGGAGGTCAGCTCGGCGGCCATCAGGATCGCCCGGGCCATCAGGAACATGGTGACCGGAGTGACCCGGCCGGCCAGGTGGACCTGCTGGAACACCCGGCACCCGTCGAAGAAGTGGAACGCCTTCACCGCCTTCTCGGGGTCCCGGCGCAGCTCCGCCATCCGCAGGTAGACCGCGCCGAGGCCGCGCAGGAGCTGCACCTCGGTGAAGTTCTCCCGGAGGAGGTCGGCGATCGTCGAGTGGGACTCGTCGGTGACCTCCCGGTCGGCCGGCGGACGCACCCGGGGTGTGGGGTGGAAGACCCGGTTGAGCTGGTCGGCGAACTCGCTGCCCTCGGCGATCCGCCACACCCCCCGGTCGGCCAGGCTGGTGACCACGGCATCGCCGCTGCGCCGCCGGTTGAGCATCCGCGCGACACCCTCGGTGTAGCCACCGTTGCTCATGATCTCGGTGGCGACGTTCTCGACGTCGCTCCAGGCGATCTCCCGGTTCAGCTCCAGGTCCACCCGGGTCCGCAGGATCACCAACTGCTCCAGCAGCGGACCCTCCCGCTCCTCGGCGGCGAGCAGTTCGCCCGCCTCCAGCAGCAGCGGGCGTGGGTCGGGATCGTTGCGCGGCCAGCCGAAGTGGGCGTACCCGACGATGGCCTCGACCATGGCCAGCCCGTACCGCAACCGTCCCCGACCGTCCGACGCGGTCACGATCAGCCGCCGGTACGTCTCGATCGCCTGCCGGTACTCCCAGATGTAGCGGTGGAACTCCGCCCGGACCTCCAGCACCCCCGGATGGTCCGGCCAGCGCTGCTCGGCGGCCCGGATCAGCTCCCAGACGGCGCTGTTGTCGACGTCGTGACGCCGGTGCACCCCCTGCTCGTCCGGCTGCTTCTCACCCACCCCCAGCCAGCGCCGGTACTGCCGCTCCAGCCCCACCTCCATCTGGAGCAGCTCGATCGAGTGGCTGAACCGGCGCAGGTGCCCGTCGAGCTTGTCCCGGCGGACCCGGTACACCCGGCGGATGTCGACGAGATCCTCCGGCCGCAGCCGCTTTCTGCGCTCCAGGCGCTCCACGCCCTCCGGGGTGGCCGCGGCCAGCAGGTTACCCTCGCTGCTCCACCGGGCCCGGTGGCACCACAGGTCGAGCACCGCGTGGTGCCAGGTGGTGTGCTCCTGTTCGGCCAGCCAGTTCTGCACCTCCCTGATCCGGCGCAGCAGTTGCTGGTCCCGGGGCCGGGTCCGGGGGCCGTCGCCGGCCCGCGGGGACGCGTCGATCTCGGCCCGCCAGCCGCCCAGCTCCCGCTGGATGCGCAGCTCCCGCAGCAGCGACCGGGCGCCCGGTCGGTCCTCGTGGGCCCGTTTAGCGCACTCCAGCGCGACCTCGGCCTCGGTGGTCGCCTCGGCGAACCTGTTGTCGCGGCGCAGGCAGTGCGCGACGAACAGGTGCACCTCCGCCTCGATCCCGGGGAACAGTGGGAACTCGCCGTCGGTCAGCACCAGGGCCATCGTCCGTCGGGCGGCCTCCAGTTGGCTGACCACGTCCGGGTCGTTCCGGTGCACCGCGTGCAGCAGCCGCCACACGTACATCCGGGTGTCGCCCGGCCAGCGGGCCGGCGAACCCCAGGCCGCCGTCAGCTCCTCGACCACCCGCCGGCCCGTCGCCGTCTGGTCGGCGAAGGTGGGCTGCTCGGCGACGAGCAGCGTCGCCACCCCGCACAGCCGCATGCTCCACAGTCCCCGGTCGCTGTCCGACCCGGACAGGGCCAACCCCTCGCTGACCGCCGCCGTCGCCTCGGTCAGCGTCGCCACCCGCTCCGCCAGGGTGCGTTGCTCCCGGGCGCGGCCGCACAGCAGCCGGTGGCGCATCTGCAACACCGCGAACCGGTCCCGCAGGGTGACCGGCTCGGGCATCAGCTCGAACAGCTCGAACGCGGTGCCGAGCGCGTCCCGCGCGGCCGGAACCCGGCCCGAGGTGAGCTGGAGGTCGACGGTGTTCAGCAGCCAGGAGATCGCCACGGTGATCAGATCCGGGCGGCTGCCGCCGGCCACCCGGGCGCAGTCGGCCAGCACCGGCGCGGCCCGCTCCCGGGCCGGCAGCAGGCTCGTCCCCGCCCGCAGCCGGCGGCCACCGATGAACAGCGCGGTGTCGATCGACTTCAGCAGCCGGTGCGACAGCGCGTCGCGCTCGGCCAGCCCGATCGCCTCCGCCACGGCGTCGGCGGCGGCCACGAACGCCTCGCGCACCCGCTGGCTCTGCCCGGTGGCCCGCATCGCCTGGTTGAGCCGGGCGGCGCCCGCGACCACCGGATAACCGGTGGCCCGGACCGGTCGGTCGGCGGGAGCGTCCGCCTCGACCGGCGGCGCGACGGCGTCGGTCGAGGCGGTGACCGGCTCGTCGATGGCCACGACGGCCGGGGCTTCCAGCAGCACCGGGCTGAACGCCGCGTCGCCGGAGTGCGCGGCGGCGAGCTTGGTCAACGTCTCCCGCAGCCGGGGGTAGCCGGCCACCACCGCCTCGTCGAGGCAGCCGATCGCCCGGTCGACGCCCTTCATGACGTGCCGGTCGGAGTTGGCCGGATGTCGCTGCCGCTGCCGCAGCATCGCCATGATCAGGGCGAACATCGCCTCGGCCACCGGCTCGTCGAGCTGGTCGGGGGTGAGTTCGGCACCGTCGACGAGCGCCCGCCCGTAGACGTTGTCGCCGCCGCTGCCGCGCAGGGTGGCGGTCAACGCGTTGCTCAGCGCGTGCCGCGTCGACCGGCCCAGGTCGTGCCAGAGGGTGCCGTCGTGCTCCTGCTGGGTGAGGATGCGCGCCTCGACCAGGTGGTGGGTGGCCTGCGGGGTGAGCCCGCAGCCCATCGATTCGAGCAGCTCGGTGGAGAGCCACAGCCCGTCGGTGATGGCCCAGGCGGTCAGCACGGCCAGCGCGCCGGGCCGGCCCCGCTTGCCGTCGACGCCGGTCCACAGCGCGAAGCAGTCCACGTCCCGCAGCCCGGCGCCGACCGTGGCGGCGGAGCGGCGCAGCAGCGCGTCGACGAGGTGTTCGACGCCCGGCTGCTCGATCCGCTTGTTGAGCACGTCGTTGGCGAGTTCGTCGACCCCGTTGTGCAGCACCCCGGGCAGCCGGACCAGCTTGTCGTCCAGCTCCGTCCAGAGCCGGCCCTCGGCGAGCCCGGTGATGGTCAGGCCGCCGCCGTACAGCGGGTCGGAGAGCACCTGGTCGACCAGCGCGGTGGCCTCGTCCTCGTCGAGTTCGCGTAGCTGGATCACCGGCAGGTACCGGAACTGGCCGTCGCCACTGAGCTGGATCTCCGCCCGGGTGGCGACGATGACCAGCGCCCGGTCGAACGCCGACAGCTTCAGCAGCCGGTCCAGCTGTGCCCGGACCGCCTCCGGGCGGGTGCCCAACCGGGACCCCTCGACGAACAGGATCAGCCGGCGGCGGTGCAGCTGCCGTTGCAGCTCCTCGGCCAGGGTCGTCCGGACCGCCTCGGCGTAGTCCATGCCGTAGTCGGTGACGTCGTCGATGGTGACGTCGAGTTCCCGGGCGAGCACCCCGAGCACCGGCTCGGGCGCGCTGCTGTTGGGGATGTCCAGCCGCAGCAGCGCCACCTCGTCGAGCCGCCCGGCCTCCTCGGCGAAGCGGGCCAGCACCTCGTCGACGAAGTACCGCTTGCCGGCGTGCCGGGGCCCGACGACCGGCAGCACCGCCCCCTGCGGCACGCGCAGGCTGGCCGCGCCCCGGGCCAGCTCCGGGACCCGGCCGGCGAACGGCACCTGCCGGGCCGGCCAGGCGCTGTCGAAGCCGGCCCGTTCGCCCTGGTCGCCGGGGGAGCCCCCCGGTCGGCGGGGGAACGGCACCGCCCGCCGCTGCGGCGGACTCCACGCCGGGTTACGCACCCAGCCCCGGTCGAACTCGACCGGGCTGCGGGCCGGCGCGGGATAGCCCGCGCCGACCAGGAGTTCCCCGGCCTCCCGCAGCACCTCCGCCGGGCTCAGCCACTCGGGCGCGTCCCTGCGGCCGTGCTTGAGGGCCCCCAGCAGGGCCCAGGTGAACGGGGTGTGCAGATCGTCCGGGCCGGCGTCGAGCGCCGGTCCGCTGCGGACGGCCGCCATCAGCTGCCAGCCACGGTCCTCGTCGAGGTGCAGCGCCTCCGACGGCAGGACCAGGCTGGCGTTCCCCGCGTGGCAGCAGTCGAGGATCAACAGGCACCGCTGGGCGTCGGTGCCCCTGGCCGCCTCCACGAACCTCTCCACCGGGAACTCCTTGCCGGAGGTGTCCGCAGCCTCGTGGGGAAGGAGCCGTAGCGACCGACCCACCAGGACGGCGTGCCCGGCGAAGTAGACCACCAGCACGCCGTCGCGGCCGACGAGTCGGGCCGCGTCCTCGACGTAGCCGGCCAGGTCGTCGGCCGTGGGGTCGGACACCACGGCGATCCGCCGCTTCGGCAGCCCCCAGACGTCGGGGTCGGCGAACGCCTCGGCCAGGGCGGTGAGGTTGTCCTCGGCGGCGGGGACGGTCAGCCCCAGGTGGGCGTAGGAGCTGACCCCCAACAGGACGGCACGGGACTGGGCCGGGTCGAACCGTGGTTGGTGCGCAGCGGTCACCGCAGACCCTGTTGGAGCACCGCGATGACGTCCTCGGCCGAGCCGCTGGCCTCGATCTTCACCTCCCGGGTGCCGTCCGGGCTGTCGGTGAGGGTGACCGTGACGGTGGTGTCGCCACCCCGGCGGGCGCCGCGCCGGGCCTGGAACCAGTCGTACACCGCCTGGATCACCACGGGCAGCAGCACGTCCTGGCCGACGAACTCCAGCACCTCGGCGGCCCCGAGGGTGCCCGGCTCGGGTGCGCGGTGGATCAGCCGGACCCGGGCGTCACGCAGCTCCGGGTCGGCCACGAGCTCGTCGCGAAGGTCGTGCACCGGCGACTCGTCGGAGTCCGAGACCGAGAAGATCAGACGCATGCCGTCATCATGGCCCATGCCGTCACGCGGTGTCAGCCGCCGGACGCTCTCCTGTCGTCCTGTCGACACAGTCCCGCCGACCGTCCATGTCGGACCACCGCCCCGACCGAGTCCGGTGGGAATTGCACGGCCGGTGGACCGTCCGATGTGGGGGAGGGGCAGCGGTGCCGGAGCGCCGGCTCAGGAATCGGCGGACCCGGTGTCCCCGGCGGGCGGGAACGCCAGCGCCACGGTCAGGTCGAGCACGGTGCCGGGCTCGTTCAGCCGGTCGCCGTACAGCTCCCGCAGCCGGCCCATCCGGTACCGGACCGTCTGCGGGTGCACGAACAGGTCGGCGGCGACGTCGTCGCGGCGGCCCTGGTGCAGCAGCCAGGAACGCATCGTCTCGGCCAGTCGCGCGGCGGTCGCCGCCGGAAGCGTGGCCAGCGGCGCGAGCACCTGGGCGCGCAGGTCGGCCAGCGCCTCCGGGTCGGTGTGCAGCACCAGCCGGGCCAGGTGCTGCTCGGTGTCCCACGCGGCGGCGTCCGCCGGTGACGCCACGCCGAGGGCGAGCGCCTTCAGCACCCGCTCGTACGACCGGGCCACCGCGACCCAGGGCCGGGCCGGGCCGAGCACCGCGTGCTGCCCGTGCAGCGCCGTGGCGAGCTGCCGCCGCCGCCCACCGTGCATGTCCGGTACGAGCAGCAGCGCCCCCTCCTCGGCCCACTGCGCCCCGGGCGGCTCCTCGCCGCTCTCCAGGGTGTGCGCCGGGAGCACGGCGAGCACCCCGCGCAGGCTGCTGCGGGGCAGCACCACCACGGTCAGGGTCTGCGGCGGGGGCCACTCGGCCCGTTCGGCGCTGCGCCGCAGCACCTCCTCCGGTTCTCCGGCGAGCAGTTGGTGGGTGAGCCGGTCCAGGTCGCGCCGCCGGGCCCGACCGACGTTGGCCAACTCGTCGGAGTGGCCGGCGACGCTGGCGGCGGAGAGCTCGTCGATGTAGGCGAACATCAGTTCGGCGAACTCGGCGACCGTCTCGGCGGACAGCCCGCTGCGTACGGTGGTGGTGGAGACCTCCCGCCAGGCCACCCGGGCCCCCACCCGGTACGCGGCCAGCAGCGCGTCCATGCTCCGCCCCACCCGCGCCTCCCCGGCGCCCAGCGCGTACGCGGCCTCCAACGCCCGGGTCAGCGGGGTGCTCGGGTCGGTCGCCGCGCCGGCCCGCTCGATGAGCTGCAGGAAGGTGCCCAACGCGATCCGTACCGCGTTCTCGATCTTCTCGCGCATCTGGCCGGTGAGCGTGCCGGAGTAGGCGGGGACCTCGGCGGTGATGGTGCTGACGGTGTGCGCGGCGACCATCGGCAGCCGGCTGCGTAACCGGGCGGCCACCGCTGCGTCGAGTTCCAGCCGGCCACCCAGGTGGGCGGTCGCCTCCGATTCCGACATGTTGTTCCCTTCGAACAAGTTATCGCGTCCGATTCACCTTCCTCGGTCAAGATGTTATGCGAAAGTGCGAGGACCCTGGGTTTATGACCACCACCGTCCCGCACCCTGCGGCGAAGACCACCGTCCGGGACCGGCTCCTGCGGCTGGCCGAGACGGTCACCACCCCGCTGCTGCCGGAGGACTACCTCGACCTGGTCGCGCCGCTGCGCGCCGGGGCCGCCCTACGCGGGCGGATCGTCGCCGTCGAACCCGAGACCCGGGACGCGGCGACCCTCACCATCCGGCCCGGCCGCGACTGGCGCGGCCACACCCCCGGCCAGTACGTCCGCCTCGGCGTCGACGTCGACGGGGTACGCCAGTGGCGGGCCTACTCGCTGACCTCCGCGCCCGACCGCCCCGACCGCCTGATCAGCGTCACCGTCAAGGCCATCCCCGACGGCAGGGTCAGCAACCACCTGGTCCGGCGGACCCGGGTCGGCACCGTCGTCCAGCTCGACCAGGCCATCGGTGACTTCGTCCTGCCCGACCCGGTCCCCGCCCGGGTGCTGTTCCTCACCGCCGGCAGCGGTATCACCCCGGTGATGGGCATGCTCCGCGCCGGCGTGCACACCCGCGCCGACGTGGTCGTGGTGCACTCCGCGCCGACCCCCGACGACGTCGTGTTCGGCGCGCACCTGCGTGCACTGGCCGCGCAGGGCGGCATCCGCCTGGTCGAGCGGCACACCGACCGCGACGGCCTGCTCGGCGTCGACGAGCTGGCCACCCTGGTTCCCGACCACCTCGACCGGGAGACCTGGGCGTGCGGCCCGGTCGGCCTGCTCGACGCCGTCCAGCAGCACTGGACGGCGGCCGGCGTGGCCGACCGGCTGCACACCGAACGGTTCCGGCCGACGGTGATCGCACCCGGCGAGGGCGGCACCGTCACCTTCACCCGGACCGGCCTGACCCTCGCCGCCGACGGCGGCACCCCGATCCTCGACGCCGGTGAGGCCGCCGGCGCGCTGATGCCCTCCGGCTGCCGGATGGGCATCTGCTACGGCTGCGTCCTGCCGCTGCGCCAGGGCGCGGTGCGGGACCTGCGCACCGGGGAACTCACCACCGCCGTCCCCGGTGACGGCGTGCTCATCCAGACCTGCGTGTCGGCGGCGGCCGGCTCCTGCGACATCGATCTCTGACCGGAGGCCGGACGTGACCGTCATCCAGCACAAGCCCGTCAACCCGATCGCCCACCTGAGCGCCGAGGACATCGAGACGCTCGGCAAGGAACTCGACGCCATCCGGGACCGGGTGCTCGCCGAGCGCGGCGCGAGCGACGCGGCCTACATCCGCAAGGTGATCAAGACGCAGCGGACCCTGGAGATGGGCAGCCGCGCGGTGCTGCTCTTCTCGCTCTTCCCGCCGGCCTGGGTGGTCGGCACCGCCGGCCTGACGGTGGCCAAGATCCTGGAGAACATGGAGATCGGCCACAACATCCTGCACGGCCAGTACGACTTCATGCGCGACCCGAAGATCCACTCCACCACCTGGGAGTGGGACCACGTCTCCCCGGCCGACCAGTGGAAGCACTCGCACAACCAGCTGCACCACACGTACACCAACGTGCTGGGCAAGGACAACGACCTCGGCTACGGCATCATGCGCGTCGACGAGGACCAGAAGTGGCACCCGATGCACCTCGGCCAGCCGCTGTGGAACTTCGTCAACGCCTGCTTCTTCGAGTACGGCATCGCCGCGTACGACCTGGAGCTGGGCCGTAACCTGCGCAAGGGGCGGCACAAGACCCCCGAGTTCAGGGCCCGGCTGCGCGCCGTGGGTCGCAAGATCCGCCGTCAGGTGCTCAAGGACTACGTCATCCACCCGCTGCTGTCCGGCCCGTCCTTCTTCACCACCCTGGCCGCCACCTTCACCGCGAACCTGCTCCGCAACCTGTGGAGCCACTCGGTGATCATGTGCGGCCACTTCCCCAGCGGGGTGGAGACGTTCTCCAAGACCTCGATCGAGGGGGAGACCCGGGGTGAGTGGTACCTGCGGCAGATGCTCGGCTCGGCCAACATCAGCGGCAGCCGGCTGCTGCACATCATGACCGGCAACCTGTCCTTCCAGATCGAGCACCACCTCTTCCCCGATCTGCCCAGCAAGCGCTACCAGGAGATCGCCCCGCAGGTGCGGGCGCTGTTCGACAGGTACGGGCTGGCCTACACCACGGGCCCGCTGCCCAAGCAGGTCGCCTCCGCCTGGTGGAAGGTCATCCGGCTCTCGCTGCCCAACCGGGAGACCGCCCCGCCGGCCACCGACGAACCCCCGGCCCGGGTGCTCGCCACCTCCGGCGTCTGAGCCCACCCGGTCCCCGGTACCCACCCGGTCCCGACGCCGGCCGGTACGCCGCCCGGCCAGCGTCGGACGGTCAGCCGCCCCCGTCCCCGTCCCCGTCGACCTCGATCACCTCGGCCGCCGGGCGGCGCGGCGCCACCGGCAGCTCCGCCGCCGGTGGCCCCCACCCCACCCGGACCACCAGGTACGGCTCGCCCACGTCGGCGAGCAGTTCCCGCATCATCCGGCGCGGCCAGGCCAGCTCGATGGTGTCGCTGATCGGGGCGGTGGACAGCCCCGCCGCGGTCGCGGTGAGCAGCAGCGCAGACAGTGCCTCGCCGCCGCGCAACCACCCCGCCGGGTCGTCCCGGTCACCGAACAGGATCACGTACGCCGCGCCCCGGTCGAAGTCGGCGCCGGCGGCCAACCCGGCGGCGTCGCCCGGCGCGTAGTCGCGCAGCGGCACCCGGCGCGGCGCCGGCCGTACCGCCGTGCTCGTCGGTACCCCGTCACCGCTGCCGACCGACCGGTGGGTCCACCGGTGCAACTCCCCCCGGTAGCCGGGATCGGCCAGCTCGGCGTCGGCCGCCCGGCCCGTCGACACGGCCAGCATCGGCATCTGGTCGGTCCGGACCACGTGCAGGTGCGCGCCCTCGGCCTCGACCGCCGCCCGCAACCCGGTCAGCACCTCGTCGGGCACCGGCCGGTCACCGAAGGCCCGCCGGTCGGTGCGGCGTCGGGGGATCGCCTCGGTCAACCGGGCGGCGGCCACGTCCAGCCCACCCGGCCCGGTGGCCCGCAACCGGGCCAGCAGTCCCGGGTCGGCCGGGTCGGGCAGCCGGTCGACCTCGACCCGCCAGCCCGCGGCGGCCAGCGCCACCCGGGCGTGGTGCAACACCGCCCCGCAGCTCAGGGTGAGCAACCGCCCGTCCGGGTCGGTGCTGGCCAGTTGCCGCGTCGGGTCGGCGTGCAACGTCAACCGTCCCCGGGCGACCCGCCAGCGCCACGGTTGGGTGTTGAACACCGACGGCGCGTACCGGGACAGCTCGGCGGCGGCGGTCAGTTCGCGTACGGTCGGCACCGGGCCCGGCCGGGTGGACGGCGAGGTCATCGCAGACACCTCCTGGTCGCTCTGCCCCCACCCTGCGCCGCCTCGCGGGTCGCGGACAGGGCCACAGGACCCGACCGGGCGGGCCGGTGGCCCGTCAGCAGCCGGTCCAGCGCACCGGGGTGAGCCGGTCGGTGGTGGTCCAGCCGACAGTCGTGCCGGTGTCGGCGATCGCCTGCGCCTGCACCCCGGGGAACCCGTCGAGCGCCCCCGGCAGCGGCGTCACCCCGTCGGGGTGCCACACCGCCCACAGGCCGAGCACCACCCCACCGGCGGTGACGTCCTGCACCGGCTGCACCGCCGGGTCGACGACGGTGGCCCGCCCGGTGGCCAGCTCCCACCGCACCGGGTGCCGCTGTCCGTCGGGGTCGTCGGCGGTGACGCCGGCCGCCCATCCGCCCCGGGCCGCGAGCACCCAGGCGTTCGACCTGCCGGGCACGGTGAGCCGGTCGAGCCGCCCGTCGGGGTGGAGCACCCAGCCGGCGTAGGACGACGATCCCGCCGACGCGCGGGCGGAGCCGACGACGGTGCCGTCGTCCAGCACCGCGAGGGCGGCCCCATCGGGCGGGGTGCCGATCGTCGCGACCGTGCCCGGTCGGTCCGCCGGCCAGCGCAGCGGGATCGTGCTTTCGGTCTCCTCCACCGCGCCGTACCCCACGATGTCCCCGCGCCCGTTGATCCCGGTGACCCAGGCGCCCGAGACGCTCCCCGGCACGGGCAGGTCGGTCAGCCGGCCGCCCTGGTAGCGCCACGGCCGCTGCGTCGCGGTGACGTAGGCGTTGCCGATCACCACCCCGGCGCTGTTGACGCCCACCACCTCCTCGGCCAGCGCGGTGTCCACGGCGGTGACCCGGGAGCCCTGCCAGAGCAGCAGCGCAGGCTCCCACACCCCGTCGGTGATCCGGGTGCCGATGCCGGCGACGTACCGCCCGGTCGGATCGACGGCCGTGGCCCGGCCGTGGGCCACCCCGGCGGGCAGGGGCAGCGGACGCAGCGCGCACGGGCGCAGGCCGTCGCCGCGCGGTGGTCCGGCGGCGGCGGTGCCGGGCAGGCCCGGCACGGCGGTCAGCAGGCCGACGACGGCCCCGGCGAGCAAACGGTGACGGATCATGGTGGCTCCGATCGGACGTGGTGGGGGGCCGCGCCCCGGCCCGCCGGTGGGGCGGGGCGCGGGCGGGTCGTGCGGTGCGGCCGACCCGGCGGACCGGGTATCGGTGACGCCTGTATGACGGGCGAGCCGGGTGCCGGGTTACGCGCTGTCCGAAACGCGACCGCCCGCTCGCCGGGCGGCCCGCGCCACGGCTTCCCGTACGCCACGCGGCTTCCCGTACGCCACGCGGCATCCCGCCGTCGTCGCGCGGCGCGCCTGGCGCTCCGTGGGTGGGACGGCGGCGGGAGGCCCGCCCGTGCGGGATCATCGGGGGACCGGTGGAGGGAGAGCGATGGCCTACCTGTTCCTGCTGATCGCGATCAGCGCCGAGGTGGCCGGCACCAGCCTGCTCAAGGCGACGCAGGGGTTCACCCGGCTCTGGCCCACGCTCGGTCTGGCCGTGGCCTACCTGCTGGCCTTCGGGATGCTCGCGCTGGCGGTCCGGGACATCCCGGTCGGGGTGGCGTACGCCATGTGGTCCGGGCTCGGCACCGCCGCGATCGTCGCCGTCGGCGCGGTCTTCCTCGGCGAGCCGCTGAGCCTGACGAAGGTGGTCGGGGTGGGCCTGATCATCGGGGGAGTGGTCGTGCTCAACCTGGGCGGGGCACACTGAGCCGGCCGCCCCGGTGGGGGTGGCCGGCTGCGGCGTGACCGCTAGCGGCGGCCGGCGGAATGCCGGTGCATCACCTGCCGTCCCCGCACGAACGCCAGCACGATCACCGCCAGCAGCGCGACGAGGCCGATGATGGCCAGCCAACGGACCGCCTCCAACAGCAGCCCGAGCAGGATGAGCGCGCCGCCGACGACACCGACGACCCAGAGCATGGCCCGCATGTCCACCTCCCGTGACTCACTGACCGGGCAGCCTTCCCGTTCCGGGCCGCCGTATGCCCCACACGTCACCGGGAGCGGGGTCAGTGCGGATCGGGCCGTCGGTGGGCGACGTAGACGGTGTTGGCGGACTCCCCGCCGGTCAGCGGGTTGGCGAACGGGACGACGTGGGCCTGCCAGGTGGTGAACACCTCGGCCAGCACCAGGCCGAACGCGTCGTCCGGCGGATCGTCCGACCAGAGCGCGAACACCCCGTCGGGCAGCAGCAGGTCGGCCAGCCGGCGCAGTCCCTCGGCGGTGTAGAAGGCGGCGTGGCTGGGGTGCAGCACGTTACGCGGGGAGTGGTCGACGTCGAGCAGCACCGCGTGGAACCGGCGGCCCGGCTGGTCCGGGTCGAAACCGGTGCCGTCGGCGACCGTGGCGAAGAAGTCCGCCCGGACGAACCGGGTCCGGGGGTCGGGGGCGAGACCGGCGGCGAAGGGGAGCAGTTGCCGGCGGTGCCAGTCGATGACGTCCTCGATCGTCTCCACCACCAGCACCGAGCGCACCCGCGCGTCCTCCAGCGCGGTACGGGCCGTGTAGCCGAGGCCGAGACCACCGACCACCACGTCGAGCGGCCCGTCGTCCAGCGGGGCCAGCCCCAGCCGGGCGAGTTCGATCTCGGCGACCGGGAAGAGACTGGACATCAGGTACTCGTCGTCGAGCTTCACCTCGTAGACGTCGACGTCGAGCGTGGGTTCCCGCCGCCGGCGCAGGCTGATCGCGCCGATCGGGGTCTCCCGCCAGGCCAGTTCCTCGAATCGCACGCCCACCGGGCCGTCCCTCCACCGTCGTCGTGCCGGGATGCTACCGGGACGACCGGTTCGCCGATGGTAGCGGCGCGCGGCGGGCGGGCGTCGCCGGGCGGTGGCGGTCCCGTCGCACCACCACGCAGGGTCCACGGGACATCGACGCAGCGCATATCCTGTCCGCCGAGGACTCGCGGAAGGGACGCCATGCCGTCGCGGCAGGACCAGCTCCACTCCTACCAGTTCACCGTGCAGCGGGCCGTCGCCGCCCTGGTGATGCGGGAGACCGACCCGGCGCGGTCGCCGTTTCGCCGGCTGGCCGGCGCCGGGCTGGCCAGCGTCCTGGTGGCGGCGATCGGGCTGGGGGGATTCGCCCTCTACGGCCTGTTCGTCGGGGGCGGGTCGACGTGGCGCGACACCGGCGCGGTGATCGTCGAGAAGGAGTCCGGTGCCCGGTTCGTCTACCGCGACGGTCGGCTGCACCCGGTGCTCAACTACGCCTCCGCGTTGCTGATCGTCGGCGCGGACCGGTCCCGCACGGTGCTGGTGTCCCGCCGCTCCATCGAGGGGGTGCCGCGCGGGCTGCCGCTGGGCATCGCCGACGCCCCGGACTCGTTGCCGGCCGCCGGGCGGCTGTCCACCGCGCCGTGGACGGTCTGTTCGCGGCAGCCGGCCGACGCGACCCGGGCCGTACCCCGTTCGGCGTTGCTGATCGGCCGGGAGGCGACCGGCGGGCGGCGGCTCACCGGGGAGGCGGTGCTGGTCCGGCATCCCGACGGCGGGCTGCACCTGATCTGGCACCAGCGCCGGCACCTGCTGCGTGACACCGCCCGGGTGCTCGCCGCGCTGGCGACCACCCGGGAACGCGCGGTCCCCGCCGCCCCGGCCCTGCTCAACGCCCTGCCGGCGGGCGTCGACCTGGCCCCGCCGGCGCTGGCCGGGCTGGGCGAGCCGTCGTCCGGGGTCACCGACGCCACGGTCGGGGACGTCTACCTGGTCCGTAACTCCGGCGGTGGCAGGCAGTACGCGGTCGCCGGGCGCGACGGCCTGGCCGGCATCACCGAACTCCAGGCGGCCCTGCTGATGGCCCGCACCGGTCAGGACGAGCCGACCCCGATCAGCCTGGGTCGGTTCGCCGCGTCGCCCAAGCTGCCCGACCTGGTGCCGACCGGGCCGACCGCGCCGCCACCGGTCCCGCCCCGCCTGGCCGGCGTCGACGGCGGCACGCTCTGCGCCCGGATCGGCGACGACGGCACGGTCGGCGAGGTTCGGGTCGACCCGGTCGTGCCGGATCTCACCGCCGCCCGCAGCACCGACGCCGCGGGTGGGGTGCGCGCCGACCAGGTGCTGGTCGAGCCGGGGCGCGGTGCGGTGGTCGAGTCGGTGGCCGCGCCGGGCGCCGACGGTGGGGCCGTGTCGGTGGTCACCGACCTGGGCCGGCGCTACGTGCTCGCCGACGAGGGGGTGCTCGGCATGCTCGGCTACCGGGAGGTCACCCCGGTCCGGCTGCCCGCCGGCCTGGTCAGCCTCGTCCCGGCCGGCAGCACCCTCGATCCGGTCGCCGCCCGGGCGGTCGCCGCCCCGTCCTGACCGGCCCGCTGCCGGGCCGGTGCACCGGGGTCGAACCTTGCCCGCAGCACCGTCCGGGTGCCCACGCGGGCACCACGGTCAGTCGGTGGGGCGGCGCAGCAGGCTGACGGCGAAGTCCGCATCGTCGCGCCAGGGACGCAGGTCCCAGGTGGCGAAGCGCTGTTCGAGCCGCAGGCCGGCGGCGGCCAGGTCGCTGTCGAAGTGGTCGAGCCGGTAGCCCCGGTCGAGGCCGAAACCGACGAGCACCACCCCGTCCGGGCGCAGGTGGGCGGCGATCCGGGTCAGCACGGCGGGTTCGGTGCCGGCGGCGACGAAGGCCATCACGTTGCCGGCGACCACGGCGGCGTCGAACGGCTCCGCCTCGCCGTCGGTGGCGAGGTCCAGCGTGGCGAGGTCGGCGACCAGCCAGCGGGGCCCGGGGTGGTCGGTGCGGGCCGCCTCGACCAGGGCGGGGTCGGCGTCGACCCCGACCACCCGGTGCCCCCGCGCGGCGAGCGCGGCGCCGACCCGACCGGTGCCGCAGCCGGCGTCCAGGATGCGCGAGCCGGGGGCCACGACCGCGTCGACCAGGCGGGCCTCACCGGCCAGGTCGGCCCCCTCGGCGGCGAGCCGCCGGAACCGGTCGATGTACCACTGGGAGTGTTCGGGGCCGGTCTCGGTCGCCCACCGGGTCGGGTTGGTCATGCCGCCACGGTAACCGGCCGGCCCGGCCTGCCGTGGCGTCCACGGCAGCGCCCACCGGGCCCGGGGACCCGGAGCGGGACCCGGGCCCGGTGGGCGGCGGGGCTCAGGGCAGCTGGGCCACCGTGACGAACTCGTTGTAGGTGAAGACCTTGCCCATCGACCGGGGGAACGGGAAGGAGTACTGCTTGACCACCGTCATGCCGAGATCCCGGGCGGCCTGCGCGGCCTCGTCGAACCCGACGAACCGGACATGGGTCGCGTCGCTGGCGTATCCCCGCTCCTGCGGGGTGATGAAGACCGCAGTGCCGCCGGATCGCAGGAACGGCAGGTAGCTGGAGATGACCTCCAGGGCCGCGTCGGCGGGCAGGTGCTCCAGCAGGTGGGCGGCGAGCAGCGCGTCGAAGGCGCCGGGCCGGGCGTGCGGGGACTGGTGGAACTCCTCGATCGTGTACGCCTCCAGCCCGGCGGCCCGCGCGTGGGCCACCGAGGTGGGGTTGTGGTCCACCCCGACCGCGCCCTCGCCCAGGTTGGCCAGGTTGCGGCCGAGGCCGCAACCGACGTCGAGGGTGCGTCCCAGGTCGAGCCGCTGGAGGTTCCACCGGTAGGGCGCCTGCACGTCGAGCACCTGCTTCCAGCGCGCGCCACCGAGGCGTTGCAACCGCTGGGTGTAGTCCTCGCCCTCGGTGCCCGCCGCGGTGTCCTGCTCTGCTCGACTCATCGCCGGCCTCTCTGCCCGTCGCGGAAACGTCGCCACCCGGCGCGCGTGCGGGGACACGCCGCCGGCCGTCGGGTGTCCGCGCCGACGCGGACACCCGACAGATGCTACGGACCCGGGCGGCCATCGTCAGCCCCCACGGGCGGCGGGTCGGCCCTGGTGACACAGGGTGGTGCGGGTGTCGACCCTGGGTGCCCGCCGGGTCGGGGTGGCCCGTTCGGCGCGGCCCTGCGGGTCGGGCGACGCCGGCCCGGGTGACGCCGTTGCCGGGAGTCAGGCGACGCCGGCCGGGGTGACGGCGCCGGCCCGCAGCGCGGCCAGCGGGGCGTCGTCGACGGCGTAGCCGAGCGCGTCGACCACCTCGACCACGCCGCTGACCTGCGCGCTGAGGCGCAGCGCCAGGTGCACGGTGGACCACCGGTCGAGTTGGCCGGTGAGGGTGACCACCCCGCCGTGCACGGTCACGTCGACGGTGCCGTCGGGCACCCCGAGCACCCGGCGCAGCACGTCGGTGACGACGTCGCGGCGGATGTCGGCGTCCGGCCGGAGGTGGACCCGCAGCAGGTCGCCCCGCGTGACGATGCCGATCAGGCGGCCCAGGTCGTCGACGACGGGCAGCCGCTTGACGCCCCGCCGGTCCATCGTCCGGGCGGCCTGTGCCAGGGGTGCGCCGGGGGAGACGGTGACCGCCGGTGCGGTCATCAGGTCCCCGGCGAGGGTCGCGGCGGCCTTGGCCCACCCGGTGCGGGTGCGGCGACCGGGGAGGACCCGCCGCCGGTGCGGCTGCCCGAGCCGTTCCACCTTGTGCAGCAGGTCGGCCTGGGAGACCACGCCGAGCACCCGCCGGGTGTCGTCGACCACCGGCACCGCCGTGACGTGCCGTGCGGTGAGCAGGTCCACCATCGTCCGGTACCCGGTGTCCTCGTCCACCGTGAGCACGTCGACCGTCATCACGTCCTGTACCTGCCACGTCCGCACGGCGTCCTCCTCGGTCCCGCCTCCGACGTTAGACGCCGGGTGGGGCGTGGGGCAGGGTCGCAGGACCGGATCGGGACGGGCCGGAGGTCCCGGCTGGTCGGGCGACCCTAGGATGGCGGGGGCCCGCAGCTGCGGCACCCCACCTGACCAGGCGTTAAGGTGCCGTCCATGGTGGAAAATAGCCGGTTTGCAAGCCCTTTCACCGCAAAATTACTTGTCGGTAGACACTTATGCTGAAACTCCTTTTCGCGCTAGGGGGATGATCGGCCGATTTTCGCCGTCCGATCTTCAGGGGGCGGTGGGCCCTTCGGTCCGACTCCGATCGATGATCTTTCCTTGGCCGGATGTCGTCCTATTCTGCTTCCATTGTGAAGTCCTGGGGGGGATCATGATCACAATTGGCTGTTCCCGCACGCCTGCCCACAGTGGAGTCGAGCCGATCCGCTGACATGGCGCAACCGACGATCATCCAACAGTTCGCCGAGGTCTCGGCCACCCGTACCGACCACCCGGCGATCCTCGGCGAGACCCACGAGGTCAGCTACGCCGCCCTGGCCGCCACCGTCGGCGGGCACGCCGTCGCGCTCGCCGCGGCCGGCGTCCGCCCCGGCGACCGGGTCGCCCTGCTCACCGGGCACGGCACCGGCACCATCGCCGCCGTCCTCGGCACCCTCGCCGCCGGTGGCGTGTACGTGCCGCTGGACCCCGGGTTCCCGGTCGACCGGCTCCGGCACATGCTCGCCGCCGCCGACGTGCGCGTCGTCGCCTGCGCCCCCGACCACCGCGACCTCGCCGACGCCCTGTGCGCCACCCGACCCGGCACCCGCGTGCTGGTCCTCGACCCGGCCGCCACCGCCACGCTGAACCCCCTCCCGGTCGACCCCGACAGCCCGGCGTACGTGCTGTTCACCTCCGGCTCCACCGGCACCCCCAAGGCCGTCGCGCAGACCCACCGCAACCTGCGGCACGTCGTCGACAACCAGATCCGCACCCTGGCGATCGGCCCGGCCGACCGGCTCAGCCTGCTCGCCTCGTTCAGCTTCGACGCGGCCATCCCCGACCTCTACCCGGCGCTGCTCACCGGGGCCGCCGTCGTCCCGGTCGACCTGCGGCGACACGGCCTGGCGTACGCCGTCGGACAGCTCGCCCGGCACCGGGTCACCGTCTACCACTCCACCCCGACGGTCTACCGGTTCCTGCTCGACACCCTCGGCGAGCGGCGGCTGGACAGCATCCGGGTGGTGCTGCTCGGCGGCGAACAGGCCACCCACGCCGACGCCGCCCGGGGCCGGGACCGGTTCGCCCCGGGGTGCGTGCTGGTCAACGGCTACGGCGCCACCGAGATGACCTTCGCCGCCCGGTACGCGCTGCCGCTGGCCGACGCCGACCCGACCGGCACCGGCCCGCTGCCGGTCGGCACGGCACTGCCCGGCTACACGCTGCGGTTGGCCGACTCCGGCGAGATCGTGGTGCGCAGCCCGCACCTCGCCCCCGGCTACCTCGGCCAGCACAGCGACCGGTTCGGTGTCGACCCCGACGGGACGCCCACCTACGCCACCGGCGACCTGGGCGCGTGGCTGCCCGGCGGGGAGCTGGTCTGTCTCGGCCGACTCGACCGCCAGGTCAAGGTCCGTGGGTTCCGGGTCGAGCTGACCGAGGTCGAGGCCGTCCTCGCCGCGCAGCCAGGTGTCGCCGGCGTCCGCGCCATCGCCCGCGACGGGGCGCTGCTCGCGTACGCCGTGCCGGCCGGCGGCGACCTCGACCCGGCGGAGCTGCGCGCCGCCCTCGCCCGACGGCTGCCCGACTACGCGCTGCCCCGCGCCGTGCTGGTCCTCGACGCGTTCCCGCTCACCGTCACCGGCAAGATCGACGAGCGGGCACTGCCCGACCCGCCCCGGACGGTCCCCGCCGGACAGGAACCGGCCACCGACACCGAGCGGGCCGTGCACGACATCTGGTGCGCGGTGCTCGGCCGCGACGCCGTCGGCCGGCAGGAGAGCTTCTTCGACGCCGGTGGACAGTCCCTGCTGCTCGGCCAGGTGCAGCAGCGCATCGCCGACCGGTTCGGCACGACGCTGCCCATGGTGCGGCTGTTCGCCCACCCGACGATCGCCGCCCAGGCCCGGCTGCTCGACCCGGGCGTCGACGCCGCGCCGGCCACGGCGGCGCGCACCCGCCCGCTCCCCGCGCCGATCCTGCCCACCCCGACCGCGCCACCGGTCGCCGCCCGCGAGTACACCGGCGACGAGATCGTGGTGGTGGGCCTCGCCGGCCGGTTCCCCGGCGCACCCGACGCCGCCACCTTCTGGTGGAACGTCTGCGCCGGCGTCGACTCGGTGCACGACCACTCCGACGTCGAGTTGACCGCCCTCGGTATCGGGCCCCGGCTGCGCGCCGACCCCCGGCACGTGCGGGCCACCGGCCGGCTCGACGGGGTCACCGACTTCGACGCCGAGTTCTTCGCCATGGGCGACGAGGAGGCCGCCCGGACCGACCCCCAGCACCGGCTCTTCCTGGAGACGGCGTGGGAGGCCCTGGAGGACGCCGGGCACGACCCGACCCGCTTCCCCGGCCTGGTCGGCGTCTACGCGGCCACCTCCGCCAACCGCTACTTCCTGTTCCACCTGATGGACAATCCGGCCGTGGTCGGCGACGTCGACCCGGACGACTGGGAGGCCCGGCTGATCGGCCGGCAGTCCACCGACCACCTGCCCGGCCAGGTGGCGTACCGGCTCGGGTTGACCGGGCCGGCGGTGGCCGTGCAGACCGCCTGCTCCAGCTCCCTGGTCGCGGTCTGTACCGCCGCCCAGAGCCTCGCCGACTACCAGTGCGACATCGCCCTCGCCGGCGGGGTCAACGTCACCTGGCCCCGCTACCGGGCCACCCCCGGCGGGCTGGCCTCCCCGGACGGCCGCTGCCGCGCCTTCGACGAGGCCGCCGAGGGCTCCGGCTTCGGCTCCGGGGTGGGCGTGGTCGCGCTGCGCCGGCTCGCCGACGCCCAGGCCGACGGGGACCGGATCTACGCCGTCCTGCCCGGCTGGGCGGTCACCAACGACGGCCCCGACCGGGCGGGCTTCGCGGTGCCCGGCCCCGCCGGCCAGGCCGCCGCCGTCGCGAACGCCCTGGCCGCCGCCGAGGTCGCCCCCGGTGAGGTCCGCTTCATCGAGGCCCACGGCAGCGGTACGCCGCTGGGCGACGCCATCGAGGTCGCCGCCCTGCACGAGGTGTACGGCGGGGCCGCCCCCGCCGAGTCCTGCGCGCTCGGCGCGGTCAAGACCAACATCGGTCACCTCGACGCCGGAGCCGGCATCGCCGGGCTGATCAAGACGGTGCTGGCCGTCCAGCACGGGGTGATCCCGCCGAACCTGCACTTCACCCGCCCGCACCCGGAGATCGACCTGGCCGGCGGCCCGTTCTACGTGCCCACCAAGGCGCGGGACTGGCCGGACGCGCCGCGCCGGGTGGCCGGGGTCAGCGCGTTCGGGCTCGGCGGCACCAACGCGCACGTGGTCGTCGAGCAACCGCCCCCTGCCGTACCGGCCGAGCCGTCGCCCCCACGGGCCTGGCTGCTGCCGGTGTCGGCGCGTACCCCGCAGGCGTTGCGGGCGGCGCTGACCCGGCTGCGGCACCACCTGGCCGGCGTCGGACCGGCGCTGCCCGAGGTGGCCGCCACCCTGGCGCTGGGCCGGCGGCCCTTCGCCCGGCGGGCCGCCGTCGTCGCCGCCGACCTGGCCGAGGCGGTCTCCGGACTGGACGAACTGCTCGCCACCGACGCCACCGTGGCCGGCGCGCCGGGAGCGTTGCGTGACCTGGCCGCCGGCTGGGTGGCCGGCCGCGACGTCGACTGGGCCGCGCTGCACCCCGAGGGCACCGTCCGGCGCACCGGGCTGCCCGGCTACCCCTTCCAGCGCCGGCGGCACTGGATCGACCCACCGCAGAGAGGCGCACGGTGAACTGGTTCGTCTCGCCCGGAAGCCGACCCCAGGCACCGGTGCAGCTGTTCTGCCTGCCGTACGCCGGGGGCGGAGCCAGCGCGTTCCGCCGCTGGCAGCCGGAGGCCGGCCCGGACGTGGAGGTGCTGCCGGTGCAGCTGCCCGGCCGGGAGAACCGGATCGGCGACGACCCGGACTTCACCGTCGCGGAGCTGGCCGCCGCCATCGCCGACCGGGCCGACCGCCCGTACGCGATCTACGGACACTCGATGGGCGGGCGGCTCGGCTTCGAGGTGGTGCGGGAGCTGCGCCGGGACGGCCGGGAACTGCCGGTGCGGCTGTACGTCGGCGGCGCCCGTGCCCCGCACGTCACCGACGCGAGCTTCTTCGACGGTCTGTCCCGGGTGGACGACGACGAACTGCTGCGCCGGCTCGCCGCCGGCGGCGGCCTGCCCGACGGCCTGCTGGACCACCCGGAGCTGGTGGAGCTGCTGCTGCCGTTGCTGCGCGCCGACTTCGGCCGGGTCGACAGCTACCGGTACGCCCCCGGGGCGCCGCTGCCGGTGCCGGTGGTGGTGTTCGCCGGGCGGCACGACCGGGCGGTCAGCCGGGAACAGAGCGCCGCCTGGGCCGAGCACACCGCCGCCGGCTTCACCCTGCACGAACTCGACGGTGGGCACTTCTTCCTGCACGACCGGCTGCCCGAGCTGCTGGGCCTGATCCGCGCCGACCTGACCGCCGCCCTCGACCCCCCGGCTCCCGCACCGGCCGGCGGCCCGGTCTCCGGCGGTGAAGCGGGCACCGCCGCCGGGCCCCACGCCGAGCGGTCCGACGCGGTCGCGGCCGGTGTCGGCCGCGACCCGGGCTCCGCCGCGCCGGTGCCGGCGGCCGGCCCGGCCGGTGCGCCCGAGCACCGGGTGCCGCTGGGTGACACCGGCTGGTCGGTGTGGCGCGACGCGATCCTGCGCAGCACCGGCTTCCCGGCCGACGGGCTCGCCCTGTTCGCCGCCCCGGCCGCCGCCGCGCTCGCCGACGAGCTGCTGGCCACCGGCAGCGGCGTCGAACGCTTCGACAAGGAGTTCGACGAGGCCGTCCGCGCCGCCGGGCAGCGGTTCACCGAACTCGCCGCCGACCCGCTGGTGCGCGAGGCGGTGACCTGGCAGAACCGGGGTGCGCTGGTCGCCTTCGACGGTCTGGTCCGGGGCGGACCCGACGCGCCGCGCAACGTGCGCCGCCGCGACCGGGAGCGGGCCCTGCTCAAGTACTGGCAGCGGTACTGCGGCAAGAACGAGACGGTCGGCTTCTTCGGCCCCAGCTGCTGGGTGACCGTCGACCCGGCGCAGCCGGAGACCGCCCGGCTGCGGGTCGGCCCGGAACTGACCCGGCGACGGTGGGTCCGGTTCGAGTCGTGGGCGCTCGACGAGTACGCCGGGTGCATCGGTGCCGAACTCGCCGTCCGGCGCTGGTGGCCGCCGGTGCTGGCCCCGCAGGTCGCGGTGCGCGGGCGCAGCGTGCTGCGTCCCGGGCAACCGCCGGTGACGCTGTCCCCGGTGGAGGCCGCGTTGCTGGCCGCCGTCGACGGCCGCCGGCCCGCCCACGACCTGGTCGCCGACCCGGCCATCGGGCTGCGTCGCGCCGAGGACGGCTACACGCTGCTCGACCGGCTCGTCGAACGGGAACTGCTCACCTGGGATGCGGCCCTGCCGGTCAGCCCGGCCGCGGAGGAGGTGCTGCGCGCCCGGATCGACGCCATCGGCGATCCGGCGGCCCGACTGGCCGCCCGGTCCGGGCTGGACCGGCTGACCGCCGCCCGGGACGCCGTCGCCGCGGCGGCCGGTGACCCGCACCGCCTGGGCGACGCCCTCGACGCCCTCGACGCCACCTTCACCGAGCTGACCGGGCGGTCGCCCCGGCGTCGGGAGGGTCGGATGTACGCCGGCCGCACCCTCTGCCACGAGGACACCGCCCGGGATCTCGACGTCACCCTCGGCGCCCCGTTCCTGGCCGACCTGGCCGCACCGCTCGACGTGCTGCTGCGGGCCGCCCGGTGGATGGTGGCCGCCCTGGCCCAGGCGTACGACCGGGTCTTCCGTGAGCTGTACGACGAACTGCGCGGCGAGGCCGGGGACGCCCCCGTCGCCCTGGCCGACCTGTGGTACCTCGCCCAGGGACTGTTCTGGGGTGCCGGCGACCGGCCGGTCGACGCGGTCGCCGCCGACTTCGCCGCCCGCTGGGCGGGACTGTTCGGCTTCGCCGGGCTGCCACCGGGCACCCGGGAGGTGCGCCTCGCCGCCGCCGATCTCGCCGACCGCGTCGACGAGGTCTTCCCGGCAGCCCCGGCGCGCTGGTCCAAGGCCGTCCTGCACAGCCCCGACCTGCAACTCTGCGCGCGGGACGCGGCGGCGTTGGCGCGCGGGGAGTACACCGTCGTGCTCGGCGAACTGCACGCCGCGTGGGCGTCCTTCGACTGCGAGGTGTTCATCCCGGCCCACCCCGACCCGCAACGGCTGCGGGACGCCCTCACCACGGACCTGGGCGGGCGTCGGCTGCGGCTGCTGTACCCCACCGACTGGCCACGGCGGACCAGCCGGACCGCCGAAGCCCTGGCCGGGCCCAGCGACCGGCAGTTGGCCTTCGCGGCGGCGCCCGGGGCCGACCCGGCACGGGTGCTGCCCACGGTGGCGCTCACCGTGGCCGAGCGGGACGGCCAGCTGGTCGCCACCGCCGCCGACGGCGAGAGCTGGCCGTTGACCGAGGTCTTCGGCGAACTGCTCAGCGCCCACGCGGTGGACGGGTTCAAGCTGGTCGCCGCCGCCCCCTACACCCCCCGGGTCACCATCGACCGGCTGGTGGTGGCCCGACGGACCTGGCGCACCACGGTGGGGGAGAGCGGTCTGGCCGACGCCGCCGGGGAACGTGACCGGTTCCTCGCGGTGCGGGCCTGGCGACGCCGCCTCGACCTGCCCGAGCAGGTCTACGTCAAGCTCGGCAGCGAGACCAAACCCTGCTACGCCGACCTGAGCAGCCCGGCCTTCGCGAACATGTTCTGCGCCATGGTGCGGGCGGCCCGGATGGGCGACGGCCCCGAGGTCTCCCTGACGGTCAGTGAGATGCTGCCCGGCCCGGACGACGCCTGGGTGCCCGACGCCGCCGGCCGCCGGTACCTCAGCGAACTGCGCCTGCACGTGGTCGACGACACCGCCCGGGACGACCGGTGAACCGGCACACCGTCCGCCCGGTGGGGCGTACCGCACCAGCAACCGTACGGGGAGCGACGTGACCGACATCCTGTCCATCAGTGCCGTCACCGGGGAAGAGCTGCCCTGGCCGGACGCCACGCTGGCCGACCTGATCGTCGAGCGGGCGGCCCACTGCCCGGACGCGGTGGCGGTGCGCCAGTGGGACGACCGGCTCACCTACCGGGAGCTGGTCGGCCGGGCGGCGGGCCTGGCCGCGGCGCTGCGGACCCGGGGCGTCGGCCGGCAGACCCGGGTGGGGATCTGCGCCCACCGCCGCCCCGACCTCGTCGTCGACGTCCTCGGCGTGCTGCTCGCCGGGGGCTGCTACGTGCCACTGGAGCCCGGTGGCCCCCGGCAGCGGCTGCGGGAGATCGCCGCCGACGCCGGGGTGACGCTGGTGGTGGGGGACGCGGCGGCGGTCGAGTTCGCCGACACCCCCGGTGTCGAGGTGGTCACCGCCACCGGCCCGGCCCCGCTGGCGCCCTGCCCGGCGCGGGCCGGCGACCCGGCGTACGTGCTGTTCACCTCGGGTTCCACCGGCCGGCCCAAGGGGGTGCTGACCACCCACCGCAACGTGGTGGAGTTCGTCACCGGCTGCGCCGCGCTCAGCGCCGCCGACGCCGGGGTCCGCAGCCTCGGCATCGCCTCGCTCGGCTTCGACGCGGCCAGCATCGACCTGTTCGTCCCGCTGCTGCTCGGTGGCAGCGTGCAACTGCTCGGCGGCGACGACCGGTCCGACCCGGACCGGCTGGCCCGGTTCATCGTCGCCCACGACGTGAACTGGGGTTTCATCACCCCGACCGTGCTGTCCATGCTGGACCCGGCCCGGGTGCCCGGCTGGCGGACGGTGCTCTGCGGCGGCGAGGCCGTCCCCGCCGAGCTGGTCGCCCGCTGGGCGCCGGGACGACGGCTGCTCAACGGCTACGGCCCCACCGAGACCACCGTGCTGGCGGTCAGCGGCGACCTGACCGCCACCGACACCGACCCGGTGCCGATCGGGCTGCCCCTGCCCAACCACCGGGCGTACGTGGTGGACGACGCGCTGCGGGCGGTGCCGCCGGGGCAGACCGGTGAGCTGCTGATCGGCGGGCCGGGACTGGCCGACGGCTACCTCAACCGGCCCGGCCTGACCGCCGACCGGTTCGTCCCCGACCCGTTCTCCGGGCTGCCCGGCGAGCGGCTCTACCGCACCGGCGACCTCGTCCGGCAGGCCGGGGACGGGCGGATCGTCTACCTCGGCCGGGCCGACCGGCAGGTCAAGATCCGGGGCCAGCGGATCGAGCTGGGCGAGGTGGAGGCCGTGCTGGCCGACGTGCCCGGCGTCGACCGGGTGGCCGTGGAGGCGGTGCCCGGCCCGGCCGGGACCGAACTGGTCGCCTTCCTCACCCCGGCCACCGCGCCCGACGACGACGCCGTCCGGGCGTACGCCGGGGGGCGGTTGACCGCCGCGATGCTGCCGGCGCGGCTGCTGCGCCGCGACGACCTGCCGGTCAGCGCCATCACCGGCAAGCTGGACCGCCCGGCGCTGCGCGCGCTGGCCGACGCCGCCCTGACCGCCGCCCCCGCCGACGCGCCGACCGACGAGCCGACCGACCCGGTCGAGCGGGTCGTGCGGCGGGTCTGGACCCGGCTGCTCGGCGCGGCACCCGCCCCGGACACCGACTTCCTCGCCGCCGGTGGCAACTCCATCGCCGCGATGCGGCTGGTCGCGGCGCTGCGCGCCGAGCTGGGCCGGCACGTCGACACCCGGGACGTGCTGGCCGGGCGTACCCCGGCCGCGCTGGCCGCCCGGCTGCGGGCCGCCGCGCCCGCCGACGCCGACGGGCTGACCACCGGCAACCCGCCGACGCTGTCCCCGCCGCAGCGCCGGCTGTGGTTCGTCGACCAGCTCGCCCCCTCCAGCGCCCCCTACAACATCGCGGTCGCGCACCGGCTGCGCGGCCCACTTCACACCGGGGCGCTCGGCGCGGCGCTGCGGGCCGTGGCCACCCGGCACGACGTGCTGCGCTGGCGCATCCCGCAGACCGCCGGGGTGCCCTACGCGGTGTGCGAGGAGCCGACCGACGTGGCGGTGCCGGTGGTCGACCTGACCGGCCGCGCCGACGCCGAGGCCGAACTGGCCGGGATGCTCGCCGCCGGTGCCGCGCACGCCTTCGACCTGGCCACCGGCCCGCCCTGGCAGGTGACCGTCTACCGGCTCGGCCCCGACGAGCACGTGCTGGCGATGACCATGCACCACGCGGTCTTCGACGGCTGGTCCGAGGCGGTCCTCTACGCCGACCTGGCCACCGGGTACGCGCACGCCGTCGCCGGCACGTCGCCGACCCTGCCGCCGCTCACCGCCTCGTACGCCGACTACGCGGTGTGGCGCGACGAGCGGGACCGCCGGCAGGGCCCCGCCGACCTCACCTGGTGGGCGGAGCACCTGCGGGGCGTACCGACCGTGCTGGACCTGCCCCGCGACCGTCCCCGCCCGGCCGTGCAGACGTACGCGGGCGCACAGGCGGCGGTGACCCTGACCGCCACCGCCGACCGGGCGGTGCGGGACCTGGCCGAGCGGCGCGGCAGCACCGTCGCGGCGGTGCTGCTGGCCGGGTTCGCCGAGCTGCTGCGCCGGCTCACCGGCGGTGACGACCACGTGGTCGGGGCGATCGTCGCCGACCGCCGGCTGGCCGCCTTCGACGACGTGGTCGGCTTCTTCATCGACACCGTGCCGGTGCGGCTGCGCACCGGCGGCGACGACACGGCCGGCGGCACCGGCGGGGTCGGGTTCGCCGAACTGGTCGACAGGTGCGCCGCCGAGCTGCACGAGGCGACCGCCCACCCGGGCGCGCCGCTGGAGAAACTCGTCGAGACCCTGGGCGTCGGCCGGGACACCTCCCGGGCGCCCCTGGTGCAGGTGCTGTTCAACGTGCTCAACTTCACCGCACCCCGGCTGACGCTGACCGGGCTGACCGCCGAGGCGCTGCCGGTGCCCAAGCCCGGCTCCCCGTTCGACATCACCGTCTACGTGGTGCAGCGCGACGGCCGGTGCGGGGTGGACGTGGTCTACAACCCGGACCTGTTCGACGCCGACCGGATCGACGCGCTCCTGGCCGACCTCGCCGACCTGGTCGGCGCGCTCGCCGCCGACCCGCACACCCCGACCGACGCGGTCGCCGAGGCGCTGCCCCGGCCGACCGTCCGGGTGGCGGCGCTGGGCGCGATGACCGTGGCCGCCACCGCACCGGCCCCGGTCGCGCCGGTGCCGACGGGGCCGGACGAGCTGACCGAGACCGAGGAGCTGATCGCCGGCATCTGGCGGCAGGTGCTGGAACGTGACCGGGTCGGGGTCGTCGACAACTTCTTCGACATCGGCGGGCACTCGCTGGCCCTGGCGGCGGTGCACGCCCGGCTCACCGCCGCGACCGGCCGGTCGATCACCATGCTCGACCTGTTCCGGCACCCCACCGTCCGGGCGCTCGCCGCCAGCCTCGACGGGGCCGCCGACCGACCCGAGCTGGCCCGCGCCGCGTTGCGCGCCGCCGCCCGGCGCGGCCGGACCCGTCGTACCCCGCCACCCCGCCGACCGCACCAACCGTGACGCCGCCTCCCTCCCCACCGCCTGCGGGCGGCACCTTGCGACAAAGGACGACCCCGATGCAGAACGAGATCGACACCGCGCCGCCCACCGATGACGGCATCGAACCCATCGCCATCGTCGGGCTCGCCGCCCGGCTGCCGGGTGCCGCCGACGTCGGCGAGTTCTGGCGCAACCTGGTCGACGGCGTCGAGTCGGTCACCGAGCTGAGCCGCGACGAGCAGCTCGCCCGGGGTGCGACCGCCGACGAGGTCGACGACCCGGGCTGGGTGAGCCGGGCCCCGCTGATCGACGGGTACGACACCTTCGACGCCGGGCTGTTCGGGATGACCAGCCGCGAGGCGGAGATGACCGACCCGCAGCACCGGCTGTTCCTGGAGAGCTGCTACACCGCGTTGCAGGACGCCGGCTACGACCCGGCCCGCTACCCCGGGGCGGTCGGCGTGTACGCCGGCACCGGCGGCAACACCTACCTGCACCGGTACGTGCTGCGTAACAAGCGGGTCGGCGGCAACCCGCACGGCGCGGTCTCGCTGGCCACCGGCAACTCGCCCAACTACGTGGCGACCAACGTGTCCTACCGGCTGGACCTGCGCGGGCCGAGCCTGACCGTGCACACCGCCTGCTCGACCTCGCTCGTCGCCTTCCACCTGGCCTGCGAGGCGCTGCGCAACCACGAGTGCGACATGGCGCTGGCCGGCGGGGTCAACGTGGAGCTGCCGCACGTCGGCTACCTGGGCATGGACGGCTTCACCTCGCCCGACGGCCGGTGCCGCCCGTTCGACGCCGGGGCCAACGGCACGGTCTGGGGCAGCGGCGTCGGGGTGACCCTGCTCAAGCGGCTCTCCGACGCGATCGCCGACGGCGACTCGATCCGCGCGGTGGTGCTGGGCAACGCGATCAACAACGACGGCGCGGGGAAGGTCGGCTTCACCGCCCCCAGCGTCGACGGGCAGGTCGAGGCGATCGCCCAGGCGGTCGGGATGGCCGGGATCGACCCGCGCAGCATCAGCTACGTCGAGGCGCATGGCACCGGCACCGCGCTGGGCGACCCGATCGAGGTGGCCGCCCTGTCGGCGGTGTTCACCCGGGACACCGACGAGCGGGGCTGGTGCGGCATCGGCTCGGTGAAGTCCAACATCGGGCACCTGAGCCAGCCGTCCGGCATCGTCAGCGTGATCAAGACGGTGCTGGCGATGGAGCACGGGCTGATCCCCCCGACGATCAACTACGAGACGCCGAACCCGGCCATCGACTTCGCCGACACCCCGTTCTACGTGGCGAACACCCTGACCAAGTGGGACACCGACGGCGGGCCGCGCCGGGCCGGGGTCAGCTCGTTCGGTATCGGCGGCACCAACGCCCACGTGGTGCTCGAGGAGGCCCCGGCCGCGCACCGGGCGGACCGACGGGTCCGCCCGGCGCACCTGCTGACGGTGTCGGCGAAGACCGCGTCGGCGCTGGACAGCGCCGTCACCCGGCTCGCCGACCACCTGGCGGCGACCAGCGACGGCGGGCCGGAGCTGCTCGCCGACGTGGCGCACACGCTGCGGGTGGGCCGGCAGGAGTACCCGCACCGGGTGGCCGTGGTCGCCACCGACCTGGCCGAGGCGGTGACCGCGCTGCGCACCCCGCGCCGCCGCCAGTCCGGGGTGGTCGACGGTGCCGCGCCGCGCACCGCGTTCCTCTTCTCCGGTCAGGGCGCCCAGTACGCCGGGATGGGCGCGCAGCTCTACGCCGAGGAGCCGGCCTTCGCCGCCACCGTCGACGAGTGCGCCGCGCTGCTCCGCCCCGAGCTGGGCCTGGACCTGCGGGACCTGATCCTCGGCCGGGACCCGCAGGCGGCGGAGAAGCTCACCGAGACCCGCTACACCCAGCCGGCCCTGTTCGTCGTCGAGTACGCCCTGGCGCTGCACTGGCAGCGGGCCGGGGTACGCCCGGCGGCGATGATCGGCCACTCGATCGGCGAGTACGTCGCCGCCACCGTCGCCGGGGTGCTGACCCTGCCCGACGCGCTGCGGGTGGTCGCCGCCCGGGGCCGGCTGATGCAGTCGCTGCCGGCGGGGGCGATGCTGGCCGTGTCGCTCGACGAGTCGCAGGTCGCCGCCCGGCTACCCGAGGGGCTGTCCATCGCCACCGTCAACGGGCCCGGCACCTGCGTGGTGGCCGGGGAGAGCGCCGCCGTCGCCGCGTTCGCCGACAGCCTCGGCGGTAAGAGCAGGAGCAAGCCGCTGCGCACCTCGCACGCGTTCCACTCGCCGATGATGGACCCGATCCTGGCCGAGTTCACCGCGCTGATGGCGACGGTGCCGCTGCACGCGCCGGCCGTCCCGTTCCTGTCCAACGTGACAGGCACCTGGATCACCGCCGAACAGGCCACCGACCCGGCGTACTGGGCGGCGCACCTGCGCCAGCCGGTGCGGTTCGGTGACTGCGTGGCGACCCTGCTCGGCGCGGGCACCTGGGCGCTGCTGGAGTGCGGTCCGGGCCGGCAACTGGCCAACCTGGCCCGGATGCAGGTCGCCAAGGGCTCCCCGGCGCAGCGGGCGTTGACCCCGCTGGGCAGCCTGCCCGGCCCCGGCGAGCCCACCGGCGACCTGGCCACCCTGCTCACCAGCGCCGCCGCCCTGTGGTGCGTCGGGATCGGGGTGCGGCTCGACGCCGACCCGGCCGCCCGACGGGTGCCGCTGCCCACGTACCCGTTCGAGCGGCTGCGCTACTGGGTTGACCCGGACCCGGTGGCGGCGGTGCCCGACGCCCCGGCCGACGCCGGCCCGCAGCCGCTGGAACGGTGGTTCGCGGTGCCGGTGTGGCGGCAGGCCGCCGCCGACCCGGCGACGGTGCCCGACGGCCGCTGCCTGGTGCTCGCCGCCGGCCCGCGCGCCGAGGCGCTGGTCGACGCGCTGCGGGCCGCCGGCGACGACCCGCTCGTGGTACGCCCCGGCACGGCGTTCGCCGCCACCGACGACGGGTACCGGCTGCGCCCCGGCCACCGGGAGGACCACGACGCGCTGGTCGCGGCGTTGACCGCAGGTGGCGTGCCGACCCGGCTGGTACACGCCTTCGCCCTGGACGGCACGCCGGCAGGCCTCGACCCGACCGCCACCTGGGACGCCCAGCAGCGCGGCTTCTTCGACGCCCTGCACCTGGTGCAGGCGCTCGCCGGGGCGGGGGCGACCGCCGAGGAGCGGCCGCTCACCCTCGACCTGGTCACCGCGGGCGTCGGCGACGTCACCGGCACCGACCTGGTCCGCCCCGAGCACGCCACCCTCGCCGGCCTGGCCCGGGTGCTGCCGGCCGAACTGCCCGGCCTGACCGTCCGGCTGATCGACGCCGACCCGGCCGGCGACGGGGTCGACGCGCTCGCCGCCGAACTGCGGCGCCCGGTCGACCCGCAGCGGGCGGAGGTGACGCTGCGCGGCACCCGCCGCTGGGTGACCGGCTACGAGCAGGTCACCGTCGCCGCCGAGACCGGGTCGGGGGCGCTGCGCGACGGCGGCCGGTACCTGGTCACCGGTGGCCTGGGCGGCATCGGCGTCACCCTCGCCGAGGACTTCGCCAGGCGGGCGGGGGCGAAGCTGGCGCTGCTGGCCCGCTCCGGTCTGCCGCCGCGCGAGCGGTGGGACGACCACCTGGCGGTGCACGGTGGCGCGGACCGGGCCGGCCGGGCCATCGCGGCGATCCGCCGGATGGAGGCGGCCGGCGCGACGGTGCTGGTGCTCGCCGCCGACGTCACCGACCCGGCCGACCTGCGCCGGGTCCGGGCCACCGTGGAGGCCGAGTTCGGCGGGCTGGACGGCATCGTGCACGCCGCCGGCCTGCCCGGCGGCGGGATGGCCGAGGTCAAGGAGCGGGCCGAGGCCGAACGGGTGCTCGCCCCGAAGCTCACCGGCACCCTCGCCCTGGCCGAGGTCTTCGGTGACCTGCCGTTGGACTTCGTGGTGCTGTGCTCCTCGATCACGTCGGTGATCGGCGGCTTCGGTCAGGTCGACTACTGCGCGGCGAACGCCTTCCTCGACGCGTTCGCCCGCTCCGGCGCGGGTTTCCGGGCCCCGGTGCTGTCGCAGAACTGGGGTGGCTGGGCGGAGGTCGGCATGGCGGTGGAGACCGCCGCGCCGGCCGCGTTCCGGGCCGCCGGCCGGGACACCGTCACCACCCCGGTGGACCACCCGGTGCTCACCACGAAGGTGGTCGGCCCGGATGCGACGGTGCTGCACGGGCTGGTCTCCGCCGACACCCACTGGCTGCTCGACGAGCACCGCATCGGCGGGGTGCCGGTGGTGCCCGGCACCGCCCACCTGGAGTCGGTGCGGGCCGCGGTGGTCGCCGCCGTGCCGTGCCCCGCGCCGCAGGCCGCGGTGGAGCTGCGCGACGTGGTGTTCCTGGAGCCGTTCGCGGTGCCGCAGGGCACCGTCGCCCAGTACCGGGTGGAGCTGACCGCTGCCGAGGACGGCGTCGACTTCGCCGTCCGCAGCCTGGCCGCCGGCCAGCTCCGCACCCACGTGCGCGGGTCGGCCGGCTGGACCGTGGAGGCCGCCCCGCCGGCCCGGGTGCCGGTGGTCGACGGCCGGCGGGTCGACGACGACGCCTCGTTCGGTCGGGGCCGTACCAGCATGCTGACCTTCGGCCCGCGCTGGGCGTCGCTGGCCGAGCACCGGCTCGGCGACGGCGAGGAACTCGCCCGGGTCGAGGCCCCGGAGCCGGTCCGGGCCGACCTGCCGGCGTGGGGGCTGCACCCGGCGCTGCTGGACGTGGCCACCGCGTTCGGTCGGGGTCAGGGCGACGGCACCTACCTGCCGCTGTCGTACGGGCGGATCGTGGTGCGCGGGCCGCTGCCGGCGGTGTTCCACAGCCACCTGCGGCACCGGGCCAGCGCCACCGACGAGGTGGTCGCCGCCGACCTGTCGCTGACCGACACCGAGGGCCGGGAACTCGTCGCGATCGGCGACTTCGTGCTGCGCCGGGTCGACCAGGGCGCGGTCACCGGCGGGTTGACCGGTGCCGTCGACGCGGCCCCGGCCGATCCGGCGGTCGGGGCGGCCACCGAGGACATCCGCCCGGTCGACGGCGCGGAGGCGTTCCGGCGCAGCCTCACCGCCGGCCTCGGCCCGCAGGTGGTGATCGCCACCCGGACGGTGGCGGACATCAGGCGGCGGGCCTCCCGGGTCACCACCGACGCCCTGGCGCAGGACCCGGAGCCGTCGACGGCCGCCGCGACGGCGACCGGCGGCGGCTCGGCGGCCCCGCGTACCGAGCTGGAGATCACCATCGCCGGGGTGTGGCGGGACGGGCTGGGGGTGGCCGAGGTCGGGGTGGACGACGACTTCTTCGCCCTCGGCGGCAACTCGCTGGTCGCGGTGCAGCTGATCGCCGCGATGCGCAAGGCGACCGGGGTCCGGCTGCCGATGCGCAGCCTCTTCGAGACCCCGACCGTGGCCGGCCTGGCCGAACGCATCGCCCAGCTGCGGGCCGCCGCCGCCGACGAACCGGCCGCGCCGGCCACCATCCCCGCCATCCCGCGGCTACCCCGCGCCTGACGTCGAGAAAACAGGAGACCACGCAATGAGCGACACGATCGCCACGCTGCCGGTCGTCGTCGAGAACGACGGCACCGCCCTGACCGAGCTGATCGACCGACGCCGGGCCGAGCTGCGCGCCACCCTCGTCGCGCACGGCGGGCTGCTGTTCCGCGGCTTCGACGTGGGCGGGGTGGACGGCTTCGACGCGGTGGTGCGGGCGTTCTCCGGCGAACCGCTGACCTACACCGAGCGGTCCTCGCCCCGGCACGCCATCAAGGGGAAGGTCTACACCTCGACCGACTACCCGCCGGACGAGGAGATCTTCCTGCACAACGAGAACTCCTACCAGGCGCGCTGGCCGCTGACGCTGTTCTTCTACTGCCTGACCGCGCCGCAGACCCTCGGCGCGACCCCGCTGGCCGACGTGCGCCGGGTGTACGCCGAGATCGACCCGGCGGTCCGCGAGGAGTTCGTCAGGCGGCGCTGGCTGCTGGTGCGCAACTTCCACGCCGACTTCGGCACCCGCTGGCAGGACGTCTTCGGTACCGACGACCGGGCGCAGGTGCAGGCGTACGCGGCGGCGAACCGGATCGAACTGGAGTGGGTGGGCAAGGACGGGCTGCGCACCCGGGCGGTGCGCGACGTGGTGCACCACCGGCCCGGTTCGGACACCCCGCGCTGGTTCAACCACGCCACCTTCTTCCACCTGAGCACCCTGCCGAAGGACTACCAGGAGGGGCTGCTGGCGATGTTCGGCCCCGAGGGGCTGCCGGCGAACACCTACTACGGCGACGGCGGCGAGATCCCCGCCGACGTGATGGACCACCTGCGGGCCGCGTACCGGGCGGCCAGCGTCCGCTTCGACTACCGGCGCGACGACGTGCTGGTGGTCGACAACATGACCGCCGCGCACGGACGGGAGCCGTTCACCGGACCCCGCAAGATCGCCGTCGCGATGGCCGAACCGCACACCCCCGACACCGCTGGAGCGAACTGATGGCCGACACCCGATTCCTGGTCGTGCGCAACGACGAGGAGCAGTACTCGATCTGGGCGGCCGACCGCGACCTGCCCGCCGGCTGGCACGACGCGGGCTTCACCGGCAGCCGCGAGGAGTGCCTGGCCCACGTCGACGAGGTCTGGACCGACATGCGCCCGCGTTCGGTACGGGAGCAGACGGCATGACCCGCGAGTGGACCTTCCCCGCCTCGTTCGCACAGGAAAGGGTCTGGATCGCCAACCAGCTCGACCCGTCCTCCCCGGTCTACAACGTGTCGGTGCCGTGCCGGCTGCCCGCCGACCTGGACGCCGAGACGGCGACCGAGGTGTTCGGTCAGGTCGTCGCCCGGCACGAGGCGCTGCGCACCCACCTGCGGGTCGACGACGGCACCCTGGTGCAGGTGGTCCGGGAGTACGAGCCGCCCCGGCTGCCCGTCGACGACCTGCGTGGGCTGCCCGATCCGGAGCGCCTGCGGCGGTCCGACGCGCTGCGCGTCGAGCTGGCCCGGACCCCGATCCCGTTGGACGCGCCGCCGCTGTGGCGGGCCCGGCTGATCCGCTTCGACGACGGGTGGACGCTGCTGCTGGTGGTGCACCACGCCGTCTTCGACAGCCACTCGGCGGTGCTGTTCGGCGCCGAGATCGCCGCGTTCGCGCGGACCGCGTCGACCGGCGTGCCGGCCGCCGTGCCGGAGCTGCCCATCCAGTACGCCGACTTCGCGGTGTGGCAACGCGACCAGCTCACCGGCGCGGAACGGGACCGGCAGCTCGCCTTCTGGACCGGTCACCTGGCCGGCGCCCCGAAGGCCACCGGCCTGCCGCTGGACCGGCCCCGCCCCGCGCAGCTCGGCTTCGCCGGTGACGAGGTGCGTTTCGACCTGCCCGACGGGCTGCTCGACCGGGTCACCCGGCTGGCCGCCGGGTCGGCGGTCACCCCGTACATGGTGCTGCTGGCCGGTTTCGCGGCGCTGTTGTCGCGGATCTCCGGCGACACCGACGTGGTGGTCGGGGTCTCCACCGCCGGCCGGGAGACCGCCGAGCTGACCCCGCTGATCGGCATGTTCGTCAACCCGGTGGCGCTGCGCTGCGACGTCGGCGGCGACCCGCGCTTCACCGACCTGCTCGGCCGGGTCCGCGACGGGCTGGTCGACGCCCTGGAGCACGGGCAGACCCCGTTCCAGGCGATCGTCGAGGCGGTCGCCCCGGAGCGGGACCCGTCGGTGCAGCCGATCTTCCAGACCGCGCTGAACTTCATCCCCGACTCGGGGCTGGACCCGGTGGAGCTGGGCACCACCAAGGACGACCTGGCCTTCGACATCACCACCGGCGAGAGCCGGCTGGTCTACCGGACCGACCTGTTCGACAGGTCCACCGCCGAGGCGGTCGTGGCCCGCTACGTCCGGCTGCTCGACGCGGCCGTGGCCGACCCGCGGCAGCCGGTCTCCGCGCTGCCGCTGCTCGCCGACGCCGAACGGGACCTGGTCCTCGGCGGGTGGGCCGGGGTGGCCGTGGCCGGACCGTCGGCCACCGTCGTCGACGAGGTGCAGCGGCAGGTGGCGGCCACCCCGGACGCCACCGCCCTGGTCTGCGAGGACGTCACGCTGACGTACGCGCAGCTCAACGCCGCCGCGAACCGGCTGGCCCGGGTGCTGGTGGGCCGGGGCGTCGGCCCGGAGACCCGGGTGGCGCTGGCTCTGCCGCGCGGCCCGGAGCTGCTGGTGGCGATCCTCGCCGTACTCAAGGCGGGGGCCGCGTACGTGCCGGTGGACACCGGCTATCCGGCGGGCCGGATCGGCTACCTGCTCACCGACGCCGCGCCGGCGCTGGTGCTGGCCGTGGCGGAGACCGCCATCCTGGTGCCGGGCGACGCGCTGCTGGTCGACGGTGCCGCCGGTCCCGCCGATGACGCCGACGGTGCGGACCTCACCGACGCCGACCGGATCGCCCCGTTGCGCCCGGAGCACCCCGGCTACGTGCTCTACACCTCCGGCTCGACCGGCCGCCCCAAGGGCGTGGTGGTGGAGCACCGGGCGATCGTCGCGTACCTGGCCTGGGCCCGGGACACCTACCCGGGGCTGTCCGGCACCGCCCTGCTGCACTCGCCTGTCTCGTTCGACCTGACGGTGACCGGGCTGCTCGGCCCGCTCACCGCCGGGGGCACCGTCCGGCTGGCCGGGATCGACTCCCCGGCGGCCCGGGTGGGTGGACGGCCGACGTTCCTCAAGGTCACCCCGAGCCACCTGCCGCTGCTGGAGGAGGCGCTGTCGCCCACCACCGACCTGGTGATCGGCGGCGAGGCGCTCACCGGGGAGCAGCTCGCCGACTGGCGGTCCGCGCACCCGGACGTGGCGGTGGTCAACGAGTACGGCCCCACCGAGGCCACCGTCGGCTGTGTCGCCGCCCGGCTCGCCCCCGGGCAGCAGGTGCCCGCCGGCCCGGTGTCGATCGGCCGGCCCACCGCCACCAGCCGGGTGTACCTGCTCGACGCCGCGTTCCAGCCGGTCCCGCCGGGGGTGGTCGGTGAGCTGTACGTCGCCGGTGACCAGCTCGCCCGGGGCTACCTGGGTCGGCCCGGCCTGACCGCCGAGCGGTTCCTGCCCTGCCCGTACGGCCCGCCGGGGCAGCGGATGTACCGCACCGGTGACCTGGCCCGGTGGCGGACCGACGGCACCCTCGACTACCTGGGTCGCCGCGACGACCAGGTGAAGGTGCGGGGGATGCGGATCGAGCTGGGCGAGATCGAGGCGGCGATGCGGGAGCACCCCGAGGTGCACCAGGCGGCGGTGGCCGTACGCACCGACTCGGGGGAGCCGACCCTGGTCGGTTACCACGTCGGCACCGCCGAGGAGGCGCACCTCGCCGCCGAGCTGGCCCGGGAGCTGCCGGCGCACCTGGTGCCGGCCGCGTTCGTCCGGCTCGACGCGTTGCCGTTGACCCCGAACGGCAAGCTGGACCGGGCCGCGCTGCCCGCACCGCCGGAGTCGGTGGCCGGCGACGGTTACGTCCCGCCCCGCACCGACGCCGAGACCCTGGTCGCCGAGGTGTACGCCGACATCCTGCAGGTGGAGAAGGTCGGCGCGCTCGACGACTTCTTCGCCCTCGGCGGCAACTCGCTGCGCGGCATGCGGGCGATGGCCCGGATCCGGGCCGAGGTGGACGTCGACCTGCCGATGCGGGCGCTGTTCGGCAGCCCCGTGGTGGCCGACCTGGCCGCCCAGATCGAGGCGCAGATCGCCGCCGAGCTGGACGACCTTTCCGAGACCGAGGTCGCCGCGTTGCTGGCGGCGGAGAAGGACACCCCCGCATGACGGACCTGAAGGATTCCCGGGAGGCCGCCCGGGCGGCGTTGATCGCCCAACGGTTGCGCCGACGGCAGGCCACCCCCGCCGCCCGCATCACGCCACGGCCCGACGACGTCGAGGTGCCGCTGTCGTACGCCCAGGAGCGGGTCTGGTTCATGGACCAGCTCGCCCCGGGCGAGGCGGCGTACCACATCGCGGTGCCGCTGCGGGTGCGTGGCCCGCTCGACGTCACGGCGCTGCGCGCCGCCCTCGCCGCGCTGACCGCCCGGCACGAGTCGCTGCGCAGCCGGTTCCCCGCCGACGCCGACGGCAAGCCGACCGTGGTGATCGCCGACGCGGTCGAGGTGCCGCTGACCGTGGTCGACGCCCCGGACGAGCGGGCCGCGCAGGAGCTGGTGGAGGCGGCCTCGCTCGCGCCGTTCGACTTGGCGGCCGGGCCGCTGCTGCGGGCGTTGCTGATCCGGCTGGCCGCCGACGACCACGTGCTGTTCCTCAGCAAGCACCACATCGTCGGTGACGGCTGGTCGGTCGACGTGCTGCTGCGTGACCTGATCACCGCCTACCGGGGCGGCGAGCTGCCCACCCTGCCGGTGCAGTACGGCGACTTCGCCGTCTGGGAGGCCCGGGAGCTTGGCGGCCCGGCGGCCCGGTCGCACCTGGACTGGTGGAAGTCCCGGCTGGCCGGGATCACCCCGCTGGAGCTGCCGCTGGACCGGCCCCGCCCGGCCACCCAGACCTACCGGGGCGACTTCGTCGAGTTCCGGCTCGACCCGGCCGAGACGGGACGCCTGACGGCGCTGACCCGGGAGTCCGGCGGCACCCTGTTCATGACGCTGCTCGCCGCCTACCAGGTCTTCCTGGCCCGGCACGCCGGTCAGGAGGACTTCGCGGTCGGCGCGTCGGTGGCCGGCCGGTCCGCCCCGGAGCTGGAGAACATCGTCGGCATGTTCATCAACATGCTGCCGTTGCGTGCCGAGCTGGCCGGTGACCCGACCTTCACCGAGCTGCTGGAACGCACCCGGCGCAGCGTGCTGGACGGCTTCGAGCACGCCGAGGTGCCGTTCGCGAAGGTGGTCCACGAACTGGGCCTGCCCCGCGACGTCAGCCGCTCGCCGGTGTTCCAGGCGATGTTCGTGCTGCAGAACTACGAGATGGGCCGGTTCACCGAGGTCTCCGACGCCACCGACGTGACGTTCGACTGGACCCCGATGGAGCTGCGGGCCACCCGGTTCGACTTCGAGCTGCACGCCGTGGAGACCGTCGACGGGCTCTGGGGCAAGCTGGTCTTCAACACCGACCTGTTCGACCGGGACACGGTGACCCGGATGGCCGACCGCTGGTGCGCCCTGCTGCGCGCGGTCGTGGCCACCCCGGACGTGGCGGTGTCGGCGCTGGACCTGCTCCCCGCCGGGGAACGGGCGCTGCTGGCGTCCTGGAACGACACCACCGCCGACTTCCCGACGGCCGAGACGCTGCACGGCCCGATCGAGGCGGCGGCGGCGGCCACCCCGGACGCGGTGGCGGTCACCATCGAGGGCGTGTCGACGACGTACGCGCAGCTCAACGCGGCGGCGAACCGGGTGGCGCACCGGCTGCGGGCGGCCGGCGTCGGCCCGGAGACCCTGGTCGGGGTCTGCGCGGAACGCTCCGTGGAGCTGGTCGCCGGCCTGCTCGGCGTGCTCAAGGCCGGCGGGGCGTACCTGCCGCTGGACCCGGAGTACCCGGCCGACCGGTTGGCCTTCATGCTGACCGACGCCGCCGCGCCGGTGGTGCTGGTGCAGGAGCAGCTGCGTGACGTGCTGCCCACCGTCGACGCGACGGTGCTGGCCCTGGACGACCCGGCGGTCTGGGCCGACCAGCCGCCTACCGACCCGACCCCGCTGGCCGGCCCGCAACACCTGGCGTACGTGATCTACACGTCGGGGTCGACGGGTCGCCCGAAGGGGGTGCCGAACACCCACCGGGGCATCGTCAACCGGCTCGACTGGATGCAGAAGACCTACCGGCTCGACGCCGACGACGCGGTGTTGCAGAAGACCCCGGCCAGCTTCGACGTGTCGGTGTGGGAGTTCTTCTGGCCGCTGCGTACCGGTGCCCGGTTGGTGCTGGCCAGGCCCGGCGGCCACAAGGACGCCGGCTACCTGCGCGACGTGCTGGTGGCCGAGCGGGTCACCACCGCCCACTTCGTGCCGTCGATGCTGACGGTGTTCCTGGCCGAGGAGGGGGTGGAGGCGGCCACCGCGCTGCGGCGGGTGATCTGCTCCGGCGAGGAGCTGCCGCTGGCCTCGGCGGTGGACTTCACCGCCCGGCTGCCGCACTGCGCACTGCACAACCTGTACGGCCCGACCGAGGCGGCGATCGACGTCAGCGCCTGGCACTGCGACCCGGCGCTGCTGGCCGGGCTGACCGGCGTGCCGATCGGTGGGCCGATCGCCAACCTGCGGCTGCACGTGCTCGACCCGGCCGGTCGGGAGTGCCCGGTAGGGGTGGCCGGTGAGCTGCACATCGGTGGGGTGGGCCTGGCCCGTGGCTACCATCTGCGGCCGGCGCTGACCGCCGAACGGTTCGTGCCGGACCCGTTCTCCGGCGAGCCGGGCGCCCGGTTGTACCGCACCGGTGACCTGGCCCGTTGGGTGCCCGACCCGGCGGGGACGACGACCGGGGCCGACCCGGCCGGGGTGATCGAGTTCCTGGGCCGGATCGACCACCAGGTCAAGCTGCGCGGCCTGCGCATCGAGCTGGGCGAGATCGAGAGCGCCCTGCGCGAGCAGCCCGGGGTGGCCGAGGCGGCGGTGATCGTCCGCGAGGACAGCCCCGGCGACAAGCGGCTCACCGCGTACCTGGTGGGCGGGGCCGAGCACGCCGCGCTGAAGACGGCGCTGAAGGAGACCCTGCCGGAGTACATGGTGCCGGCCGCGTTCGTCACCCTGGACGCGTTGCCGCTGACCCCGAACGGCAAGCTCGACCGTCGGGCGCTGCCCGCGCCGGTGGTCACCCGCGAGGCGTCGGTGGCCCTGGTGGAGCCGCGCGACGACACCGAGCGGCTGCTCGCCGGGATCTGGTCGGAGGTGCTGGGCGTGCCGACGCTCGGCATCGACGACGACTTCTTCGACCTGGGCGGGCACTCGATGCTCGCCACCCAGGTGGTGGCGAAGATCCGCCGGGCCGAGCACGGCGGCCGGGCGGTCGGCGTGATGGACCTGTTCCAGCAGCGCACCATCCGCGAGCTGGCCGCGTTCATGACCGGCGACGCCGAGGCGGCCGGTCCGCGTCGACTGCTCTACGAGCTGACCAAGCCGATCCCGGCCGGCAGGCGGGTGCTCAGCTACGTCTGCGTCCCGTACGGCGGCGGCAGCGCCATCGTCTACCAGCCGCTGGCCGACGCGCTGCCCGCCGGGCACGCGCTGTGGTCGCTGGCCATCCCCGGCCACGACGTCGGGCTGACCGAGGACGCCCTGCCGTTCGACGAGCTGACCAGCCGGGTGGCCGCCGAGATCGTGGAGCGGATCGAGGGCCCGCTGGCCCTCTACGGTCACTGCGGGGTGGGCAGCGCGATCATCGCCGAGGTCGCGCGCAAGGTGGAGGCCGCCGGGCGGGAGCTGGAGGTCGTCTACATCGGGGCGATGTTCCCGTTCGCCCGGCCGAAGGGCGCCTTCGCGGCGTTGCGTAACCGGCTGGAGCAGTTGAGCAGCAACCGGCACTACGCGAGCTGGCTCAAGAGCATGGGGGTGGACACCGACGAGCTGGAGCCGGAGCAGGCCGACCGGATCATCAGCAACATGCGGGCCGACTCCCGCGCGTCGGAGGAGTACTTCACCGGGCTGCTCGACCGGGGCGCGGCGAAGCTGCGGGCGCCGATCGTCTCGGTGGTCGGCTCCGAGGACCCGGTGACCGACTACCACACCGAGCGGTACGCGGAGTGGCAGTTCCTCAGCGACACCCTCGGCCTGGTGGTGCTTGACCAGGCCGGCCACTTCTTCCTCAAGTACCGGGCCGACGAGCTGGCCGAGATCGTCACCCAGGTGCACCCGGCCGTGCGGGCCGGGGACGTCTCGGCGCTCGGCCCGGCGGCCCGGGGCGAGGACGCCGGCTGGGTGGTCGCCGACCACCTGCGCGTCGGCGACGCCGACCGGCCGGCCCCGGCGGTGGTGAAACCGAGCATGGCCCGCTTCGTCGCGGTCACCGCCGGGCAGCTCGTCTCCACCACCGGCTCGGCGTTGACCGCGTTCGCCCTGCCGATCTGGCTGTTCACCCGGACCGGGTCGGTGGCCGACCTGGGCCTGCTGTGGGCGTTGGCGCTGATCTGCGGGGTGCTGATGCTCCCGGTGGCCGGCGCGCTCACCGACCGGGTCAGCCGGCGACGGATCATGATGATCGCGAGCTGCGTGTCCGGTTCCATCCAGCTCGTCCTCGCCGCCCTGCTCTGGACCGACAACCTCGCCCTGTGGCACATCTACGGGCTGGTGGCGCTGAGTCAGGTGGCCGGGTCGTTCCAGCGGATCGCCTTCCAGTCGGCGGTGCCGCAGCTGGTGCCGAAGCGCTACCTGGGGCACGCGATGGGTATCACCCAGCTCTCCAGCGGTTTCGCGATGCTCCTGATGCCGGTCTTCGCGGCCGGTCTGCTCGCCGCGATCGGCCTCAAGGGCATCCTGTTGATCGACGTGGCGAGCTACCTGGTGGCGGTGCTGACGCTGGCCGTGGTCCGCTTCCCCGACCTGCTCGGCTGGCGGCCCCGGGAACGGCTGCTGGTGGCGATCGCCAACGGTCTGCGCTACTCGTGGCGGCACAAGGGCTTCCGGCTGATGCTCGGCTACTTCGCGCTGGGCAACGTCTTCCTCGCCCCGGCGCTGGTGCTCACCACCCCGCTGGTGCTGTCGTTCGGCACCGCCACCCAGGTGGCGCAGGTGGCGCTGGCCGAGGCGATCGGCGCGGTGGCCGGAGGGGTGCTGATGTCGCTGTGGGGCGGGCCCCGGCAGCGGCGGATGATCGGGGTGCTGATCGGCAACCTGGGCACCGCCGTCGGCTGTGTGCTGATCGGTCTGGACGCCTCCGTGGTCATGATCGCCTTCGGGGCGTTCTGGCTGGCCATGGCGATGACCACCGCCCAGTCGATCTACGCCACGATCGTCCAGGTGAAGGTCCCGCAGCGGTTCCACGGCCGGGTGTTCAGCCTGAACCAGACGATCTCCTGGTCGACCCTGCCGATCGGCTTCGCGCTGCTCGCCCCGGGCGCGACCGCGCTGTTCGAGCCGATGCTCGCCGACGGCGGGGCACTGGCCGGTTCGGTGGGCGCGGTGATCGGCACCGGTCCGGGTCGGGGCATCGGCTTCGCGTACGTCTGCTTCGGGCTGGCCCTGGTGCTGATCACGCTCGGCGGGTTCGCGATCCGGATGCTGCGCCGGTTCGACATCGAGGTGCCCGACTCGCTCCCCGACGACCTGATCGGGGCGCAGGAGCGGCAGCGGCGGCTCGCCGAGCGGGCGAAGGCCCGCCCGGAGCCGGCGTCGGTGGCCGGCTGAGCGCTCGCGCGGGCATGGCGACACCCGTCGTGCCCGCGCGGGCGCGGGACCCCCGACCGCGGCGGGTCCCCCGGGGACGGTGCCGCCTCGGGGGCGAACGTCGCGGTCGGGCCTGGTCGTCGCCGCCCGGACCTCGGCAGCGCCGACGCCGGTCAGCGCCGACGCCGGTCAGCGCCGGTGGACCCCGGTCACCAGGACTCGACCGGGTCGACGAGGTCGGTGTCCACCGGTTCCCGGGGCTCGGCCACCCAGGCGGAGAAGACCGGCAGCCCGTGCCACGGCCCGGGTTCGCCGTCCCGGTGGTCGGTGGCCACCGCCAGCACCGCGTACGGGTGCCCGAACCGCAACTCGGCGCTGCGGCGTACGCCCTCCGGCGGGAGGCTGGTCAGGGCGAACGCCCCGGTCACGGCGGCGGCCTCGAAGCCGTACCGGCCGTAGTGCGCCACCGTCGCCTGCCGGGCCTCGACGCCCACGTCGACGCCGAGCAGCCCACCCAGCGCCCGCCCCACCGCCGCGAACCCCAGCCCGGGGGCGGTCAGGTCGTGCTCGTCGTGGGCCGACCAGCAGGGCAGCACCGCCCGGTGGCGTTCCTCCCGGCCGTCGCGGGCGGCGGTGCGCACCGGCTCCTCGCGCAGCGTGCCGAGGGGACCCGGGCCCAGCGGCAGGTCGAACAGCGACCGGCGGGCCGGTTCGCCGTCCACCGCCGCACCGGCCAGCGCGTAGCCGGCGGCGAGGACGTCGGCCGCGGGGACCGCCGGGTCGGCGAGCACCGAGAGCACCACCAGCCCGGCCCCGTCGCGCTCCACCGCCGCGGCGGCGTGCACGGCGACGTCGCCGGCCGGGCCCGTCGCCGCGATCCAGGCGCGGTGCCCGTGTTCCGGGCTGCGCAACACCCGGGACAGCCGCCCCGCCCAGCCGCCGCCCGGCCCGGCCGTCCCGTGCCCCCGGTCGGGTCCGTGCCCGTGCTCCCCGTCGGGTCCGTGCCCGTGCCCCCGGTCCGGTCCGTGCCCCGCGCCCGTCGGGTGGGCGGGTCCGTCGTCCGGCCGGGTCGCGTCGCGCGGGTCGTCGGGGCCGAGCGCCGCGCCGGGCACCAGGTCGAACGGGGTGGCCCAGGAGATCCGGGTGGCCAGCGCACTCGCCAGCGCCAGCAGCACCCGGGGGGAGACGGTCAGCGGGAACCGGTCGACCAGGCCGAGGGTGTGCTCACGGGCCCAGGCATCCAGGCCCGCCCGGTCGGGCAGCGGGCCGGTGGCGGTGCTCCGGGGCAGCCCGTCCCACCAGCCGGCCAGCCGGTCGGGGGCGGTGCCGGGCCGGTGCCAGACGGCGGTGGCCGACGGCACGAGCGGGTGCGGCCGGTCCAGCAGCGCGGTGGCCGCCGCCGCCGCGGTCTCCCCGTCGACGCCGAGCACGTCGGCCAGTTCGTCCCGGACCGCGCCGGTGGCGGCCGGTGCGGCGAGCGCCAGCAGCAGCCAGGCCCCGAGCGGGGAGGCGACGTGGTGCCGGGCGCCGAGGTCGGCGTGCAGCCGGGCGGCGTACCGGGCCAGCGGGTCGTACGGGATCGTCGTCATGCCCTCCACTGTGCCCACCGCACGGGCCGCCGGCACCCCGGTCAGGACCAGAGTTCGAACGGTTCGTCGATCCGCTCGCCGGCCAGGAACGCGGGGAGCAGCGCGGGCAGCCGACCCGGGTAGAACCGGGCGGTGCTGGTCACGATCTCCTCGACCGGCCACCAGCGGAACCCGAAGTAGTCCTCCACCTCGTAGTCGAGGCGGTCCGCCCCGTCGACGTCCGGCGCGGCGGCGTCGAGGCGTACGGTCAGCACCACCTCGTCCTGGACGTGGCGCAACCGGCGGTGGATGAAACTGGCCCGCCGTCGCCAGGTCGGCGGGCCGAGCTGCGCGGCGGTGACCACGAAGCCGGTCTCCTCGCGCAGTTCCCGCAGGGCGGTCTGCGGGTACGTCTCACCGGGGTCGACGCCCCCGCCGGGCAGCTCCCACCAGGTGCCCAGCCGGGGGTGTTCCGGGTCGCGGGTGTGGAACAGCAGGATCAGGCCGTCGGTGTCGCGGACCACCAGCCGCACGGCGGTGCGTTCGATCACCGGCAGGTCCCGGGGCAGTTCGGTCATGGGCCTCCCTCGACGGGGCACCGCCGGGGCGGTGACGGTGCGACGATGGCGATCATGGTGGAGCTCTTCGGCGAGGTGGCGGACGACTACGACGAGATCCGGCCGGGCTATCCGGTCGCCCTCGCCGACACCATCCTCGCCTATCACGGTGGACCCCCCGCCCGGCTGGTCGAGGTCGGCGCGGGCACCGGCCTGGCCACCGCGCTGCTGCGTGACCTCGCCCACCCCGACGGGCCGGCCCACCCGCGCCCGGCGGCGGTCGGGGCCGCCCCGGCGCGGGTGACCTGCGTCGAGCCGGACGCGCGGATGGCGGCGGTGCTGGCCGCCCGGTTCCCCGACGTCGAGGTGGTCCTCGCCCGGTTCGAGCAGTGGTCGCCACCGCCGGCCGGGGTGCCCCTGCTGGCCTGCGCGTTGGCCTGGCACTGGCTCGACCCGGCCACCCGCAACCGGCGGGCCCACGACGCGCTGACCCCCGGCGGCACCCTGGCCGTCTTCGCCCACCGGTACGACTACGTCGACCCGGCCCAGTCGGCGGCGATCCGGGCGGCGTTCGAGTCGGTCGACCCGGTGCCGCACCACGACCAGCCGGAGGACTGGTTCCACACCGACGTCACCGGCAGCGGGCTGTTCACCGACGTCCGGTCGTCGGCGTTCCGCCGGCCGGTGCCGCTGACCACGGCGCGGTACCAGCGACTCGTCGGCACCTTCTCGCCGCAGTTGCGCCGCCCACCGCAGCAGCGGGAGCGGGTCCTCGCGGCGATCGGGGCCGCCGTCGACGGCTTCGGCGGCACCGTCACCCTCGACCTGCGGACCACCCTGGTGCTGGCCCGACGGCCGGCCTGACGAAAATTCACCGGACGGTCGTGTCGATCCGGCCCGGTCCCCGTTCGACCAGAGGGTGAGCGGGTCGAACGGCGACCCGACGACGAGGAGCGACGATGGCCAAGTACATGCTGATCATGCGGAACACGGACGAGTCCCTGGCGACGATGATGAAGATCCCGCTTGAGGAGATGCTGGAGACGATGGGGCGGTTCAACGACGAGTTGATCCGCGCGGGCGTGCTGGTGGCCGCCGAGGGCCTGGAGGACCCGGCGCAGGGCGTGGTGGTCGACTACAGCGGGGAGACCCCGGTCGTCACCGACGGCCCGTACGGCGAGACGAAGGAGCTGTTCGGCGGCTTCTACCTGCTCGACGTGGCGTCGAAGGAGGAGGCCGTCGAGTGGGCCCGGCGGATGCCGGCGCTGCCCGGCAGCAGGTGCGAGGTGCGCCGGGTCCCCGGCATCGACGAGTTCCCGCAGGACAACGAGTTCATCGTCAGGGAGCGGGAGTGGCGCGAGCGGACCGGCCAGCTCTGAGCACGGTGCCCACCGACGACCCGCCGGACGCCGAGTCGGCCCGGCGGGCCGTCGAGGCGCTCTGGCGCATCGAGTCGGCCCGGATCGTCGGCGCGCTGGCCCGGTACACCGGCGACTTCGCGCTCGCCGAGGACGTCGCCCAGGAGGCGGTGGCGCAGGCCCTGGTCGGCTGGGCGCGCGACGGGGTGCCGGCGAACCCGGTGGGCTGGCTGCTCACCACCGCCCGGCGGCGGGCGGTCGACGCGTTCCGCCGCCGGGCCGCGCTCGACGACCGCTACGCGGTGCTCGCCGGCCGGCTCGCCGAGCCGGCCGGCGGGTCCGGAGACGCGGACCTGCCCTGGGACCCGGACCGGGTCGACGACGACGTGCTGGCGTTGATGTTCGTGGCCTGTCATCCGGTGCTCCCGCCGCCGGCCCGGCTGGCGTTGACGCTGCGGGTGGTCGGCGGCCTGTCCAGCGAGGAGATCGCGCGGGCGCTGCTGGTGCCGGTGCCCGCCGTGCAGGCACGGATCACCCGGGCCAAGAAGACGATCGCCGCCGCGGGGGTGCCGTTCGCCCTGCCGGAGCCACCGCAGCGGCGGGAACGTCTCGGTGCGGTGCTGGGCGTGCTCTATGTGATCTTCACCGAGGGGTCGACGGCGACGGCCGGCACCGACCTGCTCCGCCCCGACCTGGCGTACGAGGCGATCCGGTTGGCCCGGACGCTGGCCGCGCTGCTGCCCGCCGAGCCGGAGGTGCACGGCCTGCTCGCCCTGTGTGAGCTGACCGCCGCGCGCTTCCCGGCCCGGGTCGACGCCGACGGCGAGGCGGTACTGCTGGCGGACCAGGACCGGCGGCGGTGGGACCGGTCGGCGATCCGCCGGGGGATGGCGGCGCTGCGCCGGGCCGTGGCGGCGGGGCGCGGCCTCGGGCCGTACGGGTTGCAGGCGGCGATCGCCGCCTGCCACGCCGGTGCCCCGTCGGTGGCCCAGACCGACTGGTCCCGGGTGGTGCTGCTCTACGAGGCGCTCGGCCGGGTGGCGCCGTCGCCGGTCGTCGAGCTGAACCGGGCCGTGGCCGTGGCGATGGCCGACGGGCCGCAGCCGGCGCTGGCCGTGGTGGACGAGGTCGCCGCCACCGGCCGCCTCGCCGGGTCGCACCTGCTGCCGAGCGTCCGGGGTGAGCTGCTCGCCCGGCTCGGCCGGACCGTCGAGGCGCGCGCCGAGTTGGAGTTCGCCGCCAGGCTGTGCCGCAACGTGCGGGAACGGGCGGTGCTGCTGCGCCGGGCCGGCGACCTCGACGGGTGAGCCGGCCCGGCTGGCGGTAGGCTGCCCGCCGTGGCAGGTCTGTTGAGGAACGTGGCGTCCCGGCTCGGCCGGGTGACCGGCGCGCAGCGCGCCACCCCCGGTCCGATCCCGGCGCAGGTGGCCCGGCGGCGTCAGGTCAGCGCCCTGCAACGGCGGGAGCTGTCGTACGCCCCGGAGCCGGACGGTCAGGCCGACCCGGGCGAGATCGTCTGGACCTGGGTGCCCTACGAGGACGACCCGAAGCAGGGCAAGGACCGTCCGGTGCTGGTGGTCGGCCGGGCCAGCCGCACCCTGTTCGGGTTGATGCTGTCCAGCCAGAGCGAGCGGGACGGCCAGCGGCACTGGCTGGCGCTGGGCCCGGGTGAGTGGGACCGCGAGGCCCGCCCGAGCTGGGTACGGCTGGACCGGGTGCTCACCATGCGTGAGGACGGCATCCGCCGGGAGGGCGCGGTGCTGGACCGGGGGCGCTTCGACCGGGTCGGGCAGGCGCTGCGTTCCGGGTACGGCTGGCGCTGACCCACCGCCACCGTCGTCGCCGCGTGGGGTCGCCCCGGCCGGGGCGGCGGCTCAGCACTCGGCGAGGCGGGCGGCGTCGAGCAGTTGCCGGGGTGACTGCCGGCTGGTGACGCCCTTCGCCCGGTACATCGCGGCGTCGGCCCGGCAGAGCGCATCGGCGAGCTGGGTGGGGCCGGTGACCGGGGCGAGCCCGACCGAGGCGGTGACCCGGACGCTGCACGCGCCCAGCGGGATGGGGGCGGCCATCGCCTCGCAGAGCCGCCGGGTGGCGTGGTCGATCCAGCGTCGGTCGACCGAGGGGCTGGCCAGCAGGCCGGCGAACTCGTCGCCGCCGAGCCGGGCGACCAGGTTGTCGCCGGCGAAGGCGGCCAGCCGCTGGGCGACGCTGATCAGCACCTGGTCGCCGGCCGCGTGCCCGTAGCGGTCGTTGACCTGCTTGAAGTCGTTGAGGTCGAGGACCACCGCGATGAGGGGCTGCCCGCCGGCGTCGGTGAGCAGCGTGGCGGCCAGCCGGTAGAAGGCCCGTCGGTTGGGCAGCCCGGTGAGCGGGTCGTGGCTGGCGGCGTGCCGTTCCGCGGCCAGTTCGGCCTGCAGCTGCTCCAGTTCCGCCTCGGCCTGCAGGGCCCGGCGGCGTAGCTGCCACACCGAGACCAGGGCTCCGGCCGCGGAAACGCCGGACGCGACGGTCAACGGATCCGGCACGGGTCCTCCCTCGCAGTGTCGGCGCACGGCCCGTGCGGCGGCGCCGTCGTGCCCCGCCGGGTCGTCGTTTGCCCAGGTGAAGCCCTGAGCCTGGTAACCCAAAGTGAACGGATAAGTACCGGCCACGTGCGTTATCATGCTCGCTGTCCGAAGCAGATGCAATAGCAGATGCACGTGCAGCACGGCCGGATTCGATGTCGCACCGCTCCTTCGACACCGCAACGTCCTCTCGCGACAGTGGTTCCGCACCCCGACAGAAAGACATCCATGCAGCAGCCTGAGAACGGCGTCCCCACCACCCAGTTGCCCCCGCTGAGGTGGGAGAAGAGCCGCCGCAGCAACCCCAGCGGCAACTGCGTCGAGTTGGCCGAACTGCCCGGTGGGGCCGGCATCGCCGTGCGCAACTCGCGCCATCCCGAGGGGCCCGCCCTGATCTACACGGTGGACGAGATAACGGCCTTCGTCCTCGGTGCCCGCGACGGCGACTTCGACCATCTGATCGGCTGACGCCCGACGGTCCCGCCCACGGGACCGTATCCGTCCGGAGGATGTTCACCTCACCGTCGGTTCATGGCATGCTTACTCGTCGGTCGGGCGGGGGCCAGGGACCGTGATCGGGTACAGGGGCATGCGTGGAGGGGCGGGGCACGTGACGATGGTTGCCGCCGAGGGGGGACCGGCCACCGGCCCCACGGTGTTGCGGATGCTGCTCGGCGCGCAGTTGCGTCGGCTGCGGGAGGCCAAGGGTGTCACGCGGGAGGGCGCAGGCTGGGAGATCCGCTCCTCGGAGTCGAAGATCAGCCGGATGGAGCTGGGCCGGGTCGGCTTCAAGGAGCGCGACGTCGCCGACCTGCTCACCCTCTACGGGGTGACCGACGTGCAGGAACGCGAGGCGCTGCTCAAGCTGGCCCGCGACGCCAACAGCCCCGGCTGGTGGCACCGCTACGGCGACGTGCTGCCCGGCTGGTTCCAGTCCTACCTGGGCCTGGAGGCCGCCGCCGCGCTGATCCGCAGCTACGAGGTGCAGTTCGTGCCCGGCCTGCTCCAGACCCCGGAGTACGCCCGGTCGGTGGTCCTGCTCGGACACCGGGGCGCCGCCGTCGAGGAGGTCGACCGGCGGGTGGAGCTGCGCATCCAGCGCCAGCAGGTGCTGGACCGGGCCGACCCGCCGCAGTTGTGGGCGGTGATCGACGAGGCCGCCCTGCGCCGGCCGATCGGCGGCCCGCAGGTGATGCACGGGCAGTTGACCGCGCTGATCGAGGCGACCCGCTCGTCGCACGTCCGACTGCAGATCATCCCGTTCGACGCCGGTGGCCACGCCGCCGCCGGCGGGGCCTTCACCATCCTGCGCTTCGGCGACGACGACCTGCCCGACATCGTCTACATCGAGCAGTTGACCAGCGCCCTCTCTCGACAAGCGGGAGGACCTGGACTACTACGCCGCCGCGATGGAGCGGCTCTGCGTCGAGGCCACCCCGCCGGAGCAGACCCCCGAGGTGCTCACCCGACTGCGTGACGAGCTGTACCCGCAGTGACGGCCGCACCGGGTCGTCGGCTCCACCAGGGCGGCCACTACGATGATCGACCGGAGACAGTGGACGGACGCCATCGACGACCGGATGGCGCGGAGTCATGGAGGACCCTGTGACCGCCGATGCCCCGACGGGCGCCGCCCCGCACCCCAGCGACCGGATCGACACCTCGGTCGCCCACCCGGCCCGCCGCTACAACTACTGGCTGGGTGGCAAGGACAACTTCCAGGCCGACCGGGACTCCGGCGACGCGATGGCGGCGGCCTTCCCGACCGTGCGTACCGCCGCCCTGGAGAACCGCCGGTTCCTGCGACGCGCGGTCGCCTACCTGGCCGGCGAGGCCGGCGTACGGCAGTTCCTGGACATCGGCACCGGCATCCCCACGGCCGACAACACCCACGACGTGGCCCAGGCGATCACCCCGCAGGCCCGGGTGGTCTACGTCGACAACGACCCGATCGTGCTGGCCCACGCCCGGGCGCTGCTGACCAGCTCGGCCCAGGGCGCCACCGCCTACATCGACGCCGACCTGCGTGAACCCGAGAAGATCCTGTACCACCCGGAACTGCGCCGCACCCTCGACCTGGACCAGCCGGTCGCCCTGATGCTGGTGGCCATCCTGCACTTCGTGACGGAGACCGAGGACCCGTACGGGGTGGTCGGCCGGTTGCTCGCGGCGCTGCCGCCGGGTAGCTACCTGGCCGCGTCACACGCCACCTACGACTACCTGCCGCCCGCCGTGGCCGAGGAGGCCCGGGCGGGCAACCGCAACGGCACCCCACCGGGGATGATCAACCTGCGCAGCCGGGACGAGTTCGCCCGCTTCTTCGACGGCCTCGACCTCGTCGACCCCGGCGTCGTCTCGGTGGCGCAGTGGCGGGCCGAGGCCGAACCGCAGCCCCGGCCCACGGTCGACGAGGTCAGCGTGTACGGCGCGGTCGGCCGCAAGCCCTGAGGCGGAGCCCGGCCGTCCGTGCGCGGCCGGGCACCCGTGCGTGCGCTCAGGCCGGCTCGACCCGGTCCCCGACGGCCACCCGGCCGCCCCGCACCACCACCGCGTACGCCCCGACGCAGGGCTGCGGCCCCAGGCCCGGCAGCGGGACCACCCGGTTGCGTCGCGCCGGCCGGCGCAACGCCTGCGGGGCACGGGGGAGCGGGCCGTGGGCCAGGGTGGGCACCGCACAGCGGGGGGTCGGCGCGAGCACCCGCAGCAGCACCTCCGCGCCGATCCGCAGTTCCCGACCCACCCAGTCGTTCTCCACGAAACCCCGGGCGTCGGTCGCGACGACCAGATTGGGCCGGTAGCGCGGCACCGCGTCCCGGGGCAGGTCGAGCGCGTCCAGGCTGGCCGTGGTGACCAGGTGCACCGGCGCGAAGTCGACCAGGCTGCCCGGCGGGGCGACGCCACCGAGCGGGTTGCCGGTCACCGGCACGTCCGCGTCGATCCCGTCGGCCAGCACCGCGTCCGGGTCGGCCCGGTCCAGCAGGGCGTCGGCGGGCACCGCGTCGGTCAGCGTGACGTCCCGGCCGAGCAGCCGGGACAGTGCGGCGTCCAGGCCGGCGTCGGGATGGTCGAGGACGGTGCCGTCGGGGAGGGTGAGGCGTACCCGGTCGGGGGCGTCGCCGGTGGCGCGGACGCCGAGCAGGGCCGCCCACCGTCGGGGCCGCTTCGCGCTGCCCACCCGACCGGTGTCGTGGTCGAGCACGGCGAGCCGGCGGTCCCCGGCCACGCCCCGACCGTCCACCGTGGCGTGCTGCAGCGCCTCGCCCAGCATCGACTTGACCGGATACCGCCACAGTTCGGTCAGTCGTCCGGGCACCGGCCCAGCGTACCGGTGGCTGTCGCCGCTGCGCGTGGTCGATTCGTCGTCCGGCTCGTAACTTTGTCGGATGATCCCACGCTCCCTGGTGTTCAGCCCCCGTACGGTCGTCTCCGCCGAGCCTCCCTCGGACGGGCCGGTGGGGTTCGTCACCGGTCTGGTGGAGCGGCTCGGCGGGCCCGGCGCGGGGCTGGCGGTGGCGCTGGAGAACCTCTTCCCGCCGATCCCCAGCGAGGTGATCCTGCCGCTGGCCGGCTTCGCCGCCGCCCAGGGGCGGATCAGCCTGGTCTCGGCGATCCTCTGGACGACCCTCGGGTCCGTGGTCGGCGCGTGGGTGCTCTACGGCATCGGCGCGGCGCTGGGGCGGGACCGGATGCGGGCGATCGCGGCCCGTCTGCCGCTGGTGAAGCTGAGCGACGTGGACCGTACCGAGGCGTGGTTCCTCAAGCACGGCGTCAAGGCGGTGTTCTTCGGCCGGATGATCCCCATCTTCCGCAGCCTGATCTCCATCCCGGCGGGGGTGGAGCGGATGCCGATCATGACGTTCCTGCTCTACACCACGCTGGGCAGCCTGATCTGGAACACCACCTTCGTGATGGCGGGGTTCCTGCTCGGCGACAACTGGCACGTCGTCGAGGAGTACGTCGGGTCGTTCCAGAAGGTCGTCATCGTGGTCTGCGTCGCCGCCGCCGGCTGGTTCGTGCTGAGCCGGGTCCGCCGGGCGCGTGCCGCCCGCGCCGCCGCCCCGGCCACCGACGCCTGGTCCGCCGACGCCCGCCCGGCCGCCGACGCCGCACCCGCAGGTGACGTCGCGCGGCAGCCGGACGTCGCCGACGGCACGCCCTACCGGGGGACCGTCTACCGGGGCGGACTCTGGGGACGCGACACCGACTGACCCGTCGCGGCGGCCGGGTGGCGGGCCGGGCACACCGACCTGGCGAACGGCCCTGCGCCGAACACCCGGGACCGGCCGGCCGTCCCCGCCCGACGGTGCCCCGGGGCCGGCGCGCGGTCCCGGGCCGGCCGGAATGATCCGTTGCGGCGGCCGGACCGTACTGCTGTGCGGGGACCGGGACAGGGGAGGCACGATGGCGGAGCCGGGGCAGGAGCACCGTCCGACGACGGAGGAACGGCGACCGGTCTTCGAGCCGGTGATCGAGGTGACCGGGGAACCGGTCGAGGCGGCGGGGGAACCGGCGTACCGCTCACCCTGGCCCCGCGGCGCGCGGCTGCTGGCCGCCGCCGCGGTGCTGGTGGTCGCGCTCGGTGCGGTCGCGGTGGTGGTGACCATGGCGAACCCCGAGCGGCTGGGGATCGTCTCCTCCGGCGACCGCGCCGCGCCCCCGGCGCGGGCGACCGCCGATCCCGGCGGCGCGGGTGCCGCCGAGGCCGCCGAGCGGACCCTGACCGCGCCTGTCGACGGGCTGCGCCGGGCCACCTTCGAGCTGCTGGACGGGGTGACCTCGTTCCGACTGCGCACCGCCGACCTCGGCGCCGACCTGTACCGGATCAGCAGCCCGGCCGACGCCGGACTCACCCCCCGGCCCCAGGTCGCAGGCGACCGGGTTCAGCTGCGGGTGACCCGCCGGGACCGGCCCGGCCGGGGCGTCGTCGACGTGACGCTCAACGCGCGGCTGACCTGGCGGCTGCGGCTGGTCGGCGGGGTCAGCGACCACGTTCTCGACCTCACCGGCGCGCGGGTGTCCGGGGTGGAGCTGATCGGCGGCGCGGCCCGGATCGACCTGCGGCTGCCGCCGACCACCGGCACCCGCACGGTCCGGATGACCGGCGGGGTCAACCAGTTCGTCGTCCACGCGCCCGGCGGACCCCCGGTCCGGGTCCGCGCCACCTCCGGCGCGGGCAGCGTCGTCTGGTACGGCGACCGGCGCGACGGGTTGGCCCGGGGGGCGACGGTCGGCTCGCCGAACTGGGACCGGTCACCCGACCGGCTCTACCTCGACCTGGTCGCCGGGGCGAACACCGTCACCGTCGTCGAGGACTGAACCGTCCGGGGCCGGACCGGTGGCGGGCCGGCCGGCATAGAGTCGGGTGGTGGACCGTACCGAATCGTTGCCGGCGCAGACCCGACCACCCGGCGTCGCCGCCGAGGACCCGGGCAGTGTGCTGCTGCCCGGCCACGACGTGCCACTGGGCCGGTACACCACCGTGCGCCGGCTGCTGCCGCAGCGGGCCCGCCGGATGGTCGGGGCGTGGTGCTTCGTCGACCACTTCGGCCCGGACGACGTGGCGCGGCGTCCCGGCATGGAGGTGCCCCCTCACCCGCACACCGGCCTGCAGACGGTGACCTGGCTGCTCGACGGCGAGATCGTGCACCGGGACAGCCTCGGCAACGTCCAGCCGATCCGCCCCGGCCAGCTCAACGTGATGACCTCCGGGCACGGCATCGCCCACTCCGAGCGGTCCCCGGCCAACCATCCACCGCTGATGCACGGTGTGCAGCTGTGGGTGGCGCTGCCCGACCCGGCGCGCGCCGGTGCCGCCGGCTTCGCCCACCACGCCGACCTGCCCCGCTGGCGCTCCGGCGACTGGGAGCACACCCTGCTCGTCGGGGAGCTGGCGGGCGAGGCGTCCCCGGCGGTGGTGCACACCCCCCTGCTCGGCGTGCAACTGGCGGCGCACGGCCCCGCCCCGGCGACGGCGCGACTGCGACCCCGCTTCGAGTACGCCCTACTGGCGATGTCCGGTCGGGCCCGGGTGGACGGTGTGTCGCTGGAGCCCGGCGCGCTGCTCTACCTCGGCACCGGGCGGGACGGATTGGAGCTGACCGCCGAGCCGGGCAGCCGGCTGATGCTGCTCGGCGGCGAGCCGTTCGACGAGCCCCTGGTCATGTGGTGGAACTTCGTCGGCCGCTCGCACGAGGAGGTGGCCGCCGCCCGGGCGGACTGGATGGCCGGCCGGGACCGGTTCGGGCGGGTCACCGACGACCCGGCCCCGCCGCTGCCCGCCCCGGAACTGCCGACCGTCCGGTTGAAGGCCCGCGACCGCCGGGGTGACCTGCACGGGTGACCCGGCTCGTGGTGTGCTCGCCCACAGTCTCGCCAAAATCAGCCGTACGGGTGATGGCGTGACCTATGCTGATCGTGGCAGCGATGCCCACCCGGTTCGGGTGGCCACCCGGCGGTTCGCCGGTGAACAGGCACGCGTGCGCCCCAGGTCGCGGTTCGTGACCCGGGGCGCCCGCCTGTCCGGGGTCAGATGCTCCGCAGGTGCTGGGCGACCCGCTGGTGCTGCTTCTCCCTCGCCTGCTGTGCCCGCCGGGCGGGGTCGATCTCCGGGGCGGGGTCGATCCGGGCCGAGCGGGCCACCTCCGCGTCGTTGGCGTAGTCCACCGGCGGCAGCGCCCGCAACGCCCGCAGCACGTCCGGCGGTGCGCCCTCCCGTTCGGCCTGGCGCACCACGGCGTCCTTCGCCGCCGGGTAGTCCAGGCTGGACAGGTACCGCAGGACTTCGGTCCGACTGGCCATCGGTGGGCCTCCTCGCCGCCTCGATCCGGTCACGATCGGCGGCGGTTACCCGTCCGGCGGCCGGTCACGCGCAGCCGGCGGGGGAAAGCGGGGCGGGTGGCGTCGTTTCCGGCGCGGCCCGGCGGGTAACCGGGCCGCCTCATGTCGAAGGGAGCCCCGCATGAACTACGACACCTTCGTCGACCAGGTGGCCCGGCGGGTCCGTACCGACCCCGAGCGGGCGGTGGTGCTGGTCCACGCGACGCTGGCGACCCTCGCCGAACGGTTGACCGGCGGTGAGGTGCTCGACCTGGCGACGCAGCTGCCCGCGCCGTTGCGGCTGGCGCTGCGGCCCGGCCCCGGAACGGAGGCGGCCGAGCAGTTCGGCGCGGCCGAGTTCGTCGCCCGGGTGGCGCGGCGGGCCGAGCTGGACGAGCCGGCTGCCCGGGACGTGGTGCGGGTGGTCTTCGGCACCGTCCACGAGGCGGTCAGCGGTGGCGAGTTCGACGGTCTGGTGACCCGGCTGCCGCGCGACTACCGCGACCTGGTGGAGCCCGCGCTCGCCCCCGGCACGGCCGCCGGGCGCCGGGCCTGACCCACCGGCCGGCACGGGGCACGGCGGGTCGGGGCACCCAGCCGTTGACCAGGGCAACCATGCCCGGAACGAGAGTCGCCCTGACTTGGCGAGTCGTCCGGACCTGGCCTAACCTGGTCCGCACGAGGGGAGTACTTCCCACGAACCATTCCGGTCAGTACGGCGGGCTCCGGGCTCGCCTCGGGTGGTTGCCCACGACGAACGTGGGTGAAGGAGACCTCGAACATGGCACGGTGTTCGAGGAGGCTCCATGACCGATCTGTCGTACTTTGCTGCCGGTGGGTTGTCGTCGGTCGGCACCCCCACCCTGTGGGCGGTGACCATCGTCGGCGTGCTCGCCCTGCTGGTGCTCGACTTCCTGGTCACCCGACGCCCGCACGAGGTGTCGATCCGGGAGGCGCTGGGCTGGTCGGCGTTCTACATCGCGCTGCCGTTGGCCTTCGGCGGCTGGGTCTGGTACCGCTTCGGCTCCCAGCAGGGCGTCGAGTACCTGACCGGCTACCTGGTCGAGAAGTCGCTGTCGGTCGACAACCTCTTCGTGTTCATGCTGCTGCTGGCCGCCTTCGCGGTGCCCGCCGTGCTCGCCCAGCGGGTGCTGCTCTACGGCATCGCCGGCGCGCTGGTGCTGCGGGCGGTCTTCATCGCCCTCGGCGCGGCGGCGTTGCAGACCCTCGACTTCGCTTTCCTGATCTTCGCCGTCATCCTCATCGCCACCGCCGTCAAGCTGCTGCGCGACGCCCTCTCCGGGCACGAGCAGGAGGTGGACATCAACAAGATGCGGTCGGTGCGGCTGCTGCGCCGGTTCATGCCGGTGGTCGAGGAGTACCACGGCACCCGGATGACGATCCGGCAGCACGGCCGACGGGCACTCACCCCGTTCGCCCTGGTGGTGGTCGCGGTGCTCGCCACCGACATCGTCTTCGCGGTCGACTCGGTGCCCGCCGTCTACGGCATCACCGAGGACCCCTACCTCGTCTTCGCCACCAACGCCTTCGCCCTGCTCGGGCTGCGGGCGCTCTACTTCGTGCTGCACGCCGCGCTGAGCCGCCTGGTGCACCTCAGCTACGGCCTGGCGATCATCCTGGCCTTCATCGGCGTCAAGCTCGGCCTGCACTGGGCGCACGGCATCTGGTCGGGCGTGCCGGAGATCCCCACGCTGGCCTCGCTCGGGGTCATCATCGGCGTCCTGGTCGTGGTCACCCTCACCAGCCTGCGGGCGACCCGCGACCGGGAACCCGGCGACGCCGAGGTGGTCGTCGACAAGCACTGACCGTGCGCGACCGGCGGCGGCCCGCGACGGGGCCGCCGCCGGTCGCGGCCCGGTCCGCCGGAACCCTCCCGCCCACGCCCGCCGCGGTGGTAGGACTGACGGGTGGGAATCGTGTCACCGGGCTTCCAGGGCCGCCGTCGAACGACCGACCCGGCCCTGCCGCCGGGGCAGTACCTGACCGAGGACTTCCCGGTGCTGTCCGCCGGGCCGACCCCCCGGGTCCCGCTGGACCGGTGGGAGTTCGTGCTCAGCACCGAGACCGGCGACGAGGTCCGCTGGTCCTGGGCGGAGCTGATGGACCTGCCCCAGGAAACCCCTACGGTCGACATCCACTGCGTCACCCGGTGGTCGAAGTTCGGCACCAGCTGGCAGGGCGTCTCGCTGGACGTGCTGCTCGACGGCGTGGACACCGCTGCCGACTACGCCCAGGCCCACTCGTACGGCGGCTACACCACCAACCTGCCGCTGGACGACCTGCGCGACGGGCAGGCCTGGGTGGTGCACGGATACGACGGCGAACCGCTGCCCGCCGAGCACGGCGGCCCGGCCCGGCTGCTGGTGCCGCACCTCTATTTCTGGAAGTCCGCCAAGTGGGTACGCGGGCTGCGGCTGACCGTCGAGGACGAACCCGGTTTCTGGGAGACCGCCGGCTACCACGACTACGGTGACCCGTGGCGCGAGCAGCGCTACCAGGGCGACTGAGGTGACCGCGGCCGGTGGTCGGCTGGCGCGGCCGCTGGACTGGCGGGTGGCCCGCCTGGCGCAGCGCCGTGTCGAGACGCCCACCGCACAGACCCTCGTGCTGTCGGTGCCCGGCTGGCCGGGGCACCTGCCGGGGCAGCACGTCGACGTCCGGCTCACCGCCCCCGACGGCTACCAGGCGGCCCGCTCGTACTCGCTCGCCGCCCCGGCCGACGGCGACCGGATCGCGCTGACCGTACAGCGGGTGCCCGACGGCGAGGTGTCGCCGTACCTCACCGACACCTGGGCCGAGGGCGACCCGGTGGAGGTGCGCGGCCCGGTCGGCGGCTGGTTCGTCTGGCGACCCGAGCAGACCGCGCCGGTGCTGCTGGTCGCCGGCGGCTCCGGGGTGGTGCCGCTGATGGCGATGGTGCGGGCCCGCCGGGCCGCCGGCAACCGCGCGCCGTTCCGGCTGATCTACTCGGTCCGCACCCCGGCGGACGTGATCTACGCCGACGAGCTGCGCACCCGCGCCCGCGACGACCTCGGCCTGGACGTCACCCACGTCTACACCCGCGAGGCCCCCGACGGCTGGCGGGGCGAGCCGCACCGGATCGGCCTGGCCGACGTGAACACCCACGGCTGGCCGGCCGACCTCGAACCGCTCTGTTACGTCTGCGGCCCGACCGGCTTCGTGGAGACCGTCGCGGACCTGCTGGTGGGGCTGGGCCACCCGACCCGGCGGGTCCGCACCGAACGGTTCGGGCCCACCGGCTGACCGGCGAGGAGAACCGATGACCGAGATGTCCTACCTGGACGGCAACATGCTCGACGGGCCGCTGCGCGAGCTGCTGGCCGTGGACCTGAGCGCGGCGACCGGGCGGTGCGCGTCCTGCGGCATGGTCGGCCCGATGGCCGGCCTGCGCGTCTACGCCCACGCCCCCGGGCTGGTGGGTTGCTGCCCGGCCTGCGCCGAGGTGATGCTCCGGCTGGTCCGGGCCCCCGACCGGGCGTGGCTGGACCTGCGCGGCGCCACCTACCTCCAGGTGCCGATGCCGCCGGCCGGGCCGCCGTCCCTGCGCTGATCTGATCAGTGCGGTGCGGCGGCGACCGACGCCCGGCGCACCAGCGGGCACGGCAGGGCGACGTGACGGGCCACCCGACGGCGGGCGCCCTTGGGCCGGTCGAGCAGCTCCACCATGGTCTCGACCGCCCACGTGCCCATCCCGTGGTGCGGCAACGCCACGCTGGTCAGGGCGGGGAACAGCCCGTCGGCGATGACCTCCTGGTTGGCGCAGCCGACCACCGAGAGGTCCTGCGGGACCCGCAGGCCGAGTTCGGTCGCCGCCCGGTAGACGCCCATCGCCATCGCGTCGGTGAAACAGAACAGCGCCGTCGGCCGGTCGGCCGAGCCGAGCAGGGCGCGCGCCGCGCGGTGCCCACCGGCGGGATCGCCGGCGTCGGCACGCACCAGCTCCGGCCGGTACGGCACCCCGGCCGCCCACAGCGCCTCCCGGTAGCCGAGCAGCCGACCCCGGGCGGCGGGGACGTCGTCGGCGGTGGTGACGAAACCGATCCGCCGGTGCCCGTGGGCGAGCAGCTCCCGTACCGCTGTGGCGGCACCGCCACGCTCGTCCGGCACCACGGAGGGGAGCGTGGCGTCGGCACTGCGGGCGTTGAGCAGCACCACCGGCATCGGGCGCAGCTCGTCGGGGACGTGCACCACCCGGTGGTCGGTGGTCGCGTAGAGCACGCCGTCGACCCGGTGCCGCGCCAGGGCCCGGATCTCCCGCCGTTCCGCCTCGGGGTCACGGCCGGTGGTGAGCAGGAGCACCCATCCGCGCGCCGACGCGGTCTCCTGCGCGCCCAGGACGAGCCGCCCGGCCTGGCCGGTGGCGGCGACGACGTCACCGAGCAACCCCAGGGCGTACGACCGTTGCAGCCGCAGCCCGCGGGCCAGCCCGTTCGCCGCGTAGCCGAGCTGACGGGCCACCGTCTCGACCCGTTCCCGGGTCTGGGCGCTGACCCGGGTGCCGGACTTGTTGTTCAACACGTGGGACACGGTGGTCACCGAGACACCCGCGGCGGCGGCGACGTCCCGGATGCTTGCCTTCGGACCCATCGGTTCACCTTCGTGTCGCTCGTGTCTCGGCCGTCGGGCACGACGGTCCGACAACGCTAGCCGACCGTATCCACCGCTGGAGATCACGAAGGGTCCCGCGCACGGGATGGTCGCCCGGCGGTGCCGACGGGTCGCCGGACGGCGGTCCGGATCACCCACCAGGCACCGCCCGCCGGTCGGCCCGGCGGGCGGTGCCGCCCGGCTCAGATCCGGGAGGTGAAGGCGACCAGCACCTGGTTCGGCGCGGGAGTGCCGGTGTTGTCGAAGCAGATCACGTCCACCGGGGCGTCCACCGCGTACGACCACGGCTGGGTCAGGTTGCAGTAGTTCGGCCCGGTGCCCTGCGCGGTGACCTGGGCGTGCGTCTCCTTCTGCCCGAGCTGCTTGAAGGTGACCAGGTAGCGGCCGACCGGCGCGAGCGGCGCGATGGTGTTGACGCCCACCCCGAGCTGGGAGTTGTCGTTGGTGGGACCGCCCGCCGCGCTGGCCAGGTGACCGAAGAACTTCGGCGGGGCCAGCGACCCGACCACCGAGCGTCCCCGGTGGTAGGAGAGGGTGAAGTCGGTGTTCACCGGCGCACCGGCCTGGTCGAAGCAGAACACGTAGACCAGCACGTCGGTGCCGGAGGCGCCCCAGCGGGCGACGGTGCACCGGCGCTGACCGGCGTTCGGCTGGATCGCGGTGGCCTGCACGTTGCCGGCCAGCACCCCGGCCAGCCCGACCCCGGGCAGCTTCACCGACCACTGCCCGACCCCCAGCGGGGCCAGCGCGGCGGGGGCCCCGGTGGACACGTACGACTGGACCAGACCGCTGACCCCGCCCTGGACGTAGGCGTGTGCGGTGCCGGCCGGCGGCACCCCGGAGCTGGCGGTCCACAGCACGGTGAACCGGCTGTCGTCGCGGGTGCCGCCGGGGGCGAAGCACTGCACGTCGACGATCTCGTCGGTGCCCGACTGGAACCAGCGCACCACGGTGCAGTAGTGCCCGGCCCGGTCGACCGGGGTCACGTGCGGCACCCCGCGCGCACCGGCCCCGATCTGCGGGAAGCGCACCTGGAACCGGCCCGGGGCCACTTTGACGCCGGTGGCCCAGGCGGCCGGGAAGGCGGTCTTCCAGGTCCCCCACTGCCGGGTGGTGTCCAGCACGGTCCAGCTGGTGACGCTGGGGTTGTCGACGTAGGCGAAGCCCCAACGGTCCGCGGTGGCCGCCGCGGCGGGTGCGGTCGGCGCGAGCCCCACGGCCGCCAGCAGGGCGGCCAGCGCGACGGCGACGACACGGCGAACTCTCATCTGTCCCTCCGATTGGTGGTGGTCGAACAGAAACTCAGCGTGAGCGGAGGGCGCGCCTAAAGCAACGGTGTCGTCTACCCGGTGTGACTACAGTCGGGAGCCCGTCACTGATGTATCAAACGGCCCGCTGCGCCCTCGTCCGCCGCCCCGCTCCGGCCCGGCGGTGCCGGGGCGACCCGACACGTTTGTCGTGCTGACCGCCGGGAAGGGAGCGGACATGACGAAACCTCGTGTGGTGATCGTGGGCGCCGGTTTCGCCGGTTACCACGCGGCGAAGACGTTGCGTCGGCTGGCCGGCGGACGGGCCGAGATCGTGCTGCTGAACTCGACCGACTACTTCCTCTACCTGCCGCTGTTGCCCGAGGTGGCCGCCGGGGTGGTCGAACCCACCCGCATCTCGGTCCCGCTGACCGGCACGCTGCCCGGCGTCCGGGTGGTCGTCGGCGAGGCCGACCGGGTCGACCTGCGCCACCGCTGGGTCGGTTTCACCAACCCGGAGGGGGAGCGGGGCCAGCTCGCATACGACCGGCTGGTGCTCTGCGTCGGCAGCGTCAACAAACTGCTGCCCATCCCCGGCGTGACCGAGTACGCCCACGGTTTCCGGGGCCTGCCCGAGGCGGTCTACCTGCACGACCACGTGGTCCGCCAGATCGAGCTGGCCGAGCAGGCGCAGGACCCGGCCGAGCAGCAGGCCCGGGCCACCTTCGTCGTGGTGGGCGCGGGCTACACCGGCACCGAGGTCGCCGCGCACGGGCAACTGTTCACCGACGCGCTGCACGCCCAACGCCCCCGGTTGACCGTCCGGCCCCGGTGGATGCTCCTGGACGTCGCCGCCCGGGTGCTGCCGGAGCTGGACGAGCGGATGTCGGCCACCGCCGACCGGGTGCTGCGCCGCCGGGGGGTCGACGTGCGGATGGGCACCTCGGTCGCCGAGGCCACCGCCGACGGGGTGCACCTCACCGACGGCGAGTACGTCCCGACCTGCACGCTGGCCTGGTGCGTCGGGGTACGCCCCGACCCGTTCGTGGCCGAGTTGGGCCTGCGTACCGAGAAGGGCCGGCTGGTGGTAGACGAGTACCTCAACGTCCCCGGCTTCCCCGAGGTGTACGCCTGCGGCGACGCCGCCGCCGTGCCGGACCTGACCCGCCCCGGGCAGCTCTGCACGATGACCGCCCAGCACGCGCAACGGCAGGGCAAGCTCGCGGCGCACAACATCGCCGCCTCCTACGGGCACGGCAGGCGTCGCCCGTACCGGCACCACGACCTGGGCTGGGTGGTCGACCTGGGGGGAAGGGACGCGGCGGCGAACCCGCTGAAGCTGTCGCTGTCGGGGCTGGCCGCCAAGGCGGTCACCCGGGGCTACCACCTGCTGGCGATGCCCGGCAACCGGGCGCGGGTGAGCGCCGACTGGGTGCTCGACGCCGCGCTGCCCCGCCCGGCGACGCAGCTCGGTCTGGTTCCGGCCCACGCCGTGCCGTTGGAGAGTTCGTCACCCGAGGTGCCGGTGCACACCCGCTGAACCGGTGGCAGGGGACACGGGCGGGCGCCGGTGACGACCTGCGTCCCGGCTTCACCCGGACCTGCCCCCGGCTTCACTCCCGCGGGGTGAGGGGTGCTCACCCGCGCGGGACGGACCATCGGGACGACCGGAGGTCTTCCGAGGAACGCGGAAGGGTAGGTCGTCATGAAGAGGATCGTGGAGATCGTCCCGGCCCGTCCCGGCTGGTACTCCCGCTGGCAGGTCGGCCCCGAGGTGACCAGGTGCTACCCGGTGAGCCTCTGGGCCCTGGTGGAGGAGGCCGACGGATCGGGCCGTGAGGTGGTGGGCATGGACTGCGCCGGGCAGTGGCCCGGCGCGGAGGACAACGAGTCGGGCGGGGGATTCGTCCGGTACCTGTTCCAACTGCCGGATTCGGGTCCTCCGGCGGACGCCGAACCCCCGTCGTCCGCCGCGCCCCGGTCGACCGGGCCACGCCGGCAGCCCGCCGTCGAGACGCAGGGGACCGTCGTCAGCGTCTGACGGCGCGAACCCCCGCCCGGGCCCTCCTCCCGGCCCCCGGCCCCTGGTCCCAGGGTCGGGGGTCACCCCGATCGGATGCCTCAGCCCACCTCGCGGACGTCGTCGTCGGCCCCGGCCGCCGGCTGTTCCTCCACCGCCAGCAACTCGGCCAGGCCGGTGCGGTCGAGCAACTGCTGGAGCCGGGTGCTGACCCCGGTCAACCGGACCGGACCGGCCCCGCCCTGGCTGAGCACCACGAACGCGCTCAGCCCCGACGAGTCGCACAGACCGACCCCGCCCAGGTCGACGATCAGCGTGCGGTGGCCGTCCGCGCGGACCCCGGCCGCCGCCTCGATCAGCTCCGGGGCGGTGTCGAAGTCGAGGTCGCCGGTGAGCCGCAGCCGGGCGGTGCCGGCGTCGAGCCGGGTCACCTCGATGGTCAACAGCTGCGGGCGCATGCCCCCATGTTCCCAGCAACAGATGATCGGGAAACGTCGGGGTTCGGCCGACCCGGTGACCGGGTTCAGGCGGCCGGGTTCAGGCGGACCTGGCTGGGCGCTGCGGCGCGGGGGTGGACCGCTGCGGCAACTGACGGGCCAGCAGGCCGGTGACCCCGGTCATGTCGAGGATGGTGGTCAGGAAGCGGGGTACGGCCCGCAGCCGGACCAGCGTCCCGACCCGTTGCCCCTCCCGCCAGGCGTGCACGATGACCGACAGGCCGGTGCTGTCGATGAAGGTCAGCCCGGAGAAGTCGAAGACGACCACGGCAGGGCGCTCCGCCAGCAGCCGGTCGACCTCCACCCGCACCGGGCGGGAGGTGGCGTAGGCCAGCTCACCGCCGACCGACAGGATCGGCGCCGAAGGGTCGGAGTGGTCCACCGACAGGGTCAACGGGGCGGTCTCGGTCTTCCTTCCAGGGGGCACCACAGCACGCCTTTCCGCAGGGCCGACGGTCGGGCCGGACTACGCCGGATCGTAACAACCCGCCGGTGGGCCCGCAGGGGTGCGCAACCGCACGCAGGACGCCGTGCGGTGGCGGTGCCCGCGTTCCGGCGTAGGCTGAGCGGAACAGATTGGAACATACGGCCTACATCCGGGATGTGCCGGATGGCGACAAGGGAGTGGGGCTCAGCTGGTGGGTGCTGCCGACGTCAGGGGCTTCGACCCGGGCGACGGACGGATCTCCACGCCGAGTGCCGGTCGGGCTGCGGCGCGGTCCGTCGGCGCGCCCCCCGGCCTGCCGCCGTTGGCCCCCGACCGGGCCGGCCCCGATCCCGCCCGACCCGACCCGGACCGGGTCGACCCGGCCTGGTCCGAGGTCCTCGAACACTTCCGGGAGGGCCTGGTCGTCTGCGACGCCGACGGGGTGGTCCGGCACGTCAGCCCGGTGGCCGAGCGACTGCTGCCCGAGGTGTCGCCCGGCCGTCCCCTGGCCGCCGCCGGTCTCGCCGTGCTGACCGGGGCCGCCGTCGAGCCCGACGGGTTCGGTCACCACGGCCGGCGACTGCGCATCCGCCGGGTGCCGCTGTCCGGCTCCCGCAGCTGTCTGTACGTCGAGGACGTCACCGACAGCGTCTCCCGGGCCGACGCCCTGCTCGCCGAGCGGGCCCGGTCGGCCTTCCTCGCCGTGGTCGGCGAGAAGCTGGGCAACCCGCTGCACCCGGACCGGGCCGCCGCCGCAGTGGTCCGGCTCACCGTGCCCACCCTGGCCGAGGTGGCGGTGCTGGTGCTCGCCCCCCGCTCCGGGCGGGCCCGGTGGTGGCGGGCGACCCGGGTCGACGACGAGTCACCCACGGTGGACAGCGGCGTGCTGCCCGCCGCCGCGCTGCCTCCGGCCATCGTCGAGGGGCTGTCCGGGGTGGAGCCGCACGCGGTGGACTGGCTGGTCGACCAGGCGGTCGAGGCCGGCTGGCTGCCGGGGTTGAACGCCCGCGAGGTGACCGCCCGGGTGGTCCCGCTGCCCGGCCGGGACGCCCCGGCGGGTGTGCTCCTGGTCGCCCGGCGGACCCGCTGGTACGACGACGCCGACGTGGACCTCGTCCGGGCCTTCGCCGCCCGGGCCGGCGCGGCGCTCACCACCGCGGTCCTCTACCGCAACCAGGTCGAGGTGGCCGACACCCTCCAGGCCAGCCTGGTGCCGGGGGAACCGGCAGGTGTGGCGGGGGTGCAGTGGGGCACGGCGTACCGGCCCTCCCAGGCGAGCCTGCGCATCGGTGGCGACTTCTACGGCGCGCACCGGCTGGCCGACGGCGGTGCGGTGTTCTTCCTCGGCGACGTCTCCGGCAAGGGGGTGGAGGCGGCGGTCTTCACCGGCCAGCTCCGCCAGTGCCTCCAGGCGCTCTACCGGGTCGAGTCCCGGCCCGGCCGGCTGCTGAAGCTGCTCAACGACGCCCTGCTGGAGACCACCCAGGCGCACGGGCAGGGCCGTTTCGCCACCATGGTGCTCGGGGTGGTGCGCCCGCACCGCGACGGTGGCCTGTCGCTGGCCCTGGCCGGTGGCGGGCACCTGCCGCCGCTGGTGCTGCGCGACGGCGGCGAGGTGGAGACGGTGCCGCTGAGCGGGATGCTGATCGGTGTGGTGCCCGACCCGCGCATCGGCGAGGTCACCGTCCGGCTGGCCGTCGGGGAGACCTGCCTGCTCTACAGCGACGGGGTGACCGAGGCCCGGGGCGGCCGGCGCGGCGACGAGCAGTTCGGGCAGGACCGGCTGGTCCACGCCGTCACCGGCTGCCACCGGATGCCCGCCCCGGCGCTCGCCGAGCGGGTCGAGCAGGTCACCTGCGACTGGCTGGCGCACGGCGACCACGACGACATCGCGGTGCTCGCCCTGCGGGCCACCGGACCCGGTGGCCGCCCCCGGCGGCACCTGCACTCAGTGCCGGCCGTGCCGGACCCGGCCGAGGAGAGGACGTCCCGATCATGACCGCCCCGGCCGACACGTACCGGGCCTTCGGTGACTTCCTCGCCTGCCTGGAGGAGGCCGACGAGTACGGCGCGATCGAGGTGGTCACCGGGCTGCTCGACGCCGGCGTCCCGGCGGAACGGGTGCTGCTCGACCTGGTCGCCCCGGCCCAGTCCGAGGTCGGCGAGCGGTGGGCCCGCAACGAGTGGAGCGTGGCGCAGGAGCACGCCGCGACGCACATCAGCGAACGGGCGGTGGCGGCGGTCGCCGGGTACGCCGACCCCCGGCCGACCCGGGGGCGGATCGTGGTGGCCTGCATGGACGGTGAGTGGCACGCCCTGCCACCCCGACTGGTCGCCGAGGTGCTGCGGCTGCGCGGCTGGCAGGTGACGTTCCTGGGCGCCAGCGTGCCGGCCGCCCACCTCGTGTCGTACCTGCACCGGCACGACGCGCACGCGGTCGCGTTGGCCTGCGCGCTGCCGATGCGGTTGCCGCAGGCGCACCGGATGGTCGAGGCGTGCCGGCGTTCGGACGTGCCAGTGGTCGTCGGCGGGCGTGGGTTCGGCGTGGACGGCCGGTGGGCGCGGCGGCTCGGGGTCGCCTGGGCCCCGGACGCCCCGGGCGCGGCCGACCTGGTCGCCGACGAGCGGGCGCTGCGCCGGGTGCCCCCGGCGGACCTGTCCCACCTCGCCGACGACGAGTACGCCAGCCTGGTGAAGCGACGCGGCGAGCTGATCGACTCGGCGGTGGCGGACCTGCGGGCCCGGGTGCCGTCGGTGGCGGATTACACCTCGGCGCAGTGGGACGCCACCACCGCGGACCTGGGGTACACGGTGGACTTCCTGGCCGCCGCCGTCTACGTCGACGACGCGGAGCTGTTCACCGATTTCGTGACGTGGCTGGTGGCGATCCTGACCAGCCGGGGGGTGCCGGCCGGGGCGGTCGCCGCCACCCTGGGCCACTACGGGCGCGTCCTGCGGGACTTCCCCCGGGCGGGGCGGTTCCTGGCGCTCGGGGCGGCGGCGACCGTCGCGTCCGGCGGGGTGCGGCACTGACGCGCCGCGCGGGCCACCGGGGGAGCGCTGCGTATACTTGCTGCACTGCAAGGGTCTGCCTGTGGTGGGAGCGAGAGGGACGACGTTGACCTTCAGCGTGACGCATGCCGGGCGGGACGGTGGCGGCGTGTGTCTGCGACTCACGGGCGAGTTGGACCTCAGCTCGGCCGGGGCACTCAACACCGAGATCGACCGGCTCGCCGCGGGTGGCGAGCGGCACCTGCTGCTCGACCTCACCGGGCTGACCTTCTGCGACTCCACCGGCATCGCGGCGTTCGTCCGTGGGGACAACCTCGCCGCCGCGCAGGGTGGCTGGCTGCGGCTGTACGGGGCGACCGGCCGGGTGGACCGGGTCCTGCAGATCACCGGCCTGGCCGACGTGCTGCGCTATCAGCCCGACACCGCCGACCCGCGGTCGCCGTCGGCCCGGTGATGGGCTAAATTTCCCCGCCAGCGGGTGACCGCGCGGTTTCCCGCTCCGCGGGTGACCGTGTTCGGTCATACCGCCAACGGGGTACCGAGACCGTCGTCCCCGCTCGCCGACACAGACAGGTTGGACCCATGGACCGAGGCGCCACGAACCCCGTCCGCATCCTGGTGGTCGACGACGACCCGGGTGACGTGCTGATGATCGAGGAAGCCCTGGCGGACTCCGGCATCGCCAAGGTCATCGACGTGGTCGGTGACGGTCAGGAGGCGATGGAGTTCCTGCGGCAGGAGGGCCGGCACGTCGACGCCCGCCGACCCGACGTGATCCTGCTCGACCTGAACATGCCGCGGATGGACGGCCGGCAGGTGCTCGGCGAGGTCAAGCAGGACGACGACCTGCGCACCATCCCGATCGTGGTGCTGACCACGTCCAACGCGGACACCGACATCGTGGGCAGCTACAGCCTCCAGGCCAACGCCTACGTCACCAAGCCGATCGACCTGGACGACTTCAACGACGTGGTGCGCCGCATCGACGAGTTCTTCGGCCGGGTCGTGGTGCTGCCCAAGCGTTCCTGACCGCCCGGGGCGTCCCGGCGCGCCCCGACGCGTCGGGTCCGCCCCGGTCGTCGGCTCCGGGACCCACCCCGCAATTGCTGAACATTTTTCTCGAACCGCCCCGGGGGCCGTCGGCTGCCGCGAGGATCGAGCTGGGACAGACGTACCAGCTTCCTGGGGGGGCGACACGTATGAGGTTCTCCGTCGTTGAGTCCGGCTACGACCGGCGACAGGTCGATTCCTGCCTGGACGAGCTCGGAGTCCGGTTGACCCGGCTCGCCGCGCGGGCGGAGGTGATCGCCGGCGCGGGGCGGGAGTGGGACCAGATCCGCCAGGAGACCACCCTGCTCCTGGCGATGGTCGACCGGCGGCGGGCCGACGCCGACCGGGGCGCGGCCCGGCCGGCGGCCCCGCGTACGGCCGACGAGCTGCTGGCCCGGGCCCGCGCCGAGCTGGACGCCGCCCGGGAGGAGGCCCGGCAGTTGCGCGAGCGGGTGTACGCCGAGGCGGTGCAGGCCCGCCGCGAGTTCGAGGCGTCACTGCACGAACGGCGGCACCGGGCGGCCCGGGTCGACCAGCTCCTGACCGGGCTGACCGTCGAGACCGTGCCGGTCGACACCCCGACCGCCGCCGCCGGGGGTGTCCCGGCCACCCGGGTCGCCACCGGCACCGACGAGGTGACCGTCGACCAGCCCGAGCCGGGCACCCGGGTCGCCTGACCCGGGGACCCTGCCGGTCCGCCGCCGCCCGTCGCGCGGTGGCGGCAGGGCCGGTTCAGAGCAGCGCGTCGACCACGGCGGCGGCCCGGTCCTCGTGCCGCGCGTACGCGCCGGGGTAGGCGGAGATCTGCACGGCCTGCGCGGCGGCGGTGATGCTGAGCTGCCGCCAGCCGGGGACCTCGGCCAGCGCGGAGTAGAACGCCCGCGCCGCGTAGGCGGGGCGCATCAGCTGGGCCACCGTGCCCCAACCGCTGCTCGGGCGCTGCTGGAACAGGCCCACCGAGTCGTGGTCCGAGCCGCTGCCCTGGTGCGGGTGGTCGTACGACTCGGGCAGCACGTCGCTGGCGAGGTTGTGCAGGTCGCTCTCCTGCATGGCGGTGGCGACGGCGACCACCAGCCCCCGGCGCGGCACTCCCAGGTCGACGCCGACCGCGACGATCACCTGGGCGTTGTCCATCTGCACCCGGGTGAGCCCGGCGACCGGGCGGGGCCGGACCGGTTTCGTCGTCGGCTTCGGCCCGGCGGCGCCGGGGGTGGCCGACGGGCGGGGGCTGGCCGGCAGGGGGCTGGCCGGCAGGACGGTCCGCTCCCGGGCCCGGGAGGCCCGCTGCTCGTCGGCGGCCCGGTCGGCCAGCACCTCCTGCACCGGCCGGGGTTGCCTGTCGACCCGGTGGGTCCCGGCCAGCGCGACGAGCCCCAGGCAGCAGGTCACGCCACCGGCGAGGGCGATCCGGGCGGGGGTCGAGGCGAGCGCGGCACCGATGCCCCGCCTGGGTGGTTCCGGCGCGCGGTGCCGGCCGATCCTCCGTTCGTCCGAGGCCACCGGGGTCGAACGGGTGGCCGGGCGGTTCCGGGCCGGCTGCTGCGCGGCGGTCTCGTCGGGGTGCACCCGACGAGGTTAGAGAGGTTTCGGCGGGAAACTGGCGGCGGTATGGGTGGCCTACGCCACAATCGGCCCGAATCCGCCCGGATATTCCCCGTATCGGTCTCTCAAAGCCGTGAACCGTACACGGCGCTTTTGTCGGCTATACCCCTCTTGCCATGATGAATAGGACGGGCAGCGGGAGTCGCGGGACGTCGGTCGAGGCTCGACCGAACGGCGGAGGCGACCCCGCCGGGACGGCTCGGGTCGCCTCCCCCGGACGCGGCGGGCCGTCGACGGCTCAGTGTCGGCCGTTCTCGGCCGCGCTCACCGTCAGCCGGTGCCGGCTGCTGTCGTCACTGGAGAACGGCCACAGCCGGTCGGCGTACGCGACCAGTTCGGCCAACTGCTCCCGGCTCAACCCGGCCGACGAGATGCTGGCGTGCACGTCGGCCCGGTACCGGCCGTCGTCGTCGCGCCCGAGCTTCGCCTCGGCGGTCACCTGCACCGTGTGCGCCTCGTCGGTGATCTCCCCGGCCGCCTCGACCGCCGCGTGGTGCAGGCAGGAGGCGAAGGCGGCGGCGAGCAGTTGCTCCGGGGTCAACCCGGTGCAGTGCGGCGCGAGCGGTGACGCCAGCGCGGTGGAGAGCCCACCGTCGTCGGTGCGTACGTGCCCGCCCGTGGCGGTCGCGCTGGCCTCGTGCAGCCAGGAACTCGGATCCGGCATCGCGTTCCCCCCTCATCCGTCGGCCGGGTTCCCGGCCACGAACGGGTGAAACGCCCGGCCCGGCGCGCCGACGCCCGGGATCAGACCGGTCCGGTCCGGGACCAGTCGTGCAACGCCACCGCCTCGGTCTCCTCGGCGGCCGCCCGTTCGGTCCACGGCGACACCGGTGCGGTGCGGGGCCGGGGCACCGAGGCCAGCATCGGCACGTAGACCCGGGCGTCGACCACCTCCGCCAGCTCCAGCGCCGCCACCAGACTGCTGGGCCGCTCGCGCGGGTCGTCGGCGAGACAGCGTCGGCACAGGTCGGCCACCTCGGGCGGGAGTCCCGCGACCGGCGGCAACGGCTCCGGCGTGATCTTCCGGCGGGACCCGACCAGCTGGGTGGCGGTGGTCCCCGCCGCGTACGGCAGCCGTGCGGTGAGGCAGTAGTAGAGCAGGACACCGACGGCGTACATGTCGGCGGCGGGGGTGGCCGGCTGCCTGTCGAACTGCTCCGGGGCCAGGTACGCCGGAGTCCCCACCAGCATGCCCTCCGGGCTGTGGTCGGGTGCGCCGGCCGGGGTCGCGATACCGAAGTCGAGCACCTTCGCCCCCGACGGGGTGAGCATCACGTTGGCCGGTTTGACGTCGCGGTGCACGATCCCGTGGGCGTGCGCCGCGGCGAGTGCGGCGGCCACCTCGGCGCAGACCCGGACCGCGATCCGCCAGTCCAACGGCCCGGCCCGCAGGTGCGCGGCGAGGGTCTCGCCCTCCACCAGCTCCATCACGATGTACGGCATCTCCCGGCCGGGCAGGGTCGTCGAGGTGCCGAAGTCGTGGACGCCGGCGACGTTGGGGTGCACCAGCCGGGCGGCGGAGCGGGCCTCGGCCCTGATCCGCTCGACCGAGGTCTGCTCCCCCCGGTGGGCGGGGGACATCAGCTTCACCGCGACCGGCCGGTCCAGGACGATGTCGTGGGCCCGCCAGACCTCCGACATCCCACCCATGCCGATGCGCTGTTCGAGCTGGTAACGCCCGGCCAGCGTCCTCATCGACCCGCTCCTGTCCACGCCGACCGCGTCGCCGGGGTGGCGATGGCGCTGTCGAGCCGGTACCCGGCCGCTGCGCTGGGCAAACCGTGCCCGCCCCGCCCAGCGGGCCCGGTCCCACTCCGGTGGACCCGGTCGAGCCACCCCGACCCGGCCCCGGGTGCGGTAGCTTGCCGTCAGTGGCCCGCGACCGCCGGCCGCCGGAGGGAGGCCCCGATGGGCGAGGTGACCGTACGCTTCGTCGGTGGGCCGGCCCACGACCTGGTCCGTGTCCTGCCGGCCGACCCGGCGGGGGCGCCGCCCGTCCGCTGGGTGCTGCGCCACCCGGACGCCCCACCGGCTCCCGGCGGGGGCGGCCCCGACCACCTCTACCAGCGGGACCAGCCGGCCGGCGACGACCACTGGACGATGTCCTTCGTGCACACCTACCCGACCGGCATGAGCCAGTAGCCGCACGCCGAACCGGCCCGTCGGTGGTCGGGCGCGATCCGGGGAACCGCCCCCCGACGCCGCCCGGCCCGGTACGGTCGAGCGGGGCCGCGCGCACAGCGGGCGCACAGGATGGGCACAGGGCAGCGCCAGTAACCGGTCCCACGATGGGGGCATGGTGACCGAGGGGCAGACCGCACCGCACCGGATCGAGTTGCGCCGCCCCGACGGCGAACCCGTCCGGGTACTCGTGGTCGACGACGAACCCACCCTGACCGACCTGCTGTCGATGGCGCTGCGCTACGAGGGGTGGCAGGTGCGCAGCGCGGGCAACGGAATGGCGGCGCTGAGCGCGGCCCGCCAGTTCCAGCCCGACGCCGTGGTGCTCGACGTGATGCTCCCCGACCTGGACGGCTTCCAGGTGCTGCGCCGGCTGCGCGAGCAGACCCCGACCGTGCCGGTGCTCTTCCTGACCGCCCGCGACGCGGTCGAGGAACGGATCGCCGGGCTCACCGTCGGCGGCGACGACTACGTCACCAAGCCGTTCAGCCTGGAGGAGGTCATCGCCCGGCTGCGCGCCCTGCTGCGGCGTACCGGCTTCGCGGTGACCGCCCGGGAGGAGGCCGTGCTCACCGTCGGCGACCTCACCCTCGACGAGGACAGCCACGAGGTACGCCGGGGCGACGACCTGATCACCCTGACCGCCACCGAGTTCGAACTGCTGCGCTACCTGATGCGCAACCCGCGCCGGGTGCTCAGCAAGGCGCAGATCCTCGACCGGGTGTGGAACTACGACTTCGGCGGGCAGGCCAACGTGGTCGAGCTGTACATCTCGTACCTGCGCAAGAAGATCGACGTGGGACGCGCGCCGATGATCCACACCCTGCGCGGCGCCGGCTATGTCCTCAAGCCCGCGCCGTGACCCGGTCGGTCGCCTCCGCCGCCGGCTGGCCGGCGGCCAGCGGCGTCACCGGTTGGCGGGCTGGTCGCTGCGTCGCCGGCTGGTGCTCACCGTGGTCGCGCTGCTGGCGGTGGTCAGCATCGGCATCGGCGGGCTGACCACCGTCGCGCTGCGGCACTTCCTGATCACCCAGGTCGACACCCAACTCGTCGGGGACAACCGCCGCTTCGACACCCGGCTGCCCTGGGACCGGACCCCGGGCCAGCCCCGCCCCCTCGACCAGACCGCCGGCCGGCAGGGGCAACCCGACCCGCCACCGACGTACCCGGTCGGCTCGATCGGGATGCGGATCATCCCGCAGGAGCAGTCGTCGGCCCGCATCCGCAGCGCCTCCGGCGCGACCGAGGCGCTCACCGCCGCCGACGTCGCCCCGCTGGCCGCGTTACCCGCCGACAGCAGGCCGCACACCGTCGACCTCGGCGAGCGCGGCGACTACCGGGCGGTGGCCCGCCGGGTTCCCGGCGGCGACACCCTGGTCTTCGCCATCCCGCTGCGTTCCGTGCAGGAGACCGTCTGGTGGATGGTCGTCGCCCAGGCCGGCGTCGCCACCGCCGGCCTGCTCGTCGCGGGCAGCCTGGGCGCGCTGATCGTCCGGGCCACGCTGCGCCCGCTGCACCGGGTCGCGGCCACCGCCGGGCGGGTCGCCGAACTGCCCCTGGACCGGGGCGAGGTGGCGCTGTCGGTGCGGGTGCCCGCCGTCGACACCGACCCGCGCACCGAGGTGGGGCAGGTGGGCGCGGCGCTGAACCGGATGCTGGGCCACGTCGCCGCCGCGCTCGCCGCCCGGCAGGCCAGCGAGACCCGGGTACGCCAGTTCGTCGCCGACGCCTCGCACGAGCTGCGTACCCCGCTGGCCGCGATCCGGGGCTACGCCGAGGTGGCCCGGCGGGGCCGCGACCGGGTGCCCCCGGACGTGGCCCACGCGCTGCGCCGGGTCGAATCCGCCAGCACCCGGATGACCAGCCTCGTCGACGACCTGCTGCTGCTGGCCCGGCTGGACTCCGGACGGCCGCTGGCCACCGGGCCGGTCGACCTGACCGCCCTGGTGGTCGACGCGGTCAGCGACGCGCACGTGGCCGGCGACGGACACCGCTGGCAGCTCGACCTGCCCGACGAGGCGGTGGAGGTGCCCGGCGACGCCGTCCGGCTGCACCAGGTGGTGGCGAACCTGCTCGCCAACGCGCGGGTGCACACCCCGCCCGGAACCACCGTCACCACCCGCATCACCCAGGTGCCCGGTGCGGTGGAACTCAGCGTCACCGACGACGGCCCCGGGGTGCCCCCGGAGCTGCGCGACGAGGTCTTCGAACGGTTCGCCCGGGGCGACAGCTCCCGGTCCCGGCAGCACGGCAGCACCGGCCTCGGCCTGGCCATCGTGGCCGCCGTGGTGGAGGCCCACCACGGCGGCGTCGAGCTGGAGAGCCGACCGGGCCGCACGGTCTTCACCGTCCGGCTGCCGGCCACCCCGACGCCCCCGGACAGCGCCGCGCCCGCGCCCCCGCAACCGGTCGCGTCGCCGCCGCCGGATTCCACAGCTCACGCATAGCTCGGTCACGGGGCGGCCCCAACCCGCTGTTCGAGGCTTGCCGCATGGACAGAACCGAGAGCCTGCTGAGGACGCCGGCCACCCCACCGGACGACACCGCGACCGCACCCCCGTCGGGTCCGCCCGCCGCCGCGACCGCACCGCCGGACCGCTCGGCGGCGGCCCACCCGGACGGCGGCGACGCGTCCCGCCGCGACCCGCGCTGGGTCAGGCCCGCGCTGGCCGTGCTGCTGCTCGGCACCGGTCTGCTCTACCTGTGGGGTCTGGGGGAGTCCGGCTGGGCGAACTCGTTCTACTCGGCGGCGGTGCAGGCCGGCTCCGAGAGCTGGAAGGCGTTCTTCTACGGCTCCTCCGACGCGGCCAACTCGATCACCGTCGACAAGACGCCGGCCGCGCTGTGGCTGATGGCCCTGTCGGTACGCATCTTCGGGCTGAACAGCTGGGCGATCCTGGTGCCGCAGGCGTTGCTCGGCGTCGCCTCGGTCGGCGTCCTGTACGCCACCGTCCGCCGCTGGTACGGCCCGGCCGCCGGGCTGATCGCCGGGACGGTCCTGGCGCTCACCCCGGTCGCCACCCTGATGTTCCGGTTCAACAACCCGGACGCGCTGCTGGTGCTGCTGCTGGTGCTCGGGGCCTACGCCACCGTGCGGGCGGTGGAGACGGCCGGCACCCGGTGGATCGTGCTGGTCGGGGTGCTGGTCGGCTTCGGCTTCCTCACCAAGATGCTCCAGGCGTTCCTGGTGGTCCCGGTCTTCGCCGGGGTCTACCTGCTGGCCGCGCCGACCGGCTTCTGGCGACGGATCCGGCAGTTGCTGCTGGCCGGCCTGGGGCTGGTCGTCGCCGCCGGCTGGTGGGTGGCCACCGTGGAACTGGTCCCGGCCAGCGCCCGGCCGTACGTCGGCGGGTCGCAGACCAACAGCATCCTGGAGCTGACCCTCGGCTACAACGGCCTCGGCCGGATCACCGGTGACGAGGAGGGCAGCGTCGGCGGTGGTGCCCGGATGGGCGGCGGCGGTGGGCCGTTCTCCGGGCAGACCGGCTGGCTGCGGATGTTCGACACCGAGGTCGGCGGCCAGATCTCCTGGCTGCTGCCGGCCGCGCTGATCCTGCTCGTCGCCGGCCTGGTGCTGGCCGGCCGGGCGGCGCGCACCGACCACCGTCGCGCCGGGCTGCTGCTGTGGGGCGGCTGGCTGCTGGTCACCGGGCTGATCTTCAGCTTCATGTCCGGCATCTTCCACGCCTACTACACGGTGGCCCTGGCGCCGGCGGTCGGCGCGTTGGTCGGCATCGGCACCGTCCTGCTCTGGCGGGAACGCCGGGCCGCAGCGGCACCCGTCGCCCGGGTCACCGGTTCCGCGGTGCCCGCCGGGCCGATCGCCGCCCCGGGTATCGACGCCGGGACGGGCCCCGCTGCCGACCCCACGGCCACCACCGGGCCGGCTTCCGGTGTCGACCCCGCGCCCGCGTCGGCGACCGGTGGCGGCCGGTCCCTGCGGTGGCGGGGGTGGTTCGCCACCGTCGCCCTGGCCGTCACCCTGGCGGTGACCGCCTGGTGGTCCTGGCGGCTGCTCGGCCGCAGCGTCGACTTCCAGCCCTGGCTACGGTCGGTGGTGCTGGTCGCCGGGCTCGCCGTGGCGGTGCTGATCCTGCTCGCCCGGCGGCTGCCCCGGCGACTGGTGCCGGTGGTGCTGGCGCTCGGCGCGTCGGCCGCGCTGGCCGGCCCGGCGGCGTACGCGGCGCAGACCGCCGGCACCCCGCACACCGGGTCCATCCCGAGCGCCGGCCCGGCCGTGCAGGGCGGCTTCGGGCCGGGTCGTGGCGGGCCCGGCGGCCGGATGGGCGGCGGCATGGAGTTCCCCGGTGGCGGCGGTTTCCCCGGTGGTGGCGGCTTCCCGGGCGGCAACCGGGACGGCGGCACCGGCCAGAACGGCCAGTTCCCCGGCTTCCCCGGCGGTACCGCCAACGGTGGCACCGGCCAGTTCCCCGGCTTCCCCGACGGCACCGGTCAGAACGGTGGCACCGGTCAGGACGGTGGCACCGGTCAGGACGGTGGCACCGGTCAGGACGGTGGCACCGGTCAGGACGGTGGGCGCACCGGGGGTGGCCAGGGGCGCATGGCCGGCGGGATGGGCGGCCTGCTCGACTCCCGGGAGCCGAGCGCCGCGCTGAAGGCGCTGCTGACGGCCGACGCCGACGACTACACCTGGGTGGCGGCGACCGTCGGCTCCAACAACGCCTCCGGCTACCAGCTCGCCACCGGCCGGCCGGTGATGGCGGTCGGCGGCTTCAACGGCAGCGATCCGTCACCCACGCTGGCCCGGTTCCAGGAGTACGTGGCCGCCGGGAAGATCCACTACTTCGTCGGCGGGGGCGGTTTCCGGGCCAACGGCGGCAGCTCCGCCTCCCAGGAGATCGCCACCTGGGTCACCGAGAACTTCACCGCGCAGACCGTCGACGGGGTCACCGTCTACGACCTGACCAGCGCCGGACAGGAGGCACAGGGATGACCACGACCGGCAGCCCCCGGCCCGCCGTACAGACCCGGACCGGCACCCCGACCGCCGTGCTCGACGTGGTGGTGCCGGTCTACAACGAGGAGGCCGACCTCGGTCCCTGCGTACGTCGGCTGCACCAGCACCTCAGTGCGCACTTCCCGTACCCGTTCCGGATCACCGTGGCGGACAACGCCAGCGTCGACGGCACCCTCGCCGTGGCCGAGGCGCTCGCCGCCGAACTCCCGCACGTCGAGGTACGGCACCTGAGCGCCAAGGGACGCGGCCGGGCGCTGCGGGTCGCCTGGTCGGCGTCGGACGCCCCGGTGCTGGCGTACATGGACGTGGACCTGTCGACCGACCTGGCCGCGTTGCTGCCGCTGGTCGCCCCGCTCATCTCCGGCCACTCGGACCTCGCCATCGGCACCCGGCTGGCCCGGACCTCCCGGGTGGTGCGGGGCGCCAAACGGGAGGTGATCTCCCGGGCCTACAACCTGCTGCTACGCGGCGCTCTCGCCGCCCGGTTCTCCGACGCGCAGTGCGGCTTCAAGGCGATCCGCGCCGACGTGGCCCGGGAGCTGCTGCCGCTGGTGCAGGACACCGGTTGGTTCTTCGACACCGAGCTGCTGGTGCTCGCCCAGCGCGCCGGACTGCGTATCCACGAGGTGCCGGTGGACTGGGTCGACGATCCGGACAGCCGGGTCGACATCGTGGCCACCGCCCTGGCCGACCTGCGCGGCATCGGCCGGCTGGGGCGGGCCCTGGTCACCGGGGCGTTGCCGCTGGCCGCGCTGCGCGCCCAGTGGGGCCGGGCGCCGCTGGCCGCCGCACCGGCGCGGGTGCCGGCCGGGCTGCCCGGTCAGTTGGCCCGGTTCGCCCTGGTCGGCGTGGTCAGCACGGTGGCGTACCTGGTGCTGTTCGTGGCAACCCGGGGGATGCTCGGCGCGCAACCGGCGAACCTGCTGGCGCTGCTGGTGACGGCGGTGGGCAACACGGCGGCGAACCGTCGGCTCACCTTCGGCATCACCGGCCGGCGGGCCGCCGGCCGGCACCACCTGCAGGGGTTGCTCGCCTTCGCCCTCGGTCTGGCGTTGACCAGCGGAGCGCTCGCCGCCCTGCACGCGGTCGGCACCCCGGCCCGGCCGGTCGAACTGGCCGTGCTGGTGGTCGCGAACCTGGCCGCGACGGCGCTGCGGTTCCTGCTGCTGCGCCTGGCGATGCACCACCGCCGGGCCTGACCGGCCGGGCGGTGGCGCGTGGCCACCTCCGGGCCCCGCGCACCGCCGGGCAGCCGGCGTGGGCCGTACGGCGTGGGGCCCGGAGGACCGGGTCGGCCGAGCGGGCGTCAGTTCACCGGGGTGACCGCCGCGCCTGCGGAATGCCCTCGTAGGTGTTCCCCGTGGGGCACCTCCGGCAGCGCGACGGTCCGCGCCACCGCCTCCGTGACCCCGGGGGAGAAGTCGGCGGTGGTCGCCCGGACGATCAGTTCCGGGTCCAGCCGTACCGACGTGGTGCTGCCCGAGCCGAGCAGGGTGAGCAGGGCGTGCAGCGCCTGCGAGCCCATGTCCCGCAGCGGGGTACGGATCGAGGTGAGCGGCACCAGGAGCTGGGCGTCCACGTCGATGTCGTTGTACCCGACCACCGCCACCTCCCGACCGACCCGCAGGCCGTGGTCACGCAGGGTGCCCATCGCCCCGATCGCGGCGAAGTCGTTCACCGCGAAGACCCCGTCGGGACGGCCGGTGTCCAGCAGCCCGGCCATCGCCGAGGCCCCACCGGCGACGTCGAAGGTGGACGGTGCGACCCACCGGGGGTCGACCGGCACGCCCCGGGCCTTCGCCGCGGCGAGGAAGCCCGCGACCCGGTCGGCGGCGGTGCTGGCGTGCCCGGGACCGGCGATCACCGCCAGCCGCCGGCAGCCCACGTCGATCAGGTGCTCGGCGGCGAGCCGACCACCGAGGCGGTCCCGGCCGGTCACCGACGGGAAACCCCGCGAGGCCCGACTGACCAGCACGAACGGCACCCCGTCGGCGGCCAGCCGGGCCAGCATCGGATCGTTGCGGCGGGCGTCACCGATGATCAGCCCGTCCACCCGTTCCCCGATCAACCGCTGGATGCGCAGCGCCCGTGCCTCGTCGTCGTCCCAGCTGCTGCTGACCACCGCCTGGTAGCCGGCGGCGGCAGCGGCGGCGTCGATGCCCTCGAAGACGGTGGCCAGCACGATGTCGGTGATCCGGGGGACCAGCACGCCGATCACCCCGGTCTTGCCGCTGCGCAGGCTCGCCGCCCAACGGTCCCGGTGGAAACCCAGCTCCCGGGCGGCGGCCACGATCCGGGCCGCGGTCGCCGGGGCGACCCGGACGTCGTCGCCGCGCAGCACCCGGGAGACCGTGGAGACGTGCACCCCGGTGTGGCCGGCGACGTCGCGCAGGGTCACCCGCTTGTTCACTGTGCCTCCCGTGCCGGACCGGTACCCGTACCCGGCAACCTAGCTGAGATGACTGCCCCCGTTCACATCGAAGGTCATGCCGGTGACCGTGGCGCAGGAATCGGAGAGTAGGAACAGCACGATGTCGGCGATCTCCTGCGCCGAGGAGACCCGGCCCAGGGGCATCCGGGCCCGCAGCCCCGCCTTCTGTTCGGCGGTGAGCCGGTCGTGCATCGGGGTGGCCACCGGGCCGGGCGCGACGGCGTTGACCCGTACCGCCCGCGGTCCGAAGTCGACGGCCAGGTGCCGCATCAGGCCCAGCACCCCCGCCTTCGCCGCCGCGTACGCCGTGCCCGACAGCCGGGTGCCGCCGTCGCGGGCGTTGAGGCTGCTCATCAGCACCAGCGACCCCCCGCCGGCCGCCGCCATCCGGGGCACCACGGCCTGGGAGACGACGAACGCGGCGGTGAGGTTGTTCCGCAGGGTGCGTTCCCACTCGGTGAGGCTGGTCTGCTCGATGCCACCGGCGCTGACCACCCCGGCCAGGTGGGCCACCCGGCGTGGGGTGCCGATCGCGTCGACGAACTCGCCCACCGCGACCGGGTCGGCGGCGTCCACGCCGGTGGTGACGTCCAGCACGTGCACCGTCTCGCCCCGGGCGCGGGCGGTGGCGACCACCGCCGCGCCGATGCCGCTGGCCCCGCCGGTCACCAGCAGGCTCACGACGTACCGCCGAGGATCTCGTCGCGGGCCCGCCGGTAGGCGTCGGAGAGCAGCATCTCCGGCTGGGAGTAGACGACGAAGCGGACGCCCAGGTCGATCCAGCGGCGGGCCTCCTCGGCGGAGTAGGCCAGCATGCCGGCGACCCGGCCGGCGGCGACCACCCGCTCGACGAAGTCGACCGCGTGCTTCTCCACCTCCGGGTGGGTGGGCTGGTAGCCCAGACCCAGCTTGACCGACAGGTCGGCCCGGCCGAGCATCAGCACGTCGAGGTCGGCGGCGAGGATGTCGTCCAGGTTGGCCAGCCCGGCCGGGGTCTCGACGAGGGCGACGACCGTGGTGTTCTGCCCGGCCCAGGTCAGGTAGCGGTCGAAGTCGCCCCGGGCGGTGCCGTGCCCGGCGGCCCGCGCCGCCGAGCACAGCGTCCGGTCACCGACCGGCGGGTAGTGGGTCAGCCGGGCCGCCTCGACGGCCTGCGCGCCGGTCTCCACCAGCGGCAGCACCACCCCGCCGGCGCCGCTGTCCAGGGACCAGAGCAGGTCCTTCTCCTCGATCCGGCGCAGCCGGACCAGCGGGGTGGTCCCCGCCGAGCCGGCCGCCCGGACCATCGCCAGCACGCTCTGCTCGTCGGCGGCGGCGTGCTCGGTGTCGACGACCAGGAAGTCGTAGCCGAGGGCGCCGAGGATCTCGCCGATCGCCGGTTCCTGGAGCAGGGTCAGGCTGCCGAGGGCGACGCCGCCGTCGCGCAGCACCTCGGCCAGCCGGCTCGGACGGGGAAACATCAGGACTCCAGCTTCTGCACGCCGCCGCAGTCGCGGTTGGCCGGCACCTCGCCGACGATCTTCAGGGCGGCGTCGACGACGGAGCCGTCGTGCCACTCGCCGACCTCGGGCAGCTTCTCGATGATCTTGTTGTCGAGCAGCCACTTGCCGTCCTCGGCGGTCACCGTGGCGGTGTCCACCCGACCGTTCGGGTCCATGTACGGCCACTGGTCGGTGCCGTACAGCTTGGTGATCGTCGCCGCCGGCACCTTGGTCCGCTCGGCCACGATCTTGATGACGTCGTCCTTGTTGGCCGGGTCCTGGTAGTAGCGCACGCCCTCCAGCCAGCCGGCCATCCACCGGGCCGCGACCTCGGGCCGCTTGCTGATGAAGTCCTGCGACATGGTGATCAGGCCCTGCTCCTGGTTCGGGGCCACCTCGTTCATCGCCAGCACCCGCTTGGCCTGCCCGTCGGTGATGAGCTGGTACGCCAGCGGCTGCACCACGAAGCCGGCGTCCACCGCACCGCTCTTGAGCGCGTTGGCCGTGTCCGGGTAGCTCAGGGTGACGATCTGCCCCAGGTCGGACTGCTTGAGCCCGACCTCACCCAGTGCCCGGTCCAGCCAGTACTCGGTGGTCGAACCCTTGGCCAGGATGGCGACCTTCTTGCCCTTGAGGTCGGCCACGCTCTTCAGGCCGCCGTCGAAGGCCTGGGTCCGGGCCAGCAGGAGGTTGTCCGAGGCGCACCGGTACTGCTGCCGGTCGGCCACCGCCCGCACCCGCAGCCCCTGGTTGACCGCGTTGAACAGCGCGCCACCGGTGCCCGGGATGTTCACGTCCAGCTTGCCCTGACCCTGCACCGCGAGCCGGGAGTAGATGTCGGCGTTGCTGAACTCCACCTCGACCTGGTGCTTGCCGAAGAAACCCTTCGCGTCCGCCACCATCATCGGTGCCAGCGAGAGGATCTCCAGCGAGTTGACCGTCACCTTGTCGGTGCCGCCGGCCCCCGTCGACTCCGCGTCGTTCCCGCAGGCCGCGGTGCCGAGCAGCAGGCTCGCCCCCAACAGCGCGGCGATGACACCCTTGTTCTTGATTGTCATGATTGGCCCTCCGTCCAGCTGAAGAAGCGCCGCTGCACGCGCAGCGTCACCGTGGTGAGGAAAAAGCCCATCGCCGCGATCACCGCGAGCGTGGCGTACATGTTGTCGATCTGATAGATCTGCCAGTACCGCCAGGTCATCGACCCGACGCCGTCACTGGCGGCGAGGAACTCACCGGCGATCGTGCCCAGCAGGGCGAGCCCCGCGGCCAGCCGGATACCGGCGAAGATGGACGGCAGGGCACCCGGCAGGACGATCTTCCACAGGATCTGCTGCCGGCCGGCGCCCAGGTTGCGGGCCATCAGGATCAGCCGCTCGTCGACCTGGAGCACCCCGGACATCGCGTTCACCACGGCCGGGAAGAACGAGATGATGCCGGCGAGCACCACGATCGGCCGTCCGCCGGTGCCGAAGATGACCAGCAGCAGCGGCAGGATCGCCACCACCGGGATCGGGTACGTGATAGCGATCAGCGGATCGATCAGCACCCGCACCCACCGCGACCGCCCCATCGCGATGCCCAGCAGCGTCGCCGGGATCACGCCGAGCAGGAAACCGAGCAGGATGCGCTGGGCGGTGATCCCGATGTTCGGCAGCAGCTCCCCGGAGGAGAACAGGTCGACCAGCGCCTGCACGCACTCCGACGGGGCCGGGAAGAAGGTCTTGTCGATCAGCCCGGCCATGCTGCCGACCTGCCACAGCGCCAGCACCACGACCACCGGCACCATGCTGCCCAGCCCGCTGCTGAGCAGCTTGAAGCCGCGACCCGGCGGGCGTTCCGCGCGGGGGTCCACCGCGTAGCGGACCACGGGTTCGTCGGTCGCCCGCTCCCGGGTCGGCACGCTCTGCTCGCTCATCGGTCCCCCTTCGCTTCCGCCCACTCGGCCGCCAGGGTGGCGTCCCGCAACTGCGCCCACAGGTGGCGCTTCAACTCGGTGAACCGCGGGTCCAACTCGACGTCGCGGGTACGCGGCCGGGGGAACGGCACCCGGATCTCCTCGACCACCCGGGTCGGCCGGGGTCCGAGCACGATGATCCGGTCCGCCAGCAGCAGCGCCTCCTCGATGCTGTGCGTGATGAACAGGACCGTCTTGCGGTGCTTAGACCAGACCTGGAGCAGCTCGTCCTGCAGCAGCGTGCGGGTCTGGGCGTCCACCGCCGCGAACGGCTCGTCCATCAGCAGGACCTCGGGGTCGCTGGCCAGCGCGCGGGCGATCCCGGCCCGCTGGCGCATCCCGCCGGACAGCTCGTGCGGCTTGTTGTCGGCGAACGCCTCGATGCCCATCATCGTCAGGTGCTCCCGGGCCACCTCCCGCCGCCGGGCGGCGGGCACCCCGCGCAGTTCCAGCCCGAACGCGACGTTCTCGGCGATGGAGCGCCACGGGATCAGCGCGTAGTCCTGCCAGACGATCGAGGTGAGCGGACCGGCGGCGGTGCGTTCGCCGACGAACCGGATCTCCCCGTCGTCCGGCCGGCGCAGCCCGCCCAGCAGGCCGAGCAGCGTCGACTTGCCGCATCCGCTCGGCCCGATGACGCAGATGAACTCCTGCGCCTCGATCGTGGTGCTGAGGCTGCCGACCACCGACAGTCGGCTCCCGTCGGCCCGGGGATACCCCTTGGCCACGTTGTCGATCTCGATGCGCATGGTCACTGCCCTCCGTGGGCCGGCAGGTCGGAGTAGTGGTGGTGCCACCAGTCGGCGATGTCGCGCCGCCTGGCGAACCAGACGCCGGGCAGGTCCTGCGCCCAGGCGATGAGGTCGCGCAGCGCGGAGGCCCGCCCGGCCTGGCCGATCAGCCGGGCGTGCAGCCCGATCGAGATCATCTTGGGGGAGGTCTCGCCCTCCTCCCACAGGTACTCGATGCCCCGCCGGCAGTTCTCGAAGAAGTCGGTCGGGTTGCCGTAGCCGGGGCTGAAGGCGAACCGGCCGTCGTTGTACGTGTGCGTGTACGGCACCACCAGATGCCGCTGTCCCGCCACCTGCACCCAGTACGGCAGGTCGTCGTTGTAGGCGTTGGAGTCGTACCGGAAGCCGCCCTCCTCGACCAGCAGCCGCCGCGTGCGGTCCGACGGGGCGTACCGGGAGTACCAGCCGACCGGGCGTTCCCCGCACAGCTCGGTGATCGTCGCCACCGCCTGCCGGATCTCGGCGCGTTCCTCGTCCTCGGTCATCCCCGACGGCTCCCGCCAGCGCAGGCCGTGCGAGCAGATCTCGTGCCCGGCGTCGACGAACGCACTGGTCAGCGGCCGGTTACGGGCCAGCGCCTCGGCGCAGCCGTACACGGTCACCGGGGTCTGCGTCCGGTCGAACAACCGCAGCAGCCGCCACGCCCCGGCCCGGCTGCCGTACTCGTAGACCGACTCCTGGGACAGGTCCCGGTGCTCGGCGCTGGTCGGCGTGTACGAGATCTCGCCGACCCACTCGTTGACGCTGTCGCCGTCGAGGAGGCTGTGTTCGGCACCCTCCTCGTAGTTGAGGCACAGGCTCACCGCCACCCGGGCGCCACCTGGCCACTCGACGCGGGGCAGGTCCCCGCCGTAGCCGATGAAGTCCCGCTCGGTGCCGGGTTCGACTCTGATCACCATGTCGTCGTGTCCTTTCTGCCGGATGGGCCGGCCCCAGCGGGAACCGGCGGCGGACCGCCGTTCGGATTCGGTGCCCCACCGCGCACCAGCGCGGTGAGGTCTCGCAGTCGGGTCGCCCCGGGCGCGCGGGCCAGCCCGTACAGCAGCTCGGCCGCCCCCGCCGGCACCCCCGGGGTGCGCAGCAGCGCGGCGTCGACGGCGGCCAGGTCGTCGGCCGTCATCGGGTCCTCCCGGTCGCCGTGGTGGAACCGGGCCCGCCCGGTCAGCCGGGCGCCGCCGTGGGTCGTCACCTCCACCACCGCCGGCCGGCCCGCCGGATACCCCTGGTCCAGCCCGGGGTCGTGGCGTACGGTCACCCGCTCGGCGAGCCGGGCGGCGGGGGCCCGCCGGTCGTCCGGCCCGTCCGGGGCGCCCGGGTCGGTGCCGAGCAGCCCGCAGGCCACCACCCACGGGATGCTGAACTGGCGGGCCAGCCGACCGGCCGGACGCCGTTCGGCGAGCAGGGCCGCCCCCGCGTAGGTGTGCACGGTCACCGCCGCGACCTCGTCGGCGGTGAGGTCCTGGGTCATCGCGCGGGCCACCGTCCAGGCGGTCAGGGTGTGCGCGCACACCCCGACCGGCTTGAAGTAGATGTCGGGCAGCAGCGGTCGGGGCAGCAGCGCGGCGTCCACCGGCCGGTCGGTGCTGCCCTGGTGGACGGTCCGGCCGAGGTGGGGCAGCACCGGGCCGGTGGCCGGGAACCCGGCGTCGGCGAGCCGGGCGACGGTCAGCCCGTTGGCGGTGCCCAGGGCGGGCAGCAGGTAGTGGGCGGCGTGCCCCCGCCGGGTGTCGGCCTCCGGCCCGGCCAGCGCCACGGTCAGTGCCAGGTTCACCGTCGCGGCCAGTCCGGCGGCGTCCTGCCCGGCGACGGTCCCGGCGGCGGCCGCCGCCGCGCCGACGCCCCACCCACCGTGCGGGTGCACCCCGGGGCGGGGCGCGCCCAGCAGCAGCCCGAGCCGGGCACCCACCTCCCAGCCGACCGCCAGCGCCCGCAGGAACACCCGCAGGCTGCGGTCCTCGGCCTCGGCGGCGGCCAGGGCGGCGGCGTACGCGTGCAGTCCCGGGTGCCCCCGGGATTCGCGCAGCCCCTCGTCGCACTGGCTGACGGTGATCGCCGCCGCCGTCACCGCGGCGGCCCGCGCCGGCTGGTCCGTCCCGCCCGGCGCGGCCAGCAGGCTGCACGGGCCGTCCGGGTCGCCGGCGGTGTCCAGCCCGGCGGGCAGGTGCCCGTGGGCCGCGACGGCGTTGGCGGTCAGCCGGGCCGCCACCTGCCGCACCAGCACCTGCCCGCCGCCGGTGGCCAGCAGCGTGTCGGCGGCCTCTACGGCACCGGCGACGAGCGTGGCCAGCACGTCGTCGTGGGCGTCGGACCGCCGGTGACCGGTCACGGCGTGATCACCTGCTTGCCGAGCACCCGCCGGTCGGCGAGCGCCTGGTGGGCCCGGCCGGCGTCGGCCAACGACAGGACCGCGTCGACCCGGGGGGTGAGCTGTCCCGCCGCGACCAGGCCCAGCACCCGGGCGATCTCGTCGGGACGCTGGCTGCGTGAGCCGCGCAGCTCGTACTCGTTGCGGAAGGTCTCGATGAGGTCGAGGTGCGGATGCTCCCCGGCGTGGCCGCCGCCGACGATCAGCCGGCCGGTGGGGGCGAGGGTGCCCAGCGCGGCCTCGAAGACGTCGCCGCCGATGTGTTCGACGATCACGTCGAAACCCGCGCCCCCGGTGATCTTCCGGGCCTCGGCGGCCCAGTCCGGGTCGCGGGTGCTCAGCACCGCGTCCGCACCGAGCGAGGAGACGAAGTCGGCCTTCGCCGGGTCGCCGATGAGGCCGACCACCCGGGCGCCGCCGAGCTTGGCGAGCTGCACCACCGCGTGTCCGAGCCCACCGGCGGCGCCCGGGGCGAGGACCCACTCGCCGGGGGCGAGCCGGCCGATGGAGTACAGGGTGCGCCAGGCGGTGCCGAAGGAGATCGGGGTGGCGGCGGCGACCACCGGGTCGAGGTCGCCGATGTCCAGCAGGCCGCGCGCCGGGGCCACCGCGTGCCGGGCGTACCCGCCCCACCTGGTGATGCCGGGCATGTCGGCGTTCGGGCAGAGGTTGGCCCGCCCGGTCAGGCAGCGGGGGCAGCTCCCGCAGGGGGTGTTGGGCAGCACCAGCACGCGGTCGCCCGGGGCCCGGCCGGTGACCCGGGAGCCGAGCCGTTCCACCACGCCGACGACCTCGCGGCCGAGCACGTGCGGCAGCCGCAGCGGCATCCGGGACACCCCGCTGCGCAGGTCGGCGTCGAGGTGGTTGACGGCGACCGCGAGCACCCGCAGCAGGACCTCGTCGGGGCCGGGGTCCGGCAGGTCGACCTCGGTGAGGGTGAGCGTCTCGGGGCCGCCGTACCCGTTCATGGTCACTGCTTCGGTCTTCACGCGCGACGTCCTTCCACCATGGTGCGCAGGGCTTCCGGCACGGCGCCGGGTTCTTCGACGGCCAGGGCGAGGGCCAACGCGACCCGGGCCTGGGTGCCGGTGAGGTCACCGGCGAAGAGCGCGCCGGCGCGGGCGAGGGTCGCCCCGCCGCCGGCGTAGACCGGGCGGACCCGGCCCGCCCCGGTCCGGCTGGTGATGACCACGGGTACGCCGCGTCGGCCGGCCTCCGCGATGGCCTCGGCGACCGCGGGCGGGGCGTTGCCCGCGCCGAACGCCTCGACCACGATGCCGGCGGCACCGGCGTGCAGCGACGCGCGCAGGTGGGTGCCGTCCGCGCCCGCGACGAGTTTGACCAGGTCCACCCGGGGCAGCCGGGCGGGGATCGGCAGGTGCGCGTAGTGCCCGCCCCGGGCGGCGGTGGAGACCCGCAGCACGCCGTCCGGGTCGACCAGGGCCAGCACGCCGGCGGTGCCGCCGGAGAACGCCGACACCGCCGAGGTGTGCACCTTGCGGCTCTCCACCGCGGCGTACGCGACGCCGCCCATGACCGTCGCCGCGCCGAGCGGCCGGGGCGCGGTGACCACCCGGATCGCGTCGGCGAGGTTGCGCCCGGCGTCGGAGTCGGGCTCGTCGGCGCCGCGCTGGGCCCCGGTCAGCACGACCCGGGCGTCGGGGCCGGTGAACTGCCCGGTCAGGTAGGCGGCCTCCTCCAGCGTGTCGGTGCCGTGGGTGACGACCACGCCGGAGAACCCGTCGTCGAGCTTGGCCCGTACCGCCCGGACGGTGGTCAGCATGTCGTCCAGGGAGAGCGTGAAGCTCGGCCGGCAGGACAGGTCGAAGCCGTGGATCTCCGCGTCGGTCGTGCCGGGGACGTTCTTCAGCAGGTCCGTGACGGAGTCGGTCACGGCCAGGCCCTCGTCGGGGTCCCACCGCGACGCGATCGTCCCACCGGTTGCCAGAACCGCGATCCGCACCGGCCACACCCCCTTTGCGCAAACGATTGCTCAATCGAGATGATGACAGTTGCACAAACGTTCGCCCTGCACAAGAGCTGCGAGAACGCGAACCCGTGGAAGTTATGGATTGGTTGCCTGGCCGATGACGTACGGATGTCGGGCCTGTTGCGGTGTCCGTCGCCGTCCGGTTCCCGGGTCGCCACGGTGTCGCGTCGCGGCGGGCGGCCGGCGGCGTGGCAGGCTGGGACCGTGTACCGGGAACGACCCGCCGGGGTGATCGACGCAGCGGTGCTCTGGGCCAGCGAGAGCCGCCCGGACGCCCCGCCGACCCGGGTGCTGCCCGACGGCTGTCTCGATCTGCTCTGGTCCAGCCGCTCGGGGCTGCTGGTCGCCGGCCCGGACCGCATCGCGCAGCTCAGCGTGTCGGCACCCGGGGAACGGTGGCGCGGGGTCCGGCTGCCACCCGGGGTGGGCCCGGCCGTCTTCGGCGTCCCCGCCGACGAACTGCGGGACCGCCGGGTGCCTCTCGACGCCCTCTGGGGGCGCGACGCCGTCCGGCTCACCGAGCAGCTCGGCGCGTCGCCCACCGCCGCCGCGCTGGCCGCGATCGCCGTCGACCGGCTCGCCCGGGGAGGCGGCGTCGACCCACTCGGCCCCCGGGTGGCCGCGCTGCTCGCCGCCGGCGCCACGATCACCGCGACCGCCGCCGAGGTCGGCCTCGGCCCGCGCGCCCTGCACCGGCGCAGCCGGGCCCTCTTCGGGTACGGCCCCAAGACCCTCGCCCGGATCCTGCGGCTGCACCGCGCCCTGGCGCTGGCCCGTCTCGGCGTCGGACTGGCCGAGGTGGCCGCCCGTGCCGGTTACGCCGACCAGGCCCACCTCACCCGCGACGTCCGGGACCTGGCCGGCGTTCCACCGACCACCCTGCTCGGCCGCTGACCACCTGCATCACCCCGGGCGCCCGGGTTCCCGAGCCTCCGCGACCGGGCCCGCCGGGCGCGGGGCCGGCGTTTCAGCGGTGCCGGCGTCCGGCGTCCGGCGGTCCGGTGGTGCCGGCGGGCGGTGGTGCCGGCGGCTCGGTGGTGCCGGCCCTGCTCGGCGGCGGGTTGGGCGATGGTGGTCAACCCGAGCACGGCGGACAGGTCGTGGTCGGCGGCCCGGTGGTGCCGGCGGTTCGGTGGCGGGTGCGGACCGCGCCGCGGTAACGGCCCCGAGGGGCGCCCGTGGTGCTCTTCCGGACCGTCCCGGCTGGTCCCGGGTCGCGGCGGTGGTCCTGAGGTTCACGGCGGTGGTCCTGGGGCTCACGGCGGTGGTCCTGGGGCTCACGGCGGTGGTCCTGAGATCCGCCGCCGACCGCGTGTCGACGTGACCGTCGGGCCGACCCCGGCCACCTCGGTCCACCCCACCCGTTGCCCGTCACGATGGGCGTGGCGAGGGGGTGCGGTTGTGCACCGTGGGCCCTTTCGAGCTGATGACGTCAACGAATCGCGCCCGCACGTGGCCGGCCGGGAGTCCGCCGGTCCTCACCGCAGGGTGGGTGCGCTACCCGGATCGATGCGGCTCCTCCGAGGTCACTTCGACGCTGGCCGTTCGACGCTGACTGTCTGGACACCGATTGCTTCTGCCTGTTGTTCCGATGCTGGCCGTCCCGATGCCGGTTGCTTCGTGCTGGTTGTTTCGTGCCGGTTGCTTCGTGCCGGTTGTTTCGATGCCGGCCACCTTGACGTCGGTCGCCTCGCGTCCGGTCCGGCGGCGGCCGTCCTCCGCTCCTTGGTGTCCCGTGCCACGGGAGCCCGGACCGGTCCGCGTCGACGTCGCCGTGAACCGTTGGCGTCATCAGCTCGAAAGGGTCCGCACCCACCACTGGCTCCTGATCCTGACACCCCTGTCCCGGGCCCGATCAGCCGTCACCCGTCCGCACCTGGCGGGTCCACTGCGGCCCGCCCGGGGCGGCGCGCCGCGCCTGCGGGTAGCGGCGGGCGCCACCGGACGGGGCCGCTTCCAGCGGGGCGGGGAGCTGACGCCGCGCCCGGGTGGGTCGGCCGGGTCCGTACCGGGAAGGGTCGGCCGGGTCCGTACCGGGAAGGGGCGGCCAGGTGGGTCAGCTCGGTCCGGGGGATGCGGAGTCGGGCGTGCCGGCGGGGCGCGGAGCATCGAGGGGTGCGGTGTCGAGGGGCGCGAAGAGGTCCACGCCGTTGCCGTCCGGGTCGTGCAGGATCGCGTACCGCTGGCCCCAGACCGCGTCCCACGGGGCGACCTCGCCGTGGAAACCCGCCTCGGTGAGCGCGGTCCAGTACCGGTCCACCTCGGCCGGGTCGGCACACAGGAAGGCGAGGCTGGCGCGTGGGCTGCCGCTGGGTGGCGTCCAGTCGGGGTGGAAGCCGCGCAGCATCGTCACGGTGTCCCAGGCCAGCCGCAGCCCACCGGGCAGGGTGACCTCGACGTGGTCCTCGTGGTCGGCCCCGGCGGGGATGTCCAGCCCGAGCCGGCGGTAGAAGTCCAGGGTGCGGGCCATGTCGTTGACCGCGGTGCCGATGAGGTCGAAGCGGGGCGTCATATGGCCAGGGTAGGGCGGACGTCGCCGCGGGGTCTTGAACGGAACGGACCGGGCCGAGGAAACCATGTCCCCCTCGCGGCAGGACCGGACGACGTACGGTGTCAGGGGAGCAAACCGTCTTTAAGGTGTAAATGCCTCATCCGGCGTACCTGGCGGCGGTCCATGACGGCGAAGGAAGGGAGCGGGCCGATGATGCACCTGGCCTACCTGGACGCGGGGTCCGGCAGCCTGATCGTGCAGGCGGTGGTCGGCGGAACAGCGGGCGCGGCGGTCGCCGCGAAGCTTTACTGGCGGCGGGTGGCGGCCCGGTTCCGGCGCGGGTCCGCCGAGCCCACCGAGGCCCCCGCGTCCGGCCAGCCCGGCGGCCAGGCCGCAGCCCCCGCGTCCGGCCAGCCCGGCGGCCAGGCCGCAGCCCCCGCGTCCGGCCAGCCCGGCACCACCGTGACCGACCAGTCCGCCACCGTGACCGACCGGCCCGCCACGACACCGGCCGAGGCGGCCCGGGCCGACCGGCAGCCGCGCCAGCCGGCCGGCAACTGACCGGGGGCGTACCGATGACCGCCGCCGACCTGCGCATCCGGCCGGAACCCGGCTCCTTCCGCGACCCCGCCAACCGGGTCTTCCACCTGGGCGACCAGGTGCTGCGTGGCCTCGGCCCGCAGGGTGCCGCCGACTGGCGGGCCCTCGCCGGCAGCGATTTCTTCGCCGCGCTGCTCGCCGAGGGCAAGGTCTGCGGCACCGCCCCGGTCGACCCGGCGACGCTGCCGGACACCGGATGGACGACGGTGCTGCGGCACGAGCGCATCCCGTTCGTCTCGCACCCCTACGAGTGGTCGTTCGGCATGCTGCGCGACGCCGCCCTGCTGCACCTGGAGATCCTGGGCCGGGCCCTCGAGGCGGGGTTCACCACCAAGGACGGGTCGGCCTACAACCTCCAGTGGCGCGGTGCCACCCCGGTCTTCATCGACGTCGGCTCGTTCGCGCCGCTGACCGGGGGCGAACCGTGGGCCGGCTACCGGCAGTTCTGCCAGACGATGCTCTACCCGCTGCTGCTCCAGGCCCACCTCGGCGTGAACTTCCAGCCCTGGCTGCGGGCCCGGGTCGACGGCATCGAGGCAGACCAGCTGCGCCCACTGTTCCGGGGCGTCCGCCGGCTGCTGCCCGGGGTGCCGACGCACGTTCACCTGCACGGCGCGATGCAGGCCCGGCACGCCGGGGCCAGCAGCAGCGCCGTCGCCGCCCAGCTGCGCGACGCCGGCTACTCGCGGGACCTGGCGCTGGCCACCGTACGCCGGTTGGCGCGGTTGGTGCGCCGGCTGGACCGTCGGGTCGACGGCGGCCACTGGGTCGACTACCAGCGCACCTGCGGGTACACCACGGCGGACCGGGCGGTCAAGGAGAGCTTCGTCGAGGCGGCGGTGGCCGACGTCGCCGCCGGCCTGGTGCTCGACCTCGGCGCCAACGACGGCCGGTACGCGCGGACAGCCGCCCGGCACGCCGCCCAGGTGGTCGCCGTCGAGCAGGACCCGGCCGTGGTGGACGCCCTCTACCGGGCGCTGCGGGCCGAGGGCGACCAGCGCATCCTGCCGCTGGTGATGGACCTCGCCGACCCGTCGCCCGGCGGCGGCTGGCGGGGGGTGGAACGGGCCGGGTTCGCCGACCGCGCCCACGCCGACGTGGTGCTCGCCCTCGCCGTGGTGCACCACCTGGCGATCGGCCGCAACGTGCCGCTGGCCGAGGTGATCGGGCAACTGGCCGGCTACGTCCGACCCGGCGGACGGCTGGTGGTGGAGTTCGTCCACCCGCAGGACCCGATGGCGCGGCGGCTGTTGGCGAACAAGCCGGCCGGGCTCTTCCCCGACTACCACCGCGACGAGTTCGCCCGGCTGCTCGCCGCCCGCTGCCGCGTGGAGCGCCAGCAGGAACTGCCCTGCGGCACCCGGACGCTCTACCAGGCGGTGGTGGGTGGCTGAGCCTGTCCCGACGGGCACCGCGCTGCGGCGGCCGACGCCCACCACGCCGCCGGTGCCGGACCGCACGCCCGGCCCGGCCGGCTGGCGGGTGGAGCTGCGCCGGGCGTACGAGGTGGTGGCCCTGGTCGGCCTGGTGGTCACCCAGCCCCTGCTCGACGTGCTCGGGCGCAGCCCCGATTTCTTCCTGTTCCACCGGGCCACCAGCGGGGACGTCCTCACGCTGGTGGCGGTGGTCGCGTTGGTACCCGGTGCGGCGGTGGTGCTGCTCGGGGCGGCGACCCGGCTGGCCGGCGTCCGGGTCCGGGCGGGTGTCCACACGGTGGTCCTCGGGCTGCTGCTGGCCGCGTTGGCGGTGCAGGTGGGCCGGCAGGCGACGCCGCTGCGGGGCGTACCGCTGCTGGTGGTGGCGGCGCTGGTCGGGGCGGGTGGGGCGGCGGCGTACCGGCGCTGGTCGGTGCTCGGCCGGGTGTTGCGGGTGGCGGCCCTCGGGCCGCTGGTCTTCGTCGGGTTGTTCCTGTTCGCCTCGCCGGCCTCGGCGGTGGTGCTGCCCCGTGCGCACGAGGGCGTCGCCGGGGTGGCCGGGCCGGGTTCCCACCCGCCGGTCGTCATGATCGTCCTGGACGAGTTGCCGCTGGTCTCGCTGCTCGGCCCGGACGGGCGGATCGACGCGACCCGCTACCCGAACTTCGCCGAGCTGGCCGGCGGATCGACCTGGTACCGCAACGCCACCGGGGTCAGCGGGTGGACGCCGTACGCGCTGCCGGCGATGCTGACCGGACGGTACCCGTCGAACCCGTCCGCCCCGCACTACTCGCAGTACCCGGACAACCTCTTCACCGCCCTCGGCGGCCTGTACGACATCCGCGCCCAGGAGAGCATCACCCGGCTCTGCCCGCCCAGCCGGTGCGACCAGCCGGTCGCCCCCGAGCAGGGGCTCGGCGTGCTGGTACGGGAGAGCGGCGCGCTGCTGGGCCGGATCGCCGCCCCGGTGGACAGCCGCATCGACCCGCAGGAGTCGTACCGGGAGCAGACCGCCGCCGAGGTGGGCCTGGACGCCGCCGAGCCGGTCCCGGCCGACCCGACGTTCCGGTGGGACAGCCTCAACGACAACCAGCCGGCGCGGTTCACCGGTTTCCTGGCCGGGCTGCGCCCGTCCGACCGGCCGACCCTGCACTTCCTGCACCTGCTGATGCCGCACCCTCCGTGGGCGTACCTGCCGTCGGGTGCGCGCTACGACGCGCCGGACGACCTGCCCAACGACGGTGCCGGCTGGGTGGAGCTGGCCCGGGCCCGGCACCTGGCCCAACTGCGGTACACCGACCGGCTGGTCGGCGAGACGCTGCGTACGCTGCGCGCCACCGGCCTGTACGACAGGTCGCTGGTCGTGCTCACCGCCGACCACGGGGTGAGCTTCACCCGGGACTGGCAGGGCCGGGGGATGGACGCGATCACGCACGCGCCCGGCGAGGTGGCCTGGGTGCCGCTGTTCGTCAAGCAGCCCGGCCAGCGCGCCGGCCGGGTCGACGACCGCAACTGGGAGCACGTGGACCTGCTGCCCACCATCGCCGACGAGGTGCACGTGCGGGTCCCGTGGCGGCTCGACGGGCGCTCGGCGCAGCAGCCGCCCCGGGAACGGACCGAGAAGTACTTCTACGACCGGCCCGGTGAGCGGGTGGTCCTTCCCGGCGGGGTGCCCGCCCGGCCCGTGCCGCCCGCCCCCCATCCGCTGGTCGGCACGACGGTGGGGGAGAAGCCGTCGGGTGGCACCGCGTCGGTGGCGCACCTGGGCGCGTTCGACCACGTCGATCCGGCGGCGGGGGAGCTACCGGCCCTGGTGTGGGGTTCCGTGCCCCCGCAGGTGCCGGACGGCACGCTGCTCGCCGTCGCCGTCAACGGCCGGATCGGCGCCGTCGTCCCGGTGGTGCCGCAGGACAAGGGGGGCCGGCGGTTCGCCGCGTTCCTCCCCGACGACCATCTGTTCCGGGCCGGCGCGAACCGGTTGGACATCTACCGGGTGGGTCCCGGCGACACGCTGCGCCGGTTGACTCTTTCCTAGGCTTTCGTCAGACTTCGCCGCTTTATGTCGCACCGTTCCCGGTGTCCGGTCGCGGATGACCCGCCCGCCCCGGCACGGGTTTCCGCGCCGCCGGGCCGGGAAACGGGTGACGCATACCTCACCGCAGAACCACGGCGGGCGGTATCCCCGCGACCGCGATTACGGTAAAAGCGAAGGCAATTCAACGAAGATTCGCCGGCGAAGCGAGGAACCACATGACGGAAGTGAAGCTCGACCACCCCGGTGGGCAGCTTTCGATGCCGGTGCAGGGCGCGGTCGAGGGCCCTGCGGGCATCGGGGTCGGTAAGTTGCTCAAGGAAACCGGAATGACAACGTACGACCCCGGTTTCGTGAACACCGCCTCCTGCTCTTCCGCGATCACCTACATCGACGGTGACGCGGGCATCCTGAGGTACCGCGGTTACCCGATCGACCAGCTGGCCGAGAAATCCTCCTTCCTGGAGGTCTCGTACCTGCTCATCTACGGTGAGCTGCCGACCCAGCAGCAGCTGGCCGAGTTCAGCGAGCGGATCCGGCGGCACTCCCTGCTGCACGAGGAGATGCGCCGGTTCTTCGACGGCTTCCCCCGGGACGCCCACCCGATGGCCGTGCTCTCCTCGGCGGTCAGCGCCATCTCCACCTTCTACCAGGACAGCCTGGACCCGTTCGACTCCGAGCACGTGGAGATGTCGACGGTCCGGCTGATGGCGAAGGTCCCCACCATCGCCTCGTACGCCTACAAGAAGTCCATCGGTCAGCCGCTGCTGTACCCGGACAACTCGTTGGGCTACGTGGACAACTTCCTGCGGATGACCTTCGGCGTGCCCGCCGAGCCGTACGAGGTCGACCCGGTGGTGGCCCGGGTGCTGGACATGCTGTTCGTCCTGCACGCCGACCACGAGCAGAACTGCTCGACCTCCACCGTCCGGCTGGTCGGCTCCAGCAACGCCAACCTCTTCGCCTCGGTCTCGGCCGGGGTGAACGCCCTGTTCGGCCCGCTGCACGGCGGGGCGAACCAGGCCGTGCTGGAGATGCTGGAGATGATCGACGCCGACGGCGGCGACGTCGCGTCCTTCGTCCGCAAGGTCAAGGACAAGCAGGACGGCGTGAAGCTGATGGGCTTCGGCCACCGGGTCTACAAGAACTACGACCCGCGGGCCGCCATCGTCAAGAAGGCCGCCCAGGACGTGCTCAACCGGATGGCCAAGCCGGACCCGCTGCTGGACCTGGCCATGCAGCTGGAGGAGATCGCGCTCGCCGACGACTTCTTCGTGTCCCGCCGGCTCTACCCGAACGTGGACTTCTACACCGGCCTGATCTACAAGGCCATGGGCTTCCCCACGAAGATGTTCACGGTGCTGTTCGCGCTGGGCCGGCTGCCCGGCTGGATCGCCCAGTGGCGCGAGATGATCAGCGACCCGGAGACGAAGATCGGCCGCCCCCGGCAGATCTACACCGGTGCGCCCGAGCGGGAGTTCACCGCGATCGCGCAGCGCTGACCCCGGTCACGACGAAGGCCGCCGAACCCGCTGGGGGTCGGCGGCCTTCGTCGTTGATGCTGTGGGCTCAGCGCAGGCCGGCGGCGACGAGCAGATTGCCGGCCGGGATCGGGGCGGTGACCCGGCCGGTGGCCATCCGCTGCTCGGCGCGCTGCGCGGTGAACGCGGCGTCCCCGGCGATCGCCGAGGCGTACGCCGTCGCCGTGCGCGCGGCGATCGCCGACCAGCCGTACTGCTCGTGGACCATGGCGCGGGCCCGGCGGGCGAGCACCCGGGCCCGCTCCCGGTCGGACAGCACCGCGTGCACGGCCTCGGTGAGGTCGGCCGGGTCCTCCGGGGCGAAGGTCACCCCGGTCACCCCCGGCTCGACGATCTCGGCCAGCCCGCCGGTCTCGGCGACCGCGAGCGGCGCGCCGGCCGCCGCCCCCTCCAGGGCGACCATCCCGAACGGCTCGTAGATGCTGGGCACCGCGAAGCAGTCCGAGGCGGCCATCACGGCCGGCAGGTCGGTGCCGCCGAGGAAGCCCGGCATGGCGACCGTGTCGCCCAGCCCGAGCCGGTGCACCTCGGCCTCCAGTTGGGCCTTGTACGGCCCGTCGCCGACGATCACGGCGCGCAGGCCGGGGTGCCGCTCGCGCAACCGGGGCAGGCCGGCGAGCAGGTGCTGGACGCCCTTCTCGTAGACCAGCCGGCCGGCGAAGGTGACCAGCGGCCCGTCCCCGGCGAACCGGGCGCGGGCTGAGGTGACCGCCGAGGCGGGCACCTTCCACCGGTGCGGCTCGACCCCGTTGGGCACCACGTCGACCCGGCCGATCGGCACGTCGAACAGCGCGTTGACCTCGTCGCGCATGTACCCGGAGCAGACGATCACCCGACCGGACTCGGCCGCCAGCCACTGCTCCACCCCGTGGATGGTGCGGTTCATCTCGCCCGGCAGCCAGCCCTGGTGCCGGCCGGCCTCGGTGGCGTGGATGGTGCTGACCAGCGGCACGTCCAGGTGCGCGCGCAGCGTCATGGCGGTGTGCGCGACGAGCCAGTCGTGGGCGTGGATCACGTCGTACGCGCCGGACTCGGTGGCCCGCAGGGCGGCCCGGGTCAGGGTGTGGTTGAACGCCATCGTCCAGGCCAGCAACGACTCGGTGGCCAGCGGGAAGGTCACCGGGTCCTCGGCGGCCCGGACGATCCGCACGCCGTCGGCGTACTCCTCCAGCGGCGCGCCGTCGGTGTGCCGGGTGACCACGGTGACCTCGTGCCCGGCGGCGGCCAGCGCCACCGACAGGGCGTGCACGTGCCGGCCGAGCCCGCCCACCAGCACCGGCGGATACTCCCAGGACAGCATCAGGATGCGTCGGGTGCGCGGGGGCACGCCGGAGTCGCCGCCCTGCTGGGGAAGCTGGGGCCGGAAGGTGGGGGTGGGCCGGCAGGTCCGGTCCACAGCGGTCGCGAGCTGGTCGCTGACCCGCAGGGTGGTCACATCAATCTCCGTCCATGCGCACGCGATCACGCCGGCAACGGTGACGGCGGGAGGGGGCGGTGGTGGGGTGGCCGAGGGCCCAGTGTCGACGTGCCCGCGCGGGCGCGTCGCGTCTAGCAAAGGGCATCACGCGGCCCGGCGCATCTCGAAAGGGCCTATCGTGACGGACGACACCCGACGGTGCGTGACCCCTCGGACGGGCGGTTGTCGGGCGTCGTCCGAACGGGTGGGTTGGCCGGACCGGCCGCGGGGCATTAGCGGCGTGCGCACCGGTGGTCTGCCGACCCGGCCGGTGTGCTCATGATCATGGGCCGAAGGAGCGACATGCAGGTCTGGCCGGGTGAGCGTTACCCCCTGGGCGCCACCTATGACGGGATGGGCACCAACTTCGCGATCTTCTCGGAGGTCGCCGAGAAGATCGAGTTGTGCCTCTTCGACGAGTGGGACATCGGCACCGAGCGCCGGGTGGAGCTGCGCGAGGTCGACGCCTACGTCTGGCACGCCTACATCCCCGGCGTCGAGCCCGGCCAGCGCTACGGCTTCCGGGTGCACGGGCCGTGGAACCCGGCCGAGGGACTGCGCTGCAACCCGCACAAGCTGCTGCTCGACCCGTACGCCAAGGCGGTCGACGGGGAGGTCACCTGGGACCCGGCGGTCTACGACTACGAGCTGGGCGGTGACCCGGACCGGATGTCGGCCACCGACTCGGCTCCGTTCATGCCCAAGTCGGTGGTGGTGAACCCCTACTTCGACTGGGGCAACGACCGGCCGCCGCGCACCCCGTACCACCACTCGGTGATCTACGAGGCGCACGTGCGCGGGCTGACCATGCGTCACCCCGGCATCCCGGAGGAGCTGCGCGGCACCTACGCGGCGATCGCCTCCCCGGTGATGATCGACTACTTCCGGCAGCTCGGGGTGACCGCGATCGAGCTGATGCCGGTGCACGAGTTCGTGCACGACCACCGGCTGGCCGACCTGGGCCTGCGCAACTACTGGGGCTACAACAGCATCGGCTTCTTCGCCCCGCACCACGGCTACTCGGCGCTGGGCCGCCTCGGCCAGCAGGTGCAGGAGTTCCGGGGCATGGTCAAGGCGCTGCACGCCGCCGGCATCGAAGTCATCCTCGACGTGGTCTACAACCACACCGCCGAGGGCAACCACCTGGGCCCCACGCTGAGCTTCAAGGGCGTCGACGCGCCCAGCTACTACCGGCTGTCCGAAGAGGACCGCCGCTACTTCGTCGACTACACCGGCACCGGCAACAGCCTCAACGTGCGCAGCCCGCACTCCCTCCAACTGATCATGGATTCGCTGCGCTACTGGGTGACCGAGATGCACGTCGACGGGTTCCGCTTCGACCTCGCCGCCACCCTGGCCCGCGAGTTCTACGAGGTCGACCGGCTGTCCACCTTCTTCGAGGTGGTGCAGCAGGACCCGGTGGTCAGCCAGGTCAAGCTGATCGCCGAGCCGTGGGACGTCGGCCCCGGCGGCTACCAGGTCGGCAACTTCCCGCCCCTGTGGACGGAGTGGAACGGCAAGTACCGCGACACGGTGCGCGACTTCTGGCGCGGCGAGCCGGCCACCCTGGCCGAGTTCGCCTCCCGCATCTCCGGCTCGGCCGACCTCTACCAGGACGACGGCCGCCGCCCCTTCCACAGCATCAACTTCGTCACCTGCCACGACGGGTTCACCCTCAACGACCTCGTTTCGTACAACGACAAGCACAACGAGGCCAACGGCGAGGAGAACCGCGACGGCGAGGGCCACAACCGGTCGTGGAACTGCGGCGTCGAGGGGGAGACCGACGACCCCGGCGTCACCGCGCTGCGGGCCCGGCAACGACGCAACTTCCTGGCCACCCTGATGCTCTCCCAGGGCGTGCCGATGCTCGGCCACGGCGACGAGCTGGGCCGCACCCAACGCGGCAACAACAACGCCTACTGCCAGGACAGCGAGCTGGCCTGGGTGGACTGGGAGCACGCCGACGACGAGCTGCTCGACTTCGTCAGGCGGCTCACCGACTTCCGCAACCGGCACCAGGTGTTCCGCCGCCGCCGGTTCTTCACCGGCCTGCCGGTGGCCGGCCGCACCGCCGAGGCGGGGCTGCCCGACCTGGCCTGGTACACCCCCGACGGCCGGGAGATGACCGGCGAGGACTGGGGCAACGACTTCGGCCGCTCGGTGGCCCTGTTCGTCAACGGCGACGGCATCCCCGAACGCGGCCAGTACGGTCAGCGGCACCGCGACTCCTCGTTCCTGCTCTGCTTCAACGCCCACGACGCGCCGCTGGACTTCACCCTGCCCGGCGAGGAGTTCGGCCAGCGCTGGGAGTTGGTGATCAGCACCGCGGAACCGCAACCGGAGAAGCCGACGATCGTCGAGGCGGGCGGCGCGGTCTGCGTGCCGGACCGCTCCCTGGTGGTCCTGGAGAGGACGGTCTGACATGCCTGCACAGCCCCGACCCGACTCGACGGCGACGGTCGGGTCGACCTACCGCGTCCAGGTCCGACCCGGCTTCGACCTCGACACCACCGCCGCGCTGGCCGACTGGCTCGCCGAGCTGGGCGTCACCCACCTCTACACCGCGCCGCTGCTCACCGCCGCCCCCGGCTCCGCGCACGGCTACGACGTGGTCGACCACCGCGCGGCCAACCCCGAACTGGGCGGGGAGGCCGGCCGGCAGCGGCTGGTCCGGGCGTTGCGGGCGGCCGGGCTCGGCCTCGTCGTCGACATCGTGCCCAACCACGCCGGGGTCGCCCAACCGGCGGCCAACCCGGCCTGGTGGGACGTGTTGCGCCGGGGCCGGGCGTCGGCGTACGCCGACTGGTTCGACATCGACTGGGAGCGGGGCCGGCTGCTGCTGCCGGTGCTCGCCGACAGCCCCGACGCCGTCGACGACCTCAAGCTGGTCGACGGGGAGCTGCGCTACCACGAGCACCGGTTCCCGGTCGCCGACGGCACCGCCGACGGCAGCCCCCGCGAGGTGCACGACCGGCAGCACTACGAGCTGGTCTCCTGGCGGCGTGGCGACACCGAGCTGACGTACCGCCGGTTCTTCGCCGTGTCCGACCTGGCCGGGCTGCGGGTGGAGGACCCGGCGGTCTTCGACGCCACCCACGCCGAGGTGCTGCGCTGGGTGGCCGCCGGCGAGGTCGACGGCATCCGGGTCGACCACCCCGACGGCCTGCGCGACCCGGCCGGCTACCTGGCCCGGTTGCGCGCCGCCGCCCCGCACGCCTGGCTGGTGGTGGAGAAGATCCTGGAGTACGGCGAGGAGCTGCCGGACTGGCCGGTCGACGGCACCACCGGCTACGACGCGCTGGCCGCGGTCTGCGGGCTGTTCGTCGACGGGCGCGCCGAGGGCGACTTCACCGCCCTCGACGCCCGGCTCACCGGCCGGCACACCTCGTGGCAGGACCTCACCCACGCCACCAAGCTGGAAGCGGCCACCCGGCTGCTCGCCGCCGAGCTGGGCCGGCTCGCCGCCCTCGCCCCCGAGCTCGACCGGGACGCCACCCGGGCGGCCCTGGCGGAGTTGGCCGCCTGCTTCCCGGTCTACCGGGGTTACCCGCCGCACGGGGCCCGGCACCTGGCCGCCGCCCGCGCCGAGGCGGGTCGTCGCCGGCCCGACCTCACCGCCACCCTCGACGCGGTGACCGCCCTGCTGCGGCGTCCCGAGCACGAGCTGGCCGCCCGGTTCCCGCAGCTCACCGGCGCGGTGATGGCCAAGGGGGTGGAGGACACCGCCTACTACCGGTGGAGCCGGTTCGTCGCGCTGAACGAGGTCGGTGGCTCACCGGCCCACTTCGGGGTGCCGCCGGCGGAGTTCCACCGGTTCGCCGCCGCCCGGCAGGTCCGGTGGCCGGCCAGCATGACCACGCTGTCGACCCACGACACCAAGCGCGGTGAGGACGTCCGGGCCCGGCTCGCCGTGCTCGCCGAGCTGCCGGCCAGGTGGGCGGAGCAGGTCGGCGACTGGACGGCCCGTGCGCCGCTGTCCGACCCGGCGTTCGCCCACCTGGTGTGGCAGACCGCCGTGGGCGCCTGGCCGATCGACCGGGAGCGGCTGCACGCGTACGTGGAGAAGGCGGCCCGGGAGGCGTCGGTGTCGACGAGCTGGGCCGACCCCGACCCGACTTTCGAACGCGACCTGCACGCCCTGGTCGACCGGATGTACGACGACCCGCAGTTGCACGCCGAGATCACCGGGTTCGTCGACGGGATCACCCCGGCCGGCTGGTCCAACGCGCTCGGGCAGAAGCTGGTGCAGCTCGCCATGCCCGGGGTGCCTGACACCTACCAGGGCACCGAGTTGTGGGAGAACTCCCTGGTCGACCCGGACAACCGCCGCCCGGTCGACTTCGCCGTACGCCGGGAGCTGCTGGCCCGGATCGATGCCGGTTGGCAGCCGGCGGTGGCCGCCGACGGCGCGGCCAAGCTGCTGGTGGTCTCCCGCACGCTGCGGCTGCGCCGCGACCACCCGGAGCTGTTCGCCGGTTACCGGCCGGTGGCCGCGCACGGGCCCGCCGCCGCGCACGTGGTCGCCTTCGACCGGGGTGGTGCGATCGCGGTGGCCACCCGGCTGCCGGTGGGGCTGGCCCGCGCCGGCGGCTGGCGCGACACCCGCCTGTCGTTGCCCGGCAACAGTGTTACCGACGTGTTCACCGGACAGGTCTACAGTGGGTCTGAGCTGCTCCTTCATGATCTGCTGAAGACCTATCCGGTGGCTCTGCTCGCGCCCACCGCCCTGCTGGCTCCCACCGACCCCGTGGAGGCTGCCGCATGACCGAGTTCACCGTCTGGGCGCCCGACGTCGCCCGGCTCCGGCTGCGCCTGCCCGGCGTCGCCGACCACGACATGCGGGCCGGGCCGGACGGGTGGTGGCGGGTCGAGGTGCCCGACGCCGGCCCCGGCACCGACTACGCGTTCCTGCTCGACGACGAGGACACCCCGCTGCCCGACCCGCGCTCGGCGTGGCAGCCCGCCGGGGTGCACGGGCCGAGCCGGCGCTACGACCACGCCGCCTTCACCTGGACCGACCAGGGCTGGACGGGCCGGCAACTGCCCGGCAGCATCCTCTACGAGCTGCACGTCGGCACGTTCACCCCGGAGGGCACCTTCGACGCGGCGATCGCCCGCCTCGACCACCTGGTCGACCTCGGTGTCGACCTGATCGAGCTGCTTCCGGTCAACGCCTTCAACGGCGAGCACAACTGGGGCTACGACGGGGTCTGCTGGTTCGCCCCGCACGAACCCTACGGCGGGCCGGACGGGCTGAAACGGCTGGTCGACGCCGCCCACGCCAAGGGCCTGGGGGTGATCCTCGACGTCGTCTACAACCATTTCGGGCCCTCCGGGGCCTACGCGCCGAGCTTCGCGCCCTATCTGAGCGAGCAGAGCAACCCGTGGGGCCGCACGGTCAACCTTGACGGCCCGCACTCCGACGGGGTACGCCGCTACATCATCGACTCGGTGCTGATGTGGCTGCGCGACTACCACGTCGACGGCCTGCGGCTCGACGCCGTGCACGCGATGCCCGACTCCCGGGCCACCCACGTGCTGGAGCAGCTGGCGGTCGAGGTGGAGTCGCTTGCCACCCACCTGGGCCGGCCGTTGTCGCTGATCGCCGAGTCCGACCTCAACGACCCCCGGCTGATCACCGCCCGGGAGGCGGGCGGCTACGGCCTGCACGCGCAGTGGAACGACGACGCCCACCACGCCCTGCACACCCTGCTCACCGGGGAACGGCAGGGCTACTACGGCGACTTCGGTTCGCTGGAGTGCCTGACCGACGTGCTGACCGGGGCGTTCTTCCACGCCGGCACCTGGTCCAGCTTCCGCAACCGCACCCACGGCCGCCCGGTGGACCGGCACACCGTCCCCGGGCACCGGTTCGTGGCGTACCTGCAGAACCACGACCAGGTCGGCAACCGCGCCACCGGCGACCGGATCTCCGCCGGGTTGTCGCCCGCGCTGCTGCGGGTCGGGGCGATGCTGCTGCTGACCGCGCCGTTCACCCCGATGCTGTTCATGGGGGAGGAGTGGGCGGCCAGCACCCCGTGGCAGTTCTTCACCAGCCACCCGGAGCCGGAGCTGGCGGCGGCGGTCGCCACCGGCCGGCGGCGCGAGTTCGCCGCGCACGGCTGGCCGCCCGGTGACGTGCCCGACCCGCAGGACCCGCAGACCTTCCTCCGGTCCCGGCTCGACTGGGCCGAGCTGGACAAGCCCGAACACCGCGAGATGTACGAGTTCTACCGGCGGCTGATCGCGCTGCGCAAGAGCCGGGCCGACCTGTCCGACCCCCGGCTGCACCGGATGGAGGTACGCCACGGCGACCAGTTCCTGGTGATCCGCCGGGGCGGGTGCCTGGTGGTGGCGAACCTCGCCGGCCGGCCGCAGCGGGTCACCCTGCCCGGGGTGGCCCGTCGGGTGCTGCTCACCACCGGGGAGGGCGTCACCGTGATGCGCGACCGGGTGGAGTTGCCGGCGGAGACGGCGGCGATCGTGGCGCTCTGACCGCGCCGGCGTGCGGCCCGGTCCCGAGTGGGGCGCGCGTGGTGTTCGGCCTGGCGTCCGGTGCCTGAGCCGGCCTCGCGATGGGTCGCTGCCGCGGCCGCTTCGGCGGGGAGCGGGACGGTGCCTGTCCCGCGACCGACCGTCACGCTGGGTCACTGGTGCGGCGGACGGTAGTGTGGGTGAGGGATATTCCTGTCCGTCATGTTTATGCCTGTGTGTCATAAGCCCGAGTGCAAACATGTACTCCCCGGGCCCGACCTCGTATCCGTCCGCGCGCAGGCACCCGGGGCACCGCCGCATAGGCGGGCCGCTCAGGAGCCTCCAGAAACTCTGGGCGGGCAGTACGCCTACGAGGCGGTTACGCCGTCGGCCAGATAGATCGGGATGCGACGAGTGCGCGCGCGAATAGCGGCTCTCACCCGTGGAGCGACGTTGTCGGGTAGGCGTTGTGTGGCGTCATCAGGTGCGAAGAAGCCGGCACTCTCGATCTCCTGCTCCGGCAGGGTGAAACCGCGGTGCCGGGTGATGGTCCCGCCGTCGAAGGTGAAGTGGACGAGGGCACGCGGCCGTTGCCCGGCGGGCGATGCCCAATCTACGACCAACAGCTCTCCCACCTCCACCGTGATGCCGAGTTCCTCTCGGGCTTCGCGGGCGCATGCCTGGTGCGGATACTCATCCTGTTCCACGTAGCCACCCGGGAAGGCCCAGTGATCGCGGTAGGTGGGCTTGACCAGGAGGACGTCGCCCACCGCGTCGGTGATAAAGGCAGCCGTGGCGGCATGGAAAGCGGGGAGTTTCGCGTACCAGGTGCTGGGCTCCGTCCACGTCACCTGTGTGACGTTAGCCGGAGGCGTCGAGGTGAGCTTGCTTTACCTCAGCGGGGGCCCGAGTGCGGGTGCGACTGCGGCGTTGGTGCGAGTGTGCGGAGTAGGTCGTGGACGTCGGCTGCCGCTCGGTGAGGGCTTAACGCGGCGGTTAGTTCCTGGACGCGCTGCGTCACCCGGGCGGAGCAGACCTGCGGCGCGTGTCGTGCTGTCTCCCGGCCCCAGTTGCAGGCAGCGTCGATGTCTCCGGCCTGAGCATGGGCCAGTGCGATCAGGGCGCTGTGTAAGACGCGCGTTCGGGCATTCGGGCTGGCGAGGGTGATCGCGTCGGACGCGTGCCGCAGCGCCTGCCGGTGCAGACGTAGATCACTGAGACACTTCAGGGCAGTGCCAGCGAGGTGGGCCGGGCTGAAGTAACTGACCCAGTGGGGCCGATCCTCCTTACACATTCGATCGACAGCCTGCTCTGCCTTTACCAGCGCTGTTCGACAGGCCCTCCTATCCCCAGAGCGGCCGTACGCGCTGGCGGCTGTGGCGTAAAGCCTGGCGCGGATTGCTGCGGGGGCGCGTCCCGCCCCGTCGAGGGCTGCCTCGGCGAGTCGGGTGGCGTCTCGGGTGTGCCCGAGGTAGATGGCCTGAGTGGCGAGGTTTGCGAGGAGATGCGCGCCGTAAAGGCGGTCACCTGCGGCTCTGGCAAGCCGTAGGGCGATGGTGACGTGGTGTTGGGCGACGCCGTGTTCACCCGCGTCGTAGGACATGAAGGCGAGTTGACCGCAGAGCGTTGCACTGGCACGCATGAGGTCGCGTCCGACAGTATCCGCGTACGCCCCGTTCAGCATAGGAAGTACCTGTCGGGCGAGGAGATCGGCCATGAGCGCGCGGGTGTATGGGGAGCCTCCACCGTGGCGTCGGTCGAGGTCGGCGAAATGCTCAGCGAGGAGGTGCAGCGGTTGAATGTCAGCAACCGTGAGCGACGGCTCCCCTTGGCGGGTCACCCTGGTGTCGGGAAGGTCGTATCGCCAGGCGAGCGCGGCCTGTAGGGCTGCTCCGCTGTGGAATTGGTTTTCGGTCGGTGAGCTGATCCGTTGGGCGAGCAACGTCCACAACCCTCCGGCAGCCTCGATGGCATCGCGGATAGTCGGAGGGTAGGTTGCGTCCCCAAGGTCGGTGCCGACGAACCCGAGTTCCGTGATGTTGACGGGGCGGCCGAGTCTCCGCGCGATCGTCTCTGCCATGGCCAACTGCACATGCTCAGCCGGCCGACGTCCACGAAGCCACCAGTAGACGCTGGCCGCGTCGTAACGCCAACTGCCCTGAGCTCGGCCCGCATGGTTGACCTGCCGGGCGAATGCTGCATGAGCGCCGCCGTAGCCAGCAGCGGACAGCAGCGTGTCCAGGGCCTTATTGGTCACCGACCGCACCATTCATTTACTCCCGGGGATCAACTGGCTACCTAAAGCTACGAGCTTAGAGGGGGAGTTGCCGCGGCAGGGAGCCACGCAAGCCCGCACAACCCGAGGTACGGGCAGCGCAATCGCGCACAAGACTCGTCATCTGGTCCGTCGACCAGCGATCGACTTCGCTGAAGCCCATCAGAGAAGCCGGCGCTATCGACGGAGGTGGGCATGCGGGAGCAGGGGAGCGATCCGGTCGTGAGTCGGGGAGAGCAGATCGAGGCTGCTGAGCACGAGGCTGCCAAGCGGCGCATTCTCGCGCAGGCCGAGGCGGAGCGGATACCCGTGGCGGACACGACCCGCGCCGTGCCGGATCGGCGGTGGCGGCGTGAACGGTGACGACCTTCCGGTCGGGCGGCGGGTGGCGCGCTGGCGGGTGCGCCGTCGGATGAGCCAGCAGGTCTTGGCCGACCGGCTCGGCAAGTCGAAGAGTTGGGTGGACAAGGTCGAACGCGGGGTCCGCACACTGGACCGGTACTCGGTGATCCAGGAGATCGCCGAGGTGCTGCGGGTCGATCCGGCGCTGCTGCTCGGCACCCGGCTGCCGTCGTCGGGCCGGACCGACGAACTGGACGGGGTGGACGGGCTGCGCGCCGCCCTCGCCCGCTACGACCTCACGGCGGGGGCGGTGTCGGCGGCAGAACTGGAGCGGCACGTCGCACACGCCTGGATGACCTACCAGCACGCACACTACGCGCAGGTGGTGCGGGCGCTGCCGGGGTTGCTCGACGCCGCCCGCAGCCGGCACGCGACAGCGCCCGAGGGGGCGGCGGAACTGCTGGTGCGGACGTACCGGCTCACCTCGGCGGTGCTGGTGAAGCTCGGTGCGGCCGACCTCGGGTGGTTGGCCGCCGACCGGGCGGTGGCCGTGGCCGGTGCCGATCCGGCACTGGCGGGAACGGCGGCGGTGGCGGTGGGGCAGGCGCTGCGCGCGCTGGGCCGTGGGCGGTTGGCGCTCGCGGTGACGGTGGCCGCCGCGCGCCGCGTCGCCCCGAGGCCGGTACGCGACGCCCCGCCCGGGCGGCAGGCCCTCTGCGGAACGTTGCTGCTCCAGGCCGCCCTGGCCGCCGCCGAGCACGGTGACCCCCGTCGGGCCGACGAGTTGATCGACCTGGCTGCCGGTATCGCCACCCGGGTCGGGGCCGGCGGCGACCTGCACCACGGTGATTTCGGGCCGGTCGCCGTCGAGTTGGCCCGGGTGGTGGCGGCGATCGAGGTGGGCGATGCCGGCGAGGCGGTCCACCGGCACGAGCAGATGGTCCGTCGGGAGGGTTGGCGGCTCCTGCCGGCCGAATACCGCGCTGCCTACCTGGTCGATGCCGCGCGGGCGTACCTCCAGGTCGGCGACCTGTTCGGGGCCGGTCGGGTGCTGACCGAGGCAGACGGCATCGCGCCGGGCGAGGTGCGGTGCCGGCCGATGGCCCGTACGGTGATCGCCGAGCTGGCCCGGGGGCGGCCGACGGCGGCCGGCGTCGCGCGACTGGCCACGCTGGTCGGCCTCACCACCCGGTGACCGGGGCTGCCTGCGGAGGTGGCCCGGCCGGTCCGACCGGCCGGGCCACCCTGCGGGAACCGGCGGTTACAGGGTGACCTGCCGGCCGCCGAGGGTCACCACGAGCCGTCCGTCGGAGGCGAAGGACCACCCGATGGCCCCGGTGTACGACGCGCAGCGCGAGCCGTTGCTGCCGGTCCAGAACTGGTTGGAGCTGTCGCTGTTGCCGACGATCTTGTCGTTGGACCCGCTGCCGCTGCGGCACGAGGTGTTGTTCCGGAACACCGAGCTGCCGCCGTCGAACGAGAAGTTGCGCTCGGTGTTGTCGATGCCGAGGTTGTTCGAGACGGTCATCGAGCCGAGGTTGCGGTTGTAGGTGAAGCCGTGCTTGCCGTTGCGGAAGGCGATGTTGCGCCGCACGATGTGGTTGACCCCGATGTCCTCGCCGCCGAGCTTGTAGCCGTTGCGGTCACCGTTGCCGTTCTGGGTGCCGTTGCTGAGCGTCCCGTTGTTGTAGGCCAGGGAGTCCTCGATGGTCACCGGGCCGATCGGGCCGGTGTCGGTCTTGGTGTAGAGGTCCCAGCCGTCGTCGATGTTGTTGTGGGACACCGCGTACCGGAAGATGTTGCCGGTGCCGACGGTGAGTTTCGCGGCGAAGCCGTCGGCGTCCTCACCGTCGGAGTCGGCGTTGTCGTGCGACTCGGCGCTGAGCACCAGGTTGTTCGACGGCCACTGGTCGCGGGGTGTGCTGGAGGCGATCCGGGAGAGCTGGAGGCCGCTGTCCCGGTTGAACCGGGTCACCGTCCGTTCGATGATGTTGTTGCTGCCGCCGACGAAGATCCCGTTGTCGCCCGCCCGCTCCACGATCAGGCCCTGGACGTGCCAGTACGACCCGTTGAGGGCGAGCCCCCGGTTGGCCGGGTCCTCGCTCATAGCCGAGAAGTTCAGCACCGGCTTCTCGCCCGGATAGGCGAACAGCTTCTTGCGGGCGCTGGCGGTGCCGTTGTTGCCCGGTTCGACGGTGACGGTCTGCGCGAGCTGGTAGGTCCCGGCCCGCACGTAGATCGTCCCACCGGCGGGGACGCGGATGATGGCGGCGGCGAGGGTGGTCGGGTTCGCCTGGGTGCCGGCCGCGCCGGCGCTGCCGTTGGTCGCCACGTACAGGGTGCTGCCGCTCGGCGGGGGCGTGGTGGGTGGCGGTGGGGTCGTGGGGGGCGGGGTGGTCGGCGGGGGCGTGGTGGGCGGCGGGGTGGTCGGGGGTGCGGTGGTCGGGGGCGGCGTGGTGGGCGGCGGCGTCGTCGGGGGTGCGGTGGTGGGGGTGGTGCCGCCGCAGGCCACCCCGTTGACCGCGAAACCCGTCGGGGTCGGGTTGCTGCCGGTCCAGGTGCCGTTGAAGCCGAACGTGACCGTGCCGTTGGTGCCGACGGTGCCGTTGTAGTCGGCGTTCGCCGCGCTGACGGTGTCGCCGCTCTGGCTGAACGTGGCGTTCCAGCCCTGGTCGACGCGTTGCCCGGCGGTGAACGACCAGGTGGCCGCCCAGGAGCTGATCGGGTCACCGAGGTTGGTGAGGGTGACGCTCGCGGTGAAGCCGCCGGACCACTGGCTGGCCACCGTGTAGTCGACCCGGCAGCCGGCGGCGGCCTGGGCCGCGTTCGCGGTGACCACCGCGCCGGCGGTGGTGAGCGCCGTCGCGGCGACCGCGGAGATCCACCACGCCGTACGGCGCTGGCGAAGGATCATGGTTCTCTCCTGTGGATGTGGTGAGGGGGCCCGCGCGCAGGATCGGCGACACCGGTGCCCGGCGGGGACGGGGGCGGGGCGGGCGGGCCCGCCCTACAGGCCCGTCCCGTCAGGGATCGCTCGCGCCGGATCAGCCCGGATCGTCGGACGCGAGGTGGTGCCGGCGGGACGACCGGGGCCGTTCCCGACGCGCTGACCAGTCAGTACGAGCAGGTAAGCGCTTTCTTGCCACGGTACTGACCGTTCTCGATGCCGTCAATCGGGCGGCGGTCCACCTCCACCCTGGGGAGGAGGCGGCCTCCGACCGGCGGCCACGACCGGGGCCCCCGGTCGGACGCGGTCGGGCCACCCGCCGACGAACGTCTACAGGCATGACTGACCTGATGTCCCGGGCGGCCCGACGGCACCGCCCCCTGGTTCTGCTCACCGCCGCGATGGCGGTGCTCGCCGTGGTCACCGCCGTCGGCACGCTCGCCGATCCACGGATGCTCACCGGCGCGCCGATCTGGCTCAAGCCGTTCAAGTTCTCGGTGTCGTTCGTGCTCTACGCGGCCACCCTCGCCTGGATGCTGGCCCAACTGCCCCGCCGCAGCCGGGCCGCGGAGTGGGCGGCCGGCGCGGTGGTGGCCACCGCCCTGATCGAGATGGTGGTGATCGTCGGACAGGTGCTGCGCGGCACGACCAGCCACTACAACGAGACCAGCCCGTTCAACGCCGCGCTCTGGCAGGTGATGGGCGCGGCCGTCATGGTGCTGTTCGTCGCGCACGTCGTCGTCGCCGTCACCCTGCTGGTGCGGCGGGCCGGGGACCGGGCCACCCGGTGGGCGATGGGGTTCGGACTCGGCGTGTCCGCGCTGGGCATGCTGGTGGCGGTGCCGATGACCCAGCCCGGCCAGGCACCGGCCGACGCCGGGATCAGCGGGGCACACAGCGTCGGGGTGCCCGACGGCGGGCCGGGGCTGCCGATCCTCGGCTGGAGCACCACCGGGGGTGACCTGCGGATCGGGCACTTCGTCGGGCTGCACGCCCTGCAGGCGCTGCCGATCCTGGCCTTCCTGCTGCGCCGCTACCTGGGCCGGTGGCTCGACGAGCGGGACCGGGTCCGGCTGCTGGCCGTCGCGGGCACCGGGTACGGCGTACTCACGCTGCTGTTGACCTGGCAGGCGCTGCGCGGGCAGCCGCTGCTGCGGCCGGACCTGACCACGCTGGCCGCGCTGGCCGCCCTGCTGGCCGCGACCGCGCTCGCCGTGGCGGCGGTGGTGGCGTCCCGGCGTCGCCCGGAACTGGCGCTGGCCGCGTGACCACCACCCACCCGGCGGGCCCGGCGCCGGCCCCCGTTCCGTAGGCTGGTCGGCGTGGCCTGGCTGGGACGGCTGTTCGACACGCGGGACACCCTGGTACGGATGGTCCTGCTCGACCTCAGCGGCCTGTGCTACCTCCTCTTCGGCAGCAAGACCGGTCAGCCGCCGACGGGCCGGCAGTGGGCGCTCGCGGTGGCCGCCTTCGCCGTCGCGCTGCTGGCCCACCGCCGGCCGCTGCTCAACCTGACGGCGCAGACGGCGCTCCTGGCCACGGCGATCGTCGTCCTCGACGACACCACGATCAACCAGGTCGGGGCGAGTTGGGCGCTGCTCGAACTGACCATGCGGTCCCGACGTCCCCGTACCGGCTGGTGGGCGGCCGTGGGATTGACCGTGGTCGCGGCGTTCGACCCGTCCGGGCACACCGGCCGGGGGGTCGCCGGCACGGTGTTCGGGCTGCTGGTGGACGTCGGCCTGCCGCTGCTGATCGGCACCGTGGTGCGGACCAACCGGGAACTCGGCCGGCAGGCCGACGAACGGGACCGGGCCGAGCACCTGCACCGCGAGTCGGAGCAGCGGGCGGCGCGCGCCGACGAACGCAGCGCCATCGCCCGGGAGCTGCACGACGTGGTGGCCCACCACGTGGCCTCGATGGTGCTGCGCGTCGGCGTGGCCCGGCACGTCCTCACCGACCTCGACCCCCGGGTGGGTGCCGTCTTCGACGACGTGCACGCCACCGGGACGGCGGCGCTGGCGGACCTGCGTGGGCTGGTCGCGGTGCTGCGGGATCCCGAGGTGGCGCACGGCGACGCGACGTTGACCGCGATCGAGCCGTCGGCGCTGCCGGCCGCGCTCGGGGCGGCGGTCGACCGGGCCCGGCAGACCGGGGTGACGGTGGAGGCGGACGTCGCCCCGGCGGTGGGCACCCTCGACGCGGTACGCGGACTGGCGGTGCTGCGGTTGACCCAGGAGGCGCTGACCAACGTGGTGAAGCACGCCGGAACGTCCGCGCGGGCGCGGCTGACCGTGTCGGTGGTCGACGACGCCGTGCACTGGGAGGTGGCCGACGACGGGCGGGGCTGGGCGCCGACGGCGGTGCCGCCCGGTGGGGGACACGGTCTCACCGGCATGCGGGAACGGGTCGAGGTGCTCGGCGGGCGGCTGGACGCCGGCCCCTTCGGCACCGGGTGGCGGGTCCGCACGGTGCTGCCCGCCGTGGCGTCGACCGACGCCGGCCCGTCCCCGGCCGCCGGCCCACCCCCGCGCGGGACGACCACCCCGCCGCCCGGTTCGGGCGGCCCGTACCCGGCGCGGCGGTCGTGATCCGGGTGCTGCTGGTCGACGACCAGCACCTCATCCGCGCGGGCCTGCGCATGCTGTGTGACGCGCAGCCGGACATCGAGGTGGTCGGCGAGGCCGACAACGGCCGCGACGCGGTGACCCTGGCCGCCCGGCTCGTCCCCGACGTGGTGGTGATGGACCTGCGGATGCCCGGCGTCGACGGGATCACCGCGACCGGCCGCATCCTCGCCGACCGGCCGGCGACGCGGGTGCTGGTGTTGACCACCTTCGGCGACGACGAGCACCTCTATCCCGCGCTCACCGCCGGGGCCTGCGGGTTCCTGCTCAAGGACGCCCCGCCCGGCGACCTGGTCGACGGGGTGCGCCGGGCCGCCGCCGGGGGCAGCCCGTTCAGCGAGGAGGTGCTGCAGCGGCTGGTCCGACGGGCGGTGCACGCCCGCGCCGAGCCGTCCCGGCCGGTGGCCGGGCTGACCGCCCGCGAACAGGACGTGCTCACCCTGGTGGCCGAGGGGCTGTCGAACACCGAGATCGCCGACCGGTTGCACATCGGCGTGACCACGGTCAAGACCCACATCACCAGCCTGATGACCAAGACGGACAGCCCGAACCGGGTGCGCCTGGCGCTGTTCGCCCGGGGCGGCTGACCGGCGCACACCCGTGATGGTCGACCGCGCCGCCCGCCCGGGGCCGGTGTCGGTCGGCCCGGCTATCCTGCGCGACGCCGGGGCGTCCCCGGCGGGCTCGGGTGGGGAGGTCGGGGTGACGGTCGGGGAGTCGGACCCGGTGGCGTTTCAGGGAGCCGTCCGCGCGGTGGCGCAGGAGACGGGCGCGGGCCGGATCGCCGCCCTGCGTGGCCTCGGTGAGCTGGTGGCCGGGCGTCCCGGGCTGCGGCCCCGGGCGGTCGCGGCGCTCGCCGACGGGCTGCGGGCGCCGGTGGCGGCCGACGGGTGGGACGCCGACGCCCGGCGGGAGGCGGGCCGGGTGCTGGCCACGCTGCTGCGCCCGGCGGCGCAGGCCCCGGCCGGGTCGACGGACCCGGACGTCGACCCGGAACCACCGCCCGCCGTCGATCTGGACCTGCGGGCGGCCACCCTGGTGGATCTCGACCTCGCAGGCGCGGTGCTGGGCGCGGCCCGGTTCGCCGACGCCAGGTTCCTCGGGGCCACCTCGTTCGTCGACGTCCGGTTCACCGGTGTCGCCGACTTCGCCCGTACCGTCTGGCACGGTCCGGCCCGGTTCACCCGGGCCCGGTTCCTCGACGATGCCACCTTCGGTCGGGCCCGGTTCCGTGCCGACGCCGACTTCACCGGGGCCCGGTTCGCCGCGTTCGCCTGGTTCGGCCGGGGCGAGGACGAGCTGTGGGAGGACGACCCGGCCTGGGAGACCATCGAGGAGACCTCGCCCGCCCCCTGGGACGAGCCGAACGAGGACGACCCGCACTGGCCGGTCGCCGTGTTGATGGGCGACTACCAGGAGTGGAGCGAGGGCGGCGACGGTGCCCGGTTCGTCGGGCCGGTGTCGTTCCGGCAGGCCCGGTTCGCCGGTCCGGCCTGGTTCTTCAAGGCGCGGTTCGCCGCCGCCGCGTCGTTCCGGCTGGCCCGGTTCGCCGGTCCGGTCCACCTCGACCAGCCCACCGTGGACCTCGGCGGCGCGACCTGGGCCGCCACTGCCGACGACGGCCCGGTGTGCTGGCCGCTGGGCTGGACGCCGGCACCGGCCGGGCCGGACGGGGCGCAGCTGGTGCCCGACGACTCCGTCCGGCCGTACGCGGGCGAGCTCGCCGACGCCGACCCGGACGTGCGCCGGGCCGGGCTGGCGGTCCTCGCCGACCTCGGCGACGCCCGGCCGGAGCTGCGGCAGCGGGTGGTGGACACGGTCTGCGGCTACCTGCGGATGCCGCTGTCGTTCGACCTGGCCGACGTCCGCACCGACGGGCAGGCCGCCGAGCTGGAGCTGCGGCGCACCGCCCAGCGGCTGCTCGCGGCGCGGCTGCGTCCGTCGACGGACGCCCCGGGCGGGCCGCCGCACTGGCCGGGGATGGACCTCATGCTCTGCGGGGCCACCCTGGTCGACCTCGACCTCGGCGGTTGCCACGTCGGCCACGCCGATTTCACCGGCGTCCAGTTCCACGGCGACACCGGGTTCGCGGGGAGCGTCTTCACCGGGGCGGTCTTCCGGCTCGGCGGCGGCGACGGGCGGGCGTCGTTCCACGGTCCGGTCAGCTTCGCCGGGGCGCGCCTCGACGGTCGGCGCGGTGCGCGCGAGGTCCTCGGCGAGCTGGCGGGGCGGGCCGGGATGGTGCTCGACGGGGCGGTGTCACCCCCGGGGTGAGCGTCGCCGCGCGGCCCGGTGCGCACCGGAGACGGTGCCGCGCGGTCCCGCCGCCCCGGACGGTCGGGTCAGCCGGTCACCCGGGCGACGAACGCGGCGACGTTCGTCGTCAGCCGCTGGACCTTCTCGGCCGTGGTGAGCGACTCCTGCATCCGGGCACCGGGGCCGGGGTCCTTGCGTCCGCGTACGTAGAGCGGGCAGGCGAGGTCGGTGCAGAGGTAGGTGCCGACCGAGTTGCCCTGCTGTCCCGCTTTGCCGGCCCTCGGCGCGACCATGAGGCTGACGCCACCGGCGGGTGAGGTCAGGCAGATGGCGCACAGGCCGCGCGGTGGCTGCCTGGTGGTCGGGGTGGGGCAGCGCAGCACCAGGGCGGTCCGCCGGCCGTCCACCTCGGTGACCAGGTAGGCGCGGTCGGGGGCGCGGGGGTCGCGCCAGCCGAGGTAGTCCAGCTCGGGCCAGGGGCGCTCGGCCAGGTCGCGGGGGACGTACAGCCGCCTGCTCTCGCCCTTGGTGCAGTTGACGAACGCGGACCGGATCTCCTGCTCGGTCAGTGGTTCCATGACGGCAACGGTAATTTGCCTAAAACCTTTAGGCAAACCCATAATGAGTTATGGCACGTGCGGGCTTGACCACCGAGCGTCTCACCCGGGCCGGCGCGGAGCTGGCCGACGAGGTCGGCTTCGACCGGGTGACCCTCTCCGCGCTCGCCCGCCGCTTCGACGTGCAGGTCGCGAGCCTCTACGCGCACGTGCGCAACTCCGGGGACCTGCGCACCCGGATCGCCCTGCTCGCCCTCGACGAGCTGGCCGTCCGGGCCGCCGACGCGCTCGCCGGGCGGGCCGGCCGGGACGCGCTGGCCGCCCTCGGCGGCGTCTACCGCGACTACGCCCGCGCGCACCCGGGCCGGTGGGCCGCCGCCCAGCTCAGGCTCGACCCGGCCACCGCCGCCGCCAGCGCCGGAGGCCGGCACGCCGAGCTGACCCGGGCCATCCTGCGCGGCTACGACCTGCCCGAACCCGACCAGACCCACGCGGTCCGGCTGCTCGGCAGCGTCTTCAACGGCTACGTCAACCTCGAACTGGGCGGCAGCTTCGACCACAGCGCCCCCGACACCGGGCAGACCTGGCCCCGGGTCCTCGACGCCCTCGACGCCCTGCTGCGCCACTGGCCGACGCCCTGACCGCCGTCGCCACCACGCCCGCCCGGGTCGGGCGTGGTGGCGTCAGCGTGGGCGGCGGGCGACCCGGACGCCGATGGCGACCGCGCCGATGACCAGCAGTCCGCCCAGGAAATGGAGCCCGGGGGAGTCGTCGGACTCGCCGAGCACGACGCCGGCCACCCCGGCGGCCAGGAGCGCGGCGGCGGCGAGGGCGAGCAGGTACCTCACGGCGTCGGCTCCCCGTCGTCGACGAATTCGAGCAGGTCGCCCGGCTGGCACTCGAGCACCCGGCAGATCGCCTCCAGGGTGCTGAACCGCACCGCCTTGGCCCGGCCGTTCTTCAGTACGGCCACGTTCGCCGGGGTCAGCCCGACCCGCTCGGCGAACTCACCGACACTCATCTTGCGTTTGGCCAGCTCGACGTCGATGCGTACGACGATGGGCATCAGATCACCGCTTCCATGTCGGAGCGCAGCGTGGTGGCCTGGCGCAGCAGCGCCCGCATCACCACCATCAGCAGTCCGAGCACGGTCGCCCCGACGGACAGCAGGAACAGCAGCATCGGCAGGCCGGGGTCGTCGGCGTGGAACCCGACGTAGAGGAACACGCCCACCAGGGTCAGCCAGCCGGCGGCGATCGCCCAGACGATGGCGTCCACCCAGACCAGCGCGGGTTCGCTGAAGATCCGGTCGTCGCGGACCAGGGTGAGCAGCCGCCAGGTGGCGACGATCACCACCTGGACGCAGAGCACCCAGAACACCGTCACGGCGGTGGCCGGCCAGCGCAGGTAGGCCTGCTCGGGCGACTCCCGGGCGAGGTGGGCGAACTGGCCGGGCAGCGACATGGTCTGGAACAGCACCAGCACCGCGAACAGGACCACGAGAAAGACTCTGAGGGCGGTGACCGCCCAGCGTGCCGTCGTCATGTATCGACTATCGCTCGCAACCTATCGAAAGTCAATCGGTTACCGGCCACTCGTGGACCGGTAGGTTGCTGTGCATCAGCTCGACGTACTGGCGGACCACCTCGCGCAACGCCTCCGGCCGGTCGAGATGGTCGGCCGACTCCAGCCGGTGCAACGTCGCCACCTGCCAGCTCGCGCCGTTGCGCCCGGTCAGGCAGCGCTGCTCGATGATGCCCAGCAGCCGGTCACGTTCGGCCGGGTCCACCCCCCACCGGTCCAACCCCTGGTGGGCCAACGGCAGCAACCGGCGCAGCACCAGCTCCGTCGCCGGCAGGTAGCCCAGCCCCGGCCAGTACATCTGCGCGTCGATGCCGTGCCGGGCGCCGCTGGTGAAGTTCTCCTCCGCCGCGCTGAACGACATCTGCGACCACAGTGGCCGGTCGGACTCGGCCAGCGCCCGGACCAGCCCGAAATAGAACGCGCCGTTGGCGATCGTGTCCACCACCGTCGGCCCGGCCGGCAGCACCCGGTTCTCCACCCGCAGGTGCGGGCGGCCCTTCCACACGTCGTACACCGGGCGGTTCCAGCGGTAGATGGTGCCGTTGTGCAACCGCAGCTCGGCCAGCCGGGGCACGCCACCGGCGGCGAGCGTCTGCGCCGGGTCCTCCGGGTCGCACACCGGCAGCAGCGCCGGGAAGTAGCGCACGTTCTCCTCGAACAGGTCGAACACGCTGGTGATCCACCGTTCCCCGAACCAGACCCGTGGGCGTACCCCCTGGGCCTTGATCTCCTCGGAGCGGGTGTCGGTGGCCTGCTGGAACAGCGGCACCCGGGTCTCGCGCCACAGCTCCCGGCCGAAGAACAACGGCGAGTTCGCGCCCAACGCCACCTGGACCCCGGCGATCGCCTGGGCGGCGTTCCAGTAGCCGGCGAAGTCGGCCGGGCTGACCTGGAGGTGGAACTGGGTGCTGGTGCAGGCCGCCTCCGGGGTGATGGTGTCGGCGGTGGTCGCCAGCCGCTCCACCCCGCTGATCGCGATCCGCAGGTCCTCGCCCCGGGCGGCGAAGATCTGCTCGTTGAGCAGCGCGTAGCGCGGGTTCGCCGACAGCGCCCCGGCGGTCAGGTGCCCCGGCTCCAGGGTGGGCAGGATCCCGATCATCACCATGTGGGCGTCGACCGTGCGGGCCTTCTCCTCCGCGGCGTTCAGACTGGCCCGTACGTGGGACTCGAACTCGGCCGTGCCGGTGCCGACGAGCCGCCGGGGCGCGACGTTGATCTCCACGTTGAACTGGCCCAGCTCGGTCTGGAAACTGGGATCGGCGACGGCGGCGAGCACGTCGGCGTTGCGCATCGTCGGCCGGGAGTCGTCGTCGACCAGGTTCAGCTCGATCTCCAGACCGGTCATCGGCCGCTCCACGTCGAACCGGGACTCACGCAGCATCTCGGCGAAGACGTCCAGACACCGGCGGACCTTCTCCCGGTAGCGGGCCCGGTCCTCCCGACTGAACGTGCGCGCTCCGACTTCCTCGCCCATGGCCACCGCCCTGTCACCGTTGGTCCCGACAAACCTCGCACGTCCCCGGCGGACCGGGAAGACCCGAAGGACCCCTTACGTACCCACCGGCGACCCGGGTGATCCCCGTCGCCCGCCACCCGTCACGGGCCGGAGGGCGACGGCGGCTGGATAGCATGGCGCGATGCGCGAGAAGACGACCCGGCTGTTCGTGGCGGCGGCGATCGCCGAGGCCTGCTCCTGGCTGGCCCTGCTGGTCGGCATGGCGGTCAAGTACGGCCCGCCGGGCAACGAGATCGGCGTGCAGGTCTTCGGGCCGGTCCACGGCGCGCTCTTCGTCGCGTACGGCCTGCTGGTGCTCGCCGTGGCCCGGCTGCACCGGTGGTCGCCCGGGGTCACCTTCGTGGCCCTGGTCTGCGCGGTGCCGCCGTTCGCCACCCTGCTCTTCGAACGTTGGGCGGCCCGCCGGGGCCTGCTGCGCAGCACCGCGCCGCAGCGTCCGCTGACCCCGGTCGGCTGACCGCCCCGGATGGCCCACGGCCGCCCGCCGCCGGTCCGGCCCCGGACCGTCGGATCGGGCGGGAGCCGGTCGGGTGGCGTCAGGTGAGCACCACGGCGGCGGCGACCAGCAGCACCAGCACCGCGCCCAGCACCGCCTGGATCAGCAGCGGCGGGCCGAGGTGGCTCCACACCGTGGCGGTACGCGGGGTGAGCACCTGCGCGGTGGTCAGGTTGACGATCCGTTCGATGCGTGGCGGCAGGTCGACGTCCTGCGGGCGCAGGGTGAGCTGCACCCAGTCGGACGGGTGCACGGCGCTCTGCGCCAGGTGCCCGTGCAGCTCCACCTCGTAGAGCTGGCCGTTGTCGTCGCGCAGCCGGACCGGGGTGACCAGGAACTCCGGCCCCTTCTTCAGGTCCTTCCACGTGCGCCGGGTGCCGCCGCCGGCCTGCGAGAGCGCCGCGCGCACCAGCAGCACCAGCAGTCCCGCCACGCTCGCCGCGGTCAGCACCGCCACCAGCACCGGCTGGCCGATCCTGACCTCGCGGGTGTAGCCGTCCATGAACCGGACCACCCGCCCGGTGAATATCCGCTGCGTGGGGCGTATCACCCGATTGCGGAGATCGCTGTCCATGTTCACCACCGAGAGTCCCGTTCCGTTCACTGATGGTATCCGTCTTCCGGGTCGAATGACATGAATGAACCGGCGGTCACGTCACCCGGCCCGGCCGAGGTGACATCCCCGGCGGCGCGGGTAAGCGGGCGGCCGAGCCGGAAAGGGGTCGAGCATGCAGCTGTCCTTCCTGCACCAGCTCTACGACCGTCCCGGGCCGTGGTGCTCGGTCTACCTGGACGCCTCCCGGGACACCCAGGACGCGCGCCCGGCGCTGGACCTGCGCTGGCGGGCCCTGGCCGGGCAACTCGCCGCCGACGGCGCGGACGAGCCGACCATCGCGGCGCTGGACCGCGTCGTGCGCGGCCACGACCCGCTGCCGGGCGACTACGGACTTGCCGCGTTCGCCAACCAGGGCCGGGTGGTGCTCGCCGAGTACCTCGCCGCGCCGCCCCTGCGTGACCTGGCCGCGTACGCCCCGCTGCCGCACGTCATGCCGTTGCTCGCCCAACGCGGGGAACAGGTCGCCTGGGTCCGGGTGCTCGCCGACCGCACCGGCGCGGACGCGGTCGCGGTCAGCGCCGGCGGGGTGCCCCGACGGGCCCACGTCACCGGCCGGCAGAGCTACCCGCTGCGCCGGGTGCAACCCGGCGGCTGGTCCCAGTCCCGCTACCAGCGGGCCGCGATGGAGGCCTGGCACCACAACGCCGGGGACGCCGCCGCGGCCACCGCCGAACTGGCCGACCGGGTCGGCGCGGACGTGGTCGTGGTCGCCGGGGACGTCCGGGCCACCGGGATGATCGCCGCCCAGCTGCCGGCCCGCTGGCAGGACGTGGTGGTCCGCACCGACGCCGGCTCCCGGGCCGGCGGCGCCGACCCGGCGGCGATGGACGACGTCACCGTGCAGACCATCGCCGAGGTCGCCGACCAGCACGTCACCGCCACGCTCGACCGGTTCGGCACCCAGGAGGACGTGGGCGCCGGGCTGGACGCCGTGGTGGCCGCCCTGCAACGCAACCAGGTCGACACCATGCTGCTGGTCGACGACCCGTCGGCCGTCGGCGAGCTGTGGATCGGACCCCGGGCCACCGACATCGCCACCGCGCCCGACCGACTCGCCGCCGTGGCCGACCCGCAACGGGTCCGGGCCGACGCGGCACTGGTCCGGGCGCTGGTCGGCACCGACGCCGACCTGACCGTCCTCGGTCCCGACGAGGCTCCCGACCTGGCCGACGGCGTCGGTGCGGTGCTGCGCTACGTCGACCCGGCCACCCCGGGACGCGACCGTGGCTGACCGCACGGTCGCGCATCTGGTGGTGGACCGGCTACGGGCCTGGCGGGTGCCCCGCGCCTTCGGCTGCCCCGGGGAGGCGATCGCCCCCGTGGTCGAGGCGCTGGACGCGGCGGGCGGGGACCCGGAGTTCGTCCCCGCCCGGCACGAGGAGAGCGCCGCCTTCATGGCGACCGGGCACGCCAAGTTCACCGGCGGCATCGGGGTCTGCCTGGCCACCCAGGGCCCCAGCGCGGTGCACCTGCTCAACGGCCTGTACGACGCGAAGCTGGACAGCAGACCGGTGGTGGCGATCGTCGGCGAGGACGTCAGCGGGCCGCTCGGCGAGGTGCACGAGGAGATCGGACTGACCCGGCTCTTCGGCGACGTGTGCCACCAGTTCGTCCGCTACGGGCATACCCCGGAACAGCTGCCGGCCCTGCTCGACCAGGCGTTCCGGACGGCCGCGGCGACCCGTAGCCCGACCTGTGTGGTGCTGCCCCGGGCGTTGCAGGAGGCCGTCGTGCCGCAGCTGCAACCGCACGCGGCCGGGGTGCTCACCGCGACGCCCGGCGAACCGCTGGCCCGGGTGCTGCCGCACCAGGCGGACCTGGACGCCGCCGCGGCACTGCTCACCGTCGGGCACCGGGTGGCGATCCTGGTCGGGCAGGGCGGCCGGGGCGCGGCGGAGCAGATCGTCGCGCTGGCCGACCGGCTGGGCGCCGGGGTGGCCGCCTCGCTGCTGGGCAAGCCGGTGCTCGACGAGCGGCTGCCGTTCCACACCGGGGTGCTCGGCGAGGTCGGCTCCACGGCCGCCGCGCAGCTCATGGGCGGCGCGGACACCCTGCTGCTGGTGGGCACGAACGACCCGTGGACCGACTACCTCCCGATGCCCGGCCAGGCCCGCACCATCCAGATCGACATCGACGGGCGACGCATCGGCACCCGGTACCCGGTGGACGTGCCGCTGGTCGGTGACGCCACCGAGACCCTGCGCGCGCTGCTGGGCCAGGTCGCCGACCGCCCCGACCGGCAGTGGCGGGCCACCGTCGAGGGCGCCGTCGACAGGTGGCGCACGGAGGCCGCCGCGCACGCCGCCGTACCGGCCGAACCGGTCAACCCGCAACTGGTCCTGCGGGAACTGTCCGCCCGGTTGCCGCACGCCGGGTCGGTCGCCGTCGACGTCGGTTCGGTGCTCTCCTGGTACGCCCGCCACCTGCAACTGCCGCCCGGGGTCGACGCGCAGCTCTGCGGCGCCCTCGGCTCACTCGGCTGCGCCCTGCCGTACGCGCTCGCCGCGAAGCTCGCCCGCCCGGACGTGCCGGTGCTCGCCCTGCTCGGTGACGCCGCGATGCAGCTCAACGGGCTCGCCGAGCTGATCACCGTGGCCCACCGCTGGCAGGACTGGGCCGATCCCCGGCTGGTGGTGCTGGTGCTCAACAACCGGGACCACTCCGGGCTCGGCGACGGCCGCTGGACGCCGGGCGTGGCCGGCCGGCACGCCGACGTGCCGTACGCCGGCTGGGCCCGGCTGCTCGGCCTGCACGGCGTCCGGGTGGACCGGCCGGAGCTGGTCGGCGCCGCCTGGGACGAGGCGCTGGCCGCCGACCGGCCGTGCGTGCTGGAGGCGGTGGTGGACCCGGCGGTGTTCCCGACCGCGCCGGAGCCGGCCCTGGCCGACCTGCGGAGTCTCTTCGCCGACGGGGACGCCACCCGACGCATCCGGGACCGGATGATGGCAACCGAGCGGCAGATCGTCGAGGCCGAGGACCTCGTTTAGCGCCCCAGCCCCAGGGCATCCCTGAGCTCAGCATTCACCAGGGAGGCGCGATGTCCGTACCCACCGACCGCCGTTACGGTCCGGCATCGCTGCCGACGCCCCGCGGCCCGGTCTCCGGCGCGCTGGTGGCGGCGTTGCACCGGCCGCCGCACGACCTGCCGGCCGGGCTCGGCGAGGCGCTGGCCGGCGACGTCGGTGGCGGCCGTCCGGACCCGCTGACCGACGAGGACCGGCAGCTCACCCTCTTCCTCTGCTATGAACTGCACTACCGGGGCTGGGCCGGGGTCGACGAGGACTGGGAGTGGCAGCCGTCCCTGCTGGCGCTGCGCGCCGTGGCCGAACGGCCGTTCGAGGCGGCGGTGCGCCGCCTGGTCGGCCCGCAGCCGACGGTGCTGCCGGCCGGCGTGCCCGCCGCCCTGGCCGCCCTGGTCGCCGCCGACGACGGACCGTCGCTGGCCCGGACCCTGCACCGGCAGGCCACCCTCGCCCAGTTCCGTGAGTTCGTCACCCACCGCTCGATCTACCACCTGCGCGAGGCCGACCCGCACAGCTGGGCGCTGCCCCGCCTCGGCGGACCGGCCAAGGCCGCCCTGGTCGAGATCCAGATGGACGAGTACGGCAACGGCCGGTGCGACCTGATGCACGCCGAACTGTTCCGGGTGACCCTGGGACGGCTCGGCCTGGACACCGACTACGCCGCCCACCTGGACCGGGTACCGGCGGTCACGTTGGCCGTCAACAACCTGATCTCGCTGTTCGGCCTGCACCGGCGGCTGCGCGGCGCGCTGCTGGGCCACCTGGCCGCCTACGAGATGACCTCCTCGCTGCCCAACCGCCGCTACGGCAACGGGCTGCGCCGGCTGGGTCTCGACGCGGCGGCCACCCGCTTCTACGACGAGCACGTGGAGGCCGACGCGGTGCACGAGCAGATCGCCGCGCACGACCTGTGCGGCGGCCTGGTCCGTACCGAACCGGCCCTCGCCGGCGACGTCCTGTTCGGGGCCGCCGCCGCGCTGGCCACCGACCGGCTCTTCGCCGCCCACCTGCTGGACAGTTGGGCCGCCGGCACGTCCTCGCTACGCCTCCGAACGGAAACCGACGGCCCGGTGGGTGCCGTCGCAGAACGGTTTGCGACCCGAACGCCCGCAGCGGCATAGCGCCACCGCGCCCCGGCGGGTCTCGATGGCCCGCCCGTCGGGGGTCACCAGCGCGAAGTCGCCCCGGACCAGCAGCGGGCCGTCCGGGTAGGCGGTGATGGTGGCCGCCGCGTCGGCGGTCTGTTCGGGCTCGGCGCTCATCGTCCGGATGTGCCCTGCCCGGTCCCCGTGAAACCCGCACCGGCCCGGCTGGGCGGTCACCGACCGGCGGGCACCGCTACGGCCTACCGGCGGGCGGGGCGGGATCGCCCCCGTCGGGACGCGATGCCCCGTTTAGACCCCGAAGGGGCGGGAAGCCGGGCCGCGTGGTGAGCGAACGAGGCGGGGTGGAACCGGTGCGGACGGCACCGGCCGGGCCGACGGCCCGGGGGGCCGGACTGGCCGGCGACCGGGTCGTCACGGCCGGCAGCACCGCGCGGGTGCTGGTCGCCGCGACCGCCCGCGCGCTGCGCGGGGTGGACTGCGCCGACCTGGGGCATGCCCCGTCACCGTCGCCGTTCACCGTGGCGCGCAACGCCGGCCGGGTGGCGCTCACCGCCGCCCAGGCCGCCGAGGTGGACGGGGAACGGGTGGCCGGTTGGATCGTCGACCAGTACCCCCGGGAGCGGTACCCGGCGGTGGTGCTGGGTGCGCCGCACGCCGCCGCCGTGCACCTGGCCGTGGCGCTCGGGGTGCCCTGGTTGCCCACCGGCTTCGAGATGACCGCCCACTGGACGCACGGCGCGGTGGACCGTCCCGCCGCCGCGCTCGACCAGGGGGCCGCGTTCGCCGCCCGGATCCTCGCCGGCAACCCCGGGCTGCACGTCCGTCAGGTGCACTGCCCGGCGAGCCGGGGCGCGCTGGCCGGTACGGCGATCACCCTGGTGGGCCGCTTCCGGGCGCTGCCGGTGGCGTACGCCCGGTTCCTGGCCGACCGGCTGGCCGACCGGGCGGCGCTGCTGCTGGTCGACGACGTGCGCCGCTGGCCGGTGTCCGACTCCGGGCAGGGGCACAGCTTCCAGGTCGGCTGCCCGGCCAGTGGCCTGCGACCGGTGGACTTCCACCCGGACTCGCCCGCCCTGCGTCAGGTGTTGCGGGCCGCCGGGGCGACCGGGGACGGGTGGGAACCGCCGCCGGTCACCGCCGCCGGGGAGTCCGCCGAACACGGGGTGGAGCCGGGGTTCGTCCGGGCACTGGGGCACTGGGCCGGTGGTCGGGGCCACGAGCTGCGTCAGGTGCGGGTGCCGCACCCGGGGGCGCTCAGCGCGGCCACCGCCGACCTGTACCGCCGGTGGCTGCGCCGTGCCGGCAAGACGGGCGACCGGCTGGTGGTGGAGTGCGGCCGGGTGTTCGATCCGTGGCAGGTGGTGCGGGCGGGGCTGGTGCCGTACTGGTGCGAGAACGCGACCCGGCGCAGCGTCGAGGAGGTGGAGTGGTGGCTCGCCGGCAGCGAGCCGTTCAGTTCGGTGGACGTGCTGCCCGAGTCGCCGGGGTTGCGGTCGCCGGCCGTGGCGGGGCTGCCGCAGTGGCTGGCGGTGGCGGGCTTCGGCCGTCGCCGCCGGGCCCTGGACCGGACCGCCGCCCGGGGCTACCCGGTGGCGTCGGTGGCCACCCGGCGGGCCACCGAGGTGCTGCGCGGCCAGCCGTACGACCTGCCGACGCCGCCGCCGTTGAGCGTCGGTGACGCGCTGGCCGGGCTCCGCGAGGCGGGCGCGCCACTGGGTCTCACCGTGTCCTGACCGCCCCCGGCCCGCAGCGCGGGCCGGCCCGGGACGGCCGGTCGGTCGCCCGGAAAGGGGACGCCCGGGGTGTCCGCGCCGCCCGGCCGGACCCGGCACGCCGAAACATCCTCGCGAACCCGGGGACGCGTGATTGAGTACCTGGGGAGCGGGAAGACCGCCCGCCGCGACGGTCCGTCGCGTGGCGGCCGGTCGTCGCCCGCCCGCGTCCGGTGATCCCGGCGCGGCACGTGAAACCCCACTTCCGACCCGGTGCGTGGTGCCACCACGCGCCCGACCGGCCCGATCCGGGCGGGGGACCTTCCTGAGGGAGGCGCGGATGTTCGGACAGACCACCACGACCACACCACCTCCGACCGAGCGGGGCCTGGAGGACCTGGACGCCGCCGCGCTGGCGTACGCCGCGCGCATCGCCGGCCTGCCCCCGGAGCGCCGGGGGGAGGCCCGTGAGGACCTGGTCCGGTTCGCCCTGCCGTTCGCCGGCCGGCTGGCCCGCCGCTACCGGGGGCGGGGTGAACCGTTGGAGGACCTGGAGCAGGTGGCCCGGCTCGGCCTGGTCAACGCCGTCGACCGGTACGACCCCGAGCGGGGTTCGTTCACCGCGTACGCGGCGATCACCATCGTCGGGGAGATCAAGCGGCACTTCCGCGACCGCACCTGGGGGGTGCACGTGCCCCGCCGGCTGCGGGACCTGATCCTGGAGGTCGGGCAGGCCACCTCGGCGTTGACCAGTGAGCTGTCCCGCGCGCCGAGCGTGGCCGAGCTGGCGGCCCGGCTGGAGACGCCGGAGGAGGAGATCCTCGCCGCCCTGGAGTCGGCGGCCGGCTACAGCCCCGCCTCGCTCAACGCGCCCGTCGGCGGGGAGAGTTCCGCCGAGTTCGGTGACCTGGTCGGCGAGTCGGACAACGCGTTGGAGTCGGTGGACGACCGGGTCACGGTCAGCGGGCTGCTGCACCGGCTGCCCTGGCGGGAGCGGCGCATCCTGGCGATGCGCTTCTACGGCAACCAGACCCAGGCGGAGATCGCCGCCCGGTTCGGCATCTCCCAGATGCACGTGTCCCGGTTGCTGTCGCGGGCATTGACCTGGCTGCGTCAGGCGATGCTCGCCGACACCCCGCCGCCGTGGTGCAACGGCTCCGCCGAGGCGGACACCGGCCGGAACCGGATCGCGGTCAAACGCACCGCGGAACGGACGGTCGTCGAGGTCGGGGGCGAGATCGACCGCGACGGTGCGGACCAGTTGCGCCGGATGATGCTGGAGGCGGTCGCCGGGCAGCCCCGCGAACTGGTGGTGGACCTGGACGGCGCGGGCGGGGTGGACGCCGGTGGCATCGCCGCGCTGGTGGCCGGCCGGGACGCCGCCCTGCGCACCGGGGTGCCGTTGCGGCTGACCCGGGTCCAGCCGGCGGTACGCCGTTCGCTGGCCGCCGCCGGCCTGCCCGCCACCGTGGACGCCTGACCCCGGCTCCGGTCGGCGGGAGGACGAACGTCGGGCCGGCACCCCCGCGCGGGGGCGCCGGCCCGAGGACCGTTGCGGGTCAGCGCCGTCCGGGGTCGTCGTCGTCCGTGCCGTGCGGGTGCCGCCACCGTTCGGGGGTGTCGGGGTTCGCACCGCCCGGGTCGTCGTCCTGCGGGGCGTCGGAGTGCGCGAAGCCGGGGCGGCGGACCTGCTCCGGTTCGGGCACCACCACCGGGCGGGCACCCGACTGCGGGGCGGGTTGGTACTCCACCGCCTCCCGGGCCCCGTGCGCGCCCTCGGCCGCAGGCGACTCGGGGACGTGCCGTTCGTGGCGCAGCTCGTCGTGCAACTCCTGTGGTGGCCGGGTGGTGCGTTGCGGCAGGTCCCGGCCGAGGTCGGCGACGAGCGGGCCGTACTTGGCGTCGAAGGCGGGGCGTTCGGAGCGGATCCGGGGCATCCGGTCGAAGTTGCGCAGCGGCGGCGGGCAGGTGGTGGCCCACTCCAGGGAGTTGCCGAAACCCCACGGGTCGTCGACGGTCACCAGCGCGCCGTACCGCCAGGACTTCCACACGTTGTAGAGGAAGAACAGGGTGGACGCGCCGAGCACGAACGAGCCGACCGTGGAGATCATGTTGAGCGTGGTGAAGCCGTCGCCGGGCAGGTAGTCGGCGTACCGGCGGGGCATCCCCTCGTCGCCCAGCCAGTGCTGCACCAGGAAGGTGGCGTGGAAGCCGATGAACATGGTCCAGAAGTGCAGCTTGCCGAGCCGCTCGTCGAGCAGCCGGCCGGTCATCTTGGGAAACCAGAAGTAGACCCCGCCGAACGCGGCGAACACGATCGTGCCGAACAGCACGTAGTGGAAGTGCGCCACCACGAAGTACGAGTCGGTGACGTGGAAGTCCACCGGCGGGCTGGCCAGCAGCACCCCGGTGAGGCCGCCGAGCAGGAAGGTCACCAGGAACCCGATGGCGAACAGCATCGGCGTCTCGAAGGTGAGCTGCCCCTTCCACATGGTGCCGATCCAGTTGAAGAACTTCACCCCGGTGGGCACCGCGATCAGGTAGCTGAGGAAGCTGAAGAACGGCAGCAGCACCTGGCCGGTGGCGAACATGTGGTGCGCCCACACGGTCATCGACAGCACGGTGATCGCGACCGTGGCCAGCACCAGCCCGGTGTAGCCGAAGATCGGCTTGCGGCTGAACACGGGGATGATCTCGGTGATGATGCCGAAGAACGGCAGCGCCACGATGTAGACCTCGGGATGGCCGAAGAACCAGAACAGGTGCTGCCACAGCATCGGCCCGCCGGTGCCCGCGTCGTAGACGTGCGCGTCGAGCAGCCGGTCCGCCCCCAGCGCCAGCAGCGCGGCGGCCAGCAGCGGGAAGACCAGGATCACCAGGACGGCGGTGAGCAGCATGTTCCACGTGAAGATCGGCATCCGGAACATGGTCATGCCGGGCGCGCGCAGGGTCAGCGTGGTGGTGATCAGGTTGACCGCGCCCAGGATGGTGCCCAGCCCGGAGACGACCAGGCCGACCACCCACAGGTTCGCCCCGATGCCCGGGGAGTTCGTCGCGTCGCTGAGCGGGTTGTACGCCGTCCAGCCGAAGTCGGCCGCGCCGCCGGGGGTGAGGTAGCCGCCGACGACCATGGTCCCGCCGAACAGGTACAGCCAGTACGCGAACGCGTTGAGCCGGGGGAACGCCACGTCCGGGGCGCCGATCTGCAACGGGACGATGTAGTTGCCGAAGGCGAACACCAGCGGGGTGGCGAAGAGCAGCAGCATGATCGTGCCGTGCATGGTGAACGCCTGGTTGTACTGCTCGGGGGAGAGGAACTGCATCCCCGGCCGGGCCAGCTCGGCCCGGATGAGCAGGGCCAGCACCCCGCCGATCAGGAAGAACACGAACGACGTGGCCAGGTAGAGCAGGCCGATCTGCTTGGCGTCGGTGGTGCCGAGCAGCCGGAGCAGCTTGTTGCCGGGCAGCGCCGGGCGGACCGGCCCGGGAAAGCCGCCGAACCGGGCCGGGGCGAGGATGGCCGGCCCCCGGTCTCGTGCGGGCTCCGTGGTTACCCGTCTGGGCATGGCTCTCTCACCCCGTCGTGACGACAGAAAGGACGGGCGCGACTACCCGCCCTCCGCCCATGTAACCAGGCGACAGGGGGAATTTCGGTCAATTCGCCGGCAGGAGTGCCCACACCACCTTGCCGTCGGCCAGCGGGGAGCTGCCCCAGCGCTGCGCCATCTCCCGGATCAGCAGCAGCCCCCGGCCGCCCTCGGCGGACAGGTCCGGGCTGGCCGCGCGGGCCGCCGTCCGGCTGCCGTCGGCCACGGCCACCCGCAGGTACGGCTGGTGCAGGGTCAACGTGATCCGCATCGGGGTGTGGGCGTGCCGGACCACGTTGCCGACCAGCTCGCTGAGCACCAGCGACGCCGGTTCCACCAGGTGCGGCACGTTCCACCGGGAACACGCGTCGCCGACCAGCTCACGGGCCCGCCGGCAGGCCCCCGCCACCGGCTCCAACCGGGCCCGCAACCGGGGTGCGGCGGTCGCCCCGGCCCACCGGGTCGCCTCCGCGCAGTCCTGCCGTACCGGCACCACCCGGCAGGTGGTGGAGGTGGCCAACCAGGCCGCGGCGTCGGGCGGGGGAGAGCAGAGCACCATCGGCACGGCCGGCCAGTCGGCGGCCTGCCGGGCGGTGGCGGCGAACACCGACAGCGCCAGCCGGTCGGCGACGGTCACCCCGCCCAGGTCGACCACCAGCGCGTCCGGCAGCGTGGTCAGGCAGCGGTCCAACACGGTGTGCACGGCGCGCATGGTGCCCAGGTCGAGCGCGCCGGCGAGGCGTACGACGGTCACCGGTGACGCGTCGCTGACCTCGCAGGTGATCCGGCTGACCATCGGCCCCTCGATTCCGTTCGTGGTGCTGGGGAGAACCGCCAGGTACCCGGGGTCCGGCGGGACGAAACCGGGGCCGTGGGCGGCGTCGCCCACGGTCCCGGTGCGAGCCGTCCCCGGGCCCGGCCGGCTCAGGCGGCCCGCAGCTCGGGCACCCGGGCGGCGGCGCGGACCGTCTCGTAGAGGGCGACGTAGCGCTGCGCCATCACCGCCGGGGTGAACCGGGCGGCGGCCTCCCGGCGGCACTCGTCGGGGTCGAGCCGCCGCGCCGCCAGCAGCAGCTCACCCAGTTCGTCCTCGTCGTCGGTGAGCAGTCCGGTCCGCCCGTGGTCGACCAACTCGGGCAGGCAGCCCCGGGCGGTCGCCACCACCGGCGTGCCCAGCGCCAGCGACTCCACCACGGCCGTCCCGCCGGGCTCCTCCCACCGCAGCGGGAACAGCGCCGCCCGCGCCCCGGCCAGCAGGTCGTCGCGTTCCCGACCGGCCACCGTGCCGACCCAGCGGACCAGCTCCCCGTCGACGTGCGGGGCGACCTCGTCGTAGAAGAACCGCACGTCCGGGTTCTGCCGGGCCCCGTCGCCCGCCGCCGCCAGGTCCGCCGGCCGGTGGTAGGGCCCGACCGGGCCGGCGAGCACCAGCGGCACCCCGGTGCGCCGGGCCAGCCGGGCCCCGACGTCCTGCCCCTTGCCCGGATTGATCCGGCCCAGGATGACCGTGTGGTCGCCCTTCACCGGCCGGGGCGCCCGGTCGGCGTGCACCGCCAGCGGGGTCGCCAGGTGCACGTGCCCGACCGCGTGCTCCCGCAGCGCCCGGGGTGCGCGGGCCAACTGGGCGGCGGAGACGCCGTTGACCCGTACCCGTGCCCCGCCGTCGAGGGTGCCGTACAGCTCGGGGTGCTTGGCCAGGTCCCAGTGCAGGGTGTGCAGCACCGGTGGGGCGTCCGGCCCCATCGCCGCCAGGGTGGCCAGCCCGACCGCCTCCACGTGGTCGTGCACCAGGTCGACGTCGTCGCGGCCGTGCAGCTGCCGCACCACCCCGGCCAGGTGCGCCTGGGACACCCCGCACACCTGGTTGTACGGCCGTTGCAGCGCCGCGAACTGCCCGTCGTCGAAGACCGAGAACTTCTCGTCCACCGGCAGGGTGCTCGACCCCACCGAGGCGAGCACCACCCGCACCCCGAGCCGGCGCAGCTCCGGCACCAGGGTGGCGACGACGTTCTCGATGCCGCCGTAGCCGGGTGGCGGCACGGACAGCCACGGGCCGGCGTTCATCAGCACGGTGAGGCTCATGGTCGGGACTTCCTCTCGGGACGGACGGGGTCCCGGGCGGGTCTCGACCCCGCGCGTCGGGTGGCGCAGCCGCCGGCGCGACGCGTCGTCACGCGGCGACCCGCCGGCGTGGCAGCCGGGGCCGCAGCTCGGCCAGGGGCGGGCGTTCCTGCACCGAGACGTCGTTGACGACGACCTCCCGGTCGAGATTCGGCAGCGCCTCCGAGCCGCCCCGACGGAACTGGGTGAGCACGGCACCCGGGCTGGTGCCCGGGGCGGCCCAGCCCCGCCGCTGCAACCGCGCCCAGGCGGTGTGCATGATCTGCGCGGACATCCGGCCCAGGGCCGCGGTGTCCTGGTGCCGGTGCTTGCGCTCGCCCAGGTCGACCTGGGCCAGCGCGTCCAGGCCGACCAGTTCCAGCAGGTCGATCAGCATGGCCGTCTCGACCCCGTAACCGGTGACGAACGGGACCCGCTCCAGCACCTCGCGCCGGCCGGCGTACTCGCCCGCGAGGGGCTGCACGAAACCGGCCAGCTCCGGCCAGAACAGGTTCAGCAGCGGCCGGGCCATCAGCTCCGTCACCCGCCCGCCGCCGTCGGTCTCCACGCTGGTCGTGCCGACCAGCGGCCGGTGGTAGAAGCCCTTCACGAACTCCACCGACGGGTCGACCAGCAGCGGGCCGATCAGCCCGGTCACGAAGTGCGGCCGGAACTCCCGCAGGTCGGCGTCGACGAACGCGACGACGTCGCCCTCGGCGGCGGCCAGGCCGGCCCAGAGCGCGTCGCCCTTGCCGGTCAGCCGGGGCAGGCCCCGGGTCATCTCGTCCTGGCCGACCACCTCCGCGCCGGCGGCCCGGGCCACCTGCGCGGTCCGGTCGGTCGACCGCGAGTCGACCACGATCAACTCGTCGACCAGGGGGACGCGGTCCATCAGGTGTTCCCGGATCGTCGAGACGATCGCCCCGACGGTGGCTTCCTCGTTGCGGGCGGGCAGCACCACGCTGACCCGGTTCTCCCCCTTGGCTCTGATCAGCCGTCGCGTGGGCCAGTCCTGCGCCGACGTCGTCCGGTAGGTGGCCCATGCCTCCACGACAGGGGAGACGATCGGTTCTGTGTCCCGCACTGGCAAACCCCCAGATCCATGGCGGAAAACGCAGACTTGGTTTTCCCGTCTCTGCACATTCGTTAACTGGATATTCCCTAACAGCTTGATCACGGCGGCTCCACCTGCCGGTTCCCGGCAGATGAACGCTGTGTTGCGGTGACCGCCGGGGTTTCGCCCCGCCGCGCCGGGGCAGTGCTGTGCGCGGTAGTGGTGACCGCGTCGGGAGGGCCGAGGGTATGCGTACGTGCCGGGTGGGGCTGGTCGGGGCCGGTGGGGTGGCGCAACGTCACGCCCGCGTGCTGGGGAGTTTCGCCGACGTCGAACTGGTCGGGGTCACCGACGTGACCCGGTCCGCCGCCGCCCGGCTGGCCGACACCCACTCGACCCGGGCCTTCGCCGACGTCGACGACCTGTTGGCCGCCGGCCCCGACGCGGTCTACGTCTGCGTGCCGCCGTTCGCCCACGGGCCGGTGGAGGAGGCCGTCGTCGCCGCCGGGGTGCCGATGTTCGTGGAGAAGCCGGTCGCGGTCGACCTGGACACCGCCGAACGGATCGCCGCCCTGGTCGAGCAGCGGCGACTGCTCACCGCCGTCGGGCACCACTGGCGCTACCTGCACGTGGTGGCGCAGGCCCGGGAACTGCTCGCCGACCGTCCGGTGCGGATGGTCAACGGGGCCTGGCTGGACAAGGTGCCCCCGGTGGCCTGGTGGGCGGTGCGGGACCGCTCCGGCGGCCCGGTGGTCGAGCAGGCCGCCCACGTCCTGGACCTGACCCGGGTGCTGGTCGGCGAGGCCGTCGAGGTGACCGCCTACGGCGACGGCAACCCACCCCCGGTGGACGACGCCGACATCGACTCGGTGACCGCCGCCACGCTGCGCTTCGCCTCCGGCGCGGTGGGCACCCTCGCCGCCGCCTGCGTGCTCGGCTGGAAGCACCGGGCCGGACTGGAGATCCTCGCCGACGGGCTGGCCCTCTCGCTGACCGAGGACGGTCTGACCGTCCGGGACGCCGACGGGGAACGCCACCTCCCGGCCGACCCCGACGCCGCCCGGGTCGCCGTCGACCGGGCCTTCGTCGACGCGGTGACCGGCGTCGGCGACGACATCCGGGTGCCGTACGCGGAGGCGCTGCGCACCCAACGACTGGCGGTCGCGCTCGCCCGGAGCGCCCGCACCGGCCGCGGCGTCAGCCTGCCCACCGGCCCGGCCGCGCTCACGCCGACCACCGACGGCCGGCCCGGCGCGCCCACGGGGGCGGGCGTCGATGCGTGACACGGTGGTCGTGGTCGACGGCCCGGGGCGCGTCGCGCTGGCCGAGCAGGACGCCGGTGAGCTGCGCGAGGGCATGATCCGGGTGCGGACCCGCTACAGCGGGGTCTCCGCCGGGACGGAGCTGAGCTTCGTCAAGGGCACCAACCCCCACCTCACCGTCACCCTCGATCCCGCGCTCGGCCTGTTCCGGCCGGGCGCCGCCGGCACCCCGTACCCGGTCACCCGGCTCGGCTACATGCAGGTCGCCGAGGTGGTGCAGAGCCGCACCCCGGCGATCACCGTCGGCACCGTCGGCGCGATGACGTACGGCCACCGCACCGGGTACGTCGCCGACCCGCTCGCCGAACGGTTCGTGCCGCTGCCCGACGACCTCGACCCGATGCTCGGCGTCTACGTGGCGCACATGGGCCCGATCTGCGCCAACGGGCTGCTGCACGCCGCCGCCGACCTGTACGGCGCCGGTGTGCGCACCCTCGGCGACGGGGTGCGCGGCCGACGGGTGGCGGTCGTCGGCGGTGGCGTGGTCGCCCTGCTCACCGCCCTGTTCGCCCGCCGGCACGGAGCCGCCTCGGTGGTGGTGGTCGACCCCACGTCGCAGCGCCGGCAGGTCGCCGAGGCCCTCGGGCTGGAAACCCTGGACCCGACCGCCGACGACCCGGCGGTGGTGCTCAAGACCCGGTGGAACCACGGCGTCGGGGACCGGGGCGCCGACGTGGTGTTCCAGTGCCGGGGCCAGGACCACGCGCTGCACCTGGCGCTGCGCCTGCTGCGCCCCCAGGGCACGGTGGTCGACCTGGCCTTCTATCCGGGCGGCGCGGACGCCGTCCGGCTCGGCGAGGAGTTCCACCACAACGGGCTGACGCTGCGCTGCGCCCAGATCGGCCGGGTGCCGCGCGGTCTCGCCCCGACCTGGGACCGGGAACGGCTCTCCGCCGAGACGATCGACCTGCTGCGCCGACACGGCGACCTGGTCCGCGCGCACCTGATCTCGGCCGTGGTCCCGTTCGCGGACGCCCCGGCGCTCTTCACCGACCTGGCCGGCCGTCGCCGCCACGAACTCCAGGTCGTCCTCACCCCCTGACCACCCCGCACCGCCGCCCTGCCTCGCCCGCCTAGCCCTCGCTGCCCTGCCCCGGTGATCAAGAGGTTTGCGTCATGGTGGAACGGATTCTTGACGTAAACCTCTTGATCACCGGGGTAAAGGGGCGGCTGGTGGGGGCGGCCAGGCCAGGAAACGGCGGGTCAGGTCGGTCTGGCGGCCACTGTCGAGTGAGGTCAGGTGCTGTTCCGCCTCGACCTACGAAGAGCGGCGGCAACGGCGGCAACTGTGTCGAGGTCGCGGGCAACCTTCCCGGTGTCGTCCTGGTGCGGGACAGCAAGGACCGGGACGGCGGGGTGCTCACGTTCGCCCCGGCGGCGTGGCGTGGCTTCGTCGACTTCGCGAGTCGGGCGGCGTCGGCTCGTGCGGCAGAGTGAACCGCAACCAGGAAGTTGATCTATAGCGCCCCAGCTCAGTAAGGCTGCGTCGCCGCGCACGCGGGGGGTGACGGCCCGCCGGGCACCGACCGGCGGCGCGATCGCCTGCGTCGCCGCGCACGCGGGGCCGGCCTCGCTGATCATCGACGACCGTCAGCCTGCGTCCCGGTCGACCAGCTGCCCGCCACCTGCCGGTGGGCCGCCGGCACACCTCGCTGACCTGCCCGGATGGGCCGGGAATCGGACAGCGGGATCGCAACGTGCGGACCGGGCAGCCGTTCGCGGCCGAATTCGCGTACCGTTGCCGCTCATGGGTGTGTCGCAACGGTTGAAGAGCAGGTTCCGCCGGTTCCTCCAGCGCCCGGGGACGACGGTCGACCTGGCTCCGCTGGAGAAGCTGCTGCCGCGGGTCGCCGCGCGTGAGGAAGAGCTGTCGGCGCTCGACGACGACGCGCTGACCGAGGCCGCCGGTGCCGCCACGGAGTACGTGGACATCTGCGCCGTCGGCCGCGAGGCCGCCCGCCGGGGCCTCGACCAGCGGCCGTACGACGTGCAGCTGCTCGGCGCGATGGCGCTGCTGTCCGGCAAGGTCGCCGAGATGGCCACCGGTGAGGGCAAGACGCTCACCGCCACCATCGCCGCCTACGGGCACGTCCGGCTGGGCAACGGGCCGGTGCACGTGCTCACCGTCAACGACTACCTGGCCCGCCGGGACGCCGAGTGGATGACGCCGGTCTACCGGCTGCTCGGGCTGACCGTGGGCTGGGTCAACGAGGCCTCCACCCCGGCCGAGCGGCGGGCCGCGTACGGCTGCGACGTCACCTACGTCTCGGTCAGCGAGGCCGGCTTCGACTTCCTGCGCGACCAGCTCGTCACCGACATCGCCGACCGGGTCCAGCCGCCGCTGGCCACCGCCATCGTCGACGAGGCCGACTCGATCCTGATCGACGAGGCCCGGGTGCCGATGGTGCTGGCCGGCTCGACCACCGGCGAGCAGGACCCGGTGCACGCCTCCGCCGCGCTCGTGCGCGGCCTGCGCAAGGGCCGGCACTACACGGTCGCCGAGGACGGCCGCAGCGTCGCCTTCACCACCGAGGGGCTGGCCGCCGTCGAGGCCAAGCTGGGCGGCATCGACCTGTACGACACCGAGCACGTCGGCCAGCTCTCCGCGGTGAACGTGGCGCTGCACGCGCACGCCCTGCTGCACCGCGACGTCGACTACATCGTCCGCGACGGATCGGTGGAGCTGATCGACGAGATGCGCGGCCGGGTCGCCCAGCGCCGCCGCTGGCCCGACGGCCTGCAGGCCGCCGTGGAGGCGAAGGAGGGGCTGGACGCCACCGCCGAGGGCGAGGTGCTGGGCACCATCGCCGTGCAGGCGTACATCGCGCTCTACCCCAAGCTGTGCGGCATGACGGCGACCGCGGTGCTGGTCGGCGACCAGCTCCGCGAGTTCTTCGGCCTTGAGGTCGCGGTGATCCCGCCGAACACCCCCTGCGTCCGCGAGGACGAGCCGGACCGGATCTACGCGACCCGGGCCGAGAAGGAGGAGGCGCTGATCGACGAGATCCGGCGCTGCCACGAGGCCGGCCGCCCGGTGCTGGTCGGCACCCTCGACGTGAAGGAGTCCGAGGGGCTCGCCGCCGGTCTGCACGCCGCCGGGGTGCCGTGCGTGGTGCTCAACGCCAAGAACGACGACGAGGAGGCGGCGATCATCGCCGAGGCCGGCGCGTACGGCGCGGTGACCGTCTCCACCCAGATGGCCGGCCGGGGCGTGGACATCCGGCTCGGCGGCAGCGAGCAGGTCGACCAGGAGCGGGTGGCCGAACTCGGCGGCCTCTACGTGATCGGCAGCGGCCGGCACGACAGCCGCCGGGTCGACGACCAGCTGCGTGGTCGGGCCGGCCGGCAGGGTGACCCGGGCGGTTCGGTCTTCTTCGTCAGCCTGGAGGACGACCTGGTCGTGCGGCACGCCGGCGACACCGTTCCGGCCTCGCCCCGGATGAACGCCGACGGCCTGGTCACCGACGAGCAGGTCGACTACGCGGTGGAGCACGCCCAGCGGGTCGCCGAGGGCGTCAACCACGAGATCCACCGCAACACCTGGCGCTACAGCGTGGTCATCGAGCAGCAGCGGATCGCCCTCGCCGAGCGTCGGGAGCGGCTGCTCACCTCGGACGTGGCCGCGCTGATGCTGCTCGACCGGATGCCCGAGAAGGCCGGCGAGATGGACGAGGACCTGCTGGCCCGGGTGGCCCGCTCCATCGCGCTCTACCACACCGACCGGCTCTGGGCGGAGCACCTGGCCGAGCTGTCCGAGGTCCGCGAGGGTGTGCACCTGCGGGCGCTGGGCCGGCTCGACCCGCTCGACGAGTTCCACCGGGCGGCGGTGCCGGCGTTCACCAACCTCATCCCCGAGATCGAGACGCGGACCCTGGCGACCTTCGAGGAGACCGAGTTCGCCGAGGACTGGGAGCCGGACGCCGCCAAGCTGGTACGGCCCAGCGCCACCTGGACGTACCTGGTGCACGACAACCCGTTCGGTTCGGAACTGGACCGGCTGATCGCCTCCGTCGGCCGGCGGCTCGCCGCCGCCCGCTGAGCGGCCCGGGAACCCCTCCGGCGCGAAATGCGCCGGAGGGGTTCCTTTACGCGGTTTCGATCCGGTTTTGCCAGGGTAGTAGCCCGGGGCCCACGACTCGGGAGAGAGATCATCACGATGACACAGGCAACGACGCCGGTGCCGGGCGGCAGGTGTACGACGGAGCCCGCGGGCCGGTGAACGTGGACATGCGGGAGCTGACCATCGACACGCTCGGGGTACTGGAGACGGCCGCCCTGCTGCGGGAGTTGACCGCGGGGCTGATCGCGGTCGACGACTTCGACGAGGCGCTGACCGAGCTGGTCCGGATCGCCGCGGACGCCGTCCCGGGGGTGCTCTGGTGCGGCTTCACCGCGCTACGGGCCGGCGAGCCCGCCGGGGTGGCCGCGTCGGACCCCCGGCTGGCCGAGCTGGACGACCTGGGGCACGGTGCGGAGTCACCAGCGATGGACGCCATCCGCCGCCGCGAGATGATCATCGCGACGGATCTGACCGCCGAGGACCGGTGGGTGGCCTGGACCGACCGCGCCCGCCGGCTCGGCGTGTACGGGGTGATCTCCGCCCCGGTGGACGTGGACGAGCGGGCGATCGGCTCGATCAACCTGTACGCCGGCCGGCACGGCACGCTGGGCACCCGGCACCAGCTCACCGCGATGCTGCTCGCCGAGCACGCGGGACTGCTGCTGGCCGCCGTACGGGACCGGGCCAGGCGGGCCGAGCGGGACAGCGAACGCGATGGCGCGCTGCTCGGGGAGAACGTCGTCGGCCAGGCCGTCGGGGTGATCATGACCCAACGGGGCTGCCCGGCGCCGGAGGCCCTCGACGTGCTGCGCAGCGCGGCGTCCTCGCTGGACATCCCGCTGCGGGAGGTGGCCGAACGGCTGGTCACCACCGTCTCCCGCCCCCGCGAGTCCTGACGACCGCGCGGTTCGGTCGATCCACGCACCGGGACCCACGCACCGGCATCGGCGTGTGGCGATGCCGCTACGTCGCCGACCCTGATCCCGGTACGACCTCGGCCGACGGTGTCGTTTCTCTCCGGACCCGCGAATCACGGCCCGACCGTTTCGTCGAAGCGACCCGCGGGTAGCACCCTGGACCGGTGAGCTGAGCCGACCCCGGGGAGGAAACGATGGAGAGCCGCCTGAGGGTGCAGGGGCATCCCATCCAACCGATGCTGGTGACGTTCCCGTTCGGGCTCTTCGTCAGTGCCACCGTGTTCGATCTCGCCGACGTCGCGGGCGGCCCGGCGTTCCTCGGCGAGGTCGGCTACTGGACGGCGATCGCCGCGCTGGTGGCCGCCGGGCTCGCCGCCGTCGCCGGCATGATCGACCTGTGGGACGTACGGCCGGGGCCGCACCGTCGCACCATGGTCACCTTCAACATGGTCAACGCCGGCATGGCCGCGCTCTTCCTGCTGTCCTGCCTGGTCCGGGCGGATGCCCCGCAGCGCGGTGCGAGCGGGGTGCTGCTGGTGACGGAGCTGGTCGCGCTGCTCGTCGGTGCGGTCGGCGTCGGGTTGGGCACCCGGCTGATGCGGCAGTTCGAGTCCGGTCGCCGCGAGCCCACCGGGTTCGACACCCTCGACGGTGTCCCCGCCGGCTCCACCGTGGAGATCCTCCACCCCGCCCCCTGATCGCGTCCCCGCCCCCTGATCGCCGTCGCGGCGTCCGGCCGGGGTCACGGAGGTCCGCGCCGACCCCGGTAATCCGGTTGCCGACCGTGCGGAGCTGCCCGAGGGTGGGCGCATGGTCGAGCCGAGCTGTGCGGAGTTGATCGCCGAGGCCGCTGCCGCGCCCGTCGACGGCTGGGGCTTCGGCTGGCTGGACGGACGGGCCACCGAGGAGCGTCCACCGTGGGGCTACGCCCGACAGGTGGCCGCGCGGATGGCGACGGTCACGACCGCGCTGGACATCGACACCGGCGGGGGAGAGGTGCTCGCCGAGCTGCCCCAACCGCCGCCGCTGCTGGTCGCCACCGAGGCGTGGCCGCCCAACGTCGCCCTCGCCCGGCGTACGCTGCGGCGGGTCGGCGGCCGGGTGGTGCAGCTCGCTCCCGGGTCCCGGCTGCCGTTCCGGGAGGCCGCCTTCGACCTGGTGACCAGCCGGCACCCGGTGGACACCGGATGGGCGGAGGTCGCCCGGGTGCTGCGCCCCGGCGGGTGCTTCCTGTCCCAGCAGATCGGCGCCGGCACCATGCGGGAGCTGAGCGAGGCGGTGCTGGGCCCGTTGCCGCCGCCGGCCACCCGGCACACCGCCCCGGCGGTGGCCGCCGCCCGGGCCGCCGGCCTGCACGTGGTACGGCTGGAACGGGCCACCCTGCGGGCGGTGTTCCACGACGTCGGCGCGGTGGTCTGGTTCCTGCGCAAGGTGGTCTGGACCGTGCCGGACTTCGACGTCGACCGGTACCGGCCGCAGCTCGAACGGCTGCACGCCACCATCCGCGCCGAGGGCGCCTTCGTGGCCCACTCCCGGCGCTTCCTGATCGAGGCCGTCAAGCCGACCGACGGGCCCGCCTGAAGGTCCGATCATGATGTGCGATGGTGCGGCCTGCCGGCGCGGGCACGGCGCACCGTCGGCCCCGACGGGTTGATCAGGTCCGCCGGGTGGTGAGCATCGTCAGCATCTCCGGCAGGTCGAAGAAGCGGGCCGTCTCGACCGCCGAGGGGGTCCCGTGATCGGGGTCGGCTCCGGCGTCGAGCAGGGCGCGTACCGTCTCGGCGTTGCGCCGGAACACCGCCGCGGCGAGTGCGGTCTGCCCCCGGTCGTTGACCCGGGTGTGGTCGGCACCCCGGGTCAGCAGGGCCGTGACGGTCTCCGGACGGGCGTGGTAGGCGGCCAGGATGAGCAGCGTGTCGCCCTTGTCGTTGGTCAGGTTGACCGGCAGCCCGGCGTCGACGTGGCCACCGAGTTCCGTGGCCTCGCCCGCGCGGGCCAGGTCGAACATGCGGTGGGCGAAGGCCAGCGTCTCGGCGTCGAACTCCTCGGTCATCGGTTCAGCCTAGAGGCCCGGGCCCGGTGACCGCCGGTGACGGGAGCCGGCCCGCCCGGCGCGTCCCAACATTCGGTATTACCTACTAAACCTATAGGCTTTACAGTCTAGAGTGTCGGGGGACGCATCACACGGGAGAAGCCATGACCAGCATCCACGCCACCGACCTGCTCACCGTCGCCGCCCGGTACGCCGACCCGACCACCTGGGCGGTGCCGCTGCGGTTCGACCGCGCCGAGCGGTGGTACGCCCGGCTCGCCTCGGCCGACGACCACGAGGTCTGGGCGTTGAGCTGGCTGCCCGGGCAGGGCACCGACCTGCACGACCACGGCGGTTCCTCGGGAGCCTTCCTGGTCGTCGCCGGCGAGCTGACCGAGCAGACGGTCTCCGGTGGGCGGTTGCGCCCGCACCGCCTCACCGCCGGCTCCGGTCGCCGGTTCGGCCCCCGGCACGTGCACGTGGTGACCAACCGTGGCGACCAACCGGCGGTCAGCGTGCACGTCTACCTCCCCGCGCTGCGTCACATGACCCGCTACCACCTCGTCGACGGGCGGCTCCGGGTCGCCGAGATCGCCCACGCCGGCGTCTCCTGGTGACGCCGCCCGCCGTTTCCCCCACCTGTCGGCTCGCCCCTGGAAGGACCGCGACGATGCCGCAACACGCCACCCTCACCAAGAGCTGTCCGGCCCCACCACCGGGTTCGCGCGGCATCGACGAGATCCTCGCCGAAGCCCGCACCCGACTGCGTCGGCTCGACCCCGAACAGGCGCACCTGGCCTGCCGGGGCGGGGCGATCATGGTCGACATCCGGCCGGCCGCCCAGCGGGCCGCCCACGGCACCGTGCCGGGCGCACTGGTGATCGAGCGCAACGTCCTGGAATGGCGGCTCGATCCGCGCTGCCCGGCCCGGCTGCCCGAGGCGGTCGACTACGACCTGCAGGTGCTGGTGATCTGCCAGGAGGGCTACACCTCGTCGCTGGCCGCCGCCGCGTTGCAGGACATCGGCCTGCACCGGGCGACCGACGTGGTGGGCGGCTTCGTCGCCTGGCGGATCGCCGGGTTGCCGGCCCTGGGCCCGACGCACCGTACCCCGTCCTTCGCGCCGCCGGTGACCGCCGGCCGGACGCCGCACTGACCGTCGCGCCCCACCGGGCGTGGCGGACGCACCGCCACACAGGAGGCTCTGATGTCCCTCGTCGCCCTCACCGCGCGTCCGCACCCGCCGGGCCGTCCCGACCGGGTGATTCCGGGTCGGCCCCGCTCCACGCCCTCGCTGACCATCACCCTCGACCTGACCGCCGGGCCGCTGACGCCCCGGCTGGCCCGCCTGGTCGACCTGCTCGGCGAACTGGCCGAGGCGGGGGAGGGGGTGGTCCGGCTGAGCGAGTCGTCCGCGCCGCGCCTGCTGTCGTCGCTGCCGGCCCCGCGTCCGAGGTCGGTGGTCGGGGAGCCCGCGCCGACCGACGACCACCCGGAGACCCTACGGATCTTCGCCGGCACCCGGGTGGTGCGTCAGGGCGACCGGGAGATCCCGCTCACCCGCATCGAGTTCGACCTGCTGCTGTTCCTGGCCGAACACCCGCACCAGGTCTTCACCCGGCTGCAACTGCTCGCCAACGTCTGGGGGTACGAACACGCCGTCGCCCGTACCGTGGACGTGCACATCAGGCGGCTGCGCGCCAAGCTCGGCGCGGACACCCCCCTGGTGACCACCGTGTACGGGGTGGGCTACCGGCTCGCCGACGAGGCGAGGGTGCGGGTCGACCGGTTCCGCTGACCCCGTCGACCATTCCCCGACGCACCCGGCTCCCCCCGAGCCGGGTGCGTCGCCGCGTGCCGACCGTGATCCGACCGGCGGGCACCCCCGTACCCGGGCGCGTCGACGCTTCTGCTGTAATCATCTGGCTCGTACGCAGAGCGAGGGATCGGCTGCGAAGTGTTCGCCAATTGTCACATTCATGCAACGCGGTCGCCCCTTGACCCTCGTCCAGGGGCCGGGAAGCATCGATGCAGCGGCGTCCCGGGCCGTGGGGAGATACCCGGACCAGCCCAAGGAGGACCATGTCGGTCAGCCCCGCATCGTCGCGCGCCGGATGGCATACGTCCCAGCCCTCGGTTCCGGGTCGGCCTCCGGGTGGTCAGCGTCGCCCCGCCAACGCCGCCACCCCGGTGCTCACCGTGACCCTCTCCATTCCGTTGGCCAACGAGGAGTCGCTCACCCCGCCGGCCCGCCGGTTGCTGGAGGCGGCCCGGGAGATGCTGGAACGCGGCGAGTGCACCATCGCCACCACCGGCGTTCCCGCCGAACGGCGACCCGAGCAGGTCCCGGCCGGCCGCTCGGCGGGGCGTTCCCTCGCCGCCACCATCCCGATGCTGCACATCCTGGCCTCCTCCCGCTCGGTGCTGCGCGACGGCGAGCCGCTGCCGCTGACCCGGCTGGAGTTCGACCTGCTGCTGCACCTGGTGGCCCACCCCCGCCGGGTGTTCACCCGGCTGCAACTTCTCAACGCCGTCTGGGGCTACGAGCACGCCGGGGTGCGCACGGTGGACGTGCACGTGCGTCGGCTGCGCGGCAAGGTCGGCGTCGACGTCCCGCTGGTCACCACCGTCTACGGGGTGGGCTACCGGCTCGCCGACGACGCCCGGGTCACCGTCGACCGCACCGGCTGAACGGTCCCGGCCGGACCGCTGCCACCGCCCGGCGGCCCCACCGCCCGGCGGCCCCACCGCCCGGCGGCCCCACCGCCCGGCGGCCCCACCGCCCGGCGGCCCCACCGCCCGGCGGCCCCACCGCCCGGCGGCCACCGTCGCGTGCGGCCCACCGGGCCGCCTCCATGGTGTCGCGCCGCCGACCGAATCCGGCGAACGGCCTGAACCACCCGATCCCCGAGGTTGCCGTCGGCAAAAATTTCGTCGCTCCGAGTCCCGTCTACCGGACCCGCGGTCAGGTGCCGCCGGGTCCCGCTGCCGGGTCGACGCCGGAGCCGCCGTGGTGACCCGACCGGCGTGTCCGGGGGCGGGGACGGACGCCACCACCGCCCGGTGCGCGGGCGGTCGGATCGGTCGCCGGCCCACCGGGCACGATGGTCGGATGCGTGTCCGTCCGATCTCACCCGAACGGCTCGTCACCGAGCTGACCGAACGGCTCCTCACGGTCGCGTCCGGGCCGACCGCCGACGGGTCCGCACCGCCGGCCCACCTCCGGGTCGCGGTGGACGGTCCCCCCGCCGCCGCCCCGGACCGGCTCGCCGACGCGCTGATCGACCCGCTGCGTGCCGGGGGACGCCCGGCGCTGCACCTGCACGCCGGGGACTTCCTGCGGCCCGCCTCCGTCCGCTTCGAGTTCGGCCGGACCAACCCGGACGCCTACTACGAGGGCTGGATCGACGAGGCCGGCCTGCGCCGGGAGGTGCTCGACCCGGCCGGCCCCGGCGGCACCGGGCGGGTGCTGCCCTCTCTCTGGGACGCCCGGACCGACCGGGCCAGCCGGGCGGCCTACCAGGAGCTGTCGCCCGGCACGGTGCTGCTGGTCAGCGGGGCGCTGCTGCTCGGCGGGGGACTGCCGTTCGACGTCGCCGTGCACCTGGTGCTCTCGCCGGCCGCGTTGGCCCGGCGTACCGACCCGGCGCAGCGGTGGACCCTGCCCGCCTTCGCCCGGTACGCCGACGAGGTCGCCCCGCAGTCCTTCGCCGACGTGGTCCTGCGCGTCGACGACCCCCGGCACCCGGCCTGGGTGCAGCGGGCCGACGGGGCCGGCTGAGGCCCTGCCGTCCCGGCGGGTCGCACCGGGCGGCGCGACAGCCCGATCCGTCGTGACGACGGCGGAAACCGGTGGTTTGGCGGGACGGCGCGGTGGGTAATCGCCGCACTCACACGGTACGGATGATCTCACCGTGCCCACCGAGCCCGGAGTGTGCCCTCAGGCCGCACCGGTCCCAGGAAAGGCAGGCAGCGATGCTCGTCCACGACACCGTCGGTACCGCCCGCACCACGGCGGAGGCCGACCAGATCCGGGCCTCCCTGCGGGCCCGCTACGACGAGCTGTCCGCGGAGTACGAGCAGGCGGTCGCGCAGAGCCAGGTGCTGCGGCTGGTGGAGGTCGGTGACACCGCCGGCGACGACCAGGCCGACAGCGGCACCAAGACCGCCGAGCGGGACACCGCCCAGTCCCTGCTGCGCACCATCCTCGACCGGCGGGCCCAGTTCGAACACGCCCTGTCCCGGCTGGACGAGGGCACCTACGGCTTCTGCGAGGGCTGCACCGCGCCCATCCCGGTGGAGCGGCTGGAGATCTTCCCGTCCGCCACCTCCTGCGTCGGCTGCAAGCAGACCCGGGAGCGGCGGGCCGCCTGAGCCTGCGGCACCGCCACCACCACCCGGACACCGGCCCACGCCGCCCACCGGGCGTCGACCGGTCGACGTGACCTGCCCCACCCCCCGCTGATCGGCCGCCAGGGAGCCGAGAACGTGGCGGTTCCCCCTGCCCCGTCCCGCTGACCGGCTCCTTGGAGCCGGTCAGCGGGACGGGGCAGGACGATGCCGCACCGGCACGACGCCCGATCACCCGGCCCGCGCTTCACCCCGGTCGGGTGAGGACGACTCACCCCACCGGCGGGCAGCCTCGACGGTGCCGGCCGCACCCGCGGTCGGAGCAGACCCGGTCGGGCCGACGGTCCGGCGGGCAGCGGTCGGGACGACCGGGCACGGGTACGGAGGTGACCGAGATGACGGCACGGGTGGTGGCGGATCCCCGACGTGGTGCGGTGCTGCACGTCGTCGGCACGGGTGGCGACACCCGTCGACCGGAGCGGCCCGGACGGTTCGGCAGCCCGGCCCGGCAGGGTAGGGGCCCGTCGGGGCCACCCCGACGCGCCGACGACCGGCGTTGGGGCGGCGAACCGAAGGACGGGGGGTGACCCGATGGCCGAGCAGCTGATGTCGGCGTTCGAGTCCTCGGTGGACAAGACCAACCTGATCCTCAAGGACATCGAGGACGCGTACGGGTGGCCCCGGACACGACGCAACCAGTCGTACGCGGCACTGCGCACGGTGCTGCACCTGCTGCGCGACCGGATGACCGTGCAGGAGTGCGCGGAGTTCTCCGCCCAGCTCCCGGTGCTCGTCCGGGGCATCTACTTCGACGGGTGGCGGCCCGAGGACGTGCCGGTCAAACTCAACCGGGACGACTTCCTCTACGAGGTCCGGCAGGGCTTCCCCTACGACGTCGAGGGCGGCCCCGAGCGGGTGACCCGGGTGGTGCTGGACGCCCTGCGCCGGCACGTCACCCAGGGCGAGTGGCAGGACGTGAAGGCCGGCATGCCCCGTGACCTGCAACGGTTGATTCCCTGAACCGACCGGCCCTGGACGGGCGAGCCCGTGCGGCCCAGGGCCGGCGATCGGTCCCGCGCGTCGGACGGGCCGTCTACGGTGTGGTTAGAGAAGATCGTGTGGGGGGTACCACCCGCGTACGACAGACCCCGCCCTGCGGCGGGGCGGCACACCCGAGGGAGCACCCATGGCACTGAACGACGACGACATGCAGACCACCAGCGGCGGCGGCCTGGAGGGTCCGGCCGACGGTGGCGCGACCCCGGGTCAGCACGACGGTGGTGCGGACGGCAGCGCGGAGGGTCCGGCCGACGGCGGGGCGACCCCGGGTCAGCACGACGGTGGTGCGGACGGCAGCGCGGAGGGTCCGGCCGACGGCGGGGCGACCCCGGGTCAGCACGACGGTGGTGCGGACGGCAGCGCGGAAGGCCCGGCCGACGGTGGCGCGACGCCCGGTCAGCACGACGGTGGCGCCGACGGCAGCGCCCGCTGACCCACACCCATGACGACCATCGACCCGCCGGGCGGCCACCGCCGCCCGGCGGTCCCGTCGGCCGCGACGCGGGCGCTGGAGCGCTGCGTCAGCGTCGAACCGGCCAAGTTCGCCGCCGCCCACTGGGGCCGCGCGCCACTGCTGTCGCGGGCCGCCGAGCTGCCCAACCCCGACGGTTTCACCGACCTGCTCAGCCCGGACGACGCCGACGAGCTGCTCAGCCGGCGCGGGCTGCGTACCCCGTTCCTGCGGGTGGCCCGCGACGGCCAGTTGGTGCCGGCGGCCCGGTTCACCGGCGGCGGCGGCGCGGGCGCGGAGATCGGCGACCAGGTCCTCGACGAACGGATCCTGGAGCTGTACGCCGGGGGCGCGACCCTGGTGCTGCAGGGGCTGCACCGGCTCTGGCCCGCCCTGATCGACTTCGCCCGTGACCTGGGCACCGCGCTGACCCAGCCGTTGCAGGTCAACGCCTACCTCACCCCACCGGGCAACCAGGGTTTCGCCACCCACTACGACACCCACGACGTCTTCGTGCTGCAGGTCGACGGCCGCAAGCACTGGCGGATCCACCCGCCGGTGCTGATCGACCCGCTGGAGAAGCAGCCCTGGGGCGGCCGGGCCGACGAGGTGTCCGCCACCGCCGACGGGCCCGCGGCGTTGGACGTGGTCCTCGAACCGGGTGACGCGCTCTACCTGCCGCGCGGCTGGCTGCACAGCGCCCAGGCGCAGGAGACCAGCTCGCTGCACCTGACCGTCGGCATCCGCGCGTTGACCCGGTACGCCCTGGTCGAGGAGCTGCTGGCGCTGGCCGCCGAGGATCCCCGGCTGCGCGCCGGGCTGCCGTTCGGCACCGACGTGGCCGACCCGGACGCCATCGAGCCCGAGCTGACCGAGACGGTGGAGGCGCTGCGCGACTGGCTGCTGCGGGCCGACCCGGCCGCCGTGGCCGCCCGGCTGCGCAGCCGGGCCTGGCCGGCCGCCCGGCCGGCCCCGATCCGGCCGCTGGCGCAGGCCGCCGCGCTCACCGCGCTCACCGCCGACAGCCGGATCGCCCCCCGCCCGGGGGTGCGCTGGCAGCTCAGCCCGGCCGCCGACGGCCGGGTGTCACTGCGGCTGGTCGACCGCACCGTCACCCTGCCCGAGCAGTGCGCACCGGCCCTGCACGCTCTGCTCGGCTCCACCGGGCTGCGGGTGGGCGACCTGCCCGGCCTGGACGACGACGCCGACCGGCTGGTGCTGGCCCGCCGGCTGCTGCGGGAGGCTGTCGCCGTCCCGGCGTGAGCCGCAGTTGCCGTCCCGGCGTGAGCCGCAGTTGCCGTCCCGGCGTGAGCCGCAGTTGCCGTCCCGGCGTGAGTCGCTGTCGCCGTCCCGGCGTGAGCCGCTGTCGCCGTCCCGGCGTGAGGTCACCGGTCGCCGTGGCGGGTGCCCCCCCGGACCGCCCCGGGCCACGCCCGGGGCGGTCAGCGGGCCGACACCAGCAGCAACACCGTGGTCAGCACCCCGGCGGCCAGCACGATCGCCAGCGGTCGGGGGCCGAGCAGGGCGTGCCGGCGGTCCGCCAACCGTTTCGCCGGAGCCAGCCCGGCCACCGGGCCGAGCAACGTCACCACCAGCGCCAGCACCGGCATGCCCACCGCCAGGTCGCCGCCGTACCGCTCGCCCACCGCGCGGGCGGCGGCCCCCAGGGCGTACGCGACGACCGCGCCGGCCACCCCGCAGAGGGCGAGCAGCGGGTTCACCGACCCCGGCAGCTCACCGCGCTGGCCGGCCCGGTCCAGCAGCTCGCGGACCCCGCGCAGCAGCGGCACCGGGTCGCCGGCGACGTCCCTGGCCGGCCCCGGCGGGTCACCGGGCCGCCGGGTGCCCAGCCGGGACCGTAGCTCGGCCCAGAGGTGCCCCACCTCGGCGTCGACCCGCTCCAGCATCGACCGGGCGTCGACGACCTCCTGTTCGGCGTCGCGGAGCTGGGTGGTGGCCTGCGTGACGGCCCGCTCGGCGGCGGCGCACTGCTGGTCGTGCCAGGCCTGCGCCTCGGCCCGCTGGGCGGCCACCCGGCCGGTCAGCTCGGCGAGCCGGCGCACGTGGGCTGCGTAGGTGTCACTGGGGACCGGTTCGTTCATCGGCACGGACCATAAGGGATGATCACCTGTCCGGTGCGGTGCACCGCCCGGTCGAAGAAGAGCCCCCGCCACGGACGCGGGTACCAGTCCGGCCCGCCGGAACCCGGGTAGAGCGCCGAGCCCAGCTCGCCACCCTGCACGTCCAGGGCCACCCAGGCGCCGATCTGGTCGGTGCGGGCGGCCGGCCCCCCCAGGTCCGCCCGCATCCGGGCCACCCCGCGCCACCAGGCCAACACGTGGGTACGCCGTTCCGGCCCGTCGTGCAGGATGCGGCGCAGCCGGTCCAGGCCGGTCGACCCCGGCGAGCCGGTCGCCAACGCCCCGGCCGCCGCGTCGACGGCGAACAACAGCAGGTAGTGCGGGGTGCCCGGGGTGCCGGGGCGGGTCAGCGCGGTGGCCGTCTCGGCCATCAGCTCGGCGACGGTCTCCTCGTCGTACCAGGCGGCGTCGTCGGCGAGGTCCTCGTAGAGGGCGCGGGCCGCCGGGTCGGCGTCCGGGTCGAGGCAGGCGATGGAGAACCGGGCGGTGCCGGGGCGGTGCTGGCGGGCCAGCGAGCGGGCGGCGGCGTCGAGCACCGCGCACGCCTCGTCGACCCGGGTGCCGAGGACCGCGAGGTTACGGCCCGGCGCCCGGGGCAGCCGCAGCACCGCCGACCGGGCCTGCACGTCGATGATCTCCCCGAGCACCGCGACCGGGCCGCGCGGTGCGGCGTCGCCCGGCGGCGGGGTGAGGGCCCGGAAGTCGGGGGCCTCGGTGAGGCGGGGGATGGCGTCACCGTCGAAGAGCCGCGCCGGGGCGGCGTCGGCCGGCCGCATCCGCCACAGCCGGTGCTGCAACTCGCTCCACGTCTCCCAGTCGCTGGCCGACGGGATGCGGGCCACCTCGTTGCCCTCGGTCAGGCCCGACTCGGCGTTGACCACCGCGTGGTAGCGGGGCAGCGCCTGCGCGGCGTCGTTGCGTTCGGCCAGGATGCGCAGCGCCTTGGGCAGCGCGATCCGCAGGGTGAACTGGGCGACCAGCGCGGGCCGGCCCCACAGCGCCTCGATGCCCCGCACGTCCTGCGAGGCGAGCACCAGGTGGATGCCCTGCGAGCGGCCCCGCCGGGCGAGGTCCTCCAGCAGGTCGGCGGCCTCCCGGGCCACCACGTCCCGGCCGGCGAGCAGCGCCTGGAACTCGTCGACCACCGCGACGATCCGGGGCCAGTGCCCGGCCGGGTCCACCGCCCGCAGCTCGGACAGCTTGGTGACCTCGTGTTTCTTGGCCGCGTCGGCCCGGCGGCGCAGCTCCTCGGCGAGGAACCGCAGCAGCGCCAGGCCGAACTCCCGGTCGGTGTTGACGTTGATGCCGACCAGCCGCATGTGCGGCAACCAGCTCGGGTCGCGCCGGCCCTGGGCGAACCGGGCGAAGGACACCCCCTCCTTGAAGTCGAGCAGATAGAACTCCAGCTCGGCGGGGGAGTAGCGGGCGGCCAACGCGCCGATCCAGGCGAAGATGAGGTTGGTCTTGCCGGTGCCCGAGGGCCCGCCGATCAGCGCGTGCGGGGGATAGTCGCCGAGGGTCAGCAGCACCGGCCGGCCGTGTGGTCCCTCCCCGATCGGGGCGGTCAGCCCGTGCGCCGAGTCCTCCTTCCACATCTGCTCCGGCGGCGGCAGCAGGTCGGTGAAGGGGGTCGGCGGCGGGCCGGCGTTGACCCGGGCGGCGATCTCGCGGCAGGTCTCGGTGACCAGGGTGGCCGGCGGGGGCGGGTCGAGGCGTACCGGGGGACCGGGCGGGGTGCCGATCCGGGTCCCGTCCGCGCCGGTGCGGACCCGGGTCAGGCCGGGGTCGTCGGGCAGCTCGATGCCGCGTACCACCAAGTGCACCCCGCAGGCCGCGCCGGTGCGGACCACCCGGTCGAGCTGGCCGCGCTCGTGCCGGGACAGCTCGTCGCCGCCCAGCAGCACCGCGACCCGCCACGGCTCGGGCCGCCGTCCGGTGGCCGCGGCCAGGGCCCGCAGCGAGCCGTACTCGCCGGCCAGCACCGTCTCGTTGATCCGGCGGATCTGTTCGACCAGGTCGTCGAGGAGTCGGGCCAACCCGCCCGGCCCGACGAAGGTCAGCAGCCCGGCGGTGCCCAGCGGGGCGAAGCCGGCGAGCCCGCCGCCGAGGTGTTCGGGGTCGTACCCGTAGAGCCGGACCGTGCCCGGGTCGGTCCGGCCGACGCCGCGCAGCAGCAGCGCCGAGACCACCGCCTCGGCACCCTCCCGGTCGTCGCCGTGCAGCTGCACGTGACCGGCGTCGAGCAGCGGCACCAGCGCCGGGACCGGTTCGGCGTCGGCGACCCGCAGGGTGCCGACCCGCAGCGGGCCGGGACTCTCGCCGCGTCCGGCCGGGGTGACCTGCCAGTGGGACCAGGGGGCGCTGGCCGCGCCGGGGGCCTCCCGGCGGGCCGCGTCGGCGGCCCGGCGGGCGAGTTCGGCGAGCCGCGCGGCGTGCCGCCTGTCGATCTCGGCCAGCCGCCTGTCGCGTTCGACGCCCACCCGCTCCGGCACCTCGGCGGCGGCCCGCCGGACCCGGGCGAGCCGGTCCCGGGCGGCGGCCAGCTCCGACTCGGCCGTGGCGACCCGGGTACGGGTGACGCCGAGCGCCTCGGAGAGCATTCCGCGTACCCGCGTCGCCAGTTGGGCCCGCAGATCAGCCACGGGGCCCACCGTCCGCCCACGGGCTCCTCGGGCGGGGCGGGGCCGACCCGGCGGGCGGCGGCGGGGGCGTCGGCTCGGGCCGGCGGTGCGGGGTCGGCTCGGGCCGGCGCGGCGGACGGGGCTCGGCGTGCCGGTCGGCAGGCGGTCGGGGCGACGACCGGTCGGGTTCCGGTGCCCGCTGCGGCACCTGCTCCCGCTGCGGGTCGCGGTCCTCGCGGGGCAGGTCGCGGCCGAGCCGGGCCAGCAGCACGCCGGTCAGCACCCCGGCGGTGACGGCCGGGTCGGCGGCGTGCGGCTGCTCCTGCCCGTCCTCGCCCCGGCGCGGCGGGGGCATCCGGCAGACCCGGGTGAGCAGGGTGTGCAGCACCGGTGGTGGCAGACCGGGCAGCAGGTCGCGGACCCGGCCGTCCAGTTCCCGGCGCAGCCGGGGCAGGTCGTCGGCGCGGGGCGGATGCCCGAGCAGTTCCCCGGCGAGGTCGCGCAGCAGCGGCGGGGCGATCGCGGCCAGCCCGAGGCCGACGTCGGCGTGCGCGGCACGCAGCTCCCGGTGCAGCCGGTCCCGGTCGCCGGAGCGGATGCCGGCGACGACCCGGTGCAGCAGTTCCCGGGAGTCGGTGACCCGCTCGTCCGGCTGCTGCTCGGGCGGGCCCTCCCGGCCGCCGGTCAGCTCGGCGACCCGGACCGCCCACCACCGCTTGACGGTGGGGTCCTCGTCGGCGGCCGGTGCCGGGGCGGCCGGCGGCGCGGTGGTGTCGCCCCGGGGCCCGTCGTGGCGTGGCGCGGGACCGTCGGCGCGGGCCGGGGGCGGGCCGTCGGGGGCCAGCCCGATCGCGGCGAGGTAGCCGGAGAGCTGCTCCTGGGCGACCCGCAGGGCGTGCCCGGCCGACTCGGCGTGCTCGGTGGCGGCGGCGAGTTCCGGCACCCCCATCGGGTTGGCCGACTCCTGGCGTACCCAGCGCAACCGCTCGGTGGCCTGGCCGAACTTCTCCAGGGCCAGGGCGAGCTGGGCCAGGGGGAACTCCTCGGCGGCGGCCCGTACCTGGGCTCCGACGTCCTCGACGATCGACACGGCGCTCCGCTACAGCGACGACACGTAGAGCTGCGCCTGTTCCACCGCGACGAGCGTCGCGGCGAGACATTCCTCCAGCTCCTGGCCGGCCTGGGTGAGGGAGGCCTGGGCGGCCTCGACGGTCTCGTGCCCGCTGCCCTCCAGCGCCCCGGCGAGGGTCTGCTGCGCCTCGGCGAGTTTCTCCCCGGCGGCCTGGACGGCGCTCTGCCCGTCACCGATCTGTTGGAGGGCGATGTCGATCGCGGCCTTCAGCTCGGCGACGCTCGCCACGGGTGACCTCCTGGGGGCGGGGAGATCTCCATTACAACGTATACCCGACGGGGAGAGAACATCCGCCCTGGCGGTGTTGCCGCCCCGTCGTCCGGTTACCGCCCTGACGTGCGGGAAGCCGCCGACCCGGTCCCGACAGCGGGACACCGAATCCTGTCGACGGGACCGCCCCGGCGGGGTGCCGCGCCACCCGTCTGCGCGGCGGACGGAGGTCAGGAGGGCAACCAGCGCGGACCGTACACCTCGGCACCCAGCTCGCCCACCCGGCCGCGCAGCTCCCGGTCGGCGGTGACCACCAGCCGCCGCCGGTCCGCCGACTCGCGGACCAGGTCGACGATGGTGTCGTCGCCCGAACCGGGGGCCGCGACGGTGCGTACCCCGGCCACGCCCGGCACGTCGCGGGCCGCGCCCTCCACCACCAGCACCACCTCGACGGGCGCCGGCAGCTCCGGGGGCACGCCCGTGTCGGCCACCGGGACCAGCCGGTCGCGCAGCCGGGCCGCCGCACCGGCCCGGTCGTGCCACCAGCCGTCCGGCCGGGAGCCGACCACGTTCGCACCGTCGACGATCAGCAGCGGATGGGTGTCCATGCCCCCACCCTGCCACCTGCCGGCGTTTGTCGGGGCGACCGTCGGGTAGCCACCGGCGATCGTGTCGCGCCTGCGTGTCGCCCCCGGCGGCCCGGCCGCGCCCGAGGAGCGGAGGACAGACATGATGGGACCCGGTGACTTCGGCTCCGACCCGTGGGACGAGTTCCTGGCCCGGTACTTCGGTCGGGGTGAGGGCGGACGCCGGCCGGCCCATCGGGTCGACATCACCCGGCTGATGACCGCCGACGCCCGGGAGATGCTGGCCGACGCCGCCCGACGGGCCGCCCAGAAACACAGCACCGACCTGGACACCGACCACCTGCTCTGGGCGGCGTTGCAGCGCGAGCCGCTGCGCGACCTGGTACGCCGCGCCGGCGCCGACCCGGACACCCTGGTCAACGCGCTCGGTGGCCGCGCCGACGGCGCCCCGCGCGGCGAGGTGCCGCCGAACCTCTCCCTCACCCCGGCGGCGAAACGGGCGTTGCTCGACGCCCACCAGCTCTCCCGGGCGATGGGGGCGAACTACATCGGCCCCGAGCACATCCTGATGGCGTTGCCGCTCAACCCCGAGTCGCCCGCCGGTCGGATGCTCGCCGCCGGCCGGATCCAGCCCGAGTCGTTGCAGGCGGCGGGGGCCGAACGCGGGGCGACGGCCGGGCCGAAACCGGACCGGGGTACGCCCACCCTCGACCAGTACGGCCAGGACCTCACCGACCTGGCCCGCAACGACCAGATCGACCCGGTGATCGGCCGCGCCGACGAGATCGAGCAGGCGGTCGAGATCCTGTCCCGGCGGACCAAGAACAACCCGGTGCTCATCGGCGAGGCCGGCGTCGGCAAGACCGCCATCGTGGAGGGCCTTGCCGAGCGGATCTGCGACGGTGACGTGCCGCAGACGCTGCTCGGCAAGCGGGTCGTCCAACTCGACCTGGCCGGCCTGGTCGCCGGCACCCGTTACCGGGGCGACTTCGAGGAGCGGCTCAAGAAGGTGATCGACGAGATCCGGGCCCACCGGGACGAGCTGATCATCTTCCTGGACGAGATCCATACCCTGGTCGGCGCGGGCGGCGCCGGCAGCGAGGGCGGCATGGACGCGTCCAACATGCTCAAGCCGGCCCTGGCGCGGGGCGAGTTGCGGGTGATCGGGGCGACCACGCTGGACGAGTACCGGCGCAGCATCGAGAAGGACGCCGCCCTGGCCCGCCGGTTCCAGCCGGTGCTGGTGCCCGAGCCCGACGTCGAGGACACCGTGGCCATCCTGCGCGGCCTGCGGGACCGCTACGAGGCCCACCACCAGGTCCGGTTCACCGACGAGGCGTTGGTCGCCGCCGCCGAACTGTCCGACCGGTACGTCACCGACCGGTTCCTGCCGGACAAGGCGATCGACCTGATCGACCAGGCCGGCGCGCGGGTCCGGCTGCGCACCCGGACCCCCGCCTCCGACGTGCGGGAACTGGAACAGCAACTGGAGGACGTCCGCCGGGACAAGGAACAGGCGGTCGCCGACGAGCAGTACGAGAAGGCGTCCGCGCTGCGCGACCGGCTCGCCGAGCTGGAGGCGCAGATCGGGCGGGCCCGGGGCGACGGCGGGGACACCCAGGTGCCCTCGGTCGGCACCACCGAGATCGCCGAGGTGGTCTCCCGGTCCACCGGCATCCCGATCAGTCAGCTCACCGAGGAGGAACGCGACCGGCTGCTGCGCCTGGAGGGCCACCTGCACCAGAAGGTGATCGGCCAGGACGACGCGGTCAACGCCATCGCCGAGGCGGTCCGCCGCTCCCGTACCGGGCTGGCCGACCCGAACCGGCCGATGGGCAGCTTCCTGTTCCTCGGCCCGACCGGCGTCGGCAAGACCGAACTGGCCCGCGCCCTGGCCGAGGCGCTGTTCGGCGAGGCCGACCGGATGGTGCGGGTGGACATGAGCGAGTTCCAGGAACGGCACACCGTGGCCCGGCTGGTCGGCGCGCCCCCCGGCTACGTCGGCTACGAGGAGGCCGGCCAGCTCACCGAGGCGGTCCGCCGCCGCCCGTACGCGGTGGTGCTGCTCGACGAGATCGAGAAGGCCCACCCGGACGTGTTCAACATCCTGCTGCAGGTGCTCGACGACGGCCGGCTCACCGACAGCCAGGGCCGCACTGTCAACTTCAAGAACACCGTGCTGATCATGACGAGCAACCTGGGCTCGGAACTGATCACCGGGGCCCAGCGCACGGTCGGGTTCGGGGTCGGCGCGCAGGGCGACCGGCAGGAGGCCGACGAACTGCGGGAGCGGCTGATGCGCCGGCTCCAGGAGAACTTCCGCCCGGAGTTCCTCAACCGGATCGACGAGACGATCATCTTCCAGCGGCTGGAGGCCGAGCAGCTACGCCAGATCACCGGGCTGCTGCTGGAGGAGACCCGCCGCCGGCTGCACGCCCAGGACATCCAGGTCGACGTCACCCCGGCCGGCACCGACTGGCTGGCCGAACACGGCTACCAGCCGGAGTTCGGGGCCCGGCCACTGCGCCGGGTGATCCAGCGGGAGGTGGACAACCGGCTGTCCCGGATGCTGCTGGAGAACCAGCTCTCCCCGGGGCAGAAGGTCACCGTCGACGCGCGGGACGGACAGCTCACCTTCGACGTGTCCGCCGGCGACCGCGACTACGCCCCGGCCACCACCTCGCATCCCCGATGACCGGAGGGCCGCGATGACCGGAGAGCCGCGATGACCGGAGGGCCGCGATGACCGAACCCGAGGAGACCGAGGAATACGCCGAGCGGACCGCACCCATCCTCGCGCCCCCGACGGCGAACCCGGCCCGGGTGCAGGTGCCGCCGGAGGGCCCGGGGCAGTGGACCGACGACGGGGACCCGGCACCAACCGGGCCACCGGAAGAGGAGGCGTGATGGCACGCGAACAGCGACTCGATCCCGAGGTCGAGCTGATCTGGGAGGACTTCCACGCCGAGGTGAACGTCCCCTCCGAACAGCTGCGGCAGTGGCTGCTGACCCGGGGGTCGGGCGAGGAGGCGTTCGGCCCCGACCCCGACCTCGACCTGCCCGAACCCGGCCGGCAGATCCTGGCGGTGCTGCGCAAACGCAAGGTCGACCTCACCCCGGCCGACGTCGCGGTGATGCGGGCGGCGATCGACCGGATCCGGTCGCTGGTGGACGAGAAGCCCGGCGACGGCAACGCCGACGACGAGTGGCGGCACGCCCTGCTCGACCTGGGCCACGACGTCCTCGTCGAACGCTGACCCGTCGACCGGACCGGGACCGACCCGAACCGGACCGACACGGTGCCGGGCACCCGGGACGTCCGTCCCGGGTGCCCGGCGCGTCGGTGCGGCTACTCGGACTCCAGGCTGGGCAGCCGCAGGCCGGCGGCGTCGGCCGCGTCCTGCCGCTCGGTGCGGGTCTGCTCCTCCCGGGTGAGCAGCGTCGCGTACTCGGTGATGTCGGCCGGGTCGGGCACCTCGGGCAGCCGGCGCAGGAACGCCTCGACGTCGCGGGCGGCGGCGGTGTGCGCGGCGGCCGCCCGACGCAGCAGCTCCCGCTGGTCGGCGGCCGGATAGAGATCGGTCATGCAGGGCTGATACCCGCCGTCACGCCGTTCGCACCCGTGGGGCCGGGCGGGCCGTGCCGGTGTCCCGGGCCCCGAACTCGGGATGCCGCAGCAACCAGGCCAGGTAGTCCGGGTGCGCGGCCAGCGAGTCGGAGTACGCGGCGACCGCGTCGTCCAGCACCGCCTCGGCGACCCGGGCCGCCGGGGATTCCGGGTGCCAGCCGAGCAGCAGCCGCCAGCGCAACGGGGTGCCGGCCAGCCGCCGGGTCACCAGGCCGGCGACCGGGCGGAAGGTGGCCTGGCACAACGCCACCGCCTCGCCGGCGTCGACCAGATCCATGCAGCCGCGCACGTCGGTCTCGTACACCTTGCGGGGGGTGAACCCGGCGCGGGCGCAGGCGGCGGCGAAGCAGTCGCCGAAGCAGCCGTCGCCCGGGGCGGCCACCCACTGCTCGTGGCGCAGGTCGGCCAGGCCGACCTCGTCGCGGTCGGCCAACGGGTGGGCGGACGGCAGCAGCACCAGCACCGGATCGACGGCCACCTCCCGCCAGGCCAGCCCGAACTCCGCCGGCGGGGTGGCGTCGCCGCACACGCCGGTCAGCGCGAAGTCCAGCCGGCCACCGGCGACCAGCGCGGCCAGCTCGTCGGCCGACCACGACGCGTACGTGGTGATCTGCGCGTGCGGCTGCTCGGCGGCGAGCCGGTGCACCAGCCGGCCCAGGATCGGGCTGTTCACCCCGCCGAACCGGTACCGGCCGAGGGCGTCGTCGGCCCCCGCCAGCCGGGCCGCCTCGTCCTGCAGGCCCTTCATCGCCGGCAGCAGCACCCGGGCCCGGGACAGCACCAACTCACCCAGCGCGGTCGGCCGGGCACCCCGCCTGTCGCGTTCGAACAGCGGACCGCCCAGCGCCCGCTCGATGCGCTGAAGCTGGGCGGTCAGGGCCGGCTGGGCCAGGCCGAGGGTGGACGCGGCCTTCGTCACGCTGCCCGTCTCGGCGATAGCGCAGACCACCCGGAGGTGACGCAGCTCCAGATTCATATGGTGACGGTATGGCCACACGTCGATAGACGGAAGGCCCCGGACCGAACCGGGCCGGTGAACCTGACGGATCGGGGTCGGTCGATCACTGTCGCGGGCGGCGGTTCAGGTCGGCCAACTGGGTACGCCGACCGGTCACCGCGTCGCGCAGCTTGTCCACCACGCCGACGGCCGGTTCGACGATCCGGTTCCACGGCGGGGTGGCCGGGGTGCCCGGATGCGGCCGGGTCGGCGCCGCCTCCTCGGCGATCTCCCACCGGTTGCCCAGTCGGATCAGCTCCGCGTCGGAGGCCACCTCGCGCAGCGGGGTGACCAGCTCGGCCACCGCGGTGACGTGCCGACGGACCTGGGCGGCGACGTCGGCGAGCGTCGGGTCGTCCGGCCCGCCGAGGGCCTTCAGCGCGGTCAGCAGCGCCGCGTCCGCCGCGATCTCCCGCTCCACCCGGGCGGTGGCGTCGGGCAGCGCCGCGCGGACCGTGGGCAGCAGGTACTGCTCCTCGGCCGACAGGTGCCGCGACACCATGGCGGTGAGCACCTGGAGCACCTCGCGCCGCCGGTCGGGCGCCACCGTGGCGTCGGTGACCTCGTCGACCAGGGCGAGCAGCTGCCGGTGTTCGGTGTCGGCGAGGTCGGCCATGCTCCGCCCACCCGGACGGTAGGCGTCGTCGGCGGACGGCGGCAGCGGCGGCAGGGGAACGGCGGACATGACGTCCTCCTCGGCGGGGGCCGGCGCGGGTCGCCGGCCGGTGCGACGGGCGGAACGGGGACGTCAGCGCCGGTACCCGTACCCGGTGATCGGCAAACCGGGACGGCGTTCGCGCCGCCCACGGCCCGGTCGGCCGGCACCCCGCCGCCGGGCGGCACCGGGTGGTCGCCGCCGGGGCGGCCGGGCCGTTCGCGGCCGGGCCGGCGACTGGTAGAAAGAGGCGATGACGAGCGATGCCGCCTCCGCCGCGCCCGACCCCACCGCCGAGGTCGTCGACCTCTGCCGTGACCTGCTGCGCATCGACACCACCAACACCGGCGACAACGACACCAGCGCGGGCGAGCGCCGGGCCGCCGAGTACGTCGCGGAGAAGCTCGCCGAGGTCGGCGTGACCGCCGAGATCCACGAGTCCGCGCCGGGCCGGGCCAACCTGATCGCCCGCATCCCCGGCACCGACCCCGGCCGCGACGCCCTGCTCGTGCACGGCCACCTGGACGTGGTGCCCGCCGACGCCGACGAGTGGTCGGTGCACCCGTTCTCCGGGGAGGTCCGCGACGGCTACCTGTGGGGCCGGGGCGCGATCGACATGAAGGACTTCGACGCGATGGTGCTGGCGGTGGTACGGCACTGGCAGCGCACCGGCGTCCGCCCGCCCCGCGACATCGTGCTGGCCTACACCGCCGACGAGGAGGCGGGCAGCGACTACGGCGCGCACTTCCTCGTCCAGCAGCACCGGGACCTCTTCGACGGCTGCACCGAGGCGGTCGGCGAGGTCGGTGGCTTCTCCTACTCGATCAGCGACGCCCAGCGGCTCTACCTGATCGAGACGGCCGAGAAGGGGCTGGACTGGGTGCGGCTGCACGCCAAGGGCCGCCCCGGGCACGGCTCGTTCGTCCACGACGACAACGCGGTCACCGCGCTGGCGGAGGCGGTGGCCCGGATCGGGCGGCACCGGTTCCCCCTCACCGTCACCCCGACCGTCCGGGCGTTCCTGACCGAGCTGTCCGACGTGCTCGGCGTCGAGCTGGACCCGGACGACCCGGAGACCGCCATCGCCAAGCTCGGCCCGATCGCCAACATCATCGGCGCGACCGTCCGCAGCACCGCCAACCCGACCCGGCTGGCCGCCGGCTACAAGGACAACGTCATCCCCGGCCGGGCCACCGCCACCATCGACTGCCGCAGCCTGCCCGGCCAGTCCGAGCTGCTGGAACGGCAGCTACGTGAGCTGGTCGGCCCGGACATCGAGATCGAGTACATCCAGCGCCAGCCCGCCCTGGAGACGACCTTCGACGGCGACCTGGTCGACGCCATGTCGGCGGCGTTGCGGGCCGAGGACCCGGGTGCCCGCCCGGTGCCGTACATGCTCTCCGGCGGCACCGACGCCAAGGCGTTCGCGCAGCTCGGCATGCGGTGCTTCGGTTTCGCCCCGCTGCGGCTGCCGGCGGATCTCAACTTCTCGGCGTTGTTCCACGGCATCGACGAGCGGGTACCGGTGGACGGACTACAGTTCGGCGTGCGGGTGCTCGACCGGTTCCTCCGCAACTGCTGACCGGACCCGGTGCCGCACCTCCCCCCATGTCTCGAAGGGACAGCCTCATGACCGACCAGCACGGTGAGCTGGACGCCGCCCTGGAACGCGTGATCGACGCGGCCCGCGCCCACCTGACGGCCGTGCGGGCCGCGCAGGGTCGGATCGACGACGACGACGTGTGGCAGGCGTACGTGGCGTTGAACAACGCCTCCTTCGCCTACGACGAGCAGCTGCTCGACGCGTTCGGCGAGGTCACGCCCTGGGACGTCGAGTCGATCGACCCGGACGAGGCCGACGAGCGGTTCGGCGGGGCGGCCGGGGACGCCGCGGCCACCGACCCGCACCCGCAGGTCATCTCGGTGCGCCAGCGCCGCGACTACCGGGTGCCCAGCGTCTCGGCGCTGCTGCGGGTCGCCGAGGTGGCCCGCCGCGAGGGCACCCCCGAGGACGACGAACCGGCGCCGGTCGAGGGGGTCGGCGAGGCGGTGCTGGAGCTGTTGCAGAGCGGCGACGGTTCGCTGTCCGCCCTGGACGTGCCGGAGCTGGAGCCGCTGGACGGGGTGGTGATGGTCAGCGAGGTCGGCACCCCGGTCGATCTGGAGTCGTTCGACGACGACGACCCGGTGGGCCCGTTCACCCCGGCCGCCGACGACCGGCTGGTGGGCCGGCTCGACGAGCATCCGTTCCTCGACGAGGACGACCACGACCACGCCGGGCACCAGCACTAGGCGGCGGCCGGGGTCGCCCGGCGGCACCACCGGGGTCGCCCGGTGCGGGCCGGCCGGCGGCCCCGGACCACCCGGGGCACTCCCCGGGCGACGGCCGGTGCCGCCGCCTGGGGTCAGTAGGACAGGCCCGGTTGGGGTTGGTTGACCCGGCGGCGGCGCAGCACCACCTTGCGGGTGCCGTCCCGGAACAGCTGCACCCGGGCCAACTCCCACCCGGAGAACTCCGCCTGGATCGCCAGCTGCGCCGCGGCGGTCAACCTGTCGACGTTCGGCGGCAACCGCAGCGGCGCGTATTCGTAGTCCATGGCACCTATGCTGCCCAGCCCGACGGCCCCGCGCCACCCTTTGGCCGGTGCGCCGCGCCACCCCGGCACCGCCGGTCAGACCGCCGCGCAGTCGGTCGCCCCGTGCTGCCAGGAGTGGTCGTAGCGGCCGGCGAGCCGTTCGACGAACTCCTCGACCGCCCGCTCGTCGAGGGAGTCCAACCGGTCCAGCCGCTGCCAGGCGGTCAACCCGATGCCGTGGCCCAGCGCCGGATAGGGGGCCACCACCACGTCCCGGGGATGGCGGCGGCCGATCCGCTCCAGCTTCTCGACGTCGCCAGGCGGCACGTCCGGGGCGTACTGCACCAGCACGTGCCCGTGTTCCAGGGCGTGCACCTGGAGTTCCTCGGGCACCGCGTCGCGGTAGACGCCGGGCACGACGACCCGGGGGGAGTGCGGGCCCGACGTGGGCGGCACCGTCCGGTACGGCTCGTGCGGCGCCCCCTCGTACGCGATGTGCCGGTCGCCCTCGAACGGTTGCGCCGTGCCGGGCAGCCGGTCGCAGGGCAGCGCGGTGTCCCCGCCGAGCAGGTTGACCAGCACCCCCACCCCGAGGCTTGACATGGTCGCCACACTGAGCACGGTGACCACCACACTGACCACCGGGCCGAGCCATCTGCGGTTCACGTGGCCAACCTTCCGGCGCGGTAACGATTACGGACGATCACCCCGAGTGGAAGCAGGATGTTGAGCGAGGCAAATGCGGCCAGCGCAATTCCCTCCCACCAGTAGGCACTGCCGAACGGTGCGCCGGTCAGCACTCCCGCGGCCCACCCCAGGGTCACTTTCGCCCCCGGTAGCAGAAAATGGATGGCGAACCAGACCATCCAGATGACCCCGGCGACATACAACAATCGGTACCAGCGGGACACCCGCAGATCCCGGGCGTGCGCGTCACGCAGCACGGCACGTTCGGCCGGGGTCAGCCGGCGAACCCATTTCTTGAGGCTGAGCCGGGTCACCTCGTGCAGGTTGCGGCAGCCGGTCGCCGTGGCCATCACCAGGTACATGTCGGTACGCAGGTAGGCCAGCGTCTGGAAGGCCAGCTTGACGGCCTGGCTGAACACCACCATGGCGAGGAACCGCACCATTTCCGGCGGCAGCTCCAACCAGCCCCGTGACCAGGCGAAACGTGGTGCGACGGCGGCGAACAGCAGGATCCCGTCGATGGCCATGCCGGCGAGGAAGGGGCCGTAGCGGCGTTCCGGCGGCAGCGCCCAGAGCCCGGTCAGGTCGGTCTCCAGCACCGGGAAGATCCCCCGGCGTTCCAGCCGCAGCTGCGACCGGACGCCGACGGCCGCCCCGGCGAACGCGTGCCACGCCTCGTGCACCACCGTGAGCAGGGCCACCGTGACGTTGGTGATCAGCAGGCTGAGCACCACGTCCGGGAAGATGAAGGTGTCCTCGTAGGTCGGCAGCAGGGACGGTTCGGCGACGAACATCGCCAGCGTGGCGACCAGCGCGCCGACGTACACCGTCCAGGCCACCCGGCCGAACAGCGGCCGGACCAGCCGGGCCGGGATGCGGGACACCGACCAGGGGCGGGCCTGCACCGGCGGTGGCCCGGTGTCGGACTGTGGCCGGATGATGCCCGCCTCGACGAGCACCTCGACGAAGTCCAGCGCGTCGACCGGTTCACCGGTCTCACGTTCCACCTCGTCGGCGGCCTCGGCGACGCTGCGGCCGGCCGCGAACAACGCGACCAGCCGCGCCCCCACCTCGGGCACCACCACGAAGTTTCCGCTGGCCAGGTCGCCGACTACGTACTCGTCGTCCTCCTCCTGGCGGACCACCAGGTGCGCCACCGCGGGGCGGCTGTCCAACCCGAGCACGGTCACCGTTCCTCCTGGAACCAGCCGCAGGTGTCGCACTTCACGCCGGGCCGGGGCTCCACCACGTAGTGGTAGGTCAGGTCGGTCAGGCTCAGGTGGAACATCCGGCCCCGGGTGGTCGTCGGGATGCCGGCGAGGTGGTAGACGACGTCGAGGGCGGCCAGGTGCCCGGTGAGGTTGGCGGTGGGGGCGATCACCGCGTGCCCGGTGAATCCGAACAGCTCCTCCGGCTCGCTGCCGTACTCCTCGCGCAGCCGGTCGGTGACGCTCGGCAGGCACGCCTCGCAGCAGGTCTGACCGGGCACGAACAGGCCGATCACCGCCATCGGGCCGGCGTACTGGGCGAGCATCCAGGCCGTGCCGGTGGCCAGGGAGGCCCGGTTGGTCCACTCCCGGATGGCGTGCCGGGGCTGGTCGGCGCAGAGCACCAGCAGGTCGCGGTCGCGCATCAACGCCGCCACGTCCGCCGTCGAGTCGACCCGGGCCTCCTCGCCGGTGACCGTGACGTGGGAGTTCATCCGGCGTAGCCGGGCCACCGCGGCGTCCACCTTGGCGGTGCCGATGTCGTCCTCGGTGTAGAGCAGTTGCCGGGTCAGGTTGCCCGCCTCGACCACGTCGAAGTCGACGCAGTGCACCGTGCCGACCCCGGCGGCCACCAGGGAGGCGGCCACCGCCGACCCGGAGCCGCCGAGCCCCAGCACGACGACCCGGCCCGCCTTGAGCCGGGCCTGCACCTCGTAGCGGGAGGTGCGCGGGGTCAGGTCCACCCACGCGTGGTACGTCAACGCCCGGTCGTACCGGTCGACCTCGGCGGGGCTCAGCTCGGGCGGGGGCGGCGCGGCGGCGTCCTCGACGTACCCGGCGTCGATGATCGTCTGCATCGCGTCGGTCGCGTCCTGCGCGGCCATCTCCGGGCGTACGGCGAGCAGCGCGGCGACGATCTCCGCCCGGGTGCGGGTGCCGTCCATCAGGCGCAGCAGCTCCCAGAGGCTGCCGTCCTCGTCGTCGATCTCCGCGCCGATCCCCAGCTGCCTACCACCGATGTTGATCAGGGTCGGTTGGAGCCGTACCGGCTTGTGGATGCCCTTGATCCGGGGCCGCTGCATCGGGCGAAGACCTCCTGGAGAATGGCCGGCCGGGGCGCGGCACGCCGCGCCCCGGCCGAAACGGGGTGGGTCAGCCGCAGACGTCGTTGCGGCAGCCCGGCTCGCTGATGATGGCGACGGTGGTCTCGAGCCGCTCGAGCTTGCGCACGACGACCTTGGCGGGCTTGCGCTTGACGTCGGTCTTACGGTCCACGGGTCCTCCAACGAAATGGGAGAAACGGCGCGGCGGGGGTCGCTCGCGCCGCAATCATTAGAGCACCGTCATTGGTCCGCCACAATGTTTGCGGCGGCCGGATCAGACGGTTTTCGCCGGGCCGAATCTCTTTCCGGACAGGCCCACCGAAAAGCGGACGCCGAAACCCGGGCCAACAACACCAGGGGGTTCTAAGCCACCTATTCGGACGGAACAACGCAAGCGGCCTGAACCAATTATGGGGGAGTGGCAGTTGGTAAAGGACGATCGGTGGAATTGACACGCACCGGTGTGCTTTTGGTCCGGTCCGCCACCTTGTGCGCCGGCGGCGGGATCAGCCCTCGCGCTCCGGGTAGCCGACCGGCACGGCGGACACGTCGTCCAGCGCCGTGGTGATCTCCTCCGGCAGGGTCATCCGTTCCACCTGCAACGCGCCGAGCAGCTGCCCCACCGTGCGGGCGCCCAGCACCGGCGCGGTCACCCCCGGCCGGTCCCTGATCCAGGCCAGCGCCACCTCCAGCGGCGACACGCCCAACCCGCCGGCGGCGATGCTCACCGCCTCGACGATGCTGGAGCAGCGCGGCTCCAGGTAGGTGGCGACGAACGCCTCGAAGTGGGCCGAGGCGGCCCGCGAGTCCGCCGGGCGGCCGTTGCGGTACTTGCCGGTCAGCACCCCCCGCCCCAGCGGCGACCAGGGCAGCACACCCAGGCCCAACGCGGCGCAGGCCGGCAGCACCTCCCGCTCCACCCCCCGCTCCAGCAACGAGTACTCCACCTGGGTGGCGACCACCGGGGCCCGCCCCGGCCAGGCGGCCTGCCAGGCGGCGGCGCGGGCGGTCTGCCAGCCGGAGAAGTTCGACACCCCGACGTAGCGGACCCGGCCCGAGGCGACCGCGTGGTCCAGCGCGGCCAACGTCTCCTCCAGCGGGGTGTCCGGGTCGTAGCCGTGCACCTGCCACAGGTCGACGTGGTCGGTGCCGAGCCGGCGCAGCGAGGCGTCCAACGTCCGCAGCAGGTGCCCGCGTGAGCCGTCCCGCCGCCGGCCGCTGCCCGGCCGCAGCCCCGCCTTCGTGGCGATCAGCACGTCCTCGCGGGGGACCAGGGTGCCCAGCAGTGACCCGAGCACCGACTCGGCGTCGCCGTCGGCGAACACGTCGGCGGTGTCGACCAGGTTGCCGCCCGCGTCCAGGAAACTCTTCAGCTGGGCCGCCGCGTCGTCGGCGTCGGTGTCCCGGCCCCAGGTCATGGTGCCGAGCGCGAGCCGGGAAACCGCCAGCCCGCTTCGGCCGAGCGGTCGCTGTTGCATGGGTGAACCTTATTTCGAACGCGGCGCAACCGATATCCTCGCTCCCGGCATCTCTGCCTGTCGCGTCGCCGATCCGACCGTCACCGGCGCCCGCGACGCCACGGCGTGCACCGGATGCGCCGGTCCGGTCGCTGGCTGTCCACCCGCTCGGGCGCGGCCCGACCACCCACCCCGCCCGGCGTCCGGACGGACGGCCCCCGGTGGCGAGCCGGTGGGCGGCCGGCCCCGGGCCATTGCGTAACCTGATGCGACCTGTGGTGCGGGATGGGGAGGATCAGTGCGACTCGGGCTCAGCCTCGGATATCAGACGGCGTGGAGTACGCCGGCGGACCACCTGGCGCTTGCCCAGGAGGCGGACCGCCTCGGCTACTCGGTGGTGTGGGCGGCGGAGGCGTACGGCTCGGACTCCCCGAGCATGCTCGCCTGGATGGCCGGGCAGACCGAACGGATCGACGTGGGCAGCGCGGTGATGCAGATCCCCGCCCGTACCCCGGCGATGACCGCGATGACCGCTGCCACCATCGACGCGCTCTCCGGCGGCCGGTTCCGGCTCGGCCTGGGCGTCTCCGGCCCGCAGGTCTCCGAGGGCTGGCACGGCGTCCGGTTCGCCAAGCCGCTCGCCCGCACCCGCGAGTACGTCGACATCGTCAAGTTGGCGGTGGCCCGCAAGGAGGTCGCCTACGCCGGCGAGCACTACACCCTGCCGCTGCCCGACGGCCCCGGCAAGGCGCTGCGGCTGGGCTTCCACCCGCCGCGCGAGCACATCCCCATCTACCTGGCCGCCGTCGGCCCGAAGAACCTGGAGCTGGCCGGCGAGATCGCCGACGGCTGGCTCGCCGTGTTCTACGCCCCCGAGTTCGCCGACGAGCAGCTCGCCTCCGTCAGTGCCGGCAGGGCGAGGGCCGGCAAGGAACTGGCCGGGTTCGACGTGGTGCCCTCGGTGCCGGTGGTGGTCGGTGACGACATCGCCACCTGCGCCGAGCTGGTCCGCTGGTACGCCGCCCTCTACGTCGGCGGCATGGGCAGCCGGCAGCAGAACTTCTACAACCAGCTCGCCACCCGGATGGGCTACGCCGACGCCGCCCGCGAGGTGCAGGACCTCTACCTCGCCAAGCGGCAGCGCGACGCCGCCGCCGCGGTGCCGATGGAGTTCATCGACCGCACCTCGCTGCTCGGCCCCAAGGAACGCATCGCCGAGCGGATGCGGGAGTACGCGGCCGCCGGGGTGACCACCCTGTCGGTCACCCTGTTCGTGGCCGACCGGGACAGCGGCGTGCAGACCCTGCGGACCGTCGCCGAGGCCCTCGACCTCTCGGGAGTCGGCGAGTGACCTGGGTCGAGGCCATCGTCCTGGGCATCGTCCAGGGGCTCACCGAGTTCCTTCCGGTGAGTTCGTCGGGGCATCTGCGGATCACCTCGGCGATCTTCTTCGACCGGGACGCGGGCGCGTCCTTCACCGCGGTCACCCAGCTGGGCACCGAGGCGGCCGTGCTCATCTACTTCGCCAAGGACATCTGGCGGATCACCCGTACCTGGCTGGTGGGGTTGCGGGACCGCTCGGTGCGCTCCAGCCTCGACTACCGGATGGGCTGGTACGTGATCGTCGGCTCGATCCCGATCGGGCTGTTCGGTTTCCTGTTCAAGGACCAGATCCGCACCGCCGGGCGCAACCTGTGGGTGGTCTCCACCACCCTCATCGTGTTCGCCTTCGTGCTGGCCTTCGCCGAGTACTGGGGGCGGCAGACCCGCACCCTGGTGAACTTCCGGATGCGCGACGGCATCGTGATGGGCTTCGCCCAGGCGATGGCGCTGGTCCCCGGGGTGTCCCGCTCCGGCGGCACGCTCACCGCCGGCCTGCTGCTCAACCTGACCCGGGAGGCCGCCGCCCGGTACTCGTTCCTGCTGGCCATCCCGGCGGTGGTGATGTCCGGCATCTTCAGCGTCGGGGACGTCTTCGAGCCGGCCGCCCCGGGCACCTCGGTGCCCTCGGTGGCGCAGATGGTGGTCGCCACGATCATCGCGTTCGGCATCGGCTACGCGGCCATCGCCTGGCTGCTGCGCTACGTGGCACACCACACCCTGTACGTCTTCGTGCTCTACCGGGTGGCGCTCGGCACCCTGGTGCTGGCGTTGCTGCTCACCGGCACGATCAGCGCCACCTGACCGTACGCCGGCCGCCGGCCCCCGACACCACCCGAGGTGTCGGGGGCCGGCTGCGGTCCGGCTGCCCCTAGGGTGGTGGCGTGGCGACCCTTCTGCTTCTGCGACACGGCCGGACGACCGCGAACGCCGACGGCGGGCTGGCCGGCCGCCAGCCGGTCGAGCTGGACGACACCGGGCGGGCCCAGGCGGAGGCGGTCGGTCAGCGGCTGCGCGGCCTGCCGCTTTCGGCGGTGGTGACCAGTCCGCTGATCCGCTGCCGGCAGACCCTCCAGCTGGCGCTTCCGCAGGCCACCCCGGTGGTCGAGGACGGGTTGATCGAGTGCGGCTACGGCGCCTGGGAGGGGCAGCCGCTGAAGAAGCTGGCCAAGGAGAAGCTCTGGCCGGTGGTGCAGCAGCACCCCAGCGCCGCGGTCTTCCCCGACGGGGAGTCGATGGCGCAGATGTCGGCCCGCGCGGTCGCCGCGGTACGCGCCTGGGACGCCCGGATCACCGCCGACCACGGACCGGAGGCGGTCTGGCTGGCGTGCAGCCACGGCGATGTGATCAAGGCCATCGTCGCCGACGCCCTCGGCGTGCACCTCGACCTGTTCCAGCGCATCGTCGCCGATCCGGCCTCGGTCACCGCGATCCGCTACACCCCGCTGCGGCCGTTCCTGGTCCGGCTCAACGACACCGGCGGTGACCTGGCCTCCCTGGTGCCGCCACCGGCCAGGCGGCGGCGTCGGGCGACCCGGTCGGCCGACTCCGACGCGGCCGTCGGCGGGGGCGCGGGCACCACCGGCTGAGCCGGCCCTCCGGGGCACGTCGGCCGCCGGGCGCGGGCCACACCGTTTCGCCCTCGGCTGATTCGGCGTCGGTGCCTTGCGCGACCGTTCCACGCTCCGGATAGGGTCGTGGGTATGACCCACCAGGTGCACGCCTTCGAGCCGCCCGAGCGGTTCGTCGCCGGGACCGTCGGGCCGCCCGGGGAGCGCACGTTCTTCCTCCAGGCCCGCGGGGGTGGCCGGCTGGTCAGCGTCGCGCTGGAGAAGGTGCAGGTGTCCCTGCTCGCCGAGAAGCTGGAGGAACTGCTCTCCGAGGCGCAGCGCCGCTTCGGCGTCGAGCTGCCGGAGTCGCCGGTGTCCGTCGGCGACAACGACCCGCTGGACAATCCGGTCGACGAGGAGTTCCGGGTCGGCACCCTCGGGCTGGCCTTCGACGTGGACTCCGCCACCGTGGTGATCGAGGCGATCGCCGCCGGTGAGGCGGAGGCCGAGGTCGAGCTGGGCGACGACGAGGTCGACGAGGACGACGACGATGACGAACCGGACGAGGACCTCGACCGGCTCCGGGTGCGGCTGACCCCCGAGGCGACCCGCGAGTTCATCGAGCGGGCCCGCCGGGTGGTCAACGCCGGCCGTCCGCCCTGCCCGCTGTGCGGCCAGCCGCTCGACCCGGCCGGGCACCTCTGCCCCCGGCACAACGGCTACCACCGGTGACGTCGTCGGAGGTGCAGCGCCAGGATGCCAGCGCCGCGCTCCGGCTGCTGTGCGAGGGTGAACTGGAGCTGGAGGGTCGGCTCGTCGACGCCTCCAACACCACCCTGCGGGCCACGCTGACCCTCGACGGCCGTACCGCCCGGTGCGTCTACAAGCCGGTGCGCGGCGAGCGCCCGCTCTGGGACTTCCCCGACGGCACCCTCGCCGGCCGGGAGGTCTCGGCCTACCTGGTCTCCCGGGCCACCGGCTGGGACCTGGTCCCGCCGACGGTGCTGCGCGACGGGCCGCTCGGGCCCGGTTCGTGCCAACTCTGGATCGACGAACCGGACGACGTCGAGCCGCTGGTCGGGTTCGTGCCGGCCGAGGCGGTGCCACCACGCTGGTTCCCGGTGGCCGCCGCCCGCGACGACGACGGCGCGGCGTACGCCCTGGCCCACGCCGACGACCCCCGGCTGGCCCGGCTGGCCGTGCTGGACGCGGTCATCAACAACGCCGACCGCAAGGGCGGGCACGTGCTGGCCGGCGCGGACGACCGGATCTACGGGGTGGACCACGGGGTCTGCTTCCACGTCGAGGAGAAACTGCGGACCGTGCTGTGGGGCTGGGCCGGCCGGCAGCTCCCCCCGGACGCGGTGCAGGTGCTCGACGCCCTCGACGGCCAGCTCACCGGCGACCTGGGGGAGGAGTTGGCCGAGCACCTAACCCTCGGCGAGGTCGCCGAGGTGGCCGCCCGGGTACGGCGGCTGCGCGACACCGGCCGGTACCCGCTGCCGCCGCAGGACTGGCCGGCGATGCCGTGGCCGCCGATCTGAGCCGTTGTCGTGTTGATCACCCGGGCGGTTCCTCCCGGCGGCCGGGCGGCTCGTTAGGCTGGCGGTCATGGAGTCTTGGGCGGGACACGAGGTGCCACGGCTGCCGGGTGACGGCGGGCCGCTGAGCTTGTACGACTCGGCGCGGCGCGGTGTCCACCCGAGCCGTCCCGCCGGCCCCGCCACCATGTACGTCTGCGGCATCACCCCGTACGACGCCACCCACCTGGGCCACGCCGCCACCATGATCACCTTTGATCTGGTGCAGCGGATGTGGCGCGACGCCGGCCTGACCGTGCAGTACGTGCAGAACGTCACCGACATCGACGATCCGCTGCTGGAACGCGCCGAGCGCGACGGTGAGGACTGGAAGGTCCTGGCGATGCGGGAGACGGCGCTGTTCCGCGAGGACATGGAGGCGCTGCGGATCATCCCGCCGGCGCACTACGTGGGCGCGGTGGAGTCGATCCCGCACATCGCCGACCGGGTGCAGGAACTGCTCAAGGACGGTGCCGCCTACCGGCTCGACGACGGCACCGGCGACGTCTACTTCGACGTCGCCGCCGCCCCGGCGTTCGGCTACGAGTCGAACCTGACCCGGGAGCAGATGCTGGAGATCTTCCCCGAGCGCGGTGGCGACCCGCAGCGGGCCGGCAAGCGCGACCCGCTCGACCCGCTGCTGTGGCGCGGCGCCCGCGACGGCGAGCCGTCCTGGCCGGGCGGCGAGCTGGGCCCCGGGCGGCCCGGCTGGCACATCGAGTGCACCGTGATCGCGCTGAACCTGCTCGGCGACCGGCTCGACGTGCAGGGTGGCGGCAACGACCTGATCTTCCCGCACCACGAGTGCTCCGCCGCGCACGCCGAGCGGCTCACCGGCACGGCCCCCTTCGCCGACCACTACGTGCACGCCGGCATGATCGGCCTGGACGGCGAGAAGATGTCGAAGTCCAAGGGCAACCTGGTCTTCGTCTCCCGGCTGCGCGCCGACCGGGTGGACCCGATGGCCGTCCGGCTCGGCCTGATGTCCGGCCACTACCGGGACGACCGGGCCTGGACCGACGACGTGCTGACCGCCGCGCAGCAGCGGCTGGACCGTTGGCGGCGGGCCGCCGCCGCGCCGTCCGGGCCGTCCGGCGCGGCCTTCCTGGCCGGGGTACGCGAGCGCCTCGGCGACGACCTGGACACCCCGGGTGCCCTCGCCCTGGCCGACGACTGGGCCGAGGCGACCCTGGCCGGCACCGGCGACGACCCACAGGCCCCCGCCCTGTTCACCAGCACCGTAGACGCCCTCCTCGGCATCCACCTCTAACCCCCACCCCACCCACCCGCCCCGCCCCCGGCCGGCCCGGCACCCCCCCCGCCGGCCCGGCACCCCCCCGCCGGCCCGTCGATCATGGAGTTGTGGTGGGGGTTGAGCCCCCATTTGCGACGTGTGCGGAGCCCCATAACTCCATGATCGACGCAGGGGGCGGGTGGTGGGGGTGTGGTGGCTCGGGGGTTAGCGGGGGCGGGGGTGTGGGGTGGGTTGGCGTAGGGCGACCCGGGTCTGGGTCTGCACCACGCCGCAGCTCTTCTTGAGCCGACGCAGCAACGCGTCCAGGGCGGCGGTGTCCCGCAGCCGGGCCCGCAGCAGGTAGTCGTACGGCCCGGTCATGTGCACCGCGTCGACGATCTGCTCGATCGGGGCGATGGCGTCGACGAACGTCTCGTAGTCGGTCCCGGCGTCGAGGCGTACGTCGATGAACACCTCCAACCCGCCCCGGAGCTGCGGCGCGTCGTGACCGGTGACGACCGTGTACCCGAGGATGACGCCGTCGGCTTCCAACCGGCGGACCCGGGCGGCGGTGGCGTTCGTGCTCAGGCCGACCCGTCGACCGATCTCACTGAACGAACACCTCGCATTCTCCTGCAGGATGCCGAGAATCTGCTCGTCCAGTTGGTCCACACCGATAATCGTACGCCGGCACCACTCATCTGTCGGTCGTGCCCGTCGGGGTGACCCAAACTCGGCGGATGGCTGATGGAATCGTGTTCCTGGCGGTCGCCGGGTTCGCCGCCGGGCTGGGGGTGGCGATGCCCCTGGGGGCGATCGGGGTGCTGATCGTCCGGGAGGGGATGCTGGGCGGTCACCGCAGCGGCCTGGCCGCAGCATTCGGCGTCGCCACCGTCGACACCCTCTACTGCCTCGGCGCGCTGCTGACCGGGGCGGCGCTCGCGCCGGTGATCGCCTCGTGGGGGGACGCTCCCCGCTACCTGTCCGGGCTGGTGATCGTCGGGCTGGGCTGCCACCAACTGGTCACCCTGCGCCGAGCCCCGGCACGCCTCGCCGGTGCCGGCCCTGCCGGCTCCGGACCCCAGCGGGACAGCACCGGCGGACCCCAGCGGGACAGCACCGGCGGACCCCAGCCGGACGGGACCGGCGGAGCCGAGCGGGGCGGCACCGGCGGACCCCGGCGGGACGGCACCGGCGGACCCCGGCGGGACGGCACCGGCGGACCCCGGCGGGACAGCACCGCCGGACCCCAGCGGGACGGCACCGGCGGGGAGCGTCCGGCCCAGCCCGCCGGGCCGGTCTACGTCCGCTTCGTGCTCCTCACCGCGGTCAACCCGTTGACCCTGGTGTACTTCTTCGCCCTGGCCGGGACGGTGAACGCCGTGCCGGGCAGCTGGACGGGGCCCGGGGTGTTCGTCGTCGCCGCCGGGCTGGCCTCCCTGCTCTGGCAGACCGGGCTCGCCACGATCGGCGCTGCCCTCGGTGCCACCGTCCCGGTACGGGTCGCCGACCTGCTCGGAGTGGTCGCCTCCCTGATCGTCGTCGCACTCGGAGCGACCGTCATCGTGGTCACCGCGCTCACCTGAGGCACGGCCGACCCCCTTGCGCCCGGTGCCGTCCCACCGGCCATGCCGCCGCCGTTGTACGGTGCGGCCCAGCCCCTGTGCGGAGGCCGGACCGGGACGGGGGCCGGACCGGGACGGGGGCCGGACCGGGACGGGGGCCGGACCGGGACGGGGGCCGGACCGGGACGGGGGCCGGACCGGGACGGGGGCCGGACCGGGACGGGGGGCGGTGCCCGACCGGGATCAGCCGAGGACCAGGCCGGGATCGGGGTCGGGGTCCGGTGCGGGGGCGGGGACCTGGTACTCCTCGGTCAGCGTGGTCATCGGGCCGGGCCAGGTGGCCTGGGCGACCTCGATCGGCTTGCGGTGGGCGTCGTAGGCGACGTGCAGCAGGTGCAGCACCGGCGTGTCGGGGCGGATCTGGAGCGTCTCGGCCTCCTCCCGGCTGGGCTGGCGGGCGCTGATGGTGTCGGCGGCCGTGGTGTACCGCCGGCCGGTCGCCTCCTCGGCCTCCTGGTAGAGCGGCCTGCCGAACGCCTCGGCCCGCTCCAGCGAGGTGCCGGCGGTGTCCTTCGGCAGGAACCAGGACGCGCCCACCTCCACCGGGGAGTCGTCGGTGCGTACCAGGTGCCGGCGGCAGAGCAGTTCGGTGCCGTCGGCGACCCCGAACGCGTCGGCCACCTCGGGCGGGGCGGGTGCCCGGCCGACCGAGACGAGCTGCTGGCGGTACCGCGCGGCGAGGTCGGCGTGGTAACCGCGGAAGCCGCCGTACCGGCCCCGGGAGAGCCGGTTGAGCCGCCGCCGGGTGCCCCGCACGTACGTACCGGAGCCGGGTTTGGTGATCAGGATGCCCTCGACCCGCAGCTGGTCGACGGCGCGTTGCACGGTCTGCTTCGCCACCCCGAACATCTCGGCGATGGCCGGGATGGACGGCAGCCGTTCGCCAGGACCCCAGTCGCCCCGACGCACCTGGGCCTTGAGCTGCGCGGCGATCTGCCGGTGCGGGAACTCGGCGGCTCCCGGGTTGATCTGCACGCCCGCCTCCTCCTGACAGCTAGGTTCCTAGGATGCCCTAGACGGGGTGACGGCGCCACCCCGGACACGCCAGAACCCCCGAACCCGGACACGCCGAAGGCCCCGGACGCCGCGACGCCCGGGGCCCTGCGGGAACGACTACCAGGAGCCGGCGGTGGGGCCGGCGGAACCGCCCCGGCGGCGCAGGTACTTCTCGAACTCCTGGGCGATCTCGTCACCGGTCAACGGGGTGATGCCCGCGTCGCCGACACGTTCCTCCAGCTCCCGCACGTACTCACCCAGCTCGGCGTCCTGCTCGGCGGCGCCGCGTACCCGCTGCTCCCACTCGGCGGCCTCCTCGGCCAGGTCGGCCATCGGCACCGGCAGGTCGAGCACCTCCTCGACCCGGTGCAGCAGCGCGAGGGTGGCCTTGGGGCAGGGCGGGTTGTTGGCGTAGTGCGGCACGTGCACCCAGAACGACACCGCGTCGACCTCGGCCCGGGTGCAGGCGTCCTGGAGCACGCCGACGATGCCGGTGGGCCCGTCGTAGCGGGTGGGGGTGAGCTGGTAACGCTGGGCGGCCTGGGCGTCGGAGGCGCTGCCGCTGATCGGCAACGGCCTGGTGTACGGCACGTCGGCCAGCAACGCGCCGAGCAGCACCACCCGTTCGACCTCCAGGCTGTGGCAGATCTCCAGCACCTGCTCGCAGAACGTGCGCCAGCGCATGCTCGGCTCGATGCCCCGGATCAGCACCACGTCCCGGTCGGTGCCCTCGGGGCTGGCCACCACGAACTTCGTGGTGGGCCACTCCACCCGGCGGGTCTCACCGTCGGACATCGTGATCGTCGGGCGGCTGACCTGGAAGTCGTAGAACTCCTCCGGGTCGATCTCGGTGATCTGGCGGGCCTGCCAGACCTGTTCCAGGTGTTCCACGGCGGCGGTGGAGGCGTCCGCGGCGTCGTTCCAGCCCTCGAAGGCGGCGATCGCCACCGGGGACCGCAGCACCGGCAGCCCGTCGAACTCGGTCACGCCGTCACCTCGCCCCGCTCGTCGCCGACGGTGCCGGGGGTCGGCCCGGTCACCCGCCCGCCGTGCACGGTGGCGTCCCTGATGTCCTTCACGTCCGCAAGCCTACGTCCCGGCGCGGCGCGTGGCCCGTCGGCCGCGCCGGGACGCCGGCCCACCCCACCCCCGAACCGGTACGAACCGGGACGCGGAGCGGGCGGACACATAGTGGGACGACCCCGGGCGTCGACAGTCACCGGATCGACCGCACTAACCTGATGTGGTGCGGACTTCGTTGCGGGATGTGCTGGCCGACCGGATTCTCATCGCCGACGGCGCGATGGGGACGATGCTCCAGGCTGCCGACCTGAGCCTCGACGACTTCGAGGGGCTGGAGGGCTGCAACGAGATCCTCAACGTGACCCGGCCCGACGTGGTGCGCGGCGTGCACGAGGCCTACCTGGCGGCCGGCGCGGACTGTGTCGAGACGAACACGTTCGGCGCGAACCTCGCCAACCTCGCCGAGTACGACATCCCGCAGCGCATCCGGGAGCTGTCCGAGGCCGGCGCGCGGATCGCCCGGGAGGCGGCCGACGCGTACGCCACGGCGGAGCGGCCCCGGTTCGTGCTCGGCTCGATCGGCCCCGGCACCAAGCTGCCCACCCTCGGCCACGCCCCGTACGCGACGTTGCGGGACGCCTACCAGGAGAACGCGGCCGGGCTGATCGCCGGCGGGTCGGACGCGCTGATCATCGAGACCTGCCAGGACCTGCTCCAGGTCAAGGCGGCCGTGGTCGGGTCGAAGCGGGCGATGGCCGAACTGGGCCAGCAGGTGCCGATCATCTGTCACGTGGCGGTGGAGACCACCGGCACCATGCTGGTGGGCAGCGAGATCGGGGCGGCGCTGGCGGCCATCGAGCCGCTGGGGGTGGACCTGATCGGGCTCAACTGCTCCACCGGCCCGGCCGAGATGGGTGAGCACCTGCGCTACCTGTCGCAGCACTCGCGGATCCCGCTGTCGGTGATGCCGAACGCCGGCCTGCCGGTGCTGACCGCCGACGGGGCGTACTTCCCGCTGAGCCCCGCCGAGCTGGCCGACGCCCTGGAACGGTTCGTCGCCGACTACGGCGTCGGGCTGATCGGCGGCTGCTGCGGCACCACCCCGGAGCACATCCGGGCGCTGGCCGAGCGGTTGCACGGCGCGATCCCGGCGGCCCGGGAGCCCCGGCACGAGGCGGGCGTCTCGTCGATCTACCACCCGGTGCCGTTCGCCCAGGACGCCTCGGTGCTGATGGTGGGGGAGCGGACCAACGCCAACGGCTCCAAGGCGTTCCGCGAGTCGATGCTCGCCGCCGACTGGCAGGCGTGCGTCGAGGTGGCCCGCAGCCAGGCCCGCGACGGCTCGCACCTGCTGGACCTGTGCGTCGACTACGTCGGCCGGGACGGCACGCAGGACATGCGGGAGCTGGCCGGCCGGTTCGCCACCGCGTCCACCCTGCCGATCATGCTGGACTCCACCGAGCCGGCGGTGATCGAGGCCGGGTTGGAGATGCTCGGCGGGCGGTGCGTCGTCAACTCGGTCAACTTCGAGGACGGTGACGGCCCCGACTCCCGCTACGCGCGGGTGATGCCGGTGATCGCCGAGCACGGTGCGGCCGTGGTGGCGCTGCTCATCGACGAGGAGGGGCAGGCCCGTACCCGGGAGTGGAAGGTCCGGGTGGCGGCCCGGCTGATCGACGACCTGACCGGCCGCTGGGGGATGGACCGGTCGGACATCCTCATCGACGCGCTGACCTTCCCGATCGCCACCGGCCAGGAGGAGACCCGGCGCGACGGCATCGAGACGATCGAGGCGATCCGGGAGATCGCCGCCCGCTACCCCGGGGTCAACTTCACCCTCGGCATCTCGAACGTCTCGTTCGGGCTCAACCCGGCGGCCCGGCAGGTGCTCAACTCGGTGTTCCTGCACGAGTGCGTGCAGGCCGGGCTGACCTCAGCGATCGTGCACGCCAGCAAGATCCTGCCGATGTCCAAGATCCCCGAGGCGCAGCGCGAGGTCGCCCTCGACCTGATCTACGACCGGCGGCGCGAGGGCTACGACCCGGTGCAGCGGTTCATCGAGGCGTTCGAGGGCGTCGACGCCGCCTCGGCGCGGGCCACCCGGGCCGAGGAGTTGGCGGGGCTGCCGCTGGACGAGCGGCTCAAGCGGCGGATCATCGACGGCGAGCGTAACGGCCTGGAGGCCGACCTGGACGCCGCGATGGCGCAGGGCCGGTCCCCGCTGTCCATCATCAACGACATCCTGCTGGACGGGATGAAGGTCGTCGGCGAGCTGTTCGGCTCCGGGCAGATGCAGTTGCCGTTCGTGCTCCAGTCCGCCGAGGTGATGAAGACGGCGGTGGCCTACCTGGAACCGCACATGGAGGCCGTCGAGGACGGCGGCAAGGGCCGGATCGTGCTGGCCACCGTGCGCGGCGACGTGCACGACATCGGCAAGAACCTGGTCGACATCATCCTGTCCAACAACGGCTACGAGGTCGTCAACATCGGCATCAAGCAGCCGATCAACGCGATCCTCGACGCCGCCGAGCAGCACCGGGCCGACGCGATCGGCATGTCCGGGCTGCTGGTCAAGAGCACGGTCATCATGAAGGAGAACCTCGCCGAGATGGCGTCGCGCGGGGTCGCCGAGCGGTGGCCGGTGCTGCTGGGCGGGGCGGCGCTGACCCGCGCGTACGTCGAGGACGACCTGCGGGCGATGTTCCCCGGCCAGGTGCACTACGCGCGGGACGCCTTCGAGGGGCTGGCCCTGATGGACCGGGTGATGACCGCCAAGCGGGGCGGCGCACCCGTGATCGACCCGGAGCGGGAGGCGGCCCTCGCGGCCCGACGGGCCCGTCGGGAGAAGCAGCGCACCATGGTCACCGAGGCGCTGCCGGAGCTGAACGACTCCTCGGTCCGCTCCGACGTGGCCACCGACGTGGCGGTGCCCACCCCGCCGTTCTTCGGCACCCGGGTGGTCAAGGGGGTGCCGCTGGCCGACTACGCGGCGCTGCTCGACGAGCGGGCGACGTTCCTCGGCCAGTGGGGGCTGCGCGGGTCGCGGGGCGGTCAGGGCCCGTCGTACGAGGAACTGGTGGAGACCGAGGGGCGGCCCCGGCTGCGGTACTGGCTGGACCGGCTCATCGCCGACCAGGTGCTGGAGGCGGCCGTGGTGTACGGCTACTTCCCGGCGTACTCCGAGGGCAACGACCTGGTGGTGCTCGACGAGAACGGCAACAGCGAGCGGGCCCGGTTCTCGTTCCCCCGACAGCGGCAGGAGCGGCGGCTCTGCCTGGCCGACTTCTTCCGTCCGAAGGACGACGGGCTGGATGTGGTGGCGTTGCAGCTGGTCACCGTCGGGCAGCCGATCAGCGAGTACACCGCGAAGATGTTCGCCGCCAACGAGTACCGCGACTACCTGGAGGTGCACGGGTTGTCCGTGCAGCTCACCGAGGCGCTCGCCGAGTACTGGCACCGACGTATCCGCTCCGAGCTGACCCTGCCGGGCGGCGGCACGGTCGCCACCGGCGACCCGACCGACCTGGCCGGCCTGCTGCGCAACGACTACCGGGGTTGCCGGTACGCGTTCGGCTACCCGGCCTGCCCGGACCTGGAGGACCGGGCGAAGATGGTGGAGCTGCTGGGGGCGGAGCGGATCGGCGTGCAGTTGTCGGAGGAGTTCCAGCTGGTGCCGGAGCAGGCCACCGACGCGATCGTGGTGCACCACCCGGAGGCCAACTACTTCAACGCCAAGTGACGCCGTACCCGTCCTGAGCTGCGCGAACGCCGTTCCGGCGCCCTGTCGGGCCGTCGTGGGCCGTGCCTGTCGATCGTCCGGCGGGTACGGTCCCCGCCGGTCAGCAGGAGGGGGGTGTGGACCCGCAGGGTGAAGCCGATGCCCGATGACACGTCACGATGTCGGGCGCGGAAGTGGAACCGCTCGCCGCTGGGCAGAGATCCCTCCACCTGTACCGGAGCTGCAGAACACGTCACCTGCGCGTCCCAGCCCTCGATCCGCAACGTGGCGACGAGGTGGAGCCAGGACGCTGCGTGCGACGTCGACGTGATTCACGGCAAGGTGGACGACGGACCCTCCAGCTGGACGGGACAATGCTCGGTGAGCGCCTGTGGTTCCGGACGCGATGGGTCGATCTGTCCACGGCAGACATCGACGCCGAGGATGACTGCCGGCGAGACCTCGTGTCGTTGCTGGTCAGGACTGGGCATCCGGTGTTCGAGGTGAGGTTGCCGCTCCACGGGATGACGAACCGGCGACCGGAACAGCTTGTCGCGCTTGCCGACGCGATCACCGGCACCAGGGTTCGTCAGGGTGCTGAGGATGTCGCCTTCGTCGTCGCCGAACGGATACCCGCTTGGCCTCCTGACTTCGGTTCCGGCGCGCCGGTGACGTCACCCGGTCTCGTCGTACGACCGGCGGGCGGCCTCGATGGCGGGCAGGTGCCGCCCGGCCCAGTCGAGGAGCACGTCGACCGGGTGCCGGAGGGTCTTGCCCAGCGGGGTGATGCGGTACTCGACGGCGACCGGCCGCGACGACAGGACGTGCCGCGCGACGATGCCGTTGCGTTCGAGCCGACGCAGGGTGGCGCTCAGTGACTTCTGGGACACGGCGGGGATGGCGTGGCGTAGCTCGTTGAACCGGGACGGCCGTTCGCAGAGCTGGTTGAGCACCTCCAGCGACCACTTGTCGAGCACCTGGTCGAGCAGCTCGCGGTGGGGAGGGGTGATCTGGAGGGCTTCCGACGGCAGGGGGGTGGTTTCCGGCATGACACCTAGTCTCGTTGAAGTGTCCTCGGAGCACCAGGTATCCATGAGATACCAACGAGGAAGGGAAGTCAGATGGGTGTTCAGCTTTTCTCCGCGCCGGGCATGATGCAGCCCGTTCCCTACCACCACGTCGCGGTCGCGTCGGGGTCGCGCCACGTCCACGTGGCCGGTCAGATCAGCCGGGACGAGGCCGGCCGGCCGGTCGCGGCCGGCGACCTGCGGGGTCAGGTCGCCCAGGCGCTGCGCAACACGGGGTACGGGCTGGCCGGTGCCGGCGCGGGCTTCGCGGATGTCGTCCGCCTGACGTTCTACGTGACGAACTGGTCGCCGGAGCGGATCGGCGACTTCATGGCCGGGGTGGAGGATGTCGCGGCGGAACTCGGCCTGCCGCAGCCGTTGCCCCCGTCGTCGCTCATCGGCGTCGATTATCTCTTCGAGCCGGACGTTCTCGTCGAGGTCGAGGCGACGGCGATCCTGGACTGAGGTCCCGGTCCGACACGGCCTGTATCGGCGAGCCAGTGGTATCCGAGCGCTCCGATACCGCTAAATCGGCCAAGTAGCGCCGATCAGGTCGGGCCGGGCCGGGGCCGGGCGCGGCGGGGGCGGACGGGGCGGGCTCAGCGTCCCTGGGTGAGGAAGCCTTCCAGGGCGAGGGTGGCCGCGCCGAGGCTGACCGGGTTGCCGGCGACGGGGGAGCGGACGATCCCGGTGGCGGCGAGCGGGCGGCGCAGCGCGTGCTGGGCGACCACCGCGCGGACCTCGTCGCGCAGCCGGTCGCCGAGCCGGTCGGCGACCCAGCTGCTGAGCACGATGATCTCCGGGTTGAGCAGGTTGACCAGGTCGGCGACGGCGACGCCGAGGTAGCGGGCGGTCTCGGCGACCACCTTCGCGGCGGTGGGGTCGTCGGCGGCCAGTGCGGCGGCGAGGGCGTCGAGGGTGGCGGTCTGGTCCTCGGGGTGCAGCAGCGGGCTGGTCGGGGCCAGGTCGCGCAGGGTCTGCATGATGCCGGGCGCGCCGACGTACGCCTCGACGCAGCCCCGGCTGCCGCACCGGCAGAGCCGGCCGTCGAGGACCAGGGTGGTGTGCCCCCACTCGCCGGCGCTGTTGCTGCTGCCCCGGTAGAGGGTGCCGCCGAAGGCGAGGCCCGCGCCGACGCCGGTGCCCAGGTTGATCACGGCGACGTCGTCGCGGCCCCGGGCGGCCCCGGCCCACAGTTCGGCGAGCACGGCCGCGCGCAGCGGGTTGTCCAGGTGCAGCGGCAGCGGCAGATGGTCGGCGAGCAGGTCCCGCAGCGGTACGTCGTGCCAGTTCCAGTTGGGCGCGAACACCGACACGCCGCCCTCCCGGTCGACCTGCCCGGGGACGCTGACCCCGACGCCGAGCACCCGGGCCCCGGTGCCGGCCAGGACGGTGCCGATGCCGCTGACGATGTGCCGGACCACCTGGTGGGGGCGGCGTTCCAGGGGGCGTAGCGCCTCCTCGGCTCCGGTCAGCCGGGTCAGCGTGGTGTCGAAGAGGTCGACGTGGACGTACGTCTCGGCGACGTCGACGCCGACGAGCAGGCCGCCGTGCGGGTCGGCGGCGACCAGACCGCGGGGCCGCCCGCCGCCGGAGTCCTCCTGGCCGGCCTCGGTGAGCAGACCGAGGTCGGTGAGTTCGGCGACCAGGGTGGCGACGGTGCCGAGGCTGAGCCCGGTGTCGACGGCGAGGCGTTGCCGGCTGGTGGTGCCGGCGGCGACGACCTGCTGGACGACGGTGAGCCGGTTGGCGGAACGGATGTCGCGGGAGGTCCGGGCCATGGCGCTTATCGCAACACTTACGAAAACCATTGGCAATAGTGCAGGATGACAACCATCTATTTATAGAGAGAGGTGTGTCGATGGGACGTCCCCGTTACGGCGCCCTGGCGGCGGTGCTCTGCGTGCTCGGTGGCCTGCTGGTCGCCGGGCCGGCGCGGGCCAACGCCGCCGGGCCGGTCCCGCACTATCTGATGACCGCGTTCACCAACAGCAGCGAATCCAACATGTACGTCTACGACTCGGCCGACGCCACCCGGTTCACCCTCCAACGGGCCAACGCCTACACTCCGCCCTCCGGGCTGGTCCGCGACCCGAGCGTCATCCGGCACACCGACGGCTACTACTACCTCGTCTACACCACCGGCTGGACCGGCAACACCATCGGCATCGCCCGCAGCTCCGACTACCTGAGCTGGACCTTCCAGCGCAACGTCACCGTCGGTGTCGTGCCGGCCAACGGCAGCACCTGGGCACCCGAGTGGTTCGTCGACAGCGACGGCAGTGTGCACATCGTCGTCTCCGTCTCGCAGACCGGCACCGCCGGGCAGTTCCAGCCCTACCGGATCACCGCGACGAACTCCGCGCTGTCGGCGTGGAGCGCCCCGGTGGCGCTCGCCGGCATCGGCACCAACCACATCGACAGCTTCATCGTCAAGGTCGGCAACACCTACCACAACTTCATGAAGAACGAGACCACCAAGTACATCGAGCACGCCACCGCCCCCGCGTTGACCGGCCCGTGGAGCTGGGTCGGCACCGGCAACTGGGCCGGCTGGGGTTCCGGCCTGGAAGGCCCCGCCCTGGTCCGGCTGCCCGACAACCGGTGGCGCATCTACTTCGACCAGTACGGCGCCGGCCGCTACTACTCCGCCGACAGCAGCGACCTGTACGGCTTCACCGGCAAGACCGAACTGGCCGGGCTGTCCGGCACGGTGCGCCACTTCACCGTGCTGCGGGAGAGTGTCGGGGACTCCTCCGCCCCGCCCACCGGCAACCGCTCGCTGCGCTCGGCGAACTTCCCCGACCGCTACGTCCGCCACCGTGACAACGTGGCCCGCATCGACGTACTGGGCAGCGGCAGCCCGCTTGGCGACCGGCAGGACGCCACCTTCCAGATCGTTCCCGGCCTGGCCAACTCCGCCTGCTACTCGTTCCGCGCGGTCAACGGCTCCTACCTGCGGCACTGGGACTTCACGATCCGGCTCGCCGGCAACGACGGCAGTGCCGTCTTCGCCGGGGACGCCACCTTCTGCAGCCGGACCGGGCTGGCCGGGGGCGGCAGCTACTCGTTCGAGTCGTGGAACCACCCCGGCCGCTACCTGCGCCACTACGACTACGTGCTGCGGGTCGACCCGTACGCCGCCGGCAGCACCTTCGCCGGGGACGCCTCGTACACCCTCACCGCGCCGCTGGCCTGAGCGGACCGACGCGTCGGCCGGTGGGCGGGAGCCACGCCCACCGGCCGTCAGCGGGTGGCCGGCAGGCCGAACGTCGGGAACAGGGTGTCGTCGAGGAACGAGACGAGTTCGGCGATCCGGCCGTCGCGCACCGTCAGCACGGTGATCGACCAGGGCAGGTACGGGCCGGTGTCGCCCGCGCGCAGGTAGTTGGCCACCGCCGGCTGGCCGTTGGCGGCCACCGGCACGTGCCGCCAGCCGCCGCAGCTGCCCAACGGCATCGCCCGCGCGAAGTCCAGCACCGCGTCGAGGCCGGCGTACCACTGCGGCAGCGGCGGCATCGACCAGGTGACGTCCTCGGTGAGCAGGGCGACCAGGGCGTCGGCGTCGCCGTTCTCCAGCGCGGTGGCGTACCCGGTGGCGACCTCCCGCAGCCGGGCGTCACCGAGGGTCCGCAGTGCCTGCTGCTGGCTACGGGCGGGCACCCGCTCGGCGACGAGCCGACGGGCCCGCGCCAGCGCCGAGTTGACCGACCCGACGGAGGTGCCCGTCATGGCGGCGATCTCGGCGGCGGTGAAGCCGAGCACGTCGAACAGCAGCAGCGCGGCCCGCTGGTTGCCGGGCAGGTGCTGTAGCGCGGCGACGAACGCCAGCTCGACGGCCTCCCGCTGCTCGTAGCGGGCGTCTGGCGCGGCCGGGCCGGCGGCCAGGGCGGCGTCGGGGTAGGGGCCGAGCCACCGTACGTGGTCGGCGGCGACGCCGCCCGGCACGGCGTGCTCGCTGGCCGGCCCCAGGTCGACGGGCAACGCCCGCCGCCCCCGCCCGGTGGCCAGGTCCAGGCAGGTGCGGGTGGCGACGGTGTAGAGCCAGGTCCGCAGGGAGCTGCGCCCCTCGAAGCGGGGCAGCGCCCGCCAGGCCCGCAGCAGGGCCTCCTGCAACGCATCGTCGGCGTCGTGCGGGGAGCCGAGCATCCGGTAGCAGTGCGCGTGCAGTTCCGGCCGCAGCGGCGCGACCAGCGCGGTGAACGCGGCGTCGTCCCCGCCCCGGGCGCGGGTCAGCGTCGCGTCGTGGTCGTCGGCCGTGATCTCGGCAAGAATCCTGCTCACGACCGACGATTCTGCCCCACGCCGGAAGTCTGTACCGGGTAAGAGCCGCACGTCACGACCCGGAGGACCCGAACATGAGCAGCTCCACCACCGTCCCGGTGACCACCGCCACCCTGGCCGTCCCCGACGGGACCCTGCACTTCGAGGTACGCGGCCAGGGGCCCCTGGTGGCGCTGGTCGCCGCCCCGATGGACGCCCGGACGTTCGCCCCGCTGGCCGACCTGCTCGCCACCGACCACACGGTGCTCACCACCGACCCACGGGGCATCCGCCGCAGCCGGCTGCACGACCCCGAGCAGGATTCCACGCCCGAACTGCGCGCCGACGACCTGGCCCGGCTGCTGGCCCACCTCGACGCCGGCCCGGCGGCGGTGCTCGGCTCCAGCGGCGGCGCGGTCACCGTCCTGGCGCTCGCCCACGCGCACCCGCAGGTGGCGCACACCGTGATCGCCCACGAGCCGCCGCTGGTGCTGCTGCTCGACGACCGTGACGAACTGCTCGCCCGGGAGGACGACATGGTCGCCACCTACCGGCGGGGGGACCGGCTGGGCGCGTGGCGGAAGTTCCTCGCCATCGCCAACATCGTCATGCCCGAGGAGATGATCCAGGGCATGTTCGGCCAGGAACCCGACCCGCAGGACGCCGCCGACGAGCGCTACCAGTACCTGCACACCCTGCGCGGCACCACCCGCTACCAGCCGGACGTGGCCGCCCTGCGCGACGGCCCGACCCGGGTGCTGGTCGGTCTCGGTGCGGAGTCGGCCGGGGAGCTGTGCGACCGCAGCTCCCGCGCGCTGGCCGCCGCCCTGGGGGTGCCGCCCACCATGTTCCCCGGGGGGCACCTCGGCTTCGCCGACGACCCGGCCGGCTTCGCCGTCCGGTTGCGTGAGGTCATCGCCGGGTGACGGTGGGGTGACGGCGACCGGCCGGGGCTGGCCCGCGTACCGGGGACGGTCGCGGTGGTGCCGACCGATGCGCGACAGTCCCGCGGGGCGCGGGCGTCGCGGCCCTAGAGTGCCGCGCATGACGCTGATCGTGCGACTCGTCGGCGGGTGCGCCGTCCTCGTGGCGGCGCTCGCGGCGGGGCCGGTGCCGGCCGGGGCCGCGCCGCCCGGCGGGGGCCTCGGGCTGGACCTGCGGACCGGCACCCCCCGGTACGCCCCGGGCGAGCCGGTCCGGTTGACGCTCGCCGTCACCAACGACACCGGTACGGCCTGCGCGCTGGCCACCGTGGCCGACGGCACCGTGCAGGTGACCTCGGTCCGTCGGGACGGGCGGGAGCTGACCCCGGCCCTGGGCCGCAGCTTCTACGGCGACGGCATCGGTGCCGCCGCCACCGCCGGCACGGTGACCCTGGCACCCGGGCAGAGCGTGACCGTGCCACTGGTCGGCGTGCGGGTGCACGACGGCGACGGCGACGACGCCGTGGTGCTGCGGTCGGTGACGGCGACCCCGGCCGGCGGCGGGTTGGACACCCGGTGGCCGGTCGGGGCGGCCGGACGCTACGAGGTGACGGCGAGCTGGACGGCGCTGCCGGTGACCGGCCTGGCCGACCCCTGCACGGGGACGACGGCACTGCGTACCGTCGGTTTCACCGTCGGCGGCGACACCTCCGGGCCGGGGTGGTGGCGCTGGCTGCTCGGCGGGGCGGTGCTGCTGCTGGCGGTGCTGGCCGGTGGGCTGGCGCTGCTGCTCCTGCGGCGGACCCGCCGTCGCCCGGCCGCCGCCGTCGCGCTGCTGCTGGTCGCGGCCGGCGCGGTCGTCGGCGGGGGCGTCCGGCCGGCACGGGCCGACTACCAGGTCGACCCGGGTGCCGGCGTGCCGGTACCCGGCGTCGACTTCCAGGCCGCCGTCGACGGCTGCCTCCAGGGGTTCGCCGCGGCCGGCGGCGACCCGGCGGGCATCCTGCCCCGGCTGCGGGACGCCACGACCCCCCGGGTGCGGATCATCCCCACCCCGGGCGGGTCGGGCTCGTTCGAGACCCCGGACAGCAAGGACGGCAAGGGTTCCTCCACGGTGACCTGGAACCCGACCTCGGTCGAGCCGTACGGCGACGGGGTCGCCCGGGACCCGTGCGCGGCGCTGTACCACGAGCTGAACCACTCCGACGACATCTCCCGCGACGCGGTGCCGCCGGGCGAGTGCGGGGGCACCGGGATCAAGACCGCCGAGGTGAAGGCGACCCTGGCGGAGAACAGGTACCGGGCGGCCAAGGGCCTGCCGCCGCGCACCGAGTACGCCGGCAGGACCCTGCCCAGGAGCCTCGACGAGTGCAGGAAGCCCACGAAGAAGACCCCGCCGCCCAAGGGGCCGGTGAAACTCTGCGAGGACGGGGGCGACTGCGGCGGCACCAACGGCGACCCGCACCTGGTCACCTTCGACCGGCACTACTACGACTTCCAGGCCGTCGGCGAGTTCGTACTGGTCGCGTCCACCTCGGGTGACCCGCTGGCGGTGCAGGTCCGGCAGACACCGATGGGTGACTCGCGGACGGTGTCGGTCAACTCCGCCGTCGCGTTCCGCACCGGCGTGCACCGGGTCGCCCTCACCCTGGTCGACGGCCACACCGAGGTCCGCGTCGACGGCACGGCCCGGGACGTGCCGCCGGGCGCGACGGAGCTGCCCGGCGGGGGCCGGCTCACCCGCCGCGACTCCGACACCGGTGCCGCCGACGGCTACGACCTGCGCTGGCCCGACGGCTCCGCCGCCGCCGTCGACCCGATCGGCCCGTACGGCTACCGGGTGCTGGTGAAGCTGGTGGCGGGTCGGGCCGGGAAGGTCCACGGGCTGCTCGGCGACTTCGACGGCGACCCGGCCGACGACGTCGCCGCCCCCTCCGGGGCCGCCCTGCGCCAGCCCGTGCCGTTCGAACAGCTCTACCCGTCCTATGCCGACGGTTGGCGGGTCACCGGGGACACCTCCCTGTTCAGCTACGCCGACGGGCAGGACACCGGCTCGTTCACCGACCGGGAGTTCCCGCAGCGGGAGGTGACCGTCGACGACCTCGACCCGGCCCGACGGGCCCGCGCCGAGCAGGTGTGCCGGTGGGCCGGCATCACCGAGGCCCGGCAGCTCGCCGAGTGCGTCCTCGACGTCGGGGTGACCGGCCGTCCCGAGTTCGCGGTCAGCGGCGTCGGCACCGAGCGGATCGTCAGGCCGGCCCCCGCGCCGATCGCCGCGACCCCGCTCGCCACCGGCTCGCTGACCCCGGGTGGTACGCCGCTGACCTTCACCGCCCGGGCCGGGGACGCCGTGTTCGTCGATGTCACCGCGCCCGGCCTGGCCGACGGCTGTTCCCCGTTGCGGCTGCTCGACCCGAGCGGGACGGAGGTGGCCAGCGGCTGCACCGTCGGCGGCCTCGGCCACGTCGACCGCACCGACCTCGCCGACGACGGCAGGTACACGGTGGCGGTCGACGCCGGTGCCGGCACCGGGCGGGCCACCGTGCGGGTCTACGCGGCCCGGGACACCACAGGCACCCTGCGACCGGACGCGCCGGCGGTCACCGCGACGCTCGACGCGCCGGGCAGCCGGGCCCGGTACCGGTTCGCCGGCCGGGCCGGCCAGCGGGTCTTCGTCGAGGTTCCGCAGAGCACCCTGCCCGACCAGTGTTCCCCGCTGGAACTGCTCGACCCGGACGGGCAACGGCTCAACGGCGGCTGCGTCGTCAACGGCGTCGGCGAGGTCGACGGCACGCTGCTGCCCGCCGACGGGACGTACACCGTGCTGGTGGACCCGGTGGACCGTGGCGTCGGCACGGTGGCGCTGCGGCTGGTCGTCTCCGCCGACCGGGTCGGCGCGATCACCCTCGACGGCCCGCCGGTCGTCGCCACCGTCGACCGGCCGGGGGCGGTGCTCAGCTACCGGTTCACCGGCACGGCCGGCACGTCGGTGACCGTGACGGCCAGCGACGTCACCCTGCCCGACCAGTGCTCCCCGTTGACCCTGCGCGACGCCGACGGGGCGACGGTGGCCACCGGCTGCCTGGTCGCCGGCGGCGGTGGTATCGGCGCGACCGTCCTGCCGGGCACCGGCGACTACACCGTCGTGGTGGACCCGTCGGGCGCGGCCACCGGCGCGGTCTCCCTCACCCTGCGCCGGTGACCGGTGCCGGTCGGCGGCGGGCCGCCCGGCACCGGCCGATCGGTCCTGACCCGTGGATCAGTGGGGAGGGGCCGGCGTGGGACGGGGCTTGAAATCCTATCGATTCGATAGGAAACTGGTCCGGTGCTGCTCGTCCGGCTGTTCACCTCCCGCCGGGTCGTCGACCTGATGCGGGTCGCCGCCCAGCGGTGTCCCGGGCCGTCCCCCGCCGCCTGACCGGCTGCGGTCGCCGCGCCACAGCGCCGACCGCCATCGCCGCCGGTAGGGCGGATCCCGTAGGCCCGCGCGGCGTCCGCCGTGCCGCCGTGACCCTTCGACCCCCGTGCGGGAGGCCCCTGCGATGACCGAGTCCGACCATCGTCCACCGCCGGTCGAGGCCGACGCCGACACCCTGCGTACGCTGCTGCGCCACCAGGCCAGCACGGTCGTGGTGGTCACCGCCCCCGGTGCCCCGGCCGTCGGCTTCACCGCCACCTCGTTCACCTCGGTGTCGCTGGCCCCGCCGATCGTCTCGTTCTGCCTGCACCTCGGGGCGTCGAGCTGGCCGACGGTGGCCCGCAGCCGGCACGTGGCGGTGCACCTGCTCGCCCACCACCAGCAGGACCTGGCGCGCACCTTCGCGACCAGCGGGATCGACCGGTTCGCCGCGCCGACCCGGTGGCAGGCCGGGCCGGAGGGGGTGCCGATCCTCGACGACACCCTGGCCTGGCTGCTCTGCCGGGTGGTCGAGCGGGTGCCCGTGGGCGACCACGCGATCGTGCTCGCCGAGCCGGAGCTGGTCCGGCACGCCGACGTGGGATCGCCGTTGCTCTACCACCGGGGCCGCTACGCCGGCCTGGCCGGCGGCCCGGAGGGCGTCACCCGCCGCCCCGCCGCCTGACGGACGCAATACCCATAAAGTCTATAGCTTTAGTAGATATTGCGTCAACGGATCGACATCCATCGGTGCGATAGCCGACATCTGTCGCGCGTTCCGTTGACACCACCGGCATCCCGGAGGTGGACTCGACCCATGTCCAGCGAGCTGCGGCTGACGACCCGCGGCCACATCGACTTCGGTCGGGTGTGGTCGAGTTCCTGTCTGGCCTGACCCGGCACCCACACCCGGACCCGACGCGCCGACCCGGCCTGTCGCAGTGGGGCTCACCGCCGAGCTGACCGCCGCACCCTTCCCGACACCGCACCGGCCCGCGCACCCCGCCCGGCCGGGTGTCGGCGTACCCGATCGCCTGCCTGGACAGGAGAACCCGCCATGCCCGTCCGCCCCCTGCGGACCCTCGCCGTCGCCGCCGTGCTCGCCCTCGCCGGCTGCGCCACCGCCACCGCCCCGGCCGTCGAGGCCGCCGGGCAGCCCCGCCCCGGCGGCGCGCTCACCTGGGCTGTCGAGACCGAACCGATCACCCTCAACCCGCACCAGTACGCACAGGCCAAGGCCCGCCTGCTGGTCTGGAACAGCTTCGAGTCGCTGCTCACCTACGACGCGCAGGGCCGGCCCGTGCCCTGGCTGGCCACCGGCTGGCAGACCACCCCCGACGGCCTGACCTACACCCTCCCGCTGCGCGCCGGAGTGACCTTCACCGACGGCACCCCGTTCGACGCCGCCGCCGTCAAGGCCAACCTCGACAAACTCCGCGAGCCCGGGTACGCCCCGGCCGTCGCCGCCGTGCAACTGCGCCACCTCAGGGCCGTCGAGGTCGTCGACCCGCACACCGTACGGCTCACCCTGACCGCCCCCGACGTGCTCATCCTCGACTTCCTCGCCTCCCCGCAGGGCGCCCAGGTGTCCCCGAGATCGCTACGGGAGGCCAGGAACCTCAAGGCCGGGGGCGTCGACGTCGTCGGCACCGGACCGTTCGTACTCGACCGGTACGTCCCCGGTCAGGAACTGCACTACCGGCGCAACCCCGGATACGACTGGGCCCCACCCACCGCCACCCACACCGGCCCGGCCCACCTTGACGAGATCACCTACCGGTTCCTCAGGGAGTCCGCCGTCCGGATCGGCGCCCTCACCGCCAACCAGGTGCAGCTCATCGAGGGCGTGCCCGCCACCGACCAACCGTCGATCACCGGCAACCCCCGGCTGCGCCTGACCCGGGAGCTGAACTCCGGCTCCGCCTACACGTACTACCTCAACGTCTCCCACGTCCCCTTCGACGACCTGCGGGTCCGGCAGGCGTTCCGGGAAGCCCTCGACGTCGACACCGTGCTGGCCTCGGTCTACCGCGACACCGCGACCCGGGCGTGGAGCGTGGTCAGCCCGTCCAGCCCGCTCTACGACAAGCGGCTCGAGGGCAGCTACGGCGGTGACACCGCCGAGGCCAACCGCCTGCTCGACCAGGCCGGCTGGACCGGCCGCGACGCCGACGGCTACCGCACCCGCGACGGCCGGCGGCTCACCGTACGGCTGGTGCAGTCCGCCCCGTACGTGCGGGACCGCCGCGACGTGCTCGCCCAGGCAGTGCAGGCGGCGGTGAAACAGAGCGCCGGCATCGACCTGAAGGTCTCCGTGGTCGACCAGGGCACCGCCCAGCAGGCGTTCGACCGCAACGAGTACGAGGTCTTCGACAACTCCCGCGCCGACACCGACGCCGGGGCGGCGCTGAACCTGCTGCTGCACTCCGGAGGCGGCATCAACCGCACCCGCGTCGCCGATCCGCAGCTCGACCGGCTCCTGGCGGCCGGGCAGGCCGCCACCGACCCCGCCCGGCGGGCCGAGAGCTACGCCGCACTGCAACAGCGGGTCGTGACCACCCAGGCGCTGGCCCTGCCGCTCTACGCCCCGGCCGACCAGATCGCCGCCAGCACCGCCGTCGGCGGGGTGCGGTTCGAGCCCACCGCCGGGGTGCCGGCCAGCGCCTACGACCTGTGGATCGCGCGGTGAGCCTGCTGCGGGCGGTGGCCCGTCGGGTCGCCGCCGGACTCGTGGTGCTGTGGACCGCCGCCACCGCGGCCTACCTGGCGCTGCTGGCCGCGCCCGGGAACACCGTGGACAGTATCGTCGGCGACGGCGCGGACACCCCGCAGATCCGCGCCCAGATCATCGCCGAGTGGGGCCTGGACCGGCCGCCGGTCGTGCAGTACCTCGACTACCTGTGGCGGCTGGCCGGGGGTGACCTGGGCCGCTCCTACCTGCTGCAACGCCCGGTCGCCGAGGTGATCGGCGAGCAGCTCGCCCCCACCGCGACGCTCGCCGTCGCCGCCGCCGGACTCGGGGTGCTGCTGGCCGTGGTGGTGGCGGTCGGCACCGCCGGCCGTCGTCGCCGGTGGCCGCGCCGGATCAGCTCCGCAGCCGAGCTGCTGCTGGTCTCGACCCCGCCGTTCCTGATCGGCATCGTGCTGCTCAGCGTGCTCTCCTTCCGGTACGGGCTGTTCCCCGTCGCCGGCGACCGGGGGTCCGCCGCCCTGGTGCTGCCGGCGGTCACCCTCGCCCTGCCCATCGCCGGCCTGCTCGCCCAAGTGCTGCGCGACGGCCTGGACCGGGCGCTGGACGAGCCGTTCGTGCTGACCGCCCGGGCCCGGGGCGTACGCGAGCGGGCGGTGCTGTTGCGCCACGCCCTGCGGCACGCGCTGCTGCCGGCGGTCACCCTCGCCGGTTGGCTGTTCGGCATCCTGCTCGGCGGCGCGGTCATCGTCGAGCAGGTGTTCGGCCGCCCCGGCCTCGGCCAGGTCACCCTGAGCGCGGTGACCAGCAAGGACATGCCGGTGGTGCTGGCCGTGGTGACGCTCTCCGCCGCCGTGTACGTGGTGGTCAACACCGCCGCCGACCTGACCTACCTGCTCGTCGACCCGCGCCTGCGAAGGAGCTGACGATGACCGTCACCCTGGGGCCCACGCCCACCGCCGCCGCGGCGGTCCCGCTCGCCACCGACCCGCCCACCCCCGCCCGCCCACGCCGCAGCCGGCCGCGCCCCGGCCTGCTCGCCGCCGGGGCGTACCTGATCCTGCTGGTCGTCGCGGCGGTCCTCCCGGCGCTGCCGGCCCCCGGCGACCCGCTCGCCGCCGACCCACGCGCCGTGCTCGCCGCACCCGACGCGGCGCACTGGTTCGGCACCGACCAGCTCGGCCGGGACGTGTGGACCCGGGTGGTGCACGGCGCGGGGCACTCGCTGACCATCGGCCTCGCCGCGACCGGGATCGCGGTCACCGGCGGGGTGCTGCTCGGGCTGCTCGCCGGACTGGCCCACCGGTTCGCCGACGAGACGCTCAGCCGCTCCTTCGACGCGTTGTCGGCGTTCCCGCTGCTGCTGTTGGCGTTGCTGCTCATCACGGTCACCGGCCCCGGCACCGCCAGCCTGGTCGTCGCCATCGGCGTCGCCACCCTCCCGCACCACGCCCGGGTGGTCCGCGGGCAGACCCTGCTGGTCCGCCGGGCCGGCTACGTCGAACAGGCGGTCAGCTTCGGCCTGTCCCGACCCCGGCTGGTGTGGCGGCACGTGCTGCCCAACGTGCTCGGCCCGGTGCCGGTGCTCGCCGTGATCGGGCTCGGCGAGGCGGTGCTGGCCGCCGCCGGGCTCAGCTTCCTCGGCCTCGGCCCGCAACCACCCGCGCCGGAGTGGGGCGCGATGCTGTCCGAGGGCCGCAACTACCTCCAGGTGGCCTGGTGGATGACGGTGCTGCCGGGTGCCGCGGTCACCGCGACGGTGGTCGCGCTGACCGTCGTCGGCCGGCACTGGCAGGCCCGCTTCGACGGGCGGCGTCCCTGATGGGCCCGCTGCTCGTCGTCGAGGACCTGCACGTCACCTTCGACACCCCGACCGGCCCGGTGGCGGCGGTCCGGGGCATCGACCTCACCGTCGGGGCCGGCGAGTGCGTCGCCCTCGTGGGGGAGTCCGGCTCGGGCAAGAGTGTCACCGCCCGCGCCCTGGTCGGTCTGGCCGGTGTCGACGCCCGCGTCCGCGCCGGCCGGCTCGACCTCGCCGGCCGGGACGTGCGGGGCTACCGACCACGGGACTGGCGGCGGGTGCGCGGCCGGCTCGCCGGGCTGGTGGCACAGGACGCGCTGGTCTCCCTCGACCCGCTGCGCACCGTCGGCGCGGAGATCGGCGAGGTGCTCGCCGCGCACGACATCGTCGGTTGGCGGGAACGCGCCGGCCGGGTCACCCACCTGCTCGACCAGGTGCACGTGCCCGAACCCGCCCGGCGGGCCCGACAGTACCCGCACCAGCTCTCCGGCGGGTTGCGGCAGCGGGCCCTGATCGCCTCGGCGATCGCCGGGGAACCCGTGCTGCTCGTCGCCGACGAACCGACCACCGCGCTGGACGTCACCGTGCAGGCGCAGATCCTGCGGCTGCTCGCCGAACGCCGGGCCACCGGGGTCGGGCTGCTGCTGATCAGCCATGACCTGGCGGTGGTCGCCCAGGTGGCCGACCGGGTCCTGGTGATGCGGGACGGCCGGATCGTCGAGGAAGGGCCGACCGGCCGGCTGTTGCAGGCGCCGCAGCACCCGTACACCAGGCAGTTGCTCGCGGCGGTGCCGTCGGCCTCGTCCCGGGGACGTCGGCTCAGCGAACCGGCCCGGGTCCGCGACGGCTGCGCGGTGCCGGCGCTGGCCCGGACCCCGCTGCCGGCGCGGCCCGCCACCAGCCCGGACGACACCGTGCTCGACGCGGTCGGCCTGACCCGACGGTACGGCCCGCACACCGTCGTGCGGGACGTCTCGTTCAGCGTGGCCCGGGGCGAGACGCTGGGGCTGGTCGGTGAGTCCGGCTCCGGCAAGAGCACCGTCGCCCGGCTCGTCGCCGGCCTGCTCGCCGCCGACGCCGGCACCGTCACCTTCGAGTCGACCCGGTGGTCCGGGGTGCCGGAGCGGGCCCGCCGCCCGCTGCGCCGCCGGCTGCAACTGATCTCCCAGGACCCGCTGGGCTCCTTCGACCCCCGGTACACCGTCGGCCGGCTCGTCGCCGAGAACCTCGACCCGGGGCCGGAGCGCACCGAGCGGGTGGTCGCCCTGCTGCGCCGGGTCGGCCTCGGCCCCGACCTGCTCGACCGGCACCCCCGGTCGCTGTCCGGTGGGCAACGGCAACGGGTCGCCATCGCCCGCGCCGTCGCCCCCCGACCCAGCCTGATCATCTGCGACGAACCCGTCTCCGCCCTCGACGTCTGCGTCCAGGCCCAGGTCCTGGACCTGCTGGCCGACCTGCGGGCCACCGACGGCACCGCCCTGCTGTTCATCTCCCACGACCTCGGTGTGGTGCACCACCTCGCCGACCGGGTGCTGGTGCTGCACGACGGCGCGGTGGTCGAGCAGGGCCCCGTCGGTGACGTCTTCAGCTATCCCCGACACGACCACACCCGGTCCCTGCTCGACGCGCTGCCCACGCTGGTCACCGCCGGCTGACCGAGGAGGAGAACCCATGCCCGAACCCACCCTGCACCTGGCCGTCGCCCTCGACGGCCTCGGCTGGCATCCCGCCGCCTGGCAGCTGTCCCACGCCGACCCGGCGGCACCGCTGTTCCCCCGCTGGTGGGCGGCGCTGGTCGGGCAGGCCGAACAGGCCGCCCTGGACCTGGTCACCATCGAGGACTCGCTGGACCTCCAGTCGTCCCTGCCCGACGGGCCGGACGGCCGGGTCGACCAGCTCCGGGGTCGGCTCGACGCGCTGCTGGTCGCGGCCCGGATCGCCCCGCTGACCCGGCACATCGGGCTGGTTGCGACCACCAGCGTCACCCACACCGAGCCGTTCCACGTCTCGACCGCGGTGGCCACCCTCGACCACGTCAGCGGCGGCCGGGCCGGCTGGCGACCCCGGATCTCCGTCCGCCGCACCGAGGCCGGGCACTTCGGTCGGCGGGAACTGCCCCCGCTGGACCCGACCCGACCGGCCGAACCGCAGCGGGCACGACTCGTGGGTGACCTGTTCTCCGAGGCCGCCGACGCCGTCGAGGTGGTCCGCCGGCTCTGGGACAGCTGGCAGGACGACGCGGAGATCAGGGACGCCCCGACCGGGCGGTTCGTCGACCGGGACCGGCTGCACTACACCGACTTCACCGGCCGGTGGTTCTCGGTCAAGGGTCCGTCGATCGTGCCCCGGCCACCGCAGGGGCAGCCGGTGGTCGCCGTGCTGGCCCACGCGACGGTCCCGTACGAGTTCGCCGCCCGGCACGCCGACGTCGTCTTCGTCACCCCCACCGACGCCGCACACGCCGAGACCGTCGTCGCCGAGGTCCGGGCCGTGGAGGAGACCGTCGGCCGTGGCGGGCCACCCCTGCGCATCCTCGCCGACCTGCAGGTGCTGCTCGACGACACCCCGGCGGCGGCCCGACGGCGTCGGGACCGGCTGGACGAGCTGCACGGGACGGGGCACACCTGTGACGCGGCCACCTTCACCGGCAGCCCGGCGCAGCTCGCCGACCTGCTCGCCGCGTGGCGACGGGCCGGGGTGGACGGGTTCCGGCTGCGTCCCGCCGTGCTGCCCGACGACCTGACCACGATCACCCGGGCGGTGGTGCCCGCGCTGCGGGACCGGGGCCTGTTCCGCGCCGGCTACCCCGGTGGCACGCTGCGCGACCTGCTCGGCCTGCCCCGACCGGCCAACCGGTACGCCGTCGCGGGCCCCCGCTGACCCCCGGAGAGAACCCGATGCCCAAGCAGATCATCCTGGCCGCGCACTTCCCCGGCGTGAACAACACCACCGTGTGGAGCGACCCGGCCTCCGGCAGCCACATCGACTTCGCCTCCTTCGTCCACCTCGCCCGCACCGCCGAACGCGGACTGTTCGACTTCTTCTTCCTGGCCGAGGGGCTGCGGCTGCGGGAGCAGCGCGGCCGGATCCACGACCTGGACGTGGTGGGCCGGCCGGACACCCTCACCGTGCTGGCCGCGCTCGCCGCCGTCACCACCCACCTGGGGCTGGCCGGCACCCTGAACACCACCTTCCGGGAGCCGTACGAGCTGGCCCGGCAGCTGGCCACCCTGGACCACCTCAGCGCCGGACGGGCCGCCTGGAACGTGGTCACCACCTCCGACGCGTTCACCGGCGAGAACTTCCGCCGGGGCGGCTACCTCGACCGGTCGCTGCGCTACGAGCGGGCCGCCGAGTTCGTCCGGGTCGCCCGCCGGTTGTGGGAGTCGTGGCCGGCGGACGCCGTCGTCGGTGACCGTGCCACCGGCAGGTACGTCCGCGAGGCCGACCCGGGGGCCTTCGCCCACCACGGTGACCAGTTCGACATCGCCGGGCACTTCACCGTGCCGCGCAGCCCGCAACTGCACCCGGTGATCCTGCAGGCCGGCGACTCGCCCGAGGGCCGGGAGTTCGCCGCGTCCAGCGCCGACGCGATCTTCTCCCGACACGGCACCCTGGCCGAGGGGCGGGAGTTCTACCGGGACGTGAAGGCCCGGCTGGCCCGGTACGGCCGTACCCCGGACGACTTGAAGATCATTCCGGGGGTGACCTTCGTGCTCGGCGACACCGACGCCGAGGCCCGGGAACGCGCCCACCACATCCGCCGCCAGCAGGTCAGCCCGCAGACCGCGACCCTGCTGCTGGAACAGCTGTGGAACCGGGACCTGTCCGGGTACGACCCGGACGGCCCGCTGCCGGCCGAGGACCCGGCCACCGACGCCGCCGCGGTCAGCCGGGGCCGGGCCGGCATGTACCCGGACCCGGTCGGCACCGCCCGGCGCTGGCGGGCGCTGGCGCAGGAGAAGCGGCTCGGCATCCGCGATCTGATCATCGAGGTCACCGGCCGGCAGTCGTTCGTCGGCACCCCGCAGCGGGTCGCCGAGCAGATGGACCACTTCGTGCAGTCCGACGCCGCCGACGGGTTCATCCTGGTGCCGCACCTGACCCCGGGCGGGCTCGACGAGTTCGTCGACCGGGTCGTCCCGCTGCTGCAGGAACGCGGCGTGTTCCGCACCGGGTACACCGGCACCACCCTGCGGGAGCACCTCGGCCTGCGGGCCGCCCGCCCGGTCACCCCGGTCGGTGCGGCATGACCGGCCCGCGCGCGTCGACGCCGGTCACCGTCTGCCGGCTGCGCCCCGACGACCCGGACGCGGTGACCCTGCGGGCCGCGATGACCGGGGAACTGCGCCAGCGGTACGCCGACCGCCCGCACGACCCGATCCACCTGCCCCCGGCACGGGTGTTCGCGCCGGGCTCGGTGGCCTGGACGGGGGTGGCCTACACCGCCGACGCCACCCCGGTCGGGCACGCCGCGTTGCGCTGGCACGGCTGCGACCTGGAACTCAAACGGATGTACGTGGTGCCCGCCCACCGGGGCAGGGGCGTCGCCGAGCTGCTCCTGGACGCCGCCCGGGAGGCCGCCGGGCAGCTCGGCGTGGGTCGGATCGTCCTGCAGACCGGCGACCGGCAGCCCGACGCGGTCCGCCGCTACGAGCGCGCCGGCTACCGGCCGATCGCGGTCTTCCCGCCGTACGACGCGTTGCCCTACTCCCGGTGCTTCGCGCTGGTGATCCGGCCCGGCACCCGAGGCAAGGCCCCGGTTCCGGCATGAAGGTCCTGCTGGTCACGCTGATCACCCACCTGCCCGACCCGGTCACCGGGCGACGGCGGAGCACCACCGGACGGTTCCGGGAGGTGGTCGACACCGCCGTGCTCGCCGAGGAACTCGGTTTCGACGGCTTCGGCGTCGGCGAACGCCACGAACGCCCCTTCATCTCCTCCGCACCGCCTGTGGTACTCAGCCACATCGCGGCCCGGACCCGCACCATCCGGCTGTTCACCGCGGTCACCACGCTGAGCCTGCTCGACCCGGTCCGCGCCTACGAGGACTACGCCACCCTCGACCACCTCTCCGACGGCCGGCTGGAACTGATCATCGGCAAGGGCAACGGCGCCACCCAGGCCCGGCTCTTCGGCGTCACCGCCGAGGACCAGTGGGACCGCAGCCGGGAGGGCTACGAGCTGTTCCGCCGGCTCTGGCGGGAGGAGCGGGTCACCTGGTCGGGCCGGTACCGGCCGGCGTTGACCGAGGCCGAGACCTGGCCCCGCCCGTTGCAGGAGACCATCCGGATCTGGCACGGCAGCGCCACCAGCCGGGAGTCGGTCGACCTGGCCGCCCGCCACGGCGATCCGATCTTCTCCGCCAACGTCGTCAACCCGATCGAGCCGTACGCGGAGCTGGTCCGGTACTACCGGCAACGGTGGGCGCACCACGGCCACGACCCGGCGGACGCCCTCGTCGGGGCCGGCACCGCCGGCTTCTACGCCGCCCGCACCTCACAGGAGGCGGTCGAGACGTACCGGCCGATCTTCGACGCCCGGGTCGCCGCATCCCGCCAGCTCGGCGTGGAGCCGGTCTTCCCCACCATCGAGGACGCCGTGGCCCGCAGCTCCCTGCTGGTGGGCAGCCCCCAGCAGATCGTCGACAAGGTGCTGCGCCAGCACGGGCAGCTCGGCCACGAGGTGATGCACCTGCGGGCCGACCAGGACGGCCTGACCGCCGGGGCGCACCGGCGCAGCCTGGAGCTGTTCCAGGCCGAGGTGGCGCCGGTGCTGCGCCGGGAGATCCCCAGCCGTCCCTTCCGTCCGCCGGCGTCCGCCGCCGAACCGCGCTGAGTAGAAACGGGGTCACCCATGCCATCGACCGCGCTGTCCGTGCTCGACCTGTCCCCGGTGCCCGCCGGTGGCACCGTCGCCGACGCGCTGCGGCACACCGTCGATCTGGCCCGCCGGGTCGAGCAGTTCGGCTACCGCCGCTACTGGGTGGCCGAACACCACCTGGCCGCCGGGGTGGCCAGCGCCGCGCCGGCCGTGCTGATCGGACAGGTCGCCGCGGCCACCAGCGTGCTGCGGGTCGGCTCCGGCGCGCTGCTGGTGGGGCACCGGACCGCCCTGTCGGTGGTGGAGGAGTTCGGCACCCTCGCCACCCTGCACCCGGGCCGTATCGACCTCGGCATCGGTCGGTCCGGACCGCCCCGCGCCGACGCCACCCGGGAACCCGCCCCGCCGCCGGCCGGGACCCGGGTGGTCGACGGGCTGCTGATCCCCGCCCCGTTCTCCTACGCCCACCTCGCCGCCGCACCCCGATACGCCCTCACCACCGCGTTGCTGCACCAGGCCGGCGCGCGACCGCAGGCGTTCGCCGGGCAGCTCGACGACATCCTCGCGCTGCTGCGCGGCGACTACCGGGACGCCGACGGCCTCGACGCGCACGCCGTGCCGGGGGAGGGGGCTGACCTGCAGGTGTGGTTGCTGGGCAGCAGCGGCGGGGAGAGCGCACAGCTCGCCGGGGCACGGGGCCTGCCCTTCGCCGCCAACTACCACGTCAGCCCCGCGGCGGTGCTCGACGCGGTCGGCGCGTACCGGGCGGCGTTCCGGCCGTCGGCGACGCTGGCGGAGCCGTACCTGGTGGTCTCCGCCGACGTGGTCGTCGCCGACACCGACGCCGAGGCGCGTCGGCTGGCCACCCCGTACGGGCACTGGGTACGCAGCATCCGCAGCGGTGCGGGCGCGATCCCGTACCCGAGCCCCGAGCAGGCCGCCGCCCTGCCGTGGACCGACGCCGACCGGCAGCTCGTCGCCGACCGGGTGGACACCCGGTTCGTCGGCGCGCCGGAGACGGTCGCCGAGCGGCTGCGCACCCTGCGGGACGTCACCGGCGCCGACGAGCTGCTGGTCACCACGATCACCCACGACCACGCCGACCGGGTGCGGTCCTACCAGCTGCTGGCGAAGGAGTGGGCCCAGTCCGGCGACGCCGGCCGGGCCCGGTAGCGGGCGGCCCGCCCACCCCGGCCCGGCCGGCGGCACGGATCGGGGGTGTCCGGGTCGGGGTGGCACGTCACGACGTCGTGCGCGGCGACGGGCGTCGGGTTCGTCCACCGCTGCGGCTTTCCCCGAGGTCGGGCTATATTGACGCAAGTCACTCACTGCTCTGGAGGTGCCTGACGTGAGAGTCCGTTCGATGGCGGCGGCGGCGGTCGTGGCGGGGCTGGCGGCCACCGGCGTCGGCACCGCCACGCTCGCCGGGGCCGCACCGGCCGACCCGGCGCCGGCCGCCACGACCCTGGCCGTCGGCGACTTCGACTTCACCCGCCCCCAGGTGGTCGCCACCGGCCTGACCGTGCCCTGGGGAATGGACTTCCTGCCCGACGGCAGCGCCCTGACCGCGCTGCGCAACTCCGGCCAGGTGGTACGGGTCCGTCCCGGGCAGGCGCCGGAGCAGGTGGCGCAGGTCTCCGGCGTGAACGCCAGCGGTGAGGGCGGCCTGCTCGGCCTCGCGGTCTCCCCGGGGTACGCCCAGGACGGCTACGTCTACGTCTACCTCACCACCACCACCGACAACCGGATCGTCCGGTTCCGGCTCAGCGCCCCGCAGAACCAGGAGCCGATCCTCACCGGCCTGGCCCGCTCCACCATCCACAACGGCGGACGGATCGCCTTCGGCCCGGACGGGATGCTCTACGCCGGGGTCGGTGACGCGGGGCAGACCGCCAACGCGCAGAACCCGCAGAGCCGCAACGGCAAGATCCTCCGGATGCGGCCGGACGGGTCCGCGCCGGCGGACAACCCGACGGCCGGCTCCCTGGTCTACAGCCTCGGGCACCGCAACGTGCAGGGCCTGACCTGGGACGCCCAGGGTCGGCTCTACGCCGCCGAGTTCGGGCAGAACACCTGGGACGAGGTCAACCTCATCGTGGCCGGCGGCAACTACGGCTGGCCCACGGTCGAGGGCCGGGCCAACGACCCCCGGTTCCGGGACCCGCTGCTGGTCTGGACGACCGCCGAGGCGTCCCCGAGTGGCGCGGCGGTCGCCGGCAACAGGCTCTTCGTCGCCGCCCTGCGCGGCACCCGGCTGTGGACCGTGCCGCTCACCGGCACCGGCGGGGTCGGCACCCCGACCGCCGAGCTGACCGGCGCCTACGGCCGCCTGCGCACCGTCGAGTACGGGCCGGACGGCTGGCTCTGGGTCACCACCAGCAACCGGGACGGGCGCGGCACCCCGGCGTCGACCGACGACCGCATCCTGCGCTTCCCGCCGAAGGACACCACCCCGCCCCCCACCACCCAGCCACCCACCACCCCGCCCCCGACGACGCCCCCACCCACCACGCCCCCACCCACGACGCCCCCGGCCACCACGCCCCCGCCCACGACGCCGGGCACCCCGCCGCCCGTCTCCTGCCGGGTCGTCTGGCAGCCCAACCAGTGGACCGGCGGGTTCACCGCCGAGGTGTCCATCACCAACCTGGGCTTCCCGGTCACCAGCTGGACGTTGACCTGGTCCTTCGCCGCCGACCAGCGGATCACCAACGCCTGGAACGCGCAGGTCACCCAGTCCGGTTCCGCAGTCACCGCCCGTAACGCCGCCTGGAACGGCAGCGTGCCGCAGAGCGGCACGGTCAGCTTCGGCGTCCAGGGCACCTCCGGCGCGAGCAACCCACGCCCGGCCGCGTTCCAGTTCAACGGGGGAGTCTGCCTGGTCCAGTGAGCCACGACGGGGCCGGTCCGGGGAACCCCGGACCGGCCGCCTCCGCCGTGCCACCCGGCCCGTCCGGGCGACGCGGTCGCGTCGTCGCCGACCTACCGGCGTCGGTCGAACCGGGGCAATGTGCCGGATTCGCCGACGCCGGCCGTCGTTCCGGTGGAGCCTGCGAGAGACGCGATCGCGCACGGCACGGCGGAACGGGGTGGTCGTGAATCGAAGGTTCGTCGGGCTGCTGCTGGTGACCAGCCTGGTGCCGATGATCGAGGCCACCGTGCTGGTCGCCCTCGGATTCCGGGCCGCCCAGGGCATCCCACCGCAGCTCACCGCCCTGTGGCCGTACGACACCTACCACGACCTGCGGTGGCTCTACGTCTACCACCGGTCGTGGTGGGAGTTCGCGCTCTGGCTGACCTACGTGCTGGTCGCCCGGGGCCTGTTCACCACCGGCCTGGTGCTGCTGGCCTGGCCGGTCGGGGTGCCCCGCCCGTCACTGGGCTGGCTGCTGCGCCGCAACGTCGTGCTCGGCGTGCTGGTCGGCGGGTTCGTCGCACCCTGGGCGGCGATCTCGGTGGCGGCGTCGGTGGTCGCCCTGTCCTGGGTGCTGCTGGCGTCGCTGCTGCCGATGTTCCTGCTCGCGCCGTTCCTGCAACGGGTGGCCGTGGTGGAGCACTGGTGGCGGGGGCTGCCGTCGATCTCGCTGGTCGGTTGGTCACTGCTGAACTTCGTGGTGCTGACCGTGGCCGGCGCGCTGTGCTGGGTGACGCCCGGCTGGTGGACGGTGCCCGTGGCCGGGGTGGCGGGGGCGCTCAACGGGGTGCTGTGGAACCGGACCGTACGGGCGGCGCTACTGCCCTCACGGGTGCGCTGGGCCCGGGTGCCGGTGACCCCGCTGGCGGCGCTGCTGGCCGTCGCCGTGCCGCTGGTCATCCCGCCGGTCACCGAGCTGGCCCCGGGCAACGAGCAGTGGATCAGGGCGGCGGTGCTGGAACGACCGCTGCCCGCCGCGGTCACCCACGCGGTGATCGTGCTCACCGGCTACGGCTCGGCCTACGGCGGCGAGCAGCCGTCCGACCCCCGGGTGCAGCGCTTCTCCTACCGGGGTCTCGACCCCGACGGGAGGCCGCTGCCGTACCGGTCGGCGGACACCACCCGGTCGATGGCGGACAGCGTGGCGCTGCTCACCAGGCAGGTGGAGCAGCTGCACCGGCGCACCGGGCGGCGGGTGGCGCTGATCGGGGAGAGCGAGGGGGCGATGGTGGCCCGCACCTATCTGGCCCGGCGGCACGACCCGACGGTCGACATCCTCGTCATGTTCAGCCCGCTGATCTACGCCGGCCGGGCCTACTACCCGCCCCCGCACCACGATGAGGGGTGGGGGGTGGTCACCGGCTGGCAACTGCGGGCCATCTTCGGGCTCGCCGACGTCGGCGGCGGCCCGGACGAGCCGTTCATCCGGTCGCTGCTCGACGACGCGCCGTTCTACCGCAACCAGCTGATGTGCCCCGTACCCGGGGTCCGGATGGTCGCCTTCCTGCCCACCGCCACGGCCACCGAGGCGCCACCGGGGGAGTACAGCCGGATTCCGGTCTACCAGATCCCCGGCGTGCACGGTGGCCTGCTGGACCGCAGGCTGCTCCAGGACCGGTTGATCGACTTCCTGACCGGCAAGCCGATCGCCCACACCCGGGCCGAGTACCCACTGATGCAGAGCTTCGCCGCCGCCTGGCAGGCGCCGCCGCTGCTGATCGCGGCGAACCCGGCCTGGGCGGGCAACCGGCAACCCGACCCGGCGTTCACCGGGAAGGTCTGCCTGCCGGCCCGCTGAGCGCCCGGCCGCCGTCACCCGCCGAGCAGCTGGACGACGACCAGCACGGCGACCAGGTCCGGGCCGCGCAGCACCTGACGGACCAGGTCCACGGGCACCATCGCGAACGGGGTGCTGACCATCGCCCCGCCGTACCGCATGGGTGGGCGGGTGCCGGCCCAGAAGGCGGCCGTCACGACCCCGAGCAGCAGCACCGCGTCGAGCGGTACGGGCACCGGCCGCAGCGCCGGCAGGGTGGCCAGATACCACACGGTGGCGCCGACGCCCGGCACGACGAGGTGCGTCAGCCGCAGCAGGGTGTCGTTGCCGCCCAGGGACCGCCGCAGGCCCGCCGACCGGCTCACCGCGCGCAGCCCGCCGGTGAGCCGACCGGTCGACAGGTACGCCAGGACCAGGTGCGCGGGACCCGCGACCGACGGCAGCGCCACCGCGACGGCGTACATGGCCAGCAGCGCCCCGGCCCAGCCGGCGAGGGCGCCCCGGCGGCGCGACATCCGGCGTACCTCCGCCTGCAGCAGCACCGCGAACCGGCCGCCGGCCCGCAACGGTCGGCGGCGTACCAGGCCGACCGCGCGCCACCGGCGGCTCTCCACCAGCGCGGCGAGCAGCGACGGGTCCAGCAGCACGGCGGCGGTGGTGGCGGCGTTGGCGAACTGCGCCCCCGTGGTCAGCGCCGCCCGGTCGACCCGGGGCAGCCGCCGGTACGCGTCGACGGTCGACGCCAGCGCCACCGGCAGCAGCACCAGGGCGACGACGGGGGTCAGCGGCACCGGCGGCAGCGGGAGGGACCACCCGGTGGCGTGCCCGAGCACCACCAGCACCGCGATCGTCGCCCCGGCGGCGGACAGGCCGACGCCGAGCCGGCCCGCCCAGCGGGGCGTGGGGGCCGTGCCCTGGGCGACCACGGCCCAGGCGGTCGCGGCGGCCCCGCAGGCGAGGCCGGCCGACGCCGCCCAGCCCAGGTCGGCGGGGCGGTCACGTCCACCGGCGTACGCGGCTGCCACCGCCAGCAGCCCGACACCGACGGTGCCGCCGCCGACCAGGCCGCCGAACCGGGGGAGTAGCCACGCCCGGCGGTCCACCGGGGAGCTGACCAGCCAGGTCTGGGCCGCCGGGGTGACCAGCAGCGGCCCGGTCAGCCGCAGGCCCCACCAGACGAGCCCGGCCGCCGCCGTCACGGCGGCCACGGCGATCCAGTACCTGTCACCCGGCTCGGTCCGGGTGACCTGCGGGGCCGCCAGGTGGTCGCGGATCGCGGCGACGGCGAACCAGCCGTACAGGGCGACGAACAGGACCACGACGTAGGCGTCGGTGAGCACCTCGCCCAGCGAACCGGGATGGTGGCGGCGGCGGGCCCGTCGCAGCCGGGCCCGCAGCTGCCGCGGGGTGGGCCCGACCACCGGTGGTGGGGAGGTCCTGGTCGACGTCACCTCAGCCGCCGATCTCGATCCGCCGGTCGGCGACCGCGTCGATCAGTTCGGTGTCGTGCGACGCCATCAGCACCGCGGTGCCGGCCGCCTTCTCCCGCAGCAGCCGCTGCGCCAGCCAGGCCCGGCCCCGGACGTCGAGGCGCTGCTCCGGCTCGTCGAGGACGAGCAACCGGCGCGGCCGCACGAAGCAGGAGGCGAGGGCGAGGCGGCGACGCTGCCCGCTGGACAGCGTCGCCGGAAGCTGGTCGCGGGCCGGTTCGAGAGTCAGCTCGGCGAGGACCTCCGCGACGGGTCCGGCGGTGCCGCCGTGGGCGTAGGCGAGCAGTTCGAGGTGTTCCGCGACGGACAGGTCGGGAAAGAAGTCGATGTCGTCGAGGGCGGCGGCGACCGCCGCGCGGACCCGGGGGTCGGTCTCGTCGCAGCGCCGGCCGTCGAGCAGGACCTCGCCCTCGTCCGGCCGGTCCGCCCCGACGACGCAGCGCAGCAGGGTGGTCTTGCCGGAGCCGTTGGGCCCGACGACGACGGCGACCTGACCCGCGTCGAGCTGGAAGCGCACGTCGTCGAGGACGACCAGCGCGCCGAACCGGCGGGTCAGCCCGCGTACGGCAAGGGTGCTCACGACCGCTTACTGTCGCACGCGGGCCGGTGCCCCTGCCGACCCGGCCCGCCGCGACGGTCAGCCCTTCACGGCGCCGATCAGCACGCCCTTGATGAAGTGCCGCTGGATGAACGGGTAGACCGCGACGATCGGGGCGACGGTGAGCACCACCACCGCCATCTTGATCGCCTCGGTCGGTGGCATGGACACCCCGGTGCTGCCGCCGGAGGTGTGCGGGGCCTGCCCGGCCAGCAGGTAGCTCTGCAGCACCCGCTGGATCGGGTACATGTCGTTGCGGTCGATGAACAGCAGCGCGTCGAACCAGACGTTCCAGTAGCTCACCGCGTAGAACAGCCCCACCACGGCGATCACCGCCCGGGACAGCGGCAGCACGATCCGCACCAGGGTACGGAAGTGGCTGGCCCCGTCGACCCGGGCGCTGTCCAGCAGCTCCTGCGGGATGCCCTGGAAGAAGCCCCGCACCACCACCAGGTTGAACACGCTGATCGCCGGCGGCAGGATCAGCGCCCAGATGGTGTCCTTGAGACCCAGCCCGGTCACCACCAGGTACTTCGGCACCAGCGGCGGGTAGACCAGGAACGGGATCAGGAAGTAGACCAGCAGCCAGCGGTAGCCCACCGAACGCGGCTGGGACAGCCCGTACGCGGCGAGCACGGTCACGGTCAACGCCAGCGCGCTGCCGATGACGGTGACCAGCGTGCTGATCCACAGCGCCCGGGTGACCGCCCCACCGGCGAAGATCGTCTCGTAGGCCGCGGTGTCGATGCCCCGGGGGACGACGACGATGCCACCGGCCTCGGCGAGGGTTTCCCGGGAGGACAGGCTGGTCACCAGGATCACCCAGAGCGGGAAGAGCACGCTGAGCACGAGCAGACCCAGGAAGGCGGCCTTGAGCCCTTGGCCGATCCGGGTCGGTGGCTCCTCCCAGACCGGCCGGCGGTCGCGCTCCGCGCGGGCCCTCGGTGCGACGGTCGTGGTCATTTCGAGTAGATCCCCCGTTCGCCGAGCAGGTGCGCGACCCGGTTGGCGGCCAGGATCAGGCCGAGCCCGATCGCGGCCTTGAACAGGCCGGCCGCCGCGCCGTAGCCGTAGTTCCCGGTGGCGATGGAGAAGTGGTAGACGAAGGTGTCGAGCACCTCGGCGGCCTGCCGGCCCACCGCGTCACGTTGCAGCAGGAACTGCTCGAAGCCGACCGAGAGCGCGTCGCCCAGCCGCAGGATGAGCAGCAGCACGATCACCGGGCGCAGGCCGGGCAGGGTGATGTGCCACAGCCGCCGCCACCGGCCGGCGCCGTCCGCCGCCGCCGCCTCGTAGAGGCTGGTGTCGATGGTGGACAGTGCGGCGAGGAAGACGATCGTGCCCCAGCCGACGTCCTTCCAGACCGCCTCGGCGGTGACCAGGATGATGAACGTGTCCGGGTTGGTCATCACGTTCCACGGCTGCATGCCGGCGTCGCGCATGGTCTGCGCGAGCAGGCCGGCGCCGCCGAGCATGGCGACGAAGAAGCTGACCACGAGCACCCAGCTGAAGAAGTGCGGCAGGTAGACGACGGTCTGCACGAAGCCGCGCCACCGGCTGGACAGCAGGTTGTGCAGCATGATCGCCAGGAAGATCGGCAGCGGGAAGAAGAAGACCAGCTGGAACGCGGTGATCGCCAGGGTGTTGCGCAGCGCGTCCCAGAACGCCGAGTCCTCGAACAACAGCTGGAACTGCCCGAAGCCGATCCAGTTGCTGTTCACGAACGCCTGCAACGGGTTGTCCCCCAGGTAGGGGTTGTAGTCCTGGAAGGCGATGACGTTGCCCAGGATCGGCAGGTAGCTGAAGACCAGCAGGACGAGGAACCCGGGCGTCACCATGACCAGCAGCTGCCAGTCCCGGGCGAGCCGGGTGCGCAACGGCACCCGGCGACCGCGGGCGGGACGGCGACTGCGGGCGGGACGGCGGCCGCGCCCCGCCCGGGTGGGCCCGTCGGGCCGGGTCCGCTCGGACCCGGCCGCGACGGTGGTGTCGCGAGTGGTCATCGCCCGGCCTTGGGCAGCGACTTGGCGAGCAGTTCCCGCGCTTCCTCGCCCCCGTTGGCCTTCCACTCCTGCACGATGGCGTCGATGTCGGACAGCGGCCGGCGGCCCCGCAGCATGTCGGTGATCTTGTCCTCGGCGGGCACCTGGTTGGCCTTGTACGCGGCCGGCATCTCCAGCTTCACCCCGTCCCAGGGGTCCTTCTCCAGGTACTTCACCATGGCGTTGGAGTAGTTCAGGAGGTCCGGCACGTAGTTCGGCGTCTCTGGGTACGGGCCGATGGTGGGGTTGCGACCGCTGATGAAGAAGTACTGGTTGGCGATCTCCTTGAACGCCAGGTCGGTCTTGACCGGCCCGTTCGGCGTGCTGGTGTGGTGCTTGCCCGCCACTCCGTAGTCACGCAGCTGCGCCTCCTGCGAGCCGAGCGGCGCGGAGCACCAGTTCATGATCCGCAGCAGTTCCTCGACCCGCTCCTTGCCGACGCCCTTCTTGACGAAGGTGAAGGAGATCGGCTCGTCGTCGCCCCAGACCAGAGGGTCGCCGCCGGTGGCCGAGAAGACCGGCACCGGCTGGATGTTCAGCTTGGGGTTGACCTTCTGGTGCTCGGCCTGGGCGCCCTGCCAGAAGCCCACGCCGTTGCGGGTGAAGACGATCGCGCCGTTCTTGGCGAACAGTTGGGCGCTGTCCGCGCCCTTGCTGGCGATGATCTCGGGGTGGACCAGACCGTCCTTGTAGATCTTGGCCATCACCTCGACGGCCTGCCGGTACTCCGGGGTCTCGTACTTGAACTCCGGGGTCCCGTCGGCCTTCAGCCGCCAGCCCTGCTTGGAGGCCGGCACCTTGTGGTACATCTGGATCATGTCGAAGACGTTGTCGAACGCCCACACCTTCTTGGCCGGGTCGGTGACCTGCTTGGCCACGGTGAGCAGGTCGTCGAGCGACGCCGGCACCGCCAGCCCGCGCGCGTCGAGCAGGTCCTTGCGGGTGAACAACGCCCAGGGGAACGGCCCGTCGGTCGGGTTGGGCACGGCCATCAGCCGCTCGTTCCACAGCGAGTTGCGCCAGGCGCCGGTGGGGAACGAGGCCAGCATCGGGTAGGCGTTGGCCGCGTCGCCCTTGAGGTGGTCGGTGAGGTCCTCGAAGAGCACCTTGATCGCCTCGGAGAAGCGCGGGATCTTGTCCACCTCCCAGGCCGGCACGCAGAGCAGCTCCGGGACGTCCCGCGCGCCGAGCATCGCGTTGAGTTTGTCGGCGTAGGTGTTGCCGTCTTGGATGGTGAAGTTGACCGGGGTGCCCAGCTCGGCGTTCACCGCCTGGAGGTAGGCACTCTGCGCCGCCCCGGGCGGGGCCGGACCCCACGCGGGGGTCATCGCGGTGACCTCCTTGCCGCTGGTGCCCGGCCGCTCGGTGATCGCGTCGACCAGCGAGGTCGGGTACTTCGTGTAGCCGTCGGGCACCGGGCGGGTGCCGATGATGTCGGGCTTGATGCTCTGGGCGAGGTCCTTGCGCGTCGGCAGCAGGTTGGCGTAGGAGTCCAGGTTCTGCGCGGCGCCGGAGCCGGCCGGCTTCTCGGAGCACCCGGCGAGCAGGGGGCCGCCGGCGATGGCGGCCGTGCCGAGGCCGACCAGGCCGAGGAAGTGGCGGCGCGAGGCCTTCGAGCCGGGTTGCTGGGGTGTCATCGGTCCCCCCTTGGAAAGGGCTGGTGGTGGATTCGCAGGTGGAGGTGGAGCTAGTTGGTCTGGATGTTAAACAAACTAATGGACGGCGGGAGATTCCGACAAGAGGCATCGACGCCCGCCGTGCCGACCGGCGACCGGCCGCCCGCGCCGGGCGACCGTCGCGCCGGACCGCCCCGGGCATCCCGTGCGGCCCCCGTACCGGCTGCGTAGGCTGCCCGGATGAGCGCACCGTCCCGCATCCTGGTCTACGGGGTGTACGGCGCGGGCAAGTCCACACTCGCCGCGCGGCTGGCCGACCGGCTGGGACTGCCCTGGCACCCCGTCGACGACCTGCTGTGGCTGCCCGGCTGGGTCGAGGTGCCGGTGGCCCAGCAACGCGACCGGATCACGCAGATCTGCCGGGGCGAACGGTGGATCATCGACGGGGCCTACCACGGATGGCGGGACGTACCGCTGGCCCGCGCCGACCTGGTCGTCGCCCTGGACTACCCGCGCTGGCGGTCCTTCGGGCGGTTGCTGCGCCGTACCGTCAGCCGGTTGGTGACCGGCGAGGTGATCTGCAACGGCAACCGGGAGACGCTCGGCAGCGTACTGTCCCGGGACTCGATCCTGGTCTGGCACGTCGGCGCGTTCGGCCGGGCCCGCCGCCGGATGCGGGCCTGGCAGGCCGATCCCACCGGACCACCCGTGCTGCGCTTCGACTCCCCGACGGAACTGGACCGCTGGGTGGCCGGCCTGCCCCGGCGGTGAGCGCGGCCCACCCGCGCCCCTGCCGGGGTCAGCCCTGCGGCGCGGGGCCGTTGTCGACGAACCGGAACACGGTGGTCAGCGGGGCGTCGCCCAGCTCCTCGAGGATCAGTCCGCGACGGCTGGAGTACTGCAGGTACGCCGAGTTGTTGCTGATGGCGTAGGTCCGCTGACCGCCCGCCGTGCCGTCGACGGCGATCGAGAACAGCTGCCGCGGCTCCGTCGGCGCGCACGGGGCCCCCGCCACGGTGAGCGGCTGGGAACCCGACGACCGGACCTGCCAGCAGGCCAGGTCGCCGTCGGCGTCCGGTTCGGCGGTGCGGACCAGGTAGGTGCCGGAACCCTGGGGCACGAAGACGAACAGCGACCGGCCCTCGTCACCGTCGACCTCGCCGAGGCGGCCGTCGTCGAGCAGGGACACCGCACCCTCCGCCGCTGCGGACCGGACCAGGGCGAACCGGCGCTGCCCGAGCCGCAACGGATCGGCGGACGCCGAACCCCGCGTCGTATCCGGTGTGGCACCCGTCGACCCGGACGTCGGCCCGCCGGTGGCCGGGGTACGCGGAGTCGGCCCGGTGGACGGGGTGGCCGTGGGCGGCGCCGACGTCGTGGCGGGCGGACCGACGGGCAGGGTGGCCTGCGGCGGCCCTGCCAGGCGGGCCACGGCGAAACCGGCCCCCAGCGCCCCCAGCACCACGACCCCCACCGCGGCCGTCGCGACGTGCCGCCGTCGACGCCTGCGGTCGCCCCGCCGACGGACCTCGGCGACCGTGGCGAGCCGAGCGGTCTGCCCGGCGTGCCGGGCCAGCCCCCGCAGGGCGTCGTCGAGCATGTCGTCAGACCCCATGGCCCCTCCCCGCCGTCGTCTGGTGTTCGTCCCCGCTCAGGTACCCGGCCAGGCCCCGGCGGCCCCGGGCCAGCCGGGTCTTGACGGTGTTCGGATTCGCCCGGGTCTCCACGGCGATCTCGGCCACGCTGAGGCCGACCAGGTGGTGCAGCACGATGGCCCGGCGCTGCTCGCTGGGAATGCGCCGCAACGCCTCGACCAGTACGACATGATCGACCGAGACCGGCTCGACCTGCTGGGCGACCGCCTCCCGGCGGTGGGCCCGCACCCGGTTCACCGTCTTGCGCCAGGCGCTCACCGCGATCCGGTACGCCACCTTGCGCACCCACGCCTCGGGGCTGTCGCACTCCCGCACCGTCGACCAGCGGCTCCAGGCACGGGCGTACGCCTCGGCCACCGCGTCCTCGGCGTCGGTACGGCTGCTGACCATCGCGTACACCTGCCCCAGCACCCGCTGGGCCGACGAGGCGTAGAACGCGTCGAACTCCTCGGCGTCACGCATCGATCACGCTCTCCACCCACCCGCTCGCCTCTGGTGCCGTCCCCGCCTGCGGACAGCCCGCCCGGCCCCGCCCGACCCTGTCACGCCCCGTTCCGGTCGGGTCGGCCGGGGCACGACCCCGACCGACCCGACCGGTCCACCGTCACCGACCGGCCGGTGCCGGCCCATTGTCGGTGAACCGGAAACTGCTCGTCGGCGGGGCGTCACCCAACTCCTCGAGGATGAGGCCGGAGCGCGCGGAGGTCCGCAGGAACGCCCCGGCGCTGCTGATCAGGTACGACGGCGTGCTGCCGGCCGCCGCGAAGATCTCGAACTGCTGGCGCGCGTCGTCGGTCCGGCAGGTGGCGGCCTGCACCACCAGCGGCTGGCTGTTGCCGGGATTATGCACCCGCCAGCACAGCGGGCCGGCACTGGTCCGGGCGTACGCCTTGATCAGGTACTTCCCACCGCCCAGCGGGGTCGGCACGAACAGTTGCCGCCCCTGGTCGTCGTCGACCTCGGCCAGCCGCCCGGAGTCGGTCAGCGACAGGCCGCCCTCGAACGAACCGACCCGGACGATCGTGTACTGCCGGGTGCCGGTGAACCCGCGCGGGGCGGAACTCTTCTGCGGCGGGGTGGCGGACAGCCCCACCGCCACGGCCGCCGGCTTGCGCTGCGGCTCGGCCGCAGGCGCGTCGGCACCGGGTCGCGCCTGGGCGCAGGCCGCCATCGTGCCGGCCAGGGCCAGCAACCCGACGCCCGCGAGCCATCGTTTCGTCGACATCGTCCGCTCCTTCTGGTGGGGGATCGCGGTCGGCGTACCGGCCCGGTGGTCGCCGCCGGCACCCGACTCACCCCTCAGGACGTCCGGAACCGTCCCCGGGTTTCACCACCCGCCACGATCTTTTTCGTCAGCGGCGACCGGACCGCAGCATCCCTCACCCGGCGGGAGTACCTTCGGCGGATGCCCGACCTGGTCGCCCCCACCGCCCGGCTGCGTGCCGCTTGGCAGGAAGCGCACGCGGAGTGGGGGCCGGGGCAGCACGAGGACGGTTTCGGACTGCACCCCTGCGACGACGTGGACTCGCCGGCCGGGTTCGCTGCGTGGCTGGCACGACTGACGCCGCCGTCGGACCGGACCGTGGCCCCCGACGACACCTACGCGTACCGCTGGATCGTCGAGCGGGAGCCGGGGCGGGTGCGGGTGCTCGGTGGGATCGCCCTGCGCCCCGACTGCGACGAGCAGGCACCCTGGGCCGGCCACCTCGGGTACGGCATCCGTCCCTCCGCCCGCCGCCGGGGGCTGGCCACCTGGGCGGTACGACGGATGATGGACGAGGCGCGGCTACTCGGTCGGGAACGGCTGCTGGTCGTCTGCGCTACCGACAACGTCGCCTCCGCACGGACGATCGAGCGGTGCGGCGGCCTCTTCGAAGGCATCGGGGACACCCGGTTCGGCCCCACCCGACGCTACCGGCTCCCGCTGCGCGGGTAGGACCTATTCACGACGGGCCGGACCGGTGACCGGGGATGGGCCGTGCCCGATCGGGGAGTTTGGGATGCTGGGCCGGTCCGGTTACCGACCCGAAGGGACCCTTCCGATGGCAAAGGTCATCTCCACGCTGTTCATCTCGGCCGACGGCGTGGCCGAGATCGACCCCGACTGGCACTTCCCGTACTTCGACGACAACATGGGGCGGGCCGTCAGCGCGGACTACGACGATGCCGACGTGCTGCTGTTCGGCCGGGAGACCTACGACAGCTTCGCCGGGGCGTGGCCCGACCGGGAGGCCGCCGGTGGCGACGACGCGCCCTTCGCCAAGCAGCTCGGCGACCTGCGCAAGGTGGTCGTCACGCGGCAGGCGAGGGAGCTGCCCTGGCGCAACTCCGAGGTGCTCGACGGCGACCTCGTCGACGTCGTCACCGCGCTGCGCGACGACCCCGGTGTCGGCGGCGTCCTCATCCCCGGTTCGATCTCCGTGGTGCAGCAGCTGCTCGCCGCCGGTCTCGTCGACGAACTGCGGCTGCTGGTGCACCCGGTGGCGGCGCGCAAGGGCCGCCGGCTGTTCGACGACGGGGACACCCCGTACCACCTGCGGGTGACCACGACCGAGGTGTACCCGACCGGGGTGATCCGGGTGATCTACGCGCCGGCCGACGCGCCGGCGGAGGCCGGCTACGACGACGCCAAGGAGCAGTTGGCCGCCGGGGAGTAGCCCGGAGTCGTCCCGTCGGACGCACGGTGGGCTTACCCGGTTCAGCCGGTGGCGTCGGGCGGGTGGGGGTCCAGCTCGGCGGCGGTGACGGCACCTCGCGCCCGCAGCCAGCCGACCAGTTCGGTGGCACCGCGCCGGACGGCCGCGTCCAGGGCGGTGCGGTGCTCCCACGGCGGCACCCGGTTGAGCCGCGCGCCGCGCGTCCACAGGTACCCGGCGCAGGACTGCCGCCCGCCGTGGCACGCACCCCAGAACGCCCAGTCCAGCTCGTCGGTCGACGGCGGGGCGTCGCCGGTGCAGGCCCGCTCCACCCGGTCGTGCAGGCCGAGCGTCGCCGCGTCGACGAGGGTGGTGCGGGCGCCCCGGACGACCAACCGGTACGCCACCCGCCACTGGGCGAAGGCCCGCGCATTCGAAAGCGGCGTGCCGCCGGCGATCACGCTGCCGGGAGCTTCGATGTCGGCACCGGCGTCCAACAGGGCGTCGACGACGTCCACGTCGTCGCAGCTGGCCGCCCAGTGCAGCGGGGTCTCCCGGTGCGGCCCGGCGAACCGGGCGTCGACGTCGGCACCGGCGGCGACCAGCGCGGCGACGGTGCCGGCACCGCGCGGGAACCGGCCCGGCCAGTCGGTGACCACGTGCAGCAGGGTACGGACCCCGCCGACCCGGTCGACGATGCGCCCGGCGGCCAACCCCGGGTGCGCGCCGAGCAGCGACCGCAGCCGGGTCAGGTCACCGTCGCGGATCGCCCCGGTCACCGCGACCGCCAGCGGATCGTCGGCAGCGAGCAGCAGCGGATCACCGGTCATCTGCGCGACGCTACCCGTCGCCGCCCCGCAGCCGGCTGCCGTGCCCTGCCGCCCGGGTCCGTCGGGGTCAGTCCGCGCGGTACGGCCGAGCGGGAAGCAGCCGGTCCAACGGCCGGGGGACGTGGTCCGGGTCGAGGGCGTGCACCAGCGCGGCAGCGTACCGGGCCCTGCGGCCGCCGGTGGTGCCCAGGAACCGGCGCAGCTGCCGCTGCACGGACCGGCCGCGCTGGGCGGGCTGGTTCTGAAGACCCGGAACCGGTGCAGGTCACCCTCGGCGGCGAGGACGTCCTCGACTCCGGCGGCACCCAACGCGCGGATTCGGCGGAGGCGGACCGGCGGTTCATCGCGGGTTCCGGTCCTGCGGCCCGACCGGGGCGGTGAACCGGAGCTGCCACCGGGGGCCGTAGCGGCTGAGGCGCACCACCGCCAGGGGGGTGACGTCCAGCCGGGGCAGGGCGGCCATCGGCAGGTCGAGCGCGTGCACGATCGCCACCCGGACCACCATCGGATGGGTCACCGCGACGATCCGCCGGCCCGGCCCGAGCCGGTCGTCGAGCCAGCCGGCGACCCGGTCGCGCAGCGCGGCGAGGGACTCCCCGCCGTGCGGTGCCGCCTCGGGTTTCTCCCACCACTGGCGCAGCGCCCCGGGTTCCCGTGCCCCGACGTCGGTCAGGCTGCGTCCGGCCCAGCCGGCGTAGTCGCAGTCGGCCAACGCGGCCTCGACGGTGGGCCGTAACCCGAGGGCGTACGCGGTCTGCACCGCTGCGGTGGCCGGACTGGTCAGGCAGGTGTCCACCGTGCCCAGTGGCCCGGTCCGCCCGTGGCCGGCCAGGGCGAGGGCGGCCTGTCGACCGCCCTCGTCCAGGTCGTCGTCGCCCGCGCCGAACACCGCCCGCCGCAGCGCGCCGGTGTGGGCGTGGGCGACCAGCCGCAGGCTGGTCGAGGTCACCGACGGGCCGGCGTGGCCTGACCGGACAGTGGCTCGCCGGCCCGGTCGTCGGGGCGTGAGCCTCCGGGACGTCGGCTCATCAGGGCGCTGAACAGCAGACCGACGGCGACCCAGAGCACCACCTGGGTGCCGAGCGACGCCAGCCGGAAGTTCCACAGCAGCGTTGCCGGGAAGTCGTCCGGGACCTCCTGGAAGGACGGCAGGACGACGTACCCGACGCCGGCGACCAGGATGAATCCGCCGAGGGCGGCGCCGTACCGTTGCCAGGGCGGCGCGTCGGCGCGGACCGACCGGTAGCCGAGCGTGCCCGCCCAGACGGCCACCAGGCCGAGCACCACCAACGCCAGGTAGGCGACGGTGCGCTGGTCGATGGTGTCGGGGTTGCCGACCGCCGGGGGATTGGCCGGGTACTTCCCGAACGGCACGAGCACCACGCCGAGCAGGGCGCCGCCGGCCAGCAGCAACGCCGACCGGCCGTCGTCGGCGGCCGGGAAACGTCGGCGCAGCAGCACGAACGCGGTCGCGAGCAGGCCGCCCATCGCCGTCCCGAACAGGCCGGTGGCCAGGAACAGGCCGAACCGCTGCCCGTCCCGGCCGACCAGGTCCTCGGCGTGGTGGTCGTCGGCCACCGGCCCGGTGTGGGTGGCGGCCTCCTCGATCGCGATGGCCGCGTCGATGCGCGGCTCACCGACGAGGTAGCCGAAACCGCCCGCGAGCAGGCCGGCGACGAGGCCGGCGAGGAGCCCGCGGATCAGGACGGTGACGAAGGTGGGTGGGTTGTGGGCAGGGGTCAGTGGCACGGGACACCGAGCAGGTGCCGGCCGTCGTGCATCAGCTCGTGCAGGAACATGCCGCTGCGCGAGACCGCACCCTGGTCGAACGCGACCAGGTAGGTGAGCAGCAGGAGTACGCCGACGACGGCCAGGGCCGCCCACCACAGACGGGCGGACCCGACGGGGTGTACCAGCGGCTGGGCAGGAGTGGGACTCGACATGGGATTCGAACCTTCCCGGGGATGACGCGTCCCCATCGCAAGGCTGCGGACGACCGAGCGTCCTGGCTCGCGGACCCGTCGACGACGGAACCGCTCACAGTGGCGCGACCGCGCCGGATTCCCACCGGCTTACCTCGCGACGCCGCAGATAGTGGTTCGACCGTAACGGCGCGACCCCCGGCCGGTCAATCGTCGCCCCGGGAATGTGACGTGCCGGCCGGGCGTCGGCACGTCATCCGCCGGCCGACACGGGGGAGTCGGGGGCGGTGCCCCGGCGGCGTCGTCGGGCCACCGCGCCCAGGGTGACGTCGACGACGAGGAAGGCGAGGAGACTCGACCCGAGCAGGGGCAGTGCCCAGCCGACCGCCGCCACCACCGGTACGCCGACCAGCACCGCCCACCAGGGCAGTCCCCGGACGCCGCCCCGGGGCGGCGCGGTGCCGGTGCGGGCCCGCCGGTCCGCCCGGGTGGGCCGGCGCTGCCACCACATCCGGTAGCCCCAGACGATGACGCAGAGCAGCCCGAGGGCCAGCGCGGCGAGCAGGATCTGGTTGACCGGGCCGAGGAGCACCCCCATGTGGGCCTGGATGCCGAGTCCACTGAGCTGGGCCAGCACCGGCCAGTCGGCGAAGTCGCTGCGGGCGGTGACCGTGCCCGTGGTGGGGTCGACGGCGACGCGGTCCTTGGCGACCGGCCAGGTGTTGTCGACCTGGGTGACCGTCCAGGCCGAGCCCGGCGCGCCGGGGGCGATCTCGACCGGGCCGGCCAGTCCGGCCGTCCGGGCGGCGGTCAGCACCCGGTCGAAGGCGGCCGACTCGACCACCCCGCCGGCCCCGGCGGCGCCGTGGTGGCCGCCGCCGGTGTCGGTCGGGACCGGTCCGGCGGCGAGGGCGGTGGACAGCTGCGGGGCGCGGGCGTCGAGCGCGTCGAGACCGGCGCCGAAGTTCGCCCCGGCGTACCGGGACCAGGTCAACCCGGTGGCCGAGAGGAACAGCAGGCCGACGGTGAGCCAGATCCCGGTGGTGGCGTGCCAGCTCCGGGTCCGACGTACCCCGCGGGCGGCGGTCAGGTCCGGGACGAGCAGGTGCCGCGCGGTGGCCCGGGAGGCCCGGCGGCGACGCCACCACAGCACCACCCCGCCGAGCGCGAGCACCCACAGCCAGCTCGCGGCCAGCTCCGAGTAGTGCCGGCCGACCGCGCCCAGGTGCAGGTTGCGGTGCAGGTCGTCCAGCCAGGTGGTGGCCGGTGTGGACCCGAACCAGGTGGTGAGCTGCCCCTGCACCCGGCCGGTGTACGGGTCGACGTACACGGTGTGCTGCCGGTCCGCCAGCTCCGGCACGGTGAACACCACCCGCGTGGTGCGGTCGCCGGTGCCGGGCTGCACCGCGCTGACGCTGCCCTCCGGGTGGGCGTTGCGGGCCGCCCCGACCTGGTCGGCCACCGGAACGGGGCGCTCACCCACCTGCGTCACGGTCAACCGGTCGCCGTAGAGCGCCGCGTCCACCTGCGGGGCCACCGTGTAGGCGAGCCCGGTCAACGCGGCGACCACCAGGAACGGTGCGACCAGGACGCCGGCGTAGAAGTGCAGCCGCAGCAGCAGCGCGCCGAACGGGGACCCGCCCCGGGCCGGGCGGGCGGCTGGGGCGGCGGACGGCGCGGATTCCGGCCTCGGCGGGTCGGACAACTCAGTGACAGACATATCCATCCGATCGAATGTGTCGGGAGGTACCCGATGGTCGCCCGTGCCTTGGCTGATGGGCCGCCGTCCGTGCGGTCGGCGTCACCCGGTGAGGTAGTCGCAGCGGACGTCCCGGCGGTTCCCGGCACATGTCCGGACAGGGCCGCGACGTCACCGGTCCACAGGGGAGCGGGCGTCCCGGCGGCCTGCCGGACCGGTTCTGCGGGCCGCGACCGCCTGCGGCCCAGCGGCGGCGGGTGGCCTCAGGGGCGCGACGACCGGCGTCGCCGACGTAGCACGGCCGCCGCCCCCAGCAGGACGACCAACGCGCTGCCGGCGACGCCGACGACGGCGACCCAGCCGTCGCGCCCCGACGCGACCGCGGCGGTCGACGGGCCGGGCGGCTCGGGGGACGGCGGGGCGGCCGGACCGGCCGGGTCCGCCACGGTGAACGGGTACGACCCCTGTACCGGGTGCCCGTCGGCGGAGACCACCCGGTACGCGACGGTGTACGTCCCGTTGGGCAGGGGAGCGGTCACCCGGACGTTTCCCGTCGCGCCGGAGACCACCGGATCGCCGGTGGGGACACGTCGTTTCGTCCCGTCGGTGAGCACGATGGTGGTGAGTGTCGGGTCGAGCCGCGCCATGAACTCCAGCGTGATCTCGGTGGGTGCGCGGGTCAGCGTCGCGTCCCGGGCCGGCGAGGCGGACCGCAGTCCGTTGTGCCCCCGGGCCGGCGTGGCGGCGACGATCAGGGTCAGGACGCCGGCCAGCAGTACGGCGACGAACCGGCCGGCGGCCCGGTGCCACGGTGACATGGTCGTCATCGGCCGGCTCAGCCCAGCACCTGCTGGCCGATCCACCCGTCGGGCGGGCAGCCGGGCGGGACGGCGAAGACGGCGGATCCGATCGGCGTGGTCCACTCGTTGAGCAGGTCCCGGTCGGCGAGTCGACGTTGGATGGGCAGGAACTGGGCGGTGACGTCGGCCTGGTACGAGGCGAAGATCAGGCCACTGTCGGCGTGCCCCTGCGGAGAGGGCACACCGTCGTAGTTGTACGGGCGGCGCAGGATCTTCAACCGGTCGTCGGTGACCCGGGCCCGGGTGAGGTGGGAGAAGTCGGGGATGACGGTGAGCCCGTCGTCGCCGACGGCGGCGAAGTCGGGTTCGTCGTGTTCGCCGGTGCCGGTGAGCGGGGCGCCGGTGTCGAGCCGCCGGCCGACGGCGAGTTCCCGGTCGGTACGGCCGAGCAGGTCCCAGGTCTCCAGGTTCATGCTGATCCGGCGGACCACCAGGGTGGTGCTGTCGCGCAGCCAGTCCGGTCCGTCGGGCACCCAGACGGCGGTGTCCAACGCGCTGCCGGGACGGGGGTTGGCGGTGCCGTCGAGCTGGCCGAACAGGTTGCGTTGGGTGTGCCCGGCGGGCTCGACGCCGGGGCTGCGCCGGAAGCCCTGCTGCACCCACGCGACGGTGGCGAAGGGCCGGCTGTCCTTCACCAGCACCCGCTGGGCGTGGGCGACGGTGACCGCGTCGTCGGCGCAGATCTGCACCAGCAGGTCCCCGCCGGACCAGGCCGGTCGGAGCCGGTCGATCCGCAACGCCGGCAGGTCGGCCACCGACGCGGGCCGCCGGTCGTCGACGCCCGCGGCCCGGTACAGGCCGGGTCCGAAACCGAAGGTCACGGTCAGCCGCGCCGGCAGCAGTCCGAGTTCGGCCTCGGTGTCGGCCAACGCCGGCCGGCCCTGGGTGAGCCGGGCCGCGTCGTCGCTGAGCAGCCGCAGCAGCCGGCCCAGCGCCGCCCGGTCGGTTCCCGGTCGCAGGGTGAACGCGACGAACGCGGCGTGGGCCTGCGGTTCGGTGGTCACCCCCGCCTGCCGGGGCCCGTGGAACGGCTCGACCAGGCCCCCGACGGCCGCCACCGGACTCGGCTGCGGCGCGGCCGGCCCGCCGGTCGGCCCGTCCCGCCCGGCGACGACCACCGCACCGCCGGCCAGCGCGCCGCCCGCGGCCAGCGCCCCGCCGGCGAGCAGGCCGCGCCGGCTCACCGCACGCACGTCCGGGTGTCCGGTCACGAGGTCGGGCCGCTCGTCGGCTGTCCACCCGGGACCGGCTGACCGCTCATGGTCGGCTGACCCTTCATGGTCGGCTCGGGCGCGCCGTGGCCGGGGGCGTAGCTCTCCTGCGCCCCGGTGAACGGCTTGGCCACGGCGGTGAACTGCTGGGTCCGGCCGTCGGCGAAGGTGAGGGTCACGGTGACCTGGTCGCCGGCCCGCACTGGCCGGCGCAGGTCCATCAACATCAGGTGGTCGCCGCCGGGCTCCAACACGTGGGTGCCCTTCGCCCTGATCACGACGCCGCCCTGCTTCTGCCGCATGACCATCGTGCCGTCCTTCGTGGTCATCTCGTGCAGTTCCAGTACGGACACCTCGGTGGTGGCGCCGGTGAGCGTGACGTCGGTGTCGCTGTCGTTGACCAGGGTCCCGAAGGCCGCCGTCATGCCCTTGTCGGCCGCCTTCACCCACGGGTCGCGGATGGTGATCACCCCGGCGGACGCGCTCGCCGGTGCCGAGGCGCCCGACGGGGTGCCCGACGCCGGGTCGGCCGGGCCGCAGCCGGCGGGGCCGACGGCCAGCAGGGCGGCGGTGGCGGCGGCGAAGACGACTGACGCGCGTCGATTCGTGCCGAGTGGACCGGTGGGACGCATGGGTTTTCCTCCGTTGTGCCGATGCTCTGTCCCGTTGGTCGGTCACCGGTCACCGATAGTTCCGGCCGGTCGGGATCGTGCCCTTCCGGGTGACCGGATCGTCCCGCCGGGCGGGACGCGCCGTCGGCCGCCGCCCGGCGGGCGCGGGGACGGCGGACCGGGCGACGTCCGGCTCAGGCGGCCGACCGGTCGCGGGTCCGCGCCGAGCCCGCGTACGGCGGCAGCAGGCGCACCGTCGGAGCGGCGGCGGGCACGTCGTCCGTACGCAGCCGCCAGGCGGGCCGGTCTGCCCGGCCCCGCCCCGCCGGGCCGTCCGGCCGCAGCCGGGGCCGGGACAGCGCGACCACGATCAGGTAGCCGGTGACCAGGAACCCGTGACTGACCAGCCGGGTCGGCTCCACCCGGCCGGTGACCAGGTCGTTGGCCGAGAGCAGCACGAGCGCGCCGACGAAGGCGCTCAACATCGGCAGCAGCCCTCCGGTCGGGGCGCGCCGGGCGGCCACGAAGAGGAAACCCGCGCCGACCGCGATGTTCCACGCGGCCGACTCGTGCCACAGGTGCCCGGAGGCCAGCGTGTCGAGCGCGCCGTGGGCGTGCCCGGCGGCCGGGCCCCGGCCGACCTGGGCCAGCCCGAGCACCAGTTGCAGGGCGCCGATGAGGGCCAGCCCGGTGCGCAGGACCGGCACCAGCCGGTCCCGCAGCCGGCGGGGCGCGGGGAGCGCGGCCAGCACGACGTCGACGAGATCCGGGTCGGCCGCCGCGCCCTCCGGCTCCGACCCTGCCGTGGCCGCGGTCGTCGACCGCAGGCGGCCGGGCCGGTCGACGGTCGGGTCGCGGCGGTCGGTGGCGGAGAGCGTCAGGCGGGACCGTCGGGTCACCGTCGCGGCCCGGTCACACCACAGCCGGCAGCCCGCGCACCCGTCCAGGTGCGCGTCCGCCGCGATCCGCTCGGCGGGGGTCTCCTCGCCGTCCAACTGTGCCGACAGGATCTCCCGCCACTGCTCACACCCCATGTACGGGTAGTCGGCCGGCAGGGTGTGGTGGTTCCCGTGGGTCCCCGGGGCACGGTCGCGGCCCGGGGGCGACGGTCAGCCGGCGGCGCTTCCCGGCCGGCGGCGGATCGCCCGGGGGTTCCCCTCGACCGCCGCGACGAGATCCTCGCGGGCCCGGGCGACCCGGGAGCGGATGGTGCCGACCGGGCAGCCGCACACCTCGGCCGCCTCGGCGTAGGACAGGCCGAGGACCTGGGTGGCGACGAACGCCTCCCGACGGTCGGCGGCCAGGGCCAGCAGCAGGTCGTTGAGGACCACCTCGCCGTCGAAGCCGCTGCCCCGGGTGTCCGGCGTGTCGTGCCACTCGGACAGCGGCACCGTCCGCGGACGCGAGGTGGCCGCCCGGACGTGGTCGACGGCGGTCCGGCGGGCGATGCCGAGCAGCCACGTGCGGGCCGAGGAACGGGCGGCGAACGACGGCAGCGAGCGCATCGCCCGCAGGTACGTCTCCTGGGTGAGGTCGTCGGCCTCGGCCGGGCTGATCAGGTGCGCGACGAACCGTCGTACGTGCTGCTGGGTCGCCCGGATGAAGCGGGCCGCGGCCTCCCGGTCACCCCGACCGGCGGCCAGCGCCCACGCGGTGATCTCCGCGTCGTCGTCGCCCACCTGCCACCTCCGTGTCCGGTTCTGCCGTCTGTCGTGCTCCGTCGTCGTCCGTCAACGGTAACGACGAGGTGTAGTAGGTCCCGGGTGAGCGTACGGCATACCCGGCGTCGTCCCCGCCCACTGGTACGGACGGGAGGCGTCGGCGGATCATCCGTACCGTGGTCGGAAACGGAGGCCCACCGTGACCGGCCGGGCACGGGGTGCGGAGCCGGGGACGAGTTTTGATCATCCCGACCTCAGGTTGGGACGCCGTAGCCAAAACTTTTGCCATCTGCGTAAAAAGTTAGTGAACTATTGATTGAAGTCCACTCTTCGTGAGGATGATCCGATGCGCTGTCCCCCTCCAGCCACCGGACCCGCCGGACGTACCCTCGCCGGCCTGCTCGCCCTCGTGTTCGCCGCGGCGGTGGTCCTGCTGCCCACCACGGCGGCGCAGGCGCACGGCACCCTGGCGATGTCGACCCCGGCGGCCAACGCCACGGTGGCCGAGCCGCTGACGACGGTGGAGCTGTACTTCACCGAGCAGGTCGCGGCCAACGCGTACTTCACCGTCACCGGGCCCGGCGGTGGCCGGGTCGACAACGGCTGGCGGCACGGCTCCCCCCGGCCCCTGGACAAGCCGGTCCGGGAGTACCTGCTGGTCGACGGCAAGTTCGAGCCGAAGGAGTACAGCACCGGCTTCCCGGCGGTGGTCACCCTGGCCCACCTGCCGGCGGCCGGCCAGTACGCGGTGAGCTACCTGTCGGTGGCCTCCGACGGTGAGCCGGTCCGGGGCACCATGACCTTCCGCTACACCGGACGGCCGACCGCCGCGCCGTCCGGCTGGCAGCCCCCCGTCGACCAGCCGGATCCGGCGCTGGTGGCCGCCGCCGAACAGCACGCCACCTCCGGCCACGGCGGCCCGGCGGCCTCCGCGGTACCGACCGCCCCGGTGACCGCCGCCGCGCCGGCCGCCCCGCCGGCCGCCGCCGAAGACGACGACGGGGCCGGCCTCGGCTGGCTGGCCTGGGCCGGCGGTGCGGTGCTGGTCGTGGCGGCGGTCGGCTTCGCGGCCTGGCGGCGTCGCCCGGTGCCCGCCACCCGGCCCGCCGGTCGGCCCCGGTCCGGGGGGACGGCCGCCCGGCCCGGCTCCGGCACCCGCGTCAACCGGTCGAAGGGGACGGGCGGCGGCAGGAAGACGGCCCGTCCGGCCGCCGCCCGCCGTCAGGTGGTCACCGCGTCCGTGACGACCCCCGCCAGGACCGGCGCGGCCCCGGCCAAGGCGGTCCCGGCCGCCCCGGCTGCCCCGGCCTCCGGCAGGGCGGCCCCGACCTCGGCTCAGGCTGCCCCGGCCTCCGGCAGGGCGAAACGACTCCCCGCCGAGGCGGCTGCGGCCACGGCGGGAACGGCCACGGCCACGGTGGGGTCCGCCGGAGCGACCTCCGGGGCCGACGAGGCGGCCTCCGCCGCGACGTCCGCCGACGTCGGCGCGACGGACTCCGCCGCGACGGACTCCGGCACCGGCGTGCCGGTATCCGCCGCCCCTGCACCGCATCCCGGGTCCCGACTGGGCAACACGGGTCTCGCGTTGCTCGTCGGAGGGCTGGTGGTGGCCCTGCTGGCGGGCTTCGCGCTGGGCCGGATCGGTTCCGGTACCCGGCCCGCCGACGGCACCACCACCGCCGCCCCGCCGGCCACCGGTGCGGCGCTGGCGGCCGGGGACGGGCACCAGCACGGGCCCGGCACCGGGGCGCACACCCATCCCGGCGACGCCGGTGGGGCCCAGGCACAGGTGACCGGGCTGTCGGTCAACGCCGGGGGTTACACCGTCGAGCCGGCGGCCCGGACCCAACCGGCGGGCGTACGGGCCGACTACCGGTTCCGCATCGTCGGCGCGGACGGGAAGGCGGCGACCCGGTTCGCGGTCGTCCACGACAAGCCGCTGCACCTGGTCGTGGTGGGGCGGGACCTGAGCGGTTACCAGCACCTGCACCCGACCATGGCGGCGGACGGCACCTGGAGCGTCCCGCTGACGCTGACCCGGCCCGGCGGCTACCGGATCTACGCCGACTTCTCGGTGACCGGCGCCGACGGCACCACGGCCCCGCTGGTGCTGGGGGTCGACCACCAGGTGCCCGGCGCGCACACCCCGGTCCCGCTGCCGCCAGCCGCGTCGCAGTCCACGGCCGGGCCGTTCACGGTCACCATGGGCGGCACCCCCACCGTGGGGGTGACGGTGCCGCTGTCCTTCCGGCTCGACGGCGTCGACCCGGCCCGCCTGGAACGCTACCTGGGGGCGTACGGGCACCTGGTGGTGGTACGTGAGGGTGACCTGGGCTACGTGCACGTCCACCCGGACCAGGAACTGGTGGACGGGACGGTGCGGTTCTGGCTGACCGCCCCGAGCGCGGGCCGCTACCGGGCGTTCTTCGACTTCCAGGTCGACGGGACGGTGCACACCGCGCAGTACACCCTCGACCTGACCTGAGCACGGTTCCGGCCGACCCCGCGTGCACCGCCGGGGCGGCCGGAACCGTCACCGCCCGCCCGGTCCGACCCGGCAGGTCGGCGACGCGGGGGCGAATCGGTGGGCCCGTACCCGGGGTGTCGGGGGGAACGGCCATGATGAGCCGGTGAAGATCCTGTCCATCCAGTCCTCGGTCGCCTACGGCCACGTCGGCAACTCGGCGGCCGTGTTCCCCCTCCAGCGCCTCGGGCACGAGGTCTGGCCGGTGCTGACCGTGCACTTCTCCAACCACACCGGGTACGGCGCGTGGCGCGGGCCGCTGCTGGCCCCGGCCGACGTGGCGGAGGTGATCGAGGGCATCGCCGACCGGGGGGTGCTCGGCACCGCCGACGCGGTGCTGTCGGGCTACCAGGGCGACCCGGCGATGGGTGCGGTCATCCTCGCCGCGGCCGACCGGGTGCGGGCCGCCAACCCGGACGCGGTGTACTGCTGCGACCCGGTGATGGGCGACACCGGGCGGGGGATGTTCGTCCGGCCCGGCATTCCGGAGTACCTGCGTGACGTGGTGGTCCCGCGCGCCGACATCATCACCCCGAACCACTTCGAGTTGGACTTCCTCGCCGGCCGGACGACCACCTCGCTGCCCGCCGTGCTGGACGCCGTCGACGTGGTCCGCGCCACCGGCCCCCGGGACGTGCTGGTGACCAGCGTGCTGCACGACGACGTGCCGACCGGCTCGCTGGAGGTGGTGGCCGTCTCGGACGAGGGCGCCTGGGCGGTGACCACGCCGCTGCTGCCGATCAACCCCAACGGCGGTGGCGACGTCACCGCCGCGCTCTACCTGGCCCACCTGCGGACGACGGGTTCACCGGCGACCGCGCTGGAACGGACCATCTCCTCGGTCTTCACCGTGCTGGAGCGGACCCTCGCGGCGGGCACCCGGGAGATCCAACTGGTCGCCGCCCAGGACGCCGTCGCCGACCCGCCGGCCCGGTTCACCGCCCGCCGGCTGCGCTGACCCGGGCACGGGCTGCGCCGCCGACCGGCCCCCGCCGGTGGCACGTCCCGGCTGCGGGGGTCGGGGTGACTTCTTCGGCGGTCGTGGCTTTTCCGGTGGGCGGGGTGGCGAGACCCAGGTGACCAGGACCACCGAAATGATCATGAGGAGGAACCACGAGGCGAGCTTCGTCGGCGACACCGGGTCCCACCCGGCCACCTGACCGGGGTAGAGCCACGCCTGCGACCAGGTGGCGATGTTCTCCGCCAACCAGATGAAGAAGGCGACCAGGAGGAAGGCCAGCAGCAGCGGCATCCGCAACCGGAACCGGAAGACCCGGAACTGCATCACGCAACGGCCGAACACCACCGCGACGAGGGTGATGAGCAGCCACCTGACGTCCGGCAGGTAGTGGTTGGTGAAGAAGTTGGCATAGATCGCGACCGCCACCAGCGCCGTCACCCGGCGTCGGGGGTAGCGCGTGAAACGCAGGTCGAACAACCGGTTGACCCGGACCAGGTAGGAGCCGACCGCGGCGTACATGAAGCCACTGAACAGCGGCACCGCACCGAGCCGCAGCACCCCGTCCGGAGCGTAGGACCACGAGCCGACGTGCGTCTTGAACAACTCCATCGCGGTCCCGACCAGATGGAACAGCACCACCACCCGTAGTTCGCGCAGGGATTCCAGCCGTCCGGCCAGCATGGCCGCCTGGATGACGACCGCGGCGACGGTCAGCAGGTCGTTCCGGGCGAGAGCGGCATCCTGCGGGTACCAGAGCCGGGCCGCCAGGATGACCGCCAGCATCGCCCCGCCGAACACGCACGCCCAGGCCTGCTTGAGCCCGAAGACCAGGAACTCGACCAGCCAGCCGGCCGGTCCGCGTCGGGGCAGCCGGGCCAGGACGGCACGGAAGCGGGCGTCGACCGCACGTTCCGTCGTGGTCAGGCCGCTCGGTCCGTCCGCAGGAGGCATCGGGGCGACGTTACCGGGTGCCGGCCCGGCCGGTGCCGTCGGTCAGGGGGAGGTCGAGAGCGTGCTGATCAGGCCGAGACCACCGCAGCAGAGCAGCAGCACCACCGGCAGGATGACGAGCACCAGGCTGTAGTTCGACCACATGCCGAACTTCGTCACGTCGGTGCCCTGCCCGTCGTGGACCCGGTTGCGCCAGCCGCCGAAGCGGAACGACAGCGGGTACACCAGTCCGGGCTGGACGGTGAGCGCGGTGGTGACGATCGGGATGCCCATGAAGTCCGTGTAGCGGATGTCGTGTGCCCCGGCCGGCACGGCCACGTACCAGGTGCCCTCGCCGGGGATCGACACCAACCGGCCGTCGACCTTGAAACGGCTGGTGGCCGGGACGGGCACCAGGTACGGACCGCGGTTGACCGAGACGGCCAGCACCGCGTGTCCCGGCGGCGGGGGAATCGGCTGCGGGTAGGCGATCAGCGGCGTGACGGGGCCGGGCGCGGACGGGTACGACGGCTGAGGGGGGTACGACATCGCCACATCCTGGCACGACCCTCGGACGCGGTGCGCGCGGGCGGCCTGCCGCCGGCCTGACGGGACGGCACCCGCCCACACGCAGGACGATCCGGCTCGGGTTGAACCGTCGGCACCCCGGTTCGTATAAGGGGGCCGGGACGGGAGGATGTCGGTGGGACCGAGGGTGGGGAAAGCGATGGTGGCGATGCGGCGGGCCTTTGTCACGGTGCTGCTGGCCGGGATCGCGCTGCTCGTGGCGGCACAGCCGGCACAGGCGGCGCAGCCGGTGGGCGTGGCTCGACCGCCCGGTGCGGTACGGCCGGTCAGCGCGGTGCCGGCCGAAACCGGTAGGTACTACGTGGTCGGGCCACCCGTCGACGGGCAACGGGAGTACCTCTACGCCATCGCGCTGCGTACCCTCGGTAACGGTAACCGGTTCCGGGAGATCGTCGAACTCAACGTCGGCCGGGTCCAGCCCGACGGCGAGACGTTCACCGACGGGGTGGTCCTGCGCCCCGGCTGGCGGCTCGTGCTGCCCAGGGACGCGCAGGGCCAGGGGGTACGGATCGGCCGGCTGCCGCAACTGGGGCCACGGTCACCGGCTCCGGCCAGCCCGAGCCCGCGCGCCACGACCCCGTCCCGCCCCGGCTCGACCCCGCGCGCGGTGGCCCCGTCCTCCGCGACGGCCTCCCGTCCGGCGCGGACAGCCGCCGCGACCACCCGGGCCGTCGCCCGGCCGCCGGAGGCTCCGCAGGTGGGCGACGGGCTGGACCCGCTGCTGATCCGGGTCGGTGCGGGGCTGCTGGCGGTCTTCTTCGCCGCCGTGGCCGTGCTGCTGCTGCGTCGTGGCGGACCCCGCCGGCTGGTGCTGGAGGACGACGGGCCGTGGCCGCCGCAGCGGCACCACACCCCGACCCCCGCCGAGCTGGCCGCCGTGCCGGTGCCCGGCGAGGTGGACACCGCACCGCCCCCGGTCACCCGCCGGACGCCCGCAGCGTCGACGTCGGGGGCACCGCCGTCGCCCCCGCCGGCTCCGCCGATCACCCGGCCGGTCACGGCACCGGCCCGGCGACCGGCCCCGCCGGCGGTCACCCCGCCGATCCTGCCCCCGCCGCCGTCGGTGGTCCTGCCGGCACCGCGTACCGCCGCCCGGCCCACCGCCCCGTCGGTGTCGCCCCCGGCGGCACTACCGGGTCCAGCGTCACCACCGGCGCCGGTGCCGGTCGAGGGGTCGACGTCCCCGCGGGAGCTGCCCGCAGACCCGGCTGCGGCGTCCGCCCCGGAGCCGGCGGCCCCCCCGGTGGCTGAACCCGTCCCGGCGTCGGATTCCGTGCCGGTGTCGGAGTCCGTGCCGGGAGCGGCGGCCGAGGTGGCGGTATCGGAGGCGGTGGTCCCCGGTACCCGACCGTCACCCTCGGCGACGACGGGCGGGCTGCCCGTGAAGCCGGTCTGGCCGCCCCGGGCACCACAGTCGGCACCACCCCGACCGACCCCGATCGACCCACCGCAGCCGCCGGCCGGTCCGAGCCCGACCGCCACCGCGCCGACCGCAGGGACATCCGCCGGGACCGCCGGCGCGTCGGTCGGCGTGGCATCCCCCGGGGCTGTCCCCGCCTCGGCGGGCGTGGCTTCCGTCGGGACCGCCGACGCGTCGGCCGGGGTGGATCTGCCGCGTCCGGTGGTGCCGACCGGCAACGAGGTCCCGTACCTGAGCACCGAACTGGAGACCGGACTCGGGCCGATCCGGGTCCGGTTGGTCGGGGTTGCGGCGGGCCGGGGCGCGCCCGCGTACGCCTGGCTCGGCCCGGACGAGACCGCGCCCCCGGCGACCCTGCCCCTGGTGCTGGGCCACCGGGGACCGTGGCGGTTGCACGTCGACCTGGGGCGGGCACCCGACGTGCTCACCCTGGTCGGCGACACCGACGACTGCCGGCGCACGGCCGCCCTGTTCGCCGGGCGGCTGCGGGCCGGGGGGATCGGCGTGGCCACGGTGGGCGACGTGCTCGGCGGGCAGGCCCCGCCGGGGTGCCGGTCGCTGCCGGGGCTGCCGGCGGCGAGCGCACCCGACGCCGACCCGCCCGCGCCGTACGTGGTGTTCACCCCCGGCCTGGCCGGTGCGGAGCTGGCCGGGGCGCGGCGACTCGCCACGGACACCGGGGGGCGGTGCGTGCCGGTGGTGATCGGACCGGTGCCGGCCGGCCGCTGGTCGGTTCAGGTGTCCCCGGTCGACGGCGGGTCCACCCGGGGCGGTACGGCGGACTGAAGGCCGGCGACGGCGGACGGCAGCGGCCCCGGGGTGAACTCCGCGATCCGCTGCCACCCGCCCCCCTGCGCCCGGAAGGCGCGCTGCACCACGATCCGGTCGTACGAGCGGCTGGCCAGGACCAGGTCCACGCCGGCCCGGTGCAGCCGGTCCACCCTGCTCCGGACCAGGGGCAACCCGGCCAGCATGGTGTGGGTGGCCCCGACGTCGACGGTGCGTCCCGCCGGCACCCGCACCTCGACCAGCAACCGGCCCGGCCGGGCCACCGGCCGCTGCTGGTAGAGGGGCAACCAGCCCCGGGGCAGCCCCCGGGACCGGGCCGGCAGCAGCGCGTACGCCTGCCGGGTGCCGAAGCCGGGCCAGCGGCGGACGTCGTTCGGCAGCCCGGCGACCGAACGGTTGGTGGGCGCGGCGCGGATCCGCAGGGGCTCGCCGTCGGCGTCCACGGTGGGCAGCAGGCGGCTGAACCCGTCGCAGCGGAAACCGCCCACCAGCCGGACCCGGTCCAGCCGGGCGGCCGGCAGCAGGTAGGTGTCGGGGCTGCCCAGGACGTACTTGAACCGCGCGGGCACGTGCGCCCGCAGCACCGCCATCGGGATCGCGCCGCCCGGGGAGATCCGCACCCGCAGCAGTTCGCTGCCGGCCGGGGCCGACCGGGGGTCGAGGAACGCGGGCACGAACAACTCGACGCCGGGCAACCCGTCGCCGACCGCCCGCGCCGGGTCACCCTCGACGAGGACGTACGCCTCGAACGTCTCGGCGTTGACCTGCTGGCCGCGCCGCAACCAGGGCGGGCCGTAGTCGGCCGCGCGGCGGCTCTCGGTGACCAGGGCGGGCCGGGGGAGGGGCACGGCCGGCTGTTCCGCCCCGGTGCCGTCGCCGACCGGCGTCGGGGGTGCCGGGTCGGCCGGGTCCGCCGAGCGGGGCGGGGAGGTGCCGTCCGGTCCGGGGGCCGGGTCGTCGGCGCGGGCCGGTCCCGGGTGGCCGTCGGCCGAGCCGGTGTCGACGGCTCCGGCGGCGGGGGAGGCGACCACGATCCGTTCCCGGTCGCGTCGGGACACCAGCAGCCCCTCGGGGGTCGCGTCCAGGGTCGACGGGCCGTCGGCGTACCTCGGCCGGTGGGCCTGCCACGCGGCGACCGCGCCCGTCGGGTCGAACGCCCGCAGGTCGCGCCGGTCGTCGATCAGCTCGGCCCGGCCGCCCGCGGGTGGGGTCCAGACGGTGGCCCCGGTCGTTTCGGCCAGCTCGACCACCTCCGCGACGAGCCGGGCCTGCTCGTCGGCGTCGGACGGCCAGGTCAGCCAGAGCCGCAGGTCGGCGCCGTAGAGCGGCAGGTCGCCGAGGAGCGCGGCGAGCTGCCCGCCGCTGTGCACATCCTGGGTGCCGCTGTAGGTGCCGACGAGGAAGCCGCCGGAACGGGCGGTGACGGCGACGGTGACCACCCCGCTCGACGCGCCGAGCCGGTGCGCGGTGGCCCGCCTGGTCACGAAGTCGGCCCGGGTGGCCAGGGCGAGGCCGTCGGGCAGCGGCAACCCCACCACCCCGGTACGGGGGCGGACCAGCCCGTCGTCCACCGCGAACCAGCCGGGTAGGGAGGTGGCGAGATCCGGTGGCTGGAGCACGAGCCAGTCCATCGGCTGCCGGGTCACCCGGTCCAGCGGCACCGCGTCCAGTGGCCCGCTGTCGGCGGTCGGGCGGGTGGGCCCGGTGGCCGACCTGTCGACGGCGTGCCTGATGTCCGAGCCGTCCGGGCTGACCAGCACGTCGTGCCCGAGCAGGCCGGCCACCTCGGTGAACAGGTCGAGGTGGCGGGCCCCGTCGTCGGCGAGGATCCGGACGTCCTGCGCCGCGTCCGCGCCGTGCCGGACCAGGGTGGCGACGGCCCGCGCGTCGAGCGGCCGGCCCGGGGCGGTGGGTACCACCAGCCGTCCGCCGGCGCCCGGGGCCAGCCAGAGGTCGTACAGCCCGGCGATGCGGCGGTGCCGGCGCGGGTCGAAACGGCGGGTGGCCGGCACCCGGTCCAAGCCGTTGCCGCCCATCGGCTCCACCGTGCGCCCGAGCCCGTTCACCGCCGCCCCACCTTCGTCTCCACCGGCACCTGATCGCCCGGCCGGTCGTTCGCCGCCACCGTCGGTGGTGGAGGGTCGCCCGCCTGCCGGTCATCCGTCCCCATCGGGGGACGGCCCGAGGAGACGTTCCCGTCATCGGCGGCCGGTACCCTCGGCTGACCTCATGACGAGGATCATGGAAATCTGGTTCAGATTGATTTGAACGGACCGGCCGCTGATCCGCAATAGACGGTGAAGGCCGGTGACGCTCGGCCATGGTGACTGAAGGGGGACACCCAGTGCTGGCGAAGCGCTCGATCCTTGCCCGCCTGCTCGCGGTGGCGATGGCCGGCTGCGTGCTGATGGCGCCGACCGGGCCGGTTGTGGCGAAGGCCACCAACGATCCGCAGCCGTACGTGAAGTACTACGTGGTCGCGGCGCAGTACCAGGGCCAGCCGGAGAGCCTGACGGCGATCGCGCGGCGGTTCCTCGGTAGCGGCGAACGGTCCGCGGAGATCTACCACCTCAACACCGGCCGGGTGCAGCCCGACGGGTCCCGGCTGACCGACCCGGGCAGCCTCAAGGCCGGCTGGCAGCTCGTGCTGCCCTGGGACGCGGCCGGTGAGGGGGTGAAGTACGGCCAGCTCCCGACGGGCAAGCGGCCCACCCCGAGTGCCCGGCCCTCCGGCGCGGTCGACCCCACACCCAGGGCCGTCAGCCCGAGCCCGGATCCGAGCCCCACCCGAACGGGCGGCAGCCCCCGACCGGGCGCGAACGGCCCGAAGTGCACCGCCACCACCGGGTCGAGCAGCAGGTCGGACTGGGCGCAGCTGCGGATGGCCGCCGACAGCGCCTGGACCCTCACCCGTGGCAACGGGGTCAAGGTGGCGGTGGTCGACACCGGCGTCGACGCGAGTGTGCAGCAGCTCAGCGGCCGGGTGGCGGTCGGCGCGGACGTGACCGTCGGCAACGGGCGCGGGGACACCGACTGCCTGGGCAGCGGCACCGCGATGGCGGGCATCATCGCCGGTGACAGCAGCGTCGACGGCAGCCCGGTGGGCATCGCGCCGGACGCCACCATCCTGCCCGTCCGCGTGGTCCGTGGTTCGGGCGCCGCGCGGGCGGCCGACGCGGCGAACGCCATCGAGGTGGCGGTCAGCGCCGGCGCGTCGGTGGTCGCGGTCGGCTCCCACGTCGACCTCGGCGACCCGGCGGTGGCGTCCTCCGTGGCCACCGCCCTCGACCACGATGTCCTGCTGGTGGCCGGTGCGCCGACCAAAGCGGTGCCGCCGCCGTCCCCGGCCGGCCGCTCCGGGGGCGGTGCGCTGCTGTTCACCGGAGGCGTCGGTGCCGGCGACCAGCTTGCCGAGCAGTACGTGCAGGGCGCGGTGGAGGTGGTCGCGCCCGGGGTGGACGTGGCGAGCCTCGGCGTGGGCGGGGGCAAGGCGGTCAGCAACACCGGCACCGAGTTCGCCGTCGCGTTCGTCGCCGGGCAGGCGGCGCTGATCCGGGCGGCCCAGCCCGACCTGACCGCCGCCCAGGTCAAGGAGCGTATCCGCAGCACCGCCGACGCGATCGGCACGGCCCCCGACGCCAAGTACGGCTCCGGCATGATCAACCCGGCCGCCTCGGTGTCGGTGGCGGTCGACGACCGTAACCAGGTGGCCAGCCAGCAGCAGGGCAACAACGGCGCGGCGCTCGCCGTCATCCTCGGCATCGCGCTGCTCTGCGGTGTCGCCGTGGTCTTCGGCCTGCGGCTGCGCCGCCGCCGGTTCGCCGGCTGAGCCCTCCACCGGTCGTGCCCGGCCCGGCCGCCGACGCCGGTGCCGGGCCCGGGTGACCGCCGGGCCCCGGCGGTCCCGACGCGACGGGCTCCGGTGGGCACGTTGCCCACCGGAGCCCGCCTGTCGGTACTGCTACCGCCGGGTGAAGGTCTGCTTCGGGTTGAACACGCAGATCCAGGACATCATCGGCGCGCCGACGCCGTGCCCGTCGACGTCCAGGCAGCGGTCGGTCTCCCGGTTGAACAGGGAGGTGCGGCCGTTGTGCTCGATCCACTCCCACTTCTGGGCGGGATTGCCGCTGCACACGGCGACCTGCACGGGGGTGCCGTCCTTCTTCTCACCCCAGGCCACGTCGAGGCAGAGCCCGTTGGCCCGGACGCTGCCGTCGGAGCGGAAGTCCCACCACTGCGACCGCTCCTCCCGGCACTTGTTCAGCACCGCCCGTACCCCGTCGCTGGTCCCGGCGGTGACGCACAGCCCGGTCTCCTTGCCCACGAGCTGCTTGGTGCCGGCCGGTCGGGTCGGTGCCGCCGCCGGCTTGGCCGACGGGCTCGCGGGCGGCGGCGGGGCGGCCGAGCTGCCCTTCGGGCCGGGCGACGGCGACGCCGGCGGGGTCACGGTCGGGCTGGGCGACGGCGACGCCGACGGCGGCGTCGGCCGCAGCCGGTTGTCCAGGGCGTAGTAGTCGGTGTGCTCCCGCATGGTCCGTAGGAACGCCTGCGTGCCGGCGTCGAGGTCGCCGCCGGCCTGGCGCACGGCGGCCGGGCCGTTGCGGTACGCGGCCAACGCCAGCAGCGACGGGTCACCCTCCAGCCCGGACAGCTCCTTGTGCAGGGCGCACAGGGCCGTGCCGACCGCCGGGATCGCCGCCTGCGGGTCCCACGCCGAGGCGTCGGACGGGCCGTACGCCTGCCACACCTCGGGTCGGAACTGCGCGACACCCCGCTGCCCCTCGGGGCCGAGCAGGTTGGCGTCGAATCCGGACAGCGCCATCAGCTGGGCGGCGACCAGCGGCGGCGTCACCTCGGGGCAGACCGAACCGGCCCGGACGACGAGCGCCGTGTAGTTGCCGGGCACCGCCTTGGGCTGCTGGACGCCGGAGCTGGGGCGGGGCTGGCCGGAACCGCCGAACGCGGTCAGCTTGCCGTAGTAGGCGGCGTACCCGCTGGCCTGGTCGACGTACTCGACCGCGTCGGTGGGCACCCCCTTGGCGTCGCGTACCTCGTCGAGGCCGGTGTGGAACGCGGCCAGCGAGAGCCGCCAGGTGTCCCCCGCGACGTCCGCCAGCCGCACCTGGCCGCTGAGGTCGCACATCAGGTGGGCCAGGGCGAGGATGTTCGCGGCCGGATCGGAACGCTCCGCGCCGGGCCACGGTGCCCACGACTTCCACGCGGCGGTGTCGAGACCGGCGATGCCCTGCCCGCCGGAGGCGGTCCGGTCGGCCCGACCGTCCAACCCCGACTCGGCCATCAGCTGGCCGGCCAGCCGCGCCGGGGTGAGCGTCGGGCACGAGCGGGCGGCTGCCTGGATGGTCGTCAGGTGTTCCTTGGAGACGGGCCGACCGGTCAGGTCGTCGTCGCGGGCCTCGGCCGCGCCCCAGCCGACAGCGGCCACCACCATGGACAACACGGCGAGTCCGGCGACGACGAAGGCTGCGGTACGACGGGGGATCGACCCCAGTCGGGCGAGTACGGAGGGGTGATCGGATTTCACGGGAGGTGTCCCTTCCGGCGTGGCGACATCGCTGTCGTGACGGATGCGCGATGTCCCCGGTTCACCGGGCTCGAATCGGATCTGGTGATTTTGGTCCGGTCGACATTGAACCGAGGGGTACGGCGGGCCGTCAACGTGGCTACCGCCGGGCCGGGCCGACGTCACACCGGGACTCGGCGGCGATGGCCGTGTCGTTGATCGGAGCTTGGGATGCTTTCTCGCCGCAGGGTACTCGGGATGGGTTTCGCCGGCGCCGCCGTGGTCGGCGTGCCGCTCGTGGCGGCCCCGTTGATCTCGCGGGCGCGGGCCTCGGGCGGCCTGCCGCTGAACGTGGTGAACAGCACGGGCCGGTTCGCCAACTCGGCGATCCGGATGTACGTCGTCGGCACCGACGCGGAGACCGGGGCGATGGGCTACGTCCGGGAGAGTGGGAAGTTCACCCCGGCCGACCCGGCGCACAACGGCCCGGACGGCGTCGCCGACATCGGCGTGCGGCTGGCCGGTTCCGGGGTGACCCGGTTCGTCCTGCCGATGATGTCGGGCCGGATCTACTTCGCCATCGACGGCGAGCTGCGGTTCACCGTGGTCACCGACGGCAACGGGCGGCCGGCGTTGCAGTACCCGGTCGGCTGGGTGGCCGACGACCCGAGCTTCGGCGTCCTGCACGACTGCTGTGAGTTCACCTACAACGCCTCCGGCATGTTCTGCAACACCACCACCGTGGACATGTTCAGCATCCCGATGTCGATCCGGCTGCTCGGCGACGTGGAGCAGGCCACCGGCAAGCTCGTCGACGGTGGCCGGGACGCGATCTTCGCCGAACTGGCCCGCCAGCCCGGCTTCGAGCGGCTGGTGGTCGGCGACGGGCTGCGCGTCATCGCACCGGGCAAGGGCATCGAGACAGGTCGCTTCGACCCGACCTACTACGACGGCTACATCGCCGAGATCTGGGACCGGTACAGCCGTACCGAGCTGCGGATCCACCGGTCGGAGGGCACCGTCCGGGGCCGGGTGGTCGACGGGCGGTTCGCCTTCGACGGCGGGGTCCGCGCCTTCGACCGGCCCTCGACACTCAACGTGTTCCACTGCGACGGCGCGCTCGCCGCACCCAACGACGGGCTCTCCGGTCCGGTGGCGGCGGTCCTCGGGGCCGGGTTGAACCGGTCGGTGCTCGACCAACCGGACCAGCCGACCACCAGCCGGGACGCCTACTACCAGCATCCGGTGACCAACCACTACTCCCGGGTGCTGCACCGGCACAGCGCCGACGGCCGGGCGTACGGCTTCCCCTTCGACGACGTCGCCGACGACGCCTCCTACATCCAGGACGTCCAGCCCCGGGAGATGACCATCACGCTCACCCCGTTCGGCGGGGGTGCGGCCGGACAGCCGGCACCCGAGGTCGAACGCCCGGTGGTCGTGGAGCGCCCGGTGGTCGTCGAGGGACCGGTGGTCGTGGAGGGGCCGGCGGCCGTCGTCGCCGCCCGGGGCGTGGGCCAGGAGATCGCGGCGGCCAGCTTCGACCGGCAGCAGGGCGTACGGAAGGAACCCTCCAGTGAGGGCGGCGAGCACCTGGGCTTCCTCGCCCACGGCGACTGGGCCGGATACCGGGGGGTCGACTTCGGCCGCGAACCGGCGACCCAGTTCCAGGTGCGGGTGGCCTCCGGCGCGCCGCAGGGCGTCTCCGGCCTGATCGAGGTACGCCTCGACGCCCCCGGCCTGCCGCCGGTGGGCAGCATCGCGGTGGCCAGTACCGGAGGCTGGCAAAACTGGGTCACCGTGCCGGGGAACCTCGCCCCGGTGACCGGGGTGCACGACGTCTACCTCACGTTCGCCAGTGGCCAACCCGAGGAGTTCGTCAACGTCCGCTGGCTGCGTTTCACCCGATGAGCGTGGCCACCCTCGTCGCCCCGGCGCACGACACCGACCGGTGGACCACCGCCGTGCCGTCCACCGTCGCACCCCGGCGGCACCCGTCGACCGGTCGACGGCCCGGTCGACCGTCCGATGAGCACGGTTATGCTCTCTTCCTAGGCGGGCTCGACGTCGAGACGACGGCGCGGCCGTACGGGGGCGACCCGTACGTCAGGGGGAGGCGTTCTGTGTCGGCGGTGCCCAACGAAGCGCCCGGGGTGACCGGCGACGCGGCGACCGAACGGGCCTCCCCCGAGGCCCTGATGCGCTGGATCCACGAGCAGTACCGGGGACCGCTGCTGAGGTTCCTCACCCGCCTCGTCCTCGGTCGGCAGGAACTCGCCGAGGACCTGGTCCAGGAGACGTTCCTGCGCACCTGGCGGAACCTGGAGACGCTGGCGGAGGACCCACGCCGGATCGCCCCGTGGCTCTACACGGTCGCCCGGCACGTGGCCATCGACGCGATGCGCGCCCGGCAGTCCCGACCGCCCGAGGTGGCCATCCCCGACCTCAACCGGCTCGCCTCGGCCGACGACGAGATGGACCGGGTGGTCAGCACCCACACCGTCCGGTTGGCGTTGCAGCAGATCAAACCGGAACACCGTGAGGTGCTCGTCGAGATGTACTACAAGGGCTCCTCGGTCGCCGAGGCCGCGCAGCGACTGGGAATCCCGGAGGGTACGGTAAAGTCCAGAACGTACTATGCGGTGCGCGCGCTGCACGCAGCGATCGGCCCGACCGAGTCGTCGTGATGACGCGACGTGTCGGTTTCCCGCTCGACCTCCCGGACGGCTGCCGTCCCTGGGGTCGTCACACCGCCACCGGTGTCTCCGGGTCGAGAAGGGGGGCGTGATGCGCACCGGGGGTGACCATCCCACCGCTGAGCACGCCACCCTGGCTCTCTACCTGCTCGGCGCGCTCGACGATGCCGACCGGGTCGCGTTCGAGAACCACCTGGCCGGTTGTGACGAGTGCCTGGCCGCGGCGGGCGAGATGGGCGGCGTGACCAGTGCCCTCGGCGGGCTGGACGCCGCCGACTGGGACGACCTCGCCGGCCTGACGCCCGAGTTTCCGCTACCGCCCGGGTTCGGCCCCCCGGCGGACCCCCGCGCCCACCCCGCGCCGCCTGCCGACCCGCCGTCGTCGGGACTGCCACCGGGCCCGTTGTCGGTCGACCCGCCGCCGGCAGGCCCGCCATCTTCCACCGGATCTGGTCGGCCGGCGGCACCGGTGCCGGTCGCGCGTCCGCCCGCCGACCCGCCGCCGGCACCCGCCGCCGACGGCGGCCCGGTCACACCCGCCGCCGACGGCGGCCCGCCGGCACCCGCCGGGTCGGACCTGCCCCCCGCCCCGGCCGCCGACACCGGGCCGCCCGCCGACGTGGCGCCGGTCCCGCAGTCCGGCACGCCGGTCGCGGCACCCCGACGGGGTGACCGCCGGGGTGCCGGTCCGCGTACCACCGGCCGTGGGGCGGGCAGCCGCCCCGGCGGGGACCGACCCGCGACGGCCCCCGGCCCGGGAGGCACCCGGCCCGCCGACCCGGCCCGGCGTCGCCGGACGGTCCTCTGGGCAGGGGTGGCCGCCGCGCTGGTGGCCGTCGTCCTGGCCGGCGGGATCGCTGCGGTCACCGGCTTCGGCGACCGCAGCGGCGTGGTGCTCACCGCGACCGGGGAGGCGCCTGCCGAGGGGGTGAGCCTCTCCGTCGCGATCACCACCGACGAGGGGCGGGGCTCCACCATCCGGATCACCGCCACCGGCCTGCGCCAGGGCCTGCGGTACCGGCTGTTCGCGGTGACCCGCGACGGCGTCACCCACGTGGTGCGGGACTGGACCGCCTCGACCGGGCCGCAGGAGGTGACCGGCGAACTGTCGCTGCCGGTCGCGGACCTGGCCTTCGTCACCGTGGGCCTGGTGGACGGCACCGCGATCGTCACCGCCCCGATCTCCCGCTGAGCCGCTCCGGCCGGCCCCGCCCCGCCCGGGGCACGTCAGGTCCGAGTCCGGCCCGGACCCGACGTGCCGGCCCCGGACCCGGACCTGCCGGCCCGGGGCGGGGCGGGGCGGGCCGCCGTGGTCAGTACGGGTCGGTGTGCGGGATCTCCTTGGCCCGGTGCGCGCCCGCCTTGCAGCCGGCGAACGGCCCGGCCGGGTTGCGCAGGCTGGTCAGCACCGGTTCCAGGTAGTCGCGGTGCCAGTTGGCCGGGCCGCACAGTCCCGCCTCCGGGCCGGTGAGTTCCTGCCAGGCCAGCCACAGGCCGTGCAGCTGCGCCACCGCCTCGGGGTGCCGCCACCACTGCCCGCACCAGGGCGCGGCCGAGGACGCCTCCCGGGCGTAGATCGGCACGAGCAGCAGCCGGACCCAGTTGCTGAGCAGCGCCAACTCCTCGTCGTACTCGTCGTCACGCAGGTAGAGGATGAACGGTGAGGTGGGCGGCCGGTCGTCCGGCGGCGCGTCGTCGGCGCGGGTCTGCTCCTGCGGGGTCGTCACCGTCATGGACACTCCTCATCGGTCTGCCGGTCGGATCGGTTCCGCCGGTCGGTGCGGTTCAGTCGCCCGAGGCTCCGGGGCTGGGCGAGGTGGTCGGCGGGAACGACGGCGGCGGACCGCCGAGCCCCTGGTACTTGGCGAACAGGGACCGGACCTGCGCGAGGTAGAGCTGGGCGGCATTGGTGGAGGGGACGCCACCGGCCCGGCGTACCTCGTCGATGCCGACGGCGTACGCGGCGAGCGTCAGGTCGAGCACCTCACCGATCGCCTCGCCGTCGTCGAGCAGGGCCTGGGCCTGCCCGGCCAGGGCGCAGACGTGCTTGGCCTGGGCGGCGATCGAGTCCTCCTCGTCGACCGCGTCGGTGTCGCCGTCGTCGTCGGTGTCCTCGCCGTACCTGGTGAAGACCTCGGGCGGCAGTTGGGAGATCCCCTTCTCCCCGTTCGGGCCGACCTTCGCCGGGTCCCACCCGGAGGCCACCTCGATCTGCGCGGCGATCACCACGGGGCCGATCTGGGTGCAGGTCTTCCCCGCGTCCTCGATGCTGTCCGCCAGCCCCTCGGGCACCTGGTCGGGGTCGAGCGTGCCCTTGCCGTCGCCCTGCGCGGCGGCCAGCGAGTCGTCGGCGGCGCTGACCGGATCGGCCGACCCACCGCCGCCGCCGAAGAACAGGATCAGCGCGACGAGCGGGGCGAGCAGCACGCCCAGCGCGCCGATCACGAAGACGGCGGCGGCCCCGACCACCCCGGCCACCGGGGTCGCCAGGCAGCTCAGCCCGGCCGCGACGGCCGCGCCGATCAGCGCCGCGCTGCTCCGGTTCGACCCTTGCGTCGGCTCCGCGCCGTCGTTGTCGGACGCTGCCATGTCGCCTCCCAGGCTGCTCACCAGTGCGGTGGAAAAAAGTTCGTCCCCGGCGTGAACCGGGTGGCGGGGCCCGTCGTAGTGGCGTCCGTCGACCGCCCGGCCCGCCGTACTGACGGGTCGGGACCCGGGGTGGTTCAACCGGGACGTCGACGAAGTGGAGCGACATTCGACAGGAGGTGGGTGCATGGGGTCCGCGACGATGACCGACCCGGCACCGCGGATGCCACCGGGGCCGCCGTCCGTCCGGACCGGACCCGGGGCGGCCGTGTCCCGGCGGTCCCTGTCCGAGGCGGGGCTGGGCTGGATCGCGGCGCACGGTGGCGCCGGCACGACGACGCTGTCCCGGCTCTTCGGCGGCGTCGACCTCGGCTGCCGGTGGCCGGACGCCGCACGGGCGGAGCCGGCCACGGTGATGCTGGTCGCCCGGACCAACGCCGAGGGCATGCGGGCGATGTCCCGGGCGCTCAACGCGCTGCGGGAGGGGCGTCATCCGCCCGGCATGCGGCTGGTCGGTCTGGTGCTGCTGGCCGACGCCCCGGTCCGGTTGCCGTCGGCACTGGCCCGTCGCATCCGGGTGCTGCGGTCGGTCGCCCCGGTGCACCGGGTGCCGTGGATTCCGGCGTGGCGGCTGGGACAGCAGCCCGCCCGGATGCCTAAGGCCCTGGACCGGCTGCGGGTGGCGACCGGGTCGGCCGGCGAGGGGAGGACACCGTGACCTCCGGGTACGGGATCGTCGCCGCGCTCCTGGCACGGGGTCCGGCGGCGGCGCCCTCCCCGCTGCCGGCCTTCCAGCCCCCACCGCCGTACAACCCGGCCGGCGGCGCGGCCGACGACCTGCTGAACCTGCTCGCCTGGGGGGTCAGCGCGGCGGGCGTCGCCGGGCTGCTCATCCTCGGCATCTCGATGGCCATCCAACTCAACCGGGGCGTGCCCGGGGAAATGAGCGACCACTTCCGCGGGGCGGTGTTCGTTGCGATGGGTTGCGTGCTCGGCGCGACCGCCGGACCGCTCGTCATGTTCTTCGGCGACCTCGGACTCTGAGCCGGTCGCCGCCGGCCGCAGCGCACCCCGCACTGCCGGCCCTGTCCCACCTCCGTCGCCGCCGGAGCGTCGTCGACGCCTCCGGTGATGCCACCTGCCCTGAAGGAGCTGTTCCGATGACGTTCACGAGCCTGTCCCAGTACGCGGCGGCCTACCTGTTCGCCCGCCTCCCGATGGCCCCGGACCCGCAGCAGCCGGGCGGTGCCGGGATCAACCCGACCCCCAACGCGCCGGGCCAGCTGAACACCCTGGTGAACAAGCTGCTGGGTCTGATCGCCTGGGCCGGCACCGCCGCCGGGGTGGCCGGGGTGCTGATCACCGGAACGATGATGGCGGTCTCGGTGAAGCGGGGCGAGAGCTCCGAGCACATGTCCCGCCTCGGCCTGGTGCTCGGTGGCTGCATCCTGGTCGCCGTCGCGGGTCCGTTGGCCAACTTCTTCCTCGGTGGTGCCGGCACCACCGCGGGCCAGCCGCAGTGACCGGCGGGCGAGGCCGGTCCCCGGCGGACCCGCCGTTCTGGGCCGAGCGCGGCTGGCTGCTGTCCGTCGCGTTCCTCGCCGGCATGGCGTTGCTGGCGGCGGGGGTCTGGGTGTCCGGGGCGACCCGGCAGACGGCGGTCGACCCGGTGGCCCGGACCGCCGCCGACGCACCGGTGGCGCGGTGCCCGTCCCGGCCGGTGGTGGCCTCGGGGGCGGCGGTGCCGCCGGACGACGTGGCGTGGCGGACCCTCGACGGCGGCGACCGGGTGCCGGTCTCCGCGACGCAGGGACCGTCGCGCACCGCCGACGGGGTGCTGGGCTGCTTCGCGCACACCCCGATCGGCGCGGTGCTGGCGGCACACGCCGTGCCCACCCAGCTGGCCGGGCCCACCTGGCGGGCCGTGGCCGACCGGCAGGTGCTGCCGGGGCCGGGCCGCGACGTGCTGGTGGCCCGGCTGGGAGCCGCCGCCGGGGTCGTCACCAGTCGCGGCGGCGGCAGCTACGCGGGCTTCGCCCTGGCCCGGTACGCGGCCGACACCGCCCAGGTGCAGTTGCTGGTCAAGACGGGTGCCGGGGGCTACGTGGCGACCCTGGTCGCGCTGCGCTGGGACGCCGGTGACTGGAAGGTCGTGCCGTCGCGGGCCGGTGTGGTGCACGCGTCGCTCGGCACGGTCACCGGCAGCGCCGGCTACACACTCTGGAGGAAGTAGATGGGCGGGTGCTCACCTCCCAGTCCGCTCGACATCATCACCGGCTTCTTCTCGTTCCTCGGTGACCCGATCGGCACCCTGGTCCGGATGATCGCCAACCTGATGCTGGCCGCCGCGATCTCGATCTTCGCCGAGCTGAGCGCCTCGGTGCCGACGCTGGGCACCACGACCGAGGGCGGCCCGGACGACGTACCGAGCCTGATCAGCGACCAGATCGAGTGGGTCGTGACCTACCTGGCGATCGGGTCGGTGCTGTTCGCCGCCGCCCGGATGGCGATGGAACGCAAGGGCACCGCCGGGCGGACCGCCCTGCAGGGCTTCCTGCGGGTCATCCTGGTCGCCGGGGCCGGGTCGTGGGTGGTGGGCCGGGCGGCCAGCCTCTCCGACGGCTTCTCCGACCACCTGCTCAAGTCGGCGGCCATGCAGGTGATCATGGGTGTGCCGTGTGTGGACAACGGCTCCTCCATCGAGTCGTTCCTGCTGCTGGTGCTGGCCTTCCTGCTGCTGATCGCCGCCATCGTGCACGTGCTGATGCTCTACCTGCGGCTGGGCGTGATGACCATCATGCTCGGCACGCTGCCGCTGGCCGCCGCCGCGTCGATGACGAACTGGGGCGCCGGCTGGTGGCGCAAGCACATCGGCTGGACGGTGGCCTGGCTGCTCTACAAGCCCGCCGTCGGTCTGATCATGTTCTCCGGCGCGGAGATGCTCGCCGTCGGCAGCCGGACCCAGAACTCCTCGCACATCCGCATCGCCGGCATCGGCGTGCTGCTGCTGTCGGCGATCGCCCTGCCGGCGCTGCTCAAGATCGTGGTACCGGCCACGGCGGCGCTGGGCACCGGCGACCCGACCGGCACCGCCGTCTCGGCCGCGGGCGGCATGGTCGCCTCCGGCGCGAAACGGGTCGCCGGGTCCGCCCTGTCCTCAGGTGGCGGCGGCGGTGGCGCGCCGTCCGGGGCTCGCGGGCCGCAGGGCAGCCGGGGCGACACCGGCCGGCAGGGACCGTCCGGCGGCGAGGGCCGGACCGGCCGTAACGCGGGTGGCTCCGCCGGCTCCGCGGCGGCCGCGGGTTCCGCCGCCCGGCTGGCCGGGCCGGTCGGGGCGGCGATCGACGGGGCGCACCGGGCGGCCCGCACCGGCCGGAACATGGCGGCCGGCACCGTGTCGGGCGCGGACGGCGACGCCGGCCACAACTGACAGCGGGGCGACGGCCGGCCGGTCGTCGCCCGGGTGAGACGAGGGGGAGGCAATGACGACCGAAGCCGTCATCGAACCGACGTACGGCAACTGGCGTCGGCCGCGCCGGGCCGGGCTGGGCCCGCTCGGCCTGGTCGGCACGGTCGGGGTGTTCGGCGGGCTGGTGCTGGTGCTGCTGGCCTCGCTGGCGTCGCTGCAGGCGGCGTTCGTGGTCGGCGTGCCGCTGGTGGTGGCGCTGCTGCCGATGGCGGTCCGCACCCAGGACGGCCGCAACATGTACCAGCTGCTGACGTTGCGGATCGGCTGGTCGCGCCGGGTGTCCCGGCGGGAGCACCTGTACGTCTCCGGGCCGCTCTCGGCGCGACCGGGTGGCCGGTTCCCGCCGCCCGGCCTGCTCAGCGGGGTGCTCGCCCGGGAGGGCCGGGACGCCTACGACAGGCCGTTCGGGGTGCTGCACCACAAGAGCCGCAACCTCTACACGATCGTGCTGCGGTGCGAGCCCGACGGCGGGTCGCTGGTCGACCCGGAACAGGTCGACACGTGGGTGTCGCTGTGGGGGGAGTGGCTGTCCCGGCTCGCCCACGAGCCGGGGCTGCGGGGGGCGTCGGTGGTGGTGGAGACCGCCCCGGACCCGGGCACCCGGCTCGCGGCGGAGGTGCTGCCCCGGCTGGACGCCGCCGCTCCCGCCGCCGCGCGCGCGGTGCTGGAGGAGGTGGTCGAGGACTACCCGTCGGCGTCGTCGGAGATGAACTCGTACATCACCCTCACCTACGCCCCGGTGGGCGGGCCGCGACGCGATCCGGAGGACGTGGTCACCGACCTGGCCATCCGGGTGCCGAGCCTGCTGACCGGGCTGATCGGGGCCGGTGGCGGTGTCGCCGAGCCGCTGTCGGCCGAGCAGATCGCCGAGGTGGTCCGGGTGGCGTACGACCCGGCGTGCGCCGCCGAGGTGCTCAGCGTCCGCGCCGAGCACGGGCAGACCGGGCTGGAGTGGGCCGACTGCGGGCCGGTGGCCGCGGTCGAGTCGGTGGACGCCTACCAGCACGACTCGGGGGTTTCCCGGACCTGGCTGCTCACCCTGGCCCCCCGGGGCACGGTGCGCTCCAGTGTGCTGCGCACCATGCTCGACGCGTCCGCCGGCACCCGCCGCAAGCGGGTGGCGCTGCTCTACCGGCCGATCGACCCGGCGACCTCGGCCCGGATCGTCGAGGCGGACCGGCGTACGGCACAGTTCATGGCCACCTCCGGGCGGGGCATGGTGCAGGCGCGGGCCGCCGCCGAGGTCCGCGCCGCCGAGCAGGCCGCCGCCGAGGAGGCCACCGGGGCGGGGCTGGTGGAGTTCTCGCTGATGCTCACCGTCACCGTGGACGACCGGTCCCAGCTCGACGACGCGTCGGTGCTGGTCCGCAACATGACCGGCGCGACCCGGATCGCGATGCGGCCGGCCCACCGGATGCAGGCGGCGGCGTTCACCTGCACCCTGCCGGCCGGAATCCTTCCGTGGGAGCAGACCGTGCTGCCACACGAACTCCAGGAGGCGATGTGAGCGGCGCACCTGTCGTCCGCGCGGACGGGCTCGGGGCGGGCTGGCCGGCCGGGACCTCGGGGGCGCGGACCGCGCTGACCGGGCTGGTCGGCGACCCGGACGACGGGGCCCCCGTACCGCCGAAGAACACCAGGCCGCCCCGGCCCCGCCGGGAGCTGCCCGCCTCGGCGCGGGGGTGGGAGGGGCCCGGCGGCGGGCGGGTCGGCTATCTCGACGCGCCCACCATGTGGCGGGCCACCACCGTGCAGGCGTGCGGGCTGTGGCCGTTCTCGGCCGGCTCGGGGGCGCCGATGTCCGGGGTGCCGCTGGGTCAGCATCTCTACACCGGCGCCACGGTCTGCGGTGATCCGATCTCCTGGTTCACCCGGGCCCGCTACATCTCCAACCCGTCGCTGTTCATGTTGGGCATGCCCGGCCTGGGCAAGTCGACCCTGATCAACCGGATGGCGGTGGGCCTGGCCGCGACCGGCGTGGTGCCGCTGGTCCTCGGCGACCTCAAGCCGGACTACGCGGACACCGTGCGCGCCCTGGGCGGGCAGGTGATCCCGATCGGGCGTGGCGTCGGCGGGATCAACGTGCTGGACCCGGGGGCGATGGGGCTGGCCGCCGAGCGGATCGGCGGCCGGGCCGGCCGGGCGCTGGCCGCCGAGACGCACGGCCGGGTGCTGAACATGGTGGCGGCGCTGCTGACCATCGTGCGGGGTCGGGCCCTGGACGACCACGAGCAGTCGGTGCTCTCGGCCTGCCTGCGGCACCTGCGTGAACACACCCCGCAGGGCCGGGCCCCGCTGCTGCCGGACCTGCTGCGGGTGCTGGCGGAGGGGCCGGACCGGGTCCGCGCGGTGACCCTCGACCGGGGCCAGGAGAGCCGCTACCGCGACGCGGTGGATCCGCTGCACCGCTCGCTGCTGGGCATCCTCGACGGGGCGTTGGGCGACACCTTCGGCTCGACCACCTCCACCCGGATCGACCCGGACGCGCCGGCCGTGTGCATCGACATCTCCCGCATCGGCGAGTCCGACACCCAGCTCACCGCCGCGGCGATGCTGGCCGCCTGGTCCGAGGGGCTGGGCACGGTCGCCGCCTCGCACGCCCTGGCCGACGCGGGCCTGGCCCCGCGCCGCTGGTTCTTCACCATCCTGGACGAGTTGTGGCGGCCGCTGCGGGCGGCCTCCGGCATCGTCGACCGGATCGACGCGCTGACCCGGCTCAACCGGTCGCTCGGCCTCGGCGATGCCAAGATCACCCACACCCTCAAGGACGCCGAGGCGCTGGGTTCCGACGCCGACCGGGCCAAGGCGCGCGGTTTCGTGGAACGGGCCGGGATCGTCGCCTGCGCCGGACTGCCGGCGGCGGAGATGACCGACCTGGGCCGGGTGATCGGCCTGTCCAAGCGGGAGATCGAGCTGGTCTCCTCCTGGTCGTCGCCGCCGGGCTGGGCGAGCACCGGCAGCAACGAGGAGCCACCGGGGCGGGGCCGGTTCCTGATCAAGGTGGGTGGCCGGCCCGGCATTCCGATCCGGGTGTCCATCACCGACACCGAGCGCCGGCTGCACGACACCAACCAGCGCTGGGTGCAGAACGGCTACGCCGCCCAGCAGGCCGCCGAGCGGGCGGCGGCCCGGCAGGCGGTCTTCGAGGCCGAGGCGGAACTGGGCAACCTGGCCACCCGGCCGGAACTGGCCGCCGACGAGGTCGCCGCCGGCGAGCGGAGGTGGCGGGCGTGAGCCGGGCGTCGTCGGGCGCGCCCCGGGGGGCGGACCTGTTCTTCTGGGCGTTTTGCCTGGTGGTCCTCGCCAACGCGGCGCTGTTCACGGTCGCCTGGCTGGGCGGCACCCTGGGCGCCGCGGTGACCGGGCACGGCTGGCACCCGCCGCCGTTCACGCTCGGCGCGTACCTGGCGTTGATCTCCGGCGACACCGGCACGCTGTGGCCCGGCGCGTCGCCGTACGCGGTCTACGCCGGGATGCTGGTGGTGGCGCTGCTGCTGGTGGTGCCGGCGGTGCTCGCCGGACGCCGGCTGCTGGACCTGCGCGGGCGCGGCGTCGGGCTGGCCCGGGTGCGGGACCTGGCCCCGCTGACCCCCGCCGGGATCGCGGCCCGCGCCCGGGAGCTGCGTCCCTCGCTGGCCGGGGTGCGGCAGCTCAGTCCGGACGACACCGGCAACCTGCTCGGCGACCTGTCGCCCAACGGTCCGGAGCTGCGCTCCTCCTTCGAGGACGTGGAGCTGGACCTGATGGCCCCCCGGGCCGGCAAGTCCACAGGCATCGCGGTGCCCCGGGTGCTGCGGGCCCGGGGGGCGGTGCTGCTCACCTCCAACAAGTCCGACGTGTACGCGGTGACCCGCGCCGAACGGGAACGCGTCGGTACGGTATGGACGTTCGACCCGCAGGGCATCGCCCACGTGCCCCGACGGATGTGGTGGGACATCCTCGCCGACTGCACGAGCATCGAGGGGGCCCGCCGACTGGCCGGGCACTTCGTGGCGTCGGTCAACGACGACACCGCCAAGAAGGACTTCTGGATCTCGGCGGCGCAGAACACCCTGACCGCGCTCTTCCTGGCCGCCGCCCGGGGGCGGGCACCCGTCGCCGAGCTGCTCGGCTGGCTGGCCGACCCGGCCGACCGCACCCCGATCGACCTGCTGCGCGACGCCGGGCTGCCGGCGATGGCCGAGCAGCTCCAGGGCACCGTACGCGGGGCGGTGGAGACCCGCGACGGCATCTACGAGACGGCCCGGCAGTGCGTGGCGTGCCTGCTCGACCCGGAGATCCTGGCCTGGGTGTCCCCGGACCCGTACCTGCCGCAGTTCCGCCCGGAGCGGCACGTGCTCGGCCGGGACACCCTCTTCCTGCTCTCCAAGGACGGTGGTGGTTCGGCCGCCGGGGTGATCGCCGGCCTGGCCGACGCGACGCTGCGGGCGGGGGTGGTGGCCGCCGAACGGATGGGCGGCCGGCTCGACCCGCCGATGACGGCGGTGCTGGACGAGGCGGCGAACGTGTGCCGGATCTCCGACCTGCCGGACCTCTACTCGCACCTGGGATCGCGGGGGATCAACGTGGTCACCCTGTTGCAGAGCTACCGGCAGGGGTCACGGGTCTGGGGGGAGGCCGGGATGGACGCGCTGTGGGGCGCGGCCACCATCAAGCTGCTCGGCGCGGGCCTCGACGACGCCGACTTCGTGGAGAAGGTCTCCAAGCTGGTCGGGCAGCACGACGTGAGCACGGTCAGCGTCTCGCGCAGCCGGGACGGCTCGTCCCGGTCCACCTCGTACCGACAGGAGCACGTGCTGCCGCCGGACCGGATCCGGGCCCTGCCGAAGGGGACCGCGCTGTTGCTCGCCACCGGCATCCGACCGGCGGTGATCACGCTGCGGCCCTGGTACAAGGAGCCGGACGCGGGGCGGATCTCGGCACAGGCCCGGCAGGAGGTCGCGGCGATCACCGAACGGGCCGCCGGCAAGGCCACCGCGACGCCGTGGCAGGCGAACCGGCGAGAAACCCCCGCCGCCGGCTGAACCGGCCCGCCGGGCCGGTCGTAAAGAGCGTGTCAACCGCTGGTCGAGCATCAAGGAGCCCAGGTGTCCTCACCCCATCAGCCGCCACCGGGCGGGACCGGAAGTCCCACCGGCAGCGAGAACTACAGCGTCCACTACCCGCCCACCCCGTCCGAGTCCGAGCCGCAGGTCGTCTACTCGCCGAGCGTCTACAGCCAGGTCAGTTACACCCCGGGGGCCTACACCCCGAGCAACTACAGCCAGGTCAGTTACCCCCCGGGCGCCTACACCCCCAGCAACTACAGCCAGGACGCCCCGAGCACCTCGTCGGTGCCGTCGGGCTACGGCCAGTACAGCGCGGCCGACTACCAGGCCGACGTGGGTCAGCCGTACAGCACGTCGACCTCCTCGGGTCGCAGCAGCCCCGGCCCGGGGGACTCGATCAGCGTCGAGTGGAACGAGAGGGAAACCAGCGAGCACTCGCTGGACAGCGGGAACCGGGTGATGACCCTGATCAAGGCGACCGGCAACTGGATCTACGAGAACGACGAGAAGATCGTCAACTTCGTGTCGATGGTCGCGTCGCCCGGGGTGCAGGGCGCCGCCGGGCTGCGGGGCAACGCGGTGGCCAACAGCGTGGGCCTGGCCCTGGCCGCCGGCCCCGGCGCGTACGTGGTGGGCAAGGAGGTGGTCAACTCGCTGCGCGCGGGCCGCCAGGGTGACCTGGTCCGGGCCGCCTACGGCGCGGTGGCCGCCGCGGGCGCGCTCACCTGGGGCGTCGGCTACGCGCCGGGTCAGGACACCACGGCCGGCAACTCGGGAGCCATCGTGCACGGGGTGGGCTCCGGGCTCATGGTCACCCGGGGTCCCCGGGAGCAGCCGAGGCGCTCCCACCAGGACACGGAGTCCCGGGGGGAGATCGCCGACACCGCCAGTTCGCACCGCAGGAGCGGGGTCACCTCCCGCAACCACACGTCCCGCAACCACACCTCCCGCACCAGCGGCCGGGACAGCGGCTCGTCGCACGAGTCGGTGAGCCGGCGCAACGTGTCCGACCGTACCCGTGACCACCACCGGCGCGGCGGTGGCGGCAGCAGCGGTGGCTCCGGGATCGTCCGGTAGGTCACGCCGGCCGTGACCGGCCAGGTCGGGGTGCCGCCGCGTCCAGGGACGTGGACCGGCGGCACCCCGACGGCGTGGTGGGTGGGCGGCACACCCCGACCCCCCACCCACCACCCGCACCGGCCGTAGCCGGTCTGCCGGCCCGCTCCGCCGGGGCGGGCCGGCAGCGGGTCAATCGGCCGGCAGGGTGAACCGCCAGCGTCGTGCGCGCAGCACGGGCGCGACCCGGTCGACCGCCGCGACGCTCTGGCTGCGGTCCCCGCCGCCGTCGTGCAGCAGCACCACCGCGCCGGGGGTGACCCCGTCGAGCAGCCGGCGGACGAGCTCGTCGGTGCCCGGCGGCTCCCAGTCCCCGACGGCCAGCCGCCACCCGAGCGGTCGCATGCCCAGTGCGGCGGCCACCGCCGGGGTCGCCCCCCAGGCCCCGTAGGGGGCCCGGAAGTACCGGATCCGGGCCGCCGGCACGGCCCGCCGGATGACCTCGTTGGTCTCCCGCAGGTCCGCCTCGATCCGCTCGGCCGACCAGGTGGTCATGTCGTCGTGGTGCATGCTGTGGTTGCCCAGGTGGTGGCCGTCGGCCACGATCCTGCGCACCACCTCGGGGTGGGCCTCGACCTGCCCGCCGCAGAGGAGGAACACGGCCGCGATCCGGTGCCGCCGCAGGACGGTGAGCAGGCGCAGGGTGTCGGCGGGGTTCGGGCCGTCGTCGAAGGTGAGGCTGACCGTCCGCCCGCCGCCCCGGGCCGTGTCGAGGATGTCGGCGCCCACCGGCCGACCTACCGGCGCGGCTTCGGCGTCGCCCGCATCCGCACGTACGGCGGTCCGGCGTAGATCAGGTCGGCCTTCATCACCTGGTACGCCCGCTTGGGCTGGTAGTTCTCGTCGTAGATGGTGGCCAGGCCCTGCGGCGGGTCGTCGAAGGTGCCGGGCACCCAGGAGTGCCGGTCGGTGAAGCCCCAGACGGTGAACGACAGGCAGCGCGGCTCGGCCAGGCAGGCCTGCAACAGCACGTGGAAGTTCGCCGCCGACGCCTGGAGCCGTGGGTTGATCTCCTCCGAGTCGCCGGCCTGCACCCCGTCGGTCAGCCGGCTGCGCACGTCGACCTCGGTGAACGCGGTGGACAGCCCCAGCCCGGCGAACCGGTGCAGCGCGTCGGCTACCTGGAGGGTGTCGTAGTTGCCGTACTGGGTGCCCAGGTGGCCCTGGCTGCCGACCCCGTCGATCGGCACGCCCCGGGCCAGCAGGCCCTTGACCATGTCGTAGACGAACTGGGTCTTGTCGTTGGCCGGGTCGCCGGAGCCGAACGCCTCGATGTTGTAGTCGTTGTAGAACAGCAGGGCGGTCGGGTCGGCGGCGCGTGCCCAGCGGAACGCGTCCGCCACGTAACCGGGGCCGAGGTGCTCGGCCCAGAAGCCCTTGTAGTGCAGGGTGGACGGGGTGTCCCAGGGGTCGCTGACGGCCTCGTTGACGACGTCCCACTGCCAGATCCTGCCCCGGTAGCGGCTGGCGACGGTGGTGATGTGCTTGCGCAGGATCGACCGCAGCTCGGTGTTGTCGATGGAGCCGTCGGCCACCCCGTCGGTGAGCCACTTGGGCAGCTGGCTGTGCCACACCAGCACGTGACCCCGGACCTTCTGGCCGTTACGTCGGGCGGTGGCGACGAGGTCGTCGGCGGCCTTCCAGTCGTAGGTGCCCCGGGTCGGCTCCAGGGACTCCCACTTCATCACGTTCTCGGCGGTGACGGTGGAGAACTCGTCGCGCACGATCTCCCGGTAGCGGGGCTCGGCGGGGTCGGCGAGGGCGGCCATGTCGACCGCGGTGCCGACGTACAGGCCGTGGCGCTGGCCCAGGGCACGTAGGCTCTGCGCGGTCGGGTCGTACGGCCGTTCGGCGGCGGCCGGTACGGCGTTCAACACACCGGCGGTCGCGACGGCGACCAACCCGGCGGCCATCCACCGTCTGAGCATCATCTGCGTTCCTTTCCCGAGGCGCGTCGACGGGTCGACGGCGGCGAGGTGGGTGGGGCGCGGTGCGGCCACCGCTGTGTGCGGGCGACGGCCGCGCCGGAAGCTACCGATAGTTGGCTATCGATTTCCGGAAGTCGACTGGAACGTTACGAGCGCGGGACCCGCCGGTCAACCATCGATACTTCCGGAACTCCTGGTCACACCGCCGGTCGTGCGTCGCAACGTTTCGACCCGACCGGGACCCGGGCACGACCACGACCGGCCCCACCGGAGCCGGTCGTGGTGCGGTCGGTCGTGCTGCGCCGGTCAGTGCTCCCGGTAGGTGGCCCGGTCGAAGTCGGCGTACCCGCCGTCGCCGCCGAGATCCTGCACCCAGAGCCCGAGGAACGCCCCGGTGAACCCCCAGGCGGCCGGCTCGCCGTCGATGATCAGCGCGGCGTGCTCGTCGGAGAGGATGGTCGCGTCCAACTCGACCGGGAGCTGCTGCCAGCCGGTACCCAGGTCGTAGCCGAAGCGCACCACCGGCCCGTCGAACTCGGCGCGCAGGCCGACCCGGGTGACGCCGCCGGTGTCCACGGTCAGCTCCGGGTGGGCGGTACGCCGACCGTTGTCGGAACTGAGCAGCTCCAGCACGGTACGGCCGTCGTCCGCGCGGGTCAGGTAGAGGTGGTGCCAGTTCAGGGTGTTGTAGTAGGCGGTGATCCCGGCGAGCTGACGGTGGTCGACCGGGTCGAACTCGACGACGGTCTCCAGGGCGCACCGGGTCGCGCCGACCCGGCGGGCGACCAGGCTGGGGGCCTGACGCCCCACCGGAGACTGCCCACCGTGGACCCGCAGGTGCGACGGGCGGGAGCGCAGGTCGATCCAGTCCGGGGTGGCCGGCCGGCGCAACGTCGACCACGCCGTGCCCAGCTCGTCGGCGTCGAAGTCGTCGGTGTCGGGTTCCGCCGGCCACGGGTGCGCCGGCAGGTCGGGGGCGTCGACCTCGTCGGCGGGCACCCCGCCGGGAATCCGGGGCCAGCCCCCCGCGGGCCACTCGACCCGCTGGATCGCGGTCTCCCGGCCCAGCACGCAGCTGCCCAGCGGGGAGTAGGGGCGACCGACCAGGTGGGCGAGGTACCACCCGCCGTCGGGGGTGCGGACCAGGCTGCCGTGGCCGGCCTTCTGCAACCGCAGGTCGGGCCGGCCGACCGAGGTCAGCAGCGGGCCGTCCGGGTCCACCTCGTACGGTCCGAACAGCTCGCGGGAGCGGGCCACGGTGACCTGGTGCTCCCAACTCGTGCCGCCCTCCGCGGTGATCAGCCAGTACCAGCCGTCGTGGCGGTAGAGGTGCGGGCCCTCGGTGACCCCGACCGGGGTGCCGGTGAACAGGATGCGGGGCCGGCCGACCAGGCGGCGCGCCTCCCGGTCGTACTGCTGGATCTCGATGCCGCCGAAGCGGTCCCGGCCGGGCCGCCAGTCGGCGCTCATGGCCAGCAGCCAGGTGGTGCCGTCGTCGTCGTGGAACAGCGCGGCGTCGAAGCCGCGCCCGTGCAGCTTCACCGGGTCCGACCAGGGGCCGGTGATGTCGGGGGCGGTGATCAGGAAGTTCTGCGGGTCCCAGTAGCCGCTGGCGAAGCTGGCCACGTCGCTGTAGACGAGGTGGAACTGCCCGTCGTGGTAGGTCAGGTCGGGTGCCCACACACCGTTGGAGTCGCCGCAGCCGCGCAGGTCGAGCAGGCGGCGGTCGGTGATGATCCCGCCGAGCGGTCGCCAGTGCACCAGGTCGCGCGAGTGGTGCAGGCGGACCCCGGGGTACCACTCGAACGTCGAGGTGGCCAGGTAGTAGTCGTCGCCGACCCGCAGGATCGACGGATCCGGGTGGAACCCGGCGAGGACGGGATTGCGGATCGACCGGGCAGCGGTCGCCACTTCAGCGGTGTCGGTCGACACGTGCACTCCTCGGGCAGCTCTCGAAACTTTCGGAATCAGGGCCGTAGTCGGTGAAGCCCTGCACACGCTAGCCGTTTTCGCCGCGATAGGACAGAGGGCTTGACCCGCGTGGAAACAACTCGTAGCGTGCCCGCCATCGATCGGTAATACCGGCGACGCTCTGAAAGTTCCGGAGATACACGTTTCGAAACCCGCCGGCCCGGCCGGCGCCCGAGCACCTCGTGAGTCCCTGAAGGGATGGATCATGACAGCGCACCTCTCCCGCAGATCGCTGCTCGGCCTCGTCGGCGCCGGCGCCGGCGCCTACCTGCTCAGCGGCTGCAGCGACGACGCGTCCGACGACCCGGACGCGCCCCAGACGATCAACTGGTGGCACATCCAGAACACCGAGCCGATGCTGCCGGTCTGGGCTGCGGTGGCCCAGGAGTACCAGAGCGCGCACAGCAACGTGAAGATCGAGATCCAGCCGCTGGAGAACGAGGCGTTCAAGGCCAAGCTGACCACCGCCACCCAGGCCGGCTCCCCGCCGGACCTGTTCCAGTCCTGGGGCGGCGGGGTGCTCAAGCAGCAGGTCGACGCGGGCCTGGTCAAGGACCTCACCGAGACCATCGCCCCGTGGAAGGACGGCCTGCTGCCGCTGTCGCTGGAGCCGTACACCGTGGACGGCAAGATCTACGGGGTGCCGTTCGACATCGGCATGGTCGGCTTCTGGTACAACAAGGACCTCTTCGCCAAGGCGCAGATCGCCGCGCCGCCGGCCACCTGGGCCGAGCTGCTCGACGTGGTCCGCAAGCTCAAGGCCGCCGGGATCACCCCCGTGGCGCTGGCCGGCAAGGACAAGTGGCCGGCCCACTTCTACTGGGCCTACCTGTCCATGCGCATCGGCGGGCTGGGCGCGCTCCAGCAGGCCGCCAAGGACAAGAACTTCGAGACCCCGGACTTCGTGGCCGCCGGCGAGCGGTTCAAGGAGCTGATCGACCTCCAGCCGTTCCAGAAGGGCTTCCTCGGCGCCGAGTACGGCTCCCCGGACGGCCAGGCCGCCACCATGGGTAACGGCGGTGCCGCGCTGGAGCTGATGGGGCAGTGGGCGCCGTCGGTGCAGGCGTCCAGCTCGACCAGCAAGAAGGGGCTCGGCGACAAGCTCGGCTTCTTCCCGTTCCCGGCCGTCGACGGCGGCAAGGGTTCGGCCACCGAGGTCTTCGGCGGTGGCAACGGCTTCGCCGTCGGCAAGGACGCCCCGCCGGCCACCATGGACTTCCTCAAGACCCTGCTCAGCGTCGACGTGCAGCGGCGCAGCACCAAGACCGGCGCGGTGCTGCCGACGGTCAAGGAAGCCACCGACGCCGTCGCCGACCCGAACAACAAGGTCGTCGCGCAGACGCTGGCCGCCGCCACCGGCTTCCAGCTCTACCTGGACCAGGCGTACCCGCCGGCCGTCGGCCAGCAGGTCAACGACAGCGTCGCCGCCCTGGTCGCCGGCAGCAAGTCACCCGCGCAGATCCTCAAGGACATCACCCAGGTGGCGAAGACCCAGTAGTGACGTCCCACCCCCACCGATCACCAGCCGCCGGCGAGAACTGAGTGGAGCAGGCATGACCACGCCATCGATCCTGTCGAACGCGGGACCCGGCGGCCGAGTGACCGAACCGTCGGGGCCGGGGCCGGGCGGCGTACGCCGTACCGGCCGCCGGCCCCGGCCGGGCCGTCGCCGGGCCCTGGCCGTCTTCCTGACCCCGTCCCTGCTGCTGTTCCTGCTGCTGGTGCTGACCCCCATCGTGGTGGCCGGCTACGCCAGCCTCTACAAGTGGAACGGCTTCGGTCTGCCCGAGAACTTCATCGGGCTGGACAACTACACCCGGGCCTTCGGCGACCCGGTGTTCCGGGGCGACCTGTGGCACGGGCTCGTGCTGATCGTGCTCTCCCTGGTCGTCCAGCTGCCGGTCGCGATGGGTCTGGCGATGCTGCTCAACCAGCCGCTGCGGGGACGCGCGATCTACCGGGTGATCTTCTTCGCCCCGTACGTGCTCTCCGAGGTCACCACCGCGGTCCTGTTCAACCTGGTGTTCTCGCCCAACCGGGGGTTCGGCGACGCGATCTCCCGGTTCCTGGGGGCCGACGCGGGGGCCGTGTTCGCCGACCCGGACACCGTCCTGTACGCCGTCTTCCTGGTGGTCTCCTGGAAGTACTTCGGCCTCTACATGATCCTCTTCCTGGCCGCCCGGCAGAGCATCCCCAAGGAACTCGACGAGGCGGCGGTCACCGACGGGGCCAACGCGTGGCAGGCGTTCCGGCTCGTCACCCTGCCGCTGCTCGGGCCGACCATCCGGATCAGCGTGTTCCTGTCGGTCATCGGCACCATCCAGCTCTTCGACATGGTCTGGGTGCTCACCGGCGGCGGCCCGATCCACGCCTCGGAAACCATGGCCGTGACGATGTTCCAGTTCGGCTTCCGCCGCTTCGAGGTCGGCTACGCCAGCGCGATCAGCATCGTCATGTTCCTGCTGAGCCTCGTCTTCGCCCTCATCTACCAGCGCATCGTCCTGCGGCGCGACACCGAGGGCGCCCTCACCGTCCAAGGAGACCAGCGATGACCAGCCCGGCGACCCCGGCCCAGCGGGCCCGCCGCCTCCTGCTGCACCTCATCTCCATCGCCGTCGGCGCGCTCATCGTGGTGCCGGTCTGGTTCGGGGTGATCGGCGGGTTCAAGGACAACGGGCAGCTCTCCACCAACCCGCTCGGCCTGCCCGACCCGTGGGTGCCGGGCAACTACGTCGAGATCTTCACCGCCGGGGTGTTCTGGCGCAACGTGGGCAACAGCGTCTTCATCGCCGTGGCCAGCACGTTCGTCGTGGTCGCCGCGGCGGCGATGGCCGCGTTCGTGTTCGCCCGCTTCGCCTTCCGGGGTCGGGAGTTCCTGGTCACCCTCTTCGCGATCGGGCTGATGTTCCCGTTCGCGGTGGCGATCCTGCCGCTGTTCATCCTGCTGCGCGGGATGGGCCTGCTGGACAACCCGCTCGGGGTGATCCTGCCGCAGGCCGCCTTCGGCCTGCCGATCACCATCATCATCCTGCGGCAGTTCTTCCGGACCATTCCCGGCGAGGTCGAGGAGGCGGCGACCCTCGACGGTTGCGGTCCGTTCGGGTTCTTCTGGCGGGTGCTGCTGCCGATGGCCCGGCCCGCCCTGGCCACCGTGTCGGTGCTGGCCCTGGTGAGCAGTTGGAACAACTTCATGCTGCCGCTGGTGGTGTTCACCGATCAGAGCTGGTGGACCCTGCCCCTCGGGGTCCAGGCGTTCCAGGGGCAGTACTCCGACGACACCGCGAAGGTGCTCGCCTACGTCGTGCTGTCGATGATCCCGGCGTTGGGCTTCTACGCCATCGCCGAACGTCAGCTCATCGGTGGGCTCTCCGGCAGCGTCAAGGGGTGACCCCGACCTGCTGCGATAGCCTTCTGCGACCGTAGTTCCCCCGACCGAAAGGGCGACCGTGGGCTCCGAAAACGGCAGGAACGTCACCATCGCGATGATCGCGCGGTTGGCGGGCGTCTCCGTGCCCACGGTCTCCCGGGTGATCAACGGCCGGTCCGACGTCGCCCCGCAGACCCGGGAACGGGTGGAGGAGCTGCTCACCCGGCACGGCTACCGTCCCCGCTCGGCGGCGCGACGCACCCAGTCCGCCCTCATCGACCTGGTCTTCAACGACCTGGACAGCCCGTGGGCCGTGGAGATCATCCGTGGGGTGGAGGACGTCGCGCAGGCCAGCGGGGCCGGCACGGTCGTGTCGGCCATCCACCGGCGCACCTCGTCGGCCAAGCAGTGGCTGGACAACATGCGTACCCGCTCCACCGAGGGGGTCATCTTCGTGACCTCGATGGTGGAGCCGCCGTTGCAGGCCGAGCTGCGCCGGCTGCGGCTGCCGGTGGTCATCGTCGACCCGGCCGGGGTGGCCCCCCAGGAGGCCCCCACCATCGGCGCCACCAACTGGGCGGGCAGCCTGCGCGCCAACCAGTACCTGCTCGGCCTCGGTCACCGGCGGATCGGCTTCATCGCCGGCCCGCCGCAGCTGATGTGCAGCCGGGCCCGGATGGACGGCTACCGGGCCGCGCTCGACGCCGCCGGCCTCGCCGTCGACGACCGGCTGGTGCGGCCCGGCAACTTTTACCACGAGTCCGGCTACACCGCCGGCATGCACCTGCTGGGCCTGCCCGAACCGCCCACCGCGATCTTCGCCTCCAGCGACCAGATGGCGCTCGGCGTCTACGAGGCGGTCCGCAAGCGTGGCCTGCGGGTGCCCGACGACGTCAGCGTGGTGGGCTTCGACGACCTGCCGGAGGTCCGCTGGTGCTCGCCGCCGCTGACCACGATCCGGCAACCGCTGGCCGAGATGGGCATGTTGGCCGCCCGTACCGTGCTGCGGCTGGCCCGGGGCGAGACGATCGAGAGTCCACGCATCGAACTCGCCACCGATCTGGTCGTCCGCGACAGCGCCGCGGCACCGCGTAACCGCTGATCCGACCCGCCGTCGGCGATCGGTCGGACGGCGGCGTGCCGCGCCCGGCAGGGCTGGCCCGGAGTCCGGCCGGCCGGTCATTGCATCGACAGTCATCGAATGCCAGACTGTTCTGACGTCGTCACGCTCGGGAGCCAGCGTGACCACTCGCGCGTCGATCCGTCGGGGCACGCGGGGCGGCTGCGCCATCCCGCGCCGGGCAGTCCGTGACGGTGACCACCGGCCGGTCGCCCCCGCCCGTCGGCAGGACCGTCCGGCACCACCCGGCCCACGGCAGCCATCGGTCGCGCAGAGATCACCCCACCCCTCACCGCCCGGCACCCCAGGCCCGTCCCGGCCGCCGGTGCCCCCGCAACCCCCTCGGAGGTACGGATGCTCCGCACGCTCGGCGTGGTGCTGGCGACCACGACCCTGACCCTGGCCGGTTGGGCCGGCACGCTCACCGGCGCCCAGGCCCAGCCGGCGCTCTCGGCCACCCCCCTTCCCACCCCCACCTACGCGTGCCCCCCGGCGCTGCCGGTATCCGGGCAGTTCGTGTCGGCCAGCGCCACGAGCATCACCGTCCGGTACTCGATGATCATGACGCCGCCGTGCGGCTACGACCCGCCGATGACCCTGGTCCTCTTCGCCAGCCAGGCCGACGCGGTGGCCTGGCTGAACCCGGTGGCGTCGGCGGTGTCCGGTCCGGAACGGCAGGGGGAGATCACGGTCACCGGGCTGACCCCGGACAGCGACTACTGGTACCGGTTCAGCGCCGGGGAGAAGCACGACCCGTACGTCATCAGCGGGCCGGTCCGGACGCTGCCGGCCGGGTCGGCGTCGTGCCGGGCGACGATCACCGTCGACAACCGCTGGACCGGCGGGTTCGCCGCCACGGTCACCGTGCGCAACACCGCCGAGCAGACGCTCAACGGCTGGCAGGTCAGCTGGCGGTGGTACGGCGACGAGCGCATCTCGGCCCTCTGGAACGGCGTGCTCAGCACCTCCGGCGCCGATGTCACGGTGCGCAACGCCTCCTGGAACGGCACGCTGGCCCCGGGCGCCAGCACGACGTTCGGCATGCTCGTCTGGACCAACTCGCCGGCCGCGCTGACGCTGAACTGCGGTCGGTGACCGTCGGCCGGCAGGCCACGGCCGCGCCGGCCCGCGGGTGCACCGCACGGGACCGAGGTCCGCACCGGCGTGCCGCCGCCCACCGGGGTGGCGGCACGCCGTCGGTCCGGCCCACCGCCCGGCGACCCGTCAGGCGGCCAGCGACCGCCTGATCCGCGCGTACTCGGCGGCCATCTCCGGCGTGGCCAGGAAGTCGTCGAGCGCGGCCGAGACCCGGTAGTCGACCTCCTCGACGGAGCGCAGGGCGAGTTCGTGCAGCTCGCCGCGCCGGTGCTCCTCCAGGTAGCTGGTCCAGTGTTCGAGGGCCGACAGGGCGATCAGCAGGCCGGGGTCCATGTCGCCGTCGGCGAGGATACCCTCGTCGACGCGGTCGAGGTGGGCGCGCAGCTCGCTCGCGCCGGCCGTGGTGATCCGCTCCCGCGCCGCGGTCAGCGCCGCCCAGGCGTCCTCGTCCAGGTCGTCCCCGCCGGCCTCGTCGATCAGGTCGGCCTCCAGCAGGCGGGTGACCGTCGCCAGCCCGAAGGCGTGCAGGGCGTCCTCGTCGGCCGCGTCGACCAGCTCACGGATGGCCGCTTCGCACTCGTCGTATCGCACCGCGCCAGGGTAGTGGCCGGTCGGCGGGCCACCGACGGTGGCCCGCCGACCGGGACGCGAGTTGCTACGGCCGCCAGCGGATGTTCGGGTTCACCTGGCCGGTCCAGTTGAAGACGGCCATGTTGTCCCACTGGTTGCCGGTGCCGTTGATGTTCGCCGGGTCCCACCCGTTGCCGGGCACCGCGTACCAGGTCGGCTCCCAGTAGAAGACGCCGATCGCGCCGGCGTTGCGGGCGGTGTCCTGCACCCAGGAGAACTCGGTGGCCTGGCCGGTCCAGCTCGCCTGGTGCCCCGCACAGGGTTCGGTGCCGTTGATCGCGTTCGGCTCGTTGTCGGCGTTCGCGGCGGTGAAGGGGTACGCCGTCTCGGTGAGCACCACCGGCTTGCCGTACCGGGTGCGGACGTCGGTGATGACGTTGTAGAGGTTGGCCAGCGTGCCGTGCCACATGCAGTAGTACGACAGCGCGGTCAGGTCCCACTGCACGCCCTTGGCCCGGATGCCGTCGTAGAACCAGCGGGCGTGGTCCATGCTGTCCGCGTTCGCGGTGTGGATGATCACCTGGGTGCCGCCGTTGCACGCCTTGGTGGCCTGGTATCCGGCCTTGAGCAGCAGACTGAGGTTGGTGAAGTCGTTGTTGACGACCTTGCCGTCGTTCCACAGCATGCCGACGTTGATCTCGTTGCCGATCTGCACGCTGTCCGGCGTGGTGCCCTGGTTGCGCAGGCTGGTGCACACGTCGGAGGTGTAGTTGTAGACGTCGCTCTGGAGCTGGCCGATGCCGTGGTTGGCCCAGGCGGCCGGCTTGTACTGCTTGCCCGGGTCGGCCCAGGTGTCGGAGTAGTGGAAGTCGATCATCAGCTTGAGGCCCTTGGCCTTGACCGTCCTCGCGTACGCCAGCACCTTGGCCTTGTTGTTCCAGCCGCTGGCCGGGTTGTTCCAGACCCGCAGCCGGACGTAGTTGACGCCGACGCCCTTGAGGATGTCGAGCGGGTCGCGGGCGGTGCCGGCGGCGTCGTAGTACCGCGCGCCGAGGTCCAGGCTGCGCTGCACGGAGGAGACGTCCGCGCCGAGCATGGTCAGGGTGTTCGCGGCCGACGCCGACGTCGGCGGGCCGAGCAGGGCGGCGGGCAGGGCGACCGCCGCGAGGAACGCGACGGCCCAGGCCCGCAGGCGGGATCGGTACGGAGTCATCCGGACCTCCTCGGTGGTGGGGTGGGGGTGACCTGGGGCGTCGGGACGGCGACACCAATAGACGGGCATGACTATACCGGGGTGGGACCGGGCTGCCGACGCGCGAGCGGGCCACCCGGAAAGACCCGGATGGCCCGCCTGCGTCACCGACGCGTCAGAGGTTCAGGCTCCAGCTGTTGAGGTAGCCGGTGTCCAGGCTCGCCGCGTCCTGCACCCGCAGCCGCCAGGCGCCGTTCGCCACCTCCGAGGAGAGGTTCACGGTGTACGTCTGGTCGATGTTGTCGGTGCTGCCCCCGGAGCGGTTCTGCAGCGTGTACACGCTGCCGTCCGGGGCGATCAGGCTGACCACGAGGTCACCGATGTAGGTGTGCACGATGTGCACCTCGACCTTGCTCGTGGTCGACGGGGTCGCCGCGCAGCCGCTGATCACGATGGTGCTCTCCACCGTCGAGTTGTCGGCGATCGGCACGTCGGTGCCGTTGCTGCCGGAGCAGCCCGGCAGCCCGTTCACCGTCACGTTCAGCGTGGTCGTGCGGGCCACCGAGGGCGCGGTGCCCACCACCGTGATCGGCACCGTGCCGCTGCCGGCGGTGGCGGCGGCGGTGACCGTGACGGTGGTCGACCCGCCGGCGGTGACCGACGTGGGGGAGAACGACACGCTCACCCCGGCCGGCAGCGGGCCGGTCGAGAAGGTGACCGTCTCGGCGGTGCCCCGGATGACCGTGGTGGTGACGGTGGCGGTGGCCGAGGTGCCCGGGTCGACGGTCACCGTCGCCGGGGCGACCGCGACGGTGAAGTCGTTGGCGGCGCACGACTCGGTGCCGGTGACGTTCACCGCGGTCCAGGCGGCCATCACGGCCTTGTACTCGGTGCTGCACAGGCCGTACAGGTCGGTGGCGGCCGACAGGGTGTGCAGCCGCGCGGTGTTGGTCGGCTGGGCGGTGTTCACGTAGCGGGTGTTCGACACGAAGTACGCGTCCAGCGCCCGGAACCAGATCTTCTCCGCCTTCTCCCGGCCGATCCCGGTCACCGGCGGGGCCGACCCGCACAGCGGCGAGGTGCCGTACGGGGTGACGCCGGAGCCCTCGGCCAGGTTGAAGAAGAAGTGGTTGGCCACGCCCGAGGAGTAGTGCACGTCGAGGCTGTTGGTGCTGGTCGACCAGCAGCCGTGCGACGACCCGTCAAGCGTCGGGTTGTACATGTAGCGCAGCGGCGCGCCGGTGCCCCGGATGTCGATCTTCTCGCCGACCTCGTAGTCGCCGGGGTCGACCGGGGTGTTCGCGTAGAATTCCACCATGTTGCCGAAGATGTCGCTGGTGGCCTCGTTCAGGCCGCCGGACTCGCCGGAGTAGGTCAGGCCGCCGGGGACCACGTTCTCGGTGACGCCGTGGGACATCTCGTGGCCGGCCACGTCGAGGGCGACCAGCGGCTTGGCGTTGCCCGCGCCGTCGCCGTAGGTCATCTGCGCGCCGTCCCAGAAGGCGTTGACGTACGCGTTGCCGTAGTGCACCCGGCTCGGCACGCCGGTGCCGTTGCCGAAGATGCCGTTGCGTCCGTGCACCTCGGTGAAGTAGTCGAAGGTCGTCGCCGCGCCGAAGTGGGCGTCGACGGCGGCGGACTGCCGGTTCGAGGCCGCGCCGGTGCCCCACACGTTGTCGGCGTCGGTGAAGGTGGTGCAGGTCGACGTGCCGTTGTTCATGTCGCAGGTGCGGCCGTTGCCCCGGGTCGGGTCGATCATGCTGTACGTGGCCCCGGACTGGGTGGTGTCGATCGCGACCGGGCCGGCGTAGATGCTGTTGCCGGTGCCGACGACGGACTCGATCTCGTCGTAGGAGCCGATCCGGGCGCCGGTGATCGCGTCGCTGATCACGTGCAGCCTCGAGGGGGTCTGCCCGTCGGGCGCCCAGCCGGTGACCACGGTCTCCCAGGCCAGCCGGCCGGTGCCGCTGCTGGCGTCGACGAACAGCTCCGCCGCGCCGGTGCCGGTGATCCGGCCGGAGAACGCGGTGGTCGCCGCCTTGCTGGCCTTGGCGGCGCTGACCTTCGGGGTGGTGGCGAGGCTCAGCGGCGCGGCCAGGCCGACCGAGCTGCCGGCGTAGTCACCGTCGGCCCCGGTGCGGATGACGACGTCCCCGCCGTAGACGCGGAGCCCGTCGTAGGCGCGGGTGTAGCGGACCGCGCCCCGGCCCTGGGCGTCGCGCCTGCTGCTGTGCACGGCGTAGCGGTCCTTCGCCGACGACCTGACGTCGCGGGAGTGCTCCTTGAGCGCGGTGTCGGCGGCGGCGACCAGCGATGGTCCCGAGGCGGCGGGCGGAGCGGCGGACGCGCTCGTGGTGGTGACCACGAGACCACTGCCGACCAGCATGGTGACGCCGGCCAGCGCTAGGGCTGATCTCAAACTGACCTCCCCGATCCGAGATGCTTTCGCATCTTTCGATGACGCGATCATCGTCGGCCGTGGAGAGTCTGGGAAGACGGTTGTCGATGGATAACCATACCGAGTTGTCCATCTTCCCCAGGCGATGACCGCCGGGGTGTTCCGTCCCGGTTACGGCTGGAACACCCCGGCAACACTCGCCGGACCGGTCAGCGCAGACCGGCGAACAGGTCGTCCTCCGGCAGCGCCGCCCCGGTGGTGTCGCGGACCCGGACGAAGGTCTCCCGGCCCATCAGCTCGACGAACCGGTCCCGGCCCATCCGCAGGAAGAAGATGTTCTCGGTCTGGCTGGCGTGGGCGGCCAGCGCGTCGAACTTCTGGTTGCCGTAGCTGCTGGTGTCCACCCAGGTGGTGATCTCGTCGTCGGGCAGGCCGAGCTGCGGGCCCGGCCCGTCCGCGCCCGGCGTCTCCTCCGGCTCGGCCCACTCGACGCCCAGCTCCTTCATCACCCGGCCGAACTCCGCGAACGCCGTGTGCGGCACGGTGGTCCAGTAGACCTTCGCCGGGACGTCGGTCATCTCGACGGCGGCCATGGTGATCCGGTGGGCCTGGATGTGGTCCGGGTGGCCGTAGAAGCCGTTCTCGTCGTAGGTGACCACCACGTCCGGCCGGTAGCGCCGGATCAGCTCCGCCAGCCGCTGCGCCGCCTCCGCCACCGGCGTGTTCCAGAACGCTCCGGGCAGCTCGTTGGTCGACCAGCCCATCATCCCGGAGTCGGCGTAACCGAGCGTCTCCAGGTGACTGACCTTCAACGCCGCGCAGCTCGCCTCCAGCTCTGCCTGCCGCATCGCCACCACGGCGGCCGGGTCGTGCCCCTGCTCGCCCGGCTTGACCCCGCCGGGGCCGTCACCGCAACCACCGTCGGTGCAGGTCACCAACACCGTCGTGATGCCCTCCGCCGCATACCGGGCCAACACGCCACCGGTGCTCGTCGCCTCGTCGTCGGGGTGCGCGTGCACCGCCATCAGGGTCAGACCTCGCTCAGCCATGCCCTCACCCTAGGCGGCCCGACCGACAACGGTGCGTGCCGGCCCGGTGGGGAGCCGACCGTCGGCGTCCGCCGGTCCCGCCGTTCCCGGTCGCGCACCGTCACCCGCGCGCGTCACCGGGACGACGCACGCGGGGGCCCCGGTAGATAATGGACGCCATGACCACCACCTGGAACGTCCCGGGTCTGCCGTTCGCGCTGTCGCCGTCGCCCGAGGCGGCGTGGACGATCGCCGGGGCGGACGGCGTGGTGACCGGGTCGGCGGCCCCGCGCAGCGACATCTTCATCGACCCGGCGGCGGGCGACCCGGCCGCCGGGTCGACGCTCGACGCGGCGACCCTGCTCGGCCCGCCCCCGGACGGCGACTTCCAGTTCAGCGCCCGGGTCACCGTCGACTTCGCGGCCACCTACGACGCCGGGGTGCTGCTGCTCTGGGTCGACGAGCGGCACTGGGGCAAGCTGTGCTTCGAACTCTCTCCCGACGGCGAACCGATGATCGTCTCCGTGGTCGCCCGGGGCGTCGCCGACGACGCCAACGCCTTCGTCGTCGCCGCCCGCACGGTCTGGCTGCGGGTCTCCCGGATCGACCACGCGTTCGCGTACCACGCCTCGGTCGACGGACGGACCTGGCGGATGGTCAGGTACTTCAGCGTCGACGGCGCGGCCACCGCCGCCAGGATCGGCCTGGAGGCGCAGTCGCCCACCGGCGACGGCTGCCGGGTCGTCTTCGACGACATCCGCTTCACCCGCGACCGGCTGACCGACCTGCGGAACGGCTCCTGACCCGGGCCCCGGTCGCGCCGGGCGGCCGGGGACGTTCGACCCGCACGGCGTCGCCCCGGACGAGTTCGTCGTGCAGGCGTCGGCGGGCGGCGGTGACGGCGCGGCCGGCACGCGCATCGTCGTCGGCGAGGCGCTGCCGCAGCAACCGCAGGGCGGCGGCGCGGTTGAGACCGAACTGCCGTTCGGTGTCCACCACGACGACGGTGCCGGAGGGGCGGTGGGTCGCCCGCGCCGCCGTGCTCACCTTGTTCCGGCGCTGACCCCCCGGCCCACCGGTCCGGCAGGCGACGACGTGCACGTCGGCCTCGACGAACGCGGTGGTCGGGGTGTCCACCCGGCACGGTCGGGCGGTGACGTACCAGTTCTTCCGGCCGGTCGTCGCCCGGTACGGGCTGGCCGCCTGCCAGCACAGGGTGCCCGTCCACCCGGCGGCGAACCCCGCCACGTCGGGTCCGTCGAGCCGGACCAGGACCGACCGGTAGGTGCCCGGTCGGTCGCCGACGACGGATTCGACCCGGCGGCTGTCCACCCCGTGCCGGGCGGCGTCGGCCTGCAACCGGTCCAGCAGCCGGGCCACCGCCCAGGCGCACTCCTGTGGGCCGCGCCCGGCCGACAGGAGCAGGTGGACGCTCACTCCCGACCCCGCCGACGCCCGTCCCGGTGGGTCGGCCCGAGGTCGGGCGTCTTGTAGGTGACCAGCGGGAGGGTACTCGCCACCGGGGTGGCCAGGTCGTGCGCGACGAGGTCGGCGACCACCTGCTCGATGCGCTTGTAGGCCGTCGGTGCCTCCTCGAACAGCAGCTGCCGGTCGCCGCACACCACCAGCGAACCCACCGGCGTACGCCGCAACTGCGCGACGGTGTGCTTGGCCCGGCCCCGGCGCAACGCGTCGGCGCGGGACATCTTGCGACCCGCGCCGTGCGCCACGGAGTGGTTGGCCGCCGGGCCGGCGTGCCCGGCCACGAGGTACGACGGGGTGCCCCGGGTGCCGGCGACCAGCACGTCCCGGCCGTCGCCCGGGGCCGCCCCCTTGCGGTGCAGGTACTCGCCGTCACGGACCTCGACCAGGTTGTGGCACTGGTCCACGACCGGCTCGGTGGGCGCGGCCCCCAGGGCGTGCGCGACCCGGGCGGCCAGCACCCGCCGGTTGAGTGCGCCCCAGCGGACAGCCTCGTCGTGCCGGGCCAGGTAGCCCGCCGGGTCCGGGGCCGGCCCCGCGCCGTGCGCCCCGGTGTGGGCCCGCAGGATCCGCTCGCCCAGGCCCCGCGAGCCGCTGTGCACGATGAGCACGAGGTCACCGGCGGTGAGCCCGAGCCGGGCCGCGTGGTCCGGCGCGAGGACGGTGTCGATCCGGGCCAGTTCGACGAAGTGGTTGCCCCGTCCGACCGTGCCGAGCCCCTCGACGTGGCCGGCGGGCGGCTCGCCGGGGACGACGGCCCAGGCCGGGTCGTCGGGGTCCGGCGACCGGTCCAGGTCCGGGAACCGGGCGGCGATCCGCTCGGGTACGGCCCGCTTCAGGCCGATCGGGAACACGGCGATGCCGCACCCGATGTCGGAGCCCACCAGGTGCGGGTAGAGCACGGTCGACGCCATCGCCGCGCCGATCGGGGCGCCCTTGCCCGGGTGCAGGTCGGGCATGGCGGCGACGTGCCGCATGCCGTCGAGGGCGGCCACCTGGTGGCACTGCCGGACGGCGTCGGACTCGATCCAGCTCTCGGGGGAGGCGAAGACGGTGACGGTGGCCGTGGCCGTGGCCGTGGTCAGGGACGGGGACGGGGACGGCAGGGAGTGCGGTAGGAACACGGACGCTCGTTTCGGGGTGACGGGAACGACGGACGACACGCGGCGGCACGGTGGCAGCCGGCGGCACGACGGCTCGCGACGGCGTCACGGCGTGCCGCGGCGCGGCACGGGCGTGCGGGTGCGGGCGGGCGGGGTGCGGGGGTGTCCGTCAGTACGTCATGCCCGCCAGCCTGGCCCACCGGACCGCTTCCGCCAACCGGTTTTCGCCCCGGCCGCTCAGCCGACCGGTGTCCCCAACGGGTCGGCGAGCAGCCTGGTGAAGCCGAGTTCCGCCGCGCCGACCAGGGTGGCGTCGTCGCCGAGGGCGGACACCCGCAACTGCGCCCGGGTACGCGAGACCGGCAGGACGTTGACGGCGATCCGCTGCCGTACGTGCGCCGCCGATCCCCGGTACACCTCCCGCAGCATCCCGCCGAAGATCACCATGCCGGGGTTGAACAGGTTGATCACGTTCGCCACCCCGATGCCGAGCCAGTCGCCGACGGTCCGTAACGCCTCCCGGGCGGCCGGGTCGCCGCGGTCCGCCGCGTCGACCACCTCCCGGACCGCGCCCCGGCCGATCCGGTCGGCGGGCCGACCCGCCGCGTCGAGCAGTGCCCGCTCGCCGACCTCCGCCTCCAGGCAGCCGCGTGAACCACACCCGCACGGTCTGCCGTCGTACGGGTTGACCAGCATGTGACCGACCTCGGAGCCGTACCCGCCGTCGCCGCCGAGCAGGTCGCCACCGACGATGATCCCGCCGCCGACCCCGACGTCGCCGTGCAGGTAGACCAGGTTGTCCACCCCGACACCCACCCCGCGCTGGTGCTCGGCCACCGCGCCCAGGTGGGCCTCGTTACCGACCAGGACCGGCAACCCGAGATCGAGCCGGCGGGCCAGTTCCGCGCCGAACGCCTGGTCCACCCAGCCCATGTCCGGCCCGAAGCGGACCATCCCGTCGCCCGGCCGGATCATCCCGCAGTACGACGCGCCGATCCCGACGCAGGTCGCCCCCGACGCCGCCGTGGCGTGCAACTGCCGCCCGAGGTCGGCCAGCACCCGCACGACGGTGTCCAGGTCGGCGCCCGCGCGGGCCCGGTGCGCCTCGCGGCGGTCCTGGATCACCCCGCCCAACCCCACCCGGGCCGCGACCAGCCGGTCCACCGCGATGTCGAAGGCGAGCACGTACACCCGGTCGGCGGCCGGCCGGACCACCAGGGACGGCCGCCCGGCCCGCCCGGTCAGCTCGGGAAAGCCCTCCCGTACCAGGCCGGCCGCGACCAGGTCCGTGGTGAGCGCCAGGACCGTGCTGCGGTTGACACCCAGCCACTCGGCCAGCCCGGCCCGCGACACCGGGCCACCGAGATGCACCCGCCGTAGCAGCGCCCCGAGGCTCCGGCGGCGACTGTCACCCGGCGACTGCCCGTCCACGGTGGGACTTCTCGGCATCACGCGGCGGACCCTGTCGATCGGCGGTTGGCTACCCGTCGAGGGTAGTGGCGTCGACGACCGCCGGCCACCTCGCGTACCGGGCCGGTGACCGTGCCCACGGTCCGCCGTGGGCCCGACGTCGGGCCCACGGCAGACCGTGGCTCACCCCTCGATCCGGGTGATGTTACGGATCTTGTTGGACGCGTCCAGCGCGGCGACCTTGTACGCCTCGGACAGGGTCGGGTAGTTGAAGACCGTGTCGATCAGGTAGTCGACCGTGCCGCCGCAGCCCATCACCGTCTGCCCGATGTGGACGATCTCGGTCGCGCCGGTGCCGAACACGTGCACCCCGAGCAGCCGGCCGTCCTGCGGCGACACGAGCAGCTTCAACATGCCGTACGAGTCGCCGACGATCTGCCCCCGGGCCAGCTCGCGGTAGCGGGCGACGCCGACCTCGAACGGGGTGGCGCTGTTGGTCAGCTCCTCCTCGGTCTTGCCGACGAAGCTGATCTCCGGGATCGTGTAGATCCCGATGGGCTGCAGCTCCTGGAGTTCGCGCACCGGCTCCCCGCAGGCGTGCAGCGCCGCCATCCGGCCCTGCTCCATCGACGTGGACGCCAGCGCCGGGAAGCCGATCACGTCACCGACCGCGTAGATGTGCTCGACGCTGGTGCGGTAGTGCTCGTCCACCGCGATCCGGCCGCGCGCGTCGGCCTCCAGCCCGGCCGCGTCGAGGGCCAGGTCGTCGGTCTGCCCCTGCCGGCCGGCCGAGTACATGACGGTGTCCGCGACGATCTTCTTGCCGCTCTTGAGGACGCACAGCGCGGCAGTCTCGTGCTTCTCGACCGCCGCGACCTCCTCGCCGAAGCGGAACGTCACCGACAGGTCGCGCAGGTGGTACTTGAGCGACTCGACGATCTCCTCGTCGCAGAAGTCGAGCATCCCGTCACGGCGTTCCACCACTGTCACCTTCGTGCCGAGCGCGGCGAACATGGACGCGTACTCCATGCCGATCACGCCCGCGCCGACCACCACCATGCTGCGCGGCACGGCCTGGAGGTTGATCACCCCGTCGGAGTCGACGATCGTCCGGTCGTCGAAGTCGACACTGTCCGGCCGGGCCGGGCGGGTGCCGGCGGCGATGACGATCTTGTCGAAGGTGAGCTTCGACTCGTGCCCGGAGCCGCCGTCCACCCAGATCGAGTGCGGGTCGGCGAACCGGCCGGTGCCGGTGATCAACGCGACCCGGTTGCGGGCGAGCTGGTTGCGGATGACGTCGGTCTGCCGGCTGATCACGTGCTGCGTCCGGGCGGCCAGATCACCGACGGTGATCTCCTCCTTGACCCGGTAGCTGCTGCCGTACAGGTCCCGCTGGCTCAGGCCGGTGAGGTAGAGCACGGCCTCCCGCAGCGTCTTGGAGGGGACGGTGCCGGTGTTGATGCACACCCCACCGATCATGTCGCGGCGGTCCACGATGCCGACCCGCCTACCGAGCTTCGCGGCGGCGATCGCCGCCTTCTGACCGCTGGGCCCGGAGCCCAGCACCAACAGGTCGTAGTCATACACGGCTCCTAGCCTCGCAAGCGGCCGCAAGATGTGCCACTCGTGGCCGTCCCGGTGGCCGTGCACCTCACCGTCGACGTCCGACCGCGCCGGCACCCGGCCCCGGGCGACCCGAAACCCGCGACCGCCCGGCGGGTCGGCGCAGGTCAGCGCTACGGTGGGCCGGTCGTCGCGGCCGTGCCGGGCCGCCGGGCGACGCCGGGAACGCGACGAGGGGACCAGGTGACGGCAGCGTCATGACCGACTACGGACACGAGCTGCTGTTCGGCGGCTTCCTCACCCCCGACGCCCGGCAGCCGGAGCAGGTCGTCGCCCGCGCCCGGCTCTGCGAGCAGGCCGGCCTGGACCTCGTCACCTTCCAGGACCACCCCTACCAGCCGGGTTTCCTCGACACCTGGACGCTGATGTCCTACCTGGCGGCGGCGACCAGCCGGATCAGGCTGGCCGGCAACGTGCTCAACCTGCCGCTGCGCCAGCCGGTGGTGCTGGCCCGCAGCGTCGCCAGCCTCGACCTGCTCAGCGGCGGCCGGATCGAACTCGGCCTCGGCACCGGCGCGTTCTGGGACGCCATCGAGGCCAACGGGGGTCGACGGCTCACCCCCGGGCAGGCGGTGGACGCCCTCGACGAGGCGATCCGGATCATCCGGGAGGTGTGGGCGGCCGACCGGCGCGGCGGGGTACGGGTCGACGGCGAGCACTACCGGGTGGTCGGCGCGAAACGCGGCCCCGCCCCGGCACACCCGGTGGGGATCTGGGTCGGGGCGTACAAGCCGAGGCTGCTGCGGCTGGTGGGGCGGACGGCGGACGGCTGGCTGCCGTCGCTGGCGTACCTGCCGAACGGGCCGGCGGACCTGGCCGGGCTCGACGCGCTCGTCGACGAGGGCGCGGCGGCGGCCGGGCGGGACCCCGCCGAGGTGCGGCGGTTGCTGAACGTCTCCGGCCGGTTCACCGGCACCGGTGCGGGCTTCCTCGACGGCCCGCCCCGGCAGTGGGTGCGGGAGCTGACCGACCTGGTGCTGGAGCACGGCACCTCCGGGTTCGTCCTCGGCGCCGACGACCCCGCCAGCATCCAGCTCTTCGCCCAGGAGGTCGCCCCCGGGGTCCGCGAACTGGTCGCCGCCGAGCGGGCCGGCTCGGCCGTCCCCACGCCGGCCGCCCCGGCACCGGGGGAGCCGACCGGGCCGGCGGGCGGCACGGGGGAGCCGAGCGGGCCGGCGGGACCGGCGCGGCAGGGACGGGAAACCGTCCGGGCCGGGGGTGTCGCGGGGCTCGCGGTCACCCCCACCCCCGCACCCCGGGAACGGCACAGCGACCACCGGCTCTGGGACGAGTCGACCCGGCCGGTCGCCCCGCCCGCGCCGGCCGGGCACGTCTACTCGCCGCAGGCCCAGGCCGTCGGTGGGCACCTGGTCGACGTGCACGACCACCTGCGTCGGGAACTGGGCGAGATCCGTGACCTGCTCGACCAGGTGCGCCGGGGGGTGGTCTCCGCCGGCGATGCCCGGGGCGTGCTCAACCGGATGACCCTGCGGCAGAACAACTGGACGCTGGGGGCGTACTGCGCCGCCTACTGCGCGCTGGTCACCCAGCATCACGGGTTGGAGGACGACGCGATCTTCCCGCACCTGCGACGGGCCGATCCGGGGCTGGTCCCGGTGATCGACCGGCTGGAGCAGGAGCACGTCGTCATCCACGAGGTCGTCGAGGGCGTCGACCGGGCCCTGGTCGCACTGATCGGGGACCCGGGGCGGCTCACCGGCCTGCAGCAGGCGGTGGACGTGCTCACCGACACCCTGCTGTCCCACCTGTCCTACGAGGAGGAGAACATCGTCGAACCGCTGGCCCGGTACGGGTTCTACCCCGGCCAGCTCTGATCCCGCGCCGGCCGACGGGTTCCCGCGCCGGCCGGGACACGCCGGTCCGGTCGGGTGCGACGCGCAGTGGTCGCCGGGTGACGGCGTTCGGACCGCCGTGCCATAATTCCGGTGGCGCCCGCGGTTGTCACCGCCGGGCCCGGGGGGCCGCCTCCGCAGCACGCGGACGGCGGGGGACCGACCCCCGGAGGCCACAGTGGATTTCCCCTCTCTCGTCGACCTCGTCGATCTGCTCGACGGCCTGTTGCAACTGGGTGCCGCCGCGCTCAGCCTCGCCGCCGCCGTCGTGGTCGCCCGTTCCACCCGCCGGTCGGGCCGCCAGCGTGACGACTGACCGGCCCACGGCCACCTCGCCCGGCGGCCGGTGGTCGTCGCCGGGCGAGGTGGCCGGGTCAGAGGAACGCGCCGACCCGGGGTGTCGCGCCCTCCCAACGGAAGACCGCCGCGTACAGCGCGCGGCGGGCGTCGGCCGGCAGCGAGCCGTCGGCCCGTTGCCGGCAGGGCGTGGTCCCGCCGCAGACCCATCCGTGCAGGAACAGCCGCTGCTCGTCGTCGACCAGGGCGGGGACGAGGTCCGCGCCTCCCGGGCCGCAGATCCCGGTGCCGGACGTGGTGAGCAACTGGTGCTCGGTCCGACCGTGGAAGTCCCACCGGTCGGTGGAGGTCAGATAGACGGTGGCGTAGCTGCAGTTGTCGTAGCCGTACCGGGAGGCGAACAGCACGAACGTGGAGCCCCGCTGCCGCAGCACCGGGTTCTCGATGATGCCGGTGTTGCGGACCAGTTCACCACTGGCGTTGCCGACCCAGCGGGTGCCGGTGTCGTCGAGCCGCAGCATCCGGATCGACGACGGTGTCTGCTGCGTCTTGTAGAGCACGAACCGCTTGCCGTCGGCGTCCTCGAACGGGGACGGGTCGATCACCCCGGCGGCGGCCACCGGCCGCCCCGCCACCACGTCGTCCGCCCCGTGCGCGCCACCCGGGCAGATCAGCGGGGCGGTGCCGACCGGCGTGTACGGCCCACCGACCGCGTCGGAGGTGGCGGCCCCGATGCACCGCTGCCCGTTCTTGCCCTTGGCGGGCAGTGAGTAGTAGAGCACCCACCCGGTGGCGGTACGGACCGCGTCGGGGGCCCACACCGCGCCGTTCTCGGCCCAGTCCGGCACCGACCCGAGGGCCGTGCCGAGGGCGCTCCACGGCCCGGACGCGGTGTCACCCCGGTGGGCCGGGGCGCGGGTGCCGGTGGCGAACACGACGAAGCTGTCGTTGTGCCGCACCACGCCGGGATCGGCGACACCCCCCGAGGGGGCGTAGACCGGTTGCGGGGTGGCGGCTGCGGCGGGCGCGGCGACGGTGCCGGCGACGACCGTCATCGCGACGGCGATCAGCGCCGGTCGCCAGGTCCTTCGGAGGTGCATGGGTTCTCCCCGGCGGGATAGGCAATTCACTACGGACAATGCGCCTCCGTTGTCCGGAGGGTGAAACTAAGCTACCGTGCCGGAGTTGACAAAGTAACCTTCCTTCACGGCCGGGTCTGTCGCGCCGGCCGTCGGCGTTCCGGAGAGGACAGCCATGGCAGGCGGAAAACGGTGGTCGGTACGGAGTGCGGGTGCCCTCGTCGGCGCGGCGGTGCTGCTGGTGAGCCTGGTGCCGGCCACTCCCGCCGCCGCCGCGAACTCCACCTTCAAGGCGGCGACCCTGAACATCCTCAACGAGCTGAACCAGGCCGACTTCGTCCATGACCTGGAACTGATCACCGCGAAGGCGGACCTGGTCGGGCTCAACGAGGTGGGCAACCGCAAGGCGTACCTGAAGGACTGGGCGGCGGACAACGGCTGGTGGCTGTACGCGCCCGAACCGACGCAGGCGGCCAACGAGGCGCTGCTGGCCCGCAAGAGCATGTTCGAGGTGCTCGACAAGGGATCGGACTTCGTGTGCGACACCAACGGGCCCGGCGAGGTGCCGCCGGCCCGCTACAACAACTGGGTCCGCTACCGCCACAAGGCGACCGGGCGCAGCGTCTACCACCTCAACGCGCACGCCAACGCGAGCATCGAGAACAACGGCCAGCCCGAGGACCTGCCCCGGACCGCCTGCGCCGAGCAGCAGTTCCAGGCCCTGAAGACCCTGGCGGCCGCCAAGAAGGACTCCGGCCAGGTCATCGTCAGCGGCGACCTGAACGTCGACTTCAGCGCCGACCGGGCGTACGGGTACCAGAAGTTCCCCTGGAAGGTGTTCGAGGCCAACGAGCTGCCGAACCTGCGGTCCTGCTACAACCTGTACGGCGAGAAGGGGAACGGGACGCACGGCAACCGGCACATCGACTACATCTACTTCTGGAAGCGCGTCGAGGAACACCGCGAGATGTGGATGACCGACTACAGCATCGTCAGCGGCACCAACTCCGACCACAACGGCGTCGTCGCGGCGTTCACCATCTCCTCGTAGCCACCGACGCTGCGCCGCCTCCCCGGCGGGCCCCGACCGCCGACGCCGGCCGTCGACCATTGACACCTATCGTGATCCACTTCATCGTCGGAGCAACCGCCTCCGCGTCGAAGGGCTCCCCTGATGGTCGACACCGCGCACACGTACGTCATCGTCGGAGCGGGGCCCGCCGGCCTGCAGCTGAGTTACCACCTCCAGCAGCAGGGCGCCGACTACCTGACGTTCGAACGTGGCGCCGAACCGGGGGGTTTCTTCCGGCGGTTCCCGCGCCACCGCCGCCTGAACTCGCTCAACGCCGTGCACACCGACAGCAGCGACCCCGGGATCCGACTGCGGTCCGACGGGAACTCGCTGCTCAACGACGACCCGGAGCTGCTGTTCGCGAAGTTCAGCCAGGAGTACCTGCCGGCCGCCGACGACCTGGTGCGGTACCTCGCCGAGTTCCAGCGCATCCACCAGCTCCGGGTCCGCTACGGCACCACCGTCGAGCAGGTCTCCCGGGAGGAAGACGGCTTCACCGTCCGCACCGACCGGGGGGTCGTACGGGCGCGCTGCCTGGTCGTGGCGACCGGCTGGGGTCGGCCGTTCGTGCCGGACATCCCGGGCATCGAGCACGCCACCGGCTACGAGGAGATGGACGTCGACCCCGACCGGTACGCCGGCAGGCGGGTCCTGATCATCGGCAAGGGCAACGCGGCGTTCGACACCGCCTCGTCGATCCTGGGCAGGGCGTCGGTGGTGCACCTGGCGAGCCGCCGGCCGCTGCGGCTGGCCCGCGACACCGGGCACCCCGGCGACGTCCGGGGCCGGCACGGCGCGATCCTCGACAGCGACCGGTTCACGCCGCTGCACGCGGTGCTCGACGGCACCATCGACGCGATCCGGCCCGTCGACGGCGGGTTCCGCGTCTCGGTCACCGACCCCCACGCCCCCGGCGAGACCGCCGAACTCGACTACCACGAGGTGCTGCGCTGCACCGGCTTCCGGATGGACACCTCCCTGTTCGACGCCTCCTGCACGCCGGACATGGTGCGCGACGGCCGGCTGCCGGGCCTGCGCCCCGACTGGCAGTCGAGCAACGTCGACGACCTGTACTTCGCCGGCACCGTCGCCCAGGCGCGGGACGTACGGCACGCCGCGTCGCCGTTCATCGACGGATTCCGGTACAACCTGCGTACCTTGACCAGGCTGCTGCGGGAGCGTTACGACGGCGTGCCGCTGCCCGCCGCCACCACGTCGGGCGAGCCGGCCTCGTTGACCACGGTGATGCTGGACCGGGTCAACGGGAGCCCGGCGCTGTGGACCCAGTCCGGGTACCTCTGCGACGTCTTCGTCCGCGACGACGCCACCGGGGGCTTCCGGCACCACGAGGAACTGCCGGAGGACTACGCGGTGCCCCGGTTCGCCCACTCCTCCCACTGCTACACCCTGGCCCTGCGCCGGGGCCGCGCCGACGGGTCCGACACCGACCGACGACCGGCCCGGGACAGCACCGTCATCCACCCGGTGGTGCGGCGGTACCGCCACGGTGAACTGGTGGCCGAGCAGCACCTGCCGGGGGACCTGCTGGCCGAGTGGCGGCGGGTGGACCGGCACGTGGAACCACTGGTCCGCTTCCTCGGCAGGGATCTCACCGACGACTCATGATCCCGTCGGGCGGTCCGCGGGCGGCGACCCGTGCACCGTCACGGCGTCGCCAGGTGACGGTCATCCGTCGCCCGACCCACCGTCCCCGGCGTCGGTCAGCCGGGCCAGCCGGGCGTACAGGTAGCGCTGGCGGGGCAGGCTGGTCGAGCGGCGGGCCGCGTGGGCGTACGCCGTCCGGGCCTCGGCGAGGTTGCCACAGCGTTCCAGCAGGTGCGCGCGGGCCGCGTGCCGCCGGGGGTCGTCGCCGACGCGGGGGTCGTCGGCCAGCGCGTCGAGCAGGCGCAGCCCGGCGGCGGGACCCCGGGCCATCGCCACCGCTACCGCGTGGTTGAGCGCCACCACCGGGTTGTCCGACATCCCCAGCAGCACCCCGTAGAGGGCCTCGATCTGCGCCCAGTCGGTCGCCTCGGCGCTCGCCGCCTCGTCGTGCACCGCCGCGATCGCCGCCTGGAGCTGGTAGGGCCCGACGTCGCCGCGCGGCAGCACCGCGCTGACCAGTGCCACCCCCTCGGCGATCTGGTCGGCCCGCCAGCGGCTGCGGTCCTGCTCCGCCATCGGCACCAGCTCGCCGTCCGGGCCCACCCGGGCCGGCCCCCGGGCGTCGGTGAGCAGCATCAACGCCAGCAGACCGGTCACCTCCGGATCGTCCGGCAGCAGCCGGTGCAGCAACCGGGTCAGCCGGATCGCCTCGGTGGACAGGTCCACCCGGCGCAGATGCGGGCCGGTGGTGCTGGCGTACCCCTCGTTGAAGATCAGGTAGAGCACCTGCCGGACGGCGTCGAGCCGGACTGCCCGCTCGTCGGGTCCGGGCAGCGCGAACGGCAGCCCGCTGTCGCGGATGCGTTGCTTGGCGCGGGTGATCCGGCGGGTCATGGTCGCCTCGGGCACCAGGAACGCCCGAGCCACCTCGGCGGTGCCCAACCCGCCGACGGCGCGCAGGGTCAACGCGACCTGCGCGGCCGGCGGCAGCGCCGGATGGCAGCACAGGAACAGCAGCACCAGGCTGTCGTCGCCCGGCTCCCGGTGGTCGGCCGCCGGGGCGACCCACCGTCGCCCCCGGCCGGCGTCGTCCTCCCGCCGTCGCCGGGCCTGCTCGGCGCGGAGCAGGTCGGTCAGCCGCCGGGCGGCCACGGTCACCAGCCAGCCCCGGGGCTGCTCCGGCAGCCCGTCGACCGGCCAGCGGGTCGCGGCGGCCAGCAGCGCCTCCTGGACGGCGTCCTCGGCGGTGTCGAAGTGGCCGTACCGGCGGACGACCGCGCCGAGGACCTGCGGCGCGAGCACACGCAGCAGGTCCTCGACGGTGGACGGTCCCATGGCGACCGGGTCAGCCGTCCAGGTCGTCGACGCCGTCGGCGACCGGTCGTACGTCGACGTACCCGCCCTCGGCGTCCGGGTCGACGAACCGGGCGGCGATCTCGGTGGCCCGGTCGAAGCTGACACAGTCGACGACGGTGAACCCGGCCAGCACCTCCTGCGTCTCCGGGTACGGCCCGTCGGTGACCACGGGCGTGCCCTGTCGCAGCCGTACCCGCCGGGCGTGCACCGGCGCGGTCAACCCCTGCCCGTCGACCAGCTCGCCGGATTCGGCCAGGTCCCGGTGCACCGCCGCCATGTGCTCATGCATCGCGGCGACCTGCTCCGGCGTCATCGGCGGCTGCGCCCCGGGACGGCCGGCCATGGCGTCGTAGTCGCGCTGCGAGCCGTACAACATGATCATGTATTTCATGGTTCTCCTCTCGGCCGCGGGGTGCGGCCGGACAACCGGGACGTCGGAGCCGCCGGGCCGGTCCGGACACCGGGCCCGAGGTTAACCCCGGGACGGGTGGTGGCGGTCACCTACCGTGGTCCCATGACGACGATGTGGCTCGTGGTCGGCGCGGCGGCCCTGGTGATGATCGGCACGGTCGGCTGGGTCGCCTGGCGCGACCGGGCCCGCACCGTCGGGGTCGAGGACCGCACCGCCGGGCGGGACGCCCAGGCCAGACAGCACCGGTACGAGGCGGAACGCCACTTCGCCCAGAACGACACGATCCACCGGGGGCAGGAGCACCACTGACCGTCCGGCCGGGCCGACCCGGGTCACCCATGGTCAACGGGACGCCGGCCGGGCATGATCGTTCCACGGTCGGGGTACCACCGATCGCAGGACCGGCACGCCTGGGAGGCACACGGTGACGGCAGGCTCGCGACGCCGCTCGCACGGACCACTGCTCGCCGCGCTGACGGCGCTGGTGGTGGCGGTCGGCTGCGCGGCCGGCGGGGTGGGGGAGAGCGGCCCGCAGGAACCCCGGGAACCGGCCCCCCGGCAGTCGTCGCGCCCGGCGGCCCCGGCCCCGTCGGAGACGGAGACCACCCGCGCCGACGGCACCACCAGCGTGGCCGAGTTCAAGAGCGACATCGACGACGCGGTCACCATCGCCGAACGTTACTGGGCCGCCCAGTTCCGGGCCTCCGGCCAGGAGTTCCGCCCGATCCGCCGGATCGTGCCCTACCAGCGGGAGGGCGAGATCTCCTGCGGCGGTCAGGCGCTGCCCCGCAACAACGCCGTCTACTGCTCCCAGGGCGACTTCATCGCCTACGACGTCAACTGGTCGGTGGCGGCGTTCCGGCAGGTCGGTGACGCGTTCGTGTTCTACCTGCTGGGCCACGAGTACGCCCACGGCATCCAGATCCGGCTCGGCATCCGCGCCAACTTCACCATCCAGCAGGAGCTGCAGGCCGACTGCATGGCCGGGGCGTACCTCGGCGACTCCGTCCGTGACGGCACCCTGAGACTCGACGCCGGTGACCTCGACGAGTTCCGTGAGGGGCTGCTCGCCGTCGGCGACGACCCCGACCAGCCGTGGTTCGCCGAGGGTTCGCACGGCACCGCCGAACAGCGCACCGACTGGTTCTTCCGCGGCTACGAGCGGTCCCTGGACGCCTGCAACCTGCGCTGAGGAGCAGGTCACGTCCGGCCGGTACGGCGGTACGCGCCCCGGGCCGGGCTGGCAGGATCGCCCGGAGACCATCCGCGAGCGCCAGGAGGATTCCGCTGAGCAGCCCACACCCCGCCGCCGTGCTCTTCGACATGGACGGCACCCTGGTCGACAGCGAGAAGCTGTGGGACGTCGCCCTGCACGAGCTGGCCGCCGAGTACGGGGGCACGCTCACCGGCCCGGCCCGGCGGGCGATGATCGGCACCGCGATGGCCGCGTCGATGCGCATCCTCCACGACGACCTCGGCCAACCCGAGCGGGACCCGCAGGTCAGCGCGGAGTGGATCAACGCGCGGATCCTGGAGCTGTTCCGCACCGGGCTGCGCTGGCGGCCGGGCGCGTTGACCCTGCTGCGGGCGGTCCGCGCCGCCGGCATCCCCACCGCGCTGGTCACCTCCAGCGGCCGGCCCCTGGTCGAGGTGGCCCTGGACACCCTCGGCCGGGACAGCTTCGACGCCGTGGTCTGCGGCGACGAGGTCGACTCGGCCAAGCCGCACCCCGAGCCGTACCTGACCGCCGCCCGGCTGCTCGACGTGCCGATCGGTCGCTGCGTGGCGATCGAGGACTCGCCGACCGGGGTGGCCAGCGCGCTCGCCGCCGGTGCGGCGGTGCTGGCCGTGCCGGCGGAGGTGCCGGTGCCGCCGACCGACGGCGTACACCAGGTGGAGAGCCTGACCTCGGCGGACCTGGAGCTGCTCGCGGCGCTGCTCGGCGAGCCACCCGGCTGAGCCGTCGGGCGGACCCCGCGCGGCCACGACGAGGGGGTCCCGCCGGCCGGCGGAACCCCCTCGGGTCGGACGGGATCAGTCGTGCGCGATCGCGCCCAGCACGTTGATCCGGGCCGCCCGCACCGCCGGCAGCACCGCCGCCACCACGCCGATGATGGCCGCCAGCAGCAGGAACAGCCCCATCTGACCCCACGGCAGGATCAGGTCGGTGATGCCGTCGTCCTTGAGCGCCCGCACCACCGCGGCACCGAGGCCGACGCCCACCACGATCCCGAGCAGCGCCCCGAAGACCGAGATCACCACCGCCTCCACGGTGATCATCCGCATGGTCTGCGCCCGGCGCAGCCCGATCGCCCGCAGCAGGCCCAGCTCGCGGGTCCGCTCCAGCACCGACAGGGCCAGGGTGTTCACGATGCCGAGCACCGCGATCACGATCGCCAGCGCCAACAGGATCTGGATCATCGTGAGCAGGCTGTCCAGCGAGCCGGTCTGCTGCTCGATGAACGCGTCCCGGTCGGCCACCGACACCTCCGGGCTGTCGGCCAGCAGCGCCTCCACCTGCGGCTGCACGTCGGCCACCCGGGTGCCCGGAGCCAGCTGGATGAACCCCTGGTTGGGCTTCGGGATGGCGAAGTCCTTCACCGCCTGCGGCGGCAACTGCACCGGGCTGGTCAGCTCGGAACTCTCGTAGATGCCGCTGACCGTGTAGGTGCGCGGCTCGCCCCGGGATGCCTGCACGGTCACCGTCGAACCGACCGAGATGTTGCGGGACCTGGCGGCGTCGGAGCTGAACAGCATCTGGTCCGGGCCGAGCCGGCTGATGTCACCGGCGGTCGTCTTGGCCCCGAAGATCCGCTGCAACGCGGTCACGTCGCTGGACGCGGCCAGCCAGGTGACCTTCCCGTCGACCATGCCCATGTCGCCGTACTCGCCGTCGGCCATCTGCACGCCTGGCAGCGCCGCCACCTTCGTCAGCACCGCCGGGTCGAAGCTCGCCGGCCGCGGACCGGTCGTCGACCCCGAGATCACCAGCTCGGCCTTGATGGTGTCCTGGGCCAGCGCGCCGATGCTGCCCTTCGCCGAGTCCAGGATCACCGTCACCCCGGTCACCAGGGCGATGCCGACCATCAGCGCTGCCGCCGTGATCGCCGTGCGGCGCGGGTTGCGCCCGGAGTTCAGCCGACCCAGCTTGCCCGGCACCGACCAGGCGAAGACCGCCCCCAGCAGGGACACCACCGGGCGGCTGATCAGCGGGGTCAGCAGCGCCACCCCGATGAAGGCGAACAGCACCCCGCCCAGGATGACCGCCAGCGTGTTGTCCCCGGCGTTGTCGCTGAGCCCGAGGAACAGCAGCACCGCGCCGATCCCGGTGATCACCCCACCGGTGACCGTGACCCGGGTCAGCGGCCGGTCCGGGTTGGCCACGTCCTGCATCGCCGCGATCGGCGGGATGCGTGCGGCCCGCAGCGCCGGCAGCAGCGCCGCCACCACCGTGATCAGCAGGCCGACCGCGAACGAGCCGATCACCGCCGACGCCGGGACGCCGATGCCGGCCAGCGTCAACCCGCCGGCCAGGTTGCCGAAGACGTACGCCAGCAGCGCGCCGATGCCGATGCCGGCACCCAGCCCCAGCACCGAGGCGATCAGGCCGATCGCCACCGCCTCCAGCACCACCGAACCGATGATCTGCCGACCGCTGGCCCCGATCGCCCGCATCAATGCCAGCTCCCGGGTCCGCTGCGCCACGATGATCGAGAAGGTGTTGAGGATGAGGAACGTGCCCACCAGCAGCGCGACGGCCGCGAAGCCGAGCAGGATCTTGTTGAAGAAGGACAGCCCCTCCTTCAGGCTCGCCGAGGCGTCCGCCGACAACTGCTCGCCGGTCTTGACCTCGAAGCCGTCGCCGAGCGTCCGGGCCACGTCGTCACGCAACGTGGCGTCGCCGACCCCGGCGTCCGCCCGTACCGTGACGTTGGTGAAGGCGTCCCGCTCGCCCAGCAGCAGCCGCTGCGCCACCGGGGTGGTGAAGGCGATCTCGTTGACCCCGCCGATCGAGTCCCGGTCACCGCTGTAGCCGAAGACCCCGACCAGGGTGAAGGTCTGCTTCGGCGTCAGCGGGGTCAGCACCCCGACCCGGTCGCCGACCTTCACCTTGGCCGCCCGCGCCAGCGCCGCGTTGACGACGATCTCGTCGTCGGCCCGGGGCTCCCGGCCCTCCCGCAGCTTCACCAGGTCGCTCTCGCCCTGCCAGTTCGACCCGAGCTGCGGCGGCCCGAACGACGTGACCACCTTGCCGTTGCTGCCGATCAACTGGGCCCCGTCGGTGGTGACCACGCCGGTGGCCTCGGCCACCCCGGGCACCCCGGCGATCCGCTGCACCGTCGCCGCCGACACCGTGGTCGGCACCTGCTCGCCCTGCATCTCGCTGAGCGCCACCTTCGGCTTGCCGGCGACGTTGACGTCGATGCCCTCGTACGCGTCGGCGAAGACCGCGTCGAACGAGCGGCCCAGCGTGTCGGTGAGCACGAACGCCCCCGAGACGAACATGACACCCAGCACCACGGCCAGGCCGGACAGCAGCAGGCGCACCTTGCGCGCCAGCAGACTCTTGAGGGTGGCCCGCAACATCAGCCGGCCACCTCGACCAGGGTGTCCAGCTTCTTCATGGTGTCCAGCACCGTGTCGGCGGTCGGCTCGATCAGCTCCGAGACGATCTGCCCGTCGGCCAGGAAGACCACCCGGTCGGCGTACGCGGCGGCGGTCGGGTCGTGGGTGACCATCACGATGGTCTGCCCGTGCTCGCGGACCGAGTTGCGCAGGAAGTTGAGCACCTCCGCGCCGGAGCGGGAGTCCAGGTTGCCGGTCGGCTCGTCGGCGAAGATCACCTCGGGGCGGGCGACCAGTGCCCGCGCGCAGGCGACCCGCTGCTGCTGGCCACCGGAGAGCTGCGCCGGCCGGTGCCCCAGCCGGTCCCGCAGGCCGACGGTGTCGATCACCGTGTCGTACCAGGCCGGGTCGGGCTTGCGGCCGGCGATCGACATCGGCAGCAGGATGTTCTCCTGGGCGGTGAGCGTGGGCAGCAGGTTGAACTGCTGGAAGATGAAGCCCACCTTGTCCCGGCGCAGCTTCGTCAGGCCCGAGTCACCCAGCCCGGTCACCGTGGTGTCGCCGATCTGCACCGTGCCCTTGCTGACCGAGTCCAACCCGGCCAGGCAGTGCATCAGCGTCGACTTGCCCGAGCCCGACGGGCCCATGATCGCGGTGAACCTGCCCCGCTCGAACTCGGCGCTGACCCCCCGTAGCGCGGCGACCTGCGCCTCGCCGGTGCCGTACACCTTCCACACGTCGTTCGCCCGGGCCGCGGCCTGCGCATGCTGGCCTACCGTCGCGGTCACGTCATCTACCTCTTCCGTCTGGCTGTGTGTGCCCCCACCGCCCCCGCTGGTCGGTGGGGTCGATCCCATCCTCGGTGCCGGTCGGCGCGGATCCGTCCGACCACGGACTGACCCGGCGCGGATTTCCCGCTGCGGGTCGGCCCGGAGAACGGCTCAGGGTTGTCCCTGACCCGCAGACCGGTCGTGCCACCCCACCCTGCGGTGGGGCCCCGGCACCGACGTCAGGATCTGACGCCACGACACGGTCAACCGCGCCGCGCCGCCTTTCGTCACGGTAGGTGAGCGCGGCAACGCTGCCGTCCCCCCACCGGCCTCACCCCGGGTACGCCCCGAGGGGCACCCGGTGCCGCCCGGCTACGCCTTGGGGCGGACCAGCCCCGACTCGTACGCCAGCACCACCGCCTGCACCCGGTCGCGCAGCCGTAGCTTGGTCAGCACGTGCCCGACGTGCGTCTTGATCGTCGTCTCGCTGACCGACAACGCGGCGGCGATCTCCGCGTTGGACAACCCCCGGGCCACCTGGACGAGCACCTCCCGTTCCCGCTCGGTCAACGTGCCCAACGCCTTCGGTGGGCTCGCCGACGGGTCGGGCAGCACGGTGGCGAACCGGTCCAGCAGCCGTTTGAGGATGCGCGGCGCCACCACCGCCTCCCCGGCGGCCACCGTCCGGATGGCGGTGACCAGGTCGTCGGCCGGCACGTCCTTGGCCAGGAAGCCGCTCGCCCCGGCCCGCAACGCCCCCACCACGTACTCGTCGAGGTCGAAGGTGGTGAGGATGAGCACCCGCACCGGCAAGCGTGCCTCGACGATCGCCCGGGTCGCGGCCACCCCGTCCATCCGGGGCATCCGGATGTCCATCAGCACCACGTCGGGCAGCAGCCGCCGGGACAGCTCCACCGCCTCCTGACCGTCCCCGGCCTCGGCGACGATGTCGAGGTCGTCCTCGGTGCCCAGCACCATCCGGAACCCGGTGCGCAGCAACGGCTGATCGTCGGCGAGCAGGATCCGCACCGGCCGTCCGGGCGGGCGGGCGGCGGCCGCACCGTCCGGCGCGGACGACGGGGGGCTGCCGTACGTCTGGCCCATCTGCTGTCCCCGTTCCCCCGTCACGCCGGGACCGTCCCGGCCGGTTCCACCGGAATTCTCGCGTACACCCGGAAGCCGCCGCCGGGCCGTGGCCCGATCCGCAGGGTTCCACCGTAGAGGGCCACCCGTTCGCGCATGCCGACAAGTCCGTGCCCGATCCGGTCGGGTCCCGGCTCCGGACCCCGCCCGGTGTCGGTGATCTCCACGGTCAGACCGCCGCCGTCGACGCCCAGCCGGACGGTCGCGGTGGCCGAACCGGCGTGTTTGAGCGCGTTGGTCAACGCCTCCTGGGTGATCCGGTACACCGTCAGCGAGACACCCTCGTCGACCGTCGGCACCGGGTCCGCGACCTCCAGGACGACCGGTAGCCCCGCCTCGCGTACCTGCTCCACCAGCGCGGTGATGCCGGCCAGGCCGGGCTGCGGGGTGAGGTCGGCGGCGGGCTCCGCGTCGGTCCGCAGCACGTCCAGCAGCCGGCGCATCTCCCGCAGCGTGACCCGGCTGGTGTCCTCGATGGTGGCGATCGCCTCGTCGGCGGCGGCCAGATCCCGGTGCAGCACCCGCCGGGCCCCGGTGGCCAGCACCCCCATCACGCTGACGTGGTGGGCTACCACGTCGTGCAGTTCCCGGGCGATCCGACGCCGCTCGTCGGCCACCGCCTGCTCGGCCAGCGCCCGCTGGTTGTCCTCGGCCGCCCGGGCCCGCTCCCGCAGGGCCCGCAGCGAGGTGCGCCGGGCCCGCACCGCCCGCCCCACCGCGTAGGCGAGCAACGCGGTGAGCAGGTTGTTGAGCACCAGGTACGCCGGACCGACGTCGAGCCCGGTGTCCAGCGGGGTGAGCACGTTGAGGGCGGCCACCGGCACCCAGAGCAGCACCGTGGCGGCCACCGCCGCGAGCGCCGCCCGGTGCACCGCCATCGTGTACGTCAAGACCAGGAACGTCAGGCTCTGCGTGGTCGGGGCGTGCCCGAGCACCGCCGGCACGGCCAGGGTGGCCAGCGCCGCCCCCACCGCCGGCCACGGCGCGACCCGGCGCAACGCCACCGGGGCCGCGCACAACCCGCTCCAGGCCAGCATGGACGGCAACTGCCGGGGCCAGAACTCGCGCGGGGTGAGCAGGACGAAGGCGACCTCGACCAGCACCAGCGCGGCGGCGAACAGGACGTCACCGGCCAACGGCCGGCGCACCCACCACCGCTCGGGTCCCTCGGTCATACCGCGACGCTAGCCGCCCGCCGGGGCGTCCGGTCGTCGCCGACGGTGAACCTCGCCTCCTCCTCACGGATGAGCCGGTCTCCACCCGCCGGGGACGCTGGCGCTACTCGTCGGCGCCCGGGGTGGCCGGACGGGACCGGGCGTCGCGCAACGGGTCGGCCGCCCCGGCCCGCTCGGGAAACGGCGGCGGGGTGCCACCGAAGGCCGGGCAGTGCGCCTGGTGGTTGCACCAGTCGCAGAGCCGGCTCGGCCGGGGACGGAAGTCCTGCCGCGCGGTGGCCTGCTCGATGGCCTGCCAGAGCGCCACCACCGTACGCTCGAACCGCAGCAGCTCGTCGGCGTCGGGGGAGTAGTCGCAGACCTCGGCGTCCTTGAGGTAGAGCAGGCGCAACACCCGCGGCACCACCCCCCGGGTGCGCCACAGCACCAGCGCGTAGAACTTCAACTGGAACAGCGCCCGTGCCTCGAACGCCTCCCTCGGTGCGCCGCCGGTCTTGTAGTCGACCACCCGCAACGCCCCGTCGGGGGCCACGTCGAGCCGGTCGAGGTAACCCCGGATGAGCAGCTCGTCGTCGACCACCGCGGAGATCAGGCTCTCCCGCTCGGCGGGCTCCAGCCGGCGCGGGTCCTCCACCGCGAAGTAGCCCTCCAGCAGGGCCGCCGCCGACCGGAGGAACTCGGCCGTGCCCGGCTCGTCGCCCGGGTCGAACAGGCCGGCCAGCTCGGGCTGCCCGGTGACCAGCCGGTCCCACTGCGGGCCGACGAGGTCACCGGCGGCCTGCGGGGTGCGCCCGGCCGCCGGCAGGTCGAACAACCGTTCCAGCACCGCGTGCACCAGGGTGCCCCGGGCCTGTTCGACGCTGGGCCGCTCGGGCAGCCGGTCGATGCTGCGGAACCGGTAGAGCAGCGGGCAGGTCTTGAAGTCGGCCGCCCGCGACGGCGACAGCGAGGCCCGGACCGTGGCGGGCAGCGCCGCCGGAGGATGCTGCTGGTCGATCACCGGTTCCGCCGTCATGCCCCGAAGGTTAGGACACCGGTCTGACAGGGCCGTGCTCGCCGCACCGGGCATGATCGGGTCGGCGCGTAGCATCGGGGCGGTGGAGTCCCGTCCCCGCCCGCCGCGTCGGCCCCGCAGCGGACTGACCGTCGGCCGGGTGTTCGGGGTGCCGCTGCACCTCAACGTGTCGATGCTGCTGCTCACCCTGCTGGTGACCGTCACCTACGCCGAGTTCGCCCGGGACCGGCTCGGCCTGTCCCCGCTCGGCGGCTACCTGATCGGCCTCGGCTTCGTGGTGTCGCTGCTCGGCTCGGTCCTGCTGCACGAGCTGGGGCACGCGCTGACCGCCCGCCGGTACGGCATCGGTGTGCGCGGGATCACCCTGGAACTGCTCGGCGGCTACACCGAGATGGACCGGGACGCCCCCACCCCCCGGGTGGAGCTGCTGGTCTCGCTGGCCGGTCCGGCCGTCTCGGCGCTGCTCGGCGGGCTCGCCGTGGCCGCCACCCTGGCCACCCCCGACCACACCCTGGCCCACCAGCTCGCCCTGCAACTGGCGTTGAGCAACGTCATCGTCGCCGTGTTCAACGTGCTGCCCGGCCTGCCCCTGGACGGCGGTCGGGCGCTGCGCGCCGTGCTGTGGCGGATCACCCGCGACCGGCACCGGGCCACCGAGGTCGCCGGCTGGGTCGGGCGGGCCGTCGCGGTGGGCACCGCCGGGCTGGTCGTGCTGCTCACCGTCCAACGGGTGCTGGTGCCGTTGGCGCTACCGCTGATGCTGCTGGTCGCGGTCACCCTCTGGCGGGGCGCCGGGCAGTCGATCCGGTACGCCCGGATCAGCCGCCGGGTGCCGCTGCTCGACCTGGGCCGGCTGGTCCGTCCGGTCGTCGCCGTCCCCACCGGCACGCCGCTTTCCGAGGCGCAACGCCGGCACGCCGAGCAGGGACCACCCGGGTCCGCCGTGCTGGTGGTCGACGGCGCGGGCCGGCCGGTCGCCCTGGTCGACCCGGCGGCGGCGGAGGCCGTACCGGTGGGGCGGCGGCCCTGGTTGGGGGTGGACGCGGTGGCCCGCCCGCTGGCCGCGCTGCCGGCGGTGCCCCTCGGTCTGGACGGCGAACGGCTGATGGCGGCCGTGCAGGCCCACCCGGGCGCACGGTACGTGGTGACGTCAGGCGAAGATGTGGTCGGCGTTCTGCACATCGCGGATCTCGCCCAGGTCCTCGAACCCACACGGAAGATGAACAGGTGACCGCAGCACATCCCCCCGCCCTCCCGGCCCCCGACGGCACACCGACGTCCACCGCCGTCGCGGAACTCCCCCCGGTGCACCGGGGCCCCTTCCGTCCCGGTGACCGGGTGCAGTTGACCGATCCCAAGGGGAGGATGCACACCGTCACCCTGGAGCACGGCAAGGAGTTCCACACCCACCGCGGCATCCTGGCGCACGACGCGCTGATCGGGCAGCCCGACGGCAGCGTGGTCAGCACCGCAGGTGGCGGGACGGCGTTCCTGGCGCTGCGTCCGCTGCTGTCGGACTACGTGCTGTCGATGCCGCGCGGCGCCCAGGTGATCTATCCGAAGGACTCGGCGCAGATCGTCGCCATAGGCGACATCTTCCCCGGGGCCAAGGTGCTGGAGGCCGGCGCCGGCTCCGGGGCGCTGAGCTGCTCCCTGCTGCGTGCCGTCGGCACCGGTGGTGAGCTGCACTCCTACGAGGTGCGCGACGACTTCGCCCAGATCGCCCGACGCAACGTGGAGGCGTTCTTCGGCGCGCCGCACCCGGCCTGGCGGCTGCACGTCGGCGACGTCGCCGACTGCCCGGAGACCGGTTTCGACCGGATCATCCTGGACATGCTCACCCCGTGGGAGACCCTCGACATGGTCGAGCGGGCGCTGCTGCCCGGGGGCGTGTTCATCGGCTACGTGGCGACCACCCCGCAGCTGTCCGAGCTGGTCGAGGCGCTGCGCGAGCGGGGCGGCTGGACCGAGCCGCGGGCCTGGGAGTCGCTGGTGCGCGACTGGCACGCCGAGGGGCTCGCCGTCCGGCCCGACCACCGGATGATCGCGCACACCGCGTTCCTGGTGTCCGCGCGTAAGCTCGCTCCGGGCGTCACCGCGCCGCCGCGCCGCCGCAAGCCCAGCAAGGGCGCGGAGGCGTACGCCGAACGCAAGCAGGCGCTGCGGGAGGCGGCGGCGGCCCGGGAGGCGGCGGCGCAGGCCACCGCCGCCGCGTCGGCCGCCGGAGCCGACGGGCAGGACCTGCCGTGACGGCGGATCGGAGCGGCTGGGCGTGAACGGGCAGAACCCGACGGCCGGTGCGGGCCGACGGTGTGACCGCGGGGAGTGGGCATGAGTCGGCCGGGCTTCGGCGGCGGTGAGCTGCCGGCCGTGTTTCCCGACTGGTCGCCGTACCAGGACCTGGAGTCGGCGGCGCGGGCCTACCTGCGTGACCCGGACATCGCCCTGGAGGCGCTCGGCGGGGTGCTGCGGGGTGCCTCGGTGCTCGGCTTCACCCTGGAACGCTTCGTCAACGAGGTCAACGGGGTGTGGCAGGAGGTCGTCGTCTGCGACGGCAGCCGGCTGGTGCTCTGGCACGGCGAGGACGTGCCGCCGGGGGAGGGCCCGCCCGGGTCGATGACGTCGTCGCTGCGGGTGGTGCCGGTCTCCACGGTCACCGAGGTGGGTTGCCGGCGGCGGCTCACCCGGGCCGAGAACGGCGAGGTACGGGTGGACAGCATCGACGTCTACCTGCTGCTCACCTCGCTGGACGAGGCCCCGCCCGGCGACGAGATGGTCGGTGCGCCCCGGCACGACGCGCTGCGCTTCGGCAAGACCCTCGACGACGGCGGGGCCGGCCAGATCGCCCGGCTGGAGGAGTTCGCCCGGCTGGTCGCCTCGGTGGTCGGCCGCCCGCTGCTGTGACGCCGTGACCGGGCCGGGGGCGACGCCGGGGCGATCCCGGCCCGGGGCCGCCCGGTCGTCCCCGGCTCAGTCGTCCTCGGCCTCGGGGCCGGCGACCTCGACGCCGTCGCTGCCGCGCACCACGTGGATGCACTCACCCGGGCACTCCTTCGCGGAGTCGATCACTTCCAGCCGCAGGTGTTCCGGCACGTCGACCCGGCTGCCGGGGGCGAGCCGCAGCTCACCGTCGACGCCCTTGACGTACGCCAGGCCGTCGACGTCGAACTCGAAGACCTCCGGCGCGTACTGCACGCAGAGCCCGTCACCCGTGCAGAGGTCCTGGTCAACCCAGACCTGCAACTGGTCGGTAGCGACGTCGGTCACCAGGCACCCCCCATGTTCTCCCGTCCCACTCCCCGACGGTACCCGAACGGCCGGACCTGCCCCTCAGGCGTCCCTGGCGATCAAGGTTCGGTGACGAGGGCGTTGCGTGGGACCGAATCGGCCTCATAGCGGCTAGTGTTAGGGCAGAACGTTCAAGCCCCCCGGGGAGGTGGGACGTGGCACGCAGTGACGACGCGGACTCGCGCGCCGCACGGTGGGAGAAGGAGGCCCACGATCTCTCCACGCAGGTCGCGTTCCTTCAGGAGGAACTCGCTCTGGTGCGGCGCAAGTTGACCGAAAGCCCCCGACACGTCCGGCAGCTCGAAGAGCGGCTGGCGGCCACCCAGGCACAGTTGGCGCGGCTCACCGAGAACAACGACCGGCTCGTGAGCACCCTCAAGGAGGCTCGCGCGCAGATCGTGACGCTCAAGGAGGAGATCGACCGGCTGGCACAGCCGCCGTCCGGCTACGGTGTCTTCCTCGCGCGACACGACGACGGCACGGTGGACATCTTCACCGGCGGACGCAAGCTCCGGGTAGCCGTCTCACCCTCGCTGGACGCCGAGGAGTTGCGGCGCGGCCAGGAGGTCCTGCTCAACGACGCGCTCAACATCGTCGACGCGTTCGGCTACGAGCGGGTCGGTGAGGTGGTGATGCTCAAGGAGATCCTCGCGGGTCCCGAGGGCGCTCCGGGCGACCGGGCGCTGGTGGTCTCGCACTCCGACGAGGAGCGCATCGTCCACCTGGCCGACACCCTGATCGGCACCGCGATCAGGGCCGGCGACTCGCTCATGATCGAGCCCCGTTCGGCGTACGCGTACGAGCGGATCCCGAAGAGCGAGGTCGAGGAGTTGGTGCTGGAGGAGGTGCCCGACGTCGACTACACCGACATCGGCGGCCTCCAGTCGCAGATCGAGCAGATCCGCGATGCGGTGGAGCTGCCCTTCCTGCACGCCGACCTGTTCCGGGAGCACCAGCTCCGGCCACCGAAGGGCATCCTGCTCTACGGCCCGCCGGGCTGTGGCAAGACGCTCATCGCCAAGGCGGTGGCCAACTCGCTGGCCAAGAAGATCGCCGAGCGGCTGGGCAAGGACCGGCACACCAGCTTCTTCCTCAACATCAAGGGCCCGGAGCTGCTCAACAAGTACGTCGGCGAGACCGAGCGGCACATCCGGCTGATCTTCCAGCGGGCCCGGGAGAAGGCCGGGGAGGGCACCCCGGTCATCGTGTTCTTCGACGAGATGGACTCGATCTTCCGGACCCGTGGCTCCGGTGTCTCCTCCGACGTGGAGAACACCATCGTCCCGCAGCTGTTGAGCGAGATCGACGGCGTCGAGGGCCTGGAGAACGTGATCGTGATCGGTGCCTCCAACCGGGAGGACATGATCGACCCGGCCATCCTGCGCCCCGGCCGGCTCGACGTGAAGATCAAGATCGAGCGTCCGGACGCCGAGGCGGCCAAGGACATCTTCTCCAAGTACATCCTCGCCGGGCTGCCGCTGCACGCCGACGACCTGGCCGAGCACGGCGGCGAGCCGCAGGCCACCGTCGCGGCCATGATCGACGCGGTCGTCCTGCGGATGTACTCGGAGACCGAGGAGAACCGCTTCCTCGAGGTCACCTACGCCAACGGTGACAAGGAGGTCCTGTACTTCAAGGACTTCAACTCCGGCGCGATGATCCAGAACATCGTCGACCGGGGCAAGAAGATGGCGATCAAGGAGTTCCTCACCTCCGGGCGCAAGGGGCTGCGGCTGCAGCACCTGCTCGACGCCTGCGTCGACGAGTTCCGGGAGAACGAGGACCTGCCCAACACCACCAACCCGGACGACTGGGCCCGGATCTCCGGCAAGAAGGGCGAGCGGATCGTCTACATCCGCACGCTCGTCTCCGGCGGCAAGGGCACCGAGGCCGGCCGTTCCATCGAAACCGCGAGCAACACCGGCCAGTACCTCTGACCGGCCGACCGGGCGGGCCCGCGACGCGACGCGTCGCGGGCCCGCGCGTCTGCGTCACCCACTGTTAACCGCGCCACCCCGCGTGGGGCGGGTGGAATGCCGGACTCGTCGTTAGACTTCCCCCACCGCGTAGTCGACTCCGAGGAACCGCGTGCCGCCCGAGCTCTCCGTCGCCGATCCGCCGCTGTCCCCGGCACTGGATCGCACGCCCCCCACCGTCCCGACGGCCCCGAGGGGCCGCCGCTGGCGGTGGATACCCCTCCTGCTGGCCGCCCTCGTCGCCGCCTGGGTCGTGCCCCTCGCCGGGCACGCCCTGCACCGGGAGTGGCTGCTCCCGCCGATCGTCCTGGTCGCCACGGCCAGCCTGCTCCGCGGTGGCCGCACCCTGCTCGACCGGTTGATGCTCGCGCTCGGCCTGCTGCTCGGCCTGACCGCGATCGCCGGCCTGGTCTTCCCGGTCTGGCCCTGGGGGATGCGGCCGGTGCCGCTGACCGGGATCGCCCTCACCGCGCTGGCCCTCGCCGCCGCCGCGCTGCGCCGCCGGCCCCGGCTGCCCCGACCCGGCTGGGCCGACCTGTTCCCGCTGGCCGGCGCCGCCGCCATGGTGGTCTACCTGCGGCAGCCCTGGCAGCGCGCCACCGACCTCGCCGACCGGCTCACCGTCCTCGGCATGGGCGAGGACAACTGGCGGCACCTGGCACTGTTCGACGCCATGGGCCGCCTCGACGGCTACACCTTCGTCGACCCGGCCGCCGCCCGGGAGCAGATCACCGCCCAGCTCATCTACTACCCGCAGGGCTGGCACCTGGTCACCGCCCTGCTCGACGGCTTCCTGACCCCCACCGGGCCGCGCGTCGACGCCCTCGTCGCCCACTACTTCGGCTGGACCATCGCCGGCTTCGGACTGTTCACCCTCGTGCTGATCTGGGCGGCCCAACGGCTGGCCGGCCCGATCCACCTGCTGCACCGCACCGTGCTCACCGTGGTCGTCGGCGCGCTGGTGCTCGGCACCCAACTGCCCCGCCTGCTCAACGCCGGCTACCCCACCGAGGTGCTCGGGCTGACCCTGACCGTCCTGATCGCCACCCTGGTCGCCCGGCCCGTCCCCGGCACCCGCGAACAGGTCGTGCTGCTGTGCGCCCTGCTCGCCGCCGTCGGGTTCACCTACTACCTGTTCCTGCCGGCCGCCGCCGTCCTGGTCCTGTGCTGGGTGCTCACCCACTGGCGGGAGGCGCTGCGCCGCTGGTTCACCGTGCTGACGGTCGGCCTGGCCGGGGCCGCGCTCGCCCTGATCGCCCCGCTGCTCGGCGTGCTCCGGGCCGGGCAGACCGAGGCGCTGGTTATCGGCTCGTCCCAGGCCGTCGAGGGCTGGCGGGCGCTGATCTGGCTCGGCGGGATCGTCGGAGTGGCCCTGCTCGTGCAGATCGCCCGCACCGACCCGGCCTGGCGACGCTGGCTGCTGGTCGGCGTCGTCGGGGTGGCCCTGCCGCTGACCATCGCGCAGATCAACACCAACGCCGGGGTGGCACCGGGCTACTACTTCGTCAAGGGCACCCACCTGGCCACCGCGCTGCTCATCGTCGGCACCGCCGCGGTGGCCCGGTTGCTGCCGGTGCCCCGGCCCGGCCTGAGCTGGCGCGGGGTCGGCAGCACCGCCGCCGGGGTGCTCGCCGCCGCCCTCACCATGACGGTCGCGGTGGCGCTGTGCGGAGTCACCGGCTGGCACCGCAGCCTGCTGGTGGTCGACGAGCAGACCTGGGCGCAGCGCTGGGTCCACCAGGACCTCACCCTGCCGTCCCGGGTGGCCTGGGTGTGCGCCGACGCCCAGCAGCGCTACCCGGAGGTCCCGGGGACCACCACCCTGGTCATCGACCGGGGGCCGGTGCGCTCCTATCTCATCTCGCTGTGCCTGTCGGCACTGCACGGCACCACCGCCGCCACCGACCCCGGCATCTACAGCCTGCCGTTCCTCGAACCGGACCGCACCGACATCATCGTGCGCCGGGTTTCCGGCCCGGTCCGGTTCATCACCTCCGACCCCAAGGGGGAGCGCCGGGTGCACCGGATGCTGCGCGACGAACCCGCGCTGCGGCACCGGTTGAGCTGGGTGCCGCTGACCGTCCCCGAGTGCGACGTGGCCCCCTCGGACGAGCCGCCCCCGCCGACCCCGGAGACGGCGACGCCCGACCCGGCCGAGGCGGCATGCCCCCTTCCCCGGTGAGGCGGACTACGCTCGACGTGACGGCGGACCGGGTGAGGCGAGCGGAGCGGGTAGGTCGATGAGCGTCAGAAGGATCATGGGCACCGAGGTCGAGTACGGGATCTCCGTGCCCGGCCAGGCCGGAGCGAACCCGATGGTCACCTCGTCGCAGGTGGTCAACGCGTACGGCGCACGCCCGGAACTCAACCGGGGCGGCCGGGCCCGCTGGGACTACGAAGAGGAGTCGCCGCTGCGCGACGCCCGCGGGTTCACCTACTCCGGGGCCGCCTACGACCCGGCGGAGGCGCTCGCCGACGAGGATCTCGGCCTGGCCAACGTGATACTCACCAACGGTGCCCGGCTCTACGTCGACCACGCCCACCCGGAATACTCCACACCCGAGGTGACCAACCCCCTCGACGTGGTGCGGTGGGACAAGGCGGGGGAGCGGGTGATGGCCGAGGCGGCCCGGCGGGCGGCCACCATCCCCGGCACCCAGCCGATCCACCTCTACAAGAACAACACCGACAACAAGGGCGCCAGCTACGGTGCCCACGAGAACTACCTGATGCGGCGGCAGACCCCGTTCGCCGACATCGTGGCGTACCTGACGCCGTTCTTCGTGACCCGGCAGATCGTCTGCGGTGCGGGCCGGGTCGGCATCGGGCAGGACGGCGGGCAGAGCGGCTTCCAGATCTCCCAGCGGGCGGACTTCTTCGAGGTCGAGGTGGGGCTGGAGACCACCCTCAAGCGGCCGATCATCAACACCCGTGACGAGCCGCACGCCGACGCCGACAAGTACCGCCGGTTGCACGTCATCATCGGCGACGCCAACCTGTCGGAGATCTCCACCTATCTCAAGGTGGGCACCACCGCGCTGATCCTCACCATGATCGAGGAGAAGGCGCTCGGCGCCGACCTGGGCATCGCGGACCCGGTCGCCGAGTTGCGGGCGGTCAGCCACGACCCGTCCCTGACCCACCGGATGCGGCTGCGTGACGGCCGGCGACTGACCGCCCTGGACCTCCAGTGGGCCTACTACGAGCGGGCCCGTTCCTTCGTGGACGAGCGGTACGGCGCGGACGCCGACGCGCAGACCCTGGACGTGCTGGAGCGCTGGGAACGGGTGCTGGACCGGCTGGGCCGGGACGTGTTCCTCTGCGCCGACGAGTTGGACTGGGTGGCGAAACTGCGGCTGCTGGAGGGCTACCGGGAGCGGGAGAAGCTGGGCTGGGGCTCGCACAAGCTCCAACTGGTCGACCTCCAGTACTCCGACGTCCGGCCGGAGAAGGGCCTCTACCACCGGCTGGTGACCCGGGGCTCGATGAAGACCATGCTGGACGACGAGCAGACCCGCCGGGCGATGACCGAGCCGCCGGAGGACACCCGGGCCTACTTCCGGGGCCGCTGCCTGGCCCAGTACGCCTCCGAGGTGGTCGCGGCGAGCTGGGATTCGGTGATCTTCGACGTGGGCCGGGAGTCGCTGGTCCGGGTGCCGATGATGGAACCGGAGCGGGGCACCCGCAAGCACGTGGGCGCGCTGTTCGACAGGTGCGACACCGCCAAGGACCTGCTGGAGACGTTGACCGGCGGCTGACCCGACCGGTGACGGTGGCCCGTCGTACGTCGGATGCCGGCGCGCGGCGGGCTTTTCGTCGCCTCCGCGAGGTAAGTTCATCGCAGACGATCGTGGAGGAGGCAGCGAGATGGCTTCACAAGAGGGCGGCCAGACCCAGTCGGGCAAGTCGCACCAGGCCGAGGAGATCGACGACGTCACCACCGAGGTCAACCCCGAGGTCGCCGAGCGGCACGCCGAGATCACCGAGGACGTCGACGACCTGCTCGACGAGATCGACTCGGTCCTGGAGGAGAACGCCGAAGAATTTGTCAGGGGTTATGTACAAAAAGGAGGTCAGTGAACAGATCGGCTCAAAACGGACATGCCGCTCCCGCTGGATGACCAGAACGGCCGTCGTCGTTGCCGCGACTGCGGGGAATGGAAGCCGCTCGTTGAGTTCTGTGCGAGCAGCAAGCGTCCCAGCGGTCGTGGCAGCTACTGTAAGCCTTGCTTCAACACCCGTTCGAAAGCCAGTTACGCCAAACGGATCAGGGAGCAGCATGGCCGAGAGGTGAGGGCCACCCGGGAAGTTCCGGAAGGTCATCGCTTCTGCGCCGACTGTGGAACCGTCAAGCCTGTGGTCGACTTTCCCCGTAACCGGGCCGACAGTACGGGCTATGCCACGTACTGCAAGCCCTGTCACAACAGCCGGACAAGGGAAGTCAGGCAGCGGCTCTACGGCGGCAGTCGCGAGTACCACCTGCGCCGCCGCTACGGGATCGGCGAAAAGGAGTTCCAGGAGCTGCTCGCCGAGCAGGGCGGCGTCTGCGCCGTCTGTGGCGCGGAAGATCCTCAACATGTGGACCACGATCACCGCACCGGATCGGTGCGCGGGATACTCTGCTTCAACTGCAACGGTGGTCTTGGCCAGTTCCGTGACAGTCCCACGAGGCTGGCCAGGGCGATCACGTACCTGAGAGGAACCACGTGGCAGCGGGCTTTGATCCATCCGGGCGTCTACCAGATGTGTTCACCAACGCGGGGACGTCCTCCTTCACCTCGTTCCTGAGCAGGGTGGCCCCCGAGATGCTGCCCGGCCGACGGCCGCTGCCGCCGGGCATGGCCGCCGACCTGGCGCCCCACGCCACCACCATCGTGGCCATCTCGGCCACCGGGGGCGTGGTGCTGGCCGGCGACCGCCGGGCCACCATGGGCAACCTGATCGCGCAGCGCGACATCGAGAAGGTGCACCCCGCCGACGCGTACTCGCTGGTCGGCATCGCCGGCACGGCGGGCATCGGCATCGAGCTGATGCGCCTGTTCCAGGTCGAGCTGGAACACTACGAGAAGATCGAGGGCGCGATGCTCTCCCTCGACGGCAAGGCCAACCGGCTCGCCGCGATGATCCGCGGCAACCTCGGTGCCGCCATGCAGGGGCTCGCGGTCGTCCCGCTGTTCGCCGGGTTCGACCTGGCCGCGCGGGACCCCGCCCGGGCCGGGCGGATCTTCAGCTTCGACGTCACCGGCGGCCCCTACGAGGAGACCGGCTACGACGCGATCGGCTCCGGTTCGCTGTTCGCCAAGTCGGCGTTGAAGAAGCGTTACCGGGCCGGCCTGTCCATCGACGACGCGACCCGGCTCGCCGTCGAGGCGCTCTACGACGCCGCCGACGACGACACGGCCACCGGCGGACCGGATCTGACCCGGCGGATCTACCCGGTGGTGATGACGGCGACCGCCGAGGGCACCCACCGGCTCACCGAGGCCGAGACGGCCACCATCGCCGAGGCCGTCGTCGCCGGGCGGATGGAGAACCCGGGCGGCTGACGCCGTCCCCACCCCCCACCAGCCCCAGTCGTCAGCACAGCGCCAGAAGGAGAACCGCCGCCGTGGCCATGCAGTTCTACGCCTCGCCCGAGCAGATCATGCGCGACCGCTCCGAGCTGGCCCGCAAGGGCATCGCCCGGGGGCGCAGCGCGGTGGTCCTGAGTTACACCGGCGGGGTGCTATTCGTCGCGGAGAACCTCTCCAGCGCCCTGCACAAGGTCAGTGAGATCTACGACCGGATCGGCTTCGCCGCCGTCGGCCGGTACAACGAGTTCGAGAACCTGCGCCGCGCCGGGGTGCGGATGGCCGACCTCAACGGCCTGAGCTACGACCGGCGCGACGTGACCGGCCGGGCGTTGGCCAACGCCTTCGCGCAGACCCTCGGCGCGATCTTCACCGAGCAGTCCAAGCCGTTCGAGGTGGAGATCTGCGTGGCGCAGGTCGGCGCCACGGCCGACGAGGACGAGCTGTACCGGCTCACCTACGACGGCTCGGTCAACGACGAGCCGGGCCGGATGGCGATGGGCGGTCAGGCCGAGGCGATCACCGGGGTGCTCAAGTCCGAGCACCGCCCCGACATGTCGCTCAGCGAAGCGGTCAGGGTGGCCTCGAAGGCGCTGAGCAGCGTCGGTGGCGAGGGTGGTGCGGCCCGGACGATCGCCCCCAACCAGCTGGAGGTGGCGGTCCTGGACCGCAACCGGGTGGGGCGTACCTTCCGGCGGATCACCGGCGCGGCGCTGACCGCGCTGCTGGAGGGCGACGCGGCGGGCGACGCCGCGCCGGCCGACGGCCGGGCCGCGACCCCGACGGTGCCGACGGAGGAGGCGCACAAGCCCACCACCTCGGCCGGCTCGGCCGACCTGGAGGGTCAGCCCCAGGAGAAGCCGGAAGCCTGACGCGTACGCGGACAGGGGCCGGGGTGTGAACCCCGGGCCCCTGTCGTGTCGACGGTCAGCGGGTGCGCAGCAGCGGCTTCGCCAGCGCCCAGTAGCCGGCGGCGATGACGTTGAAGACGCCCATGCCGGGCGGCGACTCGACGTTGGACGGGTCGACCGTGGCGGTCATCAGCTCGGCGATGATCCCGTCGGGGACCGTCCGCTCCTGCTGGAGCTGCCGGCGTCGGGCCCGCACCCAGGCCCGGTTGGTCCACAGCCAACCCCAGCCGCGCGCCTTCTCCCGCGCCCAGCCGCCGAGCAGCGCGGCCACCAGCATCGCCGTCTCGGTGAGCAGCAGCATCGGGGCGAGCACCACCAGCGTCCGCGTCTCGTACGCGGTGAGCAGCGAGATCAGCCGGTTGCGTTCCAGCAGGTAGTGCTTGAGCTTGTTGCGGGAGAACTCGTAGTGGTGCACCACCACCGCGTCCGGGACGTACTCCTGGCGCAGCCCGCGCTGCCACAGCCGCAGGCTGATCTCGGTGTCCTCGTGGTAGGCGAAGTATTCGGCGGCGAAGCCGTCCAGCTCCCGCCAGAGCGCCCGGTTGATCACGAAGCAGCAGCCGCTGATCGACGGCACGGTCGTCCGCCGGGCGTGCGCGCTGGCGGGCTGGCCGTTGCCGCCGGCCCAGGACAGCCCGATGTAGTGCAGCGGGTTGCCGGAGGTGTTGATCAGGTCGGGGTTCTCGGCGAGCCGGATCGAGGCCATCACCGCGCCCACGCCGGGCTCACCGGCCACCGCCACGGTGCGGGCGAGCGCGTCGGGGGCGACGACGGCGTCGGAGTTGACGAAGGCCAGCCACTCGCCGGTGGCCTCGGCGGCACCGACCCGGCAGCCGCCGGAGTAGCCGGTGTTCTCCTCCGGCCGGACCACCCGTACCCCGGCGAAGCCCTTGACCACGTCGATGCCGTCACCGGTGCAGCCGTTGTCGACCACGATCAGCTCGATCTCGACGCCCGTGCTGGCCAGCACGGCGCGGGCCGCGTCGACCAGGTAGGGCTCGGCGCCGTAGGCGAGCATCACCGCGGACACCTGGGGGCGGGACATCTACAGACCTCCGGAGACGCCGGTGGCCACCACGTCGTCGAGCGGCCGGCCGGGGGTGGGGGTGGCCGGGCGGGTGCCCCGGCGCAGCAGCAGGACGGCCATGGTGGCGGCCACCACCACTGACCCGACGGCGTAGGCCAGCTCGACGCGGAGCGCGACCGGGGCCTGGACGACCGTGACGGCGAGCAGGGCGGCCACCCCGATCGTCCAGGAGACCGCCTGGGCGCGGTGCCGGTCGAGGGCGAGCAGGGCCTGGCCGAGCACCATCGCCCACAGGTAGGCGAGGGTGCCGACGGCCAGCCAGGCGAAGTCGTCGTGGCCGAGCACGCCGGGGGCGTCGAAGAGCCGGTGGACGAGCCACGGGCCGAGTGCCACCGCGCCGATCGCGCCGGCGACGCCGAGGGCGGTGACCACGCCGAGCGCCCGGCGCAGCAGGCCGTGGAAGCCGGCGACGTCGCCGGTGGTGGCGGTGGTGGCCAGGCCGGGCAGCAGCGACGCCTGCATCGAGCCGAAGACGAACAGCGGGATGCGTACCAGCACCAGGGCGGAGAGCAGCGCGCCGGCGGTGGCCACGTCGGCCGGGTCGATCAGCCGGGCGTTGATCACGCCGACGTTGACCACGACCTGGGAGAGCAGGCTGGAGACGGTGAGCAGGCCGAGGCCGCGCAGCAGGGTGCCCCAGGCCACCGGGAGGCCGCCGCCGACGGCCCGCAGCACCGGCGGGAGGGTCACCAGCACCGACAGCAGCGGGGCGACGACCAGCACCGCGCCGTACCAGACGGGGTCGGTGACGCCGCTGACGCCGAGCCCGGCGACCAGCGCGATGCGCAGCCCGCCGTCGACGCCGAGCTGGGTGCCGTACCAGGGGAAGAGCTGCAGGCCGGACAGCACGCCCCGGGTGGTGTAGGCGACGGCCATCGCGACCAGCGCGCCGATCAGCACGGCGACCATGGTGCCGTCGCCGGCGAACAGCCGGTCGGTGAGCGCCTGGTGGCCGGCCAGGGTGACCACGACCAGCAGCGCCAGCACGGCGGCGGCGACGACCGCCCCCCGGGCCAGCACCGGCCCCGGGGGGAGCCCCTGGCTGCGGCGGGCGGCGACGACCCGGGCCACCTCCTGCTCGACGGGGATGAACACGCCGATGCCGAGGGTGAACACGATCGACCAGAGCACCGACAGCGAGGAGTAGTCGGCGAGGTCGAGGGCGTGCCCGGCCACCGCGAGGTGCACGTAGGAGGCGAGCCCGAGCAGGGCGAGCCCGCCTCCGACGGCGAGGGTGCCGGGCGGGACGAGGTTGAGCAGCCGCCGCATCACCGGCGGATGAGCGCCAGCGTGAGCACCGCGAAGGCCCGGCCCAGGTAGATCATCGCCTTGGCGGGGGAGTGGCTGGGGGTGCCCGCCATCCGCTTACGCATCGCCACCGGCACCTGGCGGATGCGGTAGCCACGCCGGGCGGTGTGCACCAGGGTCTCCACCGTGTCGCCGAGGTACTCGGCCGGGTACCAGCCGGCGAACATCTCGATGACCCGTCGGTTGGCGGCCCGGAACCCGGACGTGGTGTCGGTCAGCCGGGTCTTCGCGACCCGGGAGAGCACCCCGGACAGCATGACCATCGCCCAGCGGCGGGGTCCGCGCACCGAGTAGTCGCCCTCGCCGGCGAACCGGGCGCCGATGACGAGGTCGTTGTCGTCGAGCAGGTCGACCAGCTTGGGCACGTACCGGGGGTCATGCTGGCCGTCGGCGTCGATCTGGATCGCCACGTCGTAGTCGTTGTCGCGGGCGTAGCGGTAGCCGAGGCGCATCGCGCCGCCCACCCCGAGGTTGTACGGCAGCTTCGCCACCCGGGCGCCGGCGGCGGCGGCCACCGCGGCGGTCCGGTCGGTGGAGCCGTCGTCGACCACGAGCACGTCGACGCCGGGCAACTCGCCACGGACCTCGCCGACCACGTCGGCGATCGACCCGGACTCGTTGAGCGCCGGGATGATGATCAGGACGCGCTTGCCGTTAACCATCGTGGGACACCAGTTCGTCTCGGGTGGCTGCGGTGACCTGCGCGCCGTCGGCGAGCCGGGCGGCGCGTTCGGCGTCGATCTGCGCGCGGAGCAGGGCGAAGTCCTCGGCCAGGGTGCGGGTCTCCTCCTCCAGCGCGCTGACCTCCCAGCTCAGGTGCACACAGACCAGCAGCAGGAAGACGATGCCGAGGAAGAGCACGAGGCTGACGCCGGAGACCACGCCGAAGAAGCCGGCCACGTTGTCCAGCAGGCGGGGGAACAGCGACAACGGGATGACGATGACCAGTACGCCGAGCCAGAGCATGCCGTACTTCTCGCGGAGCTGCCGGCGGCGCAGCAGCTCGACGATGGTGGCGAGCAGGATCAGGCCGGTCAGACCGGTGACGAGGGTGAGCTTCATGCGACCTTCCACGGGGCGGGTGCAGTCGGGGAGGCGAAGGCGTCGGACAGCGCGTCGTGCCAGTCCGGCAGCGGGGGCAGGCCGGCCTCGGCCCACCGGTCGTGCCCTAGCACACTGTACGCGGGTCGTGCGGCCGGACGCGGAAACCGGTCGCTGGTGGTGGGTCGGACCCGGTCCGGGTCGAGCCCGGCCAGCGTGAAGGCGGCGCGGGCCAGCCCGTACCAGGTGGTCTGGCCGGTGCAGGTGCCGTGGTAGGTCCCGGCGGGGGCGCGTCCGGCCAGGGCCGCGTCGACGAGCGCCACCAGCCGGGTGGCCAGCGCGTACGACCAGGTGGGCTGGCCGTGCTGGTCGTCGACCACGTCGAGGTGCTCCCGGGTGGCGGCCAGGCCGAGCATGGTGGTGACGAAGTTGCGGCCGTGCGCCCCGTAGAGCCAGGCGGTCCGCACCAGGTAGCCGGTTTCGGGGAGGAATCGGACCACGGCCCGCTCCCCGGCGAGCTTGCTGCGGCCGTAGGCGTTGATCGGGTCGGTGGGGGCGTCCTCGGCGTACGGGGTGTCCGCGTCGCCGGCGAAGACGTAGTCGGTGGAGACGTGCACCAGTCGTGCGCCGTGTTCGGCGCAGGCGCGGGCCAGGTGGGCCACCGCGTCGCCGTTGACCGCGGTCGCCGCCGCCTCGTCGCGTTCCGCGCCGTCGACGTCGGTCCACGCGGCGGTGTTGAGCACCACGTCGTGTCCGGCGACGGCGGCCCGGACCGCCCCGGCGTCGGTGACGTCGAGGTCGGCGCGGGTGGCGGCGGTCACCGTGAGGTCGCCCCGGGTGGCCAGCACCGCCAGCAGGTCCCGGCCGAGCATGCCGCCCGCGCCGGTGACGAGCACCCGGGTCATGCGCCCGACGCCTTCTTCAGCGGCTCCCACCAGGCCCGGTTGTCCCGGTACCAGGCGACGGTCCGGGTCAGGCCCTCGTCGAGGTCGATGCTCGGGGCGTACCCCAGCTCGGTGTTGATCTTGCTGATGTCCAGCGAGTAGCGGCGGTCGTGGCCCTTGCGGTCGGCCACCGGGACGACCCGGTCCCAGCCGGCGTCGCACGCCTCCAGCAGCCGCCCGGTCAGCTCCTTGTTGCTCAGCTCGGTGCCGCCGCCGATGTGGTAGACCTCGCCGGAGCGCCCGGCGTGCGCCACCATCGCGATGCCCCGGCAGTGGTCGTGCACGTGCAGCCAGTCCCGGATGTTGCCGCCGTCACCGTAGAGCGGCACGGTGCCCCCGTCGAGCAGGTTGGTCACGAACAGCGGGACGACCTTCTCCGGGAACTGGTACGGCCCGTAGTTGTTGGAGCAGCGGGTGACCACCACGTCCATCCCGTGGGTCCGGTGGTAGGCCAGCGCCAGCAGGTCGGACCCGGCCTTCGAGGCCGAGTACGGCGAGTTCGGGGCCAGCGGCCAGGTCTCCGTCCAGGAGCCGGAGTCGATCGAGCCGTACACCTCGTCGGTGGAGACGTGCACGAACCGGCCCGTGCCGTGCCGCAGCGCCGCGTCCAGCAGGGTCTGGGTGCCCAGCACGTTGGTGGTGACGAACGGCGCGGCCCCGGCGATCGAGCGGTCGACGTGCGACTCGGCGGCGAAGTGCACGACCACGTCCTGACCGGCGACGACCTCGTCGACGGTCGCCGGGTCGCAGATGTCGCCCCGGACGAACCGCAGCCGGGGGTCGTCACGCACCGGGGCGAGGTTGTCCAGGTTGCCGGAGTAGGTCAGCTTGTCCAGCACGGTCACCGTGGCAGGCTCGACGGCGGGCACCCCGGACGCGTCGCCGCCGGGTACGCCCAGCAGCATCCGTACGTACTCCGACCCGATGAATCCGGCTCCGCCGGTGACGAGAATCCTCACGGGGACGGAAGTGTACGCGCACCGGCCCGCTGCTCCGGGGACCGTGACCCCGGTGTCCGGTTCGCGTCGGTCCCGGTAGGCTCCCCCGGTGCGTGGAATCCTTCTCGCTGGTGGCACCGGGTCCCGGCTGTGGCCGATCACCCGGGCGGTGTCCAAGCAGCTGATGCCGATCTTCGACAAGCCGATGGTCTACTACCCGCTGTCGACGCTGGTGATGTCCGGGGTGCGGGAGATCCTGGTGATCACCACCCCGGAGGACCAGGACCAGTTCCAGCGGCTGCTCGGCGACGGCAGCCAGTGGGGGCTGCGGCTGGAGTACGTCGCCCAGGCCCGCCCGGAGGGCATCGCGCAGGCGTTCGTGCTCGGCGCGGACTTCATCGGCGACGACTCGGTGGCGCTGGTGCTGGGTGACAACATCTTCCACGGCGTCGGCCTCGGCCGGCAGTTGGCCGACAACGGCGACCTGGTCGGCGGTCGGGTGTTCGCCTACCCGGTGGCCAACCCGCAGGCGTACGGCGTGGTCGACTTCGACGCCGACGGCCGGGTGCTGTCGATCGAGGAGAAGCCGGCCCGGCCGAAGTCCCGCTACGCGGTGCCGGGACTGTACTTCTACGACAACCGGGTGGTCGAGATCGCCGGCAAGCTCACCCCGAGCGCCCGGGGCGAGCTGGAGATCACCGCGGTCAACGAGGCGTACCGGGAGGCCGGCGAGCTGTCGGTCACCGTGCTGGACCGGGGCACCGCCTGGCTGGACACCGGCACGTTCACCTCGATGATGCAGGCCGGCGAGTTCGTCCGGGTGATCGAGGAACGGCAGGGCATGAAGATCGGCTGCGTCGAGGAGGTCTGCTGGCGGGCCGGCCTGATCGACGACGCCCGGCTCCGCGCGCTGGCCGAGCCGCTGACCAAGAGCGGCTACGGCGACTACCTGCTGGGCCTGCTGGCCGACGGGCACGACGAGGCGGTGCCGAGGGCGGCGCGGTCGGGATCGGAGGGGGTGCGGTGAAGATTCGCCCGCTGAGCATCGAGGGCGCCTGGGAGGTCACCCCGCGGCAGCACGGCGACCCGCGCGGCCTGTTCATGGAGTGGTACCGGTTCGACCACCTCGCCGAGGCGGTCGGTCACCCGCTGCGGCTGGCCCAGGCCAACCTGTCGGTCTCCGGCCGGGGCGTGGTGCGTGGCATCCACTTCGCCGACGTCCCGCCCGGCCAGGCCAAGTACGTCACCTGCGTACGCGGGGCGGTGCTCGACGTGGTGGTGGACCTGCGGACCGGCTCGCCGACCTTCGGCCGCTGGGAGGGCGTCCGGCTGGACGACACCGACCGGCGGGCGGTCTACCTGGCCGAGGGGCTGGGGCACGGCTTCTGCGCGTTGACCGACGACGCGACCCTGAGCTACCTCTGTTCGACCACCTACAACCCGACCGGGGAACACGCGGTGCACCCGCTCGACCCGGAGTTGGGCATCGAGTGGCCGGTCGAGGTGCCGCAACTGTCCGCCCGGGACGCGGCGGCACCGACGTTCGCGCAGGCCAGGGCGGCGGGAATGCTGCCGGACCACGCCGCCTGCCAGGAGTTCGTGGCCGGCTTGGGGCGGGACGGGACGGCATAGCCGGACCGGATCCGAGTGACCGGAGCACACTACCTGTGCTGTGACAGTGACGAACCGACCCTCCGGGCGGCTAGTGTCACATCATGGAGCGGCGAATCTTCGGCCTCGAGACCGAGTACGGCGTCACCTGCACCTATCGCGGGCAGCGACGGCTGTCCCCAGACGAGGTCGCCCGGTACCTGTTCCGCCGGGTGGTGTCGTGGGGCCGGTCGAGCAACGTGTTCCTGCGCAACGGGGCCCGGCTCTACCTGGACGTCGGGTCGCACCCGGAGTACGCCACTCCGGAGTGCGACTCGGTCACCGACCTGGTCGCCCACGACCGGGCCGGTGAACGCATCCTGGAGGGCCTGCTCGTCGATGCGGAGAAGCGGCTGCACGACGAGGGCATCGCGGGTGAGATCTACCTGTTCAAGAACAACACCGACTCGGCCGGCAACTCGTACGGCTGCCACGAGAACTACCTGGTGTCCCGGCACGGTGAGTTCGGCCGGCTCGCCGACGTGCTCATCCCGTTCCTGGTCACCAGGCAGTTGATCTGCGGCGCCGGCAAGGTGTTGCAGACCCCGCGCGGGGCGGTCTACTGCCTGTCCCAGCGGGCCGAGCACATCTGGGAGGGCGTCTCCTCGGCGACCACCCGCAGCCGGCCGATCATCAACACCCGTGACGAGCCGCACGCCGACGCCGAGCGCTACCGGCGGTTGCACGTCATCGTCGGCGACTCCAACATGAACGAGGTCACCACGCTGCTCAAGGTCGGTTCGGCCGACATCGTGCTGCGGATGATCGAGGCGGGCGTGGTGATGCGCGACCTGTCGCTGGAGAACCCGATCCGGGCCATCCGGGAGGTGTCGCACGACATCACCGGCCGGCGCAAGGTACGCCTCGCCTCCGGCAAGGAGGTCAGCGCCCTGGAGATCCAGCAGGAGTACCTGGCGCGGGCCACCGAGTTCGTCGAGCGTCGCGGCGGCGACCAGACCGCCAAGCGGGTGGTGGAGCTGTGGGGCCGGGTGTTGAACGCGGTGGAGAGCGGCAACCTGGACCCGGTGGCCCGGGAGATCGACTGGGTGAGCAAGCTCCGGCTGATCGAGCGCTACCAGCGCAAGCACGACCTGCCGCTGTCGCACCCCCGGGTGGCGCAGATGGACCTGGCCTACCACGACCTGCGCCGGGGCCGGGGCCTGTACGGGCTGCTGGAGCGGCGCGGCCAGGTGGACCGGGTGGCCACCGACCCGGAGATCTTCGAGGCCAAGGAGACCCCGCCGCAGACCACCCGGGCCCGGCTGCGCGGCGAGTTCATCAGGCACGCCCAGGAGAAGCGGCGCGACTTCACCGTCGACTGGGTGCACCTGAAGCTCAACGACCAGGCGCAGCGCACCGTGCTCTGCAAGGACCCGTTCCGGGCGTACGACGAGCGCGTGGAGCGGTTGATCGCGAGCATGTGACCAGGGGGCCGGCGGTCGGTGACGGCCGCCGGCCCACCGGTAGGCTGGCGGGGCGATGAACGATTCCGAATCCGCCGACCGCGAGCGCGGCGACACCCAGCGGCTCAACTGGATCGACAGGCGTCGGGCGAAGATCCGCGACGAGATCGCCCGCAACCGCCGGGGCGAGTACACCGTGCCGACCTGGGTGCTGACCGTGGCGCTGGTCGTCATCGTGGTCGGCTGGCTCGCGTTGATCTTCCTGGTCGGCTGACGCCGGTCCGGCACCGGCTTCGGCGGGACCTCGGGTCAGCGGTGACGGTCGCGCAGACCGCGCTGCCGGGTGGTGCCGCCCGGTCAGCCGAGCAGCGCGGCGGCGTGCCGGCCGGCGGCTGCCGCCGCGAGGAAGTAGGCGTGGTCGGCGTCCAGACCACGGCCCATCGTGGACAGTCGCACCGGCAGGGCCCGTAGCGCGGCGTCCAGCCCGTCGGTGTCGACCCGGACCAGGGTGTGCCGGTCGGCCAGCGGGGCCAGCGCGGCGTCCACCCGGGCCGCCAGCTCCGGCGGCAGTCCGTCCGGCACCACCAGCTCCGCCGGGGCCAGCGCCACCCGGCCGTACGCGGTGAGGCTGTGGTGCGACACCCCCTGGTGCCGGGGGCGGGCGTCGGCGTCGGAGATCCGTAGCGACCCGACCGGCCGGCCACCCAGCACCGCCACCGCGTTGACCGCCTCCCCGACGGCGACGCCGGAGAACCCCCACCGGGTGCCGGTGCCCAGGTTGCCCGGCCCCTGCGCGACGATTGCCACGTCGGCGCGGAGCACGTGCCGGGCGGCCAGCAGGCCGGTGTGCAGGGTGGCCGCCTCCAGGTCCCCGCCGAACGCCTGCCCGACGCTGACCGTGCCGACCAGCACGTCGCGCAGCCCGTCGAGGGTGCGGGAGAACCAGGCCGGCAGCGCGCCGCCGTCGGTGAGCAGGTACGCCACCCGGGCCCGGGGGGCGTCGGCGTGGATGCCGGCCAGGATCGCCGGCAGGGCGGAGTGCAGGTCGGCGGTGACCACCGGCAGCCCGTCCAGGTCGTCGACGGCGGCGAGCAGCGCGTGGTGCGGCGACGCCTCCTCGTCGACCCCGAGCATGATCGGCTGCAACGGGGTGTACCGGGCCTTGACCAGGTGCCCGGCGTCGCGGGTGTCGCCGGCCTGCGGCGGGTCGGCGGGCAGCCGGTCGGGCAGGGCGACCACCAGGGCGTACCCGCCGGTGCCGAGGCCCATCAGCAGCGCGCCGGCGTTGAGCAGCACCCGGTCGCCGGGGACGGGGTCGCCGACCAGCTCCGGGTAGGCCAGCGCGCGCATGGTGGCCCCGTCGGGCAGGGCGACGTCGAGTTCCACCGCGCCGGCCCACCGTCGCCGTACCGCCGTGACCGTCCCGGACCGCCATCGCACCATGCCCGGCACGCTATCGCCGGCGGCCCGGCCGGCCGCGTGCGGGGCCGGCCGCGGTCAGCGTCGGCCGTCGGCCTCCTGATCGGACGGCCCGTCGGTCGGGCGCGCGTCGGCGGCCGGGCCGGGGTACGCCGTGTCGGGCGGGGCGTCGCGCACCGGGTCGGGCTCCTGCTGGGTCCGCCGGGCGTGGCGGCCGGCGCCGGGCAGGGACCGGGTGGGGTCGAGGAAGACGTACCCGATCTCCGGGTAGCGGTCGGTGAGCCGCCGTTCGGCCTCGTCGGCGTCGGCCTCGATGTCGGCCCCGGTCGCCTCGTCCCGGAAGTCGATCTTGGCGGCCACCAGGATGTCGTCCGGGCCGAGTTGCATGGTCAGCAGCGTGTCGACCCGGTCCACCGTCGGCAGGCCGGCCAGCTCGCGTTCGATCTCGTGGTGCAGCCGTTCGGGCACCGCCCGGCCGACCAGCAGCGAGATGTTGCTCCTGGCCAGGATGGCGGCGACGACGAGCAGCAGCAGGCCGATCAGGATCGAGGCGACGCCGTCGAACAGTTCGTCGCCGGTCCACTGCGACAGGCCCAGCCCGACCCCCGCGATGAGCAGGCCGACCAGGGCGGCGCTGTCCTCCAGGAACACCGCCTTGACGGTGGTGTCGGCGGTCAGCCGCAGGAACCGGCGCGGGGTGGTCCCCCAGCGGCGGGACTCGCCGCGTACCTGGCGGACCGCGCGGGCCAGCGACACCGACTCGATGGCGAAGGAGACCGCCAGCACCACGTACGAGATCAGGTAGTCGCCGCTGTGCTCGTGCACCAGGATGGTGGTCACACCGTGGGTGATCGCGAAGCCGGCACCGGCCACGAAGGTGAACAGCGCGGCCAGGAACGCCCAGACGTAGCTCTCCTTGCCGTACCCGAACGGGTGCCTGACGTCGGCGGGCCGGGCCCCCCGGCGCAACGCCAGGTAGAGCAGCACCTCGGTGGTGGTGTCGGCGACCGAGTGGGCCGCCTCGGAGAGCATCGCCGCCGAGCCGGAGATGATCCCGGCGACCAGCTTCGCCACCGCGATGGCGAGGTTCGCCGCCCCCGCCACCACGACCGTGCCGACGCTCTCGCTGTTGCCTTCGGCCTCCGCCATGCGGTCACCGTAAGTCCGCCGGGCCGCCTGCGCTGGGCGGCGGGGTGTCCGTCACGCCACACCCCGCGCGGGTGCACGGGTATCGCGCCCGGGCTGCTAGCGTTCACCCCGTGTCGCGGAGTCGTACCGAACGCCTGGTCAACCTGGTGATCTGTCTGCTGTCCACCAGGCGGTTCCTGACCGCCGCGCAGATCGCCGCGACCGTACCCGGCTACGAACACGATCCGGACGACGCCCGGGAACACGAGGCGTTCCAGCGCAAGTTCGAGCGGGACAAGGCGGAACTGCGCGAGCTGGGGGTGCCGCTGGAGACCGGGACGGCCAGCGTGTTCGACGCCGAGCCCGGTTACCGGATCGCCCACCGGGAGTACGCCCTGCCCGACATTCCGCTCGAACCGGACGAGGCCGCCGCGGTGGGCATCGCCGCCCGGTTGTGGCAGCACGCCGGGCTGGCCGCCGCCGCCTCCTCGGGGCTGGCCAAGCTGCGCGCGGCCGGCGTGGACGTCGACCCGCAGGCCACCCTGGGGCTGGAGCCGATGGTCACCGTCGATCCGGCGTTCGCCCCGCTCACCGCCGCCGCCCGGGACCGCCGCGAGGTCACCTTCGACTACCGGGTGCCCGACCGGGACGCGCCGACCCGCCGCCGGCTGCAGCCGTGGGGCGTGGTCTGCTGGCGGGGCCGCTGGTACGTCGTGGGCCACGACCGGGACCGGGCGGCGACGCGTTGCTTCCGGCTGTCCCGGGTGACCGGCGCGGTCCGGGTCACCGGTGCGCCCGGCGGCTACGAGCCGCCGGCCGGTGTCGACCTGATCTCGCACGTGGCCACCTGGTCCGGGCCGGTCGAGCGGACCGGTCGGGCCACCGTGCTGGCCACCCCCGGGCGGGCCGCCGGGCTGCGCCGGTGGGCGGTGCAGAGCGTGCCCGGCCCCGACGGCGACCGGCTGGTGCTGCCGTACGCCGATCCGGAGTCGCTGGCCGGTCAGCTCGTCGGCTACGGCCCGGACGTCCGGGTCCTGGACCCACCCGAGGTGCGCGACGCGGTGATCCAACGGCTCAAGGAGATCGCCGCCCGGCACGACGAGTTGGCCGTGGCCGGGGGTGCCCGGTGACCCGCCCCGCCGCGCGCACCTCCGCCGACCGGCTGGCCCGGCTGCTGAACCTGGTGCCCTACCTGCTGGCCCGGCCGGGCATCGAGATCGCCGAGGCGGCCGGCGACCTGGGCGTCACCGAACGGCAGCTGCGCGAGGACCTGGAGCTGCTCTGGGTCTGCGGGCTGCCCGGCTACGGCCCGGGTGACCTGATCGACATGGCCTTCGACGGCGACCGGGTGACCATCACCTACGACGCCGGCATCGACCGGCCGCTGCGCCTCACCCCGGACGAGGCGCTGGCCCTGGTGGTGGCGCTGCGGATGCTCGCCGAGACCCCCGGGGTGGCCAACCGGGAGGCCGTCGAACGGGCCCTGGCCAAGATCGAGAACGCGGCCGGCGACCTGGTCGGCGCCCCGGTGGCGGTCCGGCTGCCCGGGGAGAGCCAGCGGGTGCAGGAGCTGCGCGCCGCGGTCGAGCGACGGCGGGCGCTGCGGATCACCTACTACACCGCCGCCCGGGACGAGAGCACCGACCGGGTCATCGACCCGCTGCGGATGCTGATGGTCGACGGTCGCGCGTACGTCGAGGCGTGGTGCCGCCGCGCCGAGGCGGTCCGGTTGTTCCGGGCCGACCGGATCGACGCGGTGGTCGAGCTGGACGAGCCGGCCGTGGTGCCGCCGCAGGCCCGTCCGCACGACCTGCGGCAGGGGGTGTTCCAGCCGTCACCGGACCTGCCGCTGATCACCCTGCGGATCGGCCGGGGGGAGCGGTGGATCACCGAGTACTACCCGTGCGAGCGGGTCGAGGTCGACGGCGACCACTGGCTGGTGTCGCTGCGGGTGACCGACCTCGACTGGGCCCGCCGCTTCGTGCTCGGGCTCGGCCCGGACGTCACCGTCCTCGCCCCGGTCGAGCTGGCCACCCAGGTACGCGCCCAGGCCGCCGCCGCGTTGGAGGCGTACGCGACGCCCGCCTCGGCCGGCCCGGCGGGCGCGGTGCCGTGCCGGTAGGCTGACCGCCGTGGTGAAGTGGATCGTTCTGGCGGTGCTGCTGTTCGCGCTGGTCGTGTTGGCCCTGGCGGTCCGTCCGGTGCTGGTGCGACTGCCCCGGCTGCGCCGGGCGGCGATGGCGTTGCAGCGTCGCCAGGCCGAGGCCGAGACGCTGCGGCACAGCGCCGAGGCGTTGCAGGAACGGGCCGAGGCGTTGCAACGGCAGACCGAGACGACCCAGCAGCGGCTCGAACTGATCAAGGCGAAGCGCGGGAGTTGATCGACAGCGGTCGGTGGGCGACCCGCCCGCAGCCTGTCTGGAGTCCGTTTCACGCAGCTCTGCACCCGTCCAGGTGGTTGACGGGACACTCGCAGGTGGTCAAGACTTCACCGGCCGGGCCGCATCAGCGGTGGCCCGGCGGGTGGCAGCAGCCCGTCACGCACGTACGATGGGCTTCGACACACCCTTCGACACAGAGCGACTGGAGCTTCCCATGGGTGCCCTCAAGCCGTGGCACATCGCCGTACTCGTGGTCGTGCTGATCCTGCTGTTCGGCGCGAAGCGGCTCCCCGACGCGGCCCGCTCGCTCGGCCGTTCGCTGCGGATCATCAAGGCGGAGACCAAGAGCCTGGCCGACGACGACCGCGACCTGGCCGAGAAGGCCGACGCGCAGGCCGGCTACCAGCCGCTGCCGCCCCAGCAGCAGCCCGTGCAGCAGCAGCCGTACGCGCCGCAGCCCCAGCAGCAGTACGCCCCCCAGCCTCAGCAGCAGTACGCGCCGCCGCAGGCTCCGCAGCAGCCGCTCGCCCCGCCGGTCGACCCGGTGCAGCGCGTCCGCGACAACTGACCGAAGGGCCCGATCACCGTGGCCTTCGCACTCCGTAAGCGCGGCCCCAGCACCTTCGAACGGGCCGCCGACGGCTCCATGACGCTCATGGAACATGTCCGTGAGCTGCGGAACCGGCTGTTCCGCGCCTCGCTGGCGATCGTGGTGGGTCTGATCGTGGGCTTCTGGCTCGCGCAGCCCGCGTTCGATCTGCTCAAGGAGCCGTACTGCCGCCTGCCCGGTGCCCTCGACGGTTCGGGTGAGTGTCAGCAGTTCCTCCAGTTGTCACCGGCGGACGGCTTCATCCTCAAGCTGAAGCTGGCGCTGTGGATCGGTCTGATCGTCGGCGCGCCGGTCTGGCTCTACCAGCTGTGGGCGTTCATCGCGCCCGGCCTGCACCGGCACGAACGCAAGTGGGCGTACGTCTTCGTGTCGATCGCGGCGCCGCTGTTCGCCGCCGGTGCGGTCCTGGCCTACCTGGTGGTGGACAAGGGGCTCGCGTTCCTGATGGAGTCCGGTGTCACCGGGCTGTCGACCCAGCTCGAGGTGACCCGCTACATCTCGTTCGTCACGAACATGATCCTGCTGTTCGGGGTGGCGTTCGAGTTCCCGCTGATCCTGCTGATGCTCAACTTCACCGGCGTGGCGAGCGCGAAGCGCCTGCTGAGCTGGTGGCGGGCGGTCATCTTCATCTGCTTCGCCTTCGCCGCGATCGCCACCCCGGACCCGGGTCCGTTCGGCATGACGCTGCTGGCCCTCTCGCTGTCGCTGCTGTACTTCGTCGCGGTCGGGGTGGCGTTCATCAACGACCGGCGCAGGAGGCGGCGCGACGGCTCCTACGCGGGGTTGAGTGACGACGAGGTGTCGCCGCTGGAGTTGGACGACGATCCGGTGGTGGCGACACCGGAGCTGGAGTTGTCCGAGCCGGTGCACGCCTCCGAGCCGGTCGCCCCGCCCAGGCCGATCGACCGCCGCTACGACGACATGACCTGACGGCGTAGCCGTCGCGGGCCCCTGACGGTGTTGCCGTCGGGGGCCCGATCCGTAGGGCGAGATCAGCGCGGAGTGGTGCCGACCCGATCGTCGTGTTCGCGGTCCTCCAGCGCCTCCAACAAGAACCTCAGTTCGGATGCCCGCCGTTGGCCGCTGCCGGTCAGCTCGTAGGCCCGGTGCCGATCGTCCATCCGTACACCCACCAAGCCTTTTCGTCGCAGCCGGTCCAGGGAGCGGGTGATGTTCCCGTCCGGCAGTCGGACCCCGGCCTTTTCGACAGTGGCGCGCGCTAATTCGCTGAATCGTGCGGGCTGATCCGCGAGGCAGAGAATAACGAGTGCCTCCCAACGGTGGGAGAACAGTTTGTCCAGGTCGCGAAGATATTCAAATTTCACGCGCTAACCCCCGTGTGAACGCGATGTGTCACGTACGCCAGTTCCATTCCTGGTCGTTCGTGCACCCCATGCAACCCGGGCGCCTGCGCCCTGTCAAGCGCGGTGGGGCGCACCGGGACCGTGCCCGACCCCGCCAGCCGCGCCAATCCTGCCCGATTGGCACTGGTGCGGGCTGTTATCGCCGTGCCCGCCCCGCGTCCGGCGTTTCGGGCCAGGGGTTTGACGGACTCTGCTGCTCCTGGGCACACACAGAGTGTGCGTCCGATCGCGCCGTAGATTCCACGACCGCCGTACCGATAGACCTTTGGTGTCCATCGGACTTGACGTCACCGGCCGGCTGAAGGGCGTACGACCGCAAAACCGGCGATGGCGTCCACGAATAGTGGCGGAGGAAGTCACCATGAACGGAAAACTGATGTCCAGGCGTCGTGTGGCCCGCATGCTCGCTGTCGTTCCTGCGGTTGCGGCGGCGGTAGCGGTGGCCCCGGCGGCGGCGCAGGCTGCGTGCACCTCTCCGACCTTTTCGGTCTATCCGGGTTCCGGCATCTCGAACGTGCGGTACGGCCAGGTGGACTTCCACTTCACGGCGTGCAGCAATCAGGCCCCGTCAGCCTGGGCCGCCTCCGTGGGCACCGCACAGGTCAACTCGACGGGCAAGAACCTCGGTTTCTTCATCGACGGCGTGTCGATCCCGACCGACTCGATCGGCTCGTCGACCAGGTACTGGACCGGCAAGATCGCAGCCAGCACCTGTACGCCACGGGTGGGCTTCCCGTGCTCGCGCTCGTACTCGATGACGGTGAAGTTCAGCGCCTCCCTCGACCGCTTCGGCAACCCCCAGATCTACATGGGGACCCGCTCCGCGCCCACCGGGATGGCGCTGTTCACCACCCCCTGACCCGAGCCGGCGACCGGAGCGGGTGCTCCGGTCGCCGGCCGGCGTGCTCACAGCACCTGGGACAGGAAGCGGCGCAGCCGGGGGTGCCGCGGTGACTCGAAGACCGCCGCCGGTGCGCCGGCCTCCAGCACGACGCCGTGGTCCATGAACGCGACGGTGTCGGCGACCGAGCGGGCGAAGCCCATCTCGTGGGTGACCACCACCATCGTCATGCCCCCGGCGGCAAGGTCGGCCATCACCCCGAGCACCCCCTTGACCAGTTCCGGGTCCAGCGCCGAGGTGGCCTCGTCGAAGAGCATCACCTGGGGTTGCAGGGCCAGCGCCCGGGCGATCGCGACCCGCTGCTGCTGCCCGCCGGAGAGGTGGGCGGGCCGGGAGTCGGCCTTGGCGGCGAGGCCGACCAGCGCCAACTGGGAACGGGCCAGCGCCACCGCCTCCTCCTCGGGCAGCTTCTTGAGCCGGCGCAACGCCAGGGTGATGTTGCGCAGCACGGTCATGTGCGGGAACAGGTTGAACTGCTGGAAGACCATCCCGACGCGCTGCCGCAGGGCGTCCGGGTCGTCGCGCAGCACGCTGCGCCCGTCGAGCAGGACGTCACCGGAGTCCGGTTCGATCAGCCGGTTCACGGTGCGCAGCAGGGTGGACTTGCCGGAGCCGGACGGGCCGATGACGCAGGCCGTGGCGCCCCGGGCGACGTCCAGGTCGACGCCGCGCAGCACCCGGTTCGTCCCGAAGGCCAGGTGCACGTCGCGCAGGCCGAGGCTGACCGAGGTGGTGGTCGCGGTGCCGGTGCTCATCGGGGGTCCTCCCGGGTGGGGCGTGGTGGTGGAACGGTCGCGCCGGCCAGGGCCAGCCCGCCGTCGTCGTCAGGGTCGACGGTGGCTGTCCGACCCTGGCGCAGCCGGCGGTCGATGGCGTTGACCGCGTGCGTCAGCGGCACGGTCAGTAGCAGGTAGCACAGGCCGGCCAGCAGCAGCGCCGACTGGTTGCCGGTGTTGGCCGCGTAGTCCTGCCCGATCCGGAACAGCTCCCGCTGGCTGGCCAGCAGGCCGAGGAAGTAGACCAGGCTGGAGTCCTTGATCAGCGCGATCAGCTGGTTCACCCAGGCCGGCAGCACCCGGCGTACGCCCTGCGGGACGATCACCAGGCGCATCGCCTCACCCCAGGAGAAGCCCAGCGCGCGGGCCCCCTCCAGCTGCGCGGCCTCCACGCTCTGGATACCGGATCGGAAGATCTCCCCGATGTACGCGGCGGCGATCAGCGACAGCGCCAGGATGCCCAGCGGGTACGGGTTGGGGCCCCACACCTGCATGCCGAGCGGGGCCAGGCCGACGCCGATCAGCAGGATGGTGGCGGCGGCCGGCAGGCCCCGGAACACGTCGGTGTAGACCCGGGCCGGCCAGCGCAACCACCGGGTACGGGAGATGCCCGCCACGGCCAGCGCCATGCCCAGCACCGAGCCGAGCAGGGCGGCGGAGACCGCCAGGATCAGCGTGTTGGGCAGCCCGACGGTCAGCATCTCGGGCAGCGCCTCGCGCATGGCGTCCCCGTCGAAGAAGGTCTCCCACAGGGTGCTCAACGGATCCATGGTTCTCCTACCGCCCCGCTCGCTGGTCTGGTCGTACCGTCAGGAGGTGGCCGACGCCGACGGCGTCGCCGCGCCCGGGGCGGTGACGTCGCCGCTGCCGGGGGTGAAGCCGGCCGGGATCGGCCGACCCGGGTAGTACTGCTGCTGGAGCCGGGTCCAGGTGCCGTCGGCGATGACCTCGTCGAGGCCCTTGTCCAACGCCTCGCGCAGCGCGTCGTTGCCCTTGGCGACGGCGTACGCGGTGGGGGCCGGGCTCAACTCCGTGGCCGCAACCGTGATCTTGCCGTTGCTGTCGGCGGCCGACTTCTCGCCGATCTCGGCGGGGGCGATCCAGGCGTCGGCGGTGCCGGCCTTGAGCTGGTTGATCGCCCCGTTGTAGTCGGGCACCCGCACCGGGTCGAGCTTGCGGGAGGTGGCGTAGTCGTCCTGCACGGTGCCCTGCACGACCACCACCCGCTTGCCGGCGAGCTGGTCGAAGCCGGTGAGCGGGGAGCCGGCCGGGACGTCGAGGCCGAAGTAGCCGAAGTCGTAGCCGTTGCCGAAGTCGACGGTCTTCTTCCGGGCCTCGGTGACGGTGATCGAGGAGCTGCCGACGTCGTACTTGCGGTTGTTGACCTGGGACAGCAGCGCCGAGAAGTCGGTGCCGACGAACTCGACCTTCAGCCCGACCCTGCCGGCGACGGCGACGAGCAGGTCGTTGTCGAAGCCGGTGAACGTGCCGTCCTTGAGGTAGACGTTCGGTGGGGCGTCGGTGAGCGTGCCGGCGCGCAGCAACCCCGGCTGGAGCAGGCCGTACGGGTTGTCGGCCGCCTCGGAGTCGCCGCCGCAGGCGGTCAGCGCGGTGCCGGCGAGCAGGGCGGCGACGCCGAGCGCGGCGACCCGCGTCCAGGTGGCGCGGAACAGTCGGGGGGTGGTCAGGGCAGGAAGGAATCGCACGGGTGTCTCCGGAGGTGGTCGGGCGGCGGCGGACGCGCGCCGCCGACGGGATGCCCACCGGGCATCCCGCTGGGGTGTCACGGGAAGAGGGGTCCGACTAGCGGCGGCGACAGGAGTCGCTGTGCACCCGCATGAGGTCGACGTGCCGCCGCCTGACCAGCCGGACGCCGACGGACCGGACGCCGGATCGGGTCACGGCGGTGACGCCGTCGCCGGGTGGGTGGTTCGACACGGGTTCTCCCTGATCGGTGTCGACCTGGGGTGACCAGGCCACGCTTGCACCGGGTCGTTCACCGGTGCCTGGTCCTCACCCGGAGCACCCCACCGTGGCGGAGGGTTGCCGGCCAGCGAGCCGGGGCTTGACGCTGGCGCTCATGACCTGCCCGAAATCTAGCAGCAGCGACCGGCCGGTCGTCCACCCGTTATGACGGCCCTCACGTCCGCCCCTTACCGGCGGCCGGCCCGCGCGGTGGTCGTCGGGCGGCCCAGGACCTCGGCGTCGTAGCGGACCCGGGCCGCCTGCACCTCGGCGAGGTGGGTGGTGGCCCAGGCTTCCAGGCCGGAGACCAGGTCGAGCAGGCTGCGGCCGAGGTCGGTGAGGGCGTAGTCGACCCGGGGCGGGACGCTGGCGTGCACGGTACGGGTGACCAGGCCGTCGCGTTCCAGCCCGCGCAGGGTCTGGGTGAGCATCTTCTGGCTGATCCCGTCGATGTGCTCGGCCAGTTCGCTGTAGCGGCGTTCGCCGTCGGCGAGGGTGAGCACGACCAGCACGCTCCACCGGTCACCGATCCGGTCGATGACCTGCCGGCTGCCGCAGTCGCGCTGGAACGGGTCGGGTCTCATCTCTTTACTCTCCATCAGTGCGTCACAAACTTCAAGGTGCCTACTCTCTGCCGGGAAGTATCGGCTCCTACCTGCGCGTTGGCGAGTACGACAAGAGCACGCCACCCGAAGGAGAGCGCCATGTCCGTCGTCGTCACCGGGGCCACCGGCCACCTGGGCCGCCTGATCGTCGAATCCCTGCTGCGCCGGGGCGTACCCGCCGGGCAGGTCGTGGCCCTCGGCCGCTCCGTGGACCGGCTCGCCGACCTCGCCGACCGGGGCGTCGTGGTGCGGGCGGCCGACTACACCGACCCCGACTCGCTGCGTACCGCCTTCGCCGACGCCGAGAAGCTGATGTTCGTCTCCGGCAGCGAGGTCGGCCAGCGGGTGCCGCAGCACCACAACGTGATCGAGGCCGCCCGTCAGGCCGGCGTCGGCCTGGTCGTCTACACCAGCATCGCCCACGCCGACACCTCCGACCTGCTGCTGGCCGCCGAACACCGGGCCACCGAGGAGGAACTGCGCGCCTCGGGCCTGCCGTACGTGCTGCTGCGCAACAGCTGGTACCTGGAGAACTACACAGGTCAACTGGCCAACTACCTGGCCCACGGGGTCGCCGGGTCGGCCGGCGACGGCCGGGTCAGCGCCGCCACCCGGGCCGACTACGCCGAGGCCGCCGCCGAGGTGCTCACCACGCAGGGCCACGCCGGTCGGGTCTACGAACTGGGCGGCGAGGCGTTCACCATGACCGAACTGGCCGCCGAGGTGTCCCGCCAGAGTGGACGCGACGTCCGCTACACCGACCTGCCGGTGCCGGCGTACACCGAGCTGCTCGTCTCCGCCGGGCTGCCCGAGCCGTACGCGGCCACCCTGGCCGACGCCGACCGGGGCCTCGCCCGGGGCGCGCTGTACGTGCCCGTGGCCGACCTGGAGAAGCTGCTCGGCCGCCGTCCCACCACCCTCACCGAGGCGCTGCGCGCCGCCGGCTGAGCCGACCGCAGGGGGCGGGCGCGGCACCGGATAACCGGTGGAGCGGGCCCGCCACCGGCCCGACAATGCTCCACATGGATCACCACACGCTGGTGCGGACCAGCAAACGGATCGCGCTGGCCCTGCGCCACCGACCCGCCCGGTTCGGCCTCGCCCCCGACCCGGGCGGGTGGGTGGCCGTCACCGACCTGCTGGCCGCCCTGCGCATCGACAGGTCCACCCTCGACGCCGTGGTCGCCGGCAACGACAAGCAACGGTTCGCGGTGACCCGGGACGCCGACGGGGTGGAACGCATCCGGGCCAGCCAGGGCCACTCCTACCCGGTCGACCTGGGACTGACCGCGCAACCGCCACCCGCCCTGCTCTACCACGGCACCGGGGCCGCGGCCCTCGACTCGATCCGGGCCACCGGGCTCAACCGGGGCGGACGACACCACGTACACCTGTCGCCGGACGTGCCGACGGCCCGGCGGGTCGGGGCCCGCCGGGGCGGCGCGGTGGTGGTGCTGACCGTCGACGCGGCGGCCATGGCCCGCGACGGGCACACCTTCTACCGCAGCGCCAACGGCGTGTGGCTCACCGACGCGGTGCCGCCCGCCTACCTGGCCTGACCGGCCGCCGTGGCCAGCCCGTCGGCGGTGCGTGCGGGGGCGGTCGGCCCCGGGTGCGGGTATGGTGCGGATTGTGCGCACCCCGGTGCGTCGGGCCCACCGTCGGGCCGGGGCAGACGCGCCCCACCACGGGCAGCCCGGGGGACGCCCACCGGAAAGGAGCCGTGATGGCAGCGCCCCCGCTCTCCCCGCACGACGCCCTGACCCGACTCGGCCGGATCCGCCTCGACGAGGTGGGGGTGGACGAGGTGTTGGGGATGATCGCCGACCTGGCCTGCCGCAGCCTGCGTGGCGTGTCCGAGGTGTCGGTGACCCTGCTACGCGGCGGCAGCCCGCAGAGCGTCGCCGTCACCGGCGACGCCGCGCGACAGCTCGACGAGTGGCAGTACCGGCAGGGCCACGGCCCGTGCCTGGACGCCTCGGTCACCGGCGACACCCTCGTCGTGCCCGACACCGGCACCGAGGAACGCTGGCCGGGCTGGGCGACGCGGGCCGCCGACGCCGGCATCGGCAGCGTGGTCGCGATCGGCCTGCCGATCCAGGAGGCGGTGGTGGGCGCCCTCAACCTCTACGGCGTCCGGCCGCACACGTTCGACGCCGAGACGGTGGAACTGGCCCGGACGTTCGCCGCGTACGCGGCGGTGGCCCTGGCCAACGCCCACCTCTACGCCAGCACCGCCACCCTGGCCGAACAGATGCGCTCGGCGATGGAGAGCCGGGCGGTGATCGAGCAGGCCAAGGGCATCATCATGGGGCAACGCCGGTGCACCGCCGACGAGGCCTTCGGCATCCTCGCCAGGCTCTCCCAGGACTCCCACCGCAAGCTGCGCGACGTCGCCGCAGCCCTCGTCGGCCGGGCCACCGCCGACAGCCGCTGAACCCCCGTGCCTCAGCGGTCGGCGGCGGTCGGCTGACCGGGCACCGACCGGGTGACCTGCCGCACCAGGGCCTCCGCCACGTCCCGCAGCTTGCGGTTGGAATTCTGCGACACCCGGGCCAGCATCGCGAACGCCTCGTCGGCCGTGCACCGGCGTTGCCCCATGATGATGCCCTTGGCCTGCTCGATCACCGCCCGGTTGCGCATCGCCTCCTGCATCTGCCCGGCCAGGGTGGCGGTGCTGTCGTAGAGGTGGGCGTTGGCCAGGGCCACCGCGGCGTGGTCGGCGAACGTCCGGGCCGGTGCGACCAGCGGGCCGAACGCGCCGACCCGGGTGGCGTAGAGGTTGAGGGCACCCACCACCGCCTCCTGGATCGGCAGGCCCAGCGACATCGACGAGCACACCCCCACGGCGTGCGCCCGGGCCGCCCACTCCGGCCAGCGCCGCTCCTCGGTCATGTCCGCCACGATCAGCACCGTGCCGGTGGTGGCCGCGTCCAGGCTCGGGCCACGGCCCTGTTCGAACTGCCACCTGTCGAGCTGGAGCGCGAGCTCGCCGGTGTGGGCGGCGGTGGTCGCCTCGGTGCCGTGCACCAGGGTCACCGTCACCTCGGCGGCGTCCGGGATGCTCTCCAGGGCCACCTCGGTGATCCGGGACAGGACGGCGTCCAAGCCCATCTCGTCGTGACGGATGGACCCCAACCGGAGGACAGCCTCGGTGAGGTCGAGCGGTGACTGTGGCATGGCGTCTGACGTCCTTGCGAACCGGCGCGAAACCACCGGCCGGAGCCGGCGGCGCGTGATGATCGGTCCATGCCGGTGGGCCGCGGGTGCAGCCGCCGGGACGGGCCGGGGACCGCGCCGCTGCTTGACGCTCGCGCACGACACCCGTTGGGGCGTCGGATGCGGAGCACCACTGTACCGGTCGGCCGGCCCGGACCGGCGATGGACACCACCGCCGCGCCGACTTCCGCGCTGGTGTCCCGGTCGGACAGCGGGGATGATGGGCGTCCGACGACGACAGGGGAGCGGACGGATGACGGTGGAGATACCGCGCGACGGTCGGGTGCTGTTCATCGGCGACAGCATCACCGACGCCGGACGGGACCGGACCGACCCCGCCGACCTCGGGGTGGGCTGGGCGATGATGGCCGCCGCCTGGTTCACCGCGCGGCACCCGGGTCACCTGGTGACCTTCCGCAACCGGGGCGTCGGCGGCGACCGGGTACGCGACCTGCGGGCCCGCTGGTCGGACGACTGCCTGGCGCTGTCCCCGCAGGTGGTTTCGGTGCTGATCGGGATCAACGACACCTGGCGGCGGTACAGCAGCGGCGAGGCCACCACCGTCGAGGAGTTCACCGCCGACTACCGGCACGTGCTGGGCGCCACCCGCGACGCGCTGCCCGGCGTCCGGCTGGTGCTGATGGAACCGTTCCTGCTCCCGGTCGACGACGACCAGCGGCGCTGGCACGAGGACCTGGACCCGAAGCTCGACGCGGTGCGCAAGCTGGCCGTCGAGTTCGACGCGACGCTGGTCGCGGTGCAGGCACGGTTCGACACCGCCGACGTCGACGACCGGGTGTGGACCGACGACGGGGTGCACCTGACCCCGTCCGGTCACGCCGTGCTGGCCCAGCAGTGGCTGGCGGCGGTCACCCCGGCCACCTGAGTCGTACCGGCCGGTGGGCCGGCGGAGCGCCGGTCAGCCCCGCCGCCACGGCAGCCGCAGTCGGCGGCCCGACGGCTCGACACCCAGGTCCAGCTCCGGCTCCGTCGCACCCCGACGTCGCCACCGGTTGCCCTGCTGGTCGGTGAAGCACAGCTCCACGGTGGCCGACGCGAAACCGGTCAGGTCGACCGCGCGGTCGACGGTGACGAACAGTTCGCCGTCGCGGTGCCCGTTGAGCCGGTCCACCGGTCCGGTCACCGCCGCGACCCCGACGACGACGTCCCCGTCGTCGCCCCCGGCCCGGACCCGGGGGGTGGCGGTCAGGTCGAAGACCGGTCCGTCGCTGTCGTTGGTGACCCGCACCCGTAGCACCCCGCCGCCCTCGATCCGGGTGGAGGTCGACACCAGGCGGGCCTGCCGGGCGCGGGCGGCCCGGTCCTCACGCCGGCGGGCCCGGATCTCCCGGCGCAGGCTGAGCACGCCGAAGAGCAGGGTGCCCACCGTGCCGAGGCCGCCGAACCAGTCCGGCACCGATCCCCAGTCGATGTGCCCGTGCACGGGCAGCCAGGCCAGCAGCTCCACAGTCGACATGGCCGGCACGGTACCGTCGGCCCGCCAGCACCCGTACGGCCGGCGGGGTCACGCCGTCGGCCTCCCCTGCCCGGTCGGCCGGTCCCGCCGTCCCGTCCACAAGACCCGCACGTTCGGTCCCGGTGGTCGACGCGCAGTGATACCGGCGCTGCGGACGGGTAGGGTTGGGGGAAGGATCACCACCACGGGCCGCACCCACCCGTGGGCGTGGCCCCTGTCGTCCCGCCCCTCCGGGAGGTCAGATGAGTTCCCTCGGTCCCGCTCACCAGACCCGGGCGGCTCGGCCCGCAACGCGGCGGTCCTTCCCGTCCCCGACCCGTTTCCGGCCCCACGCGACGCCGGGTGTCCCGTCCACGTTCCGGCCTGGCCGCACCCCGGCCCCCGGCCCCGGCGCCGGTCGACGATGACCGGCGCGGCGCAGGACGCCGGCTTCTCCATCACCCCGCCCCGCCCCGGTCGGCTGCCGCTGCGCGGTCGCGACGAACTGGTCGAGACGATCCTGCGGGCCGCCGAGCCGCCGGCCGGCACGCTCCGCCCGGCCGAGGAGGCCGCCCAGATCCTCTGGGGGCTGGGCGGCTGCGGCAAGAGCGCCACCGCGCTGGAGGTGGCCCGCCGGCTGGAGGCACGCGGTCGGCTGGTCTGGTGGATCTCGGCGAAGGACTCGGCCCGGGTCAGTGCCGGCATGCGCGAGATCGCCGGCCAGCTCCAGGCCCCGGAGAGCCAGCTCGACCTGGCCTGGGCGGGCAAGACCCGCAGCCCGGTGGAGCTGGTGTGGACGCTGCTCAACGAGTCGGACCGGCCGTGGCTGCTGATCTTCGACAACGCCGACGAGCCGTCCCTGCTGGCCCCGCTCGACGGCCGGGTCGCCGAGGGCACCGGGTGGTTCCGCCAGCCGCGTACCCGCAACGGGCTGGTCCTGGTCACCACCCGCGACGGTCGCCAGGAGACCTGGGGTGACTGGTCGACCATGCACCCGGTGCGGGAACTCTCCCCACCGGACGCCGCCCAGGTCCTGATCGACCTCGCCGGTGACGCGCCCGGCAACCTCGCCCAGGCCACCAGCCTGGCCACCTGGCTCAAGGGGCATCCGTTGGCCCTGCGCGGGGCGGGCACCTACCTCGCCGAGGCCAACCGCATCCCGGTCGGCGGCCCCGGGGTCTCCATCCGCACCTACGACGGCTACCGGGAGGCCCTGGACCGCCGCTCCGGCGCCGGCACGACCCGTACCGTGTCGCAGGCGTTCGACCGGGCGGTACGGCCGGTCGTGCAGTCCTGGGAGATGTCGCTGGACCTGCTCGCCGGGCGAGGGCTGGCCCAGGCCCGCCCGATGCTGCGGCTGCTGGCCTCGCTGGGGGACGCGCCGATCCCGTACCAGATCCTGCTCGACCCGGCCCGGTTGTCGGCGTCCCGGCTGGTCGGTGAGATCGGCGAGGACCGGCTGCGTGAGGTGCTCCGGTCGCTCGCCGACTTCGCCCTGGTCGACCTCGGCGTGATCGGGTCGCTGCCCGCGCAGTCGCCGGTCGCGCACGTGGTGACCCTGCACCCGCTGGTACGCGAGCTGGTGCACGACCACCCCGACGTGATCGCCGACCGGCCCGCCTACCACGAGCTGGTGCTCACCCTGCTCGACGTGCTGCGGCTGCGGGACCCGGACCGGCCCCGGGAGGAGGAGTTCGACCCGGACGAGCCCGACAAGTGGGCCAGCTGGCACGTGCTGGCCCCGCCGACGACCGGGGCGGTGCTGGCCTTCTTCGACGCGGGGGAGCTGCCCCGTACCGAGCCGGAACTGCTCACCACCGCACTGGACCTGGCCCGGTTGATCGCCCGTTTCCTGCTGGCCGTCAGCCTGCCCGGTCAGGCCGAGATCCTGCTCGACCGCTGCCTGGCCGCCTGCCGTCGGATCGGCCTCGACCCCCGGGAGCGGGCGGTGCTCAGCCTGCGCCACGAGCGGTCCCGGGCGGCGTTGGAACAGGGGCAGCTGGACTGGGCCGAGGCCGAGCTGCGGGAGATCATCCCGGCCCGGGAGGCGCTGCTCGGCCGGGAGCACCGCAACACCCTGGCCAGCCGGCACAAGCTGGCCCGGACCATCCTCGAGCAGGGTCGGTGGGCCGACGCCGAGCAGGAACTGCGGGACATCGTCCGGGCGGAGTTCCGGGTCCGTGGCCCGGAGGACCGGGACACCATGACCGCCCGGCACAGCCTGGCCCGCGCGGTGGCCGCCCAGGGGCGGTACGCCGAGGCCCGCGCCGAGCTGACCGAGATCCTGGAGATCCGGCTGCGGCACTGGGCCCCCGACCACCTGGAGACGCTGACCGTCCGGCACACCCTGGCCCTGTGCCTGCTGCACGAGGGGCGGGCCGCCGAGGCGCTGACCGACCTGCGGGCGATCCTCGCCACCGACACCGCCCGGCGGGAGGACCAACACCTCGGGATGATCGCCGCCCGGCACACCCTGGCCGAGGCGCTGGTCGCCACCGGCGACCGGGTGGCGGCCGAGAAGGTCCTCGCCAAGGTGGTCACCGACCGGCGGCGCGTCCTCGGCGACGACCACCCCGACACGGTACGGGCGGAGGCCGACCTGCGACAGCTACAGGGCGGCTGAGCGCGGCCCGTGCCGCAGCCGCCCGACGAGGGAGTGACGTGAGCCAACACCTGCGCCGCAGCGACCGGCTGACCCCCGGGTCGCTGCGGGACCTCGCCACCGGGGAGATCGACCTCATCTGGCACCGGGAGTACTTCCCGCCGGCCGAGTGCGACGCCGTCCTGCCCCGGGTGGCGGCCGCCGTCGCGGCGGCGAACTTCTCCCTCACCAGGGAGTTCACCAGCGTCGGCACCTCGATGGGGCAGGTCGCCAACGGCGGTGAGGTGGTCCGCCGGTACCTCGACGACGCGCCGGCCACCACCCGGCTGATCCGGCACGAGGTGTTCGCCGGCCGGCAGTCGCCCACCGACCTGATCCGGCTGGACCTCGACGAGATGTGGCCGTACGGGGCGACGGTCGGCCGGCACGAGGGGCGGATGATGCTCCCCGGGGTGCTGCGCCGGATGACCCCCGGCGGCCGGGGCCGTCCGCACATCGACCGCCGGCAGATCCCGCTGCTGGACACCTACCGGCTGCGGCGACGGCTCGGGGTGAACATCTACCTGGAGGTGCCGGCCCCCGGCGACGGCGGCGAGATCGACTTCTGGGGACGCCTCGGCGAGGACGAGTTCGTGGCGCTCAAGGCCGACCCGCTCGACTACGGCCTCGAACCGGAACGGGTCGGGCCGCCGCACGACACGGTGCTGCCCTGCCAGGGTGACCTGGTGATGTTCGAGGCGGGCCGGATGCACGGGGTGCGGGAGGTGCGCCGGGGCTGCCGGACGTCCGCCGCCTGTTTCGTCGGGGTGCGCGGCGACACCGACCCGCTGCTGCTGTTCGCCTGACGGCCCGCCCGGGGCGTTGCCACGGCCCGGGGTGATCCTCTACGGTCGGTCCAGCGGTTGGCGGTGCGGTCCTTCCCAACCACCACCGCCGAGTGGCCCCGTGGCGGGCCGGGGCCGGTGGGGCCCCGGAGCATCCTGCCGGTGGCCCGACGGCGGTCCCGTGTGTCCTTCCTGCCCCGTGCCCGTTCCGCGCCCCCGGCCCGGTTCCGGCCGTTACGGTGGGAAACACGCCGAGCCGCCCGGGAGATCCCGTGTTCCTCACGCCCCACGAGCAGGACCGCCTGCTCGTCCACGTCGCCGCGGACGTCGCCCGCCGCCGGCGCGAGCGCGGACTGCGCCTCAACTATCCCGAAGCCGTCGCCCTGATCACCGCCTTCCTGCTGGAGGGGGCCCGGGACGGCCGGACCGTCACCGACCTGATGGCCGCCGGCCGAACCGTGCTCAGCCGCGACGACGTGCTCGACGGCATTCCGGAGATGCTGGGGGAGGTGCAGGTGGAGGCGACGTTCCCGGACGGCACCAAGTTGGTGACGGTGCACCACCCGATCCCGTGATCCCGGGGGAGATCCTGCCCGGCGACGGACCGGTCGGGATCAACGTGGGGCGTCCGGTGACCACCCTGCTGGTGGTCAACACCGCCGACCGGCCGATCCAGGTCGGCTCGCACTACCACTTCGCCGAGACCAACCCGGGGCTGCGCTTCGACCGCGCCGCCGCGTACGGCCAGCGGCTCGCGGTGCCGGCGGGGACGTCGGTGCGCTTCGAGCCGGGCGTGAGCCGCACCGTGGACCTGGTGCCGCTGGGCGGGGCCCGGGTGGTGCCGGGGCTGCGCGGCGAGGTCGCCGGCCCCCTCGACCCGGGGCCGGATGCCGGCGGGTCCGGCCCGCGCGACGCGGAGGCGGGCCGATGAGCACCGTGGACCGGCGACGCTACGCGGACCTGTACGGCCCGACCACCGGTGACCGCATCCGGCTGGCCGACACCGACCTGCTGATCGAGGTGGAGGTCGACCACTGCGTCGGCGGGGACGAGGCGGTGTTCGGCGGCGGCAAGGTGATCCGCGAGTCGATGGGGCAGTCCCGGGCCACCCGGGCCGAGGGCGCGCTGGACACGGTGATCACCGGCGCGGTGGTGCTGGACCACTGGGGGGTGGCCAAGGCCGACGTCGGGCTGCGCGACGGGCGGATCGTGGCGCTGGGCCGGGCCGGCAACCCGGACACCATGCCCGGCGTCCACCCGGACCTGGTGATCGGCCCGTCCACCGAGGTGATCGCCGGCAACGGGCGCATCCTCACCGCCGGGGCGGTGGACACCCACGTGCACTTCATCTGCCCGCAGATCGTCACCGAGGCGCTCACCTCGGGCATCACCACCCTCGTCGGCGGGGGCACCGGCCCGGCGGAGGGCACCCGGGCCACCACGGTCACCCCGAACGCCTGGCACCTGGCCCGGATGCACGAGGCGCTGGACGCCTTCCCGGTGAACGTGCTGCTGCTGGGCAAGGGCAACACGGTCTCCACGGAGGCGCTGTGGGAGCAGTTGCGGGCCGGGGCGGGTGGCTTCAAGCTGCACGAGGACTGGGGGACCACCCCGGCGGCGATCGACGCCTGCCTGCGGGTCGCCGACGCGTCCGGGGTGCAGGTGTCCATCCACACCGACACCCTCAACGAGGCCGGGTTCGTGGCCGACACGCTGCGCGCCATCGCCGGGCGGGCGATCCACTCGTACCACACCGAGGGGGCGGGGGGCGGGCACGCGCCGGACATCATCACGGTGGCCGGGGAACCGAACGTGCTGCCGTCGTCGACGAACCCGACCCGGCCGTACACCCGCAACACCCTCGCCGAGCACCTCGACATGCTGATGGTCTGCCATCACCTGAACCCGTCGGTGCCGGAGGACCTGGCTTTCGCCGAGAGCCGGATCCGGCCGTCCACGATGGCCGCCGAGGACCTGCTGCACGACCTCGGGGCGATCTCCATCATCGGTTCCGACTCGCAGGCGATGGGCCGGGTCGGCGAGGTGATCACCCGGACCTGGCAGAGCGCGCACGTGATGAAGCGCCGGGTGGGCGCGCTGCCCGGTGACGGCCCGGCCGACAACCACCGGGCCCGCCGCTACGTGGCGAAATACACCATCTGCGCGGCGATGGCCAACGGGCTGGAACGGGAGATCGGCTCGGTGGAACCGGGCAAGCTCGCCGACCTGGTGCTCTGGGACCCGGCGTTCTTCGGCGTCCGGCCCCACCTGGTGATCAAGGGCGGGATGATCGCGTACGCGCAGATGGGCGACGCGAACGCCTCCATCCCCACCCCGCAGCCGATGCTGCCGAGGCCGATGTTCGGCGCGTACGGCGTGGTGCCCGCCGCGACCAGCGTGGCGTTCGTCGCGCCGGCCGCGTTGGAGGCGGGCCTGCGGCTGGACGTGCGCCGCCCGCTGGTCCCGGTGGCCGACGTGCGCTCGCGGGGCAAGGCCGACCTGCCCGAGAACGGCGCGCTGCCGCGCATCGAGGTCGACCCGGACACCTTCACCGTCCGGATCGACGGGGTGGTGGTCGACCCGGAACCGGTCACCGAGTTGCCCATGGCCCAGCGGTACCACCTGTTCTGATGACCCCGTCGAGCATGGTGCTGCTGCTGGCCGACGGCAGGTTCCCCGCCGGGGCGCACGCCCACTCCGCCGGGTTGGAGGCGGCGGTGGCGGCCGGGCTGGTCACCGACCCGGCCACCCTGGCCGGGTTCCTGCGCGGCCGGTTGGCCACCGGTGGGCTGGTCGCCGCCGCCTTCGCGGTGGCGGCCCACCGGGCCGCCGGCACCGCCGACCGGCGGGCGACGCTGGCCCGGCTGGACGCCGAACTGGACGCCCGTACCGCCGCACCGGCGCTGCGGGCCGTCTCCCGCCGGCAGGGTCGGGCGCTGCTGCGGGCCGGCCGGGAGATCTGGCCCGGCGGCGGGTTCGACGACCTGCCCACCGGCCCGACCGGGCCGCACCAGCCGCTGGTGCTCGGCCTGGTCGCCGCCGCCGGCGGCCTCGACGCGGTGGCGGTCGCCACCGTCGCCGCGTACGGGTCGGTGACCGGCCCGGCCAGCGCCGCGGTCCGGCTGCTCGGCCTCGACCCGTACCGGGTGCACGCGGTGCTGGCGGCGCTGGCCGTCGACTGCGACGCCACGGCGGCCCGCGCGGTCGCCACCGCCGACGACCCGCCCGAGTGGCTGCCGTCCCCGGCCGCCCCGCTCACCGACATCCACGCCGAAGTCCACACCACCTGGGAGGTGCGTCTCTTTGCGTCCTGAAACCGTATCGCCGACCCCGCACGCGTCGATCCCGCACGACGAGACCGTGCCGCACACCCACCCCGAGCCGGGGGTCGACCCGCACGCCCCGCTGCCGTCCACCGCCCGCCCACTGCGGGTCGGCATCGGCGGGCCGGTCGGGTCGGGCAAGACCGCGCTGGTCGCGGCGCTGTGCCGGGCCTTCGCCGACGAGCTGCGCCTGGGCGTGGTGACCAACGACATCTACACCACCGAGGACGCCGACTTCCTGCGCCGGGCCGGGGTGCTCGACCCGGCCCGGATCAGGGCGGTGGAGACCGGCTGCTGCCCGCACACCGCGATCCGCGACGACATCGGCGCGAACCTCGACGCCATCGACGAGCTGGTCGACGGGGTCGGGCCGCTGGACCTGGTGCTGGTGGAGAGCGGCGGGGACAACCTCACCGCCACCTTCAGCCGGGGGCTGGTCGACAGGCAGATCTTCGTGGTCGACGTCGCCGGTGGCGACAAGGTGCCCCGCAAGGGTGGGCCCGGGGTGACCGCCGCCGACCTGCTGGTCATCAACAAGACCGACCTGGCCCCGCTGGTACGGGCCGACCTGTCGGTGATGGACCGCGACGCCCGCGCCCGGCGGGGGGACCTGCCGACGGTGTTCCTGTCCATCGTGGGCGATCCGCTGGCCACCGGGGTGGCCGACTGGGTCCGCCACGAGCTGGCCCACCACCGTGGCCGGTTGGCCGTCGCCTGATGCGCGCGGTCGCCCGGGTGGTGGCGGTGGCCGACCGTCGGGGCCGCACCGTGCTGCGCGAGCTGCGCGGCGAGTCACCGCTGCTGCTGCGCCAGGCCGCCGCCGAGGACGGCGTCCCCACGGTGTACGTCGTCGGCGGCGCGGCCGGTCCGCTGGCCGGTGACGACCTGCGGTTGAGCGTCGAGGTGGGGCCGGGGGCGCAGGTGCGGGTGCGTACCGTCGCGGCCTCGGTGGCCCTGCCCGGCCGGCCCGGCGCGGTCTCCCGGATGCGGGTCGACGCGACCGTGCACGACGGCGGCACCCTGCACTGGCTTCCGGAGCAGTTGGTCGCGGCGGCCGGCTGCGACCACGTCGCCGGGTCCCGGGTGACCCTCGCCGAGGGGGCCCGGCTGCTCTGGCGCGAGGAACTGGTCTGCGGCCGGTACGGCGAACCCGCCGGCGACGTCGTGGTGGCCACCTCGGTCGACCACGGCGGCCGGCCGCTGCTGCGCCAGTCCCTGGCGGTCGGCCCGGCCGCACCCGGCTGGGCCGGGCCGGCCGTGCTGGGCGGGGCGACGGCGACCGGGTCGTTGCTGGTGGTCGGTCCCGCCGCCGCGTCGGGACCGGCCACCGTGGACGCCGGTGGCGGTCAGCCCCGGGGCCGGCTGCTCCCCGCCGGCCCCGGGGCCTCCGCCGCCTGGCTGCCGCTGGCGGGCGGCCCGGCGGCGCTGCTCACCGCCACCGCCGTCGACGCGCACACCCTGCGCACCCTGCTCACCACCCCGGTCGACGCGAACACCCCGCCCGGGGGCGCAGCCGAAGGTCTCCACCGACCCGCGACCCGCACCGGGGCCGACGCGGTGCCGGTCGCCTAGCGGCCCCACCACCCCGCACCGGCGGCCACCGGCCGGGCGCTGGGCGGAATCCCTGGTGGAGCTGGCCGGGGTCAGCCGGCCCGGACCGGCTGCCGGCGCGGGTCGAGCCGGGCGACCAGGTCGACGAGCTGCCCGGTCAGCGTCGCGTCGTCGAGGACCCCGGCCAGCTCGGCCCGGACGAGGGCGTCGATGCGTTCCTGTTCGCGGCGGCCCCGGGGGGTCAGGTAGGCCCGGATACGTCGCCTGTCGAACGGGTCGATCCGGCGGTGCACCAGATTCTGGTCGACGAGCTGGTCGACGAGCTTCGTCAGGGTGCCCGGCGGCAACGACTCCTCGGTGGAGACCTCGCTCATCGGGTGGCCCTGCCCGTCGGCGAGGCGGCAGAGCACCCGCCACGCCTCGACGGTGAGCCCCTCGGTGGTGAGCACTGCGCCGACCCGGCGGGCGAGCAGCCGTTCGGCGCGGGTGAGCGCGCGCATCAGGTCGACGGGCGTCGTGGGATCGTCGGCCATGTCTCTCCCCGTTCGGTGGGTTGCCATGTTACCGAAGCGTCCCGGTTTTCGGTCGGGTCTGGTGGCCCGCCAGGGTTGCCGGCAATCATGTCAGCATGTCCGTGCCGGTGCCCGGCCCCCACGGCGTGCCGGAGCCGTTGCCCCGCTCGGGCGGCACGGCCGGGGCGGCCCCCTGGTTGACCGTCGACCGGTCGGTGGTCAGTGTCGCGCTGGTCTTTCCGATGCGGGGCCCGGCCGGCATGTTCGGCCCCACCTGCGAGCTGTGTGCCCAGTTGGCGGTGGAGGAGGTCAACCGGGCCGGCGGGGTGCTCGGCCGGGAGCTGCGGCTGGTGCCGGTCGACGGCGGTGCGCCCCCGGCCGAGGTCGCCGCCGAGGTGGAGGCGCTGGTGTCCACGGGGGCGGTGCAGGGGGTCACCGGCTGGCACATCTCCTCGGTCCGGCAGGCGGTGGCGCCCCGGATCGCGCACCGGGTGCCGTACGTCTACACCGCCCTGTACGAGGGCGGGGAGCGTACCGAGGGGGTGTTCCTGACCAGCGAGACGCCGGACGCGCAGCTCCGCCCGGCGATGCGGCTGCTGGCCCGGGAGCAGGGGGTCCGCCGCTGGTACCTGGTCGGCAACGACTACGTCTGGCCGCGCCGCACCGCGCAGGCGGCCCTGCGGTACGCCCGCGACGACGGGGCGCGGGTGTGCGGGCGGGCGTTCCTGCCGCTGGGCACCGAGGACTTCGGACCGGTGCTGCGGGAGATCGAGCGGGCCGAGGCCGACGCGGTGCTGATGCTGCTCGTCGGTGCCGACGCCGTCCGGTTCAACCGGGCCTTCGGCCGGTCCGGTCTGGACCAGCGGTGCCTGCGGTTGAGCACCCTGATGGACGAGAACATGCTGTTGGCTAGCGGCGTCGGCGGCACCCGCCGGCTGTTCAGCACGGCCGGGTTCTTCGCCGGCCTGGTCACCCGGGAGAACCTGGACTTCCACGGCGCGTTCGCCCGCCGGTTCGGGGTGGACGCGCCGCCGCTGGGCAGCCTGGGGGAGTCCTGCTACGAGGGCGTGATGCTGCTCGCCGCCCTGATCGCCCGCGCCCGCACGCTGGACGTCCGCGCCATCGGGGCGGCGGCGGACGCGGTCACCTACCACGGCCCCCGGGGCGAGTTGCAGCTGCGCCGCCGCCACGTCCGCCAACGCATCTACCTCGCCGAGGCCGACGGTCTCGACTTCACCGTCCTCGCCGAACTCTGACCCCACCCTCCCCTCCCCCTCCCGCCCCTGGTTGTCCCCGGTGATCAAGAGGTTTGCGTCAGCTCCAGCTCCACGGCTGACGCAAACCTCTTGATCACGCGGGCTGGGCGGGCGGGCTGGGCGGGGCGGGGAGCGGTGGGGCGGGGTGTTGACAGGGGGGTGGGTGGGGGTTCTAGGATGCTTCCTGCGTGAAGTAATCGCCATTCCCGTCTATTGTTGGGCGGGCTCGGTGGTTGATGGGCCGTCCTGTGTCGGATAGGCGTAGCGCATTGTCGTGAGTGGTCATCGTCCATTGTGGCGGTGGCCTTTTTCGTATGTGTCGAGATCGGTCCGGGAAACAGTCAATTAAGGGCCGGGAAACGTGGCGGCAATCAAAGGGGCAGAGGCTTTTGCTGCCCGAACGTCCACTGCGGACCGCCGCCGCGACGCCCCACACGTCGCTCGACGAGCCCGCCGAACTGCGCCACGACCGCACCGCCTACCAATCATTGCCAGCAATACCTGTCGGCCAGTGCGGGCCGGCACGAAAAATTGTCCGGCGAACATCGCTCCGCAGGGAGAATGAATGTCACAGTTCCGGGGCCGCCGCATCCTGGCGGGCGCCTTGACCCTGATTGCCGCCGCCGCGCTCGCCGGTTGCGGCAGCAAGACCTCCGACGAGAAGTCGACCACCGGGGTCAGCGCCGACGTGTCCGGCGACACCGTCAAGGTCGGCCTGCTCAATTCGCTCTCCGGCACCATGGCCATCAGCGAGGTCACCGTGCGGGACTCCATCATGCTCGCCGTGGAGGAGATCAACGCCGCCGGTGGCGTGCTGGGCAAGAAGATCGTCCCGGTCGGTGAGGACGGCGCCTCCGACTGGCCCACCTTCGCCGAGAAGGCCGAGAAGCTGATCTCCCAGGACCGGGTCGCCGCCGTCTTCGGCTGCTGGACGTCGGCCAGCCGCAAGGCGGTCAAGCCGGTCTTCGAGAAGAACAAGGCGCTGCTGTTCTATCCGGTGCAGTACGAGGGGCTGGAGCAGTCGCCGTACATCTTCTACACCGGGGCCACCACCAACCAGCAGATCGTGCCCGGCCTGGACTACCTCAAGGCGCAGGGCAAGAAGTCGGTCTACCTGGTCGGCAGCGACTACGTCTTCCCGCGAACCGCCAACAAGATCATCAAGGCGTACGCGGCGGCGAACGGGATGACCGTGCTCGGCGAGGACTACGCCCCGCTCGGCTCCACCGAGTTCGGCACCATCGTCAACAAGGTCCGCTCGTCGAAGGCCGACGCCGTGTTCAACACCCTCAACGGCGACAGCAACGTGGCGTTCTTCAAGGAGTACACCTCCGCCGGGCTGACCGCCGCGAGCATGCCCGTGGTGTCGGTGTCGATCGCCGAGGAGGAGGTCAAGGGGATCGGCACCCAGTACCTCAAGGACCAGTTGACCGCCTGGAACTACTACCAGACCACCCCCGGCGCGGCCAACCAGAAGTTCGTCGCCGCCTACAAGGCCAGGTACGGCGCGGACAAGCCGACCAGCGACCCGATGGAGGCCGCCTACGTCGCGGTGTACCTGTGGAAGGCGATGGTCGACAAGGCCGGCACCTTCGAGGTGGAGAAGGTCCGGGCCGCCTCCGGTGGCATCACCTACGACGCCCCGGAGGGCCTGGTCACGGTGGACGGCCCCACCCAGCACATCGCCAAGACCGCCCGGATCGGCAAGGTCGGCGCGGACGGGCTGATCACCGAGGTGTGGAACTCGGGCAAGCCGATCACGCCCGACCCGTACCTGAAGAGCTACCCCTGGGCGAGCGGCCTGAGCTGACCGATCCCGGCCCGGGCGGGAGGCACCCCCGCCCGGGCCGACCCACCCCTTCGGAGCGCGAACGTGACAGTCCTCTTCGGTCAGCTCTTCACCGGCGTCAGCATCGGCGCGGTGCTGCTGCTCATCGCCCTCGGCCTGGCGCTGACCTTCGGCCAGATGAACGTGATCAACATGGCGCACGGCGAGTTCATCATGGCCGGCGCCTACACCACCTACGTCCTGCAGCAGACCGTGACCGCCGCCGGCTGGTCGCTGCTGGTGGCGCTGCCGGTCGCCTTCGCGGTGGCCGGCACCATGGGCGTGCTGCTGGAGGTGCTGCTGATCCGCCGCCTCTACGCCCGCCCGCTGGACACCCTGCTGGTCACCTGGGGCGTCTCGCTGATGCTGCAGCAACTGGCCCGCGACGTCTTCGGCAGCCCCAACGTGCAGACCCGGGCCCCGGCGCTGCTGACCGGCAACGTGTCCCTGCCCGGCGGGCTGACCGTCGCCAACAACCGGCTGTTCATCCTGGCGCTCGCGCTGGCCGCCGTGCTGGCGCTGACCCTGGCGCTGCGGCTCACCCCGCTCGGGCGGCGCATCCGCGCGGTGGTGCAGAACCGCGACCTCGCCGCCGTCTCCGGCATCCCCACCGCGCGGGTCGACCGGACGACCTTCTTCATCGGCTCCGGCCTGGCCGGCGTCGCCGGGGTCGCGCTGACCCTGCTCGGGCCGATCGGCCCGACGATGGGCACCAACCTCATCATCGACGCCTTCCTGGTCGTCGTGGTCGGTGGCATCGGCCAGCTCAAGGGCAGCGTGATCGTCGCCTTCGCGCTGGGCGTGCTCCAGGCCACCGGCGAGTACCTCACCACGCTCAGCGTCGCCAAGGTGATCGTCTTCGTGGCGATCGTGGCGTTCCTCCAGTGGCGGCCCCAGGGGCTGTTCACCCTGCGTACCAGGAGCCTCGCATGACCGCCGCGCCGCTGGTCCGCACCGATCCCGCCAGCGCTGCCGGCACCCCGGCCGGCGGCCGGCGGGGCCGCCGGTTCGACGGCCCGGCCCGCACCGCCGCCGGGTTCGCCCTCGGCGCCGCGCTGCTGTTCGCCGTCGCCCCGCTGACCCTGTCGGACTTCCGGCTGTCGTTGCTGGCCAAGTACCTGTGCGTCGCGATGGTCGCGGTCGGCATCGGCATCGCCTGGGGCCGGGGCGGCATGCTCACCCTCGGCCAGGGGGTGTTCTTCGGCCTCGGCGGCTACGCGATGGCCATGCACCTCAAGCTCGCCGACGCCGGCCCCGGCGAGCTGCCCGACTTCATGCAGCTCTACGGCCAGCTCGACGAGCTGCCGCTGTGGTGGCGGCCGTTCGCCAGCCCGTGGATCGCGTTGCCGGCCACCGTGCTGCTGCCGATGGCCGTCGCGTTCGGCCTCGGCTCGCTGGTGTTCCGCCGCCGGGTCCGTGGCGCCTACTTCGCCATCCTCAGCCAGGCGCTCGCCGCCGCGATGGTGATCCTGCTGGTCGGCCAGCAGGGCACCACCGGCGGCACCAACGGCCTCACCGACATCCAGGGCTTCTTCGGGTACGACCTGGACGACCCGGTCAACCAGCGGATGGTCTACTTCATCATCGCCGCCAGCCTGCTCGCGTTGCTGGCGCTGGCCCGGCAACTCATCCGCAGCCGGTACGGCGAGTTGCTGGTGGCCGTCCGCGACGGCGAGGAACGGGTCCGGTTCCTCGGCTACGACCCGGCCGGCGTCAAGCTCGTCGGCTACGTCGTGGCCGCCGGCATGGCCGGGCTGGCCGGGGCGCTGTTCGTCCCGGCGGTGGGGATCATCTCACCGGCGCTGATCGGGATCGTGCCGTCCATCGAGTTCGTCATCGGTGTCGCGGTCGGCGGCCGGGCCACCCTGCTCGGTCCGGTGCTCGGCGCGGTGGCGGTGGCCTGGGCGCGGACCGCCCTGTCGGAACGGTTCCCGGGCACCTGGACGTACCTGCAGGGGTTGCTGTTCGTGCTGGTGGTGGCGTTCCTGCCGGGCGGCCTGGCGTCGCTGTGGGCGCTGGCCCGGCAGCGCCGGTCGGACCCGGCGGGGGCGCGGTGGTGGCGGCGGAGCCGGCCGGTCGACCCGGCCGAGACCCGGACGGAGGTGTCGGCGGCATGACCGGCCCGCAGCTCGACGGCCTGTGCGTACGCGACCTGCGGGTCACCTTCGACGGCTTCACCGCCGTCGACGGGGTCGACCTCGACGTGCCGCCCGGCGACATCCGGTTCCTGATCGGCCCCAACGGGGCCGGCAAGACCACAGTGGTCGACGCGGTGACCGGGCTGGTCCGGGCCACCGGCTCGGCCCGCTTCGGCGACCGGGAACTGCTCGGCCGCGACGTGCACCGCATCGCCCGGCTCGGCATCGGCCGCACCTTCCAGACCGCGTCGGTGTTCGAGGAACTGACCGTGGTGCAGAACCTCGACATCGCCGCCGGAGCCACCCGGAGCTGGTGGACGCTGGCCCGCCGCCGGCACCGGGTGCCCGACGAGGTGGCCGCCGCGCTGGAGACGATCGGGCTGGCCGACCGGGGCGACCAGCCGGCCGGCGCGCTGGCGCACGGGCAGAAGCAGTGGCTGGAGATCGGCATGCTGCTGGTCTCCGATGCCCGGCTGCTGCTGCTCGACGAGCCGGTCGCCGGGATGAGCCACGAGGAACGCGACGCCACCGGCGCCCTGCTGGAGACGGTCAGCCGGGACCGCACCGTGGTGGTCATCGAACACGACATGGACTTCCTGCGGCGCTTCGCCCGCAGCGTGACCGTGCTGCACGCCGGCAAGGTGCTCAGCGAGGGCACCGTCGCCCAGGTCCAGGCGGACCCCCGGGTGCAGGAGGTCTACCTCGGCGTCGACACCGCACCGGAGGCGTGATGTTGGAGTTGCGTGGCGTACACGCCGGCTACGGCCGCAGCGAGGTGCTGCACGGGGTGGACGTGGCCGTCCCCGCCGACGGGGTGGCCGCCGTGCTCGGCCACAATGGCGCGGGCAAGAGCACCCTGCTGCGGGTCGCCGTCGGCCTGCTGCGCCCCCGCGCCGGCACGGTCACCCTCGACGGGGAGGACGTCACCCGGCTCGCCCCGCACCAGCGGGTCGCCCGGGGCCTGGCGTACGTCCCGCAGGGGCAGCAGTGCTTCCCGCACCTGACGGCGGCGGAGAACCTGCGGCTGGTGGCCGACGGCCGGCGCGACGGGGCCGCCGCCACCGCCGAGGCGCTGGACCTGTTCCCGGCGCTGCGTCCCCTGCTGCGGCGGCGGGCCGGCCTGCTCTCCGGCGGCCAGCGGCAGCAGTTGGCCATCGCCCGCGCGTTGGTCACCCGACCCCGGCTGCTGCTGCTCGACGAACCCACGGAGGGCATCCAACCGTCGGTGGTCGCCGAGATCCAGGACCGGATCGTCGGGTTGGCCACCGGGGCCGGCATCCGGGTGCTGCTGGTGGAGCAGCACCTCGGCTTCGCGCTGCGGGTGGCGACCCGGCATTACGTGCTGGAGTCCGGCCGGGTCACCGCCAGCGGCGACGGTGGCCGGGACGCCGAACGGTCGGTCCGCCAGGCGCTCGCGGTCTGAGAGTGCCGGCGTGGTCAGGCCAGCCGGATGTCGTCGCCGTCGACGGTCACCGCCCGGGGCGGCAGCGGGCTGCCGGCCGGGCCGCTGCGCACCGCGCCGTCGGCGATGCCGAAGACGCTGTTGTGGCAGCCGCAGACGATGGTGCCGTCCTTGACCGAGGTGACCGTGCAGCCCTGGTGGGTGCAGGTCGCCGAGAACGCCTTGATGGTGCCGGCCGCCGGCTGGGTCACCACCACCCCCTCGGCCTTGAAGATCTTGCCGCCGCCGACCGGGATGTCCGCCACCGCGGCCAGCGCCGCCGGGGCGGGCGGCTGTTCGCCGCCCCCGGCGGGGGAGCCGCTCGCCCCGGCGGACGGCCCGGCCGGTGCGCTGCCGCCCGGCGAGGCGTCGGCCGGCGCGGCGGCCGATCCGCCGGTCTGCGGCGCCGCGGCCGGCGAGGTCGGCTCGCCGTACGTCTGGCAGCCGGTGAGCAGGGCGGTCACGCCCACCCCACCGGCACCGGCCAGCACCGCCCGTCGGGACGCGCAACCGGCCCCACGCTCGTCGCACATCTGCCCGTCGTTCCTCTCCCGTGTCACGAGCCCGTCACGTCCCCACCCCGAAGGTGGTGAAGTACCACAGCGACGAGGTCACCCAGATCCCCATCAGGACGGTGAACACCAACCCGCCGACGACCGGCAGCACCCACCCGGCCAGCCCCCGCTTGGGCAGCGCCAGCATCTTCATGGTGAACACCCCGAAGAAGAGGCAGCCGAGCAGCGAATGCAGCAGGGTCCGCAGGTCGTAGTCGGCGAAGCCCAGCGCGTAGAGGCAGTGCACCGCCACCGGAACGGTCAGCAGGAACGCCACCCGGCCGCTCCACCGGTGCAGCCCACCCGCCCAGGAGGGCGAGAAGCCACCGAGCCGGCCCCACATCGCCAACGCGCTGAGCAGCTGTACCACGGCGAAGAGGGCCGCCCCGGTGCCCAGCCAGACCTTGACCGCCTGCGGGCTGGAGAAGCCGGCCACGTTGACCGCGATCCCGGTGGGCTGGTGCATCCGGCCGTACGCCCCGAGGGCCACCGCGACCGCCGCCCCGACCAGCAGCGGTACGAGCACCGAGGCGGGCGGGGCACCGGAGCCGGTGGACGGCGCGGCGACCGGGTCGGGCGGGGTCGGGGCGGGTGGGGGGTCGGACAGGACCCGGACGGACGGCCCGTCGTCGAAGTCGCGTCCCACGTCGGTCTCGAACCTGCGGCGTGCCGTCGTCATCACGCACCGGACCCCGGGTCGGCCACGACCGGCGACGCGGTGACGGTCCGGCCGTCGAGGATGGTGGTGCCGAACGCGGGGTCCAGCGGCGGGGCCGGCACCGGCGCGCCGTCGCGGGTGACCACCCCGATCTGGCTGCCGTCGGGCAGCATGATCCAGCCGCCGTCGACACCGGCGCGGCGCTGCTGGGCGGTGGCCCGGTAGAGCACCGGGTCGGGCTTGCCGGTCTGCTTGGCGGTGAACTTCCACCGGCGCTGACCGACCACCATCTCGCCGGAGGCGACCCCGTCGCCGAACGACCCGGTGAGGACCTCACCCTTCTTGCCGGTCAGCTTCATCCGGCCGTCGGCGGCGGTGCCGTTGAGCCACACCTCCAGCTTCCTGCCGTCGCAGACGTACGCCACCGCCTTGCCGTCGGTGACGGTGATCGCGATGGTGGCACCGCCGTCGAGCCGTCCGGTCCAGTTGGAGTCGGCCTGCTTCGCCGGTGGCGCCGTGGTCGGCGGCGTGGTCTGCGCCGGGCCGGGCTGGCCGCCCGCCGGTGCCGCCGGGGTGGCCTCCGGTTCGGCGGCCGGGTCGGCATCCGGTTCGGCCGCGGGGGCGGCGGGCGACGCCACGGTGGCACCGGGCGGGCTCGTCGCGGGCGCGGCCGCACCGGCATCGACCGTACGCGGCGCCGCCTGGGCGCTCATCGCGAACAGGACGGCGGCCATGCCCGTCCCGGTCAGCAGGGTGAGCAACGGGGTCGTGCGCTTCATGAGCAGCTCCCTTCACCGGGTGGTACGAAGCCGGGGCGTCGGTCGTTCAATGTCGGGACGAGAACCTGTGATCGCCGGTGGTCGGGTGCCCGGTCCATCACCGACGGTGATCGTCCCGGGTGGCCGGTAGGGTGTCGGGATGGCCGCCGCGTTCCCGTACCGCCCCGGGACCGGGTGACCGGTGTCGTCCGTGCCTGTTCCCACCCGGCGGCGTGCCGCCGATCCCGGCCCCGTCGGCCCCGCCGGCCTCGCCCAGTGGTGTGCCCGGATCGCCCGGTCGCGCCCCTTCGAGGCGGCGATCGTGGTGCTCATCATGGCCAACGCGGCGGTCCTCGGGGTGGAGACCTACCCGGATCTCGGTGCGGCCCGACCGGCGTTGCACTGGCTGGAGCTGAGCTTCCGGGCGGCCTTCGTCGCCGAGATCGCCGTCCGGGTGCTGGCGTACGGGCGTCGGCCGCAGGACTTCCTGCGGCACGGCTGGAACGTGTTCGACCTGGTGGTGATCGCGGCGATCTTCCTGCCCGGGCTGCACGGCGACTCGGCGCTGCTGCGGGTCGTCCGGGTGGCCCGGGTGCTGCGCCTGGTGCGTTTCTCGCCCGGTCTGCGCACCATCGTGGCCGCGCTGTGGCGCAGCCTGCCCGGTGTCGGCGGGTTCCTCGCGCTGGCCATGGTGACCCTCTACGTCTACGGCATGGCCGGCTGGCTGATCTTCGGCCGGGCCTACCCGGAGCAGTACGGCGACATCGGCCGGTCGCTGCTGACCCTGTTCGTGCTGCTGTCCCTGGAGACCCTGCCGGATCTGGTGGAGCAGGGGATGGCGCTGTCCCCGTGGACCCTCGTCTACTACGTCAGCTACGTGCTCATCACGGTCAACCTGCTGCTGAACATCCTGATCGCGGTCATCGTGAACTCGATGGAGGAGGCCCGCCGGCTGGAGATGACCGAGCGGCTGGCGCCCGGCTACGACGCCGACGGCGACGGGGTGCCCGACGAGGTGGACCGGATCGCCCTGACCCAGCGCCTGGACGACCTGCGGGCGGTGATCGCCGAGCTGGAACGCGAGCTGCGCATCGACCGGGACGATCCGGCTAGCCGGCACCGGTCGGCCGAACGCACCGACGCCCGTTGACGACGGGCGTCGGCACCCGCCGCGGACGTGTCGCCCGTCCCGTCGGCCGTTGACCGGGCCGGTGCCGGTCGGCGCAACCACGACCCTCGGCCCGAGGACCGCCGAGGGTCCGTCGGCACCGCCTCTGACGTCCAGGTTTCCCGAATGATGGGACGATGGAGGTGGGCGATCACGCCCTGATCATGATAGGGATGAAGGGGCGCGCGGCCGTTACCGGCCGGACGCCCCTTCGATGTTGGGCGAAGGAGGTCGGTGTGCGGTTCGAACGTACGGTCATTCACGGGGTCGGACTCTGCCAGCGCTTCGCCACCGCGCACGGCCAGTGGGCCAGCGTCATCTCCCACCCCGGCGGGCGGCGCGACATCGTGATCTACCACCCCGACGACACCGACACCGCGGTCGGCACGCTGGTGCTCGACCAGTCCGAGGCGCAGGCCGTCGCCGGGGTGCTCAACCAGGCGGTCACCGTCGACCACCTCGCCGAGCTGGAACGCCAGCTCCCCGGCGTCACCGTCGTGCGAATACCCGTCGCCGTGGGCGGCGACGGCGACGGAAAGCGTTGGCGGGACACCGCGTTGTCCGGCCTGCCGCTGTCGCTGCTGGCGGTGGTCCGCGCCGGCCGGGTCGTACCGACCCCTGGCGACGACTACGTCCTGCTCGCCGGCGACGAGGTCGTCGTCGCGGGTGCGGAGGCGGCCACCACGACCGCCGTGGACGTGTTCGCCGGTCACTGACCGGGCACCACCACCGACCGACCAACCACCGGTGACGCCACCGCCGCGGTGGCCGTGCGACCCGGGGACGCCCGTCCCCGAGCCGCCGGTTCCGCACCGCCCCGAACGGGCCGGTGGCCGCCGACACTGATCTTCAAGGAGGGTATGTGCTGGTCCTGGTGGCGGTCCACGCACTGGCAGCCGTGGTCGCCCCGGGGCTGGTACGTCGCTTCGGACGCCGTGCGCTCTACGCCGTCGCGCTCGCCCCGGCCGCCACGCTGGTCTGGGCGCTGACCCGTACCGGTGCGGTCCGGGCCGGCGAACCGGTGGTGGAGACCTGGCCGTGGGTGCCCCGGATCGGTCTGGAACTGGCCCTGCGGATGGGCACCCTGTCCTGGCTGATGGTGGTGCTCGTCGGCGGGGTCGGCGCGCTGGTGCTGGCGTACAGCGCCAGGTACTTCCGCTCCGACGACCCCGGACTGGGCCGTTTCGCCGCGGTCTTCGTCGCCTTCGCCGGCTCCATGCTCGGCCTGGTCGTCTCCGACGACCTGCTGCTGCTCTACGTGTTCTGGGAGCTGACCACCGTCTTCTCGTACCTGCTGATCGGCTACGACCCGGCGAAGCGGGCCAGCCGCCGGGCCGCCATGCAGGCGCTGCTGGTCACCACCCTGGGCGGGCTCGCCATGCTGGCCGGGTTCGTCATGCTCGGCCAGCACGCCGGCAGCTACCGCTGGTCGGTCGTCGCCACCGACCTGCCCGGCGGCGGCTACCTGGTCACCGCGCTGATGCTGATCCTGCTCGGCGCGCTCAGCAAGTCGGCGATCGTGCCGTTCAGCTTCTGGCTGCCCGGCGCGATGGCCGCGCCCACCCCGGTCAGCGCCTACCTGCACGCCGCCGCGATGGTCAAGGCCGGGGTGTTCCTGGTCGCCCTGCTCGGCCCGGCCGTCGCCGACGTCACCGCCTGGCGGGTGGTGCTGCTCGGCACCGGCCTGGCCACCCTCTTCCTCGGTGCCTGGGTGGCGCTGCGCCAGACCGACCTGAAACTGCTCCTCGCCTACGGCACGGTCAGCCAGCTCGGGCTGCTGATGGTGGTCCTGGGTGCCGGCAGCCGCGACGCCGCGCTGGCCGGCGCGGCGATGGTGCTGGCGCACGCCCTGTTCAAGGCCACCCTGTTCCTCGTCGTCGGGATCGTCGACCACACCACCGGCACCCGGGACCTGCGCGAACTCAGTGGCCTCGGCCGGCGCGCGCCGGTGCTGACCGGGGTCGCCGTGCTGGCCGCCGCCTCGATGGCCGGGCTGCCGCCGATGGCCGGCTTCGTCGCCAAGGAGGCCGCCTTCGAGGCGTTCCAGCACGGCGGCACGACGGACCTGCTGGTGCTGGCCGGCGTGGTGGCCGGGTCGGCGCTGACCGTGGCGTACACGCTGCGGTTCCTGTGGGGCGCGTTCGCCGCCAAGCCGGGGGTCGCGCCGACCGACCCGCACCCGGCGGGCCGGTCGTTCCTCGCCGCCCCGGCGCTGCTCGCCGTGGCGGGGCTGGCCGTCGGCGTCGCCGCCCCGGCGTTCGACGGGCTGCTCGCCCCGTACGCCGACGGCTTCTCCTCGACCGGGCCCGGCTACCACCTGGCGCTGTGGCACGGCCTCACCCCCGCGCTGGGGCTGTCCGCCCTCGCGGTGACGGCCGGCGTCGGGCTGTTCCTGCTGCTGCACCTCCGACGGCTGCGGGCGACCCGGTGGACCCCGGTCGACGGCGCGGCCGGCTACGAGCGGCTGGTCGCCGGGGTGGACCGGCTCGCGGTGGAGCTGACCGGCGCCACCCAGCGGGGCTCGCTGCCGTTCTACCTCGGGATCATCCTGGTGGTGCTGGTCGTCCTGCCCGGTGGCGCGCTGCTCACCGGCGGGCCGTGGCCCCGGGAGTTCCGCGCCTGGGACACCCCGTTGCAGGCGGTCGCCGCCGCCCTGGTGATCGTGGCCGCGGTGATGGCCGCCCGCGCGCTGCGCCGGCTCACCGCGATGATCCTGGTCGGTGTCGCCGGTTACGGCACGGCGCTGATGTTCGTCCTGCACGGCGCACCGGACCTGGCGCTGACCCAGTTCCTGGTGGAAACCGTCACCATCGTCATGTTCGTGCTGGTGCTGCGCCGGCTGCCGGTGAAGTTCTCGGCCCGGCCCATCCGCCGCAGCCGGCGCGGCCGGATCGCCATCGGCGTCGCCGTCGGCGCGGTCGTGTCCGGGATGGCCTGGGTCGCGTCGAGCGGTCGGCTGGCCACCCCGATCTCCGAGCGGTTCCCCGACGAGGCGGTCTCCTACGGCGGCGGCAAGAACGTGGTCAACGTGACCCTGGTCGACATCCGCGCCTGGGACACCATGGGCGAGATCGCGGTGCTGGTGGTGGCGGCCACCGGGGTGGCCAGCCTGATCTTCCGCCGCTCCCGTGACCTGGACCGGCGCAGCGCCGTCCCCGGCCCCCGACCGGCGGCCACCGGCGGGCCGCGCTGGCTGACCGCCGGCTTCGAGGCGCACCGGCACTCGGTGATCCTCCAGGTGGTCACCCGGCTGCTGTTCCACGCCATCGTGCTGTTCTCGGTCTACCTGCTCTTCTCCGGTCACAACGCCCCCGGGGGCGGGTTCGCCGCCGGGCTGGTCGCCGGCCTGGCCCTGGCCGTGCGCTACCTGGCCGGTGGCCGGCGAGAACTCAACGCCGCCGCGCCTGTCGACGCCGGGGCGGTGCTCGGCGCGGGGCTCTTCCTCGCCGTGGGCACCGGGGTGGCCGCGATGCCGCTGGGCGGGGAGTTCCTGCAGAGCGCGGTGCTCGACCTGCACCTGCCCCTGCTCGGCAAGGTCCACTTCGTCTCGTCGGTCTTCTTCGACGTCGGCGTCTACCTGATCGTGGTGGGCCTGGTGCTGGACATCCTGCGCAGCCTCGGCGCCGAGATGGACCGCCAGCAGGAGGACGCCCACGACGACGTACGGGACAAGGAGCTGGTGTGACCCCCAACCTCACCTACATCGTGGTGGTCGGCGTGCTCTTCGCCGCCGGGGTGACCCTGCTGCTGGAACGCAGCCTCACCCGGGTGCTGATGGGCGTCATCCTGCTCGGCAACGGCGCCAACCTGCTGCTGCTCACCGGGGGGCGGGCCGGTGGCCCGCCGATCGTCGGCACCAGCGACGCCGCCGAGATGAGCGATCCGCTGCCCCAGGCGATGGTGCTCACCGCCATCGTCATCACCCTCGGCATGACCGCGTTCCTGCTGGCGCTGTCGTACCGCAGCTGGCACCTCAACGGCCACGACGAGGTGCAGGACGACGTGGAGGACCGCCGGATCATGGACCTGGCCGACCGGGACGAGGGGCCGGGCACCGACGACGCCGACCAGCCCGACTCCGACGACCAGCTCGACGGTGACGGCCGGCCCGATCCGGACAGCCGGCGGCCCTCGGCGGCGGCGACGGCCGGCGGGCGGGGGAGGGACGCGTGAACTACCTCGTCCCGCTGCCGGTGGTGATGCCGCTGCTCGGCGCGGCTCTGACCCTGCTGCTGGCCAGCCGGCCCCGCGCACAGCGGTGGGTCAGCCTCACCGTGCTCACCGCGACCGTCGCCGTGGCCGCCACCCTGCTCGTCCGCTCCTCGATCGACGGGCCGCTCGTCGTCGAGGTCGGCGGCTGGGTCGCACCGCTGGGCATCGTGCTCGTCGCCGACCAGCTCGCCGCGCTGATGCTGGTGGTCTCCGCTTCCGTCACCCTCTGCGTGCTGGTGTACTCCATCGGGCAGGGCATGGCCGACGGGCACGAGGAGACCCCGCTGTCGGTCTACCACCCCACCTACCTGGTGCTGACCGCCGGGGTGTGCAACGCGTTCCTCTCCGGTGACCTGTTCAACCTCTACGTCGGCTTCGAGATCCTGCTGGTCGCCAGCTACGTGCTGCTCACCCTGGGCAGCACCGAGACCCGCATCCGCGCCGGCACCACGTACGTCGTGGTCAGCCTGCTGTCGTCGCTGATCTTCCTGGTGGCGATCGGGCTGGTCTACTCGGCCACCGGCACCCTCAACCTGGCCCAGCTCGTCGACCGGCTCGACGCGCTCCCCGACGACCTGCGGCTGGTGCTGCAGGGCATGCTGCTGCTCGCCTTCGGCATCAAGGCGGCGGTCTTCCCGCTGTCGGCGTGGCTGCCCGACAGCTACCCCACCGCGCCCGCGCCGGTCACCGCCGTCTTCGCCGGCCTGCTCACCAAGGTCGGCGTGTACGCCATCATCCGCACCGAGACGCTGCTGTTCCCCGGCGGCCGGACCGCCGACCTGCTGCTGGTGGTGGCGGCGTTGACCATGCTGGTCGGCATCCTGGGCGCGGTCGCCCAGTCCGACATCAAACGACTGCTGTCGTTCACCCTGATCAGCCACATCGGGTACATGCTGTTCGGGGTGGGGCTCAGCTCGTCGCTCGGGTTGGCCGCCGCGATCTTCTACGTGGTGCACCACATCACCATCCAGACCACCCTGTTCCTCGCCGCCGGGCTGGTCGAGCGCCGGGGCGGCAGCACCGCGCTGGACCGCCTCGGCGGGCTGGCCCGGCTGTCGCCGCTGCTCGCCGTGCTGTTCTTCGTGCCCGCGTTGAACCTGGCCGGCATCCCCCCGTTCTCCGGCTTCCTGGGCAAGCTCGGGCTGGTCCAGGCCGGGGTGGACGACGGCGGTGTGCTGGCCTGGGTGCTGGTCGCCGGTGGGCTGCTGACCAGCCTGCTCACCCTCTACGCCATCGCCCGGGTGTGGAACCTGGCGTTCTGGCGTCGTCCGCACCCGGAGATGCCCGAGCCGCAGGACAGCGTGCACACCGTCCGCACCGACGGGGTGGAGCAGCCCTACCGGGGGCCCGACCGCGACGCCCACCCGGGCGCGATGCTGCCCCGCCTGATGATCGCGCCGACGGTCGCCCTGGTGGTGCTGGGGCTGGGGCTGACCGTGGTGGCCGGGCCGCTGTTCGACCTCAGCTCCGACGCCGCCGACGACCTGCTGCGGCGCACCCCGTACGTCGAGGCCGTCTACCCCGGGGGGACCCCGTGAGCCACGATCCGCCACCACAGCGCCCCTCGGACCGGTCGCCGCCGCCCGGGGAGCCGTCGCCGCAGCTTCCCGGGGGTGGGCCGGCCGCGGAGCATCCGGAGGACCGGCCGCTGACCCGGGCTGCCCGCCGCCGCAACCAGGCCGTCGCGATGATCGTCCTGGTCACCGTCTGGGTGCTGCTCTGGGGGACGCTGAGCTGGGCCAACGTGCTCGGTGGGCTGGTCGTGGGGCTGGTGGTGCTGACCGTCTTCCCGCTGCCCCCGGTGACCTTCGCCGGGCGGGTGCACCCGGTGCCGCTGCTGCGGTTCGCCCTGCGCTTCCTGCGTGACCTGGTGGTGGCCAGCGTCCAGATCGCGGCCCTGGCGCTGCGGTTCGGGCACCCCCCGCTGGGCGCGATCATCGCGGTGCGGCTGCGGGTCCGCTCCGACCTCAACCTCACGCTGACCGCCGAGGCGCTGTCCCTGGTGCCCGGCAGCCTCATCGTCGAGGTCGACCGGGACGCCGGCATCCTCTACGTCCACGTGCTCGGGGTGCGCGACCGGGCCGAGGTCGAACGCTTCCGCGACGGCGTGCTGGAGTTGGAGGGCCGGCTGATCGCGGCGATCGGCTCGGCGCAGGAGCAGCGGCTGATCCGGGAGCACACACCGTCCACCCTGGAAGGAAGTTCGAGATGACCGCTGTCGCCGTGATCGTCACCGTGCTGCTGGCGGTGGCCGGCGCGCTCACCCTCACCCGGATCGTCCGGGGGCCGTCGGTGCTCGACCGGGCGGTCGCCACCGACGTGCTGCTGGCGATCGTGGTGGCCGCCGTGGCGACCGAGGCCGCCTACAGCCGGGACGCGACCGCGCTGCCGATCCTGGTGGTGCTGGCCATCCTCGGCTTCGTCGGCTCGGTCAGCGTCGCCCGCTTCGCCACCCGCCGGGACGACAGGTGAGCGTCGACGCGGTGCTGGACGTGGTGGCCGCGGCCTGCCTGCTGGGCGGCGCGCTGCTCAGTCTCGCCGCCGGGGTCGCCCTGGTCCGCTTCCCCGACCTGCTGTCGCGGATGCACGCCGCCGCCAAGCCACAGGTGCTCGGCCTGCTGCTGGTGCTGCTCGGCTGCGCGCTGCGGCTGCGGACCGGGGTGGACGTCACCACGCTGGTGCTGGTCGGCGCGTTCCAGTTGGCCACCGCGCCGGTCGCCGCGCACATGATCGGCCGGGCCGGCTACCCGCACGACCGGATCCGCACCGACCTGCTGGTCACCGACGAACTCGCCGCCCACCTCGACCGGCTGCACGCCGACCGGCGGCCATGACCCCGGCGGCCCCGTGGCCCGGCCGCCGCGGGGCCGCTCATGGACCGATCGAGTGGTATCGACCACCCCGTCGACACCGCCGGATCGCCGCAGATGCGCCGCACGTCGCCTCGGGGTCGGGTCAGGGCGCCTCGACGACCTCCCGGCCGAGCGGCCAGAACGCCGCCGGGACGAGCTTGAAGTTGGCGATGCCGAACGGGATGCCGATGATCGTGACGCAGAGCGCGATCCCGGCGAGCAGGTGGGACAGCGCCAGCCACCAGCCGGCGAGCAGCACCCACAGCACGTTCGCCAGCCCGGACGGGACGCCGGCCCCGGGCTTGGTGACCAGGGTCCGGCCGAACGGCCACAGCGAGTACGAGGCGAGCCGCAGCGACGCCACCCCGAACGGGATGGTGATGATGAGCACGAAGCAGACCACCGCCGCGATGAAGTAGCCGAGGGCCAGCACGATTCCGCCACCGAGGATGAGCCACAACAGGTTCAGGATGAAGCGAATCATTACTCCATGGTGACGGGTGCGTGCCACCGCGTCACCGTTCCATGATCTTATGTTCCCATGATCACTCCCACTCCTCTCATGCACCTCGTCGCCGGCGTCTGGGGCTTCAAGACCCTCGCCGTCGGGGTCGAGTTCGGCCTGTTCACCAGGCTGGCCGGCGGGCGGACCGTCACCGTGGCCGAGGCCGCCGTCGAGTTCGGGCTCGACGAACGCCCCGCCGACCTGCTGCTGTCGGCCAGCGCGTCGCTGGGGCTGCTGGACAAGGCAGGTGACGGCTACCGCAACTCCGCGCTGGCCGAACAGTTCCTGGTCGAGGGGCGGCCCTACTACTTCGGTGCCCAGGTGCGCTACTCCGACCTGCGTACCTACCTGCCCTGGCACCGGGTGGGCGAGGCGCTGCGCGGCAACCGGCCGCTCACCTGGGACCCGCAGCAGCAGGACTCCCTGTTCGACACCACCGACCCGGAGCTGGTGGCCCAGTTCTGGGACGCCATGTTCGCCACCTCCCGGTTCACCGCCCGCGCGCTGGCCGACGCGTACGACTTCGGCGCGCACCGCCGGCTGCTCGACGTCGGCGGTGGCGCGGGGGCGTTCCCGATCGAGTTCTGCCTGCGGCTGCCGGAGCTACGGGCGACGATCCTGGACCTGCCGCACGTGTGCGTGCGGGCCGGGGAGCGGATCGCGGAGGCGGGCCTGACCGACCGGATCGGCACGGTCGCCGGTGACTTCCTCGCCGACCCGGCCCTGCCCGACGGGCACGACGTGATCCTGCTCAGCATGATCCTGCACGACTGGGACGAGCCGACCAACCGGGCGCTGCTAGCCCGCTGCCACGCCGCGCTACCCCCCGGCGGGGTGATCGTCATCTCCGAACTGCTGCTCAACGACGAGCGCACCGGACCGCCGGAGGCCGCCCTGATGGGCATGAACATGCTCGTCGAGACCGAGGGCGGCAAGAACTACTCCGGCGCGGAGTACCGGCGGTGGTTGACCGACGCCGGCTTCGTCGACGTGCGTACGGTGCCGTTCGAGGCCCCCGGCGCGAACGGCGCGGTGCTGGCCCGCCGCCCCTGACCGGCCCACCGGGGCCGGCGGGACCGTCCGCCGGCCCCGGCGTCCACCGGGGAATCATCCCGGCTTGTACGCGGTGACCAGTTCCCACCCGCCGGGCAGCACCGCCACCCGGGTGAACCCGACCTCGGTGAGCAGCCCGGTGTAGAACTCGACCTCCCGCAGCCGGCTGACGCAGCTGTCCACGCCGATCAGGAAGTAGCTCCAGAAGAACTGCACGGCCAGCCGGTCCGGGGTGCGGAACTCCTCGGCGACGAGCAGCAACCCGCCCGGCTCCAGCGCCGCGTACGCCTGCTCCACCAGGCGGCGGGCGACGTCGTTGGGCCAGTCGTGCAGCACCCGGACGAACGCCATCGCGTCGTAGCCCGTCGGCAGCGGCCCGGCCAGGAAGTCGCCGCCGACGAAGCCCAGCCGGTCGGGGTGCCCCCGGTCGACCCGGGTGGCCGCCACCAGGGGTGCCACCGCCGGCAGGTTGAACACGTCGGCCCGCAGGGCGGGGGCGGTGTCGAGGACGTGTGCGGCGAGGGTGCCGTCACCACCGCCGACGTCCAGCAGGCGTCGCCGGTCCGACCAGAGCCGGTCGGCGTGCCGACGCAGCGTCTCGATCACCGGGCCGAGCCCGGCGGCCATGCTGCGTTCGAAGTCGGCGGTCTGCGCGTCGGTCTTCGGCGGCCAGGCGAAGTCGTCGTCGCTCATGCCGACCTCGCCGCGCAGGCTCTCGGCGAGCCGGCCGTGCAGCAGCCGCCACGGGTAGCGGTCCCGGTCCCGTTCGATCGCGTCCGGGCCGACCACCGCCAGCACGGCGTCGCGCAGTCCCGGCACCGCCCGGTAGCTGGCTCCGGCGATGTCGTCGTCGGGTTCGTGCCGGGTGACGCAGCCGAGGCTCTCCAGACAGTCGAGGAACTTGTAGAGCCGCAGCGGGCGCACCGCGAACCGCTCGGCCAGCGCGTCCAGGCGGACCGGGCCGGGTTCCAGCGCGTCGAGCAGGCCGAGGGCCAGCGCGGTCTCCAGCACGTCGACGGCCTTGGGACCATTGACGAGCAGGCTCATCAGCGCCCGGGGGGACAGGGTGACGCTCACCGGCCCAGCTCCTCGACCAGCGCGTCCATGAACGCGTCGACCTCGTCGAGGGTGTTGTAGACGTGCGGTCCGATCCGCAGCCAGCCCCGCCAGGTGCAGATCATGTTGCGTGCGGCCAGCCGCCGCTTGACCTCCTCGCCGTCGGGGACGTCCAGGCAGACCACCCCGCCCCGGCGGTCCGGGTCGGTGGGGCTGACCACGGTGACGCCGGCCGCCGCCGCCCGGTCCAGGACCCGCTGGGTCAGCGCCAGCGAGTGCGCCCGGATCGCCCCCATCCCGACGCCCGCGAGCAGGTCCAGGCCGACCTGGGAGATCAGTGAGGTCAACGGGTACGGCGTGCCGCCGGCGAAGCGTTGCGCCCCCGCCGCCCACCCGGTCGACACCCGGAAGGTCAACGCCCGGTCGCCGGCCTGCCACCCGGTCGCCGCCGGTTCCAGCCGCCCGGCCAGGTCGGGGCGGACGTAGAGGAAGGCGGTGCCGGCCCCGCACAGCCACTTGTGCGCGCCGCCGAGGACGACGTCGACGCCGAGCGCGGTCACGTCCAGCGGGACCGCGCCGACGGTCTGGAAGGCGTCCACCACCACCAGGGCGCCGACGGCGTGGGCGCGGGCGACCAGCCGGGCCAGGTCGATGGTGGCCCCGGAGGAGAAACTCGCATGGGGTACGCAGACCAGCAGCGTCCGCTCGTCGATGCGGGCTTCGAGGGCGTCCTCGTCGAACCGGGGGCCGCCGGTGCCGACCACGTCGAGCCGCGCGCCGTAGCGGCGGAACGCGGTGCCGATGAACGGCACCGTCGGGTACTCCAGGTCGGTGGTGACGATCCGGTCGCGCGGCGGCCGGTAGTCGAAGCAGGACAGCACCCGGACCAGCAGGGTGCTCAGGTTGGCGTCGGTGACCACGCTGCCCGGTGGTGCGCCGAGCAGCGCGGCGACCGAGTCGGCGTACCGGTCGAGGCCGACGTGCCAGCCGTGCCACACCTCGTCGCGCCAGTCGCGCAGGGTCGCCCAGTAGTCGGCGAGCACCCCCTCGACGCCCCGGGGCGCCGCGCCGGTGGAGTTGTTGCCCAGGTAGACGCAGGTTCCCAGCAGCGGGAACTCGGCGCGCAGGGCGGCGTGTGCGGCGGCATCCAGGCAACGCGCCAGGTGGGTCGCGGGTGCGCTCACTCGCAGCAGCCTCCGATCGGATCGGTCCGGGGTGGACGGTTGTCGGTGGACACGGTGGTGAAGACCGGGACGGCGCGGACGGCCGCCAGGTAGGGGGTGCCCTCGGTGTAGCCGGTGCCGGAGCGCGCACCGAGCATCCGGACCGCCAGCCGGTGGTGGGTGCGTCGCCAGGTCAGCACCGCCTCGGCGAAGGCCGCCATCTGCTGCCGTACCAGGTCGAGGTCGGGCCCCCGCAGCGAGCCGGCCCGGACCGCCGCGCGGTAGGCCCGGTCGATCGACGGCTGGCCGGCCCGCACCACCTCGCGTACCTCCGGCACCGACCGGTACGCGGTGGAGTCCAACCGCTCCGGCTCCGGCGTACGGCACAGCGACTCCATGATCTTGTACGAGCGGGACTGGATCGCGCTGGCCCCCTCGGTGTACTCGCGGAACGTCCGGAACGCCGCCGGTTGCATGGTGGCCAGCAGGGAGAACAGCGTCCCGGCACCGCTGATCAGCTCCCGGGCGTACGCCAGCCGACCGGCGGCCGGGCGGGGCCGGCCGGTGTCCAACGCGGCGATGGTGCCCCGCAGTTCCTCGGCGACCCCGGCGAAGACGCACTCGTAGGCCTGGAGGACCCGGATGAACAGGTACTCGTCGTGGGAGACGTAGACCGGCAGCATGCTCAACGCCAGGGCGCGTTTCCGGGCGGGGTCGCGGCCGGTGACGACGAGCCGGTGCAGCGCCACCGCCGCCGCGACCGGGTCCCGCTCGGTGACCGCCCCGGCCAGGCCGAGCCGGGTGAGGGCCGACGCGACGGCGCGGACCCCGAGCCGGCACCGCTTGGCCGACAGTGCCGGTCCGGGCCGCTGCTCGGGAAGCAGGTCGATGGCGTCGGTCGAGGCGGCCAGCTCGAAGGCGAGGGCGTCGGCGACGAGGTCGACCAGGAGCCGGTCCCGTTCCCGCCGCCCGCCGCCCGGCCCCGGCCGGTCGACCTCGTCGGCCGCCCGCCCGCCCGGTCCGGCCTCCGGGGCGACGGTGGACAGGGGGAGCAGGGGCAGGGCCAGGTAGCTGCGGTAGTCGTACCGGCCGTCCCACTTGTCGAGCGCCACGTCGAGGAAGGTGGACAACTCGCGGGCGGGGATGGTCCGCGCGTTCACCCGGGCGCGCGCGGCGTCCAGCTGGACGAGGAGTTCCTTTTTGACGAAGTGTTTACCGACACGATGAAATTCGGTGACCACTGCCTGGTAGGGGAATTGCTCGGGATCGGCCGTACCGGACGACCAGCTCGTCAGCTCACGCACGAACCGCACCTCGTGGGGTATCTGTCACAGGGAGCGCCGACGAATTTTCGAGTGGCGCGGCTCGTCATGCCTCTGTGGTGCCCGAATGCGCCGCCACCGGGACGTCGGCGTCCGGCCGGGGCGGGCGCAGCTCGGGAAAGAACCGGTGTTCGAGGAGCTTGGCGAGCACGTTCGCCGCGCTGCCCGGGGTGCCGCCGGGGGCGTGCCCACCGACCCGCAGGGCGACCTCGTAGTGGCGTACCCGCCACTGGTGGACCTGCTCGTCCCAGGCGATCATCGCCTCGGCGAGCCGTCGGGTCGGGTCGCTCGGTGCCAGCGCGTCGAGCCTGCCGCCCCGGGTGGCGAGGTGCCCGGCGAAGACCCGGCCGAGCTGTCTGCTGACCGTCGCGGCCCGCCGCCAGCCGGGCGACTCGGCGCCGGAACCGTTGCCCAGCGCGGGTTGCATCGTCTGGAAGTTGACGGGCGACAGGTGCCGGAACATCTCCAGCTGGTCGGTGACCAGTCGCACCGCGAGCGTCGCGCGGGCCAGCAGCGCCGCCGCCGCGACCGGGTCGGCGGCCCCGGTCCGCGCGACGGCGGCGGTCAGCTCGGCCTCGGCCAGCTTCAGCCACAGCTCGGCGGACTGGTGCACCACCTGGAAGAGCAGCTCGTCGCGGTGGAGCATCTCCTCCGGGCGGCGTTGCAGGGCGAGCAGCTCGTCGGTGCGCATGTAACGGGCGTAGTCCGTGGAGCCGTCGCCCGGCAGTACCGGTGACTGGTCACGTTTCACGACTGTCCCTTCTCCTGAACACCGGCGCGCACGGGACCGGCACTCGACAGCGGCAATTATTCAACGACGAACGGCAATGTGTCACCCCCTGTTCCACGATTAGTGATCCTCGGCGCTCCGAGCGAATCGCCGCCTTTGCGATCGGATCCTGGTCGGCTATCAGAACTAATTACGTGAGTCAATACCAGGGCGTGCCTGACGGGTCACAGGTCGGCGGCCCGGGATGCGGTCGCCGATCGGCCGGTGACCGGGTGCGGTTTTCCGGTGTCGCCGTTCCGGTGTCGCCGCCGGTGTGGGGCGTCTCCGGTGGGGCATTGCTCCGGGTGGTCGTTTGCATACTTTCCGAAGTTGTGATGGGGTCTGGCGGAATCGTCGCCGAGGGTGCCGTTTCGACAGCGAAACGTGACGGGCCCGCCGGGCCGGTCGCCCGGAAGGAGTGCCATGACCACTGCGCCGACCTCCACCTCGTGCCGCGTCGACGGCTTCGGGGAGGTGTCCCTCCGGCCGGTGGATCCCGACCGGGACGTCGCGGTCATCCACGACTGGGTGACCCGGGAGCGGTCCCGGTTCTGGGGCATGGGCGGGGCCAGCCGGGAGCGGGTCCGCGAGATCTACGCGTACCTCGACTCGTTGACCACCCACCACGCCTACCTGGCCCACCGGGACGGCCGGCCGGTGGCGCTGTTCCAGACCTACGAGCCGGCGGCCGACCCGGTCGGGCGGTGCTACGACGTACGCCCCGGCGACTTCGGTATCCACCTGCTCATCGGTCCGCCGGACGACGGCCCGGAACCCGGCTTCACCGGCGTGCTCCTCGACGTGTTCCTCGCGTTCGTGCTGGCCGACCCGACCCGGCTGCGGATCGTCGCCGAACCGGACGCCCGCAACGCCCGCGCCATCGACCGGCTGGTCCGGGCCGGCTTCGTGCCCGGTCCGGAGATCGAGCTGCCGGAGAAGCGGGCCCGGCTGCTCTTCCTCGACCGCGCCGCCCGGGCCCGTTGACCAGGGTCGGGGCCGCTCGGGCAGGGGGTGACGTGCCCCGAACGGGGGGTGGGTGACCCACGTCGCCATTCACGTTGTTGGTTAGGTTAGCCTCACCTACGTGCTTAGTGATCGAGTTCGCCCGGCGGGGGAGCGGCACCACCCGACCGGCACCGGGACCCTGCCCGTCGCGCCCTGGCGGCTGTTCGACGTCCAGGTACGCGCGGCGCGTCGGCTCAGCCCGTCGTTTCTGCGGGTCACCTTCACCGGCCCCGACCTCGACCGGTTCGCCGACAACGGGTACGACCAGCGGATCAAGCTGGTGCTACCGGTGCCCGGCCGACCCGGCGTCCACCTGCCCGGCGGCGACGACTGGTACACCCACTGGCGCGCCCTGCCCGAGCAGGAGCGCTGCCCGATCCGCACGTACACCGTCCGGGCGGTCCGGCAGCACCTGGCCGAGGTGGACGTGGACCTGGTGCTGCACGGCGACCACGGCCCGGCGGGCCGGTGGGCGCTGCGGGTCCGCCCCGGCGACGAGGCCGGGCTGCTCGGACCCGACGCCGGCCACGACGGCGAGCACGGCGGCATCGAGTTCCGCCCGCCGCCCGCCGGCCGGCTGCTGCTGGCCGGTGACGAGACCGCCGTGCCCGCCATCAGCGCCATCCTGGAACGCCTGCCCCTCGACGCCCGGGGCGAGGTGCTGCTCGAGGTGCCGGACCCGGCCGACGTCCTGCCGGTGGCCGCCCCGCCCGGCGTCACCGTGAGCTGGCTGGCCCGCGCCGGCGGCGGCCACGGCAGCAGGCTGCTGCCCGCCGTGGCCGCGGCGGCGCAACGGCTGCTGTCGGGCACCGGGACGACGCCCGCCGGGGCGGTCGTCGACGTCGACGTCGACGTGGCTCCGCTGTGGGAGGTGCCGGCCCCGACCGCGCCCGTGCCCGTCTACGCCTGGCTGGCCGGGGAGGCCGGTGTCATCCGCGCGCTGCGCCGGCACCTCGTCGTCGAGCGGGGCGTGGACCGCCGCGCCGTCGCCTTCATGGGGTACTGGCGGCTGGGGCGCGTGGACCCGGCCTGAGCCGTGACCGACGGCTGTGACCCGCGTTACCTCTGCGTGGAGCGGGAATCAGAGCAGCAGGTCAGGATTTGAAGCCAGGTGTGACAGTCGTACCGTCTCGCGCCCGGCCGCACCACGACCGGGCGGAGCTTCCCCGATGACCGATCTCGCCCCCGACCGGCTGACGAAGGTCGCACCGACGCCCGGAGACCTGATGACCCGCCGGCAGCGGGTACGGCTCGTCCTCGTCCTCGGCTCGCTGATCGCCATCGGCCCGCTGACCATCGACATGTACCTGCCGGCGCTGCCCGCCATCGCCGCCGACCTGATGACCACCTCGGCGGCGGTCCAGCTGACCCTCACCGGCACGCTCGCCGGGCTGGCCCTCGGCCAACTGCTGATCGGGCCGCTCTCCGACGCCGTCGGCCGCCGTGGCCCGCTCATCGCCGGCCTCGCCCTGCACGTCGTGGCGTCGGCGCTCTGCGTCGTCGCCCAGCACATCGCCGTCCTCGGCGCGCTGCGGGTGGTGCAGGGCCTCGGCGTCGCCGCCGCCACGGTGGTCGCGATGGCGGTGCTGCGGGACCTGTTCAACGGCACCGCCTTCGCCACCCTGCTGTCCCGGCTGCTGCTGGTGATGGGTGCCGCCCCCGTCCTCGCCCCGACCCTCGGCGGCGGGGTGCTGCGCTGGACGGACTGGCGGGGGGTCTTCGTGACCCTGGCCGTCTTCGGGGTGCTGCTCGTCGTGGTCGCCGTGATCGGCCTGCCCGAGACCCTGCCCGCCGAGCGTCGCCAACCCGGCGGCGTGTGGTCGACCGCGCGCCTGTACGGCGCGCTGCTGCGCGACCGGACCTTCGTGGGGCTCGTCGTGGTCGCCGGGCTGGCCATGGCGGCGCTGTTCGCGTACGTGGCCGGCTCGTCGTTCGTCCTGCAGGAACGGTACGGGCTCGACGAGCAGCAGTTCGGGCTGGCGTTCGGGGCGGGCGCGGTGGGCCTGATCGGGGCGGCCCAGTACAACGTGCGGCTGCTGCGCCGCCACTCCCCGCAACGCATCCTGGTCACCTCGTTGAGCGTCGGCACCCTGGCCGGGCTGGCCCTGCTGGCCTTCGCCGTGACCGGGTTCGGTGGGCTGCCCGCCCTGCTGGTGGCGCTGTGGGTGGTGCTGGCGGCGGCCGGCCTGGCGATGCCGAACGCCCCGGCGCTGGCGCTGTCCCGCCACGGTGAGGCCGCCGGCACCGCCTCGGCCCTGCTCGGCGCGGTGCAGTTCGGCGTCGGCGCGGTGGCCGCGCCGATGGTGGGGGTGCTGGGCAACGGCGCGGTGGCGATGGCGCTGGTGGTCGCCGGGGGCATGGTGGCCGCGCTGGCGGTGCTGTTCCTCGTGGTCCGTCCGTCCCGGCTCGCCGACCTGGAACCGCCCTCGGCGGTCGTCGTCGTGCACTGACCCGGCCGGGCCGGGCACCGGACCGCCCGCTCACGGCCGGGGCGGGCCGGTCACGGGGTGTCCGGGTGGCCGGGGACCTCACAGAGCCGGTGGCTGTCGAAGATCTCCGTCACCCGGCGCAGGCTGACGTCGTCCCGGGCCAGCTCGATGGCGACCTGCTCCACGGCGTACAGGAAACCCCGGATGTCGGCGGGGGCGAGCAGCGCGGTGTCGGCCATCAGCGACAGGTGGATCCGCTCGGCGGTGCCGCCCGCGTCGACGTACAACGGCATCGCCTCGGCGGCGGCCCGCTGCGGCCACGCGAAGGTGGTCGTCGCGGCCAGCCCGGCCAACGCCTGCGGGCCCGGTGCCGGGCCGGCGGGTCGCGGTTGCAGCGACCACCGGTCGTTGAACTGGCCGCCGGCCGGCAGGGGCCGCCCGGCGGCGGCGTCGGCGGCGCGGGCCACCTGAGCGGCGGCCCGGCCGTCGTGGCGGGCGTGCCGCATCGCCGCCCCCATCGCGGCGCGGGCGTGCCCGACCAGGTCGCCCACGGTGTCGCCGGACACCTCCATGGCGGTACGGACGGCCTGGTTGAGGCTGGTCACGGTGTACCGCAGCTCCGGTTCCACCCGGTTGCTCTGCATGATGTCCAGCGGGTAGACCGGCGTGGCGCAAACCGTGCGCACCAGCGCGTTGACGACGGCCAGCAGGGTGACCGACGTGCTGGTGCGCAGCCGTCGGGCGGCCAGCCGCAGGGCCACGGCGGCGGCGTCGGAGGCGAGTTCACCGCGCCAGTACCGGGGGGTGACCGGGGTGACCCGCTCGGGCAGCGGGTCGGCCGGCAGCCGGCGGAGCTGCTGACGCAGGTACGCCAACGCGTCGACGTTGAGGCGTTGCCCGTCCGGGGAGCGTTCGAAGACGGCCAGGTCGACCGGCTGCACCGCCGGTCGGGCCGGCGGTGGGGCCTCGCCGTCGGTCCTGGCCCGCAGCAACGCGGCCAGCTCGTCGGCCAGGAGGTCCGCGCCGAGGTGGTCCGCCGCCAGGTGGGACACGGCGAACATCAGCAGCACGGGGATGCCCTCGTGGGTGGCGACCGCGAACCGGATCGGCAGCTCGGTGTCGTGGGCGAACGGACGGCCACCGGCCCGGCCCAGACAGTCGGCGACGATGTCGGCGAAGCTGACCGGGTCACCGTCGGGCCGGTCGACGACCTCGACGGTGACGACGCCCTCGCCGAGGACGTGCTGGCCGCCCTGGCCGTCGACCCCCGGCGGGAAGAGCGTCCGCAGCGACTCGTGCCGCTGGAGCAGGTGGGACAGCTGCGCCAGCACGTCGTCGACCTCGAGCAGCAGGGGTACGTCCAGCCAGCGGGTCAGCACGAAGAACGGCTTCATCTCCGGCAGCCAGCGGCGCAGGACGTCCCAGGTGCCCTGCTGGCCCCAGGTCAGGTGGGCGGTCCGGCTGCGGCCCGCGTGGAACGTCACCTCGACGGTGCGACTGTTGATCACTGGTGGTCCTCACGGGGCGCGGGGGATGGACGGGGCATCAGGTCGAAGCGGGCACCGCCGCCGGCGCGGGCCTGACGAACAGCACCCGCCGCAGGCAGAACACGCTGTAGGTCAGCCCGGCGGTCCAGCTGGCCACCACCGCCCACATGACGGCGTCGATGCCGAACGGGCCGTTGAGCAGCCAGGCGAAGGGGATCTGCACGGCGACGAAGGCGATCAGCGTGCAGATCAGCGGCGCGGTCGTCCGACCGGCACCGTTGAGGTAGCCGTGGATGACCACCATGGCGGTGTAGAGGAGCAGGAAGGGGTAGATGATCGTCAGGTAGCGTCCGGTCAGCTCCCGGGTGGCCGGATCGTCGGTGAACAGCGCGGCGAGCGGGGCACGGGCGACCAGCACCACCCCGGCGACCAGCACCGACAGCACGGCCGTCAACCGCAGCGTGCGCAGCAGCCCCGCGCGGGCCCGGGCCAGGTCGCCCGCGCCGAGGTTCTGGGCGGCGAAGGCGGTCACCGCCCCGGAGAAGTCGAGGAACAGGATGCCGGTGAACAACTCGATCCGGGAGACGATCGTGAACGCGGCGAGGACCACCTCCCCGTAGGACTGGATGATCCCGACCAGCACCATGATCCCGAGGGCGAGCACGATGTGCTGGCTGGCCAGGGGCAGACCCAGCCGGGCGGCGTCGACGAGTTCCCGGCGGAGCGCCGGCCGCGGCCCGTCGCGCCGCACCGGGTGGGTGCGCGCCGCCCAGACCAGCCCGACCACCAGGGCGATCGTGCTGGCCACGGCGGTGGCCAGCGCCGCGCCGACCACACCCCCGTCCAGGACGGCGACGAAGAGCAGCACCAGCACGACGTTGGCGATGCTGCCGACGCCCTGCACCCACATCGCCGAGCGGGAGTCACCCAGCCCACGGAAGTAGGCGCTGACCGCGGCGCTGCCGAAGATCCCGGGAAAGCCGAGCGCCAGGGTGCCGAAGAACCGGGCCGAGTCGGCGGCCAGCCGCCCGTCGATGCCCATCACCGCCAGCGCCGGCTCGACCAGCAGCGTCGCCAGCACGACACAGCCGGCGGCCCAGACGACCGTGAGGACGGCGAGGGCGGCGACCACGTCGCGGCGACGGTCGACCTGCTGGCCGCCGGTCAGGTGGGCCAACCGGATGGTGAACGCCGTGCCCAGCCCGATGAACATGGCGTTGAGCAGATAGAACAGGGGCCCGCAGGCACCCACCACGGCCAGCCCCTCGACCCCGACGTACCGGCCGACGACGACGCTGTCGACCAGCAGGTAACCCTGTTGCAGCAGGTTCGCCGCGGTCAGCGGCAGGGCGAAGCCGACGATGCGCCGCAGCGCCGGCCCCGTAGTCATGTCCGACATGCCACCCTCCGATCGGTGTCGTCAGGCGGCGGCGTCGGCGAACGCGACGAGGTCCTCGACGTGGTAGGCGATCTCGGCGACGGTCCGGTCGGCGAGCAGGTCCGCGACGTCGTACTGCACGCCGTGCCGCACGGCGATGGAGTTGGCCACCGAGGCGGCCATGATGGAGTCGCCGCCCAGGTCGAAGAAGTCCGCCTCCACGTCGAGCGTCGGATAGCCGAAGGCGAGGGCGAGGCACTGCGCCACGGACCGTTCGACGTCGGTGTACCCGCCGTCCGGCCGACCCTCCAGCGCGACGTCGACCGCGTCGACGGTGGCCCGGATCTTGTCGGCGGCCTGCCGCAGCCGCTGTTCCAACGCCTGCATCTCCTGCTCGACCTTCGCGTCGATCTCGGCGGAGAGCCGCACGTCGTAGGAGCGCAGCAGGTGGATCAGCTCCCCCCGGTAGTGCAGCTCCCCGGCGAACAGCCGGGACCGGCCGGAGCGCAGGCCCGCGTCGAGGACGTCCAACGCGACCCGGGTGGGCAGGGCCCGGAACATGGTGTCGCCGCTGGTGCCGTGGTCGACCGCCATGCCGATCTCCTTCCACGCGACCCAGTCCAGCGCGATCACGTGGGTCGGCCCGCCGGCCCGGCTGCGGGCCACGTTGTCCAGGTAGTAGTTGGCCGCCGCGTAGTCGGCCTGACCGGGGGCGGGGAACACCGACGCCACCGACGAGAAGTGCACGACGAAGTCCGGCCGGTCGGCCCGGGTGAGCTGGTCGAGCAGGAAAGCGGCGTGCAGCTTCGCCCGCACCACCGCGTCGAAGTCGGCCAGCTCCCGGAACATCACGGTGCTGCCACCGGGCAGGCCGGCGGCGTGCACGATGCCGTCGATGCGGCCGTACTCGCCCCGGACGTCGGCCACCGCGGCGGCCAGCGCCTGCGGGTCACCGGCGTCGGCGGCCACCACCCGCACCCGCGCGCCGAGTTCCTCCAGCTCCCGCACCGCGCGCACCCGCCCGGCGCGGGCGTCGCCGGCCGGTGCGGCCAGCAGGTCCGGCCACTGCGCGCGCGGCGGCAGGCCGGACCGGCTGAGCAGCACCAGGGTCACGTCGGGCTGCCGGGTGGCGAACGCGTGGGCGACGGCGAGACCGAGCGCGCCGGTGCCGCCGGTGACCAGATAGGTGCCGCCCGGCCGCAGGTAGCTCTGCGGGCCGTCGGTGTCGACCTGCGGCACCTCGACGAAGACCTCGTGCAGGCGTCGGCCGTCGCGCCACAGGAACACCCCGCGTTCGGGGGAGAGGATCTCCGCCCGTACCGCGTCGGGCGACACGTCCGGGTCGACGTCGAGATGGGTGACCCCGAGGTACGGGTACTCCCGGCCGATGACCTTGCCGAAGCCGACCAGCGCGCCGTTCTCGACCACCACGTCGGGTTCCGCGTCGTGGGCGCAGACCGCGCGTCGGGTGAGCACCGTCAGTTCCAGCTTGACGCCCGCCGCCATCAACGCCTTGGTCAGGTGGAACAGGCTGTGCAGGTTCTTGCCGGTCCGCAGGTCGAGCCCGGCGAGGTCGGCGGCGGGGACGGCGTCGAAACCGAGCGCGTGCACCAGGTGGGTGACGCCGTCGTCCTCGACGAGCTGGGCGATCTCGGCGAAGGAGTCCGCCGAGCGGGCGTCGAAGGGCGCGCCGCCGGGGCGTACCGGCTCGCCGAGCCGCAGCACCCGCAGGTCGTCCAGGCCGGTCGCGGCGAGCAGCCGTGCGGCGTCGGTGTCCGGGTCGACCAGGGCCAGCACCCGCGCCCCGGGTGTCGCCGGCGCCGGGTCGGCGGCGGGGGCGAACACCACGTCGTGGGTGACCGGGTGGTCCTCGTCGACGGTGCCCAGCGACAGCTGCGCCCGCCAGGTGTCGGGGAACTGCACCCACGCGGGGGTGGTGTCGAAGGCGTACCCGGGAAGGCGGACGATCCGGCGGCGGCCGTCGGAGAGCCGCCGCCAGTCCACCGGCGCGCCGGCCAGGTAGCGGCGGGCCTCGTCGCCCAGCGGGCCGTCCGGCGGCGGCGACGCCCCGTCGGCCAGCGAGGCGACCAGTTGCCGGCGCAGGTCGGCGACGTCGCGGACGACGAACGCGGCCCGGTGCCGGTGCCCGCTGCGGGAGACCTGGCTGGTGTGACAGACGTCGGCGATGTCGACCCCGTCGAGGCCGGCGGCGTCGATGAACCGCACGTACCGCTCGCCGAGGCGGACCAGGGACTTCAGGGTGGCCGCACTGAGGGTGAACAGGAACGGCCCCGGGCCGGCGGGGGCCGCCGGTGTCTCGGCCACGTACTCCTCCAGCACCACGTGGGCGTTGGTGCCGCCGAGGCCGAAGGCGCTGACCCCGCAGCGCCGTGGGCCGTCGTCGGGGGACTCCCACGGTCGCAGGCTGGTGGAGACGTACAGCGGCCCGGCGGCGAAGTCGAGCTTCGGGTTGGGGTTCTTGAAGTTGGCCTGCGGCGGGATCATCCGGTTGCGTAGCACCGCGATGGCCTTGATCAGGCCGATGACGCCGGAGCCCTCGAACAGGTGCCCCACGTTCGCCTTGACGGTGCCGACCGCGCAGAACCCCCGGTCGGTGGTGTACCGGGCGAAGGCGCGTTTCATCCCCTCGTGCTCGATCGGGTCGCCGACCCGGGTGGCGGTGCCGTGGGCCTCCAGGTAGCCGAGGGTCCGCGGGTGCACGCCCGCGTTGCGCCAGGCGGCGTCCAGCAGGTCGGCCTGCGAGTCGGAATCGGGGTTGGTGATGCCCTCGGTGTTGCCGTCGTGGTTGACCGCGCTGCCCTTGATCACGGCGTAGATCCGGTCGCCGTCCGCGACCGCCTGCGACATCCGCTTGAGGACGACCGCACCCGACCCCTCACCGAAGCCGGTGCCGTCGGCGGCCTCGTCGAAGGTGCGGGTGACCCCGTCGGAGGACTCGATGCCGATGGTGGAGTGCGGGTGCTTGACGGGGGAGAAGACGATCCGTGCGCCGCCGACCACCGCCATCTCGCAGTCCCCGGCGAGCAGCGCGTTCTTGGCCTGGTGCACCGCGACCAGGGTGGCCGAGCAGGCGGTGTCCACCACCAGGCTCGGGCCGCGCAGGTCGAGCAGGTGCGACAGCCGGTTGGCCAGCATCGCCGGGATGTTGCCGGTGATGGCCTGCTGGCCGTTGTTCGGGTCGACCCGGCAGATGTAGTCCAGATAGGTCGAGCCGGGGTTGACCGCGAAACCGACGAACACCCCCGTCCGGCTTCCCCGGAGCCGGTCGAAACCGTAACCGGCGTCCTCGAAGGCGAGGAACATGGCGCGCATGACCATCCGGTGGTGCGGGTCGGTCAGCGTGGCCTGCCGGGGATTCATTCCGAAAACGGTGTGGTCGAAGGTGTCGACCTCGTCGAGGAAACAGCCGCTGTGGTATTCGACGTCGGGCTCGTTCACCGGTTCGATGCTCGTCGCCCGGAGGTATCTGATGTATTCGGCGAGCTTTTCCCGACGGTTCGTGGGAAATGGTCGGGTGAGGCTCGCCCCGGAACTGATGATCTGCCAGAAGGTGTCGAGGTCGTCGGCCCCGGGCACCTCGACCGACAGGCCGACGACCGCGATATCCGTGTCCATACGGTGAATCACCTCTCCGCGATGCGGGTGAGAAATGCGCTGAGGGTCTTGCCGTTGACCTCGTCGAACCCGGTGACACCGGCCGCGCGCAGGGTGGTGACCGCCCGGACCCACTCCACGGGGGTGGACAGTTGCCGGGCGAGCAGTTCGGCGGCGCGGTCGGTGTCGAAGACGTCCCCGGTGACCCCGGAGACCACGGGGGTGTGCCCGGCGGCGAAGTCGCAGCCGTCCAGGACGGCCCGGAACCGCTGCTCCGCCGCCGCCATCAGCGGGGTGTGGAAGGGGCCGCTGACGTTGAGCGGGACGACCCGGGCCCCGGGCAGCGCGCCGATCGCCTTGGCCGCGACGGCGAGTTCGGCGCGGTCCCCGGCGATCGTGCTCTGGGTGTCGGCGTTGAGGTTCGCCACGAACACCCGGGGCAGGCCGGTCTCGGTCAACGCCCGCCTGACGAACGACACCGGCAGGCCCTGCACCGCCGACATGCCCCCGCCGGTGACCTGGGACATCAGCTCGGCCCGCCGGTCGACCAGCCGCAGGGCGACGTCGAGGTCGAGCACCCCGGCGGCGACCAGCGCGTTGTACTCACCGAGGCTGTGGCCGGCGAAGTACCGGTAGTGCCCGGGGCGTTCGGCGATCACCTGCTGCGCCAGCAGGGCGTTGACGAAGAACACCGCGGGCTGGGCGTAACGGGTGTCGCGCAGGCGTCGCTGCGGGTCCCGGGTGCACAGCTCCTCGATGGACCAGCCGAGGATCTCGTCGGCCCTGGCGGTGGCCTCGGGGAACAGGCCGAACAGGTCGGCGCCCATGCCGCGGCGCTGCACCCCCTGGCCCGGGAAGAGTAGACAGTGCACGTGGTGTCCTTTCACGGTCGCCGGGAGGCTCGTCGGATCGACTCGAAGCGCAGCGTCCGGCCGCCGAGGCACTCCCGGGTGAACCGGCGGGCGGCGGGGCCGGGGCCGCAGTCCAGCACGGTGGTGATGCCGGCGTCGGTGACGGCGTGGACGCTGGCGGTCGCCCAGTCGACCGGGCGCACCAGCACCTGCTCGACGAACTCGTCGAGCAGGTCGGCCTCGGGTGGCAGGGTCCGGGGGGCGTCCGCCGCGTAGACCGGTATCCGCAGCTCACCGGCGGCGGGCAGGGGACCGACGAAGGTCCGGTCCCGGCGTACCTCGTCGGCGGCGGCGGCCAGGTGCGGACTGTGGAACGGCAGGGTGTTGGTGAGGAACGTCCAGGTCGCCGCGCCGGCGCGGAACATCGCCTCGTGGTGGGCGTGGAAGTGCAGCAGGTCCTCGGTGTGCCCGCTGAGCACGCCGGTGGTGGGGGTGTTGACCAGGCCGACCGAGACCGACCGTCGGGTGTCCCGCCGGTAGCGGTCGACCAGGGCGGCGAGATCCGCCCGGGAGGGGCCGTCGACCAGCGCCATCGGGCCGGGTCGCTGGCGCGGGTCGCCGCAGGTGGCGTACCGCTCGGTCAGCTCGGTGGGGACGGGACGGCCGGTGGTGGCCTGGTGTCCCCGGACGAGGCTCAGCGCGACCAGCCTGAGTGAGGTCTCGGCGAGGGCGAGGAAGGCGTCCGTGCGCTTCGGCCGCAGGCCGGCGACGATGGCCGCCTGGAGCCCGATGCTGTGCCCGATGGCGGCGGTGACGGTGTCGAGGGCGGCCCGTCGGGGCTGCAGGTCGCACAGCTGGATCAGGTGGACGCAGACGCCGGCGACGACCGAGTCGTCGGTGCCGGTCGGCGGCGCGGTGGCGGGGTCGGTCAACCACCGGCGCAGCCGGCCCCCGGTGGGAACGACCGGCTCGGACGCGTGGCCGACGTGCTCCCGCAGGTCGTCGAGGGCCCGGAACATGCGGTCGAAGAACAGCGCGTTCTCCGGTTGCGCGTGCAGCGCCCCGAGGGTGGGGAGCAGATTTCCCTGGTGACCACCTATTCCGTCGAAAAGGGCCAGGGTGCGCCCGGAAGGGGTGAGCATTTCCACGGGGATTCCTTGCTGGTCGGGTGGAATGCGTGCGCGGTTGACCCGACACGGCGGGAAGCGGAAAGGCCGCGTCGATTGTCGACGGCTGGCTTCTGATTGCGGCGGTGTTTATCGCGTCCGGTGGAACTTGCACCGCGAACAATATGCGACCCATCGCGCACGGTCAATAGTTCGGTCGCGCTGCGCGATCTGACGGTCGGTGAACGGCCGTTTTGGCAGCTCAGTCGGCTCTGCCTGGCTCGGTGACCGGGTGTGGCGAAACGTTTGTCGCACGGGAGTGGTTTGTCCCGCCGATTCTTTTATGTGCGACGAACCCGCGCGAATTTAACGGTCGCGTCACCGCTTATAAACCTGGTTGTGGTCACGGCGGGCGCGACCGGCGGGTGTGCGGCGGGCGGTCCGACCCGCAGCCCCGTGCCCCCGCCGACCCGCCGGTGCCGGGGCGCAGGCGACGAACGGGGCGGGCCCGAAGGCCCGCCCCGCCGCTTGTAGGCGACTACCAGAGGATTTGAACCCCTAGACCACATCTGTGATCCGCAACCGTGCTAAGTGGCAGTCACCATGAGCGTAGGACCGCGCGCCGGCCGACGCAGTCGCCCTTGCGACAGCTCAACTGACGTTGCCGGTGCTGCGCGCACCCCCACCCACCTGGATGGCGCCGTCGAGCGAGACGTTGTCGGTGACCGACCACAGCCGCTTGGCCGGCGCCCCGGACCAGGACGGGTTGCACAGGATCGCCGTGCCGCAGTTCTGCACCAGGTTGTCGCGGATCGCCATGATCGGGCCACCCGCGGCGAAGGCCCAGATGCCGACGCCCGTACCGGCGGCCACCGAGATGCGGTTGTCCGAGACGAACACGTTGCGGACGCTGCCGATCTTGATGCCCCGGATCGTGCTCGCGTCGCGCCACCACGCCTTGTAGAGGTGGATGTCGTTGCCGGTTACCCGGATGGTGCGCGCCTGGATCGGCGGTCCCTTGTGGTAGGACACGCCGATGTGCACGCCCTCGGCGATCTGGTCGATGCGGCAGTCGGAGACCTCGACGTCACCGACCGCCGTGCCGCCGCCGATCACCACCGCGCAGGCCCCCACCGACACCTCCGCCGCGGCGGTCAGGTCCCGCCGGTACCCACCGGCGTACTTCTCACCGAAGGCCGGCTCCAGCAGGATCCGGTCGGCGACGCTGCGCAGGTGCCTGGCCGCCGCCGACGGGGTCTGCACCGGACGCGACGGCGGTGACGCCGCCACCGCCGCCTCCCAGGCCCCCTGGCTCAACGCCGAGTCGAAGCGCAGGTTCGCCCCCGGCACCGGCAACGCCACCTCCCGCCGGTCGCGGGCGATGTCGTCGGCCTCCTGCACGTCGATCCCCTCACCGACGAGGTAGTCCCGCAGCGTCTTGCGACCCTCGTCGGTGTCGAAGATCCGCCCGGCGTTCTGCCCGAGCCGCCCCTTGAGCGAGGCCAGTTGCCGCTTGTACGAGGGCAGCTGGGCCGGATCCTCGGTGGCCACGTCGGCCAGCCGCAGCACGTACGCCCCGGCGCCCTGCGCGGTGCGCAGCTCCTCGGTGGTCGGCGGGCGCAGCGTGGACAGGGTCTTCCACTCGCTCTGCGGGACCATCGAGTTCATCCGGACGCCCCACCGGCCGACCCGCAGCGAGGTGTTCCACTCGCCCGTCTCCAGCCGGTCGTCGCGGTCCAGGACGAGCCTGCCCACCAGCTGGGTGGCGAGCTGGCCCCGGAACATCTCGTCCTTGACCAGCTCGGCCAGGGTCAGCGAGGCCGGCCGGGGCGGGCAGGAGAACCGGCACCGGGTGACCACCGCGTGGTCCGGGTTCACCAGCAGCACCCCCTGCTGGCCGTGACCGACGAGGAAGTCCGAGTCGAGCACCCGGACCCTCCCCGGTGGGGTGCCCTGGTCGTTGCGGACGGTCAGGCAGGTGCTCTGCGGTGACGCGCCGGCCACCCCGGTGAGCTGGCACTGGTCGATCGTCACGTCGGCGCAGTTGATCGCCGAGACCGGTCCGAGCCGGCCCGGCACGTTGGCCGGGCCGGGGGTCTCCACCGCCAGCTGCGCCACCGACACGGTGCCACAGTTGACGAACATCAGCGCGTACTCCTGCCCCTGCACCCGGATCCGGCTGGCCGGCCCGCTGCCCAGCAGCCGGATGTTGGCCCGGCCGGTGAAGGTGACCGGCACGGTGCTGGTGTAGAGGCCGGGGGCGAAGCAGATCAGCACGTCCCCGGCGGGCAGCGTGGTGAGCGCCTGCACCCAGTCGATGCCGGGCCGGATGGTGATCGTCGCCCAGCCGCCGGTGGCGGACGCGGCTAGCTGGTTGATGGCGGCCTGCACGGTGGTCGCCCCGGACAGCGACGGCCGCCCGGTCGGGTCGTACGACACCCGGTCGGCACGCGACAGCGCGCCGGTGAACGTCACCGGCAGGTGGACCGGCTGGCCGGCCTCGTCGAGGAGCTGGGCGGTGACCTCCTGGGTGGCGGCGGCGGAGTCGAGCTGCCAGGCGCACCGGGCCCGCCCGTCGGTGCCGGTCTCCACCGTGACGGTGCTGGCGGTGACCGCCCCGGCGGTGACCCGCCCCGCCCCGCCGGTGACGGTGAACCGGACCCGGGCCTTGGCGACCGGCTGGCCACCCATGGCCACCCCGGTGACCAGGTCGTGCCCCAGCGGCACCAGGGTCGCCGGGCTGCCCGGCACCGGCACCGCCTCCTGACCGTCCCCGCCGAGCAGGCTCAGCGTGGCCTGCCCGGTCAACGGGGCGAACACCGGCCGGCAGTCGCGCAGCACGCTCCACTGGCTGCCGTCCCAGCTCACGACGCCGATCCGGCCGTGCGCCCGGCGCGGCCCGTGCGGGGTCTGCGCGACGGGCGTGGTGCCGACCCGGGGCCACTGCACGTCGTGCACCGCCGAGCGGGCGGGGAACGACCACCAGTCGCCGGTGCGGAAGCTGCCCGCCGCCGAGAACCGGATCTTGATGCCGAGTTCCAGGTCCACCTCGACGCCGCCGGCCGGCACGGTGCCCCGGCCGTCCCAGCGGCGCACCCGGGGCCGGGACGGGAAGTCCGCCCGGTCGAGGCTGCCGGTGGCGGTGCCCGGCCGGATCACGATCCGGTCCCCCTCCACCCGGTCGACCTGCACGAGCGTGCCCGGCAGGGCGTTCTGCTCCCGGCCGTCGTCGGTCAGCTCCACCCAGGAACCGTTGGTGAAACCGGCGCTGCCGTCGCGGCCGGGGACCTTCACGGTCAGCACGTCGACGTCGATGCTCTCCCACGTCGCCACCGTGGCGGCGTTGTCCCGCGACCAGACGTAACCGGCCGTGCCGGGCGCCCCGCCGGTGAGGATCTCCACCCGGTAGAACTGGTTGTCCAGCCCGGTGTACGGCGACCCGGTCGGGATCACGCAGTCACCGCCGGAGCTGCCCGTCGGGTCGGCGCGGACCGCGAGGGTGCCGGTCGAGGCGGCGGTCAGCTCCGCCCAACCGGGTGGGGTGTCCGCGCAGCCGACCGGGGTGTTCGGCGGCCCGGCCTGCAACAGCCGCACCTGCCACACGGTCCGCAGCCGGGTGGTGGTGTCCGGTCCGCCGAGGGCGACCTCCCGCAGCGCCGGGTCCTCGATCGCCGTCACGTGCTGCGACCACACCTGGAGCCACGCCGCGTAGACCCCCGGCGGCACCGGGGCGCCGCCGGCCAGCCAGGTGCCGTCGAGCCTACGGACGAACGGCCCGGCCGCCGGCAGGTCCGGCTGGGCGAACACGGAGACCTGGGTGTCGTTCTCGCAGAGCACCCCGTCGAGGTAGTAGCGGCCGGCCGACAGCTTCAGGTCGGCCCCGCCGGTCAACCCGAACGCCCCGCCGACCAGCGGCGCGCCCGCTACGCCGACCACGTCGGTCAGCGCGGTGGCCCGCAGGTGCGCCTGGATGTCCTGCTGTTCGTTCCAGTCGGCGTCCAGGTCGACCCGGCCCTGCTGCTTGCGGACGCTCGTCGCGTGCCGCCGCTGGTCGAACGTGACGCGGCTGATGTCGCCCTTCATGGTGTGGTTCCTCCGGTCGGCAGGACGGGCAGGGCAGCGGCCACCCGCCCCAGCGGCAGGTACTCCGCCAGCGCGAGGGTGAGGTTGTGCAGACGTTGCGGGGTCAGGGCACGCCGGAACGCCCCCAGCTCCGCCCCGGACTCCGCACCGGTACGCAGCTCCACGGCGGCGGTGGCGGCCAGCCGGCCGTAGGTCGCGTCGCCGTAGCGGGTGCTCGCCCACGCCGGACCGACCCGGGTGGCCACGTCCGGGTCGTCGGGGCGGGCCTGCTGGGCGAGGTCCGGCTGGCAGCGGTAGCGGCGCGGGGTGACCGAGCCGGGCCGCAGATAGCTGAACCGGACGTACCCCTGCTGCCGGCGGGCCACCGTCACCGGCTGGTCGAACAGGCAGTCCGTGGCGGTCAGCACCCGCGCCGTGGTGGTGCCCAGCACCGTCACCCCGGTCAGCTCCGCCGCCGCGTCGCCGGCGGCCACCGTGCCGTGCACCAGCGAGTCGGTCACGGTCAGCGGTCCGTCGGTGGTGGCCAGCGACCCCGTCACGCAGCGGTGCACCACCACCCGGGTCCGGTCGTTGCCGGCGGTGACGGTCAGCCCGGTCGCCGTCGGCCCGAGGGTGCAGTGCCGCAGCTCGACCAGGCCCAGGCCCGGCCCACCCCCGGCGGGCGCGGTGACGGTCACCGTCCCGGCCACCAGCAGCCCGTCGACGACCAGCTCACCCGGGCGGTCCCCGACGCCGACCCCGGTGGCCGCCAGCGTGCCCAGCAGGCAGGGGCGCACCCCGACCGGGTCGAGGTCGGTCTGCCGGCGGGGCCGGTCCGGCGGCCGGGGCCACTGCGCGGCCAGCACGCTCAACCGGCTGCCCTGCCCCACCCGCACCGCCAGGTTCTCCCGGTAGCGGTGGCTGTCCAGCACCACGATCCGGCCGGTGCCGCCCGGGTGCGCGGCCTGGAAGTCGTGCCAGGCGGTCACCGCCTCACCCAGCGAGGCGACCACCTCCCCGGCCCGCGGCGGCTCGGTCACGCTCACCGCGAGCTGCCAGTCCACCGGCCCGTCGGCCGCCCCCAGGTCACCCCGGCGCGGGTACGGGCCGGCGCCGACGTCGGCGCTGAACGCGTACCACCAGGAGACCGCCAGGCGGTGCACCGGACGGCCGGCGGCGACGGTGATCCGGCCGCGCACCGGGTCGACCCGCACCACGCTGCCGGTCGGCAGCTCCCAGCCGGCCAGGTCGCAGATCCGCAGCAGGTCCAGCGGCACCGGGCGCAGCTCGTCGGCCGGGGTGGGCTGGATCCACACCACGAACGACGGGTCGTCGTCGCGGAACCAGCGCCGCTGCTCCGCCGACGGCGGGCTGTCCGAGGCCAGCGCCGCCAACTCGTCGCGCAACGGCCGGCGGCGCAGCGGACCGGGCACGTTCGCCTCGTCGGCCCGGTGGTCGATGTCCGGCTCGGTCACCGTCGGCCCGGTCAACTGCCGGCCGACCCCCACCGGGTCGATCCACCACCTGCCGTCCGGAGGCGTCACGACCGGCGCGGCCGTAGCCCGGTCCAACCGGTACGACGGCAACGGCCACACGTACAGGCCGATGTGGCCGATGTTGGGGCGGCCGGTCCCGGTGTCCATCGCCCGCACGTCCACCGTCCGGCAGACCGTCTCGAACGGCCCGCCGACCAGCTCCAACGGCGCGGCGGCCCGGATCGACGCGGTGGCCGGCGCGTCGCGGACGTGGTTGACGTGCTGGGTGGCGACCAACCGTTCGAAGAACTCGACGACGGCGGCGCTCCAACCGGTGTTGGCCCGGGTCAGCTCCTCCAGGGCGGCGGCGGTGCCCTTGCGCCGGCGGAACCGGATCGTGTCGGCCACCCGGGCCCGGTCGGACAACCCGCCGCCGTCGGCCAGCGGATGCAGCTGACCCGCCCCCACCAGCTCGCCGAGATAGGGCACCACCCACTCGGCGCAGGTCTCCACGAACCAGTCGTCGGTGAGCTGGTCGATGTCGGCGTCGAGCGCGGCGGCCTGGGTGGCCAGCACCTCCACCAGGGCGCGCAGCATCCCGCCGGCCACCTCGTCCTGGCTGCGCAGGGCGGCCGGCAGCAGGTCCCAGATCTCCTCGACCCTCACGATGCCTCCAGCAGGGTGACGTCACCGGCGTCCACGGTGAGCAGATCGGCGGGCAGCAGCACGTCACCGACCCGACGGGCCGGCGCTGCGGTGATCACGTCGAGCCGGGCCGGTGACTGCCCGGCGTCGTACAGCAGCTCCAGCACGACCGCCGCGACGCCGGGCACCCGGTGCAGCAGCGCCTGTACCTCGCTGGCGCGCACCGGCTGGGCGTAGTCGCGGACGTCGAAGCTCAACCCGGCGACCAGCGCCGCGCGGGCGGCGGCCGAGACCGCCACGAACCGGTACCCGGGGGCCAACAACAGCCGGGCGGTCACCGCCACCCGGCGGCGGTGGTGGCCGAGGATGCGCACCGGCACCGCCGGCTGGCGGGCGGCGTCCAGCGCCCGCAGCAGGTCGGCGCGGACCGCCGCGTCCGGCGGGACCTCCGCCCCGTCCGGGCCGGCGACGGTGAGCAGGACGAGTTGCCGGGCGTCGTCCCAGACCAGGTCCGCGCGGGCCTTGCCGATCCCGGCGAAGGCGCGGGCGAAGTCGGCGTGGTCGGCCAGCGAGACGACCCGGCCCAGGGTGCGGACCGCCAGCGGCGCGTTGCGGCGGGCCCGGTCCACCCCCTCCGGGTCGTCGGCCCCGGCGGCCGGCACCGGGTTGCCCACCTCCATCAGGCCCAGCGGCCGGGACAGCGGAATCGTCAACCGTCCCGGCGCGAGGTCGGCCGACCGCCCGACGCCGCTGCGGTAGGTGGCCACCACGTTGTCCCGCCCGGTGGGCAGCCGTGCCCCGGTCAGGCCGTCGCCGAAGGTGACCGTCACGACGCCGTCGTCGGCCCGCCGCACGGTGTAGACCCGGGCGGTGGGGGACTGCCCGAGCAGGGCCGGCACCTCCTGCCAGCGCACCCCGTCCACCCAGACCGCGAGGGTGGTGCGGGAGCCGCTCGCGGTCGCCGCCGGCACGTGGGTCAGCGGCGCGTGCCGCAGCGTGAACCGGGGGAACGCCTGCCGTGCGTCGCCGCTGCCCAGCACCTCGGCCCGGCTCTCGCCGTGGGTCGCCGGTGTCACGTTGCCCAGCACCCGGACGCTGTCGCGCCGGTAGCGGCGGGTCACGTTCGCGGTCAGGTCCACCGTGGTCGCGTCCCGCACCCGCAGCACCGTCACCACCTCGCCGACCGGCACGCCGTCCGGGTCGACGCCGGTGAGCACCAGCGGCCGGCCCGGCTCCAGTCCGGGCGTCGGCCGGGCCAGCTCCAGGGTCGCGGTCGCGGCCAGCGGGGCGGTCAGCGGCGGGGCGGCCGTCGGGAGCAGCCGGCTGCCGCCGAGCACCGTGGTGCTACGCCTGGTGAACGTGTTCGAGTCGCCGCCGGCCACGGTGACCCGGGTGGTGCGGGCGGCGATGCCGAAGTCGGCGACCGGCAGCTCCGCCACCGCGTCGACCCGACGCACCTGCGCCACCCCGGCGGTCTCCAGCACCAGCCACGACCCGGCCACCACCGCCGGGTACGACTGGTCCAGGTGCAGCGTCCGCTCGTCCTTGCCCAGCGCGGCGTCGACCCAGCTGTCCTTGCGGGTGGCGTACGCGCCCGGCAGCACCTGGTTGGTGCCCGGGTTCAACTCGCCGACCCGCAGCGCCACCGGCAACGCCGACCACGGCTGCGCCTGGTAACCGAAGAGCGCCGCCCGCTGCGTCAGCAGGTGCACCTGCACCTCCCGGCCCGACTGGCGCAGCTCCGTGCCGAGCGGCTGGGCGGCCACCGCCGCGTCCAACCCGACCACCGTGTACGCCGGCACCACCGCGCCGCCGTCGGACGCGGCCACCACCGCCGGCAGCACCGGGGTGGCCGAGCGCACCCGGCGCACGTCGTACCAGTCGGGGCCGAGGACCAGCAGCGCGGTGCCCGGGGTGAGCACCGTGTCGACGCCGGCCAGGTGCAGGGTGTCGTCACCGGGTCGGGGCGCGCGGGGCGCGGTGACCCGCAGCCCCACCGCGTTCAGCTCCGGGCGGGCCAGCAGCGGGGCCACCGTCTCGAAGACCTGCGGCAGCTCGCCGGGGCCGGGCACGCTCTGCGCCTGGCTACCCACCGGGATCGGCACCCCGTCCGGGGCGCCGGGGGTGGCGGTGACGGTGAACGACAGCCACGTCGTCGCGGCCACCCCGGGGCGCAGCTCGTAGCCGATCGCGCGGGCCAGCATCAGCACCGAACCGCGTTCGGTGGCGGTGCCGAGGAAACCCTCGTTGGCGATCCGCTCCTGGTAGAAGGCGAGCACGTCCAGGGTGGTCGCCCAGGCGTGCAGCAGCGCCACCGCCGGGTCGTCGACCTCCCGGGTGGTCAGCCCGGCCAGCTCCGGCCGGCCGGAGAGCCGGTCGACCAGCTCGGCGGCGAAATCCGCCTGCCGGCCCAGCCGGTACCCGACGGCGGACCGGCCGGGCGGATTGGGTTCCCGTCCCACTCGTGACGTCACAGTCCACCCACCAGGTCGAGGTGCAGGATGCCGTGCTCCGGCACGCTGGGATCGTTGTCGAGGCGGATCACCTCGGTGTCGCCGGCCCGCAGCACCCGGGCGTCCAGTTCCCCGCCGGCGGCCACCCCCACCGGGTGCAGCTCGGTCACCCGTACGTCGGTGACCCCGGGGACGGCGACCGCGGCGGCCAGCAGCTGGCTGACGTAGAGCGGGGTGCCGAAGCTGAACCGGTCGGGGTGGAAGAACCCGCGCGCCCCGCCCGGCAGGTCCCGGGCGGAGAAGAGGTCCAGCAGGGCCCGGCGCACGTCCGAGCGGAACGCGCCGCCGGTGACGCACACCCACAGCCGCAGCTCCACCGGCAGGTCCACCGGGTCGCGCAGTTGCAGGTCGTACCCGGCGACCCGGAACCGGTCGAGCCGCCCGGCCAGCCGGCGGGCCAGTTCCGGCTCGTCGGCCAGCCGTTGCCCGCCGGTCAGGTCGAGGGTGAGGAACACCGTCCACCAGGAACCGGTCCAGCGGACCCGGGCGGTGGCGTTGGCCACCTCGGGCAGCCGTCGTGCCGCCGCCACCCAGTCGGCGGTGGTGACCGCCCGTTCCTGGATGGCGAAGGCGACCGGGGCGTGCTGCCGGGCGTGCTCGACGTCCTCCGGGTCGGTGCCGCCGACGGCGGGCAGCGGGTTGGTCGCGGCGAGCAGCCCGATCCGGTCGGTGACCAGGGTGGTCAGCGCGTCGTGGCCGAGGTTGCCGGCCGCTCCGCCGCCGCGCCACCAGGCGACCTGGAAGACCGTCCCGGCCGGTGGTCGTCGCCCCGACACGTCGTCGCCGAAGCGCAGGCTCACCCGGCCGTCGCGCTCGCGTTCCGGGACGAAACCCTGGTCGAAACGGTCGGCGTTGAGCAGGTCCCGGCGGGGCCGCCAACTGCCCTCGGTGGTCTCCAACCGGATCAGCGGCACCGCGGCCCGCGGGTCCTGGTCGAGGGCCTGGCTGGCCGGGGTGTCGGTGGTGAACGGCACCGCCGCGGCGACCGGTTCGTCGGTCAGCACCGGCCGCCACCGGTGCTCGGTGGCCGGCGGGAGTTGCCCGGACACCGCGCTGGCGTGCTGCACGGCCACCAGGTTGGCGCGGGCCACCGCACAGGTCACCAGATGGTCGGTGCCCGTGCCGGCGACGGAGGCGGTGACGGTCAGCGGGAAGGCCAGCCGGTCGGCGGCGCTCCACCCGACCTCCAGCACGGCCACCCCGGTCACCGGGTCGGTGGTGGGACGCACCGACACCAGCCGGACCACCTGCCGGTGGGTGGGGTCGGCGTCGGCGCGGCGACCCGTGCGCGGGGAGAGCACCTCCTCCAGCAGCAGCAGGTCACCGGCGGCCAGGCCGGTGGCGGGCAGGTCGACCAGGGTGGCCCGGGTCGCCCCGGCGGGCAGGCCGCAGTCCCGGCCACCCCACACGTACAGGGCGATCTCGTTGCGGGAGGCCCGGGGGGCGAGCGGGGTCAACGTCTCGAACCCGGTCGCGCCGCCGGCCAACAGCGCCGTCGCGTCGGCGGGGCGTACCGCCGGGGTGGCCCGGTCGGCGGCCAGCACCGGCGTCCCGGCGGGCAGGCCCCGGCTCTCCACGTCCGACCCGGCGGCCACCCGCACGCTGAGCCAGGCGCGGGCCGCGCAGCCGTCGTGCACCGCGTAGTCCAGCAGCCGGGCGTGCCGGCGTACCGAGATCCGGCTGCGGGCGGTGCCCAGGTAGGCCTCGGTGCCGGCGGCGTCCTGCCGGTAGGACAGCCGGTCGGCCACGTGGGCCAGCGCCTCCACCACCGTGACCAGCGGGTCGGCCGGGTGCCGGTCGGCACCGCCGGGCAGGGCGGCGAGCCGGTCGAGCATCAGCCGCCGGAACCCGGCGTAGTCCTTGGCCAGGTAGTCGGCCGGCGCGGTGGTCGCCGGTGGTGGCGGCACCGGCGGGGCGGCCGGCGCCGGGTCCAGGTCGCTGGGGCAGTTGGCCTTGAACGAGAAGTCCTGCGCCGACAGCACCGGGTCGAAGCCCGGCGGCACCCGGTCGTCCACCGCCGAGCGCACCAACCGCAGGGTGTACGGGGAGAAGTCACCGGCCCGGTCCACCCGGACGGTCAGCTCCGCCCCGGCGGCGGCGACGCTGAGCACCCGCACGCCGGTGATCCGGACCCCGCCGTCGACCACCACGTTGCCGACGGCCAACGGCGCACCGGCGGGCACCCCGCCGGTCTGGCCGGGCAGCGGGTGCAGGAAACCCACGTGCAGCAGCCGCTGGTCGGCGGCGTCCACCTCGACCCAGTCGATGCCGTTGAAGGCGCTGCCCGGCCGGGCCACCTCGGCCCGCCGCTCGTCGTCGTCGCACCGCACGCTCATCCCGCACCCCTCTCCACCGACACCTGTGCCGGTCGGCCGGTGGCCCGCAGCCGGTAGGCGACGTGCACCCGCACCGCCGCCTCGGCCAGGTCGACGCGGACGTCGTCGACCTCGATCAGCTCACCGAGCCACCGCTGCAACGCGCTGCGGGCCTGCAACTCGGCGGTGCCCACCACCGCGTCGTCGACCGGGGCGAACAGCAGTTGGCCGAGGCCGGCGCCGAAGTCGGGCCGGTTGACCCGCTCCCCGGGCGCGGTGAACAGCACCGCCTCCACCAGGTCGGCGACGTGCCGTTCCGGGCCGGCCAGCCCGGAGCGGCCCCGGTTGTCGGGCCGCCACGGAAACGCCGGGTACGTCATGACGCCACCGCCCGGACCTGCACGCCGGCCACCGTCGGCGGCCCCTGCGGAATGCCCTCCGCGCTGACGCCGAGCCCGACGCTGGTGCCGAGCAGCGGCGGCTGCCCGTTGACCAGCACCCGGGCCGCCGGGGTGGTCCACTGGAGCTGGACGCAGGGCTGCGGTTTCGTGCCGGCACCCACCGGCACCTGGAAGGTGCACCCGGTGACCGGGTACGCGTCGGTGGCGGTGACCACCGGCAGGCCGCCGACCAGCACCCGCGCGTTGCCGGTCTGCGGGGTGACCGGGCCGGTGTGCGGGCAGGTCAGCACGGCACCGACGTGCAGCAACGGGCCGGGCATCAGGTCACCGTCAACGCGGTCTGGTTGACCGCCACCGTCGGGCCGACCAGGGTGATCGAGGCGCCCTTGCCGTTGGAGATGATGATCCCGGTGTCGTTGATCGAGATCATCGCCCCGGTCAGTGTCTTGAGCAGGATGCCACCGGTCGGGCCCGGAGCGTCGGAGATCATCAGGGTGGCCTGGCCGGGGGTCTGCAACACGATCGGTGGGGTGGGCGGCGGGGCCGACGACACCAGCGCCGGGATCTCCGCCTTCGAGCCGTACCAGCAGCCCGTCCAGATCGGATGGTCGGCGTCGCCCTGCTCGAACTCCACCCACACCCCGGTGCCCGGCAACGGCACGGCGAACATGCCCGCCTGGATGCCGGCGAGCGGGAAGCAGGGCATCGCCCAGCTCGACGGGGGGAGCGTGACGTCCGGGACGGTCACCTGGATGCGGCCCTGCTGCAACGGGTCGAGGTGGTTGACCACCGTGCCGCGATACTTGCCGTAGTACCTCGTCGTCATGGCTGTGCCCTTCCGGAGGTGGAGACCTGGGCGTTGCGGCCGAGGGTGAACCGCTGCTTGACCTCGCCCGCCTTGACCGTGGTGGTCACGCTGCGCACCACGTACTCGCCGTCGTAGGCGCGGCCCGCCCCGCGCACCCCGACCAGCCGGCGGCAGCGCAGCAGCCGGCCGTAGCGCAGCACGTCCAGCGAGCCGGACCCGGTGATCACGTTGGCCGACTGGGCGGCCCGGGCCAGGCCCCGGGCGAGGGTCTGCACGACGTCCATCCGGGCGGTGGCGTCGTCGGTACCGTCGGGGTTGGACCGCCCGACGTTCATCCGCCGGTACGACAGCGGAATCGGGATCTTGCGGCCCAGCGGCGGGTTGAGCGGGCTGACGTCGGGCACCGGCAGCGGAATCGGCACCCGTACCTGCTCGGGGAACGCGGTGAGCAGGTAGACGGTCTTCTGCACCCCGTCGAAGGAGAACGACAACGACTCCACGTTGGAGCCCGCGTCGGCGTTGACCGTCAACGCCGGCTGGGGCTGACCGGCCCGCACCTCCGGCCCCCAGTACGCGGTGTTCATCCCCGGGGTCGGCCCCGGCTCCAGGTAGAACGTGTAACCCACCTCGTCGGCGAGCTGCGACACGTACGCGAAGGTGGTGCCGCGTACCGCCGGGATCCGCTGCACCGGGTTCGGCGCGAACACCAGCACACTGGGCACCACCATCGGCACCACCCCGTACGCGGCGAACGGGGCGAGCAGGGTCAGCACCCGGGCCTCCGCCGGCATCGGCATCGGCAGGTCCGACAGGTCGATCAGGTCCATCATCTGGCTGACGTCCACCCCGGTGAGGGTGAGCGTCGACGCACCCGCGTCGTTGCTGCGGGCCACGTCGTGCCGGGTCACCACCCCGTCGGAGAGCACCTGCGGCCGCCCGTCGAGGTGCAGCACCAGCAGCACCCGGGTCGGCGGGTCCAGGCTGCCGTCGGCGAGCATCCGCTCCACCAGCGACCCCCGGCCCAGCGCGAGCCGCAGCTGGAACCCGGAGCGCTGCCCGGCGTTCTGGGTGACCTGCGCCTCCTGCACCGCCGCCACCAGCTCCATCGGGGCCGGCCGGAAGGTCAGCGGCCCGACCAGCACCTGCAACCGCACCCCGCTAGGCATCGAGGCTCCCCGGGAACCCCTCCGGCAGGGCCACCCGGACCACCTGGCCGGGGCGGATCAGCTCCGCCGGGTCGAACACCCCGTTGGCGTCGCAGAGCTGCCAGAACGCGGTGGGGTCGCCGACCGTACGGGCGGCCAGCAGGTCGACCCGGTCCCCGTCGGCGACGGGTTCCCAGCCGGCGGTGGCGAGCCGCTCGGCGGGCGGCACGAACCGGCGACGCAGGTGCACGATCTCCTCGCCGGTCTCCGGGTCGACGGTGACCGTGGTGCCCACGGCGGCGTACCGGCTGTCCGGCGCGAGCGCCCCGGGCGTCGGCTGGCCGCCGGTGGCGCCGGTGGCGGCGAAGAGGGTCTCCGCGACCCGGCTCTGCGCGGCCACCAGGGCCGGGTCGGTGTCGGTCGGGTCGCTCATGGCAGCCGGTCGATGCCGAGGTCGGCCAGCCGCCCGCCGCGCGCCCGACCGGCGAGCTGTTCGAGCTGCTGGTGGGCGGCCATGGCCAGGCCGCCGGCCCGGCCGTCGGTGCCCACGTCGTTGACGGTCAGCACCCGCAGACCCAGCCGGATCTTGGCGCGGATCGGGTTCAGCATCGGGTCGAACGCCTCCTCGGTGATGGTCAACTCGGTGATCCGTACCGGCCAGAGCCGGCGTCGTCCGAAGGCCAGCAGCACCAGTGGCGCCGGCGGCGGCACCACCTCCAGGGTTCCGGCGGCCAGCAGCGCCGCCGCGTCCTGCACGGCGGCCAGGCTGGGGTAGGCCAGCGACTCCAGGGCGGCCAGCTGCGCGGTCAGCCCCAGCTCCACCGTCTGCGGGTCGGCGAGCTGGTCGGCGGCGTCGAGGTCGGCCTCCAGGGTGAGCGTCTGCACCGGGGGGCCGGTGATCCGCAGCGCCTCGCCCCGGGCCCCACCCTCGGCCCCGGCCGTCTTGAGCTGGAAACCGCGGGTCAGCGCGTCCGGGTTGTACTGCAGGGTGATCACCCGGCGGCTGCGCCCGCTGTCCGGGTCGAGCACGACCAGGCCGGCGCGCAGCAGTCGGGGGCTGAGGGGACTGGTCACGGGGTGCCTCCAGAGGTGGGACGCCGCCAGCGGATCCGCTCCGCCACGGCCCGGGTGATCCGGCCCTGCATCAGCAGCGGGTCCAACCCGCTGAAGTCGACGGTGCAGTCGGTCAGCTCGGTGATCCGGATCTGCCCGGTGGACAGGCCGAGCCCGTCGAAGAGCAGGTTCACCCGGGCCACCGTGGCGCTCTGCAACGACACCGGCCGCAGCCGGCCCGGCAGGCCGCCCCCACCGGCGGCCCGGCGTACCCCACCGCCGACGGCGAGGTGCACCAGCGCGTCGGGGGCCAGCACGATCTCGTTGCCGCCGCCCAGCGGCAGGGTGATCTCCCGGGGGTTGTTGACCGACAGGTCCACGTCGACGTTGCCGATCGCCAACCTGCCGGGCGGGTCGGTCGACGGTTCGTCGCTCTGCACGTCGGCGATGGTGTGCAGCAGGTCGTCACGGGAGGCGGCGGTCGGTCGCAGCAGCCGGTTGAGGCGTACCAGGTGCGCGGTGCGCGCCTGGCTGACCTCGCCGGTGTCGAGCTGCCACCGCAGGACGTCGACGTCGTTGTCCGGCGGGGGAGCGCCCTCCGGCCCGATGCTGGGCAGGTGCACCCGGTAGACCAGGTCGTCGCCCTCGACCAGGAACCGGCCCGGGGTCCACCACGGCAGCGCGCCGGTGAGCCGGCGGTAGTCCACCGCCCCGTCGCGCAACGCCAGGCGCACCTCCCAGCTGCGCTCGCCCCACAGGAACCCGTCGTGGGTGACGTCGAAGTCGATGTGCCCGTTGAGGCTGTCCAGCACCTCGCCGATGCGGTAGGCGTCCAGCACCCGCACCAGCGCGTCCCACTTCCCGGCCAGCGCCGCCCGCCGCTGCGCGCTGGTGGTCCGGGCCGGCGGGGCCGGGATCGGGGAGCCGCCGCCGAGCATGGTGGCCAGGTCCAGCACGAACCGGGCGTTGCGGATGTCCAGCGACGGCAGCTCACCCGAGCCGCTGGTCAGGTCGTGGGTGAGGTCGCCGAGCAGCCCCTGCTCGACGAAGACGTACAACCCGAGCCCGCTGTCGGCGAAGCTCAGCCCGGTCACCTCGCCACCGCGTACGGCGATCCGCCGGCCGGGGGCCGCCGTGCCGTCCGGCCCGGCCGGGTCCTGCTCGTAGCCGATCGAGGTGAACCGCAGCCCGTACTCGCGGCGGCCGGTCGGTGCGCCGAGGAACAGCAGTTGCCGACGCGGGTCGGCGGTGACCTGGGCGCTGATCGCGGTCAGCGTGGGCTGCGCCAGGTTGAGCCGCAGCCCGCCGTGGTCGAGGAAGTCGACGCTGAGCCCACCGGCGGCGAAGTCGGCCGTGCCGCCGGACAGGAACGTGCCGATGTCGAAGCCGACCCGGGCCGCCTCGATCGCCCCGATCCGCAGGCCGCCGAGGATCCGCATCCCCTCCGTCGTGCGGGTCGCCTCCACCAGGAAGCCGTCCTGCCCGGCCGCCGGCACCAGCCGCAGCTCCCCGAGCACCGCCTCGACGTCCGGGTTGAGCCGGATGGTGACGCCGTCGTGCAGGTCCACCAGCAGCCCGCTGGCCCGGGTCTGCTGCACCACCAGCTCCCGCAGCAGCAACCGGCGGAACCGGCCGCCGGGGGTGCCCGCCGGCCACAGGTCGACCCGGGCCCGCGCGCTGATGCCGAGCAGGGTGATCGCCCCCGCGCCCGACGGGATGCGCAGGCCGAGCGCCGCGCCCTGCCAGTTCAGCGCGTCCACCGAGATGGTCGCCAGGCTCAGCCCTGGCTGCCCGTCCGGGCCGATCTCGATGTGGTCCGGGCCGACGCTGACCACCCCGGTGTCCAGCCCCTGGATGCTGACGTGCTGGTCGTGCTCGCCCGGCCGGGGTCCGACGCCGAGCTGAGCCTCACCGCCGACCACCCGGGCCTGGATCCGGCCGCCCCGACCGAAGGCGAGGGTGAGCTGGGCCGCCCACAACGAGCCGTCGACGTGCAGCGCGGCGTCGATCCGGCCGGCGATCTCCACCCGGGTCACCCCGGTGGTGAGCCGTCCGGCGGTCACCCCCGCCGCCGCCGACCAGCGCAGGCCGCGCAGGTCCACGTCGAGGATCTCCAGCGGCGGCCGGTCCGGCTCCCCGGCCGGGACCGGTTCGGGCCGGCCGAGGCCGACGTCGAGCACCCCGTCGCGGTAGCGCAGGTCCCGTCCGGTGATCCGGGCGATGTGCAGCCGTTCCAGGTGCAGCGCGGCGGTGGCCGGGACGACCCGGCCGGCGGCGTCGCGCTGCTCCGGCGTGCTGTCCCAGCGCCCGCTGGCGGTCAGCCCGTCCAGCACGGTCGGCCCCCGGGAGACGATCCGCCCGTCGCCGGCCCGCCAGTCGATCGCGCCCAGCTCGATGCGGGCCGGGCCGACGTCCTCGAAGCGCAGCCCGCCGGCCCGCTCGGTGACCAGCCGGCCACCCAGTCCCGCCCGGCGTACGGTGACCGCGCCGTCCGGGGTCCGCAGGGTGGTGTCGGTGAGGGTGAGCCCGTCGAGCTGGACGCGCTGGCTGTCGGTGGGGTCGCTGAGGATCCGGCCGGTCAGCGGGTCGACCTGGTGCGGCCCGGACCGGATCAGGTCCACGGTGACCGAGGCGGCGTCCGGGACGGCCGGCCGGCCACCCACGGTGCCGGTGATCGTGGTGGGGCCGCCCTGCACCGCGCGGGAGACCAGGGCGAACCGCAGCCGGTCGAGCTGGCCGACGGTCAGCCGCCCGTCGTAGGCCAGCCCCTCGTCGGTGAGGTCCACCGTGAGGTCCCGCAGCCGCACCCCGATCAGCGCGCCGGAGACCACCTCGATGCTCATCCCCGGTGCCGGGTCGGTGACGTCCATCCCGATCCGGTCGGCGTCGATCCGCTCGATGACCAGGTTGCGCACCAGCGCGCCACGGACCTGCCGGCCGGTGGCCGTCACGCCGGTGCGGACCCGCACGTCGAGGCTCATCCGGCCGATCCGGGTGCTGCCCCGGGCGTAGACGCTGCGGCCGGGGGAGTTCAGCGCCAGCCCGGTCAGCTCGGTCTGCTCCACCACCAGGTCGGGCAGGCGCAGGCCGTCGCCGTCGGGCAGCACCCGGCCGTGGATCGCCTCACCGGGCGTGCCGTCGGCGCGGGCCGGGGCGGTGAACGCGATCCGTCGGGCCTCGACGCCCGGCCCGGTCACCCCGGTCACCGCCAGCTCGCCGACGCCGAAACCGACGGCCGCCCGGCCGACCGGCAAGCCGGCGGCGGCGGCCGGGCCGGCCAGCTCGGCGGGGAGTCGACCGCCGCCGACGGCGTCGAGGTCGGCGCGCACCCGCAGCCGGGACGCCGCCAGCCGTTCCACGGCGGTGGCCCCGGCGCGGACGTCGGTGGCGGTCAGTTCGGCCAGCCGCACCTGCACCCCGAGGGTGGCCGGGTCCAGGGTGACGTCGAGCCCGCCGACGGTCAGCCCGCCGACGGTGACACCGAAGTACCGCCGGGCCCGCTCCCGTAGCAGCTGGAGTTCCTGCTCCTGGGCCCGGGTGCGGTGCCCCGGCAGGTAGCGGCCGGCCGGGTCGACCGGCTCGGCGGAAAGGGACTCCAACTCCCGCAACCGGTCCAGGTCGGTCAGCCAGCGGGTCAGCTCGGCCCGCCGGTCCGCCCAGCGCGGTTCGGCGGGCAGTGCGGCGAGCTGGGCGGTGACGTCGGCGCGGGTGGGTAGGTCCCCGGCGGTCAGCCGCAGCGCCGGTGCGCCGGCCGGGCCGGGCAGCAGCCGTACCCCGGCGACGGTGGCCGACCCGGTGCTGCCCCGGGCCGTCGTCGCCGCGTCGGCGGGCACGCGGTCGCGCCGGAACCTGGTGATCAGCTCGTCGTCGGGCAGGTACTCCCCGGCGCGCGACGGCAGGGACGCCTCGGCGTGGATCGGGTCGATCTCCACACCGGCGGCCTCGACCCGGCCGGTCAGCCCGGTGACCCGGATGCCGCCGACGTCGATCGCCCCGCCGACGGACTGGCGGAGCTGGTCGGACAGCTCCACCAGCCGGCGACGTTCGGCCTCGGACAGCGACTCGGCGTGCCAGCGGTGCCGGGCCTCCAACCGGTCCAGTTCCCGCTCCGCCGGCTCCAGCGTGGTGAGCTGGCTGTCGACGGCGCGCAGCCGCTCGTCCAGGGCGGCGCGTTGCGATCCGGTGGCGGTGTCACGGCGCAGCCGCAGCGACTCCCGCTCGGCGCGCAGGCGGGCCGGCAGGCTGGTGGCCACCCCGATCAGGGTGCGACCGACCTCGATCCGGCCGACCTGTTGCAGGCCGGCGAAGGAGAGCCCCTCGGCGGTGGCGCTGGAGAAGCTGACCCGCAGCGAGCGCATCATCTCCACCGCGTCGGTGACCCGTTCGCCGACCGTCCTCGGTGGACGGAACACCCCGTCGGTGAGCAGTCCGATCGTCGCGTTGGCCAGCGGGGTGAAGATCTCCCCGGCGGTCAGCGAGGTGAACTGCTGGGCGAGGAACGGCGCGCCGGCCGTGTACGGGGCCAGCAACGCATCGCTGATCTTGGACAGGAACGGCAGCCCGCCGTAGAACGAGATGACGTTGTGCAGCAGGTGGATCAGCGGATCGATGATCGGGATGCCGACCCAGCCGTGCCGGCCCGGCTCGGTCAGGTTCTCCTGCCCGGTCGCCCCGGCCCGCAACGCCAGCGTGGACAGCCCGAACCGGGTCAGGCCGAGCAGCCCGCCGGGCAGCCCGTCGCTGGCGTACACCACGTCGGAGACGCTCAACGCGCCCATCCCGGCCTGCGCGCCGACCGGCCGCTCGTAGCCCCGGTCGGAGAACGAGGCGACGATATCCAGGTCGGTCAGGGTGATCCGGCCGGTCCGCAGCGAACTGCCGGTGAAGGTGCGGTTCACCCCGTCGAGCTCCAGCCGGGGCAGCCTGATCCGCAGCACCCCCTGCCGGGCGTCCAGCGACAGCGACAGCCGGTTGGTGCGTTCCCGGTCGGTGTCGCGCAACCGGGCGCCACCCAGGTCGCCGCTGATCCACTGGGCGTCGTGCAGGTCGAACTCGTCGACGGTGACCTCGTCGGTGAACAGACTCAGCCCGGTACGGCTGAGGAACAGCAGCTTCAGCCCCACCGCGACCAGCCGGGCCAGGTCACCCACCACCGTCGGCGTGCCGTCGGTGCGCAACGACTCCGGGTCGAACGAGGGCCTGCGGGTCGCGTGGTAGAGCCGCAGCTCCGCCACCAGCGTCGCCAGGGCGGGCAGCAGATCCGCGCGGACCTCCCGGGACCGCAGGAACACCCACCGCCGGTCGTCAAGCGCGTACGCCTGGATGATCAGCGAGCGCAGCTCGGTGACCCGCCCGGCCCGCCAGAGCCGGTCGTCCCGCAGCCGGTCCCGCAACTGGTCGCGGGCCTCGACGCGGCGCGGCCCGGAGATCGCGGTGACGGCGAGCGAGGCGCGCATCTGCGGGGTCATCCCGGACTGCATCCGGGCCCACCGGTCCGGGTCCTCGGCGGCCAGCCGGGTCTGGTCGGCCACCGGCAGGCTGCGCACCAGCTGGAAGGCCAGCCACGCCTCCCGGGGGTTCACCGCCCAGTCGGTCAGCCCGATCGCGAGCAGGCCGCGGGCCTGCCGTTGCAGGTGCGCCGGGTCGCGCAGGGCGAGCAGGTCCAGCAGCTCGGCCCGCCACATCTCGTGGGTCAGGTACGCGTCCGGCAGCGCGGCGAGGATGCGGTCCAGATCGCGCAGGGCGTCCAACCGGTGCACGGCGGTCCGCAGCGCCTCCCGCCCCTGGGCCTGCGGGCCGGCGGTCGCGCCGGTCGGCCGGTCGTAGCCGATCAGCCGGCGGACCAGCTCGACGGCGTTCACCCCGTCCAGGCCGCCCTGCACGATCCGGTGGATGTCGGCGACGAGCCGGTCGGCGTCGACCTGCCCGGCGCTGCGCCGCCGCCGTTGCAGCGGCTCGGCGAGGGTGCCGACGCCGGTGTAGCTGCCGCCGAGCACGTCGGCAGCGGGGATGTTCTCCTCCAACCGGTCGAACCAGCTGCCCCGGTCGAGCTGCCGCCACCGGTCCTGGGCGGCCAGCGGCAGGCTACGCAGCAGCAGGTACGCGAAGCGGGCCTCGTGGTCGCGGATCGCCCAGTCGAACAGCCCGTACGACAGCAGCCCCTCCACCCGGGCCAGGATCCGGTGCTCCGCGCGGGCGGCCAGGACGACCAACAGCCGGGGACCGAGCGGCGCGTCGACCCGCTTCTCCTCCCACGGCACCTGGTCGAGCAGGGTGTCGAGGTGGCCGCCGTCGTCGAGCTGGCGGACCGCGTACCGCAGCCGGGGCCCCGGCTCGGGCGGCCCGGCGGCGGCCGGCGCGGCGGTGGCCGGGGTGCCGGCGGTCGGTGCGGCGGGGGCCAGATCGGCGAGCTGGCGCAGCGCCTCGTCGGCCCGGCGGTCGTCGATCGACAGGCGCACCTGGCGCAGCCGGGCGGCCAGGTCGGTGTCCCGGTCGAGGCGGGCGTCGTCGGCCGACGCCCCGCCCAGCGCGGTGACCTGCTCGCGCAGGGCCTCGGCGTCGTCGCCCGCCGGGGGCCGCTCGGCCAGCAACGCCCGGAAGTGCGCCTTGCGGTCACCGGCCAGCAGCTCCCGCAGCACGCTGGTCCGCAGGGCCCGCAGCACGGTCAGCGCGGTGCGCCGCTGCACCGGGTCGAGCCCGTCGGTGTCCAACCCGTGCACGTTGTCGGCTTCCAGCACCCGCAGCAGGTAGGGGGTCTGCCCACCGAGGGCGGCCAGCGCGGCCCGGGGGTAGGCGCGGTGGTGGTCGTCGTCGAGGTTGCCGGCCAGGTCGGTGCGCCGGGGCGCCGGCAGGCTGTGCACCAGGCTGCGGGCGACCACGAACGGCAGGGTGTCCAGGATGCGCAGGCAGCCCCGCACGTCGTCGCCGGAGACCCACAGCCCGTCGAGCAGGTCGACCATCCGGGCCCGTTCCGCCCGGTACCGGCGGTCCACCAGCGCGCCCAGCTCCGCCTCCAGCGGCCCGGTCGTGGCCTCCTCGGCCGGCGCGCGGTCCGGGGCCGGCGGGGTGGCCGGGCGTGGCGGGGTGGCCACGGCACCGGTGTCGGCGGCGACCGCCCCGGCCGGCAGCCACGCCACCGGCCGCCACAGGGCCCGCCCGGCCGCCGCCGCGTCGGCCAGCGCCCGCGCCTCGGCCTCCGGGTCGGCCACCTGCCGCCCCGGGTACGCCGTGGTGCCGCCCGCCTGCGCCAGGTGCCCCAGCTCGTGCACGAGCAGGGCCCGCCCGGCGGCCCGGGACGGGTCGAAACCCGGGGCCAGGTGCACCACCTGGTCGGCCAGCAGGCCCCGTGCGCCGTGGTTGGCGGCCCGGCGACCCTCCCCGCCGAGGCGTACCCGCACCGCGTCGGGGCGCAGCCCCAGCGCCGGGGCATACCTGTCGACCAGGTCCCGGGTCAGCGTGGCGAGGGCGTCGTCCCGTGCCGCGACGGGTTCCGTCGCCGGGAGCGGGGCCCGCCGCGCGGCCGGGCCGGGGGCGGTCACCGGGGCCACCCGGGCAGGCGCAGCCGGACCCAGATCGCCTCGGCCAGCGCGGTCGGCAGGTCGGCGGTGGCCGGCGCGTCGGTCACCGGGGTCACTGTCGACGGCAGCCCCCGCTCGGCCAGCAGCCGGGTCAGCCGCGCACCCACCTCGGCCGCCAGGGTGGCGTCGACCGGCGCGTCGACGCCGGTGACGACCAGCCGGCGGATGTCGACCTCGACGGTCGTGACGTCGGCGTTCACGACCACAACCCCGGGTCGGCCGGCCGGTCGTGCTTGGCGTACTCGGCGGCGACCGCGTCGAGCACGTGCCGCATCCCGACCGGGCCGCCCTCCCCGGCGGCGACCAGCGCGGCACGCAACGCGACGGTGTGGATGTCCCCGCCGGTGAGGTCCAGTTCGGCCAGCCGGGGCAGGTCCAGGTCGGCGGTGGCGGCCCCGGGCGGGAAGGCCCGCCGCCACAGCCCGGCCCGCTCGGCGGGACCGGGGTGCCCGAACGGCACCACCACCCGCAGCCGGCGCAGGAAAGCCGGGTCGATGGCGGTACGCATGTTCGTGGTCAGCACCGCCACGCCCCGGTACCGCTCCATCCGTTGCAGCAGGTATGACACCTCGATGTTGGCGTACCGGTCGTGGCTGTCGCGGACCTCGGAACGGCGGCCGAACAGCGCGTCGGCCTCGTCGAACAGCAGCACCGTGCCACCCCGTTCGGCGGCGTCGAAGATCCGCCGGAGCTGCTTCTCGGTCTCCCCGATCCACTTGCTCACCACGGTCGCCAGGTCCACCCGGTGCAGGTCCAGCCCGAGCACCCCGGCGACCACCTCGGCGGCGAGGGTCTTGCCGGTGCCGCTGGGCCCGGCGAACAGCGCGCCCACCCCGAGGCCCCGACCGGTCCGGCCGGCGAAACCCTGCTCGACCAGCAGCGCCCGACCGGCCGCGGCGGCGGCCAACTGCCGCAACTGGGCCAGGGCGGGGGCGGGCAGCACCAGGTCGTCCCAACCGGCCCGCACGTCGATCCGCTCGGCCAACCCGTCCAGGTCGCGGCGGACCCGCTCACGGACCAGCTCCCGGGCCCGGGTGACCGGGTCGCCGCCCGACCCGACGGCGGGGGTCGCGGAGTCGAGAATGTCCCGGTGCCCCAGGTCGAACTCCCGGGCCAGCCCGGCGGCGGCCGACGCGGCGGGGCTGGGCAGCAGCTCCCGCCACAGCGCCCGCTGCTCGTCCCGGGTCGGCCGGTCCACCGTCGGCCCCGGGGTCACCCCGTCGAGGGCGACCGCGCGGGGCGTGCTGACCACCACGTCACCGACGAGCCGGGCCAGCAGCTGCGCCACGGCGGCCCGCGTCTCCGGCGGTTCGTCGCCGGCCAGCTCGACGACCAGCACCGGGTCGGCGAGCACCACCTCCCGGTTCCACAGCCGGGCGAAGGCGTCCCGGTCGGTCACCGCCCGGGGCAGCTCGGCGGCGGCCACCCGGTGCCCGGTCCGACGCACCGCCGCGCAGGCCGCCGCCACCACGTCGAGCCGGTCGTCGTGGTCGGGCCCGCACACCCGCAGCGGGCGTCGCCCGGCCTGCCAGGTGGCGCAGAGCTGCCGTACGGCCCGACGACGGCTGGCCGGCAGGGTGGCCGGCGGCGGAGGCAGCGCCACCAGGTAGGGCCGGAGCCGTTCGTCGAGCCGGCCGACGCCGTGCAGCTCGTGCAGGACCCGCTCGTCGACCCGCAGCGGCGCGTGCGGCAACGCGCCCTCGCCCAGCTCCACCAGCCGGGCCGCGCGCAGTGGACGGTCGGCGGCGAGGGCGTCCCAGTGCCCGTCGGGCAGGGCGTCCAGGCACCAGGCGAACGTCGGTGGCCGGTCCAGCAGGCCCAGCTCCCCGGCGACCGTGGCGGCCAGCACGTCACGTTCGAAGCCGGTCAGCCCGAACCCGGTGCCGATCCGGTCCAGCGGGGAGCCGCCGGTCGGGGCGTCGGCCGCCGGTTCCCCCTTGAGCAGCAGGCGGATGCGGTCCAGCTCGCCGGCCAGCCCGTCGCCGCCGACGGTGACCGGGGGCGGGGCGGGCCAGCGGGCGGCCGGGCGTGGGGCGGGCATCACAGCACCACGGCCGGGCCGTCGTACCGGCCGGTCGGGTCGGCGTGCAGCGGACTGTCCACCCCGTCGACCCGCAACCGGGCCAGGTACGTGCCGGCCGGCAGGTCGCGGAAGGCGAAACCGATCCGCCCGGTGCGCTCCCCGCCGGGCGGCACCCCGTTGCCGGCGGGCGCGGCGAGCACCGTGCCACCCGCCCCGGTCAGCGCGAGGGTGACCTGCTGGCCGGTCTCGACCTCGGGGACGACATCGACGGTGACCGTGCCGGTGCGCAGTGCCACCCCGTCGACCGTGCGGCTGGACTCGACCACCACGTCGGCGGGGGCGACGGTGACCGTCGGCCGGTAGGTGACCGGCACCGCGTCGGAGCTGACCGCCGGCCGGGGTGTGGGCGGGTCGCCCAGCGCCACCGCGTGGGTGACGACCAGACCCCGGATGCCGGCGGCGACGGGCCGGTCGAACGCGGTCAGCGGCAGCCGCAGCTCACCGGCGGTGACGGTGGCGGGGCTGGCCGCCGCCGCCCCGATCCGCACCCGTACGTCCGGCCCGGCGAGGTTGCGGCCGGTCACCACCAGGGTCGCACCGGCCGTGACCGGGGTGCCGGTCGGCCCGTCGGCGCGGACCTGGTCGACCTCGGGGCCGTCGACGTCGATCGTGCCGGCGCTGACCGCGCGGACCGGCAGCGGTTCCCGCGCGCCGCGCAGCGGGTCGATCAGCACCACCGACACGTCGAAGAAGACACTGCTGCGGTACGGCGCGCTGAACGCCGACCAGAGCCGGAAGCTCTCCTCCCCGCCGGGGCTGTTGGTGACGCTCACCCGCAACTGCTCGACCTGCTCGGCGAGGCGGGAGTCGGCCACCGGGGCGGGCAGCGTCGGGTCCGGCGGGTCGGGGGCGAGCGAGCGGCGGATCGCCGCCCGGGTCAGCACCGGCGTCTCGTGCAGCATCGCCAGCAGGTGCCCGAGCAGGATCTCCCCGGTCAGCGGGTCGTGACCGTAGACGCTGGCCACGTAGTGCAGGTCGACACCGAGCGGCGGCGCGGCGACGTCGTCCCCACCGGTGCTGCGCGGCGGCGGCCCCAGGTTGGCCCAGGTGGGATTGCGGGTCACCCGGCTCAGGAACAGGTTGACCTGGTTGCCCTCCTGGTTGCCGACGGTCACCCGGTCGGGCGGGCCGGCGGAGACGGACACCCCGCCGACCGCCGACGACGCGCCGGTGGCCCGCAGGTACGCCATCAACTGCCCGCGCAGCACGGCGGTGACGGCGGCGAGGGCGTACCCGGTGCTCATCGCGACACCCCCGCTCCACGCAGGTACGACTCCAGTTCCGGTGCCGGACCCGGGGCGACGGCGGGTGCCGGGGCGACAGTCGGTGCGGTGACCGGCGGGGGCGTCGCCGGATTCCGCTGCGAGGTGAGCCGGACCTCGATCCGGCCGATGTGCACGTGCACGGCGACCGGCTCCGGTGCCCGCGCGTCGGCCCGGGTGACCGGCGTCCGGTGGGCGGGCGGAACGGTCGGCGCGACGCGGGCCACCGGCCCGGCGGGGACCGGTGCGGCGACCGGGGCGGGCACGCTGGGCGGCGGGGCGACCGGCCGGGGCGGCGGATCGTCCGGGTCGTCCCGGCGACGCGCCGGTGTCCCTGCCGGCGCGGCCGGCGTGGTCCGGGTGACCGGCGGTCGGGGCGGGGCCTCCCGGGGCGCCGGCGCGGGCGCGGGCGGGTCCGGTCGGGTCGCCTCCGCCGGAACCACCATCGCCCGGCCCGGCCCGGTCACGGCCGGGGCGCGGGTGCCGGGTCGAGGCAGCGGGCGGGGCGGCCCGGGGACCGGTGCCCCGGCCGGCGGCGCGGGCGGCGTCGCCACCGGCACGGCCGGTGCCGCCGCAACGACCGACGGCGCACCCGGCGACGGCGGCAGCGGCGGCGGTGCCGGCGACTCCGGCGACGGCGGCGGGTCAGCCGGCTGGTCGGGCGGCGGCGGGACGGCCGGCCACTGTGCCTCGTCGGCCGCGAAGCCGTCCGGTTCCGGCTCCTGTGGCTCGAACCGGCCGAGGGGGCGGGGGCGCAGTCGGGGCGCGGTCCCGACGGCCAGGGCGGCCAGCGCGGCCAGGTAGCCGCTCACGGGACCCGCTCCAGGTACGCCGCCCGGCGGTGCGGACCCAGCGCCAGCACCTCCGCCTCGGACCAGCCGTACGCGCGGGCCAGCCGGTGCACCTCGTCGAGCAGCCGACGCACCCGGACGTCGGCGGCGTGCCACGCCCAGGCCGGCACGTCCAACAGCGCCTCGGTGTCGCCGCCGCAGCCCGGACAGGTCAGCGCGACCGCGACGACGCCGAGCGGGTCACGCCCGGCCATCGCGGCGGACACCGCCGGCAGCGCGGCGGACGGGTCGGTCAGCGGTGGATCGGCGTCGAGCAGGCAGGCGTCGAGCAGCCACCGCTCGGCCGCCGCCGCGTCGCCGGCCCGCGCCGCCCCGGCCAGGTCGGCGGGGGTGGGCAGCCGCAGGGTGAGCAGGTGCCCCCGCCAGTGCAGGGTGAACGGGCCGGCGGTCCGGTCGGCCCGCTGCGGCGCGGCGGCCAGCAGGTCGGCGACGGTGAGGGTCACCTCCAGCTGTTCCGGGCAGGCCGGACAGTCCACCGTGGTCGCCACCCGGCCGCCCGTCCAGCCACCGGCCGTGGCGAGCAGCAGCGCCGTCACCTCGCCCACCGGCAGCCGGTCGGCGTCGGGCCGGCCGAGCAGCAGCAACCCCCGGCGCGGCGCGGGCTGACCGAGCGCGTCGTCCCAGGCGTGGACCAGCGCCACCTCGGTCGATGGCGGGCCCGCGACGGTCACGACCCGAGCCGGGGTTCGGCCGGTTCGGTGACCGCCTCGTCGCGCTCCCAGCCCTCGTTCTCCAGCTTGAGGTGCTCGATCGCCACCGCGTTGGCGTTGGCGTCCAGCTCCGGCAGCGCCTGGTACTCCGACACCCAGCAGCGGAACAACCGGTACGACTGGGCGACCTGCCCGGCCTCGTTGAGCAGCTCGATGGTGATGTCCCGGCGGAAGTCGGCCAGGGACACCTCCGCGCCGGCCCCGGCGTGCAGCGCCCAGATCCGGCCCGCCCACTGGGCGAACTCGGCGTCGTGGGTGAGCCCCCGTTCCAGGGTGACCGCCTCGAACTCGGTCCGCCCCGGCGACTTGTGACTGGTCGACGGGTTGCCGCCGTCGCGGTGCTTGACCACCTCGGTGGTCCGCTTCAACGCGCTGACCTTGCTGACCCCGGCCACGTAGCGGCCGTCCCACTTCACCCGGAACTTGAAGTTCTTGTACGGGTCGAAGCGCGTGGGGTTGACCGCGAACTGCACCATGACTCACACCTCTCAGGACGGGCTCTGGCCGGCGAGCTGCTGGATCCGCACGATGACGAACTCGGCGGGTTTGAGCGGGGCGAACCCGACGACCACGTTGACCACGCCGCGGTCCCGGTCGTCGCTGGTGGTGGTCTCCGCGTCGCACCGCACCAGGTACGCCTCCCGGGGCGTCCGCCCGGCGAACGCGCCCTTGCGGAACAGGTCCTGCATGAACGACGTCAGGTTCAGCCGTAGCTGCGACCAGAGCGGTTCGTCGTTGGGCTCGAAGACCGCCCACTGGGTGCCCCGGTAGACGCTCTCCTCGATGAACAGGGCGAGCCGGCGCACCGGCGTGTACTTCCACTGGCTGGCCAGCGCGTCCGCGCCGGCGGTGGTGCGGGCCCCCCAGTTGACCGTGCCGGTCACCGGGAAGGTGCGCAGGCAGTTGAGCCCCAACGGGTTGAGCACCCCGTTCTCGGCGTCGGTCAGCGGATAGACCAGGTTGGTCACCCCGCGCAGCTGCGCCTCGGTGCCGGCCGGCGCCTTCCACACGCCCCGCTCGGTGTCCTGCCGGGCGTACAGGCCGGCGAGGGTGCCGCCGGGGGCGACGGTGCGGGGCTGGAAGCCGTCGGTCGGGTCGGGGATACGCAGCCGGGGGAAGTGGGCCACCGCGTTGGGGCCCTTGACCCCGAGTTGGTTGATCCAGTCCAGGGCGCGCTCCGGGTCGTCCACCCCGGGCGGCGGGTCGACCAGCAGGACCGCCCGGCGGCGCTCGCAGAGGTCGTAGGCGGCCGACCAGACGGCCTCCGGGTCCAGCCCGTTGTCGATGGCGGCGGGGTCGCCGTGCCGGGCGCGGGTGGCGTCGGGGATGCAGAGCAGGTTGAACAGGTCGGTCTTGAGCAGCGCGTAGATGCCGGTGTAGGCGGCCTCGCTGCCGATCAGCGCGCCGGTGCCGGGCAGGGTGGTGCCGTCGGAGCCGGTGACCAGGTCGCCCTGACCGAGCCGCTTGACGCCCAGCGGGCTGAACCGGCCGACGTTGGCGGTCGTCCCGGCCAGGCCCAGCAGGGCAGCGCCGTCGGCGACGTCACCGGAGGGGGAGACACCCGCGACGGTGAAGGCCGCGTCGACCGCCGCCGGGGCGACCACCGCGTCGACGTCACCGAGGACGCGCAACCCGCCGGCGGCGGTGGGGACCACCCGTACCCGCAGGCCGGCCGCGCCGTCGGCGGCGCCCAGCGCGGTGTTGACCTTCCGTTGCAGCAGCGCGGCCACCCCGGCGGGGGAGGACGGCAACCGCTCGCCCTTGTCCAGCACGGTCACGGTCACCGGGGCGACCGCCGGCACGGTCTTGGCCGGGTCGTTCGGGTCCGGCTTGGTGGGCCGGTCGGGTTGCACGGTGAGCCGGTAGTTCTTCGCCGCGTCGACGGTGGGGGTGCCGAGAGCGGTGCCGACCGTGCCGCTGGGCACCGGCCGGCCCGCCCCGGAGGCCCCGGCGCGCGCCCGGACCAGCGCCGAACCCCGGTCCGGGTCGTTGAGCAGGGCCACCGCGTACGCGGCGCTGGCCGGGTCGGCGGACAGTCCGGTGAACCGTTCGGTGTCGCCGGTGGCGGTGTCGGTGACGGTGAGGTTGAACGACTTGGCGTCGGTGACGCCGTCGTGGTCGACGTCGACGAGCAGGCCGCTGCCCCACGCGCCGGTGCTCGTCGCGTCCAGCAGCAGCGCGGACTTCGCCCCGGCGCCGACCTTGTCCAGCAGGGTCACCGAGGCGGCCCGGGCGTCGGCGCGGGGCACCCGCACGACCAGGGCGGCGGCCCCGCCGTTGCGGAAGAACTGTTGCACGGCCAGGCTGAGTTCGGAGTCGCGGTCGACCCCGCCGAACCGGCGTTCGAACTCGCCGAAGGTGTTGACCCGGACGGCACGGTGCTCCGGTCCGGTCCGCACGTACCCGACGAAGGCGGTCACCCCGGTCGCCACGCCGATCACGGGGCGGACGGAACTCGCGACTTCCTCGATGTACACGCCGGGATAGGTCGGGGTGACGGGCATGACTACCTCGTCTCGCAGTGGCGGGTCGGCTGATGTCACACTCCGCTCACCCCGCACCCGCCTCTAGCGGGCACCCGACTACGCCGCGTCAACTACCCGACATCCCCGACCGCCCGTTCCCCGGTCGGACATCGACGCGCCGGACCGGTCCGGCGCCCAGGCTGTCGCGGGTGGACGTGCGGTGAGGTGCCCGTGGCGTCGGCTGGTGCCGTCCGCCGACGGGGCAAGCCATTTTTCCTGGACAGGCGGATCCCTCTTTCTGGACGGGGTGGATCCGGCGTCCCCCGCCGCCGGGGGGAGCGGCCCGACAGGCCGACCACCTGACCGGCTGGCGGCGGCGCAGCAGGATGGGTGCGTGCCGATCGAGCCCGTCGCCCCCGCGCCCGCCCCGACGTTCCGCCGTACGCTGCTGCGCCAGCGGTGGGCGGACCTGACGTTCCTGCACTGGGCGGTCGCCCCGGAACTCGTCGCGCCGCTGCTGCCGGCCGGCACCCGTCCGGACACCCTCGACGGAACCACCTACGTCGGACTGATCGGCTTCCGGATGGTCGGCCTCGGTTTCGGCAGGGGGCCGGCCCTGCCGTACCTGGGGACGTTCCGGGAGACCAACGTGCGGCTCTACTCGGTCGACCCCACCGGTCGGCGGGCCGTGGTGTTCCGTTCCCTCGACGCGTCCCGGCTGATCCCGGTGCTGGTCGCCCGGCTCACCCTGGGGCTGCCGTACCTGTGGTCGGCGATGCGGGTGGACCACGACGGTGACCTGCGCAGCTACCGGTGTCGTCGGCGCTGGCCGGGGCCGGTCGGGACGACCAGCGAGATGGTGGTCCGGGTGGGCGCGCCGATCCGCCGGCCGACCCCGGTGGAGCATTTCCTCACCGCCCGGTGGGGCCTGCACACCCGGGCGTACGGGCGCACCCGGCACGTGCCGAACTGGCATCCGCAGTGGCCGTTGCACCGGGCCGAGCTGCTGCACCTGGACGACGAACTGGTCACCGCCGCCGGGCTGCCGACGCCGACCGGCCCGCCGGTCAGCGTGCTGTACTCACCCGGCGTGCCGGTCCGGTTCGGTGCACCTGCCGCCCTGCGCGCCCGGTGACCCCACCGGGTCGGGCGGACGCGGCGGGCCGCCGGTTGACCCTGACACGGTGTCAGGGTCGACACTGCGTCGGGGAGGTGGTCCGGATGACCAGGTCGGATGCGGACATGACGCGGGCACTGCGGGGGCTGGCGGGTGGGGACCCGTCGGTGCGGCTGCGGGCGGCGCTGGCGATCGGCACCACCCCCGACCCGGCGTTCGTCGACCCGCTCGTCGCCCGCTGCGCGACCGAACCGGACTTCTCCGTCCGCGAGATGCTGACCTGGGCGCTCACCCGTCACCCGCCGGAGGCGACGGTGCCCCGGCTCGTCGCCGCCCTGGGGTCGACCCGGGCACAGGCCCGCAGCCAGGCGTTGCACACGCTGTCCAAGATCGGGGACCGGCGGGCCTGGCCGGCGGTCACCCGGGCCCTGTTGACCGATCCCGACGACGAGGTGGCGCGCAGCGCCTGGCGGGCGGCGGTCGCCCTGGTGCCCGAGGGCGCGGAGTCCGGACTGGCCGAGGTGCTGGCCACCCAGCTCGGGCGGGGTGACCAGGCGACGTGGCTGAGCCTCAGCCGGGCGTTGGCCACCCTCGGCGAGGCCGGCACGACGGTCCTGCATGCCGCCGGGACGCACCCGGACCCCCGGGTACGCGCCCACGCCGCCGCCACGCGGCGGCTGGTGCGCGACCCGGACGCCGGATTCGAGTTCTCCCTCGGGGAGGCGACGCGCGTCGTGGCTCTCGGCGGGACCGGCGGGCCGGGGTGAGGCGGTGCTGATCGGCGAGGTGTCACGGCGCTGCGGCGTCAGCGTCCGGATGCTCAGGCACTACGAGTCGCTCGGACTGCTCCGACCGACCGGTCGTACCGGCGTCGGCTACCGCGACTACTCCGACGCGGACCTTCGACGGATCTTCCACATCGAGAGCCTGCGCTCGCTGGGGTTGCCGCTGCGGGCGGTGGGACGGGCGCTCGACGACCCCGCCTTCACCCCTGCGGAACTCGTCGACGACCTCATCCGGCAGACGCGGGCGCGGATCGCCGCGGAGCGGGAGCTGCTCACCCGCCTGCGGCGGATCGACGCCGCCGGGCCCGCCGACTGGCAGGACGTCCTGCAGGTGGTCGCGCTCCTGCGGGACCTGGGCTCACCGCGCGCGGACCAGCGTCAGCGTGCGGCGCTGGCCTCGGTCGGTGAGGTGCCGGTGCCGGTGGAGGCGCTGGTCGCGGCGGCGCTGGACGAGGCCGACCCGAACGTCGCCGGGGCGCTGCGCTGGGCGCTGGCCCGCGCGGGCGTCGACGCCCTGCCCCTGCTGGCGGAGGGGCTCGGCGCACCCGCGGCCGAGGTGCGGGAACGTGCCGTCCGGGCCGTCGTCGAGATCCCGGGTGGGGACGCCACCGCGCTGCTCCGCGACGCCCTGCGCCATCCGGACCCCGTGGTCGGCAGGTGCGCGGCGCTGGCGCTGGGCAGTCGTGGCGAGCCCGCCGCCGTGCCGATCCTCATCGACATGATCGTCGCCCAGGTGAACGACGTCGACGCCGCCGACGCGCTCAGCGTGCTGGCGACCGATCCCGCCACGGCGGACCGGATCGCCGCCCGCCTGATCGAGCTGCTCACCGGGGGCGACGCCGGGGCGTCGGCGCGCGGCCGGCTGGTCCAGGCGCTCGCGGGTATCCCGGGGGACACGACGTCCCGGGCCCTGGCCGGGCTGACCGGGGACGACGACCGGGCCGTCGCGCTCACCGCACGCTACCTGCTCACCCTGCGCACCGCCCCCGACGGCCGCTGAACGCCGGCCGGGGGCGGGCCGACCGGTGGCCCCTCCCCGGCCCGGCGTCCCGGGCGTCGGTCACCGGGCGCGGCGGTGCCGGGCGACCAGCGTCCCGGCGCAGAGCACCGCCAGCAGGCCGCAGGCGGAGCCGGCCCACTGGTTGTCCAGCACGGTCGTCAGCGCCGCGTTGGCGGCGAGGCTGACGGCCAGCACCACCCACAGCAGCGGGCGGAGCCGGTCGGTCGCCGGGTGCGTCGGGTCGGCCGGGGCGTCGGCGACACGGTACGGATCGGTCATGGCTGCCTCCTCGGTGGCGGGTGTTCGACCAGTTCGACGCTAGGCGCGAGGGTGGGTCGGGCACGATCCCGCCAGCACGACCGGCGCTGGTACAGCAGGCGCTACTTTCCGCACCGACGGTGCCGGGCCGGCCGTCCGGTGGCCTATGTTGGCGCGGGAGGTCTTCCGATGACACACCTGCGGGACCGGGTCCGTGCCTCGGTCGACGCCCTCGAACACCTGGTCGGTGGGCTCGGCACCGCACTGCTGGCGTTGGCCGCGCTGCTCTGGGCGGTGTTCGTCGCGGCGACCTGCCTGGTCTGGGTGGGACTGCCGGCGGCACCCGGCGCGCTGCGGGCGGTACGCGCGGTGGCCGACCGGGAGCGGGCCCGGCTGTCCCGCTGGGGCGCGACGATCCCCGCTCCGGGCCCGGTGCCGGCCGAGCTGCGGGTGGCGGTGCGTGACCCGTTCGTCCGCCGGGAACTCGGCTGGGTCGCGCTGCACGCGGTCACCGGCCTGACCGGCGGACTACTCGGCCTGGCCCTGCCGCTCTACGCCGTGCAGGACCTCACGTTCCCGCTGTGGTACCGGCTGCTGCCGCCCGGGGCCGGCGCGCCAGGGATCGTCTGGTGGCGCGTCGAGGGGCTGGCCGACGCGCTGCTGGTCGGCCTGCTCGGTCTCGGCTGGCTGGCCGCCACGGTCGCGTTCGGTCCGGTGCTGGCCCGCCTGCAGGCCCGGCCGGGCCGGTGGCTGCTGCCCCCACCGCCGGGCTTCGACCTGTCACTGCGGGTCGCCGAGCTGACCGCCACCCGGGCCGCGGCGCTGGACGCCCACGCGGTCGAACTGCGCCGCATCGAACGCTCCCTGCACGACGGCACCCAGAACCGGTTGGTCGCGGTCAGCGTGCTGCTGGGGGCGGCCCGCCGGGCGGTGCGGCGGGACCCGGCCCGGGCCGACGAGATCCTCGGGCAGGCGCAGGACGCGGCGGAACAGGCGCTCGGTGAGCTGCGTACGGTGGTGCGGGGCATCCTGCCGCCCGTGCTGGACGACCGGGGCCTCACCGGTGCCCTGGCCGGCCTGGCCGGCGGCTGCGCGGTGCCCTGCCACCTCACCGTCGACGTGCCGGTCCGCTGCGCCGTCTCGGTGGAGGCCACCGCCTACTTCGTGGTGGCGGAGGCGTTGACCAACGTGGTCCGGCACAGCGGCGCCGGCCGGGTCGACGTGACCGTCCGTCGCGAGCAGGACCGGCTGCTGGTGACCGTCACCGACGACGGGCACGGCGACGCCGACGAGGGCGGCGGCTCGGGGCTGACCGGCATCCGTCGACGGGTCGGGGCGTACGACGGCCGGATGACGCTGACCAGCCCAGCGGGCGGACCGACGAGACTGGAGGTGGAGTTGCCGTGCGGATCGTGATCGCCGCCGGTGTCCGCCGACGAGCGGGGCGTCACGGACGCGCCGAAGCTCTCGAGGCCGGGTGTGACTGACAGGCATTGTCGGGGGTGGCACCTAGGCTGGTGGGATGATCGACCGCCGTCAGGTGATGCAGTTCCGGGTCGGGGCGCAGCAGCTCGACCGGGCCGAGGGCACCCCGGCGGACACCGCCGTACTCGACATCGGGGTGCAGGACACCGGCCCGGACGGCGGCCGGTGGGCCCTGGCGCTGCGCGGGGTCGAGGTGACGGCACCGGTCGCGGACGACCTGATCCTGCTCTGGACCGTCCGCGGCGCGCCGCATCTCTACCGTCGCGCCGACGTGGCCGAGGTGGCGGGGGCGGTCGCGCCGTACTCCGACGCGGACGCGGGCAAACGCCTCTACGACGCGGCCCGGCCGCTGAAGGCCGCCGGCATCGGCAACCTGGCCGCCCTCGACGAGGTGGCGGCGCGGATGCGGGCGGTGGTCACCACCCCGACGGTCAAGGGCGACGTCTCGGGGCGGCTGGCCGAGCTGCTGCCCGAGCCCTACCTGCGGTTCTGCCGTCCCTGCGCCGCCACCCACCTCTACGAGATGCCGTTCCGGCTGGCGGCCGTGCGGGCCGGGCTGGAGCTGCGCCCCGGCACCTCGCCACCGGTCCTGCACCGCATCCCCGGATTCACCCGGGCCGCCCCGCCCGGCGACCGGTTCGACCTGGTCCGCGCCTACCTGCGGCTGCTCGGCCCGGCCACCCCCAAGCAGGTCGCCGACTACCTCGACGCCCCGGTCCGGGACGTGCGGGCCCGCTGGCCGCAGGACGTGGTCGAGGTACGGGTCGACGGGGAGGCCCGCTCGCTGCTCGCCGCCGACGAGCCGGCGCTCGCCGCTGCCGCCGACACCACGGCCGTGCGCCTGCTCGGCCCGTTCGACCTGTTCCTGCAGGCGCGGGACCGGGCGACCCTGGTGCCGGACGCGGCCCACGCCAAGCAGTTGTGGCCGGTGCTGGGCCGCCCCGGGGCCGTCCTGGCCGGCGGTGAGATCGTCGGCACCTGGCGGCCCCGTAAGGCCGGCCGGACGCTGACGCTCGCCGTCCAGCCGTGGCGCAGGCTGTCCGCCGCCGTCCACGACGGCATCGTCGCGCAGGCGCAACGCCTCGCCGCGCACCGTGGCCTCGCCCGGGTCGACGTCGACGTCGACGGGCGGCGTTTGACACCGGCCCACGGCACCGGGGGAGGATGAGGCGTGCGGGTCCCTCTCTCGACGCCACCGGCGATTCCCGCCGGGGCCCTCGCCGCCGGTGCGCAGCCGACCCTCGCCGCGCCGGGGGGCCTGCTCCTGCGTCCCTGGGAGCCGTCCGACGCCCCGGTGTTCCTGGCCGCCTACCGGGATCCGGAGATCCGGCACTGGCACACCCGTCATCCGGCCTCCGAGAGTCAGGTCCAGGAGTGGTTCGAGGGCTACCGCCGGGCCTGGGCGGGGGAGACCGGCGCCAGTTGGGCGGTGACCCGCGACGGCGTCGAGGTGCTCGGCCGCATCGCCCTGACCGGCATGGATCTCGACGACGGTGTCGCCGGGTGCGCGTACTGGGTGCTTCCCGCCGCCCGCCGGGCGGGGGTGGCCTCCCGGGCGTTGACGGCGCTGGCCGGCTGGGCGCTGGACGGGGCGGGCTTCCACCGGCTGCACCTGGACCACTCGACCCGCAACGTCGCCTCCTGCCGGACCGCGCTGCGCGCCGGGTTCCGGCTGGAGGGCACCAAACGCAGCGACGCCGTGCACGCCGACGGTCGGCACGACATGCACCTGCACGCCCGCATCCGGGGCGATCGGCCGGCCGGCTGACCCCGGCACCCCGGGCCAGGGCCGGTCAGAGCCAGCCGTTGGCGCGGGCGGTGTGGGCCGCCTCGATCCGGTTGCGGGTGCCCGTCTTGCCGATCGCAGCCGACAGGTAGTTGCGGACCGTGCTCTCCGACAGGTGCAGCCGGGCGGCGACGTCAGCCACCGTGGCACCGTCCACGGCGGCGACGAGCACCTCCCGTTCCCGTTCGGTGAGCGGGTTCGGGCCGGTCGCCAGGGCCGCCGCCGCCAGCGCCGGATCGATCACCCGCTCACCGGCCAGCACCCGCCGGACCGCCACCGCCAACTCCTCCACCGGTCCGTCCTTGACCAGGAAGCCCCGCGCCCCGGCCTCCATCGCCCGGCGCAGGTAGCCGGGTCGCCCGAACGTGGTGAGGATCAGGACCCGGCAGGAGGGCAGTTGCCGCCGCAACGCCGCTGCGGTGTCCAGCCCGCTGCCGGCGGGCATCTCGATGTCCAACAGGGCCACGTCGGGGCGGACCCGCAGGGCCGCCGCCAACGCGGCGGTGCCGGTGCCGGCCTCGGCCACCACCTCCATGTCGGGTTCGAGGTTGAGCAGCAGGGCCAGTGCGCCGCGCATCATGCCCTGGTCCTCGGCGAGCAGCAGCCGGATCATCCGCGCGCCGCCCCGTCCGGGCCGGTGGGAATCCGGGCGGTGAGCCGCACACCGCCGCCACGGACGGAGGTGACGTGCAGCTCCCCGCCCGCCCGTGCGAGCCGTTCGGTGAGACCCCGCAGGCCGTTGCCCGGCTCGACCCGGCCGCCGACACCGTCGTCGCCGATGGTCAGCACCGACTCCTCGGCGTCGACGCGCACCTCGATCTCGCAACGCGACGCGTGGCTGTGCCGCAGCACGTTCGTCACTCCTTCCCGCAGCACCCAGCCGAACGCGTCGTCCGCCTCCACCGGCAGCGGCCGACCGGGTTGCCGCACGGTGACGGTGATTCCGCCGTCGGCGAGGGCGGTCCGGGCACCGTCCAGTTCCCGACCGAAGCTCCGGTCCCGGTAACCGGTGACCGCCTCGCGCACCTCGGCGAGCGCGGTACGGCCGATGCGCTCGATGTCCCGGGCCTCGGCCGCTGCCCGCGCCGGATCGGCCGGGGCGAGCCGGCGCACCACCTCCGCCTTCACCACCACGAGTGACAGTGTGTGGCCGAGCAGATCGTGCAGGTCCCGGGCGAACCGTAGCCGCTCCTGCTCGACCGCCGTCCGGGCCAGCTCCTGCTGGGTGCGGCGCAGCTCCGCCACCAGTCGGGCCGTCCGGGTGAACGCCAGGGTCATGGCGCCTGCCAGCACCGTGATCAGTGCCGAGGCGGCGATGTCACCGACCGGCACCCGGTGCGCCAGCCCGATCGTCAGGACGGCAGCGGCACTGCCGCCGACCCAGGCGAACCCCCGGCTCGGCCGGACCAGCCCGACCGCACCGGCCGTCGCGACGTACGTCAGCAGGATCAGCCAGCCCTCCGGGCCGCCGGCGTACGCGCCCGCGAGGCCCACCCCGAGCGCCGCGAACACCAGCAGGCCGAGGTGGAACAGCACGGGCGGCACCACCAGGTCGGCCACCGGCACCGCCACCAGCGCGAGGTAGAGCAGCGCGAAGGTGACCAGCCCGGCCGCCGCGACCGCCGTCGGGCGTACCTGCCCGTGGGCGATCGCGGTGGACGGTGGCAGCAGCAGCCAGAACCAGAGCGTGTGCGACGCCACCAGCAGCAATCCCCGTCGGCGGCGGCCGGTGGCGGGAGCCGCGATCGTGGCACCGGACATGGTCGACACCGTAGCGGGATCTCAGCGACGCGCGGTCGACCGGCGGTACGCCACCGCGGCGAGCACGCCGAAGGCCACCGTCCAGCCGGCGAGCACCGCCAGTCCGGTCGGTTCGGGGGCCAGGCCGGCCGCCGTACGCCAGCCGAGTTCGGCGAACCGGTACGTCGGCAGCGTGTGCGCCAGGTGCCGCAGCAGGTCGGGGAAGTACTCCGCCGGCACCAGCAGTCCGCCGAGCACCGACAGGCTGAGGAAGGCGAGGAAGTTGACCGGCTGGGCGAGCTGCGGGGTGAGGCCGTACCCGATGGCGAGCCCGAGCAGCGCGAACGGCACCGTGCCCACCCACATCAGCACCAGCAGGGCCGCCCACCTGCCGGCGGGTAGCTCGACGTGGTGCTGGAGGCGGCCGGCGATGCCCACCGCGACCAGCGACGGCACCCCGCTCACGGTGCTGACCAGGGCCTTCACCGCGACCACCCGGCGGGGGGACAGCGGGGTGACCCGCAGTTGGTGCAGCCAGCGCACCGCGCGTTCCTGGGCCACCGACGAGCCCACCGAGAGCACCCCGGCCATCGCGCCGTAGCCGGCCAGGCCGACCATGAGCGCGGCGGCGGCGGTGACGCCCTCCAGCCGGTCGCCCGCCGGAAGCAGGCCCGAGAAGATCACGTAGGTGACGACCGGCCCCAGCACGGTGAACAGCGCCAGCCGCGGCTCCCGGGCCAGGCGACGTAGCTCGAAGCGCAGATAGGCGCGCATGTCAGTGGTTCCCTTCTGCGGCGGTGAGGGTGAGGAAGGCCGCCTCCAGCCCGACGCCGGTGACCTCCAGGCCCCGGAAACCCCGGTCGGCGGCCAGCGCCAGCACGGTGGCGTCGGCGTCGTCGGTGGCGAGCGCCACCCGACCGCCCCGGACCTGCACCGACCGGACGCCGGGCAGCAGGTCGAGGCCCGCCACCGACCCGTCGGCGAGGTCGAAGGCCACCGTACGACCGCCGGCCACCGCCCGGATCTCGGCGGGCGGGCCGTCGGCCACCACCCGCCCGCCGGCCAGCAGCACCACCCGGTCGGCGTGCTCGTCGGCCTCGTGCAGGTGGTGGGTGCTGAACAGGACGGTGTGACCGTCGGCGGCGTACCGGCGGATCGCCGTCCAGAACGCCTGCCGGGCGGCGACGTCCAGCGCCGCGCCGGGCTCGTCCAGGACCAGCAGGTCCGGGTCACCGGCCAACGCGAAGGCGAACCGCGCCCGCTGCGTCTCGCCGCCGGAGAGCCGGTCCAGCCGGCGGTCGGCCAGGTCGGTCAGCCCGGCCAGCGCGAGCACCCGGGCGGTGTCCAGCGGCCGCGGATACAGCCCCCGGGCGAGGGCGACCAGGTCCCGCACGGTGGCACCGGGGACGAAACCGGCGTCCTGCACCATCGCCCCGACCTGGCCGGCCCGGACCGCCTCGCCCGGCGACCGGCCGAACAGCGTCACCGTTCCGGCGTCGGGTGGGGCGAGGCCGAGCAGGAGCGAGAGGGTGGTCGTCTTGCCGGCGCCGTTGGGGCCGAGCAGGGCGACCGTGCTGCCCGACGCGATGGTCAGGTCGATCCCGTCGACGGCCCGGACGGGGCCGAACCGCCGGGTGAGCCCGGTCAGGCGTACCGCGGTGTCATCCATGCCCGTCACGCTAGGCAGCCGGGGCTGCCGGGGGCAGAGCCGGCGATACCCGTCCGGCCAGGACAAATGTCCCGGCCGTGCCCGCGTCGGCGGGCCGGTGTCGCCCCGCTATGGTCAGCGGTCGTCCGACCACGACGCACCCGGTCCCTGGTCACCTGCCGACCGCACCGGGCTCCACCGAGGACCGCTTACACCGCCGTGCTTCGCCGCCGCGTCGACTTTACGGATGATGTCTGTCGACAGGGGACCCGTCATAGCGTGGGCTTCCCGGGACAGCCCGGCGTGGCCCACGAACGCCACGCCATCCGGCCCGTTCCCCATACCTGGTGAAGTGAGGCCCACTCGATGACGGTTCCACCCCCCGATCCCGCTGGTCGCGGCCGCCGCCGACTGGCCGGGCTGTGCGCCGCGGTGCTGGTCGCCACCGCGCTGCCGCTGACCGGCGGTACCGCGGCGGTCGCCGCGCCGGCCGACTCCGGCCCCTGGCGGCAGCTGCCGAGCGAGCCGTCGGCCAACGCCCGGGACGGGCGTACCCCCGACATCCGCGCCGAGCGGTTCGCCGCCTACACCCTCGACCGGGGCGCGTTGGCCGGCACCCTGGCCGACGCCCCGGCCGAGCGGGCCGGCAACGCCCGACGGTCGCAGCCGGCGCTGACCGTCGCGCTGCCCACCCCCACCGGGGGCTTCCAGCGGTTCGCCCTGGTCGACTCGCCGGTGATGGAGCCGGGGCTCGCCGCCCGGCACCCCGAGATCAGCACGTACGTCGGTCGGGGCCTGGACGACCCGACGGCGACCATCCGCGCCGACCTGACCCCGCTGGGCTTCCACGCCTCGGTCCGGTCGACCGGCGGCAGCTGGTACCTCGACCCGTACTACCACGGCGACCAGAGCGTCTACGCCAGCTACTACGCCCGTGACCTGGTCGACACCGACCCGGCCATGGTGGAGCGGGAGGACGTCGCGGCGGCGGCCGGGGCGCTGTCGCCGGAGGTGGCCGCGGACGAGCCGGCGGGCCCGCCGGTCACCCTGCGCACCTACCGGCTGGCCCTGGTCACCGACCCGTCGTACGCCACCTTCTTCGGTGCGGAGAACGTCACCGCGGCGAAGGTGACCCTGATCAACCGGGTCACCCAGATCTACGAGGACGAGACGGCGATCCGGTTGGTGCTGGTCAACGACACCGACAAGACCAACCTGAACACCGCCGCCCTGGCCACCGAGCCGAACGGGCCGTGCGGCGCGGCGGCCTGCTACACGCCGACACAGATCTCGTCGTGCACCAGCTCGCTGCTCAACCGCAACCGGATCGTGCTCGGCCAGCTCGTCGGCGCGGGCAACTACGACGTCGGGCACATCGGCCTGGGCCTGCCCGGTGGCGGCGTCGCCGGCCTCGGCGTGGTCGGCCTGGACGGCAAGGCGCGCGGCTGCACCGGCCTGCCCACCCCGGTCGGTGACTTCTACGCCGTCGACTACGTGGCGCACGAGATCGGCCACCAGTTCGCCGGCAACCACACCTTCAACGGCACCCAGTACAACTGCTCCGGCAGCAACCGCAGCGCCGCCAACTCCTACGAGCCGGGCAGCGGCTCGTCGATCATGGCGTACGCGGGCATCTGCCAGCAGGACAACCTCCAGCCGCACAGCGACCCGTACTGGTCGCAGCGCAGCTACACCGAGATCAGCACGTTCGTCACCGGCACCCGGCCGGCGCTCAACGAGGTGCAGACCGTCTCGCTGTCCGGCTTCGACACCGACGGCGACGCGTTCAGCCTCAGCTACGCGGGGCAGTCCTCGGTGCCGATCGTGCGCGGCGGCAACTACACCGCCGCCGGGATCAAGGCGGCCATCGAGGCGATCGCCGGCTGGCCGGCCGGTGCCACCGTCACCGTGTCGGCCTTCGGCGGGCTCGGTGCGCCGAACGACACCGGCTTCCAGGTCACCTTCGGTGCGGGCCCGCTGGCCGGGGTCGACGTGTCGTCGCTCGGTCTCACCGACACCGTCGGGACGACCGGCTTCGTCGGTGAGACCGCCCGGGGCGGCGCGGCCGGCAACAACGGTTTCCAGACCGCGCAGACCGGCAACCGGGCCCCCGTGGTCACCGTGCCGGCGGCGGCGCACACCATCCCGGCGCGGACCCCGTTCGCGCTGACCGGTAGCGCCACCGACGCCGACGGGGACACCGTCAGCTACCTGTGGGAGCAGAACGACCGGGGCGGCAGCACCGGCACCGCGCTGGTCAACAACACCAAGACCAACGGGCCGCTGTTCCGGCAGTTCGGCGAGGCGGCGGCGGTCAGCCCCACCGACACCCTGGAGTACCACTCGCCGGGGGAGAACGCGGTGACCACCGATCCGACCCGGCACTTCCCCGACCTGGCCCAGATCGCGGCGAACAACACCAACGCCGCCACCGGGGCCTGCCCGGCCGCGCCGGCCCCACCGGCCACCGGCGGGGCGAGCAACGTGCCCGCCGCGACGGTGGACTGCTACTCGGAGTTCCTGCCCACCGCCGACTGGGTCGGCGTGACCAACGACCGGACCCTGCACTTCCGGCTCACCGGCCGGGACCACCACCCGGGCGGCGGTGGCATCGGCAGCGCCGACGTGGCGTTGACCCTCGCCCCGGCGGCCGGCCCGTTCCTGGTCACCTCGCAGGCGACGCCGACGGCCCACCTGGGCGGCGGCACCATGCCCGTCACCTGGGACGTGGCCGGCACGGACACCGCCCCGATCAGTGTGGGCGAGGTGCGCATCTCGCTGTCCACCGACGGCGGGGCGACCTTCCCGCACGTGCTGGCCGAGAGCGTGCCGAACACCGGCGCCGCGACGGTGACCCTGCCGAACGTGGACACCGCCCGGGGCCGGTTGAAGATCGAGGCGGTCGGCAACGTCTTCTTCGACCTCAGCGACGCCGACCTCACCATCACCCGGGTCCGCGCGGCCACCGTCACCTACACCGGTGACGCCCTGGCCGCCCCGGTGGACGACGCCGACACGACAGGCGTGCTGCTGCGGGCCACCGTCCTCGGTGGCGGCGGTGACGTCCGCAACGCGACGGTGACCTTCACCGAGGGCGACGAGACCCTCTGCACGGCGGTCGCGACGCCGTTCGGCGCGGCGGCGGACGACGGCTCGGCCAGTTGCCGTGCCGTGCTGCCGCACGGCGCGCACCCGGTCACCGCCACGGTGTCGGGGGCGTACACCGGCAGCGTGACGGCCACCGTCACGGTGGCCGGCGGGTACGGCCGGACGGTCGCCGGCTCGGGCTACCTGAAGGGCGGGGCCACCGCCGGTGGTTATCCGCTCGACGACGACCGGCGCATCGAGGTGACCCTGGACGGCCGGATCAACAACGGCAAGAAGCTGGTCGGCAGCGCGAAGGTCGGCTACAAGTCGGGCGGCAAGCGGTACAAGTTCCAGAGCACCGCGCTGGAGTCGTTCGGTGTCGCGGTGGCCGGTGAAGCGGTCGCCGACCTGCGCTACCAGGTCACCCTGTACGACATCTCCACCGCACAGAACCCGGTCCCGGTGGCCACCGGGCTGACCATGCGGGTGACCGCCACCGACCGGGGCGAGCCGGGCCGGCGCGACGGGGTCGGCATCACCGTCTGGGACGGTGACCGGTTGCTCTTCTCGTCGGACTGGACCGGCGCGTCGACCCGGGAGAGCACCCTGACCGCCTCCGGCGGCAACCTCACCATCGGCTGACCAGGCGCACCGCGACACCCGGCGTCCTTCCCCGCCCACCGGGCGGGGGAGGACGCCGGTCGGCGTCCGGGCGGTGGACGGGGCGCGTCGGGCACCCGGCACGATGAGGGGGTGACCGCCCCCGCCCGCCCGCCGCTCGCCACCCTGGACGCGGTCCTCGAACGGCTCACCTACGTCAACGAGGAGACCGGCTACACCGTCGCCCGGGTCGCCACCGACCGGGGCTCCGACCTGCTGACCGTGGTCGGCGCGTTGCTGGGCGCGCAGCCCGGGGAGAGCCTGCGGCTGTCGGGACGCTGGTCGTCGCACCCGAAGTACGGCCGGCAGTTCGAGGTCGACTCGTACACCACGGTGCTGCCGGCGACCATCCAGGGCATCCAGCGCTACCTGGGCTCCGGCCTGGTCAAGGGCATCGGGCCGGTGTTCGCCGAGCGGATCGTGGCGCACTTCGGCCTGGACACCCTGCGGATCATCGAGGAGGAACCGGCCCGGCTGGTCGAGGTCGCCGGGCTCGGACCGAAACGCACCGCGAAGATCACCGCCGCCTGGGAGGAGCAGAAGGCCATCAAGGAGGTGATGGTCTTCCTGCAGGGCGTCGGGGTGTCCACCTCACTCGCGGTGCGCATCTTCAAGCAGTACGCCGACGCCTCGATCGAGGTGGTGACGAAGGAGCCGTACCGGCTGGCGGCCGACGTGTGGGGCATCGGCTTCAAGACCGCCGACACCATCGCCCAGGCGGTGGGCATCCCGCACGACAGCCCGCAGCGGGTGATGGCGGGTCTGCGGTACACCCTGTCCGAGGCCACCGACTCGGGCCACTGCTACCTGCCCGCCCCGGCGCTCGTCGCCGACGCCACGAAGATCCTCGACGTCCCGGGTGATCTCGTCACCCGCTGCCTGGACGACCTGGTCGCCGAGGAGGGCGTGGTGCGGGAGTTCCTGCCCGGCGACGACGGCGAGCCGGTGCCGGCGGTCTACCTCGTGCCGTTCCACCGTGCCGAGCAGTCGCTGGCCGGCTCCCTGCTGCGACTGCTGCACGACCGGGCCGACCGGCTGCCCCACTTCACCGACGTCGACTGGCCCCGGGCGCTGGCCTGGCTGCGGGCGGTCACCGGCAACGACCTCGCCCCCGAGCAGGAGCACGCCGTCCGGCTGGCGCTGACGGCGAAGGTGGCGGTGCTCACCGGCGGGCCGGGCTGCGGCAAGAGCTTCACCGTGCGGTCCATCGTCGCGCTGGCCGCCGCGAAGAAGGCCCGGATCACCCTGGTCGCGCCGACCGGGCGGGCCGCGAAACGGCTGTCGGAGCTGACCGGGCACCCCGCCGCCACCGTGCACCGGCTGCTGCAACTGCGTCCCGGCGGGGAGGCCGTCCACGACCGGGACAACCCGCTCGACGTGGACCTGCTCGTCGTCGACGAGGCGTCCATGCTCGACCTGATCCTGGCCAACAAGCTGGTCAAGGCGGTGCCGCCGGGGGCGCACCTGCTCCTGGTGGGCGACGTCGACCAGTTGCCCAGCGTCGGCGCCGGGGAGGTGCTGCGCGACCTGCTCACCGCGCCGGCCATCCCCCGGGTGCGGCTGACCCGGGTGTTCCGCCAGGCCGCCCAGTCGGGCGTGATCACCAACGCGCACCGGATCAACGCCGGCCGGCCGCCCCTGCTCGACGGCCTGCCGGACTTCTTCCTGTTCGCCTGCGAGGACACCGAGGCCACCGCCGCGCTGACCGTCGACGTCGCCTGCACCCGGATCCCCGCCCGGTTCGGCCTCGACCCGCGCCGTGACGTGCAGGTCCTCGCCCCCATGCACCGGGGACCGGCCGGTGCCGCAGCCCTCAACACCCTGTTGCAACAGCGCCTGACCCCGCACCGCGAGGGGCAACCCGAGCGGCGGATGGGCGGGCGGGTGTTCCGCGTCGGCGACAAGGTCACCCAGATCCGCAACAACTACGACAAGGGCCAGGCCGGCGTCTTCAACGGCACCCTCGGCATCGTCACCGCCATCACCCCCGAGGAACAGACCCTCACCGTACGCACCGACGAGGACGAGAACCTCGACTACGAGTTCGACGAGCTGGACGAGCTGGCCCACGCCTACGCGATGACCATCCACCGCTCGCAGGGCTCGGAGTACCCGGCGGTGGTCGTACCCCTGACCACCAGTGCCTGGATGATGCTGCAACGCAACCTGCTCTACACCGCCGTCACCCGGGCCCGGCAACTCGTCGTCCTGGTCGGTTCCCGCCGGGCGCTGTCCGCTGCCGTGCGTACCGTCGGCGCGGGCCGCCGGCACACCGCCCTGGACCACCGCCTCGGCGCGCCGGCCGGGTAGCGCCGGACCGGCGTCCGCCGTCGACGGCCGCCACGCCGGCCACCGTGGACGGTGACCGGCGCGGCGCACCAGCGGAGATCCGTCAGCGGTAGCCGGCGGCGGTGATGTTGGCCTGCACCGCGTTCTCGGTGGCGTCCGACGGGTAGCCGGCGACCATCGCGCCCTCGTAGAAGGTGCCGGCGCTGAGGTTCGCGCCGCCGTCGGGCTTGCAGCAGTCCCCGCCGCTGCCCAGGATGATCGCGCCCTGCTTCTTCATCGGGCTGTAGCCCGGCGGCAGCGACCCGTCGTAGAGGGTGTAGAGGCTGCCGGACTGGGCGTCGCTGCCCTTGATGGCGAAGCGCGAGGTGCCGTTGTTCTTCAGGGTGGCGGTGACGAACTTGCTGGTGAAGGCCCGCTGGTTGGGGTTCCATGAGCTGCTGCCGCCGGGGAACAGCCCCCATTCCAGGTCGGCCTGCACCCACGGCCCGGAGCCGGAGCAGCCGCCGAACCAGCACTGCTTGCTGAAGTTGATCGCGTCCATGGCCCCGGCGGCGTCGGCCTTACGGGTGGTCTCGCTGTTGCCGTAGTCGAAGCAGCAGCCGTTGTTGACGTGGGTGCCGCTGGTGACCATGTACATGCCCTCCGGCGCGGCACCGGTCGGCACCCCGGTCAGGTGACCGTCACGCCAGTAGCTGTTGCCCGGGTTGATGTAGAGCGAGTACGCCTTCGCGCCGCCCACCGTCAGCGACTCCGAGGTCGCGACCGCCGGCCGGCTCTGCGGCGACCCGGGCACCACACTGGAGCCCTGGTACCACAGGTCGTTACCGCGGCCGGACTGGTCGAACACGACGGTCACCACGCAGGTGGTGCCGGCGCAGAACGAGTCCTGCGTGGCGGCGTTGGCGGTGCCGCCGGTGCCGGTCAGCCCGATGTTGCGGGTCGCGTTGTCCGAGGAACGGCGTACCTGGTAGAGGTTGCCGGTGTAGGCGGCGTAGAGCGCCCGGGTGGTGCTGTGCGCGGCCACGCACGGGGTGCCACCGGCGGCGTAGATGTCGCACGGCAGGGCGCCGGCGGGCGGGGGAGTGGTCGGCGGCGGGGTGGTCGGCGGGGCGGTGGTGGGCGGGGTGGTCGGCGAGGTCCACTGCTGGTTGGCCTGACCGTTGCAGGTCCACAGCAGGACCTTGGTGCCGTTGGCGGTGCCGTTGCCGTTCGCGTCCAGGCACAGGCCGGACTGCACCCCGACGATGGTGCCGTTGGCGTTGACGTTCCACTGCTGGTTCGTCTGGCCGTTGCAGTCCCAGATGATCGCGGCCGTGCCGGCGGTGGTGCCCCGACCGGAGGCGTCCAGGCACTTGTTGCCGTAGACCGTGAGTTGCCGGCTGGCCGTCCAGGTCCAGGTCTGTCCGGCGCCGCCCTGGCAGTCCCACAGTTGCGTCTGGGTGCCGTTGGTGGTGCTGGAGTTGGGGACCTCGAGGCAGCGCCCGGAGGCGGTGCCGACGATCCGGGTGCTCTGTCCCGGCTCGATGGCGGCCATCGCCGCAGCGGCCTCGGCGGCGGGAGAGGTGACGCCGGGGGCGGCCCCGGCGATGACGAGGAGGCCGGCCAGCGCGCCGACCAGCAGGGTCAGCCGGTGCCGGCGGCGGGACCGGGGGACGGGACCGGGGACCGGTCCGTTCGGGGACGGGGTACGCACGGGGCGGCTCCTTGGTGCGTCGACGGGGTGGGCCGGGTGGACCCGCCCTCGGGTGGTGGTGGCGAATCGGTTCGCCAGCCCTCCCAGGATCACCCAAGACAGTGACAGAAATCAATTTGAAGGGGGGTGGTCCGGCCCGGCGCGCGGGCCGGCGGTGTCACCGGCCCCAGAGCCGCCAGGTCTGGTTCAGCGGGCTGCTCTGGCTGACCGGCTTGCACGTCCACTGCAGGATCCGCGCCTGGGCGGCGGTGGAGACCCCGTTGACGTCGACGCACTTGTTGCTGTGCCGGGCGACGAGCTGGTAGTCGTGCGGATCGTTGCCCCCGTACGTCACCCGGCGCAGGGTGAACTGCTGGTTGGGGCCGTTCTGGCAGGTCCACTGGTCGACGGCCGCGCCGTCGGCGGTGGACGCCCCGCTGACGTCCAGGCACCTGCCGCTCTGCTGGTTGACGACCGTGTACGTGTCGGCCACCCCGGCGACCGGGCGGAAGTTCCACAGCTGCTGGTCGCCGCCCTCGCAGGGGAACTGCTGCTGGGGGTTGCCGTCGGTGGCGCCCGAGCCGGTGTTGTCCAGGCACTGCTGGGAGTGCTGGGCCACCGCCACCGACGTGAAGCCGGTCTCCGTGGGCGGCAGCACGGTGACGGTGTACGTGTCGTTCTGGTTGCCGTACGGCAGCCTCACCGAGGCGGCGTTGTTGGTCAGCGTGACCACGGTGTTCGACACCGTGACCGGCCCCTGCACCGCGCCACCGTTGTTGTACGGGATGCGCTGGGTGAGCACCCGCACCTGGTTGTTCTGCACGATGCCGCTGGTGGCGTCCAGCCGTTGCAGGTTGACCGTCAGGTTGCCGGTGGTCCGACCGCCGCCGACCAGCACCCTCGCCGTCCCGGTCGCCCTGGTGGCGAAGGCGTCGTAGGAGGGGCTGGGGGTCACCGCGGCGATCTGCCCGGTCTGCGCGGCGTAGTAGCGGTAGACCCACCACTCGCCCTTGGGCTGGTGCTGGCCGGCGGCGTTGCGGACCAGCAGGTTGCCCAGGTCGTTGTGCAGGTTGCCGGCGCTGGCCCAGTTCGCCCGCAGGCCGTCCGCGCGGGCCCGTTCCAGCCGGGCGACGTACCAGGCGCCGTCCGCCGGGTTCTGCTCGTTGGACGCGCCGTACTCGTTGATCTGGTACGGCCGCGGGTGGGTGATGCCGCGCGCGTCGAGGGTGGCGTCGGCCGCGGCGACGTTGGCGACCGGGTCGCCGGGCAGCGAGTGCCAGCTGACGATGTCCGGCACCGTGTTGGTGGAGCGGACGAAGTCCAGGTACTGGTTCCAGAACGCATGGTTGGTCGACGGCACGCAGGCGCAGCTCGGCCCGACGATGAGCTGGTCGGGGAACTCCGCCCGCAGCCGCTGGTAGGTGCGCCGCCACAGTTCGAGGTACTGGGAGATCGGGCGGTTCCAGAAGATGGTGATGTTGGGTTCGTTCCAGATGTCCCACTGCACCCTCAGTCCGGCCGCCCGGACGTCGCCGATGAGCCGGGTCAGGAAGTTGTCGTAGTCGGTCCAGTTGCCGTTGTCGCCGGGAAAGCGGGAGATCCCCGCGCCGTCGGCGCCCCACAGGTCGTGCGGCAGGATGATGAACTGACCGCCCAGGGCGGCGGTGCGGCGGGCCTGGGCGAGCGTGGAGTTCCACCGGCGGTCGTAGTTGCCGCCGACCCAACCGCTGCCCGGCAGTTGCGCGCCCCCGGCCCGCATGTACTGGAACCTGACGTCCCGGTAGAAGTGGTCGGCCGGGCCGCTGGCGTTCTCGGTCATGCCGTAGATCCAGCCGGAGGCCCGGTAGGTGGGGGTGCCGTCGACGCTGGCGAAGTTGACGCTGATCGACTCGTCGGCGGCCCGGGCCGGGGTGGCGGCGACGGCGGTGGTGGCGACGGCGAGCAGACCGACGGCGATCCGGGTGGCGATCGCGCGGGCTCGTCCGGGGCGGCGGTGGGACGGGGTGTTCACGGCGGCTCCTTGTGGGGCGTGGGGACGCTCTCCGGGAGGGCTTCGCAGGCGAATCGATTCGCAAGGGATCGTAGAGCGACATGATGAAGGATGTCAATGTAATGACGGTCCGGTGAAGGGGATGTTTCCGCAGATGATCTGCGTTCCGGTCAGCCGGTCGCGCCTGCTGGCCCGGACCGGCAGGAGTCCTCCTTGACCACCCGGCGCGGACGGACCTATGTTCGTTCGAACCGATTCGAGGCTTCGGTTCCGTCGTCCGCCGCCGGTGGGCCGACGTGGCACCGTCGAAGGCTGACCACCCGAACCACGAAAGGGCGTCACCCGACATGACCGTCGCACCGTCCGGCCCGGAGTTCTCCCTCCAGGACGTCCCGTTCAGCTACCGCGGTTCCTGGTTCGACATCTCCCCGGTGGTGGCCGAGAAGACGTACGCCGACGACCTGCACCTGGTCTCCCACCAGAGCGGCATGCACCCGGTGCTGCGCCTGGCCCCGCACGCCGACGCCACGGTCGTCGCCACCCCCGCGCTGCTCACCTGGCGCGACGGCGACGGCCGGATCGACGTCGGCTACCAGGGGCCGGACACCCTGCGGCTGCGGGGCCGGGGGCTCGGCCTGCGGATCGCCGCCGCCGCCCGTACCCTCACCCCGTTCAGCGGGACCTACCTCTACCGCGACCCGGTCGACGGCTCGGCCGTGTTCACCTCCTACGAGACGGGCCGCCGCTACCGGGTCACCGGGCTGTCCGCGCCGCTGCACGACGTGGTCGGCGTCGAGGCGCTCGGCGTCGCCGACCGGTGGCTGGACCTCCCCGCCGACCGGCCCTGGGAGATCGCCATCGAGGAGTACGCCACCGCCCGGCCCCCCTACCGGCCGACCGGCACCTTCGACGAGCTGTACCGCGAGCGCACGGCCGAGTTCGCCGCCTTCGTCGACGCGGTCGCCCCCTGGCGCGACGCCGACACCCCCGCCGCCGACCTGGCCGCGTACGTGCTGTGGTCGGCCACCGTCGAGCCGGGCGGTTTCGTCACCCGACCGGCCGTGCTGATGTCCAAGCACTGGATGGACAAGGTGTGGAGCTGGGACCACTGCTTCAACGCGATCGCCCTGGCCGCCGGCGAACCCGACCTGGCCTGGCACCAGTTCCACCTGCCGTTCGACCACCAGGACGCCGCCGGCGCCCTGCCCGACTCGGTCACCCACTCCGAGGTGCTGCACAACTTCGTCAAGCCGCCCGTGCACGGCTGGGCCCTGGGCCAGCTGCGCCGCCGGCTGCCTACCCCGCCGGACCGGGCGGTGCTGGCCCGGACGTACGACCGGCTGGCCCGGTGGACCCGGTTCTGGCTGGACGCACGCCGCGCCCCCGGCAGCGACCTGCCCCACTACCAGCACGGCAACGACAGCGGCTGGGACAACGCCACCACCTTCGACGACGGCCGGGTCCTGGAGACCGCCGACCTGGCCGCCCTCCTGGTCAGCCAACTACGCTGCCTGGCCGACCTCGCCGCCGAACTGGGCGGGCCCGCCGCCGGCTGGTCGGCCGAGGCCGACCGGGTCCGTACCGCCCTGCTGCGCGACCTGTGGGACGGCGAACGCTTCACCGCCCGCAGCCCGCACACCGGGCGACGCCGGGCCAGCCGCAGCCTGCTCGACCTGATGCCCGTCATCCTCGGCGAGGACCTGCCCGCCCCGGTCGCCGGTGCGCTGGCCCGGGGCGTCGCGGCCCACCTGACGACCCACGGGCTGGCCACCGAACCGACCGACTCGCCGCACTACCTCGCCGACGGCTACTGGCGGGGCCCCATCTGGGCACCCTCCACCGTGCTGGTCGAGGACGGGCTGCGCCGGGCCGGGCACACCGCGCTGGCCGACGAGATCAGCAGGCGGTTCCTGACCCTGTGCGAGAAGTCCGGCTTCGCCGAGAACTTCGACGCCGAGACCGGTGCGGGCCTGCGCGACCGGGCGTACACCTGGACGGCCAGTAGCTATCTCATCCTCGCCGCCGCGCAGCAGGAACGCCGGGCAGCGTCGGCGGGCCCGGGGCCGTGCGACGCGTGAACCCCGCGCCGGGCCCGGCGGGGCGGGGTCCCGGCGCGGGGACGTTCGGCGCGCGGTGTGCCGGCTGCCCCGGCCGGCGACCGGGACGGCCGCCCCGGCCGGAGGTCGGAGCCGGGTCAGCGGGGTCGGACCGGGCCGGTGCTGGAGCGCAGCGAGACGGGTGGCGCGTAGAGCCGGTGCCGGGGTGGGCCGCCGGGCGCGGCGATCAGCTCCAGCAGCAGCGCCACCGCCTCGGCGCCCATCTGGCGCATCGGCACGTCGGCGGCGGTCAGCGGGGGGTGGAAATCCTCCGCCCAGTGCTGGGCGGCGACCCCGGTGACGGAGAAGTCGCCAGGCACCGAGAGGCCGGCGCCGTTCAACGCCCGCTGGATGCCGGGCAGCGCCGCCTCGTTGATGGTGGCCACCGCCGTGACCTCCGGATGCGCCGCCAGCAGGTGCGCCACGCACGCCTCACCGGAGGGCGTGTCGTCGCCGCAGCAGACGTCGACACCGGTCAGGCCCCGCTCGGCGACGGCCGCCCGGAACCCGGCCAGGGCGCGGTGGCTCGGGCCGTAACCCGCCGCGACCAGCTCGGCGGACCGGTTCACCAGGGCCACCTGGCGGTGTCCCAGGTCGGCCAGGTGGTGTACGCAGCGGGAGATCAACGTCGCGTAGTCGACGTCGATCCAGCTCATCGCGTGCGGGTCGGCCGTCCGACCGATCGTCACGAACGGCACTCCCGCCGTCGCCAGCCGGGTCACCCGCTCGTCGGTCAGCCGGATCTCCATCAGCACCACCCCGTCCACCCGGCGGCCGGTGACGATCCGCTCGAAGGACCGGTCGTGGTCGCCGCCGGACGGGGACAGCAGCACGTCCAGATCGTGCCGGGCCGCCGCCTCGACGACGCTGGCGACGAAGCCGAGCTGCATGTCGGTCAGACGCTGGTTGGCCGGGGGGATCACCAGCCCGAGGGTGCGGGTGCGCCCCTCCTTCAACGCGCGGGCGCTGGCGTTGGGCCGGTAGCCCAGCTCGTCGATGACCGCCTGGATCCGTTGCCGGGTCGTCGCCGACACCGCCCGCTTCCCGCTCAACACATAGGACACGGTGCTGCGGGACACTCCGGCCCGCCGGGCGATCTCCCCGATGTTCATGCCCGCCCTCAACGCCGAATTCCGCCACCGACGCGGGAATGCGTCGTGTTTCCCGTGGAGCATAGCCGTACGGCAATTCCCCACGGGGCAGGAACAGTTCCGTGGCCACCCCCGGGGGCAATCCGCCGATGCCCGGCGTTCCGTGGGGCGCAGGTCGGGGCGGACAGGGCCAGCGGGGTAGCGCAATATATCGACAGAAGTTAATGTTAAAGATCTGACGTTTTATGTCAGGAGAAGGCACGGCCGATGGATCGGTTCCGTACCCCCGGTCGTTCGGACGCGAAGCACAGCCGTGCCGGAGGCGGCCACCACCGCACCCGTACCGTTCCGGAGAGGGATTCGATGAAGGTGAAGAGAAGGCCCAGTCGTATGACGATCGCCGTGGCGACGATGGCGACCCTCGCCGTCGTCAGCGGCGGCTCCGTGCTGGCCGACGCGCCGGGCGCGCAGGCCGCGACCACCGGCCCGTGCGACATCTACGCCTCGGGCGGCACACCGTGCGTGGCCGCGCACAGCACCACCCGCGCCCTGTACGGCGCGTACAACGGGCCGCTGTACCAGGTGCGCCGGACGTCGGACAACACCACCCGGGACGTCGGGGTGCTGAGCGCGGGTGGCGTCGTCGACGCCGCGATCCAGGACTCCTTCTGTGCCAACACGAGCTGCGTGATCACGATCATCTACGACCAGTCGGGCCGCAACAACCGCCTCACCCAGGCGCCCGGCGGCTACTGGCCCGGCCCCGCGCCGGGCGGCTGGGACAACCTGGCCGACGCGAAGGCGGCCCCGATCACGATCGGCGGCCAGAAGGCGTACGGCGTCTACGTCTCGCCCGGCACCGGCTACCGCAACAACAACACCAACGGCGTCGCCACCGGTGACCAGCCCGAGGGCATCTACGCCGTGGTCGACGGCACGCACTACAACCAGTGGTGTTGTTTCGACTACGGCAATGCGCAGACCGACGGCCAGGCCGACTCGCCGGCCATCATGGAGACGGTCTACTTCGGCGCCAACAAGCAGTGGGGATACGGTGCCGGCGCCGGCCCGTGGGTCATGGCCGATCTGGAGTGGGGGTTGTTCTCCGGGGTGAACGCCGGTTACAACAACATCGCGTCCATCAACCACCGTTTCGTGACCGCCATGGTCAAAGGCGAGCCGAACCACTGGGCGATCCGCGGTGGCAACGCCCAGTCGGGTGGCCTGACGACCTATTTCGACGGGCGGCGGCCCAACGGATACCACCCGATGAAGAAGGAGGGCGCGATTCTGCTCGGCATCGGCGGCGACAACAGCGTCTCCGGCCGGGGTACCTTCTTCGAGGGCGTGCTGACCTCGGGTTACCCGTCGCCGGCCACGGAGGACGCGGTGCAGGCGAACATCGCCGGGGCGGGATACGCTCCGGCCGGTGGCGGCACCCCGGCGCAGAGTGTCCAACTCGTGGGCACCCAGTCGGGTCGCTGTGTCGACGTGCCGAACGGCAGCACCACCAACGGCACGCAGGTCCAGCTGTGGGACTGTACGGGCGGAACCGCGCAGCGCTTCACCCGCACGGCGGGCCGGCAGCTCCAGGTCTCGGGCAGCAAGTGTCTCGACGCCTCCGGGCAGGGCACCGGCAACGGCACCAAGGTGATCATCTGGGACTGTCACGAGGGTGCCAACCAGCAGTGGAACGTCAACGCCAACGGCACCATCACCGGCGTGCAGTCGGGTCTCTGCCTGGACGCCGCCAACGCGGCCACGGCCAACGGCACCAAACTCGTTCTCTGGGCCTGCAACGGGCAACAGAACCAGCAGTGGAGCCTGCGGAGCTGACCGCTGCGCCGCAACCGGCAGGTCGGGCCGGTGTGTCGAGATGGGGGGAGTACGGCGGCCGGTGGCAGCTGATCGAGGGCCACGGTCCGAACCGGAACCCGGTGCCGCTGCGGCCCGACGACGGATACCAGACGTGGCGGCTGAATGGTCGGTGACCCGGGCATGCGGTAAGTCACTGGTCGATGTGTGGCACCGCGGGTCGGCGATCTGTGAGGGTGTGCCCGGTGAACCCGATACCGAGCACACCCGAACGGCCGTCGCTGGGCGCGGTGCTGCGGGCCCACCGGCTGGCGGCGGGCCTGTCGATCGAGGGGCTCGCCGAGCGTTGCGGGGTCAGTGTCCGGGCGATCAGCGACATCGAACGCGACCGGGTCCGTCGCCCGCAGCGGCGTACCCTGACCGTCCTGTGCGACGTCCTCGACGTGCCTGACGACGTGCGCCACCGGCTGGACGAGGCCACCTCCGACCGGCCCGCCGGCTGCGAGCCACCCGCCCCACCGTGCCACTTCACCGGGCGGGCGGCGGCACTGCGTACCCTCGGCGACGCCGCGCGTCGGCCGTCGGGCGACCGGCGGCAGGCCACCGTGGTCGTCGTCACCGGGCCGGCCGGGGTGGGCAAGACCGGCCTCGCGGCACGGGCCGCAGCCGACCTGGCCCCGGAGTTCCCCGACGGCTGCTTCTTCGTCGACCTGCGCGGCATGGACGACGTCCCCACCCCGCCCGGCGAGGCGCTGCACCTGCTGCTGCGCGCCCTCGGTGTGCCGGAGCGGCGGATCCCCGCCGGGCTCGACGAGCGGGCCACGGCGTACCGGTCGGTGCTCTGCCAGCGCCGGGCCCTGGTGGTGTGGGACAACGCGGCCGACGAGGCCCAGGCGAGGCCGCTGCTGCCCGGGGCCGGGCCCGGTCTCGTGCTGGTCACCAGCAGGCGACGGCTCAGCGGCCTGGACGCCGCCCGGTGGCTGTCCCTGGAGCCGTTGCCGGCCGAGGAGTCGACCGCGATGCTGCGGGCCATCGCCGCACCCGACGCCGCCGCCGACCCGACCGGGTGGGCGGAGCTGGCCCGGCACTGCGGGCACATGCCGTTGGCCCTGCGCGTCACCGGGCAACGGCTGTCCGACGAGCCGGGGCTGTCGGTGGGGGAGCTGAACCGGCGGTTCACCGGCGAGCAGGCCCGGCTCACGGTGATCGACGCCGGGGCCGCCGGCATCCACACCGCGCTGAGCCTGTCGTACCGGCGGCTGGGGACGGACCTGCGGCGCACCTTCCGGCGGCTGTCCCTGGTGCCCGGCCCGGACTTCGGCCCGGATCCGGTCGCCGTTCTCGGCGGCACCGACGCCGAGGAGGCCGAGGGACGGCTGGAGGCCCTGGTCGAGAGCGGCCTGGTGGCCGCGGTGCCGGCGGACCGGTACGGGCTGCACGACCTGGTCCGGGAGTTCGCCGCCGACCGGATGACCGCCGAGGAGCCGGCGACGACCGGTGCGTTGCGGACCATCCTGCTGCGCTGGTGGCTGGCCCGCACCACGGCCGCCGGGCAGCACTTCGAGCCGGGTGGACCGGCGTCGCTGACGGAGTTCCCGGACCGGACGGCGGCGGCCGGCTGGCTCGACGCCGAGCGGGGCAACTGGTTCGCGGCGCTGCGGTCCGCCGCCGCCGAGGACCTGCACGGGCAGGTGGTCGACACCGTCGACGCGCTGCACTGGTTCTCCGACAGCCGGGTGCACCTCGACGTCTGGCCGGAGGTCTTCCGGTTGTCCGCCGGCTCCGCCGCCCGGCTGGGCGACCCCCGCACGGAGGCGGTCCACCTCAACTACCTGTCCTGGGCGCAGGCGATCTGCCAACGTGAGTACGCGCGCAGCGTCGCCACCGCCACCCGGGCGCTGGAGCGGGCCGTCCGCGCGGGCGATCCGGCCCAGCAGGGGTGGGCGCTGCTCTACGCCGCCAGCGGCCACACCGGGCTGGGCGAGCACGCGGCGGCGCTGCGGCACCGGCAGCGGGCCTGGGTGATGCTGCGCCGCGCGGCCGACCCGGAGGGGCTGCCACAGGCGATGGCCTCACTCGGCTCCTCCCTGCTGGCGCTGGGTAGGCCCGCCGAGGCGCTGCGGGTGCACGAGCGGACCCGACGGCTGCTGCGCGATCCGCACCATCCGATCGCGGCTTTCGCCCGGGCCTGCACCGACGCGTTGACCTGTCGGCGCATCGGCGACGACCTCGCCGCCCTCGGCCGGTGGCCGGAGTGCGTCGCGGTCCGGCGGGAGGCGGTGGCCGGGTTGCGCGCGACCGCGATGCCGGCGACCGAGGCGCTGGCCCTGGTGGAGTTGGTCGAGGCGCTGCGTCGTACCGGGGAGACCCGGTCGGCCCCGGCGTACCTGGCGCGGGCGATCGCGCTGGCCGACGACTGTGACGACCCGGACCTGGCCCGCCGGGCCGGGGACCTGCTCGCCGAGCTGTCCGGGACCGACTGAACGTCAGGTGCCGGGCACCACCCGGGCGAAGGCGCGGACCAGCGGATGGGGCTGGTAGCGGTGGTCCCGGCCGGCGGTGAGCCAGCCCCGTTCGGCCAGATCGAGGAAACCCGCCTCGGCGGGCGCGGGTCCGACCAGCCGGGGCAGCAGCCGCAGGGCGCGCCGGGCCGGCGACGACAGCCCGGCGTACGCCCGCTCGAAGGCGTCGCGGACCGACAGGTCCCCGGCGACCAGCGCGCCGAGCACCCGTTCCGGTCGGGTCAACCGGTCGATCAGCCACTGTGCGCTCCACTGCGGGCGGGTCAGCAGCCGGTTCGCGGTCACCCGCAGGGCCAGCGGCAGGCCGGCGCAGCAGGCGGCCAGTTCGGCCACCGCCGGGGCGGGGGTGCTGCCGTCCACCATGGCGGTCAGTGCGGCCCGCGCGTCGGTGGCCGGCAGCGGCGGCACCAGCCACCTGTCGGCCTCCGGTAGCCCCGCCAGCGGCTGCCCGCCGGTGACCAGGGTGACGGCGGTGGCGTCCACGGGGAGCAACGGCCCGACCTGGCGGGTGTCCCGGACGCCGTCCAGCACCACCAGCATCCGCCGGGCGCGCACCAGATCGCGGTACGCCCCGACGGCCTCCGGGTCCGACCCGGTCGATGCCGTCGTGGCGGCCGGCAGCAGCCGTCGCGCGATCGTGGCGGCGGTGGCGTCCCCGACCGGGCCGAGGAAGCGCACCCCGTCGGGGAACCGGTCGGCCAGCCGGGTGGCGGCCTGGACGGCCAGCGCGGTCTTGCCCACCCCGGGCAGGCCGATCAGTTGCACCGCGTGGCGGTGGCCCAGCCGGGCGGTCAGCCAGGCGAGGTCGGCGTGGCGGCCGGTGAAGTGGGGAGTCACCCCGGGCAGCCCGGTGACCACACCCACCTGCCCGCCGGCGGTGCCGAGCCGGTCGGCGTCGGGCCCGTGCAGCCCCAGGGCGGTGCCCAACGCCCGCAGTGTGCCGGGGTGCGGGCGGCGGATCGTGTGCCGCTCGATCCCTCCGATGGTGCGGGCACTCACCCCGGACCGGGCGGCGAGTTCCCCGATGGTCAGCCCGGCGGCGGTCCGCAGTGACCGGAGCCGGTGAAGCTGTTCCTGCGTGCTGTCGCGCACCCCGTACCCCCGCGCGGACGTCTGCTGTCCGGTCCAGTAGACGTCGGCGCGGGTACACGTGGGGTGAGGTCATCGTCACACCGGGTTCCGGTGCTGGTGGGATGCGGGGCGGCGGTCGTCCGCCGTCCCGGCCTGCGGGAGGCGGGCCGGCGGACGGGGTGCGGTCAGGCCACCCGGACCCGCTGCCACTGCTGGTTGGCGCCGGTGCCGCAGGTGTACTGGATCACCCGGGCGCCGTCGGCGGTGGAGTAGCCGTTGACGTCGAGGCACCTGCCGCTGTGCCGGGCCACGAGCTGGACGTACCCGGAGCCCGCGTCGCGGACCTGCCACTGCTGGTCGGTACGCCCCGACTGGCAGCCGAACTGCTGCACCGCGGCGCTGTCGGCGGTGGACCCGCCGGCCACGGTGAGGCACTTGTCGCTGTGCCGGGCGACGATCTGGACGTAGCCGGAGCCGGCGTCGCGCAGCTGCCACTGCTGGTTGGTGCCGGAGTTGCAGCCGTACTGGGCCACGGCGGCGGCGTCGGCGGTGGACCGGTCGAGCACGTCCAGGCACTTGCCGCTGTGCCGGGCGCGCAGCGTGTCGAAGGTGTAGCCGCCGTCGACGCCGGAGACCACGCCGGTGGCGGTGTCGATGGTGAGCTGCGGGAACCAGTTCATGGTCAGCGAGGTGGCGGTGGGGAAGTTCAGCGGCAGCCAGACGTACCGGGACTGGTTCACCGGGCCGCCCGTCGCGCCGGCCCAGCGGTCGCCGAGGTAGAGGTACGAGGTGGCGGCGCTGCCCTGCACCGGCAGCACGTACGCCGACTGGGAGTCGTAGGTGGTGCCGTCGGCGAAGTTCGTCGGGTTGGTCCAGGTGCCGCCGACGCTGCTGGCGGTGGCGTACCGGGCCTGGTTGGGCGACCAGCCGGTGGCCCCCGAGGTGACCAGGAAGTAGACCCCGTTGCGTTTGAACATCGCCGGGGCCTCCCGGTAGTTGTCCGGCCACAGCGTCCGCACCAGCGACGCGACCCCGGTGTAGTCGGCGGTGAGGCGGTAGATGTTCAGGTCGGCGTTGTTGCGGGTGGCCGAGATCAGGTACGCGGTGCCGTCGTCGTCGCGGAACACCGTCTGGTCCCGGGAGTCGTGGCCCAGCGGGCGGAAGCTGCCCAGGTAGCGGTAGTTGCCGTCGACCGTGCTGGAGGTGGCCACCGCGACCCGGGCCTGGTTGTAGTCGACGCCGTTCTCCCAGTGCATCCAGAGCACGTACTGGCCGGTGCCGGCGTTGTAGATCACCTTGGGGCGTTCGATGTTCGCCGTCGCCAGCTCGCCGGCCGAGGACTGGGTGAGCACGTTGTTGCGGAACTCCCAGGTGCGCAGGTCGGTGGAGCGGTAGACCGACACGTACCGGAAGGTGTTGTTGTCGTTGCGGTTCTCGCCGAACCAGTAGTAGTAGTCGCCCACCTTGATCATGCCGCCGCCGTGGGCGTGCACGCCGGCGCCGTTGGTGTCGGTGAACTGCGTGCCGTTGACCACGGTGACGGGTGCGGCCCGTGCGGCGGGGGCGGTGAGGGTCAGCGGGGCGAGCACGGCCGCGCAGGCGGCGAGGACGAGGACGATCCGACGGAGGGTGGTGGGGTGGGGCGCGGCAGGCATGGGCCGCCTCCTCGTGCGGTGGACGCGGGGTGCCCGCCGGGACGGGCGGGACCTTTTCATGAGCCTCACGATAAGCCGATCCACCGTCACATGCCCATACTTCGATGTGATGAACATCGATGTATAGCGGGTGGGTGGGAGATCCGCGCCACGTCGTGGTTTGCAGCGGTCGTCGCGGTTGTCGAGATCGTGATGCATGATCTACATCACATTGTGAACCCTTCTCGCGGTGTCCGGCACGGAAGGCACGATCCGGGCGGAATCCCTTTTCCGCACCCCACATTTCGCCGCCGAAGCCACCCGCGGCGGCTCGGCGGGCATCGCGGAGGATCGCACTTCGCCACGGAAAGTAGTCGTGCCCGCTCTGCCCGTGGTCGGTCGGGGTTCGTTGCCGTCCGACAACCAGCGCCTCGGTTTGTGCCGCTCACTACCCTGACCGATGATCCAGTGCCTGGGTACCGTCGACAGCGATAAGGGCTTCAGATGAGCAACAGTCACCCTCCGTACGGAGAACAGCCGGATCCGAACGTCACCCCGTGGAGCGGGCCGCCGGCACCGTCCGCCGGCTACCCGGCGTACGGCCAGCCTGGTCAGGCCCCGCAGTACGGTCAGGCCCCGCAGTTCGGCCAGGCCCCGCAGTTCGGTGTTCCCGTGCCGCCGCAGAAGTCGAACCGGGGCCTGGTCATCGGCCTCATCATCGGCGCGGTGGTCCTCATCCTCGCGCTCTGTGGCGCCGGCATCGGGCTCGCCCTGGTCGGCAACGACGACGAGCCCGACCCGACCCCGACGCCGAGCGCGACCGCCAACCAGGGCTCCGGCACGGAACCCTCGTCCACTCCGCAGGCGTCCGACCCGCCCACGGAGCAGCCGAACAACAACAACAACAACGCGGTGACGGCCCGCTACTCCAGCGACCTGTCGTCGGTCTGCGACGGCAGCCCGATCCTCAACGCGGCCACCTACACCGGCCCGGCCACCGCCAAGGCGTACGTCTTCTCGAACAACCCGGAGCGGCCGTCGTTCTGGTCGTCGAAGATCGTCGGCTCCGACAAGCGGTACTACGCCAAGTCGGCCGACTTCACCAGCGTCTCGGTCGTCGGCTGCATGTCGATGGTCCCGGGCAGCGAGGGCGCGCCCAAGAAGTGCGACTACAAGGCCAGCGACGGCAAGAACGTCAGCGTCTCGTACATCTCCTCGCGCTACCAGCTGACCTTCTACGCCGCGAAGACCGCGGAGAAGATCGGCGACGGCGGGGTCGTCAACGCCCCGGCGACCCGGTGCCCGAGCTTCATCTCGTACAACAAGACGACGATGAAGGCGTACGCGGCCCCGGACAGCGGCACCATCGAGGCGGCGCTGGACAAGTTCCTGTCCTGACCGGCTCCTGACGGCGGTGCCGGGGGCGGGCGGATCCCTCCCGCCCCCGGCCTTCCGTCTCCCGCCGGATCAGGTGTTGACCGGCCGGCGGGCGACCAGCAGCACGTGCGTCACCGGCCAGTCCAGCGGGGCCCCCTCCACCGTCGACAGCGCCGCGGTCGGCGCGAGCCGGTGGGTGACGATCCAGTCGTTGCGGTACGGGCCGCTGGCCGGGTCGACCTCGAACCCCACGTCGGCCAGCAGGGCCTTCCAGTCGGCCCACTCCAACCCGCAGAACTCCTCCTGCGTCTCGGACAGCCAGTTGTCGGTGTAGTCCTTGCGGGTGAGGAAGTCCATCGCCGCGCCGAGCGGCAGCTCGACCACCGCGCCGGTGCCGTCGTCGACCGGGCGGAACCCGAACGGAAACCGGTAGTCGACGGCGAACTGGTCCAGCCGGGCCCGGGTGGACAGCCCGGCGAGGTGCGCGGCCACCCGGTCGGCAGGCAGTGACGCCAGATCCTCGCGGGGCCGGGTCGGGTTCGCCCCGTCGGTGGTCGACAGCCGCAGCCGTACCGTCCGGTCCCGGCCGTCCGGCCCGCAGACGTCGCTGTTGATCCACACCCCGCCGGGCACCGTGTGGTCGTAGATGGCCTGCACGAACCGGCGCAGCGACGCCATCCGATCGCCGTACGACCAGATCTCGTGGGTCAGCGCGAAGGTCATCGTGGTGTCCACCGACCGGGGCGCGAACACCGCCCCGCCGAGCACGTTGCGACGGTAGAAGAAGACGTTCGGGTTGGCGAAGACCCCCTGCGCCTTCTTGTGCACGCACTCCTCGTACAGGTGGCGGGCCACCTCGACCCCGATCAGGTCGCTCTCCCGCAGCGTCGGCTCCCGGTCGGCCAGCTCCAGCACCGCGCCCGCGCCGCAGCCGACGTCGACGATCCGGCCGGGCCGCACGTGCTCGCGCACCGCCGCCCACTTGCGCTGCGCCGCGTCGGCGAACGCCTCGGCGTACGTCCGGTAGTCGCGGGTGGCGGTCAGCCCGCCCTCGTCGCCGACCACCGGGTCGTTGACCACCGAACGGACCAGGTCGTCGAGCCGGTAGCGGGCGTAGACGTCGAGGGTCGCCGGGTGGGCCAGCTCCCGCCACGACGGGTCGTCGGCGGCCAGCCGCAACAGCACGTCCCAGGGCCGGGCGGGGGTCGGGTCTACGTCGGCCTCCACCCCGGCGATCGGGAACCCCAACCGGGCGTACATGGCGGCGACCTGCGGCGTCGAGCAGGCGACCACGGTGTCGTCCGGGGTCAGCTCCAGGCCGGCGGTGGCCGCCACGTTCTTGAGGGTCACCTCGGCGAACCGGTCGGTCTCGGCGGTGTCGAAGACCGGCACCACCACCGACCGCAGCCCGGCCAGCACGCTGAACCGTTCGATCGCCGCCTCCCGCCGGTGGTAGGGGACCGGGTTGCGGCGGGTGTTCTCGTGGTTGGCCGAGGTGACCGCCCACACCACGGTCGTCCCGTCGTCGCCGGCCCGGTCGCCGTCGGGGGTGTCGTGGTGACCGGCGGTGGCGAGCCGGTGCAGATAGTCGGCCTGGAACCGGGTCAGCAGGTGATGTCGGCCGGGAAACAGCAGGTAGCGGGGCATGCACCGTTCCTAGCCGACGCCGGATGGCCGGCTCCGCGCGGGGTGGGGTGGCAGTCGCGGCGGCGCACGTGGTGCCGGTGCGGCGTGGGTGCCGGGAGGCGCGCGGTGCCCGGACCGGGCGTGGGGGCGACGCCGTGCGGCGTCGCCCCCACCCCTGGCGGGTGTTAACCCACCACGGAACGCAGCGGGACCTGCTCGGCCCGCAGGGTCCGCACCAGGTCACCCAGGAACGGGTGCTCGTCGATCTGGAGACCCGCTGGGTTCGGGATCACCAGGTACGCCGAGCCGTCCGCCACGGATACCCGGGCGGTGTCGGTGTACCTGTCGACGACCGCCTCGGTGCGGGCCAGGTCACCGGCGGCCACCTGGAGGGTGAACGGCCGCCACTGTCCGCCCAGGTTCTCGGCGACCGGGGCGGCCGCCGCGGCGGCGCGGGCCGGGTCGACCGGGACCGGCGACGCGGTCCGGGCCGCCGTGCCGCCGCCCGGGTAGAGCAGCGCGTTGGCCACCAGGTGCAGGCCACTCTCGTTGTACGCCCGGAACAGCGGGTTGAACGCGAACAGCACCGCCCGTCCGGCGCCGGTCGGCTCGTCCACCACCGCGACCGTGCCCTTGAGCGCGTCACCCTGCACCGTGTAGCCGTTGGCCCAGAAGGTGTCCCCGCTCGGGTAGCGCAGCACGTTGCGGCCGGTGCTGCTGGGGGTGAGGATCGGGTCGTTGTTGTTGAACTCGAAGTCCTCCGCCGGCCGGCCCAGCCCGACCGGGCTGTCCGGGTCCACGTCGACCCGCAGGTGCGAACCGATCACCGTGTAGCCGGTCGGCTTCGGCTTCTCCGTGGTCGAGGTGAGACCGGCGGCGCGGGCCATCCGGGTGCCCTCGTTACGCAGGCCCAGGTAGGTGTGGCCCTGGGCGATCCAGGCGCGCAGGTTGGCCTGCCCGGTCGCGGTCAACCCGCCTGTCGCGTTGCTGCCGTCCGGCACCAGCAGCACCGTGCGACCGGTGAAGGCGGGGGTGTTGTCGTTGATGTCGGCGGTGGTGACCGGGGTGAGGTCCAGGCCCCACCGCTTGCCCAGCACGTACCGGGCCTCGCCGTGCGAACCGGAGGTGGTGGAGATGCCGGTGCCCTGGAACAGGCCGACATCCGGCCGGCTGATCGGGGTGCCGACCGCCGCCGTGGTGTACGGGGTGAGCGTGACGCCCAGCTTCTTGGCCGTGGTGTTCAGCTCCGGCGTCAACGCGCCGGCCGGCATCCCCACCTGCCCGTTGTCGAGGTCCCGCACCAGCTGCACGCCCTGACCCAGCAGGGTGAAGGTGAACTCGGCCGCGGCGGCGGAGTCCAGCTCGTAGGTGTAGGAGCCCTTCAACGGCGGCGCGGCCAGGATCTTGCCGCCACCGGTGTTCTGGATCTTGTCGATCAGCTCCGCGTTGGGCTTGACGTCCGCGCCGGTGTAGACGGCGTTCACACCCATCAGCAGCGGGTTGCTCCACGACGACACGTCGTAGAAGTACGGGAACGGCGTGTACGGGTCCTCGCCCATGATCGCCTGGATCCAGTGCTTCTGCGGCTGGTTCATCGGGATCCAGTACGACCCGACCGGTACGGTCAGGTTGGTCGCCGACCGGCCGCCGAAGAGCTTGGCGGTGGGCAGCTTGACGGCCTTCTTCACCTGGTAGACCTCGACGTCCATCCGGCGTAGCCGCTCGACGAGCTGGCGGGCGTCGGCGAGCTGCCGGTCGGGCAGCAGGAAGTACGACCGGACGGTCTGCGCCGGCACCGGGAACTGCACGGTGTTGGTCGGCTGGACCACCTCGTTGGGCTCCAACGTGCCGGCCCGGCCCTGGGCGAGGGCGTCCTTCCAGACCTTGTACCAGCCGTTCAGCACCTCACCCTTGTGCGCCGCCGCCCACCCGAGGGTCGACCACTGGGTGTGGAACTGCTGCTGCACCCGGTCGGCCACCGCCGACGAGCTGCCCTTCTCGAACGTCATGCCGGCGGCCCCGAAGCCTGCGGCCGGCACCGTGTCGCCGTACCCCATGAAGAACAGGTCGTAGGTGGAGTAGTTGAAGTAGCACTCGGTGGTCACCGCGCCACCGCACGCGCCGTTGTAGCCGAAGCCGGCCTTGTTGGCCTCGCCGATCCGGTTGATCCAGTCGACCGCCTCGCCGGAGATCTCGTGGTGGATCGGGTCGGCGTTGGGCGGGAAGAAGTACTGCCGGCCGCCCATCTCGTGCGCGTCGATGAAGACCTGCGGCGGGTACCTGCGCATCAGTTCGAGCTTGCCGTCGGTCTCCTGCTGGGTCCGGGCGAACCAGTCCCGGTTCATGTCGAAGCCGTACTCGTTCTGCCGGCGGTTGGCGTCGCGGCCGTCCGGGTTCTGCGTCGGCACGATGATGGTGACCAGGTTGTCGTTGCGCTGCTGGACCTCGCAGGACAGGCCGGCGGCCAGCTCGTACAGCGTCTTGAGGGCGGCGTCGGTGCCGCTCTTCTCGCCGCCGTGCACGTTGGCGGTGACCCAGACGATGGCCGGGGCCGCCTCGGCGATCTCGCCGGCCTGCTGCTGGTTGACCGTCCGGGGGTCGCGCAGCGAGCGGACGTCCTCGGCGATGCCCCTGAGCACGGCCGGCCGCACGTTGCGCTCGTTGGACACGATCGCGTACGGCAGCGGCTGGCCGAGCACGCTGGTGCCCAGCACGCCGGTGACGACCCGCTTGGAGGCGGTGTCCACGGCGTCGAGGTAGCCCCGTACCTCCTCGTTGGTGACCACCCGTTCCTGGCCGGTGCCGAGCGGGAAGCCGAGGAAGCTCTCCGGGCTGGGCACCGAGGCCAACCGGTCGGTGGGATCGGTGCTACAGGTCGTCGGGGGCGCGGCGGAGGCGGACGGGCCGACCACCAGGGGGGTGATTCCGGCCAGGAGGACGATGGCGGTGGCGCTGGCCAACCGCTGGCGGGAAAGCGATGCGGAGCGGATTATCGGCGTTCGCATGAGGCGTTTCGTTTCCCTTCCCGGGAAATGAATCAGGGGTGCCCGGAGCGTATGACCTGCGCTTTCGGGTGGTCAAGATTCACAACCGGGGGCCGGTACGCGATTCGCCAATTGCCCCACACCCGCTCGAACACGGGCGTTTGATGGCGAGTTGGCGTCCACCCTGGACCCTCGTCCGTCGGGGGAGACCCTCGCCGTACGCCTGATCATATCCACCGTCGTCGACCGGGTGGGGGTGGTCCCGGCCCGCCGCCCGCGGGCCGGGACCGGGCGGTCAGCGCACCCGGACGAACACCGGGTTGGAGTAGAACCACAGGTCGCTCCACGGGCTCTCCAGCCCGTCGGCCAGCGGCTCCGCCTCGTCGGTGCTGGTGCCGCGGACCCGCAGGTAACTGTCGACCCCGACGTCGCGCAGGGTGTGCCGGATGACGTACTGCGCACCCTGCTGCCGCCAGTCGCGCGGACCGAACCGGGCCACCACGGCGGTGGTGGGGTTGGTGTCGGCGTCCCGGTCGACGCTCGGGCCGGTGACCTGCCCGACGATCAGGTCGACCCGGCGGACCTGTGGGCGGTCCCCGTTGCCGTTCGTCCCGGCCGGCGGCCGGAACCGGATAACGACGTCCACGTCGGTGCGGTCGCGGCGGCTGACGGTGACGGTCTCGCCCGCTCCGGCCGAGTGCCCCTGGCTGCTGGCGGTGACGTCGAGGCGGCTGATCAGGTCACCGGTGGTGACGAAGATCCGTCCGTGGCGCAGGCCGTCCATGATGTCGTGGTACTCCTGCCGGGCCAGCACGTAGGTCTTGCTGTATTCACCCGGCCAGAAGTCGGTGCCGCCCCGGGTCCAGTGCACGTGTGAGTCGGACGTCGCGGTGATCCACCAGCGTCGCCCCTCGCCGAGCAGCGCGTCCCACAGCCCGCCGACCCGGGCGGTCGCCTGGTCGTAGCCGCCGTAGGTGGGGTGGTTGCCGTAGCCGCCGCGGGCGCTGCCGTTGAGTGGGCCCGCCTGGTGGCCCGGGGCGCCCTCGAAGCCGACGTACACGTCCGGGGCCGCGTCGTTGCCGTTGCGGAACTCGTGCGGGAGGTCCTGCCCGTACACCCCGAGCCCGGTCGCCGAGCGGGAGGTGTGGTGGGCGATCACCAGCGGCTTGTGCGGCATTGTCCGCGCGACTTTGAGGAACTCCACCATCTTGGCCTCGGTGTCGCGGCCCGGGTCGGCCGGGAACGGGTCCCGCTTGGCGAACCGGCTCTCCAGCTCGAAGAGCTGCTTCGCCTCGTCGGCGTGCCGGGGGATCATCAGGGTGTGGTGGTCCATCGCCGGGGCGTCGAACTCCATGCCCCAGAACTGCAACACCTCGGGCACCAGCCGGCGGGACCGGAGCAGATCGGGGTACGCCTGCTCCAGGTTCACCTTGGAGTGCGTCGGTCCACCGTGGTCGGTGCACATGGCCCAGGTCAGCCCGAAGTTCTTCGCCATGATCGCGTTGGTGACGATCGGGTAGACCGCGTCGGTGCCCTTGCGGAACGTCGGCGGGTTCGTCGAGGTGTCGAAGTCCCCGCTGTACTCGGAGTGGATGTGGTGGTCGCCGGCCCGCCAGCTCCGGTCATCGGCCCGACCTGCCCCGGCCGTCGCCTGGTCCTGCCGGTCCGGGTCGGCGTGGGCCGCCTCGACGCCCACGAACGGGCCGGCGGCGGCGAGCGTCGCGCCGACGCCCGCGTATTTCACCAGTTGGCGGCGGGACAGTTGACCGCCTGTGGCGTCCTCGGAATCCCTGTGCTGCACTGCGGAGCCCTCCACGTGATCCGGATGTCGACCGTGTCGGTGACGAAGCCTCCGAGAGGAGGGTGAACGGCCGCTGCACGGCGTGCGGGAGGGGGGTGAACGACGGCCGGCCAGCGCCGCCGCGCGCCCGGCCCGGCCGGTGGCCGGGCCATCACCTGTCGTGGCCCCGGCTGCCGTCCCGGGTCGCCTCCCACGGGTGGGATATCTATGCGGTTGCATTTCCGGGTCATTGGTGAGAAAGAGGTCTCATTGACCGCTTGCTATGCCGCAACTAGTATTCGGTGCGCAGAAGGTCAACGGGGAGTGGTCGGCGGCATCCACATCGAATGCTATTCCGGTGTCGTCCGGCCTGTTCGTCAAGCTCCTGGCGAATCCATTTCGGAGCCATTCCCCGCCACCTATTCCACGACCCGGTCCCGAGAAACGCCGGGCGGGTCGTCATGTCGCGTGCGCGGGGGTCACCGGGAGGTGGCATCGACTCCCGGCATGCACCGGACAGGACCGACCACGCCGAGAGGAACCCACTCCATGCGCGCTGACCCGATCCGCCGCCGCCCCCCGGGCACGGCACTGCCCCTGCTCGCCGCGGTGGCCGCGATCGTCCTGCTCCTCGCGGGGACCCCGAGCCAGCTGGCCGGTGTCCACCTCGCCGCCGCGGTGGACATCACCGACACCCCCGGCACGATCACCGACCAGTGGTCGACCACCGGCGACGAGGGCATCGAGAAGGTCATCGACAACACGCCCTACCGCAAGTACTTCACCTACAGCGGGGCCGGCTGGATCCAGTTCGAGGCGACCACGGCGGCCGTGGTGACCAGCTACGCCGTCACCTCCGCCAACGACTGGCCCGACCGCAACCCGCGCAACTGGGTCTTCGAGGCCTCCACCACCGGCAGCAGCTGGACGCCGCTGGACACCCAGAGCAACCAGACGTTCATCACCGGCTTCCACCGCAACACCTACTCGTTCGGCAACACCACCGCCTACCGGTACTACCGGCTGCGGGTGACCGCCACCAACGGGTCGGTCAACATGCAGATCGGCGAATGGCAGATCTACGGGACCACCACCGCCACCACCCCGGCGCCGGCCGCGCCCACCGGCCTGATCGCCACCCCGGCCAGCGACCAGATCCGGCTCACCTGGACCGACAACACCCGCTGGGAGACGGCCTACCGGCTGGAACGCTCGACCAACGGCACCACCTGGAGCACCGCGTACGTGCTGCCGGCCAGCACCACGAAGTTCCACAACCTGAAACTGCCGGCCGGCACCCACTACTACTACCGGCTGCGGGCCGAGGGGGTGGCCGGCAACTCCGGCTACGCCACCGCCGACACCACCACCCTCAGTGCCACCCCGGCCACCACCTGGACCGAGACCTGGCACGCCCCCAACGAGACGCTCACCCGCTACTACTACGACGCCAACGTGGCCATCTACCGCGATCCGGGACTGGCCTCGACCGACCTGACCTGGGTGAAGGACTACGCCAAACAGATCTGGGAGTACGTCCAGGCCAACTACGGCAACCTCAGCGGCCAGCGGCTGTACGAGGTGCTGCACGACGACGCGGGATCGGGCGGGTTCGCGCTGAGCCAGTTCGACCCCAACACGGCATTCCGCGACGTCAACGACATGAGCGGCGGCGGCTGGGGAAACACCGACCTCAACGAGGACGTCATCTCCCACGAGATGAACCACACCGTCGAGTTCACCGCGTTCGGCGTGAACGGCTCACCCGCGTACGGCATCTGGGGCGACAGCAAGTGGGCCGAGATCTTCCAGTACGACTGCTACGTCGGCACCGGCCGGACCACCGACGCCACCCGCTGGAAGAACGCGAAGCTGCTCACCTCGGACAACTTCCCCGTCGCCAACACGTACTGGTTCCGGGACTGGTTCTACCCGATCTACCAGAACTACGGCGGCAAGGTCGTGCTCAACAAGTTCTTCCAGCTGCTGTCCCAGCACTTCCACCAGTTCGACGGCGTCTACGCCCGGGACCTCAACTGGGGGGAGTTCGTGCACTTCTGGAGCGGCGCGGCCGGCGTGAGCCTCAAGCCGCTGGCCACCACCGCATTCGGCGGCTGGCCCGCCGACTGGCAGGCGCAGTTCGTCCAGGCCCAGGCCGACTACCCGGGTGTGACGTACACCCCGTGACGTGGGCCCTGACCACCCACCCCGGCGATCCGGCGACGACCCCCAGCCGGTGACCCGGCCGTGGGGTGCCGCCACCGCACCTGTGGTGGCGGCACCCCACCGGCGGCCGGCGGTCGTGCCGGGCACCAGCCGCCCGGCACGACCGCCGGCCTCAGCCGAGCAGCACCGACACCGCCTCCACCGTGTCCGGATGGGCGAGCAGCAGCGTCGCCGCCGCCGACCCCGCCGGGGCGTCGACCGGCTCCGACCAACCGCCGTCGCAGCCCAGCAGCCCGGCGACCGCGTCCACCGCCACCGGATGCGCCGCGAGCAGGCCGTGCACCTGCCCCGCCGGCGCGCCCGGCCGGGCCGCCGGGGCGGGCCCGGCCGACGGCCCCGACCAGGGCGGCACCCAGGCGTCCAGCTCGGGCAGCGTCCCCGGGAAGGTGCGTGCCGCCTCCCGCACCAGCAGCGGCACCAGCTCCGGGCCGTGCTCGCGCAGGGTGGTGATCAGCGTGGGCAGCCAGGGCAGCAGCACCGGGTCGGGCAACCGGGCGAACGCGGTGGACATCGTCTCCACCACGAACGGCGCGAGCCCCGGCACCGGTTCCAGCGCGTGCACGAAACCGGAGAGGTACCTCGGGAACGCCGGCACCACCAGCGGGTTACCCAGCAGGTCGGCGCAGCGCTGCCGCAGCTCGGCCAGCGGCAGCAGGCCGAGCTGGTGCCGGGCCGCCCAGAGCAGGGCGACCTTCGCCGGGCTCTCCGGATGCGACTGGGCCACCGCGAGTTCGAGCTGGGACCTGTCGCAGCCCAGCGACAGCGCCAGGCTCTCCATGCTGAACAGGAAGCCGAGCATCGCCCCGACCTGCCGGACCCCGGTCTCCTCCTCGACGAACGCGGTCGGCAGCAGGGTGCAGTAGTGCGCGTACCCGGTCGTCACGAACGCCTCGCACCAGGCCGGCAGGGCCGGCGCGGTGGCCCGGTGGTGGGCCAGCAACCGGCGGATGCGCCGCAGCACGTCCGGGGCGTCGTCCACCGTGCGTTCGGTGGACAGCAGTTCCACGGCCCGCGCGCCCAACTCGTCGACCAGCCGGGGGCTGTCCAGCAACCGGATGGCGTCCTCCACGGCGGCGAGGGCGCCGGCGGCCGTCGCGTCGGGGCCCCGGACCGACCGCCGCAGCCGCTGCTCCAGCACCTGCTCGACGGTCACCCCCTCGTAGCCCAGCTCGATCAGCGCCCGCTGGTGCCGGCCCAACGCCAGGTCCCAGCTCTCCTGGATCGACCGGTGCCCCAACCGGCGCTCACCCATGATCGGGCGGACCGCGTCGGCGGGCAGCAGGTGCCGCAGCATCCACAGCAGATCCGAGCAGCCGGCCAGCGCCGGGGTGGCGTGCAGGTCGAGCAGGGCCCGTTGGATGGTGCGCTTCTCCAGATCCAGGCCGAGGGGTTGCAGCCGGTCGAGCACGTCGCGGGCCAGCGGCGGCAGGGCGTCGTAGCCGACCTGCCCGATCCGGTCCCCGCCGAGCAGGATCTCGCAGAGCCGCCGCACGTCGCGGCGGCCCGGCACGACGTCCTTCTCGATGCAGGTCACCGCCGCGTCGGCGAAATCGTACGGGGTGGGCCGGGCCCGGTTGCGCAACCCGGCCAGCAGGATCGACGTCTCGAACACCGCGATCGCGTCGGCCGTGCTGGCCAGGTACCCGTTGCGGCGGGCCAACCGGACGATGTCCACGCACCACCCGCGCAGCTCCGCCTCGTCCAGCCCGTCGAGCGCCGGGGGCGCGGCGAGGAAGCCGGTGAGCCGGTCGGCGACCGGACCGGCCGACGGGGCGACCGGCGGGGTGGCCTTCCGCCTGCCCCGCCCGCCCTTGACGCCCCGTTGACCGTCGAGCCGGTACGGGGCCAGTCCCGACCGGCCGACCGCCCGCGTCCAGTTGGCGGCGGCGATCGACACCGACCCCGGCGCCAGCCCGAACTGCGCCTCGATGGCCGAGTGGCTCGACGGGATCAGCCCGTACCGCCAGCGGGTGCCGGTGCGGGGGGTGATCGCGAAGTCCGGGGCGGGGGAATCCAGGCCGAACTGCTCGACCCGGCTGGCGGCGTGGAACGCACCGCACACGTAGAGACAGTCCGCCGGGTCGGCCCCGGACGCGGCGAGGTGCTCCCGCATCCGGGTCCACATGTAGCGCTCCCGGTCCTCGTCGCGGTCGGTACGGTCCGACCCGGCCGGCCGCAGCCGGCGGAACAGGCTGCCGATCAGCACCATCACCTGCCGGTAGGTGTCGTGGTCGGCGTCGGCGAGAGGCCGTTCGACGTACTGGTCCCACCACTCCGACCAGTGCCGCACCTTGCCGTGGTGCAGCAGGTACGCCTCCAGCTCGGCGAACCGGGGCCGCAGGTCGCCGATCTCCACGCCGACCGCGTCCCCGTGCAGTTCCGCCTCCTCGCCGGCCCCGCCACCCGCCGCCTCCGGTGCGGTGTCGGCCGGCGCGTCGGTGGCCGCCGGGGCGTCGCCGCGCGGTGACCACTGGAAGACGTGGTCGGTGGAGCGGTCCACCAGCACCAGCTCCACCCCGGGTGTCTCCAGCGCGTACGCGATCGCCTGGTACTCGGCGGATGCCTCGGTGATCGGCGCGACGACGCTCAGCGGCCCCCACTCGGCGGGGAAGCCGTCCAGCTCCGAGGCGAACGCCTGCACCGCCACCGGCAGCCGGCAGTTGCGCAGCTCGCCCAGGAGCGGCTGGAGATCCTCGCACAGCTCCAGATAGATCACCTTGGGCTGCTTGTGCCGCAGCCGGCGTACCATCGCCAGCGCCGAGGCCGGCGAGTGGTGACAGACCGGGAAGATCTCCAACCGCTCGCCCAGCGCCCGGTCGACGTCGTCGACGATCCCGGCGAGGATGCCGGCCAGCGCGTCGGCGGAACCGGCGAACGTGGCCGCCGCGTCGGTGAGCTGCTCGCGCAGCGCCCCGAACGGCCCGGCGGTCACCCCGTCGGCGTCGCCGACGGCGGTCGCGGTCGGGGCGACGCCGGGCGGCGCGGGGGTGCCGGTGTCGGCGGTGGTCACGACAGCGAGGCGATCGCCTGGCGACCGCCGTCGAGGAAGCCGGCCCAGCCCTCGCCGTCCTTCTTGGCCCGGGGCTCCACCACGCCGTGCAGGTACTTGTTGAGGATCGCCAGGTCCTCCGGGCTGCGTCGGGCCAGCGACCCCACCAGCGAGGAGGCCAGCGTCTCCACCCGCAGGGCCCGGTCGCCGAAGAACTGGCTGTGCAGGATGGCGTCCTCCAGCACCCCGATCTGCTCGGCGGTGGACAGCGCCGACTCCAGCTTCTCGTCGTCGCTGGTCGCCGACGCGGCGGCGGCCCGTAGGTCGGCGAAGCTCTGCAGCAGGATGTCGAGCAGGGTGGGCGGCACGTCCAGTTCGATGCGGTGCCGGCGCAGCAGTTCCTCGGTGCGGAACCGGACGATCTCCGCCTCGCTGCGCTTGTTGGTGACCACCGGGATGCGGACGAAGTTGAACCGGCGTTTCAACGCCGACGACAGGTCGTTGACGCCCCGGTCCCGGCTGTTCGCGGTGGCGATGATCGAGAAACCGGGCTGGGCGAAGACGATGTTGTCGTCGTTCAGCTCGGGAATGGAGACGTACTTCTCCGACAGGATGGAGATCAGCGCGTCCTGCACGTCGCTGGTGGAGCGGGTCAGCTCCTCGAAGCGGCCCACCACGCCCTGCTCCATCGCCGTCATGATCGGCGACGGGATCATCGACTCCCGGGACTGCCCCTTGGCGATGACCATCGAGACGTTCCACGAGTACTTGATGTGGTCCTCGGTGGTGCCGGCGGTGCCCTGCACCACCAGCGTCGAGTTGCGGCAGATCGCGGCGGACAGCAGCTCGGCCAGCCAGCTCTTGCCGGTGCCGGGGTCGCCGATGAGCAGCAGGCCCCGGTCCGACGCCAGGGTCACGATGCTGCGTTCGACGAAACTGCGGTCACCGAACCACTTCTGCGGGATCTCCCGCTCCAGACCGTCGGCCCGTTCCGAGCCGAGGACGAACAGCCGCACCATGCGCGGGCTCAACCGCCACGAGAACGGCTTCGGGCCGGTGTCGACCGACTCCAGGTAGTCGAGTTCGTCGGCGTACTTGACCTCGGCGGGGGCACGCAACATCTCGGACATGAGGGGTGATTCTCCTAGGTGAGGAAGCTCTTGAGCTCGAAGACGAGTTTGCGGATGTGACCGGAGAGCACCGGGGTGCCCAGGTCCTTGAGGCGCTGCCGGAACCAGGGGTTGACGCTCTGCTGGCCGGAGCTGCTGACCGAGCCGACCGGGATGAACCGCACCCCGGAGCGGTGCACCGCCTCGATGCCGTCGAACAACGGCTGGGAGCGGTCGAACTCGTAGAAGTCCGAGATCCACACCATGACGGTGTTACGCGGTTCGACGATCTTGGGGCGGGCCATCGCCATCGCCACCGGTCCGTCGTTGCCGCCACCGAGCTTGGTGCGCAGCAGCACCTCGAACGGGTCGTGCACCCACGGGGTCAGGTCCAACGCCCGGGTGTCGTACGCGATCAGGTGCACGTCCACCTTGGGCAGCCCGGCGAAGATCGAGGCCAGGATGGTGCAGTTCACCATCGAGTCGACCATCGACCCGGACTGGTCCACCACCACGATCAGCCGCGACGGGGTGGTCTTGCGGGCGGTCTGCCGGTAGTAGAGCCGGTCGACGTAGAGGCGTTCGTCCTCCGGGCTCCAGTTGGTGAGGTTCTGCCAGATGGTGCGGTCGAGGTCGAGGTTGCGGAACACCCGCTTCGGCGGCACCGACCTGTCGATCGCGCCGACGGTGGTCTGCTCGACCTGGGTCCGCAGCACCTCGGCGACCTCGTCGACGTACCGCCGGATCAGCGACTTCGCGTTGGCCAGCGCCACCCCGGACAGGTTGGACTTGTCCCGCAGCAGCTGCTCGATCAGCGACATGCTGGGGGTGAGCTGGGCGGCCAGCTTCGGGTCGGCCAGCACCTCCCGCAGGTGCATCCGGCGGACCAGGTCACCCTCCAGCCCGGCGAGCGTCGCTCCCAGTCCGGTGCCGCCCTGCCGACGCAGTTCCCCCGGAGGACAGCCGAGCGCCTGCTCGAACCAGCCGGCGTCGGCCTGCCACCGGGCCAACTGGCCGGCGCTGACCGGCCCGGACCCGGTGCCGAAGACGTTGAGCAGCAGCTTCGACACCAGCGCCGCCCGGCGCACCTCGGCCTCGCCGGGCCGGTGGACCCCGCCGTCGGCGGGGTCACCCCCGCCCGGCGCGCCCGTGCCGTCGATGCTCGCTTCCGTCGCCTCCGTGCCGTCGGTGGTCGCCTCCGGCGTCGTGGCCGACGGGGCCCCGGCGTCGGGGGAGGCGGCGACGGGCCGGTCGTCGGTCGGGCCGGCCGGGGCGGGGGCGAGCAGGCCCCGGAGTTCGTCGGCGAGCGCGGGGAAACGCTGCACCACGGTGTCCACCGACACGGTCGGGTCCAGCAGGGCGGCGGGCAGGCCGAGGTCGTCGACCACGGCCACGCTCGCCGCCTCCAGCGTGGGCTGCTCGTCGGGGTCGAAGAGCCGCCCCAGCAGCCGCCAGTAGAGCACCTGCCGGCGGTTGGCGGCAGCGAGGTCGGCCGGGGTCACCACATCGCCCGGGGTCGGCGCGTCACCCGGGAGCACGGCACCGGTCGTGGGGGTCGGGTCGCTCATCGGCGCAGCAACCGTCCCGCGCGTTCGCGCAGCACGGCCACGGCGTCGCCCGCCCTGGCCTCGGCCTTCGCCACCTTCGGGTCGGTCACCCCGTCGGCCCAGTCGCCGTTGTGCGCCTCCACCGGCCGGCGCTTGACGGTGGCCTGCACCGCCAGCGGCTGCACCAGCCACCGGCCGCCGTCGAAGCGGGCCAGGCCCAGGCAGGACGACGAGGCGGCGACCAGCGCCGGGGTGAGCGGCCCGGCGGCCGGCAGCCGGTCCAGGGCGACCGCGAGGCGCTGCCCGCCGAGGTCGACGGTCGACCCGCCGTCGTGCACGGTGTAACCCTCCAGCAGCACCGGCTCGGCGATCGCCGCCGGGTGCCGGTCCAGCGGCGCGGTGGCCGCCGACGTCGCCGTGCCCAGCAGCACCCGGGCGGTGGCGAACGGATCGGCGGGCTCGCCGGCCCGCGCCCGTTCGTCGACCCAGTGCAGGTCGCCGCCGTACGCCGGCAGGTCGGTCACGGTCAGCGCCCGCCGCTGCGCGATCGCGGTGAGCAGCACCGGGTACGCCGACAGTAGCCGCCACACCGCCGGGCCGCCGATCGTGGCGACCTTGGCCGCGCCCACCGTCACCCGGACCAGCCGGGGCGTGCCGGCGTCGGCCGGTTCGAAGATCGCGTGCAGCTGCACCTGGACGGCGGTCTCGTGCTCGTGGACGTCGACCCCGAGCGGCAGCAGGCGACCGCTCACCGTGGTGGTGCCGGCCGTCGGGTCGGTGGCCGGCCCGTCCTGGGCCAGCAGCACGCCCCGGGCCCACAGGTCCGCCCAGCGGCGTACCGGCGGCTGCGCCATGGTGGCCACCGGCAACCCGGCCCGCAGCTCGGCGGCGAGCCCGTCGAGCAGCACCGCCAGCCGGCGCGCCCCCGGCTCGGCCAGTGCCGCCTCGACCGGCGTGCCGACGGCGGAGAGCAGCTCGTGGTCGATGCCCCGCCAGCCGGCGAGGGCCGTCTCGTGCAGCCAGGACCGGGCGGCGGCGCGGGCGGGGGAGCCGTCGGCGGGCTCACCGGCGGGTGCCGTCCACGCCGTGCGTTCCCGCCCGAGGGCGGTGTCGAGCCGGTCGAGCAGGGCGTCGTGGGTCGCGCCCAGCAGCGCCGTGCGGGCTCCGGCCAGGGCGGCCAGGTGTTCCTGCCCGACGGAGCCGGCGGTCACCTTGCCGACCGCCTCGGCCACCCGCTCACCCGGCGGCGTGCCCGCGACCGCGGCGGCCAGTGCGGTCAGCGCGGCGGCGTCCGCCTCGCCGACCCGGGCGAAGCCCCGCAGCAGGGCCTCGTCGAGTCCGGCGACCACGTCGTCGGCGTCGGCCAGCCCGGTGGGGGCGTCGCCGTGCAGCTGTGCCAGCTGTGTGCCGAGCATCAGCGGCCTGCCGCGGTCGACGGGAACCAGTGCAGCTCGGGCAGCGCCGTGGTGCTGGTCGGCAGCTCCAGGTAGGCCAGGTGACGCAGGAACCGGCTGAACACCACGGCGGCGGAGGTCGGCTCGTGCCGGGCGTCCAGCCGGGACAGCAGCTCGACCCCGGTCTGCGTGCCGTCACCGGCGTCGACCCGCAGGTAGCGGGCGACCCGGTCGACGCCGTACTGGAGGACGGCCTCGTCGGCCAGGGCCTCCAGGTGCTTGCAGGGCGCGCCGCGCAGCCCGCCGCAGGGCCGGTTGTTGTTGGTGCTGCAGTGGTAGGCGTGGTTACCGGCGGTCACCGACGAGACGTACACCCGCTCGATGTCGGAACCGCTGGACACCACACCCTGTAACCGCCCGTCGGCCAGCTCGACGAAGGGCACCTTGGCCAGTTTGCGGGGCCGGGCCGGCGGCACCACCGCCACCACGCTCCGCCGCCGCCACGCGGCCTCGTCGGCGTCCGTCACCGCATGTCCTCCCACCCGCCGGTACACCGGCGTCGACCATGGTTGATGGCGTGCGCCGGCCGGGCCGGCGTCGCCGTGACCACAAGATCATGGCCCACGGGTACGACACTTCCACGGCCTCCCGTCGCCCCGTCCCGCGGTCCGGTCCGAGCGGTCGCACCGGCCGGCCGTTCCGTCACTCTGCGGGGTTCCGATGCCACCCTCGGCAGGCCGCTGCCCCGCCCCGGCTCCTTGACACCGCCCGCATCCCGACGGATTGTTATATCGAGACATGTCACTTTCTATGGCTCGCGCCGGATTACGGACCGCAGCCGTGCCGAAGGAGACCGCCATGCGCGCCGCCGTTCACCGATCAGCCGCGGGTCTCGCCGCCGCCCTGGGCGTCGTGCTCACCGCGATCCTGCCGACGTCGTCCGCGACCGCCGGCGAGCCCGTCCAGAGCCCGGACACGGGGCTGGTGTTCTACTCCAGCTACCCGACCGAGGTCGTCGGTCGGCAGGCCACGCCCGACGGCGTCTGCCGGCCCGTCCCGGCCGCGGCGACCTGGCTGCTCGCCTGGAGCGGGGGCTTCCACTCCGTGTCCGGCTACCGGACGACCGACTGCACCGGCCCGGCCGCCGAACTCAACAACCTGCACAGCTGGCCGACGGGCTACCACCTGAGCTACCGCGCCGGCTGACCGCCGCCGTCGGCGGCAGCCCCGCGACGATCCCCGACGGGCCGGGTGTCGGCGACGACCGGCTGGCGCAGGATGGTGCGCCTCCGGTCGGGGGCGACCCGGCGGAAGTCGCTCAGGTAGATCTCGTGGTGGGTGCCGGTCAGGCGGAGCCGGTGGGCGGGGACGAACTCGTGGTGCAGACGGGCGAGCACGGCGGCCTCGTCGTCGAAGGAGCCGACGTGCAGGGTCTGCACGCACCGCCCCTCGGCCAGCCGCTCCAGGCGGACGTCGTCCAGCCGTCCGGGTGGCCGCTTCGCCCCGGCCTGCGCGGCGGCGGCGGCGACCATGCCCGGCCCGATCCAGTCGGGGACCATGAGCATCAGCGTCCAGCGCCACCGCGACTTGTCCCGCACGGTGGTGAAGGACGCCATGTCCTCGGCCCACCACAGGCCCTCCAACGGCGGGACCACGTAGTCCCGCCCGAGTTCCCGCCTGCTGGCGAACTTCACCCGGTACGCCACGGGATAGAGCGCCTCGACCGCTGCGGTGAAGGCCGGCGCGGTGTTGGGGTCGCCCCGGCCGTCGATCATCAGGTACTGCATGTCGGGCACGTCGACCAGCCGGAACCGGCCCTTCTGCGCCCGGTAGGCGTCCAGGGTCCGGCGGAAGTCGACCTTCCCGTCGGCGGGGCCCGTCACCGGCATCGGTCGACGCCGCCCGGGACGTGGCCCGTCGACCCGTCGCCGGAGCGGACCGGACACCTCGTCATGCTCCCGACCCTCCTTCCGGCGGTCCGTCGGGCACCACGTGCCCGTGCGGGTGCGACCGACACTATGTCAGGAGGACTCCCGGGCAGTCGACGACCGGCGGGTCTGGGATGCTGTCCTGCATGCCCGCCTTTCCGCCGACCTTCGCCGAAGCCGTCGTCGCCCAGCCGCTCGCTGCGCAGTTCGAGGCGTTCCTCGACGAGCATCGCGCCGCGCTCGACGGCTGCCTGGAGGGGCTGACCGAGGAACAGGCCCGCCGGTCGCTGGTGGCCTCCCGGACCACGCTGCTGGGCCTGGTGAAACACGCGACCTTCGTGGAGCGGGTCTGGTTCGACGAGGCCGTCACCGGCCGGTCGCGCGCCGAACTGGGCATCCCCGCGGCGTCGGAGGAGTCGTTCGTGCTCGACGACAGCGACACGGTCGCCACCGTGCGCCAGGCCCACCGGGAGGCTTGCGCGGCGTCCCGCCGGGCGACCGCGACGCTGGGCCTGGACGACGTCCTGTCCGGGCACCGGAGGGGACCGGTCCCGCTGCGGTGGGTGTATCTGCACGTGCTCCGCGAACTCGCCCAGCACTGCGGGCACGCCGACATCCTCCGCGAGCAGATCGTCGACGGTTGACGGTCCACGGCCCCGGTCCGGGACGGGTGCGTGCGGAGGGTCAGCGGCCCCGGTTGCGGGGGTGCCGTTTGGCGGTCCGTTCGTTGCCGTGCCGGTAGTTGCCGGTGAGGCGGGCCATCAACTCCTGCGGGTCGTCGCTGTCCACGTCGGTCAGGAACCGGGCCGCGGCGACGCCCCGCAGCACGGTGGCGAGACGGCCGTGGTGCAGCAGTTCCACGTCGCCGTTCTTGCGTAGGCGGTAGGTGAATCCCTCGGGTGTGCCGGACATCGCCACATCGTCCCGGCCGGCGGGCCGGGCCGCGACCCGATTACGCCGCGCCGCTCGCCGTCCGTCGGCGCCGGGCGTACGTGAGCCGCGTTGCCGCCCTCGACTACGGTCGAACGGTGACTACCGGTGACTTCACGGTTACCCGCGCGCCGGGTGGGGTGCCGCACTGGCACACGGTGCGGCGATCACGCCTGTTCACCGTGCTTCCTGGGGTCGTACTCGGGCTGCTGGGTGTGAACTTCGTCTGGGAAGCCGTCCGTCGTAACGTCGATGTCGCGGGACCCTGGCTGCCGTACCAGACCTTCCAGGAGGAGTTGGCCGCGCGGGGCGTGCGGCCGGTCGACGCGGAGTTCTTCTGGTTGGGTCGGGCGCCCCTACCGCCGCAGCCCAAGCTCACGGAGGGATACCGGCTCGGCTCGTTCACCGTCGACGGGCTCGTGCAGTGCGATCCGTTCGAGATCAGGATCCAGGCCGACGACCAGCTCGGCGACCGGCACCGACTCGTCATCAATTCCACCGCCCGCCTGCCGGTGCCCGCATGGTCACAGGTCGTCCGCACCCGGGCCGACACGCCGTCGCACTGAGCACCGATGGTGGCCGAAGGTGGAAGTTGGCCCGCCGTCGGGGCGAACGGCTCTGCCCGGGGTTCCGGTGAACTTTTGTCGCCTTCGGGACAGTTCGTGGCCTTGGTGGACATCGAAACCGGTGCTTGTATTGACCGCAGGTCGAGATTCCGGGCGAATCGCCCAGCGATCGTCCGCTGTCCCGCACCTCCGAGGTCGTACGCCGAGTTGCGGAGTGAGTGCCATGGCGTGGAGTTGGAACAGGAAGAACCTGGCGGTCGCGATCTGCGGGGTGCTGGCGACCGTCCTCTTCGGTGTGGTGGCGTGCCTGCAGTCCGAGCAGGGCGAAGGGCACGGCGACAGTCAGTCCCAGACCGGTGGCACCGGCAACAAGCAGGCGCAGAACGGTGGCCAGGCCGCCGACGTCATCAACAATGCCAACATCTTCCAGAACGGCGCCAGGGAACTCACCCGCGAAGAGGCACTGGAGCGGGCCGAGAGCTACGCGGACGTTGCGCCCCCGGCAGGTGATCTGGCACCGTACCTCGTCGTCGCTCCCGGCCACCTGTTCGTCCGTACGTCGCCGGGGCCGGAGGGCAGGCGGGCCGGTGCGGCATGGGACAAGACCCTGGTCTACGCCGGCTGTTCGACCACCACGAGCTTCGATCCGGTCCTGGACGACGAGGTCGCGGGCGTCTGGATCAAGATCCGTTGGCCACGACTCGATCCCGGGGACGACATGCGCTCGTCCCAGTCGTCCGACCCGTTGCAGGGCTGGGCGTACGCGGGACGACTGGTGCCGGCCGGCCACAACGGCCGGATCCGTACGTGTTGACCGGCCCGCCTGCCCGTCCGGCACACCCGCTCGACGGGCGGTGGGCCGGACGGCTCACGCCGGGACGGGGTGGTCCGCCTCGAACCGCTCGCGGGTGAGGAACGCCAACTGCGCGCGCTTGTCGGGCATGTCGATCTCGTCGGCGAAGGTGAACCCCTCGCGTTCCAGCCGGCGCAGCGCGAACCGGTTGCGCACGTCGGGCTCGACCACGATCCGCAGCCGGGTGGGGTCGCGGAACAGGAATCGGGCCAGCGCCGGGCCGACCGCGTCGGTGAGCCCGCGCGGCGGTCGGCGGCCCGGGGCGAGCAGCAGGTGCATGCCGATGTCGCCGGGGCGTACCCGGTAGCGTTCCCCGACCGGGTCGGCCTCCGGCTGGTAGGTCTGGAACAGGCCGACCGGGGTGCCGTCCAACCCGATCAGGTACGCGTGGTGGGTGCTCAGGCCGTCGACGAACGTGTAGACCTCGCGTACCTCCTCGACGGTGTACGACCCCATGCCCCAGAACGTCGCGTGGGGCTCGGTCACCCAGCCGTGCAGCAGCGTGGCGTGGGCGTCCGGGTCGACCACGGTGAGGGTCAGCTCACCGAAGCCGGGGATCTGCTCCTGGTAGGTCACGGGGTCCTCGTCTCGGGGTGCGGGGGTCAGGGTGTGCCAGTCGGTGCCGACGGGGATCAGCCCACCGGTGGCCCACAGCGGCAACTGGTCGGCGAAGTGCGGGTCGTCGGGGCGGCCGGAGACGCCGAAGGGGACGATCCAGCGGCTCGCCGCCCGGTCGGTGAGGTCCCACACGTACCGGGCGACCGGCCCGCGCCAGCACGCGTCGGAGACCCCGGGAACACTGGAGGTGGCCAGTACGCAGTCGGTGTCACCGCCGAGCGCGGTGCCCGCCCGCATCGCGGCGACCCGTGCGGTGACCGCGTCGGACACCCCGAGGTGCAGCGGGTGCAGCAGGTGTCGCCGCCCCCAGGGGCCGGGTGGGTCGCCGGCGGCGACGTCCTCCAGGGCGGCGACGGCGAGCGGTTCGACCGCACCGCCGAGGCGGGGCAGCCCGGCGACCACCCCCTCCACGGCGTGCCCGATGCGGGCCAGCGGGTCGGTCCACGGCGCGAAGAGGGGGTCGTAGCCGCCGGGGGAGTGCAACGGCCCCAGCGCGGGGTGCGCGGCCAGCCGGTGGACCAGCGCGGCCCGCCAGGCGGCGAACGCCCCGGCGTCGACGCTCTCGGCGGCCATCCGACCGTCCCATCCGGTCAGCCGGTCCCGCAGCCGTCGGGCCGGCGCGCTCAGCGGTGTCGGGTCGAGCCGGGCGAGCAGGTCCCGCAGGACCGCCGACCCGCGTCGGGTGTCCATGTGGACGTCGGGGGCGGCGACGCCGTCGGCGAGCAGGTCACGGATGCGGCGGGCCCGGTGCGGCGGGGCGAAGTCGACGCCGAGGGCGGCGGTGTCGTCGCGGCGGTCGTTGGCGCAGACCGCCGGCCCGCCGACCTCGACGGGCTTGGTCGTGGCATAGTCGCCGTACCACCGGTAGCGGGGCTCCCAGCCGGGCACCGGTTCGCGCCGGCACCTGTCGTCGCGCTGCGGCACCAGGCCGGCGACGAGTTGGAGTACCGTGCCGTGCCGGTCGGCGACGAGCACGCTGTTGACCGGTTCGACCCAGCCACGCAGCGCGTCGGCGACGTCGTCGGCGGTGCGGGCCCGTAGCAGCGGCAGCAGCGCCTCGAAGCCGAGGTTCCCGGTGACCCGGGTCGGGGTGCGCAGGCTGAGTGCCTCGCCGGTGTGCCGGTCGTGGTCGATCACCGGCCCGCGCGGGGTCTCGATCACCTCGACGGTCTCGGTCGCGCCGCCGCGGACCTCGATCCGTTCGACGTGCCGGTGGGCCGGCACCCAGCCGTCGGCGTCGCGGACCAGCACCCGGTCGCCGTCGCGGCGCAGCTGTTCGCGGTAGAGGTCCTGGTAGTCGGCCATCGCATTGGTGACCGCCCAGGCGACGTCACCGGCGTGACCGAAGTGCGGCAGCCCCGGCACGCCGGGGAAGGCCAGCCCGACCACGTCGAACTCGGGGCAGGCGAGCCGGATCTGCTGGTAGATGCCGGGCAGTTCGAGCAGCCGGTGCGGGTCACCGGCGATGACCGGCCCGCGTCCGGTCAGCGGGTCGGCGGGCAGCGCCCAGGCGTTGCTGCCGGAGCCGCCGGGTCCCTCGACGGCGAACAGCTCGGTCGCGTCCGGGCCGAGGGTGGCGGCGACGTGGGCGTGCCACAGCTTCTGCGGGAAGGTGCCGAACAGGATGTGCTGGACCAGGAACACGCCCAGCGGCGTCCAGGGTCGCCACCGGCCGGGCGTGCTGCCGGTGGCGGCGAACTCCGGGGCCGCCGCCGCGCCGGCCGGCAACGCGTCGTTGACCCCGTCGGCGTACGCGGTGACCCAGCGCCGGGTGGCCGGGGTGAGCCGTTCGAAGCAGCGCCGGGCGGTGTCGTCGAGGCGGGAGCGCCGGGCGAACCGGTCCCAGTCGCGTTCGGTCGGCCCGACGTGAGCGGCGAGCCGGCCCTCGGCCCGCCACCGTTCGACCTCGAGCTGCCAGGCCCGGTCGGTGGCGGCCACCCGGCCCTGCCATCGGGCCAGCTCGTCGACGGTGTCGGCCCACAGGTGCGGTACGCCCCACCGATCGCGGTGCACGCCGGTGGCCGGACGACCGCCCGGTTGCGTGCCGGTCCCACTCTCCACAGGACTCCCCAGGTAAGTTACCCTCGCCTAACTTAGGCGGACCTTACCTGGAGGGCGTGTGAAACGGAACTGGGAGGCCCTGGTGCTCAAGGCCATGGGCGGTCGGGACTTCCGGCTGACCGTGCGCGGCACCGAGCCGGTCGGCGACCACTACCGGCGTCTGCTGATGGACGACGGCGGCCTGCTGGCGGCGGCCAAGGTGCACCCCACCATGTGGATCCGGCTCTGGTTCGACGACGCGGGCCGCCCGCACCAGCGGGCGTACACCCTGGTCGACCCGGACCCGGCGACCGGCCGGTTCAGCCTGGAGTTCGCCCTGCACGACGGCTGCGCGGCCCGCTGGGCGGCCGGCGCGCAGGTCGGTGACACCATCGTGGCCACCCTGCAGGGCAGCGCCTTCGCCCTGCCCGACCCGGTCCCCGCCCACCTCTACCTGGTCGGTGACGCCGCCTCGCTGCCGGCGGTGAACAGCCTGCTCGACGCCGCCGCCGACATCCCCGCCACGGTCTGGTTGGAGTACGCCCACCCCGGGGAGCAGGCACTCACCCCCCGCGCCGGGGAGCAGCACCGGGTCACCTGGGTGCCGCGCGGGCAGGACGGGCAGCAGCTCGTCGACACCGTCCGGGCGGAGTTGCCGGCCGCGCCGGACGCCCACTACTGGCTGGCCTGCGAGGCGGGCAGCACCCGCGCGCTCACCCGGCACGTGCGCCGCACCCTCGGTCTGGGCAAGCAGCAGCTCACCGCGTTGGGTTACTGGAGCGCGCGGTGACCGGACGCCTCGGCACGCTCACCACGCTCTACGTCACGCAGTATCTCGGCATCGGGTTCATCACCGTCGGGCTGACCGCCATCCTGCGCGACGGCGGCACCTCACTGGACACCCTGGCCCTGCTCCAGTTCGTCGGCCTGGTCTGGCCGCTGAAGTTCCTCTGGGCCCCGCTGCTCGACAGGTACGGCTCCCGCCGGCACGGGCACTACCGGTCCTGGCTGCTGCCGTTGCAGGCGGGTCTGGTGCTGAGCCTGCTGGCGCTGCTGCCGTTCGCCGACCCGACCCGGCAGCTCGGCCCGGTGGTGGCGATCTGCGCCGCCTACGTCTTCCTCTCCGCCACCCAGGACATCGCGGTCGACGCGGTCGCCGTCCGGGTGCTGTCCGAGGGGACGCGGGGTGCCGGCAACGGCATCCAGGTCGCCGCGAGCTACCTGGGCAACCTGCTCGGTGGCGGCGCGTGCGTGCTGGTCTACGACCGGTTCGGCTGGCTGCCGGCGATCGGTCTGCTGGCCGCGTTGACCGCCGTCGGCCTGGTGGTGGTGTGGCGGCTGCGGGAACCGGACCGGGTCGCCCGGGTGGCCGGCGCCGGGCAGGCGTACCGGGCGCTGCTGTCGGTGTTCGGGCAGCCCGGTTGCCGCTGGTGGACCTTCGGCGTGGTGCCGCTGGTCTACACCGGAGCCGGTGCCGCCTACGCCCTGGTCACCCCGGCGCTGGTCGACGCGGGCTGGTCGCTTTCCCGCATCGGCGTGGTCACCGGTGTGGTGATCAGCGCACCGGCGATCGTCGCCGGCCTGCTCGCCGGGGTCGGGGTGGACCGGTTCGGCCGGGCGCGGCTGCTCGTCGTCGGGGGAGCGGCGCTCGCGGTCTCCACGGTGCTGCTGCTGCCGTTGCTCAACGGGCGGGCGCCGCTGGGATCGACGGTGGCCGCGCTGTGCTGCTTCATGGCCGCGTACACGGTGGCCAACGTGGTGCTCTACGTGGTCAACATGGACTACTCGCGGCCGGGCACCGGGGGGACCGACTTCACCGTGCTGTCGTCGTTCGGGCTGATCTGTTCGTTCCTGGCGGCCTCGGTCGGGCTGGCCGCCGCCGACCGGGTCGGCTATCCCGCCGTCGCGCTCGCCTCGGTGGTGCTGGTCGCCGTCGGCGTCCTGGTCGGACTGGGGCACCAGCGTCGGTTCCGGCCGGGCGCGATCCGGCCGGCCGAGCCGGTGGTTGCGCCCGCCCCGGTCGGCTGAGCCGGTGGGCGGGGCGGGGGTGTCGGCATTGACAAGTAGTTAGGTTAGGGTAGCCTAACTCAGCGAGATCAACTGGGTTGCCGGGACGACCTGACCCGCCCCCGCCCCCGCCCGCGCCCCCGTCACCGACCGTCGAGGACTGCTCATGAGCCTGCCCGGATCCACAATCGAGGCCCCCGTGACCGGGACGCGTCCCACCCCGCCCCGCGCCCACCTGTTCACCGCCGGCACCGTCGAGGACTACCGTCGGGCCGTCACCGAGGGCATCGACCGGGTCGCGGCCCGGGTGGCCGGCGTCGACCGGCCCGGCACCGGCATCACCCCCGACGAGCTGGCCCCCCGGGTCGCCGGCATCGACCTGGACCGACCGCTCGGCGACACCGCCGCCGCCCTCGACGAACTGCACGACGTCTACCTGCGCGACGCCGTCTACTTCCACCACCCCCGCTACCTGGCCCACCTCAACTGCCCGGTGGTCATCCCCGCCCTGGTCGGCGAGGCGGTGCTCAGCGCGGTCAACTCCTCCCTGGACACCTGGGACCAGAGCGCCGGCGGCACCCTGATCGAACGTCGCCTGGTCGACTGGACCGCCGGGCGGATCGGCTTCGGTCCGGCCGCCGACGGCGTCTTCACCAGCGGCGGCACCCAGTCCAACCTCCAGGCGCTGCTGCTGGCCCGGGAGGAGGCGTACGCCCGGATCGTCGGCGGCGGCCCCGACCGGCCCAGCCGGCCCGAGGTGCTGTCCCGGCTGCGGATCATCACCTCCACCGCCGGACACTTCAGCGTCCAGAAGGCCGCCAAGCTGCTCGGCCTCGCCGCCGACGCGGTGCTCACCATCGCCACCGACGCCGGCCGGCGGATGCGCACCGACGAACTGGCCGAGACCCTCGACCGGTGCCGTCGCGACGGTCAGACCGTGCTGGCCGTGGTCGCCACCGCCGGGACCACCGACTTCGGCACCATCGACCCGCTGGACCGGATCGCCGAGATCTGCACCGCCGCCGGGGTCTGGCTGCACGTCGACGCCGCGTACGGCTGCGGGCTGCTGGTCTCGCCCACCCGGCGGCACCTGCTGGCCGGCATCGAACGGGCCGACTCGGTCACCGTCGACTACCACAAGTCGTTCTTCCAGCCGGTCAGCTCCAGCGCCCTGGTCGTCCGGGACCGGCGGGTGCTGCGCCACGCCACCTGGCACGCCGACTACCTCAACCCGGCCCGGATGGCCGAGCGGCGGATCCCCAACCAGGTCGACAAGAGCCTGCAGACCACCCGCCGGTTCGACGCCCTCAAGCTCTGGCTCACCCTGCGCACCATGGGCCCCGACGCCATCGGCAGCCTGTTCGACGAGGTGGTCGACCTCGCCGCCGCCGCCTGGCGGCTGCTCGCCGACGACCCCCGCTTCGAGGTGGTCACCCGCTCGCAGTTGAGCACGGTGGTGTTCCGCTACCTGCCCCCCGGTGCCGGCCGGGACGTCGTCGACGACGCCAACCTGTACGCCCGGGAGGCGCTGGCCGCCTCCGGCGCGGCGCTGGTCGCCGGCACCAAGGTCGACGGCGCGCACCACCTCAAGCTCACCCTGCTCAACCCCGAGACCACCCTGGACGACATCGCCCACGTGTGCGACCTGATCGCCGAACACGCCGGCTGGTACGCCCGCACCCGGGCCACCGCCTAGCTGCCCAGCCCCGTCGGCTGACCACCCCGCCCTGGAGAAAACCCCTGTGTCGACCCACGACTTCATCGCCGTCGGGCTGGGCCCGTACAACCTCGGGCTGGCCTGTCTGACCGCGCCGCTCGACGACCTCGACGGCCTGTTCCTCGAAGCCCGCGACGAGTTCGACTGGCACCCCGGCATGCTGCTGGAGTCCACCCGGCTGCAGACGCCGTTCATCGCCGACCTGGTCACCCTGGCCGACCCGACCTCGCCGTACTCGTTCCTCAACTACCTCAAGGAGGTCGGCCGGCTCTACCCGTTCTACATCCGGGAGAGCTTCTTCCCGTTGCGCCACGAGTACAACGACTACTGCCGCTGGGCGGCGGCGAAGCTGCCCTCGGTCCGCTTCGGCCACCAGGTCACCGGCATCTCCTACGACCCCGCCGACGAACGGTACGTGGTGCACGCCGAGGTGGCCGGCGAACGGGTCACCCACCGGGCCCGGCACCTGGTGCTGGGCACCGGCACCCCGCCGTACGTCCCGGACGCCTGCCGGGGCCTCGGCGGCGACGTCATCCACAACTCCCGCTACCGCGAGCACCGGGCGGCGCTGCGCGCCAAGCGCAGCATCACCGTCGTCGGCAGCGGGCAGAGCGCCGCCGAGATCTACCACGACCTGCTCACCGACCTCGGCACCTGCGGCTACCAGCTCAACTGGGTCACCCGGTCGCCGCGCTTCTTCCCCCTCGAATACACCAAGCTCACCCTGGAGATGACCTCCCCGGACTACGTGGACTACTTCCACGCGCTGCCCGAGGCCACCCGCTACCGGCTGGAGGGCGCCCAGAAGAGCCTGTTCAAGGGGATCAACGCCGACCTGATCAACGACATCTTCGACCTGCTCTACGCCCACCGGGTGCACGGGCCGGTGCCGACCCGGCTGCTGACCAACACCGAACTCACCAGCGCCCGGTACGACGAGGCTGCCGGCACGTACACCCTCGGGCTGCGCAACATCGAACAGGAGCGCGACCTCACCCTCGACACCGAGGGGCTGGTGCTGGCCACCGGCTACCACTACCGGGTGCCCGAGTTCCTCGACCCGATCCGCGACCGGCTGCGCTTCGACGCCCACGGCCGCTTCGACGTGGCCCGCAACTACAGCATCGACCACACCGGTCGGGGGGTGTTCCTGCAGAACGCCGGCACCCACACGCACAGCATCACCTCACCCGACCTGGGCATGGGCCCGTACCGCAACTCCTGGATCATCCGGGAGCTGACCGGACGCGAGCACTACCCGATCGAGGACCGGATCGCCTTCCAGGAGTTCGGCGTCCCGGCGGGCGGCACCTCGTGACCCACGTCGTCCACCGCCGGCACGACCCCGCGCTCGGTGAGTTCGCGCTGCGTACCCTCGACCCGGAGGGCGACGCCGGGCTGCTGCACCGCTGGGTGACCCACCCGAAGTCGGCGTTCTGGCTGATGCAGGACGCCGACGTCGACCGGGTCGCCCGGGAGTACCGGGGGATCGCCGACCACCCGCACCACGACGCGTACCTCGGGCTGTGGCGCGGCGAACCGACGTTCCTCGCCGAACGCTACGACCCGGCCCGGGTCGAGCTGGTCGGCCTGCACCCCGCGCAGCCCGGCGACGTCGGCATGCACTTCCTCTGCGCCCCCACCGACCAGCCGGTGCACGGCTTCACCCGGGCCGTCATCACCACCGTCCTGGACTGGCTGTTCGCCGACCCGGCCACCCGACGGGTGGTCGTCGAACCCGACGTGCGCAACACCGCCGTGCACGCCCTCAACGCCGCCGTCGGCTTCACCGTCGTCGGACCGATCCGCAAACCGGAGAAGGACGCCCTGCTCAGCGTCTGTACCCGCGACCAGTTCCTGGCCGCCACCCGAGGAGACGTGCCCGCGTGAACCCCGCCGCATCCGTGGCCCACCTGACCCCCGCCACCTGGGCCCACGCCAACCGGCTGCTGGTCGCCAAGGCGCTTGCCGAGTTCGCCCACGAACGCCTGATCGAGCCCGCCCCCACCGGCGACGACCGGTGGGCCGTCCGCTGCGACGACGACACGGTCGAGTACCGCTTCACCGCCCGCCGGTTCACCCTCGACCACTGGCAGATCGACCCGGAGAGCATCACCAGGCGGCGCGGCGACGAGGACCTGCCGCTCGACGCCGTCGACCTCTGCCTCGAACTGCGCGGCGCGCTCGGCCTCAGCGACGAGGTGCTCCCCGTCTACCTGGAGGAGATCACCTCCACCCTGGCCGGCACCGCCTACAAGCTGACCCGGCCGGCGGTGGGCGCCGACGAGCTGGCCCGCGCCGACTTCCAGGCCATCGAGACGGGGATGACCGAGGGCCACCCGTGCTTCGTGGCCAACAACGGCCGGATCGGCTTCGGCATCGGTGAATACCACGCGTACGCCCCGGAGGCCGGCCGGCCGGTGCGGCTGGTCTGGGTCGCCGCGCACCGCGACCACGCCACCTTCAGCAGCGCCGCCGACCTCGACTACGCCACCCTGCTGCACACCGAACTCGGCCCGGACACCCTGGCCCGGTTCACTGCCACCCTGACCGACGCCGGCCTCGACCCCGACGACTACCTGCTCATCCCGGTGCACCCGTGGCAGTGGTGGAACCGGCTCGCCGTCACCTTCGCCGGGGAGGTCGCCCGGCAGCGCCTGGTCTGCCTCGGCGAGGCCCCCGACGAGTACCTGGCGCAGCAGTCCATCCGGACCTTCTTCAACGTCACCGAGCCGCGCCGGCACTACGTCAAGACCGCGTTGTCCGTGCTGAACATGGGGTTCCTGCGCGGCCTGTCGGCGGCCTACATGGAGGCCACCCCGGCGATCAACGACTGGCTCCTCGACCTGGTCACCGGCGACCCGGTGCTCGCCGGCACCGGGCTGACCATCCTGCGCGAGCGGGCCGCCGTCGGCTACCGCCACCCGCAGTACGAGGCGGCCACCGACCGCTACTCGCCGTACCGCAAGATGCTGGCGGCGCTGTGGCGGGAGAGCCCGGTGCCCGGCCTGGCCCCCGGCCGGCGGCTGTCCACCATGGCCGCCCTGCTGCACACCGACCGCGACGGACGGTCGCTGGCCGCCGCCCTGATCGCCGCGTCCGGCCTGCCCGCGCGGGAGTGGCTGCGCCGCTACCTCGACGCCTACCTGGTGCCGCTGCTGCACAGCTTCTACGCCCACCGGCTGGCCTTCATGCCACACGGTGAGAACGTCATCCTGGTGCTGCACGACGGCGTGGTGGAGCGGGTCATCTTCAAGGACATCGCCGAGGAGATCGTGGTGATGGACCCCGACGCCGACCTGCCGCCGCTGGTACGCCGGGTCCGTGCCGCCATCCCCGACGACGAGCAGTTGCTGACCATCTTCACCGACGTCTTCGACTGCTTCTTCCGCCACCTCAACGCCGTGCTGGCCGGGGCCGGGGTGCTCGACGAGGACGACTTCTGGCGTACCGTCGCCGACTGCGCGACCGACTACGCCGCCCGGGTGCCGCACCTGGCCGACCGGCTGCGCCGGCACGACCTGTTCGCCCCGGAGTTCACCCTGTCCTGCCTCAACCGGCTGCAACTGCGCAACAACCAGCAGATGGTCGACCTCGCCGACCCGTCGGCGGCGCTCCAGTTCGCCGGCACCCTGACCAACCCGCTCGCCCGCTACGCTCCGCCCCGATGACCACCGCGCTGTCCGCCGCGCGGCCCGGCCCGGCGACCCCGCTGCGGTCCCGCTGGCTGATCCTGGCGGTGCTCTGCCTGGCCCAGCTGACCGTGGTGCTGGACAACACGGTGCTCACCGTGGCGGTGCCGGTGCTCACCACCGAGCTGGACGCGAGCACCACCGACATCCAGTGGATGATCAACGCGTACGCGCTGGTGCAGTGCGGGCTGCTGCTCACCGCCGGCAGCGCCGCCGACCGCTACGGCCGCCGCCGGATGCTCGTCGCCGGCCTGGTGCTGTTCGGCGTCGGTTCGCTGGCCGCCGGGCTGGCCCGCTCCGGTGACCAGTTGATCGCCGCCCGTGCCGGCATGGGTGTCGGCGGGGCGCTGCTGGTCACCGCCACCCTCGCCGTCGCCATGCAGGTCTTCGACGGTGCCGAACGCTCCCGGGCGATCGGCATCTGGGCGGCCACCAGCGCCCTCGGGTACGCCGCCGGCCCACCGATCGGCGGGATCATCCTCGCCCACCTGCCATGGGGGGCCATCTTCCTGGTCAACGTGCCCATCGTGCTGGTCTGCCTGGCGGCCGGCCTCACGCTGGTGCCGGAGTCCCGCGACCCGGTCGGCGGCCAGCCCGACGTCGGCGGGGTGCTGCTGTCCACCGCCGGCCTCACCGGCGTGGTCTGGGCGATCATCGACGGTCCCGGGCGTGGCTGGACGGCACCGGCGGTGCTCGGCGCGGCCGGCGGCGGTGTGCTCCTGCTGGCCGCGTTCGTCTGGTGGGAACGGCGGATCACAGCCCCCATGCTGGACATGCACTTCTTCACCGACAGGCGGTTCGTCGGCGCGGTCACCGGCGTCGTCCTGATCACCTTCGGGTCCACCGGCGCGCTGTTCCTGCTCACCCAGGACCTCCAGTTCGTCCGCGGCTACCCGGCCTGGGAGGCGGGGCTGCGGATGGTGCCGTTCGCGCTGTCCATCGTGCTGCTCAACCTCGGTGGGGTCGCCACCCGGCTGATCCGCCGGCTCGGGGTGCCCGGGGCCATCGCGCTGGGCATGGTGCTGCTCTCCGCCGGTCTCACCCTGGTCACCCACGTCCGCTCCGACGGCTACGCGGTGCTGCTGACCGGGCTGCTGGTGATGGGTTTCGGCTGCGCCCTGGCCAACCCGGCCATCGTCGAGGCGGTGATGAGTTCCATCCCGCCGGCCAAGGCCGGCGTCGGCGCCGGGATCGACGGCACCATGGCCGAGGTGGGCGGCAGCCTCGGCATCGCCGTGCTCGGCGCGGTGCTCAACGCCCGGTTCGCCGCGTTGGTGCCGGTCGCGGTGGCCGGGGCGGGGTCGTATCCGGCCGCGCTGGCCGCCGCCGACGAGACCGAACGCGCCCAGGTCACCGACGCGTTCGCGTCGGCGCTGGTCACCGGGCAGACCGCCGGGGCGGTGGCGGTCCTGGCCGGTGGGCTGCTCGCCGCCGGGCTGCTGCGCCGCGCCGAGCGCATCCGCTGACCGGCCGGGTCACTCAGAGTTCCGGCAGCCCCGGGTCGTAGTGCAGGTAGTGCTCCGGGCAGACCCAGAGGTAGTCGCCCGACTCCGCCACCACCCGCCGCAGGCCGGCGAACTCCCGCGCCGGGTCCAGCGCGAACAGCAGCTCGCGGACGGCCCGGAAACCGGTTACCTCGTCGCCGCGGAAGGCAGCGTCCGGGGAGTCGGGCACCGCCGGTCGCGGTGGTGTGCCGCGGTCGCCCGGTAGCAGGTTCGTCGCCGCGCCCATCAGGTCGATCTCTGCCTTCAGCCGGGCCATCTCGGCGGCGCGGGCCGGTTCGAGCACACCGAGCAGCCCGGTGACCGCGCCGGTGAGCGGGATCAGCCGCAACACCATGGCCAGCCGCTCCAGGTACGGCCCGGCCCGCAGGAACCAGTCCCGTGACCGGGTGAACGGGTAACCGGGATGCGTACACCGGTGCTGCTGGTCGGGGACCTCGCACCAGAGGCTGAGCTGGAACTGGTGCGTGACCAGTCGGGCCGGGTTGTACCGCGACCTGGGGACCTCGCAGATGCTGACCAGCGCCGGGCAGTCGGCCACCTCGACGGCCAGCATCCGGCGGATGCCGTGCAGCAGCAGCGCGGTGTCGCTGGCGATCTCCTCCAGGTGGCCGACGGTGGCGTGCACCGCCGAGATGCTTTGTTCGATCTCGGCGATCCGCCGCTCCTGGCGGGCCAACGCGGCGAAGGCGGGACCCTGCTCAGGGGGGAAACCGCTCAGCAGCAGCCACAGGTCGGTGTCCTGAAGACAGGTGTGGCAGGCCACCACCGTCCGGTTCTCCCGAAGGAACCCGTCGAGCGCGACCAGCGGGAACGTGCCCCGGCACGGCCCGTCGGCAAGCGTGTTGACGCAGGGCACCAGCAGGCGGTAAGCCAGGCCGGGCCACCGGCTGCGCAGCAGGTCCTCGATGGCGTCGCGCAGGATGCTGAAGAAGTAGACCGGGGCACCTCCCTTGACCACCAGGGACAGCCGCCTGTCGTCGTCGAGCTGGATCAACGCATCGAGGTGGTACGCACGGTGCCGCAGGAACACCCCCCGCCGCCAGTGCAGGCCGGTGGAGAACCGGTAGTTGCGGACGGTGAGCCAGGAGATCAACCCTGGGGCCTCGTCGGACAGTTCACAGATCAGGCTGACCGTGTTGACCCGGGGCATCCGCAGCGGCGTCTCCTGCCAGGGCACCTCCGGCTTCTGATAGGGGACCAGCTGGGCGACGAGGCTGCGGTCGTTCTCGGGTAGCCGGTAGGAGACGTCGAATTTCTCCATCAGCCGCAGGAAGTACGGATGGTAGGCGGTCGGGTACTGCTCCCGTCCCGGAGTCGGCGACTGCCAGATCTCGCGCAGCCGGGCATGGTCGAGCACCCCGCCGTCGGCGCGCGTCCGGCGGTCCTCCAGGACGTAGCCGATCGCCCGGGTCAACCACTCCGGTTGCAGGACGATGATGTCGCGCAGCCCGTCGTCCCCGGAGAAGTGCACGACGGTGCCCAGGTCGTGCAGCAGTTCGATGAGCGTCCGTTCGGCATCGGCGTCGAGCTGGTGCTGCGCGCACAGCGCATGGTAGGTGGCGTACGGGATCTGTGGTTCGGTGAAGGTGGCCAGGGCGTCGCGCACGGCCACCCACCGCTTGCTCAGCCGCCGTCCCATCTGCGGGAACCGGGCCGCCTGCCGGGCCAGTTCCGCCTCGATCTGCGTGACGCCCCGGCCGGAGGCGTTGTCCACCACCCACTGGCCGAGCAGCGACGGGGCGAACTTCGCCCGCAGGTGGGGCAGGTCGATCTCGGGTTGCCGCTCGTCGCCGTGGGTGGCCACGATCAGGACCCGGGCGTCCCGGCCGATGCGTAACCGGATCAGCCGCAGCCAGAACTCGATCGCGTTCTCGTCCTGACCCTGCCGGGGCTTCCACACCAGCAGGTACAGCGACCGGCGGGAGAAGAAGAACTGGTGGGTGATCCGGTAGACCTCCTGGCCGCCGAAGTCCCACATCCGCAGGGTGATGTCCACCTCCGGGGTCTCCGGGTGGGGCAGGGCGAGCCTGCTCAGCTCGATCCCGTGGGTGGTCGGCCGGCCCACCAGGAACGGATGCCGGTGCAACGCGCCGACCAGCGAACTCTTGCCCACCTCGCCCTCGCCGACGAGCAGCACCTTGATCTCGTGCAGCGGCACCCCGTCCCGGCCCTCGTCACGCAGGTAGGACAGCAGCGCTGGCAGACCACGCCGGTACAGCTCGCCCAGCGGTTCGGCCAGCCGGTCCGCCCGCGCCCGCAGGGTGATCAGGTCGGGCAGGTCCGCCAGCTCGGTCGGCAGGTCGGTGACGACGGCGTCACCGAGATCGAGTTCGCGTAGCCGGCTCAACTGGCCCGTCTCCGGGGGCAGCCGTACCGGGCCGTCACCGAGCACGGTCAGCCGGAGCAGCCGGGGCAGCCGGAACACCGCCCCGGCGAGCGTGCCGTCGGGGGCCGGCGCCAGGGCCAGCTCCTGCAACGACGGCAGCGCCGAGAAGCCGCGCGGCAGCCAGACGAGCCGGCAGGTCGGTTCGATGTAGAGCCACTCCAGGTGACGGAGCTGCCCGATGCCCGGGGGTAGCTGCTGGTAGTCGCCGTCGAGCCGCAGGCGGCGCAGGGCGGCGCACTCCCACAACTGGCGGGGGATCTCCCGCACCGGGCAACCACCCAGGTCCAGCTCGCGTAGCCGGTGCAGCCGACCGATCTCTGCCGGTAACCCGGTCAGCGCCCCGCCGTTGGCGTCGATCACCTCCAGCCTGCTCAGCGCCCCGATGGTCGGGGGCAGCGTACGTATCCGACTGTGTCGCAGGTCGAGGGTCCGCAACCGGCGCAGGGTGCCGACCGTCGCGGGGAGTTCGGTCTCCCGCGTCCCGGCCAACGACAGGACGGTGCTTCTCGTCCGGTCGGCTTCACTGATCCGGTCGAGCACGGACGTCGACATCCAGCGGTCCCCTGATGACGGTGACGGACGGTGGTGGTGCGGTCGTGCCGCCCGCCCACGTCGAACATGCCGGGGGACGGCAGATCGACGATCGTACTGAGGACGTGCCAGCCGACGTCCGGCTCCTACCGGCCGGGGGAGGGGATCGACTGGGCCGTCCGGACCGACGGCGGGGTGACCGTCGGCCAGGCAGCGGGAATACGCTCCAGCACCCCACCGGCGAACACGTCGCGCAAGCCGAGCGGCTTGAGGTGGACGTACCCGATGTGGCAGTCGCAGAGGGCGGCGTCGCACGCCCGGGGCTTCAGGGCGGCCCGCCACGACCCGTCGTAGAGGTTGCCGATCGGCGTGGGCCGGAAGTGGCAACGGCGCACGGTGCCGTCGCCCGCGACGGAGATCGCCGTCTCCCCGGCGTGGCAGGGCCGGTCGAGCGACGGGTGCGGACGGACGCTCCAGCCGAACAGCGGGTCCAGCGCCGTCCAGGCCGCCTCCTGTTCGGCGGGGTAGCGGTGCCCGTCGGCCGCGTTGATCCACAGGTAGACCGTCTCGGGCAGGGCGGCGCGCAGCGCCCGCGCCTCGGCCAGGTGCTCGGGCAGGCCGACCACCCCGACCGAGTAGCGCACGCCCAGCTCGGACAGCCGGGCGCAGCGGGCGAGGAACCGGTCCCGGGTGACCTGCCCCGGGTGGTACGTCGTCCACAGTGCCGCCGTCGCGAGGTCGGCGTCGGCCAACCAGTCCACCCGGGCGGCCAGGTTGGTCTGGATGACCACCCGGTCGACGTGCGGCAGGTGCGACAGCGTCACCATGGCGTCGCGGTACCAGCTGCGGGTCAGCCCCTCGCCCCACGGGGTGAACAGCACCGACAGCCGCCGGTCGGTGGTGGCCGCCACCCAGCCGGCGAACCGGTCCAGCGCCGCCCGGTCGGCGCGCAGCAGCTCCGGCGGGTCGACCCGCTTGGCGAACGGGCAGTACGGGCAGTCGTAGTTGCAGCTCGCCAACGGCCCCCGGTAGAGCACCGCCAGCTCCGCCCCGAGGTCGTCGGCCCTCGCCCCGGCGTCGGTGGCACCCGCCCCGGCGTCGGTGGCACCCGCCCCGGAACACCCCGACCGCGCCGCCCGGGGCGGGACGGGGTACAGCGGCAGCGCCGTGCGGGGCGGGACGACGTGCGGCGGCCGGGCGGTCACCGGGGCACGTACCCGGTCATCGCCTGCCGGACCCGGGCGGAGGTCAGCCACGGGCCGATCGCGTCGGACCGGGCCAGCCCGGCCGGGGTGAGCCGCAGCCCGTCGGCGTCCGCCCAGCCCCGGTCGGCCAGCCGCCCCAGCTGGGGGAAGTCCTCGCCGGGCGGCCGGCCGAACCGGGCGGCGTAGGCCGCCGCGTCGACCCCCTCGGCGCGCAGCAGCGACTTGAGCAACCACCGGCGGCGCTGCTCGGTGCCGTCGAGGGTGAAGCCGAACTCGGCGTGCCGGAAGTCGTCGGCGGGGCGGGCGAGGTAGTCGTCCAGCACCGCCCGGACCTGCGTCACCGAGACCGCGTAGTCGAACGAGTAGTGCAGCGCGGTGGTGTAGGAGCGCGCCCCGCAGCCCAGGCCGACCATGCCGTCGTCCTGGCAGCAGTAGTCCGGCCCGTCCGGGGTGGGCACGTCGGCACGGCGGAACTGCCGCATCGACTCCTGCCGGTAGCCGGCCGCGCCGAGGACCTGCACCGCCTGCTCGTAGAGGGCCAGCCGGTGGGCGTCCCAGTCGGCCCGGCCGTGCGCCCGCCGACCCAGCCCGGTCAACGGCCGCACGTACAGCGGGTAGAGGTACAGCTCCTCCGGCCGCCAGGCCAGGGCCGCGTCCAGGCTCTCCCGCCAGGTCGCCGCCGTCTGCCCGTCGATGCCGTAGATCAGGTCGATGTTGAGCACGGGGACCGCCGCGGTCCGGATCGCACCGAGCGCCGCCTCCACCTCCGCGCGGCGCTGCGGCCGGCCGGCGGCCCGCGCCTCGACGTCGAGGAAGCTCTGCACGCCGATGCTCACCCGGTGCACCCCGTGCGCCGAGAGCACCGCGAGCCGGTCCGGCGTCGCGGTGGCCGGCGAGGTCTCCACCGCCAGCGGTACGCCGGGCAGCCGCGCCCCGGAGGTGCCGGTGACGATGTCGAACAGGTCGGTCAGCTCGTCGGCGGTCAGGTAGGTGGGGGTGCCCCCGCCGAGCGCCACCCGGGCGTACCCGGCGTCGTCGCCGAGCGCGTCGGCGACCCGTTCGGACTGCCGGCGCAGTTGCCGCAGGTAGGCCGTCACCTGTTCCTGCGGGGCGTTGGCCCGGGTGAACAGGTTGCAGAAGCCGCAGCGCATCTCGCAGAACGGCAGGTGCACGTAGAGGAAGAGCGCGTCGCGGGCCTCGGCCCGCCACACGTCGGCCAGCAGCGGCCGGGGCCGCAGCGCCCGGTAGGAGGTCTTGTGCGGGTACGCGTAGAGGTACTGCTGGTACGGCGAGCCGTCGAGGCCCGTGTCGGTGCTGGTCACCATTCCCCCGGTCGCAGGACGAAGTGGGCGTACGGGACGGTCCACACCACGTCGTGGCCGATCCGGTGGCCGGTGTGCCCGTCCTCGCCGTACGCGGTGCCGTGGTCGGAACAGATGATCGTGAACACCGGCCGTCCCCGCCCGGTGAGCAGGGCGAACAGCCGGTCGACCCGGGAGTCGACGTACTCCAGGGCGGCGGCGTGACTGTCCCGGCTGTCGTGCGCCGCGCCGGGCAGGTGGTGCCGGTTGGGTTGGTGCAGGGCGGCGACGTTGAGGAAGGTGAACACCGGCCGGTCGGCGGGCTGGCCGGGCAGCACCTCGGCCAGCCGGTCGAGCTGCGCGTCCAGGCAGGTGGGGGAGGTGACCCCGAACTCCGGTTCCCAGTGCGCCTCGGCGAACAGGCCGGGCAGCACCGACCCGAGCGGGCTGCGCCTGTTGAAGAAACCCACCCCGCCCAGGCAGAGCGTGTGGTAGCCGGCCCCGGCCAGTGCGGTCGGCAGGTCGGGGGCGTCGAAGACCCAGGTGTCGTCCCCGGCGGTCTCGCTGCCCGGGAACGCCGCCGCGTACAGCCGCTCGTGCCGGCCCGGCCCGACCGGGGTGGGCAGGAAACCGGCGAAGAAGGCGTGGTGCGCGGCGTAGGTGAAGCTGGCGGGGGAGTGCCGCCGCTCCCACCGCCCGCCGGGCAGCACCCGGGCCAGCCGGGGCGTCCGCCCGGCCGCGGCCAGTTCGGCCGCCACGTCGAAGCGCAGCGTGTCGAGGGTGACCAGGCAGATGTCGTGACTGCCGATCAGCGTACGCATCCGACCTCCTCCCGTCGGGTCGTCGCCGGCCCGCCGGCCGCCGTGGCCGTCGCCCGCCACCGGTCCCACCGGCCGCTGGCCAGCGCGTGCACCTGCTCGGCGTAGGTGTCCCGGCCGTCGGCCAGAACCCCGGGCAGCAGGTCGCCGAACGCGTTGACCTCGGCCACCGCGTGCCGCCGCCAGCCCACCAGGAACATCAGGTCGACGCCGACGTGCAGCGACCGGGGGAAGCACGCCGCCGCCCGCTCGCAGGTCCGCATCGCCGCCGCCCAGGACTCCGGGCCGGCCGCCGCCCGCAGCGCGGCCAGGTCGCCACGCGCGTTGCCGAGGTGCAGGTTGGTCAGCGGTCCCCGGGCCGCCCGGACCACGGCGTGGGTGGGCCGGCCGGCGACCACCACCACCCGCAGGTCGACCACCCGGTCGGCCAGCCCGGCCTTGGGCAGCCACCGCTCCACGTGCAGGCCCTCCGGGGCGAGCCGGTCGACCAGCGCCGCGATGGTCGCCTCGTCGTCGTAGCGGCGCAGCCGCAGCGAGTTGAACAGACCGTCCGGGGTGATCTCGATCGGGGTGACCGCCTGCACCCGGTGCGGTCCCACCGCGAGCGCGATCACGCCGGCCGCCGACGAGCCGTGTGCCGGCTTGACGAACACCCGGTGCCAGCCGGCCGCCGTCATCGCCGCCCGCAACTGCGGATAGCCGCCGACCGGCGGGAGCGCCGCCGGCACCGGCACCCCGGCGGCCGACAGCAGCGCGTGGCAGCGGCGCTTGTCGCACAGCGCCGCCACGTCGTCGGGGTGGTTGAGCAGCGTCGCGCCCCCGGCGGCCACCCGGCCCATTCCGGCCACCAGCCCGGCGTACGTGTCGGCGAGGCCGATCAGCTCCCCGTGCCGGGCGGGGGTGGCCGCGCCGCGCAGCAGCCGGTCCACCTCCGCGTCCTCGCCGGGGGAGTCGACCCGGACCAGGGCGTCGGCGTCCGGCGGGGCGGCCCCGGTGAGCACCCGCGCCCAGGGCAGCACCGCCGGGTCGGGCAACCCCGCCTCGCGTACGGCCCGCCGGAACAGCGCGACCCGCCGGTTGTCGGGGTTGCCCACCACGGTCAGTCGCATGTCACTCCGACACCGCCGTGTAGCGGTAGGTCTCCCCGTCGTCCTCGTCCGGTTCCTGCGGCTCGGAGACGTCCACCTCGACGCCGGGCAATGCGGCGACCACCCGGTTGGCGGCCTCCTCCGACAGGTAGTGGTGGTGCAGGTCGAGGGCGGACAGGTGGGTCAGGGACTGCCCGGCGAGCAGCGCGGCCAGCCCGTCGTCGGACAGGGTGCCCAGTGACAGGTCGAGCCGCTCCAGCCGGGGCACCACGGCGGCGGTGGCGAGCGCGGCGGCCAGCTCGTCGGCGATCTCGGCGTTGCGCAGCCCGAGCCGGCGCAGCGCCGGGAAGAGCTTGCCGGCCAGCAGCGCGTCCAGGTCGGCCACGGTGGTGTCCCCGCCGTAGTCGTCGGTGCCCAGCCACAGGTCCAGGTGGTGCAGCGCGGGCAGCTCCGAGGCCAGCACCGCGGCGACGAACTCCCGGGACAGGCCGCCGCTCTGCACGGACAGCGTCCGCAGCCGCCCGTGCCGCACCGGGGAGAAGCTGAATTCCTCACCGCCGCGTACCCGCAGCACCTCCAGCTCCGGGTAGGCGGTCAGCAACGGGCTGACGTCGCCGACCCGCATCCAGGAGACCTCGCACTCCTCGGTGACCATGTCGCCCAGGAACAGGGCCCGCAGCCGGGGCAGCCGGTGCGCCGCCGCGCAGAGCTGGGCGATCGGGGCGTGGTGGAACGCCGCGTATCCCCAGGCCCCGACGACGAGCGCCTCGACCTGGTCACCGAGCTGCTCGACGAACCTGTCGAACCGGTCCCGGAACTGCTCCGACAGGATGTCCTGCCGGGTGTCGCCGTCGAAGTGCCAGTCGGCGATCCGCCAGCAGACCGGGCCGTCCACGACGGGTGGCGGCCCGTCGGCGGGGAACTCGACCACCGGCCGGCCGGCGAACGTCCGGGCGTGGGAACCGAAGGTCATCGTCGCTCACTCCCCGACCGCGGTGAACCGGTAGACCGTGCCGTGGTACTCGTCGGGCGTCTGCGGGTCGTCCAGGTCGACCTGGACACCGGGCAGCGCGTCCACCAGCCGCTGTGCGACCTCGGGCGAGAGGAAGTGGTGGTGCAGGTCGAGCCGGCGCAGGTGGGTCAGCGGTTGCCCGGCCAGCAGCGCCTCGGCGCCCGGGTCGGTGAGCACCCCCATCGACAGGTCGAGCACCTCCAGCCGGGACACCACCGGGGCGGTGGCCACCGCCTGCGCGACGTGGTCGGCGAACTCGGCGTTGCAGACCGCCAGGTGCCGCAGCTCGGGCAGCCGGTCGCCGGTCAGGACGGCGGCCAGGTCGTCGACGCCGGTGTCGCCGCCGTAGTCCTGCCGGCCGAGCCACAGGTCGAGCCGGCGCAGGGCGGGCAGGTCACAGTCGCCCACCGCCCGGGTCACCTCGGCCGGCAGGCCGCCGGTCTGGAAGCCCAGCTCCCGCAGCCCGGTGTGGCGTACCGGTTGCAGGGTCAGCTCGTTGGCCCCGCGTACCCACAGCGTCTCCAGCTCCGGGTAGGCGGTCAGCAGCGAGGTGAGGTCACCGTGGGTGAGCCAGGAGATCTCGCACTGCTCGCTGACCAGGTCGGCCAGGAACACCGCGCGCAGGGCGGTCCAGTCTTTCGCGGCGTCGGCCAGCAGGTCGACCGGGAGCGCCCGCTCGTACGCCGAGCCCCACTCGCCGATCACCAGGGCGCGGACCGCGTCACCGGGCACCTCGGCCCGCAGCGCCGCGACCAGGCCGGCGAACTCCTCCGGCTCGGCCTCGAAGTCCTCGACCTCCAGCCGCCAGGCGACGGCCGACGGGTCGTCGGGCAGGGTCATCCCCGGTGTGAAGGGGACCACCGGCATTCCGGCGAACGACGACAAGTGCGAACGGATCACGCCTACCTCCGGCTCGACTGGTGTGACAGCGGCGCGACCGTAACAGGCCCGACCGACAGGATGATCAGCACCGGGTGACCGGACGGGTCCGCCTCCACCGGGGGTGTCCGGTCGGTGACGCTTTACAGCGGAAGGCGGGTGTGGGAGGCTCAGGAAAGCGCTCCCACGGCTGTCCGTGTCGGATACCCCTGGGGAGTTCGTTCGTGAGAAATCGCACCCGGCGGGCGGCGTCGATCGTCGCCACCGCCGTCACCATCACCCTCGTCGCCGGCGTGGTCACCGCCGTCTCGGCGCAGGCCGCCGCCGGTTGTCAGGTCACCTACCAGGTGGGCGCCCAGTGGTCCGGCGGCTTCACCGCCGCCATCTCGATCAGGAACCTGGGCGATCCCGTCACCGGCTGGCGGCTCGGCTGGACCTTCCCGGCGGGGCAGACCATCACCAGCGCGTGGGGCTTCACCGCCAGCCCGACCAGCGGCGCCGTGGTCGCCACCAACCTCGACTACAACGCCGCCATCGCCACCGGCGGTGTCGTGGACGTCGGCTTCAACGGCACCTGGACCGGCAGCAACCCCGACCCGGCCGGCTTCACCCTCAACGGCACCGCCTGCACGGGGTCGACCACCCCCACCACCGCCGCGCCGACGACGCCACCGCCACCCACCACCCCGCCGCCGACGACGCCGCCACCCACCACGCCGCCGCCGACGACCACGCCGCCCCCGACCACGCCGCCGCCGACCAGCGGGACGCCCACGGTCGCCTCGGACGGCACCGGCAGGTACCGCACGGTCCAGGCCGCCCTCGACGCGGTGCCGGCGAACAGTTCCAGCCGTACCACGATCACCATCAAGCCCGGCACCTACCGCGAGGTCGTCCGGGTGGCGTCGAACAAGACCAACGTCACCCTGCGCGGCCTCGGCTCGGCACCGTCGAACGTCGTGCTGGTCTACAACAACTCCGCCGGCACCCGCAAGCCGGACGGCACGACCTACGGCACGTTCAACAGCGCGAGCATGTTCGTCGACGGGGCGAACTTCGTCGCCGAGAACCTGACCATCGCCAACGACTTCGTGGAGAACTCCTCGGGGGTCGACCAACAGGCGGTGGCGCTGCACCTGAACGCCGACCGGGCGGTGCTGCGCAACGTCCGGCTCCTCGGTGACCAGGACACCTTCCTGGTCAACGACAAGACCCGGGCGTACGTGGTGGGCTCCTACGTGGAGGGCACCGTCGACTTCATCTTCGGCGGCGGCACGATCGTCATCGACGGCAGTTCGATCTACGAGAAGCGGTCGACGGGTGGACCGATCACCGCCGCGCGAACGCCGGCCAGCAAGACGTACGGAATGCTGATCTACCGGTCGACGATCACCGGGGCGACGAACAACACCACCCAGCTCGGCCGCCCGTGGGGGCCGGACGCCCAGGTCCTCTACCGCGAGTCGACGCTGAGCGCGACCATGAAGACCGCCCAGCCCTGGACCGACATGTCCGGCAACGTGTGGCAGAACGCGCGGTTCCGCGAGTACCGCAACACCGGGCCCGGTGCCGGCACCAACGGCAACCGTCCCCAGCTCAGCGACGCCCAGGCGGCCACCTACACGCCGCAGCGGTACCTGGCCGGCAGCGACGGCTGGAACCCGATGTGAGCGTGTGACGTGACGGTGGACGAGGATCACCCGGGGTGACGCCGGTCCCCGCGTCGGGTGCCGACGCGGGGACGGTCCGCGGCACGGGCCGGGCCGGTCAGCCGACCGACCGGCCCGGCCCGTGCCGCTCGACCGGGCAGGTGCCCTCGCGCTCCTCGATGAGGGCGCGACGCAGTCGTTGCCGCTCACGGCGGCTGACCAGGAACTCGGTGACCGCCGTGGCCAGGCAGACCAGGGCCAGCCAGGCCAGCGCCCGTAGGGCGGGGATGCCGGCGGTGACCGGCAGCAGGGCGAGCAGCGTCGCGGCGGCGACCAGCCGGGGCCAGATCAGGTTCCGGCAGGTACGGCTGAGCCGCCACTGGAACGTCGCGTGGGAGAGCAGGAAGGTGACCACGCCGCCGTACAGCGCGTAGCGGCCGGTGTGGTCCAGCGGCTGACCGCCCGTGTAGGTGCCGGCCTCCCCGACGAGGGTGGGCATGTGCTTGAAGCCCAGGGCCAGCAGCATGATGCCGGCGATCATCGGCAGGTGCAGGAAGGAGTAGCAGTCCCGGGCGAGCGCGGTCCGTTCGGCCGGTGGGGCGGCGCGCAGGGCGTGCTCGCCGACCAGCGTCGACAGGTCGATGTAGATCCACTCCAGGGCGCCCGCCACCACCACCGCGAGGGCAGAGGCAGTCAGTAGGCCGATCGAGTTGGTGAGCTGGGAGCCGGCGATGCCGACCGCGATCAGCACCTCCCCGAGGGCGGCGATGACGATCAGGTTGTGCCGTTCGGTCCAGTGCCGGGCGGAGAAGATCCTGCGCGGCGGCAGCGGCAGGGCCTGGCCGGCGACATAGTCGACGATGCCGGCCAGCACCCACAGCAGCACCTGCGCGGCGACCATCCGGTCGGTGGGCAGCGCGGTGCGCGGCAGCAGCGCCGCGCCGGTCAGCAGCGCCGCGGCCAGGACCGGAGGCCCGGTGAGCGCCAGGACGTCGCGGGCCCGCAGCTCCGGCGACGAGTACAGGCGCAGGCCCAGGTAGCAGCACCGTACGGCGAGATAGCAGCCCACGAACCACAGCGGTGTGTCGATCCCGCCTGGTGAGTCCTGGAACGCCTCCCGGGTGGTGACGGCGAGCACGAACATCACCGGGGTGGTGGCCAGCAGGGTGAGCCGGGCGATGCCGTAGTTGGCGCGTACCCGGTTGCCGAGCCAGGCGAACAGCGACCAGGACCACCACAGCAGGCTCAGCACGAGCAGCCCGTGCAGCACGCCCAGGTCGTTGTCCTCGGCGATCATCAGGGTGGTGACCTGGAGGAACGCGAAGACGAACACCAGGTCGAAGAAGACCTCGGTGGTGCTCACCCGGGTGGCTTCGGTGACCGGCCGCAGGCCCCGGCGTAACGACGTGGTCACCGGTGCCATGCGGTGCCGGCCCGGCCGGCGGGCGGACGGGTCACGGCACCCCCTCGTGACGGTACGGACGACGCCGGGTTCCCGGCGCGACGTAGGGCAAACCCCCCGTTCGGAGCGGTGGCGACGCCGGGTGGCCGGCACACCGCACGCTGCAACTCCTTACGGATCATTGCCGGCGGATGTCGAAAAGTTTGCCGCAAGCTCTTGCAAAACCTTTCATCGATGCCGCATCGTCTTCTCCACCGGACGGCCGTCCCACCGTCAAGCGCCTCTTCGACCCCCGGAAGTAGGTCAACTCCCGATGTCCACACCCCGCGTCTCCCGGGGAACCCGTCTGCGACGGGGTCTCCTCGCCCTCGCCGTCACCGCCACCTCCCTCGCCGGCCTGAGCGCGTTGCCGGCGACCGTTCCCGCCTCCGCCGCCGTCGCCCTCAACGACAGCGAGGTCACCGCGAATCTCTGGGAATGGAACTGGCGCTCCGTCGCCGCCGCGTGCACCGACCACCTCGGCCCGGCCGGCTACGGCGCGGTGCAGGTCGCCCCGCCGCAGGAGTCGGTCAGCCTGCCGAGCAGCGCCGACGGCGTCCACCCCTGGTACGAGGTCTACCAGCCGGTCTCCTACCGGTTGGAGAGCCGGTTCGGCACCCGGCAGCAGTTCGCCGACATGGTCACCACCTGCCACGCCGCCGGCGTGCGGGTGTACGTCGACGCGGTGGTCAACCACATGGCCGGCGCCAACAACCCCGAGTCGGTCGTCGGGTACGCCGGCACCGACTTCTCCGGCCCCGGTTACAGCTTCCCCGCCGTGCCCTACGGCACGGGCGACTTCCACCGCCCGGGGGACAACTGCCCGACCTCCGGTGCGATCAACGACTGGAACAACGAGGCCCAGGTGACCAGCTGCGAGCTGCTGTCCCTGACCGACCTCTACACCGAGAAGGACAGCGTCCGCACCAAGATCGCCGGGTTCCTCAACGATCTGGTCGGCCTCGGCGTCGACGGGTTCCGGGTGGATGCGGTCAAGCACGTCAAGAAGGACGACTTCGCCGCGATCCTCGGCAAGGTGCGCAACACCACCGCCGAGAACAAGCGTCCGTACGTCGCCCAGGAGATCTTCGACGGAGCCAGCAACGACGCGCTCAAGGCGCGTGCCTTCACCGGCAACGGCGACGTGCTCGACTTCGGGTACGCCAAGGGCCTGAAGTCCGCGTTCCAGGGTTCGATCGCCAACCTGGCCAACGTCGGCAGCTGGAACCTCGACGCGCCCAGTGCCAACGTGTTCGCCATGGTCACCAACCACGACCTGGAACGCGACGGGGTGGTGCTGTCCTACCGCGACGGCAGCGACTACGTCCTGGCCAACTACTTCGCGCTGGCCTACCCGCACGGCAAGCCGTCGGTCTACGACAGCTTCACCTGGTCCAACCGCAACCAGTCGCCGCCCGCCGACGGCAACGGCTACGTCACCGACACCGTCTGCGGCGGCAGTTGGAACTGTCTGACCCGGTCCACCGGGATCAAGGGCATGGTCGGCTGGGCGAACGCCGCGAAGTCGGTCAGGACCGTCTCCGACTTCACCGTGGTCAACAGCAACGTCATCGGCTTCCACCGGGGCGACCGCGCCTGGATCGGGATCAACGACTCCGGGTCTGCCACCACCGCCACCTTCACCACCGGCCTGGCCGACGGGTCGTACTGCGACGTGATCTCCGGGGCGCGGGGCGGGTCCGGCTGCACCGGCACGACGGTGACCGTCAGCGGTGGCCGGGCCACCGTGCAGATCCCCGCCAACGGCGCGGTGGCGCTGCACGTCAACGCGAAGGCCGGCCCGGCGCCCACGCCCACCGCCACCCCGACGCCCACGCCCACCGCCACGCCGACGCCGACCGCGCCGGCCGGCTCCGTCGCCACCACCTTCACCGTGACCGCCACGCTGAGCGGTGACCAGAGCGCCTACGTCGTCGGCAGCGTCCCGGCGCTGGGCTCGTGGGCCCCGGCCGCCGCCGTCGCGCTGACCGCGCAGGGTGGGGGGACGTACCGGGCGGTGGTCACCCTGCCGGCGTCCTCGACGGTGGAGTTCAAGTTCCTCAAGAAGACCGCGGCCGGCGTCGTGACCTGGGAGTCGGGGAGCAACCGGACGCTGACCACGCCGAGCGGCGGCACCGCGTCGGTCACCGACACCTTCCGGGGTGACCCGGCCGGCACCCAGGGCGCGTCGTTCACCGTCAACGCCACCACCGCGTACGGGCAGAACGTCTACGTGGTGGGCAGCGTCGCGGCGCTCGGCTCGTGGAACCCGGCCGGCGCGGTGGCGCTCTCCTCGGCCGCCTACCCGCTGTGGCGGGCCACGGTCGCCCTGCCGGCGAACACGACGTTCGAGTACAAGTACCTCAAGAAGAACCCGAACGGCACGGTGACCTGGGAGTCCGGTGGCAACCGCAGCGGCACCGTCGGGTCCACCGGCTCGTGGAGCGCCAACGACACCTGGCGGTGACGCCTGGCGGATCACGGCGGCCGATCCCTTTCCGGGGGTCGGCCGCCGTGCCGTTCGACCTCCGGTCGGTTTCGACCCCATCAGGTTGACGGATGTCGATGCCCTCTCGTATCGTCCGGCAAGCGCTTTCTTGCTCCGCGCCGCCCACCCCGCCGGAGGTACGCCCCATGCGTCCGTCCCCGCTGCGCCGGCTGGCCCCGCTGCTCGCCGCCGTGCTCACCGCCACGGCCGCCCTCCTGGCCGGGTCGGTGAGCACCGCCTCGGCCGCCACCCTGTTCAGCGACGACTTCACCGACGGCGACACCGCCGGCTGGTCCCGGTCGGGTGGGAAGTGGGGTGTCGTCACCGACGGCTCCCCAGCCCTGCGGCAGTCCGACGCGGGCAGCGGCAACGCCCGGCTCTTCGCCGGCAACGCCGGCTGGACCGACTACACCGTCCAGGCCCGGGTGAAGCCGCTCAGCCTCGGGCCCGGCGGCCACGTCGGGCTGCTGGCCCGCGCGTCCGGCGCGACGCGCTACCACCGGCTGGCGCTGCTGCCCGGTGACCGGGTGCAGTTGCAGGCGGTCAACGGCAACGCGGTCACCGTGCTCGCCAGCGCCACCCGCACCGTGACGACCGGCGTCTGGTACACCCTCGCCGTCGAGGTCACCGGCAGCACCGTGCGGGGCAGCGTCGACGGCGTCCCCGTCGGGCAGGCCACCAGCCCGCTGGTCGCCGCCGGCCGGATCGGCCTGCAGACCGCGTCGTCGGCGGCCACCTTCGACGACGTCCTGGTCCGCGACGGCGGCACCGCGCCGACCACGCCGCCGAGCCCGACCACACCCCCGGTCCCCACCCCGTCGGTCACGCCGTCACCCACCACGCCGCCCGTGACCCCGCCACCCACCGTGCCGCCGCCCGGGACCGTCGTGCTGGTGGTCGCCACCGACGGTGACGACGCCAACCCCGGCACGCTGGCCCGGCCGCTGCGCACCATCCAGCGGGCCCACGACCTGGCCGAGCCCGGCACCACCATCGCGGTACGCGGTGGCACCTACGCGCCGACCAGCACCATCAAGATCCTCAAGGACGGTAACGGATACCATCCGATCACCCTGATGAACTACCAGGGCGAGAAGGTGGTCATCGACGGCGAGAACATGCCGTACACGCCGGCCGCGGTGGGCACCAGCATCCCCCGGGCCGACCGGGGCGTGCTGCACGTCGAGGCGGACTGGTGGCGGTTCGTCGGCCTGGAGATCGTCCACGGCCCGTACGGCATCTTCGGGGTGGACACCAACTACGGCAGGTACGAGCGTCTGGTCACCCGGGACAACTACGAGTCCGGGCTGCACCTGCAGGGCGAGTCCAGCGGCAACCGGATCATCAACCTGGACAGTTACGGCAACCGGGACCCCCGCAAGAACGGCGAGAGCGCCGACGGGCTGGCCATCAAGGAGGGCTCGGGCCTCGACAACCAGGTACGCGGCGCGCGGCTGTGGCGCAACTCCGACGACGGGTTCGACGCCTGGCTGTTCCAGTCGCCCATCCTGATCGAGGACAGCGTCGCCTACGACAACGGCTACAACTACTGGGACCTGCCCGACTACGCAGGCGACGGCAACGGCTTCAAGCACGGCGGCGGCAACGATCCCCGCCCCGCCGTCGACCACGTCACCCGCAACAGCATGGCCTGGGGCAACTCGGCCGGCGGCTTCATCGACAACGGCAACCCGGGCGCGCTGGTCTTCGACCGCAACACCGCGTGGCGCAACGGCAGGGCCGGTTTCGACGTCTCCCGCTCCGCCTCCCAGCTGTACCGCAACCTCGCGGTCGACAACGCCCCGGAGGTGTCGCCCGGCTCCTCGACCGGGACCGGCAACTCCTGGGACCTCGGCGGCACCTGGCCGCTGGCCAGCACCGACCCGTCGACCATCACCGGCCCCCGGGCCACCGACGGGTCCGTCCCGACGTCGGACTTCCTGCGCCCCGCAAGCGGCGTCGACGTGGGCGCCCGGCTCTGACCGGGGGCGTCCCGGCCGGCTCGCGGGGGATGACCAGGGCGCCCCACAGCGCCGCGAGGAGCGCGAAGCCCGCCGCGACCGCGTACGCGAGCGACCCGGAACGCTCGACCAGGACCCCGCCGAGCGCGGTGCCGACCGGGAACCCGATCAGGTTGACGCTGATGGAGACCGTCATCACCCGGCCCAGCCGGGCGGGATCGGTCCGCCGTTGCCGCAGCGACAGCACACCCACGTTGAGAGCGCCCTCCAGCAGGCCGAACAGCGCCAGCCCGACCGCCAGGGTGGCGAGCGTCGCGATGGCGCCCAGCGGGTGGATCGCGACGGCGGAGAGCACCGTGGTGACGATCAGCAGCAGCCGTTCGCGACCGGCCCGCAGCAGTCGTCCGGCGGTCAGCGCACCGGCCGCACCGCACAGACCCACCAGACTCCAGAGCGCGCCGGCGTACTGCTCGGTGTGCCCCGCGCCACCGACCCGCTGGGCCACCGAGACCGGCACCGCCACGACGAGGATGCCGAAGGTGACCTGGTAGCAGGAGTAGGACAGGGCGAGTCCGCGCAGGGTGGCGTCGCGGACGAGGTAGGTGACGCCTTCCCACGCCTCGCGCAGCAGGTGCCGGCGCTCCGTCCGGGGCGGTCCGGCGGCTGACCCGCGCAGCAGCAGCAGGCTCAGCGCGGCCGGGACGTACATCGCGGCCACCAGCACCAGCGCCGGGTCGGGGCCGATCAGCGCGATCACGGCACCGCCGACCAGCGGACCGACGACCTCGATGGCCGAGTAGGTGCTGAGGTCCAGCGCGTTGGCCCGGTCGTAGGCGTCGTCGGGCACGAACCGGGGGATCAGCGTGCGGATCCCGCCCGCGCTGAGCGGGCTGGTCAACGAGAAGAGCCCCAGCAGGGTCAGCAGCACGGCGGGGGTGAGCCGGCCGCCCACGGAGGCCAGCGCGATCAGACCGATGAGGACGGCGCTGACGAGATTGTCCAGGATGACCGCGCGGGCGGCACCCACCCGGTCGAGCAGCGCGCCGGCCATCGGGCTGACCAGGAAGCCGGGCAGGGTCAGGAAGAACCCGCTCAACCCGGCCAGGACCGGGGAACGGAACCGCGCGAGGACGTAGAGCACGACGACGAACAGCAGCATCTCGGACGCCAGGCGGGACAACGAGGCCGACAGCAGCAGCTGGGGCACGTTGCGGGTGGCGAGGACCTGCCGGTAGGTCATCGGCGGCGCGGGTACGGGGTCGGCTGTCATTCCCGGAATGCTCCCGCCGGTCGGGGCCCCGGCCGCAGCGGGGCCCCGACCCGTCGGGTTCAGCGTCCCTGGAGCGTGCGGACGTTGTCGCCGAAGGTCCAGCCCTTGGCGCCGTCCCAGTTCACCGACCAGGTCATCAGCCCCTTGAGGCCGCCCCGGTAGGTGTTCCACGCCTGCGCCACCGAGGCCGGCGCGAGGTAGCCACCGCCGGCGCCGGGCTGCGCGGGCAGGCCGGGCACCTGCCTGTCGTACGGGACCCGGATGGTGGTGCCCTGGACGACCAGGCCGGCGTTGAGGCAGTCGGTCTGGGCGGTGAAGCCCGCCACCGTCCCGGCCGGGTACGAGTCACCGGCGCAGCCGTACATGCTGCCGTTGTAGTACTGCATGTTCAGCCACCAGAGCCGCCCGTTGTCGACGTACCGCTTGATCACCGGCAGGTACGCGCCCCAGATGGAGCCGTAGGTGACGCTGCCGCCGGTGACGTAGGCGGTCTCCGGGGCCATGGTCAGGCCGAAGCCGGCCGGCATCTGGGCCAGCACCCCGTCGATGATGCGGATCAGGTTCGCCTGTGAGGGGGACAGCCGGGTGATGTCGCCGCTGCCGGTCAGCCCGGTCTCGATGTCGATGTCGATGCCGTCGAAGTGGTACCGCTTGAGGATCGGCACGACGGTGGCGACGAACCGGTCCGCGACGGTCGCCGAGCCGAGGTCGATGCCGGCGGTGGCGCCGCCGATCGACAGCAGCAGGGTCAGCCCGGCGGCCTTGGCCTGGCACATCTCGGTCGGGGTGGGCACCCGGACGGTGGCGTCCATGCCGTCCTCCCAGAGCACCGTGCCGTCGGCGCGGATCACCGGGAAGGCGGCGGTGACCACGTTGTAGCCGTGCCCGGTGATCCGGGCGTCGGTGATCGGTATCCAGCCCAGCGGCGGGTGGACGCCGTTGGCCGCGCCGTCCCAGTTTTCCCAGTAGCCCTGGAGCACCGTGCCGGTCGGCCGGGACTTCAGCGCGCAGCCCGTGCCGTCCGGCGGCGGCGTGGTCGTGCCGGGGGTGGCGGTCGGGGACGGCGTGCGGGTGGGCGTCGGGGTCGGTGTCGGGGGCCGGGTGGGCGTGGCGGTCGGCGTCGGCGACGGGGTGGGGGAGGGGGTGCCGGCGCAGACGCCGAGGTCGCGCCAGAGCGCCGGGACGGCGGCCGGGTTCCAGCCGGCGCCGGCCGGCGGGGTGTGGGTCACCAGCGACTCGTAGAGGCGGCCGAGGTAGCTGACCCGGGTGCCCGCCGGGTAGCTGACGCCCTCGGCCCAGGCCGGTGCGGAGCAGGCCGCGAGGGTGCCGGCGGTGGTGGTGGCGGTGGTCGGCGCGGCGACGCCGGTCGCGGCGGGCAGCGCGGCGGCGAGCAGCACCGCGCCGGCCAGCACGGCCGTCGTCGCAGGTCGAAGTCGCATGACATACCTCCTCGTCGATGGCGGGGAGGCTAGCAGTTAAGTTTGTTAAATGTAAATGCCCGGCCGTCGTCGGGTCCGCGCCGCCGCCGGCCACGGGGCGGATCGTGGCCGGCGGCGACGCGGGTGCTCAGGGGACCGGATTCCAGCCGTCGACGCCGGCCAGGTAGCGCTGCGGGGTGAAGTCCGGGGCCTGCGCGTCGGTCAGCTGTGGCCGGTCGGCGGTGACCGTCGAGCCGGGTCCGCTGTTGCGGTATTCGGCGAACCGGGCGTCGCGCCACGAGAAGCCGGACATGTCGGTCCAGGGGGAGTCCTTCACGTGTGCGCCGAGCACGCTGTCGCGGAACACCACCTGACCGATCGCGTTGACGTCCCCGCCCGGGTGCCACGGCCGGCCGAGGTGCACGCTCTGCGCCGCCGCCGCGTCGGTGGTCAGGGCGCAGCCGGTGAACAGCAGGCCGTAGGGGTTGCCGATCATCGTGGAGGCGGCGGTGACGTAGCCGTTGTTGCCGGTCGAGCCCCGGTCCAGCGAGCGGATCTCGCAGCCGTCGAAGACCCCGGTGCCCCGGCCGAAGATGAAGTCGACGTCGCCCTCGACGTAGCAGTCCCGGAAGTAGGCCCGGCCGACGGCGTCGGCGGAGGCGCTGTTGTGGTAGAGCGTGTCCTGGTTGCCCAGGAACCGCACGTCGTCGAAGACCAGCCGGTCGGCCCGGGTCAGCACGGCCACCGCCTGCTCGGCGCTGTAGTCGTGCGCCGCCTCGTCGAAGTCGTTGGCGAAGGTCAGGTGCCGGGCGGTGAAGTCGTTGCCGTCGATGGTCACCGAGGCGCTGCCCGAGGTGCCGTACGTGCCGCCGCCCGGCTTCGGGGTGCCCGAGGCGTTGTCGTAGACGATCACCACGTCCCGGGGGTCCCCGGTCGACCCGACGAACGACACGTACGGCTTGCCGGCCGGCACCGTCACCGTCTCCCGGTACGTGCCCGGCCGGATGGTGATCGTGTACCGGCTCGCGTTGCCCGCCGGCACCGCGTCCACGGCCGCCTGCACGCTGGTGAAGTCCCCGCTGCCGTCGGGCGCGACCACGGAGGACCGTTGCGCCGGACCGGTGTCGGTGGGCGTGGGCGTCGGGCTCCCCGGTGGGGGCGTGCCGGACGGGGTGGCGGTGGCTGACGTGCCGGTCGGCGTGCCGCCGGGGGTCGGTGGCGTGCTGGTCGGCGCGGAACCGCCCCCGGTCACCAGTACGTCGTCGAAGCGGGCGGTGGCGTAGCCGGTCTGCACGCCGATCCGACCGGTCGCGGTGAGCGTCCCGGTGCCGGAGCCGACGGGGACACCGTCGACCCAGCCGCTCACCACCGTCCCGGCGACCTCGATCCGCAGCGTGTGCCAGTCGCCGACCGTCACCGGGTGGGACACCGCGCCCAGCGGGGTGACCCGGCCGCTGCGTACCGCCTCCAACCGGACCTGGTCGCCGGCGTGCAGGGCGAGCCGGTAGTAGCTGGTCGCGCCGCTGGCCCGGGCCAGCAGCGCGACCATGCCGGTGCCGGGCAGGGTCAGCGGCTTCACCCGGGCCTGGACGGCCTGGTCGGCCCAGGACGCGCTGCCGGCGAACAGCCGGGCGTCGCCGGTGTCGGCCCTGGCCTGCTGCAACGCGGGGGTGTCGTCGGCGGCCACCGACCAGGAGCCGCCGGACCTCGACCAGCCGCGCAGGTCGCCGTCGGTGAAGTCGTCGCTGAACAGGGTGGCGGCGTGGGCGATCTGCGTGCCGGCGAGCGCGGCGACGGCGAGCAGCGCGGTGGCGAGCGCGGCGACGGCGAGCGGGCGGCGGCTTCGGCGCATGGCGGATGAACCTCCGGGGACGGGATGGAGGCGGGCGACGGTGCGTGAAAGCGCTTTCCCGGCGCACCGTAACGCCACCCATACGCGACTGTCAATCGATGCCGTCGTCGGGAACGGACGGGCCCCGCCCGCGACGGTCCGCTACTGTCCGTGACGCCACCGGCGGTCCGGCAGTGCCCGGGTCGTCTCCTCGGCCGGTATCCGTTCGGCCTCGGCCTGCGCGAGGAGCCGTCGCTTCGCCGCCTCGTGTTCCGCGGCCTGGATCCGCTCGCCCCGACTCGGTGCCGGCTCGCCCTGCACGCTGTCCACCCGATCCTCCTTCGACGGGGCGCGACGGTGCCCGGGGAGGGAGACCGGCGCGCCGGACGCGGGCGTGGCTCCTGGCCGCAAGGGCAGTTGTCCTGCGAGCCACACCCGAGATCAGCACTCAGTGATCGGACAGATACGGTGGAGAGCGGGGAGGTCCGCCGGCCACGTGCGGACAATGCGCAGACAGCGGTCTCCGCCTGCTCAACGACGCTGGTCGCGCTGGTGACGTGTCCGGGTTTCCGGACCCGCTCGTGGACGCTGACCGCTCCGCCCGCCTCGCCGGTGTCCGCGAGGCGCGCAGGTACGCCCCGGCCGGCCGCCGGTACGATGCGCGGATGGGTAGGTTCCTCGCGCTCTTCAACGGCGCGGCCGATGAGGCAGGCAAGGCCACACTCAGCGAACAGCAGCAGGCCGAGTTCCTCGACGCCTGGGCATCGTGGGCCCAGACCAACGAGCGGGCTCTCGTCGACCCGGGCGCTCCGTTGTTCGCGAAGAAGCTGGTCACGGCGCAGGGGGTCGAGGACTTCACCGACGGCATGACGGGTTACACCATCGTGGAGGCGGACTCGCACGACGAGGCGGTCCGCATCTTCTCCGGACATCCGCACCTGGGACTGTTCACCGGAAACTCGATCGCCGTTCTCGAGTGCCCGCCTCCGCCCGGCTGACACCCCCGCCCGCAGGATGATCCCGCCGGGCACGCCCTTCTCCGACCGGGACCGTCGGCGGCACCCCCGGCTCAGTCCTCGGTCTGGGGGCCGAGCAGGCGGATCTCCTCGATGTCCAGCGCCGCCTGGACCTCGCGCAGCACGCTGTCGTCGATCTCGTTGTTGTCGCGCAGCCGGGTCACCTCGCGGCGCTTGTGCTCCAGCACCCCCAACCGCAGCCGCGTGTCCGACTCCTGGGCCCGGTCGGCCTCCGGCCCGCCACCGGACTCCGTCACCAGGTCCAGGTAACGCTGGTAGTCGGCGCGCAACCGGTCCACCGCCGTGCCGTCGACCTCGAGGTCGGCGGCGACGCCCGGCAGCGCCGCCAACGCCACCTCGGTGGCCCGGCGGCGGGCGTGCCGCACCTCGTCCCCACGTGCCTCGTCGCCCCGCAGGCCGGCCCAGCGGGCCACCGCCGGCAGGGTGGTGCCCTGCACCAACATGATCGACACGATCGCCACGGCGGTGCAGAAGATGATCAGATCCCGCTCCGGCACCGGCGTGTGCGTGGTGGCCGTGGTGACCGGCACCGCGAGGGCGGCGGCCAGCGACACCGCCCCCCGGAACCCCGCCCAGCCGGCCGCCACCCGGACCCGCCGGCTCACCGTGGCGCCCCGGCCCACCACCGGCAGGCCGTAGGAGAACAGCTGCAACCACACCAGCCGGACCACCACCACCATCAGGGTGACCGAGGCGGCGATCGCCACCGACCGCACCAGCGAGGTGCTGGTCACGTGGTTCACCGCCCGGGGGATCTGCATCCCCAGCAGCACGAACAGCGCCCCGTTGATCAGGAAGGTGGACAGGTCCCAGAAGGCGTACGCCAGCACCCGGGACCGGGCCCGGATGATCCTCGGGCTGGCGTACGACAGCAGCAGCCCGGCCACCACGACGGCGAGCACCCCGCTGGCGTGCACCACCTCGGCCAGCAGGAACGCGGCGAACGGGGTGAGCACGCTCAGCGCGCCCTCGCGCAGCGGGTCGTCCAGCCGGCGGCGGATCAGCACCACCACCAGCCCGACGACCAGACCGGCGGCCACCCCGCCCCCGGCCGAGCCGACGAACCGGCCCAGGAACCCCAACACCCCGGGCGCGGCACCACCGACGATCAGGCCGACGGTGACCGAGAACAGCACCAGCGCGGTGCCGTCGTTGACCAGGCTCTCCGCCCGCAGCGTGGTCAGGATGCGGCGGGGCATCCGCTTGGCCAGGCCGGCCACCGCCGCCGCGTCGGTGGGGGCGAGCACCGCGCCCAGCACCCAGGCCGCCTGCGGGCTCATCCCCAGTGACTTGGCGACCAGCGCCACCGCCACCATGGTCACCACCACCAGCGCCACCGCCAGTGAGGCGATCACCAGCAGGTTCGACCGGATCTCCCGCAGGCTGATCACCAGGCTCTCCCGGTAGAGCACGGCCGGCAGGAAGAGCAGCAGCACCACGTCGGGTTCGAGCACCACGTCCGACAGCGGCGGCAGCAGCGCCAGCAGGCCACCCATGGTGATCAGCAGCACCGGCGGGGCGACCCGGTACCGGCCGCCGATGGTGGTGCCGACCAGCACGGTGGCGGCCAGCACCACGATCAGGACCAGGACGTCCACGCCACCCCCCGCCTCCACCCGACATGCTGGTACGAAGTCGGCGGCGGGGCGGGGAGAATCCGGGATCTGCCCGGGTCGGCTCAGGTGACCCGGGACGGCTCCGCCGGCACCCCGGTCCAGGCCCGCCGCTCGGCGATGTCCCGCAGCCGGTCCATCGCGTCCCACACGTCGACGTGCCGGGTGTAGAGCGCCGCCGGGCCGAGCCGCAACCGGTCCGGCACCCGGTAGTCGCCGACGACCCCGGCATCGACCAGGGCGCGGGAGATCCGCAGGGCCTCCGGGTGGTACAGCGACACGTGCCCGCCGCGCCGGGTGGGGTCGCGGGGCGAGGCGAGCCGGAAGCCGTGCGGGACGAGCCAGGCGTCGGCCAGTTCGACGATCAGCTCGCCGAGGCGGGCCGACTTCTCCCGGACCCGGTCCATCCCGGCGTCGGCCAGCACGTCCAGGGCCGGGTCGAGGGCGGCCATCCCGAGCACCGGCGGGGTGCCCACCAGGAACCGCTCCGGGCCGGGCGCGGGCTCGTAGCCGGCGCCCATCCGGAACTGGTCACGCTGGCCGAACCAGCCCCAGATCGGCTGCCGCAGCGACTCCTGCAGCTCCCGCCGCACGTAGAGGAAGGCCGGTGCCCCGGGGCCGCCGTTGAGGTACTTGTAGGTGCAGCCGACCGCGAGGTCGGCCCCGGCGGTGGTCAGGTCCAGGGGCACCGAGCCGACCGCGTGCGACAAATCCCACAGCACCAGCGCGCCGACCCGGCGGGCCGCCTCGGTCACCGCCGCGACGTCCAGCAGGGCCCCGCAGCGGTACGACACCGCCGACAGCACCACCAGCGCCACGTCCTCGGTCAGCGCCGCCGCCAGGGTGTCCGGGTCCAGCCCCTCGTCGAGGTCGGAGGGGAGCAGCCGCAGGGTGTGCCCGCGCTGGGCCGCCAGCCCCTCCAGCAGGTACCGGTCGGTGGGGAACTCCTCGGCGTCGGCCAGGATCGTGCCCCGGCCGGGCCGGGCGTCGAGGGCGGCGGCGGCCAGCTTGTAGAGGTTGACCGAGGTGGAGTCGGAGACGATCACCTCACCGTCGCGGGCGCCCAGCGCGTGGGCGGCGATCCGGTCACCGATGCGGCGCGGCCACTCGATCCAGGTCGACCAGCTCCGGACCAGCTCGGTGCCCCACCCGCCACGGACCAGGCCGGCCAGGTGGTCGCCGGTGGCGGCCGGCAGCCGGCCCAGCGAGTTGCCGTCGAGGTAGAGCAGGTCGTCGACCACGAACCGGTCCCGCAGGCCGGCGAGTGGATCGGCGGCGTCCCACTCCTGCGCGACGTCCCGGGATGTCGGTGTGGTCATGGTGTCCTCCCTCCGCCCGGGGACACCCGGGCCGATGCAGGCTAGCCGATCGGCCCGGCGAACCGTAAGGGCCGGTGGCCCGGCCACCCCGTACCCCGCCGGGTCGGCAGCGGGTCAGCGGACCGGGACGGTCGCGGTGACGGTGGCCTGGTCGATGTCGCTGGTGCGTACGGTGAACCGGATCGTCCAGTCCCCGCGCGCCGGCAGGCTGATCTCGGCGCTGCCGTGGTGCGGCTCCGGGGTGTCCACCGGCACCGTCATCGGTTCGATCCCGGCCGCCGGCAGGGCGAGGCTGACCGTCCACTGGGCCACCGGCAGCGGCTGCCCCTGCGGGGTGTAGACGTACGCGTGAAGCGAGTTCGGCACCCCCACCCGGACCGGGTAGATGTCGAACTGGAGGGTGTAGGTGCCGCTGGCGAGGGTCTGCGCGACGCCCTCGCGGGTGGCACGGGCGGCTTGCGTGTCGGCGGTCCGGCCGGGCGGGGTCTGCACCAGCACGGCGGTCAGCGCCAGCACCACCGCCGTGGCGGCGAGTTCCACCCCGGCGGCCCACGCGACCCGGCCCGGCCGGTCGGCGGCCCGGCCGGCGCGCACCGCCCGCCGCTGCCAGGCCGCGACGCCGAGCACGGCGGCGAGCAGCGCCGCCTTGGCGCAGAGCAGCCGGCCGTACGCGGTGCCGACCAGCGCGCCGGGCCGGCCGAGTTCGATCGCGGCCTGCCCGACGCCGGAGGCGACCAGCCACCCCACCGCGACGGTCGCCCACCGCGACCAGGCCGGCAGGATGCGGCCCAGCACCCGCCGGTGGGTGCCGGGCAGCAGGAACACCGCCAGGGTGAACAGCCCGCCCAGCCACACGCTCATCCCGGCCAGGTGCACCACGTCGGCGAGGACGCTCACCGGCGGCAGGGGCGAGGCCACCGGGTGCCCGGCCAGCGGCCAGGTCACCAGCCCGGCCAGGCCCACCACCGCCAGCGCCACCCGCCGGCCGCGCCCGGCCCGCCCTGCGGCCACCGCCGCCAGCAGCCCGGCGGCGATCGCGGCCAGCGCCAGCCGCGCGCCCAGCACCGGCCCGACGTCGCTGCCCGCCACCGCCGTCAGGTCACCACGCGACAGGTCGCCGACCGGCACCCCGACCATGTCGGCGGCCTGCGTCACCCACGTTCCGGCGGCGCCCACGACCACCAGGGCGAGACCGACGTACCCGGTGGCGGTCACCGCGCGACGGCGGCGACGGCGCGGCCAGCGCACCGCGCCCAGCAGGGTGGGGCCGACCGCCAGCACCAGGCCCAGGTAGCCGACGTAGCGGGCGGCGGGGGTCCACCCGCCCGAGGGGCGCTCGTCGACGCTCACCGGCTCCGGGGGCGTCGCCGACGGCGCGCCGGCCGAGTAGGCGAAGCTGCCGGCGACCGGGTGGCTGTCGGCCGAGATGACCCGGTAGCTGACCAGGTAGGTGCCGAGCGGCCGGTCCGGCACCCGGACCGGGATGCGCAGGGTGGCCCCGTCCGCGACCGGCTCCCCGGCGGTGACCCGCCGCCCGTCCGGGCCGAGCACCTGCACCCGGCCGATGACCGGGGAGACCGACTCGCTGAAGACCAGCACCACCTCCCCGGGCGGGGAGCCGATCACCGCGTCGCGGACCGGGCTGGTGGCGACCAGCGCGGCGTGGGCGGCGGCCGGGGTCGCCGGGGTCAGCGGTACGGACAGCAGCGCGAGGAGCAAGCCCAACAGCACGGCGGAACGGGTGGTACGCACGCACAGTGGTTCGTATTTCGTGATCACATGGTTCAACCGTGGCCGGAACGATCCGGTTCGCCGGTCGGGTGCTGGTGCAGGGCGAGGGTCAGCAGGAGGCGGGCGTCCGGGTCGTCGAGGGCCGGGCCGAACAGGCCGCGCAGCTGCCGCATCCGGTAGCGGACGGTCTGCGGGTGGGTGTGCAGGTCCTCGGCGACGGCGACCACCTGCCCCTGCCGGCGCAGCCAGCCGTGCAGGGTCTCGGCCAGGGCCCGGCGGGTGGTGGGCCGCAGCCCGGCCAGCGGGGCCAGCACCGTGCCGGCGAGGTGCCCGGCCAGGCCCGGCTCCCACGCGGTGAGCAGGGTGAGCAGGTGGTCGTCGCAGGACACCACCGGGTCCGGGCCGAGCGCACCCTGCTGGTGCAGGGCCAGCGCCCGGCGGGACAGCCGGTACGACAGCCGCGCCCGCTGCCGCTGCACCGTCGGCCCGAGCGCGGCCCGGCGTCCGACCAGCGCCTGCCGGGCCCGGTCGAGCCGTCCCGGCGTACCGGGATCGGGCAGCACCACCCGGATGGCGTCGCCGACGACGGCGGCCAGCGCGCCCGCGCCGATGCCCCGGGCCACGTGTTCGGCGTCGGTGCCGTCGACACTGAACACGGCAACGGTCGCCGGCAGCGGCCAGCGGGCCGCGTCGGCGGCGGCGTGCAGCACCGCCCCGGTCGGCGGGTCGGGCTGCACGAGGAGGGTGACCAGCCGGCGTCGGGTGGTGACCCAGTCCTGGGCGGTGTCCCGCTGCTCGGCGAGGAACCCCTCGGCGGCGGCCCCGGCCAGCGCGTCGACGTAGCCGAACAGCGCCCCGGCGATCACGTACAGGTCGGCCGGGGCCGGGCCGGCCGGCGTGGTGGGGGGCCCGCCGGGCCCGGCCGGCGCGGTGGCGTGTTCCACCAGGAAGGCCCAGATGTCGCGGGCCCCGAGGGTGAGCACGGTCCGCAGCGCGTCCACCCGGTGCCCCTCGCGGTACTCGGTGCGTCCCAGGGCGTGGAACACCTCCCGGGTTGCGGTCAGCTCCCGGGCCGGGTCGGCGACCGCCTCGACGAAGGTGTCGACGGCGGTCTGCACGCCCAGCGCCAGGCCCTGCCCCTGCCCACCGGTCAGCGACCGGCCCTGGGCGGCCATCGCGGCCCGGACGGTGGCGAGGATCCGCCCGTGCAGCGGCCCGCGCAGCCCCCGCAGGTGGTCGCCGACCGACGGCGCGAGACCGGCGAGACCGGGCTCGATGTCGAGCAGGGCGTCGGACACGATCGGCCATCCTTTGTCATCCGGGTGACAATTCCGCTGGTGAATACTGCACCCCGGCACGGATCATCTTGGCATCACGCTACGTAGGGTCGGCGCATGGAGACGGATGTCATCGTGATCGGCGCCGGCCTGGCCGGCCTGGTCGCCGCCGCCGAGGCCGCCGACGCGGGCCGTCGGGTGCTGCTGCTGGACCAGGAGTCGGAGCACAACCTCGGCGGGCAGGCGTTCTGGTCGTTCGGCGGGCTGTTCTTCGTCGACTCGCCCGAGCAGCGGCGGATGGGCATCCGCGACTCGGTCGAGCTGGCCTGGCAGGACTGGACCGGCAGCGCCGCCTTCGACCGGCCCGAGGACCACTGGCCGCGCCAGTGGGCGCAGGCGTACGTGCACTTCGCCGCCGGTGAGAAGCGGGCCTGGCTGCGGTCGATGGGCCACCGGGTCTTCCCGGTGGTGAGCTGGGCCGAGCGGGGCGGGGGAGCGGCCCACGGGCACGGCAACTCGGTGCCCCGGTTCCACGTCACCTGGGGCACCGGCCCCGGCGTGGTCGAGCCGTTCGCCAGGCGGGTCCGGCAGGCCGTCGCGCAGGGCCGGGTGACGCTGCTGTTCCGGCACCGGGTCGACGAACTCGTCACCACCGCGGGAGCCGTCACCGGGGTGCGCGGCGCGCTCCTCGCCCCCGACGACGCGCCCCGGGGGTGCAGCAGCTCCCGGGAGGTCGTGGGCGACTTCCAGCACGACGCCCAGGCCGTGATCATCACCTCGGGCGGTATCGGCGGCAACCACGACCTCGTCCGGCGGGCCTGGCCGGCCCGGCTCGGCACCCCGCCCACCCGGATGGTCACCGGCGTCCCCGCCCACGTCGACGGCCGGATGCTCGCCATCACCGAGACCGCCGGCGGGCAGGTGATCAACCCGGACCGGATGTGGCACTACACCGAGGGGTTGCGCAACTGGGACCCGATCTGGCCCCGGCACGGTATCCGCATCCTGCCCGGCCCGTCCTCGCTCTGGCTCGACGCCACCGGGGCCCGGCTGCCGGCACCGCTGTTCCCCGGCTTCGACACCCTGGCCACCCTGCGGCACCTGCGCGCCACCGGCCACGACTACAGCTGGTTCCTGCTCACCCAGAAGATCATCGAGAAGGAGTTCGCGTTGTCGGGCTCCGAGCAGAACCCCGACCTCACCAACCGCAGCGTCCGGCAGGTGCTGCAACGCGTCAGGCCGGGGGCGCCCGGGCCGGTCGAGGCGTTCAAGCGGCACGGGGCCGACTTCGTCGTCGCCGACTCGCTGCCCGAGCTGGTGGCCGGGATGAACAAGCTGGCCGCCGAGACCGACGGCCCGCAGCTCGACACCGCCGCGCTGACCGCGCTGGTCGAGGCGCGGGACCGGGAGATCGCCCACCCGTTCGGCAAGGACGCCCAGCTCGCCGCGATCCGGGGGGCCCGTCGCTACCGGGGTGACCGGCTGATCCGGGTCGCCACCCCGCACCGGCTGCTCGACCCGGCGGCCGGCCCGCTGATCGCGGTGCAACTGCACGTGCTGACCCGCAAGAGCCTCGGCGGGCTGCACACCGACCTGTCCGCCCGGGTGCTGCGTCCCGACGGCGAACCGCTGGCCGGGGTGTACGCGGCCGGCGAGGTCGCCGGCTTCGGCGGCGGGGGCATGCACGGCTACAGCGCCCTGGAGGGCACCTTCCTCGGCGGCTGCCTGTTCTCCGGTCGTACCGCCGGTCGCGCGGCGGCGGCGGCCGTCGGCTGACCGCCCCGGCCGGGCCCTCGCTAGGCTCGGCTGCCGTGGACGACGACGCGCTGACCGCGATGGTGACCGTGGCGGCGGGGCAGGTGACGCTCTCCGACAGGCGCACCGAGCGGCGCTGGTCGGTCGGGGTGGCGGCGTACCGGCTCGGCGTCGTACCGGTCACCCAGGGGTGGTACGCCCGGGTGACCGGGGAACGGCCGAGCACCACCCGGGGCGACCGGCTGCCCGTCGAGGGGGTGTCCTGGGTCGACGCGGTGCGTTTCTGCGACGCCCTGTCCCGCCAGGAGGGGCTGACCCCGGCGTACCGGCTGCACGACGACGGTGAGGGTGCGGACTGGGACCCGCGCGCCGACGGCTACCGGCTGCCGACCGAGGCCGAGTGGGAGTACGCCTGTCGGGCCGGCACCACCGGTCCGCGCTACGGCCCGCTCGACGAGATCGCCTGGTACCGGGGGAACTCCGGCGAACGGCCGCACCCGGTGGCGGGGCGCGCCGCCAACCCGTGGGGCCTGTACGACCTGCTCGGCAACGTCTGGGAGTGGTGCTTCGACGTCTACGACGCCGAGGTGTACGGCGGCTACCGGGTGCTGCGCGGGGGCGGCTGGTTCGACGAGCACTGGAGCTGCCGCGCCTCGGTACGCCGCCGCAGCCACCCGAGGTTGCGCATCGACGACGTCGGTTTCCGGCTGGCCCGGTCCCTGCCGCGCTGACCCCGCGACCGGTGCCCCCGGACGGTCCGTGGCGCCTCCACGGGCGGGAACCGGGCCGGTCAGGCCATCCGGCGGGTGCTGTGCCGCACGATCAGCGGGGTGGCCAGCTCGATCCGGTGGCTGTCCAGCCCCTCCCCGGCCACCAGCGAGAGCAGCATCCGGGTCGCCATGCCGGCCATCTCGGCCAGCGGCTGACGCACGGTGGTCAGCGGCGGGGCCGCCCAGCGGGCCGAGTCGAGGTCGTCGAAGCCGACGATGCTGATGTCGTCGGGGACCCGGGCGCCGCGTTCGTAGAGCGCCTCGTAGGCGCCCAACGCCATCTCGTCGGCGCAGGCGAACACGGCGGTGGGGGGCTGGGCGAGGTCCAGCAGGGCGTTCATCTCCCGGTAGCCCGACGGGGAGGTGAAGTCGCCGTGCCGGACGTACCCGGCGGGGATCTTGCGGTTGGCCGCGTTCATCGCGGCCCGGTACCCGTCGACCCGGGCGCGGCTGCACGGCACCGTCGGCGGGCCGCCGATCACCGCGATCCGGTGGTGACCCAGGTCGAGCAGGTGCTCGGCGGCGGCCACCCCGCCGGACCAGTTCGTCGCCCCCACCGACGGGATGCCCGCGCCGGGCTGGCCGGCGGGGTCGATGATGACCACCGGGATGCCCAGCTCTTCGAGCTGACCCTGTTGGCTGGGGGACAGGTCGGAGAGCACGAGCAGCACCCCGTCGCAGCGGCGCTTGGAGAGCTGTTCGATCCACCGCCGGTCGGGACGGCTGCGGCTGCGCCCGTGCACGGCGGAGACCACCACCCCGACGCCCGCCCGGTAGGCCAGATCCTCGACACCGTCGAGGATCTGCATCGCCCAGGGGCTGCCGAGATCCCGGAAGACCAGGTCGATGAGGCCGGCGGCACCGGGCATCGAGGGCGCCCGGCGGGCGGTGTACGACCGCCGGTCGAGCAGATCCTGGATCCGGCGTCGGGTCGCCGGGGCGACGTCGGGTCGACCGTTGAGCACCTTCGAGACGGTGGGCACGGACACCCCCGCGGCGGTCGCGATCTCCGACAGCGTCGCCCGGTCCTCCGCCATGCCCATCTCCTCCGCAGTCGTGCGCCCGTCGGCAGCATAGCCCGAAAGTTTCGGAGGTCGGGTGACGCCCTGGTCGTTGCGGCGATGCGACCGCCCGACACCGGCTCCCGGCGGCGTGCCGGTCCGTTCCCGGGACGTGGGTCGCCGGGGGTCGGACAGCCGAAACTTTCCCGAAACCGACTTGTCGGGTGCGGTGGGTCGGGCCGGGGGTCGACGGGCCTTCACGCCCCGCCCGATTTCTGCTGCGGCGGCGCATGCGGCATGCTGTGCCGCAGTGGCAGGAGACTCTGCCGGTGACCGGCGACGAGCCGCGGACACGCGGTCGTCCCTGCGCGAGACGTGCGGGAGGGCGGGGCGGCGATGGCCGAGGCTGAGGCGAGGCGTTCCGTGTTCACCGGCGCCAGCGAGATGGCGGCCCGGATGCGCGCCTTCGACTGGCCCGCCACCTCCCTGGGCGCGGTCGACGACTGGCCGGCGAGCCTGCGCACCGCCACCCGGATCTGCCTGACCTCCCGGTTCCCCATGATCGTCTGGTGGGGCCCGGAGCTGCGCTTCCTCTACAACGACGCCTACGGCCCGCTGCTCGGCAGCAAACACCCGGCCCTCGGCAAGCCCGGCGACCAGGTGTGGGGCGAGATCTGGCACATCATCGGGCCGATGCTGCGCGGCGTGGTGGAGACCGGCGAGGCGACCTGGTCGGAGGACCTGCTGCTGCCGATGAACCGACACGGCTACTGGGAGGAGACCTACTGGACGTACTCCTACAGCCCGCTGCACGACGACGACGGTGTGGTGCGCGGCGTGTTCACCGCGGTCAGCGACACCACCGAACGGGTGATCGGCCAGCGGCGGCTCGCCACGTTGCAGGACCTCGGGGCCCAGGCCGGCACCGCCCGTACCGTCGGGGAGGCGTGCGGGCTGGTCGCCGGGTCGCTCGGCCGGGCCGGCGCCGACGTGCCGTACGCGGCGGTGTACCTGCGGGCCCGCGACGGCGGGTTGCGGCTGACCGCCAGCACCCGCCCCGGCGAGGTCGACCGCGAGGGCGGGGCCGCCGCCGCGGTGTGGCCGGTGGCGCAGGTGCTCGCCGACGGTCGACCGGCGCACGTCACCGACCTGCTCGACCGGGCCGGCGAACTGCCGGCGGGCGGCTGGCAGACCGCGCCCACCGAGGCGATGGTGCTGCCGCTGCACGGCGAGACCGGCGCAGAGGACATCGGCGTCATCGTGCTGGCCGCCAGCGCCGGCCGGGCGCTCGACGACGGCTACCGCACCTTCTTCGACCTGGTGGCCCAGCAGAGCGCCGCCCTGATCAACGGCGCGGTCGCCTACGAGGTGCAGCAGCAGCGGGCCGAGGAACTCGTCGAGCTGGACCGAGCCAAGACGGCGTTCTTCTCCAACATCAGCCACGAGTTCCGGACCCCGCTGACGCTGATCAGCGGCCCGTTGCAGGAGCTGCGGGCCCGACTGGGCGACGGGGACGTGCAGGTCCGCGACGAGCTGGACGTCATGCACCGCAACGCGTTGCGGCTGGGAAAGCTGGTCACCGCGCTGCTCGACTTCTCCCGCATCGAGGCCGGCCGGATGCAGGCGAGCTACGAGCCCGTCGACCTGTCCCGGTTCACCGCCGAGCTGGCCAGCGTGTTCCGGGCGGCGGTCGAACGCGCCGGCCTCACCCTCGACGTGGACTGCCCGCCGCTGTCGGGGCCGGTGCACGTTGACCGGGCGATGTGGGAGAAGGTGGTGCTCAACCTGCTCAGCAACGCCCTCAAGTTCACCTTCCACGGCGGTATCCGGGTCACGGTCGCCGACCGCGACGGCACCCCGACGGTGCAGGTCACCGACACCGGCATCGGGGTGCCGGCCGACGAGATCCCCCGGCTCTTCGAGCGCTTCCACCGGGTGCCGCAGGCCCGCTCCCGGTCCCACGAGGGCAGCGGCATCGGCCTGGCCCTGGTCCGGGAGCTGGTCGGCCTGCACGGCGGCACGATCACCGTGGACAGCACCCCGGACGTCGGCACCACCTTCACCGTCCGGCTGCCGTACGGCGTCGCCCACCTGCCCGCCGAGCACGTCGTCACCGGCGTCGGCGAGCCGGTGCCGTCGGACAGCGCCGAACCGTTCGTCGCGGAGGCGCTGCGCTGGCTGCCGGCCGCCCACACCGACGACCGGCCGGTGCCGCAGCCGGCACCGGCCGACCTTCCCGGCGCGGACCGGCCCCGGGTGCTGATCGCCGACGACAACGCCGACATGCGCGAGTACCTGCACCGGCTGCTGCGGTCCCGCTACGACGTCACCGCCGTCGGCGACGGGCTCGCCGCGCTGGCCCGGGCCCGGACCGCACCGCCCGACCTGATCGTCAGCGACGTGATGATGCCCGGCCTGGACGGCCTCGAACTGGTCGCCGCCCTGCGCGCCGAGCCCCGCACGATGGGGGTGCCGGTGCTGCTGCTGTCGGCCCGCGCCGGCCAGGAGGCCGCCGTCGAGGGGCTGGAGGCGGGTGCCGACGACTACCTGGTCAAACCCTTCTCCGCCGAGGAGCTGCTGGCCCGGGTCCGGGCCAACGTCGACCTGGCCCGGTTGCGTAACCACCACGCCAACTGGCGGGCCGCGATGATCAACTCGTTGCAGGAGGGGTTCTTCGTCCTCGACGCCGACGGCGCGCTGGTGGAGATGAACACCGCCTTCGCCGAACTGTTCGGGTACGGCCCCGAGGGCCTGCCCTACCGCCCCCGCTACCCGTGGTGGCCCGACGACGTCGCCGACGCCTCGGCGAACCGGCTGGTGGCCGACGCGTTCGCCCAGGCGATGACCGTCTCCCACGGATCGTTCGTGGTGCCGTTGCGGCACCGCGACGGGCACCGCCTCTGGACGGCGGTCGCCTTCAACGCGGTCACCGACGACCACGGCCGGCGGATGGTCGTCGGCACCATCCGCGACGTCACCGCCGAACGGTACGCGGTGCAGCGGGAGACCGCCCTCAGCACGCTCAACCAGCGGCTGTCCCGGGCGGCCAGCACCAGCGAGGCGTTGCGCGCCGGCATCGAGGAGCTGAGCCAGCTCTGGCAGGCCCACCGGGCGGTCGCCGTCCGCTGGGCGTCCGACGGCACGCCGACGGTGACCGCCGCACCCGGCACCGACTGGGAGCAACTGTCCGGCCCGGTCCGCGAGACGGTCACCACGCTGCGGGCGCAGCCACCCCTGCGGATCACCATCGACCCGGCCACCGGGTCCCGGCCCGTCGGCGTCGGCACCACTGTCGACTCGCCGCAGGGCCCGCTGGTGATCTGGCTCGAACTCGACCCGGCGCGCGGCTTCGGCACCGAGGACCAGATGCTCCTGCTGCTGCTGTGCGGGGCGCTCGGGCAGGCGTTGCACCGGGCCCACGCCGCCGACCAGCAACGTGAGGTGGCGGTCGCCCTGCAACGCTCCATCCTCGGCCCCGCCGAACTCCCCGCCGGGTTCGCCGTCCGCTACGAGCCGGCGACCCGCCCCCTCGAGGTCGGCGGCGACTGGTACGACGCGGTGACCCTGCCCGACGGCCGGATCGGCATCGTCGTCGGCGACTGCGTCGGCCGGGGCCTGCCCGCCGCCGCCGTGATGGGGCAACTGCGCAGCGCCTGCCGGGCCCTGCTGCTGGAGGCGTCCGGCCCGGCGCAGGTGCTCACCGCCCTGGACCGGTTCGCCCGGATGCTGCCCGGCGCGGCCTGCACCACCGTGTTCTGCGGCATCCTCGACCCGGAGACCGGGAAGCTGACCTACAGCAGCGCCGGGCATCCGCCGGCGATCCTCACCCATCCCGACGGCCACACCGAACTGCTGGCCGACGGCCGGGGCAGCCCGCTGGGCATCCCGTCGCGCGGTGGCCGCCCCGACGCGACGAGCATCGTGCCGGCCCGGGCTGTGCTGCTGCTCTACACCGACGGCCTGGTGGAACGCCGCCGCCAGTCGCTCGACGCGGGGATCGCGCAGGCCGCCTCCGCCGTCCGGGAGGACCACACCGCCGGGGTGGAGCAGCTGGCCGACCGGGTGATGCGGCGGATGACCCCGCAGGGCGGGTACGACGACATCGCCCTGCTGCTCTACCGCCATCCGGCACCGCTGGAGCTGTCGTTCCCCGCCGACCGCTCACAGATGGCCCCGGTGCGGTCCACCCTGCGCCAGTGGTTGCGCCGCACCGGTGCCGACCCGCACCTGGCCCAGGACGTGCTGGTGGCCACCGGTGAGGCCTGCGCCAACGCGGTCGAGCACGGCCACCGCGACGCCCGTCCCGGTCTGATCCGTCTGCTCGCGGTGGCCGCCGGCACCGACCTGTTCGTCACGGTGGTCGACTCCGGACGGTGGAAGGTGCCCGAGATCGACCACGACCGGGGACGCGGCATCAACCTGATGCGCGCGTTGATGTCGCACGTGGACATCCGGACCACCGATGCCGGCACCACCGTCGAGCTGCACACGAGGATTCCCGCATGAACACGCCCCTGGGCCTGGCCACCGGCCGGCAGGCCGACGGCGCGCCGGTGCTGACCGTCACCGGCGAGATCGACATGAGCAACGCCGACGAGTTCCGGGCGGCGATAGCCGACGCCGCCGTCGACGGGCACCGGCTGACCGTGGACCTGACCGGCGTGGAATACCTGGACAGCGCCGCTCTGGCCGCGTTGTTCGCCCACGTCGACGGCCTGTCGGTGGTGGCGAACCCGTTGCTGGCAAGCGTCCTGACCATCTCCGGTCTGAGTCGACTCACCACGGTCACGATCCGCGACTGACCCGACCGGCCGACACCGGCCGGGGGCCGCCGGGACGCCCGGCGAACGGCCGGTCGGTCAGCTCGCCGTCACACGGAACTCGTTGCCGTCCGGATCGGCCAGCACGACGTCGCCGTCCGCGCCGACATCGAGGCGGGTGGCCCCGAGGGCGACCAGCCGGTCGACCTCCGCCTGCTGGTCGCCCTCGGGCGTGAGGTCCAGGCGTTGCCGGTTCCGGCCCTGCTTCGGGGCCAGGGGCGGGCCGCCCCAGGCGACCTTCGTGCCGCCGTACGGTGACTGGACGGCGGTTTCCTGATCGTGGTCCCAGACCAGCGGCCAGCCCAACGCCTCGCTCCAGAAGAGGCCGACCTCCCGCGTGCCGTCGCAGGCGATCTCGCCGAGCGGACCGCACCCGGCGAGGAAGCCGTTGCCCGCCTCGATGACGCAGAACTCGTTGCCCTCGGGGTCGGCCAGGACGATGTGCCCCTCCTCGGGACGCTGCCCGACGTCGAGGTGGCTGCCGCCGAGATCCAGCGCGGCCGCCACCTGCCGCTGCTGGTCGTCGGGGCTGGTGCTGGTCAGGTGCAGGTGCATCCGGTTCGGCCCGCGCTTCTCAGTGGGGCTCGGGACGAACCGGAGGCCGAGCTGGGTGGCCGTGCCGGGCAGGAGCGCACCACCGGTGGCGTCCTCGACGACCTCCCGGTGGAGCAGGCCGGCCCAGAAGCGCGCGAGCCGCACCGGATGTCGCGCATCGAGGGTCAACGTCAGGGGTCCCGAGAGCATCACCGCACAGTAGACGCCGACCGGTGGGGCGACAAGGCGATTGCGCCGGGCCGACCGGGCGCATCGGCGGTGGCGGCACACGGGTCCGGCCGGAAGGTCCGCCCGGGATGATCAGCGGCGGGGTCGTGCCAGTCAGTGGCCGTGCCAGGACCGCCACAGCGACGCGTAGACGCCGTCGGCGGCGACCAGGTCGTCGTGCCGGCCGACCTCGGTGATCCGGCCGTCCTCCAGCACCGCCACCCGGTCGGCGTCGTGCGCGGTGTTGAGCCGGTGCGCGATGGCGATCACCGTCCGGCCGGCCAGCACCGCACCGAGCGCCCGCTCGGTACGCCTGGCGGTCGTCGGGTCCAGCGCGGCGGTCGCCTCGTCGAGGATCAGGATGTCCGGGTCGGCCAGCACGAGTCGGGCCAACGCCAACTGCTGGGCCTCGGCCGGGCCCAGGTCGCGCACCCCGGCCCCGAGCGGGGTGTCGAGACCGTCCGGCAGGTCGGCGAACCAGTCGGCCCCCACCGCCGCCAGGGCGGCCCGCAACTGCGCGTCGGTGCCGCCCGGCGCGGCGAACACCAGATTGTCCCGCAGCGTACCGAGGAAGACGTGGTGTTCCTGGGTGACCAGGGCGATCCGGCGACGGCGCTCGGCCGGGTCGAGGTCGGTGACCGCGACCCCGCCGAGGGTCACCGTTCCCTGGGCGGGCACGTCGATGCCGGCGAGCAACCGGGCCAGGGTGGACTTGCCCGCCCCGGACGGGCCGACCACGGCCAGCCGTTCCCCCGCCGCGACCGTCAGGTCGATGCCGTGCAGCACCTGCGGGCCGTCCGCGTACCGGAACGTGGCCCCGCGCACCTGCACCACGCGCCCGGCGGGCAGGGCCGCCCGGCCGCGGGGCTCCGGCGGCACCTGCCCCACCCCGAGCACCCGGGCGTACGAGGCGACACCGCGCTGCGCCTGCTCCACCCACAGCAACAGCCGGTCCAGCGGATCGATCGCCTGTTGCAGGTAGAGCGCGGCGGCGACCACCTCACCCAGGCTGACCCGTCCCCGCGACAGCAGGGCACCCCCGGTGAGCAGCACGGCGGCGATCGGGATCGGATAGCTGCCCTCCACCACCGGAAAGAACGCCGACCGCAGGGCGAGGGTGGCCCGCCGGGTGGTCCACACCGCGCCGATCCGGGCGGTGCCGTGGGCGACCCGGTCACGGCCCAGCCGCAACGCCTCGACGGTGCGGGCACCCTCGGCGGTCGTGGTCAGCGCCTCGGTCAGCTCCGCCGTCGCCGCCCCCTCGGCCAGGTAGGCGGGGGTGGCCCGGCGCAGATACCGGTGGACCGCCACCCCGATCGACGGGAACCCGGCGAGCGCGACCAGGCCGAGCAGCGGGTCCAGCAGGAACACCGCGCCGAACAGCAGCGTCAGCTGGGTGCCTGCGATGACCAGCACCGGCACCACGTCACGCAGCATGGTGCCCACCGTGGACACGTCCACCGAGCTGCGGGTGGCCAGGTCACCGGTGCCGGCGTGCTCGACCACCGAGACGGGCAGGCCGAGCAGGCGGGTCACGAAGTCCTCGCGCAGCCGCGCCACGGCCCGCTCACCGAACCGGTGCCCGGCGTACTGGGCGTAGCGGGCGAGCAGCCCCTGCACCAGCACGCAACCGCCGATGGCCAGCGCCAACCGGTCCACCGCGCCCGCCCCGGCCCCGGCGGTGACCTGGTCGACGATCCGCCCGATCAGCCACGGCGCGGCCAGTCCGGCGAGGGCGGCGGCGCTGTGCAACGCCAGCACCCCGACGACCGCCCACCGGTCGCCGGCGAGCACGTCGCGGGCGGCCCGCCGGACCACCGCCGGGCTCGCGACCGGGAGCTTCGTCATCGTCCGGCCCGCCCCACCGGCGTGTCGTCGGTGCCGCTGGTCCGCCAGACCAGCCGCCGGTAGTCCGGGTCGGCGGCCAGCAGCGCGGTGTGCGTCCCGGTGCCGGTGATCCGGCCGCCACGCAGGTGGGCGACCGTGTCGGCGTGCCCGAGCAGCACCGGTGAGGTGCTCAGCAGCACCGTCGTGCGACCCGTACGGGCCTGCCGCAGGCGCTGCGCGACCCGGGCCTCGGTGTGCGCGTCCACCGCCGACGTCGGGTCGACCAGGATCAGCACCTCCGGGTCGGCGAGCAGGGCACGGGCCAGCCGGACCCGCTGCCGCTGGCCGCCGGAGAGGGTGCGGGCCCGGTCGCCGACCGGGGCGTCGAGCCCGTCGGGAAGCCCCTCGACGATGTCGCGGGCCGACGCCACGTGCAACGACGCGTCGATCCGGGCGTCGTCGACGGTGCCCTGCGGACCGGCGAGGATCTGCCGCAGCGTCCCGGCGAAGAGGTACCCGTCGTGGTCGGCGACGAGGATGCGGGAGCGCACCTCGTCGAGGTCGACGGCCGTCAGCGCAACCCCGCCCCAGGTGACCGCGCCGGTGACGTACCGGCCCAGTCGGTCGGCCAGGGCCGCCGCGTCGGCCGGGTCGTCGGCGGCGACGCCGATCAACCGACCCACCGGAACCGTCAGCCCGCTGTCGGGGTCGTGCAGCGGGGCCGGGGCGGCCGGGGCGGGACGGGTCGCCGGGCCGCCCACCGGGTCGGGGGCGAGCCGGAGCAGGTCGACGATCCGCCGGGCGGCGACCCGGCCCTGGATCAATTGGTAGCTGCCCTCCAACAGGAACCAGACCGGCACGATGAGCACCGCCACGTAGCCGTAGACGGCCACCAGCTGCCCGACGGTGATCCCGCCCGCCGCGGCCGTGCGGGCGGCCAGCCACACCACCACGGCGAGGAACAGCCCGGGGATGACGGCGGTCAGTGCGTCCACCCAGCTGAGCACCGCACCCACCCGGTAGCCCTCGGCCCGCAGCCGTTGCGACCGGGCGGCGTACCGGCGGGCGAACAGGTGCCGGCCGCCCACCCCGGCGAGCACCCGCAGGCCGGCGACGATGTCGTCGGCCCGGGTGGTCAGCTCGCCCTGCTGCTGCCGGTAGACCGCCTCGGCCCGCTCCAGCCGGCGCAGCAGCGGGCCGACCACCAGTGCGACCACCGGCACCCCGAGCAGCGTCACCAGCGCCAGCACCGGGTCGATGGACCAGAGCACCACGGCCGCGACCGCGTACGCCAGCACCGCGCCCACGCCGGGGCCGGTCAGGGTGAGCACCTGCGAGGTGCGCACGATGTCGTACCCGCCGACGGTGGCGACGTCCCCTGCGGCGAGCCGGCGGGGCAGCACCGCCCCGACCCGGGCGAGCTGGCGCAGCAGCACGGCGGCCGAACGGGCGCTGGCGTCCTCCCGGATGAACGTCATGGTCCGGTGCCGCATGATGCCCGCCCAGGCCAGCGCGGCCCCGGCGACCACGATCGCGGCGACCCAGCCGAGCAACGCGGCGGTGTCACCGGTCCGCAGCCCGTCGTCGACGGCGCGGGCGACCAGGAACGGCCGCACCGACAGCCCCACCATCCAGACCGTGCCGAACAGCGACCCGCGCAGCACCCGCCACGGCTGGCAGCGGACCAGCCACCAGATGTACCGCAGCGGCCCCGCCGTGTCCGGCGTGCCCGGGTCCGGGTGGGGCAGGCGTGGAGGCACCGACCCAGGCTAGTCACCGGCCGCCGCCCGCACCGGCCCGTACGCGGCCGCGACGCGGTGGCGTACACCTCAGTGCCCGGCCCGGTGGCGGCATTGACGCGGCGTACGACGACCGGCAAGCTCCTGTGCTCGGATCGTCGGCGGCGGGCGTCGCCGGCCACGGCGGGGGAGGGTCGATGACGCGGCGGACGGCCATCCGCGTATCGACGCTGCTCACCACGCTGCTCGTCGTCGGCGCGGCGACGGTGGCCGTCCCCGACCCGGCCCGCGCGGCGGCACCGGCCACGGTGTGCCGGGTCCGCGACGGGCGGCTGACCGAGATCTCCGGCATGGCCGCCACCGACTCCGGGTTCGTGGTGGTCAACGACGGCGCCGACGACGCCTCCCGGCGGCGCATCTTCTTCCTCGACTCCCGGTGCGCGGTGGTGCGCACGGTGGCCTACCCGTCGCGGCCCCGCGACACCGAGGACCTGGCGCTCGGCGCGGACGGCACGGTCTGGGTCGCCGACATCGGCGACAACGACCGGACCCGGTCGACGGTGGCGCTGTGGAAGCTCGCCCCCGGTGCCCGCCGGCCGGTGCTGCACCGCCTGACGTACCCCGACGGGGCGCACGACGCGGAGGCGCTGCTGCTCGACGGGGCGGGCCGCCCGGTGGTGGTGACCAAGCAGGGCGGCAGCGCCGGCGTCTACGTGCCGGCCGGGCCGCTGCGGGCCGGCGCGACGGTGCCGTTGACGCCGGCCGGGCAGGTCCGGTTGCCGCTCACCACGACTTCGAACCCGTACTCGTTCTTCGGTCGTCGGCTGGTCACCGGCGGGGCCGTCGCCCCGGACGGCCGCCGGGTGGTGCTGCGCACCTACGCCGACGCCTTCGAGTACGAGGTGACCGACGGCGACGTGGTGGCCGCGCTCACCGGCGGCACGCCCCGGACCGTGGCGCTGCCCGACGAGCCGCAGGGTGAGTCGGTCAGCTACAGCCGCGACGGCCGCTTCCTGCTCACCGTCTCCGAGACCGCCGGTCAGCCGCCCGGCACCCTGCCGACGGTGCTGCGCTACGCCCGCCCGGCGGCCCCGTCGGCCCGGTCGACCCCCACGCCGGCCGGGTCGTCCCCGCCCGCCCCGGCGGCGTCCACCGCAGCACCGGCGGCGGCGTCCCCGGGCGCGGCCCCCGTTCCGGGGCCCCGGGCCGACGTCGGTGGAACGCGGTCGCTGCTGCTGGGGGTCGGGGTGATCGGCGTCGGCCTGCTGCTGGCGGCGCTGGTGGGGGTGGTCAGGTCGCGGCGGACCCGCCGCTGAACCGGGGGACGGCGACGGCGGGATGCGCCGGTGGGGGATGCTGGACGCGTGCAGATCAGCATCCTCGGCCCGCTCGCCGTCGACGGCCGGCCGGTCCGGGGCGAACGGCTCGCCGCCGTGATCCGTACGCTGGTCGACGCGCGGGGCCGGGCGGTCTCCACCCCGCTGCTGGTGGACGCGGTGTGGGACGGCGCACCACCGGACGACGCGACCGGCGCGGTGCAGGCCCTGGTCTCCCGGGTACGTCGGCTCGGACTGCCGGTGGTCGCCGTCCCGGGTGGCTACCGGTTGCCCGCCGATCAGGTCACCGTCGACGCGGTCCGGGCCCGGTCGCTGCTGGAGCGGGGCCGGGCCGCCCTGCGCGACGGCGCCGGGGCAGCGGCCCGGGACGCCGCCGACGCGGCCCGGGCCCTGTTCCCCGAAGTCCCGGAGTGGGACACCGAGCAGACCCGCCGGCTGTTCGCCGACGTCGTCGCGTTGCGCGCCGAGGCGGCACTGACCGGCCCCGGCCCGTACGACGACAGCGACCTGCGGCGGCTCGTCGCGCGGACCCCGCCGGACGAGCCGTCGGCCGCCCTGTTGGTGCGGATGCTCGCCGCCCAGGGGCGCGACGCCGAGGCCCTGGAGGTGGTCGCGCGGTTGCGCACCGAACTGTCCGACCGCTACGGCACCGACCCGTCACCGGTGGTCAGCGAGGTCCACCTGGCGTTGCTGCGTGGTCAACTGACCACCCCGGCCGCCCCGGCGTCGCCGGTCGGGTCGACCCGGACGGTCCTGCCGGCCGCCTGGCGGCGGCCGGTGACCGCGCTCGTCGGCCGGGAACGTGACGTCGAGGCGGTGGAGACGGCGCTGGCCGAGGCGGCCCTGGTGACCGTCGTGGCCACCGGCGGCGCGGGCAAGACCCGGCTCGCCGCCGAGGTGGTACGCCGGGCGGTGGCGGCCGGACGGCCGGCCCGGGTGGTCGAACTGGCCGGCCTGCGGGCCCCGGAGGAGGTGCTGCCCACCGTCCTGGCGGCTCTCGGCGGGGCGGACACCACGACGGCCGGCGGCGGCACCCTGGGCCGCGACCGTCGGGTGCTCACCCCGCAGGAGCGGCTGCGTGCCCTGGCTCCGGATCTCGACGGCCTGGTGGTGCTGGACAACTGTGAACACCTCCTGGACCCGGTGGCGGCCGTCGTCGCGGACCTGGTCGCGGTGAGCCCACCGGAGGTGGCCGTGCTGGCGACCAGCCGGGCGCCGCTGGGCCTGGCCGCCGAACGGGTGCACCGGTTGACCGTGCTGCCCGACGCCGACGCGGTGGCGCTGGTCGAGTCCCGGGCCCGCGCCGGGGGTGCGGTGCCCACCTGGGACACCGACCGGGCGTTGGCCCTGTGCCACCGGCTGGACAACCTGCCGCTGGCCCTCGAACTGGCCGCCGCCCGCCTGCGGCACATGCCGATCGACGACGTGCTCGCCGGGCTGACCGACCGGTTCGCGCTGCTCGACGCCGCGCTGCGCGGCCTGCCGGAGCGGCACGCGAGCCTGTGGGCGATGGTCGACTGGAGCCGGGAACTGCTCGCCCCCGCCGACCGGGACCTGCTCCAGCGGGTCGCGGTGGTCCCCGCCCCGTTCACCGCCGACCTCGCCGCCGCCGTCGCCGGCCTGCCCGACGTCCGGCGTGGGCTGGCACGGCTGGTCGAACAGTCCCTGCTGACCCTCGTCGAGGGCGACGGCCCACCCCGCTACCGGATGCTGGAGACCGTCCGCGAGTACGGCGAGGCCCGGCTCGACGCGGCAGGTGACCGCGCCCCGGCGATGGCCGGTCTGGTCGGCTGGGCCCGGCGGCAGGCGGTCGGGCTGCTCGACCGGTTCATCGGCCCCGATCAGCTCGACGCGTTCGCCGGGTGCGCCGTCGAGCAGGACAATCTCGTCGCCGGCCTGCGCTGGGCGGCCGGGCACGACGACGAACCGGCGGTGGTGGACATCGCCACCCCGCTGTTCCACCTGTGGGCGGTGCGGGGCCTGCACCTGGAGGTCTCCGGATGGTCCCGGGGCCTGCTGCACCTCGACGCCCCCGACCGGCGGGGCGGCTCCGCGATCGTCTCCGGCCGGGCCAGCGGTCGGCCGTTGCCCGACGCCGACCGGCTGGCCTGGATGTGCCTGCTGGTGGTGGTCAACGCCGGCATCACCGGCCCGCTCCGGCTCGCGGTGCTCGCCCGCCGGGCCCTGTTCCGGCTGCTGGCCGAGCGGCCCCGGGAGGTCTCCTCCCGGCACGCGGTGCTCGCCACGGTGCTGCCGGCGTTCGACCAGCTCGACCCGGAGTTGGCGCTGCCGGGCACCGCCGCCCTGATCGAGCATCCCGACCCGTACGTGCAGGGCTTCGGTCTGTTCGCCCGCGCGGCGATCGGGGACAGCGGGGGTCTGCCGGCGGCCTCGGTGGCCGACGCCGAGCAGGCGTACCGCCGGTTCGAGGCGGCCGGCGACCACTGGGGGATGGCGATGGCGGCGCAGGTCGTCGGGCACGGCCTGACCCCCACCGACGGCGGGTCCACCGAGTGGCTGGCGCGCGGAGTGCACCACATGGAGCTGATCGGCGCCACCCAGGACGTCCGCGCCGCCCGGGTGGTGCTGGACGTGCAGCTCGCGCTGCGCGGTGACCCGGCGGCCGAGCGGCGGTTGGTCGAGACGGCGATCCCCGGCCAGGGGGAGGAGGTGGAGACCGCGCAGGCGGGCCTGGGGCTGGCCCGCCTGGCCTGGCAGCGCGGGCGGCACGCCGAGGCGCTCGACCACGCCGACACGGTGGTCCGCACGCTGGCCGGCTGGACCGGCCCGCCGCCGCAGCCCCGGGTCGTGCTGCGGGTCGCGGTGGCGGTGCTGCGCCTGCGGATCGCCGAGGTCTGGCCGGCCGCCCGGCGCGACGTCGACCTCCGGGCCACCGACCTGCTGGCCGCCGCCGGTGCGGAGGCGCTGTCGTCGCGGGACCTGCCGGTGATCGGGACCTGGGCGTTGGGGGGCGCGGAACTCGCCGCCTGGCGCGACGACGTCGGGACCGCCCGGGAGTTGTTCGCGCTCGGCACCCGGCTGGGCAGCAACTCGGCGGCGTTCTTCCCGTCCGGCATCGGCGAACGGCTCACCGCCGCCCTCGGTGACGAGGCGCGGCGGGAGCCGTTGCTGGCCGGGTGGCGGGCGCGGCCGGCCGCCGCGGCCGCCACCCGCATCGGCGAGCTGATGGACGACCTGCTCGGCCGGGTCAGACCCGCCGACGGTACGCCCGCAGCGCCAGTGGCATGAACACCGCCACGAAGCCGGCGCACCACAGCAGCGTCCACCACACGTGGTTGCCGACCGGGGTGCCGAGGAACAGTCCGCGCATCGCCGTCACCAGGTGGGTCAGCGGGTTCACCGTCACCACCGCCTGCATCCAGCCCGGCAGGGTGCCGGCGGCGACGAACACGTTGGACGCGAAGCTCAACGGCATGATCAGCGCGAACATCACCCCCTGCACCGCGCCCGGCGTGCGGACCTTCATCCCGACGTACACCGGCAGCCAGCTCAGGCAGAGCGCGAACAGCACCGCGAGCAGGCAACCGGCGAGGGCCTGGACCGGGCCGGACTCGACCCGGAAGCCGAGCAGGTAGCCGATCGCCAGGGTCGACACGGTCACGATCACGTACCGCACCACGTCGCCGAACACCGCGCCGACCAGCGGTGCGGACCGGGGGACGGGCAGCGAACGGAACCGGTCGAAGATGCCCTTGGCGATGTCGGTGTTGAGGTTGACGCCGATCGCGATGCACCCGGTGGCGATGGTCTGCGCCAGGATGCCCGGCAGCAGGTACTGGAGGTAGTCGTGGGTGGAGCCGGCGACCGCGCCACCGAAGACGTACACGAAGATGACCAGGAACAGCACCGGTTGCAGGGTGACGTCGATCAGCGCCTCGGGGGTGCGCCAGGTCTTGATCAGGCTGCGTTTGGCCAGTGCCAGCGAGTGCCGCAGCAGGCGCAACGGCCGGGGCTGCGCCACGACCGTGGACAGCGTCGGCCCGGTGCGCGGCGGGGTGCCGGTCAGGGTGCTCATGCGGCGACCTCCGTACGGGTGGTGTCGTCGTCGGCCGCGGTCCGGCCGGTGAGGGTGAAGAAGACCTCGTCGAGGCTGGGCAGGTGCAGGGAGAGTTCGGTGACCGCGATGCCGGCGGCGGCCAGCCGGGCGACGCTCTCGGTCAACGCGGAGTCGTCGGTGACCGGCACCGCGAGCACGCCCCTGCGGATCTCGTCGGCGGGCGAGCCGGAGCCCACCCGGGACAGGATCGCCGCGGTCGGGGCCAGGTTGGCCGGGTCGGTCGGCCGCACCTCCAGGGTCTGCCCGCCGACGACCCGCTTGAGCCCGTCCGGGGTGTCGTGGGCGATGACCCGGCCGTGGTCGATCACCGTGATGGCGTCGGCCAGCGCGTCGGCCTCCTCCAGGTACTGCGTGGTGAGCAGCACGGTCGCCCCGTTGCCCACCAGCGACCGGACGACGTCCCACATGTCCTCGCGTTTGGCCGGGTCGAGGCCGGTGGTCGGTTCGTCCAGGAAGATCACGTCCGGTGAGCCGACCAGGCTGGCGGCCAGGTCCAGCCGGCGGCGCATCCCGCCGGAGTAGGTCTTGGCCGGCCGGTTCGCGGCGGCGGTCAGGTCGAACCAGTCGAGCAGTTCGGCCGCCCGCCGCCGCGCGCCGGCCCGGCCGAGTTCCAGCAGGGTCCCGAACAGTTCCAGGTTCTGCCGCCCGGTCAGGTCCTCGTCGACCGAGGCGTACTGGCCGGTGAGGCCGATGGACTGCCGGACCCGCTCGGCCTGGCGTACCACGTCGAGGCCGTTGATCCGGGCGGTGCCGGCGTCGGGGACCAGCAGCGTGGACAGGATGCGCACGGCGGTGGTCTTGCCGGCCCCGTTCGGGCCGAGCACCCCGAGCACGGTGCCCCGGGGCACGGCGAGATCCACCCCCTGCAACGCCCGGGTGGACCCGAAGGTCTTGACCAGGCCCTCGGCTTCGATCATCAACTCAGCTGTCATGCCGGCCAGCGTGCGCCGGCCGGCTGACACCGCGCCGACATGCCACCGACACGCCGCCGACGCCCCGCCGGGGGTCAGCAGCGGACGATCGTCGCGTTGTTCAGGGTGATGTTGCCGATGGTCAGGTTGTCGGCGCAGGGGTTCTCCACGATCCGGTTGTTGACCAGGGTGAAGTTGCGCAGGGTGAGGTCCCGGTTGCCGGGGAACTCGGCGCGTTCGGCGAGCCGCACCTCGCCGCCGCCGCTGATCGTGCCGCCGTTGGTGGCCAGGCTCACGCCGTAGCAGTTCTCGATGAGCACGGCGTTGTTGCCGGTGTTGGCGATGTCGACCCGGTCGATCGTCGCGCCGCCGGACTCGGAGACGCAGAACACGCCCCGGCCGCCGCCCCGGGCCCGGACGGTGCCGACCCGGATGTTGGTCGGGTAGCTGTCGCCGATGCGGCCGTTGCGGTTGGCCATCCGGAACGCGGCGTAGCCGGTGCCGGTGCCGGCGTTCTCGGCGTCGACGGTGGACACGGTGGCGTTGATGGTCTGGTTGAGCAGCAGACCGGACTCGCCGACGTTGCGGGCGGTGACGGTGCCCACGGTCAGCCCGTCCACGCCGTACGTCTCGACGGCGTGCGAGCTGGCGCCCGAGACGTACACGTTGTCGATGCGTACGTTGCGGGTCCACTGGCTGGTGTCGCCCCGGTTGTCGATGCGCACGCCGAGGCCGGCGGAGAGCCGCATGTCGAGCTGCCCCAGCACGACGTTGGTGACGTTGCGCAGGAAGACCCCGTACAGCGGGGTGCCGGTGAGGGTGAGGTGCTGCACCTCGACCTGGGTGGTGCCCCGGGAGTAGACGGGGGCCTGGTCACCGGAGCCGGTGCCGGTCACGTTGATCGTCCCGCACACGTCGAGGGTGGTGTAGCTGGGCAGCGAGATGCGGGAGTTGGCGCTCATCGAGCCCGAGCCGCGCACCACCACCCGCTGCTTGCTGGTCCGCCCGGCGGTCAGGCTGTTCACCGCGGCCTGTACGGCGGCCCGCAGGTCGGTGCCGGTGTGCACGGTCGTCGCGCCGTTGCGGACGGTCCAGGTGCCGCCGGCCAGCACCGCCTCGGCCTGGAACGCACCACTGCCGCAGTCGGCGGTGGCACCCGGCCGGACGAGCTGCCACTGCTGGTTGGTCCCGTCGAGGTCCTGGTACTGGGAGATGGTCGCCCCGTCGGCGGTGGACCGTTCCCACACGTCGAGGGCCTTGCCGGAGTGCCGGTTGAGCAGCCGGACGTAGCCGCCGGCCGAGTCGACGAGCCGGAAGTGCTGCCGGGTGTTGCCGCTGCTCGCCGGGTTCTGCACCAGGGCGGTGCCGTCGAGGGCGTTGGGCAGTTCGAGGACCTTGCCGCTGTGCGCCGAGCGGAGCTGGTAGTAGCCGCCGCCGACGTCGACGAACCGCCACCGCTGTACGGCGAGGTCGTTGCGGGTGTACTGCCTGACGGGCGCGCCGTCGGCGGTGGACCAGTCGTACAGGTCCATCGCCTTGCCGCTGTTGCGGTTGACGAGCACGTGGTCCACGCCGGTGTCGACGGTGGCCGCGGAGGCGGCGGTCGGGACGACGGCGGTGGCGGCGGCGACCAGGGCGAGGGTGGTGACGGCCAGCAGGCCGAGCCGCCGGGGGCGGGGACCTCGGGTGCGGGTGGCGGGTGGCATGGGGCTCCTTTCTGCGGTGACGGGGTGCCGGGACGGGCCGCCTGCACCGTATCGACACTCATGGATTCGGGCAAACCCCGCCGGTCGGTGTCGACCGGGCAGGCCCGGACATCCGCCCCACCCGTCCGACACGCGGTCGGCCCGACGACGGTGCTCCGATGTGGGCGCTGTTATCGTCGGCGGCCGGGCGGCGACTGGGCGGCCCCCACATCGAACAGGTGGTCGCCGTGACCCGGCCCCGTACCCTCGTCCCACCGGTGCTGCTGGGCCTCGTCGTCGTGGCGCTGGTGCTGTCCGGCATCCGGCCGTACGACCGGCTGACCTGGCTGCTGGAGACGGTCTGGGTGATCGTCGGCGTGCCGGTGGTGCTGCTGGTGTGGCGGCGTTTCCCGTTGACCACCCTGCTGTGCTGCCTGCTGGCGGCGCACGCGCTGGTCCTCGTCGTCGGCGGACACTGGACCTACGCGCGGGTCCCGCTGGGCGACTGGGTACGCGACGCGCTCGACCTGTCCCGCAATCCGTACGACCGGCTCGGGCACTTCGTGCAGGGCTTCGTCCCGGCGGTCCTGGTCCGCGAGATCCTCGTCCGGCGGTCCCCCTTGCGCGGCAGCCGCTGGCTCGCCCCGCTGGTGGTCTGCGCCTGCCTCGCCTTCAGCGCCTTCTTCGAGATGATCGAGTGGTGGTCCTCGGTGGCCGGTGGCTCCGCCGCCGACGACTTCCTCGGCACCCAGGGCGACGTCTGGGACACCCAGTGGGACATGTTCCTCGCGCTGGTCGGGGCGGTCACCTCGCTGGTCCTGCTCAGCCGGTGGCACGACCGCCAACTGCCGGCCCCGACGCCCACGCGCCCCGCTGCCGTCCCGGTGGGCTGACCGCCGACCCCGACCCCGGACCACGGCGGGGCCGGTCGGGGCGGCCGGGCGCGGGACCTGCGGATGGCGTTGACGGACCCGGGGCGGCTGGTCACCGGCGGGTGGGCCAGGTGGCCAGGACGGCGCTGACGTCCAGCGCCTCGGCCGGGTCCGGTGCCGGCCGGGGCGGCGGCGCGGGCGTCCGGTCGAACCGGGGCGCCGGCGCCGGCTGCACCTCGCCGTCCACCGCGACGAACGTGCCCCGCGCGGCGTTGTGGGGATGGCGGTGCGCCTCGGTGGGGGCGAGCACCGGTGCGACACAGGCGTCGCGGTCGGCGAAGACCGCCGTCCACTCGTCGCGGGTCCGCTCGGCGAACCGGGCCGTGAACCGCCGCCGCAGCTCCGGCCAGCCGGCCGGGTCGTACTGCGCGGGCAGCGTCGGGTCGTCGGCCAGGCCGAGGCCGGTCAGCAGCGCGGCGTAGAACACCGGTTCCAGCGCGCCCACCGCCACGAACCGGTCGTCGGCGGTGCGGTAGGTGTCGTAGAACGGTGCGCCGCCGTCGAGCAGGTTGCCGCCCCGGGGGGCGGTCCACCGGCCCGCGCCGAGCATCCCGTGCAGGAACGCGGTGAGCAGCGCCGACCCGTCGACCATCGCGGCGTCGACCACCTGCCCGAGGCCGGAGCGTTCCCGCTCCAGCAGCGCGGCCAGCACCCCGGTGACGAGCAGCATCCCACCCCCGGCGAAGTCGCCGAGCAGGTTCAGCGGGGCGTGCGGGCGGTGCCCGGGGCGGCCCAGCGGCTCCAGTGCGCCGGCCAGCGCGATGTAGTCGATGTCGTGCCCGGCGCGGGCGGCCAGCGGACCGTCCTGCCCCCAGCCGGTCATCCGGGCGTACACCAGGCGGGGGTTGCGGTCCCGGCAGGTCTCCGGCCCGAAACCGAGCCGCTCGGCCACCCCCGGCCGGTACGCCTCGACCAGCACGTCGGCCCGCTCGACCAGACGCAGCAGGTCGGCGACCCCGGCGGGGGTCTTCAGGTCCAGCGTGGTGACCCGCCGCCCCCGGTGCAGGGGGCCGGTCGTCGGGACGCTCAGCCGTCCCGGGCCGACGCCGCCCGGCCGGTCGACACGCACCACGTCCGCGCCGAGGTCGGCCAGCACCATGCAGCCGAACGGGGCCGGGGCGAGGCTGGCAAGCTCCACGACGCGTACCCCGGCCAGCGGTCCACCGGTGGGCGCGTCGGGGTCAGAGGGCACGGGCGATCAGCTCCTTCATGATCTCGTTGGTGCCGCCGTAGATCTTCTGCACCCGGGCGTCGGCGTACATCCGGGCGATCGGGTACTCGGTGGTGTAGCCGTAGCCGCCGAACAGTTGCAGGCACCTGTCGACGATCTCGCACTGTCCCTCGGTGAGCCAGGCTTTCGCCATCGCCGCGGTGGCCACGTCCAGCTCGCCCCGGTCGTGCCGGCCGATGCAGTCGTCGAGGAACACCCGGCTGACCCGGGTCCGGGTGACGCACTCGGCCAGCACCATCCGGGTGTTCTGGTGGCCGATCAGCGGCCTGCCGAAGGCGGTGCGTTCCTTGACGTACGCGGTGGTCAGCTCGACGGCCCGCTGCATCGCCGCCACCGCGCCGATGCCGATGACCAGGCGTTCCTGGGGGAGTTGCCGCATCATCTGGCCGAAGCCGAGCCCCTCGGCCCCGCCGAGCAGGTGGTCGGCCGGCACCCGCAGCCCGTCGAAGAACAGCTCGGCGGTGTCGTTGCCGTGCAGCCCGATCTTGGACAGCAGCCGGCCCCGCCGGAATCCGGCCGGTTCGTCGCCGACCTCGCAGACCAGCAGGGAGATCCCGGCGGCGCCCTGCGTCGGGTCGGTCTTGACGGCCAGGACGACCAGGTCGGCGAGGCCGCCGTTGCTGATGAACGTCTTGGCCCCGGTGACCAGGTAGTCGTCGCCGTCGCGCACGGCCCGGGTCCGGATCGCCTGCAGGTCGGAGCCGCCGTCGGGTTCGGTCATCGCGATCGCCCCGACCAGTTCCCCCCGGCACAGCCCCGGCAGCCAGCGCCGCTTCTGTTCGGCGCTGCCGTAGGCGACCAGGTAGCCGGTGACGATGCCGCTGTGCACCCCCAGCCCGAGGGTGCTCTCCCCGACGTGCGCCTGCTCGTGCAGCAGGACCGCCTCGTGGGTGAAGCCGCCGCCGCCCCCGCCGTACTCCTCGGGCACGGAGAGGCCGAGCAGGCCCAGCTCACCGGCGCGCCGGTAGTGGTCGCGGTCCGGGTGGCCCTGGGCCAGCAGCCGTTCGGTGTGCGGCAGCACCTCCCGGGTGAAGAAGTCGCGGGCCAGCTCGGCGAGGTCGTCGTGTTCGGGCGCGCGCCACGGCGAGGTGTAGGTGTCGAGTCCAGGCGTCGGCATGGGTCCACCCTCACGCCCTGTTGGCGACGTGTCAACAATCCTTGATCATCGTCCGGCGTCGACCCGCCCGCCGACGACCGGCACCCCGGCTGACGGGACCGGCCCGCCGACCCGGGACACGCCGCGCCACCTGCCGATAGGGTTCGGCGGATGAGCGTTGACACCGAACCCCGGCGACGGCGGCTGGAGCCCGACGCCCGGCGGGGACAGATCCTCGCCTGCGCGGTACGGCTGTTCGGCGCGCGCCCGTACGCGGACGTGTCGACCACCGACGTCGCCCGTGCGGCCGGGGTGGCCCGCGGCCTGATCAACCACTACTTCGGCACCAAGAAGCAGCTCTACCTGGAGGTCGTGCGGGTGATGGTGACGGTGCCCGGGGTCGCCGTCGAACGGCTGCCCGACGGCGACCTGCGCACCCGGGTCGACGCCAGCGTCACCTGGTTCCTCGACGTGGTCTCCCGGCACCGCGACTCCTGGCTGGCCGCCGTGACCGCCGGTGGGATGGGCCACGATGCCGACGTCGCCCGGGTGCTCAGCGAGGCCGAGGAGGTCGCAGCGGACAGCGTGCTCGTCGCGGTGGGGCTGGCCGACGTCGCGACCTGCCGGGCCGAGCTGCGCGGCATGATCCGGGCGTACGGGGGGCTGGCCACCTCGACCGCCCGGGAGTGGCTCCAGCGGGGCACGCTGGACCGCGACCAGGTGCACCTGCTGCTGACCGCCACCCTGCTGACCATCGTGGAGCAGGTCTACCCGGCCATCGTCGCCCGCCGGCAGGCCGTGGCCCACCCGCCGCCGACCTGATCGTCACCGGCCGGCCGTGCCGACTGCGGGTGACGCACGTCGACACCGCTCGACCGACGGCTCAGCCCGGACGGTCCGTGGCGGGCCGCTGCACGGTCATCGGCACGGTGTCCAGCCGGGCCCAGTCCCGGCTGATCTCGGCGGCGGTGCGCAGCAGCCGGGGCAGATGTTCGTCGGTGAGCCGTTCCAGTGAGGTCTCGGCGGCGTGCACGGTGACGTTGAGCGCGGCCACCACCCGGCCGTCGCCGTCGCGTACCCCGGTGGCGACCGACCGGATGCCGGCGGCCAGGTCCTGGTCGGCCAGGGCCCAGCCGCGTGCCCGCACCTCGCGCAGTTCCCGGTCCAGCTCGTCGCGGTCCGGCTGCCAGCGCGCGGCGATGCCGGAGCGGCTCGGCACGGCCAGCACGGCGGTGAGTTCCGTCGGGGTGAGGGCGGCCAGCAGCACCTTGCCCATCGAGGTGGCCACCGCCGGGAACCGGGTGCCGATGGTCACCGCGAGCGTGACGATCTTGGGCACGGCGACCCGGGACACGTAGACGATGTCGCTGCCGTCGAGCTGGGCCAGCGAGGTCGACTCGTCGGTCTCGGTGACCAGGTGGCGCATGTGCGGACGGGCGACGTCCCAGATGCTCAGCGAGTTGACGTACGCCACGCCCAGCTCCAGCACCCGGGGGGTGAGCGCGAAGCCCCGGTCGGCGGCGCGCACGTAGCCAAGCTCCTCCAGGGTGAGCAGGATGCGGCGGACGGTGGGGCGGGCCAGCCCGGTCACCGTGGCGATCTCGCTGAGCGTCATCGTCGGCTGGCCCGGACGGAAGCAGCGCAGCACGTCGAGGCCGCGCGCCAGCGCCTCGATGAAGTCGGTTCCGGCCTCGCGCCCCATGGAGTCCCTTCGCTGGCTGCCCCGCGCCCGGCGGGCGGTCACCCGCCGGGCGCGTCGGATGGCTAATGTTTCCACTGTGCCGAGCCGGCGTCCCACTCGGTGTAGGTGTACGGGTTGTCCAGCACCGCCGTCTCGGGGACGTCCGGGTTCATCCCCTTCTCCCACGCGTCGACGCCCATCGTGCCGGTGAGGTGCTCGACGGTGCGTTCCACGGCGGCGCGGGCGGCGGCGAGGTCGACGTCGACCAGCCGGTGCTCGTGCTTGACCACCCGGCCGTCGACCAGCACGGTGTGCACGTCGCCGCGTTGGGCCTGGAACGCCACGTGGCCGTAGGGGTGCAGGATCGGGAACATCACCGGTGACCGGTCGTTCTTGATCAGCACCACGTCCGCCCGGCGGCCCGGGGTGAGGGCGCCGACGAGGTGGTCGAGGCCGAGCGCCCGGCTACCGCCCCGGGTCGCCCACTCCACCACCTGCTCGGCGCGCAGGTGACAGTGGGTGACGGTCTCCTGTCGACCGTGCGCCTCGAGGTGTTCCCGGGAGCGGTCGGCGCTCAGCGTGGCGCGCATCGCGGAGAACAGGTCGCCGCTCCACCAGACGCTGGTGTCCATCGACAGCGAGACCGGGATGTCGTGCTGGCGTAGCTGCCAGGTGGGCGGGTAGCCCTGGCCGGCGCTCTGCTCGCTCTCGGTGGACACCGAGACCGAGCCGCCGGTGGCCGCGATCCGGTGGTACGAGTCGCGGTTGAGGGTGGCGGCGTGCACGTAGACGGTCGACTCGGTCATGAACCCGTGCTCGTGCATCAGCCGGATGCCGTCGTCGTTGGTGGCCCCCCAGACCCCGGCGTGGGTGGTGACCGGTACGCCGAGGTCCCGGGCGACCTCGAAGGCGGCCCGCTCGGGGAAGGCCGGGTCGCCGGTGACGTCGAAGGCCATCTGGAAGCCGAGCCGGTCGCCGCGACCGTGGACGCGGCGGGTGACGAAGTCGCGGAACTCGGGGGTGGTGGCCCACTCCCACGGTCCCTGCTGCAGGTTGCCGTAGGCGAGCACGAACCGGCCCGGCACCGCCTCCAAGGCGTCGACGGCGGCGTCGGCGTGCTGCGGGGTCTGCAGGCCGTGCGACCAGTCCACGGTGGTGGTGACCCCGGCGTCGATCGCCTCGATGGCGGCGAGCAGGTTGCCGGCGTAGACGTCCTCGGGGCGGAACAGTTTGCCGGACTCCAGGTAGTACCAGACGAAGTACTGGGTGAGCGTCCAGTCGGCACCGTAGCCGCGCATCGCGGTCTGCCACATGTGCCGGTGGGTGTCGATCATGCCGGGCATGACGATGCCGCCGGCCGCGTCGATCTCCCAGGTGCCCTCCGGCACGTCCAGCCCCACGCCGACGGCGGCGATCCGGTCGTCGACGACCAGCACGTCGGCGCGGGGGAGCACCGTGTGGGTGTCGTCCATGGTCAGCACCAGGCCGTTGCGGAAGACCACCGGCCGGCCCACCACCGGTGTCCGCCCCTCGTTCGCGCTCATCGCCGCCACTTCCGTTCCGAGGTCTGCGGACGATCGTCCGCTGTACGGTCAGATCAAGTTTCGCCAGTGTGTTCCCGGTCACCGGCCATGTCAAGGGCGAGTTGCCGAACTGTTTCCGGTCGTTGCAAACGGCGTGGAGCTGGGAGTTTCCCGAGAATTGCCTCGGGGTGTTGACGCCCGGCGGGCTCGTCGGGAAACTGGCCATGCGGACAGTCGTCCGTCTGGCGGTCAAGTCGAGGGGTGGGGCATGGTGGAGGAGACACCGAGCAGGACCGGGCCGCTGCACGGCGTCGTGGTGGCCGACTTCTCCCGCATCCTCGCCGGGCCGTACGCCACCATGCTGCTGGCCGACCTCGGCGCCGAGGTGATCAAGGTGGAGGGGCCCGGCGGCGACGACACCCGCACCTGGATGCCCCCGGTCCGCGACGGCGTGGCCACCTACTACCTGGGCATCAACCGCAACAAGCGGTCCATCGCGCTCGACCTCAAGGACCCCGACGACCTGGCCGTGGCGCACCGGCTGGCCGCCCGTGCCGACGTGCTGATCGAGAACTTCAAGCCCGGCGGGCTGCGCCGATTCGCGCTGGACTACGACACCGTCGCCGCCGGCAACCCCCGGGTGGTCTACGCCTCGATCAGCGGCTTCGGCACCGGCGCGGGCGCGGCCTACCCCGGCTACGACCTGATGGTGCAGGCCATCTCCGGGCTGATGAGCCTCACCGGCGACCCGGACGGCCCGCCCTACCGGGCCGGCATCTCCGTGTTCGACGTGATGGCCGGGCTGCACGCCTCGATCGGCATCCTGGCCGCCCTGCACCACCGGCACGACTCCGGCCGTGGCCAGCACGTCGAGGTCAACCTGCTCTCCTCGGCGCTGTCCGGGCTGGTCAACCACAGCAGCGGCTACGTCGCGGGCGGGGTGGTGCCCTACCGGATGGGCAACGCCCACCCCAGCCTCTTCCCGTACGAGCCGCTGCCCGTCGCCGACGGCGAGCTGATCGTGATCGCCGGCAACGACGGGCAGTTCCGCCGGCTCTGCCAGGTGCTCGACCTGCCGGAACTCGTCGACGACCCCCGGTTCACCCGCAACCAGGACCGCACCGCCAACCGGGAGGAACTGCGTCCGCTGCTGGTCGAACGGCTGCGCCGACGCACCCGCGACGAGTGGTTCACCGACCTGATGGCCGCCGGGGTGCCCTGCGCCCCGATCAACACCATCGACGGCGGGGTGGCGCTCGCCGAACGTCTCGGGCTGGACCCGGTGGTGACCGTCGGCGAGGGCGCCGCCGCGGTGCCGGGCATCCGGCACCCGATCACCCTTTCGGACACCCCCGCGCGGTACGGCGCCCCGCCGCCCGCGCTCGACGAACACGGCGAGGAGATCCGCGCGTGGCTGACCGGCAGCTAGACTTCCCGACCTCGATCGGCACCTCCGACCCGACCACCATCCGGTTGCTCGGTCAGGACCTGGCCGGCGACCTGATGGGCCGGGTGGGCTTCGGTGAACTGGCCTTCTGGCTGGTCGCCGGGCGTCGCCCGGGCCCCGGCGAGGTACGCGTCTTCGAGGCCGTCCTGGTGGCCCTGGCCGACCACGGCTTCACCCCCACCGCGATCGCCGCCCGACTGACGTACCTCAGCGCGCCGGAGGCGTTGCAGGGGGCGATCGCCGCCGGCCTGCTCGGTGGCGGCTCCCGTTTCCTCGGCGTCACCGAGGACTGCGGCCGGTTCCTCGCCGACACCCTCGCCGGTGTCGCCGAGCTGCCCACCGACGATGCCGGCTGGGACGCCGTCGCCCTGGACGCGGTCCGTGCCGCCCGCGTCGACAGGCGTCTGGTGCCGGGGCTCGGCCACCCGGTGCACAAGGAGACCGACCCGCGCACCCCCGTGCTGGTCGCGATCGCCGAGCAGGAGGGCCTGCGCGGGCCGCACCTGCGGCTGTTCGAGGCGATCGGCCGGGTCCACCCGCAGGTGCTCGGCCGTACCCTGCCGCTCAACGGCGCGGGGGTGTGCGGCGCGGCCCTGGCCGACCTCGGCCTGCCCATCGACCTGCTGCGCGGCTTCGCCCTGCTGGCCCGCACCGCCGGCCTGCTCGGCCACCTCGCCGAGGAGCGCCGTCGCCCGCTCGGCATGGACATCTACCGCACCGTCGACCGCAACGCCCGGTACGTGCCGGACGACGCCGACTGATCCCCCCACCGCCACCGTCTGCGAGAGGAGCGGCCATGGCCCAGGTCGTCGCGGTCATCGCCTCCACCCACCATCCGTTCTACTACCGCGCCACCACCGCCACCGGCGAGGACCGGCCCCCGTTCGCCGACGAGTGGGCCCGCAAGATCCTCGCGTTCCGGGAGACCCTCACCCGGGCCAGGCCGGACGTGCTGGTGATGGTCGGCTCCGACCACTTCCACCAGCTCTGGCTGGACAACATGCCGCAGTTCCTGGTCGGCAAGGCCCCGTTCTACGACGCCAACTGGTACAACGAGGAACGCGAGTTCGGCCTGCCCCGGATGCTGCTGCGCGGCCAGGAGGACCTGTCGGCCCACGTGCTGCGCGCCGGCCTGGACGCCGGGTTCGACCTGGCCTTCAGCAACGAGCTGCGGATCGACCACAGCATCACCTGCCCGATCATCACGCTGCGGCCCGAGGCGGACCTGCCGATCGTGCCCATCTACACCAACATCTTCGCCCCGCCGCTGCCGCAGCCGAAACGGTTCGTGCAGCTCGGCGCGGCCATCCGGGAGATCGTCGAGAGCTGGCCCAGCCACCTGCGGGTGGCCGTCATCGGCACCGGCCACCTGTCGCTGGAGCTGGGCGGGCCGCGCCAGTTCGGCCCGCAGGGCCCCGACCCGGAGTTCGACCGTCGGGCGGTGGAGTGGATCGCCAACGGCGACCTCGACGGCTGCCTGTCCGAGGTGACCCTGGACAGCCTGCACGCCCCCGGCAACGCCACCCACGGCTTCATGGACTTCATGCTGATGATGGGGGTGGCCGGCGCGGGTGCCAAGGCCGACCACGTGGACACCCTCGACCTGTTCCACACGATGGAGGCGTACTTCACCTGGTACCCGAACGGAGCACCGGCATGAGCCGCTACCTGGTCGACAAGTTCCTCTACACCGTCGACCGCGATCCGGAGCTGGTCGAGCGTTACCGCACCGACCCGCACGGGACGGTGGCCTGGTGGGAGGCCGAACGCGCCAACGCGGTCCTCAACTGCCACACCGGCGAGGCGAGCACCTGGCTGCGCTTCACCGACGAGGAACGTGACGCGCTGGCCAACCACGACCATGTCCGGCTCTTCGCCCTCGGCGCCCACCCGTTCCTCACCCTGACCCTGTTCATCGCCATGTTCGAACGGGACCACGCCGAGCCGATGGCCTACCAGAAGCAGTACGGCCTGCGGCTGGCCCACTTCTCGCTGCCGTACCCCGACATCGCCACCTGACCGCCGGCCGCCCGCTGGCGCAGCGTGGTGGACAGGGCGAACGCGAACGCCGCGACGAGCGCGGCCAGCACCGCGAGGGTCACGTCGCGTCCAGGTGGTCGCCGAGCGGACCCACCGTCCACCCCCGTCGCCGGCACTCGTCGAGCAGGTGGGGGAGGGCGTCGAGGGCGGACCGCCACGCGCCGGGCGCGGCCGCACAGGAGGAGTCGTGCAGCAGCACGGTGCCGCCGCCACGCAGTCCGCGACGGAGTTCGGCCAGCACCGACCGGGCGTCGGCGGTACGGGTCCAGTCCCGTCCCCAGCATGTCCAGAGCACCGGCCGCAGACCCAACCGGCGGGCTGCCAGCAGGGCCGGCCCGGTCGACACCCCGTACGGCGGGCGGTAGAACCGGGGGGTCTGTCCGGTGACGGTGACGGTCAGCTCGTGGGCGACGGCGAGGTCCCGGCCGGTGGCCAGCGGCCCCCGCAGCAGCAGGTTGCGGTGTTCCCCGCCGTGCAGGGCGACCTCGTGTCCGGCGGCGACCAGCCGCCGTCCCAGCTCGGGGTGCCGGCGCAGCATCGTGCCGAGCAGGAAGAACGTCGCCCGGACCCGGTGGGCGGCCAGCACCGCCAGGAAGTGCGGGGTGGACCGCGGGTCGGGGCCGTCGTCGAAGGTGAGCGCGATCCGGTCCGGCGGTCCCACCCCGTCGAGCCGGTGCAGCAGCCGCCCCCGCAGCACCGGCAGCGCGGTGACCGCCGGTGCCCCGTGCAGGCCCGCGCCGACGGCGACCAGCCCCGCCGCCAGCAGGCCCGCCGTCCGTTGCCTCACCGGCGGCCCCGCGTCGGGGCGAGCAGCGTCGCGACCACCGCCACGGCGTCGCCGAGGCCCCGGCGTGGCCGGTGGTACGCCCGGCCGTCACCGGGTGCGGCGGCCATCTCGGTGACCAGTGCCTCCACGTCGGCCGGGTCGACGGACAGCGGGGCGGTCCGGTCGCGCCGGCCGGCGGTCTCCACCAGCGCCGGCCGCAACTGCTCCGCCGACGCCGCCCGTCGGGTCAGGCCGGCCCGTGCGAGGATGCCGGCGTTGGCCCGCCCGTGTCCGGGCAGCGGCCGGTAGGTCACCACGGGCACCCCGGCGGCCAGCGCCTCCTGGCAGGTCAGGCCGCCCGCGTTCTCCACCACGACGTCGACCGCGCGCATCAGGGTCGGCATGTCGTCCACCCACCCGAACACGTGCTCCCAGTCCCGGCGTAGCCGCTCGTAGAGCGGGACGTTGCGCCCGCACACCACCACCGGTCGGGCCCAGCCGGTCGCGCCGACCTCCGCCACCGTGGTCTCGACGTCCCCGGCGCCCCACGCCCCGGCGACGATCAACGCCAGCCGGTCCTGTTCGGGCAGCCCGAACCGGCGACGGGCCTGCCGCCGGTCGGTGCGGTGCGCGCCGCCGAAGGCGGGTGACACCAGCGGTCGCACCGTCGTGACCGGGGTGTCGGCGTCGAGCGGGGGCGCCTCGGCGTGCCGCAGCGCGTAGTACCGGTCCACGCCGGGGCTCAGCCAGGTGGGGTGCAGGGCGAAGTCGGTGACGTAGCTGACCACCGGGACGGTGAGCCGGCCCTGCCGGCGCAGCGGTCCGAGGAGTTGGTTGGCGAAGGGGTAGGTGGTCACCACGGCGAGGGTGTCCGGCGGAATGGCCCGGCCCATCCGGCGTCGCACCGGTCGTAGCAGCCTGCGGATCAGCGCGACGGACAGCCGGGACCGGGCGGTCAGGGTGAACAGCGCGTCGTAGCCGCGGGGGAGTCGACGCAGTACGTCGCGGTACGCCTCCCGCAACATCCAGCGCACCGGGCGCGGCAGCACGTCCAGCAGGTTCAGCCGGTCCACCGTGAGGCCGCGTTCCCGCAGCCGGCGGGCCAGTTCGCCGGCTGCGGTGTCGTGGCCGGCGCCGACGTCCGCCGAGATCACGAGGACCCGCCCTCGGCACTCCATGCGGGCGCGGATACCCGTCGCGGGTCGGGACAGTCCCGGGGGAGCGCCGCATCCGATGTCGAGAACAGAAAGACGTCTTTACTGTTAACAAACTTTAATTTACCGTGGTGGCAATCCCCCCGTCGAGGAGTGCCCATGCGCCGCACGATCACCGTCCCCCTGGTGACGACAGGTGCCGTCGTCACCTCCCTGGGCCTCGCCGCGCCCGCCCAGGCCCACGGCTACGTCTCCGCCCCGCCCAGCCGCCAGGCCCTCTGCGCCCAGGGCAAGGTGCCCGACTGCGGTCAGATCCGCTACGAGCCGCAGAGCGTCGAAGGCGTCAAGGGCCTGCGCAGCTGCAACGCCGGCATCACCCAGTTCGACGTCCTGAACGACGACAACCGGGGCTGGCCGGCCACCCCGGTCGGCAGCACGGTCACCTTCACCTGGGTGAACACCGCCCGGCACGCCACCAGCACCTGGGAGTACTTCATCGGCGGCACCCGGGTCGGCGTCGTCGACGGCGGCGGCCGGCAACCCGACGCCACCGTCTCGCACACCGTCAACCTCGGCGGCTTCACCGGCCGACAGAAGATCCTGGCCGTCTGGAACATCGCCGACACCGCCAACGCGTTCTACTCCTGCGTGGACGTGCAGATCGGCGGAACCGGACCCACCCCCACGCCGGGTCCGTCGCCGACCCGGACCCCCACGCCCACCCCCACCCGTACCGCCACCCCGACCCCGACCGCCCCGCCGACCGCCGGTGGCAGTTGGACGGCCGGCCGTAGCTACCAGGTCGGCGACGTCGTCACCTACCAGGCGGTGAGCTACCGGTGCCGGCAGGCGCACACCGCCCTGCCGGGTTGGGAACCGCCGTACGTGCCCGCCCTGTGGACCCGGATCTGACCCGGCCGTCGACCATGCCGCCGCGCCGACCGGGCATCGCGTCCCCACCCGCCGCCGGCCCCGGACGGGCCGGCGGCGGGCGGCCACCCGTGCCCGCCGACCGGCCCGCCCGCCGACGCCGGAGCGCCGTGGTCGCCGTGGCGGCCCTGCTGCTCGCCGGATGCGCGCCCACCGCGCCCCCGGCCACCCCCGCGCCGTCGGGCACCACGACCGTGGTCGACGGACTCGACCTGGTGTTCCTGCACACCATGACCGCCCACCAGGAACGGACCCTGGCCATCGTCCGGGCCGCACCACAGCGGGTCCGGGAACCCCGGTTGCGGACCCTCGTCGCGGCGATCGACGCCACCGAGACCGACGAGGTGGCCCAGGCCAGGCAGTGGATCGCCGCCGCCGGACCGGCCGGCGACCGCCACCGGCACGCCCACCCCGACCCGGGCGACACCCCCGATCCGGTGGCACTGCTGCGCGGCACCCCGGACGCCGGCTACGACGCCGCCCTGGTGGCGGTGCTGGTGCCGCAGCAGCGGCAGGCCGCCGCGCTGGCCCGGGCACACCTGGCGGTGGCCGTCGCCCCGGCCGTCCGCGACCTGGCCCGGCGCATCGACGAGTCCCGTACCGCGCAGATCCGACTGATCGCCGCGCTGCCGGTCATCCCGCCCACCCGCTGACCGTCGGCCGACGCCGGAAACGCCCGACGCCACAGCGGAAACGGCCGATTCCCCCACCCGTACGGTCAGCGGGCCGAATCGTTCGGTCACCCCCGCGACATCGATGTTCCTCGTGTTTCCGGCCACCGGTATAGTCCCGGCAATCCCCATTGGAGGGTCGCAGGGAATACACGTGATCTGCGTGACGGCAGCTGGGCTGGAGGATGCGCTGTCCGGCTCACCATTCGTCGGACGGCGGCCGGAGGTCGCCCGCATCCGCGCCGCCCATGCCGACAGCGTCCGCACCGGCACCCAGGTCGTGTGCGAGGTCGTCGGCGACCCGGGAATCGGCAAGACCCGCCTCGTCCACGCCGCGCTGGACGGCTGCGTCCCGGCCCTGCCCCGGGCCGTCGGCACCTGCGTGGAGGCCGAGCGGGACATCCCGTTCCACGTCTTCCGGCACGCCTTCGGCGCCCCCCACCCCGTGAGTGCCGACCCGCAGCATTCCACCGTCGTGCCCGACGGCCTGCCGGCCCCGCTCGACGTACGCCAGTTCCGCACCTACCAACTGGCCCGCCGGCTGCTCACCCTGGCCGCCCGCGACGGGCTGGCCCTCGTCCTGGACGACCTGCACTGGGCCGACACCTCGTCCATCGGGCTCGTCGCCCACCTGCTGCGCTACCCGGTGCCCGCGCCGCTGCTGCTGATCCTGGTCTACCGGCCCCGCCAGCTCGACACCGCGATGCCGTTCGGCCCGCCCGAGGCCGGCGTCCCCGGCGGCCGGGGCCGGGAGCGGATCGAACTGGGACCACTCAGCCTCGCCGAAACCGTCGCGCTGTACCCGGACGAGGACCCGGCCGAGCTGGGCCGCCGCCACGACCGGGCCGCCGGCAACCCCGGCTACCTCGCCGCGCTGGCCGGCGTCGGGCCGGCCGACGGCGACCGGGACGCTGCGCCGACCACCGGGCCCCGGCTCACCGACCGGGCCGTGGCCACCCTGCGCGCCGAGTGGGCCGGCCTGTCCCCGGTCGACGCGACCTGCCTGCGAGCCGCGGCCGTGTGCGGCACCCCGTGCGGGGTGGACCTGCTCGCCGAGGTCGCCCGGCTGCCGACCGGGCAGGTGACCGAGTCCGCCTGGCGTCTGGTCCGCCGGGACCTGCTGCGGGTCGTCCCGACCACGGCACGGTTCACCTTCCGACACCCGGTGCTGCGTGCGGCGGTCGCGCAGGACACCGACCCGGCCTGGCGGGCGGAGGCGCACCACCGGGCGTTGACCGTGCTGCTCGCCCGGCAGGCCCCGCCGGCCGAGCGGGCGGCGCAGGCCGAACACCTGCTCGGGCTGCCCCACGGCCGGCCGGTCGAACCCTACGTCGACGTGCTCTGCCGGGCCGCCGAGGAGATCCGTGGCGATGCCCCGGAGTCGGCCGTCCGTTGGCTGCGTACGGCGTTGCGCGCGGTACGCCCGCCGGCCGGCTCCCCGGACAGCCGGCACGCCGTCACCCTGTTGCTGGCCCGGATCACCGGCGAGATGGGCAACCTCGCCGAGAGCCGCACCCTGCTGCGGGAGGTCGTCCCCGAACTGCCCGTCGACCCGACCGGCCGCCGGACCGCAGCCGTCGCCCAGTGGGTACGGGTGGAGCGCCTGCTCGGCAACTACGCCGAGGCCGCCGCGATCAGCCGCCGGGAACTGGTCGGGACACCGACCGCCGGGGCGTTCCAGCTCGCCACCGAACTCGGCGCGATCGGCATCCTGTCCGGTCACCCGTCGCCGGTGCCCGGCGGAGCACCCGACGGCGAGGCCAGCGGCATCGACCGGGCCGGCCTGCTCGCCGTCCGCGGGCTCGCCGCCGCCCACGACGGCGAGGTGCGGATCGCCCGGGAGTTGCTCGCCGCCGGCACGCCGATCGTCGACGCGCTGCCCGACCGGGACCTGCGCGAGCGCCCCGACTGCCTGCTGGCGGTCGGGCTGGCCGAGCTGTTCCTGGAACGACCCGCCGACGCCACCCGGCACCTCGACCGGGGGATCACCCTGGTCCGTGACGCCCACCGTGACGACGGGCTCTGCCAACTGCTGCTCGGCCGCAGCCAGGTCGCCTACCACCGGGGGCAGCTCGGCACCGTGATCGGGCTGACCACCGAGGCCGGCGGCATCGCCCGCCGGATCGGCAGCCGTTCCCTGCTCAGCTTCGCCCTCGCCTTCGAGGCCCAGGCCACCGCGTGGCGGGGCGGCCCACGTGACGACGAGCGCGCGGTGGCCCTGGCCCGCACCTCCGTGGAGCTCGCCAACGACCTCGACAGCTGGTCGGGCCGGACCGCGGCGACCGCGCTGGCCACCGCGACGCTGCTCGCCGGGGATCCCGACACCTGCGTGGAGATGCTCACCGACGCCGGTGGCGACAGCCGGCTGACCCGCCTGCAGGCCTCCCTGCGACCGATGTGGCACGAACTGCTCTGCTCCGCCGCCCTGGCCGCCGGGGACCTGCCCGAGGCGTACCGGCGGGCCCGCGCCGCGTTGGCCGCCGCCGACCTGCTCGGCCTGCCCGGCCAGCACGCCTTCGCCGAGTCGGCGTACGGGGAGGTGCTGCTCGCCCGGGGCGAGGTGCTGACGGCGCTGCCGTACCTGCGCACCGCGGCGGACCGGTTCCGGGCCGCCGGCATGACACTGCGGCACAGCCTCGCCCTGGTCGCCATCGCCCGCGCCTCCGAGGCGGTGGACCAGCACGGCCCCGCCGGCCGGGCCCGTCGCCAGGCACAGGAACTGGCCGCCCGGTGCGGCACCGAACGGGTCGGCCTGCGACTGGCTAGGCCGGTGCGGGCGCTCGCCGAGACCGCCCTGACCGACCGGGAGTGGCACATCGCCCGGCTGGCCAGCACCGGCGTCACCAACCGGCTGATCGGCCGTCAGCTGCACATCAGCCCCCGCACGGTGGAGGCGCACCTGACCCGGATCTACCGCAAGGCGGGCGTGGAGTCCCGCTCCGGTCTGGTCGCCTGGGTGTCCCGGTTCGACGACACCGACCGCTGACCCGGGCCGCCGCGGCGACGTCAGCCCTTGTCGGCCAGAGCGCCCTCCCCGACGGATGTCTGCTGTGGAGCGTTGGTGTCCAACAGGCCCGCGATGTGCGCCTCGGCCTGGTGCTCCACCGCCAACCGGAACGCCTCGGTGAGTACGTTGACCACCCCCTGGGTCAGCAGGATCGTCTCCCGGTCCCCGTCGGACCACGACGGCCGGGGCCCGCCGCCACCCAGCTCGGGGGCGAGCGTCAACATCCGGGCGGTGACCTCCGCGACCAGTTCGTCGGCCAGGGGCCGGACGCTGTCGAGCACCTCACTGAGCGCCTGCAACGCCGGCACCGTCCCCATCCGGACCCGGTGCAGGTCCAACGCGGCGCGCAACGGCCGGGGCCGCACCGTGCGCACCGTCCCGTCCGGCGCCCGGCCGATCACCCCGTGCCGGGTCAACGCGTGGGTCAACGCGGGCCGTTCGGCAGCCAGCCGTTGCAGCATCGCGGTCAGCCCGTCGGGGGTGTCGTCGCCGCCCCGCACGCCGAGCATCGCCTCGATGGAGACCAGGTTGAAACCCTGCCGTTGCAGGGTCAGGATGGCCTCCAGCCGGCGCACGTGGGAGTCGTCGTAGAGCGCGACCCGGCCCCGGCGCACCGGGGGTGCCAACAGCCGGCGGGCCTGGTGGGCGCGGATGTTCCGCGCCGACATGCCCACCTTGCGGGCGAGTTCCTCAACGGTGTAGCCGACCGCGGTGCCGGCGTTCGCCGGCCCGGTAGTCACCCGGTCGATGGTCACGGTAGCCTCCGCCTGCGTCGGGGACGGGGTACGGCGACCTGCCGGCCGGTTGCGGCGGACGGCAGACCCCCCGTGGCCGAGCGTATGGCCGGGCACTCCCCGGCGACATGAGGGGAACCACTACTTGCCTCCGGCGGCGACGAACCATTATCCTCCGTGACCGCGCGATCACAGTATCCCCGGACGGCCGGATTCGCTGTCAGCGTCCCGGGGCGTCGGTGGCGCGGGCCGGGGCGGTGAACGGCAGCAGCACCCGGAACACGGTCGACCCGGGCAAGCTGTCCACCCGGATGTCGCCGTGGTGCTTGTTGACCACGATCCGGTACGAGATGTCCAACCCCAGCCCGGTGCCCTCACCGACGGCCTTGGTGGTGAAGAACGGTTCGAAGATACGCGGCCGGACCGCCTCGGGAATCCCCGGCCCGGTGTCGACGATCTCGACGGCCAGCAGGTCGCCGGCCCGGCCGGTGCGCAGCGTCAGGGTGCCCGCAGGGCCCATCGCCGACAGCGCGTTGTCGATCAGGTTCGTCCACACCTGGTTCAGCTCGGCCGCGTACGCGGGAATCGGGGGCAGGTCCCGGTCGTACGCCCGGACCACCCGCACCCCCGGCGGCACCTTCGCCTTGAACATGACCAGGGTGGCATCGAGCAGGTCGTGCACGTCCACCACCTGGTGCGGGGCCCGGTCGAGCTGCGAGTACTGCTTGGCCGCACCGACCAGGGTGGAGATCCGGGTGACCGCGTCGTCGATCTCGGCCATCAACTGCTCGGTGTCCAACGTGTACGACAGCCAGCGCACCGCCGACTCCAGGTCCTGCGGGCCGACCACCTCGCGGACCTGCTCCAGCCACGCGGTGTCCAGGCCGGCGGCGACAAGCGTCGGCGCGAGGTCCCAGCCGGCCGTGACCTGCTGCTCGTCCAGCCAGTCGGCCAGGGCGTCCTCGGCGTCGCTGGCCGCCATCGGGGACAGCTGCGGCGCGCGGGCGGCCCGCTTCACCGCCTCCTCCTGCAACTCCACCAGGGTGTGCAGCCGCCGGCCGTCGAGCCGGCCGTCGGCGATCATCGCCAGCTTGTGCCGCATCCCGGCGACCCGGTCCCGCAGCGCCGAGGTGGCCCGTACCGCCGCGCCGGCCGGGTTGTTCAACTCGTGGGTGAGCCCGGCCGACAGCGAACCCAGGGCGAGCAGCCGTTCCCGCTCGCCGATGATGGTCTGGGTGTCACGCATCCCGAAGAACAGCCCCTCCAGCAGGTGCATGGCCATCGGGAACCAGGTGCGTACCGCGTGGGCGAACGTCTCGGCGGGCAGCACCAGGAACGCGGCGTCGGTGACCGCCCGCAGCGTGTTGAGGTAGACCTGGTCGACCTGCCCACCGAGGTACGCCTGGGTGGCCCCGCCGTACACGCCGCGCTGGTCGGTGCGGGTGACCTCCAGGTCGTCGCCGTGCACCCGCCGGCTCATCGACACCGTGCCGGACAGCAGGGTGAAGAAGCAGGTCGCCTCCTCGCCCTCGGCGTAGACCACGGTGCCGGCGGCCCGGTGCTCGACCCGACCGTGTTCGGCCAGCCAGTCGAGCTGGTCGGCGTCGAGGGCGGCGAACAGGAACAGCTCCCGCACCTGGTCCGGGGTGAGTCGTTCGTCGGAGTCGCTCACTGTGCCTCCAGGTAGCGGTGTACCAGCGAGACGGCCATGGCACCCTCACCGACCGCCGAGGCGACCCGCTTGACCGAGGAGGCCCGCACGTCACCGGCGGCGAACACCCCGGGCAGGCTCGACTCCAGGTGGTACGGGTCGCGGGCGAGGGTCCACCCCGGTGGTTTGCGGCCACCGGCCGTCAGGTCCGGGCCGGCGACGATGAAGCCCCGCCCGTCGCGGACCAGCACCCCGTCCAGCCATTCGGTGCGCGGCTCCGCGCCGATGAAGATGAACAGCCACGAGGCGTCCACCTCGCGGACGTCGCCGCTGCGGGTGTCCCGCAGCCGCAACCGTTCCAGGTGCCCGTCACCGTCGCCGCCGACCACCTCGGTGTGCGGGTGCACCACGATCCGGTCGATCCGGTCCAGCTGCTGGATCAGGTACGACGACATCGACGCGGTCAGGTCGGCGCCCCGGATCAGCAGGTGCACCCGGCTGGCGTACCGGGAGAAGTGCACCGCCGCCTGGCCGGCGGAGTTGGCCCCGCCGACGATCCAGACGTCCTGGTCGACGCAGCTCGGGGCCTCGGTCGACGCCGCGCCGTAGAACACTCCGCGCCCGGTCAGGTCGGCCAGGCCGGGCGCGTCGAGCACCCGGTAGGACACGCCGGTGGCCAGCACGACCGTGTGCGCGGCGATGGTGCTGCCGTCGCCGAAGTGCAGCAGCCGGGCCGCCCCGGCGCTCTCCAGCCCCACCACCTCGCGGGTGCTGAGCAGCTCCGCGCCGAACTTCAGCGCCTGCCGGCGGGCCCGGTCGGTGAGCTGGGCACCGGAGACCCCGTCGGGGAAACCGAGGTAGTTCTCGATCCGGCTGCTCTGCCCGGCCTGGCCGCCGGTGGCCCGCCGCTCCACCAGCACGGTGCGCAGCCCCTCCGACGCCCCGTAGACGGCCGCGCCGAGCCCGGCCGGCCCACCACCGACCACCACCAGGTCGTAGAAGTCGGCGGACGGGGCGACGGTGAGCCCGGCCACCGCCGCCAGTTCCGCCTCCGTCGGGGCGACCAGCGCCTTGCCGTCCGGGGTGACCACCAGCGGCACGTCGGTGGCGTCGGCCCCGGCGGCGGCGAGCAACCGGCCACCCTCCGGGTCGTCGGTGAGCAGCCAGCGGTAGGGCACCAGGTTGCGGGCGAGGAAGTCGCGGACCGCGAACGACGGGGCCGACCAGCGGTGCCCGACCACCCGGATCTCGTCGCTGGCCTGGTCGGGGCTGGCCGCCCAGGCCTCCAGCAGGGTGTCCACCACCGGGTAGAGCTTCTCCTCCGGCGGGTGCCACGGCTTGAGCAGGTAATGGTCCAGGTCGACCACGTTGATCGCGTCGATCGCCGCCTCGGTGTCGGCGTACGCGGTCAGCAGCACCCGGCGGGCGGCGGGGAAGAGGTCCATCGCGGCCTCCAGGAACTGGATGCCGTTCATCTCGGGCATCCGGTAGTCGGCCAGCATCACCGCCACCCGTTCGCCCCGCAGCTTGATCTCCCGCAGCGCCTCCAAGCCGCCGGGGCCGGAGTCGGCCCGGACCACCCGGTAGCGGTCGCCGTACCGGCGGCGGATGTCGCGGGCGACCGCCCGGGAGACGGCGGGGTCGTCGTCGATGGTGAGGATCACCGGCTGTGCCATGGTGCCCATGTAAGCACAGCCGTCGGGCCGGGCGTCCGTGCCGCCGACGCGGTCCGGGAGCGGCCGGGCCGACGGTGGTTATCCGTTGGTTTTCTCCCGGACCCGGCCTATGGTTGCCCCCATGTACCCGGCCGTCAGCCCCCGCATCACCGCCACCGGTTCCCCGGTGGCGGTGGTCGTGCCCACCCACCGGCGGCCGAGCCCGATCCCCGCCGGGCGTGGCCCACCCGGAGACCGGACATCCTCCGCAACGGCCACCAGGGCGAAGCCAACAGGCTTCGGCCCTTTTTGTTTTTCCCGACCCCGTACCCGGACACCGAGCCCGAAAGGACCCGTCCATGAGCACCGATCTGCACGACCAGACCGACCAGCACCGGCTGACCATGCTCCGCCAGAGCCTCACCGACCAGTTCGCGTCGCAGACCGCCCGGTTGACCGAGTTGACCGCCGACACCGGCGACCCGGCCGAGGCGCACACCCGGGGCGCGCTGATCGCGGCCACCCGGCAGAGCCTGGACCACCTGGCCGGCGCGCTGCGCAGGATCGCCGAGGGGAGCTACGGCCGCTGCGAACGTTGCCAGGTGGCGATCCCCGCCGAACGGCTGGAGGTGCTGCCGCAGGCCCGCTTCTGCGTCCCCTGCCAGCAGAAGGCCCACGGCTGACCCGTCCGACCCGGACCCGGCGCGGCGGTGGCGTGTGCCACCGCCGGCTCCGGCCGGCGGGATGGTCGGCCGGTGTCGGGCCCCTGCGGGGACGGGGAGACGGTGGGGCCCGGCACCGGCGGGCGGGACCGGTGGGTGGTCCGCGTCCTTTCGAGCTGATGACGTCGACGCATCACCCGCCGCAACGCCTCCACCCGCCGCCGGTGTCACACCCGTCCGTGCCGACCGACATCGGCTGACCGGAGTTGAGTCGTCGACGTCGTCAGATCGAAAGGACGCGCACCGACCATCCCTTGCCCCATACGTCCGGCCCGTGAGGAATCTCGGAACGCATGGTGACGCCGAGGATGATCCCGACGTTCCTGACGTTCGACGCCCGTACGGAGGGCCCAGGTCAACGTGGCCGGGGCGGTGGCGGACCGACTGTCCGGTGTGAGGTCGCTGACGCGGATCGTCCGGACCTGTTTCACGGCGTGACCGTGTGCACCGCGCCGACCCGCAGGAACTCCAGGCGCTCGGCGGCGGCGCTGCCGGCCGCCGCGGTGTAGACGGTGATCCGCAGGTCGGAGCCGGTGACGGTCAGCACGTCACAGTCCAGCTCCAGGTCACCGACCAGCCGGTGGTGCACCGTCTTGCGGGAGCTGACATGCCGTCCCGCCGCGCCCGACCGCCACAGGTCCCGGAAGCGCGGGCTGGCCGCGGAGACCTCGGCGACGAGGGTACGCAGCTCCTCGTCCTGCGGATAGGTGGTGACGGCCTGACGCAGGTCGGCGACCAGCGCCCGTTCGATCTCCTCGTCCGGCCCGTGGGTGTCAGCCCAGTTCGGGGGCGCGCAGAAGGTCGCCCGGATCACGTTGCGGTCGGCGGCCGGACTGCCCGCCGGGTCACCGCAGAGGGCGCTCCACATGGTGTTCCAGGTGATCAGGCTCCAGTCCGCCGCGTAGACCGCCACCGGGTAGTCGGTCATCCGGGTGACCAGCCGCTGGACCCCGGGCGGAATGTGCACCGGCACCACCCGGCCGGCCGGCACCGGCAGCCCGGCGGCCTGGTGCAGAAGGGCGTTCTGTGCCTCGTCGAGTTGCAGGGCGCGGGCCAGCGCGGCCACGACCGGCTGACTGGGCCGCCGCGACCGGCCCTGCTCCAGGCGGACCAGATAGTCGACGCTCACCCCGGCCAACCCGGCCAGCTCCTCACGGCGCAGCCCCTGCGCCCGACGCCGCCCGTGCCCGGACAGGCCCACGTCGGTGGGGGAGCACCGGTCCCGCCACGCCCGCAGAAGACTGCCGAGATCGTTCGTCATGGCCCCATGATGGCCGCGTTCCCGGCGGGTTGCCTGGTAACGCCGTTCCTACCGTAGCGGCGGGCCCTGGCTACCCGGCCGGCACCGGACGACCCTCGACGTATGACACCATCTCTCGCCGGGCGTACCGTCGTGATCACCGGAGCCAACAGCGGCATCGGCCGCGCCACCGCCCGTACCCTGGCAGCCCGGGGTGCCCGCGTCGTTCTCGCGGTCCGCGACCTGGACCGGGGCCGCGCCGCCGCCGCCGACATGCCCGGCCGGGCCGAGGTGCGGCGCCTCGACCTGGCGGACCTGTCCTCGGTCCGCGCGTTCGCTGCGGCCTGGACCGAACCCGTCGACGTGCTGATCAACAACGCGGGGGTGATGATGCCACCGCCGGATCTGACGGTCGACGGCTTCGAACCGCACTTCGGCATCAACCACCTGGGCCACTTCGCCCTCACCAACCTACTGCTCCCGCGGATCACCGGCCGGGTCGTCACCGTGTCCGCCGGCGGGCACCGGGCCGGCACCCTGGACCTGGACGATCCGCACTGGAGGAACCGCCCCTACCGGCCGTTCCCGGCGTACACCCAGTCCAAGCTCGCCAACCTGCTCTTCACCGCCGAACTCCAGCGCCGCCTCACCGCGTCCGGCTCGGCCGTCCTCGCCACCGCCGCCAACCCCGGCCTGGCCGCCACCAACCTGCTCAGTCACGGCGGCAGCCGGGCGGCCCGCTGGACGAACGCCCTGCTGCGCCCCCTGTCCCAGTCCGACGTGGGCGGCGCCCGGACCACCGTGCACGCCGCCACCGCCGACCTGCCCGGCAACAGCTACGTCTCACCGAGCGGCGTGACCCAGTCCCGGGGCCGCCCCAGGGTCACCACTCCGTCGAAGGCGGCCCGAGACCCCGAACTCGCCCGCCGCCTCTGGACCCTCTCCGAGAGCATGACAGCCACCACGTTCCCCCTGCCGAGCAGGCCGTAGCTGAGGGAACCCACCTAGCAGCCTAGGATGCCTTAGGGGTGATGGCCCACTCCACCCGTCGAGAGGGGGGATCGGGGTCGGCCCCACGGGCCGGTCGAGCCGGTACGGTGCTCGCCGTGACCGCAGACGATCGCCGGACGGCCGGCCCGGTCGCCGTGCTCGCCAACCCCGTCGCCGGCCGGGGGCGGCACCGGGCGCTGCTGCCCCGGGTCCTCGACGGCCTCGCCGCCGCCGGCCACCCGGTGGAACTGCTCACCGCCCGCGACCCCGCCGGGGCCGAGGCGGCCTGCCACGCGGCGGTCGCCAACGGTGCGTCCGCGCTGGTCGCGGTCGGTGGCGACGGCACCGTCCACCGGGCGCTGCAGGCGGTAGGCGGCACGCCGGTGCCGTTCGCCCCGGTGCCGGTCGGCACCGGCAACGACTTCGCCGCCGACGCGGGGTTCCCGGCCGATCCACTCGCCGCCGTCGCGGTGATCGCCGCCGCGCTGCGGGCCGGCCGTACCCGTGCGGTCGACCTGGCCCGGATGACCGGCGGCGACGGCACCGACCGCTGGTACGGGGCGGTCCTCGCCGCCGGCTTCGACGCGATCGTCAACGAGCGGGCCAACCGGATGCGCTGGCCGCGCGGCTCCCGCCGGTACGATATGGCGATCCTCGTCGAGTTGGCCCGGTTGCGCCCGCGCCGCTACACGCTGCGCCTCGACGGTGTCGCGCACGAGGTGGACGCGGTGCTGGTAGCGGTGGGCAACGGTGCCCGTTACGGGGGCGGTATGCGGATCTGCCCCGCCGCCGACCTCACCGACGGGCTGCTGGACGTGGTGGTCGGCGGTCGCTTCGACAGGCGCACCCTGATCCGGGTCAAACCCCGCATCTACGCGGGCACCCACGTGACGCATCCGCTGGCGAGCAGCTTCCGGGCCCGCACCGTCGAACTGGCCGCCGAGGGCATCACCACGTACGCCGACGGGGAACGGTCCCTGGACCTGCCGGTACGGATCAGCGCGGTGCCTCGGGCGGTGCGTCTGCTGCGGTGAGCGGCCCCCGGGGGGCGGCGGCGCGGACCGCGCCGATGCTGGCGACGACCACCAGGCCGATCGCCAGTACCTCGACCGGGTGCAGGTCCTGCCCCAGGATCAGCCAGCCGGCGAGCGCGGCGAGCGCCGGACCGAGGCTCATCAACACGGCGAAGGTCGACGTGGCCAGCCGGCGCAGGGCCAACAGTTCCAGCGTGTAGGGCAGCACCGAGGCGAGCAGCGCCAGCCCCGCCCCGAGGGCCAGCACCCCCGGATGCCACAGCCGGGCCCCGGCGTCGGCCAGGCCGTACGGCAGCGACAGCAGCGCGGCCAGGGCCAGCGCGAGGGCCAGCCCGTCGGCCCGGGGGAACCGCCCGCCGACCCGCGCCGAACAGACGATGTACGCGGCCCACAGCGCACCGGCCGTGAGCGCGAGGCCGACGCCGACGGGGTGCAGCCGGTCGAAGCCGCCCTGGCCCAGCAGCGCCACCCCGGCCAGCGCGAGACCCGCCCAGCACCAGGCCGTCCACCGGCGGGCGGTCAGCACCGACAGGGTGAGCGGCCCGAGCACCTCCAGGGTCACCGCCGGGCCGAGCGGGATCCGTTCGATGGCCTGGTAGAAGACCGAGTTCATGCCGGCCAGGGCGAGCCCGAACGCGCCGACGGCCAGCCAGTCGGCCCGGTCGTGCCCGCGCAACCGGGGGCGGCAGACCAGCAGCATCAGCGCCGCCCCGATGGCCAGCCGCAGGGTGACCGTGCCGGGGACGCCGACCCGGGGGAAGAGCAGCGCGGCGACGGCGGAGCCGAAGTGCACCGACAACGCCCCGCCGAGCACCAGCCCGACCGCCGTCGCCCGGCCGGACGAGCCGGTCACGGGGAGGGCAGGGCCAGGTCGAGCACGGTGCCGAGGCCGCTGGGTCGGCCCGGTCCGGCGGCCGGCAGCACCAGCACCCCGCAGCCGGCGGCGACCGCCCCGGCGTCGGCCGGGGTGTCCCCGACCATCAGCGTCCGCTCCGGGTCCACCCGCAGCATCCCGCAGGCGCGCAGGAAGATGCCCGGGTCCGGCTTGCACCGCCCCACCTCGTACGACAGCGCGTACGCGTCGACCAGGTCGGCCAGCCCCCACGCTGCGAAGTGGGGGCGGATGTCGAAGCCGATGTTGCTGACCACCGCCACCGGGATCCCGGCGTCGCGGAGCGCGGTGAGCACCGGCGCGGTGTCCGGGTAGGGCACCCAGCCGTCGGGGGTCAGCACCCGCTCGTAGAGCGCCTCGGCGAAGCCGTCGATCCCGGCGTCCACCGTCTCGGCCAGCCCGGTGTACGCGGCCCGGTGGGCGTGCTCGTAGAGATCCCGGTCGGCCCAGAGTTCGGCGAGCCGGGGCGGTACCCGGGCCGGCAGCGGGCCGCCGGCCCGGCCGGCGGTGAGCAGCCGGTCGGCAAGCGCCGTGGCCCGCATCCGCTCCAGCTCGACCCCGCACGTCGCGGCGGCGGCGACCACCCAGTCGTGGGCCGGTTCGACCTGGGCGAGGGTGCCGTGGAAGTCGAAGAGCACCGCCTGGACGCGATGGCGGGACGCGCCCGCCCGGGTGGCGTGCGTGACGCCGTTCGGGGTGGGGGACGGTTCGGCATGATCCGGCACGTCGTGCACCCTACCGACCCGCCCCGACGGCCGTGCCGGACGGCCTTGGGCGGTGGGTGTCGGTGGTACCGATTAATCTTGCTGACATGTCGAGCCCCGCCGAGCGGTACGCCGAGGCCCGTCGCCGGGCTGCCCAGGCCGCCCAGTTCCCGGCCCTGGAGGAGTTCACCCTCGACCTGGGGTTCGACCTCGACGACTTCCAGCGTGAGGCGTGCCAGTCGCTGGAGCGGGGCAGCGGGGTGCTGGTCTGCGCCCCGACCGGGGCGGGCAAGACGGTGGTCGGCGAGTTCGCCGTGCACCTGGCGTTGCGGGGTGTGCCGGGTGCGGCGTCGCCGGCCGGGGACGCGTCCCCCGCTCCCCGGCGCAAGTGCTTCTACACCACGCCGATCAAGGCGCTGTCCAACCAGAAGTACCACGACCTGGTGCAGCGTTACGGCGCCGCCCAGGTGGGGCTGCTCACCGGCGACAACGCGATCAACGGGGACGCCCCGGTGGTGGTGATGACCACCGAGGTGCTGCGCAACATGCTCTACGCCGGGTCGACCACCCTGGCCGGCCTGGCCTACGTGGTGATGGACGAGGTGCACTACCTCGCCGACCGGTTCCGGGGCGGGGTCTGGGAAGAGGTGATCATCCACCTGCCCTCCTCGGTGACCCTGGTGTCGCTGTCGGCGACGGTCTCCAACGCCGAGGAGTTCGCCGACTGGCTGGTCACGGTGCGCGGTGAGACGGCGGTGGTGGTCAGTGAGCACCGGCCGGTGCCGTTGTGGCAGCACATGCTGGTCGGCCGGCGGATGTTCGACCTGTTCCACGACGCCGACGCGGCCCGCAAGCACGACGTGCACCCGGAGCTGTTGCGCTACACCCGGGAGCAGACCCGCCGGCTGGAGCTGGGGGAGGGGCGCGGTGCCGGTCCCGGCGGCGGTCGGCGGGGGCCGCGCTGGCGGGGGCCGCTGCGTCCGGACATCGTCGACCGGCTCGACCGGGAGGGGCTGCTCCCGGCGATCCTGTTCATCTTCAGCCGGGCCGGCTGCGCCGCCGCCGTGCAGCAGTGCCTGGCGGCCGGTCTGCGGCTGACCTCGGCGGAGGAACGCGCCGAGATCCGTCGGGTGGTGGAGTCCCGGGTGACCGCGATCCCCGGCGAGGACCTGAGCGTGCTGGGCTACTGGGAGTGGCTCGACGGCTTGGAACGTGGCCTGGCCGCCCACCACGCCGGGATGCTGCCGGTGTTCAAGGAGGTCGTCGAGGAGCTGTTCGTCCGGGGGCTGGTCAAGGCGGTCTTCGCCACCGAGACCCTGGCGTTGGGCATCAACATGCCGGCCCGGTGCGTGGTGCTGGAGCGGCTGGTCAAGTTCAACGGCGAGGCCCACGTCGATCTGACCCCGGGGGAGTACACGCAGCTCACCGGGCGGGCCGGGCGGCGGGGCATCGACGTCGAGGGGCACGCCGTGGTGGTGTGGTCACCCGAGACCGACCCCCGGCACGTGGCGGGCCTGGCCTCCACCCGTACCTATCCGCTGCGGTCGAGCTTCCGGCCGTCGTACAACATGGCGGTCAACCTGGTCGGCAGCGTGGGCGCCGAGCCGGCGCGTGCGCTGCTGGAGTCGTCGTTCGCCCAGTTCCAGGCGGACCGGTCGGTGGTCGGGCTGGCCCGCCAGGTGCAGCGCAACACCGAGACCATCGACGCGTACGGCGCCGAGGCGGCGTGTCACCAGGGTGACTTCGACGAGTACTTCGCGCTGCGGGTGGCCATCGCCGACCGGGAGCGGGCCATCGCCCGGCAGGGGCAGACCCAGCGCAAGGCCGCCGCGGTGGCGGCGTTGGAGCGGTTGCGGGTGGGTGACGTGATCCGGGTGCCGTCCGGGCGGCGGGCCGGGCTCGCGGTCGTCCTCGATCCGGCGACCGGGGGGTTCGGTGAGCCCCGGCCGCTGGTGCTGACCCAGGACCGTTGGGCGGGGCGGGTCAGTCCCGGCGACTTCACCACCCCGGCCGAGGTGCTGGCCCGGATCCGGGTGCCCAAGCACTTCAACCACCGCTCGCCGGCCGCGCGGCGGGATCTCGCCGCCGAGGTCAGCGGCACCGGGCTGGACCGGCACGGTGGCCGGCGGGGCGGCCGGTCCAAGCAGGCCGCCGGTGAGGACCACCGGCTCAGCCAGCTTCGCACCGAGCTGCGACGGCACCCCTGCCACGCCTGCCCGGAGCGGGAGGACCACGCCCGGTGGGCGGAGCGGCGTCGGCGGCTGGAGAAGGACACCGACGAGCTGCGGCAGCGGGTGTCGGGGCGCACCGGCTCCCTGGCCCGCACCTTCGACCGGATCGTCGCCCTGCTGACGGCACGGGGTTACCTGTCCGCCGACGGTGGGGTGACCGACGCCGGTCGGATGCTGGGCCGGATCTGGACGGAGGCCGACCTGCTGGTCGCCGAGTGTCTGCGGCGGGGCGTCTGGGACGGTCTGTCCCCGGCGGAGCTGGCCGCCGCCGTCTCGGTGGTGGTGTTCGAGGCCCGGCGGGACGTCGACGAGCGGGCGTCGCTGCCGCGTGGGCCGGTCGCCGACGCGGTCGACGAGACGCTCAAGCTGTGGAGCGAGATCGAGGCCGACGAGGCGCAGCGGGGCCTGACCGCCACCCGGGAGCCGGATCTCGGGTTCGCCTGGCCGATCTACCGGTGGGCGCGGGGGGAGACCCTGGCCAAGGTGCTCGCCAGTGGGCACCAGTTCGACGGGGAGATGCCGGCCGGGGACTTCGTCCGCTGGGCCCGACAGGTCGCCGACCTGCTCGGTCAACTATCCGACTCCGGTGGGGCGTCGACGGAGTTGCGGGCTACCGCGCGGCAGGCGATCGCCGCCGTGAACCGGGGCGTACTCGCCCATTACCCCTCCGCCTGATCATCACTTTCGGTCACCGTCGGGCGGTGAATCGACGCATCGGACGGTCACCGTGACAGCACCCCCCGGATTGCCGGGGGGTCGCTGTTGCGCCTGCTTGCAGGCTCCCCGATCATTGCTCGGGCGCGGTCGCCTACGCGCCGGTAACGAGTGGGGGGAAGACCGCCGTGGCGGAGATCAATCACTTTGAGTACGGGTGGATCACACCGGCGCTGAGTTACGCGCTGTCCGTGCTCGGTTCGTTCCTCGGTCTGGTCTGTGCCGGGCGGATCCGTACCGCCACCGGTTCCGGCCAGCGGTTCTGGTGGGGCCTGCTGGCCGCCTGGGCGATCGGTGGCACCGCGATCTGGGCGATGCACTTCATGGCCATGCTCGGGTTCGCGGTCACCGGCACCCGCATCCGCTACGACGTGCCGCTGACCGCCGCGAGCACGGTGATCGCCGTCACCGCCGTCGGGATCGGCCTGGCCATCGTCGGCACCGGCCGGCTCGGTGCCGCGAAGGTCCTCGGGGGCGGCCTGTTCACCGGCATCGGCGTCGCGGCCATGCACTACACCGGGATGGCCGCGATGCGGCTCAACGGTGACCTCAACTACGACGCCACCCGGGTCGGGCTGTCGGTGGCCATCGCCATCGTCGCGGCCACCGTGGCCCTGTGGCTGGCGATGACCGTCCGCCGGGGCCTGGCGATCGTCGGTTCCGCCCTGCTGATGGGGGTGGCGGTCAACGGCATGCACTTCACCGGGATGAGTGCCCTGTCGGTGCACCTGCACGGGCAGCGCGGCGAGGTGACCGGCGCGGGGGTGAGCACCCTGCTGGTGCCGATCGTCCTCGCGGTGATCTTCGTGGTGGTGGGGTTGGTCTACGCGCTGCTGGCCGCGCCCACCGACGACGACCGGGCCGCCGCCGCCTACCTGCAGGCCCGGCAGGTCGACGCGCCGGTCGTCGAACCGCAGACGGCCCCGGACCCGGTGGGCCTGCGTGCCCGGTCGACCACCCTGGGCCGGCCGGGCACCCCGTTCCCGTCCCGCCGGGACGCCCCACCGCCACGCTGACCGGCGTCGGGACGCCGGCGGCCGGTCAGGGCCGTGCGGCGAGGGCGTCGACCAGCCGCCGGCACGAGCCGGCCAGATTCCACCGCTGGGCCAGCTCCAGCAGCCGGTCGGGGTCGGCGGGTGCCGCCGGCAACGCGGTCGGCAGCGCCGGCAGCGGGACGTCGGTGGCGACCCGGACCACCTTGGGGGCCACCGCCAGGTAGTCGCGGGCGCCGTCGAGCTTGGCGCGCAGCCCCGGGGCGAACCCGGAGCCGGGCTCGTCGAGCGCGGCGAGGATGCCGGGCAGGCCGCCGTAGCGGTCGATCAGCCGGGCGGCCGTCTTCTCGCCGACCCCGGGCACCCCGGGCAGCCCGTCGCTCGGGTCACCGCGTAGGGCGGCGAAGTCGGCGTACCGGTCGGCGGGGACACCGTAGCGGGCCCGGACGGCGGCGTCGTCGCAGTCGTCGAGCTTGGCCACCCCACGACCGATGTACAGCAGCCGGACCCGGCGCTCGTCGTCGACGAGCTGGAACAGGTCCCGGTCGCCGGAGACCACCTCCACCGGGCCGGGCTGGGTGACCGACAGGGTGCCCAGCACGTCGTCGGCCTCGTAGCCGGTCGCGCCGACGGCGGTGATGCCGATCGCGGCCAGCACGTCGAGGATCACCGGCACCTGCGGGGAGAGGGTGTCCGGCACCTCCTCGCCGCCGGCCGGGGCGACCCGGTGCGCCTTGTACGACGGCAGCAGCTCCACCCGCCAGGCGGGCCGCCAGTCGTGGTCGAGCGCGCAGACCATCCGGTCGGGCCGTCGGGTGCGGACCAGTTGGGCGAGCATGTCGAGGAACCCGCGCACGGCGTTGACCGGCTGGCCGTCGTCGGTCCGTGCCGCCGACTCGGGCACCCCGAAGTAGGCCCGGAAGTAGAGGCTGGGGGCGTCGATCAGCAGGATCGGCTGTTGGTCTGCCACGCCCGACAGCGTGGCACACCCCACCGACGACATGGGGGACGCCCACCGGCCGTACCCGCCACGGTCGGCACGTTGGGGAAACCGGCGTGACGGTACGGCTGCCGCCGGGCGAGACTGCGGGCATGGAGTTCGTGCCCGCTCTGGTGCTGTGCCGGCGTTTCCACGACGAGGTCGTCGGGCCGCTGCTGGCGCGGCGTCTGCCGGGGCTGCGCTACTCCGCCGGGCTGCTCGACGGCGGTTCGGAGCTGCTGGGGCTGGACACCGAGCGCTCCACCGACCACGACTGGGGTCCCCGGGCGCAGGTCTTCCTGGCCGACGCGAGCGAGGTGGCGTCGGTACGGGCGGCGCTGGCCGATCTGCCGGCCTCGTTCCTGGGCCGGCCGACCCGGTTCCTCAGCTGGCCGACCGCCCGGCTGGGGGTGCCCGACGTCGGCGGGGACCGCAGCGGGGTACAGGTGTTCCCGTGGCGGGACTGGCTGCGGGGCCGGCTCGGCTTCGATCCGCGCGTCGCGGTCACCACCGACGACTGGCTGTCCCTGCCGACGCAGCGGCTGGCCGAGCTGACCGGCGGGGCGGTGTTCCACGACGGCCTGTCCGGCACGGTGGGCGCGGTCCGGGCCGCCCTGGCCTGGTATCCGGACGACGTGTGGCGGCACGTGCTGGCCGCCGGGTGGACCCGGGTGGGGCAGGCCGAGCATCTCGTCGGCAGGTGTGCCGAGGTGGGTGACGAGCTGGGCAGCCGGCTGGTGGCCGCCCGGGTGGCCCGGGACCTGATGCGGCTCGGCCTGCTGGTCCGTCGCCGCTGGCCGCCGTACGACAAGTGGCTCGGCAGTGTGTTCGCCGCGCTGCCGGACGCCGGCCCGGTGGTGGCGGCGCTGGGGGACGCGCTCGGTCCGGGTGACTGGCCGCACCGGCAGGCGGGGCTGGTGCGGGCGCTGGAGACGGTCGCCGGGTGGACCAACGACACCGGGCTGGCCGGGCCGGTCGACGTCGCGGCCCGGCCCTTTCACGGGCGGCCCTTCCTGGTGCTGGACGCGCCGCGCCTGGCCACCGCGCTGCGGGCCGCGATCGTCGACCCGGCGCTGCGGGCCCGGCCGCTGGTCGGCGCGGTGGACCAGTACGTCGACAGCGTGGACGTGCTGACCCACGCCGACCGGGTCCGCCGGGTCTCGGCGGTCGTCGCCGGCTGACGGACCCGGCGACCGGTCAGCGCCGCAGCCGGGTGCGGATGAACGCTCCCGACTCGGTCAGCACGGCGGTGCCGGTGAAGTCGGTGCCGGCGCAGGTGCCCCGCCGGAACACCGCGTTGCTCTCCGGGCCGTCGGAGTAGCTCCACATCGAGTAGCTGATCTTCAGGCGTTGTAGCAGGTCCAGCCAGGTGGTGGCGCTGTCCAGGTCGTTGGGGCCGTCGCCGGTGAACGTCTGGGTGCCGAACTCGCTGACGAACAGCGGCAGGCTCCGGGCGGCCCGGGTCACCGTGTCGCGTTGCAGGTCCCGGTGGGACGCGGCGTAGAAGTGGAACGTGTACATGATGTTCCCGGCGTCGACCGGGTCGTCGGTCACCTCGGTCTCGTCGGCGCCCTCGGAGACACCGAGGGAGGAGAAGCCCCGGGTGCCGACCAGCACGACGCTGTCCGGGTCGGCGGCCCGGATCACCGGGATGACCTGCTCGGCGTAGCTCTTGATGGTGGCCCAGTCGACCCCGTTGGGCTCGTTGGCGATCTCCCAGAGCACATTGGTCCGTGCGGCGTGCCGGGCGGCGACCTCGGCGAAGAACGACCGGGCCCGGTCCAGGTTGACCAGCGGGTCGCCGGGGGTCAGGACGTGGAAGTCGACCACCACGTAGAGGCCCAGCGCGCTGGCGGTCTCCACCGCCTCGTCGACCCGGCGGGTGAAGCCGGCCGGGTCGGTTGCGAACCCTCCCTCCTGGACGTACATCGCCACCCGGACGAAGTCGGCCCGCCAGTCGGTGCGCAGCGCGGCCAGCGAGTCGGGGTTGAGGCAGTCAGGGAAGAACTGGAGGCCGTGGCTGCTCATCCCGCGCAGCTGGACCGGCTCGCCGGCCGCGTCGCACAGGTGCACCCCGCACACCCGCAGCCGGCCGTGCCGGTCCACCGGGGACCCGGCGGGCGCGGCGGCCGGCGTCGCGGTGGCGGGGGCCGTGGCCGGGGTCGTGGCGTCGGCGGTGGCCGGTGGCGGGGCGGGCGTCGCGGTGCCGGCCGGGCTGGTGGCGGCCGGTGGTGCGGCGTCGGTCTCGGCGTTCGCGGTGGGGACGGTCAGGACCGCCCAGCCGGCGACGAGCGCGGCGAGGGCCACCGCCGTCGAGGTCAGTGCTGCGCGTCGGTGCATGGGGACTCCGGTCGGGCTCGTCGGGACCGGGGAAGGCGTCAGGTGGTACGTAACTGCGGCGGGCGCGGTTCACCGGGGTGCCGGCAGACGCCGGACTGGGCCCCGACCCGAACGACCGTTAAGCTTGCGGGGTGGCGCCCGACGGACGACGGGCGGCGGCTCACCCACCTCTGGAGCTCATCGCGCTATGACTGTCGACCGCATCCTCCCCACCGACGAGGCCCACGACCTGCTCGACCTCGCCACCGAACTGGCCGACCGGGAACTCGCGCCCCGGGCCGCCGGTTTCGAGGAGCGCGCCGAGTTCCCCCGCGAGGTGCTGCGCACCCTGGGCCGGGCCGGCCTGCTGGGCCTGCCGTACGCCGAGGAGCACGGCGGCGCGGCCCAGCCGTACGAGGTCTACCTCCAGGTGCTGGAGATCCTCGCCGGCCGGTGGCTCGCGGTCGCCGAGGCGGTCAGCGTGCACACCCTGTCCTGCTACCCGCTCGCCGCGTTCGGCACCGACGCCCAGCGCAAGCTGCTGCCGGAGCTGGTGGGTGGGGAACTGCTCGGGGCGTACTGCCTGTCGGAGCCGCAGGGCGGCTCGGACGCCGCCGCGTTGACCACCCGGGCGGTCCGCGACGGCGACGACTACCGGGTCACCGGGGTCAAGGCGTGGATCACGCACGCCCAGGTGGCGGACTTCTACAACGTGTTCTGCCGGACCGGCGGGCCGGGCCCGAAGGGCATCTCCTGCCTGCTGGCCGACCGGGGCACGCCGGGCATCGCCCCGCAGGCGGCCGAGCGGACGATGGGGCTGCGTTCGTCGCCGGTGGCGCAGATCGCCTTCGACGACGCCCGGGTGCCGGCCGAGCGGCTGATCGGCGGGGAGGGCGCGGGTTTCACCATCGCGATGTCGGCGCTGGACTCGGGGCGGCTGGGCATCGCGGCCTGTGCGGTGGGCCTGGCCCAGGCGGCGCTGGACTACGCGGTCGGCTACGCCCGCCAGCGGCAGCAGTTCGGCCGGTCGATCATCGACTTCCAGGGGCTGGGTTTCCTGCTGGCCGACGCGGCCACCCAGATCTCCGCCGCGCGGGCGTTGACCCTGGCGGCGGCCCGGCTGCGCGACGCCGGCCGGCCGTACTCGATCGAGGCGGCCAAGGCGAAGCTGTTCGCCACCGACGTGGCGATGCGGGTGACCACCGACGCGGTGCAGGTGCTCGGCGGGGCCGGGTACGTGGCCGACCACCCGGTCGAGCGGTACATGCGCGAGGCAAAGGTGCTCCAGATCGTCGAGGGCACCAACCAGATCCAGCGGCTGGTGATCTCCCGGGCGATGGCGAGGGACTAGCCTGTGCCGGTGACGTTTCCCCGGATCACCATCGACCCCGAGGTGATGGGCGGCGCGCCCTGCGTGCGGCAGTCCCGCGTCCCGGTGGCGACCCTGCTGGCGATGATGGCGGAGGGGATGTCGGTGACGGACATCCTCACCGATCTGCCCTTCCTCGACGAGGAGGATCTGGCCGAGGTGCTCAACTTCGCGGCGGACGCGGTGCGCGACCGGGCGGCCCGCTGAGCGTCACATCGGGCGGGACGTCGTCGCCAGGGGAGCGCTCCACCGGGTAGGTTGCACGGGTGGAGGAGATCGACCGTGCCATCGTCGCCGCGCTGACCGCCGACGGCCGCCTGTCGTACACGGACCTGGCGGAGAGGGTCGGCCTGTCGGTCTCGGCCGTGCACCAGCGGGTCCGCCGGCTGGAACAGCGCGGCGTGATCAACGGGTACACCGCCCGGGTGTCGTTCGAGGCGTTGGACCTGCCGATGACCGCGTTCGTGGCGATCCGGCCGTTCGATCCGTCGCAGCCGGACGACGCGCCGGAGCGGTTGGCCCACCTGCCCGAGATCGACTCCTGCTACTCGGTGGCGGGGGAGGACTTCTACCTGCTCCTGGTGCGGGTGGCCGGGCCGGCGGACCTGGAACGGGTGCTCCAGGAGATCCGCACCGCCGCGAACGTCACCACCCGCACCACGGTGGTGCTGTCCACGCCGTACGAGGGGCGTCCGCCGAAGGTGGCGGTGGGGGAGCTGCGGAGCCGTGGCCGCAGTGGCGCGGAGGCCCCGGCGTAGCTGCCGCCCCGCGCGCTCAGCGGCCGTTCCAGCGCAGGATCACCGGTCGGCCGTGTTCGTGGCCGAGCGCGCTGACGGTGGCGGTGTCCAGGCGTAGTTTGCCGCCGCCGGCGGCGGGCAGACCGATCCACCGGGCACCGACGACCCGGAGCAGGTGGGCGTGCCCGACCAGCCCCACGTCGCCCCGGTCCAGCAGTGGCGTGACCCGGGCTAGCAGCCGGTCTACCCGGGCCCCGACCTGGTCGGGGGTCTCCCCGCCGGGGCAGCCGTCGGTCCAGAGGTCCCAGTCGGGGCGCTCGGTGCGGATGTCGGCGGTGGTGCGGCCCTCGTACTGGCCGTAGTTCCACTCGGTGAGGTCGTCGTCGGTGGCGTCGACGGTGAGGCCGGCGAGCTGCGCGGTGCGCAGGGCCCGTCGTCGGGGGCTGGCGAGCACGGTGGCGGGGCGCTGCCCGGTCAGCACCCCGGCCAGGGCGCGGGCCTGCCGTTCGCCGTCGGGGGTCAGCTCCAGGTCGGTGTACGAGGTGTGCCGTCGGCTGGCGCTCCACGTCGTCTCGCCGTGCCGGATCAGGATGATCTCGCTCATCCGCCCAGTCAACCAGCATCCGCCGGTCCCAGCCCGCCACCTATTGTCCTAGGATGCCTTAGAGATGGTGCGCCCCGGCGCACCCCTTCTGACCAGCGCCTACGGCGCGGTTTTGTTTCGGGTCGGCCGGATCGGGGACGCCACCGGTACGGGGCAGCGGCTCCGTGACCGCCGCAGCGACAGGAGGCGACATGAGCTTCACCGACAAGGCGAAGAACAAGGCCCAGGAGCTGACCGGCGCCGCGAAGGAGCGGCTCGGCGACATGACCGACAACGAGCGGATGCGGGCCGAGGGCGCCACCGAGCAGAGCGAGGCGCGGGCCCGGCAGGCCGGCGAGCACGTCAAGGACGCTGGTCGGGACGTCCGGGACGCCATGCGGTGACGGTCCGCGCCGGTCGGGTGGCCCCCGGACCCGGTGCGGGGGCCACCCGGGTTAGCGTGTGGGCATGCTGGTCGCCCGTTCGCTGGTGTTGTTCGTCCTGGCCGCGCTCGCCGAGATCGGTGGGGCGTGGCTGATCTGGCAGGGCTGGCGGGAGCACCGGGGTCTGTGGTGGGTCGCCGCGGGGGTGCTCGCGTTGGGTGTCTACGGGTTCGTGGCGACGTTCCAGCCGGAGGCGAACTTCGGGCGCATCCTGGCCGCGTACGGCGGGGTGTTCGTGGCGGGGTCGCTGGCGTGGGGGGTGCTGGTCGACGGTTTCCGGCCGGACCGGTGGGACCTGGCGGGCGCGGCGATCTGCCTGCTCGGCGTCGCCGTGATCATGTACGCCCCGCGCGGGGCGTGACGGCCGTCGCCCCCGCGACCAGGTCCGGGTCACGGGGGCGACGGGGTGGTGCGGGTCAGTCGTCGCGGTGGGCGGCCCACCACTGCTGGCCGGCCTCGGGGAGGGTGTCGATCGGGTCGTAGTAGGCGTAGCGCTTGTTGAGCGCCTCCAGGTCGGCCGACTCGATGGAGGTGCGGTAGTTCTTGGTCCAGTAGGAGATGCCGCGTTCCCGGTCGTACTCGGTGAGCATGTGCACCCAGCGCTTGCCGACGAAGGGCACGTCGCAGACGATCCGGGGGGTGGCGTAGCCGGGCAGGTAGCCCATGATGTCGTGCTGGAGCTGCTGGGCGTGCCAGACGGGGACCCGCCAGTGCTCGGCGTTGGGGATCATGTCGCACATGTAGAAGTAGTACGGCAGGATGCCGGCCTCACCCTGCAGGGCGAAGCACAGGTCGAGCAGGTCGGGGGCGGTGGCGTTGACGCCGCGCATGAGCACGCCCTGGTTGCGCACGTCGCGGACGCCGACGTCGAGGGCGGTCTGGGCGGCCTTCGCGACCAGCGGCGTGATCGACTGGGCGTGGTTGACGTGGGTGTGGATGGCCAGGTTGACGCCGCGTCGGGCGGCGGTGCGGGCGACCCGTTCCAGGCCCTCGACGACGTCGTTCTGCAGCCAGTGCTGGGGCAGGCCCATCAGGGCCTTGGTGGCGAGCCGGATGTCGCGGACGGTCTCCAGTTCGAGCAGCCGCATCAGGTACGACTCGAGGTTGCGCCAGGGGACGTTGGCCACGTCGCCGCCGGAGACGACGACGTCACGGACGCCGGGGTGGGCCTTGAGGTAGGCGATGTGGGCGTCGTAGCGGTCGACGGGCTTGAGGGTGAGCTTGAGCTTGTCGACGGCGGGGGTGGAGTTGCCGACGAGGTCCATCCGGGTGCAGTGGCCGCAGTACTGGGGGCAGGTGGAGAGCAGTTCGGCGAGGACCTTGGTGGGGTAGCGGTGGGTGAGGCCCTCGGCGACCCACATGTCGTGTTCGTGCAGGGAGTCGCGGCTGGCGTAGGGGTGCGACGGCCAGTCGGTGCGCCGGTCGGCGGCGACGGGGATCATGTAGCGGCGGATGGGGTCGGCGCGGAACGCCTCGGTGGTCATCGGGGCGAACGGCACCATCGTGTTGATCATCTGGGGTGGGACCAGCATCGACATGGTGGCCAGGGCCTGCTGGTCGGCGGCGAGGTCGGTGTAGAAGCTCTCGTCGACGGTGTCGCCGAGGACGGCGCGGAGCTGCTTGGTGTTCTTGACGCAGTTGACGCGTTGCCACTGGGCGTTCTCCCACTGTTCGCGGGTGACGTCCCGCCAGCCGGGGAAGCGGGTCCAGTCGGGTTCGACCAGGGGGCTGCGGCGGTATTCGTAGGGCTGCCCGGCGGTCGGTACGGCTACCGGGGCGGGGCGGGGGCCGGGGATGGTCGCCATCGGTTGGGTCTGGGTCACGGCCCCTCCTCGTGGTGCGTGCGGCCGGGGTGACCGGCGGGCGATGATCGGTAGATCCGAAGGCTACTGGAAAATATCCGGCGAAGAAATTAGTCTGCCGTAAGTTTTCCCGCGATGCGAGTCCTGATCGGGGCTTCGGGCGGTGGAGAGGGGAGGTCGGCGTGACGTCACCTGTGGGTCTGCACCGTGTCGTGGAACCGGCGGGGGTGCTGCCGCAGGCGGCCTGGCGGTTGGACGCCGACCCGCGGATCGCCCCCAACGAGGTACGCATCCGGGTGGAGCGGCTGAACCTGGACGCGGCGAGTTTCCGGCAGTTGGCGCAGAAGCACGGCGGGGACGGGGAGAAGGTCCGTGCCGAGGTGCTGGAGATCGTGTCGGCGCGGGGCAAGATGCAGAATCCGGTGACCGGGTCGGGTGGGATGCTGATCGGCACCGTGGAGGAGGCCGGCCGGCGGTCGCCGTTGGGGTTGGCGGTGGGTGACCGGGTGGCGACGTTGGTGTCGTTGACGCTGACCCCGCTCGTGATCCTCGACGGGTTGGCCCGCTGGGACGGGCGCAGCGAGCAGGTGCCGTGTGACGGGTACGCGATCCTGTTCGCGCGGTCGATCGCGGCGGTGCTGCCGGCGGACCTGCATCCGGAGTTGGCGTTGGCGGTGCTGGACGTGTGCGGGGCGCCGGCGTTGACGGCCCGGGTGGTCGCCGAGCAGGTGGCGCGGCGGGAGCGGGCGGGTGACGGGTCGCCGGTGACGGTGGCGGTGATCGGTGGGGCGGGTAAGAGCGGGTCGTTGTCGTTGGCGGCGGCGCGGCGGGCGGGTGCTGGTCGTACGGTGGGGGTGGTGCCGGTGGCGGCGGAGCGGGACGCGCTGGTGGCGGCCGGTCTGGCGTCGGTGGTGGCGTTGGCTGACGCCCGGGATCCGGTGGGGGTGTCGTCGGCGGTGACGACGGCGTTGGGTGGGCCGGCGGACGTGACGGTGGTGTGCGTGGACGTGCCGGGGTGTGAGCACGGCGCGGTGTTGGCCACGGCGGACGGCGGCACGGTGATCTTCTTCTCGATGGCGACGAGTTTCGCGGCGGCGGCCCTGGGTGCGGAGGGGTTGGCGGCGGACGTGACGATGCTGGTGGGCAACGGTTACGTGCCGGGTCACGCGGAGTTGGCGTTGGGGTTGGTGCGGTCGGAGCCGGGGGTACGTGGTCTCTTCGCGTCCCGGTTGGCGGCAGACTGAGTGCCATGACGAACCCCTCGACGTTGTACCGCGGTGGAGTGCTGCACTGTCCGGCGGAGCCGAGCGCGACGGCGCTGTTGGTGCGGGACGGGCGGATCGCCTGGTTGGGTGCGGACGCGGACGCGCCGGTCGCCGACCGGGTGGTGGAGCTGGGTGGGGCGCTGGTGACGCCGGCGTTCGTGGACGCGCACGTGCACGCCACGGACACCGGGTTGGTGTTGTCGGGCCTGGATCTGTCGTCGGTGCGGTCGGCGGCGGAGTTGCTGGATGCGGTGGCGGTGTTCGCGGCGGGTCTGCCGTCGGACGCGGTGGTGTTGGGGCACGGCTGGGACGAGTCGGGTTGGGTGGATGCGGCGTTGCCGGACGCGGCGGGGTTGGACCGGGCGGCGGGTGGCCGGCGGGTGTATCTGTCGCAGGCGTCGATCCATTCGGCGTTGGTGTCGCAGGCGTTGCTGGCGGCGTGTCCGCAGGTGGTGGAGCTGCCGGGTTTCGACGCGTCGGGGTGGTTGCGGCGGGACGCGCACCATGTGGTGCGGGCGGCGGCGCGGGCCGGGGTGACGCGGGGGCAGCGGGTGGCGGCGCAGCGGGTGGCGTTGGCGCGGGCGGCGTCGTTGGGGATCGGGGCGGTGCACGAGTGTGGTGGGCCGGAGATCTCCGACGAGGAGGATTTCACGGGTCTGTTGGGTCTGTCGGGTGCTGGTGTGCCGGAGGTGTACGGGTACTGGGGTGAGTTGTCGGGGGCGGCGCGGGCGCGGGAGTTGGGGGCGGTGGGTGCGGGTGGTGATCTGTTCGCGGACGGGGCGTTGGGGTCGCGTACGGCGCATCTGTCGGGGCCGTACCGCGATGGTGAGGGGTGTGGGCACGGGTATCTGAGCGCGGATCAGGTGCGTGATCATCTGGTGGACTGTGCGGCGCACGGGGTGCAGGGCGGGTTCCATGCGATCGGTGACGCGGCGATCGGGACGGTGCTGGCGGGTTTCGCGGGGGCGGTGGCGGTGTTGGGCACGGATCGGGTGCGGGCGGCCCGGCACCGGGTGGAGCATGCGGAGATCATGAGCAAGCGGTTGATCGCCGGGTTCGTGGAGTACGGGATCGTGGCGAGTATGCAGCCGGCGTTCGACCGGTTGTGGGGTGGTGCGGGCCGGATGTACGAGTCGCGGTTGGGGTTGGACCGGTCGTGGGAGTCGAACCCGATGGGGGCGATGCACTCGGTGGGGGTGGCGTTGGCGTTCGGGTCGGATTCGCCGGTGACGCCGCTGGATCCGTGGGGTTCGGTGCGGGCGGCGGCGGCGCACCACAATCCGGCGCAGCGGATGAGTGTGCGGGCGGCGTTCGCGGCGCACACCCGGGGCGGGTGGCGGGCGGTGCATCTGGACAACGAGGGTGTGATCGCCAAGGGGGCGCCGGCGACGTTCGCGGTGTGGGAGGCCCCGGCGGGGGTGGAGCGGGGGTTGCCGGTGGTGCAGTCCGACGATCCGGAGTTGCGGGGGCCGGGTGATCCGACGCCGTTGCCGGTGTGTCGGGCGACGGTGCTGCGCGGTGAGGTCATCTACGAGGAAGGCGTGTCGTGAGCGAGCGGACCATTGAGGTGCCGGCGCGGGTCCGTGCCGTCGTCGGGTGCGGCGGGTCGTCGTGGTGAGCGGGAAGCTCGACCTGGATCCGGTGCTGGTGGCGCGGGCGCGGGAGTTGGCGCGTCGGGCCGGGCAGCCGGTGGTGGAGTTGGCGCGTACCCACACCACGGTGTCGGTGGAGCGGGCGGTGCTGCGCCTGGCGGGGGTGGCGGGCGCGGACCCGGACGGTATTCCGTGGGTGAACCGCCTGGTGGACGCGGTGGTCGCGGACGTGGGTCTGGGGCACGGGGTGGCGGCGCCGGTGTTCGACGCGTTGGTGCGGGAGCAGTTGGACGACGTGACGTTGCTGGCGCAGAAGGCGGCGGCGGGTTCGGTGCGGTTCACGCTGCCCGCTGGCAGGGCTGCGACGGTGGCGCGTCGGGCGGCGCGCAGGGCGGTGGCCGCGGGTGTGCGGCGGATCGACAGGCGGCGGGCGGAGCGGGATCGCCTCGTGAAGCGGTACGGGGATCCGAAGCAGCGGCCGTGGATCTATCTGATCGTGGCGACGGGGGACATCTACGAGGACATTCCGCAGGCGCAGGCGGCGGCGCGGGCGGGTGCGGATGTGATCGCGGTGATCCGGTCGACGGGGCAGTCGTTGTTGGACTACGTGCCGGAGGGGGCGACCCGGGAGGGGTTCGCGGGTACGTACGCGACGCAGGAGAACTTCCGGTTGATGCGGGCGGCGTTGGACGAGACGTCGAGGGAGTTGGGCCGGTACGTGCGGTTGACGAACTACGCGTCGGGGTTGTGCATGCCGGAGATGGCGACGTTGGCCGGCCTGGAGCGGCTGGACATGATGCTCAACGATTCGATGTACGGGATTCTGTTCCGGGACATCAATCCGATTCGGACGTTCGTGGATCAGCGGTTCTCGCGGCAGGTGCACGCGCGGGCGGGGATCATCATCAACACCGGTGAGGACAATTACCTGACCACGGCGGATGCGGTGGACGAGGCGCACACGGTGACGGTGTCGCAGTTGCTCAACGAGTTCTTCGCGCACGAGGCGGGGTTGGCCGACGCCCAGTTGGGGTTGGGGCACGCGTTCGAGATCAATCCGGAGGTGCCGGAGTCGTTGCGGCTGGAGTTGGCGCATGCGTTGTTGGCGCGGGAGTTGTTCCCGGATGCGCCGTTGAAGTGGATGCCGCCGACGAAGCACATGACGGGGGACGTGTTCCGGGGGAATCTGTTGGACGGGTTCTTCAATCTGGTGGGGACGATGACGGGGCAGGGGATCCTGCTGGTGGGGATGATGACCGAGGCGGTGGTGACGCCGTGGTTGTCGGACCGGGACATCGCGTTGCAGAACGTGCGGTACGTGTTGGGTGCGGCGGGTGGGTTGCACGAGGATTTCGTGCCGGCGCCTGGTGGGTTCATCCAGCAGCGGGCGCACCGGGTGTTGGGTGAGGCGGTGGATCTGCTGGAGCGGATCGGGGACCAGTCGTTGTTGACGGCGATCGCCGAGGGCACGTTCGGGATCATGAAGCGGCCGGCGGACCGGGGCAAGGGCCTGTCCGGGGTGGCGCGGCACGAGGTGGACTACTACAACCCGGCCACGGAGATCCTGGAGCAGGCGGCATGAGTGAGCGCACCGAGCGCAGCGAGGGCCGCGAACCCATGCCCGGCCAGCGCAGCCTCATGAGTGAGAAGACGGTCGTGCGGCCGTACGGGGACACCACGGGTGACGGCATGGTGCAGGTGTCGTTCACGTTGCCGGTGTCGCACGACAAGCGGGCCGAGGGTGCGGCGGTGCAGTTGGCGAACAAGATGGGCATCGATCCGGCGATGCTGGTGCACGCGAAGCCGATGAGTGACGGGTTCACGTTCTTCGTGGTGTACGGGCGGGTGAACCATCTGGTGGACCTGGCGGCGGTGCAGGTGGTGGAGCGGGATTATCCGTTGCTGTCGGCCAAGGAGGTCAACGCGGTGGTGAAGCGGCGGTTGCGTCGCAAGCTGTCGGTGGTGGGGGCGTGTATCGGCACGGACGCGCACACGGTGGGTATCGACGCGATCCTGAACGTGAAGGGTATCGCCGGGGAGAAGGGCCTGGAGTACTACCGGGAGTTGAAGGTCACCAATCTGGGTGCGCAGGTGAGTGTGCCGGAGTTGGTGGAGGCGGCGCGGCGGGAGCGGGCGGATGCGGTGCTGGTGTCACAGGTGGTGACGCAGCGGGACGCGCATCTGCACAACACGCGGGAGATGTCGGCGGCGTTCCGGGAGGCGATGCCGGCGGGGAGGCGGCCGTTGCTGATCGTGGGTGGGCCGCGGTTCGACGAGACGATGACCGCGGAGCTGGGGGTGGACCGGATCTTCGGTCGGGGTACCACGCCGGGTGAGGTGGCGTCGTACCTGGTGCATGCGTTGGTGACGGACAGGGAGGCGCGGGGATGAGTGACGCACGGTTGGGGTTGACGGTGACGCACCGGCGGTACGTGCCGTACGCGCATGCCCACTATGCGGGGAACCTGGTGGACGGGGCGTACGTGTTGGGGTTGTTCGGGGACGTGGCGACGGAGGTGTGTATCCGTACCGATGGTGACGAGGGGTTGTTCGCGTCGTACTCGGATGTGCAGTTCGTGTCGTCGGTGCGGGCGGGTGACGTGGTGGAGGTGACGGCGACGGTGGTGCGGGTGGGTACCCGCAGCCGGGGGATCGACTTCGTGGCGCGGGTGGTGTGCCGGGGTCGTCCGGAGCGGGGTGGGTCGGCGGCGGAGGTGTTGGCGGAGCCGGTGGTGGCGGTGACGGCGACGGGCACCGTGGTCGTTCCGGCGGCGGCGTGAGGCTGGCGGTCTGCGCCGACGTCGGGTCGACCTGGACGAAGGCGGCGGTGGTGGATCTGGACGCGGGCCGGCTGGTGGGGGCGGCGTCGGCGCCCACGTCGGTGGGCACGGATGTGCTGCACGGGTTGGACGCGGCGGTGGGTGCGGCGGCCGACGGGGCCGGCGTGGGGCCGGCCGGGGTGCTGCCGTGGTACGTGTGTTCGTCGGCGGGTGGCGGGTTGCGGCTGGCGGTGGTGGGTTACGAGCCGTTGGTGACCGCGCAGGCGGGTCGGCGGGTGGGGTTGTCGGCGGGCGCGAACGTGGTGCACGTGGCGGCGGGCCGGTTGGGGGCGGCGGAGCTTTCGGCGGTGCGGGCGGCCCGCCCGGACGTGGTGTTGCTGGTGGGTGGCACCGACGGTGGGGACGTCGACACGGTGACGCACAACGCGACCCGGTTGGCGCGGGCGCGGTGGCGGGTGCCGGTGGTGCTGGCGGGCAATGTGGAGGTGCGGGACGCGCTGCGGGGGGTGTTGGCGGCGGCGGGGGTGCCGGTGACGGTGGCGGACAACGTGCTGCCCCGGATCGGGGTGTTGGCGCCGGTGTCGGCGCGGGCGGCGATCCGGGAGGTGTTCCTGCGGCACGTGATCGGGGGGAAGCGGTTGTCGCGGGGGGCCCGGTTCGGCCGGTTGGTGCGGGCGGCGACCCCGGATGCGGTGTTGACGGGGGTGGAGGTCCTCGCCGACGTGGTGGGTGGTGACCTGGTGGTGGTGGACGTGGGTGGGGCGACGACCGACGTGTATTCGGTGTTGACGCCGGACGAGCGGGCCGACGGGCCGGGTCGGGAGGTGGCGGGGTCGCTGTGGCGGGCCCGCACGGTGGAGGGTGATCTGGGGATGCGGTGGAGCGCGCCGGGGGTGGTGCGGGCGGCGGTGGAGGAGCGGCTGCTCGATGCGGTGGAGCAGGAGGCGTTGGGGGTGGCGGCGGCGGTGCGGGCGGCCGATCCGGGGTTCCTGCCGGTCGACGGCCGGGACCGGGTGGTGGAGGGGCGGATCGCGGCGTTGGCGGCGACGGTGGCGTTGCGGCGGCATGCCCGGGGTGCGGCGACGGGTGAGCGGGCGGGGCGGGATCTGCGGGACGTGCGGTTGCTGGTGGGTTCCGGTGGTGTGTTGCGTCACGCTGACGCGGGGGCGGCGGTGGGCGTGTTGACGCAGGTGTTGACCGATCATGCCGGGGGGTGGCCGTTGCCGCGGGCGGCGCGGCCGGTGGTGGACGTGGATTACGTGCTGGCTGCCGGTGGGTTGCTCGCCGCGGAGCATCGGGCGGCGGCGGGGGCGTTGCTGCGGCGGCATCTGGGTGGGGATTGAGACCCGCCGACGCGACACGCCGGGTCGGCGGGTGCGACTGGCCGTGGGTGGGTTGACAGCGGCGGGGGTGTAGGCCGTACCGTCTTTGAGTCCTACTACGGGAAGCGGCTGTTGTTCGCTTCGTCCCTTCGTCCGCTGGCCGAGCGACATTGTTGGTGCATCGCGTCGCGGCGGCCAGGTCCAGCGGGCGGGGGTCGGCGGGGCGGCGCGAACCGGCCGCGGTTACCGGTGTACGGGCAGGGTGAGGGGCACGGCCAGTAGACAACGGCCAGGCGGGGGCAGCCAGTCCACCGTCGGGTCGGTCCGAAGGTCGGCGCCGCTCATTCTCGCCCCACCGGCCGGGAAGGGCCTGGGAGCATCGGGGCGCGGCTTAGGCCGCGCCCCGATTTCGTGTCCGCCCACCACGACCGGTCCCCGGATCAGGGCGGGTGGGGGCGGGGTGACCTCGGTCGGTTCGGGCTCGGTGGTCTCGGGGTGGCGGGGTGGGGCGGGTAGCCTTCGGCCCGTGATCGTGGTGAGGTGCCGGTGACGACGCTCGACCGGGATGAGACGCGTACCCCGACCGTGGTGCGGCCGGTGCGGTCGCCGTTGCCGTTGCGGGTGGCGGTGCCGGTGGCGGTGGCCGCCGGGCTGGCGTTGCTGGTGGCGTTCCCGCCGTACGGCTGGTGGCCGTTGGCGGCGGTCGGGGTGGCCGGGTTGGCGGCGGCTGCGCACCGGCGTCGGCTGCGCGCGGGCGCCGGGTTGGGTTTCCTGACCGGGGTGGCGTTGTTCGGGCCGCTGCTGGCGTGGACGAACCTGCACACCGGGCTGCTGCCGTGGGTGCTGCTGTCGCTGTTGCAGGCCGGCTACCTGGCGCTGTTGGGTGCGGCGACGGCGTGGGTGTCGCCGGTGGTGGACCGGTGGCGGTGGGCGTGGCCGCCGGTGACCGGGGTGTTGTGGGTGGGGCAGGAGGCGCTGCGGGACCGTACCCCGTTCGGGGGTTTCCCGTGGGGGCGGCTGGCGTTCGGTCAGGATGCGTCGCCGCTGCTGGGGTGGGCGTGGTTGGGGGGTGCGCCGCTGGTCACCGCGGTGGTGGCGGTGGTCGGCGGGTTGCTGCTGGTGGCGGTGTGGCGGCGGTGGCCGGGGGTGCGGTGGCAGCCGGTGGCCGGGGTGGCGGCGGGTGTGGTGGCGCTGGTGGCGGTGGGGTGGCTGGTGCCGTCGGGGGCCGGCACGGGGGGCCGTACGGTGCGGGTGGCGATCGTGCAGGGCAACGTGCCCCGGTTGGGTCTGGACTTCAACGCCCAGCGGCAGGCGGTGCTGAACAACCACGTCGACGCGACGTTGAAGTTGGCGGAGCGCGTCGGTGCGGGTGTCGAGCGGCGTCCCGACCTGGTGGTGTGGCCGGAGAACTCCTCGGACATCGACCCGTTGCGTAACGCCGCGGCCGGGGCGCGGATCTCGCAGGCCGCCGACGCGATCGGCGCGCCGATCCTGGTCGGTGCGGTGCTCGCCGGCCCGGGTGAGGGTGAGGTCCGTAACGCGGGCATCCTGTGGCGGCCGGGTGGTGGGCCGGATCTGGGTCAGGTGTACACGAAGCGGCATCCGGTGCCGTTCGCCGAGTACGTGCCGATGCGGTCGTTGGCGCGTGCGGTGTCCAAGCAGGTGGACCGGGTGCGGGCCGATTTCGTGCCGGGGGCGTCGCCGGGGGTGGTCGATGCGGGTGCGGTGGTGCTCGGGGACGTGATCTGTTTCGAGGTGGCCTACGACGGGCTGGTGCGCGACACCGTCGACGGTGGGGCGCAGCTGCTGGTGGTGCAGACGAACAACGCCACGTTCGATGTGGCGGAGGCCCGGCAGCAGTTGGCGATGGTGCGGTTGCGGGCGGTGGAGCACGGTCGTGCGGCGTTGATGGCCTCGACGGTGGGGGTGTCCGGGTTCGTCGCCCCGGACGGGCGGGTAAGCGACGCCACCGGGTTCAACACCCGGGCGGTGGTGGTGCGGGACGTGACGCTCGCCGAGGGGCGTACCCCGGCCACCCGGGCCGGATGGTGGCCGGAGGTGGCGTTGGCCGGGCTGGCGGTCGTGGCGCTGGTCGTCGCGGGGGCGTTGCGGCGTCGCCGGGAGGTCACCGCCGCCGGGTGAGCCGGCAGGAACGGGGGAGACGGTGGGCGAGGCAGCCGGGGGACAGCCGGGGGTGGGCCGGGTGCTGGTGGTCATCCCCACCTACAACGAGGCCGACAACGTCGCCGACGTGGTGGCCCGGGTGCGCCGGGCCGCGCCGGCGGTGGAGGTGCTGGTCGCCGACGACAACAGCCCCGACGGTACGGGGACGTTGGCGGAGGCGATGGCCGGCACCGACGCTCAGGTGCACGTGCTGCACCGGCCCGGCAAGCAGGGGTTGGGGGCGGCGTACCTGGCCGGGTTCGGGTGGGCGCGGCAGCATGGCTACGACGCGGTGGTGGAGATGGACGCCGACGGCTCGCACGCCCCGGAGGACCTGCCGGCGTTGTTGGCGGCGGCCCGGGACGCCGACGTGGTGATCGGGTCGCGGTGGGTGGGTGGGGCGCGGGTGGTGAACTGGCCGTGGCGGCGGCTGCTGCTGTCGCGGTGCGGGAACCTGTACGCGCGGATGGCGTTGGGGATGCCGGTGTCGGATGCGACAGGCGGGTTCCGGGTGTACCGGTTGTCGGCGTTGCGGGCGATGCGGCTGGAGTCGGTGTGTTCGCAGGGGTACTCGTTCCAGGTGGAGTTGTCGCGGTTGGCGCACCGGGCGGGGGTGCGGATCGTGGAGGTGCCGATCACGTTCGTGGAGCGGGAGCGGGGGGCCAGCAAGATGAGTCCGCTGATCGTGGCCGAGGCGTTGTGGCGGATCACCACCTGGGGGTTGCGGGACCGGCGGCCGGTGCGGTGGCGTCGCGGTCACGACCGGTGGCCGTGAGTGGGGGCGTGGCATGCTGGAGGAGCGGGCCTGTCGCCCCGCGGGCATTGTCCGGCCGGTGGCGGTGAGCGGGTTGCCGCGCGACGCGGATGAGGTGAGATGCGCCGATACCTGAGGTTCGTGCCACCGGCCCTGCTGCTGGCGGTGGTGGCGGAGTTGGCCGTGTTCATCGGGGCGGGCCGGGCCGTCGGGTTCGGTGCGGCGGTGCTGCTGGTGTTCGCCGCGTCCCTGCTGGGGCTGGTGTTGCTGCGCCGGGAGGGGATGCGCGCCTGGCGGGGGTTCCGCACGTCGGTGGAGTCCCGGCAGCCGCCGGGCCGGCAGGTGACCGACGGGCTGGTCGGGTTGGCCGGTGCGTTGCTGCTGGCGATTCCCGGCCTGCTCAGTGGGCTGGTGGGGGTGTTGCTGCTGGTGCCGCCGGTGCGCCGGTTGGCGCGTGCCGGGGTGCAGCGGGCCACCGAGCGTCGGGTGTCGTCGATGGTCGCCGGTGACCTGTTCGGTCCGCGGACGGTGCGGGTGCGGCGGGGGGAACCGGCCGGCGCGCCGCCGGCCGAGCAGGACGTGGTGGCCGCGCAGGTGGTCGACGAGGGTCGGGCCATCGAGGGGGAGATCGTGGAGCCCCGCCGGCCCTGAACCGGACACGACGACGCCCCCGGGAGGTCCCGGGGGCGTCGTCGTCGCGGTGGGGTCAGGCGCGGCCGCGGCGGGTGCGGACCTCCTGGAGCCGTTCGGCGAGGATGTCCTCCAGCTCGGCGATGGACCGCCGCTCCAGGAGCATGTCCCAGTGGGTGCGCGGCGGCTTGGCCTTCTTCTGTTCCGGTTCGGTGCCGTCGACGAGCCGGGCGACGCTGCCGTCGAACTTGCATTCCCAGGTGGTGGGGACCTCGGCGTCGACGGCGAACGGCACCTCGAACTGGTGGCCCTTGGCGCAGAGGTACTCGCGGGTCTGGCGCGGCGCGAGCTCGGTGTTGCGGTCGGATTCGTAGCTGACCGCGCCCAGCCGGCTACCGCGCAGCATGCGCTCGCCCATGTTCGACTTCCCCTCGCTCGTGGTGCTGGTCTTCCGGTGTAACGGCCGGTCACCGCCGGGGCATTCCCGCCCCGACGGGTGGGACGACCCCCGCAAGGGTAGCCGGCCACCACACCGACCCGGCGGGTTCGTCCCGGCCGGGTCGACATCGGTGTGTGCACCGCGATGGTAGCCGCCGCCGGATGCGGTGGCAGCGGTGACGGGCCGTTGCGGGGCGGCCGGTGACGATAGCATCCGCGGCATGGCCACCACCGTGCATCCCGGCGCGTGCCCCCTGGACTGCCCCGACACCTGCGTGTGGCAGCTCACCGTCACCGACGGTCGACCGGTGGCGCTGCGCGGCGACCAGGAGCATCCGTTCACCCGGGGCGCGTTGTGCGGCAAGGTGAACCGGTACCTCGACGCGGTCACCGGGCCGGACCGGCTGACCACCCCGCTGGTGCGGGTCGGCCCGAAGGGTGTCGGGCCGGTGTCGTACCGGCCGGCCGGCTGGGACGAGGCGGTCCGTCGGGTCGCCGACGGGCTGCGCGCCAGCATCGACGTGCACGGCCCGGAGTCGGTCCTGCCCTACTACTTCGCCGGCACGATGGGGTTGGTGCAGGGCTGGTCGATGGGGCCGCGGCTGTTCGCGCACCTGGGGGCGTCGCGGCTGCGGACCACCATCTGCACGGCCGCGTCCCGGGCCGCCCTGTCGTCGGTCTACGGCGGGTCCGTCGGTTTCGAACCGGAGTCGGTGGTCGAGGCGAAACTGGTCGTCCTGTGGGGGGCGAACCTGCTCTCCACCAACCTGCACCACTGGCCGTTCGTGCGGCAGGCCCAGCAGCGCGGCGCCCACGTCGTCACCATCGACCCGCTGCGCACCGACACCGCCGCCCGCAGCGACACGCACGTCGCGCCGCTGCCCGGTACCGACGCCGCGCTCGCCCTGGGGTTGATGCGGCACATCCGGGATCTCGGCGCGGTCGACCTGCCGTGGGTGGCCGCGCACACCGTCGGCTGGGACCGGTTGCAGGCCCGCCTCGACGAGTGGCCGGTGACCCGCGCCGCCGCCGAGTGCGGTCTCGACGTCGACGTGGTGCGGGACCTCGGTGAGCGGATCGCCACCACCCGGCCCACCGCCATCCGCATCGGGTTGGGTCTGCAGCGGCACGCCGGGGCCGGGCAGGCGGTCCGGGCGATCGCGGCGATCCCCCTGCTCACCGGGGACTTCCGGTATCCCGGCGGTGGGGCGTTGGCCACCACCAGCGGGCACCACCGCATCGACGCCGACCGGGTCGCCCGGCCCGCCGGGATGCCCGCCCCGCCGGCCCGGTCGATCAACATGAGTCGGCTCGCCGCCGCGCTCACCGACGAGGCCGACCCGCCGGTCACCGCGCTGGTGGTCTTCGACACCAACCCGGTCGCGACCGTCCCCGACCAGAACCGGCTGCGTCGCGGCCTGACCCGCGCCGACCTGTTCACGGTGGTGCTGGAGCAGCGCTGGACCGACACCTGCGACTTCGCCGACGTGGTGCTGCCAGCCACCATGCAGCCGGAACACCTCGACCTGCACACCTCCTACGGCCACCACTACGCCACCCTGAACCGGCCAGTGCTCGACCCGCCGGGGCAGGCGCTGCCCAACACGGAGATCTTCCGGCGGATCGCCGCCGCGCTCGGGTTGGACCATCCCCGGCTGCGCGACAGCGACGAGGACCTGGCACGGCAGCTGCTCGACGGCACCGGCGTCGACTACGACGAGTTGACCCGCCGGACGTACGTGCGGGCCACCGGTGTGCCCGTCGGTTCCGCCCCGTACGCCGAGGGTGGGTTTCCCAGCCACGACGGGCGGGCCCGGTTCCACGATCCGCGGTTGACCGGGCAGGGCGTCGACCCGCTCGTCGGGTACACGCCGCCGGTGGAGGTGGCCGACGCCGCGCTGGCCCGCCGGTTCCCGCTGGCGTTGATCTCCCCGGCCGGCCGGTTCTTCCTCAACTCGACGTTCGCGTCGCTGCCGTGGCACCGCAGCCGCACCGGTCCGCCCCGCATCCACCTGCATCCCGTCGACGCCGCCGCCCGGGGCCTGACCGACGGCGACCCGGCGCGGGTGCACAACGACCGGGGGGAGTTCCTGGCCACCGTCGCCGTGGACGACGCCACCCGCCCGGGGCTGGCGTTCACCTACAAGGCGTACTGGGCGCGGTTGAGTCCCGGCGGCAGCACCGTCAACGCGGTCACCGGGGTCCGTGACACCGACCTCGGTGGTGGGCCGACGTTCCACGACACCCGGGTCGAGGTGCAGGCCGCCCCGACCGGCACGATTCAGCCCGATCAGCCCGGCGACTGAGCGCTGATCCGCGCCAACGCGGTGGCCAGGTCGCTGACCTGGTCGGCGAGTTGAGCGGCACGGCGTTGGGCGGCGTCCCGGTCAGCCAGCGCCCGGTCCAGCTCGGCCAGTCGGGCCCGGTCGGCGGCCGACGCCTGGTGCGCCCGCGCCACCTCGGCGCGGGCCTGCGCAAGCTCGGTGGTCAGGGCGTCCACCCGGGCCAGCGCGGCGGCCAGTTCCTCCCCGGCGCGGGCGGTCCGCGCGGCGGCCTCCTCGCGGGCGGCGTCGGCGTCGGCGCGCGCGGCGTCGGCGTCACGGCGGGCCTCCTGCATCGCGGCCTGCGCCTGCCGGGCCTGGTCGGCGGCGGCGGTGGCGTCGGCGCGGGCCGCCGTGGCGGCGGCCTGCGCCTGCCGGGTCTCCTGGCGGGCGGCGGTGGCGTCGGCGACGGCCCGCTGCGCGTCGGCGGCGTGCCGGGCGGCGTCGGCGCGGGCGGCGTCCCGGTCGACGGTCAGGTCGGCGGCGAGCTGCCGGGCGGTGTCCCGTTCGGCGCGCAGGGTCCGCAGCTCGTGGCGGGCGGCGTCGCGGTCCCGTTCGGCCTGCACCCGCAGCGCCTGGGCGGCGGCGGCGTCGCGGCGGGCCGTGTCGGCGGCGGTGAGCGCCTGGTCGGCCTGTTCCCGGGCGGCGGCGGCGCGGGTGTCGGCCTGCTCGGCGCGCTGCTGCGCCGCGTCGGCCGAGGCGAGCGCGGCCCGGGTCTCCTGCCGGGCGCGGGCGGTGTCGGCGGCGGCCGTCTCGGCGGCCTCGCGGGCCTCGTCGCGGGCGGTGTGCGCGGCGGCGATCTCGGTGGCGGCGTCGGCGCGGGCCTGGGCGAGCTGCCGCTGCACCCCCGCCGGGGACAACTCGGCGTGCAACGCCTCGGTGAGGGTTTCCACCACCTGGTCGAGCCGGTCGACGACCTCCCAGGTGCGGGCCACCTGGCCGGGTAGTCCGGGGGCGTTGCGGTGGCGCATCCGCGAGTTACGCGACGCCCGCTGGCAGGCGCCGTCGTTGTCCCGGCAGTACCGGAACGGGCGTCCCGCACCGGCACGTTGCGGGACGTCACGTCCACAGTGCGCGCAGGGACGCAGGTCGGCGGGGGTGGTGGGCTGCGGGTCCATCGACGGGGAAGTCTAGAGGCTGCCCGGGCACGCCACCGCAACCGGTACGACCCGCGCCGCCGGGACCGTTACGGTGGGCCGGTGGCCGTCTCCCCGTACATCGTGAAGTTGCGCGCCCACGTCGGACACGACCTGCTGCTGCTGCCCGGGGTGACCGGGGTGGTCCACGACGACGCCGGTCGGGTGCTGCTGGCCCGCCGTAGCGACAACGGCCGCTGGTCGCTGCCGGCCGGCGTCGTCGACCCGGGTGAGCAGCCGGCCGACGCGGTCGTGCGGGAGGTGTGGGAGGAGACCGGGGTGCGGGTCGTCGTCGACCGGCTCGCCGGGGTCGCCACCCACCCGGTGGTCTACCCCAACGGCGACGCCTGCGAATACCTCAACGTGTGGTTCCGGTGCCGGCCGGTCGGTGGGCGGCCCCGCGCCGACGGCGACGAGTCCACCGAGGTGGGCTGGTTCGCCCCCGACGCGCTGCCGCAGCTGGACGAGTGGGCGCGGCTGCGGTTGGACACCGCCGCCGCTGCCGACGCCGCCCCCTGGTATGCGCGCCCCGGGCAGCGGCATCCCGCCCTGTGCCGACCCGACGCGCTGTGACCCGCGTGCCTGCCGGACCCTGGGCGGGTCACCGGCGGTGGGTCACCCGCACCGCCGTGCCCGCCGGCAGGTCGCAGCCGGTGTCGCCGTAGGGGCTGCGGACCCGGATCCGGCGGCTGCTCGCGGCGACCAGCCGGGCGGTGACCCGACCGTCGTCCCAGGTCAGTTCCTCGACGGTGATCCGGCCCCGGCAGGTCACCCCGCGTAGCGTCCCCCGGTGCAGGCCCGGCGGCAGTGCCGGCAGCAGCCGCAGCAGTCCCGGCCGGGACTGCACCAGCGCCTCGATCAGCACCGCCGGCAGGGTGTGCGCGGCGTCGGCGTTGTAGGTCACCCGGCCGGGGTTGTGGGCGCTCATCAACGACCGGAAGAACATGTCCGCCGCGACGATCCGCCGCAGGTACGCCCCGACCAGCGGCCCGTCGCCGAGCCGGGCGGCCACCAGGGCCCGGTGCAGGGTGCCGTGGGCGGAGCCGTCCTCGTCGCCGCGGAGCGTCAACGCCCGGTGCGCCGCCGCCGCCAGTTCCGGGGTGTCGTCGGGGTCGATCTCCCCGGTCGGCCACACCGGGTAGAGGTGGCTGACGTGCCGGTGGTCGTCGTCGGGGCGGTAGCCGGGCCACGCCCACTCGGCCAACGCGCCCCGCGCGTCGACCCGGTAGCCGGGCAGCCGGTCCCGGGCCGCCGCCCACCGCTGCGACCCGGTCACCTCGGCGGCGACGGTCATGGCGTGCCGGGCGGCGGCGACGTCCATGGTGGCGTTCACGGCGACGGGCACCGGCCGGTCGGTGTCGTCGAGGGGGCCGGTCTCCGGCGAGTACGACGGCACCAGCGCCGGCTGCCCGTCGACGTCGGTGAGCACGTCGGTGAAGAAGTCGGCCACCTCGGCCAGCCACCCCGCCACCTCCCCCAACGGTTCCCCGGTCACCTGGTGGTGTTCGTACAGCGGGTGCAGCAGCCAGTGCGCGCCGGCCAGCCACGCGGTGAACGGCCAGTGCGGGTGGACGTGGAACAGGTGCCCGTGTTCACCGTCGGTGCGGCTGGGCGCCAGCAGACCCCGTGCCCCGTAGACGGCCTGGGCGTTGGCCCGCCAGTGTCCGACCTGGGCGCGGACCAGCCGGGCGTGCGCGGCGGTCACCTCCGGCAACGCGCCGACGTTCGCGCCGGCCAGTTGCAGGTTGAGGTTCGCGTCGGTGGTGAAGTCCCCCGCCCAGGCCGCGTCCCAGGAACCCGTCCAGATGCCGGTCAGCCGGGGTGGCAGCACCCCGCTGGCGCTGAACAGCAGGTACCGGCCGGCGTGGAAGAGCCGTTCCAGCAGCGCCGGGTCCAACCGGTCACCGGCGGTGACCTGCCGGGCGAGCAACGCACCCACGGGCAGGTCCCGGTCCGCCGCCGGCACCGCCAGGTCCAGGTCGACCCGCCGGTAGGGGCCGGTGTGCCGGGTGACGTGCCGGGCCAGCAGCGTCGGGTAGTCGGTCGGGCCGTCGGCGAGTCGCCGCTGCTGCGCGGCGGTGGGCCAGGCCGCGGTGGCGGTGCGTTCCAGGGCGGTGGTCAGCAGCGCCGGTCCGCGTACCAGCACCCGGTCACCGGCGGGTTCGGCGTCGCCCCGGACCAGGGTCACCGCCTCGAAGCCGTACGCGCCGCCGACGTCGGGGTAGCGGCCCCGGACCCGCAGGAACACCAGCCCGTCGTGGCGGTGGGCGGTGGTGTCGTAGTGCACCGTGTCGGGGCGGCCGGGCAGGTCACCTGTCGCCCCGACGACACAGTCGCCCTGGTCCAGGTGGGTGACGACCAGCCGGTCGGCGCGGGAGACGAAGCTGCGTCGTCGCCGCCCGGACCACCGCACCACCACCTCGCCGGTGGTGAAGTCGGTGTGCCGCCGGTAGTCCCGCACCGTCGTCGCGGGGGCGTCGACGGTCAGCGCGAACCCGGGATGGTACGACTGGGTCCACGCCAGGTCCCGACCGCCGGTGAGCAGTTCACCGGCCTCGGCGCGGCGGCCGGTGAGGACCAGTTCCCGGATCCGGGGCAGCAACGCGGCCAGGTGCGGGGCCCGCGCGTCGTGGGTGCCGTTGGGCAGCACGAACCGGTGGTGGTTGACCACCAGCCGTTCGGCGTGCGGGTCACCGGGGACCATCAGTCCGTACTCGCCGTTGCCGGTGAGGAAGGCGTCGGTCCAGTCGGCGGCCGGTGCGTCGTCCCAGATGCGGTGTGCCGACGGGGGTGGCCCGCCGGTCACCGGGGGGTCCGGGCCGTCGGCGCGGCGGTGCTGTCCCGGATGGTCAACCGGGGTGGCAGCAGCGTCACCTCCGGCACCGGCTCGTCGTGCAGTTTGCGCATCAGCAACGCGACCGCCTGCCGGCCGATCTCCTCGGCGGGCACCGGCACCGAGGTGATCCGGGGCGCGGCCTGTTCGGCGAACTGGTCGGGGCAGATCGCCACCACCGACATGTCCTGCGGCACCCGCCGGCCAAGGGCAGGCAGGCAGGCCAGCACCGGCCCGACGGCCGCCTCGTTCTGCACCACCAGCGCCGACAGGTCGGGGTGCCGGTCGAGCAGGTCGGCGAGTTCCTGACGGATCGCCGCGGGCCCCTCCTCGAAGGGTTGGGTGACGACGGTGACGCCGTGCCGGTCGGCGGCGGCGGCCACCCCGGCGCGGGTGCGGTGGGCGAAGCCGGTGCCCCGGTCGTAGACGGCGGCGGGAGCGCCGAGCAGCGCCACCCGGTGGTGCCCGAGCCGGGCCAGGTGTTCCACGCACACCTGACCGGCGCGGTGGAAGTCCAGGTCCACGCAGGTCAGGCCGGTCGGGTCGGCGGGGACGCCGATCAGGACGCTGGGTCGGGTCAGGTCCCGCAGCAGCGGCACCCGCGAGTCGTCCAGCTCGACGTCCATCACCAGCATCCCGTCGACCATGGCGCTGCCGGCGATGCGGCGCAGCCCCGACGGCCCCTCGTCGGAGGTGACGAGCAGGACGTCGTGGTCGAAGCGGCGGGCCGTGGTGACCACCGCGATCGCGAACTGCATCACCACCGGCACCTGCATGCCGGCGCGTAACGGCAGCACCAGGGCGATGGTGTTGGCGCGTCGGCTGGCCAGCGCCCGTGCCCCGGCGTTGGGGTGGTAGCCGAGTTCCCGGATGCTCGCCAGGACCCGGGTGCGGGTCACCTCGGAGATGGCCCGTTTGCCGCTGAGCACGTACGACACGGTGCTGACCGCCACTCCGGCGTGCCGGGCGACGTCGACGATGGTGACCTGGTCGGGCGATTTGCGGCTGCGCCCGGACGCGCCGGTCACCGGGCACCGCCGGCGGTCACCGTGGGGCGGGGCCGGGGCGCGGCGGCGCGGGTGTGCACGGTCACCGCGCCGACGGCGCGGATGTCGCGGGCGGAGCGGCCGACCAGCAGGGTGTGGGTGGCGTCCTCCAGCACCGGGCCGCCGCGCTGCTCGTCCCACCAGGTCAGGTCGTCGGCGCGCAGCCGCAGGGTGACGGTGCGCCGCTGGCCGGGGGCGAGGGTGACCCGGGTGAAGTCGCGGAGCTGCCGCAGCGGCTGCTTGACCCGGGACCGTCGCTGCCGGGTGTAGAGCTGCACGGTCTCCTCACCCTCCCGGTCGCCGGTGTTGGTGACCTCGACGCTCACCTCGACCTCGCCGCCGGCGGTCACCGTCGGCTGGTCCACCCGCAGGTCAGCGTAGTGGAACCGGGCGTAGCTCAGGCCGTGGCCGAACGGGTACAGCGGCTCACCCCGGTAGTAGAGGTAGGTGCTGTCGGCGCCGATCACGTCGTAGTCGAGCAGGTCGGGCAGGTCGGCGGCGTCGGGGTACCAGGTCTGGGTGAGTCGGCCACCGGGGTCGGCTGCGCCGAGCAGCACCTGCGCCAGGGCGGTGCCGTGTTCCTGCCCGCCGTGCGCCGACCACAGCACCGCCGGCAGGTTCTCGTGCGCCCAGCCCACCGCGTACGGGTAGCTGCTGGTGAGCACCAGCACCGTCTGCGGGTTCGCGGCGTGCACGGCGCGCAGCAGCCGTTCCTGCCCGGCGGGCAGGGCCAGGTCGACGCGGTCCTCGGTCTCCCGGCCGTTGACCATCGGGTGGTTGCCGAGGACGACGACGGCCACGTCGGCGGCGTCGGCCAGCGCGGCGGCCTCGGCCACGCCGTCGGCGACGGGTTCGACGGTGAACGTGGTGGCGGTGTCCGGGTCGGTGGCGTCGGCGCGCAGCCGCCCGTCCTCGTCGACCCGCACGTACGCGCCGGTGGCGAGGTGGTGCAGCAGGGTGGTGCCGTCGGGGCGGTGCCGGAAGTGGAAGGTCTCCCGCACGATCCAGCCGCCCGGTCCGGGGCGGTCGTTGGCCAGGGCCCCGTCGTCGTCGGCGCCGACGTGCCGGCCGTTGGCGACGGCGCGCAGCGCCACCACGTCCTGTCCCCAGTCGAACACGTCGAACCAGGTGCCGTCGCGGCCGTCGTCGGCGGTCAGCGGCCCACCCTCGGAGGAGCGGGGGCAGCGGACGTACCGGTCGCCGACGCGCAACGCGATCCGGTCGGCCCCGCAGTGGTGGGTGACGGTGGGCAGTTCCCGGGCGAGGCCCTCCCGGACGGTGACCGCGTACGGCAGGGTGCCGCTGTACCAGTCCTCGTACACGGTGTCGGCGAGCGGCCCGAGGACCGCGACCCGGGGTGGGGTGCGGATGGGCAGTGGCAGCAGCCCGTCGTTGTCGAGCAGCACGATCGACTGGCGGGCGGCCTCGCGGGCCAGGTCCCGGTGGGCGGGGCTGTCGAGCACGTCGGGGGAGACCCCGGCGAACGGGTCCTGTCCGGGTGGGTCCAGGTCGCCGAGGCGGATGCGGACGCTGAGGATGCGGCGGACCGCCCGGTCCACGTCGGATTCGTCGACGAGTCCCCGGCGTAGGGCTTCGGTGAGGCGTTGGACGGTCGGTGCGCTGTCGGTGTCGTCCTCGGTGAAGTTGTCGATGCCGGCGCGCAGGGCGGCGGCGAATCCGGTGACGTGGTCGGGCAGGTGGCGCTGCACGCCGGCGATGTTGGTGACCGCCCCGGCGTCGCCGACGACCATCACCTCGTCGCTGGTCCACCGGCGCAGTTCGTCGTTGAGCAGCGGGCTCAGGTGCGCGGGCAGCCCGTCGACCAGGTTGTAGGAGGCCATCACGGCGACCGCCGCCCCGGCGGCGAGGGGCGCGCGGAACGCCGGCAGTTCGTATTCGTGCAGGACCCGGGGTGGCAGGTCGCTGGAGGTGGTGGCCCGGTCGGTCTCGTTGTTGTAGCCGAGGAAGTGCTTCACCGTCGGGGCGGTGCGCAGCCGGTGGGGGTGGTCGCCGCGCAGCCCGGACGCGTAGGCGGTGGCGAGCCGGCCGGTCAGCCACGGGTCCTCCGACCAGCCTTCCTCGTTGCGGCCCCAGCGGGGGTCGCGCAGCGGGTTGACCACCGGCGCCCACACGTTGAGTCCGACGCCGGCGGGGTCGGCCTGGTGTTTGACCCGCACCTCGGTGCCGACGGCGTCGCCGACGGCCCGGATCAGGTCGGGGTTCCAGCTGCTGGCCAGGCCGACGACCTGCGGGAAGACGGTGGCCGGGCCGAGCCAGGCGACCCCGTGCAACGCCTCGGTGCCGGTGCGGAAGCCGGGCAGGCCCAGCCGGGGCACGGGGGCCTGCCACTGGTGCAGCAGGCCGATCTTCTCCGGCAGGGTGAGCTGGGCCAGCAGCTCGTCGGCGTGCGTTTCGGGGGACGGTCCGGTGGGGTCGTTCATCTGCGGTTACCTTCCGGTGGCTCGCGGTGAGGCGTCCGGCCGACCGTCGAAGCGTTTCGACGGTCGTGGTGACGTGCGGCATCGCGGAGTGAGGGTGGTGGCGGTCGTCGGCCCGGAGCGGCGAAGCGCTTCGACGACTGCGGAAAACGTGCCGCCCCGGGTGCCCGAACGACGGGGCGGCGGTTCGAGGTTGGCACCTGCGCGTCGGCCGGTCAAGAGGTGACCGGCCCCCGGATCAGCCGGCGGGGAGTCGACCGGCCTCGATGGTGGCCAACGCGGCGGTGGCACCGCCCAGCGCGGGGGCGGCGGAGTCCAGCGTGGAGGCGTCGAGGCGGCAGCCCCCGGCCTGCGGGGCGAGGGTCCGGGCGACCAGTTCCGCGCGGGCCGACGGCAGCAGCCAGGGCGCGAGGGTGGCGAAGTGCCCGCCGACCACGATCGCCTCCGGGTTGAGCAGGTTCGCCAGGACCGACGCCCCGTGCCCGAGGTGCCGGCCGATCTCGGCGAGCCCGGCCAGCACGGCCGGGTCCTCCTGCCGGGCCGACGCCACGATCCGGTCGAGTTCCGGCAGGTAGTCGGTGACCGGGCCGTCCTGGGTGGCGTCGGGCAGCAGGCGGGCCACCACGGCCGGCAGCGCGGTCGACGCGGCCAGGCAGCCACGTCGGCCGCACGGGCACGGTGGCCCGGCCGGGTCGAGGCAGAGGTGGCCGAGTTCACCGGCGTGGCCCCGGCCGCCCCGCAGCAGCCGGCCACCCGCGAGCACCCCCGCGCCGACGGAGACCCCGCCGGTGACGTGGACCAGGTCGGTGGCGCCGGCGTACGCGCCGTGGCGCTGTTCGGCCAGCACCGCGAGGTTGGCGTCGGTGTCCACCGTGACGGTGAACCCGGTCTCCCGCAGCGCGGCCCGCAGGTCGGCGGCGAGCGGGACGTCCCGCCAGCCGAGGCCGCTGGCCAGGGGCACCCCGCCGGCGGTGTCGACCAGGCCGGGCACCCCGACGGTCAGGCCGAGCACGGTGCGGCCCTGCCCGGTGACCCGGCCGATCGCGCGGCGGGCCAGGGTGACCAGCGCCCGGACGGTGTCGGCGGGGGAGGCGGTGGGGGCGGGGAACGCCCGTCGCCAGGTGAGCAGCCGGTTGCCGCCCGGGTCCACGGCGACCACCACCAGGTCGTCCGCGCCGATCTGCAGGCCCAGTGCCGCGTACGGGGAGCCGTCGAGGACGAGCATGGTGGCCGGCCGGCCGACCCGGTTGCCGGTCAGCCCGGTCTCGCGGACCAGCCGCCTGTCGAGCAGTTCGGTGACCAGGCTGGACACGGTGGCCTTGTTGAGCCCGGTGGTGGCGGCGATGTCGGCCCGGGAGCAGGGGGCGTGCAGGCGGACGTGCCGCAGGACCACGGCCCGGTTGGCCACCCGGACGTCGCCCAGGTCGGTCGGCTGCGGTTCGTTGTGGATGCTGATCACGGTCTGTCCGCTCCCTGCGCCCGACGGTGGGTGGTGCCGTGCCGGTGCGTCATCGCCCACCATCGACCCCGCACGGGCACGCCGGGTCGGCCGGTGGGCGACGCCGTCGGCGGGCCGGTGCGCCGTCGGTGCGTCTGTTCGGCTGGAAACTCAACTAACTCTAGCGGCACGTCCGGAGCCCGGACAGCCACCCGGCCCGGTGGGGTCAGTCCGGCGGGAACCACGGCGTGAACGGCGTCGGGGTGACCGGTTCGCCGTTGAGCAGCAGCCGGCGGGGGGCGTCGTCGCCGACCACGCTCAGCCGGCGGACCCGCAGCGGCCCGTCGGTGCGGACCCGCAGGGTGTCGCCGTCACGCAGCGCCTGCACCACGGTGTCGCCGTCGACGTCGTGCAGCACCGTACGGGCGTCCACACCACCCCAGCTGACCAGGGTGACGTCGTCGAACGGGCCGTCGCCGACGGTGCCTGAGGCCGCGACGAGCGGCACCAGCGCGCCGTACCTGACGAACAGCGGCAACCGGTGCAACGGCACGGCCACCCGCAGGTGCCGGCCGCCGCCGTGCCGTTCGCCGGTGCCGGTGTCGATCCAGTCGTCGCCGGTGGGCAGGTAGACGGCCCGCCGTCCGGACGGGTCGGTGACCGGGGCGACGAGCAGGTCGGTGCCGAGCCGGTACTGCAGGTCGGTGGTCCACGCGGTCGGGTCCTCGGGGGTGTCGACGAGCAGCGCCCGCATCATCGGCGCTCCGGTACGCGCCGACTCCACCGCCGCCGACCACAGGTACGGCATCAGCCGGTAGCGCAGCCGCAGCGCGGCGACCGCGTCGCGTTCGGTGTCGGCGGGGAAGTCCCACGGCAGCCGGCTCGTGGTGCCGTGCAGCCGGACCAGCGGTGACAGCGCCCCGAACTGGGTCCACCGCACGTACAGGTCCGCCTCGGGGGTGCCGTGGAAACCGCCGGTGTCGTGGCTCCAGAACGGCACCCCGGACAGCCCGTGCGACAGGCCGCCGCGCAGGGTGCTGGCCAGTCCGGGCCAGGTGGCGTTGACGTCGCCGCTCCACTGCGCGCTGTGCCGCTGCCCGCCCAGGTACGACGAGCGGGCCCACACCGTACGGTGCCCGGCGACCTCCTCGGTGAGGTCGGCGACGATGTCGTTGAACAGCAGGGTGTAGACGTTGTGCAGTTCGACGCCGGTCATGCCGTTGTGCGCCACCGCGTCGGCCGGCACCCCCTCGGCGAAGTCGGTCTTGAACACCGCCACCCCCTGTTCCAGCAGGGGGCGCAGCAGTCCCCGGAACCAGGCGACGGCGTCGGGGTTGGTGAAGTCGACGATGGCGCTGGCCGGGTAGCTGCCGTGCCACACGTCCGCCACGTAGGTACTGCCGTCGGCGCGGTGCAGGAAGTAGCCGGCGCGGGCCGCGTCGGCGTAGAGCGGGCTGTCGGTCATCAGGTACGGGTTCATCCACAGGCACACCCGGAAGCCCTGCCCGGCGAGGGTGGTCAGCATCCCGGCCGGGTCGGGGAACGCCTCGTCGTCCCAGCGCAGCTCCGACCAGCGGCCGGCGACCTGCCAGTAGCAGTCCAGGTGCAGCACGTCGCAGGGGATGTCGCGGTCCCGGATGCGGCGGGCCCGCTCCAGCACCCGCTGCTGACTGTCGGGGTAGAACCCGGAGGAGATCCACGCCCCGAAGGCCCACTTGGGCGGGAGGTACGGCCGGCAGGTCAGCTCGTCGAACCGGTCCAGCACCTCCACGGGGGTGGGGCCGGCGAGCACGTAGTAGTCGAGCAGGTCGTCGGGGACGAGGATCTGCACGGCGCTGTGGGTGGACTGGCACACGTCGAACTGCACCGGCATGCCGCTGTCGACGAGAACCCCGTAGCCCCGGTCGGACAGGTAGAACGGCACGTTCTTGTGGGACCGCTCGGACTCCCCGCCGAAGGCGTCGTAGTTCCACATCAGGGCCCGTTGGCCACGCTTGTCCAGCGGGGTGAACTTCTCCCCGAAGCCGACGAACCGTTCGTCGCCGAACGCCACGAAGCTCTCGTGCCAGGCGACGGGCGTGCCGTCGACGCTGCTGCGGCCGAACGGCAGGGTGCGGCGGCGGCCGCTGATGTCCCGGGTGCCGGGGTCCTGGTCGAGCAGCACCCGTCCGTCGGGGGTGAGGAACCGCAGGTGCCAGGGGTCGAGGCGGATCTCGGCGACGACCGCGCCGGCGTCGATGAGCACGTGGGTGTCGTCCACGGTGATCGCGGCGGGGTGGGCCCGGGGGTGGACCAGGGGCAGCGCGCGGGCCGAGCGGCTGCGGGCCTGGGGGTCCTCGGCGAGGCGGACCCGGATCACGCCGTGGCCGGCGGCGTCGAGGCGGACCACCAGGCTGCCGCCGTCGGACAGGGTGGCCTTGACGGTGACGCCGTGCCCGTCGGTGGCGACGACCTCGGCCCGGCCGACGGTGGCGACCCCGTCCTCGCCCGGTTCCCGTACGGGCAGGTCGGGCGGGTCGGCCACGAACGTCTCGTACGGGACCAGTGGCGGTCGGTACGGCATCGGCGTCTCCTCGGCACGTTTTCCGGCGGTACCGACAGTTTCTTTGCCTTCCCAACGAACTGTCAACGAGCGACTTCGATTGACCAGCGGTCAACCCGATTGACATGGGTAAATCACCTCCATAGTTTGGACACCTATCAAACAAAGTCGACGGGATGGTGGGTATGTGGGACGACGGGCGGCTCTGTTACGGCGGTGACTACAACCCCGAGCAGTGGCCCGCCGCCACCTGGCGCGAGGACGTCGCCCTGATGCGCCGGGCCCGGATCAACCTGGTCACCGTCGGCGTGTTCGCCTGGTCCCGCCTCGAACCCGCCCCCGGCCGCTACGACCTCGGCTGGCTCGACGAGGTGCTGGACCTGCTGCACGACGGCGGCATCCGGGTCGCCCTGGCCACCCCCACCGCGTCCCCACCACCCTGGTTCTCCCTGGCGCACCCCGACGCGCTGCCGGTCACCGCCGACGGCGTCCGACTGCACCACGGCAGCCGCGACACCTACTGCGCCGCCGCCCCCGCCTACCGGGCCGCCGCCCGGGGCATCGCCGCCACCCTCGCCGCCCGCTACGCCCACCACCCGGCCGTCGCCCTGTGGCACGTGCACAACGAGTACGGCACCACCTGCCACTGCCCGCACGCCGAGGCCGCGTTCCGCCGCTGGCTCATCGAACGCCACGGCGACCTCGACACCCTCAACGACGCCTGGGCCACCAGCTTCTGGAGCCAGCACTACACCGACTGGGCGTACGTGAGCACCCCCCGGGCCACCCAGTACCTCGGCAACCCCGGCCAGCTGCTGGACTTCCGGCGGTTCTGGTCCGACACCCTGCTCGCCGCGTACGTCGAACAACGTGACCTGCTCACCGCGGCCAACCCGGCGCTGCCGGTCACCACCAACTACGTCCTCGGCGACTGGGTGCCGGTCGACCACGCCCGCTGGGCGGCCGAGGTGGACCTGGTCGCCGTCGACCACTACCCGTCGGCCGTCGACGGCGGCGCCGAGGAACAGACCGCCCTCGCCGCCGACCTGGCCCGCGGCTGGGCGCGACACGGCCGCCGCCGGGCCACCACCCGACGCGGCGCGCCTCCCGCCGACGGGCCGGCCACCTGGCTGCTGATGGAGAGCGCCGCCAGCCAGATCCACACCACCGGCCGCTCGCACACCAAGGAACCCGGCCGGATGGCCCGGCACAGCCTGTCCCACGTCGCCCGCGGCTCCCGGGGGGCGATGTTCTTCCAGTGGCGGGCCCCGGCCGGCGGCGCGGAACGCTTCCACTCCGCGCTGGTGCCGCACACCGGCCCGGACACCCGGGTCTTCCGTGAGACGGTCCGCCTCGGCGAGCACCTCGACCGGCTCGCCGAGGTCACCGCCGGCGAGGTGACCGCATCGGTCGCACTGGCCTTCGACGCGGCCAGCGGCTGGGCGCTGCGCCACCCCGGCATGCCCTCGACCCTGCTCGACGGGCACGCCGAACTGGCCGCCGCGCACCGGGCGCTGTGGCGGGCCGGGTACGGCTGCGACATCGTCGTCCCCGGCGACCCGCTCGACCGGTACCGGCTGCTCGTCCTGCCCGCCGTCTACCTGGCCGACGACGCCACCGCCGGCTGGGTCCGCGCCCACGTCGAGGCGGGCGGACACCTGCTGGTCAGCTACCTCAGCGGGGTGGCCGACCCGCACGGCCGGGTACACCTCGGCGGCTACCCCGGCGCGTACCGGGACCTGCTCGGCCTGCGGGTGGAGGAGTTCCACCCGCTCGCCGCCGACGAACAGGTGCTGCTCTCCGGCGGCGGGACCGGCCGGATCTGGTCGGAGACCGTGCACCTGTGCGGCGCCGAACCGGTCGGCACGTACGTCGGCGGGGTCCTCGACGGCCGACCGGCGGTGACCCGGCACCGCACCGGCGACGGCACCGCCTGGTACCTGTCGACCCGGCCCGACGACCGCACCTACCGGCGGCTGCTCACCGAGGTGGCCCGGACCGCCGGCCTCGCCCCGGTCTGCCCGGACGCCCCACCCGGGGTGGAGGCGGTCCGCCGCGCCGGCCCGCAGGGGAGCTGGCTGTTCCTGCTCAACCACACCGACCGGCCGCAGCGGGTGCCCACCACCGGCGTCGACCTGCTCACCGACGCCCCCGCCGACGGCACGGTGGTCCTGCCGGCCGGCGGCGTCGCGGTGATCCGCGAGGAAACGGCCCCGATGGTGTCCGTCACAGCCACTCCGCCGATGACCGACCGGACCCCACCGGCCTAACCTTGCCCCGGTGGGGACGAGGAACACGACGGCACCGCGCACGCTGCCGCTCTGGCCGCTGTACCTGATGTTCGCGGCGATGCCGCTGTGGTGGGCGCTCGGCGGCCTCTACCTCGGCTGGGCGCTGTTCGGGATGCTGCTGGCGGTGGTCCTGCTCACCCACGGCCGGGTGTCCTGGCCACCCGGTTCGGCGCTGTGGTTCGTCCTCGTCGGCCTCGTCGTGGTCAGCGCCACCCGGCTGGAGAAGGCCAGCAGCCTGCTCGGCTACGGCCTACGGCTGGGCTTCGTCCTCACCGCCCTCGTGGTCTACCTGTACGTCTACACCGCTGCCCGGCAGGGGGCCCGCTGGGACCGGCTGTTCCAACCGGTGCTGTTCTTCTGGCTGGGGATGGTGGCGCTCGGCTGGCTCGGCGTGCTGGCCCCCCGGCTCGCGCTGACCACCCCGGTGGAGGTGCTGCTGCCCGACGGGTTGGCCGGGCAGCGGATGATCCGGGCGGTCACCCACGTGCACTCCACCGAGTTCAACCCCACCGGTCGCAACCCGTACTACCGCACGGCCGCCCCGTACCCGTACACCAACAACTGGGGTACGGGGTTCGCGCTGCTCGTGCCGTGCGTGCTGGCGTACCTGTCGACGGTGCGCACCGGACCGCTGCGCCGGGTGCTGCTGGTGTCCCTGCCGCTGGCGCTGGTGCCGGCGTTCCTCACCCTCAACCGGGGCATGTTCGTCGGCCTCGGGGTGGGCCTGCTCTACCTGGGGCTGCGCGCCCTGGTGCGCGGCGACGTCCGGCTGATCGGCACGATCACCGCCGGGATGGCCGTGGCCTGGGTGGTCACCCTGGTCGTCCCGGTCGGCGACATGATCATGAACCGGGTGGAGAACACCGACTCGACCCGCGACCGCGCCGACCTGTACCGGCAGACCCTCGACGCGGTCCTGCACTCGCCGCTGCTCGGCTACGGCACCCCACGCAGCGCCGACACGACCACCGGCGCGGAACCCCTCGGCACCCAGGGCCAGGTCTGGTTGACCATGTACAGCTACGGCATCCCCGCCCTGCTGACGCTGCTGGCCCTGCTCGTGGTGCTGGTCCGCAGCACCGCCGTCGCGGTGTCCGCGGCCGGCAGGTGGCTGAGCGTGGTGCCGGTGGTCGCCCTCGCCCTCGCCCCGTTCTACGGCTTCACCGACATGAACCTGTCGGTGATGTTCTACGCGATCGGGCTGGCCGTGGCCGCGGTCGACGGCCCGGTGAACCGGGAACTGCCGGCGGCGGCACCCCGGCCGTCACCGGTCTGAGCGGATCAACCGGTCGCCACCGCGGCCCGGGACCGGTCCGCCGCGATCCGCACGGCCATCGCGGCGAGCACGCTGCCGGTCACCCACCGCTGGACCCGCGCCCAGCCCGGCCGGCGCACCAGGAACGCCGACACCGACCCGGCGGTCAGCACGATCAGCGTGTTCACCGTCAACGCGACGGCGATCTGGGTGCCGCCGAGCAGCAGGCTCTGCACCGCCACGTCACCCCGGGCGGGGTCGACGAACTGCGGCAGCAACGACACGTACAGGATGGCGATCTTGGGGTTGAGCAGGTTGGTGAGCAGGCCCATGGCGAACAGCCGGCGCGGCCGGTCCACCGGCAGCTCCTGCGGCGTGAACGCCGAGCGCCCACCGGGGCGCAGCGTCCGCCACGCCAACCACAGCAGGTACGCCGCACCGGCCAGCTTCACCGCCGTGTACAGCGGCGGTACCAGCACGAAGACCGTGGCGATGCCGGCGACGGCGGCGGCCAGGTAGACGCCGAACCCGGCGGCCACCCCGAGCAGGGACACCAGCCCGGCCCGGCGGCCCTGGCTGACCGACCGGGACACCAGGTAGACCATGTTCGGCCCCGGGGTGAGCACCAGACCGAGCGCCACCAGGGCGATTCCCGCCACCGCACCGACCGTGACCATCGCCGCCCCCGTCCGCCGTCCTGCCCCGCACCTTACGCCGCGCCGTCGTCGGGCGACGCCCCGTGGTGCCCGGCCCTGTCGGGGGTTCCGGACGGGCGGGACAGCGGCCACACTGCTCAGATGTCTGTGACCCTGCGGGCCGCCCCCACCGTCACCGCACCCGGACTGCTCCTGCGCTGCTGGCGCGACGACGACGTCGACGCGTTGGTCGAGGCGCACCGGGATCCGGAGCTGCGGGCCCGGACCCGTAACCCGCTGACCACCCCGGCACAGGCCAGACGCTGGGTCGACGGCAACCGGCAGGGCTGGGCGGCGGGCCGCCGGTTCAGCTTCGCCGTCTGCGAGCCCACCCCCGACGGCGACCTGGTGGTCGGCTGCGTGCTGCTCAAGGACGTGGTGCCGGGCCGCGCCGACGCGGAGATCGGCTACTGGACGGCCGGGCCGGCACGCGGCCGTCAGGTGGCGCCCCGGGCGGTGGACGCGGTGAGCCGGTGGGCGTTCACCCGGTTCGCCGCGACCGGGCTGGCCCGGCTGGAGTTGCTGCACCAACTGGACAACCCGGCGTCCTGCCGGGTGGCGGAGAAGAGCGGCTTCCCGTTCGTCGAGGTGCTGCCCGCCCGGCCGCCGTTCCCCCTCGACGGGCACCGCCACGTGCGGCACCACCGCTGAACCCGGGGAATGCCGCCCGCCCCGCGGGCGCTGCACCGGTGACGGCCGGGCGGATACGGTGGCGGGGGAGGTGTCCGGAGGATGGTGGACGCGTGGGAGGCCTCGGTCGAGGCGCAGATCCGCAGCGCCCAGGAACGGGGCGAGTTCGACAACCTGCCCGGCATGGGCAAACCGATCCCCGGCCGCGACGTCCCCTACGACGAGTCCTGGTGGATCACCAGTTTCCTGGAGCGGGAGGCGCTGCCCACCGACCTGCTGCTGCCCACCCCGTTGCAGTTGCGCCGCCGGGTCGAGCAGGTGCCCGACGAGGTCCGTGACCTGCCCACCGAGGAGTCGGTCCGGGAGTTCGTCGGGCTGCTCAACCAGGAGATCGTGGCGTGGCTGCGGTATCCCACCGGGCCCCGGGTGGCGGTCCGCCCGGTCGACACCGAGGCGGTGCTGCGCCAGTGGCGGGCCCACCGCGCCACCCGCGCCGTGCCCGCTGCATCCGCTCCGACGCCCGCGCCCCCCGCCCGACGCCCCCGGTTCCGCTGGCCGTGGCGGCGACCGCCGGCGTAGCCGCCGGGTCAGTCGACGGCGGCCCGCCAGGTCCACGCGGTGCGCCGGGGCCGCTCACCCAGGGTGGCCCGCCCGGTCATCCACAGCAGCACGTCGGCCGGATCACCGGCGGGCGCGTCGGGGAACAGCCGCCCCAGCACCGCCGCGCTGGGTGCCGTCGGCGGCCGCCACGTCACCCCGAGCCCCCGGGTGATGTCGTACGTGTGCAGCAGCGTCTCGGCGATGCCCATGGCGGCGAAGCCGGCCGGGTCGCAGGGACCCCAGTGCCAGGCGCGGGCGTGTGCGGGGACGGTGTCGAGCGCGGCGGCGAGCAGCCCTGCGCAGGCGGCCACCACGACCAGCACCTGGGCGGGGGTGGCGTCGGGGCGTACCCGCAGGTCGAGCGGGAGGTATCCGGTGTCGGGCCGGCCGGTGAGCTGGGTGGCGTAGCCGAGCAGGTCGTGGGCGACGTGCGCGGCGGTCGTCCAGCACGACCATTCCAGGTCCCCGGCGGGGGCGCTCCAGTCCCGGTCGGTGTGCGGGCCGAGCGTACGGGTCAGTTCGTCGACGGCGTCCCGGACCCCGCGACCGGCCAGTCGTTCCTCGGTGGGCATGCGACCGATCCTCGCACCGCCGGGTCCCGCGCGTCGGGCCGTGTGGCGCGGCTCAGGCCCGACGTACCGGCTGCGGGCCGGTGGGGGACGCGGCGGCGACGAGGGTTTCCAGCGCCCGCCGGGCGGGTGTCGGACGCCGACCGAGGAGAGCCTCCAGCGTCGGGTCGGTGACGGCGAACTCGCCCCGCCGGGCGGCCCGGTACATGCCGAGGGTGAAGTCGGCGGCGGCTGCGGGCATGCCCCGGGCGACGGCGGCGGCCCGCCACTCGTCGTCGTCGAGGACGAGCCGGGTGACGGTGCGCCCGGTGAGGTCGGTGAGGATGCCGGCGACGTCCGCCAGGTCGAGGGCCTGCCCGGCGGTCAACGCGGGGGTGACGCCGTCGAGCACGCCGTGGCCGGTCAGCGCGATGGCGGCGGCCTCCGCCAGGTCGTCGTGCGCGGTCCAGGACACCGGCCCGTCAGCCGGCGCGACCAGGCGGCCGGTGGTCAGGGCGTCGCCGATGGCGAACCCGAGGGCGCCGGCGTAGAAGCCGTTGCGCAGGGCGGTGAACGGCACCCCGGTCGCGGCGAGGTGCTCCTCGGTGGCGGCGTGGGTGACCTGGGCGGGGAAGAGCGAGTCGCGGGAGGCGGCCTGGTGGCTGGTGTACAGGATGCGGGCGGCTCCCGCGGCGCGGGCGGCGTCGACGGCGGCCCGGTTCGCGGTGACCGCGTCGCCGCCCCGGATGGCGGCGGACACGATCAGTACCCGGTCGGCCCCGGCGAAGGCGCGCTCCAGCGTGGCGGGGTCGGTGAAGTCCCCCCGACGGACCCGTACGCCTCGTTCGGCCAGGTGGATGGCCTTGTCGGTGTCGCGCACGCTCACCCCGACGGCGGTGGCGGGCACCCGGGCCAGCAGTTGGTCGACGATCCGGGAGCCGAGCTGCCCGGTGGCACCGGTGATGACGTACACGAGGGGACCCCTTCGACGAACCAGCGTTACGGCGCAGACGTTAACATCGATACTTCGCTGCTAACAAGGTGCTGTTATCGTTGATTCGTGACCGTGACGCCCGACACCCCGCCCCGCGACGACGTGCGATCCGACATCGTCACGGCAGCCGCCCGCCTGCTGCGCGAGCACGGGGCGCACGCGGTGACCACCCGCGCCGTCGCCCAGGCCGCAGGCGTGCAGGCACCCACCATCTACCGGCTGTTCGGGGACAAGAACGGCCTCGTCGACGCCGTCGCCGAACACGTGCTGGCCAGCTACGTCGCCACCAAGACGATGGCCACGGACACCGCGCCGCAGGATCCGGTGGCCGACCTGCGTGCCGGGTGGCGTACGCACGTGGAGTTCGGCCTGGCCAACCCCGAGTTGTTCCGGCTGCTCGGCACGCGCGGGCCCGGCGACCCGTCCCCGGCGTCGGTGGCGGGCCTGACGGTGCTGCGCTCGCGGGTGCGCCGGCTCGCCGCCGCCGGCCGGCTGCGGGTCGACGAGCAGCGGGCCACCATGATGATCCACGCCGCCGGCACCGGCGTCATCCTCACCCTGCTGGGGACCCCCGCGTCGCAACGCGACCCCGGACTGGGCGACGCCGTGTTCGACGCCGTCCTCGGCGGCATCCTCACCGCCGCCCCGGTGACCCCCGACCCGACCCTGCGCACGGTCGCGGTGACCCTCGCGGCGTTGACGCCGGACCTGCCCGGCCTCACCGACGCCGAACGCGCGCTGTTGACCGAGTGGCTCAACCGGTCACTGGCCCGGCTACGCCACCCGCAGCCCTAGCCGGCCCGGACCCGACGTCACCGTCCCCCACCCCGCCTGGCCACGACGCGATCCTCAGCCCACCGCCTCACGCAGCCAGCGCTCAGCGGAACCGGTCGACGGTGACGGGGACCAGCCCCTGGAGTTGCACCTGCGTCGTCAGGGCGCGCAGGAGCACACCGACCGCCTCGTCACGGTCGCCCGTCAGGTCACACGTCACGTCCAGTCCCCACGCGGCGCCCGCGGCGATGCGGCGCAGTTCCCAGCGGAAGGCGTCCCGGCCGACCTGACGGCACACCGTGCCCAGGACGCGTACCCCGGTATCCGCGAGATCGCCGGTGAGCGGCATCTGCCACGCTCCGCCGAGCGCCGTGAGCCCACCCGGGGCCAGCGCGCCGGCGAACAGGATCCGGTAGGTGCGCGTCTCGCGGAACCCCGGTGTGGCCTCGGGCCGATGCAGCGACAGGGGCGGTGACGGCGGCGCGGAAGGCGCACCGAAGCACGTCCGCAGCGCGGCCTCGTCCGGCAGGGCGGCACCGCAGAGCTCCCGGTAGAGCGTCGCCGCCCCGTCCCGGCTGACGGGCGTCAGCCGGGCCCGCAGCGCGGGATCGACGCGCAGCCGCCGGCTGGTGGCCGACGCGTCGTGCCACCGGTGCTCCGAGCGGCTCCAGCCGCCACCCACCAACCCGATGCAGGAGTGGTCCGCCGCGAGGAGGAACTCCTCGGCCAGCAACCCCTCCGGCTCGCCGGCACCGTCGTGGACCACGTAGTAGTGCAGAGCCGCGTGGTAGCGCAGGGCCGTCGCCATCCGTCGATTCTCGGGCCGGCGGGTCGACGACCGCAGCCGGCTCGCCGTAGGCGCCGTCCTGCCCCTCTATTATCTCACGGGCGCGTTTCTTCACTACAAAGGGTAGTGGCATACGTGTGAACTGGTGACCGCTACCGTGCCGCCATGCTTACTGGCGAGGAGAAGTTCGTTCGCGGGGCCGTCCGGTTGTGGACCGAGCGTTTCGGGCACCCGGACGACCCCACCGTCCTGTTGGTCATGGGCACGTCCACCCAGGGCGTCGGCTGGCCCGACGAACTGGTCGAAGCCCTGGTGGACAGCGGCCGGCAGGTGATCCGTTTCGATCACCGTGACACCGGCCGGTCCGACTCCGTCGATTTCGCGACGCACCCCTACGCGCTCGCCGACCTGGCCTCGGACGCGGTCACCGTCCTGGACGCGTACGGTGTCGCCGCCGCGCACATCGTGGGGACGTCGCTGGGGGCGGCGATCGGGCAGTGGCTCGCCGTGCACCGGGCGGCCCGGGTCCGCACGCTGACGGCCATGGCCTCCTCCCCGATGGGGAACAACCCCGGACCGGCGTGGGCGCGGGCGCTGGCGGGTCAACCGGCCGCGGAGGGTGAACTCCCACCTCCGACGGCACGGTTCCTCGACCACCTGATGGGCGCGGCGAGGGCACCCCGCGCGACGGCGCAGCAGCGGGTGGACGCCGACGTGCAGACCTGGCGGGTGCTCAACGGTGACGTGCTGCCCTTCGACGAGCCGGCCGCGCGGCGGTTCGTCGAACACTGTCACGACCGGGCCGGCAACCTCGCCGCCGCGGCGAACCACGATCTGGCCGGTCGGCGTTGGGACGACGACCGGCGGGCGTCGCTGTCCGGCATCACGGCCGCGACGTTGGTCCTGCACGGCAGCGACGACCCGCTGTTCCCGCCGGCCCACGGCGAGGCACTCGCGGCGCAGATCCCCACGGCGCAACTGGAGATCGTGCCCGGGATGGGCCACCACCCGTTCTTCGCCCCCGGACTCACCGAGCGGATCGCCGGCTCGATCATCCGCCACACGACCTGAACCACGTCACCCCGCACCCGGGCGGATGGTCCGTGGCCCGGGTGCGGGGTGACGGCGGGCTGTTGGTCCGGCGGGGCGGCGACGGCCCGCCCCGGTGGTCACCCCAACCCGTGCTGGCGAATTAACGAATAACCGGTAATGACAAACCGTTAATTAGGGCGGTCAAAACGGGCATAACGGTGGAGCACCATAATGTCTGTTCTGTTGCAACCCTTCCATCCGCCTGAGATCGCTACGCGTCGGCCGTCTGCACCGATGACCTGCGGGCCCGGGAGGCAAGTCGGTGAACCTGATGACGGGTTCCGCCCTGCTCGGCTGCATCCCACCTACCGCAGCCGGCGGCAACACCTCCTGGCAGCCCGGTCCGGAGGTGACAACGGCAGGTCACCGGGTGGGAAGGACGAAGGTCTCGCGTTCCTGGGCGGTGAGGGTCCGGGTGGCCAAGGTGTCCGCCTTGGCGCGCACCTCGGTGATCGGTCCGCAGACGTCGCATCGCCAGATCCGGACGGTGCTGTCGCCGTGCGCGGTGGCGAGTCGACCGTCGGGGAGGAACCTGACCTGTTCGACCGAGGCACCGTGGCCGCGCATGGTGACCAACTCCCGGCCGGTTGCGGTTTGCCAGACCCGTACGCCGTCGTTGTCCTGGCCGCTGCTGGCGAGTAGCCGGCCGTCCGGACTGAAATCGACGCTCCAGACGACATCGCGGTGACCCTGCAGGGAGACCGGTGGTCCGTGGCCGTCGCTGGACCAGATCCGCACGGCGCCGTCCTGACCGCTGACGGCCAGACGCCTGCCGTCCGGGCTGAACGTGACGGCCCAGACCGGGCGGCCGGACGGTTGGTCCTGCACCACCGTCGGGGTCCCGGTACCGTCGGCGGACCAGATCCGGACTGTGCCGTCGGTGCTCGCGCTGGCCACGCGCTGTCCATCCGGGCTGAATGCGATCGCACGGACGCCGCCCTCGTGGCCACGCAGCACCAGTGGTGCGCCGCCGGCCAGCGACCAGACGCGTACACTTCCGTCTCTGCCGGCGCTGGCCAGGCGCTGCCCGTCGGGGCTGAAGCTGACGCCGAACACGGGTCCCGTGTGGCCGCGCAGCACCACCCGCTCCTCGCCGGTCTGCGCGTTCCAGACGCGGACGGTCTGATCCAGTCCGCCACTCGCCACCCAGCGGCCGTCCGCGCTGACCGCCACCACCAGGACCTCGTCCTGATTGCCCCGCAGAACCAACGGGTCGGCGCGCCACGGGTCTCGCCAGACGCGCACCGTGGCGTCCACCCCGCCGCTGGCCATCAGCCGCCCGTCGGCGCTGCCGGCGACGGTCCACACCTCCCCGTGATGACCGCGCAGCACGAGCGGGCTCCCGGCGACGCCGGGATCCCAGAACCGGATCGTGCCATCGGTGCTCGCGCTGGCCAGCCGCCGCCCGTCCGGGCTGAACGCGACACTCCACACCGCTCCGTCATGCCCGCGCAACACCACCGGGTCCTGCTCGCCGGTCGTGTTCCACACCCGGATGGTGTTGCTGCCGCTGTGGCTGCTGGCCACCCGGCGGCCGTCCGGGCTGAACGCCACAGACTCGACGTAGGAGTCGTTGCCATGAAGGACCACCGGCATCGCCGGGCCCGAGGTCGGCCAGATGCGCACCGTGCCGTCGCTGCCTGCGCTGGCCAGCCGGCTTCCGTCCGGACTGAACTCCACATCCTTGACCGTCCACTCATGGCCGGTGAGCACCCTCGGCGCGCCCCGGCCGGTCGCATCCCAGATGTGGATCGTCCCGGTGCCGCCGGCGGCGACCTGCTTGCCGTCCGGACTGAAGGCGACGCCGAGCGCGGGACTCCCGGCCGTCAGCACCACCGGATGTCGCCGGCCCGCGGAGTCCCAGATTCGGACGGTGCGATCGTCGCTGCCGCTGGCGACCCACCGGCCGTCCGGACTGAACGCGACCGCGTGCACGACGCCACCGTGCCCACGCAGCACCACCGGGGCGCCGCCGGCCAGATTCCACACAGTGACGAGGCCGTCATCCCCGCCTGCCACGAGCGACCGCCCGTCCCGGCTGAAGGCGAGACCGTTGAGTGCCGCGTCGCCACGCCGCAGGACTCGTGGGGCAGCTTGCAGTCCCTCCGGCTCGGCGCGCTGCCACAGGCGGACCGTGCCGTCGTCGCCGGCGCTGGCGACCGTGCGGCCGTCCGGGCTGTACGCCACCTCAAGCACCTGGCCTTGGCCGGCGGCCACGGTGGCCCGCCCCCGCGAATAGGCCACCGCCTGCCGCAGGACCGACTGCGCCTCCCCGGTGGGCTCGGTGTCGTACGCCTCGACGGCGAGCAACAGTGCGACCTCCTGATCGACCTGCAACTGGGCGCGGGCCTGAGCCACCAGCTGGCTGGAGCGGGCAAGGTCACGCTGCTCGTTCGCCCGACGCGCCTGGACCCCGGCGATGGCGGCCAGCACGCTCATCACCACCACAGCGACGGTCAGACCGGTCAGCGCGAGCCGGACGCGGCGGCGCCGGGTGGTCATCTCGTGGGCCTGCCGATCGCGGCTGGCCGTCAGGAAGGCGCGTTCCAGGACGTTGAGAGGCTGAAGGCTGCGTCCGTCCCAGGCGGCCAGCGGCGCGCCGCGGTAGAGCGCGCCGCTGTCGCGGTCATGGGACAGCCAGATCTGGCTCGCCTCGGTGAGCTGGCGGCGCAGGTGAAGCTCGTCCCGGTTGTCGTGCAGCCAGTCGTCCAGCCGGGGCCAGGCCCTGATCAGCGCCTCGTGCGCGATCTCGACGGTGTCGACACCGAGGACCAGCAGGCGCGCGTCGGCCAGTTTCGTGAGCACCGCACCCACCCCGGGCCGGTCCAACTCGTCACGTCGTACCCGGCGCCGGGTATCCGGCACACCCTCGCCCAGCGCGACCAACCGGGTCAGCACGTGCTGGGCCGTTTCCCGATCGCGCGCGTTCAGACCCTGGTACACCGACTCCGCCGTCTGGGCGATCGCACCGCTCATCCCGCCCGCGGCCTCGTACCCGGCCAGTGTCAGGACCTCGCCGCGGCGTTGCCGCCAGGTCTCCAGCAAGGCGTGCGAGACCAGCGGCAAGGCTCCCGGTTGTGCCTCGGCATCGGCCACGATCTTGGTCAGGAGGGCCCGTTCGACGGTCAGACCGGCGCGCCGGGCCGGCTCGGTGACCACCTCGCGCAGCTCGTCCGGGGCCAGCGGGCCTACGGGGACGTTGGCCCCGGCGAGCAGCTGGGCCAGTGGCGCGGACTCCGCGCAGCGGGCGTAGAAATCGGCGCGGACCCCGATCACCACCCGCATCCGCGGCGCGGTGTCCTCCGCCGCGTCCGCGTCGACGACCGAGGCCGTCAGCACGGTGATGAAGGCGGCTTGTTCGAGCGGGTCGCGGCACAGCGTGAACAGCTCTTCGAACTGATCCACCACCAGCAGCACCGAGGTGGTGGCCGGCACCTGCTCCAACGCCTTGCGTAACGCCTTGGTCGGCTCGGCACCCGGGGTGATCAGTACGACGTGTCCGCCGCCGCGGGCCGGGTCACCGCACCGGATGGCGGGGATCAGACCGGCCCGCAACAGCGAGGACTTACCGCTACCAGAAGCGCCGAACACCGCGACGAACCGGTGCTCCTCCAGCATCTGCACCAACTGCGCCAGGATCCGCCGCCGCCCGAAGAAGCGGTCCCCGTCCTGCACGCCGTAACCGACCAGTCCGAGATAGGGCGGCCGCCCGTCCGCTGCCGGGGACTGCCGCCGTGCGCCGTGGCCCTGCGACGCCGCCCACTCGGCCGACGCCTGCCGCCACCGCCGCTCCCAGACGGACGGGTCGCCACCACACGCCCGGACGAACGCCAACGTCACCGGCAAGCTCGGCAGACGCCGGCCCCCGGCGGCGTTGGCCAGGGCGGTGACCGAGTAGCCGGCCTCGGAAGCAAGCTCCCGATATCCCGGGTTCCCCGCACGTCGACGCAGGTCACGAAGCTCGGTGGCCAGCATCTGCACCGGACCGGCAGCAGGATCCATCGAACGTTCCGGACGCGGCATCGCCCTCACATCCACCGACTTCAACTAATCACGTGGGATCAGCATCACGTGAGAAGAGGCCGAAGCCGTCGGTGAAGTCGGATTCACGCCAGCAGGGCATCCAGGTCAGCCGTTGGCGAAGTACAGCGTCAGTCCGGGGCAGGGCCGGTTACACCACGCGTAGGCGGTGTAGTCGGAGTAGACCTTGGTCCGCCAGACGTTCGCGTTGCCCCAGATTGGGGGATCATTGACGACGACCTTGCCGTTGTTCACATCCGTGACGATCAACAGCCAGGACTGGTCTGCCGGGGCACCGGTCGAGGCGACGTGAAACAGGTTCGATCCGGCGAGATCCAGCGTCTGGGTGATGCAGTCGCGGTCGACGCCGTCGTATTTCACCTGGCAGGTTTTCTGATTGAGGGCCAGTGCTGGATCGGCCACCGTCATCGCTGCGGCCGTCACGGCGAGCGTCATGACCGCCGCGAGACTGGGTCTGGTTCGCATCCTGTTCTCCTCCATCGAAGGGTGCCTGCGCTCCAGAGATAGGGCAGGCTGGAGTTGTTCACCAGTCCCGTCCCGCGGTTGACAAACCCGGGTCAGCAGTTGGCCCGAGGGAGGTCGTCGAGGATGCCGGCCGGCGTCCGTCCGAGCAGTTCACGTAGGTGGTCGGTCGACACGTCCAGGGTGCCGGCACGGGTCAATCCGTGCAGCCAGCCCATCGGGCCGGTCACCACGCCGGTTCGGGCCTCGACGCCGAGCGCGGCGGCCACCTGTTGGTACGTCCACGGCGGGCCGTTGAGGGTGTAGGTCCGCCCCCGGGTGTCGGGGCGCAGCAGGGCGGCCGCTGCGGCATCGGCTAGGTCGGCCCGGGTGGCGGTGGTCAGGTTCCGGCCCCCGGTCGCGTGCACCAACGCCGCCCCGGATGTGGCGTCCCGGAGCGCCGCGTCGACGAACGGCTCGCGGTGTAGAACGGGTTCCACAGCACCGTGTGGACCGGGCCCGCTGCGGCGAGCGCCTCCTCGGTGGCCCGGTGGGCGTCGAAGAGGCCGGCGATCGGATGGAAACTGGTGTAGACCACATCGGTGACCCCGGCCCGCTCTGCCGCCGCCACGACGCGCGGTGCTGTTCGGTGCGACGGGCGGGATCGAGTTCGGGGGACGAGACGAACAGCAGTCGCGTGACCCCGGCGAACGCCTCGACCAGCGTGTCGGGGATGTCGTAGTCGCCGTGGCGTACGGCAACCGCCAGAGGGCGGGCGCGGCGGGGATCGCGGACGACGGCCACGACCCGCTCACGCAGCCGAGTGACGGCGCGGCGGCCGAGGGCGCCGGTGGCCGCGACGACGGCGAACAGTTCGTGGGACATGGGCACACCGTCACCGACGGCCTCGTCGACGACAACCGGGTTATCCGGGCAGTCGGGTGGCCACGGCGTCGAGGACCCAGTCCAGGCCGGCGGTGAAGGACGTCTCGGCGTCCACCTCGGTGCCGTCGTGCACCGCCCGGGCCAGTGCCGGGTAGCGGCCGGTGGCCAGGATCCTCGTCACGTGCGGGCCGTGGGCGCGCTGCCAGTCGCGTTTGGACAGGCCCGTGGCGCGTTCCGCCCGCAGGTTGGCGACCTCCCGCCGGAGCGCGCCGGTGACGTAGGCGCCGACGGTCTCCACGGCACGCAGGACGGTGTCGGTGTCGGCGAGCCCGTCGAGGGCGGCCAGCTGGGTCTCGGTCACGGCGAGGCCGTTGGGTCCCAGGGTGGGGCGGCCGCCGAGCAGGTCGGCCAGCCACTCGTGCCGCAGCACGGTACGCCGGGTGCGGTGGGCGACGACCCGCAGCGTCTCCCGCCAGTCGGCGGTCGGTTCGTCGGGAAGGATCTCGGCGTGGACGGCGTCCACCATCAGGTCGAGCAGCTCGTCCTTGGTGGCGAGGTGGCCGTACAGCCGCATCGGGCCGGCGTCCAGGCGAGCGGCGACCTTGCGCAGCGACACCGCCGTCAGGCCGCCCTCGTCGGCCAGCGCGACGGCGGCGACGACGATCCGCTCCCGGTCGAGCGGCACCGGGGGAGGCGGCGGTTCCGGCCGGTCCCACACGGTCACGGTCACCTCCGGCTGCTGGCGACGACACGTTCACGACCGATACAGTGTATCGCCATGAGACAGCGTATCGCGGTGGTGGGTGCCGGACCCGGTGGCCTCACCTTCGCCCGGGTCCTGCACCGCCTCGGCCATCCCGTCGCCGTCCTGGAACGCGATCACGGGCCCGACTCCCGTCCCCCCGGAGGCACCCTCGACCTGCACGAGGGGCTCGGCCAACTGGCGCTGGACAAGGCGGGGCTGACGGCACGGTTCCGCGAGCTGTCCCGTCCCGAGGGGCAGGCCATGCGCATCCTCGACCCGGCGGGAACCGTGCTGCGGGACTGGCGACCCCGACCGGACGAGCGGGCCAATCCGGAGATCGACCGTGGGCAACTGCGTGGCCTGCTGCTCGACTCGCTCGACGTGCGGTGGGGCCAGAAGGTGACCCAGGTGGTGCCCACCGACGGCGCGCTCGTGCACCTCGCCGACGGCCGGCAGGAGACGTTCGACCTCGTGGTCGGCGCGGACGGCGCGTGGTCGCGGGTGCGGCCCGCGGTGTCGCCGGCGACCCCGTACTACACCGGCGTCACCGCGGTCGAGACCTCCCTCGACGACGTCGACACCCGCCACCCCGACCTGGCCGAGCTGATCGGCGACGGCGCGCTCGCCGTGTACGGGGTGAACCGCGCGATCGTCGCCCAACGCAACAGCGGCGGCCACGTCACGGTGTACGCGCAGCTCCGCGCGCCGCTCGACTGGCACACAGGGCTGGACCTGACCGACGTGGAGGCGACGCGGACCGCCCTGCTCGCCCTGTTCGACGGGTGGGCGCAACCGGTGCGTGACCTGCTCGGGCGGGGCACCGCGTTCGTCCACCGTCCGATCCACGTCCTTCCCGTGTCCCACACGTGGGCCCACGTGCGTGGGGTGACACTGCTGGGTGACGCCGCGCACCTGATGCCGCCGTTGGGGGCGGGGGCGAACCTGGCGATGCTCGACGGCGCCGAGCTCGCGGAGTCCGTCGCCGCCGACCCGGACGATCTGGACGGGGTCGTGCGGGCCTGGGAGGAACGGATGTGGGCGCGGGCCGGCAGGTGGGCGGCGATCACCACGGCCGGTCTGGAACGCCTGGTCGGCCCGGACCCGGCCACCGCACTCGCCCTGTTCGACGAGGTCCAGCCCTCCTGACCGCCCCGGCTCCCCGGACCGGTCGGAGAACGTCTGCCGGCGCGGCACCGACCACGTGACGGTCCGCCGGCACCTGGTCGACGGGGCCCTGCTGCGCCGTGACCGGCGGGTCTACCGGCGTACCGGGCCGTGACCGACGACGGGGTTGACGGGCGCGCCGGGACGAGGTAAATACTGAAGTACGAGTTGAGTCGACCCGGCTCAACTTCACCGGAAACCTTCGGCCCGAGGAAACCGAGGAGGCACGACCATGCTGATGCGTACCGACCCCTTCCGTGAGATCGACCGGCTCGCCGAGCAGCTCTTCGGCACCACCAGCCGCCCCGCGGTGATGCACCTGGACGCCTGGCGCGACGGCGACCACTTCCACGCCGCGTTCGACCTGCCCGGGGTGGACCCCGACAGCATCGACTGCACGGTGGAGCGCAACGTGCTGACCGTCCGCGCGCAGCGCCGCCGTCCCACCTCCGACGGCGTCGAACTGGTCGCCGCCGAACGGCCGATGGGCACCTTCTCCCGGCAGCTGTTCCTCGGCGACACCCTCGACACCGACCGGCTGGAGGCCGCCTACGAGCACGGGGTGCTGACGCTGCGCATCCCGATCGCCGAGCGGGCCAAGCCGCGTCGGGTCCCGGTCACTGCCGGTAACGGACACCGGCAGATCACCGCCTGACCACCACGCCCACGGTGGGGGCCGCACCGGCCCCCACCGGGCCCGACGCCGTCGCACCCGGGCGTCGGGCAATCCGCTCGGGCGCGCCTCACCGTGATTACCGACCGGGGCTGAGAGTCTTTCTCGCATGCTGCGTCCCGACGGCCCCGTCCTGCCCCGCACCGCGACCCGCCCGGCGCTGACCGGCACACCCGTCGACTTCACCGAGGCGTGGCTGCGTAACCGTCGACTGTCGGCGCACACCCGCGACGCGTACCGGCGCGACATCGCCGGCTGGCTCACCTGGTGTGCCGGCGGTGACCTGGACCCGCTGCGGGCCACCTTCCTCGACGTCAACGCCTACGCCCGGCAGTTGGAGGCCACCCCGGCGGCGCGCAGCGGCCGGCCGCTGACCCCGGCCACCGTCGCCCGGAAACTGTCCGCCCTGTCCAGCTGGTACGAGTTCCTGGTGAAGCTGCGGGCGGTGGACGCCAACCCGGTCTCCGGGGCCGACCGCCCGCGCATCGACCGGGACCACTCGGCCACCGTCGGCCTCACCCCGCAGGAGGTCGACGCGTTGCTGGCCGCCGCCGACGCCGACACCGGACCGACGGCGGCCCGCAACCGGGCCGCCGTCGCCCTGCTGGCCGACCTCGGCCTGCGGGTCGGTGAACTGGTCTCCCTCGACCTGGCCGACCTCGGCGCCGAACGGGGGCACCGCAGCGTCCGGTTCGTCGGCAAGGGCGGCAAGTCCCGCCGCCGGGCGCTCACCCCGGGCACCGCGTACGCCCTCGACGCCTATCTGACCGAGCGGGCGGCGACGGCCGGGGTGGCCGTCGAGGCGTTGACCGGCCCGCTGCTGGCCACCACCACCGGCGGTCGACTCGACCGGCACTCGGTGTTCCGGCTGGTGCGCCGGCTGGCCGCCACGGCGGGTATCGCCGCGGCGGCGAAGCTGTCCCCACACTCGCTGCGGCACGCCTTCGCCACCACCGCCCGTGAGGAGGGGGTGCCGTTGGAGGACGTCCAGGACGCGATGGGGCACGCCGACCCGCGGACCACCCGCCGCTACGACCGGGACCGGCACAACCTCGACCGGGACCCGGCGTACGTCATCTGGGCAGCGCGGGCCCGGCGGCGCGGCTGAGGAAAACCGGTTGACGGAGTAAGCGCTCACTCCCGAGTGTGGTGCCATGACGGCACCCGGGGGACGCCGACGACGCGCGCCGGCCATGGCCGCCGACCGCCGCCGCGCCATGATCGTGCAGACCGCGCTGCCCCTGCTGACCCGCCGGGGCACCACCCTGACCACGGCCGAGGTGGCGCGGGCCGCCGGGATCGGCGAGGCGACCGTGTTCCGCGCCTTCGCCGACAAGCAGGCGCTGCTCGACGCCTGCGTGGCCGAGGCCCTGCGCCCCGACCCGCTGCTCGACCGGTTGGCCCGCATCGACCGACGCCAGCCCCTGGCCGGTCGGCTCACCGAGGCCGCCGGGGCGGTCCACGCCCACCTGGCCCGGCTGGGCGCGGTGCTCGGTGCCCTGCACGCCACCGGTCGGGCCCGCCCCGACCCGCCACCGGCCGGCACGGCGGCGACGGCGGTCCGCTCGGCGGTGGCCGCCCTGTTCACCCCCGACGTCGACCGGCTACGGCTGCCGCCCGACCAGCTCGCCGACCTGTTCCTCGGTCTGTTGTCCCCGCCGGGCCCGCTGGCCACCACGACGCCGTCCACCACCGACCTGGTCGACCTGTTCCTGCACGGCGCGCTGACCCGGGTCAGGTGAGCAGGTCGAGGTGGTGGTGGGCGTCGGCGCAGATGTCCTCGTGCCGCAGCCACCGCCGCGCCCACAACCGGGCGGCCACCTCGGCCTGCCCGTCACCCCACGCGGCGTGCTCCACCAGCAGCGCCGCCGCCAGCGCGTACGCCATCCGCAGGGCCAGGGCACGCGCGCCGGCCAGGACCGTCGCCGACGCCGGGTCGGCGGTGACCTCACCGAGGGTGGCCCGCAGTTCCGCGGCCACCGCGGCGAGGGTGTCGGCCAGGACCGGGGACAGCGGACGGGCCACGTCGGCGGCGGCGGTGAGCCGCGCCAGCAGCGGACCGGCCGCGTCCTCCCGGGTGACCGCGCGCAGCACGTCCACCGCCAGCACGTTGGTGGTGCCCTCCCAGATCGGCAGGACCTGCGCGTCCCGCAGCAGCCTCGGCACGCCGGTGTCCTCGACGTAGCCGGCCCCACCGAACGCCTCCACGTACTCGGCGGCGGACGACACCGCCAGCCGTCCGGTGGCCAGCTTCGCCAGCGGCGCGACCACCCGCAGCTCCGCGGCGGCCTGCGGGTCGCCGCCGACCTCGACCCGGCCGAGCAACGCGAACGCGTGCCCGGCCAGCGCGAACGCGCCCGCCGCGTCGACCGCCAACGCGCCGAGGGTGGCCCGGTGCAGCGGATTGTCGGCCAGCAGCCCACCGGCCACCCGCCGGGCACGCGCGTACGCCAGCGCATAGGACAGGCCCCGACGCATTCCCGACGCGGCGGCCGACGCGTTGTGCACCCGGGTCACCACCACCAGGGTCATCGCCCGCACCAGCCCCGGCACCGCCGGGTCACCCAACGGCAGCGCGTACGCGTCCCGCAACCCGATCTCGGCGGTCGGCAACGCCCGGGTGCCCAGCTTGTCCTTGAGCCGCCGCACCACCACCCCGGGGGCCGGGCCGTCCGGGGCGGCGGTGGCGCCGGCCAGCGGCGAGTCGGCCGCGTAGCGGGGCACCAGGAACGGGGCGAGGACCCGGCTGCCCCGCCCGGCGCCCTCCGGCCGGGCCAACGCCACCGCCATCGCCGCGTCGGCGGCCGAGCAGAACCACTTCTCCCCGCTCAACCGCCACGACCCGTCGGCGGCGGGCCGGCCGAGGGTGCCGGTGCCGGACAGGTCGGAGCCGCCCTGCGACTCGGTCATCCACTGCCCGCTGACGATCGCCGTGTCCGGGTCGGTCGCGACCAGCCTGGGCAGCCAAGCGTCGCGCACCTGTGCGTCGACGTCGGGGGTGCTCAGCAGCGCGGCGGCACCGTCGGCCATCGCCACCGGGCAGGAGAACGTCGCCGACTCCGGCCCGTACAGGTGCAGCAGGGCGTGCTGGACGACGCGGGCGGCGGCCCCCCACGTGCCGCGTGCCGAATCCAGGTAGGGCAGGGCGACCACGGCGTGCCGGGCGGCGGCGGCCCGCTGCGCCTGCCAGCCGGCGCTGGTGTCGATCCGGTCGACGCGGGCGCCCCACGGGTCGTAGCGGACCAGCGTCGGCGGGTGGGCCTCGGCGTCGGCGTGCGCGGCGCGCAGCGGCCCGGCGGCGTCGGCGGCCAGTGCGGTCAGCCGGTCCTGGGCGGCGGTGTGCCCGTCCGCGCCGAGCTGCCGGGTCAGCCACGACCGCAGCAGCCGGTCACCGGCGTACGGGTCGTCGATGTCCGGCACCGGCTGCACGTAGCGGCTCATCCGTCGCTCCTTCACCAGGGGTGTGCGCCGACGGTAGACGATCGCCCCGGCGGTGCGACAGGGGGCGAACCGCCTGCGCCGCCCCGACCCGCCCGCCTACCGTCGCAGGTGATGAGCGTGCAGCAGGCGTGGACCCGACCGGCGCGGCGGCGTCGCCCGGTGCGCACCGGCCTGTTCCTGGGGGGTCTGGCCGTCGGCCTGTGCCTGGTCGGGGTGGCCGGGCTGGGGCTGTGGAACGTGCAGGTGGTGGCGGGCGCCACCGGCCCGGTGCGGGAGACCGCCGACGGGTTCCTGCGGGAACTGTCCGCCGGTGAGGTGGAGCAGGCGTACCGGCGGTTGTGCGCGCCGACGCGCGGCCGGTGGAGCGAGGTCGGGTTCGCCGGTTGGGTCCGCACCCCGCCGGTGGTCACCGGCTACGAGATCCTCGACGTGTCGGTCCGCACCAGGGGGGGCCGGCCGGCGGGGGAGGTGGCGGTGCGGGTCACCCGCGACGGCGGGGCCGACGAGCAGCGGCGGCTGCCGGTGGTGAAGGAGGACGGGAAGTGGCGGATCTGCGGCGACCCGTACTGACCACGGCGACCCGTACTGACCGCCGGCCGGGTCAGGCGCGCGGGCCCAGGTCGCCGGAGCGGTAGTGCCGCCGGCACAGCACCTGGTAGCGCACGTCGGCGGTGTCGACGGTGTCCCCGATGACGACCTGCGCGCCCTCACGGACCACCCGCCCGTCGACGACGCGGGCGTTGAGCAGCCCCTCCCGCCCGCACCAGCACAGCACCTCCACCTGGATGCGGGCCACCTCGTCGGCCAGTTCGAACAGCCGCCGGGCGGCCGGGAACAGGCACGACCGGAAGTCGGTGGCGAGACCGAAGGCGTACACGTCGACGTCGTAGCCGTCGACCAGTTCGGCCATCTGCTCGACGTGCGCCACGTCGTAGAACGACGCCTCGTCGCAGATCAGGTAGTCGATGCGGACCCCCTCGGCCCAGGTGTCCCGGACCAGGGCCCGCAGGTCCAGCTCGTCGGTCACCTCCACCGCCGTGTGGGCCAACCCGATGCGGGTGGTCACCCGCGGCCCCAGCGAGCGGTCGATGCGGGTGGTGACCAGGCCCCGCCGCCCCTGCCGGGCGTGGTTGTAGTTCATCTGCAACGCCATCGTCGACTTGCCGCAGTCCATCGGACCCCAGAAGAACTTCAACGCGGCGGCGTGCAACGGGCGGCCGTCGACGCCCCGGGCGGCGGCGCAGCCGGTCCCCCCGTCGTGCGGGCCGGGCAGGGGACGGGCCAGGCAGGTGGGGGTGGCAGCGGCGTCGTCGGTCACGTCGGGGCAGCCTAGCCCATCGGTGCGGGTGGATCGGGCCGATGGTCAGAGCACCCGGGGCGGGGTGTTGCCGGCGGCGACGATGGCCCGGCGGATCGGCACCGCGGCCAGCAGCGCGAACCCGACCACGAAGAAGATCAGCAGGGAGACCAGACCCACCCGGTAGGAGGAGGTGAGCTGGAAGACCAGGCCGAACGCCAGCGGGCCGAGCCAACTGGTGCCCTTGTCGCTGATCTCGTAGAACCCGTAGTACTCGCCCTCCTTGCCGGCGGGGATGAGCTGGCTGAACAGCGACCGGCTCAACGCCTGGCTGCCGCCGAGGACCAGACCGATCGCCCCACCGAGGATCATGAACGGCAGCGGGGCCTCGGCGGGCAACCGGAACGCCCCGATGATCACCCCGGTCCACAGCACCAGCGACAGCAGCACCGTCTTCCACGCCCCGATGCGCCGGGCCAGCGCCCCCAACGCCAACGCCCCGCCGAAGGCGAGGAACTGCACCAGCAGGATCGTCACGATCAGCGTGCTCTGCCCCAGCCGCAGCTCCTCGGTGCCGTACTGGCTGGCCAGGGTGATCACCGTCTGGATGCCGTCGTTGTAGACCAGGAACGCCAGCAGGAAGAACAGCGTCAACGGGTACGCCTTGATCTCCCGCAGGGTCCGCCCGAGCTGCCGGAACCCGTCGGTGACCACGTTGCGGCCCGCCCCGCGCAACGCCTCGGCGGTGGGGTGCTCCCGCAGCCACCGCAGCGGCACCAGGGTGAACGCCGCCCACCACACCCCGGCCGACACGATCGACCAGCGGGCCAGGTCCAGGGTGCGCTGCGGGTTGTCGTCCTCGCTGAGCAGGGTCACCGCCACCAGGTTCAACGCCAGCAGCAGACCACCACCGAGGTAGCCGATGGCCCAGCCGCGACTGGACACCGCGTCGCGTTCGTCCGGGCCGGCCAACTGCGGCAGGAACGAGTTGTACACCACCACCGCCGCGCCGAAGGCGATGTTGGCGACCAGGAACAACGCCCCACCGAGCAGGTACCGCTCGCCGGTGACCAGCGCCATCGCGATGGTCGCCCCGGCACCGGTGAACGCCGCCCCCGCCAGCAGCCGCTTCTTGTGCACCGTCCGGTCGGCGATTGCCCCCACCACCGGCAGCACGAACACGGTCAACAGCACCGACAGCGAGATCAGGTACGGGTAGTAGGAGCCGGCGGCGACCCGGATGCCCAGCGGGTGCACGTACCCGTCGCAGGTGTCCGCGCCGAGTTCGCAGCCGGCGGCCAGTTCGGTGACGGTGGTGAGGAACGGGCCGAGGAACACCGTGATCACGGTGGTCTGGAAGGCCGAGTTGGCCCAGTCGTACAGGTACCAGCCACGCCGCTCCCGGCGCAGGCCCGCCGGGGTGCCGGTGGCGGTGGGGGTGGTGGCGACCGGGTCGGCCATCGCGGTCCTCGGGGCTCAGGCGGCCCAGAGGCCGCGGCTGCGGTAGACGTCGCGCAGCACGCCGACGTGATCGGTCATGATGCCATCCACACCACGATCCAGTAAGTCGTGCATCCGGGCAGGTTCGTCGATCGTCCAGACGTGCACCTGCACCCCCAGCCGGCGGCAGTAGGCCAGGAACCGACGGTCGACCACCGGCACCCCGGCGTAGCGGGGCGGCACCTGCGCGGCCACCACCGACGGCGGCAACCGCAGCGGCCGGCCGTGCCGCGACGCCAGCCACAGCCGGGCCACCCCCCGCGCGCCCAGGCCGGTGGCGACCCGGCCGCCGGTGGCCGCGCGCAGCCGCGCCAACCGGGCGTCACTGAACGACGCCAGCAGCACCCGGTCGGCCGCGCCGGCCCGGGTGACCGCTCCGACCGCCGGGGTGACGCCGGTGTCGGCCTTCACGTCGATGTTGAACCGGATCTGCGGCCAGGCGGCCAGCACCTCGTCGAGCCGGGGCACGACCGCCGCGCCGCCGACCCGCACCGTCGCCAGGTCGGCCCAGCGCAGGTCGGCGATGCGGCCCCGCTGCCCGGTGACCCGACGCAGGGTGGCGTCGTGGAAGACCACGCACACCCCATCGGCGGTGGCGTGCACGTCGGTCTCCACGTACCGGTAGCCCAGCTCGACGGCCCGGGTGAACGCGGCGACGGTGTTCTCGTCGCCGTCGGCGGCGCCACCGCGGTGCGCGAAGGCCAGCGGGGTGGGGGCGTCCAGGTAGCCGGCTCGGGTCGACACGCAGCGCAGTATGCCCGCCCCCGCTGGCCGGCGGGCGGCCGACCGGCGGCGGGTCAGGCCGACGTGGGGCGGCGGTGGACCCGGCTGGTGTCGACGGGACGCCCCGGGTCGACGTGGCGGGGCCGGTCCGGTTCGTCGGGCCGCAGCGGCACCAGGGTGGCGGTGATCGCGTCGATGATCCGGTCGGTGCCCCGGCGGGCCGCGCCGGGCGCGTCGGGGGAGAGGTCGGCGAGGTGCAGGGGCGCGCCGAAGCGGACCCGGATGACCGGGCGGCGCACCAGCGCCCGGCCCAGCGCGCGCAGCATCCCCCGGGGTGCCCGGTAGGGCAGCACCTCGTGCGACCCCCACTGGGCCACGGGCACCACCGGGGCGTCGCAGGCCATGGCGAGGCGGGCCGTGCCGGTCTTGCCGCGTTCGGGCCACATGCCGGGGTCCAGGCCGATGCGTCCCTCCGGGTAGACCAGCACCACCGACCCGGCGGTGACCGCCGCGGCGGCGTCGTCGAGTGCCCGGCGTACGCCGGTGGTGCCCCGGTCGACGCGCAGGTGCCCGGCGTGGCGCATCAGCGCGCCGAGGCCCGGGGTGCGGAACAGCCCACCGGTGGCCATGAAGCGGGGCGACACGCCCCGGGCCCGGCAGGCCGCGCCGAGCACGATGGGGTCGAAGGGGCTGATGTGGTTGGCGGCCAGGATCAGCGGCCCCCGGCGCAGGTGCTCGGGGACGTCCCCGCTGACCTCCAGTCGGGCGCACAGGGCGACGACCAGCCGGGCGAGCAGTTGGGCGGCACGCCAGAACCGTGGTGGCTGCCAGCCGGGGCGCGGGGTGTCCATCAGTCGCCGATGGTCGCACGGGCGTGGGGGAGGACCGGAGCCGGGTCGTGCGGCCCGTGGTGATCAGGGTCATTGGTCCCGGGTCGGGTCGGGACCCCCGACCCTGCCCGACAACCTACGACGCGCGGTAGTATCTACTACGTCTCGTAGTATCAATGGCAGGGGGATCCCGGTGGACGCGTTGGACGTCGCCCGCTGGCAGTTCGGTGTCACCACCGTCTACCACTTTCTCTTCGTACCACTGACCATCGGACTGTCCGTCCTGGTCGCCATCCTCCAGACCCGCTGGCACCGCACCGGCGACGAGAAGTACCTCAAACTCACCAAGTTCTACGGCAAACTCTTCCTGATCAACTTCGCCATGGGCGTCGTCACCGGCATCGTGCAGGAATTCCAGTTCGGCATGAACTGGTCCGACTACTCCCGCTTCGTCGGCGACATCTTCGGCGCACCCCTGGCCATCGAAGCCCTCGTCGCCTTCTTCCTCGAATCCACCTTCATCGGCCTGTGGATCTTCGGCTGGGACCGGCTCCCCAAACGCCTGCACCTCGCCAGCATCTGGGCCGCCGCCATCGGCACCAACCTGTCCGCCTACTTCATCCTCGCCGCCAACTCGTTCATGCAGAACCCCGTCGGCTACCGCTTCAACCCCGACACCGGACGCGCCGAACTCACCGACTTCGTCGCCGTCCTCACCAACAAGGTCGCCCTCATCACCTTCCCGCACACCCTCGCCGGCGCCTTCCTCGTCGCCGGCGCCCTCGTCACCACCGTCGGCCTCTGGCACGTCATGCGCCGCCGCGACACCCCCGACACCGACGCCTACCGCCACGCCACCCGCTTCGGCGCCTGGGTCGTGCTCATCTCCGCCACCCTCGTCGTCCTCACCGGCGACATCCAAGGCAAGATCATGACCCAGGTGCAGCCCATGAAAATGGCCGCCGCCGAAGGCCTCTACACCACCGAAAGCCCCGCCTCGTTCTCCGTACTCACCGTCGGCAGCCTCGACGGCAGCCGCGAGGTCTTCGCCCTCAAGATCCCCTACCTGCTGTCCTACCTCGGCACCGGCGACCCCAACGGCACCGTCCACGGCATCAACGACCTCCAGGCCCAGTACGCCAGCCAGTACGGCCCCGGCAGCTACACCCCGATCATCCCGGTCACCTACTGGAGCTTCCGCTTCATGATCGGCTTCGGGCTCGCCGCCGCCGCCATCGCCCTGCTCATCCTCTGGACCCAACGCAAGGGCCGCACCCCCACCAACAGATGGCTGCTGCGCGCCGGCCTGATCATGCCCGTGCTCCCACTGCTCGCGAACTCCTTCGGCTGGATCTTCACCGAGATGGGCCGCCAACCCTGGATCGTCTTCGGCGAGATGCTCACCCGCGACGGCGTCTCCCGCAGCGTCTCCCTCACCGAAGTCCTCACCTCCTTCACCGCCTTCACCCTCATCTACGCCACCCTCGCCGTCATCGAACTCAAACTCCTCCTGCGCTACGCCCGCGCCGGCGTACCCGACGTCACCCCCACCCCCGACGACACCGACGACGCCGAGCGCCCGCTCGCCTTCGCCTACTGACCCGGAGCCCCACCGTGGAACTCACCACCATCTGGTTTCTCCTCGTCGCCGTGCTCTTCACCGGCTACTTCATCCTCGAAGGCTTCGACTTCGGCGTCGGCATGCTCCTACCCGTCCTCGGCCGCGACGACCGGCAACGCCGCGTCCTCATCAACACCATCGGCCCCGTCTGGGACGGCAACGAGGTCTGGCTCATCACCGCCGGCGGCGCCATGTTCGCCGCCTTCCCCGAGTGGTACGCCACCCTCTTCTCCGGTTTCTACCTACCCCTACTGCTCATCCTGCTCGCCCTCATCGCCCGCGGCGTCGCCTTCGAATACCGCCACAAGCGCCCCGAAGCCGCCTGGAAACGCCGCTGGGACCATGCCATCTTCTGGGGCTCCGCCATCCCCGCCCTGCTCTGGGGCGTCGCCTTCGCCAACATCTTCCGCGGCGTACCCCTGGACGCCGACCACGAATACGTCGGCGGCCTGCTCGACCTGCTCAACCCCTACGCCCTGCTCGGCGGCCTGACCACCCTCGGCCTCTTCCTCACCCACGGCGCGGTCTTCCTCGCCCTCAAGACCACCGGCGACATCCGCCACCGCGCCGGCACCCTCGCCGTCACCCTCGGCGTCGGCACCGCCGTCGTCGCCGTCGCCTTCCTCACCTGGACCCTCACCATCCGCTCCAACCCCGCCGCCATCGTCCTCGCCGCCGCCGCCGCACTCGCCCTGCTCGGCGCACTCGCCGCCGCCCGCGTACGCCGCGAAGGCTGGGCCTTCACCGGCACCGCCCTGGCCATCGCCCTCGCCGTCGCCACCCTCTTCACCGCCCTGTTCCCCAACGTCATGCCCTCCACCGGCGACCCCACCGGCACCCTCACCGCCACCAACGCCGCCTCCACCCCCTACACGCTGAAAATCATGACCTGGGTCGCCGTCGTCTTCACCCCGATCGTCCTCGCCTACCAAAGTTGGACCTACTGGGTGTTCCGCAAGCGAATCGGGGTACAGAACATCCCGCAACACTGAAAGACGCGCGAGGGGCGCGGGGACGCGGGGCCGGAGCGAGGGGGTCGCACCGGCCCCGCAACGCGTCCACCACAAACCCGTCGCCGACCCGCCCACCCACCGCTATCGTCGCCGCATGCCGCACGACCCCCACGTCCGGGAACTCACCGACGACGACCACGCCGCCGCCTGGCACCTCGGCCGCACCGCCTTCGGCTCCGACCCGCAACCCGCACCACCACCCACCACCACCCCCGGCACCACCCGCTACGGCGCGTTCGACCACACCGGCCGCCTCATCGGCAAAGCCGTCGACCTGCACCACCACCAGTGGTGGGACGGCCGCACCATCGCCGCCGCCGACATCGCCGGCGTCGCCGTCACCCCCGAAGCCCGCGGCCGCGGCATCGCCCGCGCCCTGCTCACCACCCTCCTACGCGGCGCACACGACCGGGGCGCCGCCGTCAGCGCGCTGTTCCCCACCGTCGCCGCCCCCTACCGCGCCTGCGGCTGGGAAACCGCCGGCATCCTACGCACCGTCAACCTCCCCACCGCCCTGCTCACCCGCCACCACCCCAGCCCACACCTCACCGTCCGCCCCGGCACCGCCGCCGACCTCACCGCCGTCGACGAACTACACACCCGCACCGTCCGCCACCGCCGCGGCCTACTCGCCCGCAGCGGCCCCCTGCACGACCACCACCGCACCCGCCACACCACCGACGACACCCTGCCCTACGACGGCCTCACCCTCGTCGAACACCACGGCCACCTCGTCGGCTACGCCGGCTGGGACCGCCGCAACCACTACGGCGACGACGGCACCATCACCGTCGAAGACCTCGCCGCCACCACCGCCGACGCCGCCCGCGAACTCGTCGGCATCCTCGCCAGCTGGCACAGCGTCGCCCCCACCCTGCGCCTCACCCTGCTCCCCGGCGACCCCCTCACCCCCCACCTGCCCGTGGAAAAAGCCCGCGAACACGAACAGGACACCTGGATGCACCGCCCCGTCGACGTCACCCGCGCCATCCGCGACCGGGGCTGGCCACCACACCTGCACGGCACCGCCACCTTCACCCTCGACGACCCCCTCGCCGACTGGAACACCGGCACCTGGCACCTGGAGATCACCGACGGCCACGCCGACCTGCGCCGCACCACCACCCCCGCCGACCTGCACCTGACCGTCCGCGGCTTCGCCCTGCTCTACACCGGTGCCGCCACCGCCCGCACCGTCGCCCAGGCCGGCCTGCTGCACCACCCCACCGGCACCGACCCCACCCCACTCGACCTGCTCGCCGCCGGCGGCCCCGCCCAACTCGGCGACTACTTCTGACCCACCCCCACCGGGGGCCTGCGGGGCGACCGCCCCCCACCGGCCCCCACCACAGCCGTCACCGGCCCCACCTCACCGCGCCTCACGCAACTCCGCCAACCGCGCCTCGATCTCCGCCAACTCCGCCCGCAACTTCTCCGCCTGCTGCTCCGCCTCCGACCGCTCCGCCGACAGGATCTGCTCCACCGCCTCCTGCACCCCCGGCACATCCACCAACGCCACCATCCGCAACGCCTCCGCCGGCTTCACCACGTACGGCTTCGCCAACGCCTTCGCCCCCTGCTGCGCCGCCACCGTCCACTCACCGTCGGCATACGCCAACGTCACCGTCAAACCCGCCGGCCCCTTCGGCTTCGCCACCTTCGCCGGCCGACGCGCCGCCGGCTTCTCCACCGCCACCGACTGCTGCTCCACCTTCGGCTCCTCCCGCCTCTGCACCGGCACCCGGGGCGTGTCCAACACGAACTCCGGCTCCACCTTCGCCGCCGGCTCCACCTGCTCCACCACCGGCTCCGACTTCGCCTCCACCACCCGACGACCCGCACCCCGCGGCGCCACCGCCAGATCGGCGGGGGAGAAGGGCAACTCGTCGCGCCCGAACCGCACCACCACGAACTCGTCCGACACCGCCGGATCAGTCACCTCCACCACCTGACCCACCTGCCCGGCGATCTGCCCCGCCGACGCGGTGAACACCACCCTCGGCTTCCGCCCCGCCGCCAACGCCTCCCGGATACCCCGCACCTCGTCATCGGACAAACCCTGGCCCGCCATCACAACCCTCTTTCGTACACGTGTCTGATCCTGCCTTGATACCAGCCCACCACGACAACCCGACGATCAGCCCCCCAGCACCCGCAACGCCTCGTCCGCGTGCTCGTTCATCCCCAACTCGCTGTGCACCACCGCCAGCACCCGCCGGTCCTGACCGATCACGAACGTCATCCGCCGCGTGCTCAACGGCCCCAACGGCAACCGCCGCCGCACCCCGAACGCCTGCGCCACCACACCGTCGACATCCGACAACAACGGATAGTCGAACCCGTGCATCCGGGAGAACTCCGCCTGCTTCTCCACCGGATCCCGACTGATCCCCACCCGCTGCGCCCCCACCGCCGCGAACTCCGCCGCCAGATCCCGGAAGTGACAACTCTCCGCCGTACACCCACGCGTCATCGCCGCCGGATAGAAGAACAACACCACCGGCCCCGCCGCCAACAACTCCGACAACCGCCGCGGCGCACCCGTCTGATCCGGCAGCACGAAATCCTCCACCCGATCACCGACACTCACACCCACCACACACCTCCACCGATCCGATCCGTCCGAAACGCGGTGAGCGTAAGCGATCACCCCACCCACCGCCGCGCCACCGCGCCACGTGAGCACCCACACCCTGCCCACCCACCGGCGCGGACGGTACCGTCACACCACCGCACACCGCACCGGCAGGGGAGCAGGGACAATGACCGCGGTCACCGTCATCACCGGCGGCAGCCGAGGCATCGGCGCCGCCACCGCCCGACGGCTCGCCGCCGCCGGCCACCACCTCGCCATCGGCTACCGCCACGACCACGCCGCCGCAGCCGCCGTCGTCGCCGACATCCACCGCCTCGGCCGCCGCGCCGTCGCCGTCCCCGCCGACACCACCGACCCCACCCAGATCGACCGCCTCTTCACCACCGCCGCCGACCTCGGCCCCCTCACCGCCCTGGTCAACAACGCCGGCGTCACCAGCCCCATCGGCCCCTTCACCGCACTGCGCCCCGACGACCTGCGCCGCGTCGTCGACGTCAACCTCATCGGGTACGTCCTCTGCGCCCAACAGGCCGCCCACCGGCTCACCCACGGCGGCGCCATCGTCAACATCTCCTCCGCCGCCGCCACCCTCGGCAGCCCGGGGGAGTACATCCACTACGCCGCCGTCAAAGCCGCCACCGACACCCTCACCATCGGCCTGGCCAAGGAACTCGCCCCCCGCGGCATCCGGGTCAACGCCGTCGCCCCCGGCATCATCCGCACCGACATCCACACCGACTCCGGCGTACCCGACCGCGCCGACACCGCCGCCGGGCGCATCCCCCTCGGCCGCGCCGGCGAACCCGACGAGGTCGCCGGCGCCGTCGCCTGGCTGCTCGGACCCGAAGCCACCTACACCACCGGCGCGGTACTACGCGTCGCCGGCGGCCTCTGACCGCCCAGCGCCATACCCTTTCACCCGGTGAACAGCCTCGCCGCCGTCAGCACCGTCTGCACCACCCCGTAACCCAGCAGCACCGACACCAGCGACCAGGAAACCCACAACCGGACCCGCTGCCCCCGGGGACCGTCCTCGTTCATCGCGCGCCACCCCTCCGCGTCGTCACCACATCCGTATCCCCGTCCCGCCCACCGGTCCGCTCGTGGTACCGCTGCGGCACCGGACGCACCAGCAGGTTCGCCACGAAGCCCACCGCCAGCACCCCGACCATCGTGAACAACGCCGGCCGGTACGCCGACGCCGTCAACGTCCCCGGCTCACCCTGCGCGTCCAGGAACGCGTTGACGATCAACGGCCCGGCCACCCCCGCCGCCGACCACGCGGTCAGCAACCGGCCGTGGATCGCCCCCACCTCGACCGTGCCGAACAGGTCCCGCAGGTACGCCGGAACGGTCGCGAACCCACCACCGTAGAACGACAGGATGACGCAGGCCAGCAGCACGAACAGCGCCGTCGCCGTCTGCCCGACCAGGGCCAGCGCCGCGTACAGCACCATCCCCACACCCAGGTACACCAGGTAGATCGGCCTGCGGCCGAGCACGTCCGACGTCGACGACCAGACGAACCGACCGGCCATGTTGAACAACGACAACAGGCCCACGAATCCGCCCGCCGCGGCCACCGACACCGCCGAGCCGCCCCCGTCGCGGAAGAAGTCCTGGATCATCGGGCTGGCCTGCTCCAGGATCCCGATGCCGGCGGTCACGTTGCAGAACAACACCACCCACAGCAGCCAGAACGCCCGGGTCCGCACCGCGTTCGCCGCCGACACGTTCGCCGTGGTCACCAGCGGCTTCGCCGCCACCGCAGCCGGATCGAACCCGTCCGGCCGCCAGTGCGCCGCCGGCACCCGCACGTTGACCACCCCGAACATCATGATCACGAAGTAGCCGACACCCAGCGTGACGAACAACCAGACCAACGCCGGTCCCGAGGCCGTCGACCCGGCGTCCGCCGGGTCGTACCCGGAGTCGTACAACGACAGCAGCTGACGCGACAGGGGAGAGGCCACCATCGCCCCACCACCGAAACCCATGATCGCCAGACCGGTGGCCAGCCCCGGCCGGTCCGGGAACCACTTGATCAACGTGGACACGGGGGAGATGTAGCCGATACCCAACCCGATCCCGCCCAACAGCCCGTACCCGACGTACAACAGCCACAGCTGCCCGGTGGCGATGCCCAGCGCGCCGACGCCGAACCCGGCCGCCCAGAAACACGCCGAGACGAACATCGCCTTGCGCGGCCCGTTCGCCTCGACCCAGGTGCCGGCGACCGCCGCCGACAACCCCAGCATCACGATCGCGATGCTGAAGATCACCCCGATCGCCGTCTGGCTCGCGTCGAAGTGCGCGATCAGGGAGTTCTTGTAGACGCTGGTCGCGTAGACCTGGCCGATGCAGAGATGGATCGCCAGCGCCGCCGGGGGGATCAGCCAGCGGCTGTACCCGGGCGGCGCGACGGTGTGCCGACGGTCGAGTGCGGACAGCATCGGTGCTTCCTCTCCGGGACATCGCGGTGACGTGCCCCTCACATGCCCCCGCCGCCCACGGCGGGCAAACCGGTGCCGCGCCCAGCGGTCGCCCCGGTGAGCCGGACGGTCACCGCAGCCGCCCCGATGCTGATTCGATAATGCACATTATGTAAAGTAAACCGGGAGAGGAGCCCCCTGCCGGCCTTCGGACACCCGGGATGCGACTGCCCACCTTCGGGGCCGCAACCGCTTCCCGCGCCCGCGCGGTAGACGCCGCACAACGGCGGGCCGCGCCCTGTCGCGCTGATCCGACGGGACGCCTGTGCGGGTCAGGCAGCCGACGAGCCACCGGTGTCCCCGTGGGACGTCAGTTGGTGTGCGTGGACTGCCGGTGCGGACAACGACCCGAGCGGATGCCGGCAGGTGGAACCCGGCCCGGTCCGGATGCACTGCGGAACAGCCTGATGTCGCTCCCCTCCCCTGGGTGGCCGGCAACCCGAGAAAGCTGCATAATATCCCTTATGCATGACAAACAGGACGAATCGGTTGGACGGCTCATCGAGGAGTTCCTGACCGCGCGGGCCACCCGCAAGCCCTCCCCACACACCCAGGAGGCGTACCGGCGGGACCTGCTGGCCGTCGCGACACTGGCCGGTGAGGAGTGCACCCCTCCCCTGTCCCCCGACCAGTTGATGATCTCCACCCTCTCCCCCCGGGTGATGCGGGCGGCGTTCGCCCGGTTCGCCGCGCCCCGGGCGGCGGCGTCGGTGCACCGGGCCTGGTCGAGCTGGAACGGGTTCTTCTCGTTCCTGGTGGCCGAGCAGGTGGTGGCGGGCAATCCGATGCCGGCGGTGGGGCGTCCCCGGGCGCCGCTCCCCCAGCCCAAGCCGTTGCGGGGTGAGGACACCCCGGAGCTGCTGCTGGAGTCGGTGTCGCGGGAGGACGCGCGGCAGCGTGACCCGTGGCCGGAGCGGGACGTGGCGGTGTTGGCGTTGGCGTTGTGCGCGGGGCTGCGTCTGGCGGAGCTGTTGGCGTTGCGGGTGTCGTCGGTGTCGGGGCGGGCCGGTGAGCGTCGGGTGGCGGTGGCCGGTAAGGGCGGTCGGCCGAGGGTGGTGCCGGTCGAGCCGGAGTTGGACGAGGTGGTGTCGGCCTACCTGGACAGTCGGCGGCGGCGGTTCGGGGCGCGCAGCGTCCGACCGGACGGGGTGTTGTTCGTGGACCGGCGGGGTGAGCCGTTGCGTCGGGGCGGGTTGCAGTATCTGGTGGATTCCTGTTATCGGCGGGCGGGGATCACCGACCGGGTGCCGGCGGGTGCGCGGTTGCACGCGTTGCGGCACACGTTCGCGACCCGGTTGGCCGAGGACGGGGCGGGGGCGGCGGAGATCATGCGGTTGTTGGGGCATGCGTCGTTGGCGTCGTCGCAGACGTACATCGAGGTGACGGCGGGTCAGCAGCGGGCGGCGGTGCGGTCGAACCGGACGAACCGGGTGTTGGTGGGGTTGGTGTCGGGTGGGCCGGGTGAGTGATCGGGGCGGTGTGTCAGGGGGTGGGTGTGGGATGGTGTGGGTGGACGCGACTGGCGGCACGGGGATGGGTCAACCATCGGGGAGCTCGTCGCGGGGGTCGACCGCCTGGGCCTCCGTGGTCGAGGTGAGCCATGTCTGTTTCCTCTTCTCTGTCCCCCACGTCCGGTACGGCGCGGTTGTTGCCGGGTGGGCCGGTGGCGGAGCGGATTCTCGCCGAGGTCGCCGAGGGGGTGGCGGCGTTGCGGGCGGTCGGGGTGGTGCCGGCGTTGGCGACGGTGCTGGTGGGTGACGACGACGCCAGTGCCGGGTACATCCGGATCAAGTCTCGGCAGGCGGCGGAGTTGGGGTTCGCGTCGCCGCACGTGCGGTTGCCCGGGTCGGCGTCGCAGGCGGATCTGCACCGGGTGTTGCGGGATTTCAACGACGACGCCGGGGTGCACGCGGTGTTGGTGCAGCATCCGGTTCCGGGGCATCTGGACTATGACCGGGCGTTGGAGGTGTTGGATCCGGATTCGGACGTGGACGGGATGCATCCGGTGAACATGGGCCGGTTGGCGTTGGGGTTGCCGGGGCCGTTGCCGTGTACGCCGGCGGGGATCGAGGCGTTGTTGGCGTTCCACGGGGTGCCGGTGGCGGGGCGGGAGGTGGTGGTGTTGGGTCGTGGTGCGACGTTGGGGCGTCCGTTGGCGATGTTGTTGGCGCAGAAGCGGCCGACGGCGAACGCGGCGGTGACGGTGGTGCACACGGGGGTGGCGGACTGGCCGCGGTACACGCGGCGGGCGGAGATCCTGGTGGCGGCGGCGGGGGTGCCGGGGATCGTGCGTCCGGAGCATGTGCGTCCGGGTGCGGTGGTGGTGGGTGGTGGGGTGCGGTACGAGGGTCGTCGGTTGTTGCCGGATGTGGACGAGTCGTGTGCGCGGGTGGCGGGGGCGATCACGCCGCGGGTGGGTGGGGTGGGTCCGACGACGGTGGCGATGTTGTTCCGTAACGCGTTGCGGGCGGCGCGGCGGGCGTGCGGGGCGGGGGTGCCCGGGTGGGGCGGTTCAGCCGAGGTCGACGACGAGGGGGCGGTGGTCGGAGATGGTGGAGCGGGGGGTGGCGGTGGCGGTGACCGGGGGTAGCCGGTGCCGGTCGTGGGGGTCGGCGAGGATGTGGTCGAGTTGCACGCGGGGTGCGGTGGCGGGGTAGGTGGGGTGGCGGGCGAGGGGTTGCCAGCCGGTGAGGAGGCGGGCGGGGCCGGCGGGGAGGTTGAGGTCGCCGAGGAGGATGCGGGGGGCGGGTAGGGCGCGTAGGGCGCGTACGACGCGGCGGAGTTGGTAGGCGTTCCAGCCGGGGACGAAGGACAGGTGGGTGGCGGCGGCGGTGAGGGGGCCGTGGGGGGTGTCGAGGACGGCGGCGAGGACGACGCGGGGTTCGTCGCGCAGGAGGATGAGGCCGCCGCCGGGGCCGGGGGCGTAGAGGGGTGAGCGGATGGGGGCGGGTTTGAGGCGGGTGACGTGCCAGCTGCGGACCCGGTGGCGGCTGATCAGGCCGATGCCGTAGCAGGGTTCGCCGTGGCCGTCGTCGTCGTGGCGTAGGGGGCGGAAGTGTTCGCCGGGGGTGCCGACGACGGCGGCGGCGAAGCGGTGTTCGGGGGCGTCGAGGGCGTGGGCGGCGATGGTGGTGAGGTCGTGGTGGCCGCTGCGGGACTGGTCGCGGTCGACTTCCTGGAGGGCGAGGATGTCGGCGTCGAGGGCGTGGACGGCGGCGGTGAGCCGGTCGGGGTCGACGAGTCCGTCGGTCAGGGAGCGGCCGTGGAGCAGGTTGAAGGTGGCCAGGCGCACGTGTGCACCCTACGTGGCGTGGGACAGTTGCTGGATGATCAGGTTGTTGTGTTGTTCGGTGCTGGTGTTCGTGGCGGTGGGTGTGGTGGGGATGTGGTTGCGCAGGCGGCGGGGGCGGTGAGGTGGGCCACTCGGGTGGGTGGGTGGCCGGGTGGGGTGGGGAGAATGGCGGGCCGTGGATGCTGTGTCGTTGACGACTCTGCTGACTGCGGCTGCCCTGGCCGGGTGGGTGGATGCGGTGGTGGGTGGGGGTGGGTTGTTGTTGTTGCCGGCGTTGTTGGTGGCGGCGCCGGGGGTGCCGGTGGCGACGGCGTTGGGGACGAACAAGTTGGCGGCGATCTTCGGCACGTCGACGGCGGCGGTGACGTATGCGCGGCGGACGGAGCTGGACTGGGCGGTGGCGGGTCCGGCGGCGGGGTTGGCGGTGCTGACGGCGGGGTTGGGTGCGGCGTTGGCGGGTGCGGTTCCGGGTAGCGCGTACCGGCCGGTGGTGCTCGTGGTGCTGGTGGCGGTGGCGGTGTTCGTGCTCGCGCGGCCGTCGCTGGGTGTGGTGGCGTGGCCGCAGCGGCGGACGCCGGTGCGGGTGGTGGTGGCGGTGGGGGTGGCGGGTCTGGGTATCGCCCTGTACGACGGGTTGATCGGGCCGGGTACGGGCACGTTCCTGGTGTTGGCGTTCACGGCGATTCTGGGTTCGGATTTCGTGCACGCCTCGGCGATGGCGAAGGTCGTGAATGCTGGCACGAATCTGGGTGCGCTTGTGGTGTTCGGGTTGACTGGGCATGTGTGGTGGGCGTTGGGTGCGGTGATGGCGGTGTGCAACGTGGCGGGGGCGGCGGTGGGGGCGCGGATGGCGTTGCGTCGGGGTGCGGGGTTCGTGCGGGTGGTGTTGCTGGTGGTGGTGTTGGCGTTGGTGGCGAAGTTGGGGTACGACCAGTGGCTGGCCGGCTGAGCGTGGGTGGCGCTCGGCCGGCCAGCCGGGGTTGGTGCGGGGTGTGTCGGTGGGTCAGGCGTGCCGGACGACGGTGTCGTAGTCGAGGCGGGGCAGCCGGGGGTGCCAGGCGTCGGGGCCGGGGTGGCCGATGTTGACCAGGAGCAGGGACTTCCAGCCGGTGCCGGTGAAGAATTCGTTGTCGACGCCGGTGGCGTCGAATCCGCCCATGGGTCCGGCGGCGAGGCCGGCGGCGCGGACGGCGAGGAGGAAGTAGCCGACCTGGAGGCCGGCGTTGAAGCGGGCCATGCCGTCGCGGGTGGCGGGGTCGGCGGCGAAGTGTTCGCGCATGCCGGGGCGGATGGGGAAGACGGTGTCGAGGTGTTCGTGGAAGTCGGTGTCGGCGGCGAGGACGGCGACGACGGGTGCGGTGGCGGTCTTGGCGCGGTTGCCCTCGGCGACGTGGGTGAGGAGGCGGTCGCGGCCGTCGCCGGGGCGGACGAACAGGACGCGCAGGGGTTGGACGTTCATGGCGGTGGGTGGGTACTTGGCGAGGTCGAAGATGGCGCGGAGTTGTTCGTCGCTGACGGGGGTGTCGGTGAAGGTGTTGGCCGTGCGGGCTTCGGTGAACAGTTGGGCCTGGGCCTGCGGGTCGAGGGTGATCAGGTGGCCGGGCAGTACGTCGGTCATGGTGTCCTCCGGTCGGAACGACGATTACTGCGACCAGAGTAGCAGCTAGTTTTTTCGAAGCTACTAGGGTGAGTTGCGGACCACGTATGCTGGGACGATGACGACGTGCTCCCCGACCGACGGCGGGCCCCGCGCCTGCCCCGGGGGGCTGTCCCGGGCGTTCGCGTTCCTCGGCAAGCGGTGGAACGGCATGATCCTCGGCACCCTCGCCCAGGGGCCGGCCGGCTTCGCCGAGCTGGCGCGGGCGCTGCCCGGCATCAGCGAGTCGGTGCTGTCGGACCGACTCGGTGAGCTGGCCCGGGTGGACCTGGTCAGCCGCACGGTGCGCGAGGGTCCCCCGCTGGGCGTCAGCTACCAGTTGACCGGGCGGGGCGCGGCCCTGCTGCCGGCGCTGGACGAGCTGGCCCGGTGGGCCGACGAGAACCTTCCCACGGGTCGTTGCTGACCGGTGCCGGTCCGCGCCGAACACGACCGTGCCGTGCTGGCCGCGCTGCTACGCCGTGATCCGGTGCTGCACGCCTACCAGCTGGGTGACCTGGACGAGTTCTTCTGGCCGTACACGTCGTGGTTCCGGCGCGGTGACCAGGTGGTGCTGCTCTACCACGGGGCGGTCGAGCCGGTGCTGCTGGCGTTCGCCGCGCAGCGCGACAGCGCGGCCATGGCGGCGCTGCTCGACGAGGTGGCCCCGGTGCTGCCGGCCCGCCTGTACGCGCACCTGTCCCCCGGCCTGGAGCGGGTCCTCGCGGGCCGGTACGTCCTCACCCCGGCCGGGGCGCACCTGCGGATGGCGTTGACCGACCCGGGGCGGCTCGCCGGCACCGCCGCCACCGGTGAGGTGCTCGACGCGGCGGACCTGCCGGCGTTGCGGGACCTGTACGCGGTGGCGTACCCGGGGAACTGGTTCGACGCGCGGATGCTCGACACCGGCCACTACGTGGGGATACGCGAGGGCGACGCGCTGCTGGCGGTGGCCGGGGTGCACGTGTGGTCGCCGACGTACCGGGTGGCCGCGGTGGGGAACGTGACCACCCGCCCGCAGGTGCGGGGGCGGGGCCTGGGCGCTGCGGTGGTGGCCGCGTTGTGTGCCCGGTTGGCGGCGAGCGTCGACCATGTGACGTTGAACGTGCGGGCCGACAACGCGGTGGCCGTGCGCCTCTACGAACGGTTGGGGTTCACCCGCGTCGCCGGGTTCGGCGAGTACACGTTGACCGTCGGGGCGGGGTCAGCCGCGTCGGCGGGGTGAGTCGAACCGGCCGGCGCGGATCTCCCGCAGGGCCTTGCGGCGGACGTCGCCGCGCAGGGTGTCGACGTAGAGCCGGCCGGCGAGGTGATCGGTCTCGTGTTGCAGGGCACGGGCGAGGAAGCCGCTGCCGGAGATGGTCAGCGGGTCACCGTGCCGGTCGACGCCGTGCACGGTGGCGTGCAGGGCGCGGCGGGTCGGGAAGTACAGGCCGGGGATGGACAGGCAGCCCTCGTCGTCGTCCTGGATGTCGTCGGACAGTTCGATGGTGGGGTTGATCAGGTGTCCCCGGTGGCCGTCGGCGTCGTAGACGAACACCTGGGCGTCGACGCCGATCTGGGGGGCGGCGACACCGGCCCGGCCGGGTTCGCCGGTGAGGGTGTCCATCAGGTCGTCGACGAGCTGCTGCAGGGCGTCGTCGAAGCGGGTCACCGGGGTGCAGGCGGTGCGCAGGACGGGGTCACCGATGATCCGGATCGGGCGTACGGTCATGTCGGGAAGGCTATCGGGGGGTCGCCGGTGGCGGTGAGTCGGCGCACCGGTCGGCGATGAGCGCGGCGATGCCGTCGAGGACGCGGGCCAGGCCGAACTCGAAGGCGCGGGTCGGGTCGGTGGCGGCCTGGTACTCCTGCCCGGCGGCGGCGCCGACCCGGGCGGCGGTGGGGAACCTCGCCGGGTCCATGACCTTCTCCAGGTAGGGGGCGTGGGCGTGCCACCACTGTTCGTCGGTGAGGCCGGTGCGACCGGTGGCCTGGGCGGTCTCCACCGCGCCGCGTACCGCGCCGTGGACGTAGGAGTCGACGAGGGTGACCACGGCGTCCATCTCCAGGTCGGTCAGGCCGGTGCCCTCGACGGCGCGTAGTTCGTAGTCGTAGCGGGCGGTGACCTGGGGGCCCAGCGGGGGGCGGGTGGTGGCGACCTGCAGCAGCCACGGGTGGCGCAGGTACAACGCCCACTTGTCCCGGGCGATGCGCTCCAGTCGGCCGCGCCAGCCGCCGGGGACGTCGGTGGGGCGGGGGGTTTCGCCGTGCACGGTGTCGAGCATGACGTCGAGCAGTTCCCCCTTGCCGGGCACGTGCGTGTAGAGGGACATGGTGCCGACGCCGAGACGTTCGGCGACCCGACGCATGGACAGCGCGGCGAGCCCCTCGGCGTCGGCGACGTCGATGGCGGCCCGGACGATCTGGTCGACGCCGAGGTCGCCGCTGCGGCTGACCCGCTCGCGGGTGCGCCACAGCAGGGCGAGGCTGCGGGCGGGGTCACCGGTGCCGCTGTACTCGACGTGCATGCCCGCCACCCTAACGGCCCGGGTGCGCTCAGCCGGCGGCGAGCAGGGCCCGTAGCGGGGCGGCCTTCGCGGCGGCTTCGGCGACCTCGGCGGTGGGGTCACTGTCCCAGGTGATGCCGCCACCGGCCCACAGGTGCAGCCGGTCGTGGTCGGCGGCGGCGGTGCGGATGGTCAGGCCCAAATCGAGGTGGCCGGGGCCGATCCAGCCGAACGCGCCCATGCCGGCGCCCCGGCCGACGGGTTCCACGGCGGCGATCAGCGCCAGCGCGGCGTGTTTGGGCGCGCCGGTGACCGAGCCGCCGGGGCAGGTGGCGCGCAGCAGGTCGGTCAGGCCGGCCCCGTCGGCGAGGGCCGCCGACACGGTCGACTCGGCCTGCCACAGGTCACACCAGCGGCGGACGGTGAACAGGTCGTCGACGGTCACCGAGCCGGTGCGGGCGATGCGGGCGAGGTCGTTGCGTTCCAGGTCGACGATCATGATGTGTTCGGCGCGTTCCTTGGCGGAGGCGAGCAGGTCGCGGCGGCCGGCCGGGGTGGCGGGGCGGGTGCCCTTGATGGGGCGGGTGACGACCCGGCCGGCGTGCACGGCGACGAGGGTTTCCGGTGAGGCGCAGCCGATGCTCCAGCCGTCGCCGTGCAGGGTGCCGCCGTAGCGGGCGCCGGGTAGTCCGGCGAGGCGGGCCAGGGCGGGCCGGGGGTCACCGGTGTAGGTGGCGGCGGCGTGGCCGACCACGTTGACCTGGTAGACGTCGCCGCGGGCGATGGCGGCGCGGACGGCACGTACGGCGTCGGCGTGCTGGGTGCCGGTCCAGCTGTCCCGCCACGGGCCGAGCCGCAGCCGGTCGGGTGCCGGTGCGGCGGGCGGCGGGCGGCGGGGGCCGTGGTCGTAGACGACGACGGCGACGTCGGGCAGGGCGGGCACGGGGCTGGCGGGGCCGGTGGGTGCGCCGGCCATCCGGGCCCCGGCGGCGGCGGAGACGAACAGGGCGGCGCCGCAGGGGCCGTCGGCGCGGTGGGCCGCCGGGCGGGTCAGGTCGTCGACGGGCAGGCCGTGGGCGGTGAGGAAAGCGGTGATCTGCGCGGCCGGGTCACCACCGTCGGTGATCTGCCACTCGTAGCGGTCGCGTTCGACGAGCACGCTGCGGCAGGGGGCCGGCACTGCGGGTACGTCGACCGGGACCGTTGGGAGCGTTTCCACGCCGGGTGGCTGATTCCTCCTCATCCGTTCAGCGGATTTCCGGGCAACATGGCGGAAGGCTGCTCGATCCGGTGCGCCGTCCCTTGGTACTGTGCGTCACTGGTCATGTGAACCATGACACAGTGCCCCCACAGTCCGGAGAACCCGATGTGCCAGCACCAGATCCCCTGTCCCTCCGCCGAAGCGACCGACCGGGACGCCGCCCGAGTCATCGCCTGCTTCCCTGAGCAGGGCTGGAGCCTGCTCTGCAACGGTGTCATCGTCTTCGAGGACACCGGTGAACTCCTCCCTGACGGCAGCACCATCGCCCCGCACCGCGGGCCGGCCCGGCACGCCCTCGTCGCCTGACCCGATCACGATGCGTCGGCGACGCCGACCCGTCGCACCAGGCTAGCCCCCACGTGGGGGCCGCCCTCCCCCGGTCGCCGCACCGGGGCGGCACACGACCGCCGCCCCGGCACCGCGCCTCAGTCCTGGAACGCCTCCGGCGCCGGACACGAACACACCAGGTTCCGGTCGCCGTACGCGCCGTCGACGCGCCGCACCGGCGGCCAGTACTTCCCCACCCGGTCCACCCCGGCCGGGTACGCGCCCACCGACCGCGGATACGGGTGCGGCCACTCGTCCCCGGACACCATCGCCGCGGTGTGCGGGGCGTTGCTCAGCGGGTTGTCCCCCGCCGGCCACCGCCCCGACGCCACCTCGTCGATCTCCGCCCGGATGGCGATCATCGCGTCGCAGAACCGGTCCAGCTCGGCCAGGTCCTCACTCTCGGTCGGCTCCACCATCAGCGTCCCCGCCACCGGGAACGACATCGTCGGCGCGTGGAACCCGTAGTCGATCAGACGCTTCGCAACGTCGTCGACACTGACCCCGGTCGCCTTCGTCAACGGCCGCAGATCCAGGATGCACTCGTGCGCCACCAGGCCCTTGTTGCCGGTGTACAGCACCGGGAAGTGGTCGCGCAGCCGCACCGCCACGTAGTTCGCGGCCAGCACCGCCACCCCCGTCGCCCGGGCCAGCCCCGCCGCGCCCATCATCCGCAGGTACGCCCACGGGATCGGCAGGATGCCCGCCGACCCGTACCGGGCCGCCGAGATCGCCGGCGCACCCGCCACCCGGGCACCCGACGGGTCACCCGGCAGATACGCCGCCAGGTGCTCCCGCACCGCCACCGGACCCACCCCCGGCCCGCCGCCGCCGTGCGGAATGCAGAACGTCTTGTGCAGGTTCAGGTGCGACACGTCCGCCCCGAACCGGCCCGGCTTGGCGAACCCGACCAGCGCGTTGAGGTTCGCCCCGTCGACGTACACCTGGCCGCCGGCGTCGTGGACCTTCGCGCACAGCGACGCGATGCCCGTCTCGTACACGCCGTGCGTCGACGGGTACGTCACCATGATCGCCGCGAGGGCGTCCCGATGCTTGTCGATCTTCGCGTCGAGGTCGACCAGGTCGACGTTGCCGTCGGCGTCACAGCCGACCACCACCACCCGCATCCCGGCCATCACCGCCGACGCGGCGTTCGTGCCGTGCGCCGACGACGGGATCAGACACACGTCCCGGTGACCGTCACCCCGGTCCCGGTGGTACGCGCGGATCGCCAACAACCCGGCCAGCTCCCCCTGCGACCCGGCGTTGGGCTGCACACTGACCGCGTCGTAGCCGGTCACCTCCGCCAGCCACCCCTCCAGCTGCCCGATCAGCTCCCGGTAACCGGCGGTCTGCTCGTCCGGGGCGAACGGATGCAGATGGGCGAACTCCGGCCACGTCACCGGCTCCATCTCGGTGGTCGCGTTCAGTTTCATCGTGCACGACCCCAACGGGATCATGCCCCGGTCCAGGGCGTAGTCGAAGTCCGCCAGCCGACGCAGGTACCGCAGCATCGCCGTCTCCGACCGGTGGCTGCGGAACACCGGATGGGTGAGGAAGTCGGTGTCCCGCGCCAACCCGGCCGGCACCGCCTCCGCCACGTCCCCGACGACCGGGTCCACCCCGAACGCCTCCCACACCACCGCCAGGTGCCCCCCGGTGGTCGTCTCGTCACACGACACCCCCACCCGGTCGGCGTCGACCAGCCGCAGGTTCACCCCCCGCTCCCGCGCCGCCGCCACCACCCGCGCCGCCCGACCCGGCACCACCGCCGTCACCGTGTCGAAGAACACCCCGTCGACGACCTCGACGCCACCGGCGCGCAGCCCCGCCGCCAACCGCAGCGCCATCGACCGGGTACGGTCGGCGATCCGCCGCAGCCCGTCCGGCCCGTGGTACACGGCGTACATGCCGGCCATCACCGCCAGCAGCACCTGCGCGGTGCAGATGTTGCTGGTCGCCTTCTCCCGCCGGATGTGCTGCTCCCGCGTCTGCAACGCCAACCGGTACGCCGGCTCACCGGCCGCGTCCCGGGACACCCCGACCAGCCGACCCGGCAGCATCCGCTCCAACCCGGCCCGCACCGCCAGGTAACCGGCGTGCGGCCCCCCGAAGCCCATCGGCACCCCGAACCGTTGGGTGGTGCCCGCCGCGATGTCCACCCCGATCCGCCCCGGCGCCCGCAGCAGCGTCAACGCCAACAGGTCCGCCGCCACCGTCACCAACGCGCCCACCGCGTGCGCCGCCGCCACCAGCGGCGCATGGTCCCGCACCAGCCCCGACGCCCCCGGATACTGCAGGTGCAGCCCGAAGAACTCCGCCGGCAACTCCTCGACGGCCAGGTCCACCACCCGCACCTCGATACCCAACGGCTCGGCCCGACCGCACAGCACCGCGACGGTCTGCGGCAACGCGTCGGCGTCGACCACGTACACGGCGCTGCGGCTCTTCGACGCCCGCCGCGCCAACGTCATCGCCTCCGCCGCCGCGGTCGCCTCGTCGAGCATCGACGCGTTCGCCGTCGCCAGACCGGTCAAGTCCGTCACCATCGTCTGGAAGTTCAGCAGCGCCTCCAACCGGCCCTGACTGATCTCCGGCTGGTACGGCGTGTACGCCGTGTACCAGGCCGGGTTCTCCAGCACGTTGCGGCGGATCACCGCCGGGGTGTGGGTGCCGTGGTAACCCAGACCGATCATCGACACCGCCACCGTGTTCCGGGACGCCAACGCCCGCAGCTCGGCGATCGCCTCCCGCTCGGTGGCCGGCGCCGGCAGATCCAACGCCCCGTGCCAGCGGATCACCTCGGGGATCGCCGCGTCCATCAGCTCGTCGATCGACCCGTACCCGACGGCCTCCACCATGCGGCGCTCGTCGTCCGGACCGGGACCGATGTGCCGGTCGGCGAACTGCTCTACGGTCATGCGTGACGCTCCTGACTCAGGCGGCGAGGTCGACGGATCGGCCTCCCCCTGAGTCACGCCACGGGCGCTCCACAGTGCCTGCCCGTCGCGGTCCTTCTGCCTGAGAGGTTCCGGGGAGAATCTGCCCCTTCGGCGCCGCCCGGATACTGCTGGGCGATCTCTCCCGCGCGGGTGGTGTCGGCATGGTCAACGCTACCAGCGCCCCCGTTACCGACGGATGTCGTACCCCCGCCCGGGTGGATGTCAGCCGGCCGGCGCTCGCCGACCGGGTGGCACGGCCGCCGCCACCCGGTCGGCGAGCGCCGGCAGGAACCAGCCCAGCGGTGCGTCCACCCGCAGCGTCGCATACCCGTCACCGCGGGTGGGACCCTGGTTGGCGATCACCACCGGAATGCCCGACTTCGCCGCCCGCAGCACGAACCGACGCCCCGACAACACCGTCAACGACGACCCCAGCACCAGCACCGCCCGCGCCGCGTCGACCATCGCGAAACACCGCGCCACCCGCGCCGCCGGCACCGACTCCCCGAAGAACACCACGTCCGGTTTCAGCATCCCCGCGCCACAACAGCCGCAGTCGACCATCCGGAACCCGGCCACCCGGGCGTCATCGAGATCCACGTCACCGTCGGGATTCACCACCGCCACCGTCGCGTCGAACCCCGGATTCGCCGCCACCAGCCGCCGGTGCAGCTGCGCCCGCGCCGTTCGGTCACCGCAGCGCAGGCACACCACCGTGTCCAGGCGGCCGTGCAACTCCACCACCTGCCCGCTGCCCGCCGCCGTGTGCAGACCATCGACGTTCTGCGTGATCACCCCGTCGACCAGGCCGGCGGCCTGCAACCGGGCCACCGCCCGGTGCCCGCCGTTCGGCGTCGCCCCCACGATCGTGCGCCACCCCAGGTGACTACGCGCCCAGTACCGTCGCCGCGCCGCCGCATCCCCGACGAACGCCTGGTACGTCATCGGTGTGTGCCGGCGGGCCGCACCCGTCGGCCCCCGGTAGTCGGGGATACCCGACTCGGTGGACAGGCCCGCCCCACTCACCACCACGACCCCACCGGCCGCCACCAGCGCGGCCACCGCGTCGATCGTCTCCGTCACCCGTCCCATGCTGCCTCAGCGACCCCACCCGCGGCGACCCGCACACGCGCGTGCGGGTCGCACGGGGTCAACCGCCCAGCACCGCCCGCAGCTGCGCACTGGCCCCACCGGCCGCCGCCGCGTCCGCCCGCAGCTGCTCCGACTGCGCCGCAAGATACGACTGCCACCGGTTGAGCTGTTGCTGCGCCGCAGCGACCGCCGCCAACGCCGCCGCGTGCCGCTCCTCCAACGCCTGCAACTTCCCCGCCAACTCCGGCGACGGCACGGCGGCCGGCGCAACCGCCGCACCCACCTCACCGGCCCGCCGGTGCGCATCGGCGAGGATCTCCTCCGCCTGCCGCCGCGCATCGGCGATGATCTCCGCGCCCTCCGCGCTGGCCTCACCGATCGTCCGGTTCGCCTCGTCCTGCGCCCGCATCGCCAACTCGACGGTCATCGGATCCGGTCCCTGCGGCGCGGTGCTCGGCAACGTCCCGTGCCGCAGCATCTCCACCTGACTCAGCAGCCCCTGGTTCTCCCGCCGCTGCCGCTCCAACTCCGCCGTCAGCAACCCGATCCGGTCGTCGGCCGCCCGCACCACCGCCGCGACCTCGTCGGCGGACAACCAGTGGCTGCCCCGGAACCGCCGCTCCTCCAACACCGACAACTGGCGGGCGATCTCACCCTGCTCGGCCAAAACCCGGTCGGAGTGGTCGACGCTCATCGGGCACCTGTCCCACTGAAGTCGCGCGGGCCCACGGCACCGGCCTCGGCGAGCGGCGGATAGAGAGAATGATCATAGCTCTCGGTCAGGATCTGCTCCGGCGCCACACCCGCACGCACCAGCATCGCCACCGTGTCCCGGGTCATCTCCGGACTCCCACACACCAGGATCTCCGTGTCCACCCACGGCCCCAACCGCACCGCCGTGTCACCCGCCCGACCGATCGCCCCCTGCCAACCCCAGCCCGTCTCCACCGTCGGCACATACCGCAACCACCCCGCGCCCGCATGCTGCCACCCCGCCGCCGGCGGCATCGCCGCCAACCGCGACAACGCCGCCTCGTCGTACAGGTCATCCGGGGTACGACCACCCACCACCAGCGTCGTACGCCGCCCCGCGCCCTGCTGCACCGCCTCCACCACCGCCCGCAACGGCGCCAACCCCGTCCCACCAGCGATCAGCAACAACGGCAGGTGCGGCGACCGGTCGTACGACGACAACGCCGACCCCGTCGGATGCCCCAACAACAACCGCTCCCCCGCCCGCAACCGGCGCACCAGATACGTGGAGAACCGGCCCGCCGCCCGCACGTGGAACTCGATCGTCCCGTCCGCCCGAGGCGCGTTCGCCGGCGACAGGTACCGCCACGTCCGCAACTGCGGCACCTGCACCGGCAACGACTGCCCCGGCCGGTAGTTGCACAGATAGTTCGGACGCACCGTGAACACCATGATGTCGGCGCGACGACGCTCCGCCGTCACCACCTCCGCCTCCCAGTGCGGCGGCGACGACAGCTCCGCCTCCGCCGCCCCGTCGAGCATCATCTTCGCCACCAGCTCGTACGCCGCCGCCCACTGCGCCCGCAACGCCGGGGTGAAGTACGGGCCGAGGAAACGCTCCAACGTGGCCAGCAACGCCTGACCCACCCAGATGTAGTGCCGCTCCCCCAACACCACCGGGTTACCCCGCTGGTCGTGGCCGTGGAACCGCCGGTGATCCGCACCCAACCGCTGCGCGAACGCCGTCAACGCCTCCGGATCGTCCAAACTGGTGATGATGTGACCCAACGCGGCCAGGAGCTTGTCCTCCTGGTACTGCATGTTCGTCGGGAACATCGACCGGGCCTCCGGCGACACCACGAACAACGTGGCATAGAAATACTTCGCCGCCTCCGGCCCGGCGGCGGAGAACTGGCTCCAACTCTGGCGCAACGCCGCGTTGTCCATCGTCAGTCCTCCTGCGCGCGAGCCACGTCGTGACGCTCACGCAACGTCATCGCCACCACACCATCCGGGTCGTAAACGCGGTCAGTCTGCCAGAGATTCGGATTCGGGACCCGGGTGTCGTAGTAACGGTGATGCACCGCATGCAACGCCGCCCACCCCACACTCCCGTTCAACCACGACCAGTCACCGTGCACCGGCCGACCCGCCCGCTCCTCCTGCGCACAGAACTTCATGAACAACTCCGACTCGGTGTGCGGATCGGACACCCGCACCCCCGCCACCCGGAACGAGTGCAGCACCGCCTGGTTCAACACCAACGCCGCATGCTCCCGCCACAGGGTGTCCTCCCGCGACGTGTCCAACCCCAACCCCGCCGCCACCACCGGCAACTGGTCGTACCGCTCCCGGTCGCCCATGTTCCGGGTCCCGATCTCGTCACCCAGATAGTGACCGTTGAACGGCGCGCAACTGTAGTCGACCCCGCCGATACGCAGACGCATGTTACTGATCACCGGTAGCGCATGCCAACGCAGCATCAGATCCGCGAACCACGGATGATCCGGATGGGTCAACGCCACCTCCCGCACCAACTCCCGCGGCACCTCCCACACCGACGGCGACTCGTGCGCCGTCTCGATCACCCACGGCAACAGATCGAACCGACCCGGCACCGGCGGCGGACGCCACCCCAACCGGCGGGCCGCCCGCACCATCGCCACCTGCGCCGGATCACCCAACACCCCGCCATCGGCACGCACATGACCGCAGTACCGCACCAACTGGTCGTTCCAGATCCGCGCCCGCGGACCCACCCCCGGCCGGTCCGGCGCGAACACCGTGATCACCGACTGGATCCGACCCCCGTTGTCCCCCGCCGCCAGATGCGCCGCCAACTCCTGCGCGATCCCCGCCGCCGTCGTCACGTGCCGACGGTCCCGCACCCGCAACCCCGCCCACCGCACCCGACCCACACACCGCGCCGACTGCCGCCACGCCACCTTCGCCCCGTACTCCAACTCCTCCCGGGTGTGCCGGTACGAGCCGGTCAACGCGACCTCCTCCCGCACCTCCGCCAGCCGCGCCGCCAACCCCGGCAGCTGCCGCTCGGCGTGCAACGCCCCCAGGAACTCCGTCGCCTCGGCCAGCACGTCCCCATCGGAGCCCACCGGCTCGGCAGGCGACGCGGCGGTGACCGGGCAACGCAACTCGGCGGCATGATCGGCGACAGCACCGCCGGCCCGCGCGGAACCCAGGCCGACATAGTGATCGATGTGCACTTCGGTTCGTTTCCCGTCCTCGGCGGGACCACGGATGCGACCCCCGCACCATGCTCCACGCATCAGCTCGACGCCACCACCAACCGTCACTCACCGTGACCCGATCGGTGTCTCTGGTGATCGCCCTGGACAGGATTCCTGGCCGGAGAACACCTGTCAACAACAGCGCTCCATCCCAGAACGTCCCTTATGGACGGCAACGGCGGCCCGACCCACCCCCGGGACCACCAGAGTCCACCCGGCATACCGAGCCGACTTCCGGCACCACCCGGACACGACGACGCCGCGACCGGAACCCGGCCGCGGCGTCCACACCACCTGAATCAACCCGCCCGACGCCGCGCCCGCCGCGCCGCCAACTCGTCCCCCACCACCTCCGACGACACACCCTCCTGCGCCGCCGGTACCACCTCACCACCACCCGGCACCGCCGGCTCCGCCGGCAGATGCGACAACGAACCCTGGATCTCCTTGAACGCCCCACCGATCGCGATCCCGAACACCCCCTGGCCACCCTGCAACAGATCCACCACCTCCTCCGGGGACCGGCACTCGTACACCGTCGTCCCGTCCGAGATCAGCGTGATCCCCGCCAGGTCCTCCACCCCACGCGACCGCAACGCCTCGATCGCCTTACGGATGTTCTGCAACGAAACCCCGGCGTCCAGCAGCCGCTTCACGACCTTCAACACCACCAGATCGCGGAACGAGTACAACCGCGACGTCCCCGAACCCGACGCGTCCCGCACACTCGGCACCACCAGCGTCGTCCGCGCCCAGTAGTCCAGCTGACGGTAACTGATCCCCGCCGCATGACAGGCCGTCACACCCCGGTAACCAACCGCACCGTCCCCGTCCACCGGCACCGACGGCGCCACCGACTCGCCCCGCTCCACACCTGGCTCAGGCTCCCGCGGCTCGTGCATCCCGACAACCTCCCCGTCAGTGCGGTAACACGCCGGTGCCACCGACGCACACCCCTCGACACGGCAACCCTAACGCCGCACCAAGCGGTTACCACGGAGAAACCGCCGCGACACGCCGCGCGACGACACACCACGACACCGGCATCGCCACCGCGACACCCACGACGAAGCCACGATCAGCCCGCGAAATCCTCCGGACGCACCTGCTCCAGGAACTCCCGGAACTTCTCCACCTCATCCTCCTGCTCGTCGGGAATCACGATCCCCGCCTCACTGAGGACCTGCTCCGCACAACGAATAGGCGCACCCACCCGCAACGCCAACGCGATCGAATCACTCGGCCGGGCCGACACCCGCACCCCGTCACCCAGCAACAGATCAGCGTAGAAGACGTTCTCCTTCAACTCGGTGATCTCCACCGCCCGCAACGGCGCCTGCAACGCCGCCAGCACGTCCCGCAACAGATCATGCGTCAACGGCCGGGCCGGTTTGACCCCCTGCTGCTCATAAGCGATGGCCGTGGCCTCGACCGCACCGATCCAGATCGGCAGATAGCGGTCGCCCTCGACCTCCCTGAGCAGGACGATCGGTTGGTTGCTGGGCAGCTCCACCCGAACCCCGACCACGCTCAGCTCGCGCACCGCCGCCTCCGTGTCGTTGTCGCCTACACCCGCACCGCGCCCCGTCCCTGCACGGTACACGGACCACGACACGGCAGTCCCCACCGCACCAGCCCCGCACCGCGCCGGAAAAGGGTTTACCCCGGCAAGCCTACGGCACGCTTCCCGGGGCAGAACCTTCCGCACACACCAGCCGAACCCCTCACCGACCCAACGTCGACCGCAACCCCACCCGCACCAACGCCGCATGCAACTGCTGCGACAACGCCACCAACTCCCGCGCCGTCTCCGCCGCCCGCGCCCGCGCCGCCGGATCAGACTGCCGCGCCAACGGCGCCACCAACTGCGCGAACAAACCCACCTCACGATCCGCCGACGACCGGTAACCCCGCAGATGACGAGGCTCCAACCCGTACGCCGCCAAACCCGCCACCGCCCGCGCGATGATCAACGCATCCGCGTCATACCACCCCGGCGGATCCGGCACCAACACCCCGAGCCGCTCCAACTCACCCAACGTCGACTCGGCGATCCCACTACGCGCCACCAGATCGGCCCGCCCGAGCCGCACCTGCGACTCAGGCTCCTCCGCCGACCGGCCCGGCACCTCACCACCGGGACCCACCGCCACCAACGTCGGTCGCTGCCGACCCGGCGCCTCCTCACCACCGTCCCACTGCGCCAACTGCTCACGAATCACCCGCAACGGCAGATACTGATCACGCTGCGCAGTCAACACGAACCGCAACCGGGCCACATCATCCCAGCTGTACTTCCGGTACCCCGCCGCCGTCCGCTGCGGCTCCACCAGACCCTCGGCCTCAAGGAACCGCAACTTCGAAATCGTGACGTCCGGAAACTCCACCCGCAGCTGACCCAACACCTCACCGATACTCATCAGCGGGTGCGACCGGGCCGCCCCGGACGGCATGGAGGCCGCAGGCTCGTTCACCCCCGGCCGGCCTCCTCCTCCGGGCGAGGACCGGCGATGAACACCACCCGGAACTTACCGATCTGCACCTCGTCGCCATTGCTCAACGTGGCAGCCTCCACCCGCTCCCGGTTCACGTAGGTGCCGTTCAGACTCCCCACATCCCGCACCGTGAACGTCCCGGAATCCCGATGGAACTCCGCATGCCGCCGCGACACCGTCACATCGTCCAGGAAGATGTCACTGTCCGGATGCCGGCCACTCGTCGTCACATCATGGTCCAACAGGAACCGGGCACCCGCATTCGGGCCCCGACGAACCACCAGCAGCGCCATACCCGGCGGCAACGAGCCGGACATCCGACTCGGCACCACATCGGTGTCCGGACCCTCCAGCACTTCGTCCAACGAACCGAGATTGAGCGTCGAAGTGACGTCGAGCGGGGGGAACTCGTCGCCTGGGCGCGTCATGGGACCACCTCACGGATCAGTTTCGGTCAGCACAGGATAACGGCGGGTACGGCCCCCGGGAAGATCACCCGACGACTGGCTCCCCCTGCCCACGAAAGGCAATCACCCAACACTGCACCAATTTGGGGTTCTCGGTCGACTGGGCGAGCCTAGCCAGCGCCGAAATGCAGGGCAACCGGACGCGCGGCACAAACACCCACGCCCGGCACGACACCACTCAGCTCTCGGTGAGCTCACGATACGCGGCAGCGGTCAACAACCCGTCCACCGCCGCCGGGTCCGCCGGCACGATCTCCACCAACCAACCCGCACCGTACGGATCAGAATTGATCACCTCAGGAGTGTCGGCCAACGCCTCGTTGCGCGCCGCCACCGTCCCACTCACCGGCGCGTAGATCTCCGACACGCTCTTGGTCGACTCGATCTCACCCAACGACTCACCGGCCTCCACCACCGCACCGGAGTCCGGCAACTGGACGAACACGATGTCACCCAGCGCATCCTGCGCGAACTGGGTGATACCCACCCGGACGTTACCGCCCTCGGCACCCACCACCCACTCGTGCTCGGCGGTGTAACGCAGATCCTCAGGAATCACCAGCGCGTCCCTCATCCATCGGTGCACCGGGACCACCCGGCGCGGCCGCGCCGGTCAGGAGACCGGACGGGCGTGTTCCAGCTTCAACGGCGCGTGCAGCGCCGAAACCTCGGCAACCTCACGATCCTCGACGCTCACGTTACCGCCGTCACCGCGAACCGATGCGGCCACCCCGCCCGGAATGTTCAACGCGGTACGCATCGTCTCCGGGTCACCGATCACCGTGATCGTGTACGGACCCGTCAACGGCCGCCCGTCCACCACCAACACGTCCCCCGCCCCGTCCAGGAAGTACGTCGAGGCGATGATCCGCGCCGACGCCCGATCCCCACCCGAGATCTGCATCGCCTCCGCACCCGCACCCCGCAACTCCTGCACCGCGTCCAACACCCGGTCCGCCCGGATCGGCTTACCACCCGGCTCGAACCGCACCGCCAACCCCGGCCCCCGCGCCGGCAACGTACCCGCCAGGATGCCCAACTCGTCGGCCCGCTTCGTCGCCTCCTCCAACGCCGCCTGCCGACCCTGCTCACCCGAACGCAACTGCCGCTGGCTGTCCTCCAGGCCCTCGATGTCCTGCTGCAGACGCTTCTCCCGGGAATCCAGATCCGAGAAGATCCGCACCAGGTCCTCCTGCCGGGTCGCCGCCAACGTCGGATCCGTCGAGGTCGTCTTCAACTGCACCACCAACGTGAACCCCAACAACGCCAGCAACGCCGCGATCATCACCGCCGCCGAGGACACCTTCCGCCCCGCCGGACCCGCCGACGAGGGCCCGGCCGCGCCCGACGGCTCCGCCGACGCCACCTCCGCCAGGTTCACCGTCGCCCCGTCGTCGTCACCCGACCCCGACGGCCGCTCCCGCGACGGCTCATCCGGCACCAACGGACTCAACTCGTCCGCATCCGGCGCGTCCGGCCGCGGATCCGGCTCACCCGCCGGCCCCGGCGGACGCACCGGCTCCACCGGCTGCGGCCACCCCGTACCCGTCTCCCGATGCTCGTCGCTCACGACACCAACCTACGCCCGGAACAGGTGCCGACGGATCGCCGCCACATTCCCGAAGATCCGCACCCCCAACACGACCACCACACCCGTGGACAACTGCCCACCCACCCCCAACTGGTCACCCAGATACACGATCAGACCCGCCACCAACACGTTCGAGATGAACGACACCACGAACTGCTTGTCGTCGAAGATCCGGTCGAGCTTCGCCCGAACCCCACCGAACACGGCGTCCAGCGCGGCCACCACAGCGATCGGCAGGTACGGCTGCAACGCCGCCGGCACCGTCGGATCGAGATAGATCCCCAGCACCACACCGGCGAGCAACGCCAGCACCGCGATCATCGGACACCTCCGGAGGGACGGGAAGACGAACCCGGACCGGACGACCCGGCACCGGACGAACCGACAGCACCCGAACCCGCCGGCGACGGACTCGGACTGACCGACGGCTGCGCGTAGCGTAGCCGTGGCTCCGGCGCGGCCGGCAACGTGAGGTCCTCCGCCCGGCGCACCTCGAACGACAACCCGGTGTCCCGGGCCACCCGACGCATCAGATACGCCGACCGGCTGTCGTCGAACCGGTCCCGCAACGACCGCGGCCCGATCGCCGACACCTCGTACGGGCTGGTCACCGGACGGAAGTCGACCAGGATCGCCGCCCCCGCCGAACGGATCGTCGACGTCGCCGTCAACCGCTGCCCGTTGATCGCGATCGCCTCCGCGCCCGCGGCCCACAGGTCGTTGGCGACCTTCTGCAGATCCGAATAGATCACCCGCGACGGACCCGCCGACGAGTCACCGTTGACCGCGCCGCCGTCCTGCACCGCGGCGTCGGTCAACGTCACCACCACCCCGTCACCCCGCACCCGGCCCAGCCCCGTACCCGCCTCCAGGTTGCGCAACCGGGCCGCCTGCGAACCACTCAACGCCGCGTCCCGCTGCCGACCGACCTCCTCACGCAACCGCGCCGCCCGCGCCGTCATCGCGTCGGTCTCCGCCTCCCGCTGCTTGATCTGCGCGATCAACGCGGCCCGCGCCTGACTGCGACTCGGCTCGTCGGCCATCGTCTCCCGGTACGCCACCGCGAACAGGAACCCCACCGCGGCGACCACCACGACCGCCACCGCCCGCGCGGACGCCCCCCGCCACCCGGAACCCGACGCCGGGTCCCGCCGCCGCCGGGCCGCCGCGTCGGCGTAACCCGGGTCCAACGGGTTCTGGAACAGTTCGGTGAGGAAGTCCGGGGTGAACAACCGCGTCGGACGCTTCGACCCGTCCCCCGGCGCGCTCACGCGGCGACCCCCCGCCGGACCGCGCGGACCAGCCGGGCCGCCTGCACCACGTACATCGCGCCGGCCACCCAGTACAGCACCAGACCCCACCAGGCCAGCCCCCAGCCGATGGCCGCGGCGGTCGTCGCCGTCACCGACGTGGTCGCCGCCGCCAGCAGCAGGACCGGGAACGCGGCCAACAGCAGGAAGGTGGCGGTCTTGCCGACGTAGTGCACCGGCGGCGGCCCGTACCCGTGCCGGCGCAGCACCGCCAACGAACCGAGCAACAGCACCTCCCGGGCCAGCAGCGCCGCCGTGAACTGCCACGGCACCACCTCCCGGGCGGTGAAGGCGAGCAGCGTGGCGAGGATGTAGAGCCGGTCGGCCAGCGGGTCGAGCAGCTCGCCCAGACGGCTGACCTGCCCGAGGCGGCGGGCGATCCAGCCGTCCACCCAGTCGGAGGTGCCGCCGATGGCGAGCACCACGATCGCCGCCACGTCCGCCTCCACGACCAGGAACAACCAGAGGAACAGGGGTACGCCGAGCAGCCGGACGAAGCTGATCAGGTTCGGCAACGTCAGCACCCGGTCGGCGGCGTCACCGCCCGGTCCGCGCGGATGCTCTGCCCGAGCCCGACGTGACACCGAACCTCCCCCCGCAGCACGGTCCGGGTGCCCGGGTGGGCACCACGGTCAGCCGTGCGCTTACCGGACCGGCGCTCGCCGGTGTCTCGGTGATCCCGGGCCGGGACCTCCCCCTGGTGTGGTCCGGGGCGCTCGGCACCCCGGACCGGCAGCCACTATATCGGGCGCGGACGGCTGCCCCGGTGGGGCGCGCGTTCCTTGGGGTGGTCCGGCGGTGTGTGTGGTGCGTCACCACCGCTAAGGCATCCTAGGACACTAGTGGACGATGGGGGGAACGGTTCACGCGGTGCGGGCGGGGGTGTCGGGCTGGGCGGTGGGCGTGCCCGCAGCCGCCGCCTGCCCGAACGCCAACAGCGCCAGCAGCAGCTCGTGCTGGACCCGCGGTGGCATCCGGTCCAGCACCGCCTGCACCGCCCGGTGCCGACGCTCCCGCAGCTCGGTCAGCAGGCTCACCGCCGCAGCGGTGAGCACCAACCGCACCTCCCGCCGGTCCCGGGGGTCCGGGGTCCGACGCAGCAACCCGGTCGCCTCCAGCCGGTCACAGAGCCGGCTGGCCGACGAGGGCACCACGTCGAGCAGCTCGGCCAGCCCGTTGACGTTCGTCTCCGGCCGGTCCCGGATCAGCGCCAGCACCCGCAGCTGGGTCGGCGGGACCGCCACCTGGTGACGGGAGGTGGCGGAATCGAGCACGCCGACGAGCGCCTCAGCCGCGGCATCGATCGCCGCAGCAAGATCCGGAGGTCGCTCCACCCGCTGTCCCCTGCGATTGTCCGCTGTCGTAAGTCGCTGACGGCCGATCACCGTTCGCGCCGCCCGCCCGGCCCGCACCAGTCCAGGCACACGACAACGGCGTCGTCACGTAGATCAGTGTCGGCATGATAGGCGAACAGCTCGCGCATCACCGTACCAACCGCCTCCGTCGCCGGTTGCAGCCGAGTCGACCGCATCGACCGGGCCATCGCCCGCTCACCGTAGGCCTCCTGACCGCCCGGCTGCGCGTCGTACACGCCGTCGCTGACCACGAAGAGCCGGTCACCGGGCAGTACGTCGAACTCCTGCACCGTGTAGCGGGTCTCGGCGAACATGCCCAACGGCAACTGCTGCTCCAGGGCGATCCGCTCGACAGTGGTCCCCCGCAGCCGCAGCACCCGCGGCGAACCGGCGTCCACCGCCCGCGCCCGGCCGGTGGCGGTGTCCACCGACAACAGCAGCGTCGCCACGTGCCGCTGCCCCCGGTGCTGGTAGAACAGCGTGTCCGAGGCCAACTCGGCCTGCTCCACCAGCCCGCCGCCCGAGCGGCGCGCGTTGCGGATGGCGTTCACGGTGAGCGCGGTGAGCATCGCCGCCGACAGGCCCGTGCCGGCGCCGTTGAGGACGGTGAGGGTGAGCCGCCCCGGGTCGACCGACCAGTCGAAGTGGTCACCGCCCACCGAGTACGCCGGTTCGAGCTGCCCGGCCAGCAGGAACGCCTCGTGCGTGACGCTGCGCCCCGGTAGCAGGTCCCACTGCATCTCCGCGGCCATGCTCAGTCGCTCCCGACGCCGTGTCCGCCGGTACCTGTCGGTCTCCCGGTCGGCCGCCCGCAACGTGGTCGCCAGGTCGACGCCCAGGTCGACGATCAGCTCCACCGTCGGATCGTCCGGGCTGACGGCCAGCTCGACCAGGAACACCCCCAGCCGCTCCCCCCGGGTGGTCAGCGGCACCCAGACCCGACAGCATCCGCCGTCGGACGGCTCGCGCACCGGTTGCTGGCTTGAGAAACAGCGTTGGGCGGCGCTCCGGCCGGTGAGCGACCCGGCGGACGCCTCCGGATCGAGCACCGACCACAACCCGCTGATCCGGTAGTCGGCCAGGAACGCGTCGACCCGCACCGCGGCCAACTCCGACCGCAGCGCCCGATCGGCGGCCTCCACCACCTGGTCGGGCGGGGCCTCACGTAGCGCGCGCGACATCGCTGCGAGCGCGTCCGGCATGGTTTTGTCCTCCGAGATTCTTGCTACAGAGCAAGCATCATACGGAGCGGCCGGTCCACCCCCACCCGGGGCACCGGGCGACCCGGGAGGAACCGGCGGCGGTATCGGCCCGCCGGCCCCCACCAGCCGCGATACTGACCCGGGCAGGAGGTGCGCACGGTGGACTCGACGGACGACGCTGCGATCGTGGTGGGCGTGGACGGCTCCGAGCCGGCACTGCGCGCCGTCCGGCTGGCCGCGACCGAGGCGGCCCGCCAGCGCCGACCGCTGCGGGTGGTGCACGGCTTCATCTGGCCGCTGCTGCACACCCCGGTCGACCCGGTCGCCGCCGACCCGCCCGGCGGCGGGCTGCGCCGCACCGCCCAGGACCTGGTCGAGGCGGCGGTGGCGCAGGCCCGCGCGGTCAGCCCCGGCCTCCGGGTCACCGGGGAGATCATCGACGGTGAGGCGTCGGCGGTGCTGCTCGGCACCTCCCCCGCCGCGGCGATGATCGTGCTCGGCGACCGGGGTCTCGGTGGTTTCGGCGCCCTGGTGGTCGGCTCGGTGGCGATCCAGGTCAGCACCCACGCCGACTGCCCGGTGCTGGTCGCCCGGGGCACCCCGACCGACGACGGCCCGGTGGTGGTCGGGGTCGACGGGTCGGCGGCCTCCCGCGCCGCGGTGGACTTCGCCGCCGCGCAGGCCGCCGGGCGTGGGGTCCGGTTGCGGGCCGTGCACGCCTACACCCATCCGGCCTCCGCCGGCCCCGGTGACTTCCAACCCCTGGTGTACGACGAGGCCCGGCTGCGCGACGAGGAGGACGACGTGCTCGCCGCAAGCCTCGCCGGGCTCGCCGACCGCCACCCCGACCTGCCGGTCGACCGGGAGCCCGTACGCGCCCGCCCGGTCGCCGCCCTCACCGAGGCGTCCCGCCGGGCCCAACTGGTCGTGGTCGGCGGCCGGGGCCACGGCGAACTGGCCGGGCTGCTGCTCGGCTCGGTCGGCCACGGGGTGCTGCACCGCAGCGTCTGCCCGGTGGCGGTGGTACGGGAGCCGGCGACCGACCGGTAGGCCACCCTCCGGCACCCGGTGGGGGGGCGGTTGGCCGGGCCGGGGACGGGTAGTCGGCGCGGGTACCGCAGGCGGACCACCGAGGAGGCGACATGCCAGGACCACGGCCGGGAAGCAACGCGTACGACAAGGAACGGGCGCGGCTGCGCGACCTGATCGAACAGTCGGGACGCGCGTCGGACCAGGAGGCCAACCAGGTCGCCAACCGGATCCTCCAGGAGGACCGGGGCCAGCGCGGCATGGTCCGGGGTGAGCGGGCCTACGGCCCCAAGGGCGAACGCGGACCCGGCGACCCGAAGTGAGCGGCCGGGCCGACGCTCCCCACAGGGGCGTCGGCCCGGCCGTCGCTCACGCCGCCCGGCGGTCATGCGGCGGCGCGGTCAGCGGCGGTCGCTGTCGTCGTCGGCGGTCGACGCGCCCGGACCGTACGGGGACGCCTGGCCGCGGGGTGTCGGGCGGCCCCGGTCCCCCGCCGAGCTGCCGGGGTTGGCCGGGTGACCGGTCGCGCCGGGCCCCTTGCTGTCCTGCACGGTCGGGTTCTTCCCGTTGCGGCGCATCTCGGGCTGCTGCACGTTCGTCACGGGTGTCTCCTTCCGGGTGGACGGGCACGGCTGCTCCGCGCCCGTCGTCGGGTTACCCGCCAGCACGGTGCGCATGCGGACCGCCTCGCCTGAGCAGGGCTGAGCGGCGCCAGGACGGGTAGTACCGGGTGATGGGAGACGACCGACGGGTGGCCCGGACGCTGCTGGCCCGCCAGGGCAGCACCTACGCCGAGGACGCCGGCATCACGCTGGCCGACCGGCCCGGTCCGCTCTACCAACTGCTGGTGCTGACCACGTTGCTGAGCACCCGGATCCGGGCCCAGGTGGCGGTGGCCGCCGCCCGCGAACTGTTCGCCGCCGGCTGGCGTACCCCGCAGGCGATGGAGGCGTCGGGCTGGCAGGACCGGGTCGACGCGCTGGGACGCGGCCACTACCGCCGCTACGACGAGCGGACCGCGACCATGTTGGGCACCGGTGCCCGGCTGTGCCTGGACCGCTGGCACGGTGACCTGCGGCGGATGCACCGGGAGACCGGGGGCGAACCGGCGGCGCTGCGGCGACGGCTGACCGAGTTCCCCGGGATCGGCCCGACCGGGGCGGACATCTTCCTGCGGGAGGTGCAGACGGTCTGGCCGGACGTCCGCCCGTACGCCGACCGGCGCACCCTGGCCGGGGCGAAACGCCTCGGCCTCCCGGCCGATCCGCACGGGCTGGCCGGGCTGGTCGCCGCGCCGGACTTCGGCCGGCTCGCGTCGGCGCTGGTGCGGGTGGCCCTCGGTGAGGAGTCGGCGGGCGAGGTGACCCGCACCGCCGCCCGCTAGGGGGACGGTCGGTCAGTCGACCGGCTTGTTGCCCGCCGGCCTGGTCAGGTACCACACCAGCAGGGCCGCCAGCAGGGCCAGCAGCACCACACCGCCGGAGACCCCGCCACCGTCCTCGGTGGAACGGTGCCCGGTCACCCCGAAGTAGAACACCGCGAGGCCGGCGAGCACCGCCAGAAACGTCCGTATTCCTCGGTCCTTCACGCCCCGCACCGTAAGCGCGTCCCCGGCGCGCAGGCCGACGTTCCGGGCGGATTCCCCCGTCCGGGCGACGCTCCCGGTCAGACCGTCTCCAGGTCGTCCAGGGAGATGGCGTGGGTCATCAACCAGCGGGCCAGCGCCGCCATGCCGAACAACCACAGCGGGGCCGACTCGGTGGGGCCGTTGGTGGCGAAGATGGCGAACCGCAGGTCCGGCACCCGGTACGCCTCGATCCGCCAGCGATGGTTCCGGTCCCGCCAGACCGCCGAAGGGTCCATGGCGTCACGGTAGGCGACCCCGGACCGGGCCGAGGGCTGTTCGCCGGCACCGCGAACCGGAAACACCTGCCGGTCAACCGCAGCCGACGACCATCCGGGCGTCGTCGGGCAGCCGTCGGGTCACCCCACGCCGGTCCAGCAGCTCCAGCAGCGGCACCGCCACCCGACGGGTGGTGTCCAGGGCCTGCCGGGCGGCGCTGAGCGTGAACGGCTGCGGCAGCCGGGCGAGCACCCGTACCGCGTCGTCGGCGGCGTCGGGCAGCAGCACCACGTTCTCCGCCAGCCGCAGCAGCGCGCCGGCCCGTACGGCGGCGCCCACCTCCCGGGGGCCCAGACCCAGCGCGGTGAGCCGGTCGGCCTCCGGCGCGCGGAACGGATGGGCGGCGTACTCGCCCCGGACCCGGTCGATCGCGCGGGCCACCGGCTCGGGCAGCCCGGGGACGCCGGTGCCGATCCGGCCGGCCCGCAGCGTCAACGGCGGCCGGACCAGCGCCTCCACCAGGGCCCGGTCGGGCAGGCCGAGACGCTGCCGCACCGCCTCGGTCGGGGCGTCGGGCTCCAGCGGGTGCGCGGCCGCCCAGGCGGCCACCTCCTCGACCAGCCGCTCCCTGAGCCACCGCCAGTGCGCCGGGTCGGCCAGCCAGTCCCCGACGACCGGGGTCGCGTCGCCGGTGACGCCCATCCGGGTCAGCTCGGCGGCCCGCACGAGCCGGCGGCGACGCAGCTCCCCGGCCAGGTCGGGACGCCCGTCCAGGTCGGCCAGGACGGCGGCGCGGGCGGCGGCGGCACCCCGGCGGGACAGCGGCGGCGGAGCCACGTCCAGCACCGTCACCCCGCCGCAGACGTGGTGCCGACCCGGGTCACGCAGCAACGCCCGGTCCCCGGTCAGCAGCGGCAGCGGCCGGGCCAGCCGCAACCGTACGGTGTCGCCGCCCAACGGCCGGACCCGGACGGCAACGGCCGCCGACCCGACGTGCAGGGTCAGCGTCGCCGGCAGGTCACCTGCCGGATCACCGGCCAGCCGCACGTCGACCAGGTCGGTCCGGTGGAACCGGTCGGGGGTGAGCAGCGCGTCGCCGCGCCCGAGCCGCTCCCGGGGCACCCCGCGCAGGTTGACCGCCACCCGGGCGACCGCGGCGACCCGGGACGCGGGCGTCCCGAGCCGGTGCAGGCCCCGCACCCGGACCGGTTCGCCGGTGGTGGCGAGCGTCAACCGGTCGCCGACGCGCAGTTCACCTCCGCCGAGGGTGCCGGTGACGACGGTGCCGCTGCCCCGGATGGTGAACGCCCTGTCGATCCACAGCCGCACCGGCCGGTCCGTGTCCGGCGCGGGCAGCCGGGCGACCAGCCGGTCCAGGGCGGCGCGCAGCTCCGGCAGGCCGACGCCGGTGACCGCGCTGACCGCCACCGACTCCACCGCGCCGAGCGACGTCGCCGCGAGCCGCGCGTGGGCCTGTGCCGTCGCCGGCCCCGGATCGGCCAGGTCCGCCCGGGTCACCACCAGCAGCCCGTGGGACACCCCGAGGGCGTGCAGGGCGGCCAGGTGTTCGGCCGACTGCGGCATCCACCCCTCGTCGGAGGCGACCACCACCAGGGCGGCCGGCACCGGCCCCACCCCGGCGAGCATGTTCGGCACGAACCGTTCGTGCCCCGGCACGTCGACGAAGGCGACCTGGTCGCCGCCGGGCAGGGTGGTCCAGGCGAAGCCGAGGTCGATGGTCATCCCCCGGCGGCGTTCCTCGGCCCACCGGTCCGGTTCCATCCCGGTCAACGCCCGGACCAGGGTGGACTTGCCGTGGTCGACGTGCCCGGCGGTGGCGACGACGTGCATCTCAGTCGACCGTCCGCAGCACCGCGTCGCGCAGCGTGTCGTCGGCGTCGGCGGACACGCAGCGCAGGTCCAGCAGCAGCCGGCCCCGGACCACCCGGCCGAGCACCGGCGGGTCGCCCTCCCGGAGGGCGGCGGCGTACCGTTCGGGCAGGGCCAGTGCCCAGGAGTCCAGCTCGACGCCCGGGGCACCGCCCCCGCCGACCACGGCGACGCTGGGCACCACCTCGGCCTTGCGCCCCTCGGCACCGAGGGCGTCGCGCAACCGTTCGCAGCGGTCCCGCAGCACGGCCGGGTCGGCGTGCAGGGCGTCGCGGGTCGGGGTGCTCGGCCCGTGCAGGGTGGCCGCCAACGCGGCGAGGGTCAGCTTGTCGACCCGCAGCGCCCGCGCCAGCGGATGCCGACGCAACCGGTCGACCAGGTCGGCGTCGCCGAGCAGCAACCCGGCCTGCGGGCCGCCGAGAAGCTTGTCGCCGCTGGCGGTGACCAGGTGGGCTCCGGCCCGCAGGGTGCTCGCCGCGTCCGGCTCGGCCGGCAGCAGCGGGTCGGCGGTGAGCAGGCCGGAGCCGATGTCGGCGACCACCGGCACGCCGAGGGTGGCCAGGTCGTCGACGCCGACGGCGGAGGTGAAGCCGGTGACGACGAAGTTGGACGGGTGCACCTTCAGCACGAAACCGGTGTCCGAGCCGAGCGCCCGGGCGTAGTCGTCGCGGGTGGTGCGGTTGGTGGTGCCGACCTCGCGCAGCCGGGCGCCGGTGCTGGCCAGCAGGTCGGGCAGGCGGAACCCGTCGCCGATCTCCACCAGCTCACCCCGGCTGACCACGATCTCCCGGCCGGCGGCCAGCGCGGTCGCGGCGAGCACCAGGGCCGCCGCCCCGTTGTTGACCACGTGCACGGCGGCGGCGTCGGGCACCGCGGCGGCCAGCGCGGCCAGCGCCTCCCGGCCACGGCGGGCGCGCCGGCCGGTGCCCAGGTCCAGCTCCACGTCGGTGCTGCCGGCGGCGGCGACCAGCGCGTCGACGGCGGCCGGGGACAGCACGGCCCGACCGAGGTTGGTGTGCAGCACCACCCCGGTGGCGTTGAGCACCGCCCGGGGGTTCGGGGCGGGCAGCGCGGCGAGGGCGGCGTCGCGGACCTGCTCGGGGCCGATCTCACCGTGCCGGACCCGCTGCTGGGCGTCGGCGACGGCGGCCTTGACCCGGGCCCGGCCGAGGGTCGCCACCGCTGCGGCCAGCGCCGGATCGGCCAGCACCGCGTCGGTGCGGGGCACCCGCCGACGCGGATCGACCGCCTCACCCATGCGTCGTCATCTCCCCCGCGGACCGTTTGGCGGAGACGGACGGGAATCGAACCCGCCTGGCCCGGGTCCCGGACCACACCAGCTTTGAAGGCTGGGAGGGGCACCAGCCGCCTGAACGCCTCCGCCCCCGAGTCAACCACAGGGCCGTGGCGGTGGCGCGGCGAGGTGTCAGACCTGCCCGGCCTCGCGGCGACGGATCCGTTCCCGCTGCGGCAGCACCGTGTACCTCGGGTCCCGTGCCGAGGCCACCCCGCCGTGGAAGATGCCGAACCGGGTGGCCACCGACGCGGCCAGCAGCGCCGTACCGGACAGCGCGGACAGCACCCGGCTGCGTCGCCCGGCCAGCGCCCCGACCACCCCGGCGGCGGTGAGCAGGCGACCGGCGCGCAGCAGCCGACCCGCCGTACCGAGCCGGTAGGGCTCACTGAGCAGCCCCAGCCGGGTCTCCACCGAGTGCGCGCCCCACAGTTCCAGGGCCGCCCCGGCTACCGCCATCCGCCGGGCCGGGCCGGCCTGGGCGCAGGGCGCGGCCAGCAGCCCGACACCGGCGCCGCTGGCCAGGGCGCTGCCCGCGAAGATGGTCGGCAGCTCCGGGTACGCCTCGTGCCAGGACGGCACCGCCGTGCCGGCCAACAGCACCCCGGTGTACGTGGCCAGCGCCGGCGCGACGGCGGCGGCGGCCAACCCGGCGACCTGCCCGGCCGGCGGCAGCAGCCGACGCACCGGGGCGAACACGCCGCGTGCCGGTAGCAGCGGTGCGCCCTCGGCGACGGCGGCCAACCCGGCGGCCGGGCCGTACGCGGTGAGGATCCAGGTGCCCACCGACATCGGCGAGGTCGGTTTCGCCACCCGCAGCATGTGGTGGAAGCGCGCCGGCCGCCCGAGGTCGTGGATCAGGAAGTAGGCGCTGGCGGTGACCGCGCCCAACGCGGTGACCCGACCCGCCCGGCGCAGCGCCGGCCGGCCGGTGAGCTGCCCTCCGGCGGCCAGCAGCGACGACCCGGCGGCCAACCCACCGGTGAACAGGTACGCGGCGATGTCCCACCGCCACACCGGGGCCTTGAGGATCGGCCGGCCGTAGTAGGAGGTGAACTCCGCCTCCGGGACGCGCAGCTCCTCGCCGCCGCGCCCACCCCGGCCACGCCGCCGCCTCGCCACCGGTGCAACGTCCCGGGGCGGTACGACGACCGGTGCGTCGGCAGCGCCCACCGCACCGGTCGGGCCCGCAGCGTCGATCGGGCCGACGCCGACCTTCGGGCCGTGGCCGAGCCGCGCCGAGGAACGCTGCGGCCGGAACACACCGTCGGCGGCGAGCCGGGCGCGGAAGCCCCGGAACCGCTCCCCCACCGGAACCCGGCCGGCGGTCACGACGACCCCCCGACGAACGCGGCGACGGCCGCCGCCGTCATCGCCAGCGCGGCAAGCCCCGCCCGCCGCCACATCCTCGGCAGGTCCCGGGTGGTGACCACCGGGTCCGGGGGCAGCCCGTACACCTCGGGCTCGTCGAGGAGGAGGAAGAACGCGCCGTCGCCGCCGACACCGTCGGTCGGGTCGTGGCCGTAGAGCCGGGCCTGCGGCACACCCCGTTCGTGCAGCGTGGCGACCCGCTGCGCGGCCCGCTCCCGCAGCTCGTCGAGGGGGCCGTACTGGATGGACTCGGTCGGGCACGCCTGGGCGCAGGCCGGGGTCATGCCCGCGCCGAGCCGGTCGTAGCACAGCGTGCACTTCCACGCCCGGCCGTCGCCCCGGCGCTGGTCGATCACCCCGTACGGGCAGGCGGAGATGCAGTAACCGCAGCCGTTGCAGATGTCCTCCTGCACCACGACGGTGCCGAACTCGGTGCGGAACAGCGACCCGGTGGGGCAGACGTCCAGGCAGGCGGCGTGGGTGCAGTGCTTGCAGACGTCCGACATCATCAACCAGCGGAAGTCGGTGCGGGTCTCGGCCCCCGTGCCCCGGCCGGGCGGTGCGGCCCCCGGCATCCCGAGGAACCGGGTGCCCGTGCCGTCCGGGGCGACTGGCGACCCGGCGTCGGCCATCCGGGCGGCGGCGTCACCCGGCGGGACGCCCGGGTTCGTGCCGCTGGCGCTGCCGGTGCCGGCGGCCACCGCCGCCGACGTGGCGCCCGCCGAGCCGCCGGTCGGGTTCCCGGCGAAGGTCGCCGTACGGTGCCCGGCCGGCACCGGCTGCTCGATGAAGGCCACGTGCCGCCAGGAGTTCGCGGTCAACGCGCCGGTGTTGTCGTACGACATGCCGAGCAGGTCGAAGCCGGACTCGGGGACGGCGTTCCACTCCTTGCAGGCCACCTCGCACGCCTTGCAGCCGATGCAGACGCTGGTGTCGGTGAAGAACCCCATCCGGGGCCCGGCAGCCGTCCAGCCCGCGTCCGGGGCCGGATCGAGCGGGCCGTAGAGGCTGTTGGCGTCAGGCATGGTCGGCGCCCTTCTCCCGTGGGCCGTCGTCGCTTCGACCGGCCGGTCGCAGCACCGGGGTCGTCACCGTCGGCGGGCGTTCGCCGGGCACGATCCCGGCCCGTCGACGGTAGTCCTCGACCAGGTCCCGCAACGCCGGGCCGGTCGGTCGCCGGCCCGGCCGGACGTCACAGGTGCCGACCTTGCTCTCCTGGATGAGCACGTTCGGGTCCAGGGTGATGCCGAACAGGTCGTTGGCCGAGTCGCCGGTGACCAGGCCCTCGTAGCCGAAGTGGTACGGCAGCCAGAGCTGGTGGATGATCCGACCGTCCACCCGCAACGGGGTGAGCCGGTCGGTGACCAGCACCTTCGCCTCGATCACCGCACGCCCGCTGATCAGGTGCGCCCAACCGAGATGGGTCAGGCCCGCCTCGGCGGCCAACTCCGGGGACACCTCCACGAACATCTCCGGTTGCAGCTCGGCCAGCGGACGCACCGTGCGGCTCATCGCCCCGGCCGTGTGGTGCTCGGTGAGCCGGCTGACCGTGAACACGTACGGGAAGACCTGGCTGTGCTCCTGCGGCGGGCTCGGGTTCACCGAGTTCACCGGGTGGGCGTACACCTTGCGGGTCGGGTTGGCCTGCTGGCCGTAGAGCGGGTTGCGCATCGGCGACTCCGCCGGCTCGTAGTGCGTCGGCAGCGGACCGTCGAGCACCCCGCTCGGCGCGTACAGCCAGCCCTTGCCGTCGGCCTGCATGATGAACGGGTCGTCGCCGGCCAGCGCCGCCGGCCCGGACGCCCCCTGCGGCGGGCGGTACCCCGGCGGTTTCGTCTTCTCGAAGTCCGGCACGTCGTAGCCGGTCCACTCGCCGGCCTGCGGGTCCCACCAGACGTACTTCTTGCGCTCGCTCCACGGTCGGCCCTGCGGGTCGGCCGACGCCCGGTTGTAGAGGATGCGCCGGTTCGCCGGCCACGCCCAGCCCCACTGCGCGGCCACCCAGTCCTGTTCGTGCCGGGACCGGCGGCGGGCGGCCTGGTTGACGCCGTCGGCGTAGACGCCGGAGTAGATCCAGCAGCCGACGGCGGTGCTGCCGTCGTCCTTCGCCTCGGTGAACGAGGACAGCGGGCGGCCGGTGGACACGTCGTAGCCGTTGATCTCGCGCAGCACCGCCTCGGCGCTCGGCTCGTCGTGCGGGCCGTGGGTGGGGTAGTCCCAGGCCAGGTCGAGCAGGGCACGGTCGCGGCGGTGCGGGGAACCGGCCAACCTCTCCCGCAGCCGCCGCCCCAGGTGGTAGAAGAACCACAGCTCGGAGCGGGCGTCGCCCGGCGGTTCGACGGCCTTCTCCCGCCACTGCAACAGCCGCTGGGTCTGGGTGAAGGTGCCCTCCTTCTCCACGTGCGAGGCCGCCGGCAGGAAGAACACCTCGGTGCGGCACTCCGCCGGGACGATCTCGCCGGTGGCCACCTCGGGGCCGTTCTTCCAGAACGTGGCGCTCTCGATCATGAACAGGTCGCGGACCACCAGCCAGTCCAGGTTGGCCATGCCGAGGCGCTGCGCCCGCCCGTGCGCCGAGCCGACCGCCGGGTTCTGGCCGAGCAGGAAGTATCCCCTGATCTTGCCGTCGATCATGTTCAGCACCTGCTGGTAGGTGCCGTGGTCGCCGGTCATCCGGGGCAGGTGGTCGTAGCAGAAGTCGTTGTCCGGGGTCGCCGCGTCCCCCCAGTACGCCTTGAGCAGGCTCGCCGCGTACGCCCGCGCGTTGCCCCAGAAGCCCTTCTGGCCGGGGTGACGGATGCTGTCCACCCACTCGTCGAACGTCGGGTGGTCGGCGTGGTGCGGCATCGGCAGGTAACCGGGCAGCAGGTTGAACAGCGTCGGGATGTCCGTGGAGCCCTGGATGCTGGCGTGCCCGCGCAACGCCAGGATGCCGCCGCCCGGCCGGCCCATGTTGCCCAGCAGCAACTGGATGATCGCCCCGGTGCGGATGTACTGCACACCGACGCTGTGCTGGGTCCAGCCCACCGAGTAGACCAGCGCGCCGGTGCGGTCCCGGCCCGAGTTCTCCGTCCAGGCGCGGGCCAGCTCCAGGAACTTCTCCGCAGGGATGCCGCAGACCCGCTCCACCATCTCGGGGGTGTAGCGGGCGAAGTGCCGGCGCAGGATCTGGTAGACGCAGCGCGGATGCTGGAGCGTCTCGTCCCGCTGGACCCGCCCGTCCACCTCCGCACCGTGCGACTCGTGCCGCAGGCCGGCCGCGCTGTCGCGTTCCTTGGCGGTGTGCCCGCTGCCGGAGTCCCCCTCGTGCCCGGCGTACTGCCAGCTGGTCTGCACGTAGCTGTCGGTGTTCGGGTCGTAGCCGGAGAACAGGCCGTCGCCGTCCTCGGTGTCGGCGAACTGCTCGCTGACGATCGTCGCCGCGTTCGTGTACGCCAGCACGTACTCCCGGAAGTCCAGCTCGTTGTCCAGGATGTAGTGGACCACGCCACCGAGCAGGGCGATGTCGGTGCCCGCCCGGATCGGCAGGTACGAGTCGGCCACCGCGCTGGTGCGGGTGAACCGGGGATCGACGTGGAAGACCTTCGCGCCGCGCCGCTTAGCCTCCATGACCCACTGGAAGCCCACCGGATGGGCCTCGGCCATGTTCGACCCCTGGATGACGATGACGTCAGCGTTGGCGAGGTCCTGTTGGAAGTCCGTCGCGCCACCGCGACCGAAGCTGGCCCCCAGACCGGGGACGGTGGCGGAGTGTCAAATGCGGGCCTGGTTCTCGATCTGGAGCGCCCCCATCGCCGTGAACAGCTTCTTGATGAGGTAGTTCTCCTCGTTGTCCAGCGTCGCCCCGCCCAGGCTGGAGATACCCAGCGTGCGGTGCAGCGGCCGGCCGTCGCTGTCGACGTCCTCCCAGGTCTGCTCGCGGGCGGCGAGGACCCGGTCGGCGATCATGTCCAGCGCGGTGTCGAGGTCGAGATCCTCCCACTCGGTGGAATACGGACGCCGGTAGCGGACCGTGGTCTGCCGCAGCGGGCTGGTGACCAGGCTCCTGCTGGCCGAGCCCTTCGGGCAGAGCCGCCCCCGGGAGATCGGGCTGTCCGGGTCGCCCTCGATCTGGGTGACCCGGTCGTCGGAGACGTACACCCGCTGCCCGCAGCCGACCGCGCAGTACGGACAGACCGAACGGGCCACCCGGTCGGCGGTCCCGGTGCGGGCGGTCAGCCCGGCGGAACGCTCCGACTGTGCCGCCGCGCCCCGGCCGAGCGGGTCGGTGCCGGTGAGCTGCCGGTAGACCGGCCAGCCCGCGATGAACGTCCGCAGACCCACCGCGCACCTCCCTCCCGGGCATGATCCGACCTACTGAACATAGGCCAGCGGAGCGGAGGATGCGACCCGGGTGGGGATCTCCGTGCACGGATACGGCGTTGCCCCCGACCGGCCCGGTCGGGGGCAACGCCGTATCACGGTGGCGGAGCGCCGGTGTGCATGTCGCCTCTCGGCGCGTGGCGCAACGCGGCTCCAGCCGAACGGAACTCCGCGACGGCAATTCAGGTGAGGCCCGGGGACACTGGACACACCGACGCTCCTGCCCACCAGGATACCCCGCGCCGACCGTCCGCGCCCCGGTCGCGCAGGGCCGGCGCAGGCCGGTCCGGGGAAAGTCGCGTGCCGGCGCAGGTCGCGGCGGCGTTACCCTGACACCATGCAGGCCACCCTGGCGACCACCACCCACCTGGCCCGGCCCGGCCGGCCGGTGGTGGTGGCGCGCACCCTGGCGGAGCTGACCGGCCCCACCGGCGGGGTGGTGGAGCTGCCGGTCCGGTTGATGTGGAGCAGCGAACGCACGTTCGACCTGGCCGAACCGGACGACCTGCTCTGGCTGTACGAGAACGTGCTGCGCGAGACCACCCGCGCCGACGACCTGCGGGCACTGATCGACGGACGCACCCTGCGCCGGGTGTGGCGGCGGCTCAACCTGCCCCGGGGGGTCCGGTCGGCCTGGGAGAGCCGGCACCGGGGTCTGCGGACCGCGTGACCCACCTGCACGACTTCTACCGGGAGGTCGCCCGGGTCGCCCTCACCGCGGCCGGGCCGCACCGGTTCGTCCTCGGCGGCGGGGTGGCGTGGGCGGCGCACGGCCTGGTCACCCGCCCCACCGAGGACGTCGACCTGTTCGCCGACGTGGAGGGGGCGGCCGCCGCCGCGGCGGCGGAGGTGTGCGCTGCGCTGGAACGCGCCGGGTACACCGTCGCGCCGGCCGACCCGGACAGCGACCTCGGTGACCTCTTCGAGGGCTTCGACCGGGACATCCGGGACTTCGTGGTCGGCCGGGACGACCGGCAGATCCGGCTCAGCCTGGCCCGGCTCGACCGCTACCGCTCACCGGTGGTGATGGACCTCGGTCCGGTGATGGACGTCCGCGACCTGATCGCCAACAAGACCGCCGCCCTGGTCAACCGGCGGGAGGCCCGCGACTACATCGACGTCGCCGCCGCGCTGGCGCAGTACCCGGTCGACGAGCTGCTGATGCTGGCCCGGCAGGTGGACCCGGCGCTGGCCGACGAGGACGTGCGGGCCGCCGGCCGCTACCTGGACCGGCTGCCGGACCGGCGGCTCGCCCGCTACGGCCTGGACCCGACGCAGATCGCGCAGGTCCGTCGCCGGCTGGCGGACTGGCCCCGCTGACCGCCGGACCGGGGCCGGGGCCCCGGCCCGGCGGACGGGGCGGTCACTTGGTGAACCGGCCGCCGGGCCGGGGCCCCGGCCCGGCGGACGGGGCGGTCACTTGGTGAACCGGCCGCCGGTCACGCCCAGGATCTCCCCGGTGACGTAGCTGGACTCCTGCGAGGCGAAGAAGACGTACGCGGGGGCCAGTTCGGCGGGCTGCCCGGCCCGGCCCAGCGGGGTGTCGGTGCCGAACTTCTCCACCTTCTCAGGCGGCATGGTCGCCGGGATCAGCGGCGTCCAGATCGGGCCGGGCGCCACCGCGTTGACCCGGATGCCCCGGTCGGCGAGCTGCGCGGCGAGCCCCTTGGTGAAGTTGGCGATGCCCGCCTTGGTGGTGGCGTAGTCCAGCAGCGGCGGCGACGGGTCGAACGCCTGGATGGAGGTGGTGTTGATGATCGTCGCGCCCTCCTTCAGGTGCGGCAGGGCGCTGCGGCAGAGCCAGAACATCGCGTACAGGTTGGTCTTCATCACCCGGTCGAACTGGTCGGTGCTGATCGCCTCGATGCCGTCGTCCTGGGCCATCTGGTACGCCGCGTTGTTGACCAGGATGTCCAGCCCGCCGAGGTCGGTCACCGTCCGGTCGACCAGGTCACGGCAGTGCTGCTCGTCGGTCAGGTCGGTGCGCACCGCGACCCCCCGGCGGCCGGCCTCCTCGATCAGCCGGACGGTCTCCCGGGCGTCGGCGTCCTCGTCCTCGTCGAGGTAGGACACCACCACGTCGGCGCCCTCCCGGGCGAACGCGATCGCCACCGCCCGGCCGATGCCCGAGTCGCCGCCGGTGATCAGGGCCCGCTTGCCCGCCAACCGGTCACTGCCCCGGTACGACGTCTCGCCGTGGTCGGGCTCCGGGCCCATCCGGTCGGTCCGGCCGGGCGTCGACTGCTGCTGGGCCGGCTGACCCTCCTGGTGGCCGTACTGGGTGTTCGGGTCCTGCGGGGTGTACTGGTCCTGGCTCACCGTGCGGCTCCCCTGTCTGCTTTGGTCCGTTCTGGGTCTCTCGGTCACCTACCCCGACGGGTCGGCCGGAAACAACCCGTGCCTGGCACCCGTCGACGGTGGTGTGACCGGCAGGTGACCGGCGACGGCGTGGTGGTGGAACAGTGCGGGCCACTGTGGCAGGAGCGACCGCTGGTCGTTATGGTGCGCAACGGCGCTTACGAGGCGCGTCCATCCCCGTCGAAGGGCACCCCCATGACCTCCTCCCCCGGCGCGTCGCGCCGCCAGGTGCTGGCCGTCGCCGCCGCCGCGGCCACCGCCCCGCTGATCGCCGGCGCGCCCGCCCGGGCGGCCGGGCGGCAGGGCCCGAAGGGTCCGAAAACCTGGGACCTGACCGTCCTGGGCACCTCGGACACCCACGGCAACGTCTACAACTGGGACTACTACCGCGACGCCGAGTTCGACGACAGCAAGCACAACGACGTCGGCATCGCCAAGCTCGCCACCCTGGTCAACCAGATCCGCGCCGAGCGCCGGGGCCGGGCCACCCTGGTCCTCGACGCCGGCGACACCATCCAGGGCACCCCGCTGGCCACGTACTACGCCAAGCAGGAGCCGATCACCGTCACCGGCGCGACGCACCCGATGGCCCGCGCGATGAACATCCTGCGGTACGACGCGGTGACGCTGGGCAACCACGAGTTCAACTACGGGCTGCCGCTGCTGGCCACCTGGATCGGCCAGCTGGGCTTCCCGGCGCTGGCCGCCAACGCGGTGAACGCGAAGACCGGCAGGCCGGCGTTCCAGCCGTACGTGCTCAAGCGGGTGCGGCCCGGTGGGCCCGGCTCGCCGACCCTGACCGTGGGCATCCTCGGCCTGACCAACCCCGGGGTGGCCATCTGGGACAAGGGCAACGTGGAGGGCAAGCTGGTCTTCCCCGGCATGGTGGAGACCGCCGCGAAGTGGGTGCCGGTCATGCGGGCACGCGGCGCGGACCTGGTCATCGTCTCCGCCCACGGCGGCGACAGCGGCACCTCCAGCTACGGCCCGGAGCTGCCCAACGAGAACCCGGTCGCGCTGATCGCCCAGCAGGTCCCCGGCATCGACGCGATCCTGTTCGGCCACGCCCACAACGAGGTGGTGGAGAAGTTCGTCACCAACACCGCCACCGGTGCGCAGGTGCTCACCGCCGAACCGTCCAAGTGGGGGCAGCGGCTGACCCGGATGGACTTCACCCTCACCCGGGAGCGGGGCCGCTGGAAGGTCGTCGCCAAGGGCGCCACCATGCTCAACACCAACACCGTGGTCGAGGACCCGACGGTGCTCGCCGCCGTACGCGGTCAGCACGCCACGACCGTCGGGTACGTCAACACGGTGGTCGCCCGGTCCGCGCAGGAACTGTCGGCGGCCGAGTCGCGCTACCGGGACACCCCGATCCTGGACTTCATCAACCACGTGCAGACCGAGGTGGTCACCGCCGCGCTCACCGGCGGCCCGTACGCGGCGCTGCCGGTGCTGTCGATCGCCGCGCCGTTCAGCCGCACCGCCGTGTTCCCGCAGGGTGACGTGCGCATCCGGGACGTCGCCGGGCTGTACGTCTACGACAACACCCTGGAGGCGGTGGTGCTCACCGGCGCCGAGGTGAAGGCGTACCTGGAGTACTCGGCGAAGTACTTCACCACGCTGCCGGTCGGCGCACCTGTCGACCCGGCGACGATCAGCGACCCGGCCGTGCCGGACTACAACTACGACGTGATCTCCGGGCTGGACTACGACGTCGACGTCTCCCGGCCGGTCGGGCAGCGGATCACCCGGCTGGTGCTACCCGGCACCGACACCCCGGTCGCCGCCGACGCGCAGTTCGTGGTCGCGGTGAACAACTACCGGCGCAGCGGCGGCGGGAACTTCCCCGGCATCGTGAAGACCCAGGTCTACAACGCGCAGCAGGAGATCCGCCAGCTGCTCATCGACTGGGCGCAGGCCCGGGGCACCATCGACCCGGCCGACTTCTTCGTGCCGAACTGGCGACTGGTCCGCGCCGGCGTGCCGGTCTTCTGAGCCGACCGGCCGTCGCTCACCGCACGGCCTGCCCGACGGGCCCCGGGGTGGCATCCCGGGGCCCGTCGGTTCAGCCGCCCGCGCGCAGGTCCTGCTCGTACTGGCCGGGGGTCGGATCGGGCTGGTAGCGGGGCGGGTCGGTCTCGGTCGACGCCGACCGCTCGTCGGGACGTACCGCCGGTGGCAGCTCGCCGAAACGGGCGTGCCGCAGGAACGCGTACTGCTCGTCGGTGAACGGTTCGCTCATGACGCTCAGTGTGCGCCCGGCATCAAGGCCGGCGGGAGGGGTAAGCGCGCGGGACCGTCGGCGACGAGAGGACGAAACCATGCGCGCGGTACGGATGACCGCCCCCGGGGTGCTCGAACAGGTGGAGGTGCCCACCCCGACGCCCGGCCCCGGCGAGGTGCTGGTACGCGTCGGCGCGGTCGGTGCCTGCCACTCCGACCTGCACATCCTCGACGCCCCGCCGGGCCTCTACCCCACCCCGATCACCCTCGGCCACGAGATCGCCGGCACCGTGGACACCCCCGGCGACGGCGTCACCGGCTGGTCCGCCGGGGACCGGGTCGCCGTCTACGGGATCATCGGCTGCGGCACCTGCCGGGGCTGCCTGCGGGGCTCGGAGAACCAGTGCCGCACCGTGCCTCCCGGCGGGATCGGGCTCAGCCGCGACGGCGGGCTGGCCGAGCACGTGGTGGTGCCTGCCTCCCGGCTGCTGCCCGTCGGCGACCTGGAGATGACCCAGGCCGCGCCGCTGACCGACGCCGGGCTGACCCCGTACCACGCGATCGAGCTGGCCCGGCCGGCGCTGCGACCCGGGACGTCGGTCGTGGTGATCGGCATCGGCGGACTGGGGCACATGGCGGTGCAGATCCTCGCCGCCACCACCGCCGTGCGGATCATCGCGGTGGACAGCAACGTCGCCGCCCTCGACCTGGCCACCCGGGTCGGCGCGCACCACGTGGTACCGGCCGGCCCCGACACGGTCGACCGGCTCCGGGAGCTGGTCGGCCCGGCGCCCGACGGCGCGGACGTGGTCATCGACTGCGTCGGGGTGGACGCCACCCTCACCACCGCCCGCAGCGTCGTGGCCACCGGCGGCCGGCTGCTGCTGGTCGGGTTGGGCGGCGGCACCCTGCCGGTGCGGCCGGTCGCCGACGAGCCGCCCACCGTGCCGTTCGAGACCAGCGTCACGGTCCCGTTCTGGGGCACCCGGGCCGAACTCCGGGAGGTGATCGCCCTGGGCCGGGCCGGGCTGCTCACCGCCGACGTGCAGACCTTCCCGCTGGACCGCGCGCCCGAGGCGTACGACCTGCTGCGGGCCGGCGAGATCCACGGCCGTGCGGTGATCGTGCCCTGACCCGGCTCCGTCGGCCCGGCGGGTCAGCGGCCGGACGGCCCGGCCGGCTGCGGACCCCGGGCGGGCAGCCGGTCCAGCAGGGCCTCCACGGCCCGCACCGGCAGCCGGTCCATGGTCCGGTCGAAGCTCAGCCGGCCCTGGCAGAACCGGACGAACATCGACCAGCCGGCCGGGGTCGCCACGAACGCGTGGCACAGTTGCGGGCGGCGGGCGAACAGGGTCAGCATCCGCCGGCCGGCGCGCATCGACGGCACCAGGCGTTCGTGCACGTCGCGGGGGTAGCGGTCCAGGTCACCGGCGGCGACCGCCGCGGCGGCCAGCGTCCCGGAGCGCAGCGCGTAGCTGATCCCCTCCCGGGTCCACGGCTCCAGCAGGCCGGCCGCGTCGCCGGCCACCAGCACCCGGCCGTGGCGCAGCGGGGAGTCGTCGACCCGGCACCGGGTCAGGTGCCCGGAGTCGTGCGCGGCGGGCACCTGCGCCAGGCCCAGCCGGTCGAGGAAGCTGTGCAGGTAGGCGCGGGTGCGCTCGCCCTCGCCCCGGGCCCCGATCACGCCGACGGTGAGCAGGTCCCCCTTGGGGAACACCCAGCCGTACGCGCCGGGGAACGGGCCCCAGTCCAGCAGCAGCCGCCCCCGCCAGCGGGCCGCCTGCGCGGGTGACACCGGCAACTCCCGTTCCAGGCCCAGGTCCACCTGCCCGTACCGGACCCCCACGTGCCGGGCGGTCACCCCGGCGGAACCGTCGGCCCCGATCACCGTCCGGGCGGTCACCGTGCAACCGTCGGCCAGTCGGACGCGTACCGTGTCGGGGTCCTGGTCGAGGGCGCGCACGGCGACGCCCTCGCGGACCTCGGCCCCGGCGGACACCGCCGCCGCGCGCAGCCGGTCGTCGAACTCCTCGCGGCGCACCATCGTCACCAGGGGTGTGCCGTGCCGGCGGGTGAAGCCCCACCGGCCGTCGCGGGTGAAGGTGACCCGGTCGACCCGGTCGTGCGCCGGCACCTCGATCCGGCCGGCCACCATCGACAGCGAGGTGCCGATCAGGCCACCTCCGCAGGTCTTGTAGCGGGGATGCACGGCCCGGTCCAGCACCAGCGTCCGCACGCCGGCCGCGGCGGCCTCCCGGGCCGCGCTGAGCCCGGCCGGCCCGGCACCGACCACGACGAGATCCCAGATGATCATGCCGCCCAGCCTAGGGCACCGGCCCGTCCGGTGGCGCGCACGACCGGCCGTCCGGCAGGCATCGTCGGGCGGCCAGCGGGTAAGCCGCGCCACCCGGACCGCCCGACCGGCCGGCCGGGGCCACGGCAAGGAGGGGCACCATGCAGCAGGTACGTCTGTCGGAGGTCGAGGTGCGCGTCTACGAGGCGGTCAGCGTGCTGGAGACACGCAGTCAGGTCCCCTACCCCGACCTGATCGCCGAGGAGGCGGGGCTGGCCGAGCAGGACGTCCACGCGCCCCTGCGCCAGCTCACCGAGAAGGGCCTGCTGCACCGGGAGGACTCGCCGCTGGCCGGGCTGGACTTCGGCCCCCGCTGGTGCGCCCGCCAGCCGGCGTGAGCACCGTCGCACCCCGCCGGACGGCCGGGCCGGACACCGGTTTGCCGCCCCCGCCCCCGGGTAGCGCTGCGGCATGCCCGATCACCGGTCCGTGCGGGACCGCACCACCGCCGACGGTCCCATGAGCGGCCCCACCGACGACCGCCGCCGCTGGCAGGCCCTCGGCGTCGGCCTGGTCGCGGCGTTCATGACGCTGCTGGACGTCAGCATCGTCAACGTCGCCGTCCCGTCGATGGACCGCGCGTTGCAGGCCAGCCCGAGCGACCTGCAGTGGGTGCTGTCGGGCTACGCGCTGACCTTCGGCCTGGTCCTGGTGCCGGCCGGCCGGTTCGGCGACGCCCGGGGGCGACGTAACGCCTTCGTCGTCGGGGTCGCCCTGTTCACCGTCACCAGCGCGCTGGCCGGGCTGGCCCAGTCACCGACCTGGCTGGTCGCCGCCCGGCTCCTGCAGGGCGTCGCCGCCGGCGTGGTCAACCCGCAGGTGACCGGCCTGATCCAGCAGCTGTTCCGGGGCGCGGAGCGGGGGCGCGCGTTCGGCCTGCTCGGCGCGACCATCGGCATCTCCACCGCCGTCGGCCCCCTGCTCGGCGGCCTGCTCATCCAACTCGGCGGGGAGGACCACGGCTGGCGGTGGGTGTTCTTCGTCAACGTCCCCGTCGGGGTGCTCGCGGTGCTGCTCGGCTGGCGGCTGCTGCCCACCCGGGCCGCCGGCCGGCTCGACCGGCACCGGCTCGACCCGGTCGGGGTGCTGCTGCTCGGCGTCGGCGTGACGCTCCTGCTGCTGCCGCTGGTGCAGCGGGAACAGTGGCCCAGCCCGTGGAAGTGGGCGCTGATCCCGGCCGGGCTGGTGGTCCTGGTCGGCTTCGGGTTCTGGGAGCACCGGTACGGGCGCACCCGCACCCCCCTGTTCGACCTGGGGTTGTTCCGGCTGCGGTCGTACACGATCGGGGCGGTGATCGCGCTCATCTACTTCGGCGGCTTCACCGCGATCTTCTTCATCTTCACCCTCTACCTGCAGAACGGCCTCGGCTACCGGGCGTTGACCGCCGGCCTGGCGATCACCCCGTTCGCCCTCGGCTCGGCGCTGGCCGCCGCCCTGGGTGGCCGGCTGGTCACCCGGTTCGGCCGGCCGCTGGTCGGGATCGGGCTGGTCATGGTGCTGGTCGGGCTGGGTGGGGTGGTGTTCGTGCTGCGCGGCGACCCGCACGGCTCGGTCCCGCTGCTCACCGCGCTGCCCCTGCTGCTCGCCGGACTGGGCAGCGGCCTGGTGATCACCCCGAACCAGACGTTGACCCTGTCCGAGGTGCCGGTGCCGCAGGCGGGCAGCGCGGCCGGCATGCTGCAGACCGGGCAGCGGATCGGGTCGGCCGCCGGCATCGCCGCCGTCGGCGCGCTGTTCTTCTCGTCGCTGGCCAGCACCGACGGCCAGTGGGCCGCCGCGTTCCGGCACTCCCTGCTGCTGGCCATGGGTATCGTCGCGTTGGCCCTGGTCGCCGCGGCGACCGACATCGTGCTGAACCACCGCGCCGCCCACCGCCACTGAGTCCGCCGAGCACCGCCGCCGAAACCGGGGTCCACAGGCGACACCAACCGCGGGGGAACCGTCGGCGAACACTCACCGCACGGGGCTGCGCACGTACCGCAGCACCCGGTAGACACATAGACCATGACGAACACCCTCGACCGTCGTACCATGCTGCGCCTCGCCGGTGCCTCCGCCGGCACCGCCGTCCTCGCCGGCGCCACCCTCGCCGCGAGCGGTCCCGCCCACGCGGCGGACGGCGCGTTCCGGCACGGGGTCGCCTCCGGCGATCCGCTGCCCGACGGCATCCTGCTGTGGACCCGGGTCACCCCCGTTCCGGAGGCGCTGCCCGGTTCGGGCCTCGGCCCGGACGTCGACGTACGCTGGCAGGTCGCCGCCGACCCCGACTTCGCCACGGTGACCGCGCAGGGCGTGGCACCGACCGGCCCGGCCCGCGACCACACCGTCAAGGTCGCGGTGACCGGGCTGGCCCCGGCGACGACCTACTGGTACCGGTTCGGTCACGGTGACACCTGGTCGCCGACCGGCCGGACGATGACCGCCCCGGCGACCGACGCGGCGATCGACCGGCTGCGGCTGGGCGTGGTGTCCTGCGCGAACTGGGAGGCCGGGCACTTCGCGGCCTACCGGCGGCTGGCCGACCGGGGTGACCTCAACCTGGTCGTGCACCTCGGCGACTACCTCTACGAGTACGGCACCGGCGAGTTCGACGCCGGCGGCACGGTGGTGCGCCCGGTCGCGCCCGAGCACGAGACGCTCACCCTGGCCGACTACCGGGTCCGGCACGCGCTCTACAAGACCGACCCGGGCCTGCAGGCGCTACACGCCGCCCTGCCCTGGGTGATCACCTGGGACGACCACGAGGTCGCCAACGACGCCTGGTCGGGCGGGGCGGAGAACCACACCCCGGGCAGCGAGGGCGCGTGGGCCGACCGGGTCGCCGCCGCCCGGCAGGCGTACCAGGAGTGGATGCCGGTACGGATCGGCGCGGACGGCACGATCTACCGGCGGTTGCGCTTCGGCCGGCTCGCCGAGCTGTCCATGCTGGACCTGCGGTCGTACCGGTCGCAGCAGGCCGGCGGCACGGCGGTGGACGACCCGGCCCGCACCATCGCCGGCGCGGCCCAGCTGCGGTGGCTCGCCGACGGCCTGTCCGGCTCGACGGCACAGTGGAAGCTGGTCGGCAACCCGGTGATGATGGCCCGGGTCGACCTCGGTTCGCTGCCGGCGTGGCTGCTCGGCCCGCTGGCCAAGCTGCTCGGCATCCCGCAGAACGGCGCGGTGCTCAACCCCGACCAGTGGGACGGCTACAACGCCGACCGGGACCGGCTGGTCGACCACCTGCGGGCCACCGGCACCCGGGACGTGGTCTTCCTCACCGGCGACATCCACACCTCGTGGGCCAGCGAGGTGACCACCCGCTCGACGGGGTTGACCAACCCGGCCGCCGCCGAGTTCGTGGTGCCCTCGGTGACCAGCGACAACCTCGACGACGTCCTCGGGCTGCCGGCCGGCAACGGGCTGAGCCTGCTCGGCGCGACCCTGCTGCGCTCGACGAACCCGCACGTGAAGTGGACGGAGCTGGACGGGCACGGCTACGGCGTGCTGGAGGTGACCCCGCAGCGCTGCCGGATGGACTGGTACCACCTGGTCGACCGGACCCGGCCCGACAGCGCGAGCCGCTGGGCCGCCGGGTTCTCCGTCGGCGTCGGGTCGGCGAAGCTGCGCCGGGAGGACGCGCCGGCCTGACCCGGACAGACGCCGACCGGCCGGCCCCCACGACGGGGGCCGGCCGGTCGTGGGTCACCAGAGCTGCTGGACGATGTCCGCCGCCTGCTGCTCCCACTGGGCGTACGCGTACGGGTACGCCGAGACCTGCACGGTCTGCGCGGCGGTGGTCAGCGGCAGGTCCCGCCACCCGTGCACGTTCTTCAACGCGCCGAAGAACGCCCGGGAGGCGTACCGGGGGTCGGTGACCTGCTCGGGCGTGCCCCACCCCGACGACGGGCGCTGCTGGAACAGGCCCTGCGAGTCGTGGTCGTTGTACGCGCCGAGGTGCCCCAGGTTGTACAGCTTCGACTCCTGCAGCGAGGTGGCCACGCCGATCACCGCGCCGCGCTCGCCCACGCCGCTGCGCTTGGCCTCGGCGATGATCTCCTTGGCGTTGGCGAGCTGCGCGTCGTCGAGCGGGACGCGGGACTGGGCGCCCTCGACGCCGCGCGGGATGAGGTCGTCGGTGCTCGGCTTGCCGGCCGGTACCTCGGTGGTGGGGGTGCCGGTGGTCAGGCCGGACTCGACGGTGACGCCCTGCCGGCCCTCGCCGGTGGTCACATCCTGCCGACCCTTGCCGGTGGCCAGGTCGATCGCGGCACGGGCCCCCTCGTGGGGGCCGCTGGTGACGGGGGCGGCCACGGCGGCCGGTCCGAACGCCAGGCCGCCGAGGGCGGCGACGCCGGCGATGCTCAGTATGGTCCTGCGGTCCTTCGCGATGGCCGGGAGCCATCGGGTGAAGTCCAGCTTCACGATGGTTGCCCTTTCGATCGTGGCGACGCGCTCCGGGGTGAGCGGGCCTCGGGGGACTGCCCCGCCGGCCGGAGGTGTGGCGACCGGCGTACGGGGAACACAACCCACCGCCCCTGTCCGTCATTCCGGAAATGCGCAGGCCAGCTCGGGCTGTGGTCCGGGTCATCCCCGGAACCGGGCACGCGGCGCGAAAATGCCGATACGGCGGTATCCGGGCGTTCGGATACCGCCGTATCGGCGACGGTGCGACGGCGGGCGGTGCCCGCCGGTCAGTGGCCGCGGGCCAGCCACTCCTGCAGGTGGGGGGCCTCCGCGCCGACGGTGGTGTCGTCGCCGTGCCCGGTGTGCACCACGGTGTCCGCCGGCAGGGTGAGCAGCCGGGTCCGGATCGACTCGACGATCGTGGCGAAGTCGCTGTACGACCGCCCGGTCGCCCCCGGCCCCCCGGCGAACAGGGTGTCGCCGGTGAACACCGCACCCAGCGCCGGGACGTGGAAACTGCACGCGCCGGGACTGTGCCCGGGGGTGTGCAGCACCCGCAGGACGGTGTCCCCGACGGTGATCTCCTGCCCGTCGGTCAGCTCCCCGTCGGGGGCCAGCCCGGGATGCACCAGATCCCACAGCACCCGGTCGGCGGGGTGCAGCAGGATCGGTGCGCCGGTCGCCTTGGCCAGGGCGGGGGCGACCCGCACGTGGTCGTCGTGGGCGTGGGTGGCGAGGATCGCCACCACCCGCCGGTCGCCGACGACCCGGCGGATCGCGGCCACGTCGTGCGGGGCGTCCAGCACCACGCACTCGGTGTCGTCGCCGACGACCCAGACGTTGTTGTCGACGTCGAAGGTCTGCCCGTCCAGGGAGAACGTGCCGGAGGTGACGGCGTGGTCGATCCGGGCGGTCACGGGAACACCACCACCGACCGCAGCACGTCCCCGTGGTGCATCCGGCGGAACGACTCCTCCACCTGGTCCAGCGCGATCTCCTCGGTGACGAAGGCGTCGAGATCGAGCCGGCCCTGCAGGTAGAGCTGGGTGAGCAGCGGGAAGTCCCGGCTGGGCAGGCAGTCGCCGTACCAGCTCGACTTCAACGCGCCGCCCCGGCCGAAGACGTCCAGCAGCGGCAGGTCGACGGTCATCTCCGGGGTGGGCACCCCGACCAGCACGACGGTGCCGGCGAGGTCCCGGGCGTAGAACGCCTGCTTCCAGGTCTCCGGCCGGCCCACCGCGTCGATCACCACGTCCGCGCCGAAGCCGCCGGTGGCGGCCCGGATCGCCTCGACGGCGTCCTCGGCGGAGGCGTCGACGGTGTGGGTGGCGCCGAACCTGCGCGCCCAGTCGAGCTTGCGGCCGTCGGTGTCCACCGCGACGATCGTGGTCGCGCCGGCCAGGACGGCCCCGGCGACCGCCGCGTCGCCGACCCCGCCGCAGCCGATGACGGCCACCGAGTCGCCCCGGGTGACCTGCCCGGTGTTCATGGCCGCGCCCAGGCCGGCCATCACCCCGCAGCCGAGCAGCCCCACGGCGGCGGGCCGGGCCGCCGGGTCGACCCTGGTGCACTGGCCGGCGTGGACCAGGGTCTTCTCGGCGAACGCGCCGATGCCCAGGGCGGGGGTCAGCTCGGTGCCGTCGGTGAGGGTCATCTTCCGGGCCGCGTTGTGGGTGTTGAAGCAGTACCACGGCCGGCCCCGGCGGCAGGCCCGGCACTGCCCGCAGACGGCACGCCAGTTGAGCACCACGAAGTCACCGGGGGCGACGTCGGTGACACCCTCGCCCACCTGCTCCACCACCCCGGCCGCCTCGTGGCCGAGCAGGAACGGGTAGTCGTCGTTGATGCCGCCCTCGCGGTAGTGCAGGTCGGTGTGGCAGACCCCGCAGGACTGCACCCGCACCACCGCCTCGCCGGGCCCCGGGTCGGGCACCACGATGGTGGTGACCTCGACCGGAGCGCCCTTGCTCCGTGAAATGACGCCCCGGACTTCCTGGCTCACGCTGTGTCCTCCCTGCCTGCCGGCCCGACGGCCGGATGGGTCCCGCTCACCGCCGAACCTACCGCGATCATGCCGCCCGACCCATCGGTCCGCCGGACTCGCCGCCCGCCGCCCGCTCACCCCCACCGTCGGCCGGCTCCCCCGGCGGTACGCACACCGTCACCTCCGGCGTCGCCACCGGCCCGGCGTCGGTGGCCGGTACGCGTCGCCGCCGGGCGGCGTTGCGGTACCGCAGCACCTGGACCGCGCCCAACGCCCAGAGCAGGTACTGCACGGCGAACGCCCACCGGAACGCCGACAGCGGCGGGGCCGACGCGCCGGCCGGGGTGGTCAGGTCCAGCACCACCCCGATCGCCAGCACCAGCACGATCGAGGCGACGAACCCGCCGACGTTGACGATGCCGGTGGCGCTGCCGATGCGGTGCACCGGGTTGAACGTGCGGGCGTAGTCGAAGCCGATCACCGCGCCGGGGCCGCCCAGGGCCAGCACCAGCACCAGCATCACCAGCAGCCAGTGCGGCGAGCGGCCCGGCCAGGCCAGCACGACCGCCCAGACCGCGGCGCTGGCCGCGGTGACCACGAGGACCAGCGCCGACCGGTGGAATGGGTGCCGGGCGCACAGGTGGGCGACCACCGGCCCGGCGACCAGCGTCCCGACCGTCATCAGGCTGAGCAGGGACGCCGCGGCCGTCGGCGTGAGCCCCTGCCCCTGCACCAGGAACGGGTAACCCCACAGCAGCGCGAACACGGCCCCGGAGAACTGGGCGACGAAGTGCGTCCACAGGCCCAGCCGGGTGCCCGGCTGAGCCCAGGCGGCGGCGAGTTCCCGCCGCACCACGGACAGGGCGGGAGTGACGGCGACCCCCGGCCCGACGTGCGGGGCGTCCCGGACGGCGACGAGCACCAGCAGCACCGTCGTCGCCCCCAACCCGGCGGCGACCAGGAACGCCGGGGTCCAACCGGCCCGGTGCAGCAGCGCCACCAGCGGCACCGCCGCGAGGATCGCACCGAGCTGACCGACGGTGCCGGTGAGCTGCACCAGCAGCGGGTTGCGGCGGCCCGGGAACCAGAACGCGACGATCCGCAGCACGCTGATGAAGGTCATCGCGTCGCCGAGGCCCACCAGCACCCGGGCGGCGACGGCGAGCCGGACGTCGGTGGCGACGGCGAAGCAGAGCTGCCCGGCGACCATCAGCGTGCCGCCGGCCAGCAGCAGCCGGCGGGAGCCGAACCGGTCCAGCAGCACGCCGACCGGGATCTGCATGGCCGCGTAGACGACGAGCTGGGCGACCGAGAAGGCGGCCAGCGCGGAGGCGTTGACGGCGAACCGGTGGGTGGCCTCCACCCCGGTCACCCCGAGGGAGCTGCGGTGGAACACCGCCGCCAGGTAGGCGGTGACGGCCACCGCCCAGACCACGGTGGCCCGCCGGACGGTGGGCGCGGGGACGACGCTCACCGGTGGTCCGGGCCGGCGTCCGCCGCGCCGGATCCGTCGACGTGGTGGCCGTAGCAGGCCGGGGACCGGCTGGTCCGCGTGGTGCCCCGGCACCGGAACATCCGCGTACGGCTATCCGTCATACCACCATGGTGCGTCGGCGACGACGCGGCGGGCGGTGGCGGGGGCGACGCCGGTGGCCCGCGCCACTGTCGGACGGACGGTGCCGTCGCCGGGCGGGCGGGCAGGGGCGATCACCGCGACCGATCGACCCGGGCACGTGGGGTGACCGGACGGCGGGCACAATCGACGCATGTCTCCCCGCCGGTGGCTGCTCGCCGATCAACTCGGGCCGCACTTCCTCGACGACGACCGGCAACCGGTGCTGCTGGTCGAGGTCACCGACCTGTTCCGGCGTCGGCGGCTGCACCGGCAGAGGGCGCACCTGATCCTCAGCGCGCTGCGCCACCGCGCCGCCGAACTCGGCGACCGGGCGGTGCTGCTGCGCACCGCGACGTTCCGGGAGGCCCTGGCGGCCGTCGACGGCCCGGTCGAGGTCTGCCACCCGAGCACCCGGGCGGCCCGGGACTTCGTCCGGTCCGTGCCGGGGCTGACGGTGCTGCCGCCCCGGGGTTTCGTCACCGACCGGGCCGACTTCGCCGACTGGGCGGACCGACCGCGGCGAGGAAGGCTGCGGATGGTCGACTTCTACCGGTACGCCAAACGCCGCCACGGGGTGCTCACCGGCCCCGGCCCGGCCGACGGTGACCGTGGTGCCCCGGCCGGACGCACCCTGGACGTGCCGCCCCCACCGCCGATCGTCGAGGACGACATCGACGCCGGGGTGCGGGCCGACCTGGACCGGTGGGAACGCGACGGGGTGCGGTTCGTCGGCCGGGACGCCCCCCGCTCCCATCCGGCCACCGCCGCCGAGGCCGAGGACCGGCTGGCGCACTTCCTGCGGTACCGGCTGCCCGCGTTCGGCCGCTACGGCGACGTGATGAGCGCCGAGGACCCGGTGCTGGCGCACGGGATGCTCTCCGCCGCGTTCAACCTCGGGCTGCTCGACCCGGCGGCGGCCGTGTCCCGGGCGGAGGCGGCGTGGCGGTCGGGTGACGCCCCGCTGGCCTCGGTGGAGGCGTTCGTCCGGGGGGTGCTCGGCTGGCGGGAGTTCCTCTGGCAGCTCTACTGGTACGTCGACCCGCCCTACCGGGGCACCGGTTGGCTCGCCGCGACCGAACCGCTGCCGCAGTGGTTCGAGGACCTCGACGCCGACGCGGTGGAGGCGCGCTGCCTGGCCGACGTGCTCGCCGGGGTCCGGGACCGGGCCTGGGCACACCACGCCCAGCGGCTGCTGGTGCTCGGCAACCACGCGTTGCAGCGCGGCTGGCGGCCGACCGAACTGGTCGACTGGTTCCAGCGCAGCTTCGTCGACGGCGCCGAATGGGTGATGAACACGACCGTGCTCGGCATGAGCCAGTACGCCGACCTGGCCCGGGTGGACACCCGCCCGTACGCCGTGGACGGCCGGTACATCGACGAGATCAGCGACTACTGCACCGGCTGCCGCTACCAGCCGGACCGGGAACTCGGCGACCTCGCCTGCCCGTACACCGGCGGGTTCGCGGCGTTCCTGCACCGCAACCGGGAGCGGCTGGTGGGCGATCCCCGGCTCGCCGCGGAGCTGGCCGCCCGCGACGACCCGGAGGTGCGGGAGGCGGTGCTGGCGCAGGAGGAGAAGCGGGGCAGCAATCCGCCCTGACCGGCCGTCCTCCCCCGCCGCCACCGTCGCGGCCGGCGGTGGCGGGCGTCGTGCCGGGACCCGGGTCAGGCGACCTCACCGGCGGGGAGTTCCGCCGGCACCGGGGCCGCCACCCGGGCGGTCGGCGCGGACCGTGGTCCCGGACCACCGACGAGCCGGACCCCGGCGGCGACCAGCCGGCCGTGCGATCCGGGCGCGACCCGGGCCAGCAGGTCGGGCAGCTTCGCCGACCAGCCGATCAGCACCCGGCCGCGACGACGTTCGACCCCGCGCAGGATCACCTCGGCGGCCCGGCCGGGCGGGATGGACAGCAGCCTCTCGAACTGCTGCCGCGCCGCGTCGAACTCCTCGCGGGGCACCCCGCTGCCGACCCGGGCGTTGCGGGCGATGCGGGTGGCGATGCCGCCGGGGTGCACCGACGTCACCCCGATGCCGTCGTCGGCCAGCTCGTAGCGCAGCGCCTCGGTGAAGCCCCGCAGGGCGAACTTGCTGGCCGCGTAGGCGGCCTGCCCGGCCGGGGCGATCAGCCCGAACAGGCTGGACACGTTGACCAGGTGCGCGCCGGGTTCGGCCCGCAACGCTGGCAGCAGGGCGTGGGTGAGCTGCACCGGGGCCCGGAAGTTGATGTCGACGACCCAGTGGAACTCGTCCATGGTGACCTGGTCGAACCGGCCGCCGAGGGCCACCCCGGCGTTGTTGACCAGCAGCCGGATCCGGGGATGCCGGGCCATGACCTCCTCGGCCACCCGGGCGGTGGTGCACAGGTCGGCCAGGTCGACCAGGTGGGTGTCGACCCGACGCCCGGGATGCGCGCCGCGGACCGCGGCGGCCACCGCGTCGAGCCGGTCGCCGTCGCGGTCGAGCAGGACCAGGTCGCTGCCGCGGCGGGCCAGCCCGTGGGCGAGGGCCTCACCGATTCCGCTGGCGGCACCGGTGACCACGGCGGTCCCGGCCGTGAAGTCGAAGTTACGCACGCGGCCTCCTTGCTGCGGGAAAGAGACGATAGGACGGTGGGAACGGGCTCAGCCGACCGGGGTGTCGGCGGTCGCCCGGGAGAAACGCACCCCCTCGTCGACGAGCCGACCGTGTTTCATCAGCACGACGTCGCGGGGATAGTTCTGGTACAGCCGCCACGGCGCGCGGGTACCCTGCCGGGGCAGCGCGTCCACGCTGCGCAGCACGTACCCGGACCGCAGGTCGATCAGGGGCGACAGGTCGCCGTCGGGCGGGGCGACCGGGGTGACGACCTGCTGGCCGGTGGCGGCCAGGTGACGCAGCAGCCGGCACACGTAGGTGGCGACCAGGTCGGCCTTCAACGTCCACGAGGCGTTGGTGTAGCCGATGGTCAACGCGAAGTTCGGCACCCCGGAGAGCATCATCCCCTTGTACGCCACCGTAGCGCCGAGGTCGACGTCGACGCCGTCGACGGTGAGGGTCATCCCGCCGAGGGCGAGCAGTTGCAGCCCGGTGGCGGTGACCACGATGTCGGCGGGCAGTTCCACCCCGGAGCCGAGCCGGACGCCGCCCGGGGTGAACGCGGCGACGGTGTCGGTGACCACCGAGGCGCGGCCGGTGGACAGGGCGTCGAACAGGTCACCGTCGGGTGCCACGCACAGCCGCTGGTCCCACGGGTCGTAGCGGGGCGAGAAGTGCCGGTCCACGTCGTACCCGGCGGGCAGCCGGCCCTTCGCGGCCCGCCGCAGGAACGCCCGCACCGTTCGGGGCGCCCGCCGGGCGAGCTGGTAGTTGACGGTGCCGAACAGCACGTTCTTGGCGCGGACCAGGCGGTGGGCGGCGCGGGCGGGCAGCCGGCGGCGCAGCACGTCGGCCAACCGGTCCCGGGCCGGCAACGCGATCACGTACGTGGGGGAACGCTGGAGCATGGTGACGTGCCCGGCCCGCCGCGCCAGCGCCGGCACCAGGGTCACCGCGGTGGCCCCGCTGCCGATCACCACCACCCGCCGGCCGGTGTGGTCGAGGTCGTCGGGCCAGTGCTGCGGGTGCACCAGCCGACCCGTGTACCGCCCGACGTCGGGGAAGTCGGGGGTGTAGCCGGCGTCGTACCGGTAGTAGCCGGTGCAGGAGAAGAGGAAACCGCAGGTCAGAACGATGTCCTCGGCGGTGTCGTCGCGGTGCACGTGGACCGTCCAGCGGGCGGTGCTGCTGTCCCACTCGGCGCGGCGCACCCGGTGGCGGAACCGGATGTGCTCCTCGACGCCGTACTCCCTGGCGGTTTCCCGCACGTAGCGCAGGATGGTGTCGCCGTCGGCGATGGCCTGCGGCGCGGTCCACGGGCGGAACGCGTAGCCGAGGGTGAACATGTCCGAGTCGGAGCGGATGCCGGGGTAGCGGAACAGGTCCCAGGTGCCGCCGATCGCGTCCCGCGCCTCGACCACCGCGTACGTCGTGTCGGGGCAGGTGCGCCGCAGGTGGCAGGCGGCACCGACACCGGACAACCCCGCGCCGACGATGAGCACGTCGACGTGGTCGGTGGGCATCGCATCTCCCTGGTCCGAGGCGGTCACCGGACCCTATCCCACCCTCCCGGGGCGGCGGGTGCCGCCGACCCTCCCGTCCATCCGGACCGCCCGGCCGTACCCGCCGCCCCGGTCGGCGGGCGGGACCCTCCCGATCGGCGGGCCGGGGCCCGGCGGACAATGGCCGGGGGCGGACCGCCCCGGACGCGGGACCGGCACCTGAGACGACCAGCGGACGAGGGAGACGACGGACAGCATGGCCGACACCACCGGGCTGCGGGCCGACTGCGCCCGCTGTGTCGGGTTGTGCTGCGTCGCACCGGCGTTCGCCGCCTCCGCCGACTTCGCCCGGGACAAGCCCGCCGGCCGCCCCTGCCACCACCTGCGCGTCGACTCCCGCTGCGGCATCCACGACGAGCTGCGCGAGGCCGGCTACCCCGGCTGCGTCGTGTTCGACTGCTTCGGCGCCGGCCAGCGCGTCAGCCAGGTCACCTTCGCCGGCCGGGACTGGCGCACCGACCCGGCCACCGCCGCCGGCATGTTCGCCGCGTTCACCGTCACCCGGCCCCTGCACGAGCTGCTCTGGTATCTCACCGAGGCGCTCACCCTCACCCCCGCCGGCCCGCTGCACGACGAGTTGCGCGCCGCCCGCGACGCCACCGACACGCTGGCCGGCGGCACGCCGCAGGAGCTTTCCACCGTCGACGTGGACGCCCACCGCGACCGGGTGAACCCGCTGCTCGCGGCGGCCAGCGACGCCGCCCGCGCCGGCACCGGCGGGGCCGACCGACGGGGCGCGCTGCTGCTCGGCGCGGACCTGCGGGGCGCGGACCTGCGCGGGGCGAACCTGCGCGGCGCCCGGCTGCTCGGCGCGGACCTGCGCTCAGCCGACCTGCGCCGGGCCGACGTCACCGGGGCCGACCTGCGCGGCGCGGACCTGCGTGGGGCCGACCTGTCCGACACCCTGTTCCTGCACCAGTCCCAGCTCGAGGCGGCCCGGGGCGACCGGCACACCACCCTGCCCGCACGGCTGCGCCGCCCCGCGCACTGGACCACGGTGGTGCCGCCCACCCCGGCCCGCCGCCCGCGCCGCCCCCGCCGCTGACAGCTCCGCCGCCCGACGGCGACCGGCGTGGCCGCGCCCCGGCGGGTGGGTTTGCCGGGCGGTAGGGCGGGCAGGTAGGTCGGCATGACGGAACAACCACGCACCGACCGGGCCGACACCGACGAGCCGAACGGCGTGCCGGCGTACGAGGCGTCGCTGCGCCCGCCCGGCGAGTCGCTGGGCGACGGCGGGGACACCGGCGACGACTTCGCCGACCTGCCCGCCGAGGAGCACCGGTCGGCCCGGGAGACCAGCCGCGCCGGCTACGACGTGGCCGCCGTCTCCGGCGCGGGCGACCCCGCCGAGGAGGATGCCGCCCACCCGCCCACCGAGTAGCGCGCCACCGGTCGGCCCCGACGCGGTCGCGGGGGGCGCGGTGCGCGTCGGCGCACGGGGACCCGTGCTCAGCGGGAGACGCCCACCGCCGCCCGCGCCTGCGCCATCCCCCGGTTGGCCAGCGCGTCGGCGCGCTCGTTCTCCGGGTGACCGTTGTGTCCCTTCACCCAGTGCCAGCTCACCTCGTGCCGGGTGCAGGCCGCCTCCAGCCGCTGCCACAGGTCGGCGTTCTTCACCGGCTGCTTCCCCGCGGTACGCCACCCGTTGCGCTTCCACGACGCCAGCCAGCTGGTGATGCCGTTGCGCACGTACGTGCTGTCGGTGTGCAGCCGCACCGTGGCCGGCCGGGTCAGCGCCTCCAACGCCTCGATCGCCGCGGTCAGCTCCATGCGGTTGTTGGTGGTCGGGGTGGCCTCGCCACCGCACAGCTCCCGCTCGTGCCCGCCGTAGCGCAGCAGCACACCCCAACCCCCCGGCCCCGGGTTGCCACTGCACGCCCCGTCGGTCCAGATCTCCACGACCCCGTCCACCATGCCGCCGAACCTACCGGCACCCCACCGGGCCCCCGCCGCAGGGACACGGACGCGCCCTGCCACCGGCCGGAAAACCGGCGGCGGCCCCGGGCCGGCTCTGGCAGAGTCGGCGACCGTGACCAACGACGGGGACGCCCTACGGGCCGAGGTACGCCGGACCATCCACACGCTCGTCGACTCCGGCCGGGAGGCAGGCGTGCAGGTGGCGGCCTACCGGCACGGCCGGCTGATCGTCGACGAGACCGCCGGGACCGCCGACACCACCACCGGCCGGCCGCTGACCGCCGACACCCCGATCTTCAGCGTCTCCACCGGCAAGGGTCTGACCAGCAGCGTCGTGCACGTCCTCGCCGAAGCGGGCCGGCTCGACTACGAACTGCGCGTCGCCGACGCCTGGCCGGAGTTCGCCCGGCACGGCAAGCACACCGTTACCCTGCGGCACGTGCTCACCCACACCGCCGGGGTGCCCGCCCTGCCCGCCGACGTCACCCCCGCCGACTTCACCGACTGGGACCGGATGTGCGCCCTCGTCGCCGACGCGGTGCCCCGCTGGGCGCCCGGCGAACAGATCGCCTACCACGCCTGGACGTACGGCTGGCTGGTCGGCGAGGTGGTCCGCCGGGTCACCGGCCGGACGGTCTCCACCGTGCTCGCCGAGGACGTGGCCGCCCCGCTCGGCGTCACCGGGGAACTGTTCCTCGGGGTGCCCGACACCGACCTGCCCCGGCTGGCCACCCTGGAGGACAACGGCCTGGCCGACCTGATGGCCTTCGCCTCGGCCAACCTGCCGCACTTCGACGCCGTCGCCCCACCGGCCGTCCGCCCCGACGCCACCATCGGCAGCCGACCCGACGTGCTGCGCGCCGACGTGCCCGCCGTGGGCACCCTCACCGCCCGCGCCGCCGCCCGGCTCTACGCCGCGCTCATCGGCGACGTCGACGGGGTACGCCTCATCTCCGCCGACCGGCTGCGCCAGGTCAGCGCGGTGGCCGTCCGGGGCGTCGAATGGGTGTTCGGGCAGGAGACGGCGTTCGGCCTCGGCTACACGGTCGACGACGACGGCTCGTTCGGCACCTCCGGCAGCGGCGGCAGCCTCGCCTACGCGTACCCGGAGCTGGGCCTGTCCGTGGCGGCGACCCGCAACCGGCTCGGCGCGAACGACGGCGACCCGATGGAGGGCCTGCGGACGCTGGTCCGCGACACGGTCCGCGCCGCCCGCTGACCGACGCCCCCGCTCAGCGTCGGGTCAGCCGGGCCCGCAGCCGGCCCACCGCGTCACCGACCACCGCCGAGGTCATCGGCAGCAGCGGACTCGACCGCATCAGGGCCACGTCCTCCGCCGGGCTCGTCGCCCCGTCGAGGAACCGCAGCACCCGCGACGCCGGGTTCCGGTCGAACAGCCGGTCGAAGAACTCCGGCCCGCCCACCGCCCCGGAGTCCCACGCCCGCAACGCCACCGCGTCCATCCACCGGTGCCGCCCCGGGTACGCCGGCCGGGGCACCGGCGCACGGCCGGCGGCGAGCGCCGCGGCGACCTGCCCGGCCTGGCGGTGCATCGCCGAGAAGGTGAACCCGGTCGACGGGCGGGTCGCCCCACCGGCGGTGCCCAGGCGCACCACCCGGGGCGACGGGCGGCCGTCGAACGGGGCGTCGGTCATCGGGATCACCCCGTCCTCCACCTCCCGCACCGTCAACGCCGCCAGGTCCAGCCCGAGCAGCCCCGCGTAGCCGCGCAGGCCCGCGTCGTAGCCCGCGTCGGTGAGCACCGCCGGGGAGAACTCGGTGTACTCGACCAGGGCGTACCGGTCGCTGACCGGCAGCACGTAACCGAACGACACCCCCCGGGCCGGCTGCGGGGTGCGGAAGTCCATCAGCACCGCCCGCCCCGGATCGAACACCGGCGTCGACGACTCCAACCACCAGCCCCGGAAGTGCTGCAACCAGGCCGTCCGGCCGGGCCGGCGGGGCGGACGGGGACGCGAGTCGAGCACCCACCCGGCGCGCAGCACCGCCCGCCCGTCGGTGTCACGCACCGTCACCGCCGTGCCGTCGTCGTCGAGCGCCCCCACCGCCACGTCGTGGCGGGTCGCGCCGAGCCGCCGTTCCGCCTCGGCAGCCCGCTCGTAGAGCGGCGCGGACCGCAGCATCGCGTACCGCAGCGGGGTCAGCTCCAGCACCCGGGTCGCCGCCGCGGTGGTCACCTCCACCCGCGACCAGCTGGCGCTGAGCATCGGCTCCAGATCACCGCCGGGGATGCCCCAGAACGCCCAGGTGCGGTCCTGGCCGCGCTTGCGTACCGGGTCCACCACGGCGACCCGCAGCCCCGGCAGCTCGTGCCGGGCCAACGCGGCGAGCACCAGCGAACCGGCCCCGCCACCACCGACGACGGCCAGGTCGACCTCCCGCACACCCACCAGGTCACGCTGTCACACCCCGGCCGGGCCGCAGGCACGGACCCCACCCACCACGCGCCACCCGCATCCCGGCCCGCGACCGCCCCACCGTGCCGCCGACCGTGCACCGTGGCGCCGGAGCGGCGGCCGGGTAGCGTCCCGCCCCATGACCCCGTCCGCCAACACCCTCACCGCCCGCTGGGCGTCCCGACTGGACGACCGCCAGACCGCCCTGTCCGGCTTCGGGGTGTACCCGCTGCTCGCCCAGCTCGCCCGGTTCGCCACCGGCCCGGCCCGCGACGAACTGCACGCCGTCGCCCCCACCCCGGTCACCCCGGTCGACTCCCCCACCACCCGCCTCGCGGCCGGCTTCTGGTCCCGCGCCGGGCTGCCCCTGGGCCGCCGCTGGCTGACCGAGATGGACGCCGCGACCCGGGGCGAGCTGACCGGCGACCCGAGCGTCGACCAGCCGCGACTCGACCGGTGGGCACACGACCACACCGACGGCCTGATCACCCGGATGCCCGTCCCGGTGGGGCCCGGCACCGCGCTGGTGCTGGCCACCGCGCTGAGCGTGCTCGTCGACTGGGCCACCCCGTTCCACCCCGCCCCCTACCGGCCGACGACCGGGCCGTGGCAGGGCCGCACCCTGGCCGGACTGCACTCCGGCGGCGGCGACCCGACGGCGCTGCGGGTCGCCGACACCGCCGCCGGCCCGGTCAGCCTGCTCACCGTCCCCGGGGATGCCGACGTCGACGTGCTGCTCGCCCTCGGCCCGGACGGGCAACCCGCCGCCCGGGTGCTCCCGGCCGCGATCGGGGCGCTCGACCACCCGGCGACCCTGCCCGCACCGGCCGGGCCCGGCGTCACCGAGGACACCGTCGACGGGTACGACGACCGGCCGGAGCTGCTGGTACGTACCGTCGGGTTCACCGTGACCGGCGAGCACGACCTGCTCGACCACGCCGACCTGTTCGGCCTCGCCACCGCCGCCCGCGACGGGGACCACTTCCCCGACATCAGCCCCCGCCTGTCGGTCTCCGACGCCCGGCAGAGCGCCCGCGCCGAGTTCACCGCCACCGGCCTACGGGCCGCCGCCGTCACCGCTCTGGCCATGCGGGCCGGCGGCGCGGCCCCCCGCGCCACCGCCCGGCGGCGCCGGGTACGCCTCGACGTCGACCGGCCGTTCGGCTTCCTCGCCGTGCACCGCCCCACCGGCCTGGTGCTGGTCGCCGGCTGGGTGACCGACCCGACGCCGGCCTGACACCGGGCCCGCAGCGACCGGCGCGTAGGTTCGGTGGGGAACGGACCACCGGCGGCGACGATCGGGGAACCAGCATGACGGACGGCACGCGGCACCCCCTGCGGGTCGGGCTGCTCGGCTACGGCGTCGCCGGCCGGGTGTTCCACGCCCCGCTGATCGCCGCCACCGGCGGGCTACGGCTGGCCGCCGTCGTCACCGCCGGCCCGCAGCGCCGGCAGCAGGTCGCCGACGAGCACCCCGACGCCCGGGTCGTCGACGACGCCGGGGAGTTGTGGGCCGACCCGGACGCCCTCGACCTGGTGGTGGTGGCCACCCCGAACAGCTCCCACGTCACCCACGCCCGGGCGGCGCTCGCCGCCGGGCTGCCGGTGGTGGTGGACAAGCCGCTCGCCGCCACCAGCGCCGACGCCCGCGCGCTGGCCGACGAGGCGGACCGCCGGGGCGTCGCGCTGACCGTGTTCCAGAACCGCCGGTGGGACGGTGACTTCCGCACCGTACGACGGCTGGTCGAGGACGGCGCGCTCGGCCGGGTGACCCGGTTCGAGTCCCGCTTCGAACGCTGGCGGCCGCAGATCAGGGCCGGCTGGCGGGAGGGCGGCAGCCCCGCCGACGCCGGTGGGGTCCTCTACGACCTCGGCGCGCACCTCGTCGACCAGGCCGTGCAGCTGTTCGGGCCGGTCGACACCGTCTACGCCGAGGTGGACCGGCGTCGCCCCGGCGCGCAGGTCGACGACGACGCGTTCGTGGCGCTCACCCACGTCGGCGGGGTCCGCTCCCACCTGTGGATGAGCGCGGTCACCGCCCAGCTCGGCCCCCGGCTCCGGGTCCTCGGCGACCGCGCCGGATACACCTGCCACGGCCTCGACGGGCAGGAGGACGCACTGCGTCGCGGCGGCCGGCCCGACGCACCCGGCTGGGGCGAGGTCACCCCCGACCGGTACGGCCTGCTCGGCGCGGGCGACGACCTCCGCCCGGTGCCCACACAACCGGGCCGCTACCAGGACTTCTACGCCCAGGTCGAGGCGGCGTTACGCGGCGACGGACCGCTGCCGGTGGACCCCCGGGACGCGGTACGCACGGTGGAACTGATCGAGCTGGCACACCGCAGCGCCGCCGAGCGGACCGTGCTCACCGTCCCCGCCTGACGGCGCGGGTGGGCTCCCCGCCCGCCTCACCCCGTGACCGCACCGGGCGCGGCGGCCGGTCGGGACGGCGTGCCGGCGTAGGCGGCGGCCACGGCGGCACGGTCGAACACCCGCCAGGTTCCCACCGCGACGACGAGGGCCACCACGAACCCCGCCCAGTAGGGCGTGGTCAGCCCGAACCTGCCGGCCACCACCCCGCCGAGCAGCGCGCCCGCGCAGTTGCCGCCGGCCGCGATGAACAGCGTCGTCGCCCCGACCCGGCCACGCAGCTCCGACGGGGTCAGCCGCTGCCGCAGCGAATGGAACACGATCCCCCACAGGGCACCGTGCACCCCGAACGCGAACAGCGCGAACCCGACGAGCCAGGCGCTGGTCGAAGCGGCCAACGCCAGGTGCAGCCCCGCCTCCACCAGCAATCCCACCCGCACCGTCCAGGTCGCGCCGACCCGGGCGATGAGCCGGTCACCGACCACCGCGCCGAGCAGCCCCCCGGCCGACATGCTGGTGAACAGCAGCCCGTAGCCGACGGAGTCCAGGCCGAGACGTTCGGTCGCCAACAGCACCAGCACCGCCATCGCGGCCGTCAGGGTGAGGTTGAGCAGCCCGATCAGCACGGCCATCGCGCGCAGCAGTCGCTGGCCGATCAGGAACCGGAAGCCCGCGCCGATCTCCGCCCGCATCGACCGGGTGCCCACCGGGACGGCGTCCCCACCGCCCCGGAACGAGCCGCCGATCAGCGCGACGAGCACCGCGCTGAGGGCGTACGTACCGGCGTTGGCGAGGAACGGGAGGCTCTCGGCGAGGACGAACAGGAACCCGCCGAGCGGGCCCGCCAGCATCCCCTGAGCCAGGGTGGTGCCGCCGCCGAGCCAGCCGTTGGCCCGTTCCAGCCGGGCCGTGGGCACGATCGTCGGCAACATCGCCTGGCTGGCCGACCGGAACACGATCTCACCGGTGTTCACCACGAACAGCACGGCGTACAGCAGCGGTATCCCGGCCCGGCCGGCCAGCATCGCCACACCCAGCGACACCAGTGCGACCACCCGCACCCAGTCGATGACCACCATCAACCGCCGCCGGTCCAGCCGGTCGACCAGCACCCCGCCGGGCAGCGCGAACAGCAGCCAGGGCAGCCACGACGCACCGGCGGCGGCGGCGACCACCAGCGGATCGTCGCTGCGGGCCGCCGCGTACAGCGGGGCCGCCACCGTGGCCATACCGCTGCCCAGCGCCGACAGCGTGCTCGCCGCCCAGAGCCGGCCGAACCGGGCGTCCAGTCCCTCCCCCGTCACGGGCCGGCAACCTACCAGGCAGCACTGACACCCACCGCCGGTCACCGGGCCCGTGACCCGCCGCCGAATTGCCGTTGAGCCGATCTGGCGCATCTGCCACCGTCAGCCGGTGACCGACGACGACGAGCCGGGCCGGCAGACGCCCGGCACCGACTACCGCACCCTCAACCGGGCCAGCTGGGACGACCGGGCCGCCGCCCACGCCGCCTCCCCGGACTACGCCGTGCAGCGGTTCGCCGCCGACCCGGGCTACCTCAGCGAGGTGGTCCGGTTCGACCTGCCCCGCCTCGGTGACGTGGCCGGGCTGCGCGGTGTGCACCTGCAGTGCCACATCGGCACCGACACCGTGTCGTTGCACCGGCTCGGCGCGCGGATGACCGGCCTGGACTTCTCCGGCGCGTCGCTGGCCCAGGCCCGGTCGCTGGCCGACCGCACCGACGCGGCCGTCGACTTCGTCCGGGCCGACGTGTACGACGCGCCCGACGTGCTCGGCGTCGGCGGTTTCGACCTGGTCTACACCGGCGTCGGCGCGTTGTGCTGGCTGCCGGACATCCGCCGCTGGGCGGGCGTGGTCGCCGCCCTGCTCCGTCCGGGCGGGCGGCTGTTCCTGCGTGAGGGGCACCCGATGCTGTGGGCCCTGGACGAGACCCGCCCGGACGGCGTGCTGGCCGTCGAGCACCCGTACTTCGAGCGCGCCGAACCGCTGGTGTGGGACGAGGGCGGCACCTACGTGAGCACCGAGGCCACCTTCACCCACAACACCACCCACGAGTGGAACCACGGCCTCGGGGAGGTGGTCACCGCCCTGCTCGACGCCGGGTTGGAGCTGACAATGCTGCACGAGCACGACAGCGCCCCCTGGGACGCGCTGCCGGGGCGGCAGACCCGCGACGAGCACGGCGAGTGGCGGCTGACCGAACGCCCGTGGCGGCTCCCCCAGACGTACACCCTCCAGGCCCGTCGACGCTGATCCCGGTTCCGGCGGGTCCGTCGCGTTTCGGGGCGGGCCCGTGGGTGGGACGGTCACCACCCCTAGGGCATCCTAGGAGGCTGGGTTGTGGGGTCGGCGCGGGGTGTCCGCAGTGTCCGGGCATTCCCGCAGCTCGGCGGCGGACGGGAAAACACGTGACGGCAACGAAGATTTCTCATTTACCTCGGTAGGAGGGCCCATCCCTCCTAGTGTTGGGCACACCGGTGCTAGTTACGGAGTTGGCCACCCGAACGACGTCCCACGCAGACAGCGGACGAAAAGTGAGGGAAGACGCGTATGAAGGCACAGAAGGTTCTCGTATCGACGGCGCTCGGCGTGGGACTCGGCACGCTCCTGCTCCCGACCGCCGCACTCGCGGACACCACGGTGTCACCGGCCACCACACCGGTCGGCGGGACGGTCGTGCTCACCGCGACGACCTGCAACCCGAAGGCGGGCGACGTGCTCTTCCACGTCACCGGCCCGGACCGGGACCAGAACGTCCGTTCCACCACCGCCGCGGCGGGCGGTGGGCTCAGCGCCGAACTCTTCACCGCCGGATTCACCCTGGGCAGCTACACCGTGGCCGCCACCTGCGGCGACGGCAGCTCCGCCGGCAGCGCCACCTTCACCGTCACGCCGATCGGCGCGGCACCCGCCGGGGCCGGCGGCGGCACCGGCAACACCGGCCTGCTGGCCGCCGGAGGCGCCCTCGCCGGTGCCGCCGCGCTCGGCACCACCGTGCTGCTGCGCCGCCGACGCCGGGCGGCGGCGGGCACCGTCGCCTGACGACACGACAGGCGTCGGTCGACGACGCGCCACACCATCCCTGGGGACGGGTGCCCGCACCGAACCGGTACGGGCACCCCGACCACATCGGACGTCGGGGAGGACGGGCGATGGGCGTACGCGAGTGGGCGGGCCGGACCCGCGCCGCCGTCACCGCGGTCACGGTCAGCGGCACCGCCGGGATCGCGCTGATCGCCGCCGGGCTGACCCTCGGACCGGTCGGCCCACCTCAGCCGAGCATCGACGTCAGCGGCGGCAACACCAGCCGCTCCCCGATCCCGGCCCTGCCCCGCTCCACCCCGGTGCGCATCGACATCCCCGCCATCGGCGTGCACGCCGAGCTGGTGCCCGTGGCCGGCGACCCGAACGGCACCCTGGAGGTGCCGCCGCTGGACCGGCCCACCGTCGCCGGCTGGTACCGGCCCGGGGCCAGCCCCGGCGAGGCGGGCAACGCCGTCGTCGTCGGGCACGTCGACACCCGCGACGGGCCGGCGGTCTTCTTCGACCTGGGGCGGCTGCGCCCCGGGGACACCGTCCGGGTTACCCGCGCCGACGGACGGGTGGTGCGGTTCGCGGTCGACGGCGTCGGGGCGTACCCGAAGCGGAACTTCCCCACCGCGCTGGTCTACGGGCCGGGCGGACCGGGACCGACGCTGCGCCTGGTCACCTGCGGCGGACGGTTCGACGAACGGTCCCGCGACTACTCCGACAACGTCGTCGTACGGGCCACCGCCGTCGGCTGACCCGCCCCGCCCGGCGTCGCGCCGCCCTACTACGGTGGGCCGGCGGACGGGCGGCGAGGCGGAGGTACCCGGTGGAGCGGCGAGCGCTGACGACCCTGCTCGGACCCCGGCTCGGCACCCTGGTCGGCCGGCTGCGCCGACGTCCCGGGGACACCCCCGACCGGCCGGCCCGACGCTCCAACCCGGACGCCGTGGTCGACTGCGCGGTCTACGTCAACGGCCGCCGGGAGGCCGGCCGGCCGCACTACGCCGACGCGTACGCGCGCTCCCGACGCGGCCGCAACGCCTTCGTCTGGCTGGGCCTGCACGACCCGGGCGCGGCCGTGCTCGCCGCCGTCGGGCAGGTGTTCGGCCTCGACGAGCTGACCGTGGCGCAGGCGCTCGCCGACGGGCACCGCCCCACCGTGCAGCGGCACGGCCCGGTCACCCTGCTGGTGCTGCGCACCGCCGCCTACGTCGCCCAGGGCGAGCTGACCGCGACCTCCGACGTGGTGGACACCGGCGACGTGATGGTGCTGCTGGGCGACCGGTTCGTGGTCACCGTCCGGCACGGCGCTTCCGGCGCCCTCGCGCCGGTCCGCCGCGAGATCGAGGGCCGCCCGTCGCTGCTCGCCGAGGGCCCGTGGGCGGTGGCGTACGCGGTGACCGCCCGCATGGTCGACCTCTACCTCGAGGTCGCCGCCCACCTCGAACGGGACCTGGAACGCGTCGAGGAGACCGTCTTCGCCCCCGAGCACGCCGCCGACATCCAGCAGATCTACCAGCTCAAACGGGAGCTGGTCGAGTTCAAGCGGGCGGTCCTGCCGCTCCAGGAGCCGCTGCGTGCCCTGGTGGCCGGCCCCGACGGCGGCCTGCCGGCGGGGCTGCGCCGCTGGTACGTCGACGTGGAGGGCCGGCTCACCCGGGCGGTCGACCGGATCACCGCCTACGACGAACTGCTCAACTCGCTCCTGCAGTCCCGGCTGGCCCAGCTCGCCGTCGACCAGAACAACGACATGCGCAAGATCGCGGCGTGGGCGGCGATCGCCGCCACCCAGACGGCGGTCGCCGGGGTCTACGGGATGAACTTCGCCCGGATGCCCGAACTGTCCTGGCGGTACGGCTACCCGGCCGCGCTGGCGCTGATGGCGACCGCGGCGTTCACCCTGCACCGGCTCTTCCGCCGCTCCGGCTGGCTCTGACCCCACCGCCCCCGGTCAGGTCCCGTCCAGGTCGGACAGTTCCTCGTCGAGCAACCGCGTCAGGATCCGGAACCGGTCGGGTTCGGTCTCCACGGTGATCCCCCGGCTGGGCGCCTCCACCGTCATCAGCAGGTAGAGGTAGAGCCGGTAGAGGCCGAGCCGGCGGCGTACCCCCGGCTCGTCGAGCGTCACCCGCGCCCCGGCCGTGCGGTAGCCGCGCAGGAACGGGTCGTCCGGGGTGTCCTCGGCGCGGCGGAACAGCAGCGGCGACACCAGGTCCAGCAGCGGGTCGCCGTACAGGAACCGCTCACCGTCGACCAGCCCGCCGAGCCGGTGCCCGCCGTCCGGGCCCGGTACGGCGAGGACGTTGCCCGCCCAGCCGTCGAAGTGCAGCAGCGCCGGACGGCGCACCACGTCCAGCACCCCGGCGTGCCGGGCGACCAGGGCCCGCAACCGGTCGGCCGGCAGCGGCAGCGGCACCGCCCAGTCGGCCGCGTCGGCGAGCAGGTCGTCCACCATCGCGGTGTACGCCGAGCGCCAGGTCGACCCGGCGGCCCGACCGCCGTCGTAGCCGTACCGGTCGCCGGTAACCCGGTGCAGGGCGGCGAACGCGGCACCCAACCCGGTCCACACCCCGTCGACCGGCGTGCCTTCGGCGACGAGCGTGGACAGCATCCGCCCGGGGAGGTGGCCGCTGAGCAGCCAGTCCCCGAGGACCGGGTCACTGCCGTGGTGCAGCAGCGGGGGCACGGGCACGGTCGGCGCGTGTGCCGCCACCAGCCGCAGGTAGCGTGCCTCGGCGGCGATCAGGTCGCGTTCGTAGCGCAGCAGCGGCACCGACGGCGGCGGCCCCACCTTGAGCACCACGGCACGCCCGTCGTCGAGCCGGACCCACCAGACGGCGGCGAATCCACCTCCGCGCAGCGGCCCGCAGTCGGTGACCCGCACGGCGGGCCCGAGGGAGGCCGCGACGTACCGGCGGACCTGGTCGGTGTCGAGGAGGCGCTGGGTGGGGCTCACCGGCGTACCCACCGGTGCCGCCGGCCGTCCCGCTGTGCGACGTTCATGACCGTCCAGGCTAGCGGTGGACCGCCGCCCCACTCCGGGGGCGAGGACATGGGTTCGCCCCGGGCATCGCCGTCTGTGCGGAATGTCGGGTTCGCCCAGGTCGCCACCGCCCGCCTGCGCGGCACGCGGCCCGCCGGCCGGTACGGGGCGACGTCGCCGTCGGTGTCCGGTGGGCGGGCCGGCGTGGCGCGCGGTCACCGCCGGTGTGTCGCCTCCGGGGCCGGTGTCGCGTGGCCGGGGCCACCCCGACGGCGGAATCGTCGCCGGGGCCGGGGCGTTGTACCTGGCATACCACCGCCGCTCCCCGCGGGGAGCAGGCCCCGGACACCGACCACGGAATGCGGTCGCCACCGGGTTGGTTACACCTCCCCCGGACGCCCGAGCAGGTCCCCCGACCGCCGCGCGCTTCCCTCCTGACTTCCGCGACGCCCTCTCCCCCGGGCGTCCACCGCACCCCCGACGCAGAGGAGCCTCCCCATGCGTACCGACATCCTGCGCAAGACCGCCCTGACCGTCGCCGGCCTGGCCGCCACCGCCGGTGGCGTCGCCGGCCCCGCGATCGCCGCCCACGCCGCCGGGACCACCCGCCCCGCCGCCGTCCAGGCCGACCGCAAGCCGGCCGGCGAGCGCGAGCTGAAGGTCGACTACGAGGCGCAGCCCAACTTCTACTACTGCGGCCCGGCCGCCGCCCGCAACGCGCTGAGCGTGCAGGGCAAGAACATCGACGTGGACACCATGGCCAAGCACATGCGCACCACCGAGGACGGCACCGACAGCATCAACGACATCACCCCGGTGCTCAACCGGGAGACCGGCCGCGACGCCTACCACAGCACCGAGATCCGCAGCAGCAAGGCCGACGACAGGCAGACCGACACGCTGCGCGCCGACATCGTCCGCGCCATCGACGACGGCCGCGCCGTGGTCGCCAACATCGCCGGCACCACCACCGACACCGACGGCAACGCCCACTCCTTCGAGGGCGGCCACTACATCAGCGTCACCGGCTACCACGACGACGGCAGGACCGTGACCATCGCCGACTCCGCCAACCCGGACACCGCCTCGTACCGCATCACCGTCGACAACCTCGGCGACTGGATCGCCAGCCGCGGCTACGCCTCCTGACCGCCGCACCCGGACGGGCCGACCCTGGGTCGGCCCGTCCGGCGGTTGCGGCAGGATGGGCGGGTGGCGAAACACGCGTCCCTGCGGCCCTGTCCCTGCGGCACCGGCCTGCCGTACGACGACTGCTGCGGGCCGCTGCACGCCGGCCACGGCACGGCCCCGACCGCGCAGGCGTTGATGCGTTCCCGGTTCAGCGCCTTCGCCGTCGGCGACGCCGACTACCTGTTGCGGAGCTGGCACTCCACGACCCGGCCCCGTCGGCTGCACCTCGACCCCGCCACCCGGTGGACCCGGCTGGAGATCGTCGACAGCACGCGCGGCGGGCTGCTGGACACCGCCGGCACGGTGACGTTCCGCGCCCACTACCGCGAGGCCGGGCAGCCGGGCACGATGGCGGAGCACAGCCGGTTCGTCCGCGAGGACGGCAACTGGGTCTACCTGGACGCGTCACCGGACTGACCCCGGCACCGCCGCCGTGCCCCCTCCTGACGGGCCGGTTCACCGTGCCGCCGACGTCGTCGGGCGCTGCGGTGCCACCGGCGGTCACCGGCCCGCCCCGACCCCGCCAGCACCCCGGCCACCAGCAGGTACGGCACGGCCGCCGCCACGAACGCCAGCGGATGCCCGCCGGTCGCGGCGACCAGCGCGTAACCGGCGTAGGCCACGACCATGGCCAGGTCGGTGCCCATGCCCGCGACCGAGGTGACGGTGGCCCGTCCCGGGCCGGTGATCCGGTCCTGGAGGCGGGCGTCGGCGAGCACGGTGGCCAGTTGCAGCGCACAGAACGCGACCCCGAGCAGCAGGAAGCCTCCCGGATGCCGGACGGCGGCCCCGGCGGCCAGGGCGACCGCGGCCAGGGTGAGCAGTGCCGCGTAGCCGCGGTCGGTCAGGCGTTCCGCCGCCGGGGCGAGCAGCCCGCCGACGGTCATCCCGAGCCAGACCGGCAGGAGCAGCAGCGGCACCGTGGACGCCGCGACGCCGGTGTCGCGGGCCAGCAGCGGGGCGTACTCGTCGAGGACGCCCCAGACCGCCGCCACCGCCGGGACGAGCAGCACGGCCGCCCGTACCCGCCGGTCGGCGCGGGCCTCGGCGAGGCCGGCCCGCAGGCCCGCCCGCCAGCCCGGCCCGGCCGGCCCGTCGGCGGGAGCGGTGGGCGGCGGGACGGACCGGTGCTCCGGGAAGCGGGTGGCGACGGCGGCGGCCAGGACGGCGGACAGCACGCTCGCCGCACCGACCGCCCGGTAACCGCCGGCGGCGAGGACCGGTCCGGCCAGGACCATCGAGGCGAGCACCCCGAGCACCCCGGCGGTCCGGCCCCGCCCCATCGTGCGGGCGTAGCGGCCGGCCGCGCCGAGCCGGTCGAGTTCGGTGTGGACCAAGGCCTCCAGGGCACCGGAGCCGAGCGCGCCGCCCGCCCCCCACAGGACGAAGCCGAGTGCGAACGCCCACCACGACCCGGCCAGCACCCACAGCGCGAAGCAGGCCCCGGTGAGCAGCGGCGCGAGGCAGAGCAGCAGACGTCGGGAGACGGCGTCGGCCCAGGCCCCGGAGGGGACCTCCAGCACGATCGCGGTCACCGACCAGATCACGAAGAGCGCGGAGATCTGTCCGACGGTGAGCCCGGTGTCGCTGAACAGCAGCACGTACACCGGGTAGAGCAGGACGAGATCACTGAGGAACAGGTAGCCGTAGAGCGTGACGGACAGCCGGCGGACACGGGTGTCGGGCACCCGCGCGGAGAGGAGATTCATCAGGGCCTTTCCCGGGGACGGAACGGACGCGGGAGGTACGGCGTCCGTGGCGGTCCACGGTTTCGGCCTTCAGGGGAGGGTCACCATCGCCAGGTCATGTGCCCGATGCTAGCCGGCTGCGGCCTGCGGCGCGGCCCCGGTGCGGTGTCCGTCTGCCGACGGGGGCGGAGCCTGCTGCGGCGTCCGCCCCCGTCGCGCGGCACGGTCAGCGGCGGGGGGTCTCCGGGTCCACCGGGGGGATGACCATGGTGGCCTCGCTGTCGGTGGCGGGACCGTCGACCGGTCCGGCCTGGCGTGGCACGACCTGGGTCGCCTCGACGTCGTCGGGGCGGGTCACCACCTGGGTACGCTCGGCGTCGTCGTCCACCGCCACCGCCGCAGGCGGCGTGGGGGAAACCGGCGCGGCCGGGGTGGGGACCGGGGCGGGGGTGGTGGGGACCGGCTGGGTGCGTTCGGCCTCCGCGTACGGGTCCAGCCGGGTCTCGACGTCGCGCCGGCCGGCCTGGTAGGCGCGGGCGTGGGTGGCGATGGTGCGCGACTCCTGCTCGGCGCGGGTCAGCCAGGACTCCCAGCGGGCCTGCATCGGGCGGACCAGCCCGCCGCCGACCCCGACGACGAGGATGCCGCCGACGGTGGCGAGCACGGCGACCAGCACCGGCGTGGTGACCGCGGTGGCGACGCCGATCTGGTTGAGCGCGGCGATCACCCCCAGGCCGAGGATGAACACCGAGGCGACGTTGGCCAGCACCCGACCGTAGGACAGGCCGCCGAGCGCGCTGCTGATGATGTCCTTGACCGCGTTGGCGATGGCGGCGGCGACGACCACGATGACGATCGCGACGAACGCCCGGGGCAGCCAGGCGATCACCCCGGCGATGAGGTCGGAGATCGGGTTGGGGCCCCAGATGCCGAAGGCGAGCTGGAGGGTCACCAGCAGCACCCCGTAGTAGGCGAGCTTGGCGACGATGTCGCTGGCGTCGTAGCGGGAACGGGCCAGCGCGGTCTTGATCCCGCCCCGTTCGACGGCCCGGTCGAAGTGCACCCGTTCCAGCACCTTGTCGACGATCCTGCGGACGGCCTTGGCGATCAACCAGCCGGCCACCAGGATCGCCACGAAGGCCACCGCCTTGGGCAGGAAGAGCATCACCGCCCGCAGGGCGTCGCCCACCGCATCGCTGAACTTGTCTGTCATCCGTGGTCCTCCACCGTCAGCTCGGTCGGCCCCCGAAGCTACCCCCGGCCCGGTCGCCGGAAACCCGACGGGTCCGGCACCCGGCCGGCCCGGTCAGCGCGACGTGCAGGCGGGCAGCAGTGACACCACGACCGGGCCGGTGGGCGCGGACGCGTTGCCGGCGTCGTCGACGGCGACGACCTGGATCGGGATCCGGGCGGTCGCCGGGGGTGCCGGCAGGTCACCGAGGGTGCCCTGGAAGACGTCCGGCGCGGTCTGGTCCATGCCGACGGTCCGGGTGGCACCGTCGAGGGTGTACCGGAACACCACCCGGAGTCCGTCGCCGGCCGCCCGGTCGTCGACGACCGTCGCGGTGACCGTGGCCGCGGTGACCCCGTTGGAGCAGCCCTGCGGCTCCACGGTGGTCGGGGCGACGTCGGGGAGGGACACGGTCGGTGGCGACACGTCCGGCGGCAGGAGCGGGACGGTCGGCGTCGTCGGCGGCGCGGGACTCGGGGTGCGTACCCGGGTGGTGGTCGCGGCGGCGGACCGGGTCGGGGCGGTGCTGGTCGGCGCACCGGCGGTGCTCGCCGCCGGGGTGGGGCTGCGGCTCGGCTCGGCCGGCACGACGGTGATGGCGGGCGCGGCGGCCAGCGGCGCGGGGCTGCGGGTGGTGGCGGCGGTCGCTCCCGGCCCGACGGCGCCCTCGGCGAGGGTGAGCGGGCCGGACCGCCGGGCGGCGACCCCCAGCGCGACGACGCCGACCAGCAGGGTGGCGGTCAGGCCCACCCCGACCAGGACGCTGCGCAGGCCGCCGCGCCGCAGGGCCGGGTGGGGATCGGCGTCGGGGGCGTCCGCCACCTCGCCGGCTCCGGGTGCCCCGTCGGGCAGGGGCAGGGACGCGGCGAGCAGCGCGACACGCTGGGCGAGCTGACGCCGGCCGCGTTCCTCCCAGTCCCCGCCGTACGACCGGGCGGCGGTGTGTTCCAGCTCGGTGAGGAAGATCTCGGCCGGCTGGGTACGGTCGCCGGGGCACCAGGCCAGCCCGTGCCGGAGCAGGTCGTGCACGGGTGCCGGGGTCGGGGCGTCCGGAACCGGCGCGGCGCTGTGCTGGGCGCGCAGGGTCGCCAGGTCCCGCCCGTCGTAGGGGGGTCGCCCGGTGAGGCACTCGACGAACGTGGCGGTGGCGGCGTAGATGTCGCCGGCCGGCTCGGCGGGGGCGCCCGTCCACTGTTCGGGGGCCAGCCGGCGGCCGGTGCCGGTGGGCAGGGCGATGGCGAGGTCGGTGAGCTTGCCCCGGCCGTCCGGGGTGACGAGGACGTTCTCCGGCCGGTGGTCGCCGTGCACCACGCCCCGGGCGTGCGCGGCGGCGAGCCCGGCGAGCGAACTCTTGAGGACGTGGAGCGCGGCCTCCGGCGGGACCGGGCCGTGCGCGCGCAGCAGCTCGCGCAGCGCCACCCCGTTGACCAGTTCGGTGACGATCGCGGCGGCGGAGTGCGACTCGGCGTACTCGAAGAGCCGGCAGACGTGCGGATCGTCCACGTCGACCAGCAGCCGCGCCTGCTCCCGGAAGGCCATCCGGAAGGCGGGGTCGGCACCGAGGGACGGGGTGAGGTAGCGGATGGCGACCGGGGTGCCGGTGGCGTCGTGGGTGGCGAGCAGCACCCGGCCGGACGCGCCCGTGCCGAGCTGTCGTACCGGGGTGTAGCCGGACAACCTCCAGTCGCCGGTCACCCGCCGGCCTTTCCGGTCCGCCGGGACTGGTCACAGGTCAGGGCCACACTGATCATTCTTACCCGGGTCGAGCTGCGGTCCATCGGCGCAACGGTTGTTTCCTCGCGTCCGGACGTCCGGGCGCGGAGATTGTTTCCGGTCACCCGGTCGGGGTCGCCGGCCGGTCGCCCGGTTCATGGCCGGTCGGGCGGGCGAGCTGCGGGGCGACGTCGGCGACGCGTTGCCGCATCGACCGCCGCCGCAGCGCGGCCAGGGCCTCGTCGACGAGGCGGCTCAGCGGGTACGCCAGCTCCGCCTCGAACCGGCGGGCGGCGGTGGCGGTGGCGGCGTACTCGGCGTGCAGGACGGGCAGCAGGTCCCGGGCCCGGTCGGTGGGGGTGACGATGCGGTGCCGGGCGTCGGCACCGGGGGTGAGGGTGACCAGCCCGTCGGCCGCCATCCGGGCGACCGTCTGGCTGGCGGCGGAGTGGGTCACCCCGGTCGCCCCGGCGAGGGTACGGATCGACACCGGGCCGAGCCGGTCGAGCGCGATCAGCACCGGGGTGTAGCGGGGGCGCAGGCCGGGCAGCCCGAGGTCGGCGTAGACGGCGGCGACGTCGCCGTCGAGCAGTTCGAGCAGGTGCCGCAGCCGGGTGCCGAGCAGTGCGGGGTCGGACGCTTCGTCGGGCATGCCGTAATGTAACAGCGCTGTTGTATATCGCGACCCCGGGGAGGTCCACCGATGGACGAGCGGTACCCGCCGATCGAGCCGTACGACCAGGGCATGCTCGACGTCGGCGACGGCAACGCGGTCTACTGGGAGGTCTGCGGCAACCCGGCGGGCCGCCCGGCGCTGGTGGTCCACGGTGGACCAGGTTCCGGCTGCGGCCCGTGGGCCCGGCGGTACTTCGACCCGGCCCGCTACCGGGTGGTCCTGTTCGACCAGCGCAACTGCGGGCGCAGCACCCCGCACGCCGCCGACCCGGCCACCGACCTGCGGCACAACACGACCGCGCATCTGGTCGCCGACATGGAACGGCTGCGTGAGCACCTGGGCGTCGGCAGGTGGCTGCTCTACGGCGGCTCGTGGGGCTCGACGCTGCTGCTGGCGTACGCGCAGCGGCACCCGCGGCGGGTGTCGGCGATCGTGATCGGGGCGGTCACCACCACCCGCCGGTCGGAGGTCGACTGGCTCTACCGGGGTGTCGGCAAGTATTTCCCCCGCGAGTGGGAACGGTTCCTCGCCGGCGGCGGCGTCGGCCCGGACGACGACGTGGTCGGCGCGTACGCCCGGCTGGTGGAGGACCCGGACCCGGAGGTCCGCGAGCGGGCGGTGCGGGACTGGTGCGCCTGGGAGGACGCGGTGGTCTCCGCCGAGGGGGTGGGCAACCCGTACGGCGAGCGCCCGTCGGCCGAGCGGACCGCGATGGTCCGGATCTGCGCGCACTACTTCTCGCAGGGGGCCTGGCTGGCCGAGGGTGAGCTGATCAGGCGGGCCGACCGGCTCGCCGGCATCCCGGGCGTGCTGATCCACGGCCGGGTCGACCTGGGCAGCCCGCTGGCCACCGCCTGGGAACTGCACCGGGCCTGGCCGGATTCGCGCCTGCACGTGGTCGAGGGGGCGGGTCACTTCGGCACGGTGGGGACCCGGCGGCACCTGCTGGCCGCCCTGGACGACTTCGCCGTCGCCGGCTGAGCGGCCCACCCGGGCCACCCCCCGACGGCGGGAAATCCGGACAGTTCCGCCCGGCACGCCGCGACGATGGGCAGAATCGATCGATGACGCCCTCTAGCGCCGACCACGGAGATGGCAATATCCTCCATCTCACGCGGAACCGTTGGAGCTAGTTTTCAGATTCGTCGCCAGTGCCGTCGCCGGTCGCCGAGGAGATGCCATGCCCGTCGTACGCCCCGCACTCGACCGTCGTACGCTGCTGCGGGCCGGCCTCGGCGCGGCCACCGTCGCGGTCGTCGGCTCCGACCTGGCCCTGCCGGGCGGGGCCCGGGCCGCCGCCCCCGGCGCGGACCTGGACTGGATCATCGGGTGCGACGAGTGGGACGCCCGCCCGCCGGCCGACCCGCTGTCGGTCAGCACGATCCCCACCAACAAGATCATCGTGCACCACATGGCCTTCCCGAACGTCACCGACTACTCCCGCGAGCAGGCGGTCACCCTGGCCCACGACTGCCAGGACCTGCACATGGACGGCAACGGCTGGTCGGACACCGGCCAGCACTTCACCGTCAGCCGGGGCGGTTACGTCCTGGAGGGACGGCACGGCAGCCTGGAGCGGCTGCGGGCCGGCGACCGGCAGATGATCTCGGCGCACTGCCCCGGCGAGAACGGCCGGGCCATCGGCATCGAGAACGAGGGCACCTACGTCACCGACACCCCGCCCCAGGCGCTGCTCGACTCGCTGGTCCGGCTCTGCACCACCATCTGCCGGCAGTACGGCCTGCACGCCCACGACATCTTCGGCCACTGGGACTTCCGCGCCACGCTCTGCCCCGGCGCGCAGTTCTACCGCCTCTTCCCCGGCGTGCGCCGGGAGGTGTTCCGCCGGCTCGGCACCCGCCCGGTCGACGTGCCGGAGCGCCGCTGGCCCGACCTGTGGCGCTTCGTCAACGCCCCCGGCGTCCAGGTCGCCCAGTACCTGCTGGCCTACCGGGGCTACCCGGTCACCCCGAGCGGCACGTTCGACGCCGCCACCGTCGCCGCCGTCGGCGACTGGCAGGCGCGCAACGGCATCCCCGTCGACGTCGACGCCACCCTGACCGCCCCCACCTGGGAGACCCTCGCGCCCGAACTGGACCGCGACGCCACCGGCCTGCCCGTGCAGGCGGTGCAGTTCATCCTGAACTGGAAGGGCTACGCCGAGGTCGCCGTCACCGGCAGCTACGACCCGGCCACCCGCCGCGCCGTGCAGGACCTCCAGGCGCTGCACGGCCTGCCCCGCACCGGCCGGGTCTCCACCAGCACCTGGTGCGCCCTGGTCGGCGGCATCGTGCGGCAGTCGCTGCGGCGCTGACCACCCGCCAGGCGGGCAGGGGCGTTTGGGCGGCGGCGGCACCGGGGAGTGTGGCCGGCATGACGTGGGCCCGCCGTACCGTACCCGTGATCGCCGCCGCCGTCGCCGGCCTCGCCGCCCGGGACGTCCTCCAACGTGACCATGTGCTGCTGCGCAACTTCCCGCTGGTCGGGCGGGCCCGGTACCTGCTGGAGGCGATCGGGCCGGAGCTGCGGCAGTACATCGTCGCCGGCAACGACGAGGAACGCCCGTTCACCAGGGACCAGCGGCGGTGGATCTACGCCTCGGCCAAGCAGGAGAACAACTACTTCGGGTTCGGCACCGACAACGACGTCGAACGCAGCCCCGGCTACCCGATCATCAAACACCGCACGTTCGCCCGAACCGTCCCGTCGTCGGTTCCGGCCGCCGGGCACGACGTACGGCTGCCGGCGGCCAAGGTGCTCGGCGGGCCGCGCGGCCGGGCGAAGGCGTTCCGCCCCGGATCGGTGGTCAACATCTCCGGGATGAGCTTCGGCTCGCTGTCCGGCAACGCGGTGTCCGCCCTCAACCAGGGGGCGGCGCTGGCCGGCTGCCTGCAGAACACCGGCGAGGGCGGTCTGTCGCCGTACCACCGCCACGGCGGCGAGCTGGTCTTCCAGCTCGGTACGGCGTACTTCGGCTGCCGGGACGCCCGGGGCCGCTTCGACCTCGCCCGGCTGCGCGACCTGGTCGCCGGGGCGCCGGTGCGGGCCCTGGAGATCAAGCTCAGCCAGGGCGCGAAGCCCAGCCTGGGCGGGCTGCTGCCCGGGGCGAAGGTGTCCGCCGAGATCGCCGCCACCCGGGGGATCACCCCCGGGCAGGACTGCGTGAGCCCGTCGCGGCACGCCGAGTTCTCCGACTGCGACAGCCTGCTGGACTGGGTGGAGCTGCTGGCCGCCGAGACCGGCCTGCCGGTCGGCATCAAGTCCGCCGTCGGCGACCTGGGATTCTGGGAGGAGCTGACCACGCTGATGCGCGACACCGGCCGGGGCGTCGACTTCGTCACCGTCGACGGCGGCGAGGGCGGCACCGGCGCCGCGCCGCTGATCTTCACCGACTCGGTGTCGCTGCCGTTCCAGCAGGGCTTCGCCCGGGTCTACCGCACCTTCGCCGAGCGGGGGCTGCACGAGCAGACCGTCTTCGTCGGCGCGGGCAAGCTCGGGCTGCCGGACAACGCCGTGGTGGCCTTCGCGCTCGGCTGCGACCTGGTCAACGTGGGCCGGGAGGCGATGCTGGCGATCGGCTGCATCCAGGCGCAGAAGTGCCACACCGACACCTGCCCCACCGGGGTCGCCACCCAGAACGCCTGGCTGGCCCGGGGCCTGGACCCGGCCCGCAAGTCGGTACGGGCGGCCAACTACATCGGCACCCTGCGCCGGGACCTGGTCAAGGTGGCCGAGGCGTGCGGCGTGGAGCACCCGGGGCTGATCGACACCGACGCCGTCGAGATCCTCGACGGCCGGACCTCGGCCCGCCCGCTGCGGGAGGTCTACGGCTACCAGCCGCAGTGGGGACTACCGTCGGCCGCCGACCGGGCGGAGATCGCCCGGCTGATGGCCGGCGAGGCGCCCCGGGGCGGCAGCGCCCTCCCCTCGGCCACCGCCCAGGGCTGACCCGGTTCCTCCTCCGGGGACGCCGAGCCACCCGGCCCGGCCGGGAAACGCCCCGATTGCCCGTGATCCGTCGGGGCTTCCCGGTCGCCGTCGGCTCGGGCATGCTGGACGGATGGGAGAGGTACTGCCGATGCCCAGCTTCGGTGACCTGTTCACCGACACGCGGGGCGACGACCGGACGATGCGGGTCAGCTACCACCCGGAGCGGGCAGCGGTGGTGCTGTCCCTGTGGAGCGGAACGACCTGCCGGGGGTCGTTCCGGATGGCCCTCGACGACGTGTCCCGGCTGCGCGCCGTGCTGGCCGAGATCGAGGCGTCGTCCACCCCGACCACGGTGCTGCCGGCCGTCCCGCCCGCCCGCGGGCCAGCGGGCCCGTTCGACGCGGCCCCGGTCGCGCCGCGATCACCGGCCGTCGACCAGACCGGCGACATCTCGGGCACCGCCCACCGGGGCATGCTGCCGGTCCCCCGGGTGGCCTGACTCCGCCGATCGTCTCCCGGGCCGGGGTTGCCCCGCGCCGTTCACCAGGCGCAGGGCGCGTAGTCCTTCAGGAAGCAGCCGTACAGTTCCTCGCCCCGCTCGCCACGCACGATCGGGTCGTACACCCGGGCGGCCCCGTCGACCAGGTCCAGCGGGGCGTGGAACCCCTCGTCGGCCAGACGCATCTTCGTCGGGTGCGGGCGCTCGTCGGTGATCCACCCGGTGTCGACGCTGGTCATCAGGATGCCGTCGGCGCGCATGTCCTCGGCGCTGGTGCGGGTGAGCATGTTCAGCGCCGCCTTCGCCATGTTGGTGTGCGGGTGCCCCGCCCCCTTGTAACCCCGGGCGAACTGCCCCTCCATCGCCGACACGTTCACCACGTACGCCCGCCCGGTGGGTGCGGCGGCCAACGCCGGCCGGAGCCGACTGACCAGTACGAACGGGGCGGTCACGTTGCACAGCTGCACCTCGAGCAGCTCGACCGGGTCGACCTCGTGCACCCGCTGCACCCAGCTGTTGGTGTCCCCGAGGTCGGGGGCGAGCCCACCGGCGTCGACGGCGGTGGCGGCGGCGATCCGCTCCGGCGTGGCGGACCGGCCGGTCAACGCCAGCGCGGTGAGGGCGTGCGGGGCGATGGTGGGCGTCGGCAGGGTGCCCTCGGGCAGCGCCAGGGTGACGCCCCGGCCGCCGGTGAAGGTGAGCAGCTCCGGCAGCGGCCCCTCGGGCAGCGCCGCCGACTCGGCGGCGACCAGGTGGGCGTACGCGCCGGGGGTGCGGCGTACGGTCTGCGCGGCGTTGTTGATCAGGATGTCCAGCGGGCCCTGCGCGGCGACCGAGTCGGCGAGCGCCACCACCTGGGCGGGATCGCGCAGGTCGATGCCGACCACGCGCAGCCGGTGCAGCCAGTCGGCGCTGTCGGGCATGGCGGTGAACCGGCGGACCGCGTCGTGCGGGAACCGGGTGGTGATCGTGGTGTGCGCGCCGTCGCGCAGCAGGCGCAGCGCGATGTACATGCCGATCTTGGCGCGGCCCCCGGTGAGCAGGGCCCGCCGCCCGGTGAGGTCGCACCGGGCGTCGCGGCGTTCCCGGTTGAGCGTGGCGCAGTCGGGGCAGAGCTGGTGGTAGAACGCGTCCACCTGGCGGTACCGGGTCTTGCAGATGTAGCAGCCGCGCGGGTTGATCAGCGTTCCGGCGGTGTCCCCGGCGGTGGGTGAGGCCAGCGGGATGCCCTTGGTCTCGTCGTCGATCCGCCCCGGGGCGCCGGTGGCGGTGGCGGCCGTCACGGCCCGGTCGTGCGCCAGGACGGCGTCCCGCCGCTCCTCGCGTCGCCGTTGCTTCACCATCTTGAACAGCCGGGCGGTGGCGCGCTGCACCCGTACCACGTCCGGGTGGTCGCTGGGCAGCGACTCCAGCGCCGCGAAGACCCGCAGCGCGGCCGCCAGGTCGCCCTGGTCGACGCCGGGGGTGCCGGCGTCGGGAACCGGTTGTCCGACGTTGTCCACCGTCATGTCCGCTATCGTCCCGCCCTCGCGTCCGGGGCCGACCGCCGGCCCGACCCGGGAACTCTACGCACCCGGGCCGGGCCGGCGCGACGCGCGGGGCTCGGCGTCGGCGGTGAGCCGGGCCACGGCCCCCGTCCGGAGCCGCAGCCCGAGCCCGCCCGTCAGGGCAGCCTGATGCTCTTGGTGTTCGGGAAGCTGTACGGGCAGGACGCCGACGAGCCGGTGCCGACCACGACATAACCGGCGGGGATCGGCGAGGCCGAGCAGATGACGGTGATGCCCGTGGTGGACGGGGTGGTGATGGTCCAGGTGTTGGGGAAGCTGTAGGGACAGGACGCCGACGAGCCCTGCGCGACGATCACGAAGCCGGACGGCAGGGTGGACGCCTTGCACATCACGCTCGCCGAGCCGGTCAGCGGGATCTTGATGGTCCACGTGTTCGGGAAGCTGTACGGGCAGGACGCGGACGACCCCTCCGCCAGGATCACGTAGCCGGGCGGGATGGTGGAGACCTTGCACACGACGGTGGTCGAGGTGGTCGACGGCGTGGTGATGGTCCAGGTGTTCGGGAAGCTGTACGGGCAGGACGCCGACGACCCCTCCGCCACGATCACGTAGCCGGCGGGGATCGGGGAACTCTTGCAGATCGTCGTGGTCGCGGCGCTGGCCGGCGTGGCGACGGTGAACGTGGCGGCCACCCCCGCGACTAGGACGGCGAGGGCGGCCAGGACGGCACGCAGGGGGGTGGTCGTTCCCGGGCCCCGCCGCCGCAGCGGCAGGCCCGTCCGGGCGATCCAGTTCACGCGGGATTCCCTTCACTCACAGGGTGCGCGACTACCGAGGGCATCGTTGCCAGTACGCGCTGTGAGCATAATGGACGCTCGGGGGCCGCCCGGCAACCCCCGACCCTGATCGGGGAGCGTCGAGGAACGGACAGCGGCACCGCCGGCCGCCAGGCCAGACCCGACGGGACACTGCCGCGCGTAACCGGTTGCTACCGTGTCGGTGACGTCGGGTCGGTCGACCACGGCGGGCCGACGCCACCGGGCGAGGTGACGTCGGGGCCACTGTCCCCTGGGGAGGGTCGGATGTGGGCGGACGAGTCGGCACTGGACGCCGCAGCACGCCGGCTCGACGAGTGGGAGTCGTCGCTCGTCGGGCAGGCGGAACGGGCACGGGCCCTGTCCGCCGACGCGCAGGCGTTGACCGGCACCGCCCGCAGCTCCGACCGCACCATCGAGGTCACCGTCGACTCCACCGGCCTGCTGGTCGACCTGCGGCTCGACGAGCAGACCCGGCAGCACTCTGCCGCCCACACCGCCCGCCAGATCATGGCGACCACCCGGGCCGCCCGCACCGACCTGCTGCGGCAGCTCACCGAGGCCACCACCCGGGCCCTCGGCGTCGACGACCCGGCCACCCGGGCGATCATCGAGTCCCACCGGCGGCGACTCGACGCCGGGCCGGGCACGCCGGATGCCCGCCGGTGACGGCCTCCGGGTCGACCCGGACGACCTGAACCGGCACGCCGCCCACCTCGACCGCTGCGCCGACAGCCTCGACACCGCCGGCAGGGCCGGCCGACACGTCCAGCTCGACGCCGACGCGTACGGGCAACTCTGCGCGATCATGCCGGCGCTGCTCGGTGGCCTGCAGCAGATCCTGGTCGACGGCGTCGGCACCGCCGCCGGATCGGTCCGTGACACCGCCGCGAAGCTGCGGTCCAGCGCCGCGGGCTACCGGGCCGCCGACACCCGCGCCGCCCGACACCTCGACCGGATACGGGACGGCCGGTGACCGGCAACCCGCTGGTCGCCACCGCGTCGGACGCCGGCCCCAGCGCGTGGGCCGGGATCTGGATCTGCGAGGACATCGAACTCATCGCCCAGGGTGTGCGCACCGGCAGCTGGATCGACGGCAGCCTCGGCGTGGTCAGTGCCGGCCTGGACGCCCTCGCGCTGGTCTCCGACCCGGTCGGTGCGCTGCTCCAGTACGGCATCGCCTGGCTCATCGAACACGTCAGGCCGCTCAGCGAGGCCCTGGACTGGCTCGCCGGCGACCCCGCACAGATCACCGCCCACGCCCAGACCTGGCGCAACGTCGCCGCAGCCCTCCGGCGGGACGCCGCCGAACTGACCCAGGCGGTGCGCACCGAGGTCACCGGTTGGGGCGGCAGCGCCGGCAGCGCCTACCGGGCCTGGGCCACCGAGCAGCACCGGGCGATCACCGGTCTCGCCGAGGGCGCGGACACCCTCGCCACCGCCACCGAGGCCGCCGCCGGCCTCGTCGCCGCCGTCCGGCTCCTCGTCCGCGACGCCATCGCCGCCTGCGTCTCCCGCCTCATCGTGTACGCGGGCGAACTGCTCGCCACCGGAGGGCTCGCCACGCCGTGGGTGGTGGAGCAGGTGACCACGCTGGTGGGCTCGTGGGCGGCGCGGATCGCCCGGCTGCTGCGCGGGTTGCTGGCCAGCCTGCGGCGGTTGCTGCCGGAACTACGCCGCCTCGGCGACCTCATCGATGCCCTCAAGCAGGCGCTGGGCCGGCTACGTGACGGTGGTTCTCGGAACAAGGAGCCGTTGCCGACGGAGAAGGGTCCGCCCCGGCCGGAACACGGGCATGGCCCTGCCTTCGATCCGGGTAGTCAGAAGGGGTCTCTCGGATCAGCCTTCCGGGCTGGTGTCGAGGATCCACGTGGCCTGTTCGACCCAAAGGAACGAGATATCGCTGACCGGATCGCCGAACAGGGCAACATGGTTCATCCCAGGGAACGGATAGATGACGTTCATGGAAGCAAGAATCCCGACGCTATGATCCGATCGAGCCCAACAGATCCCGGCGTGGTGACGGAGTTCAAGACCCTGGACAGAGCCAGCAGTGAAGCAGTACGCCGCAACATCTTGGCCGCAGGCAAACAGGTGGCACAAACGGACGGGGGTAACCTGATCATTGACGGACGCACAGTCGGACTGACCGAGGAGGACGCGCGAAGAGGCATCTCACGGGCGCTCGGGCAACACCGACAGCATGGCAGCCTCTTGCCCGATCAGGTTCTTATCGTGCTCGGCGACAACCGAACCATCAGTTTCCCTGAATAGTCATTGGTGCAAAAATGTCGACACTGGAACACTTTTTCATCCATACTCAAGACCCGCCTGAAGTCGCCGCCGCCCATATCGCATCTGCGATCGGCATGACAGTTTCGACTGACCACAACAACGGCATCTACCTCAGCCGCTCCGCTCAGACCGACCCAACCAAGGAAGTGGGGGGTGAGATCGCTCGCAACTATCTCGCGTACCCATCGGAGATCCCCGAGGAGCAATCCCTCCTGGATGGCTATGAGGTTCTCTGGGATTTCGCGTACACCGGGCGAAACCGCGACATCCAGATGAAGGAAGCGCGCCGCGCATTTGAGCAACTCACGACCGCGCGGCTGTGGCCGGCAGTGCTGGTGGCGGGGCTCGACACTCTCGTGGCGGCCTGGAACCCCACTCTGGGGCTCACGTGGTTCCCTCCTGGCACCTCACCTGACGCTGATGACTATGCCGCCTGGAGCGACTATCTCGCCAAGCCGCACGCCTGACTCCCAAGGTGGGACGCCCCGAGAGCCGGCCGACGACCGCCTCGACTCCCCGCATCGAGAATCACGAGCAAGCACAGATGGGTGCGAGATCCCTCGCGCGACAGCAAAAAAGCACCGCCCAACCGTCTTGTTCACGGAGTCCGTGATGGCGGAGGGAGGACGAACGCGCCGGGGATCGTCGCCATCCGCTACCCGAGTCCTCCGGCGAACGGCATCGACCGCCACTGGTCGAGCATGCCGCCGAGGGCGTCCGCCAGCATCGGCAACTGGGGGGTCAGGGCGAGACAGGCGACGCCCCGCAGCATCCCGACCGCCGTCACGAAGCGCAGTACCCCCTCGTCGAGGTCCCGCATGTCCCGAAGCTGCGCCGCACTCCGGTAGGCGGCTTCCCCCTCCGGACCGACGCCGACGACGTCCCACTCGACGGGCCCCAGCGTCACCATCTCGAAGTCGGCGTAGCGGTACCCGTCCACCCCGGCGACCATGTTCACGACCGGGGAGTCGCCGTGGACGGGTTGGAGGTCGACCCCGGGGAACGTCTTCTCGAACAGTTCGCGGGAGCGTACGAGTGGTGCCAGCACCTGCCATTCGCGGCGGGCACGGTCCAGGTCCGCCGGGTCGATCAGCTCGGGCTGGCCGTCGAGCGCGACGAGGCCGTCCTCGACGAACTGCGGTTCGGCGGCGGACAGGAACGACAACTCACCCGGATAGTCACGCAGCGCGGCGTGCAGTTCGGGTACGAGGCCGCAGTTCGCCACGTAGTCGGGTTCCCCGGCCGGCGCCAGCTCGATCAGCTGCCAGAACGTCATCGAGAAGCCGTCGTGCCGGACGGGTTCGCGGGGCACGAGCGGGCTGGGCGGGATGACCGGCACGCCCCGCTCGGTGAGCCATCCCGTCACGTCCAGTTCCGCCCGCTGCCGACCGGCCACACTGTCGAGGTCCGCGTAGGCGGGCAGGACCGTGGGCACCCGGGCCACGACCGGCGACGGCGCGAGGTGCACGACCACGGAGAAGGCCTCGTAGAGCACGCGGGGGTCGGTCACGTCGAGTCCCCGTGCGCGTCCGGCGTGGACGGCCGCGTCGACCGCACGCCGGGTCCGGTCGGCGATCTGCTCCGGGGTCAGGAAGCTCTGCATACCCCGATCCTTCCTCACGCTGCCGACAGGATCGACACCTACCGGGCGGGTGGGGTGACCTGGCCGGAGGGGCGGCGGGTGCCGGTGACCACGGTACGGGGCAGCCGCCCCGCCCGGGAGTGACCGGCCAGGGTGTCGCCGTCCACCACCACGTCGAAGTCGAGGTGCAGGCGCATCGGCCGGGTCACCGACTGTCGCCAGGTCACGCGGGCGTCGGCGCAGGTCACCGCCGCCAGCGCCACGGTCTCCGCCGCCGTCGACGCGGTGCCGGTGGGCGTCCCGCCGGTGTCGTGGAAGACGTAGGTGGCGCGGAGCGTGCCGATGGGGGTCTTCAGGCTGACGTCCCAGGTGCCGATGACGGGATGTGCCACTGTTGCTCCTCAGACCGGGACGGGAAGGTGGCCGGCGGCACGCCACACGGTGCCGCGTCGCTCGTACTCGAAGAGGGTTTCCACGGCGTGCGCAACCCGGGGGCCGAACTCCCGTTCCAGGATGTGCAGCCCGAGGTCCAGGCCGGAGGTGACGCCGCCCGCGGTGACGAGGTCGCCGTCGTCGACGACCCGCGCCGGCACCGCGTGTACGCCGGTGGCGTCGAGCACGTCCATGCCGAGGTGGTGGGTCACCGCGTGGCGGCCCTCGATCAGGCCGGCCATGGCCAGGGCGAGCGACCCGCCGCAGACGGCCGCCACGGTCACGTCGGGGTTGTCGAGGGCGGCGCGCAGCAGCGGTACGGCCGCCGAGTCGGCGAACCGGGCCAGCAGCACGGGGATGGTCACCACGCCCTCGTCGGGGTCGCCGGTGCTCGGACCGCTGGCACCGGGCACCACGACGTAGCCCGGCCGGGTCGGGTCCAGCGGCGCGGTCGCCCGCAGCGTCAGACCCCGGGTGCCGCTGACCACCTCCCTCGGACCCTGCGCCGAGACGAGTTCCAGCGTCAGTGCGCCCCCGACGGTGTCGCCGCCGGCGGCGAGGACCTCGAAGGGCGCGATGACGTCGAGCGGGTCGAACCCGTCGAACAACACGATCTGTACCAACATGCCACCGATCCTCGGCCTCGCCGCCCGACCCGGCCAGTGGCAGGATTGCCATCGTCCGACTGTTTCTTGCCGTAGGTCGTCGCTTCCGGGAGGTGCCACCGTGCACACCGTGCTGGTCCTGGCGCTCCCGGGCACGATCGCGTTCGACCTGGCCACCCCGATCGAGGTGCTGGGCCGGGTGCGGTTGCCGGGCGGCCGGGCCGGCTACCGGGTGCTGGTCTGCGGCAGCGGGCCGGTCGTCGACGCCGGCCCGCTGCGGCTGGCCGTCGACCACGGCCTCGACGCGCTCGCCGACGCCGACACCGTCATCGTGCCCGGCCGCTACGACCCGACCGTGCCGGTGCCCGGCGCGGTGTTGGACGCGTTGCGGGCGGCTGCCGCCGCCGGCGTCCGGATCGCCTCGATCTGCGTGGGCGCGTTCACCCTGGCCGCCGCCGGGTTGCTCGACGGCCGGCGGGCCACCACGCACTGGGCCGCCGCCGAACTGTTGCAGGTGACGTACCCGGCCGTCCGGGTGGACCCGGAGGTGCTGTACGTCGACACCGGCCAGTTCGTCACCTCCGCCGGGGCGACCGCGGGCGTGGACATGTGCCTGCACCTGGTCCGCCGGGACCACGGGGCGGCGGTCGCCGCCGACGCGTCCCGGCAGGCCGTGGCCCCGCTGCACCGCGACGGCGGGCAGGCGCAGTTCATCGTGCGTCCCGGCGTGGACCCCGCCGGGGTGGGTCTCGGCCCGGTCCTGCAATGGTGGGAGTCGCACGCGGACGAGCGGTTGACCCTGACCGACGTGGCCGCCCGGGCCGGGCTCAGCGTGCGTACGCTCAACCGCCGTTTCCACGAGGAGACCGGCCGTACCCCGATGCAGTGGATCGCCGCCGTACGTGTCCGCCGGGCGCAGGAGCTGCTGGAACGCACCGACCACGGCGTCGACCGGATCGCCCACCTCGTCGGTTTCGCCTCACCGGCGCACTTCCGGGTCCAGTTCAAGCGGCTCAGTGGAGTGTCGCCGCAGGTGTACCGCAGGACCTTCGTCGCCGGACGGGCGACCGGCTGAGCGGAGTCCCGGCGGGGTCCGCCCCGCTCACCGTCAGCGCAGTGCGGTGCTCGCGGCGGCCCGGACCGCCGCCGTCAGCGCCGCCAGCGCCGTCGACTCCAGTCGCCAGTACTGCCAGTACAGCGGCACGTCGAGGTGCCGGCCGGGGGCCGGTTCGACGAGGCGGCCGGCCGCGAGGTCGGGGCGGGCGACGGTTTCGGGGAGCAGGCCCCAGCCGAGGCCGAGCCGGACCGCCTCGGTGAAGGCGGCCGTCCCCGGCACGAAGTGCGTCGGCGGGTCGACGTCGCGGCGGGTGAGCGTACGGGCGAAGCGGTGTTGCAGGGTGTCCTTGCGGTCGAAGCGGATCATCGTCGCGGTCGGGAACACGGTGGCGGGGTCGCGGTCGGCGAAGCATGCGGCGTGCAGGGCGGGTGCGGCGACGGCGAGGTAGCGCATCGCGCCGAGGCGCAGCACCCGGCAGCCCTGCACGGCGACGCGTTCGGTGGTGACCGCCGCCATCACGGTCCCGTCGCGCAGCAGCCGCGCGGTGTGCCCCTCGTCGTCGGTGTGCAGGTCGACCAGCACGTCGGGCACGGCGGTCAGGGCGGGCAGGAACCAGCCGGCGAGGGAGTCGGCGTTGACCACGACGGCGACCCGGGTGCGGGTGGGGTCGCCCAGCGTGCCGCGCGCCGCGTCGAGGGCCTCCTGTTCCAGCAGCGCCACCTGCCCGCCGAGGCGGACCAGCGGGGCACCGGCGGCGGTCGGCACGCACGGCCGGGTCCGGCGGACGAGCACCTGCCCGACGGCCTGTTCGAGGGCCTTGATGCGCTGGCTGACCGCCGACGGCGTGACGTTCATCGCCCGTGCGGCGGCATCGAAGCTGCCGTGGGTGATGACGGCCTGGAACGTCGCGAGCTGGACCGGGTCGAGCGGCATAAGCGATTCTAACGGCCGTGCAGAATCTTTAGCTGGAGTGCAGGAGGCCGCCGTCCTAGCGTGGCCGTCATGGGTTCCGTGCTCGCCGGTTTCGGCTTCTCCCTCGCGCTGATCGTCGCCATCGGGGCGCAGAACGCCTTCGTGCTGCGCCAGGGGCTGCGCCGGGAGCACGTGCTGCCGGTGGTGGCGATCTGCGTGGCCGCCGACGCCACCCTGATGACCGCCGGCATCGCCGGCCTGGGGGCCGCGCTGACCGCGACGCCGGCCGTCCTGGTCGCCGTCCGCTGGGGCGGCGTCGCGTTCCTGCTCGGGTACGCGCTGCTGGCCGCCCGCCGCGCCCTGCGCCCCGCAGCCCTCAGCCCGTTGGACCGCCCTGCGGCCACGTTGCGGGCGACGCTGCTGGCCTGTCTGGCGTTCACGTTCCTCAACCCGCACGTCTACCTCGACACGGTGCTGCTGCTCGGCACGGTCGCCCACCAGGACCCGAACCGGTGGGCGTTCGGTGCCGGCGCGGTGGCGGCGAGCCTGGCCTGGTTCACCGGCTTGGGCCTCGGCGCCCGCCGGCTGGGGCCGCTGCTCGCCCGTCCGGCGGCGTGGCGGGCCGTCGACGGGACGATCGCCGTGATCATGATGGCCGTCGCCGTCTCGGTCGCCACCGGCTGAACGGCGGCCGGCAGGGGCACCCCTCTGCTGATCCGCCACCGGCGCGGGCCCTCCGGGCGGACCTCGGGACCGTAGGATCGACATCCTTCAACCAGTGATCCACTTTGGAGGGAACCGCGCATGACGGGTCCACTCGCCCGGCTCCGCACCGCCGCCCGACTGACGCTCGCGACCGCCGGCGTCGCGGTGCTCGCGCTCGCGGGCGCTGCCGCCGTCGTGACCACCCCGGCCCAGGCCGCCGGCCCCCGGCCGAACTTCCAGATGCCGGTGCCCTGCGGCGAGACGTGGCGGATGGCCACCTACTACGGTCACGACGACTACGACATCGACCTGACCTTCACCGGCGGGGCCAGCAACGGCCGGCCGATCCTCGCCTCCGCCAGCGGCACCGTCTCCTTCGCCGGCTGGGGCAGCGGCGGCGGCTGGCACGTGATCATCGAACACGGCGGCGGGTGGCGGACGCTCTACCTGCACATGATTGAGACGCCGATGGTCGCCGCCGGCCAGGGGGTGTCGACCGGCCAGCAGCTCGGCCGGGTCGGCAGCACCGGCAACTCCACCGGCCCGCACCTGCACTACGAGCAGGTACGCGACGGCGTCAAGACCGAGTCGTACTTCAACGGGGTGACCTCCGGCATCACCTCCGACGGCAGCCCGTCCACCGGCCCGCTCTACATCTCCGGCCCCACCTCGCCGGCCCGGAACATGACCAGCCAGAACTGCAGCCAGGCCGCCAACCGCCAGGTGTACGAGTCGGGCAGCCACAGCGGCTGGCAGATGCTGCCGGTCAACAGCATCACCGGCTCGGCCACCGCGGCCATGGTCATGGGCACCAACAAGCTGCTCTACACGGTCAACAACGGCCTGGTGTACGAGGCGTCCAGCGACACCGGCTGGCGCAACCTGTGGACCGGCATCTCCGGGGTCAGCAACAACGCCCTCGCCGTGATCAACGTGGGCGGCGTGAAGTACATCTACACCGTGGTCGGCGGCTGGGTGCACGAGGCGTCCAGCGCCAACGGCTGGAAGAACCTGAACACCGGCATCTCCGGGGTCAGCCCCAACGCCCTGGCCGCCATCAACCACAACGGCGTGAAGATCATCTACACCGTGGTCGGCGGCCTGGTGCACGAGGCGGCCAGCAACAACGGCTGGCGCAACCTGTGGACCGGCATCTCCGGCGTCAGCGACAACGCCCTCGCCGTGATCAGCATGGACGGCGTCAAGTACATCTACACGGTCGTCGGCGGCTGGGTGCACGAGGCGAACAGCATCAACGGCTGGCGCAACCTCAACTCCGGCATCTCCGGGGTCAGCCCCGACGCCCTCGCCGCGATCAGCTTCAACGGCGTGAAGATCATCTACACCGTGGTCGGCGGCCTAGTGCACGAGGCGGCCAGCAACAACGGCTGGCGCAACCTCAACTCCAACGTCCGGGGCACCGCCGTCTCGGCGACCACCGTCACCGGCGTGAAGGTCCTCTACACCGTCTGAACGTCCCCTCCGGCAGGCTCATCGGCCCGGGTGCCACCCGTCGGCGGCACCCGGGCCACGCCGCGCCTCGGCCAGGCGCCGCGCGCGTCGGGCACCGGCCCCGCACGCACGGTAGGAGGCCCGGTCCCCACCGACGGCGCATACCGGCAGGCCGGGGCGTTGCGACCCGGCGGAATGCCCGACATCAGCCATTCGTAATGGTCACTGTGCGCCACCACGGTCACCGCCGACTGGCCTCAACGCTTGTTAAGTCTGCGATCATTCCCGGCACATGGTTGACGACCCGCAGCCCGAGGGCAATCATGTTGTTCACCGGATTCCCGGCCCGCGCACATGTCGGATCTGGTAGTTGTTCCGGCGTTTCGACGCGGTTGCCCGCGAGGCGGATGCCCCGTGCGCAATTCCCTGTCGACCCAGTCGGGAAAACTGCCGCAGGCAGTCAGGAGCACACCGGTGAACGGGAACGACGAAGATCCCGCGCCGAGCCGGCCCCGGCCGGCTTCACACGGCGCTGAGCTGCACGAACAGCTTGCACTGCACGGTGGCGCACCGATCCGCCACGCTCCCTGGCCCACCTACGACAAAGGCGCGGTACACGTCTGCGCCGACGATGAGGAAGCGGCGATACGCGCTATCCGCAGCCACCTCTACTTCCGTTACGACCATCGCACCGAGGCGGAAACGGAGTGCGGGCAGTTCGAGGCGGAACTGTGCCGTTATTTCGGTACCCGGCACGCCCTCGCCGTATCCAGTGGCACCGCCGCGCTCGCCCTGGCGATCATGGGTGCCGCCGTTCCGCCCGGTTCATTGGTGGCCTGCCCGGGATTCACTTTCGTGGCCACCCCGAGCGCCATTGTGCTGGCCGGGTGCCGACCATTCCTGGTCGAGGTGGACGACGACCTGCGGATGGACCTCGACGACCTGCGCCGCCGCTGGCGACCGGAGATCAAGGCGATCCTCGTGGTGCACATGCGCGGTTTCGCCGCCGACGTCGCCGCGCTGGCCGCCTTCGCCGCCGAGATGGGCGTACCGCTGATCGAGGACGCGGTGCCCGCGCTCGGCGCCGAACTGCACGGCCGCAAGCTCGGCACGTTCGGCGTGGCCGGGGCGTTCAGCACCCAGTCCGACAAGGCGCTCAACTGCGGCGAGGGCGGCTTCCTGGTCACCGACGACAGCACCCTGTTCGGTCGGGCGGTGGCGCTGTCCGGGGCGTACGAGGGGCGGCTGCGGCGGCACTTCCCCGGCACCGAACCGCCCGTCGACGGGCTGGACCTGCCCCTGCTCAGCCTGCGGATGGACGAGATCCGGGCCGCCCTGCTGCGCGCCGAACTGACCCGGCTGCCGCAGCGACTGGCCCTGTTCCACCGCAACTACGCCCAGGTCAGCGGCGCGCTGGCCGATCTGCCGGGGATCGCGATCCGCAACCCGGTCGCGCCCGGGGCGTACCTCGGTGAGGCGTTCGTGTTCCGGGTGCCCGGCGGCGACGCGGGCTGGTTCACCCGCGCCCTGCGCGCCGAGGGCATCGACGCCCGCAACATCGGCGCGGACGACGACCTCAACGTGCGGGCCTTCTGGAACTGGCGGTTCATGTACGACGACCGCGACCCGGCCCGGATCCGGGCCACCCTGCCGCGCACCGCCCGGCTGCTCGCCGAGACGGTCGACGTGCCGCTGTCGTCCAGTCTGACCCCCGACGACTGCGACCAGCTGATCCGCGCGGTCCGCAAGGTCGCCGCCGCGGCGGGGACACCCGGCGACGCGGCACCGGACGGGTCGCTCCCGGCGGCCGTCGGGGTGGAGCCGGTGCGGGCATGACCACCGCCCCGACCCGGGACACCGCCGTCCCCCGGCTGGCGATGGTGGGCATCTTCGGTGGTCTCTTCGCCGGCTACCTGGGGCTCACCGCGGTCATCCCGGTGCTCCCGGCGTTCCTGCGCGACCGGCACGACGCCGGGGACTTCACCGTCGGCCTGGTGGTCACCGTGACGGCGGTGACCGCGCTGCTGGTCCGCCCGGTCGCCGGCGCGCTGGCCGACCGGTACGGCCACCGCACGGTGATGCTGACCGGGGCGCTGGTCGTCGGCGCCGGGGGCCTGCTCTACCTGCTGCCGTTGGGCGTGCCCGCGCTGGTCGCCGTGCGGCTGCTGCTCGGGGCCGGTGAGGCCGCCCTGTTCACCGCCGGTGCGGTGTGGACGGTCGCGCTGGCCCCGCACCACCGGCGCGGCCAGCTCATCGGCCTGTACGGGGTGAGCATGTGGGGCGGCATCTCCGCCGGCACGTTCCTCGGCGCGACCCTGCAACAGGTCTCCTTCACCGCGGTGTGGGTGCTCAGCGCCGCCGCGCCGCTTCTCGCCGCCGGGCTGGTCGCCGTGGTGCCGACGCCGCCCCGGACCGCCCCGACCGGCGGTGGCGGTGGCCTGCTGCTGCGCCCGGCGCTGCTGCCCGGGGTCGCGCTGACCCTCGGGGCGGCCGGTTACGCCGGGCTCGCCGCGTTCGTGGTGCTGCACCTCGACGCCCGCGACATCGGGCACGGGGTGGTGGTGCTGAGCTGCTTCAGCGCCGTCTACGCCGGCACCCGGCTGGTCATCGGGCACCTGCCCGACCGGCTCGGGCCGCGTCGGGTGGCCGCCTGGTGCGGGGTCGGTGAGGCGGTCGGGCTGGCCGTCGTCGCCGTCGCCCCGAACCTGCCGGTCGCCGTGGCCGGCAGCGTGGTCATGGGGGTCGGCTTCTCGCTGCTGCACCCGTCGCTGGCGCTGATGGTGATGGACCGGACCGATCCGGCCCGGCAGGGCGCGGCGATCGGCGCGTACACCTCGTTCTGGGACCTGGGGCTCGCGGTGTGGGGGCCGGTCACCGGCCTGGTCGCCGCCGGCTTCGGCTACCCGGCGGTCTTCGTCGTCGGCGCGGCCTGCGCGCTGGTCGCGGCGGCCCTGGCGGTACGCATCGGCCGCCCCACCACACCCACGGAGGTACCCGCCGGATGAGCGAGCCGTTGACCGTCCTGTGCATCACCGGCTGGTGCCGCAACGGCAGCACCATCATCGGCAACGTCCTCAACGAGGTGCCCGGCTTCTTCCACGTCGGTGAGCTGCACTTCCTGTGGAAGAACGCCACCGGCCGGGGGGTCAACGACCGGTGCGGCTGCGGCGAGGCGTTGACCGGCTGCCCGATCTGGTCGACGGTGCTGCCGATCGGCCGGCCCGCAGGGACCTCCCCGGACGCGCACGCCGAGGCGGTGATCCGGCGGCAGTGGTCCCGGGTGCGCACCCGGCACACCTGGCGGGTGCTGCGGCGCGGCCTGCACGACGACGAGATCCGCGCGCACGCCGACCTGATGGGCCGGGTCTACCACGGCATCGCCGACCGGACCGGGGCGCGGGTGATCGTGGACACCACGAAGATCCCCGGTGAGGCGGCGCTGCTGGCGCACCTGCCCGGCATCCGGCCGTACTACGTGCACCTGGTCCGCGACCCCCGGGCGGTGGCGCACTCGTGGCGGGAGCCGAAGCAGTACGTCTACGCGATGTCCGCCGCCCGCAGCACCGGCTACTGGCACGGTTTCAACCGGGCCGCCGCCGCGATCACCCGCCGGTACCCGGACCGGTCGATGTTCCTGCGTTACGAGCAGTTCACCGCCGACCCGGCCGGCACCGTCGACGCGCTGCTGCGGTTCTGCGCCGCCGACCCGGCCGGCAACCCGGTGCGCGGGCGCACCGTGCACCTGCACACCAACCACACGGTCACCGGCAACCCGGACCGGTTCCGCACCGGACCGACGCTCATCCGGGACTCCGACGACGGCTGGCGACGCACCCTGTCGCCCCGCCGGCGGTGGGCCGCGACGGCGCTGGCCTGGCCGCTGTTCGGCCGCTACGGCTACCGCTCCCCCGGCCCCGCCCCGGCGACGGTCGGCAGCACATCGGACAACGGGAGGTAACGGGCGTGGATCTCGGGCTGAAGGGGCGGGTCGCCCTGGTCGCGGGCGGCACCAGCGGCATCGGGTTGGCCTGCGCGAAGGAGTTCGCCGCCGAGGGCGCCCAGGTGGCGATCTGCGGACGCGACCCGCAGCGGCTGGCCGCCGCACAACGGGAGGTGGCGCAGGTGGCGACCGGTCGGGTCAGCGCCACCAGCGTCGACCTCACCGACCCCGACGCGGCCCGCGACTGGGTCGACGCGGTCGCCGCCGACCTGGGCGGGGTGCACGTACTGGTGGCCGGGGGCGGCAGCCCGCCGGTCGGCACCGCCAGCGGCTTCGCCGTCGACGACTACCGGGCCGCCGTGGACCGGGTGCTGCTGCCGGCGGTGGCGCTGGCCACGGCGGCACTGCCGCACCTGCGGGCCGCCGGCTGGGGACGACTGCTCTTCGTCGCCTCCGAGACCGCCTGCGTGCCGATCGGGCCGCTGGTGCTCTCCGGGGTCACCCGGGCGGCGCTGGTCCGGTTCGCCCAGGGCCTCGCCGTCGACGTGGGCCGCGACGGCATCACCGTCAACGTGCTCGCCCCGGGCGGGGTGCGGACCCCGCCGATGGAACGCGCCGCCGCCCGGCTCGCCGCCGACGGCGACGTGGAGGACCAACTGGCGGCGATGGGCCACCACAGCGCGGTGGGCCGGCTGGCCCGGCCGGACGAGGTGGCCGCGGTGGCCGCCTTCCTGGCCAGCGAGCGGGCCTCCTTCGTCACCGCCGGGGTGCACCTGATCGACGGCGGGGCCGCCGCGACCGGCCCGGAGCTGCCCCACCTGACCGGCGTCGGCCGGGACACCTACTCCTGACCCCACCCCCACACCCCCGCCCGCCCGCGCACGAAGGAGTGCCGCATGTCCACGACCAGCCAGTTCACCGAACGGGACGTCTCCGAGTTCTTCGACCAGACCACCCAGACGTACCTCAGCTTCTGGGACAGCGAGGGGGTGCTGCACACCGGCTACTTCGCCGACGCCGACGACACCGACTACCCGGCGGCGGCCGACCGGACGTCGGACATCCTCGCCGCCGAGGCCGGCATCGACGCGTCCTCGACGGTGCTGGACGTCGGCTGCGGCTGCGGCAACTTCCTGCTGCGGCTGGCCGGGCACACCGGCTGCCGGGGCGAGGGGCTGGACCTGAGCATCGAACGGGTCCGCTTCGCCCAGACCAAACTGGCCGAACGCGGGGGTGGCCTACCGGTCGCCTTCCGGCACGGCTCGGCCACCGCCATGCCGTACGCCGACGGCAGCTTCACCCACGTGGTCAGCCAGGACGCGCTGTTCCTGGTGCCGGACAAGGCGCGCAGCCACGCGGAGATGTTCCGGGTGCTCACCCCCGGCGGGACGCTGGCCGTCACCGACTTCCTGCAACCCGTCGCCGAGGTCGGCGCGGCGGCCCGCCGGCACGTCTACGACCGGGTGCGGTGGAGCAGCGGCTACTCCCTCGACGGCTACCGGGAGGCGTTGACGGCGGCCGGGTTCGAGGTGACCGTCGCCCGCAGCCTCGACACGCACATCCGGCAGACGTACCGGGTGCTCGGGGAGACCGCCCGGCAGCGGGCCGCCGCGAGCGACGACGAGGCGGCCCGGCGGTGGATCCTCGGCTTCGCCGCCTCCTGCGACGAGATCCAGGCGGCGATCGACCGGGGCGAGTTCGGCTGGGGCATGTTCGTCGCCCGCAAGCCGGCCTGACCGGCCGCACCGACCCGCGTACCAGCTTCAGGACCAGGAGGGCAGTCATGCAGCGCACCGACGCCGTCAAGCGGACGATCGCCGAGGTCGTCGCCGAACGCAGGACCCAGATGTCGCCAGGCGGGTTGTTCGTCGAGGCGTTCGCCAAGGACGGTTTCGACACCAGCGTCGACTACGACGTCACCATCACCGACTCGCTGACCAGCTCCCGGCGCAAGCCCCGCTACCCGTCGCGGAACATGCTGAAGGTGGTGGACCTGTCCCGGGAGCCGCAGGAGTTCTACTGGCACGAGAGCCCACCGCGCCCCGGCGACCCGGTGGTGGACGGGGCGGACCTGCGCCGGGAGGCCGCCAACCACTTCCACCGCTCCCCCATCCCGGAGCTGCTGACCACCCGGGCCTGGGTGCAGGTGCCCGACGAGCTGTGGGCCGACCCGGTGGGTTTCGCCCAGTTCATCGACTACCGCCTGGTGGTGCGGCTGGCCACCGCCGAGAACCACACCATCCTGCGTGGCGAGGGCGGGCTGCTGAACATGCCGCAGCTCGGCCGGCTCACCGACCCCGCGCCGTTCACGTCGACCATCCTGGCCGCCTGCAACGAGGTGGAGCAGATGGGCAGCACCGCCGACGGGTTGATCATCAACCCCGCCGACTACTACCGGCTGCTCGGCGAGGGGCACCTGATGCGCGACGTGGAGGACAACGGCGTCTTCATCGTCCGGACCCGGCTGGTCGACCCGGGCACCGCGATCGTCGGCGACTTCGGCCACGGCGCGGTGCTGTTCGACGCCGGCCGGTCGACCATCCGGTTCGCCGAGCCGCCGCCCGGCACCTTCGCCGAACCGGGGCGGGCGTTGTGCGCCGAGATCTGGGAGCGGGTCGTGGTCAACCTGCCCACCTGTTTCTTCGTCGTCACCCTGTAGCGGGGGCCCGACATGGCGACGACGCCCGCGCCGGACGTACCCGCACGGTCCGACCCCGACGTCCTGGTCGTCGGCGCGGGCGTGGCCGGGCTGTTCTGCGCCTGGTTCCTGCGCCGGGCCGGGCTGAGCGTGACGGTGGTGGACCGGGGCGAGGTCGGCGACCCGGCCGCCTGCTCGTCGGGCAACACCGGTTTCGTCGGCACCCAGGGGGCCGCTCCGCTGGCGGAGCCGGGGGTGCCGGCGAAGGGGCTGCGCTGGATGCTTCACCCGGACAGCCCGTTCCACGTCCGGCCCCGGCTCGACCGGGAGCTGCTGGCCTGGCTGTGGCACTTCCGCCGGAACTGCACGCAGCGGCAGGCCCGCGCCGGCTTCGAGGTGCTGCTCGACCTCAAGCAGCGCAGCCTGGCCATCCTGCGGGAGGTCTGCGCACACGACGACCTGGCCGGCACCCTCACCGCCCGCGGCATGCTGCTGGCCTGCCGTACGCCGCAGGGGTACGCGCAGGCGCGGGCGTCGGTGCCGGCGGCGGTGGCCCGGGGGGTGCCGCTGCGCACCGTGGACCGGGCGGAGCTGGCCCGGCTGCAACCGGGCGTCGAGTTCGCCGTCGCCGGGGCGCTGCTCAACGAGGAGGGCGCCGCGCTACGCATCCCGGCGTTCCTGGTCGCGTTCGCCCGGCTGTTGCGGGCGTCCGGGGTGGAGATCCTCACCGACACCGAGGTACGCGGCTTCGACACCGTGAACCGTCGGGTCCGCGCCGTCCGTACCAGCCGGGGCGACCTGCGCCCCGGTGAGGTGGTGCTCGCCGCCGGGGTGTGGTCGGCGGCGTGCGCCAGGCAGTTGGGCGTCGGCCTGCTGCTGCAACCCGCCAAGGGGTACGCGGTGACCGTCGACGCCGGCCCCGCCACCCCGACCCTGCCGGTGCTGCTCAGTGAGGGGAAGGTGGCCGTCATGCCGTTGGGCGACCGGATACGTCTGGCCGGGACGCTGGAGTTGACCGGTCTGGACACCAGCGTGTCCCCGCGCCGGGTGGACGGCATCCGGCGCACCGTGCGGTCGTACCTGCCGGGGTGCGACACCGGGGGCCGGGTGCAGGTGTGGAGCGGGCTGCGGCCGTGCACCCCGGACAGCCTGCCGCTGATCGGCCGGCTCGGGTCGTACCGCAACGTCAGCGTCGCGACCGGGCACGGGCACATCGGGATGGGGCTCGCCCCGGCCGGTGGGCGGCTGCTCGCCCAGCTCGTCACCGGCGCGGAGCCGGACGTGCCACTGGCGACGTTCGCGGTGGACCGGCACCGGCGGGGGCACCGGTGAGCACCCCCACGATCGGGGTGCTCTGTCTACAGACCAGCTTCGACAAGATCCCCGGCCACATCCGCAACCCGGCGACGTTCGACTTCCCGGTGGTGTACCGGGTCGTCGAGGGGGCCACCCCGCAGCGGCTGGTCCGCGAGGCCGATCCGACCCTGCTCACGCCGTTCGTCACGGCCGCCCGGGACCTGCAGGGTGCCGGGGTCGCCGCGATCACCGGGGCATGCGGTTTCCTGGTGCTGTTCCAGGCGGAGCTGGCCGCCGCCGTGGACGTGCCGCTGCACTCGTCGAGCCTGCTCCAGTTGCCGATGGTGCACCGGATGCTCGGTCCGGGCCGGACGGTCGGGGTGCTGACCGCCGACGCGGCGGCGCTGACCCGCCGGCACCTGGCCGCGGTCGGCGCGCAGGACGTGCCGATCCGGGTCGCCGGGATGGCCGACGCGCCGGAGTTCCGTGAGGTCATGCTGGAGGGTCGGCGCGACGCCCTCGACGTCGACCGGTTGGCCGCCGAGGTGGTGGCCCGGGCGGACGTCCTGGCCGGGCCGGACCTGGGGGCGGTGGTCATCGAGTGCACCGACCTGGTGCCGTTCGCGCATCTGGTCCAGGCCCGGCTCGGGGTGCCGGTCTACGACATCGTCACCCTGACCACGATGGTGCACGCCGGTCTGGCCCGGCGCCCGTACGCCGAACGCCGCTAGCCCGTACTTCCCCGTACCGCCGGCCGGTCGGGTCCGTCGTGGACCCGGCCGGCCGGCGGTCTTTTCATGGGGGCTCCCCGCAGACCGCCCGGCGCACGGCGGTCGTGCGTGCGGGACCGGCGTCCGGGCCGAGCCGCAGGTGATGCGGTATTCACGATTTCAAACTCCGCCATTGTCACGAGTTTCCGGCCGGATCCTCACCGTAGGTCGATGACGCATAGCACTGTGCTCGACGGCCCGCCGATCGCAGGATTGACATCAACCGATCAGGGGATGGGAGGCAGCCGGGATGGACGACAGATACGACGCGTACTGCGCGGTCGATCCGCTCTTCTACGACTCGTTGTCCAGCGCGAGCGCCACCGCCACCGGCATCGGCTACGCCACCGACCGCCCGCAGCCGGCCGACTGGGAACGCGAGGTCAAGGACGACTGGCTGATCCACGCGCCGGTCGGCGGCACCCTGCCCCCTCAGGGCTGGAAGATCCACGTCTCGGCCCGGCTGGACAACGCCGAACGGGTCCTCACCCGGGTGATGGACTACTGCGAGCCGCGCGGCATCCCGTTCAAGCACCTGCGCGGTCCCCGGATGCTGCTGATGCGCAACAGCAAGTACGCCCGCCGCGGCGGCAGCGGCAAGTTCGTCACCGTCTACCCCCGTGACGACGCCGAACTGGAGCTGACCGCCAAGGAACTGGCGGCGCTGCTCGACGGTGAGCAGGGGCCCTACATCCTCAGCGACCTGCGCTACGGCGACGGCCCGGTCTACCTGCGCTACGGCGGTTTCGCCGCCCGCTACTGCCTCTCACCCGAGGGTCAGGTGGTGCCGGCCATCGCCGACGCCACCGGCACCCTGGTCCCCGACCGCCGCGACCCGGTGTTCCACCTGCCCGACTGGGTGACCCTGCCGGACTTCCTCGGCCCGCACCTGGCCGCCCGCAACGCCGCCAGCACCACCGAGCTGCCCTACCGGATCGAGAAGGTCATCCACTTCTCCAACGGCGGCGGCCTGTACGAGGCGCGGGACACCCGGACCGACACCCGGGTGGTGCTCAAGGAGGCCCGCCCGTACGCCGGCCTCGACGCCACCGGGTCGGACGCGGTGACCCGGCTGCACCGGGAGGCCACCGTGCTGCGCCAACTCGCCGACGTCCCGCACCTGGTGCGGGTGCACGACGAGTTCAGCTTCGGCGGGCACGAGTTCCTCGCCCTGGAGTTCGTCGAGGGCCGCCCGCTCAACCAGGTCGTCGTGCAGCGCTACCCGCTGGTGCACCCGGACGCCGACCGCGCCGACTACACCCGTTGGGCGCTGGACGTGCACCGGCAGGTCGCCGAGGCGGTCGAGGCCATCCACGCGCACGGCGTCGTCTACGGCGACCTGCACATGTTCAACATCATGGTCGGCGACGACGGCGCGGTCACCCTGATCGACTTCGAGGTCGCCGCCCCGGCCGCCGAGGCGAGCCGACCGGCGCTGCGCAACCAGGCGTTCGCCGCGCCCCGCGACCGGGTCGGCCCCGACGTCGACCGGTACGCCCTGGCCTGCCTGCGACTCGCCCTGTTCCTGCCGCTGACCGCGATGCTGCGGCTGGCCCCGGAGAAGGCGGCGCACCTGGCCGACCTGGTGGCCGAGCACTTCCCGGTCGACCGGGCGGTGCTCGACGAGACCGTCGCGGTGATCGTCGGTCCTCCACCGGCCACCGGCACCGCCGACCCGACGATCCCGACGACCCCCGCCGTGACGGCACCGACCCGGCTGGACCCGGACGTGGTGCGGGTCGACCCGGACGACTGGCCGGGCCTGCGCGACCGGCTGGTCCGGGCGATCACCGCCAGCGCCACGCCGCACCGCGACGACCGGCTCTTCCCCGGTGACATCCGGCAGTTCAGCGGCAACGACGGCGGGCTGAACCTCGCCCACGGCGCGGCCGGGGTGCTCTGGGCACTGCACGCCACCGGCGCCCCCGTCGACCCCGACCACGTGCACTGGTTGATCGACCGGGTCCGGGAACCCGCCTCCGGCAGCCGACTCGGCCTCTTCGACGGGCTGCACGGGGTGGCGTACGTGCTGGACCTGCTCGGGCACCGCGACGAAGCCCGCCGGCTGCTCGACCGCTGCCTCGGCGAACCGTGGACGGAACTCGGCAACGACCTGGTGGGCGGGCTGCCCGGCATCGCGCTGAACCTGACCCACTTCGCCACGCTGACCGGCGAGGACCGCTACGAGGCCGCCGCCCGACAGGCCGTCGACCTGGTCGTCGACCGGCTCGGCGACGTCGACTCGGTGGCCGAGGTCAGCGGCGGCCGGCACCCGTACGCCGGGCTGATGCGCGGCGGCGCGGGAGTGGCGCTGATGCTGCTGCACCGGCACGAACGGGAACCCGACGCGCGGCTGCTCGACCACGCCGAGACCGCGCTGCGGCAGGACCTGCGCCGCTGCGTGCGCCGCGACGACGGGCACCTGGAGGTCAACGAGGGCTGGCGGACCATGCCGTACCTCGCGGAGGGCAGCGTCGGGGTGGGGCTGGTGCTCGACCGGTACCTGCGCCACCGGCCCGACGAGGCCCTGCGCGAGCAGGCCGACGCGATCCGCCGTTGCGCCGACTTCCCGTTCTACGCCCAGTCCGGGCTGTTCGCCGGACGCGCCGGCATCGTGGCCTACCTGGCCGCCCGGGGCGAGTACGACGTGGCCCACGACCAGGCCCGCCTGCTGGGTTGGCACGCCCTGCCGTACGCCGGTGGCACCGTCTTCCCCGGCGACCAGCTGCTGCGGCTCTCGATGGACCTGGCCACCGGCACCGCCGGCGTGCTGGCCGCCGTGGCCGCCAGCCGACCCACCGATCCGGTCCGGTTGCCGCTGCTGGCGCCGACCGGCGACCCCACCCCGGCCGACTGACGGCCCACCCGCTCCCCGGGGGTCACCCCGGGGCCACCCGACCCGACGACTGTGGAAAGGAGGAAAGACATGGCCCTGCTCGACCTTCAGGGGATGGAGCTGCCGGCCGCCGAGCGCACCGGCGGTGGTAGCCGGGCGAGTCTGCTGCTCTGCGGCGACAGCTCGCTGAGCGTCACCACCTGCAACTGAACCGACGGTCGTCGACCCGACGACCCGACCGGATTCACACAGGCACACATCCATACCGAACACCTACAGAAAGAGGTAAGACCATGGCTCTGCTCGACCTCCAGGCGATGGAACTGCCGGCCACCGAGCGCACCGGCGGCGGCAGCCAGGCCAGCCTCCTGCTCTGCGGCGACAGCTCGCTGAGCGTCACCACCTGCAACTGAACCGACGGTCGTCGACCCGACGACCCGACCGGATTCACACAGGCACACATCCATACCGAACACCTACAGAAAGAGGTAAGACCATGGCTCTGCTCGACCTCCAGGCGATGGAACTGCCGGCCACCGAGCGCACCGGCGGCGGCAGCCAGGCCAGCCTCCTGCTCTGCGGCGACAGCTCGCTGAGCGTCACCACCTGCAACTGATCGACCGGTATCGCATGGCCCCGGACCGGCACCTGCCGGTCCGGGGCCGCGCGGCGTGGGAGGGGACGCGATGACACCGACCGACCGGCTCCTACTGCGGGCCGTCCGCGCGGCCGGCTGGTGGACCCCGACGTTGGCGGTGGTCACCGTGGCCGGCACGGTCGCCGAGCTGGCCCTGCCGGCCGTGCTGGGCCGGGCCGTCGACGCCGCCGTCGGCACCGCGCCGCAGGACTCCCCCGACCGGTGGCTGGCCGCCGTCGTCGGGCTGATCGCGCTGCTGGTCGTCGTCGGCGTCGTGCGGGACTACGGCACCGGCGCGGCCACCGCCCGGTCGGTGGCCCACCTGCGGCACACCCTGGTCCGGCACCTGTTCGCCCTCGCCCCGCAGACCGCCGCCCGCCGCCCGGTGGGCGACCTCGCCGGACGGGTGGTGGGCCAGGTCGCCGACGCCGGTCAGGCCGCCCCGACACTGGTCACGGCCGCCACCGTGGCGCTGCCGCCGGTGGGCAGCCTGGTGGCGCTCACCCTGATCGACCCGTGGCTCGGCGTCACCTTCGTCACGGGGCTGCTCCTGCTCGGTCTGCTGCTGCGCGGCTTCGTCGCCGACGCCTCCGCCGCCGTCGCCGGCTACCAGCAGGCCCAGGGCGAGCTCGCCGGGCGGCTGGTGGAGGCACTGGCCGGGGCGCGCACCATCGCCGCCGCCGGCACCGGGGAACGGGAGGTCGAACGGGTGCTGACCCCGCTGGCCGCGCTGCACCGGCACGGGGCACGGACCTGGACGGTGCTCGCCGGCGCGGCCACCCGGGGCGCGGTGCTCAACCCGCTGCTCCAGGTCGCGATCGTCGCCGTCGGCGGGTTGTCGCTGACCGCCGGCCGGTTGACCCCCGGGGAACTGCTGGCCGCCATCCAGTACGCCGCCCTCGGCGCGGGCCTCGGCACCGTGGTCGCCGCCCTCAACACCGCCGTCCGGGTACGCGCCGGCTGCCGCCGGGCCGCCGACGTGCTCACCGAACCCGCCCGCCCGTACGGCGACCGGCCGCTGGCGTCCGGGTCGGGCACGCTGGAACTACGCGGCGTCACCGTCCGCGACGCCGACGGCCGGGCCCTGCTCGACCGGGTGGACCTGCGGGTGCCCGGCGGCACGCTGCTGGTCGTCGTCGGCACCTCCGGTGCGGGCAAGTCCCTGCTCGCCGCCGTCGCCGGCCGGTTGCGCGACCCGGACGACGGGGTGGTGCTCCTGGACGGTGTGCCGCTGCCGGAACTGGCCCCGGCCGCCCTGCACGCCGCGATCGGCTACGGGTTCGAACGTCCGGTGCTCGTCGGCGACACGGTGGGCGCCGCCGTCGGGGCCGGCGCGGACCCGGTACCGCTGGCCCACGCCGCCGCCATCCACGACTTCGTCGAACGGCTGCCCGACCGGTACGACACCCCGCTGGCCGAGGTCGCCATGTCCGGTGGTGAACGGCAACGGCTCGGGCTGGCCCGCGCGTTGCGCGCCGAACGGCTGCTGATCCTCGACGACGCCACGTCCAGCCTGGACACCGCCACCGAGTACCAGGTGACCCGGGCGCTGACCGGGCCGGGTGACCGGCGTACCCGGGTGGTGGTCAGCCACCGGCTCGGCATGGCCGCCCGAGCGGACCTGGTCGCGTGGGTGGCCGACGGGCGGCTCCGTGCCGTCGGCCCGCACCTGACGCTGTGGGCCGACCCCGACTACCGGGAGGTGTTCCGGTCGTGACCACTGTCGTCGGCGTGACCCGGGCCGCGCTGCGGGCCCGGCGGGCGCAGCTGTGGCGGTTGGCCGGCTGGTCTGCCGCCGAGGTGCTGCCGGCCGCCCTGTCCGGGCTGTTCACCGCGCGGGCCGTGGACAGCGGCTTCCTGGCCGGCCGGCCGGGCGTCGGGCTGGCCTGGCTGGCCCTGCTGGGGCTGGCGGTGCTGGTCGGTGCGGCCGGCACCAACCGGTCGTACGCGCTGCTCGGCGCGGTGGTGGAGCCGTTCCGCGACGACCTGCTGCGCCGGGTGGTGCGCGGCGCGGTGGCCGGCGCGGCCGGCGGCCGGGCCGACGACGCGGCGGTGGCCCGGCTCACCCACCAGGTGGAACTGGTCCGGGACACCTACGCCGGCCTGCTGATGGTGGTGCGGGGCTTCCTGTTCGCCCTCGGCGCCGCCGTCCTCGGCCTGTTCTCGCTGGCCGCCCCGGTGGCGCTGCTGGTCGCGGTGCCGGTGCTGGCCGGTCTCGGGCTGTTCGCCGTGGCGCTGCCGGTGATGGTGGCCCGGCAGCGGGAGTACGTGCTGGCCGACGAGCAGCTCGGCCGGGCCGTGGTGACCGCGGTGAGCGGCCACCGCGACGTCACCGCCAGCGGCGCCCGCGACCAGGTCACCGGGTGGGTCGGCGGGTCCGTCGACGCGCAGGCCCGAGTGGAGCGCCGGCTGGCCACCATGGCGGCGACCCGCAGCCTGAGCCTCGCGCTGGGCGGCTGGCTGCCGGTGCCGGCGCTGCTGCTGGCCGCACCGTGGCTGGTCCGTCAGGGGCTGGGGCCGGGCGCGCTGCTGGGCGCGCTCGTCTACGTCACACGGGGGGTACAGCCGGCGCTGCACAGCCTGGTGCAGGGGGTCGCGGCCGGTGGCCTCCGGTTCGCCGTCACCCTGGACCGGCTGCTGCGTACCGCCGCTGCGGCCGACGGTGACCCGGCCGGGTCGCGGCCCCGCACCGCACCGCAGCGGACCGGGGCCGCGTTGTCGCTGCGCGGGGTGACCTTCCGGTACGGCCCGCACGCCGACCCGGTGCTCGACGGGCTCGACCTCGAGGTGCCCGTCGGGGACCACCTGGTGATCGTCGGGGCCAGCGGGATCGGCAAGTCGACCCTGGCGGGGCTGATCGCCGGGGTGCTGCACCCCCAGTCGGGCACCGTCCACGTCGGGGGGTCACCGGTGGGCGGGGCGACGCCCGGCGAACTGGCCGAGCGGCGCGTGCTCATCCCCCAGGAGGCGTACGTCTTCACCGGCACGCTCCGCGACAACCTCGGCTACCTGGCCCCCGGTGTGCCGGACGACGTGGTGGACCGGGCGGCGGCCCGGCTGGGACTGACCGGGTTGCTGACCCGGCTCGGCGGGTACGACGCGACGCTGCGCCCGGCGGACCTGTCGGCCGGCGAGCGGCAGCAGGTGGCGTTGCTACGGGCCTGGCTCTCCCCCGCCCCGTTGACCATCCTCGACGAGGCGACCTGTCACCTGGACCCGGCCACCGAGGCCCGGCTGGAGACGGCTTTCGCCGCCCGGCCCGGCACGCTGGTGGTGATCGCCCACCGGGTCAGTTCGGCGCTGCGGGCACGGCGGGTCCTGCTGCTCGACGGGCGGACCGCGCTGCTGGACACCCACCAGGGGCTGCTGGACCGCTCGCCGGCCTACCGCGCCCTGGTCGGCTACGGTGAGACGGAACCGTCGGACACCGCCACCTTCTGGACGGCGTCGGACGGGACATCGGCGGCGGCCTGTACCTAGTCGCCGCGAACCTCAGCCGCGACAATCCACGTCGGAGGTACGCCCCGAGGCGGTGCCCGGACTCAGGTCGGGACACGACCGGCGGCGGGGCCCGGGGGCAGGCCCCGCGTCGGTGCCGGCGGGCACGCCGGGTGCCGGGACCGGGTGGGTGCCGGTCACAGCCAGCCGGATTCCCGGGCGATCCGCACCGCTTCCCAGCGGGTCCGCGCTCCGGTCTTCGCCATGATCCGCGACAGGTGGTTGCGCACCGTGCCGGCCGACAGCACCAGCCGTTGCGCGATCTCCTGGACCGGGTGCCCCTCGGCGACCACGTCGAGCACCTCCCGCTCCCGGTTGGTCAACGGGTTGTCGGCGACCTCGAGGGCGGCGACCACCAGATCGGGGTCGAGGACGACCCGTCCCTCGGCGAGCTGCCGTACCCCGTCGACGATCCGGCCGGGTGGCACGTCGCGGCTGAGGAAGCCGATGCGGTGGCCGTGCTCGGCGAGCACCGGCCCGAGCCGGCCGGCCCGTCGCTGTTCGACGAGAACCAGCAGAGAACCCACGGGTGCGCTCGTCGGCTCCGTCGAGGAACGGAGCGCCAGGGCGGGGGACCCGCCTCCGGCACCCGGAGTGGTTTCGACGACGGGCTCCGCGACGCCCAGGGTGGCCAGCCGGACCAGTTCCGTCACGGTCAACATGTCGAACTCGACCACGGCCACGTCGGGGCGCTCGGCCCGGACCGCCGCTCGCAGGTGGTGGGGACTGTCCACCTCGCCCACGATCTCGATGTCGTGTTCGGCGGCGAGCAGCTGGGCGAGGGCGCCCCGGAGCAGCCCGCCCTGGAGGGCGAGCAATGTGCGAACCATAAGCGACTCCCGAGATGATGCCCGTGTTGACGAAATGTGTGCGGTCGATGACGCACGGTTCGGAATCTTATTGAATCCGTAACTGGTTCGACACCCCTTCCCACGGGTGGTCAGATCCACCCGGCATCCTGGGCCCGCTGCACCGCTTCCCACCGGTTGCGGGCACCGGTCTTGCGGAGCACCGCAGACAGATGGTTGCGGACGGTGCCCGGCGCCAGGTGCAGGTGACCGGCGATCTCCTTGGTGGACATTCCCCGCGCGGCCGCGGCGGTCACCTCGCGCTCCCGCTCGTTGAGGGGATTGACCGCAGCGTCCAGCGCGGCCAAGGCGGTCACCGGGTCGATCATCCGCTGCCCCTCCGCGACCAGACGAAGCTGGTCCAGGAGTTCCTGGGGCGCAACGTCCTTGGCGATGATCCCCCGGGCCCGGGCCCCGAGGGCCCGGCGCAGCACCCGGGCGGTCCGCCGGGAGGTCAACACCACCACCGCACATTCCGGCAGCCGGGCATGCCATCGCCCGGCGAGCACGGCGGGGTCCTCGATCGCGTCGAGGTCGACCAGGACGACGTGGGGACGCCGGGTGACGACCCCATCCGTCAGATGGTGGTCGGGATCGCTCTCGCCGGCCAGCTCGAATCCGGGAGCCGCGGCCAGGATCGCCGCGAGGGCGGTACGCAACAGTCCCGGCGGCCCCACCACGACGACACGAATCGTCGGTTCATCGTTTTCTGCCGCCCGGTCCGGACCCGACGATGACTGTTTTCCGCTCGCCAGTTCGTCCATCCGTCACATTTTCCCAAAGTGAGGCGGCGGCAGACGCGACTGTCGGAATGACGACCCGTTTCCGGCCAGCGGAAGAACGGTCGAAATGCATCATGTGATGGAAAGAGCGAGCCGGCGGACTGCCGGACGTCCGGAAAGCACCGATCTGACGGATACAACAGTTGAGGCCAACCCCGTGGGGTTGGCCTCAACTGAAAGGTTGTCCGGCGGTGTCCTACTCTCCCACACCCTCCCGAGTGCAGTACCATCGGCGCTGGAGGGCTTAGCTTCCGGGTTCGGAATGTGACCGGGCGTTTCCCCTCCGCCATGACCGCCGTAACACTATGAACATATCAAACAACACACACACCCACAAAAACCACTACCACCGTGGGGGGTTGTTTGGTGTTTGTTCAGAGTTGCACAGTGGACGCGTAGCAGCCTTGTTATCAAGTCCTCGGCCTATTAGTACCGGTCAACTCAACCCGTTACCGAGCTTACATTTCCGGCCTATCAACCCAGTCGTCTAGCTGGGGGCCTTACCCCCACAAAGTGGGGTGGGATACCTCATCTTGAAGCAGGCTTCCCGCTTAGATGCTTTCAGCGGTTATCCCTTCCGAACGTAGCTAACCAGCCGTGCCCCTGGCGGGACAACTGGCACACCAGAGGTTCGTCCGTCCCGGTCCTCTCGTACTAGGGACAGCCCTTCTCAAGTATCCTACGCGCACGGCGGATAGGGACCGAACTGTCTCACGACGTTCTAAACCCAGCTCGCGTACCGCTTTAATGGGCGAACAGCCCAACCCTTGGGACCTGCTACAGCCCCAGGATGCGACGAGCCGACATCGAGGTGCCAAACCATCCCGTCGATATGGACTCTTGGGGAAGATCAGCCTGTTATCCCCGGGGTACCTTTTATCCGTTGAGCGACACCGCTTCCACACGCAAGTGCCGGATCACTAGTCCCGACTTTCGTCCCTGCTCGACCTGTCAGTCTCACAGTCAAGCTCCCTTGTGCACTTGCACTCAACACCTGATTGCCAACCAGGCTGAGGGAACCTTTGGGCGCCTCCGTTACCCTTTAGGAGGCAACCGCCCCAGTTAAACTACCCACCAGACACTGTCCCTGAACCGGATAACGGTCCGAAGTTAGATACCCAAATCAACCAGAGTGGTATTTCAAGATTGCCTCCACCCATACTGGCGTACAGGTTTCACCGGCTCCCACCTATCCTACACAAGTCCATTCAGATACCAATGTCAAGCTATAGTAAAGGTCCCGGGGTCTTTCCGTCCTGCCGCGCGTAACGAGCATCTTTACTCGTACTGCAATTTCGCCGGGCCTGTGGTTGAGACAGTGGGGAAGTCGTTACGCCATTCGTGCAGGTCGGAACTTACCCGACAAGGAATTTCGCTACCTTAGGATGGTTATAGTTACCACCGCCGTTTACTGGCGCTTAAGTTCTCCGCTTCGCCCCCGAAAGAGCTAACAGGTCCCCTTAACGTTCCAGCACCGGGCAGGCGTCAGTCCATATACATCGAATTACTTCTTCGCATGGACCTGTGTTTTTAGTAAACAGTCGCTTCCCCCTGCTCTCTGCGGCCATACAACGCTCCACCCGCACGGGGCTTCACGTCTCCGGCCCCCCTTCTCCCTAAGTTACGGGGGCAATTTGCCGAGTTCCTTAACCACAGTTCGCCCGATCGCCTCGGTATTCTCTACCTGACCACCTGTGTCGGTTTGGGGTACGGGCCGCTCGAAACTCGCTAGAGGCTTTTCTCGGCAGCATAGGATCACTGACTTCACCTGAATCGGCTCGGCATCACGTCTCAGCCTCCATGCGGTGCGGATTTACCTACACCACGGCCTACACGCTTACCCCGGCACAACCACCGGCCGGGCTCAGCTACCTTCCTGCGTCACCCCATCGCTTGACTACTACCCGCCAGGTTCCCACGCTCCCCAACCTCAACCCGAAGGTCTTGGCTGGTTCGGGTGGTTAGCACAACGAGGTTCATCAGGGACGCTCCTTCGCGGGTACGGGAATATCAACCCGTTGTCCATCGACTACGCCTCTCGGCCTCGCCTTAGGTCCCGACTCACCCAGGGCGGATTAGCCTGGCCCTGGAACCCTTGGTCATCCGGCGGAAGGGTTTCTCACCCTTCTTTCGCTACTCATGCCTGCATTCTCACTCGTGCCGCGTCCACAACTGGGTCACCCCGCTGCTTCACCCCCGGCACGACGCTCCCCTACCCATCCACACACCTGCACGCACCATCAAGGGTACGCGTGGTTAAAATGTGAATGCCACAGCTTCGGCGGTGTGCTTGAGCCCCGCTACATTGTCGGCGCGGAACCACTTGACCAGTGAGCTATTACGCACTCTTTAAAGGGTGGCTGCTTCTAAGCCAACCTCCTGGTTGTCTATGCGACCCCACATCCTTTTCCACTTAGCACACGCTTAGGGGCCTTAGCTGGTGATCTGGGCTGTTTCCCTCTCGACTACGAAGCTTATCCCCCGCAGTCTCACTGCCGCGCTCTCACTTACCGGCATTCGGAGTTTGGCTGATTTCGGTAAGCTTGTAGGCCCCCTAGACCATCCAGTGCTCTACCTCCGGCAAGAAACACACGACGCTGCACCTAAATGCATTTCGGGGAGAACCAGCTATCACGGAGTTTGATTGGCCTTTCACCCCTAACCACAGGTCATCCCCCAACTTTTCAACGTTGGTGGGTTCGGCCCTCCACGCGGTCTTACCCGCGCTTCAGCCTGCCCATGGCTAGATCACTCCGCTTCGGGTCTAGAACATGCGACTCAAACGCCCTCTTCAGACTCGCTTTCGCTACGGCTCCCCCACACGGGTTAACCTCGCCACATGCCACTAACTCGCAGGCTCATTCTTCAAAAGGCACGCCGTCACCCCGCAAGGCTCCGACGGATTGTAGGCGAACGGTTTCAGGTACTATTTCACTCCCCTCCCGGGGTACTTTTCACCATTCCCTCACGGTACTCGTCCGCTATCGGTCACCAGGAAGTATTTAGGCTTACCAGGTGGTCCTGGCAGATTCACGGCAGATTTCAGGAGTCCGCCGCTACTCGGGAACACCCACAGAAGATCAGCAACTTTCACCTACCGGACTCTCACCGACTACGGTTGGCTTTTCCACACCATTCGGCTAGCCACTGACTTTATAACTCCTCGAACAAGTGTCAGCTTGTTCAGCAGGGTCCCACAACCCCGACCACGCAACCCCTGACAGGTATCACACGCAACCGGTTTAGCCTCAATCCGCTTTCGCTCGCCACTACTCACGGAATCACTAAATTGTTTTCTCTTCCTACGGGTACTGAGATGTTTCACTTCCCCGCGTTCCCCCCACACACCCTATGTGTTCAGGTGCGGGTGACACCACATGACTGGTGCCAGGTTTCCCCATTCGGACACCCTGGGATCACAGCTTGGTTGACAGCTCCCCCAGGCCTATCGCGGCCTCCCACGTCCTTCATCGGCTCCTGGTGCCAAGGCATCCACCGTTCGCCCTTGACAACTTGACCACAAAGATGCTCGCGTCCACTGTGCAATTCTCAACAAACAACCAACCCACAACCCCAAAGCCCCACACCAGCAACCCCACCCCGCCCACAAGCAGAGACAGAATCCGGTATGCGAGACCAGGCCATGCCTGGCAACCTCCAGCAGGCTCCCGCCCACCACAAGGCACTGAAACAACAACCTGAGGTTGTTCCTTCAGGACCCAACAGGGTGCTATACGCCCCCAACCAGCCGCACCAGGAGGAACCGTTCCCACCACCGAAGTGGCTGTACTAGGTATCCCGGCCGTTGCCAGAGGAAAGCTCGCCAGTGTCTCCGCCATCTGAGCACCCCACCACCACATTCGGGCAGTGCGGGCTCCATGCCACCTTTCGGTGGATGGTGCTCCTTAGAAAGGAGGTGATCCAGCCGCACCTTCCGGTACGGCTACCTTGTTACGACTTCGTCCCAATCGCCAGCCCCACCTTCGACGGCTCCCTCCACAAGGGTTGGGCCACCGGCTTCGGGTGTTGCCGACTTTCGTGACGTGACGGGCGGTGTGTACAAGGCCCGGGAACGTATTCACCGCAGCGTTGCTGATCTGCGATTACTAGCGACTCCGACTTCACGGGGTCGAGTTGCAGACCCCGATCCGAACTGAGACCGGCTTTTTGGGATTCGCTCCACCTCACGGTATCGCAACCCATTGTACCGGCCATTGTAGCATGCGTGAAGCCCTGGACATAAGGGGCATGATGACTTGACGTCATCCCCACCTTCCTCCGAGTTGACCCCGGCAGTCTTCGATGAGTCCCCGCCATAACGCGCTGGCAACATCGAACGAGGGTTGCGCTCGTTGCGGGACTTAACCCAACATCTCACGACACGAGCTGACGACAGCCATGCACCACCTGTGACCGCCCCCGAAGGACCTCCCATCTCTGGAAGTTTTGCGGCCATGTCAAACCCAGGTAAGGTTCTTCGCGTTGCATCGAATTAATCCGCATGCTCCGCCGCTTGTGCGGGCCCCCGTCAATTCCTTTGAGTTTTAGCCTTGCGGCCGTACTCCCCAGGCGGGGCGCTTAATGCGTTAGCTGCGGCACAGGGAACCGGAGAGGCCCCCCACACCTAGCGCCCAACGTTTACAGCGTGGACTACCAGGGTATCTAATCCTGTTCGCTCCCCACGCTTTCGCTCCTCAGCGTCAGTATCGGCCCAGAGACCCGCCTTCGCCACCGGTGTTCCTCCTGATATCTGCGCATTTCACCGCTACACCAGGAATTCCAGTCTCCCCTACCGAACTCTAGCCTGCCCGTATCGACCGCAGGCTTGGGGTTGAGCCCCAAGTTTTCACGGTCGACGCGACAAGCCGCCTACGAGCTCTTTACGCCCAATAAATCCGGACAACGCTCGCACCCTACGTCTTACCGCGGCTGCTGGCACGTAGTTGGCCGGTGCTTCTTCTGCAGGTACCGTCACTTACGCTTCGTCCCTGCTGAAAGAGGTTTACAACCCGAAGGCCGTCATCCCTCACGCGGCGTCGCTGCATCAGGCTTCCGCCCATTGTGCAATATTCCCCACTGCTGCCTCCCGTAGGAGTCTGGGCCGTGTCTCAGTCCCAGTGTGGCCGGTCGCCCTCTCAGGCCGGCTACCCGTCGTCGCCTTGGTAGGCCATCACCCCACCAACAAGCTGATAGGCCGCGAGCCCATCCCAGGCCGAAAAACTTTCCACCAAACCCCATGCGGGGAAAGGTCATATCCGGTATTAGCCCCCGTTTCCGAGGGTTATCCCAAAGCCTAGGGCAGGTTACTCACGTGTTACTCACCCGTTCGCCGCTCGAGTACCCCGAAGGGCCTTTCCGCTCGACTTGCATGTGTTAAGCACGCCGCCAGCGTTCGTCCTGAGCCAGGATCAAACTCTCCAACAAAAACCTGTTAAACAGCAATCCCGACAACAAACAAATGTTGCCAAAGGAATCCCAACCAACCAAACCCGAAGATTCGGCCAGTCCGGGGTATAAAACAATTGGCACTGGCTTTACAAGCACCCTGTTGAGTTCTCAAAGAACAACCACACACCACCCGGAAGCCCCGCAACCGCAGAACCCCCGACCTGGGGCATTTCCCTACACCACACCCCGCGCTCCCGCGCCGGGCACTTTTACTACGTTACCCGGTGGTATCCGCCATGTCAAACCGCTCTGTAGCGATCCACACCACTTCCACCACATTTTCCACACACCACGAAAACACCCGGCTCACACCGGCGACGTCGCGGATTCCCGCAGGACGGCCGCCGCAGTTTCCCGCGTACTCGCCCGATTCCCTGCCGGCCGCTCACTCTACCCGGTCGGTTTCGCCCCGCCGCATCGACCCCCTGGGCCGATCCGGAAGCACCACCCGGGATCAGTGACCGCGCTCCGGCCTCCAGGTCTTTCGACCTGTTTCGTCCGTTCCGCGCTGACGGAGAGAAAGTTACGCGTCCGCCGAGATGATCGTCAAATCCGCAGGGGGCGTCTCCGGTCACATGACGTGCCGGCACGCCCGACCGGCCTGTTCAGGTCGCCCGACGTTCGCGGCTGAGCTGCGCAAAGACCACTGAGATGAGACCCGGATCGGCCGAACGGCCAGAACCTGCGACGACCGTCGACGACCACGTCCCGAATCCGTGCCGCCACCGGCTGCACCGCCGCACAGCGGCCCCGTCCTGCGCGGAAGGGCTTCTCGTGTTGGAGACCGACCGCGCCTGCCGTCGTCCCCGGCGGGTGGGTCCTGTTCCCGGTGATCATCAGCCTCGGATACGGGTTCCCGCTGGAACCTGTGGCACCCCCTGGTGCCGTCCGCCGAGAACACCGCCGGCCCGAGGTGACTGTCCTCGTCACCCGCCCGACGACGGTTCGGGCGCACCGTCCGGTCGGCAGACGGCTACCGATGGCCGCCGCCACGCGGCTGCTGCGGCGTCGACGAGACTGACGGGCACCGATCCCGATCACGTACGCCGGACCCGCTGGCCGGCCCGGACCGGTGCGTGAACCCCACCGGGGCCCGGTCGCCCGGGACGCCGCCCGCCGGTAGTGTTTCGCCCCATCGCGGGCGTGGGGTCGCCCGCGGACCTGGATCACCGAGGAGTACGGAGGCTGGCGCCATATGTCCACCGGGGAGGAATCGTACGCGTCGCGTGACGACGGGTCGGCACGGCCGAGCTTCGAACTCGCGCTGCGGGGCTACGACAAGCGGCAGGTGGACCGGTACGTCGAGCAGATGGACGGCGCACTGTCGACGTTGACCGCCGAGCGGGTCCAGGCGGCCGGCCAGATCCAGGGCCTGACCGCGCACATCCAGCGGTTGCAGGCGGAGCTGACCGAGTTGCGCCAGCGTCCCGTCCAGGTGGACCGGGCGTCCTTCCGTGATCTCGGGCCGATGGTGGACCAGATCCTCGCCCTGGCCGAGAAGCAGGCTGCGGTGATCACCGACACGGCCACCCAGCGGGCGAACCAGCTCCAGGGTGAGGCGGAGAAGACGCTGCTCGAGGCCCGGGAGCGGACCGCCCAGGCGCTGCGGGACCTGGACGAGGAACTGGTCGCCCGCCGCGACGAGCAGGAGAAGGCGTACGAGGAACGGCGGACGGCGGCCGACGCCGAGCTGGCCGAGATCCGGGAACGGGCCGAGAAGCTGCGGGCCGAGGGGGAGTCCGCCCACGAGCGGGCCCAGCAGGAGGCCAAGCGGATCAGCGAGCAGACCGCGAAGCAGATCACCCAGACCAGGGCCGCCGCGGAGGCGTTGACCAAGGCGGCCCGTACCCAGATCCAGCAGGAGATCCAGGCGGCCCGGACGCAGAGCCAGCAGGAGTTGGCCCAGTGGCAGGCCACGGTGGAGCGGGAGGTCGGCGAGCGGCGGGCCGCGGCCGAGCAGGAACTGGCCGAGCAGCGGGCGGCGGCGGAACGGGAACTGACCAACCAGCACAGCGCCGCCGAGCAGCAGATCGCCGCGTTGATCGCCGAGGCGCAGCAGTACGCCACCGAGGTCCGCCAGCGGGCCGACGAGCAGACCAGCAGCCACCAGGAGCAGCTCGCCACGGTGCAGCGGGAGATCGGCGACCGGCAGAAGGCCCTCGCCGAGGTGCAGGGTGAGCTGGAGACGGCCCGGGCGCAGTTGGCCGAGATCCAGCAGGAGGGTGACACCACCGAGCGGGAGTTGGCGCGTTCCCGGCAGCGGTTGGAGGAGGTGCGTCGCGACCTGACCGCCGAGAACCGACGGTTGGAGGAGGCCCGGCAGGCCGCCGAGAGTGTGGAGCGGCACGCCAAGGACGTCCGGGCCCGCGTGCAGCGGGAGGCGAAGCGGGTCGCCGACCTGGCCGCCGCCGCCGTGATGGCGGCTGCCGCCGGCGGCGGGGAGACCGCCGAGTACCCGACGGTGGCGGCCCGCCCCGCCACCGATCCACCGGTCGAGGCGGCCACCGAACCGCCCGCCGGCAGGGTGCCGACCAACGTCTGACGTGCGGTCCGGCCCGGGGCGAATTCGCTGTGCCCCGGGCCGGTGGGGACGTAGCCTGACGGCCCCGTCTCCACGACCAGCGAACGAGGTGTGTCCCGTGCCCGTGCTCCGTGTGCCGACCGTCCGCTTTCCGCGTCCGTCCACGCACCTCCGGAGTCATCGACATGGATCTCGACCGTAGTTTCGTCATCCGCGAAGGCGACCTTCGCATCCTCAACCCGTTCGACGCCGACAAGCTGGCCACCCTGGGCCGGGTGATCCGGCTGCGTCCCGACGACACCCTGCTCGACCTGTGCAGCGGCAAGGGTGAGCTGCTCTGTACCTGGGCCCGCGCGCACGGGGTCCGGGGCACCGGTGTCGACATCAGCACCGCGTTCACCGCCGCCGCCCGGCGTCGGGCGGAAGCACTCGGCGTGGCCGACCGGGTCCGTTTCGTCCACGACGACGCCGCCGGGTACCTCCATCCGGTACCGGTCGACGTGGCCGCCTGTATCGGTGCGACCTGGATCGGCGGGGGTGTCACCGGCACCATCGACCTGCTGGCACGGGCGCTGCGTCCGGGCGGGATGCTGCTGGTCGGGGAGCCGTACTGGCGGCGGGAGCCGCCGGACCAGGAGACCGTCGCCGCGTGCCACGCCACCGTGCGGGACGACTTCGACGATCTTCCCGGGCTGATCGGCCGCATGCAGGGGCACGGCTGGGACGTGGTCGAGATGGTCCTCGCCGACCAGGACAGTTGGGACCGGTACGCCGCAGCGCACTGGCTGACCCTGCGCCGGTGGCTGGACGCGCATCCCGACGACGCGCTCGCCGGGGCGTTCCGGCGGGAGCTGACCGAGGACCCGCTGCGGCACGTCCGGTACCGGCGGGAGTACCTGGGCTGGGGTGTCTTCGCCCTGTTGCGGCGCTGACCCGGCCGGGGGCGGTCCGTCAGGGGCCGTCCCCGGCCTGCCTACGGCGACACGATCCGGCCGGCTGGTAACGCGGGCTGTGCGAACCCGGCGGCTGGTCACGGTGGGAGGGCGGAGCGGCACCGACGGCCGGCCCGGCGGCGTCGCGCGGTCAGCCGGCGGTGATCTCGTCGAGCACCCGCTGTTGGAAGGCGCGGGCCGCGGCGGCGGTCGGCGGCGGGCCGCCGGCACGGGCGTCGACGCAGCGACGCACCAGTTCGGGGTCGTGGCCGAGGGCGATCGCCCGGCGGCCGGCGGCGACCTTGGACAGCCAGTCGCCGTCACGGAGGCGGACCAGCGCGCGGCAGGCGTTCAGCACCGCGTCCTCCGTGCCGGGGGCGGGGGCGTCCCCGGGTGGGACGGGCCGGGCCAGCCACCAGCGTAGCGCCGCCACCATCAGCGTGCGCAGGTCGTCCGGGGACAGGTCGGCGAAGACCTGACCGGCCGGCGGGCCGGTCAGCGGGTGGCCCCGCTGGTGCAGGATGCTGCGGTCCAGGCCGTACCAGAACCGGCCGTCGGCGGCGGGCCGTTCGGACGGGTCGAGGGTGGCCCGCAACGGCATCGCCGCCCCGGTGTTGAGTTCCACCTCGAAGCCCGGTTCGCCGGTGCCGGAGGCAGCCACCGCACGGGTGTAGACGACCAGTTCGAGGCCGCGTGCCGGGCAGGGCAGTGCCTCGTGCCGCAGCCGGGTGACCAGTTCCTGCCGGGTCGGTCGGGGTAGCGCGTCCCGGCAGACCAGCGCCACGTCCACGTCGCTGCGGCCCGGCTGGTACGCGTCCAGCGCCACCGATCCGGCGGCGTAGGCGCCCACCAGATCCGACCCGAGCACGTCCCGGGCGGTGCCGACCAGGTCCGCGAGGTAGCGGTGCACGGTGGTGTCCATACCGGTCATCCTGCCGCCTGCGCCGACGGCCGTCGTGGTGCGGCTCCGGCGGGTCGGGGCGCGGGCCGCCGGGCGGAGTCGGGTGGGGGGACCCCTGGCGCGGACGCCACGGGTGGGACAGACTTGAGGCCCGACAGCGAGGACGGGGGCATGGGCAGCTCCACACAGGACGATGCGGCGGCGGATTTCGTGCGGGAACTGACCCACTGGCGTCACCAGCGGGGCATGTCCAAGAAGGAACTGGCCGAACGCACCGGTTTCGACCCGTCGTACGTCAGCCACATCGAGAACGGCCGGCACCAGCCCACCGAGGAGTTCGCCCGGCGGGTCGAGCTGGTGTTGGACAGCGGCAACCGGATCTGGCAGCAGTACGTCGCCTTCGCCGACAGCCGTGGCGCCGGGGGCCGCCGCTCCCCGCTCGGCCCGACCGCGGTTCCGCCCCCGGCCGGGTCGCATCTGGTGATCGAGGACGAGCAGGCCAGCCTCTCCCTCGTCGACGGGGTGTACGAGTGCCGGTTCCGGCGGGTGCTGCACAGCGTGGGCACCGAGCCGATCACCAGGCACACGGTGCAGATCGACATCGACCGGTTCCCCGAGGATCCGGCCCGGTCGACGGCCTTCCACGGTCGCCATCCGCTCACCATCGACGAGGTCGACTTCCGGGCGACCATCGGCGTCGACCAACCGGAGCCGATGCGGTGGCGGGTCGGGCGCAGCCGGGACGCCTTCCTCAAGATCGTGCTGTTGCTCGACGGCGGGGGCACCCCGATGCCGCTCTATCCCGGCCAGCGCACCGTGGTGGACTACTCCTACCGGGTGCCGGCGTGGAAGTTCGGCGACTGGCTGCAACGCGACATCCGGCTGCCCACCCGCAACCTGGTGATCCGGCTCGACTTCCCGGCCGAGACGGGTCCCACCGTCTGGGGCAACGAGACCTCGTTCACCGCGGAGAGCAGCGCCGAGGTGCGCCCGGACGGTCGGGAACGGCAGGGGCGGATAGCGTACGAGTGGGTGGTGTCGCGGCCCCGGTTGCGGGCGCAGTACCGGGTGGAGTGGCGCTATGCCGATCCGCGCGCCGCGCTGGTCGACGCGCCGTCGGATATCCGACCCCTGGCCTGCTGAACGCCGCCGCCCATTCGTCCGGACGTTCCGAACGGACGGGCCGACAGGTGTCGTTTCCGACAGATCCGGCCCGTTGTTCGGGCTCGCCATAGCGGTGTGGCGGGCCCGACCGTTAGGCTCAAAGGCTGAACGGGGGCGACGGAAACATCGTTTTCGCTCGATGCGGGTTGCGAGTATTTGCTGGTAGTGGCACCGGAAGGCAGGCTGTAGTGACCCGAGAAGGTGAGCCTGGGCCGCGATACGCCCACCGCGCGGACAACAAGCGGGTGGCGTACGAGGAGACCGGTGCTCCCGACGGGTTCCCCGTCTTCCTGATGCACGGCACGCCCGGCAGTCGTCGGGGGCCGAAACCCCGGGGCATCGTGCTCTACCGGATGGGCATCCGGTTGATCGCCTACGACCGCCCCGGTTACGGCGACTCCGAGCGGTTCGAGGGTCGGGACGTGGCCGACGCCGCGCGGGACGTGGAGGCCATCGCCGACCAGCTCGGCCTGGACCGGTTCGCGGTCGCCGGCCGCTCCGGTGGCGGACCGCACGCGCTGGCCTGCGCCGCCGACGAACGCCTGCACGGCCGGGTGAGCCGGGTCGCGGTGCTGGTCAGCCTCGCCCCCTCGGACGCCACCGGCCTGGACTGGTTCGACGGCATGAACACCGACAACCAACGGGGTTTCGGAGCCGAACGACCGGACACCGACGCCGTGGTGGAGGAGATCCGGCAGCGGGCCGCCCGAGCCGCCGAGGACCCCCGGTTCCTGCTGCGGGACCTGATGACGCAGATGGGTCTCCCCGACCGCCGGGCGATCAACGACGCGGCGCTGCGCGGCATCATCTTCGACACCTACCAGGAGGCGTTGCGCACCGGCCCGTACGGCTGGATCGACGACGTGCTGGCGTTGCGTCGGAACTGGAAGTTCGACCTCGACGCGATCGACACCAGGGCCACCCCGGTGCGGCTGTGGCACGGCGCGGAGGACACCTTCGCCCCGGCCAGCCACGGCCGCTGGTTGGCCGAGCGGATTCCGGGCGCCGAGATCGAGGTGCAGCCGGGCGCGGCCCATTTCGACGCCATGCAACAACTGCCCCGCATCCTGCGCTGGCTGAGCGAAGCGGGGACGCCGGTGAGCTCTGACGTGCTCATCGGCGCCCAGCCCGGTCAGTAGGGATGCGGGTCGAGAACCCGCCGCACGTACCGCCCGTCGCGCAGCACCACCACGCTCGGGTGTTCCTGCCCGATCCGGTCGGCGAGCCGGTCCGCCAGCCGCATCCGCCCGATGCTGACCACTCCCCCGCTGGCCGCCTGCCGGGCCGTCTCCACGTTGCCGAGGCTGCGTAGCGTGTCCGGGTGGTCGGCCCCCAGCACCGCGGTCAGCCGGGCCACCACGGCCTGCAACCGGGTGAGTCCCTCCTCGGCCTGCCCGGTGAGGAGGGTGAAGACGGCGGCGTTGTTGTCCGCGCCCATGCTGAACGGATGCTCGGGTCCGAGCACCTCCCGCAGCCCGTCGGCGGCGGCCACGGTGAACGCGTACGCCTCCTCCTGCGCCCCCGCGTCCCACAGGGCCACCCCCCGGTTGAGCTCACACACCAACGTGTAGGGGTGCCGTGCCCCGAACACCCGGGTGAGGGTCTGCTGCACCTCCTCCAACTCCGAGCGGGCCTGCGCTCCCTGTCCCTGGAGCATCAGGTTGGCCGTGCGGCTCAACCGGCACAGCAACGTGTCCGGGTTGGTCGGCCCGACGGTGGAGCGCAGCCGGGTGTAGGCGTCGTCGAGCAGCCGGCCCGCCTCGGCGATCCGGCCGGTGCTGCGCAGCGACGTCGCCAGGTTCGCCTGCGCGGTGAGCACGGGGCGGAAATCCTCGCCGAAAACGCGGCGGTACGCCTCGACCACCTCCCCCAGCAACGCCACCGAGGCGCGGTAGTCCCCGGTCTCCCGCAGGTCACGCGCGTAGTTGTTGGCCGAGAGCAGGGTGCGGGGATGCTCCGGGCCGAGCACGACCCGCAGTCTGCGGTAGGTCGTCTGGTCGATGTCGAGCGCGCGGGCGAAGTCGCCGGAGAGCCGGTAGGAAGCGGCCAGGTTGTTGGCCGCGTTTAGGGTGCGCCGGTGGTCCTCCCCGAACACCTCCACGGACGCCTCGTAGGTTCGCAGATCCTGCTGCAGAGCCTGCTGGTAGCGGCCGAGGGCCCGCAGGTCCGCCGCGTACCCGCCGGCGGTCATCAGGGTGTACGGGTGGCTCTCGCCGATCAGCTCCTCCTGCTGGCGTAGGGTCTCCTCGTCGAGGGTCAGGGCCTGGTCGAACTGGCCGAGGCTGCGCAGCAGGTTGGCCCGGTTGAAGCGCAGGTTGAGCAGTTGCACGCGCAGCGACCGGTGGGCGCCGGTCTCCGGGGACAGCCCCTCCAGCATCGTCGTCCAGGTCTTGTCCGCGTCCTGGGCGTACTGTGCGCCCTGTTCGAAACCGCCGTTGAGGAAGATGTACCGGACCCGGTCGATGACCAACTGCCGGACCGTGTCGTCGTGGCAGGACACCGCCTCGGACCCGTCCAGGTGCGGCCACAGGTGCCGGTAGCCGGACTGGAAGGCCGGGTCGTCCACCTCGCCGGAGGGGCGGGAACCGGCGAGGATGCGGTGCACGTCGTGCTTGACCTCGGCCAGTTCCTGCTCGGACATCCGGGACCGCAACGCCGCCTGCAGCAGCCGGTGGATCTGCACCCGCTGGGCGTGCAGGTCCACCTTGATCAGGGCGAGCCGGTTGATCCGCTGGACCAGCGCGGCGGCGATGTCCCGCTCGGAGACCCGGTCGGCGACCTGCGCGGCGACCAGCTCGTCGTGCGGGGCGATGACCTTCGCCACCTGGTCGCCGTAGAGCAGGTCGAGGGCGATGTCGGGGGCGAGCACCGAACCGAGCTGCAGCAGCCGGTAGGCGCCCGGGGACTGCTGCCGCAGGCCGGCCAGGGAGCGGCCCCACACGTCGCTGTCCGGGCCGGTACGGGCCAACCCGGCCAGGTACGTGGCGACCGAGTCGGGGCTCTCCGCCAGCCACGCGCCGGCCAGCGCCACCAGGATCGGCACGTCCTCCACCGCCTCGGCGACCTGCTGGGCCTCGGCCACGGTCATGCCCCGGCGGCTGGTCCGACCGATCAGGTGGCTGACGCTCTCGCCGCGCTGGAAGGCGTCCACGTCGACCGCGCGGGCCAGGTCACCCCAGTCCGGGTTGCGGGTGGTGACCAGTACGTGCCCCTCGCCCTGGGGGAGGTAGTCCCGGACGTGCTCGTACTGGTCGACGTTGTCGAAGACGATCAGCCAGCGCAGCGGCGGCTCGTCGGCGCCCCGGCCGCCACCGTGGCTGAACCAGTCCCGCACCGCCCGGGCGTTGTCCGGCACGCTCTGCAGATCGGGCAGGTTGAGCCGGCGGCCCAGGTCGGCGAAGCGGACGTCGATGAACTGCACCGGGTCGGCTTCCACCCACCAGATCACGTCGTACGCGCCGTGGAAGCGGTAGGCGTACTCGGTGGCGAGCTGGGTCTTGCCGATGCCGGCCCCGCCGCGCAGCGCCACCGGGACCCGTTCCCGGGCCGCCGTCCTCAGCTCCTCCCGGAGGGTCAACAGCAGCCGGTCCCGGCCGGTGAACCGCACGTTGCGCGCCGGGGCGTAGAAGACGAGCGGTTCGACGCCCGGGTAGCGGGTCGCCGGCACCGGCCGGTCCCGCCCGTCGGTGGGCCGGCCGACCAGCTCCCACACCTGCTCGGCGGCGGCCGCGGCACCCCGCTCGTAGACGGTCGCCCAACTGCCCGGCGGAGTGTCCACCGACGGGGTGGTGTCGTCCAGGTGCAGCGCGAGCGCCGGGACGCCCGTGGCACCGCCGAGGGCCCGGCGGGCGGCCAGGTAGGAGCGGGACACCAGGTGCAGCTCGCGGGAGGCCGTACCGGCCGGCACCGCCGCCGGGGCACCCAGCGGGGTGGCCAGCACCCGCAGGTCGGCGGCGTGCAGCGCGGACTGCACCCACTCCGCCCAGGCCTGGTCCTCCGGCACGTACCGCAGCACGATCAACTCGTCGACGATCACCGGTTTGCGTTCGAAGCGTTGGAAGGTCTGCCGGCGCAGCCCCTCGTCCATCCGGGGCAGCCCGGCGACCGTGCCGTTGGTGATGTGCCGGGTCAGCGCCTCGTACGCCGACAGCAGCCCCCGGCTGCCCGGCACGTCGCCGAACGTCGCCAGGGTCTCCTCGTAGGCGTAGTAGGCCCGGTAGGGGACCTCGACGGAGAGCCAGTAGTCCTGCCGTTCCAGCTCGGTCATGCCGCTGGGCAGCCCGGTGAAGCGTTGCATGGCCAACGCCCGGCCGGCGTCGGTCTTGGTCTTCTCCCCCTCGTCGACCCGCATCGGCACCGGCAGCACCCGGCGGGCGCGGCGTCCCTCGTAGCCGCGGACCCGGGTGGCGACCGAGGCGGCGCCGTCGATGCCCTGGTCGCTGAGGGTGAAGCAGTCGACCAGCACGTCGGGCAGGTGGATGGTGCAGATCTCGGCGACGTCGCTGATGCCGGTGCGGCTGTCGATCAGGGTGTAGTCGTAGTGCCGCTTCATGTCCGCCCGCAGCGCGTCGAAGAACTGCGCGCCGCCGAGCCGGTTGTAGAAGTTGTCCCAGTTCAACCCGGTGACGCTGGTGGCGTAGTCGGGGTTGTGCCGGCCGGCGAGCAGCAGGTCCAGGGTGCCGCCGCCGGGGAACTCCCAGCTCACCGAGAAGGCGTACTTGTGGACCCGGGCGTACTGGCGGTGCCAGTCGCCGGGGCGGGAGTCGTCGCCGGCCTGCCGGCGGCGGGCGTTCTCCCACTCGTACTCCAGGATCAGGTCCATCACGCCGCCGGTGGAGGCGACCTGGTCCGGATCGAGGAACGGCGCGAAGAACCGGTGCAGGCCGGGGGATTCCAGGTCCCAGTCGGCGACGAGCACCCGGTGGCCGTTCGCGGCGAGGATCCAGGCGGTGTTCGCCAGCGCCATGGTGCGACCGGTGCCACCCTTGTACGAGTAGAAGGTGACGACCTGGCCGTCGCGGGGTGGAGTCATCGTTCTGCCTTCCCTCGCCGTACGTCGAACGGTCCGACCGGCCCCAGGCTCGGCTTCGGATCGTGCGGGCCTTCCGGCGGATCGACCGGCCCGTGCCGGAGGAACTGTTTGCGCGCCTCGGTGACCAGCAGCGGCGCGCAGCGCTCGAACTCGTCGATGGTGCGCACCGGCAACACCCGGGGAAACCGGGCGTCCTGCAAGGTACCGGCGATCTCCTCGGGTGTCGGCTCGCCACGCGCATGGTCGGCGGCGATGACGAGCGGGACCACCCACTGCGGCAGCCCGTCGAGCGCGGCGCGGGCGGCCTCGACCCCGACCCCGGCGTCCACCAGCACCACCGCCGGGCTGTGCGGGGCCCGGTCGCGGGCCTCGGCCAGCCCGACCACCCGGGTGGGCAGACCGAGCCGCTCGGCGGTCGCGGCCACGTAGTCGGCAACCGCCAACTGGTGCTGGTCGCCGTAGGGTCGCCAGCGGGCCCGGTCGGCGGCGAGGGTGGTGACGACCAGCGCGGCGCCCGGACCGTCGGGGACCGGCCGGCTGGTCAGGGCCGCCGCCCGGGAGCGGGCGAGCGGTTGCTGCTCGGTCACCGTGACGATCCGGTCGGCCAGCGCGTCGCGTAGCCGCCGGTACTGCGGGCCGTAGGCGCTGAGCTTGCACAGCGCGCGCAGCCCGTTGTCGGCGTAGTCGGCGCGGTCGTCGGGGTGGTCGGTCACCGACAGCGCCTGGACGATCTCGGGGCGGTCCTCCCAGGACGGCAGCGGCATCCACAGCACCGGCAGCACGTGCCGGTCGGCGTGTCCCGCCGGCAGCCGGGCCAGCCGGCTGCGGAACGAGTCCCGTTCGCCCAGCGCCCAGGCGTTGCGGAAGTAGTTCGGCGAGTAGAGCGGCACGAACACGTGCGCGAGGCTCAACGCGTCGGTGAGGGTGCGGCGCAGGTCGGCGCCGGGGACGACCTGGCCGTCGAAGAAGCCCGCCTCGATCTCGACGGTGCGCCGGGGATGCTCCCGGACCGACCTGGCGAGGTCCTGGAAGAACTTGCCGACCCAGTAGTCGGTGTCCGGCCGGGCGGCGTCGGACAGCGGGACGGAGTGCGCGTAACTGAGGAAGAAGTAGGTCTCCTGCCCGGGGACCCCGGCCGGGGAGGGGTCAGACCAGGTCATGCCCGTCCTCCTCGAACCGGTCGCGCAGCTGCCGCAGGTCGGTCGTGACCGCCGGCTCGACCCAGTGCGTGCGGTACGCGCGGGCGATCCGCTGGGCCAGCCGCCAGACCACCGCGTCGTAGGCGTCCTTGCCGTTGCTGCCGAGGCTGAGCAGGCCGTAGATGCCCTCCTCGTGGTACTGCGGGGCGATGTCCGGGGGTAACCGGGTGGGGGTGAACATCTGTCGCCGCGACACGACCTCGGGCACCCGTCGACGGTCCACCACCGACCAGTTGACCGGGATCACCGGCGTCTCCCCCACCGACGGCTCGGCGTCCGGGCGGGGTACGGCCCGCCGCCTGGTGAACGCGTCCCACTCCCGGGCGCACCACTGGCTGCGCAGGTACTGCGGCGAGACGAGCGGGATGAAGACCTGGCAGTGGCCGGCGGCGAAGGCGAGATCGTCGGTCCACAGCTGCCCTCCGTCGAGCATCTGGTCCATGAAGCCGGCCATGCGGCCCGGGCCGAGGCCGAGCAGTTCGACGACGTGGTCGGAGAGGTCGACGAAGAGCTGGGAGACCTTCTTGTTGTTGTCCCGCGGGGGCGCGACCGCCCGCGGTCGGGTGCGGGTACGGGCGTAGCTGAGGAAGAACACGGGGGCGCTCTCGTCCTCCCGGAACTGTTCCTCCACCACCTACCGCTCCCGCCCGGCGTCGCCGCTCCCGGCCGACCACAGTATCGACAGCTGCCAACCCTGCGCTGTCCCGTTCAAGCCAGTCGGTGCGCATCCATCCACCCCCGGGCGAGGTCGACCGCGCGGCGCAGCCGTACACGGTGACCGTCGGCGGCACCCACCGGCCCGGAGCGGACCGCCCCGGCGGCCACCACGGCCGCCCCGATCCGCGGGAAGTCGCCGTCGTCCAGGTGCGGGGCGCGGAAGTCCCGGCGGACCCGGCGGCCCTGCGGGTCACGCAGGTAGCAGCGGTACGCCCGGTGCGGTGCGGGCCGGGCGCACCGGTACTCGGCGAGGTGGAACGCGGTGCACACCGACCAGTCGACGCCGAGCAGCAGGACCAGGGCGTCGGCGGCGTACAGCGCGCCCAGGGGGGACCGGTCGCCGAGGTGGCAGTCCAGGTCGTGCCGGGCGGTCAGGGTGGCGGCGGCCGGGCCGAGAGCGGCGAAGGAGGTCTGCGGGTGGGCGCTGCGCCGGGCGTCGGCCTGCCGGCGGACGTGTTCGGCGAACGCCCCCATCCCCTGGGCCGGGCTGTGCGCCGGGTCGAACGGCGCGATGGTCGCCTCGACGGCGGCGGCCTGGGTCGGGGTCATCCCCGCCGTGGCGGCGCGGAACGCCGGTGAGGTCACCGAGTTGCCGGCGGTCTGCGTCGGCACGACCACCGTGCCGTGGTCACCGAGGGTGTCGCGCAGCGCGGCGAGGAGGGTGGCCGGCCCGGCCGGCTCGGGCCGGACCCGGGACAGCGCGCAGTGCACCAGGACGGTCGCGCCGGTGGGTAGTCCGAGCGTCCGCAGGTCGGCGGCGAGGGTGGCCCTGTCGTTCACCGCCAGCCGTCCAGGGTGGCGCGCATCCGCCGGACGAACCGCTCGCCGTCGGCGGTGAGGCTGCCGAGGTCGAGCAGCGCGTCGACCGTCCCGTCGGTCCATTCCCGGTAGCGCCGGTGGTGTGCCGCCGCCTCGGCTCCCGGGCGGTGCCGCCACACGTCGGCGACGGCGAGGTGGGCGTAGACGCCGTGCAGCGCGCCTTCCACCGGCCTGGGGTCGTCGCGCCAGGGCACCCGCAGCCTTCGCGCGTCGGCGGGGTCGAACAGTTCGCAGACGTCGAGCACGGCGTCCAGTTTGAGGTGTTGCACCTCGTGCACGAGCAGCACCGCCAGCGCGGCGTCGTCGGCGACGGGGGTGACGGCGACCGCGCCGAACGCGGACCGGGCGGCGGCGCTGCGGGAGCGGCCGGACGGGTCCGGCCGCAGCGGCACCACGGTGCGCAGGAGGGTGCGTACCCCGGGGGCGTATCCGCGCGCCTCAGTGTCGAGGCGGTCGACCGCCCGACGCACCTGCCGCGTCCAGCGGTCGGCGACCGCCGGGGTGAGCCGGGCCGCCACCGGCAGGTCGAAGCAGTCGCGGAACGGGTCGGTGTCCTCCAGCAGGACGGTCCCGTCGCCGGTGTGGGCCGCCCGGGTGGGCCGCCACCGGTCCGGGTGGGGTCCGACGGCCGGCCGGACCCGCACGCGTCGCCGGCCGGCCCGCAGCGCGACGCCGCCGGCGGAGATCGTGACGGGCACCGACGCGGCGTCGGTGTCCACCATGATCGCGCCGAGGGTCGGCAGGTGCACCGCGCCGGCCCGCACCGGCAGCACGAGTTCGGCGTCCACGCCGGCCCGGACCGCCGCCGCGGCGGCGACGGCGGCGAGGTGGGGCAGGTCGCCGGTCGCCCCGGCCCGGCACCGCTGCGCCCACCGCCTGACGAACGGGTGGGTGAGCACGTGGTCGACGGCGTCGGGCGCGGACACGTCCAGCGCCACCAGGAGGTGCCAGCCGGCCGCCGCGACCGGGTCGGCGGTGGCGGCGGGGCTGAGGGCGACCGTCAACGCGCGGGCGATGCCGTGGTGGACGGCGGCGAGCTGACCCACCGAACCCGGGCCGCCCCGGCCCGAGCCGAGGTCGGCCAGGACGGCGGGGGGCAACGTGTCGACCGGCGGCTGCTGCGGCGACCCGGCGGGGACGGCGGTGGCCCGAATCAACGCGGCCAGGTCGGCGCAGTACGCCGACGGGTTGTCGAAACCGGTGCCCGAGCGGTAGCGGTGGGCGAACAGGCCCCCGCCGCAGCGGCGTACCAGCGGGCAGGAGCGGCAGGTGGCGCACAGGCCGGCCAGGCCGGTCTGCCGCACGGCGATGCCCGGATGGGCCGCCGCCTCGTCGACGGCGTGCCGGAACACGTCCAGGCCGGTGGCGGCGGCGCCGTGGAAGGCGGACTTGAGCGAGTCGACCTGCTCGAAGCTGCCGTCGGTCTCCACCACGACCAGGTCCGCCGGGGCGAGCCCGACCGCCTCGGTGCCGGTGCTGCCGCCGGTGGCCGTGGCCAGCAGGGACTCCAGCAGCCGGATCGGCACCGGCCGCCCGTCGGCCAGCCAGCGCCGGTGGATGGTCAGCAGCCAGTCCGCGTACGGGGTGGTGGCCCCGTCGGGGCGGGCGGGTGGCCGGTCCCAGTTGGCGTGCGGCAGCAGGAAGTCGATCCGGGGCGGTTCCTCGGCGAGCAGCGCCTGGTAGACCCGCAGCGGGTCGTTGGCCAGGTCGACGGTGCACAGCAGCCCGGCGTAGGAGCTGCGGTAGGCGGGGCGACGCAGCAGGTCCAGTGCCCGGCGCACCTGGTCGTGGCTGCTCGCGCCGTTGGCGTACCGGCGGTGCCGGTCGTTGGCCGACCGGTCACCGTCCAGCGAGACGCCCACCCTGACGTCGTGGGCGACGAGGACGTCGGCGATCTCGGGGGTGAGCAGCACGCCGTTGGTCTGCATCCGCAGGTCGAGCCGGGTCACCGGGTCGATCGCCCGACGCAGGGTGGTGGCGGTGGTGGCGAGCCGGGCCGCGCCGGCCAGCAGGGGTTCCCCGCCGTGCAGGACCACCCGGACCGCGGTGAGCCGGTGGGTGGTGGCGTGTTCGGCGATCCGCCGTGCGGTGGCCTCGACCGTGTCGGGCGTCATCAGCCGGGGTTGACGACGCCACGACTGGTCGGGGTGTTCGTAGACGTAGCAGTGGTCGCACGCCAGGTCACACCGGCTGGTCAGCTTGAGGACGTACTGGCGCAGCGGGGTGACCGGGACGCGGGGCGCGGTGGCCGGGTCAGACGTGTGAGCTGAAGGACGCGACATCGACCCGGGTCGGGTGGGTGGCCCGGCGGTCGTCGATGCGGGCGACGGCGACGGCCCGCTCGACCGGGATCTGACCGAGCGGGGTGCGTCGCACGTCGCTCATCGGCGTCGGGAACGGATCGGACGGGCGTTGGGTGCGGTCCACGTCGGGCCCCCATCTTGTGTCGGAGGTGGACGGCTGTCCGCCCACGTCGACGACCAATCACGGATGTCGATGATGCTATCCGCCACAGCCCGTCATGTCACTGCTGCGCAGCGCCATCATCCTCGATCATCTTGGCCATCCACGCCGCGTTGGACTGGGCGATGATCCGCTCGGCCTCGGTGACGAACGCCTCGTCGTCGGTCCAGCCCGCCCCGGCGGCCCGGGTCAGTCGCAGCCGGGTGAGCTGGTCGGCCGTCCGGGCGTACTCCAGGTGCTGTTGTTCGTAGCGTTCGGCCGTGCCGTAGCCGATCAGCGCGGTGGTGACCGCCGCGACCACCGGCACCCACGCGGTCAGGCCGAGCGCGTCGCCGAACACCCCGACGACGGCGGAGAGCAGGGCGGCCAGGACGGTCAACGCGGTCGCCGCCCGGCCGATCCGGGCGGCGGCGCGGGCGGCCTGCCGGGCCGCCGGCAGGTAGTAGCCGTCGACCTGTCGCTGCACCCGTTCGGTCAGGTAGCTCGGCAGGCCGGTGACCGGGGGCAGCGGACGGTCGGCCGGGGTGCCGTCGAGGGTGTACCCGACCAGATCGCCGACGTCGTCCACGAGCAGTCCGTAGCGGTGCAGCAGGACGGCGTCGGCGTCGGCGCCGGCGTAGGGGGCGACCCGGGCGAGGTAGCGGTACAGCTCCGCCTTGGACGCCTCGGAGACGGCCCGGAGCCGGGTCCAGACGGCCACCGCGTCGCGGGAGGCGCGGCGGCCGAGCACCGGCACCAGCAGCAGCGACACGGCGGCGACGAACGCCAGCACCCGGCCGGCGGTGGGCGCGGACGGGGCCAGCCGGGCCGCCGCGGTGCCGGCGACGGCAGCGGCGGCGGTCAGCGCGGCGACCGCCCGCCGCCCGGTGGTGATCCGTCGCTTGGCCCGTCGGGCGGCCTGCGACCAGTCGCCCTGCCCCCGCCAGACCTGCCCGGCGGCGAGGGATCCGTCGATGTCCGGCACAGCCGGAATGGTAGGCGACCGACGCCCGTCCGGTTCGCACCCGCGAGCCGGGCACGGGCCCCGCCGGGCCGGGTACGACGGACCCCGGCGAGGGCGTCGTAGCGCTGGTCGGCGCGTGTATGCGCATCCGGCGCGCGTTCCGGCGAAAACCCGCAACTGGGGCGCTCGGCGGGACCGGGATCGACGGGGATGACCTGTTCAGACCGGGGTGGCGGAGGGTCGTTCACCACCTGGCAACAGGGGTTTCGGCAGCCCGGAGGCATGGTTGCCCGGGTCAACCCATTGATATGAGTGCCTGCCCGTGTGATCGTGCCTCCAGCAGTCGCCAACCCCCGGCGACACGCGACGGACAGTCACCCCCACCGGGCCCGCCGGCAGCCCGGAGACCACCCGTCGCGGCCACGCCTCACGCAGCATCGGCGCGCGACCCCACCGGGCACCGCGACGCCGTCCGAGAACAGGAGCATCCCCTTGACGCTCTCACCCCGCCTCGTCGCGCTCTCCGGCGCGGTCGCGGCCGGCCTGATCGCCGTGGGCACCGCCGCGGCGGTCCAGGCCGCGCCGTCCCACCCCGCCCCCGACCCGGCCCAGGCCCGGGCCGCCGCCGTCGGCGCGGCCAGCTCGCTGGTCGCCAGCCGTCCCGCCTACCTGCACGCCAGCGCCGACGACGCGTTCGTGCAGCGGCCGGTCATCGCCTCCGAAGGCATCCAGTACGTCCCCTACGAACGCACCTACAAGGGCCTGCGCGTGGTCGGCGGGGACTTCGTCCTGGCGACCACCGCCACCGGCGAGGTCACCTACGCCTCCGTCGCCCAGCAGCAGAGCATCGGGAACCTGTCCATCACCCCGAAGCTCACCGCCGCCGCCGCCGAGCGGACCGCCCGCGCCCGACTGCGCACGGTCAGCGGCGTCGAGGGCACCACGCTGGTCGTGCACACCCTCGGCACCCGACCCGCGCTGGCCTGGGAGACCACCGTCACCGGCACCGGCGCGGACGGCCCCAGCCGGCTGACCGTCGACGTGGACGCCGCCACCGGCGCGGTGCTGGACACCCGGGAGCACGTGGTGCGGGGCACCGGCACCGGCGCGTGGAACGGCCCGGTCACCCTGAACACCACCCAGTCGGGCAGCACCTACTCGCTGAAGGACCCGAGCACCACCAACCTGAGCTGCCAGGACGCCGCGAACAACACCACCTTCTCCGGATCGGACGACGTCTGGGGCAACGGCACCGGCACCAACAAGGAGACCGGCTGCGTCGACGCCCTGTTCTCGGCGCAGACCGAGCACAAGATGCTGTCGCAGTGGTTGGGCCGCAACGGCGCGAACGGCAGCGGTGGCGCGTGGCCCATCCGCGTCGGGCTCAACGACCAGAACGCCTACTACGACGGCTCGCAGGTGCAGATCGGCAAGAACACCGCCGGGCAGTGGATCGGCTCGCTCGACGTGGTGGCCCACGAGATCGGCCACGGCATCGACGACACCACCCCCGGCGGCATCTCCCGGGGCAACACCCAGGAGTTCGTCGCCGACACCTTCGGCGCGGCCACCGAGTGGTTCGCCAACGAGCCGTCCACCTACGACGCGCCGGACTTCCTCGTCGGCGAGAAGATCAACCTGGTCGGCAGCGGCCCGATCCGCAACATGTACAACCCGTCCGCGCTCGGCGACGCGAACTGCTACTCCAGCAGCATCCCGAGCCAGGAGGTGCACGCGGCGGCCGGTCCGGGCAACCACTGGTTCTACCTGCTGGCCATGGGCAGCAACCCGACCAACGGGCAGCCGACCAGCCCCACCTGCAACAGCAGCACGGTGACCGGCCTCGGCATCCAGAAGGCCATCAAGATCATGTACAACGCGATGCTGCTCAAGACGACCACCTCGTCGTACCTGAAGTACCGCACCTGGACGTTGCAGGCCGCCAAGACCCTCTACCCGGGTAGCTGCACCGAGTTCAACACGGTCAAGGCCGCCTGGGACGCGGTGAGCGTGCCGGCGCAGTCCGCCGACCCGACCTGCACCGGCGGCACCCCGACGCCCACCCCGACGGCGACCTCCACCCCGACGCCCACCCCGACCTCGGGCGGCTGCTCGGGCCAGAAGCTGACCAACCCCGGCTTCGAGTCCGGCGGCACCGGCTGGACCGCCACCTCGGGCGTGATCACCTCGTCGGCCAGCCAGGCCGCGCACGGTGGCTCGTACAAGGCGTGGCTCAACGGGTACGGCTCGACCCACACCGACACCGTCACCCAGTCGGTGACCATCCCGGCCGGCTGCCGGGCCACCCTGTCCTTCTGGCTGCACATCGACACGGCCGAGTCGGGCAGCACGGCGTACGACAAGCTGACCGTCAAGGCCGGCAGCACCACCCTGGCGACGTACTCCAACGTCAACGCCGCCAGCGGCTACGTGCAGCGCAGCTTCGACGTGTCCGCGCTGGCGGGCAGCACCGTCACCATCTCGTTCAGCGGGGTGGAGGACAGCAGCCTCCAGACGTCCTTCGTGGTGGACGACACCGCGCTCACCCTGAGCTGACCCTCGCACCGCCGGCAGCGGCCGGTCGTCGCCACCCGCGACGGCCGGCCGTCGGCGTGTCCGCCCCACCCGCCTTCCCCCGGTCGCCCGGGGGCCGGCCCGGCTCCACCCGCCGACCCGACGCCGGCCAGACCGACGCCCGCCACTCCGACTGCGGCCCGGACCGACGTCGGCCGGCCCTCACGAATACCCGCGACTGCGAGCTGGAGGAAGCAGCAAAGCTCGCTTCTGCGAGGGCAGAACCTCCTTTCACTCGGCAGGTGCGGTTCGCTAGGGTGACCGGGTGAGCGTGTTCCGGATCAGCGAGGCCGCCGAGTTGCTCGGAGTCAGCGCCGACACCGTGCGGCGCTGGGTGGACGCCGGCCGGCTGCCCGCCCGGCGGGACACCCACGGCCACCGGCTCGTCGACGGCGTGGACCTGGCCGGCTTCGTCCGCGCCCAGTCCGCCGCCCCCGACGAGGGGGCCGAGTTCTCCTCGGCCCGCAACCGGCTGCGCGGGATCGTCACCGCCGTCGTCCGGGACACCGTGATGGCCCAGGTCGACATCCAGGCCGGGCCGTTCCGGATCGTCTCCCTGATGAGCCGCGAGGCCGTCGACGAACTGGACCTGCGGGTCGGCTCGGTGGCCGTCGCCGTCATCAAGTCAACCACCGTCGTGGTGGAGCGGCCCGCGCCCACCGGCCCCACCAGGACGAGGACCGACCCGTGACCCGACCCGTCGGCGGACCGCCCGCCCCTACCGCCGACCCGCCGGGCGGCCACCGACGCGCCGTCGTCCTCCCCCTCGTCGCGGCAGTCCTCGCCCTGGCCGGATGCGCGGCCGGAACCACCGCCCCGGCCGCCGACGGTGGACCGCGCGGCACGTTGACCGTCTTCGCCGCCGCGTCGCTGACCGAGTCGTTCACCACCCTCGGCCGGCGGTTCGAGGCCGAGCACCCCGGCACGACGGTCACCTTCAACTTCGCCGGCAGCTCCGCCCTGGCCACCCAGATCACCCAGGGTGCACCCGCCGACGTGTTCGCCTCGGCCGCCCCTAGGAACATGGCCACCGTCACCGACGCCGGGCACGCCGCCGACGCCCCCACCGTCTTCGCCCGCAACCAGCTCGTCATCGCCGTGCCGCAGGGTAACCCGCAGCGCCTCACCGGCCTGGCCGACCTGACCCGGCCGGGGTTGAAGGTCGCGCTGTGCGCCGCCCAGGTGCCGTGCGGGGCGGCGGCCACCACCGCCCTGGACGCGGCCGGCGTACGGGTCACCCCGGTCACCCTCGAACAGGACGTCAAGGGAGCACTGGCCAAGGTGAAACTCGGCGAGGTCGACGCGGCGCTGGTCTACCGCACCGACGCCCGCGCGGCCGACCGGGAGGTCGACGGCGTCGAGTTCCCCGAGTCCGCCCGTGCCGGCAACGACTACCCGATCGTGGTGCTCACCGACGCGCCGAACCCCACCGCCGCCCGCGCCTTCGTCGCGCTGGTCCGTTCCGCACCCGGCCGGGCCGTCCTCACCGACGCCGGATTCCAGCCGCCGGCAGGCCCGTGACCGCGTCCACCCGCCGACGCGGCACCGGTCAACGGGCGCCGGTCGCGCTGCTCGTACCGGCCGCCCTGGGGTTGCTGTTCCTGGTGCTGCCGCTGGGCGGCCTGCTGTTGCGCACCCCGTGGACGTCGCTGGGACCGCGCCTCACCGCACCCGGGGTGCTCACCGCGCTACGGCTGTCGGTGCAGTGCGCCACCCTCGCCACGCTGCTCTGCCTGGCGCTGGGCGTACCCCTGGCCTGGCTGCTGGCCCGGGTGGAGTTCCCCGGCCGGCGGCTGGTCCGGGCGCTGGTCACCGTGCCGCTGGTGCTGCCGCCGGTGGTCGGCGGCGTGGCGCTGCTGCTGGTCTTCGGCCGGCGCGGGCCGGTCGGCGGCTGGCTGGACGCCACCTTCGGCGTCACGCTGCCGTTCACCACCACAGGCGTGGTGCTCGCCGAGGCGTTCGTGGCGATGCCGTTCCTGATCATCGCGGTGGAGGGGGCGCTGCGCGGCGTCGACCACCGCTACGAGGAGGCCGCCGCCACCCTGGGCGCGAGCCGGTGGACCACCTTCACCCGGGTCACCCTGCCGCTGGTCGCCCCGGGCGTCGCCGCCGGGGCGGTGCTGTGCTGGGCCCGCGCGCTCGGCGAGTTCGGCGCGACCATCACCTTCGCCGGCAACTACCCGGGCCGTACCCAGACCATGCCGCTCGCCGTCTACCTGGCCCTGGAGACCGACCTGGAGGCCGCCGTGGTGCTCAGCCTGGTGCTGCTCACCGTCTCGGTGGTGATCCTCGCCGGGCTGCGCGACCGGTGGATCGGCGGCCCGTGACACCGCCGCTGCTCGACGGGCACCTGGTCGTCGACCGGGCCGGGTTCCGGCTGGACGTCCGGCTGCACGTCGCCGCCGGGGAGGTGGTCGCGCTGCTCGGCCCGAACGGCGCCGGCAAGACCACCGCGCTGCGCGCCCTGGCCGGGCTGCAGCCGCTCGACGCCGGGTGGCTACGCCTCGACGGGGTGGAGCTGGACCGCCCGGACGGGCGGACGTTCGTGCGACCCGAGCGGCGACCGGTCGGCGTGGTGTTCCAGGACTACCTGCTCTTCCCGCACCTGACCGCCCGGGACAACGTGGCCTTCGGCCCGCGCCGGCAGGGCCTGCCCCGGCGGGCCGCCCGGGAACGGGCCGACCGGTGGCTGGACCGGGTCGGCCTGGCCGGATACGCCGGACGGCGGCCCCGGCAGCTCTCCGGCGGGCAGGCCCAGCGGGTGGCGCTGGCCCGCGCGCTCGCCGTCCACCCGGCCCTGCTGCTGCTCGACGAGCCGCTGGCCGCGCTCGACGCCCGGACCCGGCTGGACACCCGCGCCCAACTGCACCGCCACCTCACCGACCACGCCGGGGCGGCCGTGCTGGTCACCCACGACCCGCTGGACGCGCTGGCGCTGGCCGACCGACTGGTCGTCGTCGAGGACGGCCGGGTGGTCCAGGAGGGCGACCCGGCCTCGGTCACCGGCCGGCCGCGCACCGACTACGTGGCCCGGCTGGTCGGTCTGAACCTGCACCGGGGCCGGGCCGACGGGCGGCGGGTCCGGCTCGCCGACGGGCTCGCGGTGCCGACCGCCGACCGCCTCGACGGCGACGCCTTCGTGGTCTTCGCACCCACCGCCGTGCGCCTGCACCCGCACCGCCCCGACGACACCACCCGACCCGGCTGGTCGGCGACCGTCACCGGGGTGCACCGGCACGGCGACCACCTGCGGGTGCAGCTCACCGGGGTGCTCGACACCGTCGCCGACCTCACCCCCGCCGCCGCCACCGGCCTGCGGCTGCGCCCCGGGCAGCAGGTCTGGGCGAGCGTCGCGGACGGCGACACCCGGGCGTACCCGGTCGGGCCCTGACCACCGGGCCGGCGGTCACCTCGGGACGGACGGTCCGTCGGCGGGTCGGGGCGGCTCCGGCTGGAAGACGTCCGGTACGCCGTCGCGGTCCAGGTCGACGCTCTCGGCCTCGTGCACCCGCCGGTAGACCCGGCTACGGGCCCGCAGGATGACGCTGGCCAGCAGGGCCGACACCAGCGAACCGGCGAGCACCGCCACCTTGGCGTGGTCGTCGCGGGCGCTGCCCAGCCCGAAGGCCAGCTCCCCGATCAGCAGCGAGACGGTGAAGCCGATCCCGCCCAGCAACGCGAGCCCGAGCGCGTCGAGCCAGTTGAGGCCCTCGTCGGGGTCGGCCCGGGTGAACCGGGACGCCAGCCAGGTGGCGGTCAGGATGCCGATCGGCTTGCCGACGACCAGGCCGACGGCGATACCCACCGCGACCCGGTCGGTCAACGCGGTGGCCAGCCCGGCGAGCCCTCCCACGGTGACCCCGGCGGAGAGGAACGCGAAGACCGGCACGGCGATGCCGGCGGAGATCGGCCGTACCCGGTGCTCGAAGTGCTCGGCCAGGCCGGGTCCGGCGTCCGGGCCGCCGGCCGCGGCGCTGCGCAGCACCGGCACGGTGAAGGCGAGCAGGACGCCGGCCACGGTGGCGTGCACCCCCGATTCGTGCACCAGCACCCAGGTGAGGGCGGCCAACGGCAGCAGCAGCCACCACGAGCGGACCCGGCGCTGCACCAGCAGCCCGAACGCGGCGAGCGGCAGCAGCGCACCCAGCAGCGGGGCGACGGACAGGTCCGAGGTGTAGAAGACCGCGATGATCATGATGGCGAGCAGGTCGTCGACCACCGCCAGGGTGAGCAGGAAGGTCCGCAGGGCCGACGGCAGGAAACGGCCCACCACCGCGAGCACCGCCAGGGCGAACGCGATGTCGGTGGCGGTCGGGATGGCCCAGCCCCGGCCCGCGCCGTCGCCCGCTCCGGCGGCGATCAGGGCGTACAGGACGGCGGGCACGATCACCCCACCGACGGCCGCCGCCACCGGCACCGCCGCCCGCCGGGGGTCGCGCAGGTCACCGGCGACGAACTCGCGTTTGAGTTCCAGGCCGGCGCCGAAGAAGAACACCGCGAGCAGACCGTCGGCGGCCCAGGTCGCCACGCTCAGGTCGAGGTGCAGCGCGGCCGGGCCGACGGTGCTGTCCCGCAGCGTCTGGTACGCGCCCGACCAGGGGGAATTCGACCAGACCAGGGCGATGAGCGCCCCGCCGAGCAGCAGCGCCCCGCCGACGGTCTCCCGGCGGAGGATGGCCGAGATCCGGCTGGTCTCGCCCCAGGAGCGGCGGGCGAACAGGCTGGAGCGTCGCCGGGTGGCGTTGGTCACGGAAACTCCTCGTCGGCAGGGATCGCGTCATCCACCGCCGACCAGACTTCCCGGCACACCTGGGGTAACCCTATCCGGTACGGCGACCGACCGCCGGGTCAGCGCCGGCCCACCCGGGCCCGGTCACCCGGGGACGGCCACCGAGGCCCCGCCGCTCCCGGCCGGGCGTCGACCCGGCCGGGAGCGGAGGCGGATCAGAGGGTACGGGCCAGCCGGTCGGCGAGCAGCCGGGCGAACCGGGCCGGGTCGGCCAGGTCGCCACCCTCGGCGAGCAGCGCCGTGCCGTAGAGCAACTCGGCGGTCTCGGTCAGCCCCGCGCTGTCGTCGCCCCGCTGGTGGGCGACGCGCAGGCCGGTGACCAGCGGGTGGGTCGGGTTGAGTTCGAGGATGCGCTTGACCGGCGGCAGTTCCTGCCCCATCGCCCGGTACATCTTCTCCAGGGTCGGGGTGATGTCGTGCGCGTCGCCGACGATGCACGCGGGCGAGGTGGTCAGCCGGGAGGAGAGCCGGACCTCCTTGACCGTGTCGGCGAGCGCCCCGCCGAGGAAGGTGAGCAGTTCGGCGTACTCCTTGTTCTGCTGCTCCCGGGCGACCTCGGTGTCCTTGCGTTCCTGCTCGGTCTCCAGGTCGACCTGACCCTTGGCGATGGAGCGCAGCGGCTTGCCGTCGAACTGGCCGACCCGCTCCACCCACACCTCGTCGACCGGGTCGGTGAGCAGCAGCACCTCGAAACCCTTGGCCCGGAACGCCTCCAGGTGCGGCGAGTTCTCCAGCATGGTGCGGTTCTCGCCGGTGGCGTAGTAGATCTCGGTCTGGCCGTCCTTCATCCGCTCCACGTACCCGCCCAGCGTGGTGGGCTCGGTGTCGTGGTGGGTCGAGGCCACCGACAGCAGTTCGAGGATGGTCTCGGTGTTGTCCGGGTCCTCCAGCAGACCCTCCTTGACCACCCGGCCGAACTCGCCCCAGAAGGTGGCGAACTTCTCCGGGTTGCCGGTGCGCATGTCCTTGACCGTGGCGAGCACCTTGCGGACCAGCCGGCGGCGGACGATCTGGATCTGCCGGTCCTGCTGCAGGATCTCCCGGGAGATGTTCAGCGACAGGTCGTGGGCGTCCACCACGCCCTTGACGAAGCGCAGGTAGTTCGGCATCAGCGCGGCGCAGTCGTCCATCACGAACACCCGCTTGACGTACAGCTGCACCCCGCGCCGGCCGTCGGCCTGGTACAGGTCGTACGGCGCGTGCGCGGGCAGGAACAGCAGCGCCTCGTACTCGAAGGTGCCCTCCCCGCGCATGTGGATGGTCTCCAGCGGGTCGGTCCAGTCGTGGCTGACGTGCCGGTAGAAGTCCCGGTACTCCTCCTCGGCGACCTCGTCGCGCGGTCGCGCCCAGAGCGCCTTGCGGGAGTTGAGGGTCTCCTCGGTGGGTTCGCCGCCGTCGACGCCCGGCACGGTGGTGCGGATCGGCCAGGCGATGAAGTCCGAGTACCGCTTGACGATCTGCCGGACCGTGGCGAGGTCGGCGTAGTCGTGCAGGTTGTCCTCGTCGTCGGCGGGCTTGAGGTGCACGGTGACCGAGGTGCCCTGCGGGGCGTCGTCGACGGTCTCCACCACGTACGTGCCCTCGCCGCTGGACTCCCAGCGGGTGCCCTCGGCCTGCCCGGCCCGCCGGGTCAGCAGGGTGACCCGGTCGGCGACCATGAACGTCGAGTAGAACCCGACACCGAACTGGCCGATCAGCTCACCGCCGGCGGTCTCCTTCGACTCCTTGAGCTTGCGCAACAGCTCGGCGGTGCCGGAGCGGGCGATGGTGCCGATCAGCGAGACGACGTCCTCGCGGGACATGCCGATGCCGTTGTCCCGCACCGTCAGGGTCCGGGCCTGCGGGTCGGCGACCAACTCGATGTGCAGGTCAGAGGTGTCGACGTCGAGGTCGGAGTCGACCAGCGACTCCAGCCGGAGCTTGTCCAACGCGTCGGAGGCGTTGGAGATCAGCTCGCGCAGGAAGACGTCCTTGTGCGAGTAGATGGAATGCACCATCAGTTGCAGCAGCTGGCGTGTCTCCGCCTGGAACTCCAGCGTCTCGGTCCGACTGCTCACACCAACCTCCTCGTACGGGTGGGCCAGATCCGCGCAACAGGATACGAGGTGCCGTGGCGGCCCGGTCACGCCCGGTCGTCGTCCCGACGAACCAGCAGGCTGGCCTGCGGGGTGCGTTCCATGGCACCGGCGAACTCCTGCGGCGCCCGGCACATCCGGGCCTGCTCGGGCAGTCCGGCGGCGCTCAGCAGCGCGGCCACGTGGTCCGGGCGGCGGCGACGGAAGGCCAGCGCCACCGGGTGGCCCCACGCCTCGGTGTAGCGGACCGTCTCGTCGCCGACCTGGAAGGCGAGCAGGGCGTGCCCGCCGGGGGCGAGGACCCGGTGGAACTCGGCGAACACCCGGGGCAGCCACTCGTCGGGCACGTGGATGACGCTGTACCAGGCGACCAGCCCGGCCAGCACGCCGTCGGCCACCGGCAGGTCCAGCATGGACGCCTCGACGAAGCGCAGGTCGGGATGGGCCAGCCGGCCCTGCGCCAGCATGCCCGGGGACAGGTCGAGGCCGGTGACGGCCAGTCCGAGGTCGCGCAGGTGACCGGTGATCCGCCCGGGGCCGCAGCCGACCTCCAGCACCGGCCCGCCCCCGCCGGTCAGCACGGTCTCGGCGAACGCGGCGAGCATGGCCCGCTCGACCGGGCGGGCGGCCAGCTCACCACGGTTGCGGGTGGTGTACTCGGCGGCCATCGTGTCGTAGGAGGCGCGGGTCTCGGCGAGGAAGTCGGCGTCGGTCACGGCCGCGCACCCTACCGGCCGGGCGGCTGCGCGCGGGGTCAGCGGGTGGTCGCCGGGCGGGTGACGTCGTGCACGTGGTGCACCACGTCGTGCAGGAAGTAGACGGCGAAGCGGCCCACGGTGAACACCGAACCGTTGCTGCGCCGGCCCGGCCGGGCCCACTGCCCAGGCGTGACGGCGTCGAACGCGGCGGCGGTCGACTCGGCCTGTTCGGCGAGTTCCCCGGCCACCCGGGCCGGTGACTGGTGGAAGTAGTCGTCCTCGACGGCGGTGGCGTCCTGGTCCCAGTTGGGGAAGACCGGGTCGTCCTCGTCGAGCATCAGCGCCAACCGACCCCGGAAGATCCGGCAGGTGTCCCGCACGTGGCAGGCGTACTCCACCGGCGACCAGACGGTCGGCGCGGGCCGCCGGGTCGCGTCGGGTCGGGACAGCACCTCCCGCCAGACCGGGACGGTGGCCCGCAGCCGCCCCCCGGTGGTCTCGGCCCGCTGCGGCACGAAACCGCACTCGGCGCACCCGCCGTCGATGACGCCGGTCCAGTCCCGGTCCTCCGGCACGATCGCCGCCCACTCCGACATGCGGCGATCCTGCCACGCGGATGCCGGGTCGGCACCGGCGGTAGGGTGTACGCCGCTGGCAGATCCGGACGGAGGTGGTCGTCGTGGCACGGGACGCGGAGCGCACGCTGGTCGCCGTCAACAGGAAGGCCCGGCACGACTACACCGTCCTGAAGGCGTACGAGGCGGGCATCGTGCTGGTCGGCACCGAGGTGAAGTCGCTGCGCGAGAAGCGGGTGTCGCTGGTCGACGCGTTCGCCCAGGAACGCGACGGCGAGATCATGCTGTACGGCCTGCACATCGCGGAGTACGGCTTCGGCACCTGGACCAACCACCAGCCCCGGCGGACCCGCAAGCTGCTGCTGCACCGGGTGGAGATCGCCCGCATCCTGGAGAAGCTGCGTGACCCGGGGGTGACCCTGGTGCCGCTGTCGATGTACTTCAGCAACGGCTGGGCCAAGGTCGAGGTCGGGCTGGCCCGGGGCCGCCGCTCGTACGACAAGCGTCAGGTGCTCGCCGAACGCGACGCGAACCGGGAGATCGCCAGGGAGTTGGGCCGCCGGCTCAAGGGTCGGCGACCGGCCGGGGAGGGTCGCCGGGCGGGCTGACCCCGCTCGACGTCCGCCGGGTGCCCTGCGGCTCAGCCGGGGGCGTGGTCGTCCGGCGCGGCGGTGTCGGCGGTGCCCGGGGCGCTGGCGAGCACGATCGCGGCGGCCACGGTGGTCAGGGTGGCCAGGACCGCCCAGGGCAACCAGCCGGCGCGGACGCCGTCGCCGAGCAGCAGCACCCCGGCGACCGAGGGGACGACGATCTCGACCGCCCAGAGCACGGCGGTGACCGGCCCGACCTGCCCGTGGCGCAGCGCGTGCGCGTAGAGGATCGTCCCGGCCACCCCGGAGATGACCAGTCCCCAGGTGACCGGCTCCCGCAGCAGGGCCCAGGCCGCCGCGCCGGGGTGGCCCAGCGGGTCGGATGGCGGGGTGAGCGCCCGCGCGCACAGCGCGGTGATGCCCCAGGCGAGACCGGCGAGGGTGGCGGCGACGATCGGCCGGGCGACCCGCAGGGCGGCGAGACCGGCGATCGCGGTCAGCACCGCCGCGCCGGCCAGGCCGGCCCGCAGCGCCGTGGACGCGGTGACCGGCGGTTCGGGGCCGGCGGCCAGCGAGATGACGGTGAGGGCGGCGACGGTGAGCAGGATCGCCCCGGTGTCCCGGCGGCGCAGTCGCGCGCCGAGCACGGTCCGGGCGACGACCACGGTGACGGCCAGCGAGCCGGCGGTGACCGACTGGACCGCGTACACGGGCAGTTTCTGGAGGGCGACCAGGGAGGCCAGCCAGGCCAGTGTGTCGCAGGCCAGGCCGGCGAGGTAGAGCGGGTGGCCGAGGGCGCGCAGGGTGCTGGCCCCGCGTCGCGCCCCGACGGCCTGCAGGACCGAGCCGACGCCGTAGCCGAACGCCGCGCCGAGGGCGAAGGTCAGCGCCAGACCGGACGTCACGGCCCGCCCCCGGCCCCGGCCTGGTCGGACGCCCCTGGCCCGGTGGACGCCGCCGGCCCGGTGGACGCCGCCGGCCCGGTGGACGCCGCCGGCCCGGTGGACGCCGCCGGCCCGGTTGCGTTGGTCACCGCCGGCTGGGTTGCGGTGGTCACCGCCGGCTGGGTTGCGGTGGTCACCGTCGGCTCGGTCATCGGCACCGCCCCTGTTCCTGGTCCCGGCCGGGTCCGCGTCAGCCGTCGCTCCGTCGCATTCTCCCCGCCGCGTCCGCGCGCCGCAGCGCGTGGCCGCCACGGCGCGCCACCGCAATACACAAGACTTCTTGTACTTCATGTCTTGTGCTTCTAGGGTGGGCACATGACGGAGAAACCCGACCGGCACCTGTCGGACCCCCGGGCGATGCGCGCGCTGGCCCACCCGACCCGCTTGCGACTGCTCGGCGAGCTGCGGGTGCGGGGCCCGCGCACCGTGGGCATGCTCAGCGACGCCATCGACGAGGCGGTCGGCTCGGTCAGCTACCACCTGGGCAAGCTGGCCGAGCACGGCTTCGTCGAGGAGGCCCCCGAGCACGCCCGCGACCGCCGGGAACGCTGGTGGCGGGCGACACACGCCCGGACGTCCTGGGAGCCGGTCGAGATGCTGGCCGACCCGGAACGCCGGACCGCGTCCGACCTGCTGCGCCGCGCCGTGCTCGACCGGTACGCCGAACGCCTCGGCCACTACCTCGACGTCGAGGCGACCCTCGACCCGCAGTGGGTGCGCGGCACCGCCAGCGCCGACTCCTGGCTGCACCTGACCAGCGACGAGCTGATCGAGCTGCGCGCCGACCTGGAGACGTTGGCCGCCCGCTGGCAGGCCCGCAGCGATCCCGCCCGGCCGGGGGCCGAGACGGTGACGTTGATGTACCACGCCTTCCGGGACCCGCGGTGACGCCGCGTCGCCGTACCCCGCTGGTCGGCCTGCTGGTCGGTCACACGGTCTCGCTCACCGGCAACATGCTCACCCTGATCGCGCTGCCGCTCTACGTGCTCGCCACCACCGGGTCGCCCGCCGCGACCGGCCTGACCGGGGCGGCAGCCACCGTGCCGGTGGTGCTCGGCGGCGCGCTCGGCGGGGTGCTGGTGGACCGGATCGGCTACCGGCGGGCCAGTGTCCTGGCCGACGTGGTCTCCGGGCTGACGGTGGCGGCCGTGCCGCTGCTCGATGCCACCGTCGGCCTGCCGTTCTGGGCGCTGCTCGGGCTGGTGTTCGCCAGCGGCCTGCTCGACACCCCCGGACAGACCGCCCGCAACGCCCTGCTGCCGGAGGCTGCCGCGGCCGCCGGGGTGCCCCTGGAACGGGCCGTCGGCTGGTACGAGGCCAGCGAGCGGGGCGCCCGGCTGATCGGCGCCCCGGTGGCCGGCCTGCTCGTCGCCACCCTCGGCGCGCTCCCCGTGCTGGCCCTGGACGCCGCCACCTTCGCGGTCTCGGCGCTGGTCGTGGCGCTGCTGGTGCCCCGGTCGCTGCGCCCGGCCACGCCGACCGACCCGACCGGCGGCGGCTACTGGCGGGAGTTCGCCGCCGGGGTGCGGTTCCTGACCCGGGAGCCGCTGCTGCGGGCGGTGGTGCTGCTGGTGCTGGTGACCAACTTCTTCGACGCGACCAAGAGCAACGTGCTGCTGCCGGTGGTGGCCGACCGGGAACTCGGCGGGGCCACCGCGTTCGGCCTGCTGGTCGGCGCGATGGGCGGCGGCGCGCTGGTCGGGTCGCTGCTGTTCAGCGCGGTCGGGCACCGGCTGCCCCGCCGGGCCACCTTCGTCACCGCCTTCGCCGTCGCCGGTGCGCCACCCTTCTGGGCGCTGGCCGCCGCGCCACCGGTGCCCTGGATCGTCACGGTCTTCGCCCTGTCCGGCTTCGCCGCCGGGGCGATCAACCCGCTGCTCGGCGCGGTGGAGCTGGAACGGGTGCCGGCCCACCTGCGGGCCCGGGTGTTCGGGGTCATCGGGGCCGGCTGCTGGGCCGGCATCCCGCTGGGCGCGCTCGCCGCCGGGGTGGCCGTCGACGGCTTCGGCACCACGCCCGTCCTGCTCACCGTGGGCGGCTGCTACCTGCTGGTGGTGCTCACCCCGCTGCTCGGCGGCCCGTGGCGCACACTACACCGACCAGACACCCCCGATCGCCCGGCACGAACCCCCGCACCGGTCAGCTGACCGTCCCCGGCCCCGTCCCCCAGCCCCGCTCCCTGCTCCCGACCCCGCTCCCTGCTCCCGGCCCCGCTCCCTGTTCCGGGTGATCAAGAGGTTTGCGTCAACGTGAAGATCGAAGTTGACGCAAACCTCTTGATCAATTGACGCAAACTTCTTGATCACCGGGGCGAGGTGGACCGGGGCAGGGTGGGGTGCGGCCAAGGCGCGGCGGGGGTGGGCAGGGCGCGGTGGGGGTGGGGCGCGACGCGTCTGGCGGCGGGCGTGCCGGCATGGCGCGAGTGGGGACCGACCCGGGCGTCGGGCCGCAAGCAGGCAAGACCGGAGGCAGGCAAGACCGGAGGCAGGCCAGGCCGCAAGCAGGCCAGGCCGGAGGCAGGCCAGGCCGGAGGCAGGCCAGGCCGGAGGCAGGCCAGGCCGGAGGCAGGTCGGGCCGGAGGTCAGTCGCGGTGTAGGTCGGCGTGGGCGGCGCGGAGGCGGTCCACGGCCGGATCGGTGCCGGGCGGGACGTGCCGGTCGAGTGCGGCCCAGACCTCGGCGAGGGCGTCGGTCACGGCCCGCAGCTCGGCGGCGTGCCGCAGGGCACCCTGCCGGTGCGACTCCTCCAGCCGGCGGGCCCAACCCGCCGTCACCGTGGCGAGGCGTTCACCGTCGGCGCGGGCCTGGGCGGCGCTGCGGGCGGCGGAGGCCGGCACGATCGCGGCGACCGGCCGGGGGTCGCCGTCGCGGGTGACCAGGGTGACCGTGTCGGTCAGCTCGGCCATCGCGATCAGCTGGGTCAGCCGGGTACGCAGCTCGCGCAGCGGCACGGATCGCGGTTGACCACTGTGGTGGGACAGCGCGGGGGCAGCCATGTCCCCATGGTCCGCCCCGGGTACGACATTTACCGTCATGACGGTCCGGGTGGGGCGGACGGGCCGCCCCACCCGGGTCGGTCAGCTCGCCTGCAACGTCACGTCGTCGATGACGAAGCTGGTCTGCAACGAGGAGTCCTCGGTGCCGGTGAACTTCAGGGTCACCGTCTGCCCGGCGTACGCGCCCACGTCGAACGAGCGCAGCGTGTAGCCGCTGGCCTTGTTGAGGTTCGAGTACGTCGCCAGCGTGGTGCTGCCGACCTGGACCACCAGCTTGTCGTACGCGACGGTGGTGGTCCGCTCGGCGGTGTCGATGTGCAGGTAGAAGGCGAGGGTGTAGGAGGAGCAGCCGGCCGGCACGGTCACCGACTGGGACAGCGTGTCGGTGCTGGTGCTGCCGTTGCCGTTGAGCCACGCCTTGTAGGAGCCGGTGCGGGCCGGCTGGCTGGACGAGTTGGTGATGACGCCGGTGGTGGCCGTCCACGGGCTGGTGCCGGACTCGAAGCCGCCGTTGCCGACGACCTGCCCGCCGGTGCAGCTCCCGGTGCCGCCGGTGACGGTCAGGGTGTAGCTGGCCGTCCGGGTGGCCGAGCCGGTGCCGGTCACGGTCAGCGTGAAGGTGCCGAGGCTGGCGCTCGACGACGCGCTGACCGTCATGGTGGCCGAGCCGCCGGAGGTGACCGACGACGGGCTGAACGCGACGCTCACGCCGCTGGGCGCGCCGGAGGCCGACAGCGCGACGGTCTGGGCGCTGCCGCTGGTGGTGGCGGTGCTGACCGTGGCGGTGGTGGAGCCGCCCCGGGCGACGCCACCCGAGGTCGGGCTGACCGCGACCGAGAAGTCGTTGGTCGGGGTGCCGCCGCCGACCGCGAGGTCCCAGATGGCGTACGCGACGCCGTCGGCGCTGCGGTTGAGCCCGGTGGCGTTGATGTTGCTGGTGGTGTCGCAGGACGAGTGGTAGCACGGGTCGTACGCGGCGTTGGCGGTGCCGCCCCACTTGCTGGCCTGGGAGCTGGTCTTGCGGGCGCTGGCCCCCATCGCATAGCCCGAGGTGGGGATGCCGGCCTGCTGGAACGAGTAGTCGTCGGAGCGGCCCTGGCCCTCGGTGTTCTCCTCCGGCGACAGCCCGAGGGAGTCCCAGTACGCCTTGAGCGGCGCGGCGGTGGTGGAGGTGACCCGGTTGATGAAGTAGCCGCCGTTGGTCGAGGCGACCATGTCGAAGTTGTAGTACCCCTTGATGTAGCCCTTCTGGGCGGTGGTCAGGGAGTTGACGTAGAACTTGGAGCCCTGCAGGCCCTGCTCCTCGCCGTTCCACCAGGCGAACCGGACCCGCTTGGTCATGGTCGGGCTCTGCTGGGCCAGCACCAGGGCGTTCTCCAGCAGCACCGACGAGCCGGAGCCGTTGTCGTTGATGCCCGGTCCGGCGGCGACGCCGTCGAGGTGCGCGCCGAACATGACCACGTCGTCGGCGGGGCCCTGCGGCCACTCGGCGATCACGTTGTTGCCCCGGTAGGTGCAGGTGGTGCAGGTCTGCTCGGTGACCGTGTAGCCGGCGGCCTGGAGCTTGGACTTCACGTACGCGACCGAGGCGGTGTAGCCGGCCGAGCCGGCCCTGCGGTTGCCGCCGTTGCTGGTGGCGATGCTCTGGAACTGGGCCAGGTGCGCCTGGACGTTGGCGACCTGGACGTCCGGCGCGGCGAGCGCGGCGACGGCCGGCGCGGCGGTGGCCGGCCGGGCGGTCGGGGTGGCCGCGGCCGGTGGCGCGGCCAGGGCGAGCGTCACCGCGGTGACGGCGGCGATCGCCAGGGTTCTGCGCTTCATGCGAGCTCCTCATGGGGGTCGGCGGGGCATCCGCCCAGGCGTCACCGTCCCGTCTGTCGGAGGCGACCGGGGGTGGACGGGAGACCCGCGATCCGGGGGTGGGATCGCGGCGGAAACGCCGGGGAAGCAAACACTGACATGTATCAATCTGCGGGTCAATGCGTCGGACGGTGTCACATTCGCGGACGCCGGGGGTGACGACGCCGGGCACCGGTCGGGACGGGGTCGGCGCGGGGTGTAGACAACGAGCGTATACGCGGTGTGTATAGTCGGCCGCATGTCCATCGGCCAGACTTTCCTCGGCCTGCTGGAGGCGACCCCCCGGCACGGCTACGACATCAAACGGCGCTACGACGAACACTTCGGCCACTCCCGCCCGGTCGCCTACGGCCAGGTCTACGCGACCCTGTCCCGGCTGCTGCGCGGCGGCCTGGTCGAGGTGGAGGCGGTCGAGCCCGGTGAGGGCCCCGACCGCAAGCGGTACGCCATCACCGAGGCGGGCGTCGCCGACGTGGCGCAGTGGCTGGCCCGCCCGGAACAGCCCGAGCCCTACCTGCAGAGCGTGCTCTACACCAAGGTCGTGCTCGCCCTGCTCACCGGCCGCGAGGCGGCCGAACTTCTCGACGTGCAGCGCGCCGAGCACCTGCGCCTGATGCGGGAGCTGACCCGGCGCAAGCGCGGCGGCGATTTCGCCGAACAGTTGATCTGCGACCACGCGCTCTTCCACCTGGAGGCCGATTTGCGCTGGCTGGAACTGACCACCGCCCGGCTCGACGAGCTGGCCGCGCGGGTGCGCGCATGAGCGCCCCGCTGCTGGTCGCCGAGGGCCTGCACCGCAGCTTCGGCGAGACCGTGGCACTTGTCGACGCCGGGCTGCGCATCGACGAGGGCGAGGTGGTGGCGGTGCTCGGCTCGTCCGGCTCCGGCAAGTCCACCCTGCTGCACTGCCTGGCCGGGATCGTCCGCCCCGACCGGGGCCGGGTCGTCTTCGACGGCCGGGACCTGGTGACGATGAGCGACGCCCAGCGCAGCGCCCTGCGCCGGGAGGCCTTCGGGTTCGTCTTCCAGTTCGGCCAGCTGGTGCCCGAGCTGACCTGCCTGGAGAACGTCGCCCTGCCGCTGCGGCTGGCCCGCGTCCCCCGCCGCGAGGCCGAGCAGCGGGCCGGGCAGTGGCTGGAACGGCTGGAGGTCACCGAGGTGGCCGGCAAGCGCCCCGGCGAGGTCTCCGGCGGCCAGGGGCAACGCGTCGCCGTCGCCCGCGCGCTGGTCACCCGCCCCCGGGTGATCTTCGCCGACGAACCGACCGGCGCGCTGGACTCGCTCAACGGCGAACGGGTCATGCGGCTGCTCACCGAGGCCGCCCGGGACACCGGGGCGGCGGTGGTCCTGGTCACCCACGAGGCACGGGTGGCCGCGTACTCCGACCGGGAGGTCGTGGTGCGCGACGGACGGACCCGGAACCTGGAGGTCGCGGCGTGACCGGCCGGGGCGCGCTCGCGGACCTGGCGATGGGCGCCCGGATGGCCGTCACCGGCGGCCGGGAGGGCTGGACCAGGGCGCTGCTCACCGCCGTCGGCGTCGGCATCGGGGTGGCCATGCTGCTGCTGGCCACCGCCGTGCCCGGTGCGCTCGACGCCCGGCAGGCGCGCGGCGACGCCCGCGACGACCTGCGGTTCGGCGAACAGATCGCGGCCGGGCCCGGCACCCTGCTGGTCCACGCGCTGGACACCGAGTTCCGGGGCCGGCCGGTGCGGGGCCGGCTGCTGCGGCCGGAGGGTCCGGCCGCGCCCGTCCCGCCGGGGCTGACCGCCCTGCCCGCCCCCGGTGAGGTGGTCGTCTCCCCCGCCCTGCGCCGACTGCTCGACTCCCCCGACGGCGCGCTGTTCGCCCCCCGGCTGGGCGGCGCGAAGGTCACCGGGACCATCGCCGACGAGGGCCTCGCCGGCCCCAACGAACTGGCCTACTACCAGGGTGACGACCGGTTGTCCGACACGTCCGGGGCGACCCGGCTGGACAGCTTCGGCGGCGGGCTGCCCGGCGAGGGGCTCGGCCCGGTGCTGATGCTGCTGGTGGCGATCATCTTCGTGGTGCTGCTGCTGCCCATCGCGGTGTTCCTCGGCTCCGCCGTGCGCTACGGCGGTGAGCGACGCGACCGGCGGCTCGCCGCACTGCGCCTGGTCGGCGCGGACACCACCATGGTCCGGCGGATCGCCGCCGGAGAGGCCGCCGCCGGTGCCCTGCTCGGGGTCGTCGTCGGCATCGGGTTCCTGCTCGCCGGTCGCCAACTGGTCCCGCTGGTCACCCTCTACGACATCAGCGTGTACGCCGCCGACATCCAGCCGCCCACCGCGCTGCTGCTGGCCGTCGTGCTGGCCGTGCCGGCACTGGCCGTGCTGGTGGCGATGCTGGCGTTGCGCGCGGTCGTGGTGGAGCCGCTCGGGGTCGCCCGGCGCAGCACCCCGGTCCGCCGCCGGCTCTGGTGGCGGCTGCTGCTGCCCGCCGTCGGCCTGGCCCTGCTCCTGCCCGTGGCCGGTCTGCGCGAGGGCGACGGCGGGGTCACCCGCTGGGTGGTGCCGGCCGGCGCGGTGCTGCTGCTGATCGGCACGGTCACCGTACTGCCCTGGCTGACCGACCTGCTGGTCCGACGACTGCGCGGCGGCCCGGTGTCCTGGCAGCTGGCGGTCCGTCGGGTGCAGCTCGACAGCGCCACCTCCGCCCGGCTGGTCAACGGCATCGCCGTCGCCGTCGCCGGCACCATCGGCCTGCAGATGCTCTTCGCCGGGATCTCCGGTGACTTCACCACCGCCAGCGGGCAGGACACCTCCCGGGCGCAGGTGCAGGTGCAGTTCCAGAACCAGCCGGACCTGACCCGGGTGCTGCGGCAGCTCGGCGGGGCCGACGGGGTGACCGCCGCGACCGGCACCCTCAGCTCCGGGGCCAACGTCGGCGCGCCGGACGGCCCACCGGTGGAGATCCGGGTCGGCGACTGCGCCGCGCTGGCCGAGTTCGCCAACCTCGACCGGTGCGTGGACGGGGACACGTTCCTGGTGTCCGATCCGGGTGACCCGGCGGTCGTCCCCGCCGGCACGACGCTGACCGTCGAGGACGGGTCACGGTGGCGGGTGCCCACGACGGCGCGGCCCGCGACAGCCCGACCCGACCCGGCCGGCTGGCTGCAGAACGCGGTGCTGGTGACCCCCGGTGCGGTCGACTCGCGGACCCTCGGTCCGCTGCGCTCGACCATCTACCTCCAGCTCGACCCGGCCGCCCCCGACGCGGTCGAACACGTCCGTAACGCCGTCGCCGCGATCGACCTCACCACGCCGGTGTCGGTGCTGTCCTCGACCATCGTGTCGCCCCGGTTCGCCGACATCCAGCGCGGCCTGGCCATCGGCGCGGTCGTCACCCTGCTGCTGATCGCCACCAGCATGCTGGTCGGCACGCTGGAGCAGCTACGGGAACGCCGCCGCCTGCTGGCCATGCTGGTGGCGGTGGGCACCCGACGCAGCACCCTCGGCTGGTCCGTGCTGTGGCAGACCGCCCTGCCGGTCGGGGTGGGGCTGGTGCTGGCGGTCGGCTTCGGGCTCGGCCTCGGCGCGGCCCTGCTGCGGATGGTGCAGGCCCCCGTCACGGTCGCCTGGCCGGTGGTCGGCTTCTCGGTCGGGCTCGGCGCGCTGACCGTCCTGGCGATCAGCGGGCTGAGCATGCCGCTGCTGTGGCGGCTCACCCGCGCCGACGGGCTGCGTACCGAATGACCCCTGCGGTCCGGGTCGGCGACCGCGCCGACCCGGACCGGGTCGCGGTCGGACCGGCGTCGATTCGCGATCGTAGAGGCCAGGATGTGGCACCTACCACGGGCAGAATGAGAGCCATGCCGACCACGTCCGCCCGACTGCTCGCCCTGCTGTCGCTGTTGCAGAGCCGTCGGGACTGGCCCGGCGGGGTGCTGGCCGAACGCCTCGGCATCAGCCTGCGGACCGTGCGCCGCGACGTCGACCGGCTGCGGGAACTCGGCTACCCGGTCGCCGCCGTCAAGGGCCCCGACGGGGGTTACCGGCTCGACGCCGGCACCGAACTGCCACCCCTGCTGTTCGACGACGACCAGGCCGTCGCCCTCACCGTCGCGCTCCAGGTCGCGGCGACCGGCGCGGACGGTGCGCTGGCGGACGCCGCCGCACGGGCGCTGCAGACCGTACGGCAGGTGCTGCCCACCCGGCTGCGGCAGCGGGTCGGGGCGCTGCGCGTGACCGCCGTCGCCCGGCCCGCCACCGCACCGGCTGCGCCGGTCGACGGCGGGGTGCTGCTGGCGCTCAGCGCCGCCGTGCAGGCCCGCGAGATCCTGCGCTTCGACTACGGGCCCGACAGCGCCGACGGGCCGGCCCGGCACGCCGAACCGCACCACGTCGTCATCTGGGACGGCAGGTGGTACCTCGTCGCCTGGGACCTCGACCGGGCCGACTGGCGGACCTTCCGCGTCGACCGGATCACCCTGCGCCCGCCCCACGGGCCGCGCTTCACCCCGAGAGCCCTGCCCGGCGGGGACGTCGCCACGTACCTCACCGGGGTGTTCCGGGGGTCGGGCGGCGGATCGGTGGACTGGCCGTGCCGGGGCACCGTGCTCCTCGACCTGCCCGCGGCGACCGTGGCCCGGTACACCCGCGACGGCCTCGTGGAGGAGGTCGCCCCCGACCGGTGCCGGCTCACCCTCGGGTCGTGGTCCTGGGTGAGCCTCGCCGCCGCCGTCGCCCGGTACGACGCCGCGGTCACCGTCGTCGGCCCGCCGCCGCTCACCGACGCGTTCGCGCTGCTGGCCGACCGGTTCGCCCGCACCGCCACCGGTGGTGCCGCCGCCGGGCCACGGTCAGGTCAGCAGCGGGAGCGCGGCGAAGGTGTGTTCCCGCCACAGCAACCGTGAGGTCTCCTCCGGGTACGCGACGACCGCCGGCCGCTCGTCGAAGACGCGCGTGCCGCGTCCCGCGTCGTACGCCGGCCACCCGGGGTCGCCGGTCGCGGCGAACGCCGTCCACGCCCCGCGGAGCTGCCCGGACAGCTCGTGCGCCGCCGGGGTGGGCGGATCACCGATCAGCATGGCGGGTTGACCGCTGGTCAGGTTGCCGAAGACCAGCGGCACGTCCAGACCGTGACAGGCACCGAGGCCACCGCCCAGGCCCGGCGCCGGCCAGGTCAGCTCGTAGAGGTGCGCCCGGCCGCCACCGGCGAGCTGCGCCTCGGCCAGGTGCAGGCTCGGCATCCGGAACAGCCAGTCGGCGTTGACCAGCTCGTACAGCTGCTCGTCGGTGGCGTCGGGGAACGCCTCCCGGTAGCGGCGGGCACCGTCCGGGCCCGGGGCCAGCATCCTCAGCGCCGTCCCGCTCTGCTCGGGCGTGACCTGGCCGAGCACGCCGTCGAGCAGGCTGAACAGCCGGTGCTCGTCGCGGGTGTGCCCGACGAGCAGGTCGACGTCGCGGGCGGCACCGTCGGCCAGCGCCCGCCACGGGGTCGCCGGCAGCACGTCGCCGTCGACGACCGGCGCGAACGGGATCGGCCGGTGGGTGATCTGTCCCCACCGTTCCCGCCACCCGACGATCCCGGCGGAGATCGCCTGCACCACGGCCGGCAGCCGGTCCGCAGCGACCGTCGACAGGTCGGCCAGGGTCGGTCGTACCCCCAGCTCGGCGGCGCAGGCGGCGGTGACGTCGGCGGCCAGCCCGGGCGAGAGGAACGTCCCCGGGACGCTCTGCGCGACCGCCCGCCGGAACAGCCCGGCGGCGCGCGGCACGGCCAGCAGCGCGGCGACCGAGCCGCCGCCGGCCGACTGCCCGAAGACCGTCACCCGGTCGGGGTCGCCGCCGAAGGCGCGGATGTTGTCCCGCACCCACTCCAGGGCGGCGACCTGGTCGAGCAGCCCCCGGTTGGCCGGCGCCCCGTCGAGCTGCCCGAATCCCTCGAAGCCGAGGCGGTAGTTGAGCGTCACCACCACGGTTCCGCCGGCGGCGAGGTGCCCGCCGTCGTACTCCGGGAGGCCGGAACAGCCGACGAGGTAGCCGCCGCCGGGAATCCACACCAGCACCGGCAGCCCCGCCGCCGGGTCCAGGTCCGGCGTCCAGACGTTGAGCGTCAGCCAGTCGTCGCCGGTCCCCCGCGGGGACGTCCCGAACGCGCCGGGCTGCGGGGGCGGCGGACCGAAGGCGAGCGCCTGACGTACGCCGTCCCAACCGCGCACCGGCTGCGGCGCGGCGAACCGGAGGTCACCGACCGGCGGTTCGGCGTACGAGATGCCCCGGAACACCGCCCGGCCGGCCTCCCGGCGGCCGCGCACGACACCTGACACGGTACGGACTTCCGGCTCGGACTCCGACGGCATGCTGGCCCCTCCCCCGCTCCCGGTCGGCCGCAGCATCCCAACGCCCGCCGACCACCGGCAAACCATTTAGGGCCGGTGAACGAGGTCGATCAGGTTGAACACTCAGGTCAGGTCGTCGAGGAGCCGGACGACGTGCTGGCGGATCTCGTCGCGGACCTCGCGGACGACGGGTAGCGGCTGGCCGGCGGGGTCGGTGAGTTTCCAGTCCTCGTAGCGTGTGCCGGGGAAGACGGGGCAGGTGTCGCCGCAGCCCATCGTGATGATCACGTCGCTGGCCTCGGCGGTGTCCCAGTCGAGGATCTTCGGCTGTTCGCCCGCGATGTCGATGCCGACCTCGCGCATGGCTTCGACCGCGACGGGGTTGACGTGTTCGGCGGGTGCGGAGCCGGCGGAGCGGACCTCGACGGCGTCCCCGGCGAGGTGGCGCAGCCAGCCGGCGGCCATCTGGGAACGGCCGGCGTTGTGGACGCAGACGAACAGCACCGATGGCATGGTGTGCCGGGTGGGGGTGCTCATGGGTGGACCTCTTCCGGTGCGGCGGCGGTCAGGTGACGGTGGGGCTGCGGCGTTCGATGAGGACGACGTCGCGCCACCGGTCGTGGTGGCGGCCGAGGCGTTCGCGGACGCCGACGGTGCGGAAGCCGCAGGCGTGGTGCAGGGCGAGGCTGGCGGTGTTCTCGGGGAAGACCCCGGACTGGATGGTCCAGATGCCGGCCTGTTCGGTGGAGTCGATGAGTCGGTGGAGCAGGAGCCGGCCGACGCCCCGGCCCCGCGCGTCGGGGTGGACGTAGACGGAGTGCTCCACGACCCCGGCGTAGACGCACCGGTCGGACACCGGGGTGCACGCGACCCAGCCGAGCACACGGTCGGCAGCCGTGTGGTCGAGGGCGACCCAGCGGTGTCCGGGCAGGCGGGTGGCGGTGAACCGGGCCCAGGTGGGTGGCTCGGCCTCGAAGGTGGCGTCGCCGGTGGCGATCCCGTGCCGGTAGATGTCGAGCACCGCCGGGGCGTGCTCGTCGGTCATCGGCACGAGATCGGGTCGGGGCGACCGGACGCCGGTCATGAGGCGGCCCGTTCCGGCTGCGCCGGTGCCAGCTCGACCGCCGCCGCGTCCCGCCGTCGAACGGTCGGATACCACCAGGTGATCGCGGCGACCGCGACCCCGACGGCGGCGAGCTGCGCGGCAACGAACCCGGCCGCCGAGGTGGGGGCGATGCCGGCGAAGGTGTCGGTGAACATGCGGCCGATCGTGACGGCCGGGTTGGCGAACGAGGTGGAGGCGGTGAACCAGTACGCGCCGCCGATCCACGCCCCGACCGCCGCCGGAGCGAAGTCGGTCCGGCGGGCCCGGGTGAGGGCGGCGATCAGCAGCAGGAGCCCGGCGGTCGCGACGACCTCGGCCAACCACAGTCCGCTCCCGTCCCGCCGGTGGGTGGAGACCGTGACGGCGGGCAACCCGAACATCAGGTGCGCGAGCACCGTGCCGCCGACCGCACCGAGCACCTGCGCCACGACGTACGCGCCGAGGTCACGGGTCGACAGCCCGGTTCCCGTACGGCGGGTCTGCCACCAGTCGGCGAGTGACACGACGGGGTTGAGGTGGGCACCGGACACCGGGCCGAAGATGAGAATCAGCGCGCCGAGGGCGAACGCGGTGGCGATGCTGTTCTCCAGCAGTTGCAGCCCCACGTCGCCCGGCGACAGGCGGGTGGCGGCGATCCCGGAGCCGACCACGGCGGTGACGAGCAGGCCGGTGCCGACCAGTTCCGCCGACGCCCGACGCAGCACGGCGTGCGGCGGGTCGGGCGTCACCGGGTCGACCCGGTCGAGGCGGCGGCAGCCGAGACGTCCAGGAGCTGGGACAGGGCGGCGAGGCGGGCCGGGACGATCCAGTAGTAGACCCAGGTGCCCCGGCGCTGGCAGTCGATCAACCCGGCCTCGCGCAGCACCTTCAGGTGGTGGGAGATCGTCGGGCCGGTCAGGGTGAACGCGTCGGTCAGCTCGCACACGCACACCTCGCCGCCGGCCCGCGCGGCGATCAGGGACAGCAGCCGCAGGCGTACCGGATCACCGAGGGCCTTGAAGCCGCGCGCCAGAGCGGCGGCGGCGTCCTCCGTCAGGGCCTCGGTGACCATCGGCGCGCAGCAGGCCGACGGGTCGGCGAGGACCGGCAGTTCTTGTCTCGACACCCGTCTAGTTTGACAAGCATCGAACCAGAGTGCAATTCTCTGCCTAGACAGCCATCTAAACAACAGGAGGTGTGGGATGTCCCGCGTCCAGCTCGCCCTGCGCGTCTCCGACCTGGAAGGGTCGATCGCGTTCTACTCGAAGCTGTTCGGCACCGAGCCGGCCAAGCGGCGGCCCGGCTACGCCAACTTCGCCATCGCCGAGCCCCCGCTGAAGCTGGTCCTGCTCGAAGGAACCCCGGACCAGGCCACCGCGATCGACCACCTCGGCGTCGAGGTGTTCGACGGCGCGCAGGTCACCGCCGCCACCGACCGGCTCACCGAGGCCGGGCTGATCACCCTGACCGAGAACGACACCTCCTGCTGCTACGCCGTGCAGGACAAGGTCTGGGTTCGCGGACCCGGCGACGAGCGCTGGGAGGTGTACGTGGTCAAGGGCGACTCCGACCAGTACGGCACCTCCGCGCCGACCCCGCCCGCAGCCGCCGACGAACGCGTGTGCTGCGAAACCACGTCCGGCAGCTGACGCCTGGCGGCTACACCGGGGGGCGGGGTGAGCCAGGTCGGCGACGGGTGGTGGGCAGGCGGCGGCTCAGTTCGCCGTAAGCGGGTCTGAGGCATACCCCTGCTCCACGCACAACGCCGCCTTGGGGTAGCGGGCAACCACCTTCCCGCCGTCACGCTGGGGGTCGGCCAGGCCCACCGTCACACACCTGCCGAAATCGGTGCCGACACCGTGCACCGTCACCCCACGGTGCTGCCAGAACGCCTGGTCGTCCCGAACTTTGGCGGCCCATTCCTCAAGCTTCGCCGCCGAGTACGTGGCATCGACGAAGTCGACCAGCACCGCCGGCACCAAGGCGCGTACCGCCGCGTCCATACCGGCGGTCGGCACGCGGTAGACCAGCATGCGCCCGCCCGGCAAGTCCAGGGCCACGCCGGCGTACGCGGCTGGCCACCGGTCTGGGGCAACCTCATCCACCCGATTGCTGGCGTCCATCAGCGCCTCCTGACCTGGCCAGTACGACTGCTCCGGTGCGGGCGACGAGGGTATCGGCTGCGGCGCGGCCTGCGCGGTGACGGTGCCGCAGGCGGCGAGCACGGCAAGCAGCGGCGCAACGAGCAGCACAGGCAGACGATATTGCATGGTCGGACCTCCTCTGGGGCACGGCGAGCTGCGCCATTCGGACGCTACGGGTATAACGATCCGGTCAGTGGCGAGACTCACTCCCTCCCCGGTTGGATTCCTCAGGACCCTTCGAGCACGGGGCTTCGGCGCACGATGTGTCGGGGTACCGTCCGACGAGGTGGCAGCCGGTTAAGGCTGCCTGGCCTCGTGATCTTGGAGCGGCACTATGGCCTCGTCCGTCGATCCGCGATTTGGCGCAACTCTGCGTGAGTTCCGGCAGCGGCGAGGTTTGTCGCTTCGCTCCCTGGGACAGCTTGCTCATCGGAGCAAGAGTCATCTGCACGAGTTGGAGGCGGGGCTCAAGGCTCCGACGATCGACACAGCCCGCCACCTGGACCGGGTCCTCGACGCGGGGGGCGTGCTTGCGCGGTTGGTGGATGAGCCCATCGACCACGCCGCCGAGGCCGGCGAGCTGCGGGCAAGGATCGCCGCCAGCGATGTCAGCAGGGACGTGCTCGATCGGATCGAGCAGGGCGTTGACGATCTGGCCAGCTCGTATCCGACGATGACCCCGGCGGATCTGTTGCCGTTGGTGCGGCGGCAGCTCTCGTACGTGGGGCGGCTGCTGGACGGACGGGTGACGCTTGCGCAGCAGCGGCGGTTGTTGGTGGCCGGTGGCTGGCTGACGGTGCTGCGGGCGACAGTGCACATCGACCTGAGGCAACGGACTGCTGCGGTCGCCCACCTACGAGCCGCTCGTGATCTTGCCGAACATGCCGAACATGCCGAGATCCGGGCATGGTGCCTCGAAACCCGAGCCTGGGACGTGTTGATCCAAGGCGACTACCGGGCGGCACTCGATCTCTCCCGTCAAGCGCAGCGGATCGCTCCGAAGGGGAGTTCCGCCCGCATTCAGGCGACTGCTCAGGAGGCCCGCGCGTGGGCACGGATCGGCGATGTCGGCGCGACCCGGCGAGCGTTGGACCGGGTGGAACGACTGACGGCGAATCTGCCCGTTCCTGAGCGGGCCGAGCACCACTATCGCTACGACCCCGCCAAGGCCGCCGCCTACACGGCCACGACGTTGGCGTGGGCGGGTGACCCCGGTGCCGAGCAGGTGGCGCGGACGGTGCTGACCGAGTTGGACCCGCACGGCGACGGAGGAGCACGGCCCCGCCGGTCGGCGTCGGCCCGCCTCGACCTCGGTCTCGCCCTGGTCGCCGCCGGCCAGTCGGACGAGGCGGCTGCGCTGGGGACGCAGGCGGTGACGTCCGGCCGGGTGGTGCCGTCGAACTGGTGGCGGGCTACGGAGTTGCTGGTCAAGGTAGAGCAGTCGGGAGCACCAGAGGCGGCAACATTGCGTGACGCGTGCCTGGAATACGCACCCAGGCGGTAGCCGCCAGCGGACAGAACACCCGGTTAGCGGACGCTCACCCTCTGGATCGGCGGCAAGCTGGGCATAACGCTGAACCTCACTGAAGCCGGACGCGGGACGAGGCACATCAACAGATGTCCTCCGCGTCCTGACGACGGAGGGTCGGCAACATGACGATGAGTATCGGACTTCGGCGATGGCGGCGCATCTGCCGGTGTGGAGCCGACCTGCCCTGCCATGCCCGGCACCGGCTTCCGATCGAGCACGGCCACCGGCCCGGGGACGGTGAGCGGTGACCAGCAGTGCGGAGCAGATGGTCCTCCCGGTTCACCCTCACGGGCTCGACGGCTCGTGCGTCGGGTGCCGGGTGCGATGGGCGCGGTTGTCCCCGCACCCGTGCTGGCAGGTGGAGTGGGCGACCAGCCGGCAGGCCCGCGCGAGCGGATGGCCGAGCGGGGCGGCATCAAGGGGCGACGAGGAGAGCTGCGGCCCGCTGGTCGAGTTGCTTCGCGAACGCAGGCAGGCGTGGGCCGAAGCTGCTGAGCCGGGTACGTATGTTCTTCACGGCCACGGTGGCCCGGCCGGACCGGACGCCGACCATCGAGTCCAGGGCGTCGTTCCAGCTCTCGGTCGCCTCGCGGAGCCGTCCGCGTACACATTGGACGTCGGCGAGGTTGGCCAACGTCAGGGTGTGGATCCGCCGGTACGCGTCGGTATCGCGGGTGGCGACCGAGCGGCGCAGCTCGGTTTCCGCAGCGGGAAGGTCACCCAGGTCGCGAAGCGCCTGGCCTGCCTGACTCGCCAGCGAGGTCGTGGTGAAACCGCTGGTCTGAATCCAGGTCGGCTCGTCGCCCGGGGCCGCCTTCGCGAGGTGGACCTCGGCGGCCCGAAGCGCCGCCGACGTCTTGGCCCGGTCGCCCGTCGCGGCGTGCCCCCGGGCGGTGAGAACGGTGAAGAGCGCGGTCGCCGCCGGGGTCGCCCTTCCCCTCGACCAGGCGAGGGCCGAGGTGGCGAGTTGCAACGCCTCCGCACCGTGTCCCAGGTCGACAGCCTGATGCGCCATCGCCCGAAGCGTGAAACCGGCCAACGCCCGATCGTCCGCCTCGTTGGCCAGCCGCAGCGACTGGAGGTAGTACCGCTGGGCCACCCCGTGCAGGGACGAATCGAACGCCTTCCAGCCCGCAAGATAGGTCAACTCGGCGGCGGCACTGAACATGGCCCGACGATCCTGGTCGGACGCGAAGGTGCCCTGGAGGTAGCCGGCCACGTCGGAGGTGAGGTACTGGACCACGGCGAGCCGCGCATGCCCGCCGCCGAACCGCTCGTCGGCCCTGCTGAACACCGCGAGCATGTCGCGCACGGCGTCGATCTCGCGGCGGCCCACCGCCGCGCCCCCGCCCCGCGCCCGTCGACCCCGCTCCGCGATGTCCTCCCAGGAGTCCAGCGGGACGGCAAGCGCAGCCAGTGAGTACAGGGCGGTGAATCCGAACGCCCGTCGTTCCACGTCGGCTCTCCCGAGCGTCAGGAGATCAGTGGCCGGGTCGCGCCTCCACCAATCCAGGCCGGTCAGATCAGGTTCCAGGCTATCGCCGACGACAAGCCCGAGATCGGCCGGACCGACGATCCGGCCCAACCGACGGGAGAACGCTTCGGCCAGGTAGCGGGAGGTCATCTCGGTGGGCTTCACTCCGGCGATCCAGTGCCCCACGTGGGAACGGTCACAGGACGGGAGCGCGCCACCGTTCTCCAGCGCGACGGCACGTACCGCTGCCGCACAGGCGTCGTACGACCACCGGCACTCGCGAACGAGCGCCAGCAGTCTTTCGTTGCGTCGCCGTAATGCCATCGGTGGCCTTCCCCGTTGCACTGCGTTCCACGCGTTCAACACCAACGCTGCCCGGCGCGGCTTCCGAGCACCCCGGCATCACCGTTAACTGCGAGTAGACCCTAGGGGACAGCGAGTGACAGGCGCAATGGTCACCCCACCTCCCGACCGGCGCGGCAGAAAGTGAGAGCGCAGATGATGTCCCAGGCCCTGTCGGTCCTTTTCGGGGGGTTGGTGCCGGGCTTCCTGCTCGGGTTGCTCGCGTTCCGGGTCAAGTCCCGGTGGTGTCCCCGCTGCGGCGGGTCCACCCACACCACGCCCGTGTCGGGGCACGACCGGTGACCGGTCCCGGCCGGCAGCGCACCGGAAACGAGCCGGCGATCGGCCGCCGGATGGCCGAGCTACGGGCGCGGCGGGGCATGAGCCAGCAGGTCTTCGCCGACCGGATCGGCAAGTCGAAGAGCTGGGTCGACAAGGTCGAACGGGGGGTGCGTACCCTCGACCGGCTCTCCGTCATCGACACCGTGGCCGGCGCGCTCGGCGTCGCACCGCAACTCCTGCTCGCCGGGCGGACGCCGCCGGCACCGGTCACCGACGTCGGTGCCGCCGTGGAACGGGTCAGGTCGGCGCTGGCCCGCCACGACCCACCGGCGTCCACCCCGGCCGGACCGCTGCTGCGGCAGCTCGACGACCAGGCCGGGTACGCCTGGGCGGCGTACCGCAACGGACAGCACCCCCAGGTGCTGCGGATGCTGCCCGACCTGCTCGCCGACAGCCGGCACGCCGGCCACACCGGCCCGATGGACCCGCCCGTCCTCGACCTGCTGGTGCGAGTGCACCGGCTCACCGCCCAGACGCTGGTCAAGCTCGGCGACGCCCACCTGGCCTGGCTGGCCGCCGACCGGGCCATGATCACCGCCACCCGTGGTGACCAGGTGCGGATCGGTCGCGCGGCGGTGACCCTGGCGCAGGTGCTCCGGGCGCTGCGGCGGGGCCGGCTGGCCAGGACCGCCGCGCTCACCGCCGTACGCCAGCTCGACCCGGCGGCGGCGCAGGGCGACCCGCCGGCGCTGGCCCTGACCGGGGCGCTGCTGATCGAAGCCGCCCTCGCCGCCGCCAGCTACGGCGACGCCGCCACCGCCCACGACCTGACCGAGCGCGCCGCCCTGCTCGCCACCGCCGACGAGCCGCCCGACCCGGACGGCATCACGTTCGGCCCGACCAGCGTCGACCTCGCCCGCGCCCTGGTCGCCACCCAGCTCGGCGACCACCACCGGGCCGTCGACCTGCACCGCCGGGCCACCGGACACGACGGCTGGCGACAGCTCCCCGCCGAACACCGCGCCGCCCACCTCATCGACATCACCCGCAGCCACCTCGACCTGGGCGACCCCGACGCCGCCGGGCGGGCCCTGCTCACCGCCGACCGGACCGCCCCCGGTGAGACCCGCACCCGCCCCGCCGCCCGCGCCGCCCTGACCGCCGTGCTCCGCGCGGGCCCCACCCCGGCAGACGTCGCCCGCCTCGCCGCCACCATCGGGCTGGCCCGCCCCTGACCGGGGCGGGCCACGGAGCCGGGCCCGACCCGGGTCGTGCCGGGCCGCGACCGTCACCGGTCACGACCCGAGGTGGCCGAGTACGGCCGAGGTGGGCGGCCTGGCGGCCCGCCTACCTCACCACTCGCTGGCCTGATCGATGCCGCTCACATCAAGGATCCATTGGTAGATGTAATTGATCTGCAGCGCCCACGCCGTGGTCCTCTCGTCACTGGCGATGACGATGCCAAAAATCCGACCGCTGTAGTAGAGCCCCGCTCCGGAATCTCCTGCGCCGGGAATGCCAGTACCGTTGACGACCAGTTCATAGGCAGAGTTGCCGGCACCCACCCAGCCGTTGTGCGTGGAGTTTTTCTGCACCCTCATCCCACAGATCCGCAGCTCGCCGGCGGGTTCGGTCCCGTTGATGGTCGTGGTTCCCCAACCACTGATCGCGGCGTTGGCGTTATGCGGGATGAGCCCCAGCCCGTATCCCACGATGAGCTCTCCGGCGTTCGGGACGTTCTCCCAGAGGTTGAGGAGCATCGCGTCGTAGTTGGGGCTTTTGTAGATCCCGGCGATCTTCATGATCTTTCCCAGGAACAGCTCGCGATCGCCCGCGACGACCAGGGCGTTGTCGACGTTGCCACCGGTGTTGTCGAAACAGTGCCGCGCCGTGAGCACCCAGTTGCGGGCGATCAGCGTCCCGGCACACTTGTACTGGACGTTGACGAAGATCTGTACCTGTCCACGCAGGTGAGCGGCAGCCGTCCCACCGATGATCGCCGATGCCGGCTGGGGGATGGCGAGGCCACCGCCCAGGAGAGTCAGGGCCAGCATGGCCGCGAGGGCCACCCGCCGCAGTGCCGATGGCTTACGCACAATGGTCTCCGTTCAGGACACGTACCCGATTGCCTGCTGTCGTTGCGGCAGCAGGCGGCCAGCCGGACGGGTAGAGCGAGGGACCCGCTCTGCCCGTGGACGCCACGACGTCCCCGGAACCGGCCGCCCTGATCATGCTGACCAGATCCACATTGGCCCATCCCGCCTGCTGCCGACACGTGGTGGTGCAGGTGCTCCCCCACGAACTCCAGCCTGCTGGATTGACAGCAGGGCACCGCGAAGGTCGACCACCCACCGGCGGTTGTCGCCCCGCTGTTACCCCACGGTGCGGGCACTGTGGTGTGGGCGTCCGGGCGCACGGGTCACCGTTACCGTTGACCGGTGGTCGGCAATCGAGAGACGTTCCGGGACGAGCTGGTCGCCTGCGGGTTTCCGCCGCTGGTCAACAGGCTGGCCGGGGCCGGCTTCCAGGGCCGGGTAGCCACCCGCGACCTCGGGCCGCTGCGGCTGGTCTGCCTCGACACGCCCGCGAGCGCGTGTGTCGGGCGGGAACGCGACGCCTCCGACGGCGGGAACCTGGCGGTCAAGGTGATGACCCGGGGTCGGACGCGGATCGAGCAGGGGCGGGGCACCGCCGAACTCGGGCCGGCCGACCTGGTGCTGCTCGATCCGACGCGCGCTCTCCGGTTCGAGAGCACCGCCTCGGCGCACGTCACCATCCTGGTTCCACGCCGGGAGCTGCGGATGCGGCCCGCGCAGATCGACCGGCTCGTCGGCGTACGCATCGACGGCAGTCACGGTCCGGGCGCTCTCGTGTCGGTGCTGGCCCGGGAGTCGGCGCGGTCGGCGACCGGGCTACGCGAGGCGGCGGCGCTGCGGTCGGCGGCGGCCGTCGTCGAGCTGATCGCGGTCGCGCTGGAGGCCGCGCTGGGCGACGAGCAACCGGCCCCGGACGAGCGGCTGCGGAACCGGATCGCCGGCTACATCGAGGCCCGGCTGGCCGATCCCGGCCTGTCCCCGCCCGGCATCGCCGCCGCCCACCACATCTCCGTACGACGGCTGCACAAGCTCTTCGAGGACCAGCCACTCACCGTCGCGGCCCTGATCCGCCGTCGCCGCCTGGAGCGCTGCCGGGCCGAGCTGGCCGCAGGCGGACGTACGGTCACCGCCGTGGCCGCCCGGTGGGGATTCTCCGACCCCACCCACTTCAGCAAGCTCTTCACGACCACGTACGGCTACAACGCCCGCGCGCTGATCGCCAACAACCGTGCACGGACCACCAAGACGCGCACCGCCGGACCGGAACAGGATGGTGGTCACCAAGGTCGGCAGTAGCGATGGGAGGAAGTCGTGGCGAAGGTGAACATCGTCCGCCCCGGTGAGGGCGAGATCCTCGGCAGCGGGGCGCAGCAGATCCGGATCCTGGAGAACGGCGAGCACACCGAGCACCGGCTGGGATTCGCCGAGGTCACCATCCCGCCGGGCACCCCGAGCCCGTTGCAGCACCGCCACGCCCAGCACGACGAGGGCTTCTACGTGCTGGCGGGAACGTTCCGGTTCACCGTCGGCGAGGACCAGTACGACGCCGGGCCGGGCACCTGGGTCATCGTGCCGACCGGAGCGCCGCACACGTTCGCCAACGTCGGCGAGGGGAACGCGGTCATGCTGAACACGTTCACCCCGGACCTGTACGTGCAGTACTTCCGCGACTTCAAGGCCATGATCGATTCCGGGCGGCCGGTCAACGCCGAGACCATGGCACCGCTGTGGAAGACCTACGCCACCGAGATCTCGACCGAGTACGCCTCGTGAAGCGCACCCGGCCCGACCACCCCGGTGGCCCGTGCCCCGACCAGGATTCGAACCTGGGCTCTCCGGTTTCGTAGACCGGCGCGCTGTCCGCTGCGCCACCGGGGCTCACGGCCGACGCCCGGGGGCGTCGGCCGGTCTAACCCTTCACACACACCACCTGCTTGAGGTGGGCCACCACCTCGACCAGGTCGTCCTGCTGGGCCATCACCTCGGTGATGTCCTTGTACGCGCCGGGGATCTCGTCGACCACCCCGGCGTCCTTGCGGCACTCCACCCCGGCGGTCTGCCGCACCAGGTCGGCCGTGTCGTACGTCCGCTTCGCCTGCGCCCGCGACATCCGCCGCCCGGCCCCGTGCGACGCCGAGCAGTACGCGTCCAGGTTCCCCCGACCCCGCACGATGTACGACCCGGTGCCCATCGACCCCGGGATGATGCCCAGGTCCCCCCGGCCGGCCCGGATCGCCCCCTTGCGGGTCACCAGCACGTCCACCCCGTCGTACTGCTCCTCCGCCACGTAGTTGTGGTGGCAGGAGATCGGCTCCCCGTAGCTGACCTGCGGGAAGGCGTCCCGCACCACGCCGCAGAGCAGGGCCAGCATGACCGCCCGGTTGCGCCGCGCGTACTCCTGCGCCCACCACAGGTCCCGCCGGTAGGCGTCCATCTCCGGGGTGCCGGCGAGGAACACCGCCAGGTCCCGGTCGGGCAGGTCGGCGTTGTGCGGCAGGGCACGGGCCACCCCGATGTGCCGCTCGGCCAGCTCCTTGCCGATGTTGCGGGAACCGGAGTGCAGCATCAACCAGACCTGCCCGGCGTCCGGGCCGTCCTGCTCGACGCAGACCTCGATGAAGTGGTTGCCACCGCCGAGGGTGCCGAGCTGGTGCCGGGCCCGGCTCTCCAGCTGCGCCACCCGGCGGTCCAGGGTGGCGAACCGGGCCCAGAAGTCGTCCCAGCCGCGCTGCTCCAGGCCCCGCACCCGACGCGGGTCGACCGGGTCGTCCCGCTTGGCGAAGCCGACCGGCACCACCGCCTCGATCGCCGACCGCAGCGGCGCGAGGTCGTCGGGCAGGTCGGCGGCGGTGAGCGAGGTCCGTACCGCGCTCATCCCGCAGCCGATGTCCACCCCGACGGCGGCCGGCGAGACGGCCTGCCGCATCGCGATCACCGAGCCGACCGTGGCGCCCTTGCCGAAGTGCACGTCCGGCATCACGGCGACGCCCTGCACCCAGGGCAGCGCGCCGATGTTGCGCAACTGCTGCGCGGCCTGCGGCTCGATGCCGTACGGGTCGGTCCAGACCCGTACCGGCGCCTTGGTGCCCGGCAGCGGGGTGAATGCCATGGTCGTTCTCCTCGTTCGTGGGAGCAGGGGTGACAGGATTCGAACCTGCGACCGTCGGGTTTGGAATCCGGTGCTCTACCCGTTGAGCTACACCCCTCGGCGGGTGTCGGGGATCGAAAAAGCCGCCCGGTCCCCTGGTGGGGTGGGCGGCTGCGCACGTCGCGCCGGCGCTATCCGCGCCGCCACCCCGATCGCCACCGACAACCCCGGGCCCGTTCGCCGGCTGGCAACAGCACGCCGCCGCGCGGCGTGAACCGCGTGGTCCCGGTGCTGAGGTACGGCGACACGGTGTGCTCCCCGGTTGGTCGGTGTTGGCGTCGACGTCGAACCTAGGCGGATGCCCGCACCGCCGCAACCGGATATCCGCTCCCCCGACGGCCCGGTCAGCCCGCCTCGGTGGGCACGGCGACAGCCTCGGGCCGGCGGCGGCGATGTCGTGTCCGGCAGGGCCGGCAGGCGGTACGGTCCATGGCCATGGCGTTGATGCGGTGCGAGTTCGACTCCGAGGCCCTGGGCATGAGCACGTCGATGACGGTGATCCTGCCGCAACCCGACCCGGCACGGCCGACGCCCACGGATGCGGGCCCGCCGGTGCTCTACCTGTTGCACGGGCTCAGCGACGACGACACCGCCTGGACCCGCCAGACCTCGATCGAGCGGTACGTGTCGGCCCTGGGTCTGGCCGTGGTGATGCCCCAGGCCGGACGCAGCTTCTATGCCGACGAGAAGCACGGCAACCGGTACTGGACGTTCCTCACCGACGAGCTGCCCCGGGTCTGCCGGTCGTTCTTCCGGCTCTCCGACCGCCGGGAGGACACCTTCGTCGCCGGGCTGTCGATGGGCGGCTACGGCGCGGTGAAGTGGGCGCTGCGGCAACCGGAACGGTTCGCCGCCGCGGCCAGCCTGTCCGGGGCGCTCAACGTCGCCCACCGCCGCTACGCCCCGGACCGTCCGCTCGACCCGGACGTCTGGCACACCGTCTGGGGCGACGTCCCGGCGGCCGGCCCCGACGACGACACCGTGGCGCTGGTGGGCCGGGCCGGGGCCGACACTCCCCCGCTCTACGTCGCCTGCGGCACCGAGGACTTCCTGTACGACGACAACGAGCGTTTCGTCGCGGCGGCCCGGGACCGGGGCGTGCCGGTGACCGTGGACTTCTCCCCCGGCGACCACGACTGGCCGTACTGGGACGCCACGATCCGCGACGTGCTGGCCTGGCTGCCGCTACGCACCCGACCGGCCGCCGGCTGAGCCGGGCCGGGGCCGGGCGGCGGATCGGCGGGTCAGACGCCCACGCTGCCGTCGACGGCCTCCCGCAGCAGGTCGGCGTGGCCGTTGTGGCGGGCGTACTCGTGCATCATGTGCAGCATCACCAGGCGCAGCGACACGTCCTCGCCCCAGCGCGCCTGGTGGCCGGTGACGTCGAGCGAGGCCGCCGCCCGCTCGATCCGCCGGGAGTGTTCCACCTCCCGCTGCCACGCCGCGAACGCCTCCGCGCCGGTCGACCCCGTCGGGTCGTACGCCTGCTGGTAGTCGCCGTCCTCCGACCAGAGCAGCGGCACGTCCTGCGCGTCGATCACCCGACGGAACCAGGCGCGTTCCACCTCGGCGAGGTGCCGCAGCAGGCCGAGCAGGGTCAGTTGCGACGACGGCACGGCCCGCTGGCGCAGCTCCTCGTCGGTCAGGCCCTCGCACTTCATCGCGAGGGTGGCCCGGTGGAAGTCGAGGAAGGCACGCAGCGTCTCCCGCTCCCCGGCGCGCAGCGGCGGGCCGATCCGTTCGGTGGTCATGTCGGGTCCTTCACGGGACGGGGTCGCCCCGGGCGGGCGGCCGGGAGCCGTCGGGCAGCCTAGCGGCCTGCCACCGCCGACCCACCGCAGTTACCCCGACCGGCGGTGGGCGGCCCGACCCCGGAGCCGGCGACCGGGCCGGTCAGCGGGGCAGGGACGCGCGGGCCACCGGGAAGTCGAAGTAGGTGTCGGGGTAGGGCTCGTCGGCGTACCGGTAGTGCCACCACTCCCGGTCGTAGTTGACGAAACCCTCCTCGGTCATCAGGCGTTCCAGCAGGCCCCGGTTGGCCCGGGCCGCACCGGTGACCCGGGGGTCGGCGGTGTGCGCGAGCGGGTCGAAGCAGTCGAATCCGGTGCCCATGTCGAGGGTGCCGTCGGCGAACCGCCTGTCGGCCGGGTCGGTGCAGGCCACCAGCGGCTGGCCCGGGGCGTACGAGGCGCGGGGCGGGGCCGGGCGGGGCTCCAGGGTCAGGTCGAGGGTGCTGCCCCGGCTGTGCGCGGTGGGCGCGCCGAGGTAGCCGTCGGCGAACAGCCTCGACTTGGCCACCCGGGGATAGAACTCCGCCTTCGTCTGCTGTGCGGCGGGGTCCTTCGCCCAACGGACGAACTCGTCGGCGGCGCGCTGCGGCCGGTAGCAGTCGTACACCCGCAGGCTCAGCCGTTGGGCGCGGGCGGCGTCCTGCACCCGGCGCAGCGCCTCGGCGGCGGGCCGGGTGAGCAGGCACAGCGGCTCGTCGTAGCCGTCCACCGGGCGGCCGACGAAGTTGTGCGGGCCGGCGTAGCGGATGTCCACGACGATGCTCGGGTCGACCTCGGACAGCAGCACCACGTCGGCGGGGGCGCGCGGTCCGGTCGGGGTGGGCATGGCGACGCTCGGCACCGGCGCGGGTTGTGGCGGCCGGCCACAGCCCGCCGTCGCGAGCACCGCCGTCGCGACCAGCAACCGGAGCAGCACCCGTCGGGGGTGGTCCGCGCCGGCTCTCACCGCCGTCGGCGTCCGGGCTGGGGTCGGTGCCGCAGGGCGAACAGCAGCCCGGCGAGGCCGGCCACGACGGCGGCCAGGGAGACCGCGAGCAGCGGACGCGACCACGGGTGACCGTCCGGGTCGAGCCGGGCCGGCCCACCGGCGGCGGCCAGCGCGGGCGGGGTGGCGGTGGCCGACGCGGACGGGCCGGCGGTCAGCTCGCCCGGGTTGACCAGCCGGCCGACCGCCGCGCCCCGGGGCACGCCGAACCCCCAGTCGAGCAGGGCCGCGCCCTGTTCCCAGCCCCGCCTGTCGAGCACCTCCGCGCCGAGCAGGGTGACCACCAGCCGCCGGCCGCCCCGCTCGGCGGCCCCGACGTAGGTGTGCCGGGCCAGGTCCGTGTAGCCGGTCTTGCCGCCGAGCGCCCCCGGGTAGTGGTCGAGCAGCTGGTTGTCGTTCTGGATCGGGAACGCCTTCTCGCCGAGCGCCGGCTGGGCGGGGATCATCGTCTCCCGGGTGGTGTCGTAGCGGCGGAAGGTGGCGTCGGCGAAGCAGGCACGGGCGATCAGCGCCAGGTCGTACGCGCTGGTGAACTGGCCCGGACCGTCCAGCCCGGACGCGGTCACCGCGTGGGTCTGCAACGCGCCGAGCTGCCGGGCGTGCTCGTTCATCGCCCGCAGCCCACCGGGCAGCCCGTCGGGGCCGCCGCCGAGGCGGGCCAGCGCGTTGGCCGCCTCGTTGCCGGACTTGAGCAGCAGGCCCAACCAGAGGGTCTCGATCCGGTACCGGCCGCCCTCGGCGAAGCCCACGGCGGAGCTGCCCGGCTCGATGTCGAGGTCGCCGGGGGTGAGGGTGACCGTCTCGCGGGGGTCGAGCTTCGGCAGCACGGTCGCGGCGAGCAGCAGCTTCTGCACGCTGGCCGGGGTGCCGTACTCGTGTGGGCCGCAGCCGCCGAGCACGTCGCCGCTGTCCAGGTCGGCGACCAGCCAGGAGACGGCCGGCACGGCGGGCGGCCGGGGTGTCCCGGCCGGTCGGACCTGCCCCGTGGTGGCCAGGGCGGGGCCGCCGACCACGCGGGCGGCGGGGTCGGCGTGGGGCGGGACGGGTCGGGGTGGCCGGGACACGGCCGGCACCGGCGCGCACGGGCCGGTGGTGACCGCCCCGGCGGCGTCCGCCGCACCGGCGGGTGCGACGACCGGCGACAGCAGCAGGGCGGCGATGGCGGCGGCGGTACGTCCCCGAACTCTCACGCTGACGAAGGTAGTGACGCCCGCCCCGCCGGTCCGCCGATCCGGCGAATCCCACCCGGTGGGTGCGGACCGGCCGCTAGCATGCCGCCGGGTGGCCGGAGGTGTCGACGGGGGTGGATGGGGGTAGCGGAGGGTAGGCCCCGGTGAAGGAGGAGACCATGACCGACCCCCGTTACGCCCCGATCGGCCTCGCGGCCGGTGGTGACCTGGTCGACGTCGACGATGTCGACACCCGTCCCGTGGTGGGTGCGGACGACGCCCGCGCCGACGCCGCCCGTGCCGGCGCGGACGTGGACCTGTCCGACGCCGCCCGCGACGGCGACGGTGTGCCGGTCGGCGCGGCCGACGCGGACGCCGACCGGACCCGGGCGGCAGGCGAGCAGGGCTGACGTCGGGTGGGGGCGGTCAGCCGCCCCCACCCGATGTCACCCCCGGCCGGCCCGCGACGGGCCGGCCGGCATCGTTCAGTGGCCCCGGATCGCGCGGTGGATCTGCACCGGCAGGGCCGGGGCGCCGTCCACCGGCGCGGGGTCCTCGGGGGTGGGCGCGATGCCACCGGCGGCGATCTTGTCCAGGGTCTTCAGCCCGGCCGCGTCGATGCTGCCGAACACGGTGTAGTTGGGGCGCAGCGCCGAGTCCGACTGGACCAGGAAGAACTGGCTGCCGTTGGTGTCGGGCCCGGCGTTGGCCATGGCGAGCGTGCCCCGGGCGTAGAGCCGGCGCACCCCGGTGGGGTCGGTCGGCGCGGGCGGCAGGTCGGTGGGCAGCTCGTCGCGGTAGCGGTAGCCCGGCCCGCCCTCGCCGGTGCCGGACGGGTCGCCGCACTGGAGCACCTGCAGCGTCGGGTACGCGGTCAGCCGGTGGCAGGGCGTCCAGTCGTAGAACCGGTGCCGCGCCAGGTGCAGGAAGCTCTGCACGGTGCACGGGGCCTGCTCGCGGTCCAGGGTCAACCCGATCGGCCCCTGGCTGGTGCGCAGGGTGACCCGGACCGTGCCGTCGTCGGGCGTCCGACGCGGGTCGGGCGGCAGCGGCACCGGCCGGGCCGGCGGCTCGTCGGGCGTGGACGTGTACGCGCAGGGTCCCTTCGTGGTCCGGGCGGCGGTCGGCCCGTCGGCGGGCGCGGCGACGGCGGCGGTGCCACCGGCGACGACCAGCGCGGCCGAGGCCAGGGCCGCCCCGGCGAGGCGGGCCAGCCGGCCGTGGGGGCGCGACCCGGCGGCGGACGGTCGGGGTTCACTCGACACTGAATGGTCCTCCTGGACTCGTGGTACCGGAGAGACGACGGGTACCGGAACGACCGGAGTCTATGGAGGCTCGCACCGGTTGTCGACGCCGGCCGATCCCGGCGGGTCGTGACCGCCGACGCGCGCCGGTGCTCCCCGGCGGGACGGGTCGCCGTCAGTCCCAGGCGACCCGCCGCCGGACCCGGCGGCGGGTCCGCCGCCGACGGCCGACCGCGAGCAGGACGGCCAGCAGGCCGACCAGCCCGACCGCCCCGCCGACCACCGCCCCGCCGAGCCACTGCGGTGCGCCAGGCGTCGGGCGGGGAGCGGCCGGCGCGGCGGCCACCGGGGCGGACGGTGGGGCCGACGGGCTGGCGTCGGTCAGCTCACCGGGCTCGACCAGTCGCCCCACCGAGGCGTCCCGGGGCAGGCCGAAGCCCCAGTCGAGCAGCCGCGCCCCCTGTTCCCAGCCGCGTACCGGGCGGGCCTCCGCCCCGAGCAGGGTCACCACCAGTCGTCGTCCACCGCGCTCGGCGGCCCCGACGTAGGTGTGCCGGGCGAGGTCGGTGAAGCCGGTCTTCCCGCCCAGCGCCCCCGGGTACCGGTAGATGAGCTGGTTCTCGTTCTGGATCTGGAAGCCGGGTTTGCGCAGCGCCGGCTGGGCCGGGATCTGGGTGCGTTCGGTCAGGGCGTACCGGCGGAAGGTGGGGTCGGCGAAGCAGACCCGGGCGATCAGCGCCAGGTCGTACGCGCTGGTGAACTGGCCCGGACCGTCCAGCCCGGACGGCGTCACCGCGTGGGTCTGCAACGCCCCGAGCCGGCGTGCCTCGGCGTTCATCTCGCGGACCCCGGCGGCGGCGCTGCCCGCACCCAGGCGGGCCAGCAGGTTGGCCGCGTCGTTGCCGGACTGGAGCAGCAGGCCGAGCCAGACGGTCTCGACCGGGTAGCGGCCACGGTCGAGCAGGCCGACGGCGGAACTGCCCGGCTCGATGTCCAGGTCGGGGCGGGTGACCGTGACCACCTGCTTCGGGTTCAGCTTCGGCATCATGGTGGCGGCCAGCAGCAGCTTCTGCACGCTGGCCGGGGTGCCGTACTCGTGCGGGCCGCAGCCGCCGAGCACCGCTCCGGTGTCCAGGTCGGCGACGAGCCAGGAGGTCGCGGTGACCGGCGGCGGCGCGGGCGCACCGGGCGGCACGGTCAGCCCGGGGGTGGCCAGCGCCTCGCCCCCCACCCGCTGCTGCTCGGGCACGGCCGCGGGCGGCGTGGGCCGGGGCGGTCGGGTCACCTTCGGCGCGGGCAGCTTCGGGCACGGCACGACGGCGGCGGCCGACCCGGCGCGGACCGCACCGCCCGCGGTGGCGGGGATGGCCGGCACACCGGTGAGGAGTACGGCCGCGACGCCGGCGGCCAGGACCCGGGCTCTCATGGTGAGGCACCCTACCGAGGCGGCAACCGGGTTCCCCAGGGGGCGCGACCGACCCGACGGGAGTCCCGCTCCTCACCCTGGATCACTCTTGGGTGACAGCAGGTAGCTGAAATCGCCTCCTCCGCGCGGCGATGGAACCGCTCCCACCCCCACTGAGCTGGCATTTCTTCGTCGATCACCGAGAGCGACCGAAAGCTCACGAGAATTCTTGAACGATCTTCTGCCGGTCCCCGTATCCATCGCCGCAAGGACGGATCGGGGCGGACGCCAATGCCGGGCGTCGGACATCCGGTCCGCCTTGACCCCAGCCACCGTCGGGCCACCGGACGCCACGCCGTCGCGACCCGCCGGAGATCAGAGGAGAGGTACATGGCCAGGCCAATGCGGAAGAATGCCGTCCTCAAGCTCGGCGGAGTGGGCGCCCTGGCGGTGCTGCTGCTGGGCGGCGGTCTGCAACTCGCCTCCGCCGGTGAGAACACCGGCAGCACCGCCGCGCAGACCGTCAACTGCCCGACGGTACGGGACAAGCTGCCGGCGGTCCCCGCGTCGGCCGCCGCCGGGGTGGAGCGGGAACTGGCCAACCTGGACGAGGAGATCGCCCGGCAGAACGAGCGGTTGGCGAAGCAGGCGGCCAACCCGCAGGGCGGCGCGAACTTCATCAACAACGCGATCCTCGGCCCGCTGAAGAGCAAGCGGGTCGCGGTGCTGGACCGCATCGAGATCAACTTCAACCGGGCCGGCGCCCAGCGGCCCAACCTGGACGCCCTGGCCACCTGCGGCCTGAACGCCCCGGGTGTGGCCAGCGCGCTGAACAGCTCCGTCAAGGCCGGCAACGCCGCCACCGGCGGGAACAACACCACCGCCGCCGCCCAGACGGTGAACTGCCCGACGCCGCAGATCCCCGCCGTCCCGGCCCAGGCCGCCGCGAACGTCCAGGCCGAACTGGCCAACCTCGACAAGCAGATCAGCGAGGCCAACGCCCGCCTCGCCCAGCAGGCCGCCAACCCCCAGGGCGGCGCCAACTTCATCAACAACGCCATCCTCGGCCCCCTGAAGGACAAGCGCCAGGCCGCCCTCGACCGCATCGAGATCGCCTTCAACCGCGTCGGCGCACAGCGTCCCAACCTCGACAACTTCGCCGCCTGCGGGCTCAACGGCGCGGGTGCGGGTAACGCCGGCAACGGCAACGCGGGTGCCGGGAACGGGAACGCGGGCAACGGGAACGCGGGCAACGGCAACGCGGGCAACGGGAACGCCGGTGCCGCCCGGACGGTGAACTGCCCGACGCCGCAGATCCCCGCCGTCCCGGCCCAGGCCGCCGCGAACGTCCAGGCCGAACTGGCCAACCTCGACAAGCAGATCAGCGAGGCCAACGCCCGCCTCGCCCAGCAGGCCGCCAACCCCCAGGGCGGCGCCAACTTCATCAACAACGCCATCCTCGGCCCCCTGAAGGACAAGCGCCAGGCCGCCCTCGACCGCATCGAGATCGCCTTCAACCGCGTCGGCGCACAGCGCCCCAACCTCGACAACTTCGCCGCCTGCGGGCTGAACTGACCCCTTGCGCACCGACGGCCCGGCGGATCCTCCGCCGGGCCGTCCGGCTGTGCGCGCCAGGCAGCGGGCGGGCACAATCCCCGGGGGCGTCCGGTTCAGGTGCCGGTGGCGTCCAGGTAGTCGTGCAGGGCGGCGGAGGCCCGCAGCCGGCGCAGGCTGCGCCGGTTCAGCTCCTGCTCCCGCCGGGCGAGTTCGGCCCGGACCCGGTCCGGTCGGCCGGTGCTGCGCAGCTCGTCGAGGACCGCCGTGATGATCTCGAACGGGTAGCCGCCCCGGCGCAGCAGCGCCACCACCTGCGCCGCCCGCGCCTCGGCCACGTCGTACACCCGGTAGCCGGTGCCCCGCTGCCGGTGCGGGCGGAGCAGGCCGCGCTGCTCCCACAGGCGCAGCTGCGAGGTCCGCACCCCCACCTGGGCCGCCACCTCGCCGATCCGGGCGTCCCGGCGGGGCACGGCCGCCGGCCGGCTGCCCAGCACCGTCTCGAACGCGCCCAGCACCCGGGCGATCTCGGCCCGCTCGCGGTCCAGCTCGGCGTGCCCGGCGTCGAGCGCGGCGAGCGCCGCCGGCAGCTCACCCCGGTGCACGGCCGCCAGCACCTCCCGGGTACGCGCCCAGCCGTGCCCCTCGGCCATCCGGCGGGCCACCGCCAGGGCCCGGACGTGGCGGTCGGTGAAGATCCGGTAGCCGCTCGGGGTGCGGTCGGTCGGCGGCAGCACCCCGTCGGCCAGATAGTTGCGCACCTGCTGGGTGGAGATGCCGGCGCTGGCCGCGACGTCGACCAGCCGCCACCGTCGCTCCCCCGTCACCCGGCCTCTCCCCACCGCTCGCGTTCCCGCCCACCCTAGTGGTTGTCACGTGGTTTGAGACTTCCCGCCATATTGCCGGTCGACCGACGCGTGAAGTACGGAGAAAGTCTCTACATGAGCGTGAATGAGAAAATCGAAGGTATGGAGCAACCAGCGCAGTCCGCCGCCGACCGCCACGACGTGATCGAGGTACGGGGCGCCCGGGAGAACAACCTCACCGGCGTCTCCGTCGACATACCCAAGCGACGGCTCACCGTCTTCACCGGGGTCTCCGGCTCGGGGAAGTCCTCCCTGGTGTTCGGCACCGTCGCCGCCGAGTCCCGCCGCCTGATCAACGAGACCTACAGCGCCTTCCTCCAGTCGTTCATGCCGAACCTGTCCCGCCCCGACGTCGACTCGCTGCGGAACCTGACCCCGGCGATCGTGGTCGACCAGGAGCGGATGGGGGCGAACTCCCGCTCCACCGTCGGCACCGCGACCGACGCGTACGCGCTGCTGCGGATCCTGTTCAGCCGGCTCGGTGAGCCGCACGTCGGCGGGGCCGGTGCGTTCAGCTTCAACCTCGCCGAGGGGATGTGCCCGACCTGCGAGGGGCTGGGCCGCGTCTCCGACCTCGACGTGTCGGCGATGGTGGACGTGGAACGCTCGCTCAACGACGGGGCGATCCTGGTGCCGAACTTCGCCGTGGACTCCTGGTACTGGCAGACCATCGTCGGGTCCGGGCTGTTCGACCCGGACGTCAAGCTCCAGGACTTCACCCCGCAGCAGTGGGAGGACTTCCTGCACAAGCCGGCCACGAAGATCAAGGTCGGCGCCAACAGCTGGACGTACGAGGGGCTGGTGGTGAAGGTCCGCCGGCTCTACCTGGCCAAGGACCGGGAGTCCATGCAGGCGCACATCCGGGCCTTCGTGGACCGGGCGGTCGCCTTCGCCACCTGCGCCGCCTGCGGCGGGGCCCGGCTCAACGCGGCGGCGCTGTCCTCGACGATCGCCGGCCGGAACATCGCCGAGTGCGCGGCCATGCAGATCAGCGACCTGGCGGAGTTCGTCGGCGGGATCGACGCGCCGTCGGTGGCCCCGCTGGTGGCCGACCTGCGCGACACCCTGGACTCGATGGTGGAGATCGGCCTGGGCTACCTCAGCCTGGACCGGGAGTCCGGCACCCTGTCCGGGGGCGAGGCACAGCGGGTGAAGATGGTCCGCCACCTCGGGTCCAGCCTCTCCGACGTGACGTACGTCTTCGACGAGCCGACGGTGGGGCTGCACCCGCACGACATCGCCCGGATGAACGGCCTGCTGCTGCGGCTGCGCGACAAGGGCAACACGGTGCTCGTCGTCGAGCACAAGCCGGAGACGATCGCGATCGCCGACCACGTCGTCGACCTGGGTCCGGGCGCGGGCTCGGCCGGCGGGCGGATCTGCTACACCGGCGACGTCGCCGGGCTGCGCCGCTCCGACACCCTGACCGGCCGGCACCTCGACCACCGGGCGACCCTGCGGACGGCGTTCCGCCGGCCCACCGGCCACCTGGCGATCCGGGGAGCCGACCTGCACAACCTGCGCGACGTCGACGTCGACCTGCCGCTGGGGGTGCTCACCGTCGTCACCGGGGTGGCCGGCTCGGGCAAGAGTTCACTGATCCACGGGTCGCTGCCCCGCCGCGACGGCGTCGTGGTGGTCGACCAGTCCCCCATCCGGGGTTCCCGACGCAGCAACCCGGCGACCTGGACGGGCCTGCTCGACCCGATCCGCACCGCGTTCGCCCGCGCCAACGGGGTGAAGGCCGCGCTGTTCAGCGCCAACTCCGAGGGTGCCTGCCCGACCTGCAAGGGGATCGGGCTGGTCTACACCGACCTGGCGACGATGGCGGCCGTCGCCAGCGTCTGCGAGGCGTGCGAGGGGCGGCGGTACACCCCCGAGGTGCTGGCCTACACGCTGCGCGGCCGCAACATCAGCGAGGTGCTCGGCATGTCGGTGACCGAGGCCCGGGAGTTCTTCCCGTCCGGCCCGGCCCGGGTGGTGCTGGACCGGCTGACCGAGGTGGGCCTCGGCTACCTGACCCTGGGACAGCCGCTGACCACCCTGTCCGGCGGGGAACGTCAACGGCTCAAGCTGGCCGTGCACATGGCCGAGAAGGCGGCCACCTACGTCCTGGACGAGCCGACCACCGGCCTGCACCTGGCCGACGTGGACCAACTGCTCGCCCTGCTGGACCGGCTGGTCGACGCCGGCAACACGGTGATCGTCATCGAGCACCACCAGGCGGTGATGGCGCACGCGGACTGGATCGTCGACCTGGGCCCCGGTGCCGGCCACGACGGCGGCCGGATCGTCTTCACCGGCACCCCCGCCGACCTGGTCACCCACGGTGACACCCTCACCGCCCGACACCTGCGCGAGTACGTCGCCTCCCGCTGAGCGGGGCCACTCCCCCGCCCCCGTCGGTGGCCGGCCGCCGACGGGGGCGGGCCGACGCGGTCGGGACGGGCCGACGCGGTCGGGACACCGGTCAGTGGTCGGGGAGCCGGCGCAGCCAGGCGCGCTGCCAGGGGGTCTCGACGGCCTTCGGATGGTAGCGGTCACGGACCCACCGGACGGCGTCGCGGGCCGGCACCCCGTCGAGGATCGCCAGGGCGGCGAGGGTGGTGCCGGTCCGGCCGATCCCGCCCCGGCAGGCCACCTCCACCCGGTCGCCGGCGTGGGCGCGGCGCAACGCCTCACGGAAGGCGTCCAGGGCGTCGACCCGGTCGGTCGGCAACCAGAAGTCGGGCCACCGGATGCGCCGGTGCGCCCAGGCGGGGGTCGGCCCGGGTGCCAGGATCAGGGCGAAGTCGGCCGGGGACACCGCGTCGGCCACCCGCCGCCCGCGTACGGTCGCGCCGCTGGGCAGGGTGACCACCCCGGTCGTGCTGGACCAGTCCACCCCGTGATTCTGCCCGCTGCGCGCACAGCGCGCCGCCCCCGACCCTGACGGGTCGGGGGCGGCGCGTGTCGATGTGCGGGTCGCCTCTCGGCGCGTGGCGCGACGCGGCTCCAGCCGAACGGAACTCCGCGAGGGCATTTCAGGTGAGGCCCGGGGACACCGAACACACCGACACCCCGCACAACGCGGCACCCCACCTACTCCTTCCCCACCCTCCGGTGACCCACGTCACCATCGATCCGTCGGTCCGCTGTGGCCGGCTGGCCGACGCACGCTGACCGCAACGGCGACAGCGGGCTGGGCGAGGTCCGCCAGGGCAGCGCGGTCCCGGGTGCCCCTGCCAGACGGCATCACCGCGTGGCCCTGTGTGGAGAGTTGTGGTGCCTGGGGCAGCAAGAAGTCTCCACGATCCGCACCGCACCGCCCGTCCGCCGATCCGCCGGCAGCCACCGAACCATCGGCAGGCACGGGTGGACGTGGCGATGGCCGGCACCCCACGCGGGGTGCCGGCCATCGTGTCGTACGGGGGTCAGCTGTTCCAGTGCTGGGCGACGAGGTCGGCGGCCTGCTGTTCCCACTGGGCGTAGTGGTCGGGGTAGGCGGAGACCTGGACGGTCTGGGCGGCCTTGGTCAGGGGCATGTCCTGCCAGCCGTCGACCTGCTTGAGGCCCTTGAGGAACGCCAGGGTGGCGTACTCGGGGTCGGTGATCTGCTCCACGGTGCCCCAGCCGCTGGACGGCCGCTGCTGGAACAGGCCCTGCGAGTCGTGGTCGTTGCGGTCACCGAGGTGGCCGAGGTTCTCCAGCTTCGACTCCTGCAGGCTGGTCGCGATGGACACGACGGCGGCCCGTTCGTCCATGCCGGCCTTCTTGGTGGCGGCGATGATCGCCTTGGCGTTGCTGGTCTGCTCGTCGTTGAGGTCGATGCGGGACTGCTCGCCCTGCACGCCGTGCGGGATCAGCTTGGTGGTGTCCACGGTGGGCTTGTCGGCCTGGACGGCGGCGACGGGGCGGGTGTCGATGGTGGGGGTGTCGTGGTTGAGCGGGCCGGCGGCGATGCCTCCGGCGACGGCGAGACCGGCGATGCCGAGGACGCTCTTACGCAGGATGGTGGTGTTCATGATGGTGGTCTTCATGGGGTTGCTCCTTCGGGGGTAGACGCCCCGACCCGGCCGGTGGAGGGCTGGGTGTGCCCGTGGGGGACGGGCAGCGGAAGGGGGCGTGGGCACCACGTCGGGGGCGCTCATACGGGGGGAAAGTCTGAGGGGGTTCCCGGCCGGGGTGGTTGCCGCTCGTGCCGGGGTTCAGGTGTAACGACCGGGGGTCCGGGGCCATTCCCGCCCGGGGGGTGCGGGGTCGGCCGGGGTACTGCCTGCTGCGGTCGTACCGGGGGTGTAACGAGCGTCGGTGCCGGGTCATTCCGCCGGCGGCCGGGACGTCGGGTGGTCCGGGTGCTGCTGCGGTCGTACGCAGGGTGTAACGCCGGGGGCGGGGTCGGGATTCCGGCCCGGGGGTGCCGCCGGTCACGACGACAGCGGTCGGACCGGGTGATACCGGACGATCGTCGCACCGGCACCGGCACCGGCACCGGCACTGGGGCCAGGGCCAGGGCCAGGGCCGGGGCAGTGCCGGCCATCGGGGTCGGGCGGGTCGTCAGGGGGTGATCCGGGACTCGACCTTCGCGGCGCAGGCGGTCACCACCGACCGGGCGTCCAGGCCCAGGCTCTCGATGGCGACCAGGGCGGTTAAGACCACGTCGGCCAACTCGGCGGCCACCTCCGCACGGGTGTGGGTGACCCCCTTACGGGGATTCTGGCCGAGCACACCGATCCAGGCTCCGGCGGCCTCCCCGGCCTCCTCGCTGAGCTTGAGGATGCGGCAGGTCAGCTCGGTCTGGTCGGTGCCGTTGGTGGCGTCCAGCCAGGCGCGGGCGGCGCGGGCCGCGTTCCAGATCACCTCGTCCACCCGTCCAGTGAACCGGACGGGGGTGACGATCCGCGCCCGGGGGCGGTCGGCGGCGTACCGGCAACGGTCGGTGCCCGCCGGACCGGAAGGTCCGACGGGCACCGGGTACCGCAGGGATTCCGGGTCAGCGGGTCATGCCGAACCGGTGGCGACGCCGCCAGCCGAACGCGGTGAGCATCAGCACCACACCGGCGCCGACCAGCCCGCCGCCGACCTTCAGCGGCGTGCTCAGGTTGTCACCGGTCACCGGCAGGTGCGGGTGCGGCTTCTTCTTCGGCAGCACGGTGATCGTCGTGCTGGCCGTACGCCCCGAGGTGCGTCCGGTCGCCGTGAAGGTGATCCGCCCGACGTCGCTCGGCCGGTAGCTCACGGTGAAGTTACCGTTCGCGTCCGTCTGCGCCGTGAAGTGCCGCGGCGCGGGCTGCGGCTGCGAGTAGTCCACCTTCACCATGGCGACGGTGGTGCCGTCGCTGCGTCGGGCCGGTGCCTGCCCCGGCACGGCCGCGGCGAGGGGCGCCACGGTGACGTCGATGTCGACGATCTCGTTCGGCCCGAAGCCGGTGCCGGTGAGCACCACCGTCTCGCCGAGGAAGATGGTCGTCGGGTTGGCCGTCAGCGAGGGCGTGACGGGCGGGTACGGTGGCGGCTGCGGCGTGCTGTCGGCGGGTGGCTGCGGCTGAGCAGCCCCCGCGGCGGTCGGCACGGCCACGATGGCCAGACCGACCGTCAGCGCCATGAGAATGCGGGATAGCCGCATGATGGTCTCCTCCTACTGTTTGCAGCTAGGTGCGGGAACTACTTGGGTGGTCCATGGGGTGGCGGTCGGTGTGTGCCAGAGTTCGGCGGTGCCGGTGGTGTTCCTGCCGGTCAGCAGGTCCACGTCGAGGGTCCGGGTGGCGCCGGGACCGACGTCCACGGTGGCGATGACCACCTGCCGGCGACGTTCGATCCCGCTGCCCAGCGAGGTCGGTTTTCCGTCGACCCGGGCGCTGAGCACCGTGCCGCCCGCCGGGCTGTAGACGGAGATCAGGGTCCGGGCCGTGTACGGGTCGCCGGCCAGGCCGAGGCCGAGCACCGACTTGGCCAGACCCGAGTCGGGGGCCGAGGAGTGCAGGGTGAAGCGCAGCTTGAGCTGCCGCCGCCCCTCGTCGGCGCAGTCGCCGGTGGTGAGGGTCGCCGTCGGCCGTAGGTAGTAGCCGAGCTTCGCGCCGCTGCCGTCGTTGAGGAAGACCCCGACGGTCGGGGTGGTCTCCTGTTCGGGGAGCGCACCGGCGAGCCGGGTGTCGGCGAACGTCCGCTGTTCCGTGGATCGGGCACTCCAGAACAGTATCCGTCTTTCCGTGATGGAGCGGTCTAAAGCCGACAAAAGCACTCTTGGGTTGACCTTCTTCGTGAGGAAGGCGTCGAACACCGCGGAGGCCGAGGCGGCGAAGAAGGCGTCCTGCCCGGTGTCGTCGCGGCCCTGGTAGGCGTCGCTGAGCAGGGTGCGCACCACCTGGTTGCTGACCAGGGTGGCGTCGCCGGGCACCTGCACCGGCCCGGTGGCCTGGAGCAGGTAGGACAGCATCACCGGGTCGACGGTCAGCACCCCGTCGACGGTCACGCCGCTGTGCCGCCGGTACATCTCCCGGTAGAGCTTCGCCGCAGCGGGGAAGTTCGGGCTCAGGTTGACGTCGGCCGGGTAGATGCCCGGCAGGTCGGTGTAGAGCCGACGCACCTCCTCGTCCACCCGCAGCGCGGGGGTGAACCGCCCGAACTGGGCGCTGGTGCCCTGCTCGCGCATCCGGACCCGCCCGTCGTCGGCGTGGATCACCGCGTACGCGCCGAACATGCCGCCGGTCGCGCGCAGTTCGGCGAGGTTCTGCGAGAGCAGCAGGTAGCTGCGTGGCCCGTCCGCGCCGAGCAGGGCGGGCAGCACCCGGGCACCCCGCTCCGCCGCTCCGGTCAGCCCGGCCAGCCGCTCGATCTCCGCCCGCAACTCGGTCAACGCCGTGCCGAGCTGGCTGACCAGGTCCTCGGCGGGTACCGCGTCGAGGCCGGCCCGGGACCTGCGCACCGCGACGTCGGCGGCGGTCAGGTCCGCCGAGGCGGCCCGCAGCCGGGCCAGGTCCAGCCGCCCCTCGGTCGGCACCAGCGTGGTCAGGTCGGTGCGCAGCAGCGCCGGGAACGCCTCCCGGGCCAGGTCGTCGATGGCCACCGCGATGGTCCGGACGGCCGCGACGTCGTCCCCGGCGTACGGGGCGTGCCGGGCGAGCGCCCACCCGGGGTCCCCGGTGGCGGTCCGGGCAGCCCCGGCCTGCTCCTGCAACGCCGCCAGGGTGCGCTGGGCCCGGTCGAGGTCGCCGCCGAGCACCTGGGTGCTCAGCTCCCGGGCGAGCCCGGCCGCGTTGACCAGGTGGGCGCGCGCCTGCCAGCCCCGGAACCCCACCCAGCCGGCGGCACCGAACAGCACCGACCCGACGACCAGGCAGACCAGCAGGGCCCGGCGGACCCGTCGCCGGGTCCGCCGCCGCAGTCTCCGTCGGCCGCTGCGCGACCTACCGCTCTCCGCCACCCGTCGCTCCGCTCTCCCTTTCGGGCGATATGACCATTCATGAGCTTTGTAGCACGACAAATGCCACTGTCAGGCTGTTACCGAATTTTCGTACTTGCTTTAGTTCACGGTTATTGCCCGGCGGGCACCCGGGGGGACGCCACGTCCCGCAGCAGCGACTCGATCCGGTCCACCCCGGCCCGCAGGGACATCTCCCGCAGATAGGTCTCCCGCCCCCGCCGCCCCATCTCCGCCCGCGCGGACGGTGGGATCGTGCTGGCCAGCCAGAACCGGTCGGCCAGCGCGGCCCAGTCCTCGGGCGGGCAGGACAGCCCGGCCCGGGCCCGCTCCACCAGCGCCGCGGTGTCGCCCCCGGCCGAGGCCACCAGCGGGGCGGCACAGGCCAGCGCGGACTGCACCTTGCTCGGCACCGTCCCGTTCAGTTCCGGCAGATCCCGCAGGGTCACCAGCTGGTAGTCGGCGGCGGCGTACAGCTCGGGCATCTCCCCCGGCGACCGCCGGTCGAGGAACCGTACGTTGCCGGCCCCGAGTTCGCCGGCCAGGCCCCGTACCCGCCGCTCCTGCGCCCCGGAGCCGACCAGCACCAGATCCATCCGGTCGCGCAGCGCCGCCGCCGCCCGGACCGCGGTCTCTAGGCCCTGCCGTTCGCCGATCGTGCCGGCGTGCATGACGACGCAGCGCGCGTCCCCACGGACCAGTGCCTGGGCGGCCCGGCCGGCGCGCACCGGTTGGAAGATCCGCTCGTCGGTCCAGTTGGGCACGGTACGCACCCGGTCCCCGGCGACCCCGTCGGCGAGCACCAGGTCCCGCATCGAGGGGGCGGTGACCGCCACCGCGTCGGCCGCCCGCAACACCCGGCGCATGGTGGTGGTGATCCGGCCGGGCCGCTGCGGATCGGCCGCGACCTCCCCGGTCCAGAGATCCTGCACGTGCAGCACGGTGGGCACCCGGCCGAGCAGCCGCAGCAGCCCGGCGGCGGCGAAGCTGGTCGCGGGGAACTGGAAGACGTAGAGCACGTCGACGCCGGCCAGGTACCGCCGTCCGGCGAGCGCCGCGCTGCCGGCGAAGGAGAGGTAGCCGGCCATCCGGGCGGTGGGCGAGGCGTCGCCGCCCGCGTAGCGGGGCACCCGGCGTACGGTCAACCGCTCGCTGTGGGTCACGTGCCGCCAGCGCTGCCGCCACCCGGGATAGACGTGGCCGCCGGGATAGTCCGGGAACCCGGTCAGCACCCGCACCTCGTGTCCGCGCCGGGCCAGCTCCTCGGCGAGGCTGCCGGGGATGAACGCCGGTTCCGGCGGGAAGTGGTACGACAGGATTCCCACCCTCATCGCCGCGCTCCCCTCCGCGTTCTGTCGACGGGTCGTCGACCGACGCGGTCGAGGGCCGGGGGGCGACGGCGCACCGCCGCCCCCGACCCGCGGGCCGCCGTCGCCGCCCCGCCCGTGGCGGACAGGGCGGGACGGACGGACGGACCCGCGGCGGCACTCATCGCGGCAGCCGGGTGAGTTCCTGCGTCCGGTCGCTGGCCGGGTGCAGCCCCTGGTCCTCGCGGTGCGCGGCGGTGGCGCGGTCGGCCGGCACCGACGCCGGCGACGCGGTGGCGATCCGGTACGCCTCGTACTGGTAGGCGTCCGCGCGGGCCACCTTGGCCATGTTGAGCACACACCCGAGCAGCCGTACCGACACGGAGTGCAGGGACCGGGCCGCCGCGGCGGCCTGGGCGCGCGAGGTACGCCCCTGCTGGGTGACCAGCAACGCGCCGTCTGCCTGCACGGCCACCACCACGCCGTCGGTGACGGCCAGCAGGGGCGCGGTGTCGATCACCACGATGTCGGCGGACTCGCGCAGCGACAGGAGCAGGTCGGCCATCGACTTGGACCCCAGCAGCTCGCTCGGGTTCGGCGGGGTCGACCCGCTGGGCAGCACCAGCAGGGACTTGTCGCCCCAGCGCTGCACCACGTCACCGACCTGGACGTCGCCGACGAGCACGTCGGTGAGCCCGACGCCGCCGTCGACGCCGAGATAGTCGGCGACCTTCGGGCGGCGCAGGTCGGCGTCGACCAGCAGCACCCGCCAGCCCGCCTCGGCCAGCGCAATCGCCAGGTTGCAGGACAGGGTGGTCTTCCCCTCCCCCTGCAGCGCGCTGGTCACCGCGATCACCCGGGCCGGCTCGTGCACGTCCACGAAGCGCAGGTTGGTCCGCAGCTTGCGGACCGCCTCCGCGCGGGCCGACGTCGCCGCCTCGCCGACGATCAGCGGGGCCGCCTTGGCCGCCTGGTCGAACGGGATGTCGCCGAGCAGTGGGCTGCCGGTGGCACGTTGCAGGCCGGCGGCGTCACGCAGCCGTACGTCGACCATGCCGCGCAGCACGGCGAGCGCCACGCCGAGCAGGAGCCCGACCAGGACGCCGAGGGCGAGGTTGCGGTTGGGCTGCGGGGAGACCGGGCTGGCGCTGACCCGGGGGCCGCCCACCACCTCGATCCGGGTCGGTCCGGCCTTGCCGTCCGACGTGGTCTCGATCTTCTTGACCAGCTCGACGAACTTGGCCGACAGGGCCTCGGTTACCTTCATGGCCCGGGTCTGGTCGGTGTCGGTGACGCTGGCCCGCAGCAGCACGGTGCCCGGTTCGGTGGAGGTGGCGACCCGGCGCTGGATGTCGTCGGCGGTGAGGCCGAGGCCGGAGTCGGCGACCACGGCCTGCGCCAGGCGGTCGCTGCGCAGCAGGTCGGCATACGACTTCACCCGCTGCTGGAGGAAGAGTTCGCCCTGGTAGGCGTTGCTCACGCCCTGGTTGGGGGCGGTGACGAAGAACGTCACCGAGGCCACGTAACGGGGCGCCGTGCGGACCGTGACCAGCGCCGCCGAGCCGACCGTCAGCATCAGCGTGACCAGGACGATCCACCAGTGTCGGCGGACCAGGCGCAGGCAGGTGCGGACGTCCATCACGCCCTCCGTTCCGGCGGAACGGCCAGCTGGTGAAAAAGCACGAAGTCTCCCTAGGTTCCCATAACGCCGTGAGAGTATCTAAACGCAGCGAGTAGTCCTTTACGGTGCAGAAACAACGTATACGATGCAAACCGCTCGCCAGTGCCGAATCCTCGCAATCACGGAACAAAACGCAGAGGACGCCAATGAACCACGTAGACCCCCAGACGGATGACGACCCCAGCCAGCGGCGCGACTGGGTCACGCGACGCGCGAAGGCCCTGTCCTTGCTAACGCTCGACACCGCCTCCTGGTGCGCAGGTTTTCTGGTCGCCTCCTGGGCCCGGTACGAGTTCGGCATCACCCCCCGGCAGTGCGCCCTGGCCCTCGGCGCCGCCGGCGTGTGCGCGGTCATCCACGCCGCGCTCGAACAGGTCCGGTTCACCGCCCGGGGCCGACACCCGGTCGGCAGCGTCGGCGAGGCCCGCGACCTGGGCGGGACCGTCGTGCTGGCCGCCGCCGTGGCGCTGGCCGCGCTGCTGCCGATGGCCGAACGACCCATCCCGGCCAGCGTGCCGATCCTCGGCGCCGCCGTGGCGTTGCTGCTGATGGGGGCCGGCCGGGTCACCTACCGGTGGCGACGCGACCGCGACGCCCGGCCCGCCCGCTCGGCCGACCGGACCCTGATCTACGGGGTCGACGCGGCCAGCGAACGCCTCGTCCGGGTGCTGCTCGGCGACCCGACCAGCGGATACCTCCCGGTGGGGCTGCTCGACGACGACCCCGAGCGGCAGGGGCTGCGGGTGGCCGGGCTCCGGGTGCTCGGCGGCCGGGAGCAACTGATCCAGGCCGTCCGCGCCACCCGGGCCGCCACGGTGATCTTCTCGATCAACGGCTCGGACGCCGAGCTGATGCGTGACGTACGCAGCCGCACCCTGCAGGCCGGCGCCGCGTTCAAGGTGCTGCCGCCCGTACGCGAGCTGCTGGACCGCCCGGTCACCGCACACGCCGTCCGCGACCTACAGCTCACCGACCTGCTCGGACGAGCCCAGCGGGTCGCCGAACTACCGGTGGAGCGCAACGGGCTCGCCGGACGCCGGGTGCTGGTCACCGGCGCGGGCGGCTCGATCGGCTCGGAGCTGTGCCGGCAGATCGCCCGCTGCGACCCCGGCGAGCTGATGATGCTCGACCGGGACGAGTCGGCGCTGCACGCGCTGCAGATGTCCCTGCACGGGCGGGCGCTGCTGGACGGGCCGGAACTGATCCTCGCCGACCTCCGCGACGCCGACGGGATCGCCCGGATCATCGCCGAACGCCGACCCGACATCGTCTTCCACGCCGCCGCCCTCAAACACCTCACCCTGTTGCAGCGCCACCCGGGCGAGGCGGTCAAGACCAACGTCCAGGGCACGCTCAACGTGCTGGAGGCGTGCCGCGACGTCGCCGAGTTCGTGAACATCTCCACCGACAAGGCGGCCAACCCGATCAGCGTCCTCGGCTACTCCAAGCGGATCACCGAACGGCTGACCGCGCACTACGCCGAACGGTACGGCGGGGCGTTCCTCAGCGTCCGCTTCGGCAACGTGCTCAGCAGCCGGGGTTCGGTGCTCACCGCGTTCCAGGCCCAGGTCCGGGCCGGGCTGCCGATCACCGTGACCCACCCGGACGTGACCCGGTACTTCATGACCGTGCAGGAGGCGGTGCACCTGGTGCTCCAGGCCGCCGTCGTCGGCCGGGGCGGGGAGGCGCTGGTGCTGGACATGGGCGAACCGGTACGCATCGCCGAGGTGGCCCAGCGGCTGGCGGCCGAGGCGGCCCAGCCACCCGAGATCGTCTACACCGGCCTGCGCCCCGGGGAGAAGTTGCACGAGGACCTGTTCGGCGTCGACGAGATCGACAGCCGGCCGCTGCACCCGCTCATCTCCCACGTCCGGGTCCCCGCGCTGGACCCGGCGGAGCTGGCCGGGCTCGACCCGTACGGCGACCCGGAAGAGCTGGTCAAACGGCTGGCGGCCTGCTGCGATGACCGCCTCGTCCGGGTCGACGACACCGCCCGGCTGTCCACCCTGCCGTCACCACGCTGAACCCGCCGTCCGCCCGGCGGCACGCCGGGCGGACGGCGGGTTGCGCTCAGCGGTGACGCCCGGCGTCGTCGTCCCGCCCGTCCGGCTCGGTCTCCTCCAGCGCCTCGGTGACCGACCCGGTCAGGTCGTCACCCGGCACCGCGACCGCCTCGGCCCGGTCCTGCTCGTCGGGGCGGCCACCGGGTGGGGGCTGCGGCGCGGTGGCCCCGCCCGCGAAGCCGTACTCGTTCGGCTCGTCGTGCCGGCTCATAGGGGAATCCTTCCCGTCACGTTCGGTTCGTGCCCTGCTGGCCCCCGGTGGGGGTGTGCTCGGCTTACCCACGTCCGGGGGTCGGTAGTCGGCGGCGCGGTGGACGCCGCCGCGTTCAGGCCGGCCCCGAGCAGGTGGCGCAACACCACGACCGCCGCCGCCGTCGCCAGCGCCGACCAGCTCCGGCCGCCGGCCAGCCGGAGCAGACCCGCGGCGACCAGCAGGTCGAGCAGGACCCGCAGGGCGGTCCGCCACGACCGGGTGGTCAGTAGCACCACCGCGCCGACGCCGAGGGCGAGCGCGCTCACCCCGGTGGCGAGCAGCACCGCGACCCCGGTCATCGGGACGACCCGCCGCCGTCCCCGGTCGGGGCCGGCTGCGGGTCGGGGTGCGCCCGGTCACCGGCGTCCACCTGCCGCTTCTCCTGGGCGATCTCCCGGCGCAGCACGACGTTCAGCGCGGTACGGATCGTGGCGATCGCGGCCAGCTGACCCAGCTGGGCGAAGGTCGGCGACACCGCGGTCCGCAGGATGTCCGCCGCCAGCTGGAACTCCAGGCCGAGGGTGAGGAACCGGCCGAGGGAGAGCCGGATCGGGGTGAACACGGCGGCGCTGCGGTGCCGCAGCCCCTCGACCACGAACCGCAGCGCCGCCCAGAGCGCGCCGACGACGATGACGGTCGCGCCGATGGTCTCCACGACCCCCACCACGACCGCGTCGCCGTGGCGCAGCAGCTCGTCCAGGCTCACCGGGTGGCGTTACCCGCCCGCACCCCGGCTAGTCGACGGTCAGGACAGCTCGCGCACCGCCTCCAGGATCAGCCACAGGCCGCAGATGGCGAAGAGCACCGCCGCGCCGTACCGGATGGTCCGCTCCGGCAGGTGCCGGCCGAGCAGCCGGCCGACCAGGATGGCCAACGCGTCGGCGGCCACCATGCCCAGCGTCGAACCGAGCCAGGTGCCGAACCAGCCGTACTTGGTGGCCAGGGTGATGGTGGCGAGCATCGTCTTGTCGCCCAGTTCGGCCAGGAAGAACGCGACACCGACGGCGAAGATGGCGGACTTGCCGGTCTTCTCCGCCTTGCGCTTCTCCTCCTCGGTGAGCTTGTCGCCGCGCAGCGTCCAGACGCCGAAGCCGAGGAACGCCAGGCCGGCGGCCAGCGAGATCCAGCCGGTGGGCAGCGCCGCGTTCAGGCCGACGCCGATCGCCACCGAGGCCAGGTGCACGATCGCGGTGGCGACGGTGATGCCGATCAGCACCGGGACCGTCCTGAACCGGGTGGCGAACGTGAGCGCCATGAGCTGGGACTTGTCCCCCAGCTCGGCGACGAAGATGACGCCGAAGCTGACGACCAGCGCGACGAGGAAACCGTCCATGAGGAACCTTCCCGATCAGGCCGGGAGGAGGTGACGGGGCGACCTCGACCCGGCTGTGTTGACAGCCCGAGTCGAAGGTCTCGCCCGCCCCACCGCTGGTGGGGCCGCGTGGCCGGGTGCGGAACGCACCAGTGTGTCGACCACGACATTGGGGGCTACTCCCCTTCGCGCCTGACAGCCTAACCGACCGGCCCGGCCGGCCGGTGCGCCGGGTGCGCCGGGTCACCCCGCAGGTGCCCGTCGACGCCCCGACACACCGGGCCGGCGGTGTCGTCACCGGCGGACCGGCCGGCACCGGCCCGTCCGTCGGCCGCCGGGTGCCGGTCAGGCGGCGCGGGCCAGGGTGACCCCGAACAGGCCGGCCGGGTCGGTCCAGAACTCCGTCGGCAGGAATCCGGCCGCCGTCAGCTCCGCGCCGATCCCCGCCTGCCGGAACTTCGCCGACACCTCCGTACGCAGTTCCTCGTCGGCGGCGAACTCGACGGTCAGGTCGAGCGCGTCGACGCGGACCCGCATCGGGCGTCGGGCCCGCAGCCGCATCTCGATCCACTCCTGCGCCGGGTCCCAGTGGGCGACGTGGGCGAACGCGTCCGGATCGAAGTCGGCGGCCAACTCCCGGTTGATCACCCGCAGCACGTTGCGGTTGAACTCGGCGGTGACCCCGGCCGCGTCGTCGTACGCCGGCACGATCACCGCCGGGTCCTTGACCAGGTCGGTGCCGACGAGCAGGTGGTCGCCCGGCTCCAGGGCGGCGCGCATGGCGGCCAGGAAGTCGGCCCGCTCGGCCGGCACCAGGTTGCCGATGGTGCCGCCCAGGAAGACCACCAACCGGCGACCACCGGTCGGCAGCCGGTCCAGTTGGCGGGTGAAGTCCCCGACGATGCCGCGTACCCGCAGCGCCGGATAGTCCGTGGCGATCTGCGCGGTGGACTGCCGCAGCGCGCTCACCGACACGTCCAGCGGCACGAAGGTGCCCAGCCCGCCGTGCCGGGTGAACGCGTCCAACAGCAGCCGGGTCTTCTCCGACGAACCGGAGCCCAACTCAATCAGGGTCTTCGCCCCGGTCGCCGCCGCGATGTCCGGCGCCCGTTCGGCCAGCACCGCCCGTTCCGCCCGGGTCGGGTAGTACTCCGGCAGCCGGGTGATCTCCTCGAACAGCTCGCTGCCCCGGGCGTCGTAGAACCACTTCGGGGGCAGCCACTTGGGGTCGGCGGCCAGCCCGGTCCGCACGTCGGACCGCAACGCCCGGTCGAGGTCCCGTTCCTCCAGGTAGATCTCCAGCGGTTCCGCGCTCATGTCGTCCTCTCCTGCACCGAAAACGTCCTGTTCCGTCCGGTCAATCCAACTCACCGACGTGCACGCCGTCCGGTCCCGCCCGGACCCACCGCCGGTCGGGCACCTCTCGCCAGCCGGGCGCGTCGTCCACCGGCTCGGAGGCCAGCAGCGCCGTACCGTCGTCGGCGCGCACCGACAACGCGTGCCCCCACACGCTCGCCACCACCGACACGCCGTCGGTGAGCAGCAGGTTCAGCCGTGATCCCGGGGCCGCGGCGGCGACCTCCCGGACGGTCGCGACGACCGCCTCGGTCGGTGACGCGCCGGCCCGCAGCCGGTGCCGGACCAGCGCCCACAGCAGCGCCGAGTCGGTCGGCGCGTCGAGGGTGAGCAGGTCCCGCACCGGCAGGCCGCCGGCCGGCCCGACCACCGAGTCCGGCCAGCCACGCACCACCCCGTTGTGGCTGAACAACCACCGCCCCCCGGCGAACGGCGCGGCGGCGCTCTCCTGCACCGGCATGCCCACCGTGCCCGAGCGCACCGCCGCCAGCACCGCGCCGGAGCAGGTCACCGCCGCCAGCTCGGGCAGCGTCGGGTCGGACCAGATCGGGCCGGCCCGGCGGTACCGCACCGGGGCCCCGCCGCGACCGTCGTCCCCGCCATCCGTCCCGCGGGGGCCGGGGTACCAGCCGACGCCGAAGCCGTCGACGTTGACCGTGCCGCCGCCGCGCATGTCCCGGGGGGCCCAGGACTGCCGGACCAGCGAGTGCGGCGGGTCGTAGAGCAGCGACCGCAGGGTCACCGGGGGGCCGAGGTACGCCAGGTGCCGGCACATCAGGCGACACCGCCTCTCACCCGTGGGCCTCCTCGGGCCGGGCGTCCCGGGCGCAGCGGAAACCGCTGAAGATCTGCCGCCGGATCGGGTGGTCCCAGTTGCGGAAGGTGCCCCGGCAGGCCGCCCGGTCGGTGCCGAACGAGCCGCCACGCAGCACCCGGTAGTCGCCGCCGAAGAACACCTCCGAATACTCCGGGTAGGGGAAGACGGTGAAGCCGGGATGGCCGTGGAAGGGGCTCGCCGTCCACTCCCAGACGTCGCCGATCAGCTGGTGCACGCCGAGCGGCGAGGCGCCCGCCGGATAGGCCCCGACCGGCGCCGGCCACAGGTGCCGCTGCCCCAGGTTGGCGTGCTCGGCGGTCGGCTCGTCGTCGCCCCACGGCCAGCGCCGGGCGCGCCCGGTCGCCGGGTCCCAGCGGGCCGCCTTCTCCCACTCCGCCTCGGTCGGCAACCGCTTGCCGGCCCACCGCGCGTACGCCTGCGCCTCGTGCCAGCAGACGTGCACCACCGGCTCGTCGTCGCGTACCGGGGCCCACCGGCCGAACCGCTGGTAGGCCCAGCCGTCGCCGTCGCGTCGCCAGTGCATCGGCGCGGTCAGCCCGGCCTCGGTGCGGTGCCGCCAACCGGCCGCGCTCCACCAGCGCGGGTCGTCGTACCCGCCGTCGGCGAGGAACTCCCGGTACGCGCCGTTGGTGACCGGCGCGGCGTCGATGACGTACGCGGGCAGGTCGACGGTGTGCGCCGGGCGTTCGTTGTCCAGCGCCCACGGGTCGGTCGAGGTGCCCATGGTGAACGGCCCCGCCGGCACCAGCACCTCGGCGGCGACCCGGGCCCGGGGCTCGGGGGGCGGGGGCGCGTCGAGCACCGCCGGCCCGGAGCGTAGCTGGTGGGTGGCGAGCATGGTCTCGTCGTGCTGCTGCTCGTGCTGCACGATCATGCCGAAGACGAAGCCGTCGGCGACCAGCGGCCGCTCGGAGAACCGGACCCCGTCGAGCAGGTCGTGCACCTTGTCCCGCACGGTCGCCACATAGGCCCGCGCCTCGGTCGGGGGCAGCAACGGCAGGGAGGGGCGGTCCTTACGGGGCTGTTTGAACGCGTCGTACAGGTCGTCGATGTCGCGCCGCACCGGCTCCCGCCCACCGACGTCCCGGACCAGCCACAGTTCCTCCTGGTTGCCCACGTGGGCGAGGTCCCAGACCAGCGGCGACATCAGTGTCGAGTGCTGCCGGACCAGGTCCTCGTCGTCCACCGCGCTGGTCAACGCGTCGGTGCGGGCCCGGGTCCGGGCCAGTTCGGCGGCGATCCGGCTGCGCAACGCCTCGGGCTGCGCGCCCGGTTGCTCGGTGGTGGTCACCGGTCTCCCCTCTGCGCTGCGGCGATCCGTCGGCGGATCCCGCGGTCGATCTCGTCGTGGGTGTCGGTCGGCAGGTCGAGCGTCGGCAGCGTCTCCCGGGCCAGGTCGAGCAGGGCCACGGCCGCCGTGGCCAGGGCCGGGTCGGCCAGCCCGCACCGGGCGGCGGTGCGCCAGCGGTCGGCCACCGGCGCGGCGATCGTCCGGGCCGCCCGGACCGTCCGCTCGTCGCCCAGCAGCGCGGTCAGCACGGCCAGTGGGAGCGTCCAGTCCCGGCCGGGCTGGGCGTCGAGGTAGCGGACCTCCAGGTAGCCGCGCGGGCGTACCGGTGGGAAGAGCGTGCTGACGTGGTAGTCCAGGTCGTCGGTGGTGGGTGGGTCGGGCAGGGCCCCGGCTATCCAGTCGGCGAACGTGACCCCGTGCGGGGGTGTCCAGTCCGGGCCGTCGTGGCGTAGACAGAGCAGGGGCGCGGCGAGGACGTACTGCGTCCAGGCGGCGACCGGGTCCCGGTCCGGCTGGTGCGCCGACCAGACCGGGCCGGTGCGGGCCGGGTCGATGTCCAGCCAGGCGGCCATCCGGGCGGACGCCCAGCCGGTGGCCCGACCGGCGTGCCGGTCGGCGGTGGCGAAGGCCGCCACCAGTGGTGGCCCGACCGCGTGCACCGCCGCCCAGCGCTCGGCCAGGCCGGTGGCCTGGCCGACGTCGAGGCAGACCTGGAGGCCGGCGGTGCTGTACATCATGGTCTGCCCGGCCGGGCCGCGCCGGTCGAAGACGCAGCGCATGGCGCGGTAACGCGGGGTGTCGACCACCGGGCGGGGGTCCCGCCACGGGTCGATGCCGGTCTGCCCGCGCACCAGGCCGGCACGGGCGAGCAGGGCGTCAAGTTCGTCGATGTCGGCCTGGGTGGCCGAGACGAGCGCGGCGACCGAGGATCGCGGCGCGGTGGACACCTCCACCTGGCCGCCCGGCTCGACGGTCACGGTGCTGCCGTGCCGCAGGGGGCGGGCCGGGCTGGTGTCGTCCAGGGTGGGTGGGCTGTGCGGCCCGAGTGCCGCCCGGAGCCGCGTCCGGTCCAGTGGCCGGGCGGGGTCGGCGGCGTCGTGGACGGTCCATTCCAGTTCGACGCCGGTGAGGGTGGGTGGGCCGGTCTTGAAACAGATGCGGGCCAGGTGCCCGGCCGCCTCGGCGACTTCGCCGAGCACGGTCGACCGGTCCAGCCCGGGCGACGTCACCACGAGACGGTTTCCTCCCGACGCAGGGTCCGACCATGCCGGCCGGCGGGCACGGCCGACAGGGACCGTCCCGTCCTCCATCTTCTGACTCGGGGACCGATCCCGCAGACCCGACGGGAAGAAATAATTGTGAAGCCTTTTCGACTAGTTTTTGGGGCCGGGCCCCCCGCCGGGGCCCGCCGGACCACCGGTGGCAGCGGACGGCTTGGCCGACGGGCGCTGCGGAACCAGGGTGCGGCAGTACGCCTCCACCCGGTCGGCCCCGCCGGCGGCGGCCACCAGGTCGGCGTACCCGGGCCTGGTCACCGCCTTCGCACGCTGCGGGGGCGGCATGGCCAGGTAGGCCCGGCACTGCCCGACCAGTTTGCCGGTGTTCGCCGGCCCAGTGTGGCCGGGCGGCGTGGGCGGCGCCGAGGGACCGCCACCGGGCACGGTGCCGCCGGGCCGCCGCGACGGGCTCTGCCGCTGCGGTTCGGACCGGTACGGGGACGGCCGGTCGGTGTCGGCACCGGTGGGCGTGGCGGTGGCGGACGGGACGGGTCCGGGTGTCGGCTCGGCGGGACGGTCGAGGGCCCCGGCGGCGAAGGCGACCCCGGCGGTGGCGGTGGCGGCCAGCGCGGCGATCCAGGCCACCACGCCGGTGGACAGCCGGGGACGCCGTCGGCCGGCCGGGACGGGCCCGGGTGCCGCCGCGCCCCGGGCGGCCCGGAACGCCGCCAGCGCCGCCTGCTCACCGGCGAGCTCGTCGACCCGGGCCGGTGCGGCGGCCGCGGCCAGCAACCGGGTGAGCGGATCGTCGGTGGACGGCGCGGTCCCCGGCCCGGTCGAATCGAGCAGCCGCTCGGCCTCGGCCCGGCTCACCGGCCGACCGGAGCGGGCCGACCGGCGGAGGTTCATCCAGTCTCCCCTCATGTCAGCCGTCCGCCGGCTCGGCCCGCGACGCGTGCGGCGTCGGCCGGGGGCGGGGCGGGGCGACCCGCTCGTCGTCGGACGAACGGGGAGCGTCCCCGCGTTCCAGCATGGCCGCCAGCCGGCGCAGCCCCCGGTGCGCGGCCGTGCGGACCGCACCCGGCCGCCGGCCGAGCACCCGACCGGCGGTCTCCGCGTCCAGTCCCATCACCGCCCGCAGCAGCACCGCCTCGGCCTCCCGGGGCGGCAGGGTGGAGATCAACGCCAGCGCGGACTCGGTGCCGATCGTCTCGCCGGCCCGTTCGGCGGTGTCGGCGTCGCCGGCGAGGTCGCTGAGGTCCTGGACGGGAACCGGCAGGGACGGGCGGCGACGCTGGCGGCGCAGGTGGTCCATGGCCCGGTTCCGGGCGATCGTCACCGCCCAGGCGCGGAACTCGCCGCCGGTGAAGCGGGACAGGTCCCGGGCGATCTGCAACCAGGTCTCGGAGGCCACATCCTCGGCGTCCGCGCCGACGAGCGCGGTGAGATAGCGCAGCAGGCCCGGCTGGAGGCTGCGGTAGAGGACGCGGAACGACTCCTCGTCGCCGGCCTGCGCCGCCGCGACCGCCCCGGTCAGGTCGTCGGTCACCGCCGGGCCACCCCGTCGACCGACCCGGGCCGGCGACCGGCGGACACGCCGCCGCCCCGGCCCGACCAGCGGACCCCTTCGCGCACCTTCAGCCCCCCCGCTGCCCCGCTCGCACCCGACGCCGGGTGATCCGTCTGGTACGCCGCCGGGAGAGTACGGCGTCGGGTCTGGGCGCGGTACCGGCACCGGGACGGGCCAGAGGGGGCAACACTAGGAGCCGGAGCAGGGCGCAGGCAAGCGGTCGATGGGGCGGAAAAGGTGAGATAGATCAATCTCGCTGGCGGCGCGTCGGCGTAACACCGATCACCCTCCGGACGCTTACCGCCACGCCCTCCACCCCCCATGACGTCACCACGCACCATCGGTGACCGCACGACGGCCACCGGTGACCGACCGTCAGGCCGACCCCCGCCGGGACCTGGACAGGTCCTCCCGCGAGAACCCCGAAGGGATATCGGCGTCTGCCGGACGGGAGGACCCTGGGTACGGTATGGGGGTGTTGTCATCCGAGGTCGTGCTCAGCGGTCGCTACCGCCTGGACGAACGTGTCGCCACCGGCGGCATGGGCGATGTGTGGCGGGCCACCGACCTGGTTCTGGGTCGCCAGGTCGCGGTGAAGGTGCTGCTGCCGGCACTCGTCTCGGATCCCGACTTCATCGCCCGGTTCCGCGCCGAGGCGCGGATCATGGCGGCGCTGCGCCACCCCGGCATCGTGCAGGTCTTCGACTGCGGTGAGGACCGGCTCGACGACGGCGGCCGGGCCGACTACCTGGTCATGGAGTTCGTCGAGGGCGAACCGCTGTCGCGGCGGATCGAGTCCGCCGGCCACCTGGACGTGGACGAGACGATGTCGGTCGTGGCGCAGGCCGCCCAGGCCCTGCACGCCGCGCATGCCGGCGGCATCGTGCACCGCGACGTCAAGCCGAGCAACCTGCTGGTGCAGGAGGACGGCACGGTGGTGCTGGTCGACTTCGGCGTCGCCCGCTCCACCAATGTGACGAGCATCACCAGCACGAACGCGGTGCCGGGCACCGCCCTCTACATGGCACCCGAGCAGGCGTCCGGCCGGCCCGTGTCGGCCGCCACCGACATCTACGCCCTGGGCGCGGTGGCGTACTGCTGCCTGACCGGGCAGCCGCCGTTCACCGGGGACAACCCGCTCCAGGTGGCCGTGCGGCACCTGGACGACGAGCCGCCGGAGCTGCCCGCCGACATCCCGGTGGCGGTCCGGGCGCTGGTGGCGCGGGCGCTGGAGAAGGACCCGGCGGACCGCTTCGCCACCGGCGCCGAGATGGCCACCGCCGCCCGCGCCGCCGCCGGTGACGACACCGCCGCCACCGCACTGGTGACGCCGCCGCTGCGCCACCCGTCCCGGGCCGACCACGCCCGGGTCGGCCCGGCGGGGACGTCGACGACGGTGGTCGGCTCGGGGTCGCGGCGGCGCCGCCGGGGTTCCCTGGTCGGCGCGCTGGCCGCGGTGCTGGTGGCCCTGACCGCGCTCGGTGCGGCGTTGGGCGCCTCGAAGTCGCTCGACAGCGGTGTGCCCAACATCCGCAGCACCGGCCCGGCGGTGGCCCCCACCGACCGCTCCGAGATCCCGGCGGTGGTCGAGGAGACCGGCGCCGACGAGTCGTCGCGTCCACCCCGGCCGACCAACCAGTACGAGAAGCCGTCGCCGTCGGTGTCGGTCAGCCCGACGCCACTGCCGAACGGTTCGTCCGTGCCGCCGCCGACGAACTCCGCGCCGCCCACCCCGTCGGAGCCGGCCACCAGCGAGCCCGCCCAGACAGGTACGCCCACCACCGGACCGACCGCGGGCGAGCCGACGGCGACCACGACCGAGGCGGGCGGCGGGGGCGGCAACAACCCGCCGCCGGCCGGCACCTGACCGGTCGTCGCCCGGCACCGGGAACACCGCAGACCCCAGGAATACCAAAACGGACGTAGATCGCTATATCGCCATCTAGGCTCCCTGCAAGGACACGCTTGCAGGGAGCCCGGATGAACGCACAGAAGCTGGTCGTCATCGGTCAGGGATACGTCGGACTGCCGCTGGCCATGCGCGCCGTCGAGGCCGGGCTGGACGTGGTCGGGTTGGACGTCGACGCCGACCGGGTCAAGCGGCTGGCCTCCGGCGAGTCCTTCGTCGAGGACATCCCGGCCGACCGGCTGGGTCGGGCCCTGGCCAGCGGACGGTACCGGCCGAGCACCGAGTACCCGGACGCCGAGGGCTTCGACATCTGCGTGATCACCGTGCCCACCCCGCTGCGCGACGGGGTCCCCGACCTGAGCTTCGTCGAGCAGGCCGGTACCGCCGTCGGCCCGTACGTACGGCGCGGCTGCACGGTGGTGCTGGAGTCGACCACCTACCCGGGGACCACCGAGGACCTGCTCCGGCCACTGCTGGAGGCGGCGAGCGGGCTGCGCAGCCCGGGTGACTTCCACCTCGGCTACAGCCCGGAGCGGATCGACCCGGGCAACCCGACGTGGCGGCTGGAGAACACCCCGAAGGTGGTGTCCGGGGTGGACGCGGCGTCGCTGGAGCGGGTGGACGGCTTCTACCGGCGACTGGTCGAGCGGACCGTGCCGGTGGACTCCACCCGGGTGGCCGAGCTGACCAAGCTGATCGAGAACACCTTCCGCCAGGTCAACATCGCGCTGATCAACGAGCTGGCGATGGCCTCCCACCAGCTCGGCATCGACGCCTGGCAGGCCATCGAGGCCGCCTCGTCCAAGCCGTTCGGGTTCATGCCGTTCCGGCCCGGCCCGGGGGTCGGCGGGCACTGCCTGCCGATCGACCCGTGTTACCTGTCCTGGCAGGTCAAGCGCACCCTGGGCCGGCCCTTCCGGTTCATCGAGCTGGCCGACGACATCAACCACCAGATGCCCGAGCACGTGGCCCAGCGGGTGATGGCCGGGTTGAACCGGATCGGCCGGCCGGTCAACGGGGCGCGGCTGCTGCTGCTCGGGCTGGCGTACAAGAAGAACACCGGTGACATGCGCGATTCGCCGGCCGTCGACGTGGCCCGCCGGTTGCAGGCGCTCGGCGCGGACGTGCACGCGGTGGAACCGTACGCCGAGCCGCAGCACATCCCCGGCGGTGTGGTGGTGGTCGACCTGACCGCGCGGGAGGTCGCGGCGGCCGATGCGGTGGTCCTGGTCACCGACCACGACAGCTTCGACTACGACCTGGTCACCCGGCACGCCCGGTACGTCTTCGACACCCGGGACCGGTGCCGGGGCGCGATGGTGGAGCGGCTCTGACCGTCGCCCCGCCGGGCGGCGGGCAGGCCGGGCGGCGGGGCGACGGCCGGGGTCACTGCTCGCCGAGCGCCTCGACCACCGGGCGGGCCAGGGCACGCCGGGCCGGCAGCACCGAGGCGGCCAGCGCGGCCAGCACCGCCACGGCGAGGGTCAGGCCGAGCCGGCCCCAGGGCAGCACCAGCGTGAAGCCGCCACCCAGCCGGGCGACGAAGGCCACCGTGCCGGCACTCACCGCCACCCCCAGCGCGGTGCCCAGCAGCGCGCCGACCAGGGCGGTCAGCACCGCCTCGATGGCCAGCAGCAGGCGCATCCGCCCCCGGGACAACCCCAGGGCACGCAGCACGGCGTTCTCCCGGGTCCGTTCCACCACCGCGAGGCTGAGCGTGTTCGCGACGCCGACCAGGGCGATCACCACGGCCAGGCCGAGCAGCGCGGTGACGAAGGCGAGCAGCATGTCCACCGTGCCGGTGAGCATCTTCTTGTAGGCCGCCTGGTCCATCAGGTTCACCGTCGGGTACCGGGCGAGCACCGTCTCGATGGCGGCGCGGGCCCGCGCGGCGGACACCCCGTCGGCCGGCTCGACCTCGGCAAGTTGGCCGCGTTCGTCGGGGTAGAGCGCGGTGAAGTCGCTGTCGGCCAGGTCGACCACGTGCCCGGCGGGCACCCCCTGCGACGTCGGGCCGTCGGCGGCGACCACGGCGGCCACCCGGAACGGACGCCCGGCGACGGTGACCGTCGACCCCACCCGCCAACCCCGGGCGGCGGCCAGTTCGCGGTGCACCAGCACCGATCCCGGCTTCAGCTCCGCGACGTCCCCGGCGTCGACCGCGTCGAGGGAACGCCGGGCCAGCGCCGGGTGCGCCGACCGCAGCTCGACACCGTCGACGACCCGGTTGCGGTGCTCGTGCACCACCCCCACCTCGGGCCGGGCGGCCAGTTCCCCGGCGAGCGGGGCGGGCAGCTCGACACCGACACCGGTGACCACGAAGTCGACGCCGATGCGGGCGTCGACCGCACGCTCGATACCCGCCTTGACGCTGCCGGCGCCGACCACGAACGCCGAGACCAACCCGATGCCGATCACCAGGGCGGTGGCGGTCGCCGACACCCGGCGCGGGTTGCGGGCCGCGTTGGCGACGGCGAGCGCGGCGGTGGCCCCGAACACCTGCCGCAACGGCCGGCCGAGCAACCGGACCAGCACCGGTACCAGCAGCGGACCGAACATGACCATCCCGAAGAAGGACAGCACCCCACCCACGGCGACCAGGACGATCTGCCCGACGGCGGCGGCCCCGGCCAGCGCGGCGATGCCGGCGACGCCGACCAGCGCGCCGAGGGTCAGCCGGAGCCGCCCGGCGCCCCGGGCCGGGTGCCCGGCGGCGTCGGCGAGGGCGGCCACCGGCGGCACCCGGGTGCCCTGCCAGGCGGGCAGCAGCGCGGACCCGACGGTCACCAGGATGCCGAGCAGCAGGCTGATCCCGACCGTCCGGGCGGTCACCGTCAGGCCGGCGGCGGGAAGCGGCAGGTCGAGCCGGGGGACGAGGGCCGCCGCCCCGGTGGCCAGCCCGGCCCCGAGCGCGACCCCGAGGGCCGAGCCGGCCAGCCCGAGCGCCGCGGCCTCCAGCACGGCGGCCCGGAAGACCTGGCCCCGACGGGCCCCCACCAGCCGCAGCAGCGCGGTCCGCCGGGTCCGCTGGGCGAGCACGATGGCGAAGGTGTTGGCGATGACGAACCCCGCCACCACCACCGCCACCCCGGCGAAGACGAGCAGCACCAGACGGAACTGGTCGAGGTCGCGCACCCCGTCCTCGACGGCCTCGTCGAGGATGCGCTGCCGCGACTTCACCGTGGCGTCCCCACCGACCACGGCGGCCACCCGCTCGGAAAGGGCCGGGCCGGCCGTTCCCGGCGCGGCGGCCACCATGATCCGGTCGTAGCCCGGTCGTCCGCTGACGGCCAGCGCGTCCGCGCCCACCAACCCGACGAACGGGCCGCCGACGTCGCGCGTGGTTCCGGCCACGTCGACCGTGCCGACCAGGGTGTACGGGCGGGCCGCGCCGGTCGCGCCGCCGACGCCGACCGGGCCGCCGAGCGTGAACCCCTGCGCGGCGGCCGTGGACGCGTCGAGGACCACCTCGCCGGGGCGGTCGGGCAGCCGGCCGGCGACCACGTCGTAGGAGCGCAACGCGGGTCCGGTGGGGATCGCGGCGAGCAATCCGACGCCGAGCACCGGCCGGCCGTCGACGCCGACCACCCCGACGAGGGCGGTCAGCTCCCCGGCGGCCTCGGCCACCCCGTCGACCGTGCGCACCCGGTCGACCAGGGACGGCGGCAGGACGGTCCGGTCGGCGTAGACGCCCAGGTCGGTGTGCTTGTCGAAGGCGCCGGCCCGCTCGTAGGCCCCGGCCTGCATGCCGTCGGTGAGCATCAGCGTGCCGGCGACGAAGGCGACACCGAGCACGATCGCCACCGAGGAGAGCAGCAGACGCAGCGCGTCGGCGCGCAGCGTACGCAGGGTCAACCGCCACATCCCGGTCACCGCCCCCACCGGCTACGCCCGGCCCGGGGACCTGCGGGTCGGCCGCCTTCGGCGGGTGGGCGGGGCGCGGGACGGACGGCGGCAGGGACGGACATGGGGACTCCCGGTCGGCGTGGCACTGGACCCCTCCGACGCTAGGCAACGCCCCGGCGACCCGCGTCCACCCGCACGCGCGACCCGGCTGCGCCACAGGTCGACCCCGACCGGGGTGACCCGTACGACCCAGGTCGTACCCGGGTTCAGCCGCCCGGGGTGACCAGGCCGCTCTCGTACGCCAGGACCACCACCTGGACCCGGTCGCGGAGCTGGAGCTTGGCCAGGATCCGCCCGACGTGGGTCTTCACCGTCGCCTCGGCGACGTGCACCCGGGCGGCGATCTCGGCGTTGGCCAGCCCCTGCGCCACGAGCAGCAGGATCTCCCGTTCCCGGTCGGTGAGCTGGGCCAGTCGCGGGTCCTGCGCGGGTGCCGGGCCGAGCCGGTCGGCGAACCGGTCGAGCAGCCGACGGGTGATCGACGGGGCGACCACCGAGTCCCCCTGGGCGACCACCCGGATCGCCGCCAGCAGTTCCTCCGGCGGCACGTTCTTGAGCAGGAACCCGCTGGCCCCGGCGCGCAGCGCGGCGAACGCGTCCGCCTCGGTGTCGAACGTGGTGAGCACCAGCACCCGGGGCCGACCGTCGGTGGAGGCGGCACAGATCCGGCGGGTCGCCTCCACCCCGTCCATGGTCGGCATCCGCAGGTCCATCACCACCACGTCGGCCTCGACCCCGGCCAGCACCCGCAGCGCGTCCGCCCCGTCGATCGCCTCGCCGACCACGGTCAGGTCGGGTTGGGAGTCGAGCACCATCCGGAAGCCGGCCCGGACCAGCGCCTGGTCGTCCACGATCACCACTCGTACGGTCATGCCGCGATCACCTCCGCCTCCGGGGTCGACGGTAGCGGCAGCCGTACCTCGACCTGCCACCCGCCACCGGTGCGGGGGCCGGCGGTGAGGCGGCCGTCGTACACGCCGACCCGCTCGCGCATGCCGACCAGGCCGTGCCCGCCGGAGGGGGCCGGCCGGGCCGGCGGGCGACCGCGCCCGTCGTCGGTCACCCGGACCACCAGCCCGTCGTCGACGCCGAGCACGACCGTGGCGTGCGCGCCGACCCCGGCGTGTTTGAGGGTGTTGGTCAGGGCCTCCTGCACCACCCGGTAGACGGTCAGGTCGAGCCCGGGCGGCAGGGTGGCCGGCACCTCCCCGGCCCGGTACCCGACCAGCAGGCCGGCGTCGCGGAACCGACCCACCAGGGCGGGCAGTTCGGCGACGGTGGCGCGGCGGCGTTCCGGTTCGGTGTCGGCGGTGTCCGCGCCGGGGCCGGCCGTCGTCTCCGGCGGGTCGGGCTCCCGCAGCACGTCGACGAGCCGGCGCATCTCCTCCAGGGCCTGCCGGCCGGTGTCGGCCACCACCTTGACCGCGTGCCGGGCGGTCTCCGGGTCCCGGTCGAACATCAGCCGGGCCCCGTCGGCCTGCACGATCATCACCGCCATGCTGTGCGCCACCACGTCGTGCAGCTCGCGGGCGATCCGGGCGCGTTCGCCGACCACCGCCGCACGGGCCTCGGCCTCCCGTTCCCGTTCCAGGGTGGCGGCCCGCTCCTCCAGGCTGAGCACGTAGAGGCGACGGGTGCGGACGTTCAGCGCGGCCAGCCACACCCCGCCGGTGATCAGGCCGAAGTAGAGCGCGGTGGCCCACCAGGCGGCCTGGGAGACGGTCTGCGAGGCGGCCAGCAGCACCCCGACGGCGGCGACGCCGCCGGCCAGCATGCCGTCGCGGAGCCGGTCGGCGTACTTGACCACGCTGTAGAGGGCGACGAGCACGGCGACGTCGTAGGCCAGCGGCCCCCAGCCGGCGACCACCTGGACCAGTGCCAGTGCGGCGACGACCGTCGCGACCAGTGAGGGGTGGCCGCGCCGGAACAGCAGGGCCACCGCCATGGCCAGGCCGACCAGTGCGGACGGCCAGCCGCCGGGCTGGGTCCACGCCCCGGGCTGGGCCGCCGTGACCAGGGTGAAGAGCACCACCAGCACGCTGACGCCGACGTCGAAGGCGACGCCGCGCAGCGGGCGACCGAACAGGGTACGGCTCACGGTGACCGAGCGTAGTGCCCCGCGCGGGGTGGCTGCGGGTCCGTCGGCCGACCGGGGTTCAGACCAGCGCGCGGAGCCGGGCGATCTCGACGGTCTGTTCGGTCGCCACCGCGTTGGCGAACTCGTTGAGCTGCTGGTCGGCACCGGCGGAGAGGAGCTCGGTGGCCATGGTCACCGCACCGGCGTGGTGGGCGGTCATCAGCTGGACGAAGAGCCGGTCGAAGGCGGCGCCCCGGGCGGCGTCGAGCTGCCGCAGCGCCTCGGGGGACTGCATGCCCGGCATCCGGCCGTGGTCGTGGCCGGGCTCCCCGGCGGCCAGGCCCCGGGCGGCGAGCCAGCCGCGCAGCAGGCCGAGCTCCGGCTCCTGGGTACCCCTGATCCGGGCGGCGATCGCCTTGACCTGGGCGCTGGCGGCCCGGTCGGGGGCCAGCTCGGCCATCTGGAGGGCCTGTTGGTGGTGCGGGATCATCATCCGCACGAACCAGACGTCGGGGGTGTTGTACCGGGGTGTGCCGGGGGCGCGGACCTCCCGCGCGGGCCGGGTCGCGGCGGGCTCCCCCGGCCGGCCGGGCACGATCACCCCGGGGGTGTCGGGCGAACCGGTCGTGGTCGGCGTCGCCGTGGGGGCGGACGTCGTCGGGGTCGGCGGTCCGTCGGGGCGCAGGGCCAGCCCGACCGGCACCGCGACGGTGACGGCGACTGTGACGGCGAGCAGGATGCGCCCACGTCGGCCGGTCATGCGACTCCCCCTCCGGTCGAGGTCGCCGCGATCGTATCCATTCACTGCCACCAATAGATGTGATACGGCTCACATCAACTCTCATCACTGGCCGGTAAGGTGCCTAGTACGCATCGTCCCCTTTCGAAGGGTTCCGCCGATGATCAGGTTCTCCCTGCCCCGAGCACGGCAGTTGAAGATCGTCAGCGTGGTCGCCGCCGGCCTGCTGGTGGCGAGCGTCGCCACCAGCCCGGCGGGCGTCGCCGCACCGGCCACCGCGACCCGGGGCGGGACGCCGGCGGCCCCCGGCCTCGCCGTCGACGAGATCTCCAGCAGCCCCAACCTGCGCCAGGTCGCCAACCTGCCCAAGCAGGCGCCGTTCGACACCACCAGCGCGCTCGGCACCGACATGGCCTTCCAGGGCCGCTACGCCTTCGTCGGCAACTACAACGGCTTCGTCATCTACGACATCGCCCGGCCCAGCGCCCCGACGATCGTGTCGCAGGTGCTCTGCCCCGGCTCGCAGAACGACATCTCGGTCTACGGCGACCTGCTCTTCCTCTCCACCGACTCGTCCCGCACCGACGACTCGTGCGCCAGCGCGAGCCAACCGGCGACGGTGAAGGAGTCCTGGGAGGGCATCAAGGTCTTCGACATCAGCGACAAGGCCAACCCGCGCTACATCAAGTCGGTGGAGACCGCCTGCGGCTCGCACACCCACACCCTCGTCCCCGGCAAGGACCGCAGGACGGTCTACCTGTACGTGTCGTCGTACAGCCCACGGGCCGACTTCCCCGACTGCCAGCCGCCGCACGACTCGATCTCGATCGTGAAGGTCCCGGTGCACAGGCCCACCGAGGCGGCCGTGGTGGCCACCCCGAACCTCTTCCCCGACGGCGGCTACGAGGGCGTCCCCGGGCAGACCTCGGCCACCACCGGCTGCCACGACATCACCGCCTACCCGGCCAAGGACCTGGCCGCCGGCGCGTGCATGGGTGACGGCGTCCTGCTGGACATCCGCAACCGGGAGGCGCCCCGGGTGATCAACCGGGTGCGGGACACGGTCAACTTCGCGTTCTGGCACTCGGCGACGTTCAACAACGCCGGAACTAAGGTGGTGTTCACCGACGAACTCGGCGGCGGCGGCGCGGCCACCTGCAACGAGGTCGTCGGCCCGAACCGGGGCGCGGACGCCGTCTACGACATCACCGGCCGGGGCGACGCCCGCACGATGGTCTTCCGCAGCTACTACAAGATCCCCCGCAGCAACGCCGACACCGAGAACTGCGTGGCCCACAACGGCTCGCTGATCCCCGTCCTCGGCAAGGACATCATGGTGCAGGCGTGGTACCAGGGCGGGGTCTCGGTCTGGGACTTCACCGACTCGACCCGCCCGAAGGAGATCGGCTTCTGGGAGCGCGGGCCGCTGTCGGACACCCAGCTCACCACCGGCGGCGCCTGGTCGACGTACTACTACAACGGGCACATCTACTCCAGCGACATCCAGAAGGGCCTGGACGTGCTGAAGCTCAACGACTGGCGGACCTGGACGGCCGACCTCGTCCGGGTGCCCGAGCTGAACGCGCAGACCCAGGCCGGCTACCTGAGCTGGTAGTCCCGACCGGCGACGGCCCGGCCCCCGCACGTCGGGGGGCCGGGCCGTCCGTCGTGCGAGGGGTCAGCGGATCGGCAACCGGTAGCGGCGTTCCTGCCCACCACCGGCCACGGTGACCAGCCGGACCTCGCCGTCGCGCAGCCCGTACGTCACCGACCAGCGGGTGTGCCCCTGCCGGACCTGGCCCAGCAGCCGCAGCGCCGCCGCCGGGTCCACCCGGCCGTCGGCCGCGTCCAGCGCCGTCGCCAGGACGCCGTAGCGGTGGTCGCGACGACGCTGCTGCTCGGGTACGTCGACCACCGGCACGTTGGTCAGGGCCTGCCACCGCCCCTGCCCGCGCTGCACCCGCATGGTCCCGTCGACGAACTCGACCACCGCCGACCGGCCGCCCGCGTCGGCGAGCAGGTAGTGCAGCGGCGGCCCGCCGTCGAAGTCGAGGTTGTGCCGGCCGAACAGCGCCACCGCCTCGTCCACCGTGGCCGCCCGGTCCAGCACCAACCGCAGGATGCGCACCGACCCGACCGTGGGCCGGCCCGGCACCGGCTTCGCCGTCGCGGTGTCGTCGGCGGCCAGTCCGACGGCCAGCCCCCGCTCGTTCATCCCGTCGAAGGGCAGCAGCGGCGCGTCGAGCAGCCGGCGGTCGCCGGTCGGGTCCGGGCCCACCCCGAGATAGGACAGGTCGACCAGGGAGACCGAGGCGTACCCCTCGGGGGGATCGGTGCGCAGCACCATCGCCGGGTTGGCGTCCCAGTCGAAGTTGCGGGCGAACAGCGGCCGGGCCGGGTCGCCGGAGGCGGCGAAGAGGGAACAGCCGAACGGGCCGGTGTCCGGCCGGGCGTCGGTGCCCACCGTCGGGTCGTAGCCGCCGACGTAGGTCATCTCGTAGAGCGGCAGGTCGTCGACCTTGCGCAGGCTGTCCAGCGTCCGTCGAGCCTGCTCCGGGTCCTGCCGGGAGGCGCGCGGCGGGCTCGCGGACGCCGACGCCGGACCGGTCCGGGTCGACTCCGTCGGGGTGGCCCGATCCGTCGGGGTGGCCTGGGCACAGCCGGTGGCGACGAGCGACAGGGCCAGTCCGGCCCCCAGCAGCATCCTGCGCATATCTCCTGAACGCTAGGGCAGCCGTGTCGGGATGTCCACCGTGGCCGTAACCGCGCACGTCGATGTCGGGCCGGTCGGTACGGTGCCGCCGGGCGGGCAGTTGCGGCCAACCGGCGTCGGAGCAGGGCCGGCTGTGCGAGGATCATCCGCCGTGACACCTGCCGGCGGGACCCCGCCCGTACCGACCGAGCGGCCACGCCGGCCGCGGCTGCACCCGCTGGACCGGGTGGCGATCGGGCTGGCCCTGTTGGGTCTCGGCGCGGTGGTCACCGGCCTGCTCCCCCGGGCCGACGCCGGGGCGACCCTGCACCGCATCCTGCCGCTGCTGCTCTTTCTCGGCGCGGTGGTGGTGCTCGCCGAACTGACCGCCGTCGCCGGGGTGTTCGACGTGCTGGCCACCCGGCTGGCGATCACCGCCCGGGGCAGCTTCGCCGGCCTGTTCCTGCTCTGCGTCGGGTTCGCCTCGCTCACCACCATCGCCCTCAACCTGGACACCACCGCGGTCCTGCTCACCCCGGTGATGATCGCGCTGGCCCGCAAGCTGGACGTCGCCCCGGGGCCGCTGGCGATGACCACCGTCTGGCTGGCCAACACCGCGAGCCTGCTGCTGCCCGTGTCGAACCTGACCAACCTGCTCGCCGCCGACCGGATCGCGCTGGCTCCGGCGGCGTACGCGGCCCGGATGGCGTTGCCGCAGCTCGCGGCGATCGGGGTGACCATGGCGGGGTTGTGGCTGTGGCACTGGCGGCGGGGCCGGCGCGACGTCGACCGGTTCACCCCTCCCCCGCCGCACCGGCCGGCCGACCGGCTGCTGTTCGGCACGGCGGTCGCCGGCTGCCTGCTGTTCGTCGCCGGCATCCTGGTCGGGGTGGAGATCGGGGTGGCCGCCGCCGTCGCCGCCGGGCTGGTGGTGGCCGGTTTCGCGGTCCGGTCCCGGCGCACCCTGCGCCCGGCGCTGCTGCCCTGGCGGCTGCTGGTCTTCGTGACCGGCCTGTTCCTGGTGGTGCAGACCCTCGGCCGGCACGGGCTGGACGACCTGGTGTCCGTGCTGCTCGGGGACGCCGGTGGCACGGCGGGGGCGCTGCGCGCCGGGGGCACCGGGGCGCTGCTGGCCAACCTGGTCAACAACCTGCCCGCCTACCTGGCCGGCGAGGCGGTGCTCCCACCCGGTGACGAAACCCGGCTGCTGGCGCTGCTGATCGGCACCAACGTGGGGCCGCTGGCGGTGCCGTGGGCGTCCCTGGCGACCCTGCTGTGGTTCGAGCGGTGCCGGGCCGCCGGGGTGACCGTGCCGCTGCGCCGGTTCGTGGCGACCAGTGCCGTGGTCGCGGTGCTCGGCACCCTCGCCGCGGTGCTCGCCCTGCTGATCGCCGGCTGACCCGGCGGCGGCCCGTCGTCCGGCCGGTCAGATCCCCATCTCGGCCTCGTACGCCGAGCGCAGCCGGGCGCGGGCGGCCGGAGCCAGGCAGACGTGCCAGTCGGGCCCCTCGTCGATGACGTTCAGTTCACCGGCGGCCTGCCGGGCCAGCAGGATCTCGGCCAGCACGTCCCGCGCGCCGAACCGGGCGTACCAGGCCAGTTCCACGTCCACCGCCCAGCCGAGGCAGTGGCCGCTGGGCAGCATGGCCGGCTGGCCGAGCCGACGCAGCCGGTACCGGTGTTCGGCGCTGTGGGCCAGGTTGGTCACCCACAACGGCGGGGTGCCGGGCGGGGCGGAGCGGGCGAACTCCCGGGCCAGGTCGTTGAGGAGTGCGACGACCTCACGGCGGGTCCGGCGCAACGGCACCCCGGCGGTGGGCGGGGCGGTCTCCGGCGTCAGCCGGCCCCGGACGGCGCGCACCCCCCGACCCAGGACGCTCGCCGGCTGTTCCCGGTAGCGGAAGCCGAGCAGACCACGGCGGCGCAGCCATTCCAGGTCGATCAGGTCGGGGTGCGTGTCGGCCTGATCGTCGGTCGCCAGGGCCGTCGTGTCCCGCCACCACATCAGGTCGATGCGGGACAGCAGGTAGATCCGGACCAGGGCGGTCAGGTCGGGGCCCGGGGTGGGCCGGTCGGGCTGGTGGCGGGCCAGTTCCAGCAGCAGGGTCTCCCGGGCGCCCAGCACCCCCTGCCCGGTGGCGTCGAGCACGTCGGCGATCGCCGGTTCGCGCAGCCGCTGGTCGAGCAGCACCTGACGGGCGGCGGTGCCGGCGGTCCCCGCGAGCGCGCCGACCTCGACCAGCAGCTCGGCGACCGCCTGCCGGTAGGCGTCGAGGTCGGGGGCGGCCGGGCGCACCGGACGGGTCGGGACGGGCGTCCGCCGGGCCGGGGCGGGCGGGGTGACGCCGGGTTGGGGGCCGGGGCTTCGGCTGGGCACGCGCATGGTCGGTCCTCTCCCGGTGCGACACGGTGCGGATGAACCTGAGGCCACCGTAACCGTGGTGAACCGGTGGAGACCGAGCATTCCTCCCACACCCCCCGAAGGGCGACACGCGGCCGACGGCGTCGCCCGGTCCCGCACCGGCCTGGGCCGGTGGCCGACCGCGACCGGGCCGCCCGTCGACGTGCGACGGGCGGCCCGGTGCGGGTGGGTCAGCGCAGGGTGCAGGCCGTCCCGTTCACCGCGAACCCGGTCGGGGTCGCGTTGGTGCCGCTGTAGGTGGCGTTGAAGCCGAGGTTGACCGAGCCGTTCGGCGCGACCGCGCCGTTGTAGCTCTCGTTGGTCACCGTGACCTCGCTGCCGCTCTGGCTGAACCGGCCCGACCAGCCCTGGCTGATCTGCTGGTTACCGGTGAATCGGAAGGTCAACCGCCACGACGACCAGGCCGCCGCGCTGGTGTTGGCCAGCGTGACGCTGCCGGTGAAGCCGGTGCTCCAACTGTTCGCCGAGTACGTCACCGCGCACCCGCCGGCCGGCGGCGGCGTGGTGGTCGGCGGGGGCGTGGTGGTGGGCGGGGGCGTGGTGGTGGGCGGGGGCGTGGTGGTCGGCGGGGGCGGCGTGGTGGTCGGCGGCGGCGTCACCGTGGGGGTCGGCGTCGGGTCCGGGCCGCTGCCGGTGCCGGCCTGCTCGGCCGCCCAGTGCACCAGCCAGGCCAGCGCCGCGTTCCAGTTGATCGCCACCTCGTTGACCGAGTACGCCCCGATGTCGTCGATGAAGCACTTCTGCGGCTTGCAGCCACCGAGCTGGGCCTGCACGACCGGGTCCTGCAACTCGCTGTTCGGGCCGCCGGAGAGCGAGCCGGGCGGCGCGGTGGGCAGCGAGCCGTCGTTCTGGTTGGCCCAGAACCGGTGGTGCAGGTTACGCACCGGCTTGTCGCCGTACCCGGCCACGTAGGACTGGTTGAGCGGGTTACGGCCGAGCAGGTAGTCGTAGGCGGCGAAGGCCCCGTTGCGGTACTTCGTCGTGCGGGTCAGGTCGTAGGCCAGGGCGAGCACGTTGGCGTTGTTGGCGACCGCGCCGTTGGAACCCCAGTAGTACGTGCCGTTGCCACTGCCCGGGGCCGGGTAGCCCTGGTTGGCGATCTGGGCGAGCATCCGGTCGGCGAAACCGACGATCGCCGAGCGGATCGTGCTCACGTCGCCGCTGGGCAGGCCGGTCGGCACCAGCACCAGGGTGGTGTCGCCCAGGCCGGCCGTCCAGCTCCAGTCGTACGCGCCCCGGGTGAAGCCCGCGCCCCGGGCGTGCGGGGAGCTGCTCAGGTCGTTGCGGTAGCCGGTCGCACCGGTGGTGGCGTACAGCTCGGCCGCGGCCCAGTAGAACTCGTCGCTGACGGTGTTGTCCTCGTACGCGCCGCCGCCGGTGTTGTCGGTGGCGGGGGCGAGCCGGTTCGGGTTGGCCTTCGCCGCGGTGTACGCCTTCTCGGCGGCGGCCAGGGCCCGGGAGGCGAAGGCGGCGTCGAACGGCTTCCACAGCCGGGACGCCTGGGCGGCCACCGCCGCCATGTTGAGGGTGGCGGCGGTGCTCACCGGGGAGAGCAGCCGGGGCTCGCTGTCCAGCTCGGGGCGGGTGGGCAGGGCGGTCCAGTTCTGGTCGTGGATCTTGTGGTGGACCATGCCGGCGTTGGTCCGGCCGTCCGGCACCTGCATCTTGAGCAGGAACTCCAACTCCCAGCGGGCCTCGTCGAGGACGTCCGGCACCCCGTTGGACCGCTCGGGAATGGCCAGCGTGCCGTCGGCGACGGCGGACCTGTCCGCCCCGCTCACGTACAGCGTGCGCTCGTAGATGTTCTGCAGCTGCCAGGTGGACAGGCCGCCGTTGACCACGTACTTGCCCTGGTCACCGGCGTCGTACCAGCCACCGCGCACGTCCAGGGTGTAACCGCAGGAGGTGCGGCACGGCACGTTGTTGTCCCCCCGGTTGGGGGCGACGTTGACGTGCCCGGCCGGGCGGGCGTAGCGGGAACCGACGTACTGGGCGTCGATCGGGGTGCCGCTGCGCTGGTGGTAGAAGAACGCCAGCGAGTCGCCGCGCAGCCGGCGGACCGGGTCGGCGGAGATGTCGAACGGGTAGCTGTTGCTCCCGCCGACCGACAGCACGTAGCCGGTGCCCGGGGTGTCGTAGGCCGAGAAGTCCGCGATGTGCACCGGGTCGCCGGAGAGCGCGTCGGTGCCCCGTACCGTGGTCTGCCCGGAGGCGACCGTGGCGCCGCCGGCGTTGCGCAGCGTCCAGCCGAGCGGGGAGTTCGCGGAGTTCACGACGGTGGCCTGCTTGGGCAGCCCTGGCACGTAGGCGACCTGGTTGACCTTGACCGGTGAGCCGGGGTCGGGGGCGGCGGAGGCGAGCTGCGGCACGGCCGCGAGCCCGCCGAGGGCGAGCAGGGCGGCAGCCGCGAGCGCGACCGGACGCCGTCGGGGATGCTGGGGCATGGGGCCTCTTCCGGTGGGGATGGCAGTGACCATCCGACCGGACCGGCGCAGCAGTGATCCGCCGGGCGGTCGGATGGACCGTCGACGGGAGCGCTCCGCCCACCATAGACCACCGTCAGTCCGCCGGGAAGTCACCGCCCAACGGCCGGACGGTCCGGGTCCCGCCGTCGTAGCTGCGTGCCGCCACGAACCGGCCCTCCGGCCGGTCGCCGCCGACCACCGCGCGGGCCAGCCGCCGGTCGCGGTCGCGGAAGCGCAACGCGAGGCTCAGGTGCGGCACCCAGCTCCCCGGGGCGTGCCAGGGCCGCCGCCCGTCCGCGCCGTCCAGGGCCGCCCAGACGGCTGCGTGCAGGGCGGTCAGCGCCGTCGTGGGCCGGACCAACCAGACCAGCGGCGCGCTACCGTCGAGCACCGTCACCCGCTCCAGGGTGACCGGCAGCGGCAACGCGGTGGCGAACAGACCGGCGAGCCGGCCGGCCGCGCCGGGCGGGAAGGCCTCGACGGCGGCCAGCGTCACGTGCGGCCGGTTCGTCGGGTGGCCGTGCCGGGCCAGGCTCGGCAGCCCCGCCGCGGCCAGCCGGTCCCAGGCGGCCCGCACCGTCCGCTCCAGCGCCGGGCAGCAGAGCAGTTCCACCGTACGCACGCCCGTCAGGCTAACCGGCGGGCGGGCGCGGCTGTGCCGGTCGGCACGGTGGGGCCGGTCGGCGGCACGGCCCGACCGGGGTGATGGAAAACTTTGGTCATGAGTTCCGCACCCACACCGACCGACCTCTCCGCTCCCGACGACTCCGACGGCGGGCCCGCCTTCGGGGATCTCGGGCTGCGCGCCGAGCTGCTGGGCGCCCTCGCCGCGCTCGGCTACGAGGAGCCGACCCCGATCCAGCGGGAGGCGATCCCCCTGCTGCTGTCGGGACGGGACCTGCTCGGGCAGGCGGCCACCGGTACGGGCAAGACCGCCGCGTTCGCCCTGCCCCTGTTGCAGCGGATGCCGCAGGACCGGCAGGGCGGTGACCCGGTGTCGCTGGTCCTGGTGCCCACCCGGGAACTGGCCGTACAGGTCTCCGAGGCGTTCCACCGCTACGGCAAGGACCTGGGCGCCCGGGTGCTGCCGATCTACGGCGGCCAGCCGATCGGCCGCCAGCTGCGCGCCCTGGACCTGGGCGTGGACGTGGTGGTGGCGACCCCGGGCCGGGCGTTGGACCACATCGCCCGGGGCACCCTGCGGTTGGGTTCGCTGGCCACGGTGGTGCTGGACGAGGCCGACGAGATGCTCGACATGGGCTTCGCCGAGGACATCGAGGCGATCCTGGAGCACGCGCCCGCGCAGCGGCAGACGGTGCTCTTCTCGGCCACCATGCCGGCCCGGATCGACGGGTTGGCCCGCCAGCACCTGACCGACCCGGAGCGCATCCAGATCGGGCGGGAGCAGCCGGTGGCCGGCGAGGCCCCCCGGGTACGGCAGAGCGCCTACATCGTCAGCCGGGCGCACAAGCCGGCGCTGCTGGGCCGGGTGCTGGACGTGGAGTCCCCGACGGCGGCGATCGTCTTCTGCCGCAGCCGGGAGGAGGTCGACCGGCTCACCGAGACGATGAACGGGCGGGGCTACCGGGCCGAGGCGCTGCACGGCGGGATGAGCCAGGAGCAGCGGGACCGGGTGATGGGGCGGCTGCGCGCCGGTACCGCCGACCTGCTGGTGGCCACCGACGTGGCGGCCCGGGGGCTGGACGTCGAGCAGCTCACCCACGTGGTCAACTACGACGTGCCGTCCGCGCCGGAGTCGTACGTGCACCGGATCGGCCGGGTGGGCCGGGCCGGCCGGGAGGGGGTGGCGATCACCCTGGCCGAGCCCCGGGAGCACCGGATGCTCAAGACCATCGAGCGGGTCACCGGCCAGCGGATCACCATCGACAAGATCCCGACGGTGGCCGACCTGCGCACCCGGCGGCTGGCGCTGACCCAGGCGGCGCTGCGGGAGAGCCTGCTGGAGGACGACCTGGACCCGTTCCGGGTGATCGTCGAGTCGCTCTCGGACGAGTTCGACCTGATGGAGGTGGCGCTGGCGGCGGTCAAGCTGGCCCACGAGGCGGCGCTGCCGGGCTCCGACGACGAGGAGGAGATCCCGCAGGTGGCGGTCCGCCCGCCCCGCGAGGCCCGGCCCGGGTTCGACAGCCGGGGCGGGGACCGGCGCGGCGGTGGCCGGCCCCGCACGGGCGGCACCGCGCAGGTCTTCATCGGCCTGGGCCGCCGGGCCGGGGTCCGCCCGCAGGACCTGGTCGGCGCGATCACCGGGGAGACCCGGGTCAGCGGCCGGGACATCGGCTCGATCGAGATCGCCGACCGGTTCTCGCTGGTGGAGGTGCCGCAGGGCGTCGCCGACGAGGTGATCGCCGGGCTGCGCAACAGCACCATCAAGGGCCGCAAGGCGACCGTACGCCGCGACCGCGGCGTCGACGGACGCTGACCCGGACGCGACACCGGCCCGCCTCCCCTCGACGGGGCGCGGGCCGGTCGCGTTCGTCAGAGCGGGTACGGCCCGAACCGCCCCCAGGCGACGATCGCCGCCAGGACCAGCAGCACCACGGTCATCGCGGTGCCCTGGTGTTCCTTGGCGCGGGCGTGCACCACGACCGCGCCGACCATCACGATCACCAGCCCGACGGCGGCCAGCGGGGTGAGCACCGTGGCGATGCCGGTGAGGCCGGGCAGGACCAGCCCCAGCGCGGCCAGCACCTCGGCCGCGCCGAGCGCCTTGACCTGCAGCGGCGGGGTGTTCCGCACCCATGCCATCCGGTCGAGCAGCTTCTCCTTGGGCTGGATGAGTTTGGTCAGTCCCGCGCCGGCGAAGAGCGCGGCGAGCAGGATCTGCACGATCCACAGGAACATGTTCACGGGTGGTCGCCTCCGGGGGTGCCACCGGGCGGTGGCGGATGCGGGAAACGGGAGGGGTCCAGATTACGGGGCCGCAGCGGCCCCCGACGCCGGGCGCGACGTCGGGGGCCGTGGGTGGGCTCCGGTCAGGCGGCGCCGACCGGTCGACCGCCGAGCGTGTCCGCGTCGATCTCGGCCGGACGCAACGCCAGGGCGAGCACGTCGGCCACGTCGGCCAGGGTGTGCACGGTCAGCGCCTCGCGCACCTCGGTGGGCAGGTCGTCGAGGTCGGGCTCGTTGCGGGCCGGGATGATCACCTCGGTCAGGCCGGCCCGGTGCGCGGCGAGCAGCTTCTGCTTCACCCCGCCGATGGGCAGCACCCGCCCGGACAGTGTCACCTCGCCGGTCATCCCGAACTCGGGCCGTACCGGTCGGCCGGTCACCAGGGACGCCAGCGCGGTGACCATGGTGATGCCGGCGCTGGGGCCGTCCTTGGGCACCGCACCCGCCGGCACGTGCAGGTGGATCCGGCGTCCGGCCAGGACGTTCGGGTCGAGGCCGTAGCGCCGCCCGTTGGCGCGCAGGTAGGACAGCGCGATGTGGGCGGACTCCTTCATCACGTCGCCGAGCTGCCCGGTGAGGGTCAGCCCCGGCTCACCGTCCATGCTGGTGGCCTCGATGAAGAGCACGTCGCCGCCGGCGCCGGTGACGGCGAGACCGGTGGCCACGCCGGGCACCGCCGTCCGCTCGGCCGACTCCGGGGTGAACTTCGGCCGGCCCAGGTAGCGGGCCAGGGTGTCGGTGTCGACCCGGACCGGGGTCGGGTCGGTGGCCAGGGCCACGGCGACCTTGCGCAGGATCTTGGCCAGGGCCCGTTCGAGCTGCCGGACGCCCGCCTCGCGGGTGTACTCACCGGCGATCAGCGCCAGCACCTCGTCGGTGACGGTCACCTCGTCGGCGGTCAGGCCGGCCCGCTGGAGCTGCCGGGGCAGCAGGTGGTCGCGGGCGATGGCGACCTTCTCGTCCTCGGTGTACCCGTCCAGGGTGACCAGTTCCATCCGGTCCAGCAGCGGGCCGGGGATGGTCTCCACCACGTTGGCGGTGGCCAGGAAGAGCACGTCGGACAGGTCGAGGTCGACTTCGAGGTAGTGGTCGCGGAAGGTGTGGTTCTGGGCCGGGTCGAGCACCTCCAGCAGGGCGGCGGCCGGGTCCCCGGCGTACCCGACGGCGAGCTTGTCGACCTCGTCGAGGAGCACCACCGGGTTCATCGAGCCGGCCTCGCGCAGCGCGCGGACGATCCGGCCGGGCAGCGCACCGACGTAGGTGCGCCGGTGGCCGCGGATCTCGGCCTCGTCGCGGACGCCGCCGAGGGAGACCCGGACGAAGTTGCGGCCCAGCGCCCGGGCGACCGACTCGCCGAGGCTGGTCTTGCCGACACCGGGCGGGCCGGCGAGGGCGAGCACCGCGCCGGAGCCGCGTCCACCGACCACCCCGAGGTTGCGCTCGGCACGCCGGTTGCGCACCGCCAGGTACTCCAGGATGCGGTCCTTGACGTCGGCCAGGCCGGCGTGGTCGGCGTCGAGTACCGCCCGCGCCGCCGTCAGGTCGGTGTTGTCCTCGGTACGCGTGCTCCACGGCATCTCCAGCACCGTGTCCAGCCAGGTGCGGATCCAGCCCGCCTCGGGTGAGGCGTCGCTGGCGCGCTCCAGCTTGCCGACCTCGCGCAGCGCCGCCTCGCGGACCTTGTCCGGCAGGTCGGCGGACTCCACCCGGGAGCGGTAGTCGGCGGAGCCGTCCGGCTCGTCCTCGCCGAGTTCCTTGCGGATCGCGGCGAGCTGTTGGCGGAGCAGGAACTCCCGTTGGGATTTCTCCAGCCCCTCCCGCACGTCGCTGGTGATCTGCTCGGTGACCTCCTGCTCGGCGAGGTGGTCCTTCACCCAGCCGACGAGCAGTTCCAGCCGGGCGGTGACGTCCTGGGCGGCGAGCAGTTCGGTCTTCTGCGCCAGGCTGAGCCAGGGCGCGTAGCCGGCCGCGTCGGCCAGTTCGGACAGGTCGGTCATCCGCTCCATCGCGTCGATGACCTGCCAGGCGCCCCGCTGCTGGAGCACTGAGGTCATCAGGGCGCGGTACTCGCGGGCCAGGTCGCGGGCGCGGCCGGCGGGGGCGGGTTCGTCGATCCGGGTGGCCTCCACCCAGAGGGCCGCGCCGGGTCCGGGGACGCCGGAGCCGATCCGGGCGCGGGCGAGGCCACGCACCACGGCGGCGGGCTCACCGTCGGGAAGGCGGCCCACCTTCTCGATGGTGGCGATCGTGCCGACGGGGCCGTACTCGCCGTCGATGCGGGGGACGGCGAGCAGGGTCTTGTCGCCGCTGGCCCGGGCGGCGTCGACGGCGGCCTGGGTGGTCGGGTCGAGGGTCACCGGGATGACCATGCCGGGCAGCAGGACGACGTCGGTCAGGGGAAGTACCGGAAGGGTTGCCATCGAGCACCTGCCATCACTTGAGGTTGAGCGTGTCTCACTCAAGTCACAAACCGTGCCCCATGTTCCGACGTGTGACTCAGGACACATCCCAGCCGTACCGTCACCGCCGGCCAGCATTGGCCGCACCCGGATTTCCCAGGATTGGCGCGACCCGCCAAATGAAAGGGAGGCATATTGTTGCGGATTTGCCGTCAGATACGTCAAACTCTTAGCACACCCCGATCACCACAGGGAGTAATGGCGATGGCAAGGAAAGTAATCACCGTTCTGACCGACGACCTCGACGGCGGAAAGGCCGATCGGACCGTCGAGTTCAGCCTGGATGGGGCGGCGTACACCATCGACCTCTCCGACGAGAACGCGGGGGTGCTGCGCAAGGCGCTCGACGCCTACATCACCGCTGGCCGTCGAATGGGCCGAGGTGCCGTCGAGGCCGGTCGCCCCGCCCGGCGCCCCGCCCGGCCCGGTGTCTCGGGAATGGATCGCGAGCAGAACCGCGCCATCCGGGAATGGGCGACCAAGAACGGACACGAAATCTCCGAGCGCGGGCGCATCCCGGTCTCGGTCGTGGAGGCGTGGAAGAACCGCTGACAGCGGGCCGGATCACGAACGGGCACGCCGGGGTCACGCTGGGATATCCAGCGTGACCCCGGCGTTTTTGCCGTGTCCACAATTTCCATCCCACGACCCCGCACCGAAAACATCCGCCGGTACGCTGTCCGCCCCGCCGCACGCGAACCGGCGGGCACGCAACGACTGCGGGCCACCCCAGGGAATCCTGGGGTGGCCCGCAGTCGTTGCCGGTCGGGTCAGTTGACCCGGATGCGCACCACGTCGAAGGCGGGGGTCTGGTTGGCCCGCTCCATCATCGGCACCCGGTGCGAGCCGTCGCCGGCCCAGACCGCGCACTGCGCCGTACCCGACTGCGGCAGGCCCGGGATCTGGATGGTCACGTCGTCGGCCTGGTTGCCGCCCTTGCCGTCCTCGGTGGCGACGAAGAACGCCGGCACGTCCTGCGGGTTCGAGGGCGCCTGGTTGGTGTTCTGGAGCATCCGGCAGGCGGTGTGGAAGTGACCGCGGGTCAGGCCCTGACCGTTGAGCACCGAACTCTCCAGGTAGTAGCCGCCCTGGCCGGCCGCCAGGAACCGGTCGCGGACCAGGTTGCGGGTGGAGACCTTCAGGGTGAAGGCCTGGTTGCGCTGCACCTGGTTGGGGAACTGCGTGATCAGCAGCGACGGGTTGTTGGCCGCCGCCCCCACCTCGCCGAACGCGGTGCTGACGCACCGGTTGCCGTTCTGGAAGCCGTCGTGCGCCTGCAACCGGCTGTTGGCGCAGTCCTTCGCCAGCACGCCCAGGGCGTTGCCGTTGTTGCCGTTGTTGCCGCCGTTGTTGTTCTGGCCGCCGTTGTTGCCGTTGTTGCCGTTCTGGCCGCCGTTGTTCCCGTTGTTGCCGTTCTGGCCGCCGTTGTTGCCGTTCTGACCACCGTTGTTGCCGCCGTTGTTGGCCGCCACCTGGCAGCCGGCGAGCTGCTCCAAGCCCTGCGGGCGCTGGGCGAAGCGGCCGATCGCGGTGGCGATCCGGTTCAGCGCCGACCGGCGCTTGTCGGCCAGCGGGCCGAGGATGGCGTTGTCGATGAACGCCTTGCCGTTGCGCCCCTCGGCCGCCAACCGCTTGTTGGCGTCGTCGATCTGGGTCTTGAGCAGGGCGAGTTCCTTGTCCACCTCGGCCTTGGCCTGGGCCGGGATCTGCGGCAGCCGGGGGGTGACCTCCGGGCAGGCAACCGTCGAGGCCAGCGTGGTCACCGGCGCGTTGCCCGCCTTGACGGCCTGGCACTCGGCGACGGACATCTGCCCGTCACCCCAGTGGTTGCGGACCCATCTGCCGTTCTGCCACGTCTGGGTGGTGCTGCCGCGCCCGCTCGGCGAGGTGGCACCGGGGCTCGGTGCGACGCAGGCCGACGAGACGTTGCGGGTCTGCTGCCTCGGCTTGTCCCCGGCCGAGGAGATCTGGGTGACGGCGGCGATACCGCCGAAGACGACGAGCGCACCGACCGCCGCCAGCAGCCGCTTGCTCCGCGCGTTACCGGAAGACCGGCGTGCCCCTGTGGACCTGCGCATCGAATTGCTCTCCTTCTCGATCCGGTACCTGACTCGCGCCCCCGACGAGGCGACCCTTTCCGGGTCGGTCACCCCCGCCGGAGACGCTGCGACGTTCCGGTCGCACGTCGATGGCCGACGATGCCTTTCCGCACCGTCCGCCGCGTCGGGTGGCGCGGCTGGGAAGATCCTGTCCATTCCCGCTTAGGTACGGGCCGGCATCGGCGAAGGTTCAACGCGGATCGAGGAATCCCGGACCGTTTTCCGGGCGGGCCGCAATGTCACCAACCGTCGCCGGAAAATGACGGCGGGTCGCTCGGCGGCCGGCCGTTTCGACGGCGGTCAGTCCACGCAGAGGTGCTCGAACGCGAACGGGGCGGCCAACTCGTCACGCCGGTCCCGCAGGGCGCGGATCTGCCGGCGCAGCTCGTCCCGGTCGAGCAGGACCGGTTCCTCGTCGTCCGCCCCGGCCAGCCGTTCACCCACCGCCACCGCCGCGAGATCCTCGGCCAGCCGGCCCGGGTCCACCCCGCAGTGCAGCCGCGCCTCGTGCACCGTGACCCGCTCCACCAGGCACCGGCCGGGACGCACCTCGACCCAGCTCCACCCCTCGGCCGTCCCGTCGCGCCAGCGCACGTGCAACCCGCGCACGATCGGATCGCTGAGCCGCCGCGACACGTACGCCTCGACGGCCGCCGCCCGGGACAACGCGCCGAGATCGTTGACCGGCCCGGTACGCCCGTCCGGCAGCCGGCCGACGATGTCCCGGAAACCCACCGGGGCGTCGTCCGACCCGTCCGGGGCGGCCCCGGCGGCGTAGGCGCGCGCGTCGATGACGTACGTGACGATGCGTCGGCCGTGCCCGGCGGCCCGCAGCGTGGGCGAGCCGATCCGCAGCACCGGCAGGCCCACGGCGGCGCACACCGCGGCGGCCATCCGCCCGGCCCGCTGCCCGGCCGAGCCCGGGGGCGCGGTCGGGCCGACGGTCAGGGCGAACAGCGGCACACCGGTGTCGGCCGCGCAGACGACGTGGTCGAACTCCTCGCGCAGGGCGGAACTCCACTGGTGCCCGGTGACCCCGGCCGGCCGCCGCGACACCAGGTCACCGAGCCGACGGGCGGCGTACACGGCCTGGCCGGCCCGGACGAACAGCGGCGCGACACCGGACGGTACCGGCCGCAGCCGGGCGTCGTCGTCGGTGGCGGTACGCGTCATCGTCGGGTCGGTCCGTCCGGGGCAGGCGAAAGTGACCGGCCGAGTCTAGGACGTCGAGGGCGATCTCCGCCCCGCCGGTTCGGGCGACGGACGCGGCACCAGGCGGTTGGTGCGCCCCGGGCTCGATCTCTACGCTCACGGGGTGCTGCACGACGGACCGGCCCCGGAACTGTTGACCAAGCGGAGTCTCGTCACGGTCTCCCACGCCATCGAGCGGTCGGCGCTGGCCACCGCCGAGGACGGCCCGCTGGTGGTGATCGCCCTGTTCCAGCGGATGCCGTACTTCCTGCGGGAGCGGGAGCGCTACGCCCGGATCGCGGCCGGCGCGACGGTCACCGTGGTCGGGTCGGTCGGGCAGACACCGCCGGAGCTGCCCGCCGGGGCGTACCCGGTGACGCTCGACGACACCGAGGAACTGGCCCGCGAGTGGAGTGTGGTGGCGCTGACCCCCCGGTTCGGGGCGAGCCTGGTGGCCCGGGACCGCCGGGAGGTGGTGCCGGCCGACACCCTCGAACAGGGGCGGCTCTTCGCCGGCCGCTGGGGGTTCCGCCGCGACGAGGCGCTGCACGAGGTGATCCGGCTGCGCACCCAGCTCGGCGACCGGCTCCCCCCGGTCGCGCTGACCGCGATCGACCAGGTGCTGCACCGGGTCCGGGACCTGCCGGCCACCCCCGGGGAGAGCCGGGCCGAGGCGGCGTTGCGGCTGATGGCCGACCGGGCGGAACGCGCCCACCGGGCCGGGCCGGGCCGGCACGCCGAGCCGGGGGACGGCCCGCCGGGGCTGGTGGACGAGCCGACACTGCGCCACTGGACCGGGATGGACGGGGTGACCGCCGCCGGCACCCTGCCGGTGGCGCTGATCGGGGTGCGCGTCGGTGAGCCGGCCGGTGCCCCGGAACGGTTCGGGCGACGCAGCGCCGCCCGCGAGGCTCAGGCCGTGATCGCCGCGCTGACCGCCCCGCTGCGCCCGGTCGACCGGGCCGTCCGCCTCACCGCCGACGAGTACCTGCTGGTGCTGCCGGCGTTGACCCGCGAGGAGGCGTTGGCGGTGGCCGGTCAGGTGCACGACTGCGTGGCCGGGCTGGCCCGGTCGTACCCGTTCGTGTCCTTCGCGGTGCACACGGCGGTGACCGTGACCGACCGGCGGCCGTTGCCGGTGGCCGAGGTGCGGCACGCCGTCGGGTGGGCGGCCCGGGAGGGTGTCCCGGTGGCGACGGTGGCCCGGGAGACCGTCGCCAGCGCCGCCCACTGAGGACGGGAGGACGACGACGTGCGGGTGGTCTCGTTGGTGCCGTCGCTGACCGAGGCGGTGGCGGTGACCGCGCCGGAGCTGCTGGTCGGCGCGACCGACTGGTGCGTGCACCCGGCGGGGTTGGACGTGGCCCGGGTCGGCGGCAGCAAGTACCCCGACCTGGACCGGGTCCGGGCACTGCGGCCGGACCTGGTGCTGCTCAACGTGGAGGAGAACCGCCGTGCCGACGCGGACGCGCTCACCGCGGCCGGGATTCCGGTGCTGGTCACCTACCCCCGGACCGTGCCGCAGGCCCTCGACGAGCTGGCCGGGATGCTCGCCGCGCTGGGGGTGACCGGGGAGCCGGGCTGGCTGCTCGACGCCCGCCGGGCCTGGGCCGCCCCCACCGGCACGGGCCCCGTGCGGCGGGCCGTGGTGCCGGTGTGGCGGCGACCGTGGGTGGTGCTCGGCGGGGACACCTTCGCCGGGGACGTGCTGCGCCGGCTCGGCGTGGTCAACGTGTACGACGACGATCCGGACCGTTATCCGCGTCCCGACCTCGACGCGCTGCGGGCCCGCCGGCCCGACCTGGTGGTCCTCCCCGACGAGCCGTACGCGTTCACCGCCGACGACGGGCCGGACGCCTTCCCCGGCGTCCCCTGCGCGCTGGTCTCCGGCCGCCACCTCACCTGGTACGGCCCGTCGCTGGCCGAAGCGCCGGGACTGCTCGCCGCCCAACTGGCCACCCCGGTCTGACCGTCGGCTCCGGGCGGGCCCCGGGGTCGGCGGTCAGGCCACCGGGGTGATCCCCCGCTCGGTCAGTCCGGCGTCGTCCACGTCGTACCCGATGGTGCTGGTGACCTGGACCACGCCGCTGACCTGGCCGGCGAGTTTCTCCGCCAGTTCGGCGGCGGTCCGCCGGTCCAGCCGGCCGTCCAACCGCACCGCGCCGTCGCGGACCTGCACGGTGACCAGCCCGTCCCGCACGGCGAGCACCCGGCGCAGCACCTCCTGCACCACGTCCTCCCGGATCTCGGCGTCGGTGCGCAGGTGCACCCGCAGCAGGTCGCTGCGGGTGACGATGCCGACCAGCCGGCCCAGGTCGTCCAGGACGGGCAGCCGCTTGACCGCCTCCCGGTCCATCAGCCGGGCCGCCGCCGGCAGCGACGCCCCCGGGAAGGTGGTGACGGCCGGCGAAGTCATCAGGTCCTTCGCCACCAGCGCCCCAGCCTTCTCCCGGGACACCCGACGCCGCCGCCCGGCGAACACCCGACGTTCCTCCTGCGCCCCGGAGTGCTCCACCTTGTGCAGCAGGTCCGCCTCGGACACCACCCCCAGCACCCGACGGAAGTCGTCCACCACCGGCACCGCGCTGATGCCCCGGCGGATCAGCATGTCGACGATCACCCGGTACGGGGTCTCCTCCCCCACCGTGGCGACCTCCCGGGTCATCACGTCGTCCACCTGCCACGTCCTCATCACGACCTCCTCGCCCGGTTCTCCCGTCCGACGCTAGGGCTGCGCCGACCGGCCGGGCAGGGGCGGGTGGACCGGTAGACCCGAGGCCGAAGGTCCCGTTCGGGCGCCCGTACCAGGGGACTTAGGTCCCGTCCCGGCACGGACCGGTCGGCCCTGCCGGGACCGCGCCGACCGGCGTGGAATGTAACTGCCACCGGGAAGTGCGGTGCCAGGCAGAGAAGGGACGTGGAGACCATGACCGCGACGATCGAGCGGAACACCACCGCCAGGACCATCGCACCGGTGGCCGGAACCGAGACCACCCGCCAGCGGGCCGCCCGGTACGTCTGGGCCGGAACCCGGCTGGCCCTCGGCTGGATCTTCCTCTGGGCCTTCCTGGACAAGCTGTTCGGCCTCGGCCACGAGACCCCGGCGAAGAACGCCTGGATCAACGGCGGCAGCCCGACCAAGGGTTTCCTCGCCTTCGGCGCGAAGGGTCCGTTCCAGGGGATCTACCAGGACATCGCCGGTGCGGCCTGGGCCGACTGGCTGTTCATGATCGGCCTGGCCGGCATCGGGGTGGCCCTGCTGCTCGGCATCGGGATGCGGATCGCCGCCGTCGCCGGTGGCCTGCTCATGGTGCTGATGTGGACCGCCGTCCTGCCTCCCGCGAACAACCCCTTCATGGACGACCACCTGATCTACGCCGCGGTGCTGGCCGGCCTCGCCCTGGTCGGCGCGGGGAACACCCTCGGCCTCGGCCGGGTCTGGGCCACCCTCCCGCTGGTCCGCCGGTTCGGCTGGCTCAGGTGACCGGTCCCACCCACCCGGGTGGTCGACCGACCGGCAGGGGCGCCACCGCCACGGTGGCGCCCCTGCCGCGTCTGCGCCCGACCCCGTGCGGGCGGGATGCGGGTACGGCGGCTCCCGCGGGCCGGGTCCCGCGACGCGCGGGGCCCGGTCGGCGGGGCCCGCGGCAGCCGACGCCCTCGCGATCGGGCAGGATCGACACCGTCCGGACGATCGGGTGACGACAGAGGAGAACAGCAGATGAACACGCCCCAGGCAGGCAAGCCGGAGATCGGCCCGATCGAGGGTGCGGCCCCGGCCGACCTGGTGATCGAGGACATCACCGTCGGGGAGGGCCCGGAGGCGCGTCCCGGCCAGCTCGCCAACGTGCACTACGTGGGGGTGTCCCACTCCACCGGTCGCGAGTTCGACGCGTCCTGGAACCGGGGCGAGGCGTTCGAGTTCCCGCTCGGCGGCGGTCAGGTCATCGCCGGCTGGGACCAGGGCGTGGTGGGGATGAAGGTCGGCGGTCGCCGTCGGCTCACCATCCCGCCGCACCTGGGTTACGGCAGCCGGGGCGCGGGCGGCGTGATCAAGCCGAACGAGACCCTGGTCTTCGTCGTCGACCTGCTCGGCGTGCGCTGACGCCGGTCGGGGTCGCCGGCACCGCCCGGCGGCACCGCCCGGCGGCCCCGACCGGCGGACTCCGTGGCGCGGCCCGGCCGCCGGGCCCCACGGCGCACGGCCCGGCCGCCGGACCCCGGTGCCGCCCCGGTCGCCAGCTCTCCGGTGCCGCCCCGGCGGTCGCCGGGGCACATGGTCAGGCGCAGGCGGCCAGCGGGCGGGACAGGGCCCCGACCGGGGCGTCGCCGTGCCGGACGGCGATGACGCGGTGCAGGCCGCCGACCCGCAGCACCCGGGCGACCACCGGATCGGGGTCGACCACCACCAGCTCACCGCCCCGGGCCCGGACCCTGAGATGGGCGGCGACCAGCGCCCGTACCCCGGCCGCGGAGAGCAACTGGACCCCGGACAGGTCGAGCCGGAGCAGCGGGCGGGCCGGTGCGGCCCAGAGGGCGGCCCGGAACGCGCCCACGGTGGCGATGTCGATCTCACCGACCGCGCGCACCTCGACCACGTCGTCGGCCACCCGCAGCCGCACGTGGAACCGGTCCTCTGCCTGCGTCATGCCCCGAATGTAGCCCCCACCCCTGACGTTTCCGCCCTGCCCAGGGCGGGTTTCGGGGTAGTCCCAGGGTCGCCCCGGAGCCGACCCCGAGTCCTTCTCAGGGTGGAGTCGCACCTGCGACGACCGGCCGTCGGAACGGCCGGTCGTCGCAGGTGCGGTCGGGTGCGTCAGCCGCCGCTGGCCGACGGCGCGGGGGCCGGCGACGAGCCACCGGCGACCGCCCCCGGGTGCGGCGCGCTCGTGGCGGGGGCCGGCTTCAACCCCGGCGGTACGGGCAGCGCGCTGCCCCGGGCGAACTCGGCCCAGCTCGTGTTCCAGGCGGTCCAGCCGTTGCCCGGCCGCAGCGGCACCTCGGTGCCCTTCACGGTCACCAGGTCACCGACCTGGGTGATGCCCATCAGCCAGTCGGCGGCGGACGAGGAGACGTTGGCGCAGCCGTGCGAGACGTTGGTGTAGCCCTGGTCCCCCTCCGACCAGGGGGCCGCGTGGATGAACTCGCCGCCCCAGGTGAGGCGCTGGGCGTCCTCGACGTCGACCACGTAGCCGCCGTCGGGCTCGCCCCGGGTGTCGAAGCGGGTCTGCTGGTGCTTCTCCATGATCACCATCTTGCCGCTGGAACTCGGGGTGCTCGGCTTGCCGAGGCTGACCGGGATCCGACGGACCAGCCTGCCGTCCTGGAAGACCGACATCTGCTTGGTGGCGTTGTCGATGTCCAGGGCGACCTGCCGGCCGATCCTCGAGGTGGACCGCCGGTCGGCGTCACCGACGTACTCCTTGCCGATGGGCAGCCCCTCCAGTGCGGAGCGGACGCTGATCGTGGTCCCGGTGCGCCAGAAGTCGGGGGCCCGGTAGTAGACCTGACTGCCGTCCTCCAGCCACGACCAGGTGCCCGGCTGGGGCGGATCGGTCTTCACGAACAATCGTCGCTGCACGGCCGCCCTGGCCTCTTTCGGAATGGCCGGTTCGAACGCGACCGTCACCGGCATCGCGGTGCCGTACGTCTGGTTTCCGGCGAAATAGAGCACGCTGGTCAGCGCCTGCCGGTTCGTATTCGTCGGGGTCGTGGTGAACGTGGTGCGCCCGACGGTGGTCCGGCCCGCGTCGCCGGTCGCGGTGACCTCGGCGGTGTAGGTCCGGCCGTTGCCCAGCGGGGCCGCCGGCACCCAGCTCGACCCGTCCTCCCGCGGCTCCCCGGCCACCGCCCGGCCCTTGTCGTCGGTGAGCTTGACGCTGGTCACCCGGCCGTTGCTCACGGTCGCGCCGACCTCCGCGCTGACCGGGACGTCCTTCGCCCGGTCGGCGGGGGTCACCGTCACCGTGGGGGCCGCCGCCGCGCCGGGTGCCGCCCCGGCCGCCGGCTTCCGCTCGGCGGTGCACCCGCCGAGGACCAACGGTGTGGCCGCGATGGTCACCGCCATCAGCGTCAATCGCCGCCTCACGTCCATATTCCATCCCCCGTTTCCAGTCCCCTTGGCCACATTCTGTACAGCGTTTCTCGGGGCGGGTCGGGCTTTCCGGGGAACCGGGCGGGCGGGGCCGGGCTTATCGACCCCGGCGGGCGGCAGGCGGCCACGGTGCCGCCGATGTCCGGGATCGGCCGTGCCGGGACACCCCGGGCGGTCAGTCCCAGTCCTGGTCGCCGTGGTTACGGTGCCACCGCCCGCCGACCGGCGGGGTGTCCAGCCGCAGGGCCGCCACCGCGTTGCCGGCCAGGTCGTTGTCCTCGACCCGGCAGCCGACGCAACTGCCCCGGGCAGTGATCCACATGCCGTGGGTCTGGGTGCGCTCGTCGTGGTTGTCCCAGATCCGGTTGCCGCGCACCGTCGCCGAGTCGAACGCCGCGTTGATCGCGATGCCGGCCCGGGTCGGCGGCGCGGCCGGCAACTCGTACGCGGTGCCCGGCAGCGGAGTGTCCCCGCTCCACCCGCTGTAGGCGTCGGGGCGTACCGGGGCGAGGTGCAGTTCGGTGGCGGTGTTCGTGGCGACCACCGCGACCCGCCGGCCGACCCGCAGCACCTTGCCCCGGTGGCTGTCCTGCGCCCAGGTCGCCGAGCGGTCGACCAGGGACCGCTCGGTGTACCGGACCGACTCGCCGCCGCCGTGGGACGCCTCGGCGCACCGCCGGCCGTTGTTGCGGATGCGGTTGTCGAGCAGCATCGCGTCGGTCATCGGGCGGTCCACCCGGATCGCGTCCAGGCCGTTGCCCCAGAACTCGTTGCTCTCCACCACCACGTCCTGCGCCGGGTGCGGGTAGCCGCGACCCAGGTCGTGCTGGTGGTAGCCGTAACCACCGTTGCCGCTGATCCGGTTGCCCCGCACCGTGTACGGGCCCGGGGTGTTGCCCATGCTGATCCCGTCGCCCACGTTGCCGTCGATGACGCAGTCGGTGAGCAGGCCGCCCCGGCCGGCGACGCCCGAGGTGCCGTTGCCCGACACGTCGTAGCCGGCCTCCAGGTTGCCGGTCATCGTGCAGCCGGTGACGATCAGCCCGTCGGCACCCCAGTCCGAGATGCCGAACCGGTTGCCCTGGCTGTGGCAGCCGACGATCCGGTAGCCGCGCGGCGGCGTCCAGTAGTCCTTCTGGAGTTCCAGGAAGATGCCGTTGGTGCCGTTGGCCAGGGCGGTGCAGTTGGCGATGGTGAGCCGTTCCATGTCGCCCCAGCCGCCGATGCCGATGCCGATGCCCGCGCCGCCCATCTGCTCGCCGTTGTCCAGCCGGCCGCAGCCGACCACCACCACCCCGTCGACCAGGGTGTCCTGGAGGAAGTCGCAGCCCAGGCCACTGGCCGCCGTGTGGTGGATGTAGAGGTTGCGGAACACCCCGCGCACGACGTACTGCAACCCGAGGCCCTTGGCCAGGTAGTTGTACTCGGCCATGGCCACCCCGGAGCCGTCGATCTCGAAGTCGGCGAAGGTGCAGTCGGCGATGTGCCGGTCCCGGTCCGCGCCGTGCTGCAGCACCGTCCAGAACGCCAACGGTGTCGGGTCGCTGCGGTTGCCCTCGTTGCTGAGCAGGAACCGGGTGGCGGCCGGGCCGGCACCGATCAGCGACACCCCGCTGCGCCACACCGTGCCGGCGTCGCGGATGGAGTAGATGCCCGGCGGGCACCAGATCACCCGGGCCCGGCCGTCGGCCGCGTAGCCGGCACCGAGCCGGTCCACCAGGGCCGCCAGCGCGGGTTGGTCGTTGGTCACCCCGTCGCCGGTCAACCCGTAGTCGTGGGCGTTGCACCACAGCGGTGCCCCGGCGACGGGGGGACGGCGGTCCCGCACGGCGACGGGCAGACCCTGGTACGGCACGGGTGGCTCCTCTCGGCGGTGCGTCCACGACCGACACGGCAGGGCCGCGACCGGGCGCGCGCAGTGCGGTGCGCGCCCACCGGAGGTACGGCGCGTCCGTGACCCGCGCCGGATTCCCGGCCCGCCGACCGGAAAACACCCGCCGGCCGGTCGTCGCGCCGAACCGGACGAACGCCGGGCAGCGCGCCGGAGCCGGTCACCCCGCCCAGGGTGACCGGCTCCGGGCGTACCGCTCAGACGTTCGCCACCAGCAGCGCCGGCTGTTCGACGCAGTCGGCGACGTGCCGCAGGAACCCGCCGGCCACCCCGCCGTCGCAGACCCGGTGGTCGAAGGTGAGGCTGAGCTGGGTCACCTTGCGGACCGCCAACTGCCCGTCGACCACCCACGGCTTGTCCACGATCCGCCCCACCCCGAGCAGCGCCGCCTCCGGATGGTTGATGATCGGGGTGGAACCGTCCACCCCGAACACGCCGTAGTTGTTGAGGGTGAAGGTGCCGCCGGTGAGCTGGGCCGGTGGCAGCGTGCCGGCGCGGGCCTCGGCGGTGGTCTGCGCCAGGGCGGCGGCCAACTCCCGGGTGGTCAGCCGCTGGGCGTCGCGCAGCACCGGCACGAGCAGGCCCCGGTCGGTCTGCGCGGCGATGCCCAGGTGCACGCCGGCCGACTGGACGATGCGCTGCCCCTCCGTGTCGACGTGCGCGTTGAGCTGCGGGAACCGGCGCAGGCCGCTGAGGCAGATCCGGGCCAGCAGGGCCAGCACGCTGACCGGGGCGTCCGGCGTGGCCGCGTTGATCGCCGCCCGGGTGGCCAGCAACGCGGTGGCGTCCGCGTCCACCCAGATGGTGACCTCGGGAATCTCCCGACGGCTGCGGGAGAGCTTGTCGGCGATGACCCGGCGGATGCCGGTCAGCGGGATGACCACGTCGGACGCGTCGGCGGGGACCGGTCCGACGTGCGCCGCCGGGGCCGGGTCCGCGACGGGCCGGCCCGGTTCGTCGGTGTGCCGCCGCGGGGCGGTGGTCAGGGCGGCCTCCACGTCGCCGCGACGGATCACGCCGCCGGGGCCGGTGCCCCGCAGCCCGGCCAGGTCGAGCCCGTGTTCGCGGGCGAGCCGGCGCACGATCGGCGAGATGACCAGGGGGGCCGTCCCGCCGGCCGGCGCGGTGCCGCCTCCGGCCGGCGGGACGACGCCGTCGGTGGACGCCCCGGTGGCCGGGGTGTCCGTCCCCGCGCCGGCCGGGACCCTCGGCGCGGACGACGGGCCGACGGTGCCGACGGGGACGGACCCGACGGCCGGCTCCGCGACGGGCGCGGCGGCCGGCTCCGGGGCCAGGGTCAGCCGGGGGCGTCGCCGCCGCCGGGTGCCGCCGTGGCCGGTGCCGTACCCGATCAGGACGTTGCCGGAGCCGGCCCGCTCCTCCTCGCGGTAGGTGGCGTGCCCGGCGGGCTCGTCGCCGCCGTCGGCCGGCGCGACGGTGATCAGCGGCTGACCGACCGGGCGCGTCTCGCCGACCGCGCCGTGCAGGGCGACCACCCGCCCGGCGTACGGGCAGGGCACGTCGACCACGGCCTTGGCGGTCTCCACCTCCACCACGCTCTGGTCCACGGTGACCACGTCACCGACGGCGACCTTCCACTCGACGATCTCGGCCTCGCTCAGCCCCTCGCCGAGGTCGGGCAGGAGGAAGACCCGGGTGCCGGTGGCGGCGCGGGCGCTCACGCCGCGCTCCCCTGCACCAGCCAGCGCGGGTCGGGCCGGTCGTCCCACTGGAGGCGGGCCACGGTGTCGAGGACCCGGTCCACCCCGGGCAGGTGGGTGTGCTCCAGCATCGGGGCCGGATAGGGGATGTCCAGCCCGGCGACCCGCAGCACCGGGGCGTGCAGGGCGTGGAAGCAGCGCTCCTGCACCCGGGCGGCGATCTCCGCGCCGACCCCGGCGAAGCCCTGCGCCTCGGTGATCACCACGCACCTGCCGGTACGGCGGACCGAGGCGGTGACGGTGGCGTCGTCGAACGGCACGATGGTCCGTACGTCGACGACCTCCAGGTCCCAGCCGTCCTCCCGGGCGGCTTCGGCGGCCTCCAGCGCCACCGGCACCGCCGGGCCGTACGCGACCAGGGTGGCGTCGGTGCCGGGACGGCGCACCACGGCCCGGCCGAACGGGGCGGTCCGGGCCGGCAGCACGGCCTCGCCGCTGGCGAAGTAGAGCTTCTTCGGCTCCAGGAACACCACCGGGTCCGGGTCGGCGATGGCCTCCCGCAGCAGCGAGTACGCGTCCTCGACCGTCGCCGGGGTGACCACCTTCAGCCCGGGGGTGTGCGCGTAGTACGCCTCGGACGAGTCGCAGTGGTGCTCGACCCCGCCGATGCCGCCCGCGTACGGCACCCGGATGACCATCGGCACGCTCAGCGCGCCCCGGGTGCGGTTGCGCAGCTTCGCCACGTGCGAGGCGATCTGCTCGAACGCCGGGTAGGCGAACGCGTCGAACTGCATCTCGACCACCGGCCGCAGCCCGGACATGGCCAGGCCGACGGCGAAGCCGACGATGCCGGCCTCGGCGAGCGGGGTGTCGAAGCAGCGCTTGTCACCGAACCGGGCCTGCAACCCGTCCGTGATCCGGAAGACCCCGCCGAGCTGCCCGACGTCCTCGCCGAAGACGAGCACCCGCTCGTCGTCGAGCATCGCGTCGGCGAGCGCCGCGTTGAGGGCCTTCGCCATGGTCATGGTGGCCATCAGGCGTCCCCCTCCGCGTCGGCGGCCAGCTCGGCCCGGACCATCTCGCGCTGCTCGACCAGTTGCGGGGTCGGCTCGGCGTAGACGTGCTCGAACAGGCTCAGCGGGTCGACGGCCGGCTGGGCGTGCATCCGCTCCCGCAGGTCGGCGGCGTACGCCTCGGCCTCGGCGGCGATCTGCGCGACCGCCGCGTCGTCCAGCTCGCCCCGGCTGCGCAGGTACGCCTCCAGCCGGGCCACCGGGTCACGGTCCCGCCACGCCTCGACCTCGTCGGGGTCCCGGTAGCGGGTGGCGTCGTCGGCGTTGGTGTGCGCCTCCATCCGGTAGGTGTGCGCCTCCACCAGGTACGGCCCGTGCCCGGCGCGGGCGTACGCCACCGCCCGGGTGAGCACCGCCAGGACGGCCACCGGGTCGTTGCCGTCGACCTGCTCGCTGGGCACCCCGTAGCCGACGCCCTTGTAGGCCAGGCTCGGCGCGGCCGTCTGCCGGGACAGCGGGACGCTGATCGCGTACTTGTTGTTCTGCACGAAGTAGACGACCGGGGCCTTGAACACGGCGGCGAAGTTGAGCCCCTCGTGGAAGTCGCCCTCGCTGGTCGCGCCGTCGCCGATGAACGCCAGCGCGACGGTGTCCCGCCCCTGGTAGGACTCGCCGTAGGCCAGGCCGGCGGCGTGCACGCACTGGGTCGCCAGCGGGGTGCACTGCGGCGCGGTGCGGACCACCGTCGGGTCGTACCCGCAGTGCCAGTCGCCGCGCAGCAGGGTGAGCACCTCGACCGGGTCGATGCCCCGGGCGGTCAGCGCCATCGACTCCCGGTAGGTGGGGAAGACCCAGTCGTCGTCGCGCAGCGCCAGCACCGCGCCGACCTGGCACGCCTCCTGGCCACGCGAGGACGGGTAGACGGCGAGCCGGCCCTGCTTGGTCAGGGCGGTGGACTGCGCGTCGAAGCGCCGGCCGACGACCATCCGGCGGTACATCTCGCGCAGCGTCTCGACAGGTGGTTCGGGCAGGTCGGCGCGGGGTGGCAGCGGGGTGCCGTCGGGGTCGAGCAGCCGGACCGGCTCGGTCTGCGGGAGCAGGCCGGCGGTGGGTTCGGGGGCGACCGGGGTGGCCGGTCGACGGGTACGCGGGGATGCCCTGCGGACCGCCTGGGGTGTGGTCGTCACGGCGGGGACCTCCTGGACGTGTGGTGGCCCTATGCTCCAGCCGTCGGATGATTGACTCAACATGCGCGCCCAACGCGGGACGATTGGCATTTCAAGGAGCTGCTGATGGGCCAGGAGACCACCCCCGCCGGGGCCGGGACGGGCGGAACGGGACGTTCGGCCACGCCGCTGGACGAGGTGGACCGGCGCATCCTCGCCGAACTGGTCCGCGACGGGCGGATGTCGGTGCGCACCCTCGCCGAACGGGTGCACGTGTCGCGCACCAACGCGTACGCCCGGCTGGAACGGCTGCTACGCGACGGGGTGGTGACCGGCTTCCGGGCACTGGTCGCGCCGGAGCCGGCCGGGTTGGGCACCTCGGCGTACATCTCGTTGACCATCCAGCAGAACACCTGGCGGGAGGTGTCGGCGGAGCTGGCCCGGGTGCGCTACATCGAGCACGTGGCGCTGCTCAGCGGGGAACACGACGTGCTGGCGCTGGTCCGCGCGCCCGACAACGCCACCCTGCGGGACGTGGTGCTCAGCCGGGTGCAGGGCATCGCCGGGGTGCTGTCCACCCGCACCTGGCTGGTCTTCGACGAGTTCGACGGGGCCGGCAGCCCCTGGGCCTGAGTGGCGGCCCGGCCGGTGCGACGGCCCGCCCGGCGCGGTCGGTCAGCGTTCCGGCGGGACTGCGCCGCCTCGCCCACCCGGACGCCCCGGCCAGGCCGGCGCGGTGGGTCAGCGTTCCGGCGGGGCGGCCAGGCCGGCGCGGTCGGCCAGGGCCAGCAGCGGCTCCAGCGAGAAGCGGTCGCCGTCCAGGCCGGCGTGCGGGTCGCCACGTTCGGCGAACCGGGCCGGCATGCTCAGCACGTCGAAGTCCTCCGGGCGGGCGTCGTCCAGCTCCGCCCAGTCCAGCGGGGCCGACACCAGCGCCGCCGGGGTGGGCCGGATCGAGTACGCCGAGGTCACCGTGTGGTCGCGGGCCATCTGGTTGTAGTCGATGAAGACCGGCCGGTCCCGCTGCTCCCGCCACCAGGTGGTGGTGACCAGGTCGGGCAGCCGCCGCGCCAGCTCGTGGCCGAGGGCGAGCACCGCCCGCCGGCACTCCCCGAAGCTCCACCGGGGCTCGATGGACAGGTAGACGTGCAGGCCACGCCCGCCGGTGGTCTTGGGGTAGCCGACCATGCCCAGCTCGGCGAGGAACGCCCGGACCTCGTGCGCCACCGGCACCACCTGCTCGAAGCCGACACCCGGCAGCGGGTCCAGGTCGATCCGGAGCTGGTCGGGGCGCTCCACGTCGGCCGCCGTCACCGGCCACGGGTGGAACCGCAGGGTGCCGAGGTTGGCCGCCCAGATCACCACCGCCAGCTCGCCCGGCGCGATCTCGTCGGCGGTACGGCCACTGGGGAAGGTGAGGTGTGCGGTGCGCACCCAGTCGGGAGCGCCGGCCGGAAGCCGTTTCTGATAGAAGGCGTCACCCCGGTTGTCCTGCCGGGTGCCGATCTTCGCCCCGGCGAACACGCCGCGCGGCCAGCGCTCCAGCATCGTGGGGCGGTCCCGCAGGGCGCGCAGGATGCCGTCGCCGACGGCGAGGAAGTAGCCGACCACGTCCCGCTTGGTCAGCCCGCGCTCCGGAAAGTAGGGCTTGTCGGGGCTGGAGACGCGGACCAGCCGCTCCCCCACCTGGATCTCCTCGGCCGCCGTCGCCACGCTCACACGGTAACGGCCACCCCCGACACCCGGAGCCGTTCAGCGTTCGTCGTCGTCTGCGCCACGCGGTTGGTTCGGCCGGTACCGCCTGATCCACGCGTTCACCGCTGCCCGGTCCCAGACGCGGACCTTGCCGCTGGCCACCGTGTCGATAGGTGCCGGGAAGGTCGGACGGTTGGTGATCTCGGTGGCCCTGGTGCGCGACACGCCACCGAGCATGTCCGCGATGTCGGAGAGGGCCACGAGTCTCACGCTCCGACCGTATGTACGTGCCCCGTGCACACGTTGCCACTTCCAACATTGACGGTGTTCACGTTGCAGGTGATGCTGACGGGGCACATCCGGTAGCGGTCCGGGTACCTGATCGGGGATCGGTGCCCGGCTGCCCGTACCCGGGAGGGGTCCCCATGCCGATGGACGACGGACCGGTCACGCCCGCTCTGGTCGTCTGGACCGCGCAGCGGGTGCTGGCCCAGCACCCCGAGGCCCCGGACGGGCCGCCACCCCCGCGCCGGTGCTTCCAGTGCCGCGACGGCGGATGCCACATGCTGACGTGGGCGCGTGACGTGCTCCGGGCTCATCGGCGACCGCCGCCGCTCCCCCGCTAGGCTCGCCGCCATGGCGATCTATCTCGACGTACACCCGGAGAACCCGCAGCCCCGGACGATCAGCCGGGTGGTCGACCTGCTGCGCGGCGACGGCCTGGTCGCCTACCCGACGGACTCGTGTTTCGCGCTCGGCTGCCAGTTGGGCAACCGGGACGGTCTCGACCGGATCCGGGAGATCCGGCACCTGGACAGCAAGCACCACTTCACGCTGGTGTGTCGCGACTTCGCGCAGCTCGGCCAGTTCGTGCAGATCAACAATGCGGTGTTCCGGTCGCTGAAGGCGGCCACCCCGGGCAGCTACACCTTCATCCTGCCCGCCACCAAGGAGGTGCCGCGTCGGCTGCTGCACCCCAAGAAGAAGACCGTCGGGGTACGCATCCCCGACCATCCGGTCGCGCAGGCGCTGCTGGCGGCGCTGGGTGAGCCGCTGGTGTCGAGCACCCTGCTGCTGCCCGGGGAGACCGAACCGATGACCCAGGGTTGGGAGATCAAGGAACGACTCGACCACGCGATCGACGCGGTGATCGACTCCGGCGAGTGCGGCACCCTGCCCACCACCGTGATCGACTTCTCCACCGACGAGCCGGAGATCGTCCGCTACGGCGCGGGCGACCCGACCCGCTTCGAGTAGGTCCAGCCACCCCCGACCGGCCGGGTACCCCCCTGCTCTGCTGCCCGTCACGCGACAGGGTACGGCGGGGGTGCGGCCAGCCGTCGGCCGGTCAGGAACCGGATTCGGCCGGCGGCAGCGGCAGCGGCTCCACGACCGGGTCGACGTCACGGGCCGAGTGGACCGGTGCCGGCCGGGCGGGACCCGTCGTCCGGCTGTGCCGGCGGCCCGCGCCCGGAGCGCCGGCGTGCCGGGACACCTCGCAGGTGACCAGGTGGATCGGGGCCGGCGGCAGGGCGAACCGCCCCGGACCCCAGCGCACCCACAGGGCGACCCGGCCGGCGGCCGCCTCCGCCGTGAGCTTCTCCCAGGTACGCCGCCGGTCGGTGTGGTCGACCTCGATCACCACGGGCGGCCCGTCGCGCCGGGCACACGCGACGTCCAGCACCGAGTGGCGGTCGGTCATCGGTGGGGGCAGCGGCAGCACGCTCGCCGCCCGACGGTAGGACCGCCAGCCCTGCTCGGCGGCCCAGGCCAGCACGGCGTCGATGATCCGCGCGGTCACCTCGTCGACGCCCAGGTCGACGAATTCGAGCCGGTCCAGCCATGCGGTGAGCGATGCCGCCAACCGTTCGCCGTCCGCCCCACCGTCCACGCGGGCAGGGTACCCATCCCCCGGCGACGATCCTTCCCCGGACCGACTGTCCCCACATGATCGACTCCATGTCGCCGCAACAGCGGTATCCCGGGGCGTGGATACCGCTACTTCGCTGACAAAGGCCGGCCGGCCGGGCGCGGCAGGGGCGGGCGGGAGGCGCGGCCAGGCCGGGCCGGCGGCGGAGGGCGGGGTTACCGGGGGTGGGGTGGGGGTAGGCATGGGGACATGGCGGAACTGGGGGCGCTGTGGATCGTCCGGCACGGGGAGAGCACCGCGAACGTCGCCGCGTCGACGGCCGAGGCGGCCGGCGCCGAGCTGATCGACCTGACCCACCGCGACGCCGACGTGCCACTGTCGGACACCGGTGAGGAGCAGGCGCGGGCGACCGCCCGGTGGCTGGCCGGCCTGCCCGCGCGACAGCGTCCCGACGTCGCGGTCGTCTCGCCGTACCTGCGGGCGGCGCGGACGGCGGAACTGGCGCTGGCCGGCACCGGGATCCCGGCCAGCGTCGACGAGCGGTTGCGCGACCGGGAGCTGGGCATCCTCGACGGGTTGACCGGGCACGGGGTGGTCCGCCGGTTCCCCGACGAGGCGGCCCGGCGGCAGCGGCTCGGCAAGTTCTACTACCGGCCGCCGGGCGGCGAATCCTGGACCGACGTGGCGCTACGGCTGCGTACCCTCCTCGGCGACCTGCGCCGCGACCACCAGGGGCGGCGGGTGCTGCTGTTCGGGCACGACGCCCTGGTCTTCCTGCTCCGCTACCTGGTGGAGGGGCTCACCGAGGCGGAGCTGATGGGGTTGACCCGGGAGCACGTGATCGCCAACTGCTCGGTGACCGGCTGGTCGGCCGACGCCACCGGCCGGCTCGTTCCGCAGATTTTCAACGACGTCACCCACCTGCACGCGCAGGGCGCACCACCCACCACGGAGGACGAGATCCATGCCGAACCGGTCTGACACCCGGGTCATCACCCCGGGACTGCTGCGGGAATGGGCGCTGCCGGTGCCGACCGGCGGCAAGGACAACCGGGGCACCGTCCTGGTCGTCGGCGGTTCCCGGTTCACCCCGGGCGCGGTGCTGCTGGCCGGCGTGGCCGCGCTGCGCGCCGGTGCCGGGGTGCTGCAACTGGCCGCCGCCGAGTCCACCGCCGCCGCGTTGAGCATCCAGGTGCCCGAGGCGATGGTGGTCGGCCTGCCGGAGACCGCCGACGGCGCGGTCGCCGGGGACCCGGGCGACCGGCTCGGCGCGCTGGTCGAGCAGGCCGACGTGGTCACCGTCGGGCCGGGCCTCAACGACATCGACCAGACCCGCGCCCTGCTGCGCCTGGTGCTGTCGGCGGCCGGGCCGCACACCGCACTGGTCTTCGACGCGTACGCGCTGGGCGCGCTCAGCCACGAACCGGACCTGCTGGTCGGCGCGGACCGGAAGGTGGTGCTGACCCCGAACCTCACCGAGGCCCGGCACCTGCTCGGCCGCGACCCCGGCGACGACCTGGACGCCGAGTCCCGCGAGCTGGCCCGCCGGTACGAGGCGGTGGTCTCCCTGTACGGCCACATCGCCACCCCCGACGGCCGGTGCTGGCGGGAGGAGAGCGGCGACGCCGGGCTGGGCACCTCGGGCAGCGGTGACGTGCGGGCGGGGCTGCTCGCCGGGCTGCTCTCCCGGGGTGCGGAGCCGGCCCAGGCGGCCTGCTGGGCGGCGTGGGTGCACGCGGTGAGCGGACAGCGGCTGGTGCCCCGGTTCGGCCGGATCGGGTTCCTGGCCCGGGAACTGCTCGACGAGATCCCGCACACGATCGCCACTGTCTGAGCGGGTCGGACGTTCGCCCGCCGCGATCCGTTTGCGCAGTTCGTCCCGGGGTACCGGGATTGTCGTCAGCCGATCAAGGAGGTCTACCGGTGTCCACCGACGCCATCGTCCTGCTCAAAGAGGACCACAAGGAGATGCGCCGCCTCTTCCGCGAGTTCGAGAAGGCGCAGGAGGGGCCGGCCAGCCGCCGCCGCACCCTGGTCGACGAGATCGTGGCGGCCCTGACCACCCACACCTACCTCGAGAACGAGGTGATGTACCCGGAGATCCGCAAGCTCCTGCCGGACCTGGAGGACGACATCCTGGAGTCGTACGAGGAGCACCACGTCGCCGACGTGCTCTGCGCCGAACTGTCCGCGATGGACGCCTCCGACGACCACTTCGTCGCCAAGACCACGGTGCTGATCGAGAACGTCGAGCACCACATCGAGGAGGAGGAGCAGGAGTGGTTCCCGAAGGTGCGGGAGGCGCTCGGCCGCAACCCGCTCCAGGAGATCGGCGAGCGGATGATCGCGCTGCGCCCGGACGCCCCCCGCTCCCCCAGCGACCCGAAGGCGGTCAGGAGCGCCCGGCACGCCACCACCGCCTGACCCGCACGTTCGACCCGCGTCACGTCCGAGGGGCCCGACCATCCGGTCGGGCCCCTCGCCGCGTCGGCCGGTGCGGTCCGCGCGGGTGCCTGTGGTGGCGGTCCACGTGGGGCAGGTCAGCGCGGTCCGGACGACGTCGTGGCGGTGACCGGGCGGCGGGCGGCGGCGAGTTCGGGCTCGTGGCGGACCGCCCAGTCGGCGAGGCCGGACAGCGGGCCGAGCAGGCTCCGTCCGAGCGGGGTGAGCCGGTACTCGACGCTGGGCGGGACGGTGGGATGGACCTCGCGCAGGACCAGGCCGGCCGACTCCAGGCCGCGCAGGGTGCGGGTCAGCATGCGTTGGCTGATCCCGCCGATGGCCCGGTGCAGCTCGTTGAAGCGGTACGGCTGACGGCCCAGCAGGACCAGCACCAGCATCGACCACTTGTCACTGAGCAGCCGCAGCAGCCCGGTGACCGGACAGCCGTCGTACTCGTCGGCCGGGACGGGCGTCGGCAGGGCCGCCGCGACCAGGGAACGAACATCCGTGTTCGGTACGGACATGAGACTGCCTTCTTCCGCTGTCGCCGGCCTGCGCGAAGGATTGTGCCGGTCGTGGTCCACGGTCGACGTCCGGTGCCGAACGGGGGCCACCGGGCGGGAGAGAGGGGCGGCATGCGGGTCATCGTCATCAGCGGCGGCACCGACGGCATGGGCCGGGCGACACTGGAGGCCCGGATCCGCCGTGGCGACGAGGTCGTCGCGATCGGCAGCAACCCGGCGAAGGGGCGGGCCGTGCGGGCGCTCTCCGGCCGGGTGCACTTCCTCCAGGCGGATCTGCGCTCGGTGGCGCAGACCCGTCGGGTCATCGACACCATCAGGGGTCGGTGGCCGAGGGTGGACGCACTGGCCCTGTTCGCCAACCGGCAGTCGCCCCGGCGGGTGGTCACCGACGAGGGCCTGGAGCAGACCTTCGCGCTGTACTACCTGAGCCGCTACCTGCTCAGCCACGGTCTACGCGAACAGCTCGACGCCGCCGGACGGCCGGTCATCGTCAACGTGGCGGGCGTCGGCACCACCAGGGGGTCGATCCACTGGGACGACCTCCAGCTCACCCGGAGGTACGGCATGGTCGACGCGCAGTTGCAGGCAGGGCGGGCGAACGACCTGCTCGGGGTGGACTTCGCGCAGCGCTCCGGCTCCCGGGCACGGTACGTGCTCTACCACCCCGGCTTCACCCGCAGCGGTGACCTGTCCACCATGCCGGCGGCGATCCGTGGGGTGATCCGGGCGGCGTCGGTCGTCGCCAGGCCGGTCGGGAAGTCGATCCGTCCCGTCGTGGAATGGATCGACGATCCACCGTCGGACGCCCTGACCGCCAGCGACCGGGGCAGACCCGTTCCGCTGTCGACCACGACGCTCGATCCGGCCGCCGCCCGCCGCCTCGGCACGGTGACCGACGCGCTGCTCACCCGCCTGCACGCCGGCTGAGCCGGTGGCTCACCAGAGGGGTGCCGGCGTGCCGGTGGGCGCGGGCAGGATCTGCCGTACCCGCCCGGGGGGCACGCTGCGCTGACGCCACTCCCGGGGGTAGCCCACCGAGACCTCCTCGAACCGCACCCCGTCCTTCCAGGTGGTACGGGGGATGTGCAGGTGCCCGTAGACCACGGTGGTGGCGGCGAACCGGCGGTGCCAGTCGGCGGTCGCCTCCGTCCCGCACCACTGCGCGAAGATCGGATAGCGCAGCACCTCGGTCGGGTGGCGGTCCAGCGGCCAGTGGTTGACCAGCACGGTGGGCAACTGCGGGTCGCGGGCGTCCAGGCGGCGGGCGGTCTCCGCCAGCCGCGCCGCGCACCACTCCTGCCGGCTCGGGTACGGGTCGGGGTGCAGCATGAACTCGTCGGTGCAGACGATCCCGGTCCGGTACGCCTCGGCCAGCGCCGCCTCCCGGGTGTCGAACCCCGGCGGTCGCCAGCTGTAGTCGTAGAGCAGGAACAGGGGTGCCACCAGCGCCGGGCCGCCCGGCCCCCGCCACACCCGGTAGTCGTCCTCGGGGGTGACCACGCCCAGCTCCCGGCACCGCCGTACCAGCAGCTCGTAGCGCTCCACCCCGCGCAGGGTCACCGGGTCGGCCGGCGGGGTCCACAGTTCGTGGTTGCCCGGCGCCCAGATGACGGTGTCGAAGCGCCCGGCGAGCGTGCCGAGCGCCCACTCGATGTCGGCGACGGTGTCCGCCACGTCACCGGCGACGATCAGCCAGTCCCGTGGCGAGGCGGGCCGTAGCGCCTCGACCAGGGCACGATTCTCCTTGTACCCGACGTGCAGGTCGCTGATCGCGACCAGACTGCCCTCGGTGTCCTCCCCCAGCATCCGCCGATCGTACGCAGAAGGTCACCCGGCGCGGTGCGCGCGGGGAGCACCGTCGTCGTCAGTCGGCGGAGCCGGGTTCGGCCATCCGACGGTGCTGCTCGGCCTTGAGCCGGTCCGGCGTGAGCCGGGCCGCCGCCGCCTGGACCTTGTTCTTCAGCGAACCGGCGACCACCTTCTCCTCGCCCTTCATCATCGCCGCGAAGCCCTGCGCGGCCACCGTCGCCGGGTCGTCCTTGTCGTCCGCGCCGACCTTCGTGTCGCCCATCTCGGCACGATCGAAGAACTTCGTCTCGGTCGGGCCGGGCATCAGCGCGGTCACCGTCACCCCGGTCTCCTTCAGCTCGTTGCGCAGCGCCTCGGCGAAGGACTGCACGAAGGACTTGGAGGCGTTGTAGACCGCCTGGTAGGGGCCGGGCATGGTGGCCGCGATCGACGAGGTGAACAGCACCCGGCCGGCACCCCGTTCGACCATCCCCGGCAGCATCCGCTTGGCCAGGTGCACGGTCGAGGTCACGTTGACGTCGATGATGTTCAGCTCGTCGCGCAGGTCGGTGTCGCCGACGAAGGCCCCGCCCGCGCCGCGGCCGGCGTTGACCGCCAGCGCGTCGACCGGCCGGCCGGTCGCGTCCACCGCCTCGACCAGCGCCGTCACCCCGTCGAAGGTCGCCAGGTCGACCTGGACGGGCCGGATCTCGGCTTGACCGTCGCGGCGCAGGTGGTCGGCCGCCTCGGTGATGCCGGCGTCCTCGGCGGCGATCACCACGTCGTACCCGTGTCGGACGAACTCGCCGGCCAGCTCGTACCCGATGCCGCTGGAGGCCCCGGTCACGACGGCCAGCGGTCGTCCGGTGGTGGGTGCGCTCATCTGCCCGCTCCTGTCCTCGGTGGGTTCCGCCGCCCGGATGTCCCTGCTGCCTGCATTGCCCCGGATCGGGCCGGCCAACCCTGCCCGCCGGAGGTGCTCCGGACGCCCCCAGCGGCCACCCGGTAGGATCGTCGGCGGGCCGTGACTGGCGCGTGGGGATGGAGCACCATCGGGAAGCGGCCCCGTCATGAGGACGCACGCCGAGCGCCTGGGCCTTCCGCACGTCACCTGGAGGTCGCATGTCGCCCAACGCCGAGTCCACCGCCTTCCGCAGCGCACTCGAGGTGATCCGGGCGGTCGAACCCCGGGTGGCCGACGCCATCGGCGCGGAGCTGACCGACCAGCGTGAGTCGCTGAAGCTGATCGCCAGCGAGAACTACGCCTCCCCGGCGACCCTGCTGACCATGGGCAACTGGTTCAGCGACAAGTACGCCGAGGGCACCGTCGGCCGTCGTTTCTACGCCGGCTGCCAGAACGTCGACACCGTCGAGGCGCTCGCCGCCGAGCACGCCAAGGAACTGTTCGGGGCCAGCCACGCGTACGTACAGCCGCACTCGGGCATCGACGCCAACCTGGTCGCCTTCTGGGCGATCCTGGCCGACCGGGTCGAGTCCCCCGCCTTGCAGAAGGCCCAGGTACGCCAGGTCAACGACCTGACCGAGGAGGACTGGTTCGCGCTGCGCCGCGAGCTGGGCAACCAGCGGATGCTGGGCATGTCGCTGGACGCCGGCGGCCACCTCACCCACGGTTTCCGGCCGAACATCTCCGGCAAGATGTTCGACCAGCGCAGCTACGGCACCGACCCGGCCACCGGTCTGATCGACTACGACCGGGTCGCCGAGGCCGCCCGGGAGTTCAAGCCGCTGATCCTGGTCGCCGGCTACTCGGCGTACCCCCGGAAGGTGAACTTCCGGATCATGCGGGAGATCGCCGACTCGGTCGGCGCGACCTTCATGGTCGACATGGCGCATTTCGCCGGTCTGGTCGCCGGGAAGGTCTTCACCGGCGACTTCGACCCGGTGCCGCACGCGCACATCGTCACCACCACCACCCACAAGTCGCTGCGCGGCCCGCGCGGCGGCATGGTGCTCTGCGGCCCGGAGCTGGCCGACCAGGTCGACCGGGGCTGCCCGATGGTGCTCGGCGGTCCGCTGCCGCACGTGATGGCGGCCAAGGCGGTCGCGCTGGCCGAGGCGCGGCGGCCCGACTTCGCCGACTACGCGCAGCGGATCGTCGACAACGCCCAGGCCCTCGCCGAGGGGCTGCTGCGCCGGGGCACCACCCTGGTCACCGGCGGCACCGACAACCACCTGGTGCTGCTCGACGTCTCCGGCTACGGCCTGACCGGCCGGCAGGCCGAGCAGGCGCTGCTCGACTCGGGCATCGTCACCAACCGCAACGCCGTCCCGCAGGACCGCAACGGCGCCTGGTACACCTCAGGCATCCGGATCGGCACCCCGGCGCTGACCACCCGGGGCCTCGGCACCGCCGAGATGGACGCCACCGCCGAGCTGATCCACACCGTGCTCAGCCAGACCACGCCGGGTGCCAACGCCGACGGCACCCCGTCGAAGGCCAAGTACGTGCTCGACCCGGCGGTCGCCGACTCGGTCGGCAAGCAGGCCACCGACCTGCTCGCCGGCTTCCCCCTCTACCCCACCGTCGACCTGGGCTGACCCGGCCCGCTCCACGTCCGGTCGGGGGGTTCCGGTGGCGGAACCCCCCGACCGACGGGGAGCCGACGGGTGCCGGGATCAGGTGAGGGGACGCTTGAGGTGGTAGCGGTGGACCTCGGTGCTGCCCTGGATGTTGTTGACGTCCTCGGCGGCGGAGACCAGCTCCCAGCCTTCCCGGCCGACCCGGTTGAGGTGGGCGATCGCGGTGTCGCCGTACGCCGTGACGTCGGTGCGTGAGCCGTCCGGGCCGTACCAGACGAACGAGACGTGGAACTGGCGTCCCTGTCCCTGGTAGCGGCGGACCAACAGGGCGTACTCCCAAGCGACCATGCGTCCATTATGGCCACCGCTCCGACCGCCGCACAGCACGGGGGGTGGCGGTTCGGCGACACCGGGTGGGGGTCGGGTGCCACCGGACAGACACCGCCCGCGGACGCGGCGGTCAGCCGGCCGGGACCGCGGTACGGGTCAACTCGTCGGTGATCAGTGCGGCCAGCCGGTCCAGACCGAGGTCGATCTGCGCCGGGGTGACGGCGCTGACCGACAGCCGCAACGCGTCGACCGGGCGGCCGTCGTCGTAGAAGTGCGCCATCGGGGTCCAGAGCACCCCGTACCGCTCGGCGGAACGGCGCAGCAGCGCGTCGTCCACCGGGAAGGGGACGGTGACCACGACGAAGAACCCCCCGGCCGGGGAGTTCCAGCGCACCGGCGACCCGGCCGGGAAACGCCGCCGCAGGCCGGCGAGGAGATGGTCCCGGTTGCGGGTGTACGCCGCCCGTTCCCGCCGGTTCGCGGCGACCAGCGAACAGCCGTGCTCCAGCAGCGCCCCACCGATGACGGCCTGGGCCAGCGGCGACGTGTTCACCGAGACCATGCTCTTGATCTTGGCAAGCTGGTCGGCGAACAACCCCACCGCACCGTCGACCCCACCGACCCGCTGGTCGGCCACCAGGTAGCCGATCCGCGCCCCGGGCAGCACCGTCTTGGCGAACGAGCCGAGATAGACCACCCGCCGTCGGGTGTCCAACGCCTTGAGCGTCGGCACCCGGTCGGCGTCCCCCGCCGGGAACAGCCCGTACGGGTTGTCCTCGATGAGCAGCAGGTCCTCCTCGGCGGCCAGGTCGAGCAGCCGTTGCCGGTCGGCCAGGCCGATGCTGGTGCCGGAGGGGTTGGCGAAGTCGGGCATCACGTAGCAGGCCCGGGGCCGTAACCCCTCGTCCCGGGCCCGGTGCGCCTGCGCCCGCAGGTCGGCCAGGTCCACCCCGGCCGGACCACCGGCCACCGGCCGCACCGGCAGGTCCACCAGCCGGGCCGCCCCGGTCAACCCCACGTACGTCGGGGCGACGGCGAGCAGCACGTCGGTCGGGCCGGCCCGCAATGCCCGCAGCACCAGCAGCATCGCCTCCTGGCAGCCGACGGTCACCACCACCGCCTCGTCGTCGACGTGGACGTCCTCGTCGACGGCGAGGTTGCGGGCGATCAGGTGGTGGATGATCCCCTTGGTCCGGCCGTACTGGAACAGGGTGCGACGGACCTGCTCGGGCGTCTGCCCGAGGTCGTCGGCGAGGTGCCGGCGGAACCGGTCCAGCCAGCGCCCCGGCGCGTCGTCGTCGAAGAACTCCTCGTAGGGCCGCCCGGCCGCCAGCGACACCGCGTCGGGCCAGTGCTGGGACACCTCGTTGAGGAAGTTCATCGAGTTCAGCGCCGGGTCGTCGACCGCCGGGTGCAGGGTCGCCAGGTCCAGGTCCACCAGATGCTCCAACGGGTCAGCCTCCGGTCAGGGTACGCAGCCGCCGGGCCTGCGCCGGGTCGGCACAGCCGGTCAGGGTCAACGCGTCGCGCAACTCGACGGCGAGCAGGTCGAGAGCGGCCTGCGCGCCGGCCCGCCCGCCGGCCGCCAGCGCCCACAGCATCGGGCGGCCCAGCAGCACCCCGGACGCGCCGAGGGCGAGCGCGCGCAGCACGTCCGTGCCGGACCGTACCCCGCTGTCCAGCAGCACCTCGATCCGCTCGCCGACGGCCGCGACCACCTCGGGCAGCATGGTGGCGGTGGCCGGCGCCCCGTCGAGCTGCCGGCCGCCGTGGTTGGAGACCACCACGGCGTCCACCCCGACGTCGGCGGCGCGGACCGCGTCACGCGGGTCGAGGACCCCCTTGACCAGCAGCGGCAGCCGGGTGCGTTCCCGCAGCCAGGCCAGATCCGCCCAGGTCAGGGCGGGAGCGAAGACGGCCTCGGTGTGCGCGGCGATGGCCGACACGCCGGGGGTGCCGGCATGGGCCAGGTCGTCCCGGCCGGCGGGCAGGTTGGCGGCGGTCACCTCTGGCGGCAACGCGAAGCCGTTGCGCACGTCGCGTAGCCGCCGGCCGAGCACCGGCACGTCGACGGTGACCATCAACGCCGCACAGCCGGCGGTGTGCGCCCGGTCGAGCAGGTCGGCGACCAGCCCCCGGTCACGCAGCCAGTAGAGCTGGAACCAGACCGGCCCGGCGGTGGCGGCGGTGACCTCCTCGACCGGGGTGCTGCTCAGCGTGCTCAGCACGTAGGGCACCCCGGCCGCGCCGGCCGCCGCCGCCAGCGCCGGCTCGCCGTCCGGGTGCAGCAACCGCTGGTACGCCATCGGCGCGACCGCCACCGGCATCGCCTGATCGCGGCCGAGCAGCGGCGCGTGGGTGCGCGGGCGTTCCACCCCGGTCAGCACCCGGGGCAGCACGGCGACCCGGTCGAGGGCGGCCCGGTTGGCGGCCAGCGTGGTCTCCACCCCGCTGCCCCCGCCGACGAAGTCCCAGACGCCGGGCGGGAGCGTCCGCCGGGCCAGCTCGGCGAAGTCGGCCAGGCTGACCGGCGGCCGGTCGCCGTCCCCACCCGTCCCGACGGTGGCCGGCGGCGCGGTGTCCGGAGGCCCGGCGTCCGGTCCGACGGTGGCCGGCGGGCCGGCGGGAGGGGGGAGCACGGTCACCGCTCGTCCCCCACCGTGGCGGTGACGGGGGCGTCGGCCGGCGGGGTGGGCAGCCCGAAGACCTCCCGCAGGAAGGCGGCGGCCTCGTCCTGGGCGCGCCGGCCGGCGTCGAAGACCCCGGGCATGGCGAAGAACCCGTGGATCATGCCGGGATAGCAGGTGGCCCGCACCGGCACGCCGGACTCCCGCAGCCGCTGCGCGTACCGCTGTCCCTCGTCGCGCAACGGGTCGTGCTCGGCGGTGACCACCAGGGCCGGCGGCAGGCCGGACAGGTCGTCGGCGAGCAGCGGCGAGGCCAGCGGGTCGGTGGCGTCCGCCGGGTCGGCCAGGTAGTGACCCCGGTACCAGTCCACGGAATGCCTGTTGAACAGCAGCGGATCCTGGTCGGCGGCGGGGCGGGGGGCGGCCCGCTGGTCGGTGTTCGGGTAGACCAGCAACTGCCCGGCCAGCCGGGGGCCGCCCTCGGCGCGGGCCAGCAGGGTCACCGCCGCCGCCAGGTTGCCCCCGGCGCTGTCGCCGCCCACCACCAGCCGGTCCGGGTCCACGCCCAACTCGGCGGCGTGCCCGGCCAGCCACCGGGTGGCGGCGTGGCAGTCCAGCACGGCCGCCGGGAACGGGTGCTCCGGGGCGAGCCGGTAGCCGACCGTCACCACCTGGCAGGGGGTGGCGTTGGCGAGCCGGCGGCAGATCCCGTCGGCGGTCTCCACGCTGCCCAGCGTCCAGCCACCGCCGAAGAAGTAGACCAGGGTGGGCAGCGGGCCGTCGCCGGCCGGCCGGTGCACCCGGACCCGCAGGTCCCCGCCGGGGCCGGGGACGGTCGTGTCGCGTACCTCGTGGACCGGCTCGACGTCACCACCACCGGCCCGGATCGCGGCCAGGTCGGCGGCGCGGGCCTCGGCGAGGGTCTGGGTGTACAGCGGTGGCGTGCCGGCGGCGGCCCGCGCGGCCCGGTAGGCCACCACCTGGGGGTCGAGGGACATGGGATGGGGCTCCTATCCGCCGGTGGTGACGAAGAGCTTGTCGATGCCGCGCAGGAACAGGCTCCCGCTGTAGTCGGCCGGCTGGCTGACCGCGAGCCGGGGGAACCGCGCGAAGAGCCGGGGCAGGCCGAGCCGACCCTCCAGGCGGGACACGGCCGCGCCGAGGCAGAAGTGCGGGCCGACGCCGAAGGCCAGCGACGGGGGGCCGTCGCGGCGCGGGTCGAACCGGTCCGGCCCGGGGAAGCGGTGCGGGTCCCGGTTGGCCCCGGCGATGATCAGCAGGACGTTCTCGTCCCGGGCGACCGGCACGCCGCCCAGCACGGTGTCCCGGGGCGCGGCGCGGGCCAGGAAGTGCACCGGGCTCTGCAGCCGCAGCACCTCGTCGACGCAGCCCTGGGCCAGGGTCTCGTCGCCGGGCAGCGCGGCCACCGTGTCGGGGTGCTCCAGCAGCACCGGCAGGCCGTTGCTGAACATGTAGACGGTGGTGACGAAGCTGGCGTTGAACAGCACGATCAGGTTGCTGATCAACTCCTCCTCGGTCAGGTCGACCTCGCCGGAGTCCAGCGCCTCGACCAGACCGGAGATCAGATCCTCACCCGGCTGGCGGCGGCGGTGCCCGATCAGGTCCCGGTAGAGTGCCCGCAGCTCCTCGGCGGCCTGGTTGGCCAGCGCCAGCCGCTGCGGGGTCTTGCCGGCCACGTCGAGGAACTCGTCGATCCAGTCGACCCGTTGCCGGTACCAGGCCAGCTCGCTCTCGGGCAGGCCGATGAACTCGGCCATCACCAGTGCCGGCACCGGGTAGGCGAAGTCCGCGACGAAGTCGATCTCGGAGCCGTCGGCCCCGGTGTCGGCCATCCGGTCCAGCAGGGTGTCGACCACCCGGACGATCACCGGTTCCAGCGCGCCGAGCCGGCGCGGGGTAAAGGTACGGGAGAACACGCCCCGCATCCGGCCGTGGTCGGGCGGGTTGACGAACATCATCGACGACTGGAAGGTCCGCAGGATCTCCTGCTCCTCCCAGCCCGGTGGGGGTTGCTTGTACCACTCCGGGTCGCGCAGCACCTGGTCGACCAGGTCGTAGCCGACGGCCACGGCGCTGACCGTGCTGTGCTCCGGACGGTTCGGGATGACGCTGATCGGCCCGTGTTCGTGCAGGGCCGCGTACCACGGATAGGGGTCCTGCCGGCCGGCCTCGCTGTAGAGACCGGACAGGATCTCGTCGACGTCCACGATGGTGCTTCCTCCCCAGGAAATGACCGGGGGGCGACGGGTCCTCCCCGCCGCCCCACCGGTGTCACAGACCGAGCAGTCGAAGGGGTACGGCGTCCGCCAACGCCTGGTTTCCGGCGTCGTTCGGGTGGATGTGGTCACCGGCGTCGTACGCGGGCAGCAGCCGGCTCGGCTGGGCCGGGTCGCGCAGCACCGCGTCGAAGTCGAGCAGCCCGTCGAACTCGGCCGCTCCCGGGCCGCGCAGCCAGGTGTTCACCGCCTGCCGGGTGGTCTCCTTCTCGGGCGTCCACACCCCCGGGTTGCCGTGCCCCTCGTACGGGGTGAGGGTGACCGCGAGGCTGCGCAGGCCGCGCGCCTTGGCCTGCTTGTTGATCTGCTGCAGCGAGGCGATGATCCGGTCGGCGGAGTCGTCGGACATCCAGATGTCGTTGATGCCGAGGTGGGTCACCAGGGTCTTCACGCCGGTCTGCGGGAAGACGTCCTCGTTGAGCCGGGCCAGCGCGTTCGGACCCAGCTCGTAGTAGCCGGGGAAGCCGCCCGCGCCGGGCTCGGTGCCCTCGTGGTTGAGCCGGTTGCCGGCCAGGCTCAGGTTGAGCACCCCCGGGGTACGCACCTCGGGACGGGCGGCGACCAGCCGCCCGGCGAGCAGTTCCGGCCAGCGCTTGTTGGCGTTGACGGTGCTGCCGTTGGCGTCACCGATCGAGTCGCTGAGCACCACCACCGCGCCGGGGCTCTGCTGGCGCAGCACGTCGATGCCGGACAGGAACATCCAGCAGCAGTCCGGGCGGATGGTGAAGCCGGCGCCGTCGGCCGCGGTGGTCAGGTCGTTCGCCCCGATGAAGGTGGTGACCTTGGACTGGCCGTGGAACGTGACCGGCCCGGTGAGCACCGGGAAGTGCAGGGTGACGACCAGGTCCTCCTGCTCGCCGACCGCGTAGGTCAACGGGTCGCTGAGCAGTTCGGCACCCTTGTTCATGGTCGCCGAGGTGGAACCGCCGAACTTCAGCTCCCGCACGCTGCCGGGCAGGATGTCCGACCGGTCGGTCAGGGTGGCGGTGTTCGGGCGGGCGACGGTGGCGTGCCCCACCTGCACCGCCTGCTCACCGTATAGGTTGCTCAGCCGGACCCGCAGCCGCTCCCCACCCACGGTGGTGCGCACGGTCATCCGGATGCTCTGGTTGTTCAGGCCGGTGTTGGTCAGCCCGACGGTGTTGCCGCGGGTGACCGCCGCGGCCCACGTACCCGCCCACTGCGCCCGGGCGGCTGCCCCGCCGGTGTCGGAGTCGGACGGACCGGCGCTGGCCACCACCGCCGGGGCGCCCACGACCAGCAACACGGCCGCGGACGCTATGACCTGCCATCTCTTCGGGGTCGACATTGAACCTCCATGTTGGGCCGCCCAGGGCCGGCGCCCATTGACGGCACCGCCCGGACGATGGTCCAGAAACCTAGCCGCGACGTCTGACAGGCGTCAATCAACCCGATAGACATGATCAAAAGTACATGATGGCCGGTCACCCGCCGTTCGGCTCTGTCACCGGGCGAGGCCACCGGCCTAGGCTCGCTAGCGGCGGCGGTGCGGTCGCCCATGGCGCGCACCCCCGTCGCGGGCCGGGCTGTGACCTGCTCGGACGCCAACCCGGCCGGTCGCCACGGCGGGTCCCACCGGGCCGCCGGCGACCCGCCGCATCGAGCTGGGGGCTGTGCGATGACCGACGGGGTCGACCGATCCACCACCTACGTGCACGACGCGCTGGCGCTGTTCGCCGGGTTCGACGACCGGGAGGCCCTGGTCGGCGACGGCCGCCGGCTGACCTACCCGCAGGTCGCCGCCGAGGTACGCGGGCTGGCGTACGCCCTGACCAGCCACGGGGTACGCCCCGGCGCGGCGGTGCTGGTGATGCTCGGCAACGCGGTGGAGGGCCCGCTGCTGCAGCTCGCCCTGCACCTGCTCGGCTGCCGGAGCATGTGGATCGCCCCGGTCACCTCCCGGCGGGAGATCGACGAGTTCGTCCGGCTGGCCCGCCCCGACGTGTTCGTGCACCACGCGTACGCCCCGGACGGGCTGGGCGACCGGATCGCCGCCTCGCTGCCCGGGGTGCCGGTGCTGCGGCTGGGCATCGAGCTGACCGCCGACGCCCCGCCGGTCGAGCTGCCCGCGCGGGTGCCGACGCCGGAGTCGTTCCTGCAGACCAGCGGCACCACCGGCACCCCGAAGCTGGTGCACCACCGGGAGAGCTTCTACCGGCAGGTGCTGGCCCTGGCGGCGGATTTCCGTGCTGCCGGGTTCCCGCTGTTGCGGCACCTGTCGCACTCGCCGATGTGGCTGGCCAGCGGGCAGATCACCACCCTGTTCAACCTGTTCACCGGCGGGGTGCTCTTCCTGCGTCAGCAGTGGGACCCGGCCGCGTTCATCGCCACCGTGGACGCCGAGCGGCTCACCTCCACGTTCGTCACCCCGCCGATGCTCTACGAGGTGCTCGACCATCCGGCCCTGCCCGGCGCGGACTTCTCCGCCATGTTCATGTTCAACGTGGGCGCGGGACCCGCCGCACCCGCCCGGCTGCGCCAGGCCATCGCCCGGTTCGGCCCGTGCCTGCGCATCGTGTACGGCCTCAGCGAGGCGGTGGTGATCTGCGCCCAGCCCGGCCTGACCGAGGACCCGGCGCACCCGGAGCGGCTGGGTTCCTGCGGCCGGCCGTACGGGGACGTGACGGTGGAGATCCGCGACGCCGACGGGCGGGTGCTGCCGGCCGGCACCGACGGTGAGGTGTGGGTGCGGACGAAACTGAGCTTCCACGGCTACCACGGCCAGCCCGAGCTGACCGCCGACACGCTCGTCGACGACTGGGTACGCACCCGCGACATCGGCCACCTCGACGACGACGGGTTCCTCTACCTGGTCGACCGGTTGCAGGACCGCATCCTCACCCGGCAGCGCAGCTGGCCGATCTACTCCCGGCCGATCGAGGACGTCCTCGCCGGGCATCCGCAGGTCCGCGCGGCGGCGGTGATCGGGGTGCCCGACCCGGTCGCCGGGGAGCTGCCGTACGCGTACGTGGTGCCGACGCCGGGGGCGACGGTGACCGGGGCGGAGCTGATCGACCTGGTCACCACCGAACTGAGCGACACCTGGGCGCCGGGTGCGGTGGAGTTCGTCGACGCGCTGCCACTGAACCGGTCGGCGAAGGTGGACAAGCGGGCGCTGCGCGAACGGTACGCCGCCGGCGCTGCCGCCGATCCGGTCGGCAGCCCGTCGTGACCGCCGACGCCGACACCGGCCCCCGGACAGCCACCGGCGCCGACGGGTGGCCGGCCGACGGCCCCGACGCCGCCACCGGGGCTCCCGGCGGGGTGTCCGGCCGGCAGCCGGCCGGCGGCCCGCCCGGTGCCGGACCGGCCACCGGTCAGGCCGACGCCGCTTCGGGTGACACCGGAGCGGGAGGTGCCGGGGCAGGTGAAGGCGGGTCGCTCGCCGCACCGCCGGGTCCCGAGCGGCGGGCCGCCCGGCGGGAACTGGTCACCCTGGTCGCCGCCGACCTGATCTCCAACCTGGGCAGCCGGATCTCGGTGATCGCGATCCCCTGGCTGGTGCTCACCACCACCGGCAGCCCGGCCAAGATGGGCATCGTCGCGGCGGCCGAGTTCCTGCCGTACATGCTGTCCAGCTCGTTGGCGACGCCGTGGGCGGACCGGTTCGGGGTCCGGCGTACCTCGATCACGGTGGACGCGGCGAGCGCAGCCGTGATCGCGGTGGTGGCGCTGGCCCCGTGGCTCGGCTTCGGGGCCCTAGTCGCCCTCGTCGCGGTGGCCGGCGGACTGCGTGGCATCGGCGACCGGGTCAAGCACGTCATGTTCCGGCCCGCCGCGCAGCGCGCCGGGGTGGAGCTGATCCGCCTCACCTCCGCCTACGACGGGCTGGCGCGCGGGGTGGCGCTGTTCGGCACGGTCATCGGCGGTCTGCTCATCGACTGGGTCGGGGTGACCCGGGCGATCTGGATCGACGCGGGCACCTTCGCGGTCTGCGCGCTGCTGGTCGGGATGCTGGTACGCCCGCCCGTGAGCGGCGCGCCCGCCGCGCCCCGAGAGGGCTACTTCCAGGCGTTGCGCACCGGCTTCGGCTACCTGCGCACCGACCGGGTGCTGCTGACCATGCTGGTGGTGGTCTCCGCGTTGAACATGTTCGCCGCCGCCAACACGGCCGTGTGGGTGCCGCTGTGGGTCCGCGACGAGTTCGGCGACCCGGCCGGGTTCGGGCTGGTGCTCGGGGTGTTCGGCGGTGGCGCGCTGCTCGGCAACGTGGTCTTCACGATGCTCGGCCCCCGGCTGCCCCGGACCCTGATCTTCGCGGCCGGGGCGGCGCTGAGCGGTGCGCCCCGGCTGCTGGTGCTCGCGCTGACCGACCACCTGGCGGTGGTGCTGGTGGTGACGTTCCTGTCCGGGATCGGCATCGCGGCGGTCAACCCGCTGCTCGGCGCGGCCCTCTACGAACGGGTACCGGACGCGTTGCAGACCCGGGTGCTGGGGATCTCCGGCTCGCTGGCGTTCGTCGGGTTGCCGGTGGGGGCGCTGGTCGGCGGCTGGTCGGTGGCGGCCCTCGGGCTGCGACCGGCGCTGCTGGTGATGGCGGTGGTGTGCGCGGTGCTGACCGTGACGCCGCTGGTCGCCGGGCCGTTGCGGATGGGCCGGCCGGCACCCCCACCGACGGCCGTCGACAAGGTCTGACGGTCAGGTCGCCACGGCCAGCCCCACCGTCAGTCCAGGTCGTCGCAGACGTTGTGGGTGGTGCCGTGCAGCATGGTGACGGTCTTGTCGTAGTCGGCGGTGAACCGGACGACGAACTGACCGTCGATCAGCCACAACCCCTTCGGCAACGAGCCGGCGTCGTCCCGGAACCCGAGCAGCACCGGGCCGGTCACGTACCAGGTCATCGCGCCGTCGACGGCGTAGCTGACCAGGGAGGTGCCGCTGGCGTCCACCCGGGTGACGGCCCCGGTGTCGGTGTTGGTCACCGTCTCGATCAGCGCGCCGGTGTACAGCTCCCGGCGTGGCGAACCGTCCGGGTCGGTCGTCAGCACCAGCTTGCGGACCTCGTCGACCTCGGCCGCCACCCGGATGCCGAACGCGCAGCGGGCCCCGGCCGGCAGGGTGAACTCCTCCTGCGGGGCCGGCACCCAGCCCCCGGTGGGGCGACCGCCGGCCGCCGCCGCAGCGGTCGGCACGGTCCCCGCCAGCGTCACCGCGGTCAGGGCGGCACCGAGTCTCGTCGTCCAGCGCATGGGCACTCCCGTTCTCCTCGTCGTCGTCCGGTCCAGGGTCACCGACCGTCCTCACCACCGGCTGACCTGTCCGGCAGGGGCGGCGGAGGAGCACGATCCCCTTCTGCCGGGCCGCTGACCACGGGCTCACCGGACACCGTCCACGGTTGCCCCGACGAGCCGGACGATCACCGAACCGCTCCCGGTGCGCGGATGGCGGGCGACGTCGCCGACGCCGACGGCGGGAACACCGGGGACGATCCGTGACCGGTGGTCGTCCCGGGCGTCGGTGACCACGGCGGCGGCAACCGATCGGGCCGGCCAGGTGGTCTCAGCGGCATGGAGTTCCGTCTGCTCGGCCCGTTCCAGGCCCGCCAGGAGGGCATCGTCGTCGATCTCGGGGTCCGCCGCCAGGAGCGGTGCCTCCTCGGGCTCCTCCTGCTCGACGCGGGACACCTGGTCGGCACCGACCGTCTCATCGACCTGCTCTGGCCGGACCGGCCGCCGGCCTCGGCCCGCAGCGCGGTGCACACCTACATCGGACGGTTGCGGGCCGCGCTGAGGCCGTACCGGGTGCGGATCGCCACCGGCGGTGACGGCTACCTGGTGCACGACGACGGGCACACCGTGGACGTGGCCGAACTCGCCCGGCTGGTGCACCGGGCAGGTGGCAGCACCGACCCGGCCGAGCGGGTGCGACTGCTCGACCGGGCGCTGGCCCTGCCGCACGGGCCGTTGCTCGCCGACACCGCCGACGACGAGCTACGCGACCGGCTGGCCGGTCCGATCGAGGACCTGCGGCTGACCGGCGTCGAACTGCGGGCGGCGGCCCGGCTCGCGCTCGGCCAGCACACCCGGGTGGTCATCGAGCTGACCCCGCTGGTGGCCCGGCATCCGAGCCGGGAGGAACTGGTGGCGACGTTGATGACCGCGCTGTACCGCGGTGGCCGACAGACGGACGCGTTGGTGCTGTACCGGCACACCCGGCGCACCCTGGTCGAGGAGATCGGGGTCGAACCGGGGGCCCGGCTGCGGGAGGTGCACCGGGGAATCCTCCGGGCCGACCACCGGCTGGACCGGGCGGACCGGCCGGTCTACGAGGTACGGGTGCGCGGCGAGGCGTTGCCGTGGGGCGTCGGCGGGCACCCGGCGCTGGAGCTCTGCAACACGTTCGCCGGTTGGCGACACGAACCGCCGGTGCCGGGGGCCGAATGGCTGCGCGGCTACCGCACGCTCGCGGTGTGGACCGGGCACGCCGGCCTGGTCGACGACCCGACCGTGGGCCGGCTGATCGAGCTGGGCCGCCGTGATCCGGCCGGCGCGGCGGTGGTCCTGGACGAGGTGCGTACGCTGCGGGCCCGGCTGTACGCCTGCCTCACCGACCCGGCCGACGGACCGGCCTTCGACGCGGTGGCCCGGTACGCCGAGCAGGCCGCCCGGACGCTGGTGTTCCGCCGGGAGACCGACGGACGGGGACGGTGGTGGCCCGGTCCGGCGACCGGGTTGCGGCTGCCGGTGCACGCGGCGGCGTGGAGCGCCGCGGAACTGCTCGCCGATCCGCGCCGGCTCACCGTCCGGGCCTGCCCGGACCCACGCTGCGGATGGCTCTTTCTCGACGACACCGGGATGCGGCGCTGGTGCAGCCTGGCCACCTGTGGCCGGACGGCCGCCGAGGCGCCCTGCCGGGGCAGCTGAGACGCCCCGGGTCGGCGCTGGTGTCATCCGCGTCGCCACTGCGTTGCCGGACACCCGGGTCCGCACCAGCGTGGATCGTCGTGGGAGGCGACGGCGGGGATCCCGGCCGATGCGGTGCCGGCGCTGGTCGGCGCAGCTGGACGACCACCAGGCGATCCGAGGGGTCGGTGTGATCGACGACATCCGCACGGTCGGCTACATTCCCGGCCATGTCATCGACGTTGACCGAGGCCACCGATCCGTACTGCCTGCGCGAGGGGGAGAGTGCCGCGCTGCTCCGTGACCATCCGTGGCACCGGTTCGTGGTGGTCGGCGACAGCGTCGCCGAGGGCATGTGCGAGCCGGTCGAGGGCTACCCGGACGTGCAGTGGGCCGACCGGATCGCCGCCGAACTGTCGGCGGTACGGCCCGGCTTGGCGTACCTGAACCTGGGTCGGCGCGGGCTGCGGGCGCAACAGGTCCGGGCCGGGCAGCTCGATCGGGCGTTGGCCTTCTCCCCCGATCTGGCGCTGGTGGTCTGCGGCGGCAACGACGCCTTCCGGACGGCGTTCGACCCGGACGCGGTGGACACCGAGTTGACCGCGATCGTCGGGGCACTGCGCGACGCCGGGGCCGACGTGATCACAGTGGGCATGTTCGACGTGTCGCACAGCCCGGCGGTCCCGGCGGCGCTGCGGCCCGGACTGGGCGCCCGGATGCGGCTGCTCTCCTCGCGTACCGGCCGGCTGGCCGACCGGTTGGGGGCGCTGCACGTGCACCTGACCGATCATCCGGCCGGCACCGACCCGTCGATGTACAGCAGCGACGGCCGGCACGGCAGCGCCCGCAGCGACGCCATCGCCGCCGCCGAGACCATCCGCCGCCTCGGCGTCCACCTCGGCAACCACCCCTGACACCCACCCCACCGGCCGGCCCTGCGCCCACCCACCCGGCTCCGGCCGGGTGGCCGGCCACCCGCCCGGAGCCGGGTGATCAAGAGGTTCGCGTCATCCGCCAGCGGAATGTTGACGCGAACCTCTTGATCACCGGGGCGGGCGGGAGGCGGGAGCGGGGAGGGCGGGAGGCGGGGGCGGGAGGGCGGGGCGGGGTCAGTCGGTGAGGAGGATGCCGGTGAGCAGGACGCCCCGGGCCAGGTTGAGGACCTCGTCGCACCCGGGGAAGCCGACCCGGGCCAGCGCCCCCGAGCCGGTACGGCCGAACAGGTACGGGGCGATGCTGTAGGGCACCTCGGCGGTGACCGTCTCGCCGGTCTCGATCTGGACGAAGTCCATCTCCACCCGGTCGGCGGGCCAGTACCGCTGCAGGATGTCGCCACCCCGGTCGAGGGCGGCGCGCAGGCCCTCGGCCCACTCCGCGTCGCCCATCTCGCGGCCGATGAGCACCCCGTGGCCGGCCGAGCCGTCGGCCGGCTTGACCACCAGGTTCTCCCGGTCGGCCAGGGCCCGGTCCAGTTCGGCGGCGGTGAACGCCACGGTGTGCGGCACGTACCGGCGGATCAGGGCCTGGTCGTCGGCGGAGAGCAGGTCCAGGTCCTCGTAGAGCCAGGCAAAGTTGATCTTGTTGCCGAGCAGCCAGGCGGCGGTGCTGACGAACATCGGCAGGGTGCCGGCGTGCAGCGCCCCGGCCACCGCGTCCAGGCCGCTGCTCGGGGTGACCCGGTTGGGCACGAAGAGGCGGAACAGCGCGTCGACCGGCGCGCCGCCGACGACCAGCCGCTTCGCGTCGTCCAGGGTGGCCGTGCTGACCGGGGCGATCACCAGGTCGATGCCGAACCGGCGGGCCTGGTCGACCAGCGGAGAGAGGATCTTGATGAAGTCGTCAGGGGTCTCCAGGCCGGGGTAGTCGGCGTCGAAGTCGAGCAGCAGCGCCACCCGGGCCCCGTCGGGCAGGGACAGCCCGTCGCGGATCGCCACGAACCGCTGGTCCAGCAGGGACGGGGCCGGCCGCACCGGCAGCCCGTCGAGGATGCCCTGCTCCCGGTAGAGCGCCGCGTACCGGCGGACCACCGTGTCGGCGTCGAAACCGCCGCCCAGGCTGCTGTCGATGTTGTACTCGACGATCCTCGGCACCCCACCGGAGATCAGCACGTCGGGCCGGTAGGCGGCGAGCAGCTCCTCGGACAGCTCCTCGGACTCGTCGAGCAGCCGGGTCGCCCCCTCGGGCACCCCGAGCAGCCCGCGCAGTTCCCCGGCGGTGCGGGCCCGCCGCCGGCAGGCGTCCAGGATGAGCTGGGCGATCCGGTCGCAGACCTCGTTCAGCTCGCGGAACGCGTCCGCCGGCATGACCGGGGGCCGGGCCAGCCGCCACTGCTTGTTGTACGTCGCGCAACCGTAGAAGATCTCCCGCCAGGCGGCGGCCCCGCTGGACACCATCGCCGTACGGGCCGTCTCCGGCAGCTCGCGCCACGCCTGACCGGGCTCGGGCCAGGGGTAGTTCGGATCGGTCATGATCTGTCCTTCATGGTCAGTTGGATGGCGGCGGTGAGTTGCTCCCGGCCCGGCTGAACGGCCCGGTCGAGCACCGGCGCGAAGGGCAGCACCGCGCCGTCCGGCCGGGTGACCCGGCGCGGCGGCGCGACCAGCGGCACCCGCTCCAGCACCGAGGTGATGATCTCGGCGGCGATGCCGCAGGACCGGTTGGAGTCGTCGACGACCACCAGCCGGCCGGTGCGGGACACCGAGTCGAGCAGGCCGTCGAGGTCGAACGGGTAGATCGTGCGCGGGTCGAACACCTCCACCGACACCTGGTCGGCCAACTCCTCGGCGACGGCCAGCGCGTCGTGCACCAGGTGCCCGACGGCGACCACGGTGACGTCGTCGCCGGCCCGGCGGACCACCCCACGCCCCAGCGGCACCGGGGCGAGGGTGGCGAAGTCGACGTCGTCGCGGACCTCCAGCGCGGCGGCCGGGGCGAAGACCACCACCGGGTCGTCGTGCCGGATCGCCGAGGCCAGCAGCCCGTACGCGTCGGCCGGGGTGGCCGGCACCACGGTGACGATCCCGACGTGCGCGAACAGCGAGTACGGGTGGTCGGAGTGCTGCCCCGCCCAGCCGGTGCGGGAACCGGAGCCGGGCACCAGGTAGGTGACCGGCACCGAGCACTGCCCGCCGGTCATCATCGGGAACTTGTGCGCGTGGTTGACGATCTGCTCGAAGACCAGGAACAGCAGGGACGGGATCTGGAACTCCACCACCGGCCGCAGCCCGGCCAGCGCCGCCCCGGTGGCGAAGCTGGTGAACGCCTGCTCCGACAGCGGGGTGTCCAGCACCCGGTCCGGCCCGAACCGCTTGAGCAGGCCCGGGGTGACGTTGGACGCGCCCACCCGGATGTCCTCGCCGAGCAGGAACACCGACTCGTCCCGGGTCATCTCGTCGGTCAGCGCCCGGGTCAGCGCCTTGCGGTACGACAGCCGCGGCATCTCAGGAGCCTCCCCGGGCGGTCAGCCCACTGGCGTACAGGTGGTCCAGCGCACCGGCCGGGTCCGGTTCGGGGCCGGCCAGGGCGAACGCGACGGCCGCGTCGAGGGTCGCCTCCACCTCGGCGTCGACCGTCTCCCGGTCGGCCGGGGACAGCCGGGCACCCTGGATCTCCACCGGGTCCCGGGACCGGCCGTCGGCCACCTCCTGCGGTGTGCGGTACTGCAGGCGTACCGCGTGTTCGAAGGTGTGGTGGGCGTCGAACCGGTAGGTGCGGGCCTCGACCAGCTCCGGCCCGCCGCCGTCGCGCATCCGCGCGACGGCGGCGGCGGTGACCTGCCGGACCGCCTCCGGGTCCTGCCCGTCGACGACGGTGGCCCGGATGCCGAACGCCTCGGCCCGCCCGGTGATGGTGCCGGCGACCGCACCGGCCACCGGCATGGTGGTGGCGTAGCCGTTGTTCTCGCAGACCAGCAGCACCGGCACCCGCCAGAGCGCGGCCAGGTTGAACGCCTCCAGCAGCATCCCCTCGTTGACGGCACCGTCACCGAAGAAGCTCGCCCCCAGCACGGGGTTCCCGCGCTGCCGGTGGGCCCACACCGCGCCGGTGAGGATCGCCGGGGACGCCCCGACGATCGCGTTGGCGCCGAGCACCCCGAGGGAGAGGTCCGCGGCGTGCATCGAGCCGCCCCGGCCCCGGTTCAGTCCGGTTTCCCGGCCGCACAGTTCGGCCATCATCCGGGCCGGGTCGGCACCCTTGGCGAGCACGTGGCCGTGCCCCCGGTGGGTGCCGGTGACCAGGTCCCCCGCGTCGAGCGCGGCGCACACGCCGGCGGCGATCCCCTCCTGACCGAGGTAGGGGTGGATGCCGCCGACGATGTGCCCGGAGCGGACCAGGGCGATGGCCCGCTCCTCGAACCGGCGGATGAGCCGTACGGTGCGGTAGAGCCGGGCCGGGTCGGCGTCGGTCACCGGTCGCGGCCCTCCTTGACGGCGGCGAGGATGTCGTCCCAGAGCTGGGCACGGGCGGCCAGCGCCAGGTTGACCGTGTCGGCGCACTCCTGCCACTTGACGTCGTCGTCGCCGCACAGGTCGGCGAGCATCTGCATCGCCATCGGGGTGTGCTGCTCGCCGTCGACCTCGATGTGCCGCTCCAGGTAGTCGACGAAGGTGTGCAGCCGGTTGCTGCGCTCGTTGACCGCGACGACCTGGGTGAACATGTCGGGGATCAGGTCCTCCCGACCGAAGGCGAACGCGGCGGCCTGGCAGTGCACCGGGGTCGACTCGATGATCTTCCAGGTGGTGGCGGCGAAGGCCCGCGACGCCTCGGGCACCCCGGCCTCGACCAGTGCGTCGGTCACCGACGTGCCGCCGCGCAACAGGTCGACCAGCCGGTCGACGGCGGTGGTGTCCGCGCCCGCCTCGCCCATCCCCCGCACGTACAGCTCGAAGTGGCTGATGTAGCCCTCGCCGAGTTCGTCGCTCTCCTCGACCATGACGATGTCGTTGATCAGCCGGCGGCTGCCGGTCGGCCCGGTGGGGATCCACGGCACCGTCACGCAGGTCAGCTGCCGCTGCAGCGACTTCAGCAGGGACATGAAGTCCCAGACCGCGAAGACGTGGTGCTCCATGAAGGTGACCAGCGCCTCGTGGGTGTCCAGGTTGGCGTAGAGGGGGTGCTTGACCACCACGTCGCGGCGGTCGGTCACCGCCTGCTCCAACCGCTCGATGCCCGGGTGTGTCTTGCCCCAGTCGTACCGTGACATGTTCTAGCCTTCCTGCTGGGCGCGGTCGCGCCAGATGACCGGGCAGTAGTCGGGGTCGGCGTAGTCCGGCCGACCCTCGGGGGTGCGGCGGACCAGCACGTCGTGGTTGTAGGCGGCGAGGCTGCCGTCCGAGAGCGGGAACTCCCGGTGGGCGTTGTCGCCGTCCTGCAGGTGCAGCGAGATCGCCCGGCGCGGGCGTCCGCTGACGTTGGCACCGCTGCCGTGGTAGGTGCGGCAGTGGTGGAAACTCATGTGCCCCTTGGGGATCACCATGGGGATCTTGCGGATCTGTGCGCCGTTGTGCGCCGCGTTCTCGGCCAGCATCTCCTCGAGCTGGTCGCGGTCCCGCTCGGCGAAGTGCCGTACGACGGTGTCGTCCGCGCCGATCTCCGACCACCGGTGGGAGCCGTCGACCATGGTGATGGTGCCCATCTCCTCGCCGCAGTCGTGGAACGGGATGAACGCGGTCAGCATCCGCTCCGACGACGAGGACGACCAGTAGTGCTTGTCGAAGTGCCAGGGCACGATGTTGGACGGCTCACCGGAGATCGGCGGCTTGTAGATCAGCGTGGACTGGAAGATCCGGATCTCGTCGGCCCGGGCCAGCCGGGCGGCGACCGCGCCGATCAGCGGCTTGCGCAGGATCGCGGCGATCCCGTCGTGCTCGTAGTGGACGTAGTCGTTGTGTCGCTGCACCGGCCCCTTCGACGGGTCCCAGTAGGCGAGCTTCGGCGGGCGCACCGGCAGGGTGCGGTCCCGCTCGCCGTCGTAGTAGCGGTCGGTGGCCGCGGTCAGGGCGTCCACCTCGTCGTCGGTGAGCAGCTTCTTGGACAGGTACCAGCCGTGCTCGGCGTAGTGGCGCACGTCCTCCGCCGAGGGGAGCAGCGCCTCCTCCTCGGCGGTCAACGTCGGATGTGTCGTGGTCATGCACCTGCTCCTCGTGCCGTGCCGGCCGCGACGGCGGGGGTCGCCCCCGCCACGGCCAGCTCCCGTTCCTTGGCCTCGTAGAGGGCCCGGATGTTGCCGCTGCCGAAGGTGCGTGCCCCTCGCCGCTCGATGAGTTCGAGGAAGAGGGTGCGCCGCACGTGCATCGACTCGGTGAAGATCTGCAGCAGCTGCCCGCCGTGGTCGGCGTCGACCAGGATGCTGAGGTCCCGCAGCCGGTCCAGCGGCGCGTCGATCTTGCCGACCCGCTGCTCCAGGTCGTCGTAGTAGGCCGCCGGGGTGCCGGCGAAGCGCACCCCGCGGGCGCCGAGCGCGCCGACCGCGCCGACGATGTCGTCGGTGCGCAGCCCCAGGTGCTGCACCCCGGCCCCGTGGTGCTCACTGAGGAACTTGTCGATCTGGCCGGGACGCCGCCCGGCGTCCGGTTCCAGCAGCACCAGGGTGACCCGCCCGGAGGCGTCCTGCACCACCTTGGAGTTCATCGCCTGACCGGCGACCTCGATGTGCTCCTCGAAGATCTGCGCGAAGCCGAAGACCCGCTCGTAGAGCGTCACGGTGTCGTCGAGCTGACCGGGCGGCACGCAGACCGCCAGGTGGTCGATCTCGGCGAGCAGCCGGTCGTCGGTCCCGCCGGCCGGGGTCGCCTCGATCGCACCGGGCAGGAAGTCGGCCCGGTCGCCCCGGCGTTCCACCAGCCGGTGCAGCACGTCACCGAAGCCGCCCACCTCGGCGGTCACCACCTCGGCGTCCGCCCCGGTCCAGGTGCGCGGCGGGGTCACCGGCGTCGCACCCCGGGCGACCAGCTCCGCGTACGCCCCGGCGGCGTCGCCGACCTCCACCGCCACGACCGCGATCCCGTCACCGTGCCGGGCCACGTACCCCGAGGCCGGATGCTCGGCGGTGAGGCCGGTGGTCAGCACCATCCGGATGTCGGCCTGCCCCAGCAGCAGGGACCGCTGCCCGACCAGCCCGGTCTCCGGCCCGCCCTGCCCGAGCAGGGTGAAACCGACGGCGGTACCGAAGTAGAAGGCCGCCTGCCGGGCGTCCCCCACGTACATTTCAATGTGGTCTATTCCACGAATATCCATCTCTCCAGCCCTTCCCCATGTCCCCCCGTGACTGCCGTCCGGGCGCGTGCGGCCCGGGTCGCAGCGTCGATCACCTCCCCGGCTCGGCGGGCCGGGCGCCAGCCCCGGTGGTGCGCCGCAGCAGCAGGCTGACGTTCTGCCCGCCGAATCCGAAGGAGTTGGTGAGCGCGAATTCGGCCCGGCTCGCCCGGGGCACGTCGCGGACGTGGTCCGCCGGGCAGTCCGGGTCCGGGTCGTCCAGGTGGTACGTCGGCGGCAGCAGGCCGGCCCGCAGTGCCAACGCGCAGGCCGCCGCCTCCACCACGCCGGACGCGCCGAGCAGGTGCCCGGTGAGCGCCTTGGTGGAGCTGACCGGCACCCCGCCGACCCCGAAGACCTTGCCCAGCGCGGTGCTCTCGGCGATGTCACCGAGTTTGGTGCCGGTGCCGTGGGCGTTGACGTAGCCGACCTCGGCCGGCGGGACGTCGGCCCGGGCGAGGGCGGCGCGCATGCAGTCGGCCGCCCCCTCCCCGTCGGGCCGGGGCATCGTCGGGTGGTGCGCGTCGGTGGTGCTGCCGTAGCCGGCCACCTCCGCGTAGGTGCGCACGCCGCGGGCGGCGGCGTGCTCCGCCCGTTCCAGCACCAGCAGGGCGGCACCCTCGGCGAGCACGAACCCGTTGCGTCGCCTGTCGAACGGGCGGCTCGCCTCGGTCGGGTCGGCCCAGCCCCGGGCCAGTGCGCGGGCGTTGCCGAAGGTGTCGGCGAAGGTCGGGAAGAGCGGCGCCTCGCTGGCCCCGCAGAGCACCACGTCGGCCTCGCCGGCCCGGATCAGCCGGGCCGCGTCGGCGACCGCCTGGGCCCCGGAGGCGCAGGCCGTGCCGACCGAGGAGCTGTAGCCGCGGATGCCGTGGGCGATGGCGATCCGCGCCGAGGCCATGTTCGGCAGGATGCCGGTCAGCAGGTACGGGCTGACCGCCGCCCGGCCCCGCTCGGTGCGGGCGATCACCTGCTGCTCCAGGGTGGACATGCCACCGACCCCGCCGACGACGACGCCGATCCGCGCCGGGTCGACGTCCCGACCCACCGTGATGCCCGCGTCGGCGAGCGCGTCGGCGGCGGTGAGCAGGGCGAACAGCACGACCCGGTCGAGCACCTTGGTCTCCGGGCCGGTGGCGACCGTCCGCGGGTCGATCGGCGGGAGCACCCCGGCGACCTCCAGCGACTCCCGGGCCGGGTGCCCCTCGGGCGGGCGACCCAGCCCGGACCGGCCGGTGGTCAACGCGGTGAAGGTGTCGGCTACGCCCCGCCCGACGGGGCTGAACAGGCCCATGCCGGTGATGACGACGGTCATGACGACGACTCGGCGAGGTAGCGTTCCCGCAGCGCCACCTTGCGGACCTTGCCGGTGACGGTGACCGGGATGTCGTCGGCGCTCACCGGCACCACCCGGCGCAGGGTCGCCCCCACGTCCGCGCCGAGGGCGGCCCGGATCGTGTCGGTGCGGTCGACCGTCGGGTCGGCCCCGGCGGCCAGCTCCAGCAGCACGTCGGTGGTGACCGTGTCACCGTCGGCGACGATCAGCACCGTGCAGTCGGTGACGTCGGGGCAGGCGGCGAGGACGCGTTCCTCGGACAACGCGGTGAAGTAGCGCCGCCCGTCGGGCAGCGTCACCGCGTCGACCGCCCGGTCCAGGTGGTAGTAGCGGCCGTCGGCGTCGGCGTGGACCAGGTCACCGGTGAGGTACCAGCCGCGCAGCCGGAACCGGTAGCTGGTCACCGAGTCGTTCCAGTAGCCCCGGAACAGCGACGGCGAGTCGATGCCGAGGAGACCCACCTGGCCGGGGGGCAGTTCGTTGCCCTCGGCGTCGAGGACGGCCACCCTGGCGAAATGGTAGGGCCGGCCAACGCAGCGGCCGTACCGGTCGGTGTCGGTGGTGTGCGTGATGTGGAACATCGAGTGCCCCATCTCGCTGGAGCCGAGGCCGTCGATGAAGACGGAACCGGGGACCCGGGTGACGCCCTGCCGGGTGACCACGTCCCGTGAGCCGACCGCGACGAGCCGGCGGACGTGCGGCTCGTGCGAGCAGTCGCCGGTGTTGAACCACAACCGCACCGAGTCCAGGTCGTACCCGCTGAGGTCGAAGCGGGCCAGCTCGGCCCAGGTCATCGAGAAGCCGAAGACCCCGTCGGGCCGCCACCGCTGGATGGCGTCGAGGACCCGTTCGCCGCCCTGCTCGGAGAGCAGGAACATCTCCGCCCGGTTGCCGAGCGCCTGGTTGACCATGAGCACCGTCGCGGTGTGCGGGGCGGGCAGCGCGTTGAGGATGCGGCGGGTGCCCTGCGCCTGCGGCATGGACAGCAGGTGCCGGGTGGCGGCGAAGAGGCTGGCGTGCGAGTGCAGCACCGCCTTGGGCACCCCGGTGGTGCCGGAGGTGTGGGTGATGACGATCGGGTCGTCGGGGTGGTGCCGGTAGTCGGCCGGGGCCTGCGCCGGGTCGCCGGTGCCGCCCTCCGCCGGGGTGCCGAGCAGGGGTACGCCCAGGTCGTGCCCGGCCAGCAGGTCGGTGTGCGCGGCGTCGGCGAGCACCCCGACGCCGCGCAGCCGGCGGATGTACTCGGCGGCGATCTCGGGGCGCAGCTTGCCGTTCATCAGCGCGGGGATCGCGCCGAGCCGGGTCAGCGCCAGGAAGCTCAGCACCATGTCGGCGGCGGCGGTGGCCCAGACGGCCACCGGGTCGCGGGGCTGCACCCCCCGGGCGTGCAGCCAGGCCGCCCGCGCGGCGACCCGCTCGTCGAGCTGCCCCAGGGTGAGCGGCTGCTCGGCGGGGTGCCCGTCGACCGGGGTGTCGAAGGTCAGCCCCGGCCCCTGTGGGTCAGCGCCGTGGGCCAGCACCCGGGCCAGCACGTTTCCCGCGCCGAGCTGCGCATCGGCGGCGAGCACCCCCCGCAGTCCCTTCGTCCTCATTGACTGTCTCCTCCCCCCAGCAGCACCGCGACCGCGCCGGTGGGCGTCGCGTCGGGTGCCTCGTCGATCAGGACCAGCAACGCCTCGTCGGCGTCGCCGTCGTACAGCAGCAGTTCCCCTTCGGCGACGGCGTCGGCCCGGGGGTCACCCGTCGGGCTCATGCACACCACCGGCCCGGTCAGCCCCCACCGGGCGGCGACCTGCCCGGCGACGCTGTTGGGCACCGACTGGAAGAAGAACAGTGGACCGACCCGCCCCCCGGCGGCGACGGTCGAGCGCACGTGCGTGGCGCTGGGCCGGTCACCGGCGGCGCTGACCAGCACCACCGCGCACCGGGTGCCGGCCGCCGGCGGACCGCCGGGCCGGCGGTCCAGGCACCGGCCGGCCACCGCCGCGACCAGCGGCGCGAACGGCGAGTGCAGGAACCCGGGCAGCGGCGATGGCGGCCCGTCGCCCGGTTCCGGCCAGCGTGCCTGCGCCAGCACCCGGGGTGCGCCGTGACCGGCCGGACGGCCCGGGACGATCCCGGGTCCCGGGCCGCGCGTGCCGGTCACGGCGCACCCACCAGCAGGGCGGTGTTCGCACCGCCGAAGGCGGCGTTGAGGCTGAGGGCGTACCGGCTGGTCACCGGGCGGGGCGCGGCGGTGACCACGTCCAGCGGGCAGGCCGGGTCGGGGCCGAGCCAGCCGGCGTTGACCGGCAGCTTCCCGTGCCCCAGCGCCGCCACGGTGACCACCAGTTCGAGCAGACCGGACGCCTCCAGCGCGTGCCCGTGCAGCGCCTTGGTGGAGCTGACCGGCACCTGCCCGGCCCACTCGCCCAGGGCCAGCCGCAGCGCCGCCGCCTCGGAGGCGTCGCTGAACCCGGTGCCGGTGGCGTTGGCGTTGACGTAGCCGACCGCCCCGGCGGGCAGGCCGGCGCGGCCCAGCGCCGCACCGATCGCCCGGGCCAGCCCGCCCCCCTGCGGATCGGGTTGGCAGGGGTGGTGGGCGTCGCCGGCCCGGCCCCAGCCGGCCAGCGTCGCCACCGGCTCACCGCCGCGGCCGTGCAGCGCGGCGGCGGACTCCAGCACCACCGCGGCCACCCCGTCGCCGAGGAGCAGGCCCTGCCGACCGGCGCTGAACGGGCGGACCGCCCCGTCGGCGGCGAGCGCCCGGCCGGCGTCGAAGAGCGCGTACTGGTCCGGTTCCACCAGGTAGCCGGCGGCCACCACGACCCGCTCGGTGTCCCCCCGGCTGATCATGACGGCGGCGTCGGCGACCGCGTTGCTGGCCGAGACGCAGGCGGTGGTGTAGACCCGGGTCGGGCCGCCGAGCCCGCACCGCCGGGCCAGCCGGTCGGCCAGGGCGGGCAGCTCCGGCCAGGCGGGGCCGGCGTCGTCGCGTTCGCCACCGGCCCACCACGGGTCGGCGGTGTCGGCGACCGGTCGGTCGTCGGTGTACGGGCCGGGCAGGGTCGCCGGCCCGCCGTGGGTGGCCAGGAGCAGTGCCGACGCCCGGCGCTGCGCCGGGTCCAGCCCGGCCGCCCGGCAGGCGGCGTCGACGGCGTCGGCCAGCTCCTGCGGCAGGGTCGCCACGTCGGGGCGGGTGGCCGCGACGGTCACCCGGCGGCCGGTGGTGTCGAACCGGCGGACCGGTCGGAACGCCGGCACCCCGGACAGGACCCCGGCCAGCAGGGCGTCCACGCCCCTGCCGAAGGCGCTGAGGGCGTAGGTGCCGGAGATCGTGACGGTGCTCCGCTCAACCATCAGCGGAGGCGGTGAGGCAGGTGTGGAACACGGCCAGGGCGTCGTCGAGGGTGCGGATGCCGGCGAGCTGGTCGTCGGTGAGGTCCATCCGGGTGTCGTAGCGCTGTTCGACGAGGTGCACCAGCCAGGCCAGTTCCATCGAGCCGACCCGGTGCGGGACCTGGTCGACGGGTTTGCCGGTCAGTTCGGCGAGCATGCTCACCAGGTCAGCTCGCCCCAGGTCGGGCTGACCGGACATCAGCGGTTGTCGGTGGTCGCCCCGGCGACCCGGTCGGCGACCATGGTGGTGAACTCCCCCACCGTCATCAGGGCCAGCTTCTCCGACTCGTCGTCGGCGAACCGCAGCCCGTAGCGGTCCTCCACCCGGACGGACAGGTCGGACAGGGCGAGCGACTCCAGGTCCACCCCGGACGGGCCGAGGGTGGTGTCGTCGTCGATCCCGTCGACGTCGTAGTTCATGTCCTGGAGCTGGTCGATGACGAAGGTGCGGACCTCGTCTCGCATGACGGTTACCTCTCTCGATGGGCGGGTCGCCGGTGCCCGGTCGGGGCACCGTGCGGAAGTGGTTCGGGCGTACCGCCGACGGTCGGCCGGTGGTGACGCGGTGGTGGCGCCCCGGCGGCGGTCGACGGGGACCGGCCGGGGGCGGGGTGGAGCGGACCGGTCATGGCACCGCCGCCCGCAGCACGTCCAGCGAGCGGACCAGTTTGCCGGTGGTGGTACGCGGCAGTTGCGCCACCAGGTGCAGGGTGCGGGGACGCTTGTAGCCGGCCAGCCGCTCCGCGAGCAGCTTGTCCAGCTCCTCCTCGGACAGCGGGCCGTCGGGCTGTACGTAGGCGGTGATCCCGTCGTCGTAGGCGACCACGGCGGCGGCCACCCCGGGCAGGCCGGTGAGGGTGGCCTCGACCTCGGTGAGGTCGACCTTGAGGCCCCCCACGGAGACCTGCGAGTCGAGCCGGCCCCGGACGGTGACCAGACCGGAGTCCGGGTCGACGGTGCCGGCGTCGCGGGTACGCAGCCAACCGTCGGCCCAGCGGGTGGGGTCGCTGAGCCCGACGTACGGCGACGCGGGGCAGCTGATCAGCAGCTCACCGTCGGACTCGCGGACCTCGATGCCGGGGGCGGGGGTGATGGCGGGCCGGTGCCGCCCGTACAGGTCGGTGCCGATGACGCCGACCTCGGTCATCCCGTACATGTTGCCCAGGGGCACGCCGTGCCGGTCGGTGAACGCCCGCACGACGGCCGGCGGGACCAGTTCCCCGCCGGTGGTCATCCGCTTGAACTGGGGCAGCGGCCGGTCAGGTCGGGTGAAGGCGAGCAGGCCGATGTGGAACGGGACGCCGAGCACGGTGGCCGGGGTGTCCTGGGCGGCGATCGCGGCCAGCACGGCGTCGCCGCCGAGCCGCTCCGGCGGGACCAGCTCGACGTGGGCGTGCAGGCCGTAGAGCAGTCCGCCGACGAGGCCGAGCACGTGCACCATGGACGGCAGCAGGATGATCCGCTCGCCGGGCAGCGCCACCCCGTCGATGCGGGTGTAGCGGTGCACCTCGGCGACCAGGTCGGCGGCGGTGCGTCCGATCACCTTGGACGGTCCGGTGGAGCCGGAGCTGAGCTGGATCACGGCGTGCCCGCTGACCGCCGGTCGGTCGGCGTACGGGGTGACGCTCTCGGTGACGTCGAGGAAGACCTTCAGCGCGCCACCACCGGTCCGGGCCGGGGCGACGACCACCTGCGGGGTGAGCCGGCGCAGCGCCCGGTCGACCTCGTGGTCGGTGAGCCGGTGGTCGAGCAGCACCGCCTGACCGCCGCTGCGCCAGGTCGCCAGGAGGTTGACCACATAGGACACCGACGGCGGCAGGCGCAGCGCGACGGCCCCGCCGGGGCGCAGTCCCGCCTCGCGCAGCCGGTCCTGTGCCGCGACGACCAGGCGGTGCAGGGTGCCCCGGTCCACCGGCTCGGGCAGCCGGAGACAAACGTCGGTCGGAGGGCCGGCGAACAACACGTCGTCCACCCAACCGGGGTCTTGCGCCGCAGGATCTTCCGTCGGGCGATACATGGTCACCGCCGGCCACCGTCCAGCATAGAATCGGGCGAATGCGCCCATAAATGTTGTCTCTTGGCGTGCTCACGGCACCCTACGACAGCCCGGAAGACCATTACTAGATGCGAATGGCTAGATCATAAAAGGCGGCCGGCCGGATTGCCGCCGCTCGATCGGCCGGGCAGGATCGGGCGCGTACGCCGGTCCGCGACACCACCGGCGGCTTCGCCGTGCCCGACGCTCCGATGGGGACCCGGGCCACCCGGCGGGGCCCCGGCCCAGGTCAGCACCGGTCACGATGGACGGTCGACGCCCTGCCGCCACGACCGGCCGGACGCGGACAGGGGCGTGCCCGGCGGGCAGCTCCCTGCCGGCCGGGCACACCACACGGGCGTCACGCACAGTGGTCAGTCGGTGGCGCTCCTCGGCGTCGGGGCGGCACCCCGGAGCACCAGGGCACTGTTGAAGCCGTCGAAGCCACGCGCGCAGACCAACGCCACCCCGTGCTCGGGCCGGCGCGGGGCACGCAGGAAGCCCAACTCGCAGCCGGGGGCCGGCTCGACCGGACCGGCCGAGGCGGGCAGCGTGTCGTGGTGGAAGGCGAGCAGCGCGGTCGCCACGTCCAGCGCCGACCCACCCTGGTGGGCCCGGCCGGTCAACGACTTGTGGGTGCTCACCGGCGGCGGCCGGTCACCGAAGACCGTCCGCAGCGCCGTCGCCTCGCTGCGGTCGTACCGGGGCACCCCCAGCGCGTCGGGCACGACCAGGTCCACCTCGTCTGGCGTGCTGCCGGAGCGGGCCAACGCCAGCCGCATCGCCCGCGCGTACGTCGCCGGGTCGCCGGCCGTGTCCGGGCCGGTGTGCACCGCGTCGTGGGTGGCCGCCCAACCGGTCACCTCCCCGTAGACCCGGGCACCCCGGGCCAGGGCGTGCTCCCGTTCCTCCACCACGAAGACCGCACCGCCCTCGGCGGGCACGTACCCGCCGGCCGCCCGGTCGAACGGCCGGTACGCCGCCGCCGGCTCGTCGACGGCGCTGAGCAGCCCGGAGCGGAGCTGACAGGCCAGCGCGTACGGGCTCAGCGGGCACTCGGTCGCCCCGGCGATCACCACCGACGTGCCCCGCCGGATGGTGCGCACCGCGTGCGCCAGGCTGTCCAGCCCTCCGGCGGCCTCGGCGACCAGCACCCCCGACGGCCCCTTGAACTGGTGGTGGATGGACAACTGCCCGACGCTGGCCGCATAGAACCAGGCGATCGACTGGTACGCCCCGACGGTGCGGCTCGGCCCGCCCCAGAGCCGTTGCAGCTCCCGCTGCCCGAACAGGTTCCCCCCCGACGAGCTGGCCAGGGTGACCGCCCAGGCGTACGGGTCGGGGGCGCGGGCGGGCAGGCCGGCGTCGGCGAGCGCCAACGCGGTCGCGGCGAACCCGAGCTGGGTCCAGCGGTCGGTCTGCACGAGCTGCCGGGTGTCCACGTAGGCCGCCGGATGGAAGCCGGGAACCTCGCCACCGACCCGGGTGGGGTAGCCGGTCGGGTCGAACAGGGTGATCGGCCCGGTCCGCCGGATACCTCCGGTCACCGTCCGCCAGTGCGCGTCGACGCCGATGCCGCTGGGCGCGACCACCCCGATCCCGGTCACCACCGCCCGCGCCCGCTCACCGGGGGCGGGGTTGCCGGCAGGGGCGGGGGTGACGGCGGGGGCGGGGTTGCCGGCAGGGGCGGGGAGCGTCACCGCGTCACCGCCAGCCGACGGAACAGCATCGCGGACTGGAAGCCGCCGAACCCGCTGCCCACCGACAGCGCCACGTCCACCGGGGTCTCCCGGGCCACGTTCGGCACGTAGTCCAGGTCACACTCCGGGTCCCGGGTGGTCCAGTTGGCCGTCGGCGGCACCACGCCGTACTCGATGGCCAGGGCGCAGGCGGCCATCTCGATGGCGCCGATCGCGCCCAACGAGTGCCCGACCATCGACTTGATCGAACTCACCGGCACCTGGTATGCCGTGGGACCCAGCGACCGCTTGAACGCCGCCGTCTCGTGCCTGTCGTTCTGCCGGGTGCCCGAGCCGTGCGCGCTGACGTAGGAGACCGCCGACGGGTCGAGGCGGGCCTGCCGCAGCGCCGCCGCGATGGCCAACCCCATCTCCACCCCGTCGGGCCGCAGCCCGGTCATGTGGAAGCCGTTGCTGCGGCCGGCGTAGCCGGCGACCTCGCAGTAGACGTGCGCGCCGCGCCGCCGGGCGTGCTCCCACTCCTCCAGCACCAGCACCGCCGCCCCCTCGGCGAGCACGAAACCCTGCCGGTGCGCGTCGAACGGGCGGCTGGCGTGCCCCGGGTCGTCGTTGTCCGGGCTGGTCGCCCGGATCGCGTCGAACGAGGCGACGGTGACCGGGGAGATCGGCGAGTCGGCCGCGCCGGCCAGCACGACGTCCGCCTCCCCGTCGACGACGAGCTGGTGGGCGTAGCCGATGGCGTCGATGCCGGAGGTGCAGCCGGTGGAGACCACCTGCGCCGGGCCGCGCAGCCCGTGCCGGCAGGCCACGTCGGCGGCCAGGCTGCTCGGCACCAGCGCCTGGTACAGGTACGGCCCACCGAGGGCGTGGTCGACCAGCCAGTGCCGGCCCGCGTCGCTGACCCGGACGTACTCCTGCTCCAGGGCGGTGGTGCCGCCGACGGCGGTGCCCAGCACCACCCCGGCGACGTCCCGCTCGGCGTCGGTCAGCTCCAGGCCGCTGTCGGCCAGCGCCTCCGCCGCGCAGGCCAGCGCGAACTGCACGTACCGGTCGGAGCGTTGCCGCTGCGCCGGGGTGAGCCCGGCGGCGTCCGGGTCGAAGTCGCACTCGGCGGCGATCTGCGACCGGTACGGCGACGGGTCGAAGAAGCTGATCCGCCGGGTGGCCGTCCGCCCCTCGGTGAGGGTCTTCCAGAACCTGTCCCGGGTGACCCCGCCCGGGGCGACCACCCCGACACCGGTCACCACCACCCGCCGGCCGGTCACGACGGTCCCCGCTGCTCGACCAGTTCGGTGTCCACGTGGCCGAGTTCCGGGCGGGGCGCGAGCGGGCCGAGGTGGAAGACCACCTCGGCGGCGACGTCGCCGGTGTTGCGCAACCGGTGCCGCACGTTGCGCGGCACGAACAGCGCCTCCCCGGCGGCCAGCGGCACCGGCTCGTCGTCCAGGTCGACGGTGATCGCGCCGCGCACGAGATAGAGGAACTCCTCGCTGTACGGGTGGTAGTGCTCGGCCACCCGGTCACCGGGGGCCACCGTCACCACCCCCATGAACCCCGAGGTGCTGCCGACGGTGCGCGGGCCCAGCAGCACCCGCAGCTCCCCGCCGCGCCGCCGGTCGGCCGGTACGTCCCGGGCGGCGACCAGGCCGGTGGTGACCTCACTCATCGCCGCCTCCCGCGTACGCCCGCTCGATCCGCTCCTTGATCACGGCCAGTTGCACCCGGCTGTTGGTGTTGATCCGCTCGGTCATCGCCACGTCGTCCACCGGGGCGGTCGGCTTCATCGCGAAGTCCTGCACCCAGGTCATCCGGGTGCCCTCCGGTTCGGTGTCGTAGTACCAGTGGATGCGCATGTACTCGAACGGGCCGGTCTCCACCCTCCGGGCCCGCACCTGCCAGGTCGTCGGGTCGGCGGTACGTTCGCTGACCCAGCTCCACGCCACGCCGTTCTCGTCGGGGTGCATGGTGAGCCGGAACCGCACCGTGTCCCCCTCCCGGTGCAGGATCTCCACCACCGCGTACTCGGTGAACAGGTCCGTCCAGCGCGCCACGTCGTTGGTGATCTCCCACACCAGCGCCAGCGGGGCGGCGATGAGGATGCTGTTCTCGGTGTGCCCGGCCGGGCCGGCGTCGGCCACCAGGTCGGCGACGCCGGCGATGCTGAGCTGCCCGGCCTGTTCGGGGATGCGTACCCGCCAGCGGTCGGCGACCACGGCGGACAGTTCCAGCAGCGCCAGCGAGTCCATGCCCAGCTCCTCCAGGCTGGCGGCGGGCGCGCGGGCAGCGGCGTCGGCGTCGAGACCGCAGCGGGTCACCAGGATCTCGGTGATCTCGCTGGTCAGCGGTCGGCCGTGGGTGACGGTCATCTCGGGTCCTCCTCCACCGGGCGACTCACCCCGGTAGCCGCCACCCTCCGCCGGACCCGTCACCCGGGCGTCACACCGCAGCCCGCAACAGCCCCGCTTCGTGGTGACGTTGCGTTGACGCAGGCTGTGTACCGGCTATGCGCGAGCTGTCCATCATGATGGAGGTTCGCAGATCAGAGGCGATTCGACCCCGGTCACCATGCCTACACTTTCGTTGACCGAGAGTAATCATATTGGTAATGTTCGTGCCGGCCGGCCGGGCTCGGCCGCGCAGTGAACCGGCCACGGCGTCGCGGGGGACCGCGTCGGGACACCGGACGATCTGGACCCAGGTTTCCGTGCAGGGGGGTGCGCCCGTGACCGGTCATGCCAGCACGCCGACCAGCGACGTCCCGGCCGACCCGCCGGTACGTCTGCACCTGCTCGGCGGGTTCCGGCTGCTGCACGGCGACACCCCCGTGGTGGTCCCCCGGGGGCTGCAACGCGTCATCGCCCTGATCGGGCTGCGCCCCGGCGCCACCCGCAGCAACCTCGCCGGGCTGCTCTGGCCCGAGGTGCCCGAGGAACGGGCGCTGTCGTCCCTGCGGACCGCCCTGTGGCGGCTGCGCCAGGACCCCTGCTGCCCGCTGCTGGTCAGCGGGGACACCGTCCGCCTCGACCCGGCGGTCCGGCTCGACGTGGACGGCCTGGTCGCCACCGCCGCCCGCATCCGCGACGGGGGCGACCCGCGCGCCGCCGCCGACGCGCTCGCCGCCGGCAGCCGCGACCTGCTCCCCGGCTGGTACGACGACTGGGTGCTGCTGGACCGGGAACGGCTACGCCAACTCCGGCTGCACATGCTCGAACAACTCGCCGTCGACCACCTCGACGCGGGCCGGCACGGCGAGGCGTTACAGGCCGCCCTGGAGGCGATGGCCGCCGAACCGCTGCGGGAGACCCCGCACCGCCTGGTGGTACGCATCCACCTCGCCGAGGGCAACGCGTTCGAGGCGGTGCACGCCTTCTACGTCTACCGGGACCTGCTCATGCGGGAACTGCGTCTGGAACCCTCCCCCGCGATGTGCGCCCTGGTCGACGAGACCCTCGCCCCGATCCGGCAGGCCACCCGCCGCACCCCGACCGCCCGCCGTCACGAGCCGGCCGGACGGCGTGACGACCAGGTGACATCCCCACCGCCAGGGTGGACCCACCGTGAGCCCTGGACGGATCGGGGCGCGCCACCGGCGAGAGGGGTCCGATGAGCCGTCTGGTGATCGTCAGCAGGATCATTCCCGGCGCGGAGGGGCGGGTCGCCCAGATCTTCGCCGAAGCCGACGCGACCGAACTACCCGGACTCACCGGGCTGCGCCACCGCTCCCTGTACCGCCTGCACGACCTGTGCGTACACCTGATGGAGACCACCGAGGTGGACGTCGACACCCTGGTCACCGCCCGCCAGCACCCGCTGTACCAGCGGACCAACGAACGATTGTCGGCCCACACGTCGGCGTACCTGCCCACCTGGCGGTCGCCCCGGGACGCGCCGGCCGGCTGTTTCTACAGCTGGGACGTCACCGACGCGCCCAGCCCGGAGCCGCTGCGCTGAACCGCCGGTGCGGCGCAGGCCGTCACCGGCGTCCGACGACGACACCCTGTCGTGACGTCGATACCGCCCGACACCGGGCATTCCACCTGCGCAACGAGGTGTGGTCCTCCCTGTCGTCCGACATTCGCGTGTGCAAAGCTGCGGCGGGTTCTCGCGTTTTCCTCGCGACTTCAACGACATACGCAATAGGGAGGTAGCCGTGCCGTCGACTGTCGGGCAGTGGCTCGTCGTGATCCTGGCCCTGCTGGTGGGCCTGGCCGGAGGCTGGGCGCTGTGGGGACGGCAGAAGCCGACCACCGCCGCGCCCATCGTGGAGGGTGACCCGGTCGTCGGGCTCACCCCCGAGGAGAAGGCCGCCGCCACGATCGACGCCCCGCGTCCGGCCGCCACGGTCGACGACTCCCCGGCACCCGCCGCCGTCGTCGACGAACCCGCCCCGCACGTCGCGCCGGACCCCGACCACCTCGCCCCGGCCACCACCGGGTCGGCCGCTGTTGCCGGCTCGGCCGGATCCTCCGCCGCCCCCGACCTGACGGCCGCCCCTGACACCACGGTCCCTGCCGACTCCGCCACCCTCTCCGAGTCGTCCGCCTCGTCCGGGTCCACTGCCGCCGGGTCCCCTGCCTCCGCCGAATCCCCTGCCCTCGCCGAATCCCCTGCCCTCGCCGAGTCCTCGGTCGCCGCCGAGTCGACTGTCTCGTCCGAGTCCTCTGCCGCCGAGGCAGCCACCTTCTCCGCGTCCGCCGCCGGCTCCTCCGCTACCTCCGGGTCCGGCGGTTCCGCCGTCGAGGACGTCGCCGTCAACGGCACCTCCAGCACGGTCGCCGCCGACCGGACCGTCCCGCTGCCGGACCTCGCGGACGAGCCCACCACGGTCGACCTGACCGGCCGTACCACCCCGGACGACGCGCCCGCGAGCAGCGTCACCGACGAGACCACCGCGCCGGTCCCCGCGCCGCGGGCCACCGCCGAGGACGCCCCGGACAGCGCGGCGGCCGACCTGCCGGAACCGACCCCGGCGGACCCGGAGCCGGCCGGGACGCCCGAGGACACCGCCCCGCGTACGGCCGACGTGGACGACGCCCCGGTCGCCGCCGGGCCGGTGATCCCGGCACAGCGCACCCCCGAGGCCGACAGCCCCGCGATCGCGGACAGCACCCCGGCCGTGGACGGTGTCCCGGATTCGGCGGGTGCCCCGGTCGCGGCGGTCGCGGCGGCGCAGGACGAGCCGGCGGACGACTTCCGGCGTATCCAGGGGGTCGGCCCGAAGATGGCCGCCGCGCTCCAGGCTGCCGGCATCCGCAGCTACCGGCAGCTCGCCGCGCTGGACGAGACGAGCCTGCGGGAGACGATCCGCGCCGCCGGGCTGCGTGCCACCGCGAGCCTGGCCACCTGGCCGCAGCAGGCGCAGGTGCTGGCCGGTGCGGGCGCCGAGGCCGAGCGGGTGCTGCCGACGCCGACCGGCGGCGACAGTCAGGACTGACCTGGGGAACCGACGGGGCCGGTGGACACGTGCGAGGCGTGGCCGCCGGCCCCCGTCGTCCGGGGTACGCGGCGGCCGGCCGTCGGTGAATTGGGCATCATCGCGCTGACCGTTCCGGAATACCGTTTACCCGGTCCCGGCCGTTGGGTACATGGGCGTCACCTCGAACATCACACAAGCCGGGAGGCACCCCCATGCGCGGTTCGTCGATCCTCGGAGTCATCGTCGTCATCTGGCTGGTCATCGGCGCCATCGCCGCTGGTCAGCGCGGCTATTACGGGAACGACGACACCAACTGTGCCGAGGCCGGCACCATCCTGGTGACCATCGTGGCCGGGCCGCTCAACTACATCGGCGCCAACCCGAAGATCGACTGCAAGCTCCCCGAGCCGTCCAAGTAAGCCGCATCTCCCCGGCCCGCGCCCACCCCTCGGGGCGCGGGCCGCGTCATGTCCGCTCCAGATCACCCACCTCGTTCCGCGACGCGCCCACCACCCCACACTCCCCAACCATCCTAGGAACCCACCCCGCAGCACTCCCCCCGCCCACCCATCGACGGTCGCCGTGCGGTGATCAAGAGGTTGTGGTCAGAAATGCGCGCTCCGGTGACGCAAACCTCTTGATCACGCGGGAGAGCGGGGGTGGGGCGGGAGGGGCGGGGAGGGGGGTGGGAGGGGTTGGGGGGTGGGTTAGGCGCCTACGTGGATGCCGGGGCGGCGGGAGGGGTCGGGTTCGCTCTTGCGGATGATCTCGCGGACCACGGGTGGGGTGTCGCCCCGGCCGAGGATCAGGTAGCGCAGCAGGTGGGCGATGGGGTTGCCCTCGGACCACTCGAAGTGGGCGTGCGGGCGGACCCCCGTGCCGTCGCGCAGCGCCAACAGGATGGCGGCGATCGCGTTCGGCACCGCCGGGCTGCTGGCCCGCAGCACCCGGAAGCCGCCCACCTCGACCCCGTGCACCCACAGCACCTGGCTGAACTCCGACGGGTCCACCACGTCGATCTCCAGGAAGAGCACGTCGGACGCGCCCGGCACCGGATTCATGCTCCGCTGCGCCCGTTCCTTGACCCGGTACTCCTTGAGCGCGCCGGTGTCGCGTTTGTTGGCGATCAGGTGCAGCCGGCCGTCGTGGGCCAGCGACTCGGTGACGAACCGGCGGGCCGGCCCGTCGAACTCGATCCGTTCGGTGCGCAGCTCGGTGGTCCGGGTGATCCGGGAGACCAGCGACACCGCCACGATGCCGGCGATGAACATGCCGGAGATGGCGAGCCCGTCAGGCTTCTCGATGACGTTCTCGACCAGCGCGTACAGCAGCACGGCGGTGAGCACCGCGAAGCCGGACGCGGCGAACCGGTGCCGGGCCCGGACGGTCGCGATGGTCACCGCCACCGCGCCGGAGACCATCATCGCCAGGATGCCGGTGGCGTACGCGCCGGCCTGGGCGTTGACGTCGGCCCGGAAGGCGACGGTGATGACGATGCTGATCAGGGTGTAGACCAGCACCACCGGCCGGACCGCCCGGCCCCACTCCGGCGCCATCCCGTACGACGGCAGGTAGCGCGGCACGATGTTGATCAGGCCGGCCATCGCCGACGCCCCGGCGAACCAGAGGATCAGCACGCTGCTGACGTCGTAGAGCGTGCCGAACCCCTCCCCCAGCCGGGCGTGGGCCAGCCAGGCCAACGCCCGGCCGTTCGCCGCCCCGCCGGGCTGGAACTCCCGGGGCGGGATCAGCACGGTGGTGACGAAGGCGGTGGTCAGCAGGTACACCGACATGATCAGCGCGGCGGCGGTGAGCAGTCGGCGGGTGTTGCGGATCCGCGCGGCCAGCCGCTGCTCGCGGTCCTCGCCCGCCCCGCGTACCAGGGGCATCATGCTCACCCCGGTCTCGAAGCCGGACAGGCCCAGGACCAGCAGCGGGAAGGCCAGCACCGCCGGGCCGAGCAGGTCGCCCACCCCGGACCCCCCGGCGGTCAGGGCCGCCGTCCAGTTCCGCACGACGCCCGGGTCGGCGGCGATCCCGGCCAGGCCGTCGGCCACGATCACCGCGTTGAGACCGAGGAAGACCACCACCAGGGGTACGGCCACCAGCACCGCCTCGCTGAACCCGAGCAGGAACACCCCGCCGAGGACGAGCAGCAGCGCCACCGTCACCAGCACCGCCAGCCCGTCGCCGTGCGGCGCCGACGACGGCAGGTACGGGTTCTCCAGCAGGTGCACCGTGGCGTCGGCGGCGGAGAGGGTGATCGTGATGATCCACGAGGTGGCGACGAAACCGAGCAGCACCAGGACGAAGATCTTGCCCCGCCAGAACGGCAGCAGCCGCTCCAGCATCGCCACCGAGCCCTGCCCGTGCGGGCTCTCCCGGGCCACCCGCCGGTACATCGGCAGCATCCCGAGCAGGGTCAGCGCCACGATCAGCAGGGTGGCCAACGGGGAGAGCGCCCCGGCGGCCAGCGCCGCGATGCCCGGCAGGTAGGACAGGGTCGAGAAGTAGTCGACGCCGGTCAGGCACATCACCTGCCACCAGGGGTGCCGACGCTGGCTGCCCTCCTCACTCTCCGGGCCGACCGGCTGCACCCGGTACGCGAACAGCCACCGGCGCAGCGCACCGGCGGGCCGGGCCGGCCGGGCGTGACTGTTCACGCACTCTGGCAGGCCCACCGGCCCGGGTCGGGTGCGCTCCCCCTGGCCGGCGTCCCGGGCCTCGCGCAACTTTCGCCCGTGCCCCGGCGGCGGCGCGCTCCCCCGTCGTTCCCGGGTCCGCCGCCCCCGGGTCCCGTCCCGCCCGTCCGCCATCCGCCGACCGCCCTCGTGTCCCCTGTCCCCGACGGTAGGCGCTGGAGGCGGTCCGGCCGGCCGGAACAGGGGAAGCCGGGCGTCAGCGCAAGCCGGGCGTCAGCCGAAACGGTGGTCGTCGGCCGGGGTGCGGCGCAGGGCCGCCAGCAGGGCGTCCGGGTCGGTCACCGTCACGGTGGCCGCCGGGTGGCGCAGCCACCGGCCGGGGGCCAGCCCCGGCACCGGCGTACCGAACCGCAGGCACACCCCGGCCGTGGTGCCGGTGCCGAAGGTGACCCCCCGGTCGGCCAGGGACAGGTGCGGCCCGACGGCCCGCCACCAGCGGTACGGGCCGCCGCGCTGGGCGTCGACCACGTTCGCCCGGCCGGTCCGCAGCCGCCACCGGCCGAACCGGATCACCAGTTCCGCGTCGTCGAGCAGCACGACGCAGGTCTGCGGTCGGATGCCGAGCAGCGCCAACGGCACCCGGAAGGCCGGGTCGAAGCGGAACGCGAACCGGTGTGCGGGCATGACCGACGGGTACCCCGGGCGGGCCGTCCGACACCCCCTCGGCCGGGTGCACGCCCGTCGGCGGGGTCACGCCAGGGCGCGGGTCCAGTCGTCGACGTGGGCCGACAGGTGCTCGGCGACGGCCCGCCAGTAGGGGCCGTCCTCGGCGTGGATGCGGGCCCAGGGCTGGATGCCGCGCCGGGCGCCGTCGCGCAGCAGGTCGTACATCGCCCGCGCCCGGGGGCCCAGGGTCGCGGCGAGCGCGGGACGGTGCGCCGCCGGCAGGTCGTACCCGTCTACCAGGGCGCGCAGCCGGCGGGCCGACTCGGGCACCGGCCGGTCGGGGCGCATCCCGGCCATGGCCTGCGCGGCGTACGCCACCTCCCAGCGGCGGGTGCCGGGGCCCGCGCCGTCCCAGTCGATCAGCACCCAGCCGCGCGGGGCCCGGACCAGGTTCCACGGCGCCGGGTCGTGGTGGCAGATCAGGTCCGTGCCGTCGGGGCGGATCGGCACCTGCCAGTGGGCCGCCTCGGGTGGCACGAAGTCGGCGGTGGCGCGGTGCAGGTCGGCCAGCAGCCGGCCGATCGAGGGCAGCTCCGCGGTCGGGTACAGGCCCGAGGGGTGGCCCAGTTCCCCGGGCACGTACTCCAGCACCTGCCGGCCCTGCCCGTCGCGGCCCAGCGGCCGGGGCGCGCCGTCGAAGCCGACGGCGTGCAGGTGGGTCAGCAGGGCGTCGACGGCGTCGGTCCACGGGCCGACCGGCCGGCGGACGGTGTCACCGACCCGCACCACGCCGGTGGTGACGTTGCCGGGCAGCGGCTCCTCGATCGGACTCATCCGGTCATCCTGATGGAACGGACGCGTCCCCGCGCCCCGGTTTCCCGGGGCGCGGGGACCCCCCGTCCCGGCTGCTACTGCAGGAACGCCCCCAGCGGTGACAGCAGCAGCCGGCCGAGCGCCGCGGCATTGTCGTCCAGCCGGGTGCGCTCGCAGTCTCGGGCCTGCGGGTCGTGCCGGCAACGCCAGATCTTCTGCGCGTTGCGCCAGGCCACGTCCCTGGTGTACTCGACCAGTTCGCCCTGGTACCAGTCGTCGATGTCGCCGTTGAGCATGTCCAGGAGCAGTTGCCACCGCTCCAGGTAACCCCGCCGCAGCGTCGGGATCTTGTCGGCGAAGATATCGTTGATCTTGAGGTAGTCGCGGTGCTGTTCGGTGCCGTCCACCGGCTCGGACTCCAGGTGGTCGAACGTGGTCACCAGGGCGAACGGCAGGTCGAAGTTGATGTGCGCGTTCACCCCCGCCGCCGCCGACGGCAACGGCCGGGCGTCCGGCCCGCGCATCCGCTTGAACAGGCACGACCAGGCGCGCGGGGTGGTCGGGCTGGACTCGGTCCACAACCGCATCGCGTCGAAGTAGCGGGCGGCGAACTCCACGTCCAGCCGGGACAGGAACACCGGGTCGGCGAAGTAGTCGTCGTAGAGCCCCTCCAGCACCCGGCTGGTGATGGTCAGGTAGAGCCGGTTGAAGTCGGCGAGCGGGCAGCTCTGCTCCAGCGGCGGCAGCCGCACCAGCAGGTCCTGGAGCTTGGTGAGGTGATCGACCACCGCCGGGACGTCCTCCGGATGGTCGGCGAGGAGATCGACGATGTCCGCGTGGACGGGCCCCCAGACCGGTTCCGTCATGTCTCCTCCACAGTGGTCGGGGCAGCGCCGCGCCGTCGTTTCCGATGCACAGCCTGTCAGCGCCGGCCGCGGCGGGGATCAGTAGAACGACGTATTCGCCCGCGCCGGACCTACGCTCACTCGCCCCGGTTACGCAGGTGGATGGCGCTGGCCTGGACCCTGGTCCGCACCTGGAGCTTGTCGAAGATGTGCGACACGTGCACGCCGATGGTGCGTTCGCTGATGAACAGCCGCTGACCGATCTCCTTGTTGGTCAGCCCCTCGGCGACCGCCGCGAGCACCTCCCGTTCCCGCGCGGTCAGCAGGGCCAACTCGTCGGCCCCCGGCGGGGTGGCGGCGGTCTCCGCCGCCGCGACGACGCGGCCACGACCCGTGCCCGACGACCGGGAACCGCCCGTGCGGGCCGCCGGGACCCGCCCCGCGCCGGGCTGGGCCCGACCGGTCAGCTCCACCCGTGCCCGACCGGCCAGCGTCCGGATCTCGCTGGTCAGCGGCACCGCACCCAGGCTCGACGCCATCTCGTGCGCCTGCCGCAGCAGGCTGGTCGCCGTGCTGCTGCGGCTGCGCCGGGCCAGCAACGCCTCGGCCTGCCGCAGGCGGGAGTAGGCGGCCGGGTAGGGGTGGTTCCGCTTGTCCCACTCGGCCACCGACCGGGCCCAGGCGTCCGGGTCGCCCCGGCCGTCGAGACGGCTCAGCTCGGCCGTGCACAACGCCAGGAAACCGTCGGCGTTGACCCGCACCGGCCCGGCGGCCGTCGCGCTCTTGGCCGCCACCCGGTCGACCGCGTCGCGCAGCCGGCGGACGGCCGTCTCGTCGACCGCCACGGTACGGCTCGCGTGCGCCTCCGCCTCCGCGCGCAACCCGTGCCAGGCCAGCGCGCCCAGCAGCACCACGTCGTCGGAGCGGCTCTCGGTCAGGCCCCGCTGCACGGCCTGCCGGGCCACGTCGTGCCGGCCCTGCCACATCGCCAGCCCGGCCCGCAGGATCAGCATCGGCAGGACGTGCCGGGGCGCGCCACCGCCGGCGAGCATCGTCGCCACCGCCTCCAGGTCCCGGTCGGAGGCCTCGACGTCGCCGTACCCGACGGAGAGCCGGCAGCGGGCCAGCAGCAACTCGACCGCGTCGGCGCCGGACGGGCGGTGCCGCAGCGCCGCCGCGACGACCTTCTCCGCCTCCGCCCACTGGCCGACCCGGAACAGCCCGTTGGTGGCGATCGCCAGCAACCGGGTCTCGTAGGTGCGGCCCAGGCCCAGCTCGGCGACCCGCTCGGCACCCCGGCGGGCCACCACCACCCCCTCCTCCAGGATGTTCAGCGGCCCGGTCAGCAGCTCCGCCAGGTGCAGGTACGCGCAGGCCACGTCCTCCGGGCCGCCGGAGCGTTCGGCGGTCTCCAGGGCCCGGCGCACCACGGCCAACCCGGCGTCCGGGTCCTCCAGGAACGCCTCGCTGAAGCCGAGCGCGGAGCTGGCCAGCACCACCTCCGTGGTGCTGCCGTCGACCGACGCGGCCAGTTCCAGGGCCTCCCGCGCGCGTCGCCCGGCGTCGGCGTACCGGCCCAGGTGCAGCAGCAGCTCGGCCAGCCGGGCGGCGGCGTTGGCCCGTTCCCGGGCGGTGCACTCGGCGGCCTCCAGCACGCTGCGGTACTCCGCCTCGGCGGGGGCGGACCGACCGGCGGCGGCCAGGTAGCGGGCCCGTTGGATGCGCACCGCGCAGGACGGGTCGAGCGGCTCGCCCCCGGTCAGTTCGGCCAGCAGGGACAAAGCGCGGGCGTGCTCGCCGCTCTTGTGGGCGGCCTCGGCGGCCCGCCCCAGCAGCACCGCCCGGTCCACCTCGGGTGGGGCGTCCACCGGCCCGGTGACCGGCGTCGCGGCCAACTGCAACGCCGCCGTCCAGTGCCGGTGCGCCTCGGCGAAACCGTGCAGCCGTTCGGCCTCCCGGGCGGCGGCCATCGCCGCCGGCAGGGCCCGGCCGGGCTCCCCGGCCAGCCGCCAGTGGTGGGCCAACCGGGCCTGGTGCAGCTCCGCCGGGACCCGGGTGAGCGCCTCGGCGTAGCGGCGGTGCAGGCCGGCGCGTTCCGCCGGCAGCAGCTCGTGGGCGAGCACCTCGGCGACCAGCCGGTGCCGCAGCCGGTAGCCGTCGTCCGCGCCGACGAGCAACCGGTGGGCGACCGCCTCCCGCAACGCGTCGATGAGTTCCGCCTCGGGCAGGCCGAGCACCTCGGCCAGCAGCCAGTGCTCGACCGGTTCGACGCCCGCCGCCACCGCGTGCACCGCGGCGTGCGCGTGCCGGGGCAGCGCGTCCACCCGGGACAGGAAGATCTCGCGCAGCGTGTCGGACAGCCCGTCGCGGCCGTCGCGCAGGTCACGGGCCAGTTCCTCGACCACGAACGGGTTCCCGCCGCTGCGCTGCCAGACCTGGTCGGCGGCCTCCGGCGCGAGCGGCGCGCCGACGATCTCGGCGGCCAGCAGGTCGGTGCCGGCGCGGTCGAGGGGACCCAGGTCGAGCACCCGCACCGACCGCAGCCGACGCAGCTCGGTGAGCACCCGGCGCAGCGGGTGGGCCCCCTGCAACGACTCGGCCCGGACCGCCGCCAGCACCGACAGTTGCAGGTCGCCCAGGCCGGCGAGCAGATAGAGCAGGAGTTGCCGGGTGGTCCGGTCCACCCACTGCAGGTCGTCGAGGACGAGCACCAGCGGCCGCCCCTCGGCGATCAGGCTCAGCCCCCGGGAGACCCGTTCCAGCAGCGCCCCGGCGCTGTCCGCGCCGCCGCTGTCCTCGGCGAACGTCCGCAGCAGACCACGCACCGCCGAGGAGGTGCGGGCCTGGCCGGCGGTGAGGTCGGCGTCGAAGCGGCGTAACGCCTGGAGCACCGGATGCAGCGGAGAGGCGTCGCCGATGTCCAGGCAGGAGCCGGTGAGCACCACCGCTCCCGCGTCCCGCAGCCGCGCCGCGGCCTCGGTGAGCAACCGGGTCTTGCCCACCCCGCTCTCACCGGTGACGAAGACGGCGGCGGTCTGCCCGGGGCCGACCCCGTCGTGGAGCGCGGCGCGCAGCACCGCCAGCTGGTCGGCGCGGCCGACGAGCGGTGCGGTGTCCACATCGCTGGCCATGTCCGCAGCCTAGTCACAGGTCCCCGCACCGTTCTACGGGCTGGATCCGGCATTGGTACCTCTCGCGTCGATATTGCGACTAAAGGTGGCGACCGACCGACATACGTCGTTCGGCAGATCCCCCGTCAGCCCGGTGGTGACAGTCTCCGATCGTCGTCGACAACAGCAGCACCGCGCGGGAGAGGGGTGGGTGGGATGCCACTGTCCACGGTCGGTACCGGTCGGGAAGACGCCACCACGACGCCCTGGCCGGTGCCGCAGGAACGACGCACGCTGACCGTGCTCTTCGCCGACATCGTCGGGTCGACCGCGGTGACCGAACGGCTCGACCCGGAGGATGTCCGGGCGGTGCAGTTCGCCTACTTCGACACCGTCGCCGGGGTGCTGCGCCGCTGGCAGGGCACGGTGGAGAAGTACGTCGGCGACGCGGTGATGGCGCTGTTCGGGGCGCGTACCTCCGACGGGTTGGACGGCTACCGGGCGGTGCGGGCGGCCCTGGAGATCCAGGCCGCGCTGGACCGGCGGACGTTGCCCGGCGGGGTGACGCTGCGGGTCCGGGTGGGTGTCGCCACCGGCGAGGCCGTGGTCGACCTGGCCGCCGCCCGTGACGGCGGGCACGGCATGGCCTCCGGTGCGGTCCTCACCACCGCCGCCCGCATCCAGGAGTACGCCCCGGCGGGCGGCGTGGTCGTCTGCGCGGCCACCCACCGGGCCACCGCCGGCCTGGTCGACCAGCACGCCCTCGCCCCGGCCAGCCTCACCGGCAAGGCGCTGCCTGTCGACGTCTGGCGGGTCACCCGCCCGACCCACCACCGGCCGGCCCGCCACGACGGCCCGCTGATCGGTCGACGCCGGGAGGTCGCCACCGCCCTGGACCAGCTCACCGGGGCGGTCCGGGAGCATCGTCCACGGTGGGTGGCCCTCACCGGCCCGGACGGGATCGGCCGCAGCCGGGTACTGGCCGAGCTGCGCCACCGGCTGCCCGAGGTCGACGGCCGGGCGGTGCGCTGGGTGGTGGCGCACTGCCCGCCGTACCCGGAGCAGGTGTTCGGGCCGGTCGCGCAGCTGCTGCGGGACCTGGCGGGGCTGCCCGACGGCGGCCCGACGGACGCGGTCCGCCCCCGGCTGGCCGCCCTGGTCGACGGGCTGGTCCCGGCGGGCCAGGTCGGGCCGACCGTGGCGGCGCTCGCCGCGCTGCTGGACGCCCCGGACCGGTCGGCGGTCGCCGGTGCGGCGGCGGTACGCCGGGTCCTGCTCGCCCTGGCCGCCCGCCGGCCGGTGGTGGTCGGCGTGGACGACCTGGACCGGGCGGCCCCGGAGCTGGGACGGTTCCTGCACGCGCTGTTCGCCGCCGCGACCGACCGGGGCCTGCCGCTGGCGGTGCTGGCCACCCACCGGCCGGACCGGGCGGACCCGCTGCCCGCGCCCGCCGGCCGGCACCTGGTCGAACTGGCCCCGCTGGGCACCCTCCACACCGGCCGGTTGCTGCGCCGGCTGCTCGCCCGATCCGGCCAGCCGGTCGGGGCAGCCACCCGGCTGCTGCCGCTGGTCGCCGGCCGGCCCGGCCACGCCACCGCCTACGTCGAGGCGATGCCCCGCCACGGCACGGACGGTGGTCCCGCCGCCGACGCCGGGGCGGAGCCGGCACTGCCCGAGGCGCTGCGCCGCCGCGCCGCCGCCCGGCTGGACCGGTGCGACGGCGTACACCGGGCGGTGCTGATGGCCGCCGCGACGCTCGACGTCCCGGTCACCGCCCCGGCCGTGGCGGTGCTGCTCGACTGGGCCCCGGAGCGGGTCGCCGGGGCGCTGCGCCGGCTCACCGACGCCGGCCTCCTGCAGCCGTCGACCCGGGGTGGTCTGGTGTTGGCCGACCCGGCCCTGCGCCGCTGCGCGTCCGACCGGCTGCCCCGCCCGGTCCGCGCCGACTTCGCCCGCCGGGCCGCATCCGCCGGTCTGACCGGGGGTACCGAGCAGGCCGGGACTACTGAACAGGCCGGGGTGGCCGCGCAGGCCGGGGTGGCCGCCGCGCGGGCCGGGGCCGTCCGGCAGGCCGGCGGGACCGGACGGGCCAGGGTCCGTCGCCCGGTCGGGGTGCCCCGCCGGGCCGGGGACCCGGGGCGGGTGGCACCCGGGCACCGGGCCGCCCCGGGCCGGCACACCGGGGTCGCCCGTGCGGCGGAACCGGTCCACCGCGTCGGGTCCGCCGGTCGGGTCGGCGGGGCCCACCACGCCGGGCCCGGTCAGCGGGCGGGGACGCACCGCGTGGGGTCCGCCGGTCAGTGGCCCGGGGCGGGTCGGGCGGCTGCTGTCGCCGCCGGGGTGGGCGGGCACCTCCTGCGCAGCCTGCCCACGGGTGACGGGGTACCCGACCGGGGATTCCGGCAGCCGACGGCCCTGCCCGGGGTCGCCCGGCGCCCCGAGCCGGGCCGGGAGTCCGGCGACAACGGCGGGCGGCCCGGGTGGGCGGCGGCCGTGACCGGACGTCCGGCGGCGCTGCCGGACCGGCCGGGCGGGGCCGGCCGGCGACTGGCCGTCGTCGTGCCGCTGCCGGCCCGACCGTCCGGTGTCGCCGCTGCTCACGGGCCGGTGACCGGCCGGCGACGACGCGGGGAGGGGTTGCCGCGTCCCGCCGTACCGTTACCGGCGCGCGCCGCCTGACCCGTCGCCGTCGGTGACCGGGGTGGGCGGGTCGGCGCGCATGGCGCGTACCGCCTCCCCGGCGAACAGGCACGCGGCCCGGTGGCCGGGACCCACCTCGACCGGCGGCGGATCGGTCTCGGCGCAGGCGGGACGGGCCTGGGGGCAGCGGGTACGGAACCGGCAGCCGCTCGGCGGACCGGTCGGGCTGGGCACGTCACCGGTGAGGATGATCCGCCGCCGGTGCCGTTCCACCCGGGGGTCGGCCACCGGAACCGCCGACAGCAGCGCCGCCGTGTAGGGGTGCGCCGGTTCCCGCCAGAGCTGCGCCGGGGTGCCGGTCTCCACGATCCGGCCCAGGTACATCACCGCGATCCGGTCGCTGAGATGCTCCACCGCGGCCAGGTCGTGCGCGATGAACAGGTAGGTGAGTCCGAGGTCGCGTTGCAGCCGTCGCAGCAGGTTCATGATCTGTGCCTGCACGCTCAGGTCGAGCGACGCGATCGGTTCGTCGAGGACGATCAGGTCGGGTTCCCCGGCCAACGCGCGGGCGATGCCGACCCGCTGGCGTTGGCCGCCGGACAGCTCGTGCGGGTGCCGGCCGGCCGTCTCCGGCCGCAGGCCCACCAGGTCGAGCAGTTCGGCGACCCGGTGCCGGCGGGCGTCGGCCGAGCGGGCCAGCCGGTGCACGACGAGCGGTTCGGCGATGCTCGCGCCGACGGTGCGGCGCGGGTCCAGCGACGCCTGCGGGTCCTGGAACACCATGGCCACCCGGCGGCGCAGCCCGCGCAGGCGGCGACGCGACCAGCCGGTGACGTCCTGCCCGCCGACGACGACCCGGCCGCCGGTCGGGGCCACCAGCCGCAGCAGCGCCAGGCCGGTGGTGGACTTGCCGCTGCCGGACTCCCCCACCAGGCCCAGCGTCTCGCCCGACCGTACGGTGAGCGACACCCCGTCCACCGCCCGCACCGGTGGGCCACCGGGGCTGGGGAACCAGACGGTGAGGTCGTCGAGTTCGGCGATCGTTCCCGTACTCATCGGTCCTCCGGGGTGGGCTGGCCCGGGTCGTCGGCGGTGGATCGGGTCCCGGCCGCGCCGTCCCGGGCCTCGGCGGTGGGGGCGGGACAGAAGGTGCGGACCCGGTGGGCGGGGGCGATCGGGACCAGCGGCGGCAGCTCGTGGGCGCAGCGGGCGTCCCCGCGCACCGGGCAGCGGGGCCAGAACGCGCACCCGGGCGGCAGGTCGAGCGGGCTGGGCGGCGCGCCGGGGATCGCGGCCAGGTCCTCCCCCGCCGCGCCGGGCCGGGGCCGGGCCGCCAGCAGGGCCCGGGTGTACGGGTGCCCCGGGGTGACGAAGACCGCGTCGACCGGGCCCTGCTCGACGATCCGGCCCCCGTACATCACCGCGACGGTGTCGGCGATCCCGGCCACCACCGGAAGGTCGTGGGTGATCCAGACGACCGCGGTGCCGAGCCGGCGGCGCAGGTCGGCGACGAGGTCGACGATCTGCGCCTGGGTGGTGACGTCCAGCGCGGTGGTCGGCTCGTCGGCGATGAGCAGGGCCGGTTCGCAGGCCAGGGCCATCGCGATGACGACCCGTTGCCGCATCCCGCCGGAGAACTCGTGCGGGTGGGCGTCCACCCGACGCCCGGGTGCCGGGATCCCGACCAGGTCGAGCAGCTCGACGGCGCGCGAGCGGGCCTGCCGTCGACTCATCCCGAGGTGTTCCTCGCACGCCTCGGCGACCTGCCGGCCGACGGTCAGCACCGGATTGAGGGCGGTCATCGGGTCCTGGAAGACGAAGCCGACGTGCCGGCCCCGCCACCGGCGGCGGTCCGGCTCCGACATGCCGGTCAGCTCCCGGCCGAGCAGCCGGACCCGGCCGGTGACGGTGGCGAAGCGCGGGGCCAGCCCGGTGGCGGCGAGCACCGTCATGCTCTTGCCGCTGCCGGACTCCCCGACCAGGGCGAGGGTCTCGCCGGGAGCCACCGACCAGTCGACGCCCGCGACCGCGCGGGCCGGGCCGTTGCGGGTGCCCAGCGTGACCGTCAGGTCGCTGATCTCCAGCACCGGCGCGTCCCCGCCGACCCGGGGCGACGGTACGGCGGGCCCGCTCATCGGATGCTCCTGCGGGCTTCGCTGACGGTGAGCTGACGGGGGTCGAGCACGTCGCGCAGGGCGTCACCCACCAGGTTGAACGCGAGCACGGTCAGGAAGATCGCCGCGCCGGGGAAGAACCCCAGCCACCAGGCGTCGGTGACGAAACCGCGCCCGTCGTAGAGCATCCGGCCCCAGGCCGGCGCGGGGGGCTGCACACCCAGCCCGAGGAAGGACAGCGCCGCCTCGGACAGGATCGCGAAGGCCAACGACAGCGAGGTCTGCACGATCAGCGGGGCGGCGATGTTGGGCAGCACGTGCCGGCGCAGGATACGCAGGTCGGAGGTGCCGATGGAGACGGCGGCCCGGACGAACACCTGCTCCCGTACGGCGAGCACGCCGGCCCGGGTCACCCGCGCGAAGATCGGGGTGTAGACCACCCCGATGGCGGTCATCGCGGTGACCAGTCCCGGACCGAGGACCGCGACGATCGCCACGGCGAGCAGCAGCACCGGGAACGCGAACAGCACGTCCATGCCGCGCATCAGGACGTTGTCCGTCCAACCGCCGTACCAGCCGGCGAGCAGGCCGACGGTGACCCCGACGGCCAGGGCGATGCCGACGCTGACCAGGCCCACCTGCAACGACACCCGGGCCGCCACCAGCACCCGGCTGAGCACGTCACGGCCCAGCTCGTCGGTGCCGAACGGATGCGCGCCGCTGGGCGGGCGCAGCATCTCCTCGACGTCCACGTCGTTGGTCCCGGCCGGCGCGAGCCACTGCCCGGCCAGCCCGACGACCAGCAGGACCAGCAGCACCACCGTGCCGGCGACGGCCGGCGGGTCATGCCACAGCGCGGTCAGCACACGGCGCAGGGTGCCCGGCTCGACGGCCGCCACCGACGGACGGTCGTCGACCGGGTCGACCGGCGGAGCGGCGGGGGGCGTCGCCCGGTCCCCGGCGCTCATCGCAGCGTGATCCTCGGGTCGAGGCGGGCGTAGAGGACGTCCACCAGCAGGTTCGTCAGCAGGAACAGGGTGGCCACGAAGAGCACCGCGCCCTGCAGCACCGGGTAGTCCCGGGCCTGGACGGCGTCGTAGGTGAGCCGGCCGACGCCCGGCCAGGCGAACAGCACCTCGATCACGATCACCCCACCGACGAGGCTGGCCAACTGCACCCCGACCACGGTGACCACCGGGATCAGCGCGTTGCGCAGCACGTGCCGCACGACCACCACCCGGGGGCGCAGCCCCTTGGCCTCGGCGGTGCGGACGTAGTCCTCGGCGAGCACCTCCAGCACCGAGGAACGGATGAACCGGGTGAGGATGGAGGCGGTGACCAGGCCGACGGCGGCGGCGGGCAACGCGACGTGCGAGGCCCAGCCCACCGGGTCGTCGGTGAGCGCCACGTACCCCGACGGGGGCAGCCAGCCGAGCACCCCGGCGAAGAGCAGGATGCCCATGATGCCCGTCCAGAAGTCGGGGACGGACACGCCGAACTGGCTGAACACCCGGGCGGCGTGGTCGACGAACGAACCGCTGCGCACCGCGGAGAGCACCCCGAGCGGGAAGGCGACGAGCAGGGCGAGCAGCACGGCGGTCACCGCCAGGGACAGGGTCGCGGGCAGCCGTTGCAACACGATCGTGGTGACCGGCTGGCCGCTGCGGAAGCTCACCCCGAGGTCACCGGTGAGCGCGTTGCCGACGTAGCTGAGGTACTGCACCACCAGCGGGCGGTCCAGCCCGGAGCGTTCCCGTAGCGCGTCGTAGGTCTGCTGGTCGAAGCGGGTGCCCAGGGAGACCCGCACCGGGTCGCCGGGGACCAGTTGCAGCAGCAGGAAGACCACCAGGGTCACCCCGAGCAGGACGACGACCGACTGGAGCAGCCGCCGCAGGACGAAGCGTCCCACCTCGCCCCCTCAGCGGTTCAGGGCGACGTCGCGGAACCGGATCGCCCGGTCGGAGCGGACCTGGTAGCCGGTGACCTTGCGGGACCAGCCCTGCACCACGTCCGGGTTGTAGAGGTAGACGTAGCTGGCGTCGTCGACGATCTGTTTCGCGGCCCGCTCGTACGTCTGCTTGCGGACGGCCTCGTCGGTCTGGGTGCGGGCCTGGTCGAGCAGGGTGTCGACGGCGGGGTTGCTGTACTTGTGGAAGTTGAACGTGCCGCCGGTGCGGTGCTGGGCGTAGTAGAACTCGTCCGGGTCGATGTTGCCCAGCCAGCCGAGCAGGAAGGCGTCGAAGTTGCCCTTGCCCTGCTCGTCGAGCCACTGGGCGAAGTCCAGGGTACGGATCTTCACGGTGATCCCGACGTCCTTCAGCTGGGCGGCGATCACCTGGGCGGCGGTGACCGTCTCCGGGTACTCGCTGGTGACCATCAGGTCCATGGTGCGGCCGCTGACGCCGGCCCCGCCGAGCAGTTGCCGGGCCTGGTCCGGGTCGTGCCGGTAGGGCGCGTAGTCGTAGTACCAGGAGCTGCCCTTGGGGATGGCGGTCTGGTTGGCGGTGGCCTGGCCGAACTTGGCGGCCTTGGTGATCGCCTCCCGGTCCAGCGCGAACGCGACGGCGCGGCGCACGTTCACGTCGTCGTACGGTTTGCGTGCCTCGTTGAGGGCGAGGTACCAGTAGTCGGTCGAGGGGGTGGTGGCGACGGTCAGCGCGCCGTCCTCCTTGAGGGTCGGCACCTGCTGGGGTGGCAGGTTGTCGGTCCACTGCACCTCGCCGCCGCGCAGGTTCTGCAGGGCCACCGTCGGGTCCTTGACGAAGGTGAAGGTGACCCCCTCGATCTTCGGTTTCGGCCCCCAGTAGGCGTCGTTGCGGGTCAGCTTGATGGTGTCGCCGGAGGTGTAGGAGGCGACGGTGAACGGGCCGCTGCCCACCGGCCGGGTCGTGATCGCGCCCGATTCCACGTTGGCCTTCTGCACGATCGCGACGCCCTTGAAGCCGCCGAGGTTGGCCAGCAGGTTGGGGGTGGGCGCGGTCAGCGTGACCACCACCGTGGCCGGGTCGGGCGCGGTCACGGTCTTGACGGTGGCGAACTTGTACGCCGCGTTCAGCTTCTCGTCGATGATCCGCCGGTAGGAGTAGACGACGTCCGGTGCGGTCAGCGGCGAGCCGTCGGAGAAGCGGGCCCCCTCGCGGAGGGTGAAGGTCCAGGTGAGCTGGTCGCTGCTGGTGGTCCACCTGGTGGCCAGCGCGGGCCCCATCTTCAGGTCGGCGTCCGGCTCGACCAGGGTGTCGTAGACGTTCTCCAGCACCTGGAAGCTGTGGTAGGCCGACGTCTTGTGCGGGTCGAGCTGGTCGGGTTCGCCGCCGATCGCGGCGGTGAGCGTGCCACCTGTCGATCCCCCGGCGGTGGACCCGCCGTCGACGTCGACGCTCTCTCCGGCGTCGCAGCCGGCCAGCGCGGTCAGGGCGACGGCGAGCGCCGCCGCGACGATCGTCGATCTGGTCATGGACTCGGTCACCCTTCGTCGCCTGGCAGATCAGAAGGGCGAGTCTTCTCTGCCGGGCGGGGCGATGTCAACAAAACCCGACCAAAGTGGTGTGTAAGCCCGGAAACCAGTGCAATCAATGACCGTCGCGCGTGGAGGGTGCACAGCGGACCGCTCCCGTACCGGCTCCTTTTCCCGTCGGACGCCTGTCGAAACCCGGCCCGGGGTCAGTCGTCGGCGGGGCGGGTGAGGGTGCGGCTGCGTCCCCGGAACTCGGCCACCACCTCGCCGTCGCGGGTGACGGTGACGTCGTAGATGCCGCTGCGGCCGTACCTGACGCGTTCGGTGGCGGACGCGGTCAACAGGTCCCCCTCGCGGACCGGGCGCAGGAAGCTGATCTCGCCGCCGGCCGCGACGGTGGCCGGGCCGTGCGTGTTGCAGGCCAGCGCGAAGGCGGTGTCGGCGAGCAGGAAGACGAACCCGCCGTGGCCGATCCGGTGACCGTTGACCATCCCGGCGGTCACCCGCATCCGGGCCACCGCCGTACCACCGGCGGCGTGCACCAGCTCGATGCCGAGCCCTCGCGACGCCACGTCGGCGTCGAACATGTCGTGGGCCGCGGTCCGGGCCGGCGGCACCGCGGCGCCGCCGGCCCGCCCGGCGGGGTCCGCTTCGCGGGGGTACGGGCTACGGTCCGGCACTGCTCCTCCTGACGGTCGTGGCACGACGACCGGCACCCGGGCCGGCCACCCCGCCGACCGTACGCGCCGGTGGGCACCGGCCACGGCCCCCGGGCCGGCCGGGCTATGCTCGCGGACGGGTCGGTGGTGGGGCCCGCCGTCCCGGCCCGACCGGGAGAACCGCGCGGACGCGGCGACGGTCCCTGCCAGTGCCCGGCGATGCTGGTGGGGAGGTCCCGATGACGTCACCGTCGTCGCGGCGCGTCGATCCGGACGTCGACCTGCGGGTCCCGGCCGACCGGGGCGAGCTGGCCGCGCACCCGGCCACCGTGCTGGGCGTGATCGCCGCCGGTGGGGCGCTCGGGGCGCTCGCCCGCGCCGGGGTGCAGGCCGCCCTGCCGCACTCCCCGACCGGCTTCCCCTGGTCCACCTGCACGGTCAACGTCACCGGGTGCCTGCTGATCGGGGCGCTGATGGCGGTGCTCGGCCGACGACGGGCCGGCCCGCTGGTCCGGCCGCTGCTCGGGGTGGGCGTGCTCGGCGGGTTCACCACCTTCTCCGCGTACGCGATGGACGTCCACCGGGCGCTGGCCGCCGGGGCCGCCGGGACGGCGCTGGCCTACCTGGTCGCCACCCTGGTCGGTGGGCTCGCGGCCGTCGCGGCCGGTGACGCCCTGGCCGGCGGGCTGCTGGACCGCGCCGACCGCCGCCGGTCGGGGGCCGACCGGGGTGGACGCGGGCCCGGCCGGTCCGGCCCGGCGGCGGAGCGGCCCGGCCGGCGGGAGGGACGGTGAGCGTGCTGCTGATCGCGCTCGGCGCGGCGCTGGGCGCGCCGCTGCGCTACCTCACCGACCGGGCCGTGCAGGCCCGGCACGGCTCCCGGTTCCCGTGGGGGACGCTGACCGTCAACGTCGCCGGGTCGCTGCTGCTCGGCGTGGTGACCGGGGTGCCCGCCGGGCCGGCGGTGACCGCGCTGGTCGGCACCGGCTTCTGCGGCGCGCTGACCACCTGGTCCACCTTCGGCTACGAGACGGTACAGCTGGCGCGGGCCGGCGACCGCCGGCCCGCGCTGGCCAACGTGCTGGTCAGCGTGGTCGCCGGGCTGGGCGCGGCGACGCTCGGCTTCGCCCTGGCCCGCGCGCTGGCCGGCTGACCGGCGGTCCCCCTCAGCCGACCGGGGTCGCCGGCTGCCCCGGACCGTGCGCGTGGTGGTGGTGACCGGGGCCGTGCTGATGGTCGTGCCCGTGCTGGTGGCCGTGGTGGTGGTGGCCGTGGCCGTCGACCGGGTCGTCGGGGTGGTCGTGCGGGGTCTGCGGGCGGCCCACCTTGTCGGCGAAGCCCGGCATCAGCACCCGGTAGGCGCAGGTGTCGCAGTTCATCCGGATGTCCCCGCGCAGCGCCTCGGCGTACCGCTCCAGCACCAGGTCGGCCAGGGCGTCGCAGTCGCCGATCAGATCCGCGACCCGGACGTCCAGGTCGGGATGGTCGGCGGCGTACGCCTGCGACTGCGCCACGATCCGGTCCGGCAGCACCCCGGCGAACAGGAAGTACGGGGCGACCACGATCCGGCGGGCACCGAGGCGGCGCAGCCGGTCGAGCACCGCCGGCACCGAGGGCTCGGCCAGCGAGATGAATCCCGGTTCCACCCCGGCGTAGCCGCGCCCCTCCCACAGCAGCCGGGCCACCTTGGCCACCTCGGCGTTGGCGTCCGGGTCGGTGGCGCCCCGCCCGATCAACGCCACCCAGGTGCCGGCCCGGTCGGCCCCGGCCAGCGCCGCGTCGATCCGCTGCTCCAGCACGGTGTGCAGCAGCGGGTGCGGGCCGAGCGGTCGCCCGTACCGGTAGGTCAGGCCGGCGTGGCGTTCCTGCTCGCGGGCCATCGCGGCCGGGATGTCGCCCTTGCCGTGGCCAGCGGCCGTGAGCACCAGCGGCAACGCGACGAGCGCCCGGTGCCCCCGCGTCACCAGCGCGGTCACCGCGTCGGTCAGCGGCGGCCGGGACAGCTCGATGAACCCGCCCTCGACGTCGCCGACGGCCCCCGCCCGGTCCCGCACCCGGTCGACGAGCGCGGCGAACTGGTCGACCCCGGCCGCGCTGCGCGTGCCGTGCCCGACGATGACCAGTGCGGTCATGTTTCCTCCAGGTAGAGCAGGGCGTTGAGGGCGGCGGCGGCGACCGCCGAGCCACCCTTCTCGCCGATGTTGGACACGGCCGGCAGGCCACTGGCCCGCAACGCCGCCTTGGACTCGGCGGCCCCGACGAAGCCCACCGGCAACCCGATCACCAGCGCCGGGGCGGCGTGCACCGCGATCAGTTCGACGAGCGCGGTCGGCGCGCAGCCGACCACCCAGACCGCCCCCGGGCCGACCCGGTCCAGGGCGATCCGCACCGCCGCCGCCGACCGGGTCAGGCCGGTCTGCCGGGCCAGCGCGGCGGCGGCCGGTTCGGCGACGGGGCAGACGATCTCCCGCCCGGCCCCGGTGATCCCGGCGGCGACCATCGCCACGTCGGTGACGATCGGTGCCCCGGCGCGCAGCGCGGCCAGCCCGCCGGCCAGCGCCGCCTCGTCGCAGACCAGGTCGGTGACGTAGTCGAGGTCGGCGCTGGCGTGCACCACCCGCTCGACGACCGCCCGGGTCAGCGGCGGCAGGCCGCCCAGGTCGACCCGTTCCCGCAGGATCCGGTACGACTCCTGCTCGATGGGGTGGACGACCCTTCTCACCGCCCGCCTCCCGGGATGGGCCGGCGACGGGCCGGGTGGATGCTGGTCATGGTGCTCCTCGACGGTCGGTGGTGGCCCGGATCGCGTCCACCGGGCAGATCTCCAGACACTCCAGGCAGCCGGTGCAGCGGTCGGCGCGCACGGTCAGGCCACCGGGCACCGGGCGGATCGCGTGGGTGGGGCAGGTCAGCAGGCAGGCCCCGCAGCCCTGGCAGGCGTCGATCACCACCGGCGGCGGCACCCCGGCCGGACCGGGCACCGGCACGACGGGGGTCATCCGCGCCACCGGTAGCCCCGGGGGGTGACCATCCGCCCGCCGACCAGCCGGGTCTGCGAACTGCCCACCACCACCAGCCCGTACATGTCGACCACGGTCGGGTCGAAGGTGGCCAGGGTGGCCAGGTGGACCTGCTCGTCGGGGCGGCTGGCGTTGCGGACCACCCCGACCGGGGTCTGCGGCGGGCGGTGCGCGGCGAACGTCGCCAGCACCGCGCCGAGCTGCCAGTCCCGGGCCCGGCTGCGCGGGTTGTACAGCAGCGCCACCAGGTCCGCCTCGGCGGCGGCGGCGACCCGCCGTTCGATCACCGGCCAGGGGGTGTGCAGGTCGGACAGGCTCAGGTAGACGTGGTCGTGGCCGATCGGCGCACCGAGCAGCGCGGCGGCGGCCAGCGCGGCGGTCACCCCGGGCACCCCGACCACGTCGATCCGCTCGTCGGCGTACTCCAGGGCGGGGCTGGCCATCGCGTACACCCCGGCGTCACCGGAGCCGACCAGCGCGACGGCGTGCCCGGCGGTGGCCTCGGCGACCGCGCTGCGGGCCCGTTCCTCCTCCGCGCCGAGCCCGCTGGCCAGCACCCGGGTGCCCGGCCGCAGCAGGTCACGGACCTGGTCGACGTACTGGTCGAGGCCGACGACCACGGCGGCCCGGCGCAACTCGGCCACGGCGCGCGGGGTGCGCAGGTCGGCCGCGCCGGGACCCAGGCCGACGATCGCCAGCCGGCCGCGCGGGGCGTGCCGGGCGACCGCCACGGTGGCCATCGCCGAGGCGGTCTTGGGCACCAGCAGGGTGCCGCCGTCGCGCAACGCCGCCGCCTCGGCGACGCTGGGCGTGCCGACGGCGGCCCGCACCACCTCGCTGGGGTGCGGCACGTCCACCGCCGAAAGCTCCGCCGCCGGCCAGGTCCGCAGCGGTACGCCGAGCGCGTCGGCGGTGGCCCGGATGCCCTCCTCGTCGGCCTTCACGTCGACGCTGGCCAGGCAGCGCAGGCTGGCCGGGCTCAAGCCGGCGTCGGCGAGCGCCCGGTGCAGCAGCGCGTCGACCTCGGCGGCGGGCACCCCCCGGCTGGACCCGACCCCGGCGACCAGGGACGGCGGCCGCAACACGACGGTCCGGTCGTCGACGGGCACCACCCGGTCGGTCACCAGCACCCGGTACCCGCCCTGCGGGTCGGCTGCCGGCGCGGGGCCGACGGGCGGGTGTTCCGTGGCGGGAGACGGCGCGGCGGCCGGTGGCACGAGATGGACGTTCGGCGGCAGGGCGGGCAGCGGCCACACCGCGTCGGCGACCAGCCGGACCGGCTCGCCGTCGAGGATCGCCCGGGACACCGCGGCCACCGCCCCCTCGACCGGCCAACCGAGGATGTCCAGGCCGGGCAGGTCGACCGCGTCGGTGGCGGTGGTGACCACCGGCCGGGCGTCGAGCACCGCGGCCACCTCGGCGGCGAGCGTGTTCGCGCCCCCGGCGTGCCCGCCGAGCAGGGCCACGGCGTGCCGGGCGGCCTCGTCGACCACCACCACCGCCGGATCGGTGCGCTTGTCGCCGAGCAGCGGCGCCAGCACCCGGACCACCGCACCGGTGGCGAGGAACGCCACCACCGCGTCGCACGTCGTCCACGCGGTGCGCAGCGCGTCGGCGACCCCGTCGGCCTCGACCAGCCGGGCGTGCGGCCAGGCGGCGGCCAGGGTCCGGGCGTGCCGGCGGCCGGCGGCGGTGGCCGCGACGAGCCCGACCCGGTGCGGGCCGGTGCCGGGCGCGTCCCGGTGCCGGTGTGGTGCGGTGGTGGTCACGGACGCTCCCCGGTGAGGACGACCACCGGGTTGGTGGCCGCGAGTCGGACGGACCCGCCGGGCAGGTCGGCGAGGCGGGCGGCGGCGAGTTGGCTGCCGGTCACCGTGTAGCCGGCGGCGCGCAGCAGGTGCACGGCCGGGGCGACCCGGTCCAGGGCGGCGAGGGTGACCACCACCCGGTCGGGGCGGCGGTCGGCGACGGCGGTCAGCACGTCGGTCCCGCCACCGCCGACGAAGACGGCATCCGGATCGGGCAGCCCGGCCAGGACTGCCGGCGCGTCACCGGTCACCACCCGGACGTCGACGCCGTGCCGGGCGGCGTTGTCGGCGACCGGTGCCGTCGGGTCCCGCTCCACGGCGATCACCGCCGCGCCGAGCAGCGCGCACTCGATACCCACCGATCCGCTGCCCGCGCCGACGTCCCAGACCAGTCGACCGAGCCGGGGCCGCAACCGGGCGACGGCCAGCGCCCGCACCTCGGCCTTCGTGATCATCGAGTCCCGGTGCCGGTACGCGGACTCGGGCAGCGCCCAGCCGGCGGCCGGCGCGGCGGCCGGCTGGTTGTCGCCGCGTACCGGCCCGACCCCACCGCCGGACCCGGCCGCACCACCCGGACCGGGGTGCGTCGCACCGGCGTCGTCGGCCGCACCGGCGAGGCTGAGCAGGACGTGCGGGTCGGCCCAACGGCGACCGGCGGCCTGTTCGGGGCTGACCCGGGTGACCCGCTCGGCGGGGGTGCCGAGGTGCTCGGCGACCAGCAGGCGGCGGGACCAGCCGGCCAGCCCGGCCCCGATCTCGGCCGCCCCGGCGTCCGGCGCGGTCAGCACGGCGACGGCGGGCAGCGCCCGGCAGGCGTTGAGCGCGGGGCCCAACTGCCGGCCGTGGGCGGTGACCACCACCGCGCCGTCCCAGTCGAGCCCGGCGCGGGCGAACGCGGCGGCCACGCTGGACACCGCCGGCAGCACCCGGACCGGCAGTGCGGCGGCGCGCAGCCGGCGTACCACGCCGAACAGGCCGGGGTCGCCGCTGGCCAGCACCACGGCCGCAACCCCGGCGGCGTGCGCGGCGGCGAGCCGTGCCACCGCCGGGGCGAGCGGGCCGAGGGTGACGGTGTCGACGCCGGCCGGCACCGGCACGGCGGCCAGGTGCCGGGCCGCCCCGACGACCAGCCCGGCCCCGGCCAGGGCGGCGAGCGCCGGCGGCGGCAGTGGCCGACCGGCCGCGTCCATCCCCAGCACCACCACCGGCTCGGGCCCGGTCACGCCGGCCACCGGCCGGAGGAGGCGACCAGGTGGTCGCCGGTGAAGTCGACCATCGCCACGTCGACGGTGAGCGCCGGCCCGGCGAAGCGGCGCAGCACCTGGCGGACCCGCTCGCAGAGCAGGTCACCGGCGGGGCGCAGCAGCCCGGCGGCCTCCCACAGCTCGTAGGCGTGCCGGCCGGTGTTGGCCGCCAGCACCGCCGCGACCAGGTCGGTGTCACCACCGGCCTCGGCGGTGACCGCGCCGAGCAGGGACAGGTCCACCTTCGACCGGGTGTAGTGGGTCATCAGGATGCCGGCGGCGAGTTTGGCCAGCTTGCCGGCCATCCCGACGAAGACCACCCCGGTCATCGCGTCGCCGACGGCGGCGGTGACGGCCGCGCCGGTGAAGTCGCCGACCTCGACGAAACACACCTCCGGCAGCTCCGGCAGCAGCGCGCGGGCGGCCCGTTCGGTGCGCCCGCCGGTGCACAACACCACGGTCCGCTGCCCCTGGGCGGCCATCACGTGCACCGCCTGCACCACGCTGGCCCGCCAGGAGGCGGTGGAGAACGGCCTGACGATGCCGGTGGTGCCGAGGATGGAGATGCCGCCGACGATGCCGAGCCGCCGGTTGGTGGTCTTGCGGGCCATCACCTCGCCGCCCGGGACGCTGATCACCACCCGGACACCCACCTCCGCCAGGTCGACCACCTCGGCGACGGCCCGGCCGATCATCCGGCGGGGGGTGTCGTTGATGGCCGGCCCGCCGACGGCGAGACCGAGCCCGGGGCGGGTGACGGTGCCGACGCCGTCCCCACCGGCGAGTTCCAGGCCGGGCCGGGGCCGCCAACCGACGGTCGCGGTGAGGTGCGCGCCGTGGGTGACGTCCGGGTCGTCCCCGGCGTCCTTGACCACCACCGCCTCCGCCGTCGGTTCGGGCCGGGCGGTCAGGTCGCAGCGGGCCACCGCGAAGGTCACCCGCCGGCCGGCGGGCAGCCCGATCTCCACCTCCGTCGGGGGTACGCCGGTGACCAGGGCGGTCACCGCCGCCTTCGCCGCCGCCGTCGCGCACGCGCCGGTGGTCCAGCCGGTACGCAACGCCACCGGCCGGACCTTCGCGGTACGCGGCAGGTCCGGCTCGCGCAGCGGCGGCTCGGCGTACGTCACGGGGTGGCGTCCTCCACGGCGGCCCGGGACCGGCGCAGCTCGGCGCGGGCGGCCGGCTCGGCCCGGCGGAAGGTGTGGAAGTGCCCCGGGTGGTAGAGGTGCGACCGGGTGCCGGTGGCGGCGAGCGCCGGCCCGACCAGGAACAGGGTGTGCTTCCACAACCGGTGCTCCTTGACGGTGGCCGCCAGGTCGCCGAGGGCGCACCGCACCACCAGTTCGTCCGGCCAGGTCGCCTGGTAGGCCACCACCACCGGGGTGTCGGCCGGGTAGCCGCCGGCGAGCAGTTCGGTCTGGGCCTGCCCGGCGCGGGCGGCGGACAGGAACAGCGCCATGGTGGTGCCGTGCCGGGCGAAGTCGCGGACCCGCTCCCCCGCCGGCATCGGCGTCTTGCCGCCCTCCAGCCGGGTGAGGATCACCGACTGGGCCACCTCGGGGATGGTCAGTTCCCGGCCGACGATGGCGGCGACGGCGGTGAACGAGGACACCCCGGGGACGATCTCCACGGCCAGGTCGAGGGCCCGGCACAGGTCGAGCTGCTCCTGCACCGCACCCCACAGCGCCGGGTCGCCCGAGTGGATCCGGGCCACGGTGAGCCCGTCGGCGGCGGCCCGCCGGTACAGCGGCAGCACCCCCTCGATGGGCAGCTGCGACGAGTCGACGATCTCGGCGTCGGGGCGGGCGTGGGCCAGCACGTCGGCGTGCACCAGGCTGGCCGCCCAGATCACCACGTCGGCGTCGGCGATCACCCGGGCGGCGCGCAGGGTGAGCAGGTCGGCGGCGCCGGGCCCGGCCCCCACGAACCACACCTTTCCGGTGGACGTCACAGTTTTCCTCCCCGCCGGTCCCGGCGGGCCGGGACCAGCAGCGTCGACAGGTAGGGCAGCTCGTCGTCCGGGCCGACCGGCCCGATCCGCTCGTCGGGCAGGCCGAGGCCGCAGCCGAGCACGGCGTCGTCGAGCCGGTCGTGCCGGCGCAGCTCGTCGACGAGTTCCCGGTGCCGTCGCCAGCCCTTGTAGACCACCACGGTGCCGGGCCCGGCGAGGGCGTCGGCGACCGGTGCCGCGCCGGCGGTGGCCGGCAGCAGGGTCAGCGGCTCCCGCCCCTGGCACAGCGGGACGCCGCTGCGGGCGGCCAGCTCCTGCATGGCGGTGACGCCGGGCACGGTGCTCAGCCGTACCGCCGGCCGCAGCGCGCGGACGCCGTCGGCCAGGTAGGTGAAGGTGGAGTAGACGTTGGGGTCGCCGATGGTGGCGAACGCGACCGAACGGGCCCCGGCGTCGAACGCGTCGACGACGGCGCGGGCGGCGGCGTCCCAGGCGGCCTCCCGGCGCGCGGTCACCCCGCCCCGGTCCTCGAGGGCGAACGGCAGCCGGCGCAGCCGGTCCGCCGGCACGTGCGCGAGGACCGTCGTCTCGGCCCGGCCGGGGGGCGTCGCCGGGTCCGCCGCCAGCCGGTCCAGCACCGGTACGACCACCAGGTCGGCCTCGGTCAGCACCCGGACCGCCCTGAGGGTGAGCAGTTCCGGGTCCCCCGGCCCGACCCCCACCCCGGTCAGCGTGGCGGTGGCGGCGACGGGCGGGTGACCCGCACCGGTGCCGGTCACCGGGCCGCCGCCTCGACCAGCCGGCGGGCGGCCCGGGGGTGACCCGCCCAGTGGGTGTGCAGGTAGGAGGCGTGCACCTGCCCGGTGACGAAACCGTGGTCGGTACCGTCCCACCGCCAGGCGGGCCGGTCGCCGTGCCCGGGGTCGGTGACGGTGCGGTGGAACTCGTGGCCGCGTACCCGCTCACCGGCGGCGTGGACCGGGGAGTCGGTGGCGGCGACCGCGTCGCGGTAGCCGAGGGTGAGCCGGCCGGACATCCGGGCGTGGTGGTCGAGCCGCCCGCACATCGGCACCCCGTCCAGGGAGCGGCCGAGGTAGAGCAGCCCGGCGCACTCGGCGGCCACCGGACCGGCGAAGCCGGCCAACTCGGCACGCAGGCCGGTGTTGGCGCTCAACGCCTCGACGTGCACCTCGGGGAAACCGCCACCGATGACCACGGCCCGGGTGCCGGTGGGCAGGGCCGGGTCACGCAGCGGGTCGAACGGGGCCACGGTCGCGCCGGCGGCGGTGAGCAGTTCGGCCGTCTCGGCGTACGAGAAGGTGAAGGCGGCACCGGCGGCGACCGCGACGACCGGACGGTCCCCGCCGGCCGGGCCACCGACGGCGGTGCCCGGGTCCCAGGCGTCCACGGTCACCGGTGGGGCGCTGCGCGCCAGGTCGAGCACGGCGTCGAGGTCGACGGTTGCCTCGACGAGACCGGCGAGCGCGTCGACGACGGCCAGTGACTCCGGTGCCCGTTCGGCGACCGGCACCAGCCCCAGGTGCCGGGCCGGCGCGGCCACCTCGACCGCCCGGGTCACCGCCCCCAGCACCGGTACGCCCACCTCGGCGAGTGCGTCGCGCAGCAGGGTCTCGTGCCGGGGCGAGCCGACCCGGTTGAGGATCACCCCGGCGACCCGGACCGCCGGGTCGAAGGCGCGCATGCCGAGCACCAGCGCGGCGGCCGACCGGCCCTGCGCGGTGGTGTCCAGGACCAGCAGCACCGGCGCGTCGATCAGCGTGGCGACGTGCGCGGTGGACGCGTAGCCGCCCCGGCCGACCGCGCCGTCGTGCAGCCCCATCACGCCCTCCACCACGGCGACGTCGGCGGGGGTGGGCAGGCTGGCGCCGTGCCGCAGCAGCGGGGCGACCAGGTCCTCCCCGACCAGCCACGGGTCGAGGTTGCGGCCGGGGCGGCCGGCGGCGAGCGCGTGGTAGCCGGGGTCGATGTAGTCGGGGCCGACCTTGTGCGGGCTGACCGTGAGGCCCCGGCGGCGCAGCGCGGCGAGCAGTCCGGTGGCGACCGTGGTCTTGCCGTGCCCGCTGGCGGGGGCGGCGACCACCAGCCGGGGCAGCGCCCACGGGCCGGTCGGCGGCACGGCCGGCGCGGTACCGCCCGGGTGACCGGCCGGCGCGTTGCCCGGCGGGCGGCGCTGGTCGGTACGGCGGGTCGGTCCGGTCACCACTCGATGCCCTTCTGGCCCTTCTGGCCGGCGTCCATCGGATGCTTGACCTTGGTCAGCTCGGCGACCAGGTCGGCCGCCTCGACCAGCCGCGGGTCGGCGTCCCGGCCGGTGATCACCACGTGCTGGAAGCCGGGCCGGTGGGTGAGGGTGTCGACCACCTCGTCGACGTCCACCCAGCCCCACTTCATCGGGTAGGTGAACTCGTCGAGGACGTACAGGCCGTAGCGCTGCGCGGCCAGGTCACGCTGGATCTGCCGCCAGCCCTCCAGGGCGTCGGCGGCATGGTCGGCGTCGCCGCCGCGCTGGATCCACGACCAGCCCTCGCCCATCTTGTGCCAGGCCACCGGCGCGCCCTGCCCGGTGTCGGCGTGCACCTGGCCCAGGGCCCGGAAGGCGTTCTCCTCACCCACCCGCCACTTGGCGCTCTTGACGAACTGGAACACCCCGATCGGCAGCCCGGCCGTCCAGGCCCGCAGCGCCAACCCGAACGCCGCCGTCGACTTCCCCTTCATCTGCCCGGTGTGCACGATGGTCAACGGACGGTGCCGCCGCTGCCGGGTGGTCAAGCCGTCGGCGGGGACGTGTTCCGGCTTTCCCTGCGGCATCAGCGCACGCTCCGATTCGCTCCGACGGTGGCGAGCCCGGTCAGCGGGTCGGCGGTGACCGTGTCCAGGCGGTGGTGGGCCGCGCCGAGCTGACCGGCCAGCCGGTGGGCCAGGTGCAGCCGCACCGGGCCGGACTCACAGTCCACCACGACACAGGGCGCGCCGGTGGCGGCGAGCACGGCCGCCGCGCGCGCCGAACGTTCCAGCGGCCGGTGCCCGGCGGTGGCCCGGCCGTCGGTGACGACCAGCACCAGCGGACGCCGCCGCGGGTCCCGCAGCCGCTGCACCCGCAGCAGGTCGGCGGCGACGAGCAGCCCTTCCGCCAGCGGGGTACGCCCGCCGGTGGGCAGCTCGGCCAGCCGCGCCGACGCGGCCAGCACCGAGGAGGTGGCCGGCAGCAGCACCTGCGCGCCGGCACCCCGGAAGGCGACCACCGCCACCATGTCCCGCCGCTGGTAGGCGTCGGTGAGCAGGGCCAGCACCGCACCCTTGACCGCCGACATCCGCTGCCGCGCGCCCATCGACCCGCTGGCGTCGACGACGAACAGCACCAGGTTGCCCTCGCGGCCCTCCCGGACCGCCTCCCGCAGGTCGTCGGGGCGCAGCAGCAGCCGGCCGCCGCACCGGCCCCGCCGGGCCTGGTACGGGGCGGCGGCGCGCAGGGTCGCCGGCAGGTGCACCGCGGCCGGCCGGCCGGCGGGCACCCGGGCCCCGGTGGTCCGTCCGCGCCCGGTCCGGGCCCGCGACCGCCGGCCGGGCACCCCGTCGCCGACCCCCGGCGCGGTGAACAACCGGGCCGTCAACCCCCGCTGCGGTACGGCCACCGAGCCGGTGCCCGCCGGGTCACCCGGGTTCGTGGTGCCGTCCTGGCCGGGTCGCCCGGGACGGGCACCGGCGTGCTCGGCGGACCCGTCGTCGGGGCGTCCCGACCGGCCGTCGGCGCGGTGTCCGGTGTCCGGCCCGTCGTCGCCGGCCGGTCCGCCGTCGTCGATGCGGTCCGGCCACCGGTCGTCCCCGGACGGTGGGGAGGCCGGACCGGTCCGGGCGCGCGGGTGGTCGTCGTGGCCCAGCGGACCACCGGCGTCCTGCGGCCCACCGGCGTCGTCGGGTGACTGCGGGCCCGACCCGTCGCCGGGGCCGCCCGCCGAGGGGCCGCCCGGCCCACCGGGGCCGGCACCGTCCGGCCCGCCGGTCGGGTCACCCGGACCGGCCGGCCCGGTGTCCGGCGGATCGTCGTCGGGGTGCTCGTCGCGGGCCCGCTGCAACGCCTCGTCGAGGCGCTTCTCGTCCAGGCCCGGGGTGTCGAACGGGTCGCGGCGACGGCGGTGCGGCAGGGCGAGCCGGGCGGCGACCCGGACGTCGTCGGCGGTCACCCGGTCCCGGCCCTGCCAGGCGGCGTGCGCGACGGCCGTCCGGGCGGTGACGATGTCGGCGCGCATCCCGTCCACGTCGAACGCGGCGCACACCTCGGCGATCTGCCGCAACGCGGCGTCGGGCAGCAGCACCCCGTCGAGCCGGTCCCGGGCGGCGGCCACCCGGGCGGCCACCTCGGCGTCGGCGGCGGCCCACCGGGCGGCGAACCCGGCCGGGTCCGCGTCGGCGGCGAGCCGGCGGCGCACCACCTCCACCCGGACGACCGGGTCGCGGCTCGCGGCCACCTCGACGGTGAGCCCGAACCGGTCGAGCAGCTGCGGACGCAGCTCACCCTCCTCCGGGTTCATCGTGCCGACCAGCAGGAACCGGGCGGCGTGACTGACCGAGACGCCCTCCCGTTCGACGTGGCAGCGGCCCATCGCGGCGGCATCCAGGAGCAGGTCGACCAGGTGGTCGTGGAGCAGGTTCACCTCGTCGACGTAGAGCACCCCCCGGTGGGCGGCGGCGAGCAGGCCCGGCTCGAAGGCGCGTACCCCCTCGGCGAGGGCCTTCTCCAGGTCCAGCGAGCCGACCACCCGGTCCTCGGCGGCACCGACCGGCAGCTCCACCAGCCGGGCCGGCCGGCGCTCCACCGGCGCGGCGGCCGGGTCGTCGTGCCCGCCCGCACCCGGGTGGGGGCCGTCCGGGCAGGTCGGGTCGGGGGCGGCCGGGTCACAGCCGAACCGGCACCCGGCGACCCGGTCCACCGGCGGGAGCAGCGCGGCCAGGGCCCGCACGGCGGTGGACTTGGCGGTGCCCTTCTCGCCCCGCACCAGCACCCCGCCGATCGCCGGGCTGACCGCGTTGAGCAGCAGCGCCAGCCGCATGTCGTCCATCCCGAGCACGGCCGAGAAGGGAAAACCGCTCATTGGAGATCCTCCAGGTCGCCCTCGGTGGCCAGGTACGTCTCCCGGAGTCGGTCCAGGGTGGTGGGGTCGGGGGCGGCCCACAGGCCGCGTTCGGCGGCCTCCAGGAGCCGTTCGGTGATGCCGCGCAGCGCCCACGGGTTGGACCGCTCCAGGAACTCCCGGGTCTGCCCGTCGAACAGGTACGCCTCGGCGAGGCGCTCGTACATCCAGTCGTCGACGACCCCGGCGGTGGCGTCGTAGCCGAACAGGTAGTCCACGGTGGCGGCCAGCTCGAACGCGCCCTTGTAGCCGTGCCGGCGCATCGCCGCGATCCACTTCGGGTTGACCACCCGGGCCCGGAACACCCGCCGGGTCTCCTCGCCGAGGGTGCGGGTACGCACGTCGTGCGGCATCGCCGAATCACCCACGTACGCGGCCGGGGCGGTCCCGGTCAGGTGCCGCACCATCGCCACCATCCCGCCGTGGTACTGGAAGTAGTCGTCGGAGTCGACGATGTCGTGCTCGCGGGTGTCCTGGTTCTTCGCCGCCACCGCGATCCGGGCGAAGGACCGTTCCATGTCGGCCCGCGCCTCCCGCCCGTCCAGGCCCCGGCCGTAGGCGTAGCCGCCCCAGACGGCGTACACCTCGGCCAGGTCGGCGTCCGTGCGCCAGTTGCGGGCGTCGATCAACGGCAGCAGTCCCGCCCCGTACGCCCCGGGCTTGGAGCCGAAGATGCGGGCGGTGGCCCGCCGCTCGTCGCCGTGCGTGGCGAGGTCGGCGGCCACGTGCGCGCGCAGGTAGTTGTCCCCGGCCGGCTCGTCGAGGGCGGCGACGAGCCGTACCGCGTCGTCGAGGAGGGCGACGACGTGCGGGAACGCGTCCCGGAAGAAGCCGGAGATGCGGACCGTGACGTCGACCCGGGGCCGGCCCAGTTCCGCCACCGGCACCACCTCGACGCCGGTGACCCGCCGCGACCGGTCGTCCCACACCGGCCGGCAGCCGAGCAGGGCCAGCACCTCGGCGATGTCGTCGCCCTGGGTACGCATGGCGCTGGTGCCCCACACGGTCAGCCCGACCGACCGCGGGTACTCCCCGGTGTCGGCGAGGTAGCGGGCGAGCAGCGAGTCGGCCAGCGCCACCCCGACGTCCCAGGCGTTGCGGCTGGGGATCGCCTTCGGGTCGACGGAGTAGAAGTTGCGGCCGGTGGGCAGCACGTTGACCAGGCCCCGGGTGGGCGACCCGGACGGTCCGGGCGGCACGAACCGGCCGGCGAGCGCGCCGAGGGTGTGGGTGATCTCGTCGGTGGTGCGGTCCAGCCGGGGCACCACCTCGCGGGCGGCGAACCGCAGCACCTCGGCGGCGTCGGGGCAGGACCCGCCGGTCACCTCCGCGACCACCGGGTCGGCCCGGTCGGGATCCCAGCCGAGGGTCTCCATGCCGAGGACGAGCCGCCGGGCCAGCGCCTCGATCAGGTCCACCGCGTCGGCGGCGGTGACCGCCGGCCCGTCGACGACGTCGGTCAGCGCCGTCGGCACCGCCACCCGCGCCCCGGGCTCGGCGAGCAGCGCCTGCTCGTCGAGGCCGTAACCGGCGGCAAGGGCCTGGCGCAGGCCCGGCAGGGCCCGGCTGCCGCCCCACACCTGCGGGGCACGCAGCACGGCCAGGACGAGGTTCACCCGGGCCTCACCGGTGGGCACCCCGGCCAGGACGTGCAGCCCGTCGCGGATCTGCACGTCCTTGACCTCGCACAGGTAGCCGTCGAGGTGCAGCACGAAGTCGTCGAAGTCGTCGGCGGCGGGCATCGCCTCGGTGTGCAGGTCGTGGTGGAGTTCGGCGGCGCGCACCAGCTCCCAGATCTGCCCCCGGACCACCGGCACCTTCGCCGGGTCGAGGGCCTGCACGGTGGCGTACTCGTCCAGCAGCTGTTCGAGTTTCGCCAGTTCGCCGTAGGTCTCGGCGCGGGCCATCGGGGGCACCAGGTGGTCGACCACGACGGCGTGCGCCCGCCGCTTGGCCTGGGTGCCCTCGCCGGGGTCGTTGACGATGAACGGGTAGACCAACGGCAGGTCACCGAGGACGGCGTCGGGGGCGCAGTCGGCGGCCAGGCCGAGGCCCTTGCCGGGCAGCCACTCGCACGTGCCGTGCTTGCCGAGGTGCACCACCGCGTCGGCGCCGAACCCGCCGTCGTCGACCGACGCGGCCAGCCACCGGTACGCGGCGAGGTAGTGGTGGCTGGGCGGCAGGTCGGGGTCGTGGTAGATGGCGATCGGGTTCTCGCCGAAGCCGCGCGGCGGCTGGATCAGCAGGGTGACGTTGCCGAACCGCAGACCGGCCAGGACGATGTCCCCGGCGTCGGTGTAGAGCTGGCCGGGTGGCTCACCCCAGTGTTCCCGCATCCGGTCCCGCAGGTCGACCGGCACCTGGTCGAACCAGCGCCGGTAGGTCTTCCCCGGCACCCGGGCCTCGGCGGCGGCCAACTGTTCCGGGGTGAGCCACTCGACGTCGTGGCCCCCGGCGGCGATCAGGGCGTGGATCAGCGCGTCCCCGTCGGTGGGTGGCGGCGCGTCGCCGAGGTGGTACCCGTCGGCGGCGAGGGCGGCGAGCAGCCGGACCGCCGAGGCGGGGGTGTCCAGGCCGACGGCGTTGCCGACCCGGGAGTGCTTCGTCGGGTAGGAGCTGAGCACGATCGCCACCCGCTTGCCGGCGTTGGGCAGGTGGCGCAGCCGGGCCTGCCGGACGGCGATGCCGGCGACCCGGCCGGCCCGCTCGGCGTCGGCGGCGTAGACCGACAGCCCGTCGGCGTCGATCCGCTTGAACGAGAACGGCACGGTGACGATCCGACCGTCGAACTCGGGGATGGCCACCTGCATGGCCGCGTCCAGCGGGGACAGTCCGGCGTCGCTGGCAGCCCACTGCTCCCGGGTGCTGGTCAGGCACAGCGCCTGGATCACCGGCACGTCGAGGGCGGCGAGCGCGCCGACGTCCCAGGCGTCCTCGTCGCCCCCGCCGGAGGCGTCGGCGGCGACCGTCCCCCCGGCGGCGAGGACGGTGACGACGAGCGCGTCGCAGCGGGCGAAGAGGTCCAGCGGCCCGTCGCCGGGGGTGAGCCCGCGCAGCGATCCGCAGAAGATCGGCAGCGGTTCGCCGCCGGCCGCGTCGACCGCGTCGGCCAGGGTCTGCACGAAACCGGTGTTGCCGGCCAGCGCGTGCGCCCGGTAGAACACGATCCCCACCGTGGGCCGCCCGCCCCCGTCCGGTCCGGCCACCGGGTCCGCCCCGTCGACCGGGGTGGACGGGCGGCGGTGGTCGAGGATGCCGTAGGGCGGGGTGGGGGTGGGCGGGTCGAAGCCCTCACCGGTGAGCAGGACGGTGTCGGAGAGGAACCGGGCGAGCTGGGCGAGGTTGTCCGCGCCCCCCTCCACCAGGTAGGACAGCGCTTCGGTGGCGACCCCGGAGGCCACCGTGGAGGCCGCCATCAGCTCCGCGTCGGGCACCGCCTCGCCGCCGAGCACGATCGTGGGGACGCCGGAGCCGAGCACCGCCGCGAGGCCGTCCGGCCACGCCTGCCGCCCGCCGAGCAACCGTACGACGGCCAGGTCGACCCCGTCGAGCAGGGCGGGCACGGCGGCCACGTCGACCCGGGTGGGGTTGGCGAGGCGGTAGTCGGCGGCGCTGGCGCGGGCGGCGAGCAGATCGGTGTCGGCGGTGGACAACAGCAGGATGCGCACGTGCGGCTCCGGAGAGTGACGTCCGGCTCGACCACGGGGCCGGGCCGAGCGGGGCGGGAGGGACGCCGGTCAGCGGCGGCGGAGGTACGACGCACCCCACCGGCGGCGGGGCACCCCGGACCGGCCGTCAGCGGTACGTGGCAGGCCGACCGCCCCGGCGACGGCCGGCGACGGTGGGAGAGGTGGGGGCACGCGGCGGCGCGGGCTCTACGGTGATGCGGAAGTCACCGACCGTGATCGGGTCGGCAGTGACGCTGTGCGTCATCGGGTCCTCCTCGGGTGTCCACGCCCTGGGGTTCTCCGACGGCCGAAGTATCCTGGCTCCCGGATCGACGCTCACCCCCGGCCTTCCAACCGTGCACGCACGGTCGTGACCCACGAGGGGGGATCGCTCCCCGGTGACAGTGGCGGGACCGCGTCGGAATCGCACCGACTTCCTTCACTGCCGTCAGGCCGCGAATGCTGCCACACTCCTCACCCCGAGGTCAACGGCGGCCACCGGCCCCGCGAGGGCACCGATCGCCCCCCGTGGCGAGGCCGGCGACCGCCGCTGCCCACGTTCCCGGGTGGGCCCGGTCCCTCCCGACGGTCGACCCGCAGCGTCCCGTGCCGCGCACCCACCGATCCGCCGAGGGAGCCCGCCACCCGCCCGGGGAAGCGCCACCGTCCGCGACCGACCGGCGCGGAACTGGGCGGCACGGAGCTGATCCGGGCGGCACGAACCTGATCCGGGCGGCACGGAGCCGGGGCCGCCGCCCTCAGGCTGCCCGGCCCCGGGCGACCCGGCCCTGGTCGGCCGGGACACCTCTCTCGCACGCTGTCGAGCTGATGACGTCAACGACTCGGGGGCCGGCGCGGCCGACCTGGCCGGACAGTTGTCGCGCCGGGTAGCGCCGGCCACCCGCCCGACACCCCGGGGCCGGGGCGGCCTGAGGGCGGCGGCCCCGGCCCGGGGCCACGGGGCCGCCTCCTCCGGTGCCGCAGGCCCTCCGGTCACAGGCCCATCCGGTACCGCGGGGCCGCGCCACCCCGGCCACCCCCGACCTGGCGGTACGGGTCGTCCCACCCGGCGGGGCCGATCCGTCACCGTCATCAGCTCGAAAGGGCCCGCGACGACATACCCCACACCCCTGCCCCGCAGCGGCAGGCGACCGGGGCGGCCGGCGGTCGCACCCGCCGCCGTGGCCGCACCCCCACGGACCCACATCCCACGGACCCACATCCCACGGGGCCACAACCCCGCCACGCTTCACGCGTTGCTGCGGGATCAGCGGAGGCGACGCTCGGGGTGGGCCCGGTTCCAGGCCCGCATCCGCTCCGGGTACCCGGTCTTCGCCGCCTCGTAGAGGGGCACCGCGTGCCGGTGGGCCAGCTTCGCCGCCGTACGCGGGGAGCCGGTGCGGCGGCGGATCCACTCCCCGTCGTGCGCGATCGCCACCACCGTGGTGTCGGTGGCGGTCGTCTCGGGTTCGAGATAGAACTCCACCCCCCGGTGGGCGGCCACGAAGTCCGCCAACGCGGTCAGGTCGTCCCGGGTGGCCTCCCGGTCGAGCTTGGTCGGGATACCCTCGTCAGCCCGGGTCCGTCGGCTGAACCAGCCCATCTGCCCGTCCTCTCCTCGGCGTCCCTCCAGTGGAGCACCCCCACCTGGAAGGGCGCTGCGAGCCCGGTGACAGCCGGCTGGGCGGCCCGTTCACCGCCGGTCGAGCGCGGCCAGCTCGTCGGGGGTGAGTCGCAGCGCGGCGGCCGCGACGTTCTCGGCGAGGTGGGCCGGGTCACCGGTGCCGGGGATGGCCAGCACGTGCGGGCCCTGGTGCAGCGTCCAGGCGAGACGTACCTGCTGCGGGGTGGCGTCGTGGGCGCGGGCGACGGCGCGTACGGCCGCGCCGTGGTCGGTGCGGGCCCCGCCTTCGCGGTTGCCGCCGGTCAGGGAAAAGAACGGCACGTAGGCGATCCCCCGGGCACCGCACTCGCGGACCATGGCGTCCTGGTCGCCGCGGTTGTCCAGGGCGTAGTTGTTCTGCACGCAGACCACCGGGGCGACGGTCTGCGCCTCGTCGAGGTGGTCGAGGCGGACGTTGGACAGACCCAGGTGCCGGATCAGGCCGGCGTCGCGCAGCTCGGCCAGCGCGCCGAAACGTTCGGCCACGGAGTCCGGCGCGGGCCGCCTGACGATCCGCAGGTTGACCAGGTCGAGGTGGTCGCGGCCGAGCCGGCGCAGGTTCTCCTCCACCTGGGCGCGCAGCTGCGCCGGGCCGGCCTCCTCGTGCAGGCCGGTCGTCGGGTCGTCCCGGAAGCCGACCTTGGTGGCGACGACCAGCCCTTCCGGGTACGGGGCGAGCGCGGCGCGGATCAGTTCGGTGGCGTACCGGGCGGGGCCGGTGCCGACCTTCAGGGTGCCGCCCGGTGAGACGTAGAACGCGGCGGTGTCGATGTGGTCGACGCCCAGTTCGACGGCCCGGCGCAGGACGCGCAGCGCCCGGTCCCGGTCGGGGTGGGCGGTGAGCCGCATCGAGCCGAAGCCCATCCGGTGCACGGTGCGGTCGCCCAGGGTCCAGCGGCCCGCCGCTGCGGCGGTGATCTCGGTTGGCATCCGGCGACCCTAGCCAGCGGCGGTGACCCGGCGTAACGGCCGCGCACCCGATACCGGCCGGGGCCGACGACTGTTAGGTTTTCTGTATCGGGCCGGCGGGTGTCTGCGGCGCGGCACCGGCCGGTGGACGGGTCGCCGGCACCAGGGCCAGGGTCGGAATCAGCAGCACCGGCACCACCAGCAGGGCGTGCAGGATGCCGACGTGGTCGCCGAGCAGACCCAGCAGCGGCGGGCTGGCCAGGAACGACGTGTAGCCGATCACCGCGACGACGCTGACCCGGGCGGGGGCGTGCTCCTCGTCGTCGGCGGCGGCGCTCATCCCGACCGGGAACCCGAGCGACGCGCCGAGCCCCCAGAGGACCACCCCGACGACGGCGAGCGGACCGGAGCCGGCCAGCACCGCCAGCAGGGAGCCGGCGGCGGCCAACAGGATCGTGCCGATCAGCACCGGCACCCGACCCCAGCGGTCGATGGCCACGGTGCCGGCGGTCCGGCCGATGGTCATGCCGGCGACGAACACCCCGAAGACGGCGGCCCCGGCGGCCTCGCTGACCCCGTAGCCGTCGACGAAGGCGACCGCCAGCCAGTCGTTGGCGCTGCCCTCGGTGAACGCCATCACCAGCACCAGCGCGCCGATGAGCAGGGTGCGCGGCTCCCGCCAGGCCGCGAGCAGGCCACCCCGGCGGGCCGACGCGGCGCCGTCGGCGGTGGAGGCGGGCAGGGCGGGCAGGAAGTTCCGCGCCCCGAGCAGGGTGCCGCCGAGCACCACGGCCGCCAGCACGGCCAGGTGCACGGTGATCGGCACCGCGAGCCGGGCGGCGCCCGCGCCGAGTCCGGCGCCGGCCACCGAGCCGAGGCTCCAGGCGGCGTGGAAGCGGGGCAGGATGGTGCGGCCGAGCCGTTTCTCCACCGCCGCACCTTCGACGTTCATGCCCACGTCGCAGGTGCCGGAGCCGTAGCCGAGGGCGAACAGGCCGACCGCGACGCCTGGCAGCGAGCCGAGCGGGGTGGCGATGCCGACCCCGGCCAGGCCGACCGCGACCAGCACGGTCGAGGCGACGACGGTGCGGGCCGGGCCGAGCCGCTGGGTCACCAGTCCGGCACTGGTCAGCGCCAGCACCGCGCCTCCGGACATGGCCAGCAGCAGCAGTCCGAGCCGGCCGGCGCTGAGGCCGAGCGCGTCGCGGACCGCCGGGACCCGGGAGAACCAGGTCGCCACCGCGAGGCCGTTGAGGGCGAAGACCACCGCGACCCCGGTACGGGCGGCCCGTACCACCGGGGGTGGGACGGCTCGGTTCTCGGTGGCGGTGTTCACGGCGCGCGGTCCTCTTCCCCTGGCATGGCCTTCCCGGCCCGGCTTTCCTGGTGTGGGCCGTTCTCCCGGCCCGGTATGTCCCGTCCGGGCCCGACGTCCCACCGCTGATCTCACACCGCTTTCGTCACGGCCACAAGCGCGATGTGCTCCTTACCGCAGCGGCGCGGCCGAACGGAGATGGCGCGGCACCGTCATTATTGATCGATTAACTTCAATCAGTGGTGGGCACTGACGGTACGGGGGCACGCGCATCGTGGGGGATTCGTGAAGTTCGGCATACTCGGAACATTTGTGATACTTCCCGGGCAGAACTACTGCATCAATGCTCCCAAGCAGCGCAAACTGATGGCGGTTCTGACGGTCAACGGAAATGTACTCATCCCGGTGGAACGCCTGGCCAGAGAGGTGTGGCCCGACGAACCACCCGCCTCGGCCGGCAATCTGATCCGGCAGTACGTCTTCCGTCTCCGGCGCAGTCTGCCCCCGTCGGTGGGGCGGGCCATCACCACCGGCCCGGGTGGCTACAAACTGCGGTTGGCACGCGGCGACGTCGACAGTCACCTCTTCGACGCCAACGTGGTGCGCGGCCGGGCCGCCTTCGCGGCGGGCCGGCTCGACGACGCGGTGCGGTCCCTGTCCGAGGCGTTGGCCGCCTGGCGGGGGGACCCGCTCGCCGACGTCGACCCGTCCCCCTCGATCCTGGCCGAGAGCCGACGGCTCGGTGAACGGCGGCTGCTCGCCATCGAGATGCGCGCCGACGCCTACCTGCGCCTCGGCTGGTACGACGAAGCCGTCGAGGAACTGGCCGCGCTGGTCACCCTCCACCCCGAGCGGGAACGGCTGCGCGACATGCAGATGCGGGCGCTGTGCCAGGTGGGCCGCCGGGCCGACGCCCTCGCGGTGTACCGCGACCTCCGTCAGACGCTTGCCGACGGCGTGGGCATCGAGCCGGGGCCGGCGTTGCAGCGGCTGCACCGGCGGGTACTCGACGGCGACCCGGCGCTCAGCGAGCCGTCCGACGCCCGCCGACCCGCCGCGGCCGGATGGTCGGGGTCGGCGTACCGGTGACGGGTCACCGGACCCGGTCGGGGCGCGAGGGCAGGAGGGTCGCCACGAGGGCGAGCGCCGCCACCGCCAGCCCCGCCCCGGTGACCACGGTGGCCGCGCCCCAGCGGGTCAACAGGGGTGCCAGCACCATGCTGCCCACGGCGAACCCCCAGCCGATCGCCGCGTACTGGAGGGAGAAGCCGGTGGCCCGGCGGTCGGGCGGCAGGACCCGTTCCAGGTGCAGCGACCGGGCCAGCACGGTCGGCCCCTCGAAGAACCCGGCGACGGCGTACAGCGTCAGCAGCGCGACGGCGTGCGGTCGCGCGACCACCGCGAACGCGACCACCAGGCCGAGCACCAGCAGGGCGACGTCGGCCTGCCGCTGGTGGCCGCCCGGCCAACTCCGCAGGCTGTACAGGACGCTGCCGAGGCCGGTCCCGACCGCGTACGCGGCGAGGGCCAGCCCGGCGAGCGACGCCTGCCCGCTGCCGGTGAACAGCGGCACCGCCGCCACCGTCAGCACCCCGAGCAGCACCCGCAGCGCGGCGGTCAACGCCAGGGTGCGGGCCAGCAGGCGTAGCACCGGCAGCACCCGGCTGCGCCCGGCTGCGGGCCGGGCCGCCGCCGGATCGGGCAGGCGCAGGGCCGCCCCCGCGGCGATCGCGGCCGGCAGCGCGACCAGGCCGACACCGGCGGCGGGCGAGACGGCGGCGACCGCCACCCCGACCAGCACCGGTCCGAGCCCCCAGCAAACCTGGTTGAGCACCGTGTCCAGGGACAGCGCCCGGGGCAGCACGGCCACGTCGACCAGGTGGGTGAGCATCGACCGCAGACCGCCCGGCGCGCCGGCCGGCACCGCACCGGCCAACGCGACGAGGACGACCAGCAGCGCCGTGCCGCCACCGGTGCCGACCACCACGGCGGCGGCCAGGAACAGCAGCGCCTCGGCGGCCAGGCACCCGGCCAGCACGCGACGCGGGTTACACCTGTCGATCAGCGCACCGGCGGCGGGTGCCGCGACCGCCTCGCCGATGGTGTGCGCGCCGACCAGCAGGCCGCTGAGCAGGTAGCCGTCGCTGAGCGCCCGGCCGGCGAAGACCAGTGCCAGCGGGGCCATCGCCACCGGCAGCCGGGCCCCGAAGGTGGCGACCGCCCAGCCCACCCAGCCGGGCGACCGCAGAATCGCCCGCAAAGGCGTGCCGGCCCGACCCGAGAGGTCCACCCGCGACGTCGCCACCCGACCACCCCTCCCACCCGTCCACCGGGGACGAACAGTAGTCACCACCGACACGCTCGGTACCCCACCACCCACCCCACCGCTCCACCACCCCCACCCACCCGCCCGCCCCCTCCCCTCCCCCCGCCCCCGCCCACGTGGTCCTCCCGCCCGGGTGATCAAGAGGTTTGCGTCAGGAAACCGTGGCCGGTGACGCGAACCTCTTGATCACCGCATGACGGCGCGGGCGGGGGCACGGGTGCCCCGGGGGCCCGACCGGGCCCCCGGGGGCGGGTGGGCTAGCCGGTCGGGGGTGCCAGTCGGCGGAGGAAGGCCGCCCGGTCGACGATCCGACGCCGGTGGGAGCCGTGACCGAGCACCGTCCCGGTCGGACCGACCACGGTGAAGTCGACGTCGACGTCGCGGCCCGCCACGGTGAGGGCGACCCGGTAGGTGACCGGCTCACCACGACCGGCCGCCGCCGCGTGGGTCAGCGTCACGCCGACGCCGACGGTCATCTCGCCGGACGACAGCACCGGGGCGAGCACCTCCACGCAGGTCTGTTCCATCAGGCCCAGCATGGCCGGGGTGGACAGGACCATCAGGCCCTCGTTGCCCCACCGGGTCGCGCAGTCGTCCTCGCGGACCACCCGGGTCCGCTCCCCCTCGACCCGACGCCCCTGCCCCGCACCGGCGGCGCCCGCCCCACCGGCAGCACCGGCCGGATCGGACGCGGCACCGGATGCGGCCACACCGCCGGAACCCGACGGAACAGCCACACCACCGGAACCCGACGGAGCGGCCATGCCACCGGAACCCGACGGAACAGGAACGCCGCCGGAACCCGCCGGAACGGCCACGGTGCCGGGGCCCGTCGGGGCGGTCACGCCGGCACCGCCGGCGCGTCGACCGGGGTGGCGTAGCGGCGTACCACGTCCTTGTAGATGTTCTTCTTCTGCATCTCCGTGGTGCCGCCGGCGATCCGGATGGCGACGGCGTCGCGCAGGTGCCGTTCGATGCCGCCGGTACGGTCGTAGCCGGCGTGCCCGAAGATCTGGACCAGTTCGACGGTGGACCGGACCGCACCCTCGGAGGCGGCCAGCTTGGCGCAGGAGGCGAGCGCGCTGTAGGCGTCGTCGCCCCGGACCAGCGCGTCGGCGGCGGCGTAGGCGAGGTGCCGGGCCGACTCGATGGTGGTCCGGATGCCGACGACCTTGTCCTGGATGAACTCGTGCTCGCCGATGGGGACGCCGAACGCCCGGCGCTCGGCGCAGCGGCGCAGCACCACGGGGAGCAGTGCCTCCAGTTGGGCGGCGACCACGACGCCGTACATGAGCCGGTCGAAGGCCAGAAACGAGTAGAGGGTGGCGAGCCCGTCGCCGGGTGGCCCGACCACGTCGGCCGGGCCGACCGGCACCCCGTCCAGGATGATCGGCCCGGTGGGGCTGGTCCGCTGGCCGAGCAGGTCCTCGGCGACGCCGGTGTCGACGCCGGGCCGGTCGCGGTCCAGCACGAACAGGGTGATGTCCCGGGGGCCGATGCCGTCGAGCCGGCCGACGATCAGCAGGTGGTCGGCGACGGGCGCGTTGGTGATGTGCGCCTTGTGCCCGGTGAGTCGCCAGTCGTCGACGCCGTGCACGCGGGCCCGGGTGCCGACGGCGGCGACGTGGGAGCCACCGGCCGGTTCGGTGGCGGCGGTGGCGCCCACCGCGCCGCCGGCCAGCGCCGGGAGCAGCCGCCGACGCTGTTCGGGGGTGCCGTGTTCGCACAGTACGTGCAGCAGGCCGGCGTGGGCGACGGCGGACAGTACGAAACCGGAGTCGTCCGCGCCCTGGGCGAGCCCTTCCAGCCCGGCCAGGAAGTCCCACAGGGTGCCCCCGTCACCGCCGTGCTCGCGGGGCAGGTGGGCGGTCCAGAAACCCTCGTCGGCCAGCGCCTGCCAGGACTTGGAGTCGAAGACCCCGGCGCGGTCACGCTCGGCGGTGCCGGGGGCGACGGTCGTCGCCGCGAAGCGGCGGAACCGCTCCCGGCGGGCGTGTTGCTCCTGTGTCCAGGTGATCTGCATCGTCGTGCCCTCTCAGCCGGCCTCGGTGATGTCGTGCAGGGTGAGCCGGACGGCGGCGGTGAAGGCCGCGACGTCATCCGGGGTGGTGCAGGTGGTGACGCAGCCCATGCCCCGGGGGGCGACGATCACGCCGTGGTTGAGCAGACCCAGGAAGAAGGCCTGCTGGCGGGCGGCGTCGACGGCGCGCACGTCGCGGAAGACCGCTACCCGGCGCGGGCCGATGTGGATGTTGAACAGCGACCCGACGCCGGTGACGACGGCGTCGACCGGCGCACCGGCGAACACCCCGGTCAGCTCGCGGCGCAGCAGGTCGCCGGTGCGGTTGAGCGCGTCGATGGTGGCGGCGTCGAGCTTGCCGAGGGTGACGATGCCGGCGGCGACGCTCAGCGCGTTGCCGGTGAACGTGCCGCCCTGGTAGAGCGCCGGGCCGCCGGAGCGGGAGTCGTAGACGTCGGTGCCGCCCCGGGGTTCGAGCAACCCCATGATGTCGGCCCGGCCGCCGTACGCGCCGATCGGCAGCCCGCCACCGATGATCTTGCCCATGGTGGTCAGGTCGGGGGTGACGCCGTACGCCTGCTGCGCGCCGCCGTGCGCCAGCCGCAGCGTGATCACCTCGTCGAAGACCAGCAGGATGCCCAGTTCGTCGCAGGTGGCCCGCATGGCGGTCAGGTACTCGGCGGTGGCCGGGATCATCCCGCCGACGCCGAGCACCGGTTCGAGCACCAGCGCCGCCACCCGGTCGGCGTGGGCGCGCAGGATCTGCTGCGACGCGGCGACGTCGTTGAACGGCACCACCAGGGTCTCCCGGGTACGGGAGGCGGGGATGCCGCGCATCTCCGGCACGGAGGCGGGCGACCGGACGTCACCGGCGAGGTCGGCCGGTGGCCGTACGCTGATCATGACGTCGTCGGTGGTCCCGTGGTAGCCGCCCTCGGCCTTGGCGACCAGCGGGCGACCGGTGTGGGCCCGCGCCAGGCGCAGCGCGAACATCACCGCCTCGGTGCCGGAGCCGGTGAACCGGACCCGCTCCAGGCTCGGCACCCGCGCCACCAGCAGCCCCGCCAGCTCGGCCTCCAGGGTGCGGGAGAACGAGTGCGAGGTGCCGTGCGGCAACTGCTCCCGGATGGCGGCGGTGACGTCCGGGTCGGCGTAGCCCAGCGGCAGGCCGGTGTAGTTGGCCAGGAAGTCGCGGTAGGCGTTACCGTCGACGTCCCAGACCGTGCCGCCGACCCCCCGGTCCAGGTAGACCGGGTACGGCGGCCAGGAGTTGAGGCTGCGGGTCGCCCCGGCCGGGATCATCGCGCCGGCCCGGGCGAAGTGTTCCTTCGAGCCGGGGGTGCGCTTGGCGTAGTCGGACAGGATGCTCATGCCGTTGGCTCCTCGTGGGTCGGTTGGCCGGCCGTGCCGCCGGGCCAGGTGATCAGGGCGCTTCCCCAGGTCATCCCCCCGCCGAAGGCGGCGAGCAGGACCCGGGCCCCGGGGCGGACCCGGCCGGCGTCGATCGCCGCGTCGAGGGTCACCGGCACGGACGCGGCGCCGGTGTTGCCGTAGTGGGTGCCGCTGATCGCCACCTGGTCGGCGACGAAGCCGAGTTCCTTGGTCACCTCGCGCAGCAGCCGCACGTTGGCCTGGTGCGGGACGAGCAGGTCGAGGTCGGCGACGGTCAGCCCGCAGGCGGCGGTGGCGTCGGCGACGAGTTCCGGCAGCTTGCGTTCGGCGAACGCGCGTACCGCCCGGCCGTCCATCGTGAAGTGGTGCCCGCCGTGGGCGACGGTGGCGGTGCTGGCCGGGGCGCGGCTGCCACCGGCGGGGATCCGGACCAGGTCGTGCTGCCGACCGTCGCTGCCCAGCCGGGTGTAGGCGATGTCGGCGGCGGCGGCCGAGCGGCCCAGCACCACCGCGCCCGCGCCGTCGCCGAAGAGCACCGAGGTGCGCCGGTCGGTGTAGTCGAGGATGCGCGAGTAGGTGTCCGCGCCGATCACCACGGCGTACCGGATGGCCGGGTCGCACCGCATGATCTTGTGGGCGACGTCCAGGGCGTAGAGGAAGCCGGTGCAGACGGCGTCCAGGTCCATCGCGTACGCGCCCCACGCGCCGAGGTTGGCCTGCACCCGGCAGGCGGTGGCGGGCAGCGGCAGGTCCGGGGTCGAGGTGCCCAGGATGATCAGGCCGACGTCGGCGGGGTCGACGCCGGCCCGGTCGAGGGCCTGCCGCGCGGCGTGGGTGGCCAGGTCGGAGGTGGCCTCGCCGGGCGCGGCGGCGCGGCGTTCGTGGACCCCGGTCCGGTCGACGATCCAGTCGGCCGTGACGCCGAGCGCCGCGGCCAGCGACGCGTTGGTCACCACCTGCTCGGGTAGGCAGGCACCGGTGGCGAGGATGCCCGGCGTCGCACCCGGGGTGGGGGTGCGGACGGCGGCGGCGAGGGGGCGGGCAGGGGGCCGTCGTGGGTCGTGGCGGCGGGGTTCGGTCGGGCTTGCCTGTTCGGCGTCGGCATGCATGTCCCCAGGCTGCGGCCGGCGTGTTCAGCACCCGTCGCCGCCGAGATTTAACGCAGATCTAGCGGACGCGGAAATGGGTTTCCCGCGATCATCCACAATGGTCGGTAATGGATGCCGACCCTCCAGGATATCGACCGGCGGACCATATCCGTGCCGGCCGGACCGATAAGCGGATCGGTAAGATCGGAGACAGCCATCTGACCGATCGCCGACTGCCCGGTGTGAAGTGGATCACACACAATGTGCCCATGAATACCGGACGCGGGCGCGGCAGGGTGGCCCGGCTCACGGCGTGTCTGGCCCTGCTGACCCTGCTGGCCGGATGCATGCAGCTCAACCTGGGGCTGACCGTCAACGCCGACGACACCGTCGACGGGCAGCTCCTGCTCACCGCGGAGAAGTCCGTGCTCAGCAGCCGCAACAAGAACCTCGTGGTCGCCTACGCCGAACTGCGGGAGAACATTCCCGCCCTACCCGCCGGCGAGGAGACCGTCTACGACGACGAGCGTTTCTACGGCGCGCAGATCACTTATCGGAAAACCCCGCTGGAAAACTTCACCAGCGAGAGCGTGAAGCTCGTCCGCGACGGTGATCTCTACCGGTTCAGCCTGCCGCTCGACCCCAAGAAATACGGCGGGAAGGTGGCCGAACAGGATCCCCAGAACCAGCAGCGGTTCCTGCATCTCATGTCGTTCGAGATCTCGGTGACCTTTCCCGGCCGGGTGATCGATTCCAACGGCACGATCACCGGACGCTCGGTCACCTGGAAGGTCGTCGCCAGCGAACCCAAACCGGCCGAACTGCGGGCGGTCGCCGAGGCCCCGCCGCGCCCCACCCCGTCGGCCAGCCCCGCCGCCGCGAGCGGCACCGACGACCCGGGTGGCTTCCCGTGGCTGCCGGTGGCCGGGGCGGTCCTCGTCCTGCTCCTGCTGGCCGGCGGGGTCACCGCCGTCCTGCTGCGCCGTCGGGGCGGCACCGCCGCCGCCCCGGCCGCCCCCGCCCGTCCCGCACCATCCGAAGGGGGATCGCCGTGAACGATCTCTTCACCTGGGCCGCCCTCGGCACCGTGGCCGGTGCCAGCGCCGCCACCCTGCTCACCGCCAACGTCATCGGCGGCCTGCTCGGCCCGGACAGCGACAGGGCCCGCAAGTGGATCGCCCTGGGCGTGGCGCTGCTCCTGTCGTACGCCACCGCGGCGTTCGCCACCGACGCGGGCGGCGAGAAGTGGCTGATCGCGTTCTTCAACGGGCTGGTCATCTTCTCCGCCGCGCTGGGCGTCAACCAGCTACCGTCCGGCAACCGGCAGCCCACCCGGGCCACCCCCGGCCAGCTCGCCCAGGGGCGGGAGCCCCGCTTCGTCCGCTCCTGGGTCTGAGGAGGCGTGTCATGGTCTACGGAATCGTCAGCGCCACCGTCCACGTCCTGTGCGGGGCGGCGCTCGGGGTGACCACCGGTGGTCCGGTCGGCCTGCTGATCGGCGCGGTCGTCGGCCTGCTGATCGGGGTCCCGTTCGGCTGGTCGGTCGCCGCCGCCCGGGTGTACGGCCCGGACGCCCGGGGCGTGGCCCTGTTCGTCGTCGACCACACCTGGAGCCTGCCGAACACCGCCGCCGGGGCGCTCTACCTCGCCCTGCACCTGGTCGTCGGCCACTCGCTGGACCGGCCCACCTCGCAGCACACCTGCCGGGTCAGCCTGGTCGAGGGGGTGTCCCCGCGCTACGCCACCACCATCGGCACGGTCTGCGCCGGTGCCGGCCCCGGCATCCAACGCCACGAGGACGTGCACATCCTCCAGGCCCGGCTGCTCGGGCCGCTCTACCTGCCGCTGGTGGCGCTCAACTACGTGCTGTTCACCATCGCCCCGGTGTGGCTGCTCTGGCACGACCACGCCAACGCACCCATCAACCGGTTCACCAGGTACTTCGAGATCGGCGTCTACCCGCACGTGTGGAACGAGGCCATCGCGTACCGCATCCAGGGAACGCCGCCGCGATGACCGGCGACGGGCCGGGACCGGTCGAGGCGGCCACCGCCGGGCTGGCCGCCTGGCTGGCCGGGGCGGCCGGCGAGGACGTCCCGGTCGGCCCGCCCGCCGACGGGGGCGTCGGGCTGACCCTGTGGCCGCTGGCCCTGCGGCCGGCCCGGCAGACCCGGGGCACCGGGACGCCCGCGCCGTACCGGTTCACGATCCGCTACCTGGTCGCCGCCGCCGGCCCGGCCGCGCTGGCCGGGCTGGACCGGGTGCTGACCGCCGCCGCCACGGCCGGTGAGCCGGAGCTGGTGCTGGAGGCCGGTGACCCGGCGTTGTGGGTGACGCTGGGCGTCGCCCCCCGGCCGGCGCTACTGGTCGACGTGCCGGCCCAGGTGACGTCCACGCCGCCGGTCGCGCCACCGGTGCTGCATCCGCTGCGGCTGCGCCGGCTGGACCTGCGTGACCTCGTCGGCCGGGTGGTCGGCCCGCAGCGGCAACCCCTGGCGGCGCTGCGGGTGGAACTGGTCGGCACCCCGTACGCCACCCACACCGACGCGGGCGGGCGGTTCCGGCTCGCCGGTGTCCCGCACGACCCGGAGCACCCCGACCAGCCGGTCCGGCTGCGCCTGGTCGGCCGGGGCCGCACCCTCACCGCCGAGGTCGACCCGGCCGACGCGGACATCGTCATCGTCTGCGAACCCCCGGCCCGCTGAGCCGGACCGGCCGTACAGGAGGACCGATGCCCCACTACTTCTCCCCCGGCATCTACGTCGAGGAGGTGCCCAGCGCCGCCCGACCGATCGGGCCGGTCGGGATGGCCGTCGCCGCGTTCGTCGGGGTCGCACCGAACCGCACCGCCCACGTCGACCGGGCGCTGGCCGTCACCAGCTGGTCGGAGTTCCTCCGGCTGTACGCCGACGGCGACGACCTGGAGAGCACCCCGCTGGCCCGGGCGGTCTTCGGCTTCCTCGACAACGGCGGCAGCCGCTGCTGGGTGGTCAACGTCGGCGCCGACGGGCAGCTCACCGGCACCGGGCAGCGGCGCACCGGGCTGCAACTGGTGGAGGCGATCGACGAGGTGGCCATCCTCGCCGCGCCCGGCTTCCACGACCCGGTGTCGCACGAGGCGCTGCTGAGCATGGCCGAGCGGCTGCGCACCATGGTGGCGATCTGCGACCCGCCGCCCGGCATCGAGGACATCTCGACGCTGACCCGGGTGGCCACCCCCACGCGCCCCGGCAAGGCCGGCGACGGCAAGCCCGCCGACGGCAAGGCCGGCGAGCCGGCCGACCCCGACACCGGCACCGCCCACCGGGCCCGGCAGTGCGACTACGGCACCTACTACTTCCCCTGGCTGCGGGTGCGTGACCCGCTCACCGGCGAGCTGGTGCTCACCCCGCCGAGCGGTCACATGGCCGGCATCTGGGCCCGCACCGACGCGCTGCGCGGGGTGCACAAGGCCCCCGCCAACGAGCCGGTACGCGGTGCCGTCGACCTGGAGTACCTGGTCACCCGCTCGGAACACGACGTGCTCAACCCCAAGGGGGTCAACGTCATCAGGTACTTCGCCGGGGAGGGCATCCGGGTGTGGGGGGCCCGCACCCTGGCCGCCGAGGCCAGCGAGTGGCGCTACCTCAACGTCCGCAGGTTGTCGATCTCCATCGAGCAGGCCATCGCGGGCGGCACCCGGTGGATGGTGTTCGAGCCCAACGACTACTCGCTGTGGCGCTCCATCCGCCGCGACATCGGCGCGTTCCTCACCCGGGTGTGGCGCGACGGGGCGTTGCTGGGGCGCACCCCCGAGGAGGCGTTCTTCGTCAAGTGCGACGAGGAGACCAACCCGGTCGACGTCCGCGACGCCGGGATGGTGGTCGCACACATCGGCATCGCGGTGGTCAAGCCGGCGGAGTTCGTGGTGTTCAAGCTGAGCCAGTGGGCCGGCGGCACCGACACCGAGACGATCGGAGGCTGACATGCCGACCCCGGCCAGCCCGCAACCGGGCGCACCTGTCGACCCGTACCGGGCGTACCACTTCAAGCTGCTCATCAACGGCATCACCAACGGCCACTTCACCGAGGTCAGCGGCTTGGAGATGACGATCGGCCGGCTGGCCTACCGGGAGGCCGGCAACGACCGGGTGCGGTCGGTCCCGGGGCAGGTCGACTACGCGCCGGTGACCCTGCACTTCGGGCTCACCCCGTCGCGCGAGCTGTGGGACTGGGTGCACGGCGCGGCGACCGGGACGGTGAGCCGCCGCAACGTGTCGGTGGTGCTGCTCGACGCCGCCGGCACCGCCGAGGTGCTGCGCTGGAACCTGATCAACGCGTGGCCGATGCGGTGGCGTGGCGCGCACCTGCATACCCTGTCCCAGGAGATCGCGATCGTGGCGCTGACCCTCGCGTACGAGGGGTTGGAGTTGGAGGACGGCAGTGCCGCGGCGTCCACGACCGCGTGACTGGCTGGCCACCCGGCTGCGGGCCGTCGCCGACGCGATGGCCCCTGCCCCGGCCGACCCGGCCACCCCCATCACCGACCCCGCCACACGGTGGGCCGGGCCGGTCCCGGTGTCGCGCCGGCCGGGGCAGCCGCCGGAACACTGGCTGCGGACGGTCGCCACGCACGCCCCCGGCCTGCTGCACGACCTGGTCGGGCCGGCCGCCGCCCCGCCGGGTCCGCCGCCCGCATCCCACCCGGGGGTACGCGGACAGTCCACCCCGGCATCCGCCCAGTCCCCGGCGTACCCGCCCGACCCCGGTGGCCGCACCGCCGACCGGTACCCCGCACACCCGTCGGTCCCGGTGCCACCACCCGCCCCCACCCCGCCGACCGGGCCGTGGGGGTCGTCGCCGACACCGACCCCGGTGACCGGTACCCCTCACCCCCGACCCGCCGGCCCGGCCGACCGCTCCCCGACAGACGCCCCGACCGACGGATCGGCGGGTCACCGCACGCGCCCGACCTCGGCACCTGGCCCGGACCCGACGACGGCGCACCCGCCCTCGGCGCACCGTGCGTACCCGCCCTCGACACACCGCCCGGACCGGTCGGGGACCCATCGCCCGGACCCGGCGACGGCGGTCCGTCCCGACGCGGGAGCACCGCCCGGTCCGGTGGCGGCGCGTCCCGGTCCGGGGTGGACGATCGGTGCCGGGCTCGGGTGGCTGCTGCGACCGGGCCGGCGACGGACCAGCCCGCGCCGCCCCCCGACGAGCGAGACCGGCCCGGAACCCACGACGGAGACCGGTGCGGAGCCGGCGACGGGAACCGCCCCGGAGGTGGTGGCGGGGATCAGCCCCCGTTCGGGGTCGCGACGTGACCCGGAGGCGGCTGCCGTGTCCGGGGCACGAACACCTGCCCCACGCGGGTGGGTGGGGCACCGTCCCTCCTCCGACGCCGACCGGGCCCCGGGCACGCCCCCACCGGCCGGCACGCGGCACCAGGGGTCCGACGTACCGTCGCAGGCCCCCGGCCGGGCGGACCTCGTCCCGCCGGGGTGGCCGGACCGCGACGACCCCGGTCGACCGGGCCGGTCGGCGGGCCTGGCGCACCGGACGGCCGCCGGAACCGGTGCCGGGCGACGGCCGACCGACGGCCGACCGACCTCAGCGCTGTTCGGCCCGGCGTCGGCGACCGGCACCGGCGCGGCAACCGGCGACTGGGCCGGCGGGGACGGCACCGGTGGGGCGGGCGGCCCGGTCACGGGCGGCGGCCGGCACGACGGAACCCGGCCGGGCCCCGGCGGCGGCGCACCGGCGCGTGGCAAACCCACCCGGCGGACCACCGCGACCCGGTGGCCGCAAGACGACCCGCCCCCGGCCGGCGACCCGTGGCCGGCCCTGCCCGCTGCCGGCCCGACCGGGGCGGGAGCGGCCGGACCACACGGATGGCCGGTGGGGGCCGACCCGTGGCCGGCACTGCCCGACGACGGGGCGTGGCGACGGCCGACGGGGACCGCCCGCGACGACGCCCGGTACGCCCGGCTCGACGCCGAACAGCGGGGGTACTGATGGAACGGGTCGCCTTCCTGGTCGACGAGTCCGGCGTCCGGATCGACTGCCTGCTCAATCCGCAGACCGTGCAGGTCACCAGGGTCGCCGGGGTACGACCGCGGGGCAGCGCCGAGGGGCGGCTCACCGGGATCGGGCTGGCCGACGACCCGCTGGCCTTCACCGGTGGCGGGCGGACCGAACTGGTGCTGGACCTGCTCTTCGACACCGACCTGGTGGAGGGGCCGACCCGGCCCGGGGACGTGCGCACCCTCACCCGGCCGCTGTGGATGCTGGCCGAGAACTCCGCCGTGGCGTACGGCTGGCAGCGTCCGCCGCTGGTCCGGCTGGTCTGGGGCAAGACGTGGAACGTGCCCGGGGTGGTGGTGGCCGTCGCCGAACGGTTCGACGTGTTCACCCGTACCGGCTCGCCCCGCCGCTCGTGGCTGCGGATGAAGCTGCTGCGGGTGGCCGAGTCGGCCGACGAGGCGCAACAGGGCTTCGCCGAGGAACTGGCCGCCGCCACCCCGCCCGCGACGCCCCCGGGGCAGGCGGTGGTGGCGGCCGGGGACGGTGCGGCCACGCCCGGCTACTCCGGGGTCCGGTTCGACCTGCTCGCCCACGACGCGCTCGGCTCGCCGCTGCGCTGGCGGCTGCTCGCCGAGCACAACCGGATCACCGACCCGTTCGCCGTGCCGGCCGGCACCGCCCTCGCGGTACCCCCGGCCACCGCACCGCGGCCCGCCGGGGTGTCCCCGGTGGAAAGCGCGGGCGGCACCGGCCCGGAGCAGGCCGGCGGGGGTGTGCGGTGAGTGCCCGCCCGTCGGTGTTCCTCGACGGCGTGCCGCTGGGCGGGGCGGCGGACCGGCGGATCCGGTCGGTCCGGGTGGCCGCCCGCCTCGACCAGCCGACCCAGTGCGAGGTGGTGCACGAAGCCGATCCGGGCGCTTCGGCGCGGGGTCCCGGTCCCGGCCCGGCGGTGCCGACCGGCGCGACGCTGGCCGTCCGGCTCGGCGACGACCTGCTGTTCACCGGGGAGGTCACCTGCGTCGAGGTGGAGTACGCCGCCGACGGCACCGCCCTGTCCCGCTGGCTCGGCTACGACCTGCTGCACCGGCTGCGCAAGCGGCAGCAGCTACGGGTCTTCGAGGCGGTCACCGCCGCCGACCTGGCCCGGGAGCTGTGCGGCGCGGTGGGGCTCGCCGTCGACGCCGAGGTCGACGGGCCCCGGTTGGACCGGCTGCTCCAGCACCGGCACAGCGACCTGGAGCTGCTGCGGGAGGTGGCCGGCCGGGCCGGCCTGCACCTGGCCGTCGAGGCTGACCGGGTGCGGCTGGTCACGTTGGACGGTCACGGCGAGCCGGTGCCGCTGACCCTGGGCCGGACGCTGCACTCGGTGCGGTTGGCCGCCAACCTGGACCGGGCCGCCGGGAGCAGTGCCGCGCTGGGCTGGCATCCGCAGCGGGCCGAGCCGCTCGGGCACCGGGTCGACGCCGCGCGCAGCGGCCGGCGGGTGCCGTTGCGGCCGGACCCGGCGGCGGTCGGCGCGGACGGCGTGCGGACCGTGCTGGACCAGCCCGGTCGCGGCGACGACGAGTTGGCCGCGCTCGCCCAGGCGGGCCTGGACGACCGGGTGGCCGCGCTGGTCACCGCCGAGGGCGTCGCCGAGGGTGACCCGGCGTTGCGCCCCGGCCGCCGGGTCGCGCTGGCCGGGGTGACCGACGACCTGGCCGGGGTGTACGTCCTCACCGAGGTGGTGCACACCGTCGACGCCAGCGGCCACCTCACCCGGTTCGCCACCGCCCCGCCGCCCTCCCCGCCGCGCGTCGCGGCCGGCGGGGCGGTGGTCACCCTCGGGGTGGTCACCGCCGTCGACGACCCGGAGCGGCTCGGCCGGGTCCGGGTACGGCTGCCCGGGTACGGCGACCTGGACGCCGGCTGGCTGGCCGTGCTCTGCCCGGGGGCGGGCCGGGACAAGGGCATCGTGGCGCTGCCCGACCCGGACGACACGGTGCTGCTGGCCCTGCCGGGCGGTGACCCGGTCGCCGGGGTGGTGCTGGGTTCGCTGTTCGGCACCGTCACCCCGTACGACGCGGGGGTGGCCGACGGGCGCGCGGGCCGCTGGTCGGTGCGGACCGGCAGCGGTCAGACCATCGTGGTCGACGACGCGGCGCGGACGCTGCGGCTGGCCACCGACGCCGGCAGCTTCCTGGAGCTGACCCCCGAGCTGACCACCCTGCACGCCGCGACCGACCTGGTGCTCTCCGCGCCGGGCCGGGCGCTGGTGGTGCGGGCCCGCAGCGTCGACTTCCTGCACGCCGACGCGACCGAGGACGCGGCGACCGCCAGGCAACAGGCCGGCTCGCTCGCCCGCGCCCACTCCGGAGGTGCCTGATGCGCTGGATCACCCTCGACTCGCTGATCGCCTGCGACCACGACGGCCGGGTCACCAACCGGGCGTCGCAGGGCTGGCTGACCGTCGCCGGGACGCCGGTGCTGGTCGACGACGACCCCGTCGGGCGGGACATCGTGGCCTGCCCCAACTACGGGCCGACTGTCAAACCGTGCGCGAGGACCCTCGCGGTGCGGGTCGGCTACAGCGACTGGCTGCGGGTCGACGGGCACCGGATCGTCCTGTCGCACCTGGCCGGGTTCACCGACGGCACCCCGCCGAACCTGGTCCGGCACACCGTGCACGACGCCCGGCAGCGCCTGGTGGGGGCCGACCGGTGAGGGCGTTGCGGTTCGTCGGGGCCGGCTTCGACGCCGGCCGCGCCGGAGGCCTGGCACTGACCGCGACCGGCGGGCTCGCGGTGACCGACGGCGACGAGACGGTACGCCAGGCGTTGTACCTGCTGCTGTCCACCACGCCGGGCGAGCGGCTGATGCGCCCCGGGTACGGCTCCCGGCTGCACCGGCTGGTGTTCGCGCCGAACGACGACACCACCGCCGGGCTGGCCATCCACTACGTGCGGCAGGCGATCCGCCGGTGGGAGCCCCGGATCGAGGTGATCGACGTGGACGCCGGCCCCGACCCGGGCGACCCGTGGCGGCTGGTGATCCGGTTGGACTACCGGGTGCGGGCCAGCCTCTCCCCCGGTCAGCTGGTCCTCTCCGTCGACCTGCTCCCCGCCGACGTAGACCCGCCCGCGCACCGGGCCGCCGGTCGGTCGACCGGTGACGGGGGCGAGGGGGACCGGTCATGACGCTGCCCGTGCCGCACCTGGACGACCGCACCTTCCTCGATCTGGTCACCGAGGCCCGGGAGCGCATCCGGCAGTCCTGCCCCGGCTGGACGGACCTGTCCGCGCACGATCCGGGTATCGCCCTGGTGGAGGCGTTCGCGCACCTCACCGAGGTGATGATCTTCCGGCTGAACCAGTTGCCGGAGAAGGCGTACGTGCAGTTCCTGAACCTGCTCGGGGTCACCCGGCACGCGCCGACGGCGGCCTGGGCCGACGTGCGGTTCGTCCGGACCGGCGGTGACCGGGCGGCGGTGCGGATCCCGGCCGGCACCCGGGTCGCGGCGGCCCGGGGCCTCGACCCGAGGCCCGTCGTCTTCGTCACCACCGAGCCGGCACTGCTGCCGGCGGACGCCGACGAGGTGACCGTCCGGATGCACCACTGTGAACCGGTCGAGGCGGAGCTGCTGGGCGTCGGCACCGGCCAGCCGGGGCAGGCGCTGCGGGCCGCCCGGGCACCGCTTACACGTACCGCCGAGGCACGGGACCTGCTGCTCGGGGTGGAGGTGCCGGCCGGCTCGGTGGAGCTGGGCGCGGTGGCCCGGGAACACGAGGGCGCGACGTACGAGGTGTGGCGGCCGGTGGACAGCTTCGCCGGGGTCGGCCCGCAGGCCAAGGTCTACCTGGTGGACCGCTGCTCGGGGCTGGTCACCTTCGCCCCGGCGCTGGACCTGCGCCCGCCCGACGCCGACCCGCCCGGCCCAGGACCGGCCGACGTGGGACCGGACGACGTGGGACCGGACGACGTGGGACCGGCCGACGTGGGACCGGACGACGTGGGACCGGCCGACGTGGGACCGGACGGCGCACGGGCGGGCGGCGGGCCGGTCACCGTCGCGGCGGTGCCGCCGGCCGGGGCCCGGGTGCGGCTGTGGTACCGGGCCGGCGGTGGCCGGGCCGGCAACGTCGCCGCCGGCACCCTGACCACCCTGCGGGACCCGCTGCCCGGGGTACGGGCGGAGAACCCGGAACCGGCAGGTGGCGGACGGGAGCTGGAAAGCCTCGACTCGGCGCTGGTCCGGGGCCCGTACGAGTTCTTCGCCCAGCAACGCGCGGTCACCGCCCGGGACTTCGAGATCCTCGCCGCCGGCTCCGGCGGGGTGTCCCGGGCGCGGGCGTTCACCCGGGCCGCCGTCTACAGTTTCGCCCGCCCCGGCGAGGTCGAGGTGGTGCTGGTGCCGTACGTGCCGCCGGAGGCCCGCCCGGGTGGCCGGCTGCCGGTGGCGGTGCTGCGCGCCCACGAGGTGGAGGAGTCCCGCCGCCGGGTGGAGGCCGACCTGGACCGACGTCGGGCGTTGGGCACGAGCTGCCGGGCCGGCTGGGCCCGGTACAAGGCCGTGTCGATCCGGGCCCGGGTGGTGGTCCGGCCGGAGGAGGACGTCGAGGCGGTCCGCCGGCGCATCCACGACCGGCTGCACCTGACGCTCAGCCCGCTGCCCACCGCGCTGAACCCGACCGGCTGGGCGTTCGGCGAGCCGCTGCGCGCGTCCAACGTGTACCGGATGCTGGAGCACGCCGAGCCGGGGGTGCGCTACGTCGAGTCGGTCCGGTTCGTGGTGGACGAGGCCCCCGACGCGCAGGTCCGCGCCGTCGCCGTCGACCGGTACCAGCCCGGCACCTGGTACGCGGGCCGGGGCGCGGTGCTGTTCCGCTCGTCCGACGCGGGCGTGGGCTGGGAACCGGCGGGCCGATTCGACGACGACGAGACGGTGGTGCGGGTCGCCCCCGCCCCGGCCCCGGTGCGTCCCGGCGTGGTGGCCCGCCCCGGCGCGGTGGCGGTGGTGACCACCCGGACGGCGGGCGGCTCCCGGGTGCACCTGAGCACCGACCTCGGCGAGACCTGGACGGCGCTGACCGGCCTGGACTCGCGGATCACCGACCTGGCCTGGATCGACCGGGACGGCGCGGGCGCGCTGCTGCTGGCCACCGACACCGGCCTGTACGAGGTGTCCCTGCTGCCCGGCGCGGTGCCGTTGCAGATCCTGGTCGACCCGGCCGACGCCGACCGGGGCTTCTACGCCGTCCGGTCGTTCGTCTCGGAGCGCGGCGCGCCGGGGGTGGCGGTCGCGGCGCAGGCGGGTTTCGGGGTGTACCTGTCCACCGCCGGTGGCCGCCCCGGCAGCTTCACCCACGTCGGCCTGGCCAACGTGGACAACCGGGTCCTCGCCGTGCAGTACGACGGCCCGGCCACCCTGCTCTGGGCGGGCGCGGGCGAACCGGACCCGAAGAAACCGGGGCAGGGCTGCCACCGCACCCGGCTGTTCGAGTCCGACGTGAAGTGGCAGCAGGTGCAGGCCGGCTGGGTCGGCGGCACCTGCCGGGACCTCGCCTTCGTCGGCACCCTGGCGGTGGCCGCCACGCAGAGCGGCGGGGTGGTCCGCCTCGACACCCTGGCCGCGCAGCCGCAGTGGCAGCCGGTGGTGGTCAACTGCGGCCTGCCGCTGCGGGACCGGACCCGGTTCGTGCCGGTGGACGCGATCGCCGGCAGCGTCACCGGGACGGGCGGGGGCAGCCGGCTGATCCTGGCCGGCGGCGAACGCGGGGTGTACCGCAGCGGCGACGCCGTCGACTGGACGGCCAGCGCCAACCAGGCCACCGCCGACGTGGTGACCGTCCCCGACACCTGGCTGCTCTGCTCCGGCGAGCACGACATCGAGGTGGTGGGCCACGATGCGCCGGGCCGCGATTGAACGGCTGCTGCCGGCGGCCTACCAGCGGGCCGCCGGGCCGGGCAGCGTCCTGGCCGCCCTGCTGGACGTGATGGAGGCGCTGCACGCCCCGGACGAGGCGCTGCTCGCCGACGTGGACGTGCTGTTCGACCCGTACCGCACGCCGGCCGGGTTCGCCGGCTACCTGACCCGCTGGGTGGCGATGGACCACGTGCTCGGCCCGCCCCGGCCGGACGTCCCGCCGCCGCTGCCCGTGGGCCGGCTACGCGACCTGGTCGCGCACGGCGCGCTGCTGGCCCGCTGGCGGGGCACCCCGTACGGGATGCGGACCGCGCTGGAACTGGCCACCGGGGTCACCGGGTTCGTCCTCGACGAGCCGGCCGACCGGCCGTTCCACCTGGTCGTCCGGGTACCGGTGGCGGCGGCCGGGCTGCTGACCGTGGTGACCCGGATCGTCGCGGCGGAGAAACCGGCGGCGGTGACCGCCGAGGTCGTCCTCGCCGACGCCCCACCCGCCGAGGCCGACGGTGGGCCGGTGCCGTACGGGCCGGCGGTCGGCCGCGCCACCGTGCCCGCCCCGGGCCCCCCGCCCCCGCCCGGACCGTCGCCTGAGGAGCCGTCATGACCACCGAATGGGCCGTCGTCGCCACCGCCGAGCAGTTCACCCTCGACCCGGCCAACCGGGGCGAGCTGACCTTCACCGTCTCCAATCCCGGCGGCGCGCCGGACACCGTGGTCTTCGATGTCGCGCCGGGCGAGGGCAGCCAGCGGGCCTGGTTCACGGTGGCCGAGCCGCAGCGGGTGGTGCCGGGGCAGAACTCCGTGTCGTTCCTGGTCCGGCTGGCGGTGCCGGCCGGTACCCCGCCCCGGCGGTACGACATGACGGGCTTCGCGTACTCGGCGAACACCGCGCCGGAGGAGAGTTCCCGCGCGAGCGGCCGGGTGACGTACGAGGTCACCGGGGTCGCCCCGCCCCGACGGGCCCCGTGGCCGTGGATCGCGGCGGCGGTGGCGCTGGTGGTGCTGGTCGGCGCGGTGGTCGGTTACCTGCTCAGCCGCCCCGACGCCGCCCCACCGCCGCCCGCCGCCCGGGTGGTCACGGTGGAGGCGGAGACCCTGCTCGCCGGGGCGAGGACGGAGTCACCGGCGGGTGCCGCGGTGAAGGTGGTGGAACAGCCGGACTGCTGCGGGCTGACCTGGTCGGGTGGCCGGCAACTGTTCCTGCAGGGGCTGGCGGTGGGTGACCGGGTCAGTCTCACCGTCACCCTGCCGGCGGACGCCACCTGGTCGTTCGCCGCGTCCCGCACCACCGCGCCGGACTACGCCAACACCATCTGGCAGGTCGACGGGGTGCAGGTGGGCGGCACCTTTCTCGGCTTCTCGAAGCAGCCGGCGCTGCGTGACGTCGAGGACGTGGGCACGGTACGGCTCGGTCGGGGCCCGCACACCCTCACCCTGGTCGCGGTCGGCCGGACCCAGGGCACCGAGCGGTACTTCGCCGGGGTGGACCTGGTCCGGTTCACCGAGCTGCCCGCGTCGACGGGCCGACCGTGAGCGGCCGGCGGAAGCTGCTGCTGGTGGCGGTCGCCGTGCTGCTGGTCGCCGCGTTCGTCGGCGCGCTCGGGGTGGGCCACGCCGGTCGCGGTGACCCGGCCGACGCCGGCACCCTGGGCTGGCTGGGCCGGCTCGGTGGCGACGCCACCACGGTGGACCCGGCGACGGTACGGGCCGACTGCGACCGTACCGGGGACGTGCTCTCCTTCGTCGGCGGCTGCGCGCTGCGGGTGGACGACCCCGGCGGGCTGCGCACCCTGGTGCTGCGCAGCCGGGCGGCCTTCGCGGTCACCGCCCCCGCGCCCGGCGACGCCGACCTGACCGTACGCGACGACGTCACGCCCGCCGACGGGGGCGACGCCGTCGCGACGATCGCCCTCGACGGGGCCACCGAGGTCGGCCTGGGCTGCCCGGGAGGTGTCGGGTGCACCGTCACCATCGCCACCTCGTGACCCGGCACCTGTCGGTGCCCCGGGTCGCGGTGCCACCGGTCCGGGAGGTGACCCGGCATGGGTGAGCTGCGCAGGCCGTTCCTGCTGTTGGCGCTGCTGGCGGTGGTGCTGGTGGTGGCGCTGGAACTGGGCTCGTCGCTGCTGACCGGCGGCGGCGACGCGGGCGGGGAGCTGCTGGCCGGCGCCCGGGACCTGGGCGTGGACGTCGGCGCGGTGGGACGGATCAGCGAGCCGTCCGGTCGGGGCACCGGCTACCTGGCGCTGGTCGACGTGGTGGCGCTCTGGACCACCGGCCTGTTCTGCCTGAGCCTGCTGCTCTCCGAGCGGGTGCAGGGCCGGGTGCAGGGGGTGGCCACCCTGGTCTTCGCGGTCCTGCTGGTCCTGGCGTCGCTGGTGCTGCTGCTGACCGTCTTCGTGGAACTGACGGTGATGGTGTCGCTCTTCCTCGCCGTGCCCTTCGGCACGCTGGCCTACCTCGCGCTGTGGGGCTTCTTCCCGGTCGGCGAGGCCAGCCTGCTGCTCGGCCTGGTGCTGGCGCTGAAGCTGGTCTGGGCCGGGCTGCTGCTGCTCGCCCAGCCCCGGTTCCTGCAGAACAAGGGGCTCGTCCTGCTGGCGCTGACCACCCTGGTCGGCACGGTGGTGCTGGAGTTCCTGCACCGGCTGGTCCCGGTGATCCTGGTCAGCATCCTCGACGACGTCGGCGCGCTGGTCTTCGCCGTCGTGGCCCTCGTCTGGGGCCTGGTCCTGCTCGTCGGCTCCGTTCCCGCCGTCGTCAAGGCCGTCCGCGCCACCGCCACCGTCCGGTGACCCGCCCGCCGCGCGGCCCCGGGGCGGCGCGGTGGTGGGGTGGGGCATACCGGTCCACCGCAGGGGTGTCGTCCCTCCCGCCGCCCGGCGGGCGACTGGGTCCCCATGACGACGGGGCCCCGGGGTCCCGCAGCCGTCCCGCTCACGGCCCGGTCAGGACACGTGGGTCAGGTAGGCGTCGATGGTGGCGGCGAGGATGTCCGGGCCGGGACGGGACCAGAGCGCCGCCTGGAACACCTCGACCTCGACCGGCCCGGTGTACCCGGCGGCGTCGACCGCCTCGCGCAGCCGGCGCAGCTCCACACAGCCCTCACCGGGCAGCGCCCGGCCGAGCAGCACCCCCTCCGGCAGCGGGGTCACCCAGTCCGCCGCCTGGAACGCGGCGATCCGGTCACCGGCGCGGGCGATCTGCGCGTACACCGTGTCGTCCCACCAGACGTGGTAGGTGTCCACCACCACGCCGACCACGGCGGGGTCGAACCGTTCGGCGATGTCGAGCGCCTGGCCGAGGGTGGCGATGACGCACCGGTCGGCGCTGAACATCGGGTGCAGCGGTTCGATGGCGAGGCGCACCCCGGCGGCGGTGGCCTCGTCGGCGAGCGCGGCGACGGCGTCGGCGACCTGCCGGCGGGCCCCGTCGACGTCGCGGCTGCCAGGGGGGAGTCCACCGGAGACCAGCACCAGTTCCCGGGTGCCGAGGGTGGCCGCCTCCTCGATGGCCCGCCGGTTCTCGTCCCACCAGTCGGGGGTGGTGAAGAACCCGCCCCGGCACAGTGAGGTGACGGTCAGTCCGGCGGCGCGGACCAGCCGGGCCGCCCGGTCGAGCCCGTACGCCTGGACCGGTTCCCGCCACAGGCCGATGCCGGGCACCCCGGCCGCCGCGCAGCCGGCGACGGCCGCCTGAAGCGGCCAGTGCTGGGCGGTGGCCTGGTTGAACGAGAACCGTTCCAGCCCCGACGCCGGCACCACCCCGGTCACTGGGCCACCCCGGCCACGGTGAGGTACGCCCGGGCCCGCGCGGCGGCCAGCTCCGCGTCGGGCAGCAGCCCGGCGGCGTCGGCGAGGACGAGCAGCCGGGCCAGGTGGGCCGGGGACCGGCCGGACTGCTGCCCGGCCAGCATGGTGAAGTGCTCCTGGTGCCCGGCCAGCCAGGCGAGGAAAACGATGCCGGTCTTGTAGAACCAGGTGGGCGCGGCGAACAGGTGCCGGGCCAGCGGCAGGGTCGGCGCGAACACCGCGTCGTACCGGTCCAGGTCACCGGCGTCGAGGGCGGACAGCGCGGCGGCGGCAGCCGGCGCGATGGCCGCGAAGACACCGAGCAGGGCGTCGGAGTGGCCCTGTCCGTCGCCCCGGATCAGCTCCGGGTAGTGGAAGTCGTCGCCGGTGTAGAGGCGTACCCCGGCGGGCAGGCTGCGGCGCAACGCGACCTCCCGGTCGGCGTCGAGCAGGGACACCTTGATCCCGTCGATCCGGTGCTGGTGCTGTTTGATCAGGTGCAGCACCGTCCCGGTGGCCTCGTCGAGGTCGGTCGAGCCCCAGTAGCCGGCCAGCGCCGGGTCGAACATGGCACCGAGCCAGTGCAGCACCACCGGCTGGTCGGCGGCGGTGAGCAGTTCGTCGTACACCCGCAGGTAGTCGTCGGGGCCGGTGGCGGCGGCGGCCAGGTGCCGGCTGCACATCAGCACCGGGCGGGCACCGGCGGCGGTGACGTCGGCGAGCTGCTCGGCGTACGCCCGGGTCACCTCGGGCACCGTGGCCGGGCCGGGTGGGAGCTGGTCGGTGGCGACCCCGGCGACGATCCGGCCGCCGACCGCGCGGGCCTCGGCGGCGCTGCGCCGGATCAGCTCCCGGGTGGCCGGGTAGTCCAGGCCCGCGCCGCGCTGGGCGGTGTCCATCGCCTCGGCCACCCCCAGCCCGTACGACCAGAGGTGCCGCCGGAAGGCGAGGGTGGTGTCCCAGTCGACGGCGGCCGGGGCGCCCGGGACGTTCTCCGCGCGCGGGTCGGCGACGACGTGCGCGGCGGCGTACGCCACTCTGCTGGTGGACGGACCGGTGGGACGATCGTGGCCCGCGCCCCCGCGCAGCCGGTGGGTGCCGCCGTCGGGCAGCCGGACGACGGCGGTCACCGGGACAGCTCCGGCACCTCGACCCGGCGGCCCTCCCGGGCCGAGCGCAGCCCCAGCTCGGCCAGTTGCACGCCGCGTGCCCCGGCCAGGAAGTCCCAGGTGAACGGGGAGCCGGTGACGACGTGCCGCAGGAACGCCTCCCACTGCACCTTGAATCCGTTGTCGAACTCCTCGTTGTCGGGCACCTCGGTCCACTGCGCCCGGAAGTCCTCGGTGGCGGGCAGGTCCGGGTTCCACACCGGTTTGGGGGTGACCGCCCGGTGCTGGACCCGGCAGCGGCGCAGTCCCGCGACGGCGCTGCCCTCGGTGCCGTCGACGTGGAACTCGACCAGTTCGTCGCGGTGCACCCGGGTGGCCCAGGACGAGTTGAGCGCGGCGATGATCCCGCCGTCGAGTTCGAAGATGCCGTACGCGGCGTCGTCGGCGGTGGCCGGGTAGGGCCGGCCGGCCTCGTCGACGCGCTGCGGGACGTGGGTGGCGGCGACGCAGGTGACCGCCCGGACCGGGGCGAACAGCTCCTCCAGCACGTACTGCCAGTGCGGAAACATGTCCATCACGATGCCGCCGCCGTCCTCGGCGCGGTAGTTCCAGGAGGGACGCTGGGCGGGCTGCCAGTCGCCCTCGAAGACCCAGTAGCCGAACTCGCCCCGCACGGAGAGGATGCGGCCGAAGAACCCGCCGTCGATCAGACGCTTGAGCTTGCGCAGCCCCGGGAGGAAGAGCTTGTCCTGCACGACGCCGGTGCGGATGCCGGCGGCGTCGGCGGCGCGGACCAGCTCCCACGCACCGGCGCTGGACTCGGCCAGCGGCTTCTCGGTGTAGATGTGCTTGCCGGCGTCGATGGCCTGCCGGATGGCCTTCTCCCGCTGCTGGGTCACCTGGGCGTCGAAGTAGATCTCCGCGTCGTCGCGGGCGAGGGCGGCGGCGAGGTCGGTGGTCCAGTCGGTGAGGCCGTGCCGTTCCGCGACCGCCCGCAGCCGGGTCTCGTCCCGGCCGACCAGGATCGGCTCGGGCCAGATCCGGGTGCCGTCGTCGAGTGCCAGGCCGCCCTGCTCGCGCAGGGCGAGCAGGGAGCGGACCAGGTGCTGGCGGTAGCCCATCCGACCGGTGACGCCGTTGACGATGATGCCGATCGACCTTCGGGTCATGGTCGTCCTTCCCCTTTGCACATCGCATAGGTAAGCGCTTTCCTAGCAGCCTAGGTGGCCGCCCCACCACGGGCAAGAGGCCGCCGCCGCCCGTTGCGGTAACCTGTCCGCTACCGTGCGGCCCCGACCGGGCCCGGACACTTTCGGGGGTGCCCATGGCGACGCTTGCCGATGTCGCCCGCCGCGCCGGGGTCTCCCCCGCCACCGCCTCCCGGGTGATCAACGGCAGCAGCAAGCCCGTCGCCGACGAGCTGCGCGAACGGGTGCTGCGGGCCGTCGCCGACCTGCGGTACGTGCCCAACGCGCACGCCCAGCTGCTGGCCCGGCCGCAGCGCAGCGTGGTCGGCGTGGTGGTGCACGACGTCTCCGACCCGTACTTCGCCGAGCTGACCCGGGGGCTGCAACGGGTCGCCACCGACCACGGCCGGCTGGTCATCATCTGCAACAGCTACCGCGACCCGGAACGCGAGCTGGAGTACGTGGAGCTGCTGCGCGCCCAGCAGGTCGCCGCGATCGTGCTGGCCGGCTCCGGCTACCACGACGCCACCTTCACCGCCCGGCTCGCCGAGAAGCTGGCCGCCTACGAGGCGACCGGCGGCCGGGTGGCGGTGGTCGGCCGGCACGAACATCCCGGCGACGCGGTGATGCCGGCCAACACCGACGGCGGCCGGCTGCTCGGCGCGGAACTGCTGCGCCGGGGGCACACCCGGATCGGGGTGGTCGCCGGCCCGCAGGTGCTGACCACCATCACCGACCGGCTCGACGGGCTGCGCGCCGCGCTCGCCGAGGGCGGCCACCCGCTGCCCGCCGAGCGCGTCCGGTACGCCGACTTCGACCGCGACGGGGGCGCCCGCGCCGCCGGTGAGCTGCTCGACGCCGTCCCCGGGCTGACCGCGCTGGTGGCGTTGAACGACTCGATGGCCGTCGGCGCGCTGACCCTGCTGCGCGCCCGGGGCGTGCCGGTCCCCGGGCAGGTGTCGGTGGTCGGCTTCGACGACATGCCGGTCGCCGCCGACGTCACCCCGGCGCTGACCACCGTCCGGTTGCCCCTGGTGGAGCTGGGCGCACGGGCGATGACCCTGGCGCTGGGCCCGGCCGCCGACCGGTCCCGGGTCGAGGTGCTGCCGGCCACCCTGGTCGTCCGGGACAGCCTCGGCCCCGCCCCGGCCTGATCCGCCCGCACCGGGCCGCCGGACCGGCAGCACGGCCGACGACCCTCGGAGCGACGGTCCGACGGCCGGCACCGGCCCGCGCGGCGGGTGGGTGGGCGGGGACGGCACCGGCTCAGGCGGGGGTCGTCGCCAGCTCGGCGAGCCGGTCGATCTGCCGGGGGTCGGACAGCGCCGAACCCACCGCCACCACCCGCACCCCGGCGGCCAGGAAGTCGGCGGCGTTGCCCGCGTCGATCCCACCGGTCGCCACGAACCGCAGCTCCGGCAGCGGACCGGCCATCGCCTTGAACCACTGTGGACCGAGGCTGGCCGCCGGGAACGCCTTGAGCCAGATCAGCCCGTGGTCGAGCGCGAGCTGCGCCTCGGTGGGAGTGGCCACCCCGGGCAGGTGCGGAATGCCGTAGCTGACCGCCGCGTCCGCCACCGCCAGGTCGAGCCCCGGGGCGACGGTGAACGCCGCACCGGCGCTGGCGGCCTGCCGTACCTGGGCGGGGGTGCGCACCGTGCCGGCACCGACCCGGCGGCCCCGGTCCTTGCCGGCCTCCACCGCCGCCCGCAGGGACAGCGTCGCGTCCGGGGTGCGGATCGGCACCTCGACCACGTCGATGCCGAGGTTCCAGGCCCGTTCGGCGAGTCGGACGGTCTCCGTCGGCGGCAGGTCCCGCAGGATCACCATCACCCGTGCGGTGCCGAACAGGGGTGCGAAGTCGTGCGCGGTCATCGACCGTTCCTTCCGGTGGCGGGGGTGGGGAGCAGGCCGGCGTCGACCAGGTCCAGGCTCGCCCAGTCCCGCGCCGGCAGTGCGAGGAGCCGATCGGCCAGCGCCCGCCGCGGCGGCGGGGCGGTGTCCCCGGCGACGGTCAGGGCGGGGGCCGCGCAGAGGTGCCCGAGCCGCAGACAGCGGTCCAGGTCGAGGCCGCGCAGCAGCCCCGACAGGAGGCCGGCGGCGAAGGCGTCGCCAGCCCCGACCGGCTCGTGCACCGGCACCCGCAGCGCCGGCACGAAGACGGCCGCCGCGTCGCGGGGCAGCGCGGTGACCCCGACGGCGGCGTCCTTGACCACCACCAGTTCCGGGCCGGGCAGCAGGTCCCGCACGGCGGCCGGCGCGGTGACGCCCCACAGGGTGTGCGCCTCGTCGAGGCCGACCAGGACCACGTCGGCGGCGTCGGCGAGCCCGCGCAGCACCGGCGCGGCGGTCGCCGCCGACCAGAGCCGGGCCCGGTGGTTGACGTCGAAGGTGACCCGGGCGACGGGCAGCGGCCGATCGGTGACCGCCCGGCGGACCAGTGCCGCGCAGGACGGCGAGAGGGCGGCGGTCACCCCGGACAGGTGCAGCAGACGCGCCCCGGCCAGCGCCGGCTCGTCGAGCACCCCCGGGTGCAGGCGCGAGGCCGCCGACCCGGACCGGTAGTAGTGCACGGCGGTGCCGTCGGGCGTCGGGTCCTTGAGGTAGACGCCGGTCGGGGCGGTCGGGTCGACGGTGACCAGGCCGGTGTCCACGCCGGTGGCGGCGACGTGCCGGCGGACCCGCCGGCCGAACGGGTCGTCGCCGACCCGGCTGACCCAGGCGGTGCGGTGGCCGAGGGCGGCGAGCGCGCACGCCACGTTGGACTCCGCGCCGCCGACCGAGACGCCCAGCCGGTCGGCCCGGTCCAGCGGTCCGGTCGGGTCGGGGCTCAGCACCACCATCGACTCGCCGACGGTGACCACCTCCGGGCCGGGCCCGGCCCCGCCGGTCGGGTCGGCGGCGGTCACTGCGGTTCCGCGGCGGCGAGCAGGGCGGTGACGCCGGCCCGGTCGCGTACCCCGTCGGCGACCAGCACCCGGTGCCGGCCGGTGCGCCGGCCACCGGCGGGCACCACCGCCGGCCGGTCGAAGGCGAAGGCCACGCAGACCCCCGGATACATCGCCGTCCGCACGAACCACCTGTCGCCGAGCCCCAGCCCGGTGAAGACCAGGGTGTACGCCCCACCGCCCGGCGCGACCCCGGTGAGCGCGACCCAGCGGGCGGCGCTGCCGTTGGCGGCCTGCTCGCCGTCGGCGTCGGCGGTGAACGTGACCGGCTCACCGTCGGCGACGGCCCGCCAGAAGAAACCGCCGTAGCCGGCCCCGCCGGGCCGCCCGTTGGTGGCGGGGCTGCCCAGGTGGACGTCGCGCCCGGCCGGGGCGGTGAGGGTGTAGTCGACGTCGAGCGCCCAGGCGTCCGGGGTCACCGGGCTCGCGGCGAGCCGGCGGTGCTCGGTGAGCAGCACCCCGCCGGCCCGGTCGCGCCACTGCAACGCGTGTGCCAGCCGGTCCGGCGCGCGCTCCCGCCAGTGCGTGTGCGCGATCACGCCGTGGTCGTCACGCCAGGTGTAGCCGGTGTCCCGGACGTACGTCCGGCCGCCCCACAGGTTGGTGCCGTCGACGTCCTGCACGGCCAGCGACGCCCCGAGGTGCCAGACGTGGTCGGCGGGCAGGGCGTCGGTGACCGGGGTGCCGGCCAGGGTCCGGACCGGGTGCAGGTAGGGCCGGGGTCCGTGCTTGGGGTCCAGGTCGGGGCGCACCACGTACCGGGCCACCTCGACGTCGCCGAGGCGCAGCCGGGGATCCTCCTCGACGTGCGGCCGGGGGCCGTCGTCGGCCGGTTCCGGGGCGGCGCGGGTCGGCGTCGGGCCGGGGCCGGCCGGGACGGGCCGGGGGTGACCGGTCACGGTGCCTCCATCCGGGCGGTGGGCCGGCGGGCGGCGACCGCGTGCAGGGCGGCCAGCGCGTAGCCGGCCAGGATCGGCACCGCCACCGGGGTGACCAGTATCCCCAACAGAGCGGCCACCGCGCAGACCCCGCCGGCCGCCGCCCAGGTCCCCGGCCGGGCCAGGCCGGTGCGGGCGGCGACCCGGGCCGCCGCCCGCCAACCCCGCGCGCCGGTTCGACCGACCGCCACCACGGTCAGCCCGGCGTACCCGGCCAGGGCGGCGGTGACCACTGCGGTGCCGGCCAGCGCGACGCCGCCACCGGGTACCCGGCCGGTGGCCAGCGCGACCAGGTCGACGCCGAGCGCGACGGCGACGGCCAGCCCGACGGCGCTGGCGACCAGCCCGGCGGGCAGCGCCCGACCGAACCGGGACAGCGTGGTACGCAGGTCGGGCCAACCGCCGAGGGTCAGCCGGTCGTGCACGGCGGCGCTGGCGGTGGCCAGGGCCGGGGCGAGGGTGAGCACCGGCAGCGCGGCCAGCGTCACGGCGAACCCGAGCAGTGCCAGGTCGGTGGCGTCGCGCAGGGTGTCGCGCCAGTCCCGGCGGGCCGGTACGGCGTCCTCCTGCACCAGCGGGGCGGCGGTCATCCCTTCAACCCGCTGGTGTTGATGCCCTCGACCAGCATCCGCTGGAAGGCCAGGAAGAACAGGAACACCGGCAGCAGCGACAGCACCGACATGGCGAACATCGGGCCGACCGCGCTCTGGCTGGTCGAGTCGATGAACAGGGTCAGCGCCACCGGCACCGTGTAGTCGTCCAGGCTGGACAGGAAGACCAGTTGCCGGAAGAAGTCGTTCCAGGTCCAGATGAACGAGAAGATCGCGGTGGTGACCAGCGCCGGGCGGCTCAGCGGCAGGATGACGTGCCGGAAGATGCCGTACGGGCTGGCCCCGTCGATCTTGGCGGCCTCGTCGAGTTCGCGCGGGATGCCCCGCATGAACTGCACCATGAGGAACACGAAGAACGCCTCGGTGGCCAGGAACTGCGGGATGAGCAGCGGCAGGTAGGGCCAGTCCCCGCCGACCAGGCCGAGGCTGCGGAACAGGATGTACTGCGGCACGATCAGCACGTGGCCGGGGAGCAGCAGGGTGCCGATCATGACGGCGAACCAGACCCCCCGCAGCCGGAACCGCAACCGGGCCAGGGCGTACGCGGCGAGCAGGCAGGAGACCGCGTTGCCGACCACGGTCAACAGGCTGACCATGGCGCTGTTGAGGAAGAACGTGCCGAAGCTGAGGTCGAAGTTGCCCCACCCGGCGGTGTAGTTGCCCGGGGTGAACCGCTCGGGCAGCAGGCCGATGTTGTTGACGATCTCTTCCTGCGACTTGACCGAGGTGCCCACCATCCACAGCAGCGGGTAGAGCACCACCGCCACGATCACGATCAGCACCAGCAGGCGTACGGCCTGCCGGCCGCCCTGCCGCCGGCCGGGCCGCCGCGCCGTCGAGGTCACCGCCACCATCACTTCTCCCCGTCGGAGTAGTGCACCCAGAACCGCCCGGTGCTGAAGAAGACCACGGTGATCAGGCCGATCGCGAGCAGGAACACCCAGGCCATCGCGGAGGCGTAGCCCATCTCCAGGTCGGTGAAGCCCGAGATGTAGAGCTTCAGGGTGTACATCAGGGTGGAGTCGACCGGCCCGCCGGTGCCGTTGCTGAGCACGAAGGCGGCGGTGAAGCCCTGGAACCCGTTGATGGTCTCCAGCACCAGGTTGAAGAAGATGACCGGGGAGAGCATCGGCAGGGTGACGTGCCAGAACTGGCGGACCCGGCCGGCGCCGTCGACGGAGGCGGCCTCGTACAGCTCGCCGGGGACCTGCTTCAACCCGGCCAGGAAGATCACCATGGGCGCGCCGAACTGCCAGATGGCCAACACCATCAGGGTCTGCAACGCCCAGTCCGGGTCGCTGACCCAGGGCAGCCCCTCGATGCCGAACAGCACGAGGAACGAGTTGAACGCGCCGTCCCGGTTGAACATGTTGACCCAGACGATGGCCAGCGCGACGCTGCCGCCGAGCAGGGACGGCAGGTAGAACAGCGCCCGGAACAGGCCCACCCCCCGCCACGCCCTGTTGAGCAGCAGCGCCACCCCGAGCGCGGCAGCCAGCTTCAGCGGCACCGCCACCAGGGCGAAGGTCACCGTCACCCGCACCGCGTGCCAGTACGACGGGTCGGCGGTGAACATCCGCTCGTAGTTGGCCAGGCCCACCCACTGCACCTCGGACAGCGGGGTGAGGATGTCGTAGTTGGTGAAGCTCAGCCAGAGCGAGAGCAGCATGGGGATCGCCGTGACGCCCATCAGTCCGATGAGCCAGGGCGAGAGGAATACGTACCCCGCCAGTCCTTCGGCGTGCCGGTCCCGCCCGCCCCGACGCCGCTTGGCGTGGGGGCGGGCGGGACCGGTGCGTCCGGTCCGGCCGGGCACCGTGGTGAGGGCCACGGGTCCGGCTCCTTTCGTCGTCCGCGGTGTGCCGGTCAGGCGATCGCGGACTTGCAGGCGGCGAGGAACTGCTCGGCGGCCTGTTCCGGGGTGGCGCGCTGGTACTGGACGTTCTCGGCGGCCTTGACCAGCTCGGACTTGACCTTGCTGTGTCCCTTGATGGGCACCTGCGGCGACTGGCCGAACTTCTGCGCCAGCTCGGTCTCGACCTGGATGGACTGCTTCATCGCCGGGTCGGTCACCGTCTGGCTGACCGTGGCCCGCAGGTCCATGTTGGACGGCAGGCCCCGGTCGGTGCCGAGCAGGGCCACCGCCTCCGGGTCGTTGGCCAGGAAGTTGATCACGTCGACGGCGGTGTCCCGGTGCTTGCTGCCCTTGAACACCGACCAGTACATCGACGCACGGGCCCACTGGGCGCTCGGGTCACCGGGGTAGGCCACCACCCCCAGCTCGTCCTTGGTGTTCTTCTTCAGGTCGGGCATCTGGTTGACCCAGACCCAGGAGGTCGCGGCCTTGCCGGTGACCACGAGCTGCTTGGTCACGTCGCTGGCGTTGCCCTCGTGGATCACGTCGGCGGTGGGGGTGGCGCCCCGGTCCCGGGCACCCTTCCACAGGGTGAACCACTTGGTCACGTCCTCGGCGGTGAACCCGAGGTCCTTGCCGTTGTAGAGGTCCTTGCCCTGCTGGCGCAGCCAGATCCAGAACGCCTTGTAGTCGGCGCTCGGGTCCTGGGTGCCGGGGATCTTGGCCTTCCTGGCCACCTGCTCGGCCCAGGCGATGTGCTCCTCCCAGCTCTGGCCGGTGGTCGGCTCCGGGAGGCCGTTCTTGGTCAGCAGGGTCTTGTTGTAGACCAGGCCCTGGGTGTTCTCGCCGGCGGCCACCCCGGCCAGCTTGCCGTCGACGACGCCGTACTCCAGCAGGCTCTTGGGGAACTTCGACACGTCGAGCTTGCCGGAGTCCTGGTAGCTCTTGAGGTCGAGCACGGTGCTGCGGCCGGCGTACTCGGCCAGGTAGTTGTCGTCGATCTGGAACAGGTCCGGCGGGTTGCCGCCGGCGGTGAGGGTGGCCAGCTTGTCGAAGTAGCCCTGGTTGGCCTGCCAGGTCTTCTCGAACGTCACGTTCGGGTGCTTCTTGGTGTAGAGGGCGAGGGCGTCCTCGGTGAGCTTGGCCCGCGCCTCACCGCCCCACCAGAAGACGGAGAGCTTGACCTGGCCGTCGTCACCGGCGGAGTCGTCGCCGCAGGCCGCCGCGCCGAACATCAGCGGTACGGCGACAGCGGTGGCGAGCACGCCGCGCAGGAATCGACGACGGGGCACGGGGGTACGGTGGTGCGGTTCGGCCGGCGTGCCGGCGGTGGGGGACGTTGCGGGGTGCATGCGCTCACTCCTCGGGTTAGGAGGCGACGACGCCACCGGTGGTCACGGTCGGGCCGCCCGGGTCCGCAAGGCGATGCGGACCCGGGCCATCCGGATCGGAACCGGGACGGGATCGACCGGGTACGGGTCCGGTCGAGTCGCGAATGACCAGTTCGGTCTGGAGCATTACCTGTGCGGTGGTACGACGGTCGCCGACGGCCGCTGCCCGTCCCCCGCCGCGCGGGCGCGGGTCGGAGTCGTGTTGCAGCAGCATGTCGACGGCCGTCCGGCCGGCGGCCGCGGTTGGCGTGGCCACCGTCGTCAACTTGGGGCGGGTGAGTCGGCTCAGCGCGATGTCGTCGACGCCGACCACGCTGACGTCCTGCGGTACCCGGATGCCGAGCTGGTCGAGCCCCTCGATCAGCCCGATCGCCATCAGGTCGTTGTAGGCGAGCACGGCGGTGACGCCGCTGTCGCGTACCCGGGCGGCCAGCTCACCGCCGCCGGTCTCGGTGGGCGGGTTGGGCCCGAGCACGGTCAGCTCGGCCCCGCCGGAGCGGGCGGCGGCGCCGGCCGCCCGGCGCATCTGCTGGTGGGTCCAGGAGCCGCGCGGCCCGCCGAGCAGGGCGATCCGCCGGTGGCCGAGGCCGAGCAGGTGCTCGATCGCGGCGCGCGCCCCCTGGCCGACGTCCATCATCACGCAGGGCAGGCCGGTGACCTGCCGGTTTATCACCACCACCGGAACTTCCCGGCTGACCTGCTCGATCAGGCCGTTGCTCATCCGGGGGCTGCACAGCAGCACCCCGTCGACCTGCTTGGCCAGCGCGTGGACCAGCTCCTCCTCGGCGGCCGGGTCCTCGTTGGTGTCGGCCACGAAGACGTGGTAGTCGCGGTGCCGGGCCTGCCCCTCGGCCGCCTTGATCAGCGGCGGGAAGAACGGGTTGGCGATGTCGGCGATGATCAGGCCGATGTTGTGGGTCCGGCCGGTGATCAGGGCGCGGGCGGCCCGGTTGGGTCGGTAGCCGAGGTCCTCGGCGCAGGCCAGCACCCGGCCCCGGGTCTCCGGGTTGACCAGGTGCGGTGCCGAGAAGGTCCGGGACACCGTGGAGATGTGCACGCCCGAGGCCCGCGCGACGTCGCGGATGGTGGCTGGCACGGGCGGCCCTCTCGTCGATGGTGTGGTCGGGGTCACGTGGGTGCCGCCAATTAATGCAAACGGTTGCTCCACTGTCAACGGGAGTTTGTTGCAGGTCGATTGCGGGGGCGCTCCTGCCATGCCCCCTTATGCGCATGAAACGGTATCTATGCCACGGGATTGGCATCGATCGTTGACGTGCTCTTCACCGACGTGGTTTCTTCACTGCAAACCTTTGCAGCCACGGGAGGTCCACGGATGCCACCACCAGCCACGTCACGCCGACGGCACGCCCTCGTCGGCACCGGGGCGCGGGCGGAGATGTTCGTCCGGGCCCTGGTCACCGCGCACGCCGACACCGCCGAGCTGGTCGCCTTCGCCGACGTCAACCAGACCCGGATGGACGCGCACAACCGGTGGCTGACCGAGCTGGGCCAGCCGGCCGTGCCGACGTACCCGGCCGCCGACTTCGCCACCATGCTCGCCGAGGAACGGGTCGACGTGGTGCTGGTGACCAGCGTCGACGTCACCCACGACGAGTACATCGTGGCGGCCCTGCGGGCCGGCTGCGACGTGGTCACCGAGAAACCGATGACCGTGGACGCGGAGCGCTGCCGGCGCATCCTCGACGCGGTCGCCGAGACCGGCCGGCAGGTCACCGTCGCCTTCAACTACCGGTACAACCCGTTGCACGAGCAGGTCAGAAGGCTGCTCGCCGACGGCGCGGTCGGCGAGATCGGCTCGGTGCACTTCGAGTGGCTGCTCGACGTGCGGCACGGCGCGGACTACTTCCGCCGCTGGCACCGGGACAAGGCCAGCTCCGGCGGGCTGATGGTGCACAAGGCCAGCCACCACTTCGACCTGGTCAACTGGTGGCTCGACGCCACCCCGGTCGAGGTGTACGCCGCCGGCCGGCTGTTCTTCTACGGCGACGAGGGCCGCCGGCACGGCTACGCCCGCGACTACGACCGGGCGCACGACTCCCCCGCCGCCGCCGACGACCCGTTCGCCCTGCGGCTGGCCGACCACCCCCGGTTGCGCGAGCTGTACCTCGACGCCGAGGCCGAGGACGGCTACCAGCGCGACCGCAACGTCTTCGCCCCCGGGGTCACCATCGAGGACGACATGGCGGTGCTGGCCCGCTACTCCACCGGCGCGACGATGACCTACCACCTCACCGCCTACGCCCCCTGGGAGGGCTACCGGGTGATGGTCAACGGCAGCCGGGGCCGGCTGGAACTGGAGGTCACCGAGAGCGACTTCGTCAGCCCGGCCGCCGCCGGTGCGCTCAAGGGGGCCGCCCTGCACGGCGACGAGGCCGCCGCCGAACACGGCGAGGCCACCCTCACCCTGCGCCCGTTCTGGGCCCCGCCCACCCGGATCCCGGTCGAGGGCTACACCCGGCAGGGCCACGGCGGCGCGGACGTCCGGATGACCCGGGTGATCTTCGGCGGCGAGCCGGACCCGCTGGGCCGGGCCGCCACCGCCCGCGACGGGGCGCTGGCCCTGCTCACCGGGCTGGCCGCCAACCGCTCCTTCGACACCGGCGCGCCGGTCCGCGTCGCCGACCTGCTCACCCTGCCCTGACCGGGTCGGCCCCGCCGACCCCGTCCCGAACCGCCGACCCTCCGCCCGTACCCGAGGAGTCCTCCGACGTGCCGACCTCTCCCGACCTGCTCCTGCCGACCGACCCGGGCGTCCGGGCCATCGCCCGCGAGCTGTACGCCCTCGCCGGCCCGCAGCCGATCATCTCGCCGCACGGGCACGTCGACCCGGCGCTGCTGGCCGAGGACCGGCCCTTCCCGGACCCGGCCCGGCTCCTGATCGTGCCCGACCACTACCTCACCCGGATGCTGCTCAGCCAGGGGGTGCCGCCGGCCGAACTGGGCGTGCCCAGCGTCGACGGCAGCCCGGTGGAGACCGACGGCCGGACCATCTGGCGGCGCTTCGCCGCGCACTGGCACCTGTTCCGGGGCACCCCGTCGCGGCTGTGGCTGGAACGCACCTTCAGCGAGGTGTTCGGGGTGGACACCGCGCTCACCCCGGCCACCGCCGACGCCGTCTACGACGCGCTGGCCGCCCGGCTCGCCGAGCCGGAGTTCCGGCCCCGGGCGCTGTTCACCAGGTTCCGCATCGAGGTGCTCGCCACCACCGAGTCCCCGCTGGACGACCTCGCCGCGCACGCCAAGCTCGCCGCCGACGGCTGGGGCGGGCCGGGCGGCCGGGTGGTCACCACCTTCCGCCCCGACAACGTCGTCGACATGGAGTTCGACGGCTGGGCCGACAACGTGGCCCGGCTCGGCGAGGTGGCCGGCGTCGACACCGGCACCTACGCCGGCTACCTGGACGCGCTACGGGCCCGCCGGGCGGCGTTCGTCGCGGCCGGCGCGACCTCCTCCGACCACGGCCACCCCACCGCCCGGACGCTGGTGCTCGACCCCGACGAGGCGGCGCGGCTCTACGACCGGGGCCGGCGGGGGCTGGCCGACGCCGCTGACGCCGAGGCGTTCCGGGCGCACATGCTGGTGGAGTTCGCCCGGATGTCGCTCGACGACGGTCTGGTGCTGCAACTGCACCCCGGCGCCGTGCGCAACCACAACCGCCAGCTGTACGCCACCCACGGCCGCGACGTCGGTGGGGACGTCCCGCACGCCACCGAGTACGTGCACGCGCTGGCCCCGCTGCTCGACGCGTACGGCAACGACCCGCGCCTGCGGGTGGTGCTCTACACCCTCGACGAGTACACGTTCACCCGGGAGCTGGCCCCGCTGGCCGGCGGCTACGCCGCGCTCTACCTCGGCGCGCCCTGGTGGTTCCTGGACTCCCCGGAGGTGCTGCGCCGGTTCCGGGAGGCGGTCACCGAGTCCGCCGGGTTCTACAACACCGCCGGGTTCGTCGACGACACCCGCGCGTTCTGCTCCATCCCGGTCCGCCACGACGTGGCCCGCCGGATCGACGCCGGATTCCTGGCCCGTCTCGTCGCCGAGCACCGGCTGAGCGAGGACGAGGCCGCCGAGACGGTCGTCGACCTGGCGTACCGGTTGCCCAAGAAGGTCTTCAAGTTCGAGGGGTCCGCATGAGCACCACGATCACCGCCGTCGACGTGCACGACGTCCGGTTCCCGACGGCGGCGGCCGGCGACGGCTCCGACGCGATCAACCGGGGTGACTACTCGGCCAGCTACGTCGAGCTGCGCACCGACGACGGCCCAACGGGCGCCGGGTTCACCTTCACCAACGGCCGGGGCAACGAGATCACCTGCGCGGCGATCGAGGCCCTCGCCCACCACGTCCGGGGGCGCACCGTCGCCGAGATCGCGGCCGAACCGGTGGCGTTCTGGCGCTCGCTGACCGCCGACGTGCAGCTGCGCTGGCTGGGGCCGGAGAAGGGGGTCATCCACATGGCCGCCGGGGCGCTGGTCAACGCGGTCTGGGACCTGCGGGCCAAGCTGGCCGGCAAGCCGATGTGGCGCTACCTCGCCGAGCTGTCCACCGACGAGCTGGTCGCCAACATCGACTTCCACCACATCACCGACGCGCTCACCCCCGACGAGGCGGCCACCCTGCTCGACAAGGGACTGGTGGGGGCGGCGGAGCGGCTCGCCGTGCTGGAGCAGGACGGGTTCCCGTCGTACACCACCTCGGTGGGGTGGCTGGGGTATCCGGACGACAAGGTGCGGGCGCTGACCCGCGAGGCGTACGCCCAGGGGTGGCGGGCGATGAAGATGAAGGTCGGCGGCCCGCCCGCCGACGACCTGCGCCGAGCCCGGATCATCCGGGCCGAGATCGGCCCGGACGCGCTGCTGATGATGGACGCCAACCAGGTGTGGGACGTCGACGAGGCGATCACCAACATGACCGCGCTGGCCGAGGTCGACCCGTACTGGATCGAGGAGCCGACGCACGCCGACGACATCCTCGGTCACGCCCGGATCGCCCGCGCGGTGACCGCGTCGACCGACGGCCGGTGCCGGGTCGCCACCGGCGAGGTCGCCGCCAACCGGGTGATCTTCAAGCAGCTGCTCCAGGCCGAGGCGATCGGGGTGATGCAGATCGACGCCTGCCGGGTCGCCGGGGTCAACGAGGTGCTGGCCGAACTGCTGCTGGCCGCGAAGTTCGGGGTGCCGGTCTGCCCGCACGCCGGTGGCGTCGGCCTCTGCGAGTACGTGCAGCACCTGGCGATCTTCGACTACCTGCGGGTCGGCACCAGCCTGGACGGGCGGATGGTCGAGTACGTCGACCACCTGCACGAGCACTTCGTCGACCCGGTCCGCACCCGGGGCGGCCGGTACCTGCTGCCCACCGCCCCCGGCTACAGCGCCACCATGCGCCCCGAGTCGATCGCGCGGTTCCGGTTCCCGGACGGCCCGGTGTGGCGGTGAACGGGGGCACCGACCGGCTGGGCCTGGCCACCCTGAGCCGGCTGCCCGAGCAGAGCCGACCGCTGATCCGGCCGGGCACCGTGCCGGCCGGCATCGTCCACCTCGGACTCGGCGCGTTCCACCGGGCCCACCAGGCGGTCTGCACCGAGGCGGCGGTCGACGCGGCCGGCGGCGACTGGGGCATCGTCGGCGTCGCCCCGCGCAGCACCGACCTGGTCGAGGCGCTCGCCGCCCAGGACGCCCTGTTCAGCGTCACCACGCTGGCCGCCGACCGGTCCGCGACCCGGGTGGTCGGCGCGCTGGCCGGGGTACGGCACGCGGCCAGCGACCCGGCGGCGGTGGTCGCGCTGCTGGCCGACCCGGCGATCCGGGTGGTGACGTTGACGGTGACCGAGAAGGCGTACCGGCTCGACCCGGTCTCCGGGGCGTTGCGGGCCGACGACGCGCTGACCCTCGACCTGACCACCGACCGGCCCCCGGTCACCGTCCCCGGCCTGCTGGTGCGCGGGCTGCTCGCCCGCGCCGCCGCCCAGGCGGGGCCGATCGCGCTGGTCAGCTGCGACAACCTGCCGTCCAACGGGCGTCGGCTGCGCGGCCTGGTACAGCAGTCGCTGGCGCTGGCCGGGGTGCCGGACGCCGTCCAGGACGCCCTCGCCGGGCAGGTGAGCTTCCCCGGCACGATGGTGGACCGGATCGTCCCGGCCAGCACCGCCGCGACGCTGGCGGACGCCCGCGCCGCGCTGGGGGTCACCGATCTGGCGGCGGTGGCCGCCGAGCCGTACCTCCAGTGGGTCGTCGAGGACGACTTCCCCGGTGGACGGCCCCGGTGGGAGCGGGCCGGCGCGGTGCTCACCACCGACGCCGGCCCGTGGGAGCGGTTGAAGCTGCGCGGCCTCAACGGCGTCCACTCGGCGGTGGCCTACCTGGGGGCGGTGGCCGGCTGCGAGACGATCGCGGACGCGCTGACGCTGCCCGGCCTGACCGACGTGCTACGCCGGTTCGTCGCCGACGACGTGGCCGCGAGCTTCACCCCGCCCGAGGGGACGACCGTCGTCGGGTACGGCGACGAGGTGCTGGCCCGGTTCGCCAACCCGGCGATCCGGCACCGCACCCTCCAGGTGGCGATGGACGGTTCGCAGAAGCTGCCGCAGCGGGTCCTGCACACCGCCGCCGACCTGCGCGCCCAGGGCCGTCCGGCGTACTGGTCGGCGCTGGTCGTGGCGGCCTGGCTGCGGTTCCTCGACGGGCGGGCCGACGACGGCACGGTGCTGCCGCTCGACGACCCGCTGGCCGACCGGATCACCACCGCGCTCGCCGCCGCCGACGGCACCGCAGCCGGCACGGTCGGGGCGGTGTTCGCCCTGTCCGAGGTCGTCCCGGCCGCGCTCGCCTCCGACGACGGGTTCCGCGCCGACGTGGCCAGATGGCTCGGCGCGCTGCGTACCCACGGCGTGGCGACGGTCCTGTCGGGGGCGGCGTGACCGCCCCGGTGCCGCCGGCCGCCGCCGCTGGGCCCGCCGCCCGGGACGCTCCGGCCGGGCCCGGCGCGACGGCCGCGCCCCGGGTGGCGATCGTCGGCGCGAACGGGCACGGCCGCTGGCACCGGCGCAGCGTCGCCGGGCTGCACGCGGCGGGACGGCTGCGGTTGGTGGCGCTGGTCGACGTGCGGCCGATCGAGGACGAGCCGGCCGCACCGGTCCCGCCCGGGACCACCGTGCACACCGACCACCGGGAGATGCTCACCGCCGCCCGCCCGGACGTGGTGATCGTCTGCACCCCGCCGCACACCCACCTGCCGATCGCCCTGGACGTCCTCGCCGCCGGTGCCGACCTGCTGCTGGAGAAGCCGCCGGTGCTGTCCACCGCCGAGCACCGGACGCTGGCCGGGGCGCTGGCCGCGACCGGCCGGGCCTGCCAGGTCGGTTTCCAGGCGCTCGGCTCGATGGCGCTGGCGCAACTGTCGGCCGCCCTCGAACAGGGCCGGCTGGGCACCGTCACCGGCATCGGCACGGTCGCCTGCTGGCAACGCCCCGACGGCTACTACGCGCGGTCCCCGTGGGCCGGCCGCCGCAGCCTGCACGGCCGGCCGGTGCTCGACGGCGCGTTGGCCAACCCGCTGGCGCACGCGGTGATGCAGTGCCTGGCGGTCGCCCGGACGGTGACCGGCGTGCCGGTACGGCCGGCCCGCATCGAGCTGGAGCGCTACCGGGTCCGCCCGATCGAGGTCGACGACACCGCCACGCTGCGGATCGTCACCCCGGGTGGGCCGCCGATCGTGGCGGCGGTGACGCTGGCCGGGGAGGACTTCGTCGCCGGGGAGGTGATCGTCACCGGCACCGCCGGGCGGGCGGTGCTGGAGTACCCGACCGACCGGTTGCTGCTGCCCGGCGACCCGCACCCCCGGGAGGTGCCGGGGCGGCGGGGGCTGCTGGAGAACCTGCTCGCCCACCGCGCCGACCCGGCCGGCACCCCGCTGATCGCCCCGCTGGCCCGCACCGCGCCGTTCACCGCAGTGCTGGAACAGGTGCGGCAGGCCCCCGAACCGACCCTGCTCGGCGGCGACCTGGTCACGGTCACCGGCAGCGGGCCGCAACGGGTCGTGACGGTGCCCGGGATCAACGCGGCGCTGCGCCGGGCCGCCGGGCAGGGGGCGCTGCTGTCGGAACTGGCGGTGCCGTGGGCGGTGCCGCCGGTGCGGATCCCCCTGGCGGCGCTGGACGACTGACGCACCATCCACCACCACCCTGCGGAGATTCCCATGCGTCCACGAACCACCGGGGCGGCCCTGGTCGCCCTGTCCCTCCTGCTGACCTCGGGCACGGCGGCACACGCCGCACCCGGCCGGACCGCCGACGGGGTACCCCGGGCGGTCGAGCGAGTGGCCCGGCAGACCCTGCCGGCCGGCGACGGCTGGGCGTCCGAGGGCCCCGGCACCACCGGCGGCGCGGCGGCAACGCCGGACCAGGTCCACCTCGTCCGCAGCCGGGCCGACCTGGTCCGGGCGCTGGGCGGCGACAACGCCACCAACAAGAGCAACGCCACCCCGAAGGTGATCGTCGTGGACGGCACCGTCGACGGGTTCACCGCCGACGACGGCCACCTGCTCGGCTGCGCCGACCTGGCCGACCCGGAGTACAGCCTGGCGGCCTACCTGGCCGCGTACGACCCGGCGGTGTGGGGCATGGTGCCGCCGACCGGGGCGCTGGAGGCCGCCCGGGTGCGGTCGGTGGCCAACCAGACCCGGCAGACGCAGATCAACGTCGGGCCCAACACCACCATCGTCGGCCGGGGCGGGGCGGTCCTCACCGGGCTGACCCTGATGATCGACGGGGCCAGCAACGTCATCGTCCGCAACCTGACCTTCGACGACGCCCGGGACTGCTTCCCGGCCTGGTCCCCCACCGACGGCGCGACAGGCAACTGGAACTCCCAGTACGACCAGGTCTCGGTGCGCCGCAGCGAGCACGTCTGGGTCGACCACAACACCTTCACCGACGGCGACAACCCGGACAGCGGGCAGCCGGTGTACTTCGGCCGGCCCTACCAGGTGCACGACGGGTCGCTCGACGTCACCCACACGGCCAGCCTGGTGACCGCCTCGTACAACCGGTTCACCGGGCGGGACAAGCTGATGCTGATCGGCTCGTCCAACACCGTCGGGCCGGACGTCGGCCGGTTGAAGGTGACGCTGCACCACAACCTGTTCGACCGGGTGCTCCAGCGGCTGCCCCGGGTCCGGTTCGGCCAGGTCGACGTCTACAACAACTGGTACCGGCTGGCCGGCGACGACTTCGCGTACGCGATCGGGGTGGGCGTGCAGTCCGCCGCGTACGTGGAGAACAACTTCTTCACCCTCGGTGCCGGCATCGCCGCCGGCGACCTGCTGTACGACTGGGGTGGCACCGCCGTCACCACCCGGGGCAACTGGGTGGACGCGCCCGGCGCGCTGCCCCGCCCGGTCGACCTGGTGGCCGCCTACAACGCGGCCCACGACCCGGACCTGGGCGGCGACGCCGGGTGGACGCCGGCCCTGCGCGCGCCGCAGGCGGTGCCCGCGCCGCTGGTGCCGCTGGTGGTGGGGCCGTTCGCCGGGGCCGGTCGACTGCCGCTGTGAGCCGCCTGCGTCGGGCCGTGCCGTCCGTCGGCGCGGCCCGACCGCGGGGTCACCTCGGCAGGGTGAGCACCTCCGCGCCCTCGGGCGTGATGGCGATCGTGTGTTCGCTGTGTGCCGTGCGGCAGCCGGTGGCGCTGCGCAGCGTCCAGCCGTCGGCGTCGGTGACGAGGGTGGCGGTGTCGGCCATGACCCAGGGTTCCAGGGCCAGCAGCAGGCCGGGACGTAGCCGGTACCCGCGACCGGGCCGGCCGGTGTTGGACACGTGCGGGTCCTGGTGCATGGTGGACCCGACGCCGTGCCCGCCGAACTCGGTGTTGACCGGGTATCCCGCCGCGTGCAGGACCGTGCCGATGGCGTGCGAGAGGTCACCGACGCGTGCGCCCGGTCCGGCGGCGGCGATCCCGGCGCGCAGCGCCCGCTCGGTGGCGTCGATCAGCGCGACGCTCTCCGGGGGGCGGGTGTCGCCCACCAGGAAGCTGATCGCCGAGTCGGCGACCACGCCGCCGAGGGAGACGGCGAGGTCGAGGGAGAGCAGGTCGCCGTCGGCGAGGTGGTGGTCGTACGGCAGTCCGTGCAGCACCGCGTCGTTGACCGAGGTGCAGATGTAGTGGCCGAACGGGCCCCGGCCGAAGGACGGCGCGTAGTCGACGTAGCAGGACGTCGCCCCGGCGTCGACGATCATCTGCTGCGCCCACGCGTCGATCTCCAGCAGGTTGGTGCCGACCACGACGCGGCCCTTCAGCGTCTGGAGGATCTCGGCGACCAGCGCGCCGGTGTCCCGCGCGCGCCGCACGTCGGTGGGGTTCAGGATCTCGATCATGCGGTGCCTTCCGTGGACCACCAATAAGTATCCCGGCCATGTTATCCCGGTACTAGAATCGCAGCCATGGTCAGGTTGCCGCTCACCCCCGCCGAGGTCGCCCGCGGACGACGCCTCGGCGCCCTGCTGCGCCGCGCCCGGGGCCAACGGTCGATGCTCGGCACCGCGCTGGCCGCCGGGCTGTCCCCGGAGACCCTGCGGAAGATCGAGTCCGGTCGGGTGGCCACCCCGGCGTTCCCGACCATCGCGGTGCTCGCCGATGTCCTCGGCCTCTCCCTCGACGCGGTCTGGTCGGAGATCAACCAGTCCGACGGCGGGATCACCGTGCCCGACCCCGGCGAGCGGCTGGCCTCGTAGCCCCCCGACGCCTGCCGGGGGTGCACCCCGGGCCGACCGGGAGCCCCCTGCCCAGGGGTGGTGCCCGGCGGCGGGCCGGGACAGGGAGAATGGCCGGGTACGGTCGGGCTGCCGACCCCGGACGACGACGATCAGCGGGAGGTGGACCCGGGTGGCCGGTGGACGCGACGTCGGCGCGGACCGGCCCGAGCCGGCGGCCGGCCCCCGTCCGGCGGACGACCCGACCGGCACGGCGCTGCGGGCCGGCACCCCGGAGCCACCCGCCGACCCGGCAACCCGCGCCGGCACACCGCAGGTCGGCCCGGTCGAGAAGGCCGGCACCGCGCCATTGGCAGACCCGGTAGCGCAGGCCGGCACGAGCGGTGAAGGCGGTGCGCCGTCGGCGTTCCGGACGGCGCTGGCCGCCGATCCGGCCCAGCTCTCCCCCGCCCGGGAGGCGCTGCGGGCGTGGCTCACCGGGGCGGGCGTCGACGAGGCGGACGTGGAGGTGGTGCTGATCGCCGTCGGGGAGGCGTGCGCCAACGCCATCGAGCACGGCTACCGGTTCGCGCCCGGGGCGAGCGTCACGGTGTCGGCCCGGCTGCGCGCCGGGCGGCTGGAGGTCGAGATCCGCGACACCGGCGGCTGGCGACCGGGCCCGTCGCAGGGCGGCGACCGGGGCCGGGGCCGACTGATCATGGCCCGACTGATGGACGAGGCCCAGCTCGACGGCACCCCCGACGGGACGACGGTTCGCCTGGTCAAGCACCTTTCCGGCCGGAAATGACGTGGTCACATGCCCGACGACGGGGTCGGACCGACAGTGAAGATCGGCTATAAGTAGGCGATGGAGTTCCCGCCGTACCTCGCCACCATGCCGATGCACGCGATCACCGAGCTGCACGGCGAACCGGGCCTGCTCGCCCGGTTCCGGCTGGAGTTGCCGGCCTTCGCCGCGGCCGACCGGGAGCGGCTGACCGAGGCTCTCGACCTGGCCGCCGAGCTGCACCGCGACGACCGGCGCTCCCGCGAGCCGTACCTCAATCACCTGCTGCGGGTGGCGATCCGGATGATGCACCACTACCAGGTGCGCGACCCCGACGTGATCGTCGCCGGGCTGCTGCACGACGCGGTGGAGGACCACCCGGGCGAGCTGGCCGGCGCGGGGGCGGCCGACCCGACGGCGGCGGCACTGGCCGCGCTGGCCGACCGGTTCGGCGACCGGGTGGCCCGGCTGGTCGCCGCGGTCACCAACCCGGTGTACGACCCGGAGCGCGACCCGCACGTGCAGTACCGTGAGCACGTCGCGGCCAGCCTGGACCGGGAACCCTGGGCCCGGGTCATCAAGGTCTCCGACTTCACCGACAACGGGGTGGGCGTGGTCTACGCCGTCGGGCCGAAGGTGGCCCGCTCGGCGGCGAAGTACCGGCCGCTGGTGCCGGTCTACCGGGAGCTGATCGCCCGGCCGGACACCCCGCTGTCGGCACCGGTGAAGCGGCACATCTTCGCCCAGCTCGACCTGGCCGAGGAACGGTTCAGCGCGATCCTCGACCACCCCAACTGACCCCGCCCCCTGCCGCGACGGTAGGCCGGCGGGGTGCGCGGGCCGGCGGCGCGACGCGGACGCTCAGCGCAGCGCGCCGCCGGGCGGGACGGCCACCCCGCCGCCACCGAGGACGGCGTGCAGCCGGTGCCGCAGGTCGGGCAGCCGCTGCGGGGTGTCGCGCAGCAGCAGGCAGACCGGCTCCCGGGCGCCGGCCGCCACCCCGCCCACCACGTCGAGCAGCGTGCCGAGCTGACCGGGTGGCTCGTCGGCCAGCAGCAGGCCGGCGTCGGTCACCTCGAGGGTGAGCGGGCCGGCGTCGAGCCGGTCGGCCAGCACGTCGGCGAGCGCGTCCCAGTTGCGGCCGAAGTGGCCGGGCAGGCCGAGGGCGTCGGTGAGGGCGTGGAACAGCGCGGGGCGGGTGCGGGCCGCCGCCCCGGCCACGGTGACCGACGGCGTCGGGTGCCCCGCCGGCCGGGCCTCGTCGGTCACCCGTAGCCAGCCCGGCTGGCGCTGTCCGGTCATGGTGCATCCTCCTGCTCGACGGGGCGGGCCGGCGGACCGGCCCGCCCCGGGTGGTCCTCGGTCAGATCCGGTAGAAGTTCGCGTAGTGGTCGGGGGAGAACCAGGTCGCCCCGCTGCTCCTGTTCACCACGATGCGGTACGCGTCGCGCGCCGCGCCGGAGACCCGCGGGTAGACGTCGTACTCGTAGTAGGTGGCGCCGGCGGGGAGCTGCCCCTCGTAGTTGTGGAACTGGCCGCCGGCGAAGTTCGACAGGCCACCGCTCCAGGAGTACCAGCCCCGGCTGGTCGGGAAACCCTTGCCCGACCAGCCGGAGCGGGCGGTGCGGGCGTCCGCGCAGCGGGACATCGTGCAGGAGCCGTAGACCGCCGCCGACGCGGGGTCGGTCAGCCTCGGGGCCACCACGGACGGCCCGACGAGCAGCGCGGCGACCAGGGCGGTCAGCAGCGCGAGGAGGCCCGGCAGGCGGCGGGCCCGGGTGCCCGGGGTCGGGGCGGTGGCGGGGGTGACGGGGTTCGCGGGAGTGCTCAACGGGTCCTCCGGATCGCGGGGGCCGACAGGAATGCATCGATCGGGATGGTTATCCCGATCAGCCACATTCTGGCGGGAGGCGAACCCCGCCGGCCAGAGGCCAGCCTCGCAACCGTGGATGAACGCACCATGATCGGCACGCCACCGACTGTTGAAATGCCCGGTGGGCGCCGGACCGGGACCGGGCGGCTCCGTCGGCCGCCCGGTCCCGGTCGGGGTCAGCAGCCGATCCGGCTGGTGCCCAGGGCGACGTCGTCGTACCAGAGGGTGTCCGCGCCCTCGCCGTAGCTCTCCCAACCCAGCTTCAGGTCGGTCAGCCGGGGACGCCAGGTGCGGTTGAGCCACTGGCTGTCGATGTCGTGGGTGGGCACCCCGTCGGCGGTCAGCCCGGTGACGGCGGTGCCGTCGAGCCAGGTGCGCAACTGCCCCTGGTTGCCGTCGACCATGAACTCCAGGCACGTCCAGCGCCCGGTGGGCAGCGGCACGCTCAACGCCACCCCGGACGGGCTCTGCTCGGGCAGGGTCGCGTCGTCGGAGGCCCGGTTCCACTGCAACGCGCCGTTCTGGCCGCCCATCCGCAGGTCCTTGTTGCCGTCGGCGGCGTCGGTCATGGCCATCATGGTGACGTGCTGGGTGGGCAGTGCCGTGGTGTGGCGCAGCCAGATCCGGCCGTACCGGAGGGTGCCCACCGCGCTGAGATCCCTGGTGGAGCGCACGAAGACGTGGTTGCAGTAGCCCTGCGCGCCGTCGATGCGCAGCGACCGGCCGCCGCTGTGGGTGGTCGCCGTGTCCACCGAGGCCCGGCCCGTTCCGGAGCAGTCCGGGTTGACCACGCTCCAGTCGCCGGACGGCGTCGTGCCGGTCTGGTTCTCGAAGCCGTCACAGAGCACCGCACCGGCACACCCGGCCGGCGGCGGCGTGGTGGGTGGCGGCGTCGTGGGAGGCGGGGTGGTGGGCGGCGGAGTCGTCGGGGGTGGCGTGGTCGGCGGAGGCGTGGTCGGGGGCGGGGTCGTCGGCGGAGGCGTCGTGGGGGGCGGGGTCGTGGGCGGCGGGGTGGTGGTCGGCGGCGGAGCGCCGTTGCACGGTACGCCGTTGAGCGTGAACCCGGTCGGCGCGGCGGAACCCGAGGTGCTGGTGCCCTGGACGCCGAACTCGGTGGAGCCGCCGGCCGGGACGCTGCCGTTCCAGGCGGCGTTGCGGGCGGTGACCGTCGTACCGGACTGGCTGACCGTGGCGTTCCAGCCGCCGGTGATCCGCTGGCCGCCCGGGTAGGACCAGGTGACGGTCCAACCGTTCAGGGCGGTGTCGCCCGGGGAGACCCGGACGTTGGCGGTGAAGCCGCCGCTCCACTCGTTGGGCTGGTAGTCGATCCGGCAGCCCTGGGCCGCCGAGGCGGTGCCGGCGAGCACGGTGGTGACGGCCGCGGCCACCGTGGCGGTGGCGGCCACGACGGCGGTGATACGGGTACGGGAGATCCTCACAGGGGTCCTTCCGGCTGGCCGTCGGTGTGGACCGACGGCGCGGGAGCAGTGACGTCGCTCGCGCGTCGACGCGCCGTGTCGGCACGTGGACAACAGCCCGGCTCAGGCCCAACAGCCGCCCGGCAACTCGGCGGCACCCGGACCCAATGTAGTGATGGTTGCCTATGGAAACAAGTCCACCCGCAGCGGAGTCGGTTCCACACGCGGCACCGGACGGTGGAAGTGTCACGGTTGATTCACCGCTGCCGGCGTGACAGGCTCCGCCCATGTCACCCTCGGTGAATCCGTGGTGCCCGCGACCGCACGGGGTGGCCGGCGCCGGTGTCGGCCGGCGATGAGGTTCGGACAGCGCTGCAGCCGACTCGACCGGCAGGAGTGTGCCGCGCTCATCGCCGCGGCGACCACGCTCGGCGGCACGGCGCACCTTGCCTGGCGGCTGGACCCTGACGCCGTCGACCCGGGGTTCGCGGTGCTGTCGAAGCGGCTTCTGGAGGACCGCCGCGCCGGGCGCACCTTCGTCCTCCCGGGGGCCGTGCGCTCCTGGTTGCCGCTGCGGTACGCCGATCCGGACGCCGCCTTCGCGCTGGCGCTCGTGCTGTTGTGGGCGTACGGAACCCGGTCCCACAGTGACCGGGCCGGACCCGATCACGTGGATGTCGCCCTGTGGCACTTACGGATGCTGCTGCCGTCGGATCTCCACGGTGCCCTACCGGCCATCGCCGCTGCCTGTGCCGCGCACCGGGCGTCGCTGCGGGCGACGGCCCAGGTGGATGACGAGGTGGTGCGGCGTTAACGCCGTACGCCCAACGCCCGCTCCAGGTGCATCAGCAGCAGGAACGGACGGGCCCGCTGGGCGGCCCGCCGCCAGGTGAGGGCGCGGAGTCCGTATTTGAGGACGACGGTGGCCGGCACACTCGCACCGAGCACGTCCCAGACGACCTCCTCGACGGCCTGGTGCGCCACCCGGGGGCGGGCGAACTCGGCCACCGTCTCCCGGTACCGGCGGGCGATCTCCCGCGCCGTCGCCTCCGGGGTCAGCACCGGGTCGTAGCCCTGGGACACCGCGAGCAGGGACTCGTCCAACAGGCGACGGAAGTCGGCGTGGTACCGGCGGGACTCGACGATCTGCGGGACGGTCAACTGGTCCAACGAACCGAGCTGAAGCTGCCCGAGGACGTTGCGCACGACGGCGGCGTCGAAGCGTTCCGCCGGTGGCCGCGCCACGCTGGTGGCGAGTTGTGCGCCGACGGCGGGGTTGGCGAGCAGCCCGTCCTGCTCGAGTTCGGACGAGATCACCAATGAGGCCATGTGGTTGCGCAGGCTGACGATCTCGGCCGCGCCCTGTCTGAGGACCGGGCGGCCGGCGGCCACGCTACGGTACGCCTCCTCGCGGATGCCCCGCATCACCTCGTCCATCCGGATCAGGTTCTCGCGGAGTCGTCCCTGCGCGAGAACCAGGTCCGCCCGTCTGCCGGTCGGTACACCACGTCCCACCCGCACCCGGCCGGCGTCGTCGACCTCGTACTCGTGCCCCCAGAGCCGCAGCAGGCCCGCCTCGTGCAGTTCGTCGACGCGACGGTTGATCTCGGCAGCCCGCTGCCGGTGGCTCGCGGCGATCTCGAAGGAGGCCCGCAGCACGACCTGGTCGGAGAAGAAGAGCACCGACTGGAGGACCTTGTCGATCGTCCGGGCATCGATCACTCCACTGTCCAGCAGCGTGAGGGACCGGTTCACGCCGACCCCGCCAGGTACGTGAGGTAGTCGACCTCGTACAGGTGGGCGCTCCACGAGTGGTGGCACAGACGACTGCCGGTAAGGCCCAGTTCCAGGGCGGCGTCGGCGGCGAGCTGGGCGAAGGTGAGCAGCTCCGGTACCAGGCCGACCCACACGTCGACGCTGCGTGCGGTCAGGAAGAGCACGAGGTCGTCGCCGACGATGCGCATCGCGCCGCCGACCGGCGACACCGGGAACCGACCACCGAGATCCTCGTCCGGACGCCAGAGGGAGAACACCGCCGACCGGCTGTGTTCGTCGCGGCGCAGCAGCTCCACCGCCTGCGCGAACTGGTCGATCGGCGGGCCGTCACCGTCGGCCCAGCGCCGCAGCCGCTGGTACAGCAGCGATGTCTGCCGTTGGTCACCGAAGATCCGGTCCCGGTAGTCCTTGATCAGCTCGGGATACAGGTAACCCGGTGGCGGGGTGAGGTCCGCCGGATTGCGCAGCCAGACGGTCAGGCCCGGGATGTCGAAGGACACGCCGTGCCGGGTGGCGATCCTGGTGGGCTGCTGGCGCGCGAACAGCGCGACGACCTGCTGCCAGGCGGCGGCGACGGTCGGGGCCTCAATCTCCATCCGCCACCGTTCCCCGCCGTTGGAGTATTCGATTGGACTGGTAGAACGACTCCACGCTGCCCCGCTCCCACCAACCGTCCAGCTCCGGCCGGACGATCAGCTCGGGCCGGTGGAACGGCACCACGGACGAATCGAGCTTCCCGCCCGGCTCGTCGGCCGTGCCGCCGCCGCCACGCCGCAGGCGCACCAGCCGGTCACCGGCGAACCAGGTGCCGAGCCGGACCAGGACCCGACGCACGGCCACGTCCTGGAGATGGTGGCCGGCACCCCGCTGGCTGGCGTAGTCGAGTCCCGACAGCACGTCGGACGGGTCCCGGTCGTAAACGTCGCGGGCGGTCCGGACCAACCGGTGCCGCAGGTCGGGATCGTCGTCGAGCCGCCGGTGGTAGGCGTCCTCGTAGAGGCAGAGTGCGGCCTCCCAGGGGTGGACGAGCGTGCCGACGCGCCAGACGAGTCGCCATCGTCCCGAGCCGAACTCCGTCTCCCACGCCGCCATCCGGTCGCGCCGCCGGGCTCCCAGGTGACCCGGACGGTCCACGTCCACCCAGCCGTCGTCATCGACGCACGGCACGGTCACGGCGCGCCCGCCGGGGCGGCGCAGAAGCTCGGCATGTCCAGCGCCGGTAGCGACGACACGTCGAGAGGGCCGGGCGCGGTGAGGGGTGGAGTACGAGCGACGAGACACACGTCGGTCGCCAGCAGGGGTACGTCGTGGTCGAGCCCGTTCGCCGTCAGGGTCTCGCCGGAGGTGACCAGGAGCACCCCGCCCCCGCCGGGATCGGCCCTGATCACCCCTTCCGTCGAGCCGTGCAACGGCACCACCCGCGCGGCGCGCAGGGCGGGACTGGTCACCGCCCATGCCCGGGTGATCGCGGGGTACTCGGTCCAGAGGGTGTGCACCGCGCGTCCTGCCACCGTGCAGAAGGTGACGAAGGAGGTGCGGATCGGCGGTAGCGCCCACATGAACAGCGGCCGCGCGTGTGTCAACGACCATTCGACACAGGCGTCATAGCCGCCGATGCCGAGGTCAGCTGCGCCGGAGGCGACCAGTTGCGGCACGTCGAAGCCACGGCAGCGGATGATCGCGTGGTCGGCGGACCGGTGCCACAGCTTACGGGGATGTTCCTGGGCCAGGGCGGGGAACAGCTCCTCGACGAGGGCCGCGACCGGTGCGTGCAGTCGGCTCGACGGGGCCGGGGCGGCGATGATCATGAAACGCCGTCCCGTGGCGCCCGGTCGATCTGCTGCACCTTCTCACCGATCTCGGTGACCGGCACGACGGCGTCGACCAGGGCCCGTACGGCGAACTCGGTCGGCTCCTCCGAACAGAGCACCACCTTGTCGAGGGCGCGCGCGTAGCCCACCTCAAGGCAGACACTGACCCCTGCGTAGCCACCGCTGGTGATCACATAGACGGCGTCGGACCTGGCGACCTTGGCGAGGAACTCGTGGGTCAACCGGGCCTTGTCCGACTCCCCGACCACGACATGTTCCTCGTTGTAGTCGAATCGAGGGGTGTAGACGGTGAGCCCCCGCGCCCGCAGGGTGTCGGCGGCACGCTGCGCCAGATCGTAGAACTTGGAGCTGCTGCACACCGTCACCTAACTGATCATGAGATTCTCCATTTGTCCTTTATGGGAGTTTTGGGCTAGAAATATGTACCAAATGTCTGGGTACATCCAGATAGCGCGCGCCGAGTTCGCGGAGCAGAATCTGCTCCCACATCAGCGAAGGCGACTCACCTCCCGGGTCGGGAAGACCCCGTCGGTCGGCGAGGACCGGGTAGTCGAGATGGAAGGGACGCACCGCCAACCGTCTCGGCAATGCGGGGTCGATCGCGGCCAGTTCCTCGAAGAGGGACTCCAGATGTGCCACCGTCCAGTCGTTGGCACCCACCGCCGGGAAGACGTCGAAGCCCAACTCGATGGCGACCTCGAGACCACGCCGGATCATCGGCCAGGCGGCGTCGCCCGGCGGGGAGTGCAGGGTGCCGTGCACCTTGATCCGGCGCAGGGCGGCCCGCTCGTCCGCGTCGAGCGACAGCCTGCCCTCCTGCCAGGCGTACGGCAGGGCGGAGAGGTTGGACTCGACCTTGAGCACCGCGACGTCGAGCAGGCCCCGCCGTCGCATCTCCCGGTGGACACCGAGAACGAGACCGGGTGCCAGCAACGGCTCGCCCCCGCTGAGCCGCAGTAGGCTCAGTCGACGCCCGGCGTCAGTCGCGGCGTGCCGCAGTTCGACGAACTCCTCGACGACCCGCTCGGCGGTGGTGACGAAACTGTCCCGGCCGGCGAGGTGGGGAAAGTCGACGTAGCAGTACGCGCAGCGGAAGTTGCAGGCGGCGACGTGGGTGATGGCCGCCAGGTTGTGCTCGCTCCAGTGGCCGCCCAACTCGGCGGCGACGGTGACCGGGCTGTCCGACAGGTTGGCCACGTGCCGCAACGCGGCGAACTCGGGCAACGACGTGGGCAGCCGCATCCTGTCCCGTTTGACCGGGGTGAACAGTCGGAACTGCCGGTTCTGCACCCCACCCAGCGCCGTACGGGTGAGGTCGGTGAAGGCGAAGTCCCCACCCCCGACGTTGACGATCCGATGGGATCGCACGAGCATCGGCCGGTCATCCGACGAAGGGCCGTTCATCTCACTGATCCGCTGTGGACGGTCATCTCACCGCTCGTCTTCGAACAGCGGCTCCAGGTGCTTCAGCAGCACCGCGGTACTGACGTTGCGCGGCAGGTCCAGCCGCAGATCGACACCGGGGCCCTCGACGGTCAGCACCACCGTCGCCCGTTCGTCGCGCAGTCGCCAGTTGCGGATCGCACCCACCAGCGCACCCAACTGGGGCTGGAGTCCGGCGAGGGTGGCCAGATTAGCCAGCACGGCGGTCCCCTCGATCGCGAGGGTGAGAGCGGAAAGATCACGCACTCCCTCGTAGGGCAGGTCGATCTCGTCGAACACGTCCGCCGGCAGCAGAAGTTTCACACTGGTCATTGCTCACCCCTCGCAAGCGCCGCGATCCGTTCCTGGACGGCCGCGTCGAGTGGGTGCAGGCTTCCCGAGGCCGGCGCGCCGGAGAAATAGCCCTGCACGTGGTGGATGCCGAGGTCGTAGATCTGCTGGAGACTCACCGGCGCCTCCTCGTCGTAGCCCTCGACGATGACGGTCCTCGGAGAGGGCGCGTGCCCCTGGTCGCTGGCGTACCGGGCCACCCGTGCCACCAGCGCCAGTTCGTCCACCGCCAGGGGATGGTGCAGGATCTCCCGATCCACCTTGATCTGGGTGAGCCGCAGCTCCGCCATCCGGGCCAGCGAGGCGTGACCCACCCCGAAGTCATCGACCGCGAAGTTGATGTGCAGGTCACGGGTGAGCGCGGTGAGCCGGTGGTGGAAGTACACGAGCGGCTTCTGGGACCAGAGTTCGCCGGGACCCGGAATGATCTCGTCCTGCTCGGATATCTCCAGGGTCAGCGTGCGCGGCGACAGCCTCGCCTCGGCCAGTGCCTTGGTCACCTGGTGCAGATAGGCGTCGCTGAGCAACGAACGCACCGCCACGTTGACCGACAGGGGTTTGGTCCCCTGCCACTGCGCGACGCCATCGGCCTCGGCATACGAGTGGATCGCCCTGGCGGCCAGCAGGGCGTCGCGTTCGACGATGAAACGGTCACCCCAGTCATACGCCATGCGCAGGGCCGGCAGTGGCGCGCGGCTCTCCCGTTCGTTACGGCGGGCCAGGGCCTCGAAACTGTGGATGCTCACCCCGGCGGCACGCAGACCCAACTCGACCACCGGCTGGAACACCATGGTCATCGACGAGACCAGCTGCCGGTAGAGGCTGAACGCGTAGTCGTACAGCATGGCGGGCAGGCGTCCGTACGCCGTTCGCAGCGCCGTCAGGACGATCATCTCCGCCTCTACCGGGTCACCGAAGAGGTCGGATTCCCAGACCGCGCGCAGCATCACCGCCAGGGGTTCCCCCATGTCCAACTGCGCCAGGGCGGGATCGACCACGACGAGAGCGACGACCCGCTCGTCGGAGTGGGACACGGGGACACAGAGCATCCGTCGCCGTGGCCCGTGCGAGATGATGTGGCCCGGCATGGTGGTCCGGTACCGGCCGGCCTCGACGGCGGCGAGATCCAGCATCGGCTGGAGCAGTTCGCGGTCGAAGCGGGGAGTCGCGCTCACCGTCTTGCAGTCGGTGCCGACGAACTCCGCCACCGCCACCGACTCGGCGTCCAGGGCGTACCGCAGGAGTTCCACCCGTTCGGTCTGGTCGCCCTGCTGGCTGTGGTGTGACGGCCGGTTCTCGGCCCGGAACATCCGGCCCAGCAACTGCATGATCGAGTTGCTCTGGTCGTCCAGGGGATTCTTGCAAGGGCGGGTCGTGCCCGGTTTGGCCGGAGCGTTCAACGCCAGCCGCTCGTGCCGGGACACCGGTGGCTGGGTCAGCACGGTGGTCGGTCCCCACGTCGTCACCCACTGCGACGGCGGCGGTTCCATCCCCTGTGCGGCCACGAACGCCGCCATGTCCGCGAACGACACCCGCTTCAACTCGTCCGCCGCCGCACCCCGCAGCGCCCGCAGCACGTGGTGGGTCAGCACACCGTGCCCGTACTCCTCGCTCTCCCGGGCGACCGCCCCCCGGGGGCAGGCGAGCAGTGCGCTGTGCCGGTCGACGTGGGTGCGGTAGGTCTGCATCGCGGCAGCGTGCCGCCGGTCGGCATCGGCGTAGATCCCCGCCTGGCAGCAGTCGAGCACGAGGAACGAGGTGCCCGCGAACGCCTCGAAGACGTCCCGCTTGAGAAACGACATCCGCAGCCCGCTCTCCGGTTCCCGACGCAGGGACTCCGGGTCGAGATCGGCGGTGACCAGGTACGCGTCGAGCTGGTCGCTCCAGTCCGGCACCAACGCGTGCCCGGCGAAGTAGACCAGTAGGACATCCGATGGCTCGGACTCGACAGCGATGTCGCGCAGGTGCGCCTTGATGCTCTTCGAGGTGGCCTTCACTCCGGTGAACAGTGCAACGTCACCGTCCTGAAAGGTGCCGTTGTCCTCGTCGAGGAGCACACGACGGAGTGCCTGCACATCACTCTCGGCGAATTTGAGCGCCGGCATCTGCACGTTGTTTCCGCAGTGGTTGACTCCGATCAGGACAGCCTGTCGTTTGCTCGGCGCCATGGCACACCCCCGGAACTGACCCGTCGTGCGGTCACGGCGTGAAACCGTGTCGACACAGAAGGCGACCTTATCGGCTGGCGTTGACCTCCTTGTCCGAGCAGACAGTCAGATATCCGTCATTCACTGTGGATCGGCACGTGGTCGAGTCTTTCCTGTCGACTTCGGACATCGATGATGCCCCACCACCGCCCGTAGGTGGTACCGGTATGGATACTCATTCCGGAGTTTCCGAGAAGCCGGCCGACGAGACGGACGGCTTGCGGTCGGCATCGTGTCGGTAGACCACCCGGAACCCGAGGTGCCGGGCCATCGGCGCCCATCGTGCGGATCTGAACAGGGTCTCGGCACTGTCCACGCGACGACCGTTGACGAGTCGTTCCAGAAGCGTCGTCTCGAACGCCGCCGACTCGACCCAGTCGAGATGCTTCGTGAAGCCGCAGACCATCGTGGCTCCGGTCTCCGTCAGGAAGGCCCTCAGGGACGCCTCGGACGCACGCAGGATCGAGCGGCTTCCGAAGTAGAGGCGCTTCCCCCCACACCGGCCGGACATCCAACCGGCGATGTCGGTCAGGTCGACCGTGTGCTTGCCGGAAAGCTGCAGGCTGGTCGGCGTGCCGGGGGATGCGAAGAAGCCGACTTCGTAGGCTGCGTAGCGTCGCGACGACAGCCAACTGTCGAGGAAGTACCGCAGTTCATCGGCCGTGGCCGTGTCCCGGTGGATGAAGCGGAGCCTCCCGAGCCGTTCGAGGAGTTCCAGCGTGGGTAGCACCGAGCCGCGTTCAGCGAGGTCGGCGTGCCATTCACCCTCCACGCAGAAAACACCGTTGGGTTTGGCCACGTCGAGGTCTCCTCCGGCACCGGGAACAGCCGACGCTAGCCGTCCGGCCCAGGTCCGTGGATCGGCCGATTGGTCCATTGTGGAGTTCGGTGCGATGGACTCCCGGACGGAGCACCACGGGCTGACAGACGCAGTCAGACGCTTGTCGTCCCGGGCCACCCCGCCCGTCTGGTAGGGCCCGGGGATCCCCAGCACGCCGACGGCCGGCCCGAGCACCGGGGGTCCGCTGTCTTCCGGGCAGGACAGGTGCCAGGTCTGGCCGGCGGGGTCCGACAGGTCAGACCCTTCACCGCCGTGCCTCACGCCGGGAGCGCCGTCGCGGGTGACCGCTGCGATGTCGTAGCGGTGCCGTGGTGGTGCTCGCAGATCGCCGAGCGGGGTGGTTGATCACCAACCGAAGGCGTTGCAACGCCGCGGGTGCCGCCTCAGCCTTGGCAGCTACCAGGTGAGGGTGGGAACCCGCCCTACAGCTGGGAAACCAGCCCTACAGCTGTGACCCGTACCGGCGCAGGGAGTGGCCCCTCCGGGCGGTCGGCCCGCGAACGGGCCGACCGCCCGGTGTCTCAACGGCCAGCGGAGAGGCTGGCGCAGTCGGTCTCGTCGGGCAGTAGCGGGCGGAAGGTGACGGCCCAGCGCTTCCCACCGGAGGTCCACGGGGTCGCCGCATTGGCCTTGCCGGCGGTGGCGATCACCTGCTGCACGGCAGCACCGGTGACGGTCACGCACCCCAGGTCGAGGCCCTCACCGAGGCTGGCCCCGGGAAGCACCGGGCCGGGCCACTCCATCCTGGGCTGCTTCGCCGTCTCGGGGGTGGCGACCCACGGCCCGGCCACCGCCGCGATGGCGGTCGGCTGGTACGGCTGCGTCGCCGCGTTCCCCGGGTCGGTCAGCTTGTCGGCGAAGGTCCGCAGTTTCTCCCGGGCGGCCTGCTGGGCGGGGGTCAGGCCGGCCTCGGGACCGGTCGCCTCGCCCAGGGCGTAGACCTCCAACTGCTCGCTGCCGACCGTCCCCCGGATGGTGAACCGGGTGGTGGTCACGTCGGTGATCGACGGGGTGCCCACGTCGACCGCGCTGCCCACCCCGGCGGCGCGGGCCTGTTCGACCAGCTTCGCCACCTCGGCCGTGCTGATCGTGCGGACCTGGAGGTTGGGCAGCGCCGGCCCCGGATAACTGAGGACGGTCGGCCCCTGCGTGATCACCCGGCCGTCGGCATAGACGCTCACGGACGGCAACCGGGTCACGTTCGTTTCGGGCCGCACGAAGCCGCCCGTGTGGTCGATCCGCAGCACCGGCACGTTGGCGGGAAGAGAAGTCGGGGCCGCATCGGGCGCGACGCCCGCCCCGTCCTGCCCCGCACAGGCAGCAGTGAGCAGAAGCACCGGCACGACCGCCGCCCACACACCTCGAAAACTCGTCATACCCCCTTCGACGCACCCGGTCCCCCCACGGCTCCCTGTCCCCACCCCCAAAACCGCCACGAAAGGGTAATCAAGAGTTTCGCGTCATCCCCACTCCGGTGATCAAGAGGTTCGCGTCAACGGGGAGATCAAAGTTGACGCAAACCTCTTGATCAACAAGGGTGGGCCGACGTTGGGGCGGCAGGCCGATGCGGGGTGGGGTCAGGGGGTGGAGGTTTCCTGAGGCTGGGCCTGGCGGGCGCGCAGGAACGGGCCGAGGCCCGACCCGTCCTCGGTGGCAAGAAAAGCGCCGCGCGCGGTCAGCAGCGTCTCGTCGGCGTGCGCCATGCAGCCCCATGCCGTGTCGCCCCACGAGTCGGCGAGCTTGACCTCGGCCGGTTCGGGGCAGGGCTCGCCGCGCCGGCCGCCGATCTGGCAGCGGGCGGGTGCGCCGCCGCGCCGGCCGGCCGCCTCGGCGGCCTCCCGGATCAGCGAGAACCGCGCCTCACCGCCCGCCTGCGGGTCACGCTCCTGCTGCGGTACGGCCTGCCGCTGCCCGAAGGCGACCACGTTGCCGTCGGGGTCGGTGACCCGGCACTCGCCGCCCGGCGCGTGTTCCGGGTAGCCGGCCTTCCGCACGGGGTGCCCGGCGGCGGTGAGCCGTTCGGCGGTGGCCGTCAGGTCGTCGACGTAGAGGTAGACGAGCAGGGGCAACTCGACGGTGACCAGGCGCGGGGTGACCGCCGCCAGCAGCAGCGTCAACTCCCCGCACCGCAGGTACGACCAGTGTGAGCCACCGTCGCCGCCGGCCCGGATCTCGGTGTAGCCGAAGTTCTCGTAGAACCGTCGGGCCGCGTCGGCGTCCGCCACGTACAGCACCGGCACCTGGGCCCGCACACCACTTTGCACGGCGTCACTCTAGTCACCGACGATCGACGACTCACGTCTTGCAGATCGGGTTTTTCCACCCGCCGGGGTCGCCCCTGGTCAGCCGGCCAGGGTGGCGTACCGGCCGGCGCGGGCCAGCAGCGCCTCGTGGGTGCCGGACTCGACGATCCGGCCGTGGTCGAGCACCGCGATCTGGTCGGCGTGGCGCACCGTGGAGAGCCGGTGCGCGATGGTGATCACCGTACGACCCTCGGCGAGGGTGTCGAAGGCCCGTTGCACGGCGCGTTCGGTCTCGGTGTCCAGCGCGCTGGTCGCCTCGTCGAGCACCAGCACCCTGGGGTCACGCAGCAGCGTACGGGCGATCGCCAGGCGTTGCTTCTCGCCGCCGGAGAAGCGGTGGCCCCGGGAGCCGACGACCGTGTCGTACCCGTCGGGCAGGGCGGCGATCAGGTCGTGGATCTGCGCGGCGCGGGCGGCGGCCTCCAACTGGGCGTCGGTGGCGTCGGGGCGCGCGTACCGCAGGTTCTCCCGGATGGTGGTGTGCAGCAGGTAGGTCTCCTGGCTGACCACGCCCACGACGGCGGCCAGGTCGGTCAGCCGCAGGTCGCGCAGGTCGACACCGTCGATGGTGATCCGGCCGGCGTCCGGGTCGTGCAGCCGGCTGACCAGGGCGGCGAGGGTGCTCTTGCCGGAGCCGGTCTCGCCGACCAGGGCGAGGCTGCTGCCGGCCGGGACGTCGAGGTTGATGCCGGCGACGGCGGCGGTGTCGCTGCCCGGGTAACTGAAGGTGACGTCGTCGACGCGCAGGTGCCCGCGCACCCGGGCCGGGTCGATGGTGACCGGCCGGGCCGGGTCGTCCACCTCCACCGGCAGGTCGAGGTATTCGAAGATCCGGGCGAACAGCGCCAGCGATGCGGTCAGTGTGACGCCCACGTTGAGCAGCCCCATCAGCGGCCGGAACAGCCCACCCTGGAGGGCGGTGAAGGCGACCAGGGTGCCGATGCTGAGGGTGCCGGCGGTGCCGGGCAGCCCCGCGCCGAGGTAGATCACCGCCGGGATGGCGGCGAAGATGATCGTCATGGTGGCCATCCGCCAGCGGCCGGCCAGCTCCGAGCGCAGCTCCAGGTCGACCAGCCGGGCCGAGCTGGCGGTGAACCGGTCGATCAGCGCGCCGCCCGCGCCGAGGGTCTTGCTGAGCTGTACGCCGCTGATCGACAGCCCCTCCTCGATGGTGACGTTGAGGTCGGCCAGCTCCCGCTGGCGCTGGGCGGTGATCTCGCGGCGCATCGCGGCGACCCGGCGGGTCAGCCAGATGGCCGGCGGCAGCACCACCAGCGAGACCAGGGTGAGCCGCCAGGACAGCGCCACCATGGCGACCAGCGTGGCCACCACGGTGGTCAGGTTGGACGCGATCGAGGTGGCGGTGGAGGTGACCACCGTCTGCATGCCGCCGATGTCGTTGGTGATCCGCGACTGCACCTCGCCGGTGCGGGTGCGGGTGAAGAACGCGATCGACTGGCGGTGCAGGTGGGCGAAGACGTCGGTGCGCAGCCGGTGCATCACCAACTGCCCGACCCGGGTGGAGATCCAGGTCTGCGCGACGCCCAGCACCGCGGTCACGGCCGCGACGGCGATCATGCCGGCGACCAGCCAGACCAGCAGGGTCAGGTCGCGTTCCGGCAGCGCGCGGTCGATCACCGCCCGCAGCAGGAACGGCGAGGCCATCGCGACGATCGACGACACCACGATGATCGCGGTGACCACGGCCAACTGCCCGCGGTACGCGGTGAACAGCCGGCCGATGCGGCGCAGCGAGACGGCGCGGGCCTGGGTCTTCTCGGCGGCGCTGACGGTCCGGGGGGCGCCGCCGCGGCCCTCCCGGTGGGGATGCGTGGTGTCCAAGGGGTCCTTCTTCCGTTCGGGGGACGTTTGCTGAGGTTACCTCATCATGAGGGAACAACAGCGACTCCTGCTACCATATTCCGGTGACCGGCGCGACACCCGAACCGCCAACCGATCCGGCCGCACCCTGCGCCGGGCCACCCACCGACCCGGCCGAGGAGAGCCTCGCCGAGCTGTTCTGGGCGGTGGCCCGACGGCTGCGCCACCAGTCCCGACGTACCCTCGAACCCTGGGACGTCAACCCCGGCCACGCCCGCGCCCTCGCGGTGCTCACCCGGCACGGCGCGATGCGGCTCAGCGCCCTCGCCGACCACCTGCGCATCGCGCCCCGCTCCACCACCGAGGTCGTCGACGGCCTGGAGGAACGCGGGCTCGTCGCGCGCCGTCCCGACCCGGCCGACCGGCGGGCGACCCTGGTCGCGCCGACCGACGAGGGTACGCGGGTCGGCGCGGCCATCCGGACGGCCCGCAGCGCCGAGGCGGAACGCTTCTTCGGCCACCTCTCCCCCACCGACCACGCCGACCTCACCCGCATCCTGCGCACCCTGCGCGACTGACTGCGCCCCGCGTCACCCGCTCCGCCCGACCCCGACTCAGCCCTGCCCAGCTCAGCCCGACCGACCCGGCCCGGCCCGGCCCCACCCGGCCCGGCCCTGCCGCCCCTGCCTGCCCGAGTAGCGGCCGACCCAGCCCAGCCCGAGGGGCGGGGTATGCGCGGTCGGTGCGGGTGGTGGTGGTCGGTGCGGGGTTCTCGGGGCTCGCCGCGGCGGCGGCGTTGTGCCGGGGTGGGGCGCGGGTGGTGGTGCTGGAGGCCCGGGAACGGGTCGGAGGGCGGGTGGCGACCCGGCGGCTGGACGACGGCACGGCGCTGGACCTGGGCACGCAGTGGATCGGCCCGACCCAGGACCGGATGGCCGCCCTGGTGGCCGAGCACGGGCTGACCACGTTCCCGTCGGCCGCGCAGGGCCGGTCGGTGGTGCGCTGGGACGGGCGGCTGCGGGAACTGCCGCCGGAGTCGGTCCGGCAGACGGTCAACCTGCTCGACGACCTTTCCGCCGAGGTGGACCCGGCGACCCCGTGGCGGGCGGCGCGGGCGGACGAGTGGGACCGGCTCACCCTCGGCGGCTGGTTGACCAGCGCCGCGCCCGATCCGGTGACCGCCCGGTACGTGGGCCGGCGGATTGCTGGCGGCGGACCCGGACGAGGTGTCGCTGTTGCAGGTGCTGTTCTATCTGCGCAGCGGCGGCGGGAGCGGGCTGCTGCTGGGGATGGCCGGGGGTGCCCAGCAGGATCGACTGGTGGGTGGGCCGGCCCTGCTGGCGGAGCGGATGGCGGCGGCGCTGCCACCGGGGACGGTACGGTCCGCAGCGCCGGTGCGGGCGATCCACCAGGACGGTCACGGGGTGGTGGCGTACACCGACGAGGGGGCGTACCGGGCGGAGGCCGCGGTGGTGGCGGTGGCCCCGGCGCTGGCGGGCCGGATCGCGTACTCACCGGCGCTGCCGGCCCTGCGCGACGCGTTGACGCAGCGGATGCCGATGGGGTCGGCGTTGAAGCTGCACGCGGTCTACCCGACGCCGTTCTGGCGGGCCGACGGGTGTTCCGGGGTGACCACGTCGACCGACGGGCCACTGACCGAGACGGTGGACAACTCGACGCCGGGCTCGACGCGTGGGGTGCTGACCGGGTTCAGCTACGGCCGGCAGGCCCGGGAGCTGCGCCGGCTGTCGCCGGGGCGGCGACGGGCGGCGGTGCTGGCCGCGCTGGTGGAGCTGGTCGGCCCGGCCGCCGCGGAGCCTGACGACCTCGTCGAGTACGACTGGTCGGCCGACGAGTGGACCCGGGGCTGCTTCTGCGGGGCGCTGACCCCCGGCTCGTGGCGGGATCACGGTCCCGAGCTGCATCGGCCGGTGGGGCGGGTGCACTGGGCGGGCACCGAGACGGCGACCCGGTGGGCCGGTTACCTGGAGGGCGCGGTGCTGGCCGGCGAGCGGGCGGCGGCCGAGGTGCTCGCCGGTCCCGGCACCTGACGCACCCCCCACCTCCCGACCGGCGGAGGCACGAGCACTACATAAATCGACAATCTTGATTCTATCTATTGAAAACTATCTCCGACCATGACCTAATACCTGACAGTTCCTTTCGTCGCTCCCGCCGTAACCACGCGGCATCCCCCAGGGAGGAAAGATGAACCGTCTCCGTGCACTCACGGGCACGCTGCTGGCGACCGCCACCATGGTCGCCGCCACCCTCGGCGTCGTCACCCCGGCCACCGCCGCCCCGGCCGGCCTGCCCGGCATGGACGTCTCCAGCTACCAGGGCAACGTCAACTGGTCCACCGCCTGGACCAACGGCGCCCGGTTCGCCTACGTGAAGGCCACCGAGGGCACGTACTACACCAACCCGTACTTCGCCCAGCAGTACAACGGGTCGTACAACGTCGGGATGATCCGGGGTTCGTACCACTTCGCCCGGCCGGACACCACGACCGGCGCGACCCAGGCCAACTACTTCGTGGACCACGGCGGCGGCTGGTCGAAGGACGGCCGGACGCTGCCCGGCGCGCTCGACATCGAGTACAACCCGTACGGCGCGACCTGCTACGGGCTGAGCCAGAGCGCGATGCGCAGCTGGATCGCCTCCTTCGTCAACCAGTACTACGCCCGCACCGGGCGCTGGGCGACGATCTACACCACCACCGACTGGTGGACCACCTGCACCGGCAACTACAGCGGCTTCGCCGCCACCAACCCGCTCTGGCTCGCCCGGTACGCCGGCACGGTGGGCACGCTGCCGGCCGGCTGGGCCACGTACTCCTTCTGGCAGTGGGCGTCGTCGGGCACCTTCCCGGGCGACCAGAACGTGTGGAACGGCACCCTCGACCGGCTCCGGGTGCTGGCCTGCAACGGCCCCTGCTGAGCCCGACCGGAGCACCGCAGCCGCCGGTCGGCCCGGTATCGATCCCGGCCACCCCGGAGTCGTCACGCCGGTCGACCGTCGGCACCTCCCCCACCCCTGAGGAGCCCGCCATGAACGTACCCGTGTCCCGGCGCAGCGTGCTGCGCGGCGCGGTCCTGCTCGGCACCGCCGGGGCGCTCGCGCCGACCCCGTTCGGCGGATCCGCCGCAGGCGCCGCCGCGACGGGCCACTCCACCGTCGACCCGACCCTGACCGCCGGCGGCACGCCGACCGACGGCAGCGCCCTGACCACCGGCGGCACGCCGGCCGGCGGCCGGGTGGCCCTCGGCCGCGTCGACCAACCGGTGATCGCCAACTGCGCCACCTGGGGGGCCCGGCCGCCGTCGTCGCCGGTGAGCGTGGTCGCGAGCCGACCCAACAAGATCATCGTGCACCACACGGCGTTCCCGAACTCGACCGACTACAGCCTGGCCCACGCGTACGCCAACTCGCGGGAGATCCAGGACCTGCACATGGACGGCAACGGCTGGCTGGACTCCGGGCAGCACTTCACCAACAGCCGGGGCGGCCAGCTCACCGAGGGGCGGCACGGCAGCCTGTACGCGTTGCTGCACGGCCAGACGATGGTGCAGGGCGCGCACTGCGTGGGGCAGAACAGCCAGGCCATCGGCATCGAGAACGACGGGATCTACGTCGACGTGCAGCCGCCGCAGGCGCTCTGGGACAGCCTGGTGGTGTTCTGCGCGTTCACCTGCCAGCAGTACGCCATCCCGGCCAGCCAGATCTACGGTCACAAGGACTTCGCCAGCACCCAGTGCCCGGGGCTGCTGCACGACCGGCTGCCCGAGCTGCGGTCGGCCGTCGCCGCTCGACTGGGTTGATTGCTTATATAAGCGATGCCTGATACAAAGGGGACCGTGCACGCCTTCGACGTCCTCGGCGACCCGGTGCGCCGGCGCATCCTCGAACTGCTCGCGCAGGGCGAGCGGAGCGCCGGCGGGGTCTGCGCGGTGATCCAGGAGGAGTTCGGGATCACCCAGCCCGCCGTCTCGCAGCACCTCAAGGTGCTGCGGGACAACGGGTTCGCCACGGTCCGCCCGCAGGGCGCCCGTCGGCTCTACGCGGTCGATCCCGCCCCGCTGCGGGAGGTCGACAGGTGGTTGGAGGGGTTCCGCCGGTTCTGGACGCCGGCCCTGGACGCCCTGGCCACCGAGATCGCCCGGGGTCGGCGCGAACGGCGGACGCACACCACGACGGACGACCCGACCGAGCACCGGAGCACCTCATGATCGAGACCAGCCAGCAGATCAGCGCCGTACGACGCACCGTGGGCAGCCGCACTCTCGAAGCGGGTGAGGCGCGCGTGCTGACCATCAGCCAGACGTACCCGACGACGCTTGACGACCTCTGGGACGCCTGCACCAACGCCGAGCGCATCCCGCGCTGGTTCCTGCCGGTCGCAGGCGACCTGCAACTGCACGGCCGCTACCAGTTCGAGGGCAACGCCGGGGGCGTGGTGCAGCGCTGCGACCCGCCGAAGAGCTTCGCCGCCACCTGGGAGATGGGCGACGAGATCAGCTGGATCGAGGTCCGCCTCACCCCGGAGGACGACGAGCGGACCCGGTTCACCCTGGAGCACGTCGCCCACGTCGACGACGTCCGGTGGACCGAGTACGGCCCCGGCGCGGTCGGCGTCGGCTGGGACTCCGGCCTGCTCGGCCTGGCCAGCCACCTCGACGCCGACGGTGGTGGCGTCACCCCCGACCAGGCCGCCACGTGGATCGGCTCGGCGGACGGGCGACGGTTCATGACGCTCAGCGGCGAGGCGTGGGCCGAGGCCGACATCGCCGGCGGCACCGAACCGCAGGCCGCACGGGCCGCCGCCGCCCGCACCATCGCCGCGTACACCGGCGCGTCGCCGGCCTGACGGTACGGGTCGCGCCGGGTCGCCGGCCCGGCGCAAACCCGGGTGCGTGTTGTCGGTGCCGACGGTCAGACTGGACGGCATGTCGATGCGCCGCGCCCACGACGTCCTGGCCCTGCACCGCGCCGGGCGGCGGGTGAGGTACCTGTGCTTCTGGGGGCACCGGCCACAGCGGGACGGCACCGTCGGGCGCAGCTGCCTGAGCCAGTGGTGGCCGGCGTCGTTCACCGTCGACGGGCGGCGTTTCCCCACCGCCGAGCACTGGATGATGTGGCGCAAGGCGCTGCTGTTCGACGACGCCGAGGCCGGGGAGCGGGTGCTCGCCGCCGGCCACCCGCAGCAGGCCAAGGCGGTCGGCCGCCAGGTCCGCGGGTTCGACCAGGCGGTGTGGGAGGCCGAGCGGTACGCCGTCGTGCTGGCCGGCAGCCTGGCCAAGTTCGGCCAGCACGCCGACCTGCGGGCGTACCTGCTGGGCACCGGGGACCGGGTGCTGGTGGAGGCGAGCCCGGTCGACCGGGTGTGGGGGGTCGGGCTGGCCCCCGACGACCCGCGCGCCGAGGACCCGGCCCGCTGGCGTGGGCTCAACCTGCTCGGCTTCGCCCTGATGGAAGCCCGGGAGATCCTGCGCGACGACCGGCCGACCGACCCCGGGCCGACGGCGGACCTGCCCTGAGCCGGGTGGCCCGGGCGCGGTAGCGTGCGGCGGCATGACCGTCCTGCCGTACGCGCACTGTCACTACTGCGGGGCGGCCTATCCGCCGGACGCCGGCTGGCCCCGGTTCTGCGCGGCCTGCGGGCAGACGGTGTGGCGCAACCCGACCCCGGTCGCGGTGGCGCTGCTGCCGGTGCGGACCGACGCCGGGCTCGGCCTGGTGGTGGTACGCCGGGACATCGAGCCGGCCCGGGGCCAGCTCGCCCTGCCCGGCGGCTTCGTCGAGTACGGCGAGGAGTGGGCCGAGGCACTGGTGCGGGAACTGCGCGAGGAGACCGGGCTGGTCGACGAGGCGCAGCGGGCCCGGCTGTTCGCGGTGCACGGCGCCCCGCACGGCGGCACCATGATGATCTTCGGGGCGCTGCCGGAGCGGCCGGCCGCGCAGCTGCCCCCGTCGACGCCGACCGAGGAGGCCACCGAGTGGCTGGTCCTCACCGAGCCGGTCGAGTTGGCCTTCTCGACCCACACCCGGGTGCTGGCCGACTTCCTCGCCGGCCGGCACTGACCCCACCGCGCCCGGCCGGGGCGGACCCGCCGCAGGTGCCGGGCCCGCCGGACGCGCCGTGGTCAGACCCGGGCGGGCTGCGGGGCGAACGGGACGCTCGGCGTCGGGTCGGGGGCCGGCTCACCGGCCGGGTGCCGCCACAGGCCCCGGGCCCGCAGGATCGGCAGCACCCCCTCGCCGAACCAGTACGCCTCCTCCAGGTGCGGGTGGCCGGAGAGGATGAACTCGTCGATGCCGAGCGCGTGGTACTCGGTGATCCGGTCGGCGACCTCGGTGTGGCTGCCCACCAGGGCGGTGCCGGCCCCGCCCCGGACCAGCCCCACCCCGGCCCAGAGGTTCGGGGCGACCTCCAGCCCGTCGCGGCTGCCGCCGTGCAGGGCGAGCATCCGGCGCTGCCCCTCGGACTCGCTGCGCCGCAGCCCCTCCTGGGCGGCCCGGATGTCAGCCTCGTCGATACCGTCGAGCAGCCGCCCGGCCTGCGCCCACGCCGCCTCGGCGGTGTCCCTCGCGATGACGTGCAGCCGGATACCGAAGCGCGGCGACCGGCCGGCGTCGGCGGCGAGGGCGCGGATCCGGTCGAGTTTGCCGGCCACCTGGGCGGGCGGCTCGCCCCAGGTCAGGTAGACGTCGCTGTGCCGGGCGGCCACCGGGCCGGCGGCGGTGGACGAGCCACCGAAGTAGACCGGGGGCACCGGGTCGGGCAGCCGGGCCAGCCGGGCGCCCTCGACCCGCAGGTGTTCCCCGGCGTGGTCGACGGTTTCGCCCCGCCACAGTGACCGCACGACGTACAGGAACTCGTCGGTGCGGGCGTACCGGGCGTCCTTGTCGAGGAAGTCGCCGTAGGCGCGCTGCTCGGTGGATTCCCCACCGGTGACCACGTTGAGCAGCAGCCGGCCGCCGGACAGGCGCTGGAAGGTGGCGGCCATCTGGGCGGCGAGGGTGGGTGAGAGCAGCCCGGGGCGGAACGCGACCAGGAACTTCAGCCGTTCGGTGACCTCGGCCAGCATGGCGGTGGCCAGCCAGGCGTCCTCGCACCACGCCCCGGTCGGGGTGAGCGCGCCGACGAAGCCGAGCTGCTCGGCGCTGCGGGCGATCTGCCCGAGGTAGGCGACGGTGGCGGGGCGGGCCCCACCGGCGGTGCCGACCGCGACGCCGTGGCCGCCGCCGACGATGTCGCGGCTGTCGCCGTAGGTGGGCAGGAACCAGTGGAAGGTCAGCGACATCGGGGGTCCTCCTGAGGGATGGGACGACGACCACGACAGGCTACCCATAAAACCTATCGGCTTGGTAGGTTACTGCGCGCCGCCGACCTGCGGCGTCGCGAGCACACCGTCCACTCCCGAGGAGCCGACATGCCCACCCCGCCGAGGAGCCTGCGCCGGCTGGCCACCGCTCTGTTCACCGCCCTGTCCCTGGTCGCCGTCGGCGGGGTCACCGGCTGCGCCGACGACGCGCAGGCCGGCAAGGGCCCGCTGCGCATCGGCTACCAACGCTTCGGCGGGCTGAGCCTGGTCAAGGCCCGCAACGCCGCACCCGACGCGCAGTGGTCGCTGTTCGAGAGCGGCCCGGCCCTGACCGAGGCACTCAAGGCCGGCGCGATCGACATCGGACAGGTCGGTGAGGCGCCTCCGATCTTCGCCGCCGCCGCGAAGATCCCCTTCTCGGTGATCGGCACCTCGGCCCCGATCCCGCAGGGCGAGGCGGTGCTGGTCAAGCAGAACAGCGGCCTGAAGACCTTCGCCGACCTGCGCGGCCGGACCGTGGCGCTGAACAAGGGCAGCAACGTGCACTGGCTGCTGGTCCGGCTGCTGGCGGCGAACAACATGACGCTGAAGGACATCAACGTCAAGTACCTCAAGCCGGCCGAGGGACGGCCCGCTTTCGACAACGGCCAGGTCGACGCCTGGATCATCTGGGACCCGTACTTCGCCCTCGCCGAGCAGCCCGGGGTGACGGTGCTCGCCGACGCCACCGGCCTGGCCAGCAACCGGGAGTACGTGCTGGCCTCCCCCGAGGTGGTCCGGGACCGCACCGACGACGTCCGCGCCTTCCTCACCACGTACCGGAAGGTCACCGACTGGGGCATCGCCAACCCGGCCGAACGCGCCACGGTGCTCGCCCCCGAACTGAAGATCCCGTTGGACGTCACCACCCGGGCGCTGGCCCGCAGCGCCCGCCCGTTGGCCCCGGTCACCCCCGCCGTCGGCGTCGAACTCCAGGCCATCGCGGACGGCTTCACCACCCTCGACCTCGTCCCCGGCCCGGTCGACATCGCCGGTCGGGTGGACGACCGGTTCAGCGCGGTGTTCCAGTGAGCACCACCGTGGTGCTCCCCGCGCCGCCGGCCGCCGTCCCGGCCCCACCCGACGCGGGCCCGCGACGTCGGGCCGGGCGGCGCTGGTGGCGACTGGTGAGTCCGGTCCTGCTCGTCGCCGGATGGGAGGCCGCCGCCCGCGCCGGCCTGCTCGCCCCGGACAAGCTGCCCGCACCGAGCCGGGTGCTCACCACCGGGGTACGGCTGGCCGGCGACGGGACCCTCGGCGTCCACCTGCTCGACTCGCTCACCCGGGCCGGCATCGGGCTGCTGCTCGGCGGGGTGCTGGCGCTGGTGCTCGGTGCCGCCGCCGGCCTGCTCCGGCTCGGTGACGACCTGGTCGACCCGCCGGTGCAGATGGCCCGGATGCTGCCCCACCTGGGGCTCGTCCCACTGCTGATCATCTGGGTGGGGATCGGCGAGTCGTTGAAGATCACCCTGGTCGCGCTCGGGGTGTTCTTCCCGATCTACTTCAACACCTACGCCGGCATCCGGGACATCGACGAGCGGCTCGTCGAGGCGGCCCGCACCTGCGGCCTGGGACCGGCCGCGCGGCTGCGGCACGTGGTGCTGCCCGGGGCGTTGCCGTCGCTGTTCCTCGGGCTGCGGCTGGCGATCGGGGCGGCCTGGCTCAGCCTCGTCGTCGGCGAGCAGGTCAACGCCCAGACCGGCGTCGGTTTCCTGATGATGGAGGCCCGGGAGTTCAGCCAGACCGACGTGGTGGTGCTCGGTCTGGTCATCTACGCGCTGCTCGGGCTGCTGTCCGACCTCGCCCTGCGGATCCTGGAGAGGAGGACCCTGACATGGCGACGCGGCCTGCGGGCGACCTGACCGGCCCGACGCACGGGACCGGCGACGCGGCGGACCGGGCGGGCGACGCGGCGGTGCTCACCGCCCACGGGGTACGGCGGGCCTTCGACGGCCGGTCGGTGCTCGCCGGGGTCGACCTGGCCATCGCCGCCGGGGAGGTGGTGGCGCTGCTCGGCGGCAGCGGCTCCGGCAAGAGCACCCTGCTGCGGATCCTCGCCGGCCTGGACGCCGACGCCACCGGCGAGACCCGGGTGCGGGGCACCGCCGCCGTGGTCTTCCAGGAACACCGGCTGCTGCCCTGGAAGCGGGTCGGCGACAACGTCGCGCTGGGGCTGACCGGCCCCGACGTGCGGGCCCGGGTGGACCGGGCGCTGACCGAGGTGGGGCTGGCCGACCGCCGCCGGGCCTGGCCGGCGGAACTCTCCGGCGGTCAGGCGCAGCGGGTCGCGGTGGCCCGCGCGCTCGTCCGCGAGCCGGACCTGCTGCTGCTCGACGAGCCGTTCGGGGCGCTCGACGCGCTGACCCGGCTGCGGATGCAGTCCCTGCTGCGGCGGCTGCGCGCCGAGCACGGCTTCGCCGCCCTGCTGGTCACCCACGACGTCGAGGAGGCGCTGCTGCTCGCCGACCGCATCCTGCTGCTCGACGGGGGCGTCGTCGCCGAGGAGGTCACCGTCGACCTCGGCCCCGCCGGGCACGCCGCCGACCGCCCCGCCCGCTCCCCCGAACAGCCCGCCTTCGGCGCGTTGCGTCGCCGGCTGCTCGACCGCCTCGGCGTACCCGCCGTCTGATCCCGGAGATGACGATGACCCGCTGGACACCCGACCCGAGTTTCTACCCCTCCCCCCGCGAGGCGGCCACCGCGCCCGTCGAGAAGCTGGCCTACGTCGCGGCGTTCGACCGTACGGCGCAGCGGCCGGACGCGATCGTCGTGCTCGACACCGATCCGGAGTCCGCCGACTACGGCCGGGTGGTCGGCTGGACGGATCTGCCGTACACCGGCGACGAGCTGCACCACTTCGGCTGGAACGCGTGCAGCAGCGCGCTCTGCCCGACCGCACCGCACCCGCACGTCGAGCGGCGTTACCTGATCGTGCCGGGGCTGCGGTCGTCGCGCATCCACGTGTTCGACACCCGACCGGACCCGCGCTCACCGCAGCTGGTGAAGGTGATCGGCGCGCAGGAGCTGGCCGAGAGGTCCGGCTACTCCCGCCCGCACACCGTGCACTGTGGCCCGGACGGCATCTACCTGTCGGCGCTCGGCGGCGTCGACGGTGCCGAGGGTCCGGGCGGCATCGCCGTGCTCGACCACACCACCTTCGCCGTCCGTGGGGCGTGGGAGGCCGACCGGGGCCCGCAGTTCCTGGCGTACGACGTGTGGTGGCACCTCACCCAGGACGTGCTGGTCACCAGCGAGTGGGGCACCCCGTCGATGATCGAGGACGGCATCGTCGGCGAGCTGCTGCTGGGACGGAAATACGGGCACGCGATCCACTTCTGGGACCTCGCCAAGCGCCGGCACGTGCAGCGGGTCGACCTCGGCGACCAGTACCAGATGGCGCTCGAACTGCGCCCCGCGCACGACCCGACCCGGTCGTACGGCTTCGTCGGGGTGGTGATCAGCGTCGAGGACCTGTCGGCGTCGGTCTGGTTGTGGCACCGCGACGGCGACGGCGCGGACGCGCCGTGGGCGGTGACCCGGGTGATCGACATCCCCGCCGAGCCCGCCGACCCGGCCGGTCTGCCGGACCTGCTCAAGCCGTTCGGCGCGGTCCCCCCGCTGGTCACCGACATCGACCTGTCGGTGGACGACCGGTTGCTCTACGTCTCCTGTTGGGGCACCGGGGAGCTGCGCCAATACGACGTGACCGACCCGTTCCACCCGGTGCTGGTCGGCTCGGTGCGCCTCGGCGGCATCGTGGCCCGCACGGCCCACCCGGCCGCTCCGGACGAGCCCTTGGCCGGTGGTCCGCAGATGGTGGAGGTCAGCCGGGACGGCCGCCGGGTCTACGTCAGCAACTCGCTCTACGGCTCCTGGGACGACCAGTTCTATCCCGACGGGGTGGGCGCGTGGCTCGCCAAGCTGGACGTCGACCCGGAACACGGCGGGCTCACCCCGGACGTGCGGTTCTTCCCGCACGGCGAGCAGTTCCGGGGGCTGCGGGTGCACCAGACCCGGTTGCAGGGCGGCGACGCCAGCTCCGACTCGTACTGCTTCCCGTGACCGGGCGGACCCTGCTGGCGGTGGCGGCGCTCGGCGCGTTCCACGGGTTGAACCCGGCGATGGGGTGGCTCCTCGCGGTCGCCCGGGGGTTGCAGGAGCGTCGCCGGGTGGCGCTGCTGGCCGCGCTGCCCCCGGTCGCGGCAGGCCACCTGGCCTCGGTGGCGGTGGTCGCCGCGCTGGTCTCCGCCACCCGCTCGGTCACCGCCAGCACCGCGTTGACGGTGGCCGGCGGGACGGTGCTGGTCGGGTTCGGGCTGTGGCGACTGTTGTCCCGGCGGCACTTCCGCTGGGCCGGGATGCGGCTGTCGGCGGCGCAGGTGGCCGGCTGGTCGTTCCTGATGTCGTCGGCGCACGGTGCTGGGTTGATGCTGCTGCCGGTGCTGCTGGCCGACCCGCCGGCCGGCGGGCACGCCGGGCACCTGGCGGCGGCACCGGCCGGCGCGCTGACCGGGCTGGCCGCCGCCGGGGCGCACACCGTGGCGATGCTTGCCGTCGCGTCGACCGTCGCGCTGCTGGTGTTCGAGGTGCTGGGGGTCGGGGTGCTGCGCCGGGCCTGGTTCAACGTGGACCGGCTCTGGGCCGGGGTGCTGGTCGCGGCGGGGGTGGTGACGCTGGCCGCCGCCATCTGACCGAATGGCCCCGGCCCGGGTCGGCCAGTGGCTCTCCCCGGCCGCAACTCCTACTGATTCAATAGGAGTTGCAGCCGCCGAGCCGAGGGAGCCCCGGTGTCCACCGTTCTGTCGTACGACGAGGCCGACCACGACGCCCGCCGGGCCCGGCAGTGGCTGGCCGGCCAGGCCCGCGCCGACGGGGTGTCCCGCGCCGACCTGGTCACGCTGGGCACGGCGATGAGCGCCCTCGCCGCCGCCGACGACGCACGGGAGCCCGTCGCGCCCGCCGCCGGGCCGGTCGGGGTGGCCCCGGGCATCGTCAAGCCGCTCGACCCCGCGCTGCTCACGCCCCGCGACGGCAACGCCGAGATGCGCTGGGAGGCGATGGCCGGCCAGGGCTACGTGGTGCCGAACGACAGGTTCTTCGTGCGCAACCACACCCACACCCCCCACATCGACGCCGACACCTGGCGGCTGCGGCTGTACGGCGACGGCCTGCGTGACGCTCCGACCCGGGACGCCCCGGTCGAGTTCGGCTACGCCGACCTGCGCGCACTGCCCGCCGTCGAGCTGCCCGCCCTGGTGGAGTGCGCCGGCAACGGGCGGCACTTCTTCGCCAGCCAGCAGGACACCCCGGCCTCCGGGGTGCAGTGGCGGCTCGGGGGCGTCGGGGTGGCCCGCTGGCGCGGGGTGCCGCTGTCCACCGTGCTGCGGCACGCCGGGTTGACCGCCGACGCGGTGGACGTGATGCCGGAGGGCCTCGACCCGCCGTACGTCACCGGGGGCGTCGATCTCGGCCGGGTACGCCGTCCGCTGCCGATCGGCAAGGCCCTCGACGACGTGCTGCTCGCGTACGAGATGAACGGCGCGCCGCTGCCGGCGGACCACGGCTTCCCGGTCCGGGTGGTGGTGCCCGGCTGGATCGGCATCTCCTCGATCAAGTGGGTCGGCGCGATCGAGGTCTCCACCACCCCGCTGTTGTCCCCGTGGAACACCAGCCTCTACCGGATGTTCGGTCCCGGTCAGCCGGCCGACGGCGGGCCGGCCGACACCCAGTCGGTCAAGAGCGCGTTCGAGCTGCCCTGGGACGCCCGGCTGCCGGCCGGCGTCGAGACCACGCTGACCGGCCGGTCCTGGTCCGGGGCCGGCCCGATCGACCGGGTCGAGGTCGACACGGGCGACGGGTGGCGACCGGCCACCCTGGTCGGGGTGGACCGGGGTGGGCCCTGGCAGCGGTGGTCGACGCGGTGGTGTCCGCCGACCGCCGGCCGGTGGACGCTGCGGGCCCGCGCGGTGGACGTGACGGGCCGTGGTCAGGCCGACCGGGCCGGGGTCAACGACCTCGGGTACCTCTTCGACGGGGTGGTCCGGCATCCGGTGACGGCGGTCTGACCCGCCCGCCACCCGTCCGGCCCGCCGACCGCAGGACTGCCCGGCACCCGCCGGCCGGGTGGCCGGTCAGGGGCGGGCGCAGGTCGCCGCGCCGGTGGGACCGTTGCCGGTACCCTGGAAGCCGAATTCGGTGCCGGTTCCCGCCCCGACGGCGCTGTTGTAGCCGAGGTTGCGGAAGCTGACGTCACCGGAGGTGCCGGTGTTCTGCGCGCTCCACACGGTGGTGACGGTGGCACCCGACGGCAGGATCAGGTCGACCACCCACCCGTCGAGCCCGGCCGGGCCGGCGGTGACCTTGACGGTGGCCACGAAGCCGCCGGACCAGGAGTTCACCGACACCGACGCGGTGCAGTCACCGTCACCGGGCGGCGGGCTCGTGGTAGGAGGCGGCGGGGTGGTCGTGGGCGGTGGGGTGGTGGTCGGCGGCGGCGTGGTCGGCGGGACGGTGGTGCCGCCCGCGTTGAGCGCGTCCAGCGTGGAGGTGTACGCGGCCTTCTTTGTGCCGTTGCCGTCGAAGAGCAGCGGCGTGGCGCTGGACCGCCACGAGTCGGTGTCCCGGATGCCGGAGACGGTGATGCCGGTGCAGCGGGAGATCGCCAGGCAGGCGCGGACCACGCGGGAGTAGCTGTCGGCCTGGGGGCTGCCGGAGCCCTCGATGTCCAGCTCGGTGATCTGCACCTCGACGCCGAGGTCGACGAAACGCTGGAGGTTGGCCTGGTAGTCCGACGGCACCGGCGACTGGGCGGTGAAGTGGGACTGGAAGCCGACACAGTCGATCGGCACACCCCGGGCCCTGAAGTCCCGGACCATGGCGTACACGCCGTTGCTCTTCGGGTTCTGCCCGTCGATGTAGTAGTCGTTGTAGCAGAGCGTCGCGCCCGGGTCGGCGGCCCGGGCGGCCCGGAACGCCGCCTCGATCCAGTCGTCACCGGTGCGCTGCAGGTTGGAGTCACGACGCCCACCGCTGCCCCCGTCGGCGAACGCCTCGTTCACCACGTTCCACGCGTCGATCCTGCCCCGGTAGTGGGTGGCGACCTGGGTGACGTGGTTGAGCATGGCGTTGCGCAGGGCCACGCCGGACAGGACGGCCGTCCAGCGCGGTTGCTGCTGGTGCCAGGCCAGCGCGTGACCGCGGACCCGCATCCCGTTGGCCTCGGCGTGGCTGACCAGCTTGTCGCCGCCGGCGTAGCTGAACTGGTTCGGGCTGGGCTCGGTGGCGTCCCACTTCATCTCGTTCTCGGCGGTGACCGAGGTGAACTCACGGTTCAGGATGCCGGCGTAGCCGGAGTCGGAGAGCCTGTTCACCGCCACCGCGGTGCCGAAGTAGCGGCCCGTCTCGGCGGCGGCGGCACCGAGGGTGGTGCCGGCGCTGGCGCTGGAGGCGAGGGCGACGGTGGTACCGACGGCGACCAGGCCGGTGGCGATCGAGACCAGGGCGGCACGCAGCCGCGGTGGTGTGGTCCGACGCCCGCTGCCGCGGGTGGACACGTGGTTCATGGCGGATGCCTTTCACGACGGTGGGGTGCACCGTCCCGACCTTTCGCCCGGGTGCGGTGGCCGGCCGGGGAGGCGGTGTGGTCCGCCCGGAGGCCACACCCGCCCGCGTCGTCGCTCAGCCGCCACCGCCGAGGTCGAGGGGTTGCCAGGGTGACGCTATCGAACCATCTCCAAGAGTTCAATGAACGTCGATGCCTTGGCCGTGTCGTCGCCGGCGTCGCCGCTACTCGGTGGCGGCGAGGTAGCCGCTCGCCTGCAACTCGAACAGCTCCCGGTAGGGCCCGTCGGCGGCCATCAACGTGTCGTGGTCGCCCTGCTGCACCAGTCGACCACGGTCCATCACGAAGATCTGGTCGGCGTGCCGGACGTTGGCCAGCCGGTGGGTGATCAGCACGACCGTCCGGTCGGGCCGCCGCCGCAACTGCTCGAAGAGCGCGTGTTCGGCGCGGGCGTCGAGGGCGGCCGACGGCTCGTCGCAGATCAGCAGCCGGGCGTCGCGGTAGAGGCCCCGGGCGGCCACCAGCCGCTGCCACTGCCCGCCGGAGAGGTCGTGGCCGTTCTTGAACTCCCGCGCCAGCAGGGTGTCGTAGCCGAACGGCAACCCGGCGATCATGTCGTGCGCGGCGGCCGACCGGGCGGCGTCCTCGACGGTGGGCCCGGCCATGTCCGGAGCCCGGTCGTACCGGCCGATACGGATGTTCTGCGCGGCGGTGAACGGGAACTTCCACCACTCCTGGGTCATCACCGCCACCTGGGCGGCGGTCGACGCCGGGTCCAGCTCGGCGACGTCGACGCCGTCCCACCGGATCGCCCCGCCGGTGGGTCGGTAGAGACCGGCGATCAGCTTGGCCAGGGTGGTCTTGCCGGAGCCGTTCTCCCCGACCAGCGCGACCACTTCGCCCCGCCGGACGGTGAGGCTGACCTCGTCGACGGCCGGGGCGTCGGTGTCCGGGTAGCGCAGGCTCACCCGGTCCAGCTCGATGGTGTCGAACCCGGTGGCGGGCCGTCCCGGGGCGGTGCCGCTGCGCCCCTCGGCCCGGTCGAGGAAGTCCCGGTAGTCCTGGTAGTAGAGGGCGTCCTCGTAGAGGTTGTTGGTGGCGAAGACGGCGAGGGCGAGGCTGCTGCGGGCCGACTGGAGGGCGAGCAGGGCGGTCGCCGCCGCGGCCAGCGCGACCAGGCCGGCGAGCAGCAGCCCACCGAGCACGGCGTAGACCGCGAAGGCGGCGACCCCGCCGATGGACATCCCGACGGCCCGGGTCCGGCTCTGTGCGCGGGCCAACCGCAGCAGCGCGGCCGTCTCGGCGCTCATCATCCGGCGGAACTCGGTGAGCAGGAAGTCGCGCATCTGGTAGGCCCGCACCTCGGCGGCGGTGTGCCGGTTGGCCATCAGGTTGGCCAGCATCCACATCCGGCGACGCCTGTTGATCCGGGCCAGCATGTCCAGGTACTGCCGGCGGGCCATCCTGACCGCGGTGACCGCCTCGGGTACCGCGGCGAGCAGCAGGCACGGCAGCAGCAACGGCTGGATCACGGTCACCGCGGCAGCGGTGGCCAGCACGCCCACCACCCCGGTGATCAGGTTGACCGTGTGGTCGACGATGGACGCCGCCTCGGCCGTGCCCCGGTCGCGGACCCGGTCCATCTCCTCGGCGAAGCCGGCGTCGTCGAAGGCGGCCAGCTCGACCGCCGTGGTGGTCTCGAACAGCCGCAGCTCCACCGCGTAGGTGATCTGCGGGATCAGCCGGGCCTGCGCCCAGCCGGCGGTGACGGTCAGGGTGCCCTTGGCGGCCACCGCCGCCGCGGCCAGCACCAGCGCGGGCAGCGCGGCCCGGACCCGGTCCGGCGTCGGGCCGGCGGCGAACAACTCCCGCAGGACGCCGGTGGTGGCGAGCAGGCCGAGGGTGGTCATCACCCCGGCGGCCAGGTTCAGCCCGATCGCGGCGAGGGTGTCGCGCCGGCTGGTGGCCCAGGCCAACGCGACGGCCTCGCGCACCAGCCGGGGCAACCGGCGGGCCACCGCGCGGAAGCTGGTGTGCGCGAACGTGGTGGCGTGGTGCATCCAGGCGCCGTCGGCCAGCTCCGGCAGATCGAGCCCGGCGTCGTCGGCGGCGCGCTCGGCGGGCTCGTCCGCGCCGGCCGCACGGCGGGGACCGGTCACCGTCGCCATGGTTCCTCCCGGGCCGAAGGGGGCGGGGCACGGGCGAGCCTACTGTCAGCGACGACGGACTGTCTCGCCGTGGCGGCGTGTCGTACACCTGTCGCATTGGCGTGTCGCGGAGCGCGCCGCGCCGCCCGCCGCGCCGGGTCGCGTCGCGTGGCCGCGCCCCGGGTGGCAGGCTGGGACGCGAACCGTCGGCGGCACCACGCGCCGACGACCGTCGTGAAGGAGAAGATCGACCCGATGGCTGCGAGTGTGACCACCACCGACGAATGGCAGGCGCTGCGCAAGCACGCCGAGACGATGCGCGGCGCCCACCTGCGGGAGCTGTTCGCGGCCGACCGGCAACGGGGTGAGCGGCTCACCGGCGAGGTCGCCGACCTGCACGTCGACTACAGCAAGAACCTCGTCACCGACGAGACGGTCGGGCTGCTCACCGCGCTGGCCGGGCGGGTCGGGCTGACCGACCGGATCGCCGCCATGTTCGCCGGGGAGCACATCAACTCGACCGAGGACCGCGCCGTGCTGCACACCGCGCTGCGGCTGCCGCGCGACGCCGCGCTGACCGTGGACGGTCAGGACGTGGTCGCCGACGTGCACCGGGTGCTGGACCGGATGGCCGCGTTCAGCGAGCGGGTCCGCTCCGGGCAGTGGCGCGGGCACACCGGTGAGCGGATCAGCACGGTGGTCAACATCGGCATCGGCGGTTCCGACCTCGGGCCGGTGATGGCGTACGAGGCGCTCAAGGCGTACCGGGACGGCGGGATCGCCTGCCGGTTCGTCTCCAACATCGACCCGACCGACATCCACGACAAGACCCACGACCTCGACCCGGCGACCACCCTGTTCGTGGTGGTGTCGAAGACCTTCTCCACGCAGGAGACGCTGGCCAACGCCGAGCAGGCCAAGACGTGGCTGCTGTCGGGGCTGGACGCCGCCGACGACGCGGCGATCGCGAAGCACTTCGTGGCGGTGAGCACCAACGCGGGCCGGGTGGCCGACTTCGGCATCGACCCGGAGAACATGTTCGGCTTCTGGGACTGGGTGGGTGGCCGGTACTCGTTGCCGTCGGCGGTCGGGCTGTCGGTGATGCTGTCGGTCGGGCCGGACCGGTTCCGCGAGCTGCTGGCCGGCTACCACGCCGTCGACGAGCACTTCCGCACCGCGCCGGTGGAGCGGAACCTGCCGGCGCTGCTCGGGCTGATCAACGTGTGGTACGTCGACTTCCTCGGCGCGCAGACCCACGCGGTGCTGCCGTACTCGCAGTACCTGCACCGGTTCCCGGCGTACCTGCAGCAGCTCACCATGGAGAGCAACGGCAAGTCGGTGACCCTCGACGGCACGCCCGTGGACCACCCGACCGGGGAGATCTTCTGGGGCGAGCCGGGCACCAACGGTCAGCACGCCTTCTACCAGCTCATCCACCAGGGCACCGTGCTGATCCCGGCGGACTTCATCGCGTTCAGCCAGCCCAACCACGACCTGGGCGAGATGCACGACCTGTTCATGTCGAACTTCTTCGCGCAGACCGCCGCGCTGGCCTTCGGCCGGACGAAGGAGCAGGTCGAGGCGGAGGGCACGCCCGCCGAGGTGGTGCCGCACCGGGTGATGCCCGGCAACCACCCGACCACCTCGATCATCGCGCCGAAGCTCACCCCGTCGACGCTGGGCCAGCTCATCGCGCTCTATGAGCACATCGTGTTCACCTGCGGCGCGGTCTGGGACATCAACCCGTTCGACCAGTGGGGGGTGGAGCTGGGCAAGGTGATGGCCAACCAGCTCGCCCCGAAGCTGACCGGGGACGCGCCGGACCTGGCCGACGTGGACTCCTCCACGGCGGCGCTGATCCGCCGCTACCGCCGGGAGCGCGGCCGGGCCTGAGGTCCGGACGGCCGCTGCCGGGCATCCGGCAGCGGCCACCGGTGAGGCCCGTCGGGACGGCGGCCGGGTCACCCGACCCGGCCGCCGTTTCTTTCGACCAACTGGTCCAACCAGTTGACGAATTGACTGGTACGCCGCCAGACTGCTGCCGTGACCTTCGTCCCGGTGCCCCGCAGCTCCGTCTCCGACCACGTCTTCGGCCAACTCCGCGACGCCATCGTCAGCGGACGACATGCCCCGGGTGACCCGCTGCCCGGGGAACGCGAACTCGCCGCCGCGTTCGCCGTCAACCGGCACGCCGTACGGGAGGCGTTGCGCCGGCTGCAGCAGCTCGGGCTGCTGCGGATCAGCCAGGGCGGCGTCACCCGGGTGCTGGACTGGCGGGTGCACGCCGGCCTCGACCTGGCCCTGTCCCTCGCCCAGTCCGGTGACGTGCTGCCGGTGGAGAACCTGGTCCGGGACATGCTGGAGATGCGCGCCTGCGTCGGGGTCGACGCGGCCCGGCGCTGCGCCGGGCGGGCCACCGGGGCGGTACGCCGGGTCGTGGTCGACACCGTGGAGGGGTTCGCCGCGCTCGCCCCCGACCTGTCCGCGATGGCCGAGGCGAACATCGCGCTGTGGCGGCACATCGTCACCGGCAGCGGCAACACCGCCTACCTGCTCTCCTTCAACAGCCTGGTGGCCGGGGCGCTGGCCGTCGGCGAGGTGCCGCCGGCCCGACGCGCGGCCGAACTGCTGGACGTCGCCGGGCACCGCCGGCTGGCCGCCGCGATCGCCGACGGCCGGGGCGACGACGCCGCCACCGAGGCACACACCCTGCTCACCGCGTCCCTCACCAGTCCGACGGGCTGACCGGCCCGTCGTCCCCCTCCGGTCGACCCGCACCACCCCACCCGCCGACCCGTCCCGGGCGTCCACCCCCGTCGCCCGTCCCCCGGAAGGGAACGTCGCGCATGATCCCCGCCGTGCTCTACGCCGTACCGGCGTTCCTGCTGCTCATCGCCGTCGAGGCGTGGTCGTACCGGTTCGCGCCGGACGACGACGAACGCGGCTACGAGCTGCGGGACACCACCACCAGCCTCACCATGGGCGCCGGCAGCCAACTGATCGGCTTCCCGTGGAAACTGCTCACCGTCGGCCTCTACGTCGCGCTGTGGACGGTCGCCCCGGTGCAGCTCTCCCCCACCAGCGTCGGGACCTGGGTGCTGCTGTTCGTCGCCGACGACCTGGCCTACTACTGGTTCCACCGCACCCACCACGAGGTACGCCTGTTCTGGGCCAGCCACGTGGTGCACCACTCCAGCACGCACTTCAACCTGTCCACCGCGCTGCGGCAGAGCTGGACGCCGATGACCTCGCTGCCGTTCTGGCTGCCGCTGGCGCTGCTCGGCATCCCACCGTGGATGATCTTCCTCCAGCAGTCGGTCAGCCTGCTGTACCAGTTCTTCCTGCACACCGAGCGGATCGACAGGCTGCCCCGACCGGTCGAGTGGGTCTTCAACACCCCGTCGCACCACCGGGTGCACCATGGCGCGAACCGTGAGTACCTGGACCGCAACTACGGCGGCATCCTGATCGTCTGGGACCGGCTCTTCGGCAGCTTCGCCCCCGAGGACACCGCCGTCCGGTACGGGCTGACGACGAACATCGGCACCTACAACCCGCTACGGGTGGCCACCCACGAGTACGCCGCGATCTGGGCCGACGTCCGGCGGGCCGGTTCGTGGCGGCACCGGCTCGGGCACGTCCTCGGCCGTCCCGGCTGGCAGCCCGCCCGATGAGCGGCACCCGTGCCGCCCGGCGACCCGACCGGGGCCGGCCGGCGTCCGGTGTGGCCGGCCGGTGGTGGCTCGGGTTGTTCGGGCTGGCCGCCGCCGTCGAGCTGACCGGGGTCGCCCTCGACGCGCCGGCCGTGCAGTGGGCGGCCAAGCCGCTGCTCGCCCCGCTGCTGCTCGGCTGGCTGCTCGCCGTACGCCGGCGGTGGGACCCGGTGGCGACCGGGCTGGTCTGCGCGGCCGCCGGTGACGTGGCGCTGCTGGTGCCCGGCAGCACCGCGTTCCTGCTCGGGATGGGGTGCTTCCTCGGCACCCAGCTGGCGTTCCTGACCGCGTTCCTGCGGCACCGGCGGCCACCCGCGCCGGCCGTGGCCGGCTACCTGGCGCTGTGGGCGGCGGGCAACGCGCTGCTCTGGGGCCGGTTGGGTGATCTGCGGCTGCCGGTGCTCGGCTACAGCCTGGCGTTGGCCCTGATGGCCGCCGCCGGCTGGGGGGTGTCCCGGCGGGTGGCCACCGGGGGCGCGCTGTTCCTCCTGTCCGACCTGCTCATCGGGGTCGAGGCGACGGGCGTCCGGCTGCCCGGCCACGGGCTGTGGGTGATGACCACCTACCTCGTCGCCCTGCTGTTGATCACCACCGGCTGGGCGGGCCGCGGGGTCGGGCCGCCCCGCGCCGACCCGGCTCAGCCGAGGGCGGCGACCAGGGCCTGCGGGGCCATCGTGGACGGGCGGTCGCTGACCTGACCGTCGCCGATCTCCACCAGCCGCCACCGGCCGTCGGTGCGCCACGCCAGGTCGGCGGTGACGAAGGGCAGGTCGAGCGCTGTCACCACGGCGGCCAGCGGCCCGAGGTCCAGCGGCACGTCGGGCAGTTCCGTCGGGGTGTCCGGGTGCGGGCCGGTGAGCACGCAGCGGCCGTCCACCCACCAGGTGCGGATCTCGACGCCGGCCAGGGGCTCGAAGCGACGCAGCACGAAACCACGGGCGAAGTCGTCGTCACGCAGTTCGCGCAGCCGGGTCGCGACCCGCCAGGCGGCGTCGCCGTCGGCCAGCTCCGGCACGAAACACGCCTCGTGCCAGTGGTGCTTGGCGGATTTGGTCCAGTCCCGCAGCACCGCCGGACCGCTGCCCAGCGCGGTACGGATGCGGTCGAAGTCGGTCCGGTCGACGCCGACGGTCCAGCGGGACTGCGGGGTGAGCGCCGCCGCCGCGGCGTACCACCCGGGCAGTTCGTGGGCGCGGCGGTACCGGTCGGGATCGGTGCGCAGGGTGACCTGCCGGGCGCGCAGCGCCTCGGCGAAGCCGGCGTACCGGGCGGCGGAGAGCATCCAGCCCCGGTAGACCGCGTCGTCGGCGGCGGGCACCCCGGCGACCGCCCGGGTGACGTCCCGCCCCGCCGCGAGGGCGTCGTGGTCGACGACGGCGACCTGGTACCCGGCCTCCCGGGCGGCCTGTGCCTCCGGCGCGAAGTGCGGGTCCGGTCGGCGGGGACGCAGCGGGTCGGCGGGGACGATCAACAGCATGTCCGCATCCTCCCCGGTCGGCCGGCCCGCAACCACCGTCTTTTTCCCGGAACCCGGGGCACGGATTTACCCGGAATGGGGGCACGAACGGTCACGCTGTCGGACAGTTCCGCAGCGTGGCGGTGGTCATCCCCACCCGGGGCGGTTGGTTTCGCTTGCGCGCGGGGTGGAGACTCTTCTTCGGTACCGACAAAGGGGGAGACCGTGTCCGACACCGACCGCCCGCAGCGACATACCCGAGCCGCCGTTCCCGCCGGGGTCACCGATCCGCTCCTGTGGCGGATGGCCCTCGACGTGATCGACGCGCACCATCCCGACCAGGCCGGGCGTTGCGACAACCTGCTCTGCGAACACCAGGAGTGGCCCTGCGACGCCGCGCGCAACGCCCACCGGGCGCTGACCATGGCCGGCGACGTGACGACGGGCGTCGTCGACGACCGACGCACCGTACGGGAGCAGCCCGGCCGGCCCGCACGGCGCACGCGTACCGTCGAGGCGGCCTGACCCGTCGATCGCCGTCCCCCTCGCTCCCGGCGGCTGGCGCACCGGGCCGGTGAGGGGGACGCGGCCTGTCTTCTCCCTGCGCAGGGCCCGGCCTTTCCCGTCGTGCTCCTGGCCGATGTGGACGACCGCCGTCGATCAGCCGGCCCCGGGCGCGACGACCCGTTCGGGTGGACGTCGGACGCCCGTTCCCGTGCCGCCGGCACGATGGCCGCGAGCCGCCGGTCGCCGGCAACCCGTTCGGACCCGACACCATACGGCATCGAAGGTTTTTCATGCCCTATTGCTGATTTATAGTTGATTGTCTGTTGTGTCCGCTTTATAGCTTTACACTGAGGATCACGTGACCAGCAGGACAGCGCGCGCGTCGCGCCGGTCATCCTTGGTGGAGGGGCTGTGGGGGAGAAACAGGGGAAGGCACTCAGCAGCCTCAAGCACGTCAGGGCAGCCTCCAGCCTGAGTTCCGTGCTGTTGATGGCCGGCATGACGACCGGCGCCGGTCCCGCATCGGCGGCCGAGACCGTCCACACCACGTACACCGCGTCCACCCGCGCCGGGACCCCCGGGCCGCTCGGAAACACCCGCCCGTGGCCGGACGCCGTCGCTCTCGCCAGGGACGAAGGCTCGACCGACGGCTCCGACGCTCCCCCGTACGGACCGCAGGGCTGGCAGTGCCAGGAGCAGCCGCCGGGCTGGCACGGCCACGACCAGGAGGGCAGCCAGGGCCCGCAGGGTGCCCAGGGACCACAGGGTGAACACGGTCGACGCGGCCGGCCCGGTCGACCCGGCCCACAGGGGGATACCGGCTCTCAGGGTGCACCAGGCCGTATCGGCCCACAGGGATTCCAGGGCGCGACCGGCAGTCAAGGAATCCAGGGCGCCCAGGGAGCTGCCGGGCCCCAGGGCGCCACCGGCGCGCAGGGTGCGACCGGCGCGCAGGGTGCGACCGGCGCGCAGGGTGCGACCGGCGCGGAGGGCGCCACCGGAGCACAGGGCCCCCAGGGCTTCCAGGGCAGTGCCGGCGCACAGGGCGACCCCGGACCGCAGGGTGCCAGCGGTACGCAGGGCGACGCCGGACCGCAGGGGGCGACCGGCCCACAGGGCGACGCCGGCCCACAGGGCGCGCAGGGGTTCCAGGGTACGAGCGGCGCACAGGGAACACCTGGCGACACCGGCGCACAAGGCCCGCAGGGTGCCAGCGGGGAGCAGGGCGACCCCGGGACACAAGGCCCACAGGGTACGCAGGGCGACACCGGCGCACAGGGGTTCCAGGGGGCAACTGGCGCTCAGGGTGCACCGGGTGCGACAGGACCGCAGGGCGCAACCGGCGCACAAGGAGATGCCGGCGCACAGGGCCCGCAGGGCGTCACGGGAGCACAGGGCCCGCAGGGTTTCCAGGGAGCGACCGGTCCTCAAGGCGCCCAAGGTGACACCGGCCTACAGGGTGCGCAGGGCGACGCCGGCCCACAAGGCGCAACCGGTGCACAGGGTGTGCCGGGCGAAGCAGGGCCGCAGGGGGCCCAGGGGTCCCAGGGGGCAACCGGCGCACAAGGCGACGCCGGGCCACAGGGTGATGCCGGCGCGCAGGGCCCGCAGGGATTCCAAGGGGTGGCCGGGGTGCAGGGAGCCCAGGGCGAACCGGGTCCTCAGGGCGCTACCGGGGCACAGGGGACACCAGGCGACACCGGACCACAAGGGCCGCAAGGTCTCCAGGGGACCACCGGCGCACAAGGCCCGCAGGGAGACACCGGAGCCCAGGGCGCAGCCGGCACACAGGGCGAACCCGGATCGCAGGGCCCGCAGGGATTCCAAGGCATCGCCGGCGCACAGGGCGACGCCGGCCCGCAGGGCGACACCGGCACGCAAGGCCCACAAGGCTTCCAAGGAACGACCGGGGCACAGGGAACCCAGGGCGAGCCCGGCCCCCAAGGCGCTACCGGAGCACAGGGTGCCACCGGAGCCCAGGGCCCACAGGGAACACAGGGCAACACCGGACCACAAGGAGACACCGGAGCACAGGGCGCGACCGGGCCACAGGGGAGCCACCGGGCCACAGGGTGATGTCGGAGCACAGGGCCCGCAGGGATTCCAAGGCACCACCGGCGCTCAGGGTGACGCTGGACCCCAAGGCGACACCGGGGCGCAGGGCCCGCAGGGCTTTCAAGGGGTCACCGGTGCACAGGGCGACGCCGGGCCACAGGGAACCACCGGCTCGCAGGGTGAAACCGGAGCGCAAGGCCCGCAGGGATCCCAAGGCGACATCGGACCTCAGGGAGCCACTGGAGCGCAAGGCGACGCCGGGGCCCAGGGCGCACAGGGGTTCCAGGGTGCGACCGGCGCGCAGGGCGACGCCGGAGCCCAAGGACCACAGGGCGACACCGGCGCACAGGGAACGCAGGGCTCCCAAGGCGTGACCGGAGCCCAAGGTGCCCAAGGTGACACCGGCGCACAGGGTGCCACCGGAGCACAAGGCCCACAGGGCTTCCAAGGGCTGACCGGCGCACAAGGCCCGCAAGGCGACACCGGCACGCAAGGCCCACAAGGCTTCCAAGGAACGACCGGGGCACAGGGAACCCAGGGCGAGCCCGGCCCCCAAGGCGCTACCGGACCACAAGGAGACACCGGCGCACAAGGACCACAGGGCTTCCAAGGCGTGACCGGCGCCCAAGGTGCCCAAGGTGACACCGGAGCCCAGGGCCCACAGGGAACACAGGGAACACAGGGCGACGCCGGACCACAAGGAGACACCGGAGCACAGGGCCCACAGGGCGACGCCGGACCACAAGGAGACACCGGAGCACAAGGACCACAAGGGTTCCAAGGCGTCACCGGAGCACAAGGCCCGCAAGGCGACACCGGAGCACAGGGGGCCACCGGCCCGCAAGGCGACACCGGAGCACAAGGACCACAAGGCTTCCAAGGAACGACCGGGGCACAGGGCCCGCAAGGCGACACCGGAGCACAGGGGGCCACCGGCCCGCAAGGCGACACCGGAGCACAAGGACCACAAGGCTTCCAAGGAACGACCGGGGCACAGGGCCCGCAAGGCGACACCGGAGCACAGGGGGCCACCGGCCCGCAAGGCGGCACCGGCACGCAAGGACCACAGGGCTTCCAAGGAACGACCGGGGCACAGGGAACCCAGGGCGAGCCCGGCCCCCAAGGCGCTACCGGAGCACAGGGCGACACCGGCGCACAGGGCTTCCAAGGCGTGACCGGAGCCCAAGGTACCCAAGGTGACACCGGCGCACAGGGAGCCACCGGGCCACAGGGTGATGTCGGAGCACAGGGCCCGCAGGGATTCCAAGGCACCACCGGCGCTCAGGGTGACGCTGGACCCCAAGGCAACACCGGGGCGCAGGGCCCGCAGGGTTTTCAAGGGGTCACCGGTGCACAGGGCGACGCCGGGCCACAGGGAACCACCGGCTCGCAGGGCGCACAGGGGTTCCAGGGGGTGCCCGGCGCGCAGGGCGACACCGGGGCGCAGGGCCCGCAGGGTGTCGCCGGTGCCGGCTTCTCCAACGTGTACACCCAGGCGAGTACGGCGCTCGGCGGTACCCAGAACCTCAGCTGCGACCCGGGCGACATCGCGTTGAGCGGTGGTTTCTACAACGCCAACGGGGCACCCACCGGGAGCCGTCCGATCCCCGGGACCGACGGTTCCACACCGACGGGTTGGCAGTGGCTCCTGCCGGAGCCCGGCAGCGAGATCTACGTGGTCTGCGCGGATGTCACGCCCTGAGGCCCAGACCGATGACGACGACCGGCAGGAAGAGGAAGAGACAGTGAAGATTCGACAGGTGTTCGGCTCGCTCGCCTGCGGCGCGGTGCTGCTGGCCGGCGTGACCGCGTGCAGCGACGACGGCAAGGAGCCACCGGCGGCGTCCAAGGGGTCCGGTGACGGCGCGCAGACGCCCGCATCGCCGAAGCCGGCGGACCTGCTGCAGCAGGGTATCCAGCAGGGCCAGGCCGGGCAGACCGACAGGGCGAAGGAGACGTTCCAGAAGGTGCTGTCGATCCAGGCCGACAACAAGTTCGCCTGGTTCAACCTCGGCTACCTCGCCCAGTCCCAGGGTGCGACGGCCGAGGCGGTCACCGCCTACGACAGGGTCCTGGAGATCGACGGTAGCTACCGGCCGGCCATGTACAACAAGGCCATCCTGCTGGAGGAGCAGAATCCGGACGAGGCGATCCTGCTGTACCGCAAGATCGTCGAGGCCGACCGGAGCGCCTCCACGGCGTACCTGCGGCTCGGGCTGGTGCTCGACCGGCGTAACGATCCGGCGGGGGCCGGGGTGGCGTTCGCGTCCGCGGTCAGGGCCGATGCGAAGCTCGCCCCGGCGGTGCCCGTGCAGTACCGGTCGCCGAAGCCGGCAAAGCCTGCGAAACCGTCGAAGCCGGCGAGGTGATCGTCGGTGAGCGCACCGCACGTCACGGTCTTCACCGGCAGCAACCACAACCGTTTCCTGGACGAGTGCCTACAGTCCCTGCTGGCGCAGACGTACCCGGACTGGGAGTGGGTGGTCGTGCTCAACCAGGGCGCCCGCTGGCGTCCCGAGGTGAGCGATCCGCGGGTCCGCGTCCTGGTACGCGACAGCCTGGTCGGTGTCGGTGCGGTGAAGCGGCAGGCCTGCGCCGAGGCGTACGGCGAGATCCTCGTCGAGTTCGACCACGACGACCTGCTGGCCAGCGACTGCCTGGCGGAGGTCGTGGCGGCCTTCGAGGCGTACCCGGGAGTGGGTTTCGTCTACAGTGACACCGCACAGATCGGTGAGGACAGCGGCCGGGACGAGTCCCGGTTCGCGGCCGCCCACGGCTGGCGCTACCGGGACGAGCAGGTCGACGGGCGCGACGTGTTGGCGTCCCACGCGCTGGCGCCGACTCCGCACAACGTCAGCTACATCTGGTACGCGCCGAACCACGTCCGGGCGTTCCGTCGGGACGTGTACGAGAAGGTCGGCGGGTACGACGGTTCGCTCGACGTGGCCGACGACCTCGACCTGATGTGCCGGCTGTACCAGGCGGCCGGGTTCCATCACATTCCGAAGTGCCTTTACCTGCAACGGATGCACCCGCGCAACACCCAGCGGGATCCCGAGCTGAACGCCCGCATCCAGCAGCGGTCGATCGAGATCTACGATCGCAACGTCCAGCTCAACGCGTTGGCCTGGGCCAAGCGGCAGGAGTTGCTGGCGGTGGACCTGGGCGCGGCCCACCACAAGCCGGAGGGTTTCCTCGGGCTGGACCGCCGCGAGGCCAGCGGTGTGGACCTGGTCTGTGACGTGACGAAGGGGATCGACCTGCCGGACGACAGCGTCGGCGTGATCCGGGCCGTCGACTTCCTGGAGCACGTACCGGACAAGATCGGGATATTCAACGAGCTGTACCGGGTGCTCGCCCCGAACGGGATGCTGCTCTCGCTGACGCCCAGCACCGACGGTCGGGGTGCCTACCAGGACCCGACGCACGTCGCGTTCTACAACGAGAACTCGTTCTGGTACTTCACCGACAGGCAGTACGCGCGCTTCGTACCGGAGATCCGGTGCCGGTTCCAGGTGTCCCGGCTGGCCACGTACTTCCCCAGCGAGTTCCACCGGACGCACCACATCCCGTACGTGGTGGCCAACCTGATCGCGGTGAAGGACGGGACCCGCAACGGCGGGCTGCTGAAGATGTGACCCGACCGCCGGTCCGGCGGACGGTGGTGTCCGGCACCGGGACACCACCGTCCGTCGCCGGGCGGTCAGCCGAGGCGCTTGGCGGAGCGGATCGCGGTGGCCAGGTTCTCCAGCAGCGGGGCCGCGCCCGCGTACGAGAAGCGGGGCACCGCGTCCCACGGGGTGACCTGGTTGGCCTTGACGGCCGGGAGCTGCGCCCAGGTGGGCTTGGCCGCGAGGTCCTTGGGCTGCAACGCGGTGGAGCGGTTGTCGAGCAGGATCAGGTCGGCCGGGAACTTGTTGGCGTTCTCCCAGCTCAGCGCCTCGAAGTAGTCACCCGCCTCCAGCTTGGTCGGCACCACGATGTCCACGCCCAGCTCGGCGAAGTACATCAGGTCGGTGCTGACCTTCGGGTTGGAGACGTAGAACAGGTCGGGGCTGCCCGAGGAGGCCATCACCCGGATGCCCGGGTTGGCCTTGACCGCCGCCCGCACCTGCTCGGCGGCGGCCTCGAAGCGGGTCTTGGCGTCGGTGACCTTCGCGGCGGACAGGTCCGCGCCGAGCGAGCGGGCCAGTTCGGCGTAGCGTTCGATCGGGCGGGTCATCGGGGTCCGCGCGGTGGTGATCGCCACGCTCGGCGCGAGCTTGAGGATCTTGTCGCGGCTCTCGTCCGGGACGTACCAGAGGGCGTCCGGGTCGTACATGTGGGTGACCAGCAGTTCGGGGCGCAGCGCGGCGTACTTCTCCACGTTGAACTCGCCCCAGACGTTGCCCAGCACGGTGACCTTGTCGACGTCGAGGTCGCCGGCCTGCGGCTCGCGGGACCCGTCGGTGCGGGTGGTCTCGCCGAACACCCCGACGAGCGCGGAGTCGAGTCCGAAGTCGACGAGCGCGGCGGCCACCCCGGTGAAGGCGACCACCCGGGTCGGCGCGCTGGCCGCCTCGACCTTGCGCTGGCGGTCGTCGGTGAAACTCCACGGACCGGCCGGGTCGTTCCCGGCGGGCTCGGCCGGGTCGTCGCCTCCGCCGCAGGCGGCGAGGAGCGCGGTCAGGGCGGCGCCGCCACCGGCGGCGAGCAGTCCCCGGCGGGAGAGGCGGGGGGAGGACGAGGAAGGCAACATACGACGTCTTTCGGTCAGGCCCGGACCGTGACGATCCGCGACAGCAGGGTTAGGCTAACCTAACCTAAGTCACTGTCAAACCGGCGTGCGCCGCTCTTTCGCCCCCCTGGAGCCGACACTGTCCGCCACCCTATCCTCACCCACCGCTGCACCGGGCGTGGCGTCGACCCGTCGGCGCGTCGGCGTCCGGGCCGCCGGGCTCGGCGCGGGCCTGTTGCTGCTCGTCGCCGTGACGGTGCTCAGCATCGCCGTCGGCGCGAAGCAACTCACCCTCGTCGAGGTGTGGCACGGCCTGGTCTCCCCCGGCTCCCCCGAACACGCGGTGGTGCAGCAGATGCGGCTGCCCCGGACCCTGCTCGGGCTGCTCGCCGGCGCGGCCCTCGGCGTGGCCGGCGCACTCATGCAGGCGCTCACCCGCAACCCGCTCGCCGATCCGGGCCTGCTCGGCATCAACGCCGGCGCGTCCGCCGCCGTGGCCACCGCCACCGCCCTGCTCGGCGTCGCCACGGTCCGGGGCTGGATCTGGTTCGCCCTGCTCGGAGCAGTGGTCGTCACGGTGGCGGTGCACGCCGTCGGCGGCGGCCGACAGGCCACCCCGGAACGGCTCGCGTTGGCCGGGGCCGCCCTCAACGCGGTGCTCTACTCGTTCGTCAGCGCGGTGATGCTGCTCGACGCCGCCTCGCTGGACCGGCTGCGGTTCTGGACGGTCGGTTCGCTGGCCACCGCCGACTTCACCACCGTCGCCACGGTGGCCCCGTTCATCCTGGCCGGTTTGCTGGTCGGGCTGGCCGGGGCCCGCCCGCTCAACGCCCTGGCCCTGGGCGACGACGCGGCCCGCGCGCTGGGCGCCAGCCCCGCCCTGATCCGGGCCGGTACGGTCACCGCGGTCACCCTGCTCTGCGGCGCGGCCACCGCCGCCTGCGGCCCGATCGTCTTCGTCGGCCTACTCGTCCCCCACCTGGTGCGCGCGTTGACCGGCCCGGACCTGCGCTGGTTGCTGCCGTACGCGGCGGTGCTCGCCCCGGTGCTGCTGCTCGGTGCCGACGTGCTCGGCCGGGTCCTCGGCCGGCCCGGGGAACTCCAGGTCGGCCTGGTCACCGCCGTGCTCGGCGGTCCGCTGTTCCTGCGTCTGGTGGCCCGTCGGTGAACCGCACCCGACCCGCCGACCCGCCGGCCCGGCCGCTGGCACGGGCGGTCCGCATCGGCACCCGCTCGGTACGCTGGCGCGGCCGCAGCGTGACCGTCGGGCTGGTCGCCGCCGCCCTGGCCGTCGTCCTCGGGGTGCTCGCGATCGGTGGCGGCGACTATCCGATGAGCACCGCCGACGTGCTGCGCACACTGACCGGCGGCGGCAGCGTCGCCGAGAACTTCATCGTCGGCGAACTGCGGCTGCCCCGGCTGGTGACCGCGCTCGGCGTCGGCGCCGCCCTGGCGCTGTCCGGCGCGATCCTCCAGTCACTGGTCCGCAACCCGTTGGGCAGCCCCGACGTGCTCGGCGTCACCCAGGGCGCGTCGACCGGCGCGCTGATCGTGGTGGTGACCGGCGGCGGCACCCTGCTGCTGTCCGGCGCGGCGCTGCTCGGCGGCCTCGCCACCGGCCTGCTGCTGTGGACGGTGGCCGGTCGGCACGGCGTGCACGGCTACCGGCTGGTGCTGGTCGGCATCGGCACCACGGCGATCCTCACCGGTGTCAACGGCTGGCTGCTCACCCGGGCCCCGCTCATGGACGCGGCGCGGGCCGTACTCTGGCTCACCGGCAGCCTCGACGGGCGGGACTGGGCACAGGCCGTTCCGTTGCTCGGCCTGCTGGCGCTGCTGACACCGGTGGTGGCCGGCACCGCCCGCGCACTGAACCTGATCGAACTGGGTGACGACACCGCCACCGCGCTCGGCGTGCCGGTGTCGCTGGTACGGCAACTGCTGCTCGGCGCGGCGGTGCTGCTCGCCGCCGGGGCGGCGGCCGCCGCCGGGCCGGTGTCCTTCGTGGCCCTGGTCGCGCCGCACCTGGCCCGCCGGCTCACCCGGGCACCCGGGCCGAACCTGGCCGCCGCAGCCGCCACCGGGGCGGTGCTGCTGCTCGCCGCCGACCTGGCCGCCCAGCGGACCATCGAGGGCCACCAACTTCCCGTCGGGGTGGTCACCGGCTTGATCGGCGGGGCCTACCTGGTGTGGCTGCTCGCCACGCGCCGACGCGCGGCACGGATCTGAGGAGGACGCGGTGACGAGTCGACTCGGCGGGGTCGGGATGACCCTGGCCTACGAGCGGCGGGTGGTGGCCCGGGACCTGACGGTGGCCGTGCCCGACCGGTCGTTCACGGTGGTGATCGGCCCCAACGCCTGCGGCAAGTCCACCCTGCTGCGGGCCCTGGCGCGGACGCTGCGGCCGACCGCCGGCACCGTGCTGCTCGACGGCCGGGACATCCACACGATGCGGTCCCGGGAGGTGGCCCGCACCCTCGGCCTGCTGCCGCAGTCGTCGGTCGCGCCGGAGGGCATCACCGTGGCCGACCTGGTCGCCCGGGGCCGCTACCCGCACCAGGGGCTGCTGCGGCAGTGGTCGACCGAGGACGAGCGGGTGGTGGCCGAGTCGATGGCCGCCACCGGCGTCACCGAGCTGGCCGCACGGCCCGTCGACGAACTCTCCGGCGGGCAGCGGCAGCGGGTCTGGATCGCGATGGCGCTGGCCCAGCAGACCTCCCTGCTGCTGCTCGACGAGCCCACGACCTACCTGGACGTCGCGCACCAGATCGAGGTGCTCGACCTGTGCGCCCGGCTGCACGAGGAGCAGGGCCGCACCCTGGTCGCGGTGCTGCACGACCTGCACCACGCCGCCCGCTGGGCCACCCACCTGATCGCCATGCGCGACGGCCGGGTGGTGGCCCAGGGCGACCCGCGCGAGGTGGTCACCGCCGCCCTCGTCGAGGAGGTGTTCGGGCTGCCCTGCCGGATCGTCGAGGACCCGGAGACGGGCACCCCGCTGGTCGTGCCCCGGGCCCGGCGCGGACTTCAGTCCGGGCCGGTCAGCGCCGGGTAGTCGGCGGCGGTCAGCGGCCCGGCCGACAGCGAGCCGTCGGCGCGGGGCACCTCCAGCGGCCGGCCGCGCAGCAGGAACGACACCCCGGTGACGTCGGGACGGCTGTCCAGGGTGCAGACGATCTGCCCGTAGGCGAGCACCTCGTCGCTGCGTCCGGACTCCTCCCCCGGCGGTTCCACCTCCACCTGGGCCCGCCCGTCGACCAGCCGGGCGCCGAGCACGTGCACCGCACCGGGCAGGGCGGTGCCGAAACCGACCGCCCGTTCGGCCCGGGTGGGGCCGGCGAGCAGGCGGCGCAGGTGCCCGTCCACCCCGCCGGCCGCGTCGACCTGCCGGACCGTACGCACCAGTTGGCCGCCGCGGACCAGGCAGAACGCCTGCTCGACCTGGCCCGGGGCGCTGCTCGCGGCCGGGGCGGCGGGCGGGCCGAACGGCGGTTGCACCGCCCGGGGCTGCTGGTCGGTCGGCACCCCGCAGCCGGCCAGCAGCAGCACCGCCACCAGGCCGGGCACCAGCCGGCGGATCACGGTCGACTCCCCGGCAGCTCCACCCGGAACCGGGCGCCGCCGCCGGGCCGGTCGGACACGCCGGCCCGTCCACCGTGGGCGGCGGCGTGCTGGGCGACCAGTGCTAGGCCCAGGCCGGTCCCGTCGCCGCCGGCCCGGTCGTGCGCGGCCCGGCCCCGGACGAACCGGTCGAAGACCACCTCCCGGTCTGCCACCGGCACCCCCGGGCCGGCGTCGTCGACCTCGACCACCCCCGTGCCGTCGGAGAGCCACAGCCGCACCGCGACCGGGCCGCCGCCGTAGCGGACCGCGTTGTCCAGCAGGTTGACCAGCAACTGCTCCAGCCGACGGGGGTCGACCGACCAGCGTCCCGGCGCGGGCGGGCCGGCCTCCACCAGGGAACCGGGCAGGCCCCGCCCCCGGCACACGTCCCGGGCCAGCGCCACCACGTCGACCTCCTCCCGCTGCGCCGGCCGGTCGCTGCGGGCCAGCTCGATCAGGTCGTTGACCAACTGCTGGAACCGGGTGATCTCCTCGCTGACCAGGCCGGCGGCGGTGGCCGTCCGGTCGTCCAACCGGTCCCGCCGGCGGGAGAGCACACTCGCCGCCGCCGACAGCGTCTGCAACGGCGAGCGCAACTCGTGGGCGACGTCGGCGGCGAACCGGCGGTCCCGCTCGATGCGGACCGCCACCTGGTCGGCCATCCGGTTGAACGAGGTGGAGAGCCGGGCCAGGTCCGGGTCGGTGCCGGGGGCGAGCCGGGCCGTCACGTCCCCTGCCGCGATCTTCTCGGCGGCGTCGGCCACCGCCGTCAACGGCCGCAGCCCGTGCCGGGTGGCGTACCAGCCGAGCGCCGCGCCGGAGCCGGCCACGGTGACCGCCACCACGGTCAACGCCAACGCCAGCACCTGGAAGGTCTGCTCCAGCTCCCGCAGCGAGGTGATCTCGTAGTAGCCGGTCGAGTCGGCCAGCGGCACCCCGACCAGCAGCGCCGGCTGCCCGTCGACCCGGACCCGCTGCACCGCCGGTTCACCGTCGGCGACCATCGCCATCAGCCCGGCCGGCACCGCACCCGAGGGCCCCTCGTCGGCGGTGCGGGCGTACCAGCGGCCGTCGCGGTGCACCAGGGCCCGGCGGCTGCCCCCGGTGTCCAGGGTGCGCAGCACCTCGTAGACGTCCGGGGTGTCGGTGTCCAGGCCGGCCCGGACCACCGCCGCGTCGAAGTACGCCGCCCGCAGCGCCGTGCGCTCCCGCTCGTCGAGCAGCGACCGGCGCACCAGCTCGTACGAGATCAGCGCCATCAGCGCCGACAGCAGCAGCGCCCCGACCGCGAACGCGGCGGTGACCCGGGCCCGCAGACCGAGCCGCCTCATCGTTGCAGCTTGTAGCCGAGGCCCCGCAGGGTGACCAGGTGCCGGGGGTTCGCCGGATCGGCCTCGATCTTCTGCCGCAGCCGGCCCACGTGTACGTCGACCAGCCGCTCGTCGCCCGTCTCGTAGCCCCACACCCGGCTGAGCAGCTGCTGGCGGGACAGCACCCGGCCGGCGTGCTCGGCCAGCTCGCAGAGCAGCCGGAACTCGGTGCGGGTCACCGGCACCGGCCGCCCCGACCGGCGCACCTCACCGGCCTCCGGGCTGATCTCCAACGCGCCGAAGACCAGCACCGGCACCGTCGCCGACGGTGCGACGGCGGTCCGGCCCCGGCGGCGCAACGCCCGCAACCGGGCCGAGAGTTCCTTGATGGCGACCGGCTTGACCAGGTAGTCGTCCGCGCCCGCCTCCAACGCGGCGACGATGTCGTGGGTGTCGTCGCGGGCGCTGACCACCACGATCGGCACGTCGTCGTCGCGGCGCAACTGCCTGATGCACTCGAAGCCGTCCAGGCCGGGCAGCATCAGGTCGACCAGGACGTAGTCGGCGGTCTCCTGCCGCTGCGCCCGCAGCCCCTCCTCCGCCGTGGCCGCCCCGCGCGCCAGGTAGCCCTCGTCCTCCAGGGCCAGCAGCAGCGCCAGACGGATCCGGTCGTCGTCCTCGATCACCAGTACGCCCGCCATCGGGAAATGGTGCCCGGTAGGCGCCGACGATGACGAACCGGGCACGGCGAACGCGGGATTTGTCACGCAACTGACATACGTCCGCGCAACGGTCGCCAACCTCAGCCCGCAGGCTGGGGCCGGACAGTGAGCGTGGAAGGAGGCCGAGTCGTGGGAGCGTCCCGCCCGGAGTGCACCGTACCGCTGGTGGAGGTGTGCGTCACCGACGACCTGGACCTGGCCGCGCTGGCCCGGTCCCGGCAGGTCTTCGACCGGCTCGTCGCGCTGCGCCCGGCCCACGTGGTGGTGGACCTGTCCGAGTGCCGGCATCTCGACGCCGCCGCGATCGGGCTGCTGCTCGACGTGCACCGTGAACTGGCCCGCCACGGTGGCGTGCTGACCCTGCGGGACCCGAGCGCCCGGGCGTTGCGCGTGCTGAGCGCCGCCCGGGTGTCCCGGGTGCTGCCGATGGTCACCACCCCACGGGCCCTGCGGGTGGACGGCGGGCAGGTCCCGTCCGCCGGCCACCGGCAGCCCGCCCGGGAACTGGTCCGGGAGCACAGCCGGTGAGCGTGCCCGGGATCGTCGCCGCCGTCGTCGTCGGGCTCGTCATCGGCGCGCTGGGACGGCTCGTCGTCGCAGGCCGTACGCAGGTCCCGCTCTGGCTCACCCTCGCCGTCGGCCTGGTCGCCGCACTGCTCGGCACCATCGTCAGCCGGCTGGTGGGCATCGACAGCGACGGTTTCACGCTACGGCAGCTGATCGTGCAGGTCGGCCTGGCCGGGGTCGCCGTGGCGCTGGTCGTCGGCACCGCCGGCGGCCGGACCGAGCCCTGACCCACCGGAACCGGTCGTGGTCCGGCGCGCGGGGTCTCCGGTCGACCACCGCGCGCCGGGCCACGACCACCGGACCGCCACGGCCGTCCTCGAGGAGGAGATCCGATGACCGTCGTACCGGACGAACCGCTGATGACGCTGATCTGTGACAGCTGCGGGGCGGTGGCGAGTGGCCCGGCCTGCGTCCTGCCCGACGCCGAGGTGGTCTGGACGTTCGTCGCCGAGCAGGGCTGGACCGGTTCGCCGTTCGCCACCGGGCCGCACCGCTGCCCCCGCTGCGAACTGGCCCCCGAACCGGCCCCGGCACCCACCCGTGCACCGCGCCACGCCGATCCGCTCGGCGTGCTGGGCGTCGAGCACCTCGACGAGGTCGCGGTCGTCACCGCCGCCGGTGACCTGGACCTCGCCACCGGCGACGTCCTGCACGGCGCGCTGGCGGAGGCCGTCGGGGCCGACCGGCACGTGGTGGTGGACCTGGCCCGGGTGCACCTGATCGACTCCACCGCGCTCGGGGAGCTGGTCCGGGCCCGGCAGGACGCCCGGCAGCGTGACAGGCAACTCAGCCTCGCCGGGCCGTCCCGGTTCGTCCGCACCGTGCTGCACACCATGCGGCTGGACCGGGTGTTCCCGGTCTTCGACACCCGCCGGGCGGCGGTGGACTGGTCCCGGTCCCCCGCGACCGGACGGTCCCGGGAGAGGAGCACGGCATGGTGATGCCGTGGCCGTTGCCCGACGACAGCTGGTTCCGTCCCGAGCCCGACCCGCCCGGCCCGCCCGGGGAGGACGTCCGGCTGGCCGCCGAGGTGGCGTACCGGATCGTCGGCGGGGTCGGCCTGCGGGCCCGGCGGATCACCGTCACCGTGCAGAACCGGGTGGCGATCCTCGGCGGGATCGCCCCCGACGTCGACGCCCGGCAGCTCGCCGGTCAGGTCGCCTGGCAGGTGCCCGGCGTGGTCGACGTGTGCAACGCGGTGCGGTTGGCCGCCAAACGCTGACCGTCAGACGTCACCGGAGGGTCGGCGCGGGACCTCAGCGCGGCGCGGCGACGTGGGCGGGTGGCTGCGGGCCGAACGCGGCGAGGAAGCGGTCGCGGAACGTGTCCATCGGCCACACCGGGGCGTCCGGTCCGGGACGCAGCCCCTCGTGCCAGCCCCAGCCGGACACCCGGGCCAGCACCGCCGGATCCCGGGCGAGCACCGTGATCGGCACGTCCCGGCTCGCGTTCGGGCCGGTGACCAGCGGGGACGGCTGGTGGTCACCGAGGAAGACCAGCACGGTGTCGTCGTCGCCGTACGTCTCGACGTAGGAGATCAGGCTGTTCAGCGAGTACTCGATGGCCCGCCGGTAGCCGGTGCGCACCTCGGTGGTGCTGCGCCCCACCACGTCCTTCGGGTTGAACGCCACCGACGTCGGCCGACGGTAGATCGAGCCGTCGCCGACGTGCTCCCAGTCGAGCATCCGGGGGATCGCCCCCCACGGGGAGTGGCTGGAGATCAGCGGGATCTGCGCCATGATCGGGGCGTGGCCGGGGGTCCGCTCCCGGCGCTGGAAGGTCGCCAGGGTGTACTGGTCGGGCATCGGGGCGTAGCTGAACTGCGGGCCCCGGTAGTCCAGCCCCGCCGCGTCGTGGTAGCGGTCGTAGCCGAAGAACGCCCCCTCCGGCCAGGGTGAGGTGGCCGCCGGCATCACTCCGACGGTCTGCCAGCCGGCCCGCCGGAACGCCTTGTTGAGGGTCAGCCGGTCGCTGGCCAGCAGGCTGTCGTGCCGCTGCTGGTTGTCGATCCACAGCCCGGACAGCAGCGTGTCGTGGGCCAGCCAGCTCCCCCCGCCGAAGGTGGGCGAGGTGAGGAAGCCACTACGGGCGGTGAACCCGGCTTTGGCCAGCCGCTTCGTGCCCCCGTCGAGCACCGCGCCGACCCCACCGGCGAACTCCGGGTCCTCGACGGCGTCCCGGCCGTAGCTCTCCACGAAGGCCAGCACCACGTCCTTGCCGCGCAGCGCGGTGAGCAGCTGGTCGCCCGGGGTGTCCCGGTAGGCGTCCCGGGCCACCTGGTCGGCGAACTCCCGGCGGTCCCGCAGGCCCGCGCCGGCCTGGCCGACGTGCTGCCCGACCAGGGTCGCCGTGCCGGAGTCGGCGACCGGCACCCCGAGCGTCGCGGCGGCCACCCAGGCGGCGGTCAGGCCGGCGACCACCCGTACGGCGGCCCGACGGTGCCCGGTCGTCAGCCGGGTCAGCCGCAGCACCGACCGGGTGGTGAGCACCAGCAGGGCGAGCACCAGGGCGATCAGGGCGACGGCGGCGGCGACCGCGCCGCCGGAGCCCACCGAGTCGGTGACGAAGGCGTAGCCGTCGTCCAGCAGCACCCAGTCGAGGACCAGGTCGAACGGGCGGGCGAAGCTGGCCGACATGCCCAGGTCGAGCACCTTGACGACGGCCACCAGCCCCAGCGCCACCCCGACCGTCACCGCGACCGGTCGCCGGGCCCGGTCGGGCAGCGCCAGCAGCAGGGCGGCGGCGACCAGCGCCTCGACCGGCACCCGCAGGAACGCCATCGGGGTGAGCTGGTCGAACCGGCCCGGCGCGGTCAGCACCGCCACGACCAGCAGCCCGGCCAGCACGGTGGTCACCCGCCCGGCGACCGTACGCCAGCGTCCCCGGTCCGTCCCGTCCGTCGGCGACGGATCGGCGTCGGCGTCCGGCCCGGCCGCCCCGGAAGGCCCGCCGGGCCCGGAAGGCCCGCCGGGCCCGGAAGGCGCGGCGGCACCGCAGGGCCCGTCGGCTCCGGCGGGCTCGGCTGGCCCGACCTCCTCCGCTGCCGTGCTCGGGCGACGCAGGCGTGACAACAACGACACTCCGGATGGTCCTTCCTGGGGAGGGCCCCGGCGCACGGCCGGGTCGGTGGGCCGGTTCAGACCGGCTGGTGGGCGACGAACTGCCGGTCGGTGACCGGGTCGGCCCGGTGCCGCACCGACGGTACGGACGGCAGCGCCACGACCGACGGCACCAGCGCGACCGGGACCGACGTGACGGCCGTCGGGGCGACCACCCGGGTGGGCCGGGTCGACCGGTGCCACCACAGCCAGCCGACGTCGTGGCCGAACGACTCGACCAGCAGCGCCAACGCCACCGCGGCCAGCACGGCGGTCACCGGCCGGGCCAGCACGTCGGCGGCGACGACGAGCAGCAGCACCCCCTGCGTGGCGGCGACCACCTTGCGCCAGAAGCGCGGCGGCAGGGTCCCCCGCATCCAGGGCAGCAGCCAGCCGGCGGCGACGAAGGCGTACCGCAGGCCACCGATGGCGAGCACCCACGGTCCCACCACCGGCGTCACCTGGACGCTGAGCACCAGGATGAGGAACGCGTCGACCTCCATGTCGAAGCGTGCGCCGAGCGCGCTGGCCGTGCCGGTGCGTCGGGCCACCCAGCCGTCCACCGCGTCCAGGGCCAGCGCCACCGCCGTCATCGGCACCAGCACCGAAAGCGGGGTCGGGCCGGAGAAACCGGTGACGACCAGGGCGGTCACCCCGCCGACCAGCACCCCCCGGGTGAGCGTCACCCGGTCGGCCGGCCCGAGCCGGTCGACGCCCCGGCGGCGCAGGCCGCGCTGCAACGCGACGCAGGTGACCACGCCGTACCCGAGGCCGGCCAGCCAGCCGGCGACGTCGAGCCCGACGGTCGCGGCCAGCCCGGCCAGCAGGACGGTCTGTGCGGTCAGGCCGAGCACCGGACCGGTTCGAACCCTGGACACCCTGCCTCCGTGTTTATGATCGACGACCTCGGCAGTGGGTACGCAGGACGCGGCCGTTTCGTTCGGTTCCGCCGGCAGAAGAGGAGAAAATCCGCGTGATCCACGATGCCCGGGCCTTCTGGCTCCGCTCCCCCGGCGTCGGTGAGCTGCGGCCGGTGACCCTGCCCACGCCCGGCCCCGACGAGGTGCTGGTCCGCAGCCGCTACTCCGGGGTGAGCCGCGGCACCGAGACGCTGGTGTTCACCGGCAGTGTGCCACCGAGCCAGTACACGGCGATGCGCGCCCCGTTCCAGGAGGGCGACTTCCCCGCCCCGGTCAAGTACGGCTACCTCAGCGTCGGGGTGGTCGAGGCCGGGCCGGCGGCGCTGCGCGGACGGACGGTGTTCTGTCTGCACCCGCACCAGAGCGCGTACGTGGTGCCGGCGTCGGCGGTGACCCCGGTGCCGGACGACGTGCCGGCGGCCCGCGCGGTGCTCGCCGGCACGGTGGAGACGGCGGTCAACGCGCTGTGGGACGCCGCGCCGCTGGTCGGCGACCGGGTCAGCGTGGTCGGCGGCGGGATGGTGGGGTGCAGCGTGGCGGCCCTGCTGGCCCGCTTCCCCGGGGTACGGGTGGAGCTGGTCGACGCCGATCCGGCGCGGGCGGCGGTCGCCGCGGCGCTGGGCGTCGACTTCGCCGTGCCCGAGGCGGCGACCGGGGGCCGGGACCTGGTGGTGCACGCCAGCGCCACGGCCGCCGGGTTGCAGCGCAGCCTGGACCTGCTCGCCCCGGAGGGCACCGTGGTCGAGTTGAGCTGGTACGGCGACCGGCCGGTGGAGCTGTCGCTGGGCGGGGCGTTCCACGCCGGCCGGTTGACGATCCGCAGCAGCCAGGTCGGCACGGTCTCCCCGGCGCGGGCGTCCCGGCGGAACTTCGCCGACCGGCTGACGCTCGCCCTGGAACTGCTCGCCGACCCGGTGTTCGACGCGCTGCTGACCGGGCGGTCCCGCTTCGCGGAGCTACCCGCCGTGCTCGCCCGGCTGGCCTCGGGGAACCTCCCCGCGCTGTGCCATCTGATCACCTACGACGAGGAGACGCCGTGTTCAGCGTGACCGTACGGGACCACATCATGATCGCCCACAGCTTCCGGGGGGAGGTGTTCGGGCCGGCGCAGAAGCTGCACGGGGCGACCTTCGTCGTCGACGCCACCTTCCGCCGCACCGAACTCGACGAGGACGGCATCGTGGTGGACATCGGCCGGGCGACCGACGAGCTGAAGGCGGTGCTGGCCGACCTGACGTACCGCAACCTCGACGACGAGCCGGCGTTCGCCGGGCAGAACACCACCACCGAGGTGCTGTGCCGGACCATCGCCGACCGGCTCGCCGACCGGGTGCACGCCGGTGGGCTGGGCGCGGGCGCCCGGGAACTGGCCGGGATCACGGTCACCCTGCACGAGTCGCACATCGCCTGGGCCAGCTACGAGCGGTCGTTGTAGCCCGTGCGGGCGGTGCACGTCGTCCTGCCCGGCGACATCGACGACCCGGCCACCCCCAGCGGCGGCAACGCGTACGACAGGCGGGTCTGCGCCGGGCTCGGGGCGGCCGGCTGGACGGTGCACGAGCACGGCGTACCCGGGGACTGGCCGCGCCCCGACGAGGCGGCGCGGACGCGGCTGGCCGGGCTGCTCGCGGCCCTGCCGGACGGGGTGCCGGTGCTCTACGACGGGCTGGTCGCCTCGACCGTGCCGGAGCTGCTGGCGGCGCAGGCCGGCCGGCTGCGCCAGGTGGTGCTGGTGCACATGCCGCTCGGCGACGACGCCGAGGCGCGTGCCCTGCCGCTGGCCGACGCGCTCGTCACCACCAGCGGCTGGACTCGGGAACTGCTGCTGGCCCGGCACCCGATCGACCCGGCCCGGGTGACGGTGGCCACCCCGGGGGTCGACCCGGCCGACGTCGCCCCCGGCACGGCCGCCGGCACCGCACTGCTGTGCGTCGCGGCGGTCACCCCGGTCAAGGGGTACGACGTGCTGGTCGACGCGTTGACCGGGCTGGTCGACAGGCCGTGGACGCTGGACTGCGTGGGCGCGCTGGACCGTGACCCAGCCTTCGTGGCCGGGCTGCGGGGGCGGGTCGAGCGGGACGGGCTGGCCGGGCGGGTGCGCTGGCACGGACCGGTGACCGGGCCGGCGCTGGACGCGGCGTACGCGGGAGCGGATCTGCTGGTCCTGCCGTCGCGGGCCGAGACCTACGGGATGGTGGTGGTCGAGGCCCTGGCCCGGGGGATCCCGGTGCTGGGCAGCACGGTCGGCGGGGTGCCGCAGGCGCTGGGCCGGGCCGGCGACGGTGCCGCGCCCGGGGTGCTGGTGCCGCCGGACGACCCGGTGGCGCTGGCCGGCGCCCTGCGCCGCTGGCTGCACTCGGCCGACCTGCGGGACCGGCTGCGCCACGCGGCCCGGGGCCGGCGGGCCGACCTGCCCGGCTGGCCGGCCACCGTGACGATCATCTCCCAGGTGCTGGACGGAGTGAGGACATGACCGCGTACGCCACCGAACCGTTCGCCGACTGGCTGCGGCTGCGGGAACCCGCCGACGCCGACGCCCGCAGCGGGGAGCTGGTCGACCTGCTCCGCGCCCGGCTCACCGGCACCGGACCGGCCGCCGGCCCCGGCGGCCCCGGCCTGCCGGCGGCCACCCCCGGTGGGCCCGGCCTGCTCGTGACCGGGTCCTCGTCGGTCACGTCGCTGCGCGGGGACCGGCCGTGGGTGGTGCACGACCTGGGCAGCGGCACCGGGTCGATGCTGCGCTGGCTGGCCCCGCTGCTGCCCGGCCCGCAGCGCTGGGTGCTGCACGACCGGGACCAGGGGCTGCTCGACCGGGCCGGCGCGGCGGTGCCGGTGGCCGGCGACGGCACCCCGGTCGAGGTGACCACCCGGCAGGGCGACATCACCCGGCTGACCCCCGCCGACCTGGCCGACGCGGACCTGGTCACCGCGTCGGCGCTGCTGGACATGCTCACCGCCGACGAGATCGCCCGGATCGTGGCCGCCTGCGCGGGCGTCGGCTGCCCCAGCCTGTTCGTGCTCTCGGTGGTCGGTCGGGTCCGGTTCGACCCCGCCGACCCGCTGGACGCCGAGGTCGCCGCCGCCTTCGACGCCCACCAGCGGCGTACGGTCGACGGCCGGGTGCTGCTCGGCCCGGACGCCGCCGGGGTGACCGTCGCCGAGTTCGCCAGGCACGGCATGCCGGTGACCGTGCGGTCGACCCCGTGGCGGCTGGGGCCGCAGCAGGCGGAGCTGATCGTGGAGTGGTTCGACGGCTGGCTGGAGGCGGCCGTGGCCCAGCGTCCCGACCTGGCCGACCGGACGGCCGGGTACGCCCGGTGGCGGCGGGCCGAGGCGGCGGCAGGTCGGCTCACCGTCACCGTCGGCCACGACGACCTGCTCGCCGGGGTGGAATGAACCGGTTCGCCGGCCGGTACGTGAGAAGGGACAGGATCTCCGGAGGAGGAACCGCGTGTCATCCGACGCCACCGGCACGTCACCCGCCCACGCCCGTACCGCCTGGGCCTGGCTGAGCAACCTGGGCGGGGTGGCCCTGGTCGGCGTGCTGCTGTGGTGGCTGGGCACCGGTCCGGCCCTGGCCGGGCTGCGCCGGATCGACGCCCCGGCGGTGCTGGGCGCACTGGCCCTGGGCGCGCTGGCCACGGTCGGCTGCGCGTGGCGGTGGCGGCTGGTCGCCGAGGCGCTCGGCATCCGGCTGCCGCTGGGCACGGCGGTGGCCGACTGCTACCGGGCGGTGTTCCTCAACGCGACACTGCCCGGCGGGGTGCTCGGCGACGTGCACCGGGCGGTACGGCACGGCCGGGAGGCCGGTGACCTGGGCCGGGCCGTGCGCGCGGTGGTCTGGGAACGGACCGCCGGGCAGCTCGTCCAGGTGGTGCTGGCGGTGGCGCTGCTGCTGGCGCTGCCGTCGCCGGTGCGGCCGTACCTGCCGACGGTGACGGCGGTGGCGGCGGCGGTGGGCCTGGTGCTGGTGGTGCTGGTGCGGGCGCTGCCCCGGTCGGGCCCGTCGCGGCGGGCCCGCGCGCTGCGCGCCGCCGTCGCCGACGTACGGGCCGGGCTGCTGGGCCGGCGGACCGGGCCGGGGGTGCTGCTGACCTCGACGGTGGTGGTCGGCTGCCACCTGGCGACGTTCGTGCTCGCGGCCCGGGTGGCCGGGGTCACCGCGCCGCTGGCGGTGCTGGTGCCGCTGACGCTGCTGGCATTGTTGGCGATGGGCCTGCCCGCAAACATGGCGGGTTTCGGCCCGCGCGAGGGCGTCGCCGCCTGGGCGTTCGGGGCCGCCGGCCTGGGCGCCGCCGAGGGGGTGGCGACCGCCCTGGTGTACGGAGCACTGGTGCTGGTGGCGGCCCTGCCGGGCGCCGCCGTGCTGGTGCTGCGGGGTCGCCCGTCCGCGCTGCGCGGACGACCGGGTGACCGTACGGTGGGAGGCCAGGGTGGTTCCTCACCGGTACCCGCTGCCGGGCTGGCCGGCAGCGCCTGACAGAGGAGACACATGTACGACGCACTGCCGGCCGCGACGGTCCGGACACAGGTCACGGTCCCGCTGCGGTTCCCCGACGGGTACGCCACCACGGCGCGGGTCTTCTCCTTCGACGGGCTGGTGGACGGGCGGGAGCACCTGGCGTTCGGGCTGGGCGACTGGGCGGGCGCGCTGCGCCGGCACGCGGCGGGCGGGGCGGCGCCGCTGGTCCGCCCGCACAGCGAGTGCCTCACCGGGGACGTCTTCGGCAGCCAGCGCTGCGACTGCGGCCCGCAGCTGCGCGAGGCGGTGCAGCGGATCTCCGACGCCGGGGGTTTCCTGCTCTACCTGCGCCAGGAGGGGCGCGGCATCGGCCTCTACCCGAAGCTGGACGCGTACGCCCTGCAGGACGCCGGGTTGGACACCTACGAGGCGAACGTGGCGCTCGGGCACGACGAGGACGAACGGGACTACCGGGCCGCCGCGCAGATGCTGGCGGTGCTCGGGGTGCCGGAGCTGGTGCTGCTGAGCAGCAACCCGGACAAGGCCGAGCAGTTGACCCGGCTCGGGGTGGCGGTCGCCGAGGTGGTGCCGACCGGGGTGTTCCTCTCCCCCGCCAACGCCGACTACCTGGCGGCGAAGGCCAGCCGGGCCGCCGCCCGGGCCGTCGACCTGCCGTCGTTGAACTGAGATGGGTGTCGTACCGGCCGGGACGGCGGCCACCGCCGTACCGGCGACAACGACCACCGCCGTGCCGGCGACAACGACCACCGCCGTGCCGGCGTCGACCGGGCGGCCGTACGTGCTGCTGAGCTGCGCCACGTCGATCGACGGCTACATCGACGATGCCACCGGGGAGCGGCTGCTGCTGTCCAACGCCGAGGACATGGAGCGCATCGACGCCGTCCGGGCCGGTTGTGACGCGATCCTGGTCGGCGCGGGCACGATCCGGGCCGACGATCCCCGGCTGATGGTCCGCTCGGCGCGGCTGCGGGCCGCCCGGCAGGCCGCCGGGTTGCCGCCGTCGCCGGTGAAGGTGACGATGACCGCCCGGGGGTTGCTGGACCCGCAGGCCCGGTTCTTCACCGTGGGGGACGCCGAGAAGGTCGTCTACTGCGCCGGGCCGGCGGTGGACAAGACCACCGAGCTGCTGTCCGGGCTGGCCACCGTGGTCGACGCGGGTGACCCGTTGGACCCGGCCCGGGTGCTGGCCGACCTGGCCGGCCGGGGGGTGCGGCGGTTGATGGTGGAGGGCGGCGCGTCGGTGCACGCCCAGTTCCTCACCGCCGGCCTCGCCGACGAGCTGCACCTCGTGGTCGCCCCGTTCTTCGTCGGCGACCGGCGGGCCCCCCGGTTCGTCGGTGACGGCGCGTTCCCGTGGCATCCGGGCCGGCGGGCCCGGCTCGCCGAGGTACGCCAGATCGGCGACGTGGTGCTGATGCGGTACGCCCTGTCGGAGCGCTGCGCCGACGGGGTGCCGGGATGAGCGACAATCGCCCGATGCGGTGCGCAGCGTGGCGGGAGATCCTGTCGGCCCAGCTCGACGGTGAGGAGACCGCCGAGGAGCGGGTGGCGGTGCAGGCGCACCTCGACGGTTGCGCGGACTGCCGCGCCTGGCACGGGGTCGCCGCGATGGTGACCCGGCGGGCCCGGACCCGGGTGGTGACGGCCACGGCACCCGACCTGACCGAGTCGATCCTCGCCGCCGTGCCGCCACCGGCCCCCCGGCGTGCCGTGCGGTGGCCCGGTGGGCTGGTCACCGGGTTGCGGGTGGCGCTGGGCCTGCTCGGCGCGGTCCAGCTCGCCCTCGGCCTGGCCCAGGTGGGTCAGGGTGTCAACGCCGAACACCTGCACCCGGCGGGGCAGCACCTGTGGCACGAGTCGGCGGCGTGGAACGTGGCGGTGGGCGCCGGTTTCCTCTTCGTCGCGCTGCGGCGTACCCCGCCGGCCGGGTTGCTGCCGATGCTCAGCGCCTTCGTCGCCACCCTGGTCCTGCTGTCGGTCAACGACCTGGTCACCGCGCAGGTGGCGGTGCCCCGGCTGGTCAGCCACGGGTTCCTGGTCGGCGGCTACCTGATCACGGTGCTGCTGTACCGGCTGGGTCCGCGTCCGGCCGGCCCGTCGCATCCCCGGCGTACCGGCAGGTCCCGGTGGCGGTTGCGGCTCGACGACCTCGACGAGCCCCGCCCGGTCACGGCGCAGCCGTACGGGGCGCAGGCCCGGGACCGCCGGGCGGCCTGAGCCGCGCGGACCGTAAGCACCTGGCAAGATTTCCGGCGGGTCGCGGCCGGGGTGCGCGGGGCTACGCTGGCCGGCACGAGAGGGAGGTGCCGGTGGCGCAGCGGGTGCTGGTGGTCGACGACGACCGGACGGTCAGCGACGTGGTGTGCCGCTATCTGGAGCACGCCGGCTACCAGGTGGACCACGTCGGGGACGGGGCCGCCGCGCTCGCCGCCGTGGCCGCCGCGCCACCGCAGCTCGTGGTCCTGGACGTGATGCTGCCGGTGCTCGACGGGCTGGAGGTGTGCCGGCGGCTTCGGCAGCGGCCGGACGGCGTACCTATCGTGATGTTAACCGCCCGGGGTGACGAGGCGGACCGGATCCTCGGCCTGCAACTGGGCGCGGACGACTACCTGAGCAAGCCGTTCTCCCCTCGGGAGCTGGTGCTGCGGGTCCGTTCGGTGCTGCGCCGGGCCGGCGGTGAGCCGGTCACGGCGGCGGCGCAGGTGCTCGACGACGGCGGGTTGACCGTGTCGACCGGCCCCCGGGTGGCCCGGCTGCACGGGCGGGAACTGGCCCTGACCCTGCGCGAGTTCGACCTGCTCGCCCACCTTATGCAGCATCCCACCCGGGCGCTGTCCCGGGCCGAGCTGCTGGAACGGGTCTGGGGGTGGCGGTTCGGCGACCAGTCCACGGTGACCGTGCACGTACGCCGGCTGCGGGAGAAGATCGAGGACGACCCGGCCAACCCGCGCCGTATCGTCACGGTCTGGGGCGTCGGCTACCGGTACGAGCCGGTCGATGACTGACCTGGCGCTGATCTTCGGGGCGGCGCTGGCCGCGTCGGGCGGGGTGGGGCTGCTCGGCGCGGGGGTGCTACGGCTGCTGCGCGGCCGGTCCATCACCGTGCACGTCACGGTGCTGCTGGCCATGACGGTGAGCGCGGTCGTGTCCGGGGTGGCGGTGATCGCCGAGGCGATGTTCCTCTCCCCGCACGACCTGGAGGTGGTGTTGATCACCGTCTCGGCGGCGGCGCTGGTCAGCCTCGCGGTCGGCTGGCTGTTCGCCAGGCGGCTCGCCTCGGCGGCGGTCTGGGCCGACCAGGCGCGGGCCCGGGAGCGGCGGATCGAGAAGGGCCGGCGGGACCTGGTCGCCTGGGTCTCGCACGACCTGCGGACCCCGCTGGCCGGGCTGCGGGCGATGGCGGAGGCGCTGGAGGACCGGGTGGTCGCCGACCCGGACACGGTCGACGAGTACCACCGCCGGATCCGGGTGGAGACCGACCGGATGACCCGGCTGGTCGACGACCTGTTCGAGCTGTCCCGGATCAACGCCGGGGCGCTGCGGCTGTCGCTGTCGGCGGTGCCGCTGGGTGACGTGGTCTCCGACGCACTGGCCGGCGCCGCGCCGTTGGCCGCCGCCCGCCGCATCCGGCTGGTGTCCGCCGCCTCCGGGTGGCCCACGGTGGCCGCCAGTGAACCCGAACTGAGCCGGGTGGTGGGCAACCTGCTGCTCAACGCGGTGCGGTACACGCCGGCCGACGGCACCGTACAGGTCAACGCCGGGCGCGACGGTGACGTCGCCTGGCTGGCCGTCGCCGACACCTGCGGCGGCATCCCGGAGGCGGACCTGCCCCGGCTGTTCGACGTGGCGTTCCGGGGCGAGCCGGCGCGTACCCCGCACCCGGGCAACGGGTCCCCGGCCGGCTCCGGCGGGTTGGGGCTGGCCATCGTGCGCGGGCTGGTCGAGGCGCACGGCGGCCGGGTGGACGTGCACAACGTCGCCGAGGGCTGCCGGTTCGTCGTCCGGCTGCCGCTGGCCACCGGCTGACGGCGACGCGCGGGGTCGGGGACGGTTCTGGCCGACGCCGCGGGGTCGGGGACGGTTCTGGCCGACGCCGCAGGGTCGGGGGCCGTTCAGTCGACGCCGCGAGGTCGGGGGGCCGTTCAGTCCAGGCCGCGGGGTCGGGGGCCGTTCAGTCCAGGCCGCGGATGAGGTGCGGCTCGGCGTCCGGCTCGGACCAGTCGCACTGCCCGCGCCGGTTCGCCCGTCCCCAGGCGTCAAGGGCGGAGGGCGGCCGGTCCGCGCCCGCCGGGCGGGGAGCGGTACGGGGGCGACCGGGCCCGGGTCGGGTCTCGTCGTCGGCGTCGTCGGTCATCGTCTTCCCCATTCCGGGACGTCTCTCCTCGCGGCCCCGGCGACGGGCCGGGCGCACGTTCCTCGCTGCCCAGGTCAACGGTCGAGTCGACGGCCGGCGACGGGTGGGCCCCCGGGATCGCTTTTCCGACATCGGTCCCGAGCCGGGCGCATCGGGCCTTGGCCGCAATCATCACCGGTAAGACGAGGGGTACGCATCCGGAAAATGCAGCCGTTAGCGCCATTCGCATTGCGCGCCGTTGACCATGCATTGAGGGTGCCCTAGCATTGAGGCCAGCTGATTCGAAATAACCGCAAAGCCCTTTTTCTGCCATCCGTCCACCAGTTGCCGTCACCGCCCCGGGGGACAGCGGAGCCGGCGGGAAGCTGCATCGTTGCAGCCCAGCACCCACCATGACGCTCGCCGGGGGCACGATGGAAGACCACAGCAGCAGGGCGGTCCGGCGGGTCATCGCCGAAATGCACCGGAATCTGGGAAAGCAATTCAGCGTGGACGAAATGGCGCGAACCGCCCTGCTGAGCAAGTACCACTTCTGCCGGGTGTTCCACCGGGTGACCGGAGTGTCACCGGGGCGTTTTCTCTCGGCCATTCGATTCCAGCGCGCCAAGCACCTGTTGCTGGCCACCTCGTGGAGCGTCACGGACATCAGTCACCAGGTCGGCTACGCCAGTGTCGGCACGTTCAGCGCCCGGTTCAGCAACAGCGTGGGCCTCTCCCCCTCCAGCTTCCGGCGGCTCGGCCGCGCCACCGGGCGGGAGGACCCGGGCCGGCCGCCCGGTCCGGTCCGGACCGAACCGGCCGAGACCACCGGGCCGACGGTGCACGGGCAGGTCCGGGCGCTGCCCGGCGAGGCGCCCGACTGGGTCTTCGTGGGGCTGTTCCCGGAACGTATCCAGCAGGGCAGACCGGTCAGCTCCACCGTGTTGCCCGGCCCCGGGCCGTACCTGCTGGGTCCGGTGCCCCCGGGCACCTGGTTCGTGCTGGCCCACGCGACGCACCGGCGCCGGCCGGCCACCGGCGTCCGTCCGCTGCTGGTCGGGCACCATGGCCCGGTGACGGTCGGCGTCCCGGCCCGGTCGGCCCGGGCCGACCTCACCCTGCGCCCCATGCGCACCTTCGATCCACCGGTGGTGCACGCCGCCGACCTGCCGTCGCTGCCGCGCACCGGCTGACCGGCGGGTGCCGGCGCACCGTCGTCACGGACCGGCGGCCCGGCATCCAGCGGCGCTCAGGCGGTGGCCGGCTGTTCGGCGGGACTGGCGTAGCGGCGCGCCAGGTAGCTCTCCTGCGCCATCCGGCGCATCGCCTCGAAGGCCACTTCCGACAGCACGTTCCAGACCGCCATCGCGGTGGCGGAGTGCGCCGACTCGTACTGGAACTCGTGCGTCACGATCCGCTCCGCGCTCTCGGCGTGCTCGCTGAACAGCTCGATGTCACAGTCGGCGTCCAGTTGCTGCAACGCGGTCAGCACGTGGGCGAGGGTGTCGCGGCCCGGAGAGGCGACGTCGACCTCCCAACCGAGCCGGTCGATGAACGCGTCGACCTGGACCCGGGCCGGCCCGACGTCCGGCGTGTCGTCCTCCTCGGGCTGGTCGGGGAAGAGAGCCCAGATGGTGGCCCGGCACTGCGCGCCCAACGCCAGTGACCTGTCGTCGAGGGCGGCCAACACCCGGCGCACCGAGGACAGGCTCAGTCGCCCGATGCCGGCCAGTACCCGGATCAGCCGGAGCCGGGCGAGGTGTTCCTCGCCGTACTCCGCCTGGTTGCGTGCGGTGGGACGGCCCGGCGGCAGCAGCCGCTCCCGGATGTAGAACTTGATCGTCGGAAGTGGAACACCACTGATCCTGGCCAGATCTGAGATGCGCATCCGTCCCCCCAGGGTACCGGTGGCCACCCCCGGACGCCGCCCGCGGCGGGACTCCGCCGCCCGGCAGCGGGCGGCCCGAACGTGAACGGCGGCGGCACCGCCGTGAACAGCGGATGCCGGGAAGCGCGGCAGGTGGTGGCCGTCGACGCAGCCGCGACGACGGGGCCGGGACCGCCCCTCGGCACGACGGTGGTGTCGTGGGCAGGGCGGGCACCTCGGGCCGTACCGGCCGGGAGGGTCGCCGCGCATCCGGGACTCATCGCACCTCCCCCCAGCACGATGAGCAACCTGAAAGTTGCTCAGAGGAATAGTAACCAGCACGGCCTGCATGCCGGTTATTCGATGTTGCTGAACCACGCTTCGCGCTTGGGGTGCCGACCGCCACCTTCCCCGGCAAAGCTATTGGCATTAGCTTTTCGGCTAGCTAAGCTAGCTTCATGACGGACTCCCGGCCCAGCACCCGCCCACCGACCCGCTACCTGCACCGCCCCCAGGGCCGCGTCGCCTACGACCTCCAGGGCGAAGGCCCCCTCGTGGTGCTCGTCCCCGGCATGGCCGAGCTGCGCTCGTCGTACCGGTTCCTCGCCCCGGCCCTGGTCGCCGCCGGCTACACGGTGGCGACCACCGACCTGCGCGGCCACGGCGACAGCGACACCACCTTCACCTCCTACGGCGACCCCGAGACCGCCTCCGACATCAGCGCCCTGATCGACGAACTCGGCCGGCCGGCCGTCATCGTGGGCAACTCGCTGGCCGCCGGCGCCGGGGTCATCGTCGCCGCCGAGCACCCCGGGCAGGTCCGCGGGCTCGTGCTCGTCGGGCCGTTCGTCCGCAACCCCCGGCAGGTCCCCGGCATGCGGACCCTCTTGCGGGTGCTGACGTCCCCGCTCTGGGTGGCAGGTGTCTGGAATGCCTACCTGCCCACCCTGTACGCCGGGGCCAAACCCGCCGACTTCGCCGAATACCGGGCGGCCGTCGTCGCCAAGCTCCGCCAGCCCGGCTACGGCACGGCGTTCTCCCGCACCGCGCGGCAGACCGACCACCGGTCCGCCGAGGCACGGCTGGCCGAGGTCGACACCCCGGTGCTGGTCGTCATGGGTGAGCGCGACCCCGACTTCACGGACCCGGCGGCCGAGGCGGCATGGATCGGCGCGACCCTGCGCGGCGAGGTGGTCATGGTGCCCGAGGCCGGCCACTACCCGCAGTCCCAACAGCCCGGACGGACCACCGCGGCGGTGCTCGACTTCCTCACCCGGATCACCACCCGTGCCTAGGGCCGGCCTCACCACCGACACGGTCGTCGCACGCGGCGCGCACCTGCTCGAAGCGCACCCGCAGGACGAGCTGACCCTCGCCGCGCTCGCCGGGAGCCTCGGCGTCCGCGTCCCGTCGCTCTACAAGCACGTCGACGGCCTCCCGGGACTCCGCCGGGGCATCATGCTGCGTGCCAAGGCGAACCTGGCCGCGACGCTCGCCGAGGCGTGCGTCGGCCGGGCCCGCGACGACGCGGTCCGCAGCCTCGCCACCGCCTACCGCAGGTGGGCCCGGCAGAACCCGGTGCAGTACCCGATGACCGTCCGGGCACCCGACCCCGACGACGCCGAGGACCAGCGGGTGAGCGACGCCGCCGTCCAGGTGGTCTACCGGGTGCTCGTCGGCTACCGGCTGCTCGGCGACGACGCGGTCGACGCCACCCGGCTGCTGCGTACGGTCCTGCACGGCTTCGTCAGCCTGGAGACCGCCGGCGCGTTCGCGCTCGCCGCCGACCTGGAACGCAGCTACGAACGGGCCGTCGAGAGCGTCGTGTCCGCCCTTGAGAACTGGAAGGGCCGGTGACCGTCCCGCCCGCCCGCACCCCGCCACCGGCCACCCCGGTGCCCGTCCTCTACCGCGTCGAGGGCGCGGCCGTCGCCGCGGCGGCCGTCGTCCTCGTCGTGCTGACGGGCTTCGCCTGGTGGTGGTTGTTCGCCCTGTTCCTCGTCTTCGACCTGTCGATGCTCGGCTACGCCGTCGACCACCACGTCGGCGCGATCGTCTACAACCTGGGGCACACCTACGTCGCCCCGTTCGTCCTGCTCGCCGGGTACGGCCTGGCGCACGCGCTCGACGCGACCGGGTGGACACCGCTGGCGCTCGTGGCGGCCTGCTGGTTCTTCCACATCGGCGTGGACCGGGCACTCGACTTCGGGCCGCGCCCGCTGCGCTGACCCGTCGCCGACGCCGCACCCACACTCACCCAGGGTCACCATCTCGACGACACGCGGTGTCCACCTGCGGGACGGCGTCCGTGTCGTCCGCGAGGATGGCCGACGGGAGGCGGGCGCACGACTCGCCGGTCGGCCCGCGCACGCGGGCGTCGCGGGATGTGGCGTCCCCCGAGGGGAGCAGCGGTGACACTGTCGGACAGGCTCGCGCCGGAGGTCGGGCGGCTCCGGCTCGGCGACGAGCTGAGCGTCAACCGGTTGGGCTTCGGCACCATGCAACTGCCCGGCCCCGGCGTCTTCGGCCCCCCGGACGACCACGCGGGCGCACTGGCGGTGCTGCGCCGGGCGGTCGAGCTGGGCGTCAACTATCTCGACACCAGCGACTTCTACGGCCCGCACGTGACCAACGACCTGATCCGCGAGGCACTGCACCCGTACCCCGACGACCTGGTGATCGGCACCAAGATCGGGGTGGAGCGCGACAGGTGGGGCGACTTCGTGCCCGCCGGGGCACCCGACCAACTGCGCCGGCAGGTGCAGGAGAACCTGCGCCGGTTGGGCCGGGACCGGCTGGAACTGGTCTACCTGCGCGTCGGCGGGGACGGGCTGCTGCGTCCGGGCGACGTCCGGTTCTCCGAGTCGTTCGCCATGATGGTGCGGCTACGCGACGAGGGCCTGATCGGCGACGTCGGGCTCAGTGGCGTCACCGTCAGGCAGCTCGACCAGGCGCGGGCGACGATCCCGATCGCGGCCGTGCAGAACCGGTTCCACCTGCTCGACCGGGACTGCCTCGACGTGCTGCGGCGGTGCGCCGAGGAGGGCATCGCCTTCGTGCCGTACTTCCCGCTGGCGGCGGGGCTGCTCGGTGCGCGGCAGGGGCGGCGTCCGCTGCCGTTCGGGCCCGAGGTCAGCGCCGCGCAACGCCGTACCGTCGACGGGATCGCCGACGCGCACGGCGCGACCCGCGCGCAGGTCGCCATCGCCTGGCTGCTGGCCTACTCGCCGACCGTGCTGGTCATTCCCGGCACCAGTTCGGTACGGCACCTGGAGGAGAACATGGCCGCCGCCCGGCTGCGGCTGACCCCGGCGGACCGCGCCGCGCTCGACGCCCTGGCCTGACCCCCGCCCCCGTTCCACCCGGCTTCCCCCGACCCCCGACCCCCGACGCCCGCCGGACCGCCGCCCCCGACGCCCGCCGGACCGCGTCGATCAAGAGGTTTGCGTCAACTTGAAGATCAAAGTTGACGCAAACCTCTTGATCACCCGCGGAGGCGGGGCCAACCCGCGGAGGCGGGGCCAACCCGCGGAGGCGGGGCCAACCCGCGAGGGCGGGGCCAACACCGCGGGGGCGGGGTCAATCCGCGAGGGTGGGTGGGGTCAGGTGGGTGGGGCGGCGACGCTGGCCCGGTGGACCAGGGTCGGGGCGATGGTGTGCCGCTCCACCACCCCCGGGCCGGCCTCGATCTGCCGCAGCAGCATCGCCAGGCCGGCGCGCGCCACCGCGTCGAAGTCCGGCCGCACGGTGGTCAACGGCGGGATGAAGTACGCCGCCTCCGGCACGTCGTCGAAGCCGACCACGCTGATCTCGTCCGGCACCCGACGCCCGCGTTCGCTCAACGCCCGCAGCACCCCGAGCGCGAGGTGGTCGTTGGCGGCGAAGATCGCCGTCACCTCCGGCATCCGGGCCAGCATCTGCCCACAGCGGTAGCCGGACGCGGCGCTCCAGTCGGCCGACAGCACCGGCGGCACCTCCGCGCCGGCCGCCCGCAGCGCCGACCGCCAGCCCTCGACCCGCCCGGCGCTGTCGAACCAGTCCGCCGGGCCGGAGACGTGCCACACCGTGCGGTGCCCGGCGTCCAGCAGGTGCCGGGTGGCCAGCCCGGCCCCGGCCGCCTGGTCGACGGTGACCAGTGCCGCCTCCCGGGCCGGATCGCCGTCGACGGTGACCAGCGGCACGCCGTGCGGCAGGTGGTCGAGCGCCTCGTCGGCGGAGGCCACCGGGGCGATCACCACGATGCCGGCGACCCGGTGGTCGAGGTGCCGCTCCACGGCGGCGGAGATGGACCGCCGGTCGAGGGTGCTGACGCTGCCCACGCTGACCGCGAACCCCGCCGACGCGGCGGCCTGCTCCAGGGCGGCCAGCAGCGACGCCGGGCCGTAGAGGGTGCTGTTCTGGGCGACCACCCCGATCAACTGGGAGCGGCCCGTGACCAGTGCCCGCGCCGCGCGGTTCGGCCGGTAGCCCAGCTCGGCGATCGCCGCGCGGACCCGCACCCGGGTCTGTTCCCGCACGTTCGGGTGGTCGTTGAGCACCCGGGAGACCGTCTGGTGGGAGACTCCCGCGAGGCGGGCGACGTCCGTCATCGCAGGACCACGCATGGGGGTCATTATCCACCGGGCCGGCCCCGCCGGACGCCGGTGTCCACGCTGCCCGGGAACCGGAAGTTCCGGTGGCACGGGCCACCTTGCCAAGCCGGGGACAGCCTAACGATACTCATGGATGTTCCTGAGCCGGACACGATCGAGCGCCGGGCAGCCTCGATCGGCGCAGCCGCACGTCCGCGAGCCTCCGGAGGAACCCGTCCCATGAGATCCAGGATCAAACTGTTCGGCACCGCCCTGGTCGCCGCCGCGCTCACCGCGTTGGCCGCGATCGCCGCCCCCACCCCCGCCTCGGCGGCGACGCTGACCCAGGTGACCAACTTCGGGGCCAACCCGAGCAACCTGCAGATGTACCTGTACGTGCCGAACACCGTGGCGGCCCGGCCGGGCCTGCTGGTGGCGGTGCACTACTGCACCGGCAGCGGCCCCGCGTTCTACTCCGGCACCCAGTACGCCGCCCTGGCCGACCGGTACGGCTACATCGTGATCTACCCGTCGGTGACCCGCAGCAGCAAGTGCTTCGACGTCTCCTCGCCGCAGGCGCTGCGCCGCGACGGGGGCAGCGACCCGGTGGGCATCAAGTCGATGGTCGACTACGTCCGGTCCCGGTACGCCGTCGACCCGAACCGGATCTTCGCCACCGGCACCTCGTCCGGGGCGATGATGACCAACGTGCTGCTCGGCGACTATCCGGACGTGTTCGCGGCGGGCGCGGCCTTCGCCGGGGTGCCGTTCGGCTGCTTCGCCACCACCGACGGCTCGGAGTGGAACAGCCAGTGCGCCAACGGGCAGGTCACCAAGACCGCGCAGCAGTGGGGCGACCTGGTCCGTAACGCCTACCCGGGGTACACCGGCAAGCGGCCCCGGATGCAGTTGTGGCACGGCACCAACGACGAGACGCTGCGCTACCCGAACTTCGGCGAGGAGGTCAAGCAGTGGACGAACGTCCAGGGGCTGAGCCAGACGCCGACGTTCACCGACACCCCGCAGGCCGGCTACACCCGCACCCGGTACGGCGGTAGCGGCGGCACCGCGCCGGTCGAGGCGATCAGCATGCAGGGCGTCACGCACAACCTGCCGGTCGACGCCGCCCAGGCGATCCGCTTCTTCGGGCTGGACGCCCCGCCGACCACGACCCCACCGCCGACCACCACGACCCCGCCCACCACGACCCCGCCGCCCACCACCACGCCGCCGCCCACGACGACCCCGCCGGTGCCGACGACCACGCCGCCGACGCCGTTCCCGCCCACGCCCACCACACCGGGTCCGGGGGCCGAGTGCCGGGTCGCCTACACCGTGAACGCCTGGAACACCGGCCTGACCACCGCGATCACGATCACCACCCTCAGGGACACCGGGATCAACGGCTGGAACCTGGCGTTCACCCTCCCCGCCGGGCAGACCATCACCAGCGGCTGGAACGCGACCTACTCGCCGACCAGCGGAGCGGTCACCGCCACCAACGTCTCCTACAACGCCTCGATCCCGCCGGGCGGCTCGGTCAGCATCGGATTCCAGGCCAACCACACCGGCAACACCGCGAAACCAGCCTTCTTCACCCTCAACGGCTCCCCCTGCGCGGTCGTCTGACAGGTGCCGCCCCCGGCGGTGATCAAGAGGTCGGCGGCACCGGAGCCGATCCGGATGACGCAAAGCTCTTGATCACCGCTGTCCCTCCCCGTCCGGCCGGGCGGGTCGTCGCGCGGACGGGCGGGGTGGGGTGGTTCGGTTGATGTGGGGGTACGGGCGGATCGATAGGGTGACGGTGACGGGGGGTCGCCCGGGGTCGCCGGCCGCGCCGGGACGGGCGGTGGTGCGCAGCCCGGTGGACCAGCCGCGAGCAGACCGTGCCGTCGTCACCACCGAGCGTCCACAAGGGAGCGTCTATGCGTCTGAGTCTATCGATGAAACTGGTGCGGCACCGGTTGCCCGCGTTCGCTCTCGGCCTGGGCGCGGTCACCCTCGTCGCCACGCCCGCCGCCGCCGTGCCGGCGGTCGGCCACCCGGCGGGCCCCGCCACGGGCGTCACCTCCGCGACCGCCCGGCCCCCGGCCGCCCGCGCGGCGGGCTGGACGCCGGTGCCGGGCACGGCGCAGGCCCGGTCCGCGCCGGCCACCGCCACCTACGGTGGTGAGCTGCACGTCTTCGTGCAGGGCCCCGACGGGCAGGTACGGGTCAACCGGTACGACACCAACCCCGACTCCTGGTCCGGCTGGTCCACCGTCCCCGGTGACGCCATGGCGACCTCGGCACCGGCGGCGGCCGTCTACGGCGGGGAACTGCACCTGTTCGTGCAGTCCGACCAGAAGGTCCGCACCAACCGGTACGCCCTGGACACCGGCACCTGGTCCGGCTGGAGCACGGTCGGTGGCACCACGTCCGCGTCTTCGGCCCCGTCCGCCGCCGTCTACGGCGGCCAACTGCACCTGTTCGTCAGGGGCGCGAACGGCAAGGTCCGCACCAACCAGTACACGCTGGACACCGCCGCCTGGTCCGGCTGGGTCACCCTCGCCGGCCCGACCGGCGCCAACTCGGCCCCGTCCGCCGCCATCTACGGCGGATACCTGCACGTCTTCGTCCGGGGCACGAACGGCAACGTGCGCAGCAACACGTACTCGCTGTCCGGCACCTGGTCGGGGTGGAGCGACGTGCCCGGCACCGCGCGTGCCGCGTCCGCGCCGGCCGCCCTGGTCTACGGCGGCGGGCTGCACGTCTTCGTCCGCACCGGCGGCGACGACGTGCGCACCGCCTGGTACCTCCAGGACTCCGGCGCGTGGTCGGCGTGGAGCACGGTCGACGGTCCCGGCCCGACGATCTCCGCCCCGGCGGGAAGCGTCTACGGCGGTCTGGTGCGGCTGTTCGTCCGGGGCGCCGACGACGAGGTCTACCAGGGCCAGCCCTGACGGTCGCCACTCCCCCGCCACCCCGTCCACCGACCCGGTGGGCGGGGTGGCGTCACGTCGGGGCCGGACGGTGATGTCTAGAGTCCGGGGCATGGCTGCGCAGGGGCGACGGGCGATCGTGGTGGGTAACAGCGACGGCGTCGGGCTGGCCCTGACCCGGCAACTGGTGACGGCCGGCTGGACGGTCGCCGGGGTGTCCCGCAGCGGCAGCGACCTGACCGCCCCCGGGTACACCCACCACGTCGCCGACGTCACCGGCGACACCTACCGCACCGTGCTGGCCGGGGCGGTCGACCGGCTCGGCGGGGTGGACGTGTGCGTCTACGCGGCGGGGGTCGGTGAGTTCTTCGACCTCGGTGACCTGGCGGCGCAGACCCGGGCGCTGGAGGTCAACCTGATCGGTGCGGCGCACACCGTGGAGGTGGTCGTGCCGGCGATGGTGGCCGGGGGCGGTGGGCACCTCGTGGGCCTGTCCAGCCTCGCCGACGCCGCCCCGTCGGCCCAGGCCCCCGGGTACGCCGCCGCCAAGGCCGGGTTGACGTCGTACCTGGTGGGGCTGCGGGGCGCGCTGCGCCCGCACGGGGTGCGGGTGACCGTCGTGCGGTTCGGGTTCGTCGACACCAAGATGGCGAAGTCGCCGGTCAAGCCGATGCTGCTCAGTGTGGAGCGGGCCGCCGACGTGGTGCGCGACTGCCTGCGTACCCGGCCGGCGGTCGTCTCCCGGCCCCGCCGGATGGCGGCGGTGGTACGGGCGGCCGGGGTCGCGGCGAGGGTGGCCGCCCGGCGGTGAGGGTGGCCGCCCGGCGGTGAGCCGTCCCGGCCGGGCGACCGGGCCCGACGGCGGCACGACACGACGCCACCCGGGCCCGCCGCCTTGAATTCGCCACGATCGTCGTGGGATTCTGATGCGTCGATGACGTGCCACGCGTGGGGCTGACAGTCGTCCAGGGCAACCGGGAGCCGCTGGGTTTCCGGGGGACGGCGACGAGCACGACGGAACGACGCCAGCACTCCCGTCCATCAGTCCCGCCCGCCGTCTCGACGCCCTCGTGGGCGACGCAACCCCGACCGGCCGGGCGGTGTGCTGTGGTGACCCCCGAAGGAACCCCGTATGAACAGAGTTTCCGCCCCACCGTCGCGTCGCGGCCCGGGGCGCGCGACGGCGCTCGCCGCGAGCCTGCTGCTCGCCACCGGTGGGCTCGCCGTGACCGGCCCGTCGCCCGCCGACGCGGCGGCCGACCCGGTGGCCGTGACCGTCAACGCCAACGCCGGGCTGGCAGGCGTTCCGGCCACCGCGTTGGGCGTCAACCACGCCATCTGGGACTCCCAGCTCGGCACGGCCGAGACGTCGGACCTGCTCAAGGCCGCCGGTGTGCGCATGATGCGCTACCCGGGCGGCTCGTACGCCGACATCTACCACTGGCGTGACCACACCGCGCCCGGCGGGTACGTCGCCCCGAACACCGACTTCGACACGTTCATGGCCGCCGCCCGGCGGGTCGGCGCGCAGCCGATGATCATCGCGAACTACGGCACCGGCTCCCCCGCCGAGGCCGCCGACTGGGTGCGCTACGCCAACGTCACCAAGGGGTACGGCGCGAAGTGGTGGACGGTCGGCAACGAGAACTACGGCAACGGGCACTACGGGTCGGCCTGGGAGGCCGACGACCACCCCGACAAGAGCGCCAGCCAGTACGCCCGGCTGGTGGTCGAGTACGCCGACGCGATGAAGGCGGTCGACCCCACGATCAAGGTCGGCGCGGTGCTGACCATGCCGGGCAACTGGCCGGACGGGATCACCGCCGGTAGTGACCCGGGCCCGTGGAACCGGACCGTGCTCTCCATCGCCGGCCCGAAGATCGACTTCGTGGACGTGCACTGGTACCCGGGTGGCACCGCCGCCGAGTCGCTTTCCCGTACGGCCCACATCGACGAGGCGGCCCACCTGCTGCGCGACCAGCTCGCCCGGTACGCGGGCCCGAACGCCGCCCGGATCGGCATCAGCTTCACCGAGCTGAACGTCGGCACCGGCCAGAACACCCAGCCGGGCGCGCTGTTCCTCGCCGACGCCTACAGTGACCTGCTGGAGAACGGCGTGTTCACGGTCCAGTGGTGGAACGTGCACAACGGCATCGGCACCGTCACCGAGGTGGCCGGGCAGACCGACTACGGCGACTTCGGGCTGCTGTCCAGCGGCACCTGCACCGCCGACAACTCGGTCTGCGAGCCGCCGCTGAACACCCCGTTCGCGCCGTACCACGGACTGTCGATGATGAACCTGTTCGCCCGGCCGGGTGACCAGTTCGTCCGGGCCGCCACCGACGAGCCGCTGGTCACCGCGCACGCCGTGCGGCGGGCCGACGGGGATCTCGCGGTGCTGCTGGTCAACAAGGACCCGGCCAACGCGCACCCGGTCACCATCGACTACGCCGGCTTCACCCCGTCGGACGCCGCGCCGACCACGTACTCGTTGACCAACGGGGCGTCCGGCGTGGTCACCGGGCAGTCGGGCAGCGCCGCCAGCCGGACCCTGCCGGCGTACTCGCTGACCACGCTGGTGCTGCGGCCCTCGTCCCCGGTCACCGCGCACCCGGCACCGCCGGGGCAGCCGACCGCGAGCGGGGTGACCGACCGGTCGGCGACGATCTCCTGGTCGCCGGCCCCGCCGAAGGGCGCCCCGATCGCCAAGTACGAGGTGTACCGGCAGAACGGCACGGTCAGCGAGCAGCTCGGTGAGACGGCCGGCACCTCGTTCACCGTGGACAACCTCGTCCCCGGCACCCGGTACACGCTCAACGTGCTGACCCGGGACACCGCCGGGAAGGTGTCCTGGTCGTCGTCGCCTGTCACCTTCACCACCGCCGGCCCGGCCGACAGCGGCTGCACCGTCCGGCTCAGCACCGCCAGCGACTGGGGCAACGGCTGGGTCGGCAACGTCGAGATCGTCAACAACGGGGCGAACCCCGTCGACGGCTGGACGCTGACCTGGACCTGGCCGACGAGTTGGCAGCAGGTCAGCAGCGGCTGGAGCGCCACCTGGACGCAGACCGGGCGTACCGTGACGGTCGCCGCCACCGACGACAACCGGCGGATCGCCGCCGGTGGCAGCACCACCGCCGGCTTCGTCGGGGCCTACAGCGGCCCGAACGTCCCGCCCACCGGTTTCGTGCTCAACGGCACCCCCTGCACGGTGGGGTGACCGGGCGGGGTGGCCGCCGCAGCGGTGCTGCGGCGGCCACCCCGGGGAGCGGTCAGAGACCTGCCGCGTGGGCGGCGGGGGTGCCGCCGACCACCGGAAGAACGATCTTGCTGCTCTTCAGGGCGACCTGGATGTTCGCGGCGGTGGTGTCCGCCTGGCTGGAGTACTGCGGGTAGCTGGCCACGATGATCACGCCGATCCGGTGGCCCGGCTTGAACACGTAGTCCTCCGGCAGCAGCGGGAAGGTGAAGTTGTACGACTCCCCCACCACCAGCGGCACGGCGGTGCGGATCGACTGCCGGTTCTGGGCGTCCATGATGCCCTTGGTGACCAGCTCGTAGTCGGCCGTGGCGACCCGCTTGGCGGTCTGCTTGTAGCAGCCGTCGTCGGTCGGGCTGTTCAACCCCCAGCAGTCCTCGGTGGCCAGGGTGACGATCCCCTCACCGGAGGCGCGGTGCGCCACCCGCTCGTCGGTGCCGTAGTCGACCAGGATCGCCCCGAAGTTGGTGTCGGTCTGGTCGGCCGAGGCCCGCAGCTGCACCGTCGGCGTGCCCGAGATGTGCAGGGGCGCGGTCAGCGGCGCGGACAGGAACGCCAGCCGGTTCGGCTGCACCGTGTCCGGGTTGAGGATCATGGTGTTCTGGCTCTGGGTCCGGCTGTCCTGGAACGCGCCGGTCGCCGGCTTGGCGGTCGGCACCAGCTTCAGCCCTCCGGCCCCGGTGGTGCCGGGCTGGAGGAACACCTCGGTGTCGGCCTTGCCGGGGATCGGCCAGTCGGCGTGGGTCTCCCACACGTCGGCGGCCCGCTCCAGGTCGACCCGGGGTTCGTCCATGATGCCGTTGGCGACCCCGTGCAGCCAGAAGTCGAACCACCGGTGCAGGGTGGACACCCACACCGCACGCCGCGAGTCGAACGGGTCGACGTGTCCCTCCTGGGAGAGCCACAGCTTGCGCTGGACGTTGTTCTCCGCCAGGGCGTACCAGAACTTGCTGAAGTGGTCCGCGCGGACGTTGTCGTCGTTGAGACCGTGGTAGAGCAGCACGCTGGCGGTCATGTTGGGGACCTTCTTGACGTAGCTGCGCTCGTTCCAGAAGGCGGTGTAGTCACCGCTCTCGTCGCCGTCGGCGGCGGCCATCGCGTCGCGCACCGGCTTGCAGTAGTCCCGCCGCTCCGGGTTGGTGACCGTGTTGGCCAGCGACGCCACGTAGCTGTTGCCCCGGGTGACCACCCCGTTGCTGCGTACGTAGTCGTAGTACTCGGTGGGGCCGCTGATCGGCACCACCGTGGTCAGGCCCTTGACGCCGGTCACCGCCGTCGCCATGGCCAGCGAGCCGTCGTACGACTTGCCGATCATGCCCGACTTGCCGTTGTGCCAGTCGGCGGTGACCACCTGACCGGCGGCGTTGCGCGCGGTGGCCCGGCCGTTGAGCCAGTTGATCGCCTGCTTGGCGCTGAGGTTGTCCTGGTTGGCGTTGGTGGTGGGGCAGCCGGTGGAGTTGTTGGTGCCCACCATGTCCAGCAGGATCACCGCGTAGCCGCGCGGCACGAAGTAGTTGTCGTAGAACAGCGGCCACTTGTCGAGCAGGCCGTCGCCGTCCAGGTCGGCCTTGCACTCGGACTCGTTGCCCCGGCAGACCGTCGAGTAGTAGGGGCTGGCGTCCATGATCACCGGCACCTTGAGCCCGTTCGCGGTGGCCGCCGGTCGCATCAGGTCGAACGCGATGATGTCGCGCAGACCGTCGTTGTCGCTGTCGAAGGTGGAGTCGATGAACAGGCGTTCCCGGATGGCGTCGCCATAGCCGAACACCGGCTGGGTGACCCCGTCCTGGACCACGATCGCCGGTTCGTCCGCCGCCGCCTGCGCCCGTGGTGCCGCGCCCAGGGCGGCGAGCAGCACCGCGGACAGTACGGCCACCCCGGCGCGGAGGGGCGTTCCCATTGCAGCCATGCAGTCTCCTTGAGAGTCCCGAGACCCGGCACGCTATGGGCCGACCGACCGGCACCACCACCTGCACCTGTAGGAACTTTCCCCACGCCGCTCCGACGACGCCGACGCGACGGCACCCGTCGTCCGGGTGGCGGGTGCCGGCCCGGTCAGCCCCGGTAGCCCCACTGGCGCAGCGGCTTGTCCAGCACCCGCTCCACGGCGGCGAGCTGCGCCACGCCCAACTCCTCGTGGTAGGCGGCCTGCCGCCCGGCGTGGAACCGGTAGCGTCCGAATCCCTTCTCGAACGCCGGTGACCAGTCCAGGCCGAGGAAGTCGAGCATCCGGGCCACCTCGGCGCGCGGGTCGGCGAGCAGGTCCTCGTAGCGCACGTCGAGCCACTGCCCCTCCGGGTGGGCGGCGCGGGCCTCGGCGAAGGAGTCCATCAGCATCTTCCAGCCCAGCGCGGCGAGCACCGGGAACGACCTGTCGTATTCTTCCCACTCCCGCTGCAGGTCGGTCGGCAGCGGCCCGAGGAACCAGTTCTCCGGTCCGCGCCAGCCGTCCCACCAGCCCATCTGGAGCCAGGAGTTGGTCACCGCCCGACCGTCGCGGACCACGTTGACCACCCGCAGCTCCGGGTAGCCGGCCCGCAGGAACCCGGTGCGCGGCCACCCGGTCACGTGGTGCAGCAGCAGCCGGCAGCCCTGCCGTTCGATCCGGGCGTCGAAGAAGGCCCGCAGCCGCCGCCGCAGGTACGGGGTCAGGTCGTCGGCGCTCAGGTCTCGGCACGGGCGGGAGAAACCGGCCACCACGTGCCGGTCCAGCAGGTGGTACGCCTCCGACGGGGCGACCCGCAGCCGACCCTTCTCCAGCAGCCGGCGGCTGTGCCGCAGCGACGTCATGCCCGCCGGGCGGGGCGCGGAGCGCCGGTACAGCGGGCCGTTGAACCGGCCGGTCAGGTTGAGCCGGGACAGCTTGTCGTCGACCCCGGAGACGAACCCGACCCCGGGATGCCGGGACAACAGCTCCTGCACCAGGGTCGACCCGCACCGCCCGGTGCCCACCACCACCGCCAACATCGCTCAGCCCTCCTCGTGCCCGGCCGCCGCCGGCTGCCGGACCTGCGCCGACCCCCCGGACCCCACCGTCTGGCCGGAGACCACCGCCGGCCCGGACCCCACCGCCGGGCCGGGCCCCGGGCCGCCGCGCCGCCACGGGTAGCCGAACCGGCGCAGCCCCGGCGCGGTCAGCGCGGTGACCAGCGCGTACGACCGGCGGGACAGGTCGTGCCGCCACTGCACGTCGGCGGTGATCGGCACCGGACCGGTCCGGTGCCGCGACGGGTTGCCGGCCACCGAGTGCGTCGGCGTCAGCCGGACCGTCGCCGGGCCGGTGAACGGGCCGCCGTCGGGGTCCACCCCGGCGAACGCGGCGATCCGGCGCAGCGTCGCCTCCGGGTCGGCGGTCAGGTCCTCGTAGCGCACCCGCAGGTAGCCCGCCGGGGCGCGGTCGGCCCACAGCCGGACGGTGACGGTGTTCCAGACCAGCCAGAGCAGGGCGGCCTTCGCCACCGGCGGTCGGCTCATCAGCTCGGGGTCGGCGTCGCCGTCCAGCCCCCGGCGGCGACGCCAGGAGAACGCGGTGGCCCGGGGGTCGCGCACCAGGTGCAGCACCCGCAGCTCGACGCCGGGCAACGCGCCGAGCAACGCGCCGTACGGGGGCAGCTTCGACGAGTCGACCACCACCCGGGCCCCGGTGTGCCGGGCCACGGCGGCGTACAGGTCGGCCAGCGCCGCGTCGTCGGGATGCGCGGGCACCGGCCGGACGCCACGGCGGTGCCGGCGCAGCAGCGCCGGCAGGCCGCGCATCCGCAGCCGGCCGCGCAGCCCGGCGGCGATCGCGGCGGCCCGGTCGGTCGGCAGCTCCCGGCGCACCCGCTGCCACAGTGGGCAGTCCCGCAGCGGTCGGCCGCAGCCGCAGGGCCGGTTCTCCACCTCGCCGCGCTGCCACAGGTAGCGCAGTTCCCCGGCGGCGAAGACCCCGTCGTACTGACCCAGCACGGTGGTGACCAGGGTGCTGCCGCTGCGCCCGCTGCCGGCCAGGTAGAGCACCCGCACCGGGGGGTTCACACCGGCTCCCGCACGGTCCGGGCGGCGGTCGCGTAGACCTCCCGCAGCCGGGTCAGGTGCGCCTGCGGGGAGAAGTCCCGCTCCACCCGCGCCCGCCCGGCCCGCCCCATCCGGTACGCCCGCTGCGGGTCGGCCAGCACCCGGTGCAGCCCGGCGGCCAGCGCGGCCGGATCGTCGGCGGGCACCACCTCGCCGTCCACCCCCGGGGTCACCAGCTCCGGCAGGCCGCCCAGGTCGGAGGCGACCACCGGCACCCCGCAGCCGTACGCCTCCAGCACCGCCATCGGCTGGTTCTCGTTCCACCGCGACGGCACCGCCACCACCGTGGCCGAGCGGACCAGCTCGTGCAGCCGGGCCTTGTCCAGCCGGCCGTGGAAGCGGACCCGGCCGGGGGCCCGTCGCCGGGCCAGCTCGGTCAGCCCGTCGCGGACCGGGCCGTCCCCGGCGACCTCCAGCACGACGTCGTCGGGCAGCCGGGTGAGCGCCTCGATCAGCACGTCGACACCCTTCTCGGCGGCCAGCCGACCGGCGAAGACCACCGGGCCCCCGGGTGCCGTCTTCACCGCCGTCGCGGCGACGTCGACGAAGTGCGACACCACGTGCATCCGGTCGGGGAAGACCCCGGCCCGACGCATCACGTCGGCCAGGAACCGGCTCGGGCTGACGAACGCCTGCACCGGCCCGTACGCCCGGGTGGTGCGGTGCAGCCACGACTCGACGGCGAGCAGCGAGCTGGCCCCCAGTGAACCGTCCTTGCAGCGGCGGCGGGCCGCGCGCAGCGGGCCGCCGGTCACGCAGGCGTCGCAGACCGTTCCCCGGTCGAGCATCTGGTAGCTGGGGCAGGCCAGCTTGTAGTCGTGCAGGGTCATCACCGCCGGCACCCGGGCGGCCCGCACCGCGGCCAGCACCGACGGGGAGAGCTGGTGGTAGATGTTGTGCAGGTGGACCACGTCGGGCCGGAACTCGTCGAGCACCCGGGCCAGGCCCCGCCGGCTGGCCGGCGACCAGATCATCCGGGCCGCGACCGCCGCCCGGGCGCCCGCGCCGCGTGGCGTCGGGTCCAGCTCCACGTGGGACGGGAAGTGCCTGGCGTACGGGGTGGGCGCGTCGTTGTCCGGGTGGGTCATGCCGTAGAACGCCACCTCGTCGCCGTCGCCCCGCTGCAGCTCGGCGACGTCGAGCAGGTAGCCCTCGGCGCCGCCGCGCCGGTAGAGGAACTTGTTGACGTGGAGGACACGCATCGGCCTGCTCCGGAGATGGCTGCTGGGGTCCGTCGGGGGTCGCGGGGTGGGGTGGTCGCCCCGGACAGCAGCGGTGACCAGGGGCCCCACCGTATGCAACACCGGTGTCGTGAGTCCAGCTCATGATCCCCAAGTAGCCACACGGCCCATCGCCGGCTGACCACACGGCCACGTGGTCAGCCGTGATGATCTGCCGGTACCGTGTGCCCCACCCCGCCCGACGTGCCCGAGGAGGACCCGGTGCCCCACCCCGACGAACCCTCGGCGCTGGCGTACACCGCCCGACGGGTCCGCCGGCACCTGCGCTGGGCACGCACCGAGGGCGTCCGGCGGCTGATCGAGGAGGACCGGCTCGACCCGGTCGAGCGGGCCCGCACCGCGCTGGCGAAGTGGCGCTGGCGACGGGCCCACCCCGGGCCGCCCGGCCGGGCCGTCCCGGTCTACCTGGTGGGGCTGCAACGCTCCGGCACCAACATGCTGACCCGGGGGTTGGACGCCGACCCGTCGGTGGAGGTCCGCAACGAGAACGACCGGGCCGTGTTCCACCGCTTCCGGCTGCGCCCCGACCCGGTGCTGGCCGCCGTCGTCACCCGCAGCCGGCACCGGTACGTGCTGGTCAAGCCGCTGTGCGACACGCACCGGGTGGACGAGCTGCTCGACCTGCCCGGGGTCGCGCCGGGGCGGGCGCTGTGGGCGTACCGGGACGTCGACGACCGGGCCCGCTCCGAGGTGGCGAAGTTCGGCGACGCCAACCTGCGGGCGTTGCGGGCCATCGCCGACGGCACCATCTCCGACCGCTGGCAGGGGCAGCGGCTGGACGCGTCGACCCGGGAGCTGGTCGCCGGCTTCGACTACGACCGGATGACCCCGCACACCGCCGCCGCCCTGTTCTGGTACGTGCGCAACGCGTTGTACTTCTCCCTCGGGCTGGCCGACCGGCCGGACACCCTGCTCTGCTCGTACGACGCGCTGGTCGCCGACCCGGCGGGGTACACCCGGCGGCTGTGCGCCTTCCTCGACCTGCCGTACGACCCGGCGCTGCACGCGCACGTCGGCGCGCGCACCCCGGCGCGGCCCCGGCTGGACATCGACGACCGGGTGCGGGCGCTGTGCACCGAGCTGACCGGCCGGTTGGACGCGTCGGCCGGCCGGCAGGAGGCGGTGGACCGTGGCTGAACCGCACACCCCGCTGCCCGACGCCCGGCCGGACCGCCCGCAGGGGCCGATCTTCCTGGTCGGCTGCCAGCGCTCCGGCACCACGATGCTGCGCCTGGTGCTCGACTCGCACTCCCGGGTGAGCTGCGGCCCGGAGACCCGGTTCCTGGCCGACATGCAACGCATCGTCGGGCGGGACTGGGAGCGGCTGTCCCGCTTCGGGTTCCCCCGGGAGTACTGGCTGGCCCGCATCGCCGACTTCTTCGGCGGCATCCAGGCCGACTACGCCCGGTCCCGCGGCAAGAGCCGCTGGGCCGACAAGACCCCGCTGTACGCGCTGTCCATCGACTTCCTCGCCGAGGTCTTCCCCGACGCGCAGTTCGTGCACGTCGTGCGGGACGGCCGGGACGTGGTGGTGTCGCACCGCAAGCGGTTCGGCTACTGGTCGGCGGTGAAGTGCGTGGTGAAGTGGCCGCGCTACATCCGCGTCGCCCGCGCCGCCGGGGCCCGGCTGCCGGCCGACCGCTACCACGAACTGCGCTACGAGGAGACCGTCACCGACCCGGAGAAGGCCATGCGGGGCCTGTTCGAGTTCCTCGGCGAACCCTGGGAGGCAGGCGTGCTCGACTACGACGGCAAGCAGCACGACGTGGCGGGCAAGTACACCGCCGAGGCGGAGCGACGGCGGGCCGCCGCCGGCACCGACGCCCCGATCTACGGCTCGCGGGTCGGCACCTACCGCCGCGAGCTGGACCCTTTCCTGCGGCTGCTGGTCCGGGTCTTCTCCGGTGCCACCCTGCGCGAACTGGGCTACCGGTGAACCGCCGGGCCGGATCGCCGGTGGCCCGCCGGGCCGGGCGGCGGATGCTGGTCGCCGGGGCGGTGCTGTTCGCCCTGGTCGCTTCGGCGGCCTGTTCGGACGATCCCGCCCCCGGGCCGGCCCCGTCGGCGACCGCGCCGTCGGCCGCCCCGTCGGCAGGTGCCAGCGGTACGCCGCTGCCGGCCGGTGCGCCGGTCCGCAACCCGTTCGGCGCGCACTGGGACTTCTCCCGGCACGACCAGTTCGTCCCCTACCTGGAGAAGCTCGCCGGCTCGGCGACGTACCACGAGCTGAGCTGGTGTGACATCGAGAAGACCCAGGGCAGCCCGGACTTCTCGGCGGTGGACCAGATCGCCGAACGCAGCCGCAAGCTCGGCATCACCCTGCACCTGAAGATCCGTACCGGGGTGTGCTGGGCGACCGGCGGGACGGCGAAGTTCACCCGGGGCCAGGCCAACAAGACCGAGTCGGCGATGCCGCAGGACCTGGCCGCCTACCAGAGCTTCGTCCGCTCGCTGGTGCAGCGGTACGCCCCGTACGGGGTCCGCGAGTACGCCATCGAGAACGAGGTCAACGCCCAGCAGTACTGGGCGGGCAGCCCCGAGGACTACCGCCGGCTGGTCACCGCCGCCGCCGAGGCGATCCGCGCGGCCGACCCGCAGGCCAAGGTGGTCGACTCGGGCATGAGCAGCGTCGCGTACGGGATGGGGGTCGCCGACCGGCTGCTGCGCGCCGGTCAGTCCGACCAGGCCGTCGCCGCCTACCAGGCGTACTTCCAGCGGCGGATCGGCACCCGGGGTCGGCTGATCCCGGCGGTGAACGACCCGACGGCGTTGCGTACCGCGCTGGACAACGCACAGAACTCCCGCAACCTGGCCTACCTCGCGGTCACCGAGAAGCTGCTCGACGACCGGGTGGTCGACGTCCGGCAACTGCACTTCTACGAGCACTTCTCCGGGGTGCCGGCGCTGCTGGACTACCTGCGGGCGGAAACCCCGGCCGGGGTGCCCGTGCAGGCGTGGGAGGTCGGCCAGTTCTGGAAGGACGGCGACGACGACGCGACGGCCCGGGGCGACGAGATGGTCAAGGTGGTCAGCATGCTGGTCGCGGGGGGCGTCCGTGAGGTGCTCTGGCTGCCGCTGGCGTACAACCCGAACAACCGGGCCGGCGCGGAGGTCCGCTACGGGCTGCTCGACCCGGACGGCACCCAGCGGCAGGCCGGCGCGATGATGGCCGCCCTGGCGGCGGCGGCGCGGGACGCGACGGTCGAACCAGTGAACGCCAAGGGCCTGACCGGGGTGGCGTTCCGGCGCGGCGCGGAGAGCACCCTGGTGGTCTGGTCGACCTCCACCGGCACCGTGTCGTTGCCGGCCACGGGCGGGGTGACCGGGGGCCCGGTCGGTGCCCACCCGGCCGCCCGCGCGGGCGCGCTGCCGATCGGACCGAGTCCGGTGCTGCTGCGCGCCACCGGCACCCCGGACGCGGTCCTCGCCCCGATCCGCTGACCGGCTCCCCCGCCGCACCCGCTGCGGTGCGAGGTGCGGTGGGGCCCGGGGCAATGCGGTCGGGACACAGGGGGGTGCGGTCGGGCACGAGCGGGTGCGGTCGGGCTCCCATGATCACACTGCGAATCGGTGCACTGATCTCGGCGTGTCGGCTACTTGATCGCAATCTGTTCATGGTCCCGCACGCTGGCGCGACGGCATTCACCCCGGCAACGGGAGGTGTGCCGCTCGCTCACCAGGTACGCGACCAGCCGAGCAGGTCCGCCAGGCGGGCGTTGTGCGGGGCGAACCCGGCGGCCAGGTCGGCCCGCAGCGCCGGGGTGAGCTGCGACGGCCCGCTGTCCGTCCGCCGGGTGTGCCGGGCGAACTCCGCCGGGGTGAACGGGGCCAGCCCGAGGAACCGCAGCACCCCGGCGTACGTGCCGGCGGGGTCGGCGTACAGGTCCTCGCTGCGGATCACGTGCAGCCGGTCGGCGGGCAGGTGGGCGTACCAGCGGTCGAGCTGTTCGGCGTAGCGGCCCCGGGCGGCGTAGGAGAAGTTACGCAGCGCGTGGTGCGCCGCCGGGGTGTCCGGCCCGTCGACCAGCGCCTCGGCCAGCCGCCCCGGTTCGGCGGCGAGCGCCTCGGCGAAGCCCAACGGCTCCACCCCGTACGACCGGGTGTGCAGGTAGTGCGAGTAGGCCCGCTCGACCGGGTCGCGCAGCAGCGCCACGAACCGGGCCTCGGGCAGCGTCGCCGCCACCCGGGCCGGCACGCCGGGGTGGAACAGGTAGTAGGGGCTGGCCTCGAAGCTGCGCCGGCCCGGGGCGGCCGGCGGGAAGTGCGCCCGGTACCAGCGGGTTCCCCGGCCGAAGTGCAGGCTGAAGAACTGGAGTTCCTTGCCGGTGGCGGCCCGCACGTCGGGGTGCGCGGCGAGGTAGTGGTGCAGCGAGGTGGTGCCGCACCGCTGCCCACCGATGATCAGGAAGTCGGGCAGCGCGCCGACCCGGCCGGGCAGCGCCGCCCGGGACCAGGCGCGGGTGCCGCGTACCACCCGACGGAGCCGGTCCACGGTGGCCCGGCGCGGTCCCGTGCTCACCGCGACACCACCCGTCCGGAGGTGTCCCGGCCGCCCCCGCCCACCCCGGAGGGCGGCGGGCCGTCGTCGGACGGGACGATGCCCGGGGCGTCCCCGGTGGCGTCGGACGGGTCGCCGCGGCGGCGTCGGCGGGCCAGGGTACGCAGCACCATCAGATCCTCCCGGCTGAGCCCCAGCGCCAGCACCGTCCCCAGGTAGACGGCGACGATCGCGGTCAGCCCGGCGACCGGTCGCCACGGCCAGCCCGGCACCAGCCAGCGCACCAGCAGCCCGGCGGCCAGCGCGGCGGCTCCGGCGGCGAGCCCCTTGGCCATCCCGACGGTGAACGGCAGCGCGCCGGTCAGGTGGCGGACCTGCACCACCCGGGCGATGTTGACCACGATCAGCGAGGCGCTCCACGCCGCCGCCGCGCCGACGATCCCGTACGCGGGGATGAGCCACAGGTTGAGCAGCACGTTGAGCACCAGGGCGACCAGGTTGTCGGCCATGTTGAGGGCCACCCGGCCGGACATGTTCAGCACCGTGCCGCACGGGCCGGTGGCCGCGTTGACGAGCTGGCCGAGGGCGAGGACCACGGTCACCGCCGCGCCGGTGGCGACCTCGCCGCCGAAGACCCGCAGCAGGTCGCCGGGGAGGACCAGCAGCGCCACGAACGCCGGCAGCGACAGCCGCACCACCCAGCCGGTTGCCACCGCGTAGACCCGGCGGACGTCGTCGAGGTCCCCCCGGTGGTGCAGGTGCGCCAGGTACGGGCCGAACGCCGCGTTGACCGGGGCGAGCACGAAGATGGCGACGGTGACCAGCCGGGTGGCGACGTTGTAGACGCCGATGTCCGGGTTGGCGAAGAAACCCAGCAGCAGGGTGTCGACCCAGATCAGCCCGGTCGACGACAGCGACGACACCCAGCTGACCGTGGAGAAGCGGAACAGCTCCCCCGGCCGGTGCACCGGGCGGGCCGGCGGCACCCGGCGGACCAGCCGGGCCAGCGCCAGCAGGGCCAGCAGGGCGGCCGACCAGCCGGCCACCACCAGCGCCCAGAACGCCCCGGTCAGCCCGGCCCCGGTGAGCAGGGCGAGCGCGGTGAGCAGCAGCCGGGTGCCCGGCTCGTAGAGCTGACCGATGAAGGTGTACGGCCGCTGCGTCCGCCAGCCCCGGGTCGCCGCCAGCGCCGCCTCGCAGACCGTCGAGGCGGGCAGGGTCAACGCGACCAGCCGTAGCCCGGTGACCAGCCCCGGGTCGTGCAGCCGGTCGGCCAGCCAGGGTGCGCCCCAGACCAGCGCCCCGGCGAGGAGGACCGACGAGCCGGCCGAGACGGCCAGTCCCAACCGGACGGTGCCGCGCAGCGCCGGGGCGTCGTCGTCGGCCAGGTGCACCGCCACGAACCGGGTGAGGCCGGCCCGGAACCCGGACAGCGACAGCAGCCCGGCCAGCGACAGCACCGCGTAGCACTGGGCGTACCGGCCGACCTCCCGGATGCCCAGCACCCGGGCCAGCAGCAGCATGATCAGGAAGACCGCCGCCTGGCTGAGCAGGGCACCGAGCAGGTTGAGCCCGCCGCCGCGGGCCATCCCCCGGACGTGCCTGTCGCCCTGCGCGGACGCGTGCGCCACCACCACCTACCGGCGTCGGTGCTGCTCGGGCACGGTCGAGGTGACGACCGGCAGCACCACCGTGTCGTCGCCGCCACGCCGCCCACCGGTCAGCGCCGGGGCGGCCCGGCCGACCGCCGGCCGCTGACCGGACCGGCGGCTGCGCGGCAGCCACTCCAGCACCGCCACCAGCAGCACGGCCAGCAGCAGGCCGGCACCGGACACCGGCAGCACCAGGGCGACGAGCGCCCTGACCCGGGACACCGGCTGCACCTCGCCGACGCTCGTCACCTTCTCCGGGTCGGCGGCCTGCGACTGGGCGCGGGCCTGTTGCAGCCCCTGCCGGGCCGAGGCCAACGCGCTGGTGGCACTGTCGCGTTGGGCGATCAGCGCCTGGTAGTCGGGCAGCTTCGGGCCGAGCCCGTCGAGCCGCTTCTGCCCGGCGCTGATCGACTCGGCGGCGGCGTTGGCGCCCCGGGTGTTGCCGACCGCCTGCATCTGCAACTGCTGCTGCCGCAGGCTGGCGATCTCCTGCAGGGTCGACTGGTAGAGCTTGTCGGGCTGGCTGACCTTGTTGGCCTTCTCCCAGTCGTTGATCGCCCGGGTGGCGGTGGTCAGCTCGTCGGTGGCCGTCTTCACCTCGTCGGTGGCGATGCCGACCTGGCTGGCGAACAGGAAGGCCAGGGCCCGCTTGCCGGTCGCGGCGAGCACCGAGGCGACGGTGGACCGGTCGGTGGCGGTGTAGGTGACGGTGAGCTGGCTGCTCGCCCCGACCTGCTTGACCGCCAGGCCGTCGCGCAGCGCGTCGGCGGAGACCCCGGTGTCGGCGGCCACCTGGTCGACCACCTGCGGGGAGGTCACCGCCGCGGCGAAGGCCGCCGCGAACTGGTTGGCCGCCTGGGTGCCGGTGTACTGCTGGGCCGCGCTGCCGCCGACCAGGGCGGGGGCGGCGACGTACGAGGTGGCCGCGTACTGCTGCGGGCCGAGCAGGACGATCAGCGCGGCCGCCGCCCCGGCCACCAGCGGAATGCCCACCAGCAGCCAGAGCCGACGCCGCGCGACCCGCAGATAGTCGACGATCTCCACCCTGCTGCTCCCCACTGCTTGATCCTTCATCGGTTGGTCCGGGCGGTCGTCACCGGTCGGGGCGTCGCCGTCCGGGTCGGCTCGGCCGGTAGCCCCCGGGCGACCGCGCCGGCTGCCGCGGCGAACGCCGCGAAATACCACAGGGTGACCACGTTCGAGATCACGTTGGATGCCGCGCTGACCGCGACGAAGGCGACCGCGCAGCCCAGGAACCCGATCGCGATGCCCCGGCCGAGCGTGCCCGGTGGGGCGCGGCGCAGCGCGTTGAGCCCGGTGTGCAGGCACAGCGCCATCATCGCCAGGTACGCCAGCAGCCCGGCCAGCCCGGTCTCCACGTACGCGCGCAGGAAGTCGTTGTGCGGCTTCTTCGCCTCGTCGGCCTCGAACTTGGTCATGTTGGGGCCGATCCCGGTGACCGGGTTGCGGTTGGCCAGCGACACGATCTCCGACCAGTAGCCGACCCGCCAGGCGAGGGTGTTGCCGGTCGGGCCACCGCCGACGGCGCTGCTGTCGGCGAGCTGCCCGAAGCGGTGCGCCACGCTCGGCAGCAGCGCCACCCCGGCCACCGCGACCAGGCAGAGCGCCACCAGCATCCGCCGGCTGCGGTGCAGCACCGCCACCACCAGCAGGCCCAGCCCTGCCCCGAGGATCGCGCTGCGGGTGTTGGTGAGCAGCAGGAACAGCAGCGACGCGGCGAGCAGCACGCCGAGGCCGAGCCGCAGCCGGCGGCTCAGGTAGCGGTGGATGCCGAACCCGAAGATCACCATGAACATCAGGTAGCGACCGAAGGTGGTGGACTGGCTGAACGGGCCGCTGATCCGGGTGAAGTCCCCCTTGATCTCGGCCGGGGGGTGGCCGAGCAGGGACAGCACGGCGGTGTAGCCGACCGCCAGCGCCAGCGAGACGTACGCGGCGAGCAGCACCCGGCGGACCGCCGGCAGGTCCGGCATCAGCTGCTCCAGGACCACGAACATCACCACCACGGTGCCGATGCGCAGCGCCTCCAGGGCGCTGGGCACCGGTTGGGCGGCACCTGCCGCACTGACCAGGCAGGTGGCCCCGACCAGCAGCATCGCCACGCCGAGCGGCGAGCCGCGCAGCCGGCCCCGCTGGCGGAGCTGGGCGGCGAGCCAGAGGCCGGCGGCGAGCAGGAACAGCACCGCGAGGATCGTCGACGGGTCCATCGCCCGGGTCGCCCCGGCGCCGTCGGCCCGGCCGGCGGTCGGGCCGCTGAGCTTGAACAGGTCGACGCAGGAGCGGACCGCCAGCATCAGCAGCACGTACGCCGCGAACCGGGTGAGCGCGAGCACCCCGACGGCCAGTCCGGCGAGGACCACCAGGGGCAGCACCGCGCCGACCCGGCCACCACCGGACGCGGTCAGGCCGACGCCGAGCGCCACCCCGGCGCACAGCAGCGCCGCGCCCACGGTCAGCAGGCGGGCGGTCGGATCACCGGCGGCCCACCGTCGCCGCCCGCCGTCGGGCAGGGTGAGGTCACCCTCCGTGCCGTGTCGCTGTCCGTCCACCGCTCGCCGACCACTCGTTTCCTGGGAACTGTTGCCGGTCGCCGCCGACGGCCGGAAGAACGGCCTAATCTAACGGTCGCCGAGGTCGGGGGACATGGGCCGTTACGCCGACCGTGGGCGACCCAACGTCCGGTTCCCCGGGGCGGGGGCGCGCAGGGCCAGCGAGAAGTAGAGTCTCTCCAGCTCACGGGCGGCGGAGTCCCAGCTGTACTCGGCGAGCACCCGGTCGCGCAGCAGGGCCGCGCCGGCCCGTTCGGCCGGCAGGTCGGCGGTCACGGTGCCCAGCGCCCGCAGCAGGTCGTCGACGTCGCCGTCGCGGAACAGCCGCTGCCCCGGGGCGTCGCGGTCGAGCACCTCGCGGTGGGGTTCGATGTCGCTGGCCACCACCGGCAGCCCGTACGAGGCGGCCTCCAGCAGGGTCAGCGGCAACCCCTCCAGGCGGGACGGCTGGACGAAGGCGGCGGCGTGCGAGTACAGCCCGGCGAGCACGTCGCCGTAGACGAAGTCGGTGAACACGATGCGTGGATCGTCACCGGCGGCCTCGCGGAGCCGGGCGACGTAGCCGTCGGTGAACGCCGAGCCGCCGACGATGGCCAGCCGCAGGTCGGTGGGGAGTCGTCGGAACGCCCGCACCAGCAGGTCGGCGGCCTTCTCGGGGACGAGCCGGCCGACCAGCAGCAGGTATCCGCCGGGGCGCAGGCCGAAGCGGGACAACTCGCCCGGCGGCCGGTGGGTGGGGGCGGCCACGCCGTTGGGGATGTAGCGGGCGGGCCGGCCGAACCGGCTGGTGTAGTGCGCGGCGAGGCCCCGGGACACGGTGACCCGGGCGTCGGGCAGGTGACCGCTGAGCCGGTACGCGGTGCCGAGCACGGCCCGCGCCGCCCGGCCCCACTTGTCGCGCTGGTTGTCCAGCCCGTGCACGGTGAGCACCACCCGGGCGCGGGAGGCGTAGCGGGCCAGCGGCGCGGTCAGTACCGGGCCGAGGCCGTGGTAGTGCACGATGTCGGGGCGTTCGGTCAGCGCCGCCAGGGTCGAGGTGGCCGAGTGCACGATGGCGTCGAGGTGCTTGCTGGGCACGGTGCGGGCCCGCCGCAGCCGGATGCCCCGGTGCCGGGTCGTCTCCACCGCGCCGTAGCTGTCCCGGCAGTAGACGGTCACCTCGTGGCCGAGTCCGGCCAGCCGGCTGGCCATCTCCTCGACGTGCCGTTCGATCCCCCCGTAGGTGGCCGGCACGCCCTTCTGGCCGATCATCGCCACCCGCAGGGGACGCCAGGCCGGCGGGTGGGTCAGGCTCGGCTCCGTGTGGTCGGGGAGCAGCTGCTCTCCCCGGTCGACGGCATCGTTACGGAACGGCACTGTCCCCCCTCGTTTTCGCTGACCACCGGGGCGGTGGCGCGGCCCCCGGCGCACGGGACGCTAGATCATCGACGTCCGGTCGGCCACTGGCCGGTCAGTCAGACCTGACCGGCCACCGCCGGCGTCCGGCCAGGTCGGACACCCGCGGTGCCGACCGGTCGACCGCCGGTGACCGCCGGGTGCCGATACGCCGCCGGGAGGACGGAGTCTCCGTCCTCCCGGCGACCGGAGGGTGACGTCAGGAGGTCGGGCCGCCGAACTCCACCCAGTTGAGGTTGAACAGGCTGGTCGTGGGTCCGCCGGAGACGGGCTTGAAGACCAGGTAGAGCGCGTGGGTGCCGGCTGCCTGGCTGACCGGGAAGGTCTGGCTGGCCCAGGCGCTGGTGCCGGTGGTCGCGTTGAGCGTCGCGCTGGTCACCAACTCACCGGTCGGCGAGTCGAGCCGCAGCTCGACGATGCCGCGCGGGGTTCCGGCGGTGGCCGTGGAGCCACCGGCGTACCGGAAGGTGATCTTGTCGATCCCGCCCAGGTTGATCGGGTCGAGCGCGATGTGGTCACCGTTGTCGATGCCGGCCACGTGCTGCCCGCCACCGGCGTCGGTGGTGTTGGCCAGGGTGACACCCTGCTGGACCTGGGCGAACTCGGCCTGCTGCCGGAAGGTCTGCAGGACGATCTGGTCGAGCGAGGACAGCGCCGGCTGGCCGTTGGCGCCCTTGTCGGTGTAGGTGGCGCTGATCGCGCCGTACAGGTAGCCACCGGCGTGGTCGGCGCCGTCGGCCGGGGTCTCGAACGAGCCCGAGCAGCCGTTGGCGTCGCTCATGCCGTGGCCGTGGGTGTCGTGGCCGAGCACGAAGGAGACCGTGACCCGGCTGCAGTCGATCGGGCCGTCCTCGGGGTCGGTCACGGTGACCGTCCACGGCACGGTGTCACCCCAGTTGAAGAAGGTGCCCGACAGCGGCGAGGTGACCTTCACGGTGGGCGCGGTGTTGCCCACGGTGATCTCGCGGGTGAGCACCGCCGTCTTGCCGCTGGTGTCGGTGACCGTCAGCTTGGCGGTGTACACCCCGACGGTGGTGTAGGTGTGCGACGCGTCCCGGTCGGTCGAGTCGGTGGTGCCGTTGCCGTCGAAGTCCCAGGCGTAGGTGATGGTCTCACCCGGGTCCGCGTCGTAGGAGCCCTCGGCGGAGAACTGCACGGTCAGCGGCGCCGCACCCGAGGTCGGGCTGGCCTTCAGCTCCGCCACCGGCGCGCGGGTGCCCTTGGCGTAGCGGATCACCGACAGCGCGGCGTCCGGGTTGGCCCGGAAGAAGCCGTCGCCGTACTCCAGCAGGTAGAGGTTGCCGTCCGGGCCGAACTCCATGTCCATCGGGTTGTCGAAGACGAAGCCCGGCAGGAACTGCTCCACCCCGACCAGCTTGCCGCTGCCGTTGGTGCGCATCATGAAGATCTTGTCCCGGGTGAACTCCCCGAAGACCACCGCGTCGTGGTAGTACTCCGGGAACTTGGTCGCGGAGTCCAGCGCGGCGTCGTACTTGTAGACCGGGCCGCCCATCGGGCCGACGCCGCCGGTGCCGAGCACCGGCCACTGGAACTCACAGGTGCCGGGCGGGGTGCTCAGGTACGCCTCGGCGCAGGTGGTGGTCGCCCGGAAGGTGTAGTTGAGCTGCGGGTCCTGCACCGGCGGGAGGACCCGACGGCCGGTGTTGCGCGGCGAGTCGTTCACCGGTGCGGCGCAGTTGAACGCGCCCTTGGACTGCCTGGTGACGAAGTCGTAGTCGATGTACGGCAGGGTCGGCGAGTAGCAGTACGGCCAGCCGTAGTTGCCCGCCTTGTTGGCGGCGATCCACCGGCCGGTGCCCTCCGGGCCGCGGGCCGCGTTCGGCACCTGCGAGTCCGGCGAGTAGTCACCGATGTAGACGAAGCCCCGGGAGTCCACGTCGAAGCGGAACGGGTTGCGCAGACCCATCAGGAAGATCTCCGGGCGGGTCTTGTCGTCGCGGTCCTCGGCCTCGGGGAACAGGTTGCCGGCCGGGATGCTGTACGACCCGTCGGCCTTCACCTTGATCCGCAGCACCTTGCCCCGCAGGTCGTTGGTGTTGCCGGCGGAACGCTGGGCGTCGTAGCCCGGCCCCTGGGTCGGCGACTCGTTGATCGGGGTGAAGCCGTCCGAGCCACCGGCGTTGGTGTCGTCGCCGGTGACCAGGTAGAGCAGCCCCTTGCCGTCGAACTTGATCTCACCGGCGACGTGGCAGCAGACACCCCGGTCGGTGTCGACCTTCATGATCTTCTGCTCGCTGGCCAGGTCCAGGTGCGGCGTCGGCTCCTCGACCCACTTGAAGCGGGACAGCTGGTTGTGCCCCTTGTAGGCGTCCCACGCGTTCGGGTCGGTGCTGGTCACCGGCGCGTCGGTGGTCGGGGTGTCGAGCTTGGGCGCGTAGTAGACGTACACCCACTTGTCGGTGGCGAAGTCCGGGCCGACGGTGACCGACTGGAGGCCGTCCTCGTCGTGCTGGTACACCGGGATGGTGGTGATGACCGGGCTCGCGCCGGTCTTCGGGTCGTAGAGACGGATCTCGCCGGCCCGGGTGTTGTGCAGCACCCGACCGTCGGGCAGCACCGACAGGGTCATCGGCTCGCCCGGCTCGTCGTTGAGGATGACCTTCTCGTAGTTGGCCTTGACGGTCGCGCCGCAGTCGCCCTGGACCATGCCGGCCGACCACTGGATCGCGCCGAGCAGGTGCTTGCGGAACGCCGAGTTGGCGTACGTGTCGGCGCTGTCACCGAGTCCGGTGTAGAACGACCGGCCGCCCTGGAAGTCCTTGCACCAGGAGATCGGGTGGTCGTAGCCCATGGTGCCGCCGGTGAAGCTCTTCTCGTCCACCGTGGCCAGCACGTGGGCGGTGCCCCGGACGTTGGTGGTGAAGTTGTACCACTGGTCGTCGAGGGTGAGCTGCCGGGCGAGCGGCTTGCTCGCCGGGTGCGCCCGGTCGGCCACGTCGATGGTGGCCGCCCCGCTCGACGCCGTACCGGCGGCGGTGGTGCCGACGATGTCGCGGTAGAACGTCCACGACGGCTCGGCCTCGACCGCGGCGTGGACGCCGAGGTAGCCGCCGCCGTTGCGGATGTAGCGTTCGAAGGCCGCCTCCTGGCCGCCGTTGAGCACGTCGCCCGTGGTGTTGAGGAAGACGACCGCGCCGTAGCTGGCCAGGTTGTCGTCGGAGAAGGCGGTCGAGTTCTGGGTGACGTCGACGGTGAAGCCGTTGCCCTTGCCCAGGGTGCGGATCGCGTTGACGCCCTTGTCGATCGACGGGTGACGCTCACCGTCGGTCTTGGTGAACACCAGGACGCTTGTCGGGTCCTGGGCCGGCTGGGCCAACGCGGGAGCGGTCGCGGCGAGCGGGACGACGATCCCGACCCCTGCGATCGCGGCGAGCCATCGGTGTACCGATCTTGCCATCTGGTTCCTCCGGTGGGGGACGATGTGCTGCCTGCTCCGGGCGGGTGCCGGGGCCACCCGGGTGGTGCGGTGCCGCGTCTCGCTCTCCGGTGGGGACGGGACGACGCCGTCCCGACCCCGTGCGGTTCGCCGACCGGGGAGCTGCGTACGGCCGGGGCCCGTGCCGGGGCGCGCGGCAGCGCGGCCCGGGGTCACGGGTCGGAAGAGGTGATCAGGTGGTACGGGCCCGCCGGGGCGGCACGCCCGGTGGTGTCCGGGGCCGCCGGGCGGCCCGGACTCCTCGGGGCGGGCCCGGGAGGTGGCGGTCGCGTCGGGGGACGCGACCGCCACCGCCGGTGCCGCCGGCGGTGGTGCGACCGCCGGTCGGTGCGCTGGCGGCGGCCGGCTGCCGGCCGCCGGGCGGGTCAGCTCTGGTGGTAGATGGTCAGGTCGGCCATGTTGGCGTAGCTGAGCCGGGCGAAGTCCAGCGACTGGCCCGGGTTGGCGGCACCGCCGGGGGCGGTGTCCATCTCCCAGTTGGCGTGGTGGAAGTCGGACTCGCCGATGGTCTGGAAGAACTGCTGGAAGTTGATGTCGCCCTCACCGAGCGGGATCATCTCGTAGCCGTTGGCCAGGGCGGAGTTGCGGTTGCCGTCCTTGGCGTGGAACAGCGGGAACCGCTTGGTGCGCCGGGCCACGTTCAGGATCGGGTCGAACAGCGAGGTCTTCTGCTGTCCGGCCGAGTTGGTGTACTTGGTGTGCTTGAACCGGGCCACGTACGCCCAGTAGATGTCGCACTCGAAGTAGACGTACTTCGGGTCGGTCTTGGCGAAGAAGTACTCCAGCCGGCGCACGCCGGAGGAGCGGGTCGGCTTGCCGTTGGCGTCCAGCGGGCCGCTGTCGAGCAGGAACGAGTAGGCCACGTCGTGGTTGTGGGTGTAGAGGCGCATCTTGCGCTCCTTGGCCTGCCGGCCCAGCTCGTTCCACAGGTCGGCGGCGGCGTCCCAGTCGGACTGGTAGGCGCTGTTGGTCGGGTCGCTGCCGGTGCCGATGTTCTTCATGCCGAGTTCCTCGGCGATGTCCAGCTGCTGCTGGAAGGTGGCCGCGTTGATCGACGTGTGGGTGCCGTTGGCGACCAGCCCGTTGTCGTCCAGGATCTTGCGGATCTCGGTCGGGGTGATCTGCCGGCCCAGGATCGAGGTGTGCTGGTTGTAGCCGGCGAACTCGATCTCCTTGTAGCCCATCTCGGCCAGGCTGGCGAGCACCCGCTCGAAGCCGTAGGGCACGCCGCTGTCGTCGGGGGCGGCGGAGATGCGGTCCCGGACGCTGTAGAGGATGATGCCCCGGTTCTGCGCCGGGATGAGCGGGTCGACCTGCCACTTGCCGTCCGCGCGGGCCGGGCCCTTGGTCTGGAGCACCGGCAGGCCGGCCGCGCCGAGCACGGCGGCGGCACCGGCCGACGCGGCCAGCAGCTTACGGCGGGTGACCTGGGCGCGGTACTGGGGGTCGGAGGCCATGCGGCGCTGATCCTCGTTCACAAGTTCCACCTTTCGAGGGTGGCCCTGACGGGCCACTGAGACGTGCGAGTCCTGCTGGGAGAGTTCGAAGGACCTGCGCCGCCGAATACGCGTGGCCCGGTGGATGACTGCTCGGTCAAGGGGGGATGTCAACCGTGTTACGTCTGTGAACCGGACACTAACGGTGGCCGACGGCTAAAGATAGACCTCCGACGGAGAAACTTTTGTTCGCGAGAACAAAAGTTCCTGATGGTCAGAACCGATGCCCGAACGGTCGCCCACCATCGGCTCCCCGGTCGATGCCCCGTCCCTCACCAGCACGAACACCGACGACAACGGGACGCGGACAGGCGGACGCGACGCGGGGGCGCGGGGTCGACCGCAATCGAATCGACACCACGCCCGTCGCGTCGCCCCCGACCGCTCCACCATCGACCGGAGCGTCGGTCCGCCGTGCGGGGAGCCCGGTCCGCTACCCGGGACCGGCCAGCACCAGCTCCCCGAGCCGCTGCTCCAGCGCCGCCGCGTCCAGCCCGCCCGGCCAGCCGCGCAGCAACGCGCCACCCCTGGCGACCAGCACCACCGCCGGTGGCTCGCGCACCGCGTACGACCGCCAGATGGTCTGCTGGTCGTCCACCACGACGGGGTACTCCACCCGGTGCGTCCGCAGGTAGTCCTGCAACTCGTCGGCCTGGTCCGCGCCGGCCACCCCGACGAAGACCACCCGGTCGCGGTGCCGGCGGGCCAGCTCGCTCAGCGCGTCCTGCCGGTCGGCGCAGGTGGTGCACCAGGAGCTGAAGAAGGTGAACACCACCGGGCGGTCGGCCCAGAGCCGGGCGGCGGTGAGCGGGGTGCCGTCGGTCAGCCCACCGGTGAACGCCGGGGCGGCCGGCGCGCCGCCTGGCGGCGGGCGCAGCGCGAGGTCGGCGGGGACCGGTCCGGGCAACGTCGCGGCACCCCCGGCGAGGGCCGCCGGTGCGGGCCGGTCGGCCGGGCTGGCGGTGCAGCCGGCCAGCACCAGCACCGCCAGCAGCGGGGCGAGCAGCCGCCTCACGCCGGCACCACCGCGACCAGCGCCGGGCCCTCACTGGTGTCCGGGGTCAGGTCGAGCGCGGGCCGGCCGGCCACCTCCAGCCGGTACCCGGCGCGCTGCGGCACCCGCACCGGCACCGCGAACTCGCAGTAGGTCGGCACCCGTTCCACCTCGAGGTCCTCGTCGAACGCGGCCACCGCCGTGCCCGCCGGCAGCGTCCCGGTCACCAGGGCCGCCCCGTCGGGGTCGAGCACCCGGAACGGCGCCCGGTGGTGGAAGTAGAGGTACGGTCCGGTGCCGGCGCAGTCCACGCCCACGGCCCGGATGTTGATGTCGCGGACCAGGACCCGGACGGTGGTCGGGGTGGCCGCCTCCGGTCCGGCGTCGGCGTCACCGCAGCCGGCGGCCCCGACCAGCAGCAGGATCGCCAGCGCGCCGACGCCGTGGCGGGCGCTCGTGGTCAGCCGCACGTGGTCTCCTCCCACCCGTGCCGTGGGTCCGTGGCGGCCTGCGCCACCACGGACCCACGGCATCGGTCGATTCCGGTCAGGACTTCTCCACCCGGCACTGCCTGGTCACCGTCTTCGACGGGTCGCTCTCCGAGGTCGCGGTGAGCTTGACGAAGCCGGTGTCCGCGGCGGCGGCGGTGGCCCCCACCGACACCCGCACGGTGGTGGACTTGCCGAACTGGGCGGTGGCCAGCGGGTTGGGCAGCCAGGTCCGCCAGCCCTTACCGGCCACCTCCGCCGAGAGCCGGTAGACGTCCGACTTCAGGTACGCGGTCGCGTCCTCCGGGTGCTGCTGGCCGCCGGCGGAGTAGGTGCCGCTGTTGGTCAGCTCGAACGAGCAGGTCACGCCCCGGTTGGTGGGCTTGCCGGTGCTGGTCACCTCGCCCTTGCCGAGGGACACGCCGTGGGTGCTCGGGCCCCCGGTGCCGTCCAGCGACCGCACCGCCACCGTGTACGACAGCGAGCCGGCCGCGTCCCGCTTGAGGTCGATGACGTAGAAGTGCAGCCGGTTGGCCTCGTCGACGTACTCGTACTGGCTGCCGGTGTCCGCCCCGGCGTGGAACAGCGCGTCGGAGAGCTGCCGGTAGTCACCCATGGTGATCTTCTGCGGGGTGCCGTCCGGCCGGTAGAAGTCGATCATGTCGATGTCCTGCGGGTTGGCGTCCACCACCCACTGGAACGGCGCGCTGTCGGCGTTCTTGGTCTTGCTCAGCAGCACGCCCCGGTCCGGGGTGAACGAGTCCGCCCCCATCCGGTCGACGACCTCGACGGTGTAGTTGTTGAAGCTCCCGCCGTCGCACAGCGGGTTCGTGGCCACCGTGCAGGCCGGCGAGAGGTCCTTGTTCATGGCGATGTTCACGCCGGTCAGCCCCTTCGGGCCGGCGTCGACCGCACGGGCGGTCACCTGGGCGGTGACCAGCCCGGACGAGGCCAGCGCCTCCCGGGACAGCCGCAGCACGTGCTCCTCACCGAGCAGGCCGATCTTGAGCTTGTCCCGCACCGTGTGCAGCGAGCCCATCGATCCGCCGTTGGTCGGCGGGATCTGCCAGCGGGTGTGCGGGCCGCCGGGTCCGTTGAACGACCCGCGCGACATCATGCTCCAGATACCGGTGTACGCCCGCCGTAACGGCTCGCCGTACGGGTTGTTGTAGTTGTCGCCGATGCCGAGCAGGTGGGTCAGCTCGTGGGCGTACACCCCCATGCCGGAACTCTCCCCCTGGGTGGAGGAGCCGCCACCGGCGTTGGGCCACAGCGTCGCCGCCGCCTTCCAGGACGTCCACTCCACGTAACGGGTCTTGGCCCAGTTCGGCAGGTTCGGGTCCGGCGGGCCCCAGGAGTCCGGCACGTCCTCCTTGTTCTGGAAGATCATCTGCCCGAACTCCTGCCAGGTGGACGACTCGTCCTGCCCGGCGCTGAGGATGAAGACCAGCTCGTACTGGTTGGCGACCTCGTCACCGACCGCCGCCCGCCACGCGCCCAGCCCGTCGGTGCGGATGTTCTTGTTGCAGGCCTCCCCGCTCGGGCAGGCGCCGGGGTTGAAGCTGCTGTCCAGCCCGTACTGGTAGGACTTCGCCGGCAGCTGGTACGGCCCGAACCCGGCCAGGTCCACGCCGTAGCGACCGTTGGAGTCCTGCATCCAGTACTCGTGCAGGGTGTGCCCCTTGTTCAGGGTGTTCGGGGTGTTGAGGAAGTCCTGGTAGAACTTCGGCACGTCGGCGCGGGGGATGTTGGCCGCGACCGACTGGGGGTTGCCGAAGACCGTCGAGCGGGCCCGTTGGGACACCGCGAACGTCTGGTCCGGATAGTCGAGCGCCACCAGGGCGATCTTGAAGTTGCGCAGCGAGCCCCGCACGCTCGGGTCGGCCCAGTTCTTGCCGGGCACCGCCCGGTAGTCGTCCCAGGTCATGGTGTCGGGGTTCTGCCAGGCCTGCGGGTCGAGGACCTGGAACGGCGCGGTGCCGCCGGCCGGGTTGGCCGGGGCCGCGGCGGCCTGCGTCGCGGCGGTCACCACGAGCGTGCCGGCCAGGACCGCGGCCAGCACGCGACGCCGCAGTCGGGGGGTGTTACGGGGAACACGGTGCACGGGTTCACCTCTCGTCGGGAGGGACGCGGCCGCCGGCGACCGGGGTCCCGTGGGGTGGCTGCCGGGACGCCCGCACACCGGGCCGCGCAGCGAATCTAGGAGGACGGGCCGGGGCCGGTCACCGTGCAGATGTCGGCAGGTGGCCCGGCGGCTTCCGACACCTGAAGGACCGGCGGCGGGTCACGTCCGGTCGCCGGGTTCAGCGGGGACGACCGTCGGTTACCGGATCGACGGTGACCGACAGGGCCCGGACCAGGTCCCGGCGCAGCCGGGCGGCGGCCGGTGGCGGCAGCGGACCGCGCGGCGGGCGGCAGCAGCCACCGAACCGCCCGGCGGCGTCCATCGCCAGTTTGATGGCCTGCACCGCCTCCGGCCGGGAAGCCCAGCCGAAGGCCGGGTGCAGCTCGGCGTAGAGCGGCAACGCGCGGGCCAGGTCACCGGCGGCGCACAGGTCGTACAGGCGCAGGGCCGGCCGGGGCAACGCGTTGGACAGGCCGGACACCCAGCCCCGGGCCCCGCACAGCACCAGTTCCAGCAACACGTCGTCCGCGCCGGCCAGCACGTCCACGTGCGGGCAGAGGTCCCGGATCCGGTGCACCCGCCGTACGTCGCCGGAGAACTCCTCGACCGCGACGATCCCGTCGGTCTCGGCGACCCGGGCCAGCAGCTCCGGGGTGAGATCCACCCGGGTGTCGTACGGGTCGTTGTGCGCCACCACCGGCAGGCCGACGGCGGTGACCTCGCGGTAGTGGGCGACCACGTCGGCGTCGCCTGCGGGATAGCCGTCCGGGGGTGGGGCGAGCACCCCGTGCGCCCCGGCGGCGGCGGCCTGCTCCGCCCAGCGGCGGGACTGCCGGCTGCCGTACCCGCCGACCCCGGGCAGCACCGCGCAGCCCGGCGGGGCGGCCTGCACGGTGGCCCGCACCACGTCGGTCCGCTCGTCGTCGGACAGCGCCCGGTACTCCCCCACCGACGCGCACGGGGTCACCCCGTGGCAGCCCGCCTCGGCCAGCCAGCGCACGTGCTCCTGGAGCCGGTCGAAGTCGACGCCGAGGTCGTCGCGGAACGGCGTGGTGACGGCGACCAGCACCCCCCGCCAGGGCCTACCAGCTGTCACTCGGGCGTTCCCTCCTGCGCGCCGGCGGCCCGCTGCCCACCGCACCGGAACCTTACGATCGTCGATCACCACGGTGCTTCGGACAATTGCCGGAACAGTCGCCGTGGGGGCCGTCCTTTTGTCGGTAGATCCCCGGTGGACCTTGCGCACAGGCCCACCGGCCGCACAGGGTAGGGCAGGCTGTCGCACCCCCTGCCGCGCCAGCCAACCAGGGGAGATCCATGCACGGTGAGCTTCAGCGCATAGTCGACGCCGTCGCCGCGCGGGTGGGGCGGCCCGCCCTCATCGAGGACCGGCGGCAGCGGGTGGTCGTCTACAGCGAACACGACGGTCCGATGGACGAGGTACGCCGGATGTCGATCCTGCGCCGGCAGACCACCCCGGAGGTGATCGCCTGGTTCCGTCGGATGGGCGTGCTCACCGCCCGTGAGCCGGTGCGTACCCCGGCCGACGTCGACCTCGACCTGCTCCCCCGGGTCTGCGTGCCGATCTGGCACGACGACCTGCTGCTCGGCTTCGTCTGGTTCATCGACGACGACGGGTCGATGACCGACGCCGACATCGCCACCGCGACCGGCGCGTTCACCGACCTGTCGCTGGCCCTCTACCGGGAGAACCTGCTCGGTGAGCTGGCCTCGCAGCGGGAGTCCGAGGCCACCCGGACGCTGCTGGTCGAGAGCCCGCAGGCCCGTGCGCACGCCGTCCGGGCGCTGCTGGAGGAGGGCACGGTCGCCGGTGACGGCACGACCACGGCGGTGGTCGCCCAGCTCGCCCCCGCCGACGGGCGGCACCCCGACGAGGTGGCCCGGATCGCCCTGGAGCAGGCGCTGGTGGCGACCCGCCGGTGGCTCGGCGTCCGGGAGTCGCTGCACATGGTCTGGCCGGACCACGGGGTGCTGCTGATCTGCGGCGGCCGGATCGCCGGCCGGCCCACCCCGCAGGCCGCCGCCGGGCATCTCGACGACGTGCTGCGGCAGGCGACCCGGGGGTTGTCCTCGGTGGAGCGGACGGTGACCGGGATCGGTCAGCCCCGTCCCGGGCTGGTCGACGCGGTGCAGTCCTACCGGGAGGCGGTGCAGGCGGCCCGGGTGGGGGTGCAACTGCCGGCGCTGGGTCCGGTGGTCTCCTGGGCCGGGCTGGGCATCTACCGGGTGTTGTCGCAGCTCGACGGCCGGGACCTCGACGTCGCCGGGGTGCACCCCGGGCTGGAGCGGCTGCTGCGCGACGACGCCCACCAGGTGCTGCTGGAGACCCTGGAGGCGTACCTCGACCTGGCCGGCAACGCCCACGCGACCGCCGAGAAGCTGCGGCTGCACCGGACCACCCTCTACTACCGGCTGCAACGGGTCGAGCAGCTCGCCGACACCGACCTCAAGGACGGCAACGAACGGTTGTGCCTGCACCTGGCGATGAAGCTGGGCCGGCTCACCGGCCACTACCGGTCGGCGTCCTGAGGCGTCGTGGGGTCACCCGTGGACCGTCGGGAAAGGACACCCACGCCACCCGTGCTGTGACAGCCCGTGTCCGTCCGGACAGATCATTGACAGATCCGAGCGGGTACGGCCAGGATGGGCGCACCGATCGGCAACGCCCCCACGACCGACCGTAACCAGGTACGCCCCCACGCCCGTCCCGCAGACCGGATCGGCGCCGGTCCGTCGCCGCCACCCGCCGGGAGACGTCCCGTCGTCGGCGGGTCGACGTCGCGAGCCGGCCGCCCGCCGTCGCGCGACCGTCGGCGTCCGACCTTCCCGTTTCGCACCCCGCCCGACGGCGGGCGCTGCCGCGCGCCGTCGGCCCGTCTCGCACCCCGAGAAAGGTGGCCCGAGATGTCCCGTTCCGCACTCCCCCGCCGTTGGCGGCGGCTACCCGCCGCGACGGCCGCCGGCGTGGCGCTGCTGCTGCTCGCCGGCCCGGCGACCGCCGGCACCGCCGCGCCGGCCGACCGGGAGGCCGACGCCCCGGCCGTGCTCGAACGCTCCGCCGACGAGCAGGCCGACGTGGTGGAGGTGACGGTCGACGGCACGGCCCAGCTCGACGCGCTGGTCGCCACCGGCGTCGACCTCGACCACCACGTCACGCCCACCGAGGCGGGCATCGTGGTGCACGCCGTGGTCACCCCGACCGAGGTCGCCGCGCTGAAGCGGATGGGCTACCGGGTCGGCGCGGTGCTGCACGACGCCGCCGACTCCGCGCAGCGGATCAGCGAACGCGAGGCGACGATCGCCGCCCACCGGGCCGAGAACCGGGCGTACACGGCGACCCTGGAACGCAGCGCCGCCACCTCCGACGTGAAGATCATCCGGGCCGACTACTACACCTCCGGCACCAACCAGGTGCTCTCGGTCGAGGCGAAGTGGGCCCAGGGGCAGACCTCCACCAGCACGTTGACCGTGGCCCGCGACAGCGGCCCCGGCACCGAGATCGGCTCCGGCGGCACCCAGAACATCAGCCGGTTCGTCGACGCCGGGGTCTACCTCTACCACCGGGGTGCCGCCGCCGTCACCGCCCGGCCGCAGCGGATCCAGATCACCAGCCCCACCGGTGACGTGGCGGTCGCCGAGGTGAAGGAGTGGCTGCCGATCCCGGCCGACAGCCCGGAGGGCCCCGGCTACCAGAAGGACTTCGTCACCAGCTACCTCACCCCGACCGAGCTGTACGACCGGATCAAGCGGCTGGCCGACGCCTACCCGCAGCTCGCCGAGGTGGTGAAGCTGCCATACCAGACCAACGGATACCGGCGCAAGGCGCAGGTGGTGCTCGGTGGGACCGCCGCCACCCGGGTCGCGGTCGACTCGCTCGCCTGGGGGCACGAGGGCGGCAACGACATCACCGTCGAGCTGGCCGACCCGGGTGCGGCCGACCGGCCGCTCACGGTCACGGTGACCGGCAAGGCCATCCGGGTCAGCCTGGCCACCGACGCCGCCGGGGCGGTGACCAGCACCGCCGCCCAGGTCGCCGCGGCGCTGACCGCCGAGGCGGGTGCGCTGGTCAGGGCGTACACCTATCGGGGGGACGCCGGGGCGGGCGTGGTCGCGCCGGTCGCGTCGACGCCGCTGACGGACAACCTGAAGGCGCCGGCCGGGGTCTCCCGCGACCCGCACCCGGTGTACGCGATCCGGATCGGCAAGTACCGCGACGGCTCCCGCACCGGGGTGCTGGCCTACGCCCAGGAACACGCCCGGGAGTGGGTCCCGCCGCTGGTCACCATCGAGACCGCCGAGCGGCTGCTGCGCAACCACGCCACCGACGAGAACACCAAGCAGCTGCTGCGCACGCTGGACATCTGGATCGTGCCGTCGATCAACCCGGACGGCGGGCACTACTCGTTCTACGACTACGCCTCGCAACGGCGCAACATGACCAACCACTGTGCCCCGGGTGGTGCCACCGACGCGCTGGCCCGCAACTCGTGGGGGGTGGACAACAACCGCAACTACACCGAGTACAGCCTCTTCGACGGCTACTCGGGGGCGTCGGCGAGCTGCACCAGTGACACCTACGCGGGGCCGAGTGAGCTGTCCGAGCCGGAGAACCGCAACGTCGACTGGCTGGCCCAGCGGCCCAACATGAAGTTCTCGATGAACCTGCACTCCTCCGGCAACTACTTCATGTGGTCGCCAGGCGCGTACGCCACCCCGGGCCGGATCTCCGCGCCCCGGCCGACGCTGGCCGACGAGTCGTTCTTCTGGGGCGCGTCGTCGCGCATCCTCACCGCGATCAAGCGGCACCGCAACATGGCGGTCACCCCGGCGCGGACCGGCCCGATCTCCGACGTGCTGTACTCGGCGGCAGGCAACTCCGGCGACATGCTCTGGTACAAGTACGGCATCTACGCCTGGAACTTCGAGGTCGGCACCAGCTTCCAGCCCACCTGGGAGGAGGCGCACCAGGAGACCATGGAGTTCAGCAACGGCCTGGTCGAGCTGCTGCGGGTGGCCCGGGACTACGACAAGGACCGCAAGCGCCCGACCAGCACCATGTCGGTCACGCCGAGCGCCACCGAGGGCGCGGTGAGCGTCCGGTTCGACGTCAGCGAGCCGGCGGCGGTGTTCTACACCCTCGACGGCAGCCGGCCGACGTTCGCCTCCACCCTGTACGCCTCGGCGGGCATCCGGGAGGGGGGCGAGACGCTGACCGTCCCGGCCGGCACCAAGGTCCACTGGTTCTCGGTGGACGCGGCCGGCAACATCGAGCGCAACTACCGGCCGGACGACGACAGCCTGACCTTCAACCGGGGCTGGGCGACCCTGCCCACCGGCTGACGGGCACACCGGCGGGGGCCCGCGCCACGCGGGCCCCCGCCGGCCGACCGGCTCAGTCCTCGGCCCGCCACCGGTAGAACTCCGTCGCCACCGCGTCCAGCGGGCTGCCCCAGGTGTCCGGGTCGAACGGGCTGATGTACGGGCTGAGATCATCCATGATCTTGGCGAACGCCGGCTGGTCGTGCCGTTGTTCGACGGCGCCGTCGAACGGTTCGCCGACGCGCTCCAGCACGTGCAGGTAGACGTCGTCGATCGAGTACAGCCACCGCCCGGTCACCCCCATCATGGCCGGCAGCGGGCCCGCGTCGGACTCGGCGAAGATCTGCGCCACCGTGGGTTCCGCGCCCGGCTTGATCCGGGCCACGATGACCGTCCGGGTCGGCTCGCCCCCGGCGGCCGGCGGCTCGGCCGGTGCCCAGGAGTAGAACTCCTTCGCCACCGAGTCCGACGGGTTCCTCCAGTCCCTCGGGTAGGGCGTCACGTACGGGGCGATCTGCTCGGCGATCTGCTGGAAGGCCGGCAGGCCCCGGGTCTGCCCGGTCACCCTCGGGTCGGCGTCGCGCTCGATCAGGTGGATGTAGAGGCCGTGGAAGGACAGCAGGGTCCGCCCGACCACGCCCAGGTCCTGCGGGCGGGTGGTCCGGTCGTAGTACCCGAACACGTCGGCGACGGTCTGCTCGCTGCCCGGCACCATGCGACAGACGATCACGTTGCGGAAGGTCATCGGAACTCCTCGGGAATCAGGCGGTACGGGTCGGCTCGCTGGGGCGGGGGCGACTGGCCGGCGGGTGCGACACCGGCGGGGCGGAGGGGGCGAATCGGACCGGCAGCTCCAGCAGGCCCCGGAACGGGGACGCCGCCGGCAACCGGCGCAGCTCGGCGGGCGGCACGGCCAGGCGCAACCCGGGCAGCCGGCGCAGCAGCGCCGCCAGGCCGATCTGGGCCTCCATCCGGGCCAGCGACACCCCGAGGCAGTAGTGCACGCCGTGACCGAAACCCAGGTGCGGGCCCCGGACCCGGCGCAGGTCCAGCCGGTCCGGGTCGACGAAGTGCGCCGGATCGTGGTTGGCCGCGTTGAGCGCCACGCCGACGATCGACCCGGCCGGGATGCGCACCCCGCCGTACTCGACGTCCTCGGTGGCGACCCGGGGGCTGGCCACCGGCAGCGGGCCGTCGAAGCGCAGCAGCTCCTCGATCGCCGAGGGCAGCAGCTCCGGGGTGTCGCGCAGCAGGTCGAGCTGGTCGGGGTGGGTCAGCAGGGCCACCGTCGCGTTGCCCAGGAAGTCGGCGGTGGTCTGGTGCCCGGCGAACAGCAGCAGGAAGGTGGTGGTGACCAGTTCCGCCTCGGACAGCCTGCCGTCCTGGTCGCAGGCGTCGATCAACGCGCTGATCATGTCGTCGGCCGGGGCGGTCCGCTTGGCGGCCACCAGCTCCGCCAGGTAGTGGTGCAGCCGCACCTGCGCCTCGCCGACCGCCGCCCGTTCCTGCGCCGGCGGTCGCCGCGACGACCCGGAGGTACGGATCACCTGGGTCCAGTCCAGCACCCGGTCCTGGTCGGCCCGGGGCACCCCGAGCAGTTCGCAGATCACCACCATCGGCAGCGGGATCGCGAAGTCGTGCATCAGCTCGGCCCGGCCCTGCGCGACGAACCCGTCGATCAGGTCGTCGACGATCTGCCGTACCCGGGGGCGCAACGCCTCGATCCGGCGGGGTGCGAACGCCTGCGACACCAGCCGGCGCAGCCGGGTGTGCTCCGGCGGGTCCGAGTTGAGCATGTTCCGGTTCAGCGCCTCGGAGTTCGGGCCGAAGATCTGCAGGTAGTGCTGCCCGGGGCCGTAGAGGTTCTTGGACAGCCGGGGGTCGGTCAGCGCCGTACGCGCGTCGTCGAACCGGGTCAGCAGGTACGAGTCGAACCGGGGTGAGCTGACCGGGCAGACCGGCGCGTCCACGCGCAGTCGGGCGAAGGACGGGTAGGGGTCGACGGCGAACTGCTCGGTGTAGAGCTGTGCGGCGGGCAGCGGCTCGGTCATCTCGTCTCCTCGGGCGCGCTGGGCATGCTGTGCAGCACCTGGTAGGTGTGTCGTTCGGCGGATTCCCGCAGGTCGCGTACCACCCGCAGCAGCCGGTCGCGGTGCTCGCTGCGGCCGAAGGCGTCCAACCGTTCCCGGTCCGCCCAGTCGCTGATGATCAGGTAGCTGCGCGGGTCGTCGGCGTCCCGGACGAGGTCCTGGCGCAGGCACCCGTCGAGCTGCCGGATCTGCTCCGCCGCCGAGAGCCACTCCGCCTCGAACCGCTCCGCGCAGCCCTCCCGGGTACGCATGGCGAGCACCGTGCGCACGGGCGTCATCGCGCACCACCGAAGACGAGGTGCAGGTTCTTGCGCAGGGCGTCGGCGTCGATCGGCTGGCTGCGGAAGCCGACGTGCCCGTCCGGGCGGATCAGGTACAGGGCGGTGCCGGTCACCCCGTACCCGGTGCGGAACTCACCCCCGGCGTCGACCACCACCGGCGGCGCGGGCGACCCCGGCACCTCGGCGTCCGGGCTGACCAGCAGGTACGCGTCGACCTCGCCCCGGGTGAGGGCGCGGACGTCGGCGCAGAGCCCCGGTACGGCGGCCACCGCCGCCGGGTCGGCCGAGGCGTCGGCGTAGAGCAGCAGGGTGTGCCGGGGGCCGGCGGTCAGGTCACGCAGCCGCAGCGGATGCCCCACCCCCCGCCGCCGCAACCCGCCCAGGTCGGGGGCGCGGTCGCCGGGACGCGGGCCGGCCCGTAGCCCGTCCGGGTCGGTGACGCACTCGCCGACCAGTGGACTGTCGGCGTAGCTGAGCAACATGGACATCTCCTGGAGGAACTGCCGTTCCAGGTCGGCGCGGTCCAGTTCGTCGGTGAACGCCATCCGTACCGCGCGGCCGACGATCTCCGCGCCCTCCGGGCGGCGTTCGGCCTCGTAGCTGTCGAGCAGGCCGGGGGCGGCGATCCCGCGCACCGCCAGCGCCACCTTCCAGGCCAGGTTCCAGGCGTCCTGGATGCCGGTGTTCATCCCCTGTCCCCCGGCCGGCGGGTGCAGGTGGGCCGCGTCCCCGGCGACGAAGACCCGGCCGTGGCCGTACCGGTCGACGATGCCGTGGCTGATCCGGAACACCGACGACCAGCGCAGGTTCGCCGCCCGGGTGCCCGGCGGGGCCAACCGGTCCAGCGCCGCCTGCACGTCGTCGAGGGTCGGCTCGGCCAGCTCCTCGCTGAACCCGGGCGGGGCGTCCCGGCCGCCGGTCTGGGCGAAGAACCGGGGCGGCGCGAGGGTCGCTATCCGGTACCGGCCCTGTCCGCGCAGCGGAACGCAGACCAGCATGCCGTCCATCTGCCCGTCGGTCTCGTGCAGGAACCGCAGCAGGTGCCCGTCGGGCATGTCCCAGTTCACGTCGACGTCGGCCAGCATGAACAGCTGCGGGAACCGGCCCAGCCCACCGGAGAACGTCAACCCGAGCAGGTCACGGACGCGGCTGTGCGCGCCGTCGGCGCCGATCAGGTACTGGGCCCGGACGGTGCGGATGCTGCCGTCGGCGAGGGTGAGGGTGGCCAGCACGCCGTCCGAGCCCTGGGTGAACCCGGTCAGTTCCGCGCCGCGCTGCGGCCGGACGCCGAGGGTGGCCAGCCGCTCGGTGAGGATGCGCTCGGTCTCGTACTGGGGCAGGCCCAGGTGCGCGTACGGCAGGCCGGGCAGCTCCCAGCTCATCCGGTGGGTCTGCGTGCCGTTGACGAACACCACGTTGCCGGTCAGCCAACTGCCGGCGTCCATCGCCTCCCGCACGATGCCCTGCTCGGCCCAGATCTCCATGGTGCGGCAGTGCACGCCGATCGCCTTGTCGGCCTGGCCGGGCGGGGCGACCGACCTGTCCACCACCCGGCAGTCGATGCCGCGCCGGGCCAGTTCGACGGCGGCGGTCAGCCCGGTCGGCCCCGCCCCGACGATGAGTACGTCAGTTGTCGTGTGCACGTCGGTCTCCCTACCGGTGCTGGCTGCCCGGTCGACGCCGGGACGGGTCGTGGGGTGGAACAGTCGGCGACGGAAGTCGAGCAGGAACGGCGCGATCGGCCCGGCCTCCTCCCGCGCGTGGGCCGGATTGGCGACCCAGCGGTGGAACTCCGCCGCGCAGCGCCACTCGGCGAAGATGTGGTGGACGTCCGAGTCGGGCTCGCGCAGCAGTTCCTCGCGCAGGTAGCCGGGGACCCCGGCCATCCGGGCGGTCACCTCGGCGTGGCCCCGGTGGAACTCGGCGAGCCGGTCGGCCGGGACGGTGACCTCGACGTCCACCAGGATCGTCGGGTCCCCGTCCGGCTCGTCGCGCATCACCCGGTGGTCCTCGGCGGTGGTCGGCTCGCACCCGTCGCGCAGCGCGGCGGCGAGGCGGGCGGCCACCGGGCCGTTGTCGTAGTCGCGCAGGGCGTCGTCGTCGGCCCACTCGGTGGCGAGCACGAACGTGTGCGGGTCGTGGGCGTCGAGGAACAGCTCCCGGCGCAGGTTGCCGGGCAGTGCGCCGATCTGCGCCGCGGCCGTCCGCCACGCCGACCGGACGCGCTGTTCGGCGCCGGGACGCGCGCGGACCCGGAGCATTGTCCTGATCATGGGATCTCCCTTGACGGCCTGCCCGAGACGAGGGTCCCGACCGCCGGCACACCCGCACCGGCCGTCGCCGTCCGACCCTGTCGCAGCGCACGTCACCCCGCCGTCACCGGCGGGCCGACCCGGGTCGCCGCCCGTTGACGCCACCGGGACGACCCACCGGCGCGGCTCAGGGGCGCACCGCCACCACCGGGTACGGGTCGCGGGGCGGCACCGCGCAGCCGAAGGGGCCCGCCGACGCGGGCGGGCGGGTCAGGGGCGGCGGTTGCCGCTGCTCGCGCGGACGACCAGCTCCGGCTCGACCTGGGGGCGGGGGGTGCCCGCGCCGGTGCCGTCGAAGAGTTCCAGCAGGGCCGCCACGCACCGGCGGCCGACCTCGTCGAAGTCCTGCCGCACGGTGGTCAGCGGCGGGGAGAGGTACTCGGCCTCGGGGATGTCGTCGAAGCCGACGACGCTGACGTCCTCGGGAATCCGCGCGCCCCGCTGGTGCAGGGCGCGCAGCAGGCCGAGCGCCTGGTGGTCGTTGGCGCAGAACACCGCCGTCACGTCGGGGCGTTCCACCAGGGACTGCCCCAGCTCGTAGCCGGCCCGGGGGCTCCAGTCGCCGACGATGACCGGTGGGACGCGGCGGCCCGCCTGCTCCAGGGTCTGCCGCCAGCCGTCGACCCGGTCCCGGGCCTCCAGCCAGTCCCGGGGACCGGCGATGTGCCACACCGTCTCGTGGCCGAGGTCGAGCAGGTGCCGGACCGCCAGTCGGGCCCCGGCCACCTGGTCGACCGAGATGCTCGGGAGTTCACCGCGCTCCCCGCTGGCCTCGACGACCACGGCGGGCACCCCGGTGGGCAGGCCGTGCACGGCGACCGACGCCGTCATCATCGGGGTGATGACGACGACGCCGGCCACCGACTGCTCGGTCAGCGCGTCGATCGCCGAGCGCATCCCGCTCCGGTCCAGCCGCTCCAGGGTGACGATGCTGATGCCGTACCCGGCGGCGCGGGCCGCCCGCTCGATGCCCAGCAGCGTGGCCGCCGGCCCGAACAGGATGGTGTCGAAGCTGACCACGCCGATGACCCGGGAACGGCGGCCCGCCAGTCCCCGGGCCAGGGCATTGGGCCGGTAGTTGAGCTGGTGCACGGCACGCAGCACCCGTTCCCGGGTCTCCGGCCGAACGCTCGGGTGGTTGTTGAGCACCCGGGACACGGTCTGGTGCGACACCCCGGCGAGTTGCGCGACGTCGCTCATCACCGCGGCGCGTTCGGGCCGCTGCTGGCCCATGGCGGCTCAGAAACCCCGGGCCAGGCGGTAGTAGGCCTGGTTCCAGCGCAGCTCGTCGGCGAACCGGCGGGGGGTCGTGTCGGCGTCGATGACGACCAGCTCGGTGCCGACCATCTCGGCGAGGTCGTGCAGCTCCTCGACGCCGACGGCCTGGGACAGCACCGTGTGGTGCGGGGCGCCGGCGGTCAGCCAGGCCTCCGCCGACGCGGCCAGGTCCGGCCGGGGCCGCCACACCGCCCGCGCCACCGGCAGCTTCGGCAGCGGGTACGGCGGCGCGACCACGTCGATCTCGTTGGCGACCAGCCGGAACCGCTCCCCCATGTCGGCCAGGCCGAGCACCACGGCCGGGCCGGGCTGGGCGTCGAAGACCAACCGGACCGGGTCCTCCCGGCCGCCGATGCCCAGCGGGTGGATCTCGACGTTCGGGGTGGCCGCCGCGATGGTCGGGCAGACCTCCAGCATGTGCGCCCCGAGCACCAGTTCCCGGCCGGGGGTGAGGTCGTAGGTGTAGTCCTCCATGAACGAGGTGCCGCCGGTGGTGCCGACGGACATCGACTTGAGCGTGCGCACCAGCACCGAGGTCTTCCAGTCGCCCTCGCCGCCGAAGCCGTACCCGTCGGCCATCAACCGCTGCACCGCGAGGCCGGGGAGCTGCCGCAGCCCGCCGAGGTCCTCGAAGTTGGTGGTGAAGGCGCGGAACCCACCGGCGTCGAGGAAGTCGCGCAGCCCCGCCTCGATCCGGGCGGCGTAGCGCAGCGAGTCGTGCCGGTCGCCACCGGAACGCAGCGCGTCGACCAGCCGGTAGCTGTCGTCGTACTCCTTGACCAGGTCGTCGATGCGGGCGTCGGCGACCGCGTCGACGGCCTCGACCAGGTCGTTGACCCCGTAGGTGTTCACCGACACGCCGAAGCGCAGCTCGGCCTCGACCTTGTCGCCCTCGGTGACCGCCACGTCGCGCATGTTGTCGCCGAAACGGGCCAGCCGCAGCGACCGCATCTCGGCGTGCCCGATCGCGGCCCGGGTCCACGCGCCGATCCGGGCGGCGACCCGGGGGTCGCTGACGTGCCCGGCGACGGTCTTGCGGGCGACACCGAGCCGGGTCTGGACGTACCCGAACTCCCGGTCGCCGTGGGCGGCCTGGTTGAGGTTCATGAAGTCCATGTCGATCTCGGACCAGGGCAGTTCCACGTTGGCCTGGGTGTGCAGGTGCAGCAGCGGGGTGCGCAGCGCGTCCAACCCGGAGATCCACATCTTGGCCGGGGAGAACGTGTGCATCCAGGCGATCACCCCGACCGCGCCCTGTACGGCGGCGTCGCGGCAGACGGCGAGGATCTCGGCGCTGGAGGTCAGCACCGGCTTCCAGACCACCCGGGCCGGGACGGCCGGGTCGGCGTCGAGTCGTTCGGCGATCCGCCGGGACTGCTCGGCCACCTGGCGCAGGGTCTCCGGGCCGTACAGGCCCTGGCTGCCGGTGAGGAACCAGACCTCGGCGACCGGGGATGGGTTGGTCATGGGCGTTGCCTTCCGGTGGGGCTGGCGAGGGTTACTTGGTACGGATGCCGACGAGGCGTTGGAGCAGGATGAACACGAACAGCAGGCCACCAATGACGATCTTGGTCCACCACGAGTTGAGGGTGCCGTCGAAGGTGATCAACGTCTGGATGATGCTGAGCACCAGCACCCCGAGCAGGGTGCCGAAGATGTAGCCGGACCCGCCGGTGAGCAGGGTGCCGCCGATGACGACCGCCGCGATCACGTCCAGCTCCATGCCCACCGCGATGAGCGGGGCACCCGACAGGGTGTAGAAGGACAGCAGGATGCCGCCGATCGCCGAGCAGAGCCCGCTGATCGTGTAGACCGCGATCTTCGTACGACCCACCGGCAGGCCCATCAGCAGCGCCGACTGCTGGTTGCCGCCGATGGCGTACACGTTGCGGCCCAGCCGGGTGTACGCGAGCACGGCCGCCGCCACGGCCACCACCGCGACGGCGATCAGCGCGCCGACCGAGACGAAGTTCTCGCCGAGATGGATGCGGTGCTGGGCGGTGCTGGTCCAGAAGCCGTCGGTGATCGGGATCGAGGTGGTGCTGATCCAGGTGCACACGCCCCGGGCGAAGAACATCCCGGCGAGGGTGACGATGAAGGGTTGGATGTCGAAGAAATGGATCACACAGCCCATCGCGAACCCGAGGATCGGGCCGATCAGCAGCGCGATCACCAGCACCACGGCGGGGTGCAGCCCGTTGCCCAGCAACGAGGCCGACACCATCGCGGTCATCGCCACCACCGACCCGACCGACAGGTCGATGCCGCCGGTGAGGATCACGAAGGTCATCCCGACCGCGACGACCAGCAGGAAGCCGTTGTCGATGAAGACGTTGAAGACGACCTGGATGTTGGAGAACGCGCGGTACTGGGAGACGCCGATGGAGTACATCACCAGCAGCAGGGCTGCGGTGGCGAGCACCGGTACGTGCCGGGGTGGCACCCGCCACCAGGCACGGCCCGGACGGGCGGCCAACGGGGTCGTGGTCATGCCGGAACCTGCTCCTTCTCTGTGCCGACCGGCTCCACCGGCGTGACCGGGACGCTGCGCCGACGGCGGAACCGCGCCCGGAAGGCCGGGGCCTGGATGAGACAGACCACGATCACCACGACCGCCTTGAACAGCAAGGACGTCTGCGGGTCGATGTTCATGGCGTAGACCGAGGTGGTCAGGGTCTGGATGAGCAGCGCGCCGACCACGGTGCCACCGAGGTAGAACCGGCCGCCGGCCAGCGCGGTGCCGCCGATGACCACGGCCAGGATGGCGTCCAGCTCGACCCAGAGGCCCACCGCGTTGCCGTCGGCGCTGGAGACGTTCGCCGTCATCATGAACCCGGCGATGGCGGCGCAGGCGGCGCTCACCACGTACACCAGGAAGGTGATCCGGCGGGAGCGGATGCCGGCCAGCCGGCTGGCCTCGGCGTTCCCGCCGACCGACTCGATGATCATGCCGAGCGCGGTACGCCGGGTCAGCACCGCCACCAGCACGGTCACCGCGAGGGCGATGACGATGGCGAACGGCAGGGTCAGCAGGTGCCCGACCCCGATCACCTTGTACGGCCCGCTGTTGATGGTGATGATCTGCCCCTCGGCGATCAACTGGGCCAGCCCCCGGCCGGCCACCATCAGGATCAGCGTGGCGATGATCGGTTGGATGCCGATCCCGGCGACCAGGATGCCGTTCCACGCCCCGAGCAGCAGGGCGACGCCGAAGCCGAGGGCCACCGCGGTGAGCACCACGCCCAGGCTGTTCTGGTCGGGCTGCTCGCTGATGTAGAGGCAGGCGACCGCGCCGGCGACCGCCGCCACCGCGCCCACCGACAGGTCGATGCCGCCGGTGGCGATCACCAGGGACATGCCCAGGGCGACCAGGATCAGCGGGGCGCTGAGCCGGACGATGTCGATCAGGCTGCCGTAGAGGTGGCCGTTCTTCAGCTCGACCGATAGGAAGCTCGGCCGGTAGACGGCGTTCGCCACCAGCAGCAGCACCAGCACCACGAGCGGCCAGAACAGCCGGTGACCGGTGACGCCCGCAGCGCGGGCCCGTACGGTGCTCATGCCGGCACCGACCCTTCCTGGGAACTGCCGCTGGCGATGACCTGCATGACGCGGGCGGCATCGAGGGTGTCGTCGTTGGTGATCTCGGTGACCAGCTGCCGGTCCCGCATGACGGCGACCTTGTGGCTGAGCCGGAGCACCTCCTCCAGTTCGGCGGAGATGAACAGCACCGCCATCCCACCGTCGGAGAGCTGCGCGACCAGGCGCTGGATCTCGGTCTTGGCGCCGATGTCGATGCCCCGGGTCGGTTCGTCGAGGATCAGCAGCCGGGGTTCGGTGATCAGCCAGCGGGCCAGCAGCACCTTCTGCTGGTTGCCGCCGGACAGGTTGCGCACCGGCATCTCCGGATCGGCCGGCCGGATGCTCAACGCCGTGATCCAGTGCTGGACCAGTTCGTCCTGGCGGCGGCGCGGCAGCGGCCGTAGCCAGCCCCGGGCCGCCTGCATGGCGAGGATGATGTTCTCCCGCACCGACAGCTCGCCGACCAGTCCCTCGGTGCGGCGGTTCTCGGAGCAGAACGCGATGTCCCGGTCGATGGCGGCCACCGGGTTGCGGATCGTCACCGGGGTGCCGTCCACGGCGAGCCGGCCGGTGTCGGCGCGGTCCGCGCCGAAGAACAACCGGGCCACCTCGGTACGTCCCGAGCCGAGCAGACCGGCCAGGCCGACCACCTCGCCCTGGTGGATGGTGAGGCTGAACGGGGCGACGGAACCGGACTTGCCGAGCCCGTCGGCCGCCACCAGCGGGGTGCCCGACTCCAGGGCCGCCCGGTCCTCGCCGCTGGTCGCCTCGTCGAGGCGTTCCAGGGCGTCCAGCTCCTTGCCGATCATCTTCTCCACCAGCGCGATCTGGGGCAGTTCGCTGGTCAGGTACTCGCCGACGAGCCGGCCGTTGCGCAGCACGGTGATCCGGTCGGCGATCGCGTAGACCTGGTCGAGGAAGTGGGTGACGAAGATGATCGCGATGCCGTCGTCGCGCAGCTGCCGCATGATCCGCATCAGCTGGGCCACCTCGTCGGCGTCCAGGCTGGAGGTCGGCTCGTCGAGGATCAGCACCCGGGCCCGGATGTCGACGGCGCGGGCGATGGCGACCATCTGCTGCACGGCCAGCGAGTAGTTGCCGAGCAGTTCGGTGACGTCGATGTCCAGGTCGATGCGGGCGAGCAGGTCCTTGGCCCCACGGCGCATCTCGCGCCAGTTGACCGCGCCGAAGCGGCGCGGCTCCCGGCCGATGTAGATGTTCTCCGCGACCGACAGGTTCGGCAGGAGGTTGACCTCCTGGTAGACGGTGCTCACCCCGGCGGCGGTGGCCTGCATCGGGCCGGAGAAGGAGACCTGTGCGCCGTCGAGGGTGATGGTGCCGGAATCGGTGCCGTAGACGCCGGTCAGCACTTTGATGAGGGTTGACTTCCCGGCGCCGTTCTCGCCCATCAGGGCGTGCACCTCACCGGGAAAGAGCCGCAGGTCGACGCCGTCGAGGGCGCGGACCCCGGGGAAGATCTTGCTGATCGCGGTCATCGTCAGGACCGGATGCCTCTCCGACATCCCACCGAACCTTTCCTCGGAAGCGGAGGCCGCCGCGCCGAACGCGGCGGCCTCCGGTCGGATCAGTACTTCCGGTTGGGCAGGGCCGCCTTGGCCTGCTCCTGGGTGAAGGTGGTCTCCTCGGTCTCGACCCGGGCGGGGACCTCCTCGCCGGCCTTGACCTTCTTGGCCAGGTCCATCAGCTGCGGGCCGAGCAGCGGGCTGCACTCCGCGATGAAGTTGAACTTGCCGTCGGCGAGCGCCTGCATGCCGTCCTTGACCGCGTCGATGGTGATGATGGTGATGTCCTTGCCGGGCGTCTTGCCCGCCGCGGTGATCGCCTCCAGCGCGCCCAGGCCCATGTCGTCGTTGTGCGCGAAGAGCACGTCGATCTTCGGGTTGGCCTTGAGGAACTGCTCCATGACCTGCTTGCCGCCGGCCCGGGTGAAGTCACCGCTCTGCGAGGCGACGACCTTCAGGTTGGGGTTGGCGGCGATCGCCTCGGCGAAGCCCTTCTTGCGGTCGTTGGCCGGCGCCGAACCGGTGGTGCCCTGCAGCTCGACGATGTTCACCGGACCGGACGCGGCCGACTTCTCCTTGACCAGCCACTCGCCGGCGAGCCGGCCCTCCTTGACGAAGTCCGAGCCGATGAAGGTCTTGTAGAGGCTCTTGTCGGCCGAGTCCACCGCCCGGTCGGTCAGGATCACCGGGATCTTGGCGTCCTTGGCCTCCTTGAGCACGGTGTCCCAGCCCGACTCGACCACCGGCGAGAAGGCGATCACGTCGACCTTCTGCTGGATGAAGTTGCGGATCGCCTTGATCTGGTTCTCCTGCTTGCCCTGCGCGTCGTCGAACTTCAGCTCGTAGCCGGCCTCGGCGGCCGACTCCTTGATCGAGTTGGTGTTCGCCGTGCGCCAGCCGCTCTCCGCACCGACCTGCGAGAAGCCGATGACCAGCTTGCCGTTGCCGCCGCCGCTGCTGCCGCTGTCGCCGTCGCCGCCGGTGTCGCTGTTGCCGCAGCCGGCGAGTCCGCCGGCCAGCAGGCCGACGGCGAGCATCGCGCCGAGGCCGCGCCGGGTGAGGGTAATACCGGTCTTCGCCATGTGAAGACTCCTTGTACGGGGATGAGGTGGGGGATGGTGCGTGCGCGGAAGGGCCGGCCGGCACGGCACGCCGGACGGACCGGACCTTCCAGGGGTGGTGCATCGGGTTGCGGTGGATCGACCGGTCCGCCGGGGCGGGCCGGTGGCGAGGACGGGCGGTCGGGCGTTACGGCCCCGACTGCCCGTAGACGTTCTGGTAGCGGTCGTAGAGGGAGTCGATGTCGGCCTGGGCCATCGGCACCGGGGTGCCGAGCGTCCGGGCCAGGTGGGCGGTGCGGGCCACGTCCTCGCACATCACGGCGGCCTTCACCGCCGCGCGGGCGTCCCGGCCGATGGTGAACACGCCGTGGTTGCGCATCAGCACCGCCGGTGAGCGGTGCCCGGACAGGGTCGCCACGATGCCCTTGCCGATGTCGTCCCCGCCGATGAGCGCGAACGGACCGACCGGGATCTCGCCGCCGAACTCGTCGGCCTGGGCGGTGAGGTGGCACGGGATCGCCTCGCCGCAGGCGGCCCAGGCGGTGGCGTACCCGCTGTGGGTGTGCACCACGCCGCCGACCTCGGGCATCGCCCGGTAGACGTAGGCGTGGGCGGCGGTGTCGCTGGACGGCGAGAGGTCGCCGTCGACCACGACCCCGTCGAGGTCGCAGACGATCATGTTGTCGGGCCGTAGGTCGTCGTAGGACACCCCGCTCGGCTTGATCACCATCAGTTCCCGGCCGGGCACCCGGGCCGAGACGTTGCCGGCCGTCCAGGCCACCAGGTTGTAGCGCACCAGCTCGCCGTGCAGGGTGGCCACCTGCTCGCGCAGCCGGGCCACCTCGGCGTCGAGGTCGAGGGTCATGCCGGCACCTCCAGGGGGTCGGTGGTCGGTTCGGCGGCGGGCGCGACGGCCGGACGGCGGGCGGCGTTGCGGATCGCCCGCAGCCGTAGCAGCACGTCGTCGCCACCCCGGCCGAAGTGGTCGTGCAACCGGCGGTACTCGGCGTAGAGCGCGTCGTAGGCGTCGGCGCGCTCCGGGTCGGGCCGGTAGACCTCGCGGTCGACCCGGCCCATCGCCGCCGAGGCGGTCGGCACGTCGGGGTACGCGCCGGCCGCGACCGCCGCGTGGATCGCCGAGCCCAGGGCCGGGCCCTGCGCCGAGCCGATGATGCCCAGCGGACGCCGGGTCACGTCGGCGTAGATCTGCATCAGCAGGCTGTTGCCGGTCAGCCCGCCGGCCACGATCAGCTCGTCGACCGGGACGCCCGCCTCGGCGAACGCCTCGATGATCATGCGGGTGCCGAACGCGGTGGACTCCAGCAGCGCGCGGTAGACGTCCGGTGGCCGGGTGGCCAGGGTGAGCCCGACGAGCACCCCGCTGAGGTCGTGGTTGACCAGCAGCGAGCGGTTGCCGTTCCACCAGTCCAGGGCGACCAGGCCGTGCGCGCCGACGGGTTGGGCCGCGGCGGCCTCGGTCAGCGCCTCGTGGGAGTCGAAGCCGGCGGGGGCGGCGTGCTTGACGTACCAGCCGAAGATGTCGCCGACGCCGCTCTGGCCGGCCTCGTAGCCCCAGGAGCCGGCGCTGATCCCGCCGTCGACCACGCCGCACATGCCGGCGACCTCGGCCCGCTCGGTACCGTTGACCACGTGGCAGGTGGAGGTGCCCATGATGGCGACCAGCCGGCCGGGGGTCAGCGCCTGCGCGGCGGCGGCGGTGACGTGGGCGTCGACGTTGCCGACGGCCACCGCGATCCCCTCCGGCAGCCCGGTCCAGGCGGCGGCCTGCGCGGTGAGCCCACCGGCCCGCGCGCCGAGCTGCGCCAGCGGTCCGTCGATCTTGGCGACGAAGTCGGCGAAGCCCGGGTTCAGCGCGGACAGGTACGCCGGGGACGGGTAGTGGCCGTCCTGGAGCAGTCCCTTGTAACCGGCGGTGCAGACGTTACGGGTCTCGACGCCGCACAGCTGCCAGACGATCCAGTCGGCGGCCTCGATCCAGCGCTCGGCGCGGGCGTAGATCTCCGGGTCCTCCTCCAGCAGTTGCAGCCCCTTGGCGTACTGCCACTCGGCGGAGATCTTGCCGCCGTAGCGGCCGATCCAGGACTCGCCCCGGGCGTGGGCCAGCGCGTTGATCCGGTCGGCCTGCGGCTGGGCGGCGTGGTGCTTCCACAGCTTCACCCAGGCGTGCGGGCGGGTACGCAGGTCGGGCAGCTCGCACAGCGGCGTGCCGTCGGCCAGGGTGGGCAGCACGGTGCAGGCGGTGAAGTCGATGCCGATGGCGACCACCTGGGCCGGGTCGACGCCGCTCGCGGCGAGCGCGGCGGGCACCGCCCGGCGCAGCACCTCGCGGTAGTCGTCCGGGTCCTGCAGCGCCCAGTCAGCGGGCAGGGGCTGGCCGTCGGCGGCGAGCGTCGTCTCCATCACCGCGTGGCGGTACTCGTGCACCGCCGTGCCCAGCTCGGCGCCGTCGCCGACCCGCACCACCAGCGCCCGACCCGACAGCGTGCCGTAGTCGACGCCGACGACGTACCGGTCCTGCGGCTTCGCGCCTGCATCCATGCCGTTCTCCGTTCAATCGTTGGGGGCAAGTGTTAGCGCTCACATGGAATCCGTCAAGGCGCATCCATGTAACACTGCCGTAACCATCCTGAGCGGCCCCGGCACGGTATCCACGATCACCGCTCCGACCAGCCATCGAACAGCCGACATACGCCGAACAGGTGAGCGGTCACATCCGTTCGGTCGGGCCGACCCTTGACACGCCCGCGCGGGCGGTTCCAAACTTCGTGGCGACCGCGCGGCGGGCCCGGAGCCGGGCCGGACGGGCGACGACCGGTCCACCGGCGTCGTCGCGCCCACCTGCCGTGCCCGCGCGGCGGACCACGGCCCTCGTCCGCCCGAGACGGACCACACGGCCTTCGTCGCCACCCGCAGGAGGCCGTATGAGGATCGTCGACGCCCGGGTCATCGTGACCTGTCCGGGCCGCAACTTCGTCACCCTGAAGATCGTCACCGACGAGGGGGTCACCGGCGTCGGGGACGCCACCCTCAACGGCCGGGAACTCGCCGTCGCGTCCTACCTGCGCGACCACGTCGTGCCGCTGCTGATCGGGCGCGACCCGGCCCGGATCGAGGACACCTGGCAGTACCTCTACCAGGGTGCCTACTGGCGGCGCGGACCGGTGACGATGAGCGCGATCGCCGCCGTGGACACCGCGCTGTGGGACATCAAGGGCAAGGTCGCCGGCCTGCCGGTCTACCAGCTGCTCGGCGGCCGGTCCCGCGACGGGGTGACCGTCTACGGGCACGCCAACGGTGAGACCGTCGAGGACGTGCTGGTCGAGGTCGCCCGCTACGTGGACCTCGGCTACCGGGCGATCCGGGTGCAGTGCGGCGTGCCGGGCCTGCCGAAGACCTACGGGGTCAGCGCCGACAAGCTGTTCTACGAGCCGGCCGACGCGGCCCTGCCCAGCGAGGCCACCTGGTCCACCGCGCGGTACCTGGCGCACGTCCCGACGGTCTTCGCCCGGGTACGCGACGAATTCGGCCCCACCCTACGGCTGCTGCACGACGTGCACCACCGGCTCAGCCCGATCGAGGCCGCCCGGCTCGGCAAGAGCCTGGAGCCGTACGCACTGACCTGGATGGAGGACCCGGTCCCCGCCGAGTTGCCGGAGGGGTTCCGGCTCATCCGGCAGCACACCACCACCCCGGTCGCCGTCGGCGAGGTGTTCAACACCATCTGGGACGCCGCCCAGCTCATCCGGGAACAGCTCGTCGACTACATCCGCACCACGGTGGTGCACGCCGGTGGCATCACCCACCTGCGGCGCATCTTCGACCTGGCCGCGCTGCACCACGTGCGCAGCGGCTCGCACGGGGCCACCGACCTCTCCCCGGTCTGCATGGCCGCCGCCCTCCACGTCGACCTGGCCATCCCCAACTTCGGCCTGCAGGAGTACATGCGGCACACCGACGCCACCGACGAGGTCTTCCCGCACGGCTACCACTACGCCGACGGCTACCTGCACCCGGCGGAGACCCCCGGGCTCGGGGTGGACATCGACGAGCAGGCGGCGGCCCGTTACCCGTACGCCCCGGCGTACCTGCCGGTCAACCGGCTGGAGGACGGCACCGTCCACCCCTGGTGACCGCGGGAACGACCGGGACGTCTGGGCATCCGACCCGCCGAGGTCTACCGTACGTACACGGATGGACACGGTGGAGTGAGGATGGTGCCATGACGACAGCACGGACCGGCGCGGGGCGGCTTCTCGCCACGACCGTCGCGGTGGCGGTGGGTGTGGGTGTGGCCGGCGGCCTGTCCGCCGGGACGCCGGCCCGGGCCGGCTCGAACGGGCAACAGGTCTACTTCGACTGGGGTCCCGCCTGGGGCCGCGCCACCCTCGAGGGCACCAACAACAACGGGCAGTACGTGACCTCCCCGTCGATCTACCTCGGTGCCACCGGCTACGGGGCGTTGAACGACTGGTGGTGGAAGGGGTGGGTCACCGTGCACTTCTACTACGCCGACGGGACCAGCCGGGACGACCGTACCTGCTGGGTACCGACCGAGCAGAATGGTTCGGACTGGACCTCCTGCTTCTGACGGCCACCGCCACTCCCTCCGGCGGCAGGAGACCCGGCCCGCGCCCCTGCGGCCGCCGCCAACCACGTCGACACCCCGGCCAGAAGAGGTGGAACATGCGGATACCGACGAGAATCGGCAGGATCGCGGTCGGTACGGCCGTCACGGTGGCCGCCGTGACAGCCGCCGCCCCGCCTGCGGTGGCCGGCTCCAACGGTCAGCAGATCGCGTTCAACTACAGCGGCCCGGCCTACGGGTTCGCCTACCTGGAGGGATACAACCAGTCAGGCGACTGGGTCTACTCCCCCTCGATCCCGCTCGACTCGTCCGGCTACGGTCAGCTCTACGGCTGGTGGTGGCGCGGATTCGTCACCGTCAACTTCTACTACTCGAACGGGACCTGGGCCCGGGGCGGCACCTGCAACGTACCGACCGACCAGTGGGGCGACTGGACCTACTGCTGACCGACCGCCCCCACCGGACGGGCGGGGGTCAGCGCAGCTCCTTGACCCGGATCAGGTTGCCGGCCGGGTCGCGGAAGGCGCAGTCGCGCACCCCGTACGGCTGGTCGATCGGCTCCTGGACGACCTCGGCGGCGCCGGCCTGCACCTTCTCGAAGGTGCCGTCGAGGTCGGGGGTGGCCAGCATGAGCCAGCCGTAGGTGCCCTTGGCCATCATCTCGGCGATGGTCCGGCGTTCCTCGTCGGTGACCCCCGGGTCGACCGCCGGCGGGGCCAGCAGGATCGACGTGCCGGGCTGGCCGGGCGGCCCGACGGTGATCCAGCGCATCTTCCCCCCACCGACGTCGTTGCGGACCTCGAAGCCGAGGATGTCGCGGTAGAAGGCCAGCGAGGCGTCCGGGTCGTCGTGCGGCAGCACGCAGGTGTCGATGGTGAGATCCATGCCGCTCACGCTAGGTGATGACCGGGGCGGGTGCTTCTCGATTCCTGACCGGTCGGGTCACCTGTCTGGTCAGGCACGGCGGCAACTGGGCCGACCCCTGCGCCGCCAGCGCCCGGTAGCTGCTCGGCGGCATACCGACCAGCTCGGCGAAGCGGGTGCTGAAGGTGCCCAGCGACGAGCAGCCGACCGCGAAGCAGACCTCGGTGACGCTGAGGTCGCCCCGGCGCAGCAGCGCCATCGCCCGCTCGATACGCCTGGTCATCAGATAGGAGTACGGTGACTCGCCGTAGGCACGGCGGAACTGCCGGCTCAGGTGCCCCGCCGACATGTGCACGCCCCGGGCGAGCGCCTCGACGTCCAGCGGCCGGGCGTACTCCCGGTCGATGCGGTCCCGCACCCGGCGCAGCCGGGCCAGGTCACGTAGCTGCTGGTCGGGGGCGGATCGGCCGGTCATCCCGTGATCGTGCCAGGTTCCGCCGGCCGACGTCGACGCCACCCCGGGGCGGGTCGGGCGCGGGGTCAGTGGATGCGGCGGCCCCGGGCGTCGGGCACCCCGGACTTGCGGAAGAAGTACGTGTTGACCTGGTCCCGCCACTCGGTCGCGCAGCGCAGCTGCTCGGCGAGACGCTCGGTGACCCGCTCGTGCACCGCCGGATCGATCATCCCGGCGAGCCGGGACCACCGGTCCCGCATCGCCACCACCTCCTCCACCCCCGCGAAGTGGGTGTCGTAGATGTGCTGGATGACCGTGCTGCCGCTGTGCAGCACGTGGGAGTACGGCACGTGGTGGAAGAAGAGCAGCAGCTCGTCCGGGCACTGCTCCAGCGACTCGTACACCTGCGACCAGGGCGGCGGGTACTGGCCGGCGAACCCGGTGCCGGTCGCACAGGTCCGGTCCACCCCGACGCCGTCGCGGTCGGCGAAGTGGTAGGTGCCCCACCGGCTGTACTCGTAGCCGTCGACCCCCGGCCCGTAGTGGCCCGCCGGGTTGACCATGAAGCCGACGCCCAGCGGGGCGGTGTACCGCTCGTAGGTGCGCCACGAGTCGTCCAGCACGGCGTGCAGCGTCTCGCGGACCAGCGCCGGGTCGCCGACCGTCGAGGCCGGGAAGGTCAGGTCGATCCACTCGTCGAGGAGCGCCGCCGGGTCGAGCCGTGGGTCCCAGGCCAGCCGGCCGAAGGCGTACAGGTTGGCCTGGGCCAGTGGATGCCCGCACCAGAACGGGTCGTCGCCCACGTTGGCCACGGCCACCAGGTCGCCGCCCCGGCGCGGCCCCGGGCCGGGCACGTCGGCCAGCACGTCGGCGACGCTGCGCTCCGCCGGCCCCCACGGCCGGAACGCCAGCACCTCGTGCCACCACGGGGCGAGGTAGCAGGCGTGCCACTGCTGGCCGGTGTACTCCTGGGTCACCTGCAACTCGACCGCCAGCCGGGTGGCCGGCATGGCGGCGATCACCGGCGAGACCGGCTCGCGGGGCTGGAAGTCGACCGGGCCGAACTTCACCTGGAGCACGACGTTGTCGGCGAACCGCCCGTCCAGCGGGGCGAAGTGGTCGTACGCGGCACGGGCCCGGTCGGTCGTCCGGTCCCGCCAGTCCTGCCGGTGGTCGTAGACGAACGCCCGCCAGTGCACCACTCCCCCGTGCGGGGCGAGCGCGCCGGCCAGCACGTTCGCCCCGTCGGCGTGGTCGCGACCGTAGCTGAACGGGCCGGGCTGCCCCTCCGAGTCGGCCTTCACCACGTACCCGCCGAAGTCGGGGATGCGCGCGTAGACCCGGCGGGTGGTGCTCTCCCACCAGTCGCGCACCCCGTCGTCGAGCGGGTCGGCGGTGGACAGGCCGCCGAGGACGACGGGGGCGGCGAAGGTCACCGACAGGTGCACCCGGACGCCGTACGGACGCAGCAGGTCGGCGATCTCGGCCACGTCGTCGAGCCGGTCGGTGAGCAGCAGCGCCTCGGTGGGGCCGACGTTGACGTTGTTCACCGAGATCGCGTTGATCCCCATCGAGGCGAGCAGCCGCCCGTACGCCCGCAGCCGTTCCCGGTCGCCGCGCGGCCGGCCGTCCCGCCAGAAGATCGACCCCCCGGCGTAGCCCCGCTCCACCTGCCCCATCACCGGGTGCACCGCCACGTTGTCCCAGTGGTCGAGCATCCGGCGGCGCAGCACCGGCAGATGCACCCGCGCCGGCTGTTCCCCGGTGAAGGCGGCCTCGCCGAGGCGGACCAGGTGGAACAGCCCGTACAGCAGTCCGACCGGGGCGTCGGCCAGCACGACCGTGACGCCGTCGCAGCGGGCCAGCAGGAAGCCCTCGTCGCCCGGCGATCCGCCGTCGGGGCCCGGGGCCGCCGTCGCGGCGGGCGGCACCACCTCGGGCAGCGGTCCCGACTCACGCAGGGCGAGCACCAGGTCGACCGGCCCGGCGACGGTCCGCTGCACCCGTCCGCCGTGCCGCGCGCAGGCGCGGGCCACCTCGTCGTGGACCGTGTCGACGAGCGGACCGTCGCCGTGCACCAGCACCCGACGGGCACCGATCGCCCGGAACGCCTCCGGCGGCAGCCACGCCGGGTGCGGCGACGGTTCCCCCGCTCCGGTGGCGGTGGCCGGGGCGGTGCCGGCGGCCGGGGCGGTGGCGGGGCTGGTCATCGGGTGAAGTCCTTCCGCACGAGGTCGGTCATCGGGGTGGCGACCCGCAGGTACGCCAGGACGAACGGCCCGGCCAGCAGCACCGGCAGCGCCTCGGAGACGAGCACGGTGAGCGCCCCGGCGGCGGCCAGCAGCAGGGCGGTGCCGACGGTGACGGTGGGCGTACGGACCAGGAAGTACAGCGCCAGCCGGAGCACGTCGCGGGTGCGGAAGGTGAACAGCGAGGCGATCACCAGCGCGTTGCCGCCGGCCAGGGTGAGCGCGCCCCCGATCGCGAGCAGCGGCACCGCCCAACCGGTGGGCACGCCCGCGACGGGCAGGTGGGCGAGGTTGACCGCGATGACGGTCAGCCAGAGCAGCAGCGGCACCCAGATCCGCAGCACCTGCGCGACGTTGGCCCGGTAACCCTGCCGGAACCGGGCGGCGGGCCGCAGGTCGGTCAGGTCGGGGCGTTGGTGGTGCAGGGCGTACAGGGCGGCGGAGACGGCCGGACCGACCGGGACCAGGCAGAGCGCCACCAGCGGCAGGTTACTGGCGTCACGGCCCAGCAGCAGCACCGGGACCAGCCCGGGGAGGGTGGTGAGGAGCAGCAGGAAACCGACGACGAGCACGGTGTACACCGCGGCGGCGGCCCGCGACAACGGGCCGTCGCCTACCTCCCGCCAGGTCTGCGCGCTCACGACCGCTCCTGCCGGTCGGCCGCCGGGGGGCCGCCGAGCAGCCGCGCCTCGTCCCACCACGGCGGGGTCTCGTCGCGGACCGCGGCCAACTCGACGAGGGTGACCTCGTGCCGGGCCAGGTCGAGGTCGAGGTCGACCCGGCCGGCGGTGATCGGCAGGGCGCGGTGCGAGCGGGCCGGTTCCGCGGCCTCCCGCAGGGCGTCGAGCTGCCCCGGGCGGGGAGACCGGGGGCGGCCCATCTCGCTCCAGGCCGTCCAGGCGTTGCCGACGTCCTCGTTGACCGAGGAGCGGAGCAGGAAGGCCGAGGTGACCTCCCCGCCCGTCGTCGGGGCGGGGGCCACCGGCACCGACAGGGCCAGCCGGTGCCGGTCGGGCACCGGGTGCAGGCCGGTGACGTCCACCGGGGCCCAGGCCAGGATGGCGACCCGGCCGTCGGGGTGCCGGGTGACCAGGTGGTCGACGCCCCGCGCGAGCACGTCGCCGCCGAGCCGGGCCAGGAACGCGTACAGGTGGTAGGTGGGTTTCTTGATCTGGCGGTGGGTGAGCAGGCCGAACCCGCCGTGGAACAGCGCGGTCGGCACCCCCACCTCCTCGAACACGTCGCTGAACGTCCAGTACGAGAAGGAGTCGACCAGGTCGCCGCCGGCCGCCAGCACCGGGGCGAGGTAGGCCGCGTGGAAGGCCGTGTCGTGGATCGGGTTGTCCGGCCGGTAGGAGGAGTTGAACTCCGTGATGTGCACCGGCAGGTCGGCCAGCGCGGTGCCGTACAGGTGCCGGCGCGGGGCGGCGAACTGTTCCAGCAGCGACGACGCCGGGGCCAGGGTCTGGTGGGTGCCGAACGGCACGTGCTGGGCGGGACCGGAGGTGTAGGCGTGCCGGCTGACGAAGTCGACAGGCACGTCGTGCGTGGTGACGAAGTCGGCGAAGGGCTCCCACCAGTCGTCCGCGCCGGGCGAGATGGCCGGTCCGCCGACCTGCAACCCGGCGTCGACCTCCTTGACCGCGTGCGCGGTCACCTCGTAGAGGCGGTGGTAGGCGTTCCGGTCGGCGTCCTGCCAGAAGTCGGGCAGGTTCGGCTCGTTCCACACCTCGATCGGCCAGCCGCGCACCTCGTCGAGGCCGTACCGGTCGACCAGGTGGGCCACCGTGGCGCGGACCAGGTCGCCCCACTCCCTGAAGCAGCGGGGCGGGGTGACGTTGCCCTGCCACCAGAACACCGTCTGCTCACCGGAGGCCAGCCCCTCGGGCATGAAGCCCAGCTCCACGAACGGCCGGATGCCGAGGGCGAGGTAGGCGTCGACGACCTGGTCGACGTACGTGAAGGAGTGGTGCACCCGGCGTTCGCCGCCGTTGTGGTAGGGGCGGTGGACGCCCACGCCGTCACTGAGCAGGCCGTGCCCCCGGATGTGCCGGAACCCGATGTCCTGCTGGATGAGGGCCAGCGAGTCCTGGTAGTCGCGGCGCAGGGCCAACTCGAAGCGTCCCGTGCCGACACACCGCCGCCAGGCGTCGGTGAGCCGCCCCACGGGTCGGGCGGGAACGGTGATCCGCATCGTGGTGTCCTCCGGTGCTCGCCGGTCCGGTGCCCGGCCCGGCCGGAACCCGTCTCGGGTTCCGGCCGGGCCTGGTCGGTCAGCCGTTGTCCTTCTCGAACCGCTCGTGCGCCTTGTTGACCAGACCGATGTACTGGTCGGCGTTCTTGGCCTTCAGCTCGCCGAGGTAGGCGTCCCACTCGGTGAGGGGCCGCTGGCCGAGGATGAACTTCAGCGTGTTCTGGATGACGTGGTCCTTCAGCGGGGTCTCCCACAGCGACGCCTGCTCCCGCTCGGAGTCGGTGAGCGGGGCCGGCGGGTCCACCGGCAGCGGCGTGCGGGCGTTCATCACCTTCTGGAACTCCATCTCCTCCGGGGAGAAGAACGACTGCACCAGGTCGAGCTTGCCGCCGTAGGAGAACACCCCGTTGCCGAAGCCGAAGTCCTTCTGCAGGTGCTTGCTGCCCTTGGGGTTGAGCCCGATCATGTCGACGTCGGGGTTGAGGGTGTACTTGCCGGCGGCGTCCTTGGTGAAGGTGGTGCCCTCGACGCCCCACTTGGCGAACTCCTGGCCGGCGTCGGAGTAGTACAGCCAGTCGATGAACTGCATCATCGCCACGAAGTTCTTGCTGTCCCGGGCCTTCTTGGAGATCATGACGCCGTTCTCCAGCCGGCTGGCCGGGTTGATCTCGCCGGCCGGGCCGACCAGCAGCGGGATCTTCGTCAGCTTGGCGTTCGGCAGGGTCTTGGCCAGGTCGGGGCGGTAGTCGTTGACCAGGGTCTGGGCGTTGCTGCCGATGACGAAGGACTTGCCGTTGGCGAGCTTCTGCCGGGCCTGCTCATCGGTCTGGGTGAAGCTCTCCGGGTCGAGCAGCTTCTCCGCCACCAGCTTGTTGAGGTAGACGATGACCTGCTTGTACTGCTCGGTGGCACCGGTGTAGACGAACTTCTTCGCCGCCGGGTCCCAGGTGGCGGGGTTCCAGCTCCACCCGGTCCGCAGGCCGTGCGCGGCGCCGACGATGCTCAGCAGTTCCCCGCCCGGGTTCGGCTTGCTCCACCGGTCCGAGTACGGGTACGAGTCGGGGTAGCGCGCCTTCATCGCCTTGAGCACGGTGTACAGCTCGTCCCAGGTCTTGGGGATCGGGAGGTTGAGCTGCTGGAGGATGTCGGTGCGCACCGCGATCGAGTACTCCGCCCACGGCTTCTCGTGCAGGCCGGGGAGCAGGTAGAACTTGCCGTCGGACTGTCGCAGCGTGTCGAACTCCGGTTGGAGGTTCCACTTGGCGATCTTGTCCTTGAGGTTGGGCATCAGGTCCAGGTAGTCGCTCACCGGCAGGATCGCGCCCGAGGAGACGAAGGCGTTCTCCGACGGGTGGTAGGTCTTCGGGATGATCAGCGGGGCGTCGCCCGCGCCGATGAGCAGGCTGCGCTTCTGCTCGTAGTCGCTCAGCGGCACGGCCACCGGGGCGAGCTTGACGTTGGTCCGCTTGGTCAGCTCCGACCAGAACAGCCAGTCGTCCTTGAGCGGGTAGTTGGGGTGGTTGTTGTAGAGGATGGGGAAGGAGAGCGGCTCGGTGGCCTTGAACTGCTTGTCGACCCCGTAGTCGGCCATCGCGCCGGCCCGGTTGCCGTCGAGGTCCTTGGCGTCCGGGGCGTCGTCGGAGCAGGCCCCGACGAGGGTGAGGGTGAGCAGCCCGGCAGTGGCTATCGCCACGCGGCGCCACGTCCTGTGGAACATGGCTCGTCCTTTCGATCAGGTGGGGTGTGGGGTGCAGTGGGTGCAGCGGTCGGCCGGGCTACCCCTTGACCGCGCCGAGCATCACGCCGGACACGAAGAACCGCTGGATGAAGGGGTAGACCGCGAGGATCGGCAGGGTGGTGAGCACGATGGTCACGGCCTGGATGGTGGCCGCCGCCTGCACCGCGTCGGACTCGGCGACGCCGCCGGCGGACTGCGCCCCGGTCGCCCCGGCGATGAGGTTGCGCAGGTAGACCGTGACCGGGAGCAGGTCCTGCTGATCCAGGTAGAGGAACGCGGTGAACCAGGAGTTCCAGAAGGACACCGCGTAGAACAGCACCATCGTGGCGATGATCGCCTTGGACAGCGGCAGCACGATCCGCAGCAGCGTGCCGTACGTGCTCAGCCCGTCGACGGCGGCGGCCTCCTCCAACTCCACCGGCAGGCTCTCGAAGAACGCCTTCATCACCAGCAGGTTGAACACGTTGATCGCGTTGGGCAGGACCACCGCCCAGATGCTGTTCTTCATGCCCAGGCTGGTGATGAGCACGTAGTTGGGGATCAGCCCGCCGGAGAAGAACATGGTGAACACGGCGATCCCGACGAGCACCCCCCGCCCCTTGAGCTGGTGCTTGGACAACACGTACGCGTAGCAGGTGGTCAGCACGATCGAGATCGCGGTGGCGACGACGGTGTAGACCACGGTGTTGCGGTAGTTCGTCCAGAACATCGGGTCGGACATCACCAGCCGGTAGGCGGTGAGGTTGAAGCCCTGCGGGACGAGGTTGACCTTGCCGGCGATGATCGGCGCCTCGTCGCTGAGCGACCGGGCCACGATGTTGACGAACGGGTAGAGCGTCACGACCACCACGAGGGTCAGCACCACGGCGTTGACCGCCTGGAAGACCCGGTAGCCGCGGGTCGGGCGGATGCCCCGGCGGCGGCGGGACACGGGGCGGGCCGCCGGGGTCTTCGGGCCGGCCGTGCCGGATGCCACGGTCACCACAGGCTCGTCCCCACCGTACGGCGGGAGATGGTGTTGGCGCTCAGCACCAGGATCAACCCGATCACCGCCTCGAACAGGCCGATCGCGGCGGCGTAGCTGAAGTTGCTGGACTCGAAGCCCAGCCGGAACAGGTACGTGGAGATCACGTCGGCGGTCGGGTAGGTCAGCGGGTTGTACAGCAGCAGGATCTTCTCGAACCCGACGGCCATGAAGGTGCCGATGTTGAGGATCAGCAGCGTCACCATCGTCGGCCGGATCCCGGGCAGCGTGACGTGCCAGGTCTGCCGCCAGCGGTTGGCCCCGTCGATGCGGGCCGCCTCGTACAGGTTCTCGTCGATGGTGGTGAGCGCCGCCAGATAGAGGATCGTCCCCCAGCCGACGGTCTGCCAGACCTCCGAGGAGACGTAGACGGCGCGGAACCATCCCGGTTGCTGCAGGAACGGCACGCCGTCCCCGCCGAGCGCCCGGACCAGCTGGTTGACCGAGCCGTCCATCGACAGCAGCTGCATCACCATCGCCGCCACGATCACGATGGACAGGAAGTGCGGCAGGTAGGACACCGACTGGACGAACCGCTTGAGCCTGCGGGCCCGGACCTCGTTGAGCAGCAGCGCCAGCACGATCGGCAGCGGGAAGCAGAACAGCAGGGTCAGCGTGCCCAGCACCAGGGTGTTGGTGAACACCTGCCAGAAGGTCGGGTCGGCCAGGAACAGCCGGAAGTACCGCAGGCCCACCCAGTACTCGCCGAACACGCTGCCGCCGGGGCTGAACCGGCGGAACGCGATCACGTTGCCGATCATCGGCAGGTACCGGAAGACCAGGAAGAACAGCAGCGGCAGGATGGCCAGCGAGTAGAGCTGCCAGTCCCGGCGCAGGGCCCGCCGCCAGGGGTTGCGGCGACGCCGGACCGGGGCGGGCGTCGCCGCGGCCGGTGGCGGCGGCCGTAGCGTCTGGGATGTCATCCTCGGCCTCCTATCCGGCCTGCGGCTCGGTGCCGGCGGACTCGACGCGTACCGCCGTGAGCAGGTGTCGTCGCGCGCCGACCTGCCGTTGCGCACCGGTCAGGCGCAGCGGCAGGGTCGCCGCGGTGTCGCCGCTGGAGCGGCCGAAGCGCAGTTCGACGTCGCCGGGTTCGACGATGCGCCGACCGTCGCGCCCGGTGAACGAGGCGACGTCGGCGGGCACGGTGAAGCTGACCTGCGCCGCCGTGCCGGGGTCGAGCGGCACCCGGGCGTAGCCGATCAGCCGGACCACGGGACGGGTGGTCTGGGCGACCGGGTCGTGCAGGTAGAGCTGGACCACCTCGGTGCCGGGTCGGTCGCCGGTGTTGCGCACGGTGATCCGTACCGTCGTCTCCCCGTCGACCGGCCAGGCCGGCGGCCCGCCGGTCCCCCCGGCGCCCGGCACCACCGGGTCGGTCCACGCGAAGGTGGTGTAGCCCAGCCCGTGGCCGAACGGGTACGCCGGGGTGGGGTCGATCGAGGACACCTCGGAGCGGCGGCCCAGCGGCGGGGTCAGGTAGGTGCCGGGCAGGCCCCCGGCGTCGCGCGGAACGCTGACCGGCAGCCGGCCGGACGGGTTCACCGCGCCGGTGAGCACCTCGGCGAGCGCCTGCCCGCCGCGCTGGCCGAGGAAGAACGCCTGGACGACGGCCGCGGCGCGCTCGTGGTCGGGGCCGAGGGCGTAGGGCCGGCCGGTCATCAGCACCAGCACCACCGGGGTACCGGTGTCGAGCACGGCCCGGACCAGGTCGGCCTGGACGCCGGGCAGTCGCAGGTCGGGCGCGTCGCAGCCCTCGCCGGAGGTGCCCCGGCCGAACATGCCGGCGCGGTCACCGACGGCGAGCACGCAGACGTCGGCCTGCGCCGCGGCGGTGACCGCCGCCGCGATGCCCGAGGTGTCGTCGCCGGTGATCGCGCAGCCCGGCTCGTGCACGAGGCCGGGAACCAGCCTGGTGAGTTCGTCGCGCAGCGACGGGATCTCCAGACCCAGCCCGTGCTCGGGGTGGCGGACCCCGACGTGGTTGGGGAAGGAGTAGCAACCGAGCAGGGCCATCGGGTCGTCGGCGACGGGGCCGACCAGGGCGACCCGCCGGCCGGGGGCCAGCGGCAGCACGCCGTCGTTGCGCAGCAGCACCACCGACTCGCGGGCCAGCCGCAGGGCGACGTCCCGGCTGGTCTCGTCGTCGAGCCGCAGGTTCGCCGCGTCCTCGGGCAGTTCCTGCCAGTCCTCGTCGAGCAGCCCGAGTTCGATCTTCTGGATCAGCACCCGGCGCAGCGCCCGGTCGATCAGCGCCTCGTCGACCGCGCCGGCCCGCACGGCCGCCACCAGCGGTTCGCCGAACGCGTCCACGGTGGGCAGTTCCACGTCGATGCCGGCGCGCAGAGCGAGCCGGGCGGCGTCGGCGGCGTCGGCGGCCACCCCGTGCAGGGTCTGCAGGAAGCGCACCGCGAAGTAGTCGGCGACGACGGTGCCGGTGAAGCCCCACTCGTCGCGCAGCAGCCCGGTCAGCAGCCCCTCGTCGGCCGCGGCGGGCAGGCCGTCGATCTCGGCGTACGAGTTCATCACGGAGCGGGCCCCGCCGAGGCGCAGGGCCATCTCGAACGGCGGCAGGATGACGTCGGCCAGTTCCCGGGGACCCATCGAGACCGGGGCGAGGTTGCGCCCGCCCCGGGAGGCGGAGTAGCCGGCGAAGTGTTTGAGGGTGGCGACGATGCCGGCGCGTTCCAGGCCCCGCACGTACGCCGCCCCGGTGGTCCCGACCAGGTACGGGTCCTCCCCGATGGTCTCCTCGGTACGCCCCCAGCGGTAGTCACGGGTGACGTCGAGCACCGGGGCGAGTCCCTGGTGGACCCCGGCGGCCCGCATCGAGCGGCCGATCCGGCCGGCCATCTCCTCGACCAGCTCCGGGTCGAAGGAGGCGCCCCAGCCCAGCGGGGTCGGGTAGACCGTGGCCCGCCAGGCGGCGAAGCCGGTGAGGCACTCCTCGTGCACCTGGGCGGGGATGCCGAACCGGCTCGCGGCGGCGATCTGCGCCTGGGAGGCGGCCAGCGAGCGGGCCCCGACCACGGGGTCGACGGGTGCGGTGCCGAACGGGCGGGTCAGCTGGCCGAGCCCGTGCCGGATGATGGTGCTCCACGGTGGCGCACCGTCGATCATGTCGGCCTGGTGCGGGGCGACCCCCTCGCCGGAGGCTTCCGCGCCGACCCAGACGCCGACGAGTTGGGCGATCTTCTCCTCCAGCGACATGAGCGGCACCAGTGCGTCGGCCCGTTGCGCGGGTGAGCGTCGGGGGTCCCGCCACGGTTGGGTTCCGCGGGGTGCCGGGCCGTCGTCGACGGGCACCTGACTTCTCATGCCACACCTCTCACCTTCGACGCTCCCCCACCCGCGCCCGCCGGACAGGCACGACGCGGCGGCGGGGGGATCGAAAATTTCGTAAACAGCGCGTTACCTTTTTCGGGCAACTTAGGAGGCATTGCCGGCGCATGTCAAGGGCCTCAATTGGGATATGTGGCCGCGTATTTCCCGGAAGGTACATTCACCCCCGTCAAAATCTGCCCGCACTGTCGAATCCCGCTTTCGAACCGAACGTGCTAGAGTTCTCCGAAACTTTCGGACGTGCCTGGTGAGGCTTCGATGACCGCGTCCCGCCCGCTCATCCCACAGGCCTCGGCCACGATCGCCACCATCGCCGAGGAGGTCGGCGTTTCGGTGGCGACCGTCTCGAAGGTGCTCAACGGGCGGGCGGACGTCGCCGCCGAGACCCGGGCGCGGGTCGAGGAGAGCCTGGAGCGCCACCGGTACCGTCGCCGCATCCGCCGGCAGTCGCCCGGGATCGACCAGATCGACCTGGTCTTCCACGAGTTCAACTCCGGCTGGGCGATGGAGATCATGAGCGGGGTCGAGGCGGTGGCCTCCGCCGCCGGGCTGGGCATCGCCATCTCCCAGCTCGACGGGGACCACCGGCCCGCGCCCCGTCGGCTCGACGCCCTGGTCGCCAGGCGTCCCCTGGGCCTGCTCTTCGTGCTCTGCCACCCGACCCCGCCGCAGCAGCTCATGCTGGCCGAACACCGCATCCCGTTCGTGGTCGTCGACACCGACAGCGCCACCTCCGCGTCCGTGCCGACGGTCGGCTCCAACAACTGGAACGGCGGCCTGCTGGCCACCCGGCACCTGCTGGAGCTGGGGCACCGCCGGATCGCCGTCATCTCCGGGCCCCGCGACGTGCTGTGCAGCCAGGCCCGCGCCGCCGGCTTCCGCTCCGCCCACGACGAGATCGGCCTGCCCCTGGACGCCGACCTGGTGCGCTACGGCAGCTTCTACGTCGACGGCGGGCACGACCACGGCCTGGAACTGCTCGCCGGGCCCGACCGGCCGACCGCGATCTTCGCCGGCTCGGACCTGCAGGCCATCGGCGTGCTCCGGGCCGCCCGCCGGCTCGGCCTGCGGGTCCCCGACGACCTCTCGGTGATCGGGTACGACGACCTGCCGGTCGCCGGCTGGACCGACCCGCCGCTGACCACCGTGCACCAGCCCCTGCGGGACATGGCCGGCACCGCCACCCAGATGCTGCTGGAGCTGGCCCGGGGCGCGACGGTGGCGACCAGCCGGATCGACCTGGTGACCGAGCTGGTCGTCCGGGAGAGCACCGCCCCACCCGCCACCACCCGTCCCTGAGCACCCGAGGAAACCATGGCATCCAGTGAGGACCTGCGGCGGTACACGCCGACCGTCGTCGAACCGGCCGACTTCGACCAGTTCTGGCGGGACACCCTCGTCACGGCGCGTGAGCGCCCGGTGCTGGTCGACGTCCGCCCACACCGGACCGACCTGCGGCTGGTCGACACCTGGGACGTCACCTTCGCCGGGTTCGCCGGTGACCCGGTGCGGGCCTGGTACACCCGCCCGGCCGGGGTCGGGACGGCACTGCCCGCCGTGGTCGAGTACGCCGGCTACGGGCGCGGCCGGGGCCTGCCGCACGAGCGGCTGACCTGGCCGGTGGCCGGGTACGCGCACCTGCTGATGGACAACCGGGGCCAGGCCGGGCTGCACGGCGCGGGCGACACCCCCGACCCGCACGGCGCGCCCGGCGGCCCGTGGCCCGCCACCTGGGGCATCCTCGCCCCGCACGACTACCACTACCGCAGGCTGATCACCGACGCGGTCCGCGCGGTCGACGCGGTCCGCGCGCTGCCCGGGGTGGACCCGACCCGGGTGGCCGCCGTCGGCAACAGCCAGGGCGGCGGGCTCGCCCTGGCCGTCGCCGGCCTGCGCGACGACCTCGCGGCGCTGCTGAGCACCGCGCCGTTCCTCTGTGACGTCCAACGCGGGATCGAGCTGACCGACGCCGCCCCGTACGGCGAGATCGCCAGGTACCTGTCGGTGCACCGGCAGGTCGAGGAGGCCGTCCGGCACACGCTGTCCTATGTCGACGGGGTGACCTTCGCCCGGCGGGCCACCGCGCCCGCGCACTTCGGCATCGGTCTGCGCGACAACGTCTGCCCGCCGAGCACCGGCTTCGCCGCCTACAACCAGTACGGCGCGGCCAACGACCGGGAGGGGACACCACCCCGGGAGCTGCACACCTACCCGTTCAACGGCCACGAGGGCGGCGAGGCGTGGCAGGTCGAGCGGCAACTGCGCTGGCTCGACCCGCTGCTGCGCCCGGCCACCGGCCACCCGACGCGGTGACCGTCGGGCGGTGACCGACGCCGCGCGGGTGGGGAAACCGGCCCGACCGGCGGACGGGACGCCGCCCGGCGTCAGGGCGGTCCACGCCATCCGGCGTCGTCGGGAAACCGGCCGGTAGTTCACCCGGGCATCGTCGCGCACCGATCTGTTGCCGATGTTAGCGATAACACGATATGGTGCATCGCGGCGGGAGCGCAGGGCACGCTCCGGCCGTGGTCACCGGTTCGTCCATCCGCCGGGTTCCTCCACCTGCGGGGTCGGTGGCCACCGGCACACACGGCGTCCACCGCCGGTGACGCGGTCCGGGTTCCCGGTCGACGCGCGTGGCGCACCTCCGCCCGTCAACTCCAGGGCAATCCGCCGGGCACCCGGCGGTCGGTCCGTGCGCGCGGGCGACGTCCGGGCCCGTGCCGGCACACCCCCTTGTCCACGAGCCGGACGAGACGGCGACATCCCGCAACGGTCGCCGTGCTGCACGTCCGCACCGCGCTCCGCACGCCACCCCAGGGAGTTTCCATGAGCGGCACGAGCTGCCCGAACGCCGGGCCACCCCCGTCCGACCACCCCCACCCCGCCCGTACCGCACCCGCCGGCCGACGGCTGCCCACCATGCGGCGCGGCCTGCGCCTGCTGGGCCTGGCCACCGCCGCCCTGGTGGCCGCCGTCGCCACCGGGTCGGTGGTGACCGCACCCGCCAACGCCGAGTCCAACGGCGGGGTCCGGGTGATGCCCCTCGGCGACTCGATCACCGACGGCTTCAACGTCCCCGGTGGCTACCGCATCGAGCTGTGGCAGCGGATGGTCGCCGACGGCTACCGGGTCGACTTCGTCGGCTCGATGTTCAACGGTCCGTCCAACCTCGGCGACCACGACCACGAGGGCCACTCCGGCTGGACCATCGCCCAGATCGACGCCAACGTGGTGAACTGGCTGCGCAACACCACCCCGCGCACGGTGCTGCTGCACATCGGCACCAACGACATGTACAACGCCTCCGGCGCGCCGACCCGGCTCTCCACCCTGATCGACAAGATCACCAACACCGCACCGAACGCGGACGTCTTCGTCGCCACGATCATCCCGCGCAACGGCACCGAGTCGGCGGTCCGCACGTTCAACGCGGCGATCCCCGGGATCGTGCAGAGCAAGGTCAACGCCGGCAAGCGGGTGCACCTGGTGGACATGTTCAGCGCGGTGGGCACGGGCGACCTGGCCGACGGCATCCACCCCAACGCCACCGGCTACCGCAAGATGGCCACCACCTGGTACAACGCCCTGCGGGCGGTGCCCGGCAGCCTCGGCGGCAACACGCCGACCACCCCGCCGACCACCGCCCCGCCCACCACGCCGCCGCCCACCACCCCACCGCCGACCACGCCGCCGCCCACCACACCCCCGCCCACCACCCCGCCGCCGTCGGCGGGCTGCCGGGTCGCGTACACGGTCAACGCCTGGAACTCCGGCCTGACCGCCTCGATCAGCATCACCAACACCAGCAGCACGGCGGTCAACGGGTGGGCGCTGGCGTTCACCCTGCCCGGCGGGCAGACCATCACCGGCAGCTGGAACGCCACCTACACGCCGACCAGCGGGGCGGTCACCGCCCGCAACGTCTCCTACAACGGCACGATCGCGCCGAACACCTCGGTCGACGTCGGCTTCCAGGCCGAACACACCGGCAACGCGGCCAAGCCGACCGCGTTCACCCTCAACGGCACCGCCTGCACGGTCGCCTGATCCACCCGTCCGGCACCGGTGTGCGTGCGCACCGGTGCCGGACGTCTTCCCACCACCGACTCCCACCACCCCCAGTAGGAGTACCGAATGCGACTCACCAGAACAGGACCGGGCCGGGTGCTCCTGGCCGCCGGCCTGATCGCCGCCGCAACGGCGGTCGCCCTACCGGCCCAGGCCGCGGCGGCCGGCTGCGCGGTCGACTACACCGTCTCGTCCGAGTGGGGCGGCGGCTTCGGCGCGAACGTCGCCATCACCAACCTGGGCGACCCGATCGACGGCTGGACCCTGACCTGGTCGTACGGGGCCGGGCAACAGGTCACCCAGGCGTGGAACGCCACCGTCACCCAGTCCGGCGCGCAGGTCACCGCCCGCAACGTCAGCTACAACGCCACGATCGGCACCGGCGCCACCGTGTCGTTCGGCTTCAACGGCTCGTGGAACGGCAGCAACCCGAAGCCGACGAGCTTCACCCTCAACGGCACCACCTGCACCGGCGGCACGACCACCCCGCCGCCCACCACGCCACCGCCGACCACGCCACCGCCCACCACGCCGCCGCCGACCACACCCCCACCGACCACGCCGCCGCCGACCACCCCGCCGCCCACGACGGGCCCGTGGCCGCCGTCGTCCACCTTCAGCAACCCGGTGATCTGGCAGGACTTCGCCGACATCGACATCCTGCGGGTCGACGACACCTACTACTACTCGGCGTCGACCATGCACTACTCCCCCGGTGCGCCGGTGCTGCGCTCCTACGACCTGGTCAACTGGGAGTTCGCCGGCCACTCGGTGCCCAAGCTGGACTTCGGCCAGAAGTACGACATGTCCGGCGGCCGGGCGTACGTCGACGGGATCTGGGCGTCGTTCCTGGGCTACCGCAAGAGCAACAAGACGTTCTACTGGGGCGGTTGCGTCGACTTCAGCAAGACCTACATCTACACCGCGCCGTCGGCCGAGGGGCCGTGGACCCGGCACACCACCCTCAACAGCTGCTACTACGACGCGGGTCTGCTCGTCGACGACAACGACACCATGTACGTGGCGTACGGCAACACGAACATCAGCGTCGCCCAGCTCTCCGCCGACGGGAAGACCCAGGTCCGCTCGCAGCAGGTGTTCACCACCCCGTCGAGCGTGGGCACCCTGGAGGGGGCCCGGTTCTACAAGCGCAACGGCAGCTACTACATCTTCCTGACCCGGCCGGCCAACGGTCAGTACATCCTCAAGGCGTCCAGCCCGTTCGGGCCGTACACGATGCAGCAGGTGCTGCTGAACCTGCCCGGACCGATCTCCGGCGGCGGCGTGCCGCACCAGGGTGGTCTGGTGCAGACGCAGAACGGCGACTGGTACTACATGGGCTTCCAGGACGCCTACCCCGGCGGCCGGGTGCCGGTGCTCGCCCCGGTCACCTGGAACTCCAGCGGCTGGCCGGTGATCCAGCTCGTCAACAACGCCTGGGGCGGCTCGTACCCGTACCCGAACGTGCCCCGGCCACCACGCCAGGTCAAACCCATGATCGGCACCGACACCTTCGCCGGCACCACACTCGGCCCGCAGTACGAGTGGAACCACAACCCGGACAACTCGAAGTGGTCGGTCAACGACGGGCTGCGGCTGCAGACCGCGACCGTGACCAACGACCTCTACTCCGCGCGCAACACGCTGACCCACCGCATCCAGGGACCGAGGTCCACCGCCACCATCGAACTCGACTACTCCACCATGCGCGACGGTGACCGCAGCGGCCTGGCGATGCTGCGCGACCAGTCGGCCTGGATCGGCGTGCGGCGGGACAACGGCGCGACCCGGGTCGCCGTGGTCAACAACCTGACCATGGACAGCAACTGGAACACCACCAACACCGGCACCGAGGTCGCCGGGGCCGGCATCTCCGGCGGTAAGATCTGGCTGCGGATCAACGCCGACATCAGTCCCGGCTCGGGTCGACAGGCCCGCTTCTCGTACAGCACCGACGGGGTGAACTTCACCTCGCTCGGCCCCGCGTTCACCCTCAACAACGCCTGGCAGTTCTTCATGGGCTACCGGTTCGCCATGTTCAACTACGCCACCAGCTCCCTCGGTGGCGCGGTGACCGTCCGGAAGTTCGACCTGGCCAAGTCGTAGGACCCGTCCCCCTCGCCGGCCGACCACCCCCGTGGTCGGCCGGCGAGGCGTATCCCCCACCCCCGACAGGAGCACCGCATGTCCGCCTCACCCGACCCCCGGTCGGCGGTCCCGCCCACCACCGCCACCCGCACCACCACACCCCGCACCGCCCCGCGGCCCGGCCGCCGTCCCGGCCGGGCCCGGACGGCGGCGCTGCTCGTGCTGGCCCTGCTGGCCGGCCTGCTGACCGCCGCCGCCCCGGCCGGGGCGGCCCCCGCCGTGCGGGCCAGCAACCCGCTGGTCGCGCAGCGCGCCGACCCGCACATCGTGCGGCACACCGACGGCTACTACTACATGACCGCCACCGCCCCCGAGTACGACCGGATCGTGCTGCGCCGGGCCACCACCCTCCAGGGCCTGTCCACCGCCCCGGAGACCGTCATCTGGCGGCGGCACACCAGCGGCATCATGGGCGCGCACATCTGGGCCCCGGAGATCCACTTCATCGACGGCCGCTGGTACGTCTACTTCGCCGCCGGCGCCACCGACAACGTCTGGGCGATCCGGATGTACGTCCTGGAGGGCACCGGGGCGAACCCGCTGACCGCGAGCTGGGCCGAGAAGGGGCAGATCCGTACCCCCTGGGAGACCTTCGCGCTGGACGCGTCGACGTTCGTCACCAACGGGGTGCGCTACCTGATCTGGGCGCAGGCCGAGCCGGGCATCGCCACCAACTCCAACCTCTACATCGCCCGGATGGCGAACCCGTGGACGCTCAGCGGCTCCCCCACCCGGATCGCCGTGCCCACCCTGGACTGGGAGATGCGCGGCGGGGTGAAGGTCAACGAGGGACCGACCGTGCTGCAACGCAACGGCAGGATCTTCCTGACCTACTCGGCGAGCGCGACCGACGCCAACTACTGCCTCGGGATGCTGACCGCCTCGGCGGGCAGCGACCTGCTCCGGGCCTCCTCCTGGGTGAAGTCGCCGCAGCCGGTCTTCACCAGCAACGCCGCGACCGGCCAGTGGGGGCCGGGGCACAACTCGTTCACCGTCTCCGAGGACGGGCAGAGCGACATCCTCGTCTACCACGACCGCAACTACCGGGACATCAGCGGTGACCCGCTGCGCGACCCCAACCGGCGCACCCGCATCCAGAAGGTCTACTGGAACGCCGACGGCACCCCGAACTTCGGCATCCCGGTGCCCGACGGGGCCACCCCGGTCCGGCTGCGGTCGGACAACCTGCCCGACCGGTTCGTCCGGCACTGGGAGTACCGGGCCCGGCTGGAGGCGAACGTGACCAACCTCGCCGACTCGCAGTTCCGCCTGGTGCCCGGCCTGGCCGGCGGCACCACGGTCTCCCTGGAGTCCACCAACTTCCCGGGTTACTACCTGCGGCACCGCAACTGGGAGGTGTGGGTCGAGCGGGACGACGCGTCGTCGACGTACCGCGCCGACGCCAGCTTCGTGCAGCGGCCCGGCCTGTCCAACGCCGCCGGGGTGTCGTACGAGGCCGTCAACTATCCCGGCCAGTACCTGCGCCACAGCAACGGCCTGCTCTACCTGCGGACCGTCACCGACGCCACCGGTAACGCCGAGGCCACGTTCGTACTGGAGTGACCGCTGCCCGCCGGGCCGTCCGAACCCGGGCGGCCCGGCGGCCGGGTCCACGGTGGACGATCCGGCGGGCGGGGCGTCCGGGTGGTGAATCCGGTACGCCAGGGTGATCAGGTAGGGACGGAGCGCTACCCGGTCTTCGCCTATAGTGGCGTCCATGCCTAGCCGAGCTGTGATGTCGGTCGATGAGGCGCGGGCCTGGCTCGCCGAGGTCATCTCCGGCGCCGAGCGCCTGCGCCTGGAGTCGGTCGACGACGGGCGGGTCGTCTCGGTGACCGGCCCCGACTGCCTCGAACTCCGCCTCGACGGCACGATCTCCGGGCCGGCGATGTTCTGGGCGATGGACCTGACCGGCTTCGTCGCGGTCACCGTGCTGATCGGCCCGGCGCCGGCAATGGTGCTGGCGCACAGCAGCATCAGCTTCCTCGAACCCGCCGAGCCCGGCGAGCTGCGGGTCACCGCCGAGGTGATCAAACTGGCCAGCCGGTCGGCGGTGGTGGAGGCCCGCGCCAGCGACCGTCGGGGCACGCTGGTGGCCGCGTCCACCCTGCACTTCGCGCTGCCGTCGCGGGCCACCCGGGCGGCCCTGCGCGCCGAGCAGGCCGTCCGGGCCGGTAGCTGACCCACCGGTCCATCCGGCGGCCGGGGCAGCGGGACCCTCAGTCCGGGCGATCCACCACGTGGGTGCGCCGCTGCCACGGGTAGGTCGGTAGCGGGGCCACCACCCGGCCCTTCGGCGACGGCAGCGGATCGTCCGCGCCGAGCACCCGTACGTCCGGGTGGTCCGTGCCGGCGGCCACCGCGGTCAGTGCCTCGGCCGCCTGCGTCGGGCCGGACGCCCGCACCCACACCGCGTGCGCCAGCCGGGTCCGTCCCCCGGCGGCGGTGCCGGCGAACGCCGGGAAGTCCGCCGCCGGCAGGCCGGCCAGCCGGTCGGCGTAGCGGCGGGCCAACGCGGCCAGCGCCGGCCCGGTGGCCGCCGACACCGGGAACCCGTCCACCGGCGGCGGCACGGCCGGCGGCACCGGCGGGGCGGGCGACAGCACCGCGAAGGCGTTCGTGCCGCTCATCCCGTACGAACTGGTCGACGCGCAGGCCCCGAACCGGTCATCCCAGTCGACCGGGGCGACCGGGATCTCGATGCCGGTGCCGGTGAGGTCGATGCGCGGGTTGAGGGTGCGGAAGTTGGCCTGCGGGGCGATCGTGCGCCGCTGCAGGCAGAGCACCGCCTTCACCAGCCCGAGCACCCCGGCGGCGGACTCGGTGTGGCCGATGTTGCCCTTCACCGAACCCACGTGCAGCGGCGGGCCGTCGGCACGGCCCAGTGCCGCCGCGACCGCCGACATCTCGGCCGGGTCACCCAGCGGGGTCCCGGTGCCGTGCGCCTCGTGGTAGCCGACCTCGCCGGGGGTGATCCCGGCGGCGGCCAGCACCGCGTCGATCAACCCGGCCTGGGCCGCCACGTTCGGCGTGGTGAACGTCGCCGTCCGGCCGTCGTGGTTGATCCCGGTGCCGCGCAGCACCGCGAGCACCCGGTCACCGTCGCGCTGCGCGTCGGCCAGCCGCTTGAGCAGCAGCATCGCGCAGCCCTCACCCCTGACGAACCCGTTGGCGTCGGCGTCGAACGGACGCGACCGGCCGTCCGGCGACAACGCCCCGGTCTGCGCCACCGACCGGGTGGTGCTCGGGGCGAGGATCAGGTTGACCCCGCCGGCGACCGCCGCGTCACAGTCACCCGCCGACAGCGCCCGCGCCGCCGTGTGCACCGCCACCAGCGACGACGAGCAGGCCGTGTCCAGCGCGAACACCGGCCCCTGCAACCCCAGGGTGTACGCGACCCGCCCGGCGGTGAAGCTGTGCCCGTTGCCGATCGTCCAGTACGAGTTCGGGTCCCCGGTCAGCCACTGCCGGTAGTCCCGGCCGGTCACCCCGACGAAGACCCCGGTGCCCCCGGCCACGCTGGCGACCGGGATCGCGGCGTCCTCGAACGCCTCCCAGACCACCTCCAGCAGCAGCCGGTGCTGCGGGTCGAGGACCCGGGCCTCCCGGGGCGAGATGCCGAAGAACTTCGCGTCGAAGTCGAACACGGCGTCGAGGTAGCCACCCCGGGTGACCATGCCGTCCCACTGCGTGCCGAACCCGGCCCGGCGGTCGTCGGGCAGCTCGCCGGTGAGGTCCCGGCCGGCGAGGAGCGCCGACCAGTACGCGTCGGGGCTCGACACGCCGCCGGGCGCGCGGACCGCCATCCCGACGACCGCGATCGGGGCGGGCACTACAGCACCCGGCGCATCCAGCCGTGGGGGTCGGCGGCCCGGCCGGTCTGGATGTCGAGCAGCCGCTCCCGGAACTGCTGGGTGTACTTGCCCGGTGCCCCGTCGCCGATGGTGAGGGCGAACTCGTCGCTCTTGAGCCCGACGATCGGCGTGATCACCGCCGCCGTACCGGCCGCGAACGCCTCGGTCATCGACCCGTCGGCGAACCCGGTGCGCATCTCGTCCAGGTCGATGGTGCGCTGCACCGGCTCCAGCCCGTGCTCGGCGGCGAGGGTCAGCACACTGTCGCGGGTCACCCCGTCGAGGATGGTGCCCAGGCCGGGGGTGAGCAGCTGGTGGTCGCGGGTGACGAAGAAGACGTTCATGGTGCCCGACTCGTCGATGCTGCGCCGCCCCTCGCCGCCCAGGTAGAGCACCTGCTCGCAGCCGTGGCCGAGGGCCTCCCGCTGCGGGGCGAGGCTGGCCGCGTAGTTGCCGCCGCACTTGGCCGCACCCGTGCCACCGATCGAGGCCCGGCTGTAGGTGGTGCTGACCCAGAGCGTGACGCCGGTGACCCCGTTGGGGAAGTACGACCCGGCCGGGCAGGCCAGCACGCAGTAGGTGACGTGCTGGGCGGGACGCACCCCGAGGAACGCCTCCGAGGCGAACATGAACGGGCGCAGGTAGAGGTTCTGCTCACCGCCGTACGGCGGAACCCACGCCTCGTCGGCGCGGACCAGCGCGGCGACGCTCTCGACGAAGGTCTCCTCGTCCAGCTCCGGCAGGACCATCCGGCGGGCCGACGCGGCGAACCGGCGCGCGTTGAGCTCCGGGCGGAACAGCCAGATGCTGCCGTCGGCGTGCCGGAACGCCTTGAGCCCCTCGAGGATCTCCTGCGCGTAGTGCAGGACCGCCGCGCCGGGGTGCATGGTGAACGGCTCCAGCGCGCCCACCCGGTGGTCGTGCCAGCCGGCGTCGGCCGACCACACGGCGGTGGCCATGTGGTCGGTGAAGTAGCGGCCGAAACCCGGGTCGGCGAGGATCTCCTCCCGGGTCTGCGGCGGGGTGGGGTGGTCGGTGGGGATCAGCGGGAACTGCGCGGTCATCCGGACTCTCCTCGCGACGGGGTATCGGTGAACACGACGACGCAGTTCTGCCCGCCGAAGCCGAAGGCGTTGGTGAGCGCCGCCCGCACCGGCGTCTCCCGGGCCTGGTGGGGCACGTAGTCCAGGTCGCAGTCGGGATCGGGCTGGTGCAGGTTGACCGTCGGCGGGACGACGCCCTCGCGGATCGCCAGGGCGCACACCATCGCGCCGAGGGCGCCCGCCGCGCCGATCAGGTGCCCGAGCATCGACTTGGGCGCGCTGACGGCGACCCGGTCGGCCGCCGCCCCGAGGGCCGCCCGGATGGCGACCGTCTCGGTCAGGTCGTTGGCCTTCGTCGAGGTGCCGTGGGCGCAGATGTAGTCGACCTCGTCGGGGCGGACGCCGGACCGGTCGAGCGCCTGCCGGATCGCCTCGGCGGCGAACACCCCGCCGGGACGGGGGGCGCTGACGTGGAAGGCGTCGCTGGTCAGCGCGCCTCCGGCGACGGTCGCGTACGGGGTGGCACCCCGGCGACGGGCGTGCGCGGCGGACTCCAGCACCAGGATCACCGCCCCCTCGCCGAAGACGAAGCCGTCCCGGTCGGCGGCGAAGGGCCGGCTCGCGCCGGTCGGGTCGTCGTTGCGCTGGGACATCGCCCCCATGCTCACCAGGCCGGCGAACATGGCCGGGGTGATCGCCGCGTCGGTGCCGCCGCAGATGACCACGTCGGCCTCCCCGGACAGGATCAACCGGCGGGCGTCGAGCAGCGCGTACGCGCCACTGGCGCACGCCAGCGCGCTGGCGTTGACCGGCCCGTGCGCGCCCACCTCGATGGCCACCTCGCACGCCGGCATGTTGGTCAGCGAGGACGGCACGAAGTGCGACAGGGGCGCGGTCGGCTCGGGGGCGAGCAGCCCACGTACGGTGGCCTCGACGGTGTCGAAGCCGGCGACCGCGGCGTTGACCACCACGCCGACCCGGGCGGCGTTGCCGGCGTCGACGGTGAGCCCGGCGTCGGCGACCGCCTCGCGCGAGGCGACCACCGCGAACTGGCTGAACCGGGCCATCCGCCGCAGTTGCTTGCCGGTGAAGTGCTCGGCCGGCTCGAAGCCGCGCACCTCGGCGGCGATCCGGGTGGGCAGCGCGCCGGCGTCGAAGGCGGTGACCGGGCCGACGCCCGACTTGCCGGCGAGCAGGGCCTGCCAGGTGCTGTCGCGGTCGAGACCGAGCGGCGTGACGGCGCCGATCCCGGTGATGACGACGTCGTCGGTCATCATCTCGCCGTCGCCCCCCAGCATCGCGCCCCGGCTCCGTTCTCCCGCCACCGAACGACCGATAGAACACTATCAGTCACCATCGACGCCCGGCATCCGTCCACGGCATCCGGTGACCCGCCCGCCGCCCTACGCATCGCGGCCCGGTCCCCGGGCGAGCACCGGCGCGTCCCGCCAGGCGTCCGGTCCGGCCCCGGCGGGCGGCGCGGACCGGCAGATCACGTACCCGGCCGGCGCGGCCACCCCGGGCCGACCGGGCAGCGCGTCGAGGACCCGCCGGTGCAGTTCCCGCGGCGAGCCCTCGGAGGCGGCCACGTACACCGTCACCCCGCCGTCGCCCGTCGGGTCGACGAGGGCCGCCGCGGGGGCACCCCCGGCCACCTCGCCGACCAGGTCCGCCACCGCCTGCGGACGGACCCAGCCGGTCGGGGTGGACACCCAGTCGGCCCCCCGGCGGGCCGGGGTCAGGCCGATCCGCCCGGCGATCTCGGCGACCCGCACCTCCCCGGTGACCGCGTCGCACAGCAGCGTCTCGATCCCCCGGATGATGGTCTCGCCGAGCGCCCCCGGCAGGTACGCCGTGTCGACCAGCAGGCCGAGCCGGCACCGGCCGTCGCCCAGGTTGCTGGCGGCGACGTAGAACCTCATGTCGCTCCTGGACAGCGGCTCCAGCCGGGAGTAACGGGAGTCCCGGCGCAGCACGGCGAGCCGGTCCGGCCCCGGGTCCGGGTCGGGCGTGGCCCAGTCGCTGCCCCGGTGCCCGTTGTTGAAGTAGGCGGACAGGTCGAACGCCACCCCGCGCCGCCGGCCGACCCGCTCGACCACCCGGCGCACCTCGGTCGGGTCGCACTGGGCCCGCCGGTACGCGTCGAACGCCGGCCGGTGCAGGTTCCGGATCGCGGTGAGCAGGTCGACGTCGTCGTCGACCCGGTGGACCAGCAGGGCGTCCAGGGTGTTCAGGGCGATCAGGTCGCGGCTGTCCCGGTCCAGCCGGTTGCCGGCGATCAGCTTGAACACGGCGGTGCGGTGCCCGTTGTAGGCGCTCAGGATCAGGGTGGTCAGGCCGAGCAGCACCGTCGAGAACGAGGTGCGGGTCCGGGTGGCCAGCGCGGTCGCCGCCGCGGTGACCGCCGTGGAGTCCAGCAGGTGCCGTTCGATGGGCTGGTCGCCGGTCGGCGTGGTCGGCAGGTCGAACATGGAGGCCGGCGCGACCGACAGCCCCTGCTCCCAGTGCCGCAGCCCCAGCCGGCTGGTCTGCCGGCCGGCCGCCGACTGCTGGAAGGCGGCCTGCGCCAACGGCTGCGGCACCCGGCCGGCCGACGACGCGGTGTGGTCCGACGGCGCGGTCTCGCCTGACGGCGACGCGTCGGGGTCCGCCCCGGTGAGCCGGTCGAGCAGCACGTCGGTGAGGGTGGTGAAGGCCCAGCCGTCGAACGCCAGGTGGGAGCCGACGAGGGCGACGGCGCTGATCCGGCCGGCCCGGTCCCGGGCGCAGCCGACCCGCAACGGCCACTGCGCCTCGTGGTCGAACGCCGCCTCGGTCAGGGTGGCGACCAGCTCGTCACCGACCCGGGCCGGGTCGCCCTGGTCGGCGACCGCCACCACCTCGTACGTCCCGGTGGCGGCGACCTCCTGGCGGGGCCCGTCGGCCCGCTTCACGTACCGGGTCCGCAGGGTCTGGTGCGTCTCGACCAGGTGCCGCAGCACGGCGGTCAGCCGGTCCGGGGCGACCGGTTCGGGCAGCACCAGGGCCCGCCCGATGTTGAACTGGTTCGCCTCCTTGCCGAACCACTGCATCGGCCCCCACATGACGCTCTGTGCCCAGGTCAGCGGCCCGGTGCCGGCCCCCTGGCCGGTGAACGTCAGGCTGAGTGTGCCCGCGCTGGTGCCGGTGTCGGTCACCCGTTCCCCCTTTCCACGGTCCTCGTACCCGCTACGCCCGCGCGAACGGGCCGGAGGACCTCGGTGTCAGCCGCAGCGGCAGGTGGTCGAGCCCCCGGAACGCCGGACTGGCGACCTTGACCAGCTCACCGATGAGTTCGATGTCGTCGGTGCGTTCGAGCAGCATCCGCAGGAACGTGGTGGCCTGCAGGCGGGCCAGGTGCGCGCCGACGCAGGTGTGGATGCCCGCCCCGAAGCCGAGGTGGCCGTCGGTCACCCGGTCGATCCGGTAGTCGTTCGGGTCGGGGAACTTGCGCGGGTCCCGGTTGCCGGCGGCGAACGACAGCTCCACCCGGGCGCCCTGCGGGATGGTGGTGTTGCCGACCACCACGTCGGTCGTGGCGGTGCGGAAGACGTTCTGCACCGGCGGGTAGAACCGGGCGGTCTCCTCGATCGTCGGCCCGATCAGCTCCGGCCGCTCGCGGACCAGGCGGAGCTGGTCGGGGTGGTTGAGCAGCGCGTCGAGCATGTTGCCCAGGAAGTGGGTCATCGTCTCCTGCCCGCCGACCAGCAGGGTGAGGCACAACCAGAGGATCTCGTTCTCGGTCACCCCGCCGGTGGCCGCGGCGGCGAACAGCTTCGACACCACGTCGTCGCGGGCCGGCTCGTCGCGCCGCCGGGTGAGCAGGTTGCCCAGGTAGCCGGAGAGGCCGGCGACCGACGACAACGCCGCCTTCGCGGCCTGCAACCGCAGCGCGTTCTCGTCCGGGTCCTCCGGGGCGTCCTCGCCGACCTTCGCGTTGGCGATGAAGCTCTCCAGCACGCCGGCGGTGAGCTTGAGCTTGGCGAGGTTGTCGTCGGGCACCCCGACGATGGTGGTGATCACCTTCACCGGTTGCAGGATGATCGCCTGCTGGACGAGGTCGATGTCGCCGGTGGCCACGGCCTCGTCGAGCAGGTCGCCGCAGACCCGCTCGATGAACGGCCGCCAGAACTGCACCCCGCGCGGGGAGAAGTCGTGCCGGATCAGGGCGCGCAGCCGGGTGTGGTCCGGCTGGTCGAGCCCGAAGAGCACCGGCAGCGTCGAACGGTGGTAGGCGATCCCGTCGGCCGAGGACAGGCCGGCGTGGTTCTTCGCCGCCAACCGGACGTGCTCGTAGCGGATCACCAGCCACATGTCGCGCTGGGCCAGGTACAGCGGCTCCTCGGCGCGCAGCAGCTCGGCGTAGGCGGGGTACGGGTCGTCCATGGACTCGGGCGAGAAGGGGTCGAACTCGTCGGTCCGGGTCGCGCTGGTCACTGCATCGTCCTCCGCAGTCGTTGGGGGCCGGTCACCGGTACGCCCTGGCCTGGATCTCGAACATCTCGGCGTACCGACCCCCGGCGGCGAGCAGGTCGGCGTGGCTGCCGGCCTCGGCGACGCCACCGTCGGCGAGCACCACGATCAGGTCGGCCAGTTGCACCGTGGAGAAGCGGTGGGACACGAACACGCTGACCGCGCCGGTCCGGGCGGCCACCTCCCGGGCCTGCTCGCGGTAGCGGGCGAACAGGGCGTACTCGGCCTCCGCGTCGAGCGCGGCGGTCGGCTCGTCCAGCACCACCAGCAGCGGGTCGTCACGCATGAACGCCCGGCCGAGGGCGAGCTTCTGCCACTGGCCGCCGGACAGCTCCGCCCCGTCGGTGTGGCTGCGGCCCAGCGGGGTGTCGAGTCCCTCGTCGAGCTGCCCGACCAGGTCGTCGGCGCCGGCCCGGCCCAGCGCCGTGCGTACCGCCCCGTCGTCGTCGCGGCGGGGCAGGTCGCCGACGCCCACGGCCTGCCGGGCCGGCAGCTCGAAGCGGACGAAGTCCTGGAAGCCGGCGGCGATCCGCTCACGCCAGGCCGGCAGGGACAGCGCGGCCAACTCGACGCCGTCGACGAGGATCCGGCCGGACGTCGGCGTCAGCAGGCCGCAGAGCAGCTTGACCACCGTGGTCTTGCCGGCGCCGTTCTCGCCGACCACGGCGACCGTGGCACCGGCCGGCAGGTGCAGGTCGAGACCGGTGACCACCGGTTCCGCGCCGCCTGGGTAGCGCAGCGTGACCCCGGCCAGCCGGATACCCTCCCGCAGCCGGGCCGGCGGCGCACCGACGGCGACCGACCCGAAGGCGGCTGTCGACCCGACGTCGGCATCCGACCCGAGAGCGATGGCCGACCCGAGAGCGATGGCGGGCCCGACACCGATGGTCGGCCCGCCGGCGGTGTGACCGGGTGACGGGTCGCCGGGCGACGGGTGCCGGTCGGCGGCGCGGACCAGGTCGTGCACCTCGTCGAGCCGGCGGTAGACGCTGCGCAGCCGCTGGAGGTCCTGCAACACCCCGACCGCCGCGGCGACCTGCTGGTTGACCTGGGCGGCGATGGTGACGACCAGGACGACGTCACCCACCCCGCGCCGGCCGGCGACGGCGTCACGCAGGATCAGCAGCACCGCCAGCACGTATCCGGCGGCGAACGCCAACTGCCCGGTCATCCGGACCAGGCTCGCCGCCAGCTGGGCCCGCCACAACCGGCGGGTGGCGTCCTGCCAGTGGCCGCGGTGCCGCCGCCGCACCTCCCCGGTGAGCCCGAAGACGCGCAGTTCCTTGCCCGCGGCGGCGTCGGTGGCCAGCCCGAACAGCCCGGCCGCCCGACGGGTCGACTCGGCACCGGCCTCCCGGGCCCGGTTCACCATCCGTTCCGCCCACCGGCCGGCCAGCAGCGGCGGCACGGCGGCCAGCGGCAACAGCAACAACAGTGGATGGAGTACGGCCAGCACCACCGTCGTCAACGTCATCGCCACGGCCAGGCCCACGCCGGTCAGCACGGCCTGCAGGCCGACCCGGAGCTGCTCGACGTCCTCCTCCAGCACGGTGATCTTGTCGGCGAACTCGGACCGTTCGAAGTGCGCCATCCCCGGCGTGCCGTTGGTGGCGTCCATCAGCTCCTGGTGCACGTGCAGGACGTCGAGTTCGGCGAGTTCGAAGTAGGCGATGTGGGCGAAGTGGCCGAGGGTCAGCCCGGCGATCAGGCCGACCGCCACGCCCACCCCGGCGAGGCTCGCGGCGACGGGCCGACCGGCGGTGACGGCGTCGAAGAGCACCCGCAGCAGCACCGCCACCAGCGGCCACGCCACCGCGCCCGCGACGACCAGGACCAGCGCGGTGAGCGCCTTGCGCCGGTCCTGCCGCAGCGACGTACGCCACAGCGCCCAGCCGGCGGAGAGCAGGCCCCGGTTCACCTGACGCTCCGCGTCGACCCGACGTCCACCGCGCCGCCGTCCGGACCGTCGACCGGCGCACCGGTGCCGGGATCACCCGCCGACGCACCGGCGTCGGGACGGCCGGTCGACGGGACGGCGTCGCGACGGTCGGCCGGCGGGGTGTCGGCGGCGGGGGTGGCGAAGCGTTCGGCCTGGAGGGTGAACAGCCGGGCGTACCGGCCGCCCCGGTCGAGCAGTTCCGCGTGCGAGCCCTGCTCGACCACCCGTCCCTCGGCCAGCACGACGATGTGGTCCGCCCGGCGGACGGTGGCGAACCGGTGCGAGATCAGGATGGTGGTGACCCCCGTGGTGGCGGCGATGATCTCGTCGAAGAACCGGGCCTCGGCCCGGACGTCCAGGCTGGCCGTCGGCTCGTCGAGGACCAGCACCGACGCGCCGTGCCGGATGGCGAACAGCGCCCGGGCGATGGCCACCCGCTGCCACTGCCCGCCGGACAGGTCCACCCCGTCGCGCAGCTGCCCGCTCAGCGGGGTGTCCAGCCCACGCGGTAGCGCGTCGAGGGTGGCGAGGATGCCGGCGGCCTCGGCGGCGGCCCGGATGCCGTCCCGGTCGTCGGCGTGCCGGATCGCCCCCAGCGCGATGTTGTCCGCCGCGCTCGTGGCGTACCGCAGGTAGTCCTGGAAGATGACGGCGAGGTCGCGTCGCCAGCGGGCCGTCGGCAGCCCGTCGATCGGCCGGCCGCCGACGGTGATCCGGCCCGCGTCCGGCAGCGCCAGCCGGGCCAGCAGCTTGACCAGCGTCGTCTTGCCCGCGCCGTTGAGGCCGACGATGGCGGTGCACGCCCCCGCTGGCAGGGTGAGATCCAGGTCCGTGAAGACCGGCGTCGCGCGGTGCGGGTAGCGGAACGACACCCCCTCGAAACGGATGTCCGCCGCCGGGGTCGGGGCGGGCTCGACGGCGGTCGCCGTCGGGACCGGGTCGTCGTCGGCCGGGTCGTCGTCGGGGGACGTCCGGTCGCGCATCCCGGCCCGGAACTCGCCGACGGCCCGGTAGGCGTTCATGCCGAACTGGGTCTGCACGTCGGCCTCGGGATAGAACTCGCCGAGCTGCACCGCCGCCAGCACCGCCTGGATCACCAGCGCCAGTTGGGTCAGCCCCACCCGGCCCTGCCCGCCGGCCAGCCCCAGCGCGGCGAGCACCGCCACGAGCACCGTCAGGCCGACGGCGGTGTAGAGGAAGTACGGCCGCAGGTAGACCCGTCGCCGCTGCGCCCACACCGGACGCATCCAGTCCAGGTACGCCTGCCGGTACTGCTCGCGCAGCCACGGCAGCAGACCGAAGACGCGGATCTCCTTGGCGGCCGGCCGGCCCATCGCCACGCCCCGGAAGTAGGTCAACCGGCGGACCCGGGCCACGATCGCCCCGTAGATCGCCGCGTAGCGGCGCAGGCCGCCGCGTTGACCGTGCCGGAACGCGAGCACGGCGACCAGCAGGCCGAACCCGGCCGCCCAGGCGAAGGCGGCCCCGACGACCACCGCGTACCCGAGGAGCTGCCCGTAGCGGGCGAGCAGGGCCAGCATCCCGGCACCCGCCGCACCCGGGCTCTGGATGCCGTGCTCGACCTCGCGGGACGCCTCGGTGAGCTGTTCGAGCAGCGCCTGGTCCTCCAGCGGGGCGGTGCTGGTGCTGCCCAGCGCGGCCGCCATCAGCTCGTCGGCCACCGCGCCGTCGATCCGACGCTGCACCAGCAGACCCGTGGTGACCTGGAGCTGGGCCAGCAGCTGCTGGGCGCTGAGCGCCCCGGCGGCCACCACGAACGCGGTCACCAGGTGCCCGAAGGCCGGCGACTCGACGCCGTCGCGGACCGCCTGCGGCAGCCAGCCGATCATCCGGCTCGTCGCGACGACGAACACCACAGGCGCGGCGGCGAGCAGCAGGTTGACCAGCACGGCGGCGGCCACCGCCGGGACGCCCGCCCGGGGCAGCAGGGTGACGATGCGCCACCGGTCCACGGCGGTCCGGCGGACCACCCCGGCCACGGAGCCGGCCGTCGTCGCGTCGTCGGTCATGCCGGCTCCCCCACCCGCCGGGTCCGCACGGTCCGCTGGAACGCCAGCGCCGCGTCGTGTCCCTCGGCGAACGCCCGGACCGCGTCCAGCCCGCTGGTGTCCCGGGCCCCGCCGACCACCCGGTGCCACACCCCCGCCCGGCGTACGGTGCGCACCAGGGCATCGGCGGGCAGTTGACCGGCGGCGACCACCACCGTGTCGGCGGGCACCGACCGGTCCGCTCCGGTGCCGTCGACCAGGCGTACGGCGTCGGGGTCGACGCGCAGGTCCCGCACGCCCGGCACCACCTGGACCGCTCGGCGGCGCAACTCGGCCAGCACCGCCCAGCGGGTGGAGCGGCCCATCCGGGGGCCGAGCCGTTCGCCGCGCAGCAGGACGGTGACCTGCCGGTCCGGACGCTGGCTGGCCAGGTGGGCGAGGTCCACGGCGATGCCGCCGCCGCCGATCACGACGACCCGCCGTCCGAGTGCGTCGTCGGCGAAGGCCGAGCCGTAGTCGCGGACGTGCGGCAGCCCGTCGCCGGGCAGGTCGATGCGGCGCGGCAGCACCCCGGTGGCCACGATCACCCCGTCGTGGCGGCGCAGCAGCTCCTCGTCGGCGTCGGTGATCCGCCGTCCGGTGTGCAGTCGCGCGCCGAGCCGGGTCAGTTCGGCGGTGAGGAACCGGATCGTCTCGGCGTAGTCGGCCTTGCCCGGCACCCGGCAGGCCAGCCGGAACTGGCCGCCGGGCTCCCCGTCGGCCTCGTAGACGGTGACCCGGTGCCCGGCCAGGGCCAGGTCGTGGGCGGCCCGCAGCCCGGCGGGGCCGGCACCGACCACGGCCACCGTCCGTGGCCCGTCCACCGGCGTCGACCCGGCCCGCACCGCCGGGTCGACGTGCGGCGCCGACCCGGCCGGCGTCACCGCCTCGGCCTCCCGGCCGACGAGCGGGTTGACCATGCAGGACACCGCAGCCCCCACCAGCGACCTGTCGATGCACGCCTGGTTGCAGGCCACGCAGACGTTCACCGGCCGGCCGTGGCGGCTCCGCGTCACCAGGGCCGGGTCGGCCAGGAACGGCCGGGCCATCGAGACCAGGTCCAGCGGGGTGCCGGCGAGGACCGCCTCGGCCTGGGCGAGCCGGTTGATCCGGTTACTGGCCAGCACGGGCAGCGCGCCCACCGCGGCCTTGACCGCCGCCGCGACCGGCACCCAGTGCCCCGGCGGCACCAGCGCCTGCACCGTCGGCACCGGCGACTCGTGCCAGCCGACCCCGACGTTGAGGGCGTCGGCCCCGGCGGCGGCCAGCGCACGGGCGTACGCCGTCACGGTGTCCCGGTCGGTGCCGTCGGGCAGCAGGTCGTCGCCGGTCATCCGCATCACGACCGGGAAGTCGGGGCCCACGGCGGCGCGGACCGCCGCCACCACGGCCACCCCGAACCGCATCCGGCGCTGCGGGTCCCCACCCCACTCGTCGTCGCGCCGGTTGGTCAGCGGGGAGAGAAACTGGTCGATCAGGTACCCCTCGGAGCCCATGATCTCCACGGCGCTGAACCCGAGGTCACGGGCGTGCGCCGCGCCCCGGGCGAAGTCCTCGACGATCCGGGTGACCGCGTCGGCGGGCAGCGCGGCCGGGGTGAGGCGGGAGAGCGGGCTGGGCACCGCCGACGGGGCGACCGGGTGCGGGCCGCCGGTGGCCGGTCGGGCGTACCGGCCGGCGTGGAAGAGCTGGAGGGCGAGCAGGCCGCCGGCCGCGCCGACCTCCCCCGCGACCCGGCGCAGCCGGTCCCGGAAGGCGGTGTCGTCGAGCACCCCGCCGCTCGGCACGTCGGCGCCGGCCGGGCTGACCGCCGCGCCGCCGGTCACCATCAGCCCGGCGCCGCCGCGCACCCGGGCCAGGTAGAACGCGGCCAGCGTCCGACCGCCGTCGTCCCGGTGGTCCCAGCCCAGGTGCATCGCCCCCATCACGATCCGGTGCGGCAGCACCAGCCGACCGATCCGGCCGGGCCGCAGCACCCTGTCCAGTCCGGCCGTCATGCCAGCGGACCACTCAGGTCCCGGCTGAACGGCGGTGAGACGATCGACAGGCCGCCGTCGACCACCAGGGTCTGCCCGGTGACGTACTCGGCGGCCGGGGAGAGCAGGAAGGCGATCACGTCGGCGACCTCCTGGGCGGTGCCCATCCGCTGCTTGGGGATCAGCGGTAGCACCCCGGACAGCGGGGCCATGCCGGGCACGTCGTAGAAGTAGCCTGACGACTCGGTCTCGATGATGCCGCCGTTGACCGCGTTGACGTTGATGCCGCGGTCGGCGAACTCGACGGCCATGTACCGCACCCACGACTCGATCGCCGCCTTGGCCGCGCCCAGGTTCGCGTACGTCGGGTACGCGCGGATGCTGCCGTAGCTGGACAGCGCGACGATCCGGCCGCCGTCGGGCATCAGCCGCACCGCCTGCTGCGCGCCGAGCACGAACGAGCGCATGTTCATCGCGTACGACCGGTCGAGGTGGTGCGGCTTGAGGTCCATGATGTTCTTGAAGGAGCTGGCCGCCGCGTTGCACACGAAGTAGTCGAGGGTGCCGAACTCCTGCGCGGCCACCGCGAAGAGCCGTTCGATCTCCTCGGGCTGCTCCATGTCGGCGGCCACGGCGACGGCCCGCCCGCCGAGCTGCGTGATCTCCTTGCGGACCTGCTCGGCCAGTTCGGCGTTCTTCTTGTAGTTGACCACCACCGAGCCGCCGCCCCGGGCCAGGGTGAGCGCCAGCGCCCGGCCGATGCCCCGGGAGCTGCCGGTGATCAGCGCGGTGCGGTCCTGGAAGGCGGTCACCGGCCGGCCGCCAGGATCTCCCGGGCGATCACGGTCTTCTGGATCTCGTTGGTGCCCTCCTCGAAGCGCTGCGCGCGGGCGTCGCGGTAGACCCGTTCGATGGTGCTGCCCTCCCAGTAGCCGATGCCGCCGTGCGCCTGCAACGCCTTGTCGGTGACCCGGGTCAGCATGTCCACCGCGACCAGCTTGGCCATCGAGGACAGCGCCCCGGCGTCGCTCTGGCCCGCCTCCCAGCGGCGGGCGGCGTGCAGGGTGAGCTGCCGGGCGGCCTCGATGTCGGCGGCGTTCTCGGCGAGCGCGAACGCCACCGCCTGCCGGGCGGTCAGCGGTTTGCCGAAGGTGACCCGGTTGCCGGCGTGCTCGACCGCCAGCTCCTGCGCCCGACGGGCCAGCCCCACGCAGGTCATCGCCACGCCGATCCGGCTCGGGGTGAGGAAGCCGCCGAGCGCGACGGCCAGTCCGTCGCCCTCCTCGCCGAGCCGGTTGGCCACCGGCACCGGCGCCCGGTCGAAGAACAGGTGCGCGTGGTCGGTGCCGCGTACGCCCATGGTGTCGGGCATCGGTTCGACCCGGACGCCCTCGACGTGCCGGTCGACCATCAGCGCGACCGTGCCGTCCTTGCCGGTGCTGCCGTCGAGCCTGGCGAACAGCAGCCAGTAGTCGCAGCTCACCCCGAAGGTGATCAGGTGCTTCTCGCCGCTGAGCAGGTAGGTGTCGCCGTCGCGTACCACGCTGGCGCGCAGGTCGGCCCCGGTGCCGGCGGTCGGTTCGGTGAGCGTGAACGCGACCCGCAGGTCCCCGGCGACCTGCGGCAGCACGAACTTCTTGCGCTGCTCGTCGGTGGCGAACTGGTCGATGGAGCGCCACACCCCGTTGCAGACGTGCACGATCATCCGCAGCGACGCGTGCGACATCGAGAAGAGTTCGAGCAGGTGCAGGTACTGGGTGAAGGACAGGCCGGCCCCGCCGTAGTCGACCGGCGCGGCGAGCCGCAGGTAGCCCCGGTCGCGCAGGTCCGTCCAGAGCTGCGCGGGGACGCTGCGGTCGCGTTCGATCGCCGCCGCGTACTGCTCGCCGGGGCCCCGGACGAACGCCTCGACCTCGCGGGCCAACGTCGCGAACGACGTGCCATCGGCCTGGGTCACTCTGCCTCCTCGCCGATCGTTGCGCTGATCTGGTCACGCAACACGAACTTCTGCACCTTGCCGACCACGTTGCGGGGCAGCGCGGCCACCGTCTCCAGCCGCTCGGGCCAGTACTGCTTGGCGACCTTGTGGCCGTCGAGGAACCGCTGCATCCCGGCGAAGGTCAGCTCCGCCCGGGTCACCACGAACGCGCAGGCCCGCTCGCCGAGGCGCGGGTCGGGCATCGCCACGATCGCCACCTCGCGGACGGCGGGGTGGGTGTGCAGCAGCTGCTCCATCTCCGCCACCGGGATCTTCTCGCCGCCCCGGTTGATCACGTCGGTCACCCGGCCGGTGATCCGCAGGTAGCCGGCGTCGTCGATGGTGGCCAGGTCACCGCTGCGGTACCAGCCGTCCGGGGTGAGCGCCGCCGCGGTCAGGTCCGGGCGGTCGAGGTAGCCGGCGAACAGGCAGTCCCCGGCGACCTCGAAGTTGCCCTCCACGCCGGGGCCGAGCGGGTTGCCGGCGTCGTCGGTCACCCTGATCCGGATCCCCTCCAGTGCCCGCCCGTCGGTGCCCCAGGCGTGCGCGGGCGCGTCGGTCGGCGCGGAGAGCGTGCCGAGGCACGATTCGGTGGAGCCCCAGGCCCCGCAGACCGCCGCGCCGAGGGTCCGGGTGGCGTGCTCGGCGAGGTTGCGGGGCACCGCCGCGCCGGTGGCGACGAAGACCCGCAGCGCCGGTGGCGGCTGCCCGCCCGACTCCACGGCCTCGACGAGGTCGGCGAGGAAGGGGGTGGCCGCCTGGACGAAGGTGGCCCGGGTGTGGTGCAACGTCTCCAGGGCGGTCCGGCCGTCCCAGATCGGTTGCAGCACCACGGGTGCGCCGATGGTGAACCCCAGCCACATGCCGTAGAGGAAGCCGGTCTGGTGGGCCAGCGGCGACGGGATGAACAGCCGGTCGGCGGCGGTGAGGCCGAGGTGCCGGGCCTGCATGGCGGCGGCCCGGGTCAGCGTGTCGGCGCGGTGCAGCACACCCTTCGGTTCGCCCGACGTGCCGGAGGTGAACATCAGCTGGGCCAGGGCCGCCGGGTCGGGCCGGCCGGTGGCCTCTGCGGCGTCGTCGGGCCGCTGCCGGGCCAGCGCCGGGCCGAACCACTGCCAGCGCGGGCCGGTGGTGTCCGCCGGCAGTGCGGCGGTGCCGTCCGGGGTGGCGGTGCCGTCCGGGGTGGCGGTGCCGTCCGGGGTGGCGGTGCCGTCGGAGACGGTGTGGCCGGCGACGACGAGGACGTGGGCCACGCCCGGGGCGTCCGGGCCCGTCAGCATCGCCGCGGTCTCGGCCAGGTGCGCGCGGCCCCGGAACCGGTCGGGGATCACCAGCACCCGGGCCCGGGAGCGGCGCAGCAGCCGGCTCACCTCGCGTTCCCGGAAGAACGGCATCAGCGGGCAGCAGACCGCCCCGATCCGGGTGGCGGCCAGCGTGAGCACCACGAACTCCGACCAGTTGGGCAACTGCCAGGCGACCACGTCGCCGGGGCCGACGCCCAGCTCCCGCAGCAGCGACGCGGCCCGGTCGGCGGCGCGGTCCAGGTCGCGCCAGCTCAGCGTGGCGCCGGCCCGGCCGGGTGAGGCCGCCTCGACCACGGCCTCGTCGTCGCCGCGCGTGTCGGCGTGCCGACGGACCAGTTCGGCCACCGGGATGGCGGCCAGTTCGGCAGGCGTCGGCAGGGCGGCCGTCGGCACGGGCGGTCCGGCGGAGCGGGCCGGCGACGTGACCGACGCGCCGGCCGTACGTCGACCGGCGGGCGGGAGGTCGGCGGCTGCCGGGTCGGCGGGGCGGGGCAGGCGGCGGGCGCGGGCCCGGTCGACCGACATGTTGAGGCCGACGCCGTTCATCTGGTCGAGGAACTGCGGGAAGGAGATCCGGTGGGCGTTCGGGTAGGTCAGCCGGCTCTCGCCGGTGGCCCGGGAGGCGGCCACCGCCAGCGCCATCAGCACCCGGTGGTCGTTGAACGAGGACAGGTCGGCCTCCCGCAACTGGCCGACGCCCTCGCAGACGAGCCGGTCGCCGTCGAGCCGCAGCCGGCCGCCCATCCGGTTGAGTTGCAGCATCGCCGTCACCCGGTCGGACTCCTTGAGCCGTACGTGGGCCACGTGGTCGAGCACGGTGGTGCCGTGCGCGTGGGAGCCGAGGACGCTGAGCACCGGCAGCATGTCGGGCACCGCGCGGCAGTCCACCCGCACCGGGGCCAGCCGCAGCCCGTCGTGGCGCACCCTGATCCAGCCGGTCGCCGGGTCGCGGGTCAGCGGCACGCCCATCGTGGTGAGGCTGTCCAGCAGGTGCGCCTCCGGATGGTCCAGCTCCCCGGTGGGGACCGCCGGCAGCCCCCGGAACAGCACGTCGGACGGGTGCAGGGCGGTCGCGGCCAGGCCGAACGCGGCGGCGCCGACGTCCGGCGGCAGCCGTACCACCGCCGGGGTGGGCCGCTGGCCGGGCTCGATGTCGTACCGGCGGCCGTCCGCGCTGACCTGCACGTGCAGGCCGAACTGGCGCATCATCGCCACGGTGAGGTCGACGTAGGACCGCTCGTTGAACTCGCCCACCACCTCGACCACGGTGTGGCCGGTGGCGAACGGGCTGACCAGCAGCAGGCTGGAGATCCACTGGGAGAGCGTGCCGGGAATCCGCACCCGGCCCCCGGTCGGCGGGTGGGCGGCGACCCGGATCGGCAGCAGCCCGCCGGTGGAGGCGATCTGCACGCCGATGCCCGCGAGGGCGTCGAGCAGCGGGCGGATGGGCCGCCGCCGGAAGTACTTCTGCCCGGTGATGCCGACCGGGGTTTCGGCCAGGGCGGCGAGCCCGGTCAGGAAGTACAGCGTGGTGCCCGAGCTGCCGACCGAGACCTCCGGACGCACCGGCCGGTACCGGCCGCCACGGACCACGAACGCGTCGCCCTCGACGGTGACGGCCGTGCCGAGGTCCCGCAGCGCCCGGATGGTGTGCTGCACGTGGCCCGCGTGGCAGGCCCCGTGGATGCGACTGGTCCCGTCGGCCAGCGACGCGAGCATCAGCGCCCGGTGCGCGTGGTACTTCGACGCCGGGACGTCGAACTCGCCCACGAGTGGCTCGGCCGTGCCCTTGATGACGAGACGCACAGTCCCTCCCCGCAGTGTGTGTCAGCCGGCGGTGTCTGGTGGCGACGGTGTCGCCGGAGCTGGGCCCGACTCCGGTCCCGCAGCGGGGCCGGGGGCGGCAGCCGGGCCGGGGGCCGGGACGCCGCCGAAGACGGCGTGCATGCCGCCGTCGGCGTGCACCACCTGCCCGGTGGTGTACCGGGACAGGTCCGACAGCAGGAACAGCACCGCCCCGACCACCCGGGCCGGGTCGGCCCGGTCCCAGCCCAGCGGCGCCCACCGCTCGTACTGGTCGGCCAGGGCGGAGAAGGTGCGCACCCCGCGCGCCGACACGGTCTCGACCGGCCCGGCAGCGACCAGGTTGACCCTGATCCCGGCCGGGCCGAGGTGCAGCGCCAGGTAGCGGCAGACCGCCTCCAGCGCCGACTTGTAGACCCCCATCCACCCGTATCCGGGCAGCGCCCGGGTCGAGTCGACGGTCAGCCCGACCACCGCGCCGCCGCCGGGGGCCCGACTCAACAGCGGCGACAGCGCGGAGGTGAGCTGCTGCAACGAGTACGCCGACGCGCGGAACCCGTCGAGCACCCCGTCGGCCCCGGCGGTGGCGAACCCGGCCCCCAACGCGTCCGGCGGGGCGGCGGCGATGCTGTGCAGCACCCCGTCGAGCTGCCCCCAGCGGCTGCCGATCGCCCCTGCCAGCGCGTCGACGCTCGCGTCGGACATCACGTCCAGTTCGAGCACCTCGGGGCGGGACGGCAGCAGGTCGGCCACCCGGCGGGTGATCCGGCCGACCCGCCCGTACGAGGTCAGGATGACCTCGCAGCCCTCCCGTTGCAGGGCCGCCGCCACGTGCCAGGCGATGGACTCGTTGTTGAGGACCCCGGTGACCAGGTAGGTGCGCTTGTCCAGGCTCAGCAACGAGCTCAACTCGACGCGCCCGCCACGATCCGCTCGACGAGTTGACCGATGGTGACGTCCGCCAGTTCGCTGCGCGGGATCTCCACCCCGTACTCCTTGACGACCATGGCCATCAGGTCGGCGACGTCGAGCGAGTCGATGTCCAGCGCGTCGAACTTGGCGTCGGCGCTGATCGCGTCGTCCTCGACACCGAGGTCGATCAGTTCGGCGCGCAGGCGCTCCTCGACGGCGGGGGCGGTGATCTCGGTCGATGGAGAAGACATCCGGATGCTCCTTGTCTCGCAGGGGGTCGGTCAGGCCGTCAACGGGGCGCGACGGGCGAAGTTGGTGTGGTGCCGTTGCGCCCAGTACCACTGACGCCAGTAGCTCTCGGCCAGCTCCAGCCAGGTCTCCAGCCGACCGGTGTCGTCGAGGAACCGGTTCATGCTGACCAGCAGCCAGCTGTAGACGCCCTGGCTGTCCCGGCAGTCGGCGCAGTTGCCGGAGGTGCAGCAGAACTGGAGGGTCTGGTAGTCGGCGCCGTAGACGGCGAAGCCGTCCAGGACCGGGTTGCCGTTGCGGATCCGCTCGGCGTGGTCCGGGTGGTCCACGCTGATGCTGGGGCAGACGTCGTAGCCGAACTGGCCGTCCCAGTGGGTGCGGCCGGTGATCAGCGACTCGATGAAGTACGGGTGGCAGACCACCGTCTCCGGATACGCCTGCTTGACCCGCAGCGCCTCGGCGAGGGTGCGCTGCTCGTTCTCGATCCGCAGGGCGTGGTCGCTGCCGTGGGCGGAGTAGAAGTTGAAGGTGACCTGGTTGCCGTTGTCCTGGATGGCCCGCACGGTCGGCTCGACGTACTGCAGGCCCTCCTCGGACAGGGCGTACACGAAGATCACCCGGGGGTCGTTGCGGTAGTGCCCGAGGGCGGTCTCGAAAAGGCCGGAGAACGACGAGCCGTTGACCCGGTAGCCGCGCAGCGCGTCGTCCAGCGGGCCGCCGCCGAACAGGCTGATGGCGACCGCCACCTGCTCGAAGCCGCTCATCGGCAGCGGCCTGATGCCGTTGGTGGAGATGGTCACGTACGGCAGCCGCTCGACGAACGGCACCACCCGGGGCAGGACCAGGGTCGGCTCGCCGCCGATCAGGGTCGCCTGGGTGACGCCCCTGGCCACCAGCGAGTCCACGAACCGGGAGATCAGTGCCGGGTCGGAGGTCTCGGGGACGGCCGCGTCGAAGCCGCCCTCGAAGTACCAGCACCCCTTGCACCGGATGTTGCAGGTGGTGGTGAGGTGCACCTCGGTCGCGCTGACCCGGCGGCCCATGTCCCGGACGACCTGCAACCGCGCGGCCAGGTCGGGCCGGTCGGCCAGCAGGGACGCCAGGCGGACCTTGGCCTCCCGCCGGGACAGCGGACGGGGATTGATCGCGATGGGGGTGGGCATGGGCGGGGCGTCCTCTCAGGTGGCCACGGCGGGGACGACGAGCCCCAGCGCGTGGATCCGGGGGATGACGGTGTTCTCCCACTGCTGCAACGCCTCACCGTTGGTGGTGCGCCGCAGGCCGTAGCGGACCGCCCGCTTGGACCGCTCGGACTCCGGGGTGCCGAACAGGTCGCGGAAGACCGGCCAGAGCCGGTCGAGCGCGGCCTGCAGCTGCTCGCGGCCCTCGTCGGTGGCGGCGAGGTTGCGGCAGACCCGGGCGCCGTGGGCGATGTGGATCTTCTCGTCCAGGATGATCGTCCGGACCGCGTCCGCCCACGGCTTGTAGCTGCCCTGGGCGAACTCCTTGATCATGATCAGGGCGCTCTCCTCGCCGATGTACGAGTAGATTCCCCGCTCGGCCCAGGTGGTGCACTGGTGCAGCCGCTTGTCGGCGAAGAGCCGACGCTCCTCGATGGACTGGGACTCCATGTGCGAGGTGTCGATGCCGATCTCGGCCAGCACCCGCTTGCCGATCTTGTAGTGGTCGTACTCCTCGGCGGCCCGTTCCGCGCACACCTGACGTTCCTCGGCGTTGGGCGCGAGCGGCAGGAACATCATGGTGTAGTCGTCTCCGCCGGAGAGTTCACCCTCCGTGTTGATCATGATCTGGCTGATCAGTGCCTTCTGGTATCCCCGGGGCATGCGCTTCAGCTCGTCGGGGGTACGTACCACCACTTCCTCGTCGTCAAAGATCTCCACCGGCATAACGCAGCTCGCCTCCTGTTGGCATTCACACCCGCAAATAACGGAAAAGGGGGCACCGACACTCCTGCGGTACGACGACGGACCCGCAGGTGCCCCCGGTGAACCGAATCTCCTGGCAGATCCCCCGTTCCTCCTCGTCCGTCACCGACGGTGACTCAGGTCAGGTTCGTGACCGCCAGCCGCCGCACGTCCGACCGCTGGATCTTGCCGAGCGGGGTACGCGGAAACCCGTCGACCCCGAGCTGCACCAAAGGGACGAACCGGCGCGGCACCTTGAACGCGCTGAGTTGCTTGAGCAACAGCGCGCGCCATTCGTCCTCCCGGGCGACCGCACCGGGCAGCAGGGTGTAGACCAGCACCAGTTCCACCCCGGTCACCGGGTGCGGCAGCGCGGCGACCACCGCGTCGGCGATCCCGTCGAGCTGCGGCACGACGTTCTCGATCTCGGCCGGATAGACGTTCTCGCCGCTGACGATGACCATGCTGTCCATCCGGTCCACGATGGTCAGCTCGCCACGGTCGTCGAGGTGGCCGAGGTCGCCGCTGCGCACCCAGCCGTCGACCAGCCGCCCGGCGGTGAGCTCCGGCGCGGCCTCGTACCTGGTGAAGATGCTCGGGCCGCTCAGCAGGACCTCGCCGCTCTCCCCCGGCGCGACGTCCCGCCCGTCTGCGTCGACGACCCGGACCCGGGCGAACGGCACCGGCAGGCCGGCGCTGCGCCGGTCCCCCGGCTGCCGGTCGCGGGGCTCCACCACGGTCAGCGAGGTCATCTCGGTCATCCCGTACACCTGGAACACCGGGATGCCGAAGGTGCTCTCGAACCGGTGGATCAGGTCGGGGCTGAGCGCCGAGCCGCCGGCGAGGACACCCTTGAGCCGGCTGTCGACCGGTCGCTGCGGCCGTTCGACCAGGTGCGCGAGGTAGGCGTTGACCACCAGGGTCCAGGTCGGGCGGTGCCGGTCCACGTAGTTCCAGAACCGGGCCAGCGCCACCTCCGAGCGGACGCAGACCGTCCGCCCCCCGGACCACAGCGGGGTCAGCGTGGGCAGGCCCTGCCCGCCGACGTGCAGCATCGGGATGACGTTGAGGAAGACGTCGTCGCGGCCCGCGTCGGCCCACCGCACCATCGCCAGCGAGTTCGCCAGCAGGGCCCGGTGGGACAGTACGACGCCCTTGGCCGCGCCGGTCGACCCCGAGGTGTAGACGATCTCGGCGTCGGCCGCCCCGCCGTCCGGGGGCGCGACCAGCTCCCCCCGGTAGGCGACGCCCCGGTCGAGGATCGCGGTGAGGAACCCCTCCGCGTCGTCCACGGCCAGCCAGCGCCGGCCCGGCGACGCCTTCGCGGCGGTCGACGACGGGCCGAGCACCAGCGCGACGTCGGCGTGGGCGAGCAGGGTGTCCAGTTCGGCCGGGCCGGACTTCGGGTTCAGCGGCACCAGCATCCGCCCGGCGGCGATGACGCCGAGGAACAGCAGCGCGGCCAGCGACGAGTTGTGCAGGACCACGGCCACCCGGCCACCCGGCGGCACCCGGTGCTCGTCGAGCAGCGCCGCGCAGCCCCGGGTGAAGGTCAGCACGTCGGTGAAGCTGATCTGGCGGCCACCGGGCTCCGCCGGGAGCAGGTACGGGTCGTCCCCGTAGGCCGCCGCGGCCTGGGTGACGAGGTCCAGCAGGTTCGCCGTGTCGGCGAGGTTCGGCTCGGCCAGCGGACTAGGCATGCGACTCGTCGCGGACGGCGGCGGATTCCACGACCGCGCAGAGCCGGTTGACCGTGGGAGTGTCGAAGATGACGTCCACCACGTCCACCCCGTACGCCGCCTCGACCCGGGTCACGATCTCCACCGCGCCCACCGAGTCCATGCCGAGTTCGACGAGGTCGTCGTCGGGGCCGACGGTGGGTCGGTGGAGGACTTCGGCGCAGATCGACGTCATGTTCTCGTGCAGATCGGTCGTGGTCACTGAAGCGGTTCCCCCCATGTCAGATCACCACACGGGCCACGGCAACGTTGCGGTAGCGGCCCCTTCCCCCAAGTCCGGGACTCGTCGGGACCATACTCAGTCCCGTCGTGAACCGTCCAGGGCAACCGTCCGAGCAATCGACCGTGACCGCTCCCACCATCGCGGTGCGCCATTAGTCCATGTCATATCCGGATAGGATCGTGGCATGGGGAAGGGGCGGCCGAAGGCCAGGCTGGTGCTCACCGACGAGGAACGGGAACAGCTCACCAGGGGGGCCCGCGCGGCCCACTCGACGCAGTCGTTCGCCATTCGCTGCCGAATCGTTTTGGCCTGCGCCGAGGGGGCCACGAATATCGAGGTCGCGACCCGGTTGAACGTTTCACCCGCGACGGTCGGGAAATGGCGTTCCCGGTTCGCCGCCGCGCGGCTGCCGGGGCTCGCCGACGACCCACGTGCCGGCCGGCCCCGCTCGGTCCGGCCCGAGCAGGTGGACCGGGTGGTGGCGGCCACCCTCGACGCCACGCCGGCCCCGGCCCGACGGTGGTCCCGGGCGTCGATGGCCGTCCACAGCGGACTGTCCGCGTCCACGGTCGGCCGGATCTGGCGTCGGTTCGACCTGCGCCCCCACCTCCAGGACGGCCTCACCCTGGCCACCGACCCGGGGTTCGTCGCCACGGTGGTGGCCCTGGTCGGGCTCTACCGCCAGCCCTCGGGGCAGACCCTGGCGCTGTGCGCCGTGCCCCGCGACGAGCTACCGACGACCGGCGACCCGGCCGGCCCCGCGCCGGCCCCGGACCGGCCACCGGCCGACGGGACGCCGCCGGCACACCGGCCGGTGATCGACCCGCGCCGGCCGGAGCAGCTCGTGGCCGCCGGCGAGGCCGCCCCGGACCGGCACCGGCGTGCCGGGGCGTACCGGCGGTTCCTGGTGGCGGTGGACAAGGCGGTGCCCGCCGATCTGGAGGTGCACCTGGTCGCCGACGATCCGACGCTGCACGACGCCCCGGTGGTCCGGGGCTGGTTGAGCCGACACCCCCGCTTCCGCCTGCACCTGCTGCCGGCGGGTGACGCCTGGGCCGGGCAGGTCCACCGCTGGTCGCGCCTGCTCGCCGACCGTGCTGCGGTGGCCGCCGGGCCGCCACCGGGCCACGCCGCAGGGCCGGGCGCCCGCAGCGCCGACGGCCCCGGGCCCGATGCCGGGGAGGCCGCCGGTCCGACGGCGGCGCGCTGGGTGGCCGGCGCGGAGGAGATCCGCCGGGCGCGGGCCCGACATCATGAACGGACTTCGGACGCATCGACATGAGTCGAATGACCGGCGGCCGGACACCCGTTCACCCCGTCTACCGGCATGTGAGATGACGGAGTCGCATCGTGCCCCGCCGGAACCCCGGGACGCGGACGCGCCGCCCGACCGTACGGTCGGGCGGCGCGTCCGGTCGCCGGCTACCGGAGGGCCGGCACCCGCAGCACGGCCACCTCGCCGACGTTGCCGGCCACGTCGACCGCGCGGTAGCGGACCCCGTGCGCCCGGTCGTCCAGTGGCACCGGCCCGGTCCAGGTTGTCCACTCCCCACCGTCGAGCCGGTACTCGACCCGGGCCACCCCGGAGTCGGCGTCCCGGCCGGTGACCACCAGCGCCCGGTCGACCAGGCTCGCCTCGGCGGTCGGGGCCACCCCGTCCACCTGCACCGACGTCGCCCAGGGTGTGCTCCAGAGCAGGTTGACCCCCTGGGCCCGGTACTCGATCGTGTGCCGGCCGGCGGGCAGCGCCACCGGCTCCCGGTACGGGAACCAGCCGCCCCCGTCGATCTGGTACTCGACCAGTCTGATCAACCCGCCGTGGGCCAGGGTGAGGGCGGCGTTCGCGCCGTACCAGCCGTCGGCGCCGGGGTCGGTGATCCGCAGTCGGGGCTGCCCGCCCCGGTAGCGCAGCGGCTCCACCCCGGTCAGGGTGGGCACCACCGGTTCGATGGTGCCGTCGTCGGCGAAGTACAGCCGGTCGATGGTGGTCTCCCGGTGGGTGCCGTCGCCGCCCGGGATGGCGAACCGGTGGTACGCCACGTACCAGTCGTCGGTGCCGGGCACCTGGACGATCGAGTGGTGGCCGGTGCCCAGGATGCCCTGGGCCGGGTCCTTGGTGAGGATCTCCCCCCGGCTGGTGAACGGCCCGAGCGGGCTGCTGCCCGTCCCGTAGCCGACCCGGTAGTTCTCGCTGCCGGTGTCGTCGATCGACCAGGACAGGTAGTACACCCCGTTGCGCTTGTGCATGAACAGGCCCTCGCGGAAACCGGTGAGCCCGGTCAGCCGGACCCGCCGGGCGACGTCGTAGGAGATCATGTCGTCGTTCAGCGGGACCACGTACGGGGTGCCGTTGCCCCAGTACAGGTAGCTCTTCCCGTCGTCGTCGGTGAACACCGCCGGGTCGATCTGCTGGGCGTTGCCGTAGTCGGCCTTGCTCACCAGGGGCCGGCCGAGCGGGTCGACGAACGGCCCGAGTGGCGAGTCGGCCACCGCGACGCCGATGTTCTGCTGGGCCGAGAAGTACAGGTAGTACTTCCCGTTCTTCTCGATCGCGGCCGGCGCCCAGGCGTTGGTGTCCGCCCAGCTGACGTCCGGGCCGAGGTCGAGGATGGTGTCGTGGCCGGTCCAGTCGACCAGGTTGCGGCTCGACCACACGGTGAACGTCGAGCTGCCCCAGCCGGGGAAGCCGTCGGTGGTGCCGTAGATGTAGTACGTGTCGCCGAACCGGACGATGTTCGGGTCGGCGTTGTACCCGGGCAGCACCGGGGTGTTCATCGGCACCGCCCGCACCGTCCAGGCCCGGCTGGCCCCGGCGGCGCTGGTGACGGTGACCGTCACCGGTCGGGTGTAGTTGCGCGGCCCGGCGGGCCTGACCGTCGAGGTGGGCGCGACCAGGTAGCGCGGGGCGAGGCTGGTCAGGTCGGTGCCCGGCCGGACCGGCAGGGTGATCGTGCCGCTGGCGGCGTCCACGATGGCCGGCACCCTGAGGCTGTCGAGTTCGACGGCGACGACGCTGGTGCCGTTGCTGCCCAACGCGGCCACCTCGGCGTCGCTGAGCGCCCGGTTGTAGAGGGAGAAGTCGCGGATGCGGCCCTTGAGGTAGCGGTCGCTGGCGTACTGGGAGCGGCCCAGGTAGTTGGCGGTGGTCCGGCCACCGCCGATGTCACCGGGCGCGACGGTCAGCCCGGTCTTCTCGGCCACCCGCACCCCGTCCAGGTAGATCCGCGCGGTGCCGGCCCGGTTCAGGGTGTACGTCAGGGTCTTCCACACCCCCCGGGGCAACGCCCGGCCGCCGGTGACGGTCTGCTCGCCGGTCCAGTTGCCCAGGCTGATCGAGGTCCGGTAGTCGTTGCCGGTGGTGAACAGGTAGCCGTTGCCGACGCCGCCTGCGTCGGTGTTGCCGAGCCCCCAGACGAAGTACGGGGTGGCCTGGTCGGCGGCGATGTTCACGTCCATCGACACGGTGATCTCGTCCAGCCCGGACATGATGTTGTCGGGCAGGTCGACGTGGCCGTTGGTGCCGCCGAGGGTGAGGCTGCCCGAGTCCCAGCGGGCGTCACCGGCCAGGGTGGCGTGGTGGCCGTTGCCGGAGTCGTCGGTGACCGTGCCCCCGCTGGCCTGGTCGAGCCGGTAGTGGGCCACCACCCCGTCGGCGTTGGCGTCCACCGGGGGTGGGGCGTCGGTCAGCGCGTCGAGTTCGGCGCGGGTGACCGGGATGACGGTGCCGTGCCGCGGGCTGGCCGGCAGCCGGTAGGACGCCGGCACCTTCCAGTTCGGCCTGGCCAGGTCGTCGGTGCCCAGCGGGATGTAACCCCGGCCGCCGTACTCGTCGACGAACAGGTAGTACCGCGAGCCGGAGGTGTCACCGGGGTTGGCCTTGAAGACGGTGGGTCCCTCCACGGCGGAGGTGCCGGCGTCGCGGCCGATGCACGAGTCGAGCATCGTCCACGACGGCCGGCCGGGCAGGTCGACGGCGGTCAGCGAGGGGGACCTCTCCTGGATGATGTCCGAGCAGCCGGTGCCGCCGCCGCCCTCGTCCTTGGTGAACCGGTAGTAGGTGTCGCCCTCACGGATCATCGTGGAGTCGATCCGCGACTCGCCCCGGTCCTGCCAGATCGTCGCCGGGCTGAACGTGACGAAGTCGCGGGTGGTGGCGGCCAGCATCCGGTTGTACGTGTTGCCGGTGTGGTCCGGGTCGTTCTCGGCGAACAGCTTCGAGGCCCAGAAGACCAGGTACTCACCGCGCTCGGCGTCCCAGTATGCCTCCGGCGCCCAGGTGTTGCCGGCGGTCGGCGGGGAGACCTCGACGTGCCGCTGCGCCGACCAGTTGACCAGGTCGGTGGACTCCCACACCTCCAGGTAACGGCTGCCCCGGCGCTGGGCGGCGTCCCAGTCGCCGTTGCGGCCGATCGACAGGTCGGTGGCGATCAGGAAGAACCGGTCCCCCTCCGGGCTGCGGATCAGGAACGGGTCGCGCAGGCCCAGGGTGCCGTGGGTCGACTCCAGTTTCGGCTGGCCGCCGTTGACCTCCGTCCACTGCAGGGCGTTGTTGCCCCGGCTGGCGGCGAAGTAGATCTTCTCCCCGGCGATCGAGTTGCCGGTGAAGTAGCTGAACGCGTAGCCGGCGTACGGTGCGGGGGCCGGCAGCTCGCGGACGGTCAGCGCGATGGTCCGCTCGACGGTGGCGGCACCGACGGTGACCGTGGCGGTGACCGGCACCGTCGTGTCGCCAGCGCCGTTCGCGGGACGACGCACGACGCCGTCGGCGGCGACCACCTCCGGTCGGGCCGAGCGCCAGCGGACCGTCGCGTCGTACCGGCCGGTGGCGGGCATGGTCAGGTTGCCACGGACGTCGTCGGCGTGCACCAGGGTCAGGGCGGCGGCGGCCGCCTCGGCCCGGGTCTGGTCGGACTCACCGGGTTGCGCGACCACCGCGACCTCGGCGGCGGTGAGGGCGCGGTCGTAGATCCGGAAGTTCGCCACCCGTCCCTTGAGGAACCGGTCGGTGGCGTAGTTCGACCGGCCCAGGTTGTTGACGGTGGTGACGCCGTTGCCGACCGCGCCGGGTTCCACGGTGACGGCGGTGTTGCGGGCCACCTGCACGCCGTCGGCGTAGAGGGTCCCGGTGGTGCCGGTCTGGGTGTAGACGACCGACTTCCACACGCCCCGGGCCAGGTTGCCGCCGGTGCCGGTGACCTTCTCGCCGGCCCAGTTGGTGGTGGTGATGCCGGCGCGGAAGGAGTCGCCGCTGGCGAAGAGGTAGCCGGTGCCGGCGGCGGAGGTGGCCGGGTTGCCCAGGCCCCAGAGGAAGTACGGGGTCTGCTGTGCCGGGTCGACCATGACGTCCAGGGCCACGGTGAGCGAGGAGCGACCGGCCAGCAGGTTGTCGGGCAGTTCGACGTGGTCGTCGACGCCGTCGAGCAGCAGTCCGTCGGTGCCGGTCCAGGTGCCGCCGCCGACCAGGGTGCCGTCGTTGCCGCGGCCGGAGGTGTCGACGACGGTGGTGCCGGTGCGCTGGTCGAGGTCGTAGCGCAGGAGCAGACCGTCGGTGACGTCGTCGGCGGCGGCCGGGGCCGCGGTGGCGGGGGCCAGCGCGGCGAGGAGGGTGAGCACGGTGGCGGCGACGACCGTGCGGGTGCGGCGGGGGGTGGGGGTGGGGTGGTGGTTACGGGGAACTGCTGAGGGCATGGGGGGATTCCTCGGCGTCATGTGAGCGTTAACAGGCTGGAATTGTCAACGCAACAATCAGACCCCGTCAAGGATGCGCCGCCCGCCGATGCGCTGCGCACCCGCCCGCTCACCACCCGGGAGCCCGGCGGCCCCGGGCTACTTGATCCGGCGGGTGGAGCGGGCCACGATGTCCGCGTACTCCGGGTGCCGGCCCAGCCAGTCGGCGAGGAACGGGCAGATCGGCACCACCGTACGGCCCCGGGCGCGGGCGTCGTCCATGACCGCGCGGGCCAGCGTCGAGCCGACACCCCGCCCCTCGAACGCCGGGTCGACCTCGGTGTGCGTGTAGGCGATGATGGCACCGGTCAACTGGTAGGTGACCAGTCCGGCCAGCGCCCCGGTCTCGTCGCGCGCCTCGAACCGCTCCCGGTCCGGCGCGTCTGTCACGGTGAACTCCACCGGATCATCCAAACACGCCCGACCGCCACCGACCCCGCCGGGCGAGCAGCTCACCGGGCCGGGCCGACGCACGGCGGCGGTCGACCAGGCCCCGGTCAGCCCCGCAGGGTACGGCTGGGCGGCTGACCGTAGGCGGCGCGGTAGTCGGTGGCGAACCGCTTCGCGTCGACGAAGCCCCACCGGGCGGCGATCGCCGCGACCGTGTCCCCCGCCGTCGGGTCACCGTCGCGCAGGTCCCGGTGGGCGCGGTCCAGCCGGGCCCGCCGGGCGAACCGGGCCGGGGTGGTGCCCTGGTGCCGGCGGAAGGCGTACTGCAGGCCCCGGGGGGACACCCCGGCAGCCTCGGCCAGCTCCGCCAGTGACACGTAGCGGTCGAGGTGGGCCTCCACGTGGTCCATCGCGCGACGGACCACCGACGGCGCGACGACGCCCGGCCCCCGCCGCTGAAGCGGCACGGGGATGCTCGGGAAGTCCGCCAGCGCCGCCGCCGCCAGCAGGTGCCGGACCTGCCCGACGATCAGCGGGTTGGTCGCCAGGTCGACGTCGGCCAGCACCACCTGCCGCACGTACGCCAGCGTCCCCAGCCAGTGCCGTTGCAGCCCGGCCGAGACCGGGCGGACGCCCTCGAAACGCACCCGCCGGCCCCCGCCGTGCCGGGACCGGGCGACCTCGTCGACCAGCGCCGTGGGGATTCCGACGGTGAACGACGGCGTCGCACGTCACCTCGACCCTGCGGTCCACCGGCAGGACGACCACCCCGCCGACCGCGACCCGGTCGACCGTCCGGCGGTCGGTCACCGCGAGTCGGCCACGACGCAGGTGGACGATGTTGACCAGGTCCTCCCGTACGCCGTCCGTGCGGATGTGCGCCGAGCACCGCAGACCATGCACGGCGACACCGCCGAGCGTGACACCCGTGCCGCGCAGCTCGACCCCCGCCGGTCCGGGTGCGGACAGCACGATGTCGATGTCGGCGAAGGTGGCCCGGAAGAAGGCGCACACCTCGTCGGGGTCGGTCATGGTGTACCGCTGCCAGGGCGGTGGCTGCACCCTGACCTCGGGATCGGCGTCGATGGCGGGTCCTGCCGCCGGCCGCCGGCGAAGCGGCGGCCGATAGCCCGCCATCCGGTGCCTCCCGTGATCACGCCGCCCGGCTGGGCACCGACCGGCGGATGTATGACAATGCCGCACTATAGGGGGAATGCACACCCCCGGGTCCGGTGTCCCACATCTCCCGCGTCCGCGCCACCGTGGCGGTCGCGATCCGCGAACCGGGGTGGTCAGAGGCGAAAGACCAGCGGGTGCGAGCGTCCACCGGCGGCGGGGCCGTCGACGGCGGCGGGCGACGTCCGGGATGGGTTAGAGTCCGGCCGCATGGACGGCACCACGCTGCGTACGCCCCGCCTGAGCCTGCGCCCGGTGGGTGACGGCGACGTCGACCGCATCCTCGAATACCGCAACCTGCCCGAGGTGACGTACTGGCTGCTGCGGACCGAGGTGGAGCCGGCGGCGTTCCGGGCGGCCTGGCGGCGCGCCGCCGACGACCCCGACGACCACAGCCGGGCGGTCGTCCTGGACGGCCTGGTGATCGGCACGGTCTCGCTCGACGTGCTGGACGGGATGGGCCAGCCGGGTATGCCGACCCGCACCGAGGCCCAGCTCGGCTACATCTTCGACCCGGCCCACGGCGGCCGGGGCTTTGCCACCGAGGCGGTCACCGCGATGGTGGGGTACGCGTTCACCCGGTTGGGCGTCCGCCGGATCACCGCCGGGTGCTTCGCCGACAACCTCGCCTCGGTACGGGTGCTGGAGAAGGTCGGCATGCGTCGCGAGCAGCACGGCGTCGGCGACTCGTGGCACGCCGAACGGGGCTGGGTGGACGGCTACACCTACGCCCTGTGCGCCGACGCCTGGCCCGCGCCACCCCGGTAGGCGCGTCGGGTCACGGGGCCTGTGGTGGCCGGGCCCGCTGCGGGTGGGGCGTCTCGTGGCGGGCCAGCATGGCGACGAACTCGGCGATCTTCCGTTCCCGGGTCTGCGCCCGTTTCACCGCGTTGAGCCGGTGCACGAGCGCGAACAGGTTGGTCCGGGTGAGCACGTCGAACATGGCCTGCGCGGCGGGGTCGGCGGCGACCGCGGCGAGCAGGTCGGCGGGCACCTCGACCTCCGACGGCGGGGCGTAGGCCGCGGCCCACCGTCCGTCCGCCTTGGCGGCCTCCACCGCGGCCCGTCCCGGGGGCTGCATCCGGCCCTGTTCCTCCAGCCGGGCCACGTGGGCGACGTTGCGTTGCGACCAGATGCTGCGCGCCCGGCGGGGGGTGAACCTGATCCAGGAACTCTCCTGGTCCCGCTTGCGGGCCTGCCCGTCGATCCAGCCGAAGCACAACCCCTCGTCGACCGCCTGCTGCCAGGTCAGGGTGGTGACCGTGCCGCCCTTGCGGGTCAGGGCGAGCCAGACGCCTGGTGAGGTGTCGTGGTGGGCCGACAGCCAGGCGCGCAGCGCGTCCGCGTCGGGGACGACCAACTCGTCGAGTTCGGCGCTGACCATGACGGCAGGCTAACCGCTACCGGTGACAATCCGGTCGGGGGCGCGGAGGCCGTCGACGAGGACGGCCAGCAGGCGCGGCCCCCGTCTGTCCAGCTCGGTGTCGTCCAGTCGGGAGAGCCAACCGATCAGGACGATGACGTCCCGGGCCTCGACGTCGGCGCGGATGCTGCCGGCCGAGCGGCCGGCGGCGAGCAGCAGTTCCACCGCATCGCCGATCGGGCCGAGACTGTGCGCGGCGAGGTCACGCCAGGTCGCCGCCTCGACGGCGGCGAACACGTCCCGCTTGACCCGGGCGTAGGCGGCCACCCGGTCGAACCAGGCCGCCAACGCCGCCACCGGCGGGTGGGTGGCCAGCAGTTGCGGGGCCGCCGCGACCAGGTCGTCGACCTCGTGGCGGTACACCTCGACGAGCAGGTCCTCCCGGGTGGGAAAGTGCCGGTACAGGGTGCCCTGCCCGATGCCGCAGGCCTTCGCCACCGCGTTGAGCTTCAGCTCGCCCGGTTCGTGCACCAGGTCGCGGGCCGCGCGGAGGATGCGTTCGCGGTTGCGCCGCGCGTCGGCGCGAAACGCCGCGCCCTTGACAGAAGCGGACACGTGTCCGCTAGGCTCGTCGGGATAACCGGACATGTGTCCACTCTACCCCGAGGAGCACCATGACCATCCCCGGAAAGGTCGTCGCGATCACCGGCGCCAGCAGCGGCATCGGCGCGGCGACCGCCCGCCACCTCGCCGCGCTCGGCGCGTCGGTCGTCCTCGGTGCCCGGCGCACCGACCGGCTCGACCGCCTGGTCGCCGAGATCGAGGCCGCGGGCGGCACGGCGGTCGCCACCCGGGTGGACGTCACCGCCCCGGACGACCTGCGGTCCCTGGTCGCCCTCGCGGTGGAACGTTTCGGCCGGCTGGACGTCCTGGTGGGCAACGCCGGGATCAGCAGGATCAGCACCGTCGCCGAGCTGGACGTCGAGGGCTGGTCGGCGATGGTCGACGTGAACGTCAAGGGCGTCCTGCACGGGATCGCCGCCGCCCTGCCCGTCTTCACCCGCCAGGGCGGCGGCCACCTCGTCACGGTCGTCTCGACCGCCGGCCTGAAGATCGTTCCCACCCAGGCGGTGTACGCCGGGACGAAGAACGCGGTGCGCACCCTGCTGGAGGGCCTGCGGCAGGAGAGCACCAGCGGAGCGCTGCGGACGACCTCGATCTCCCCCGGTTACGTCCGCACCGAGTTCGTCGACCGGGCGATCGACGACCCCACGGTACGCGGGGAGGTGCAGCAGACCATGGCCGAGATCGGACTCGACCCCGGCGCGGTCGCCCGCGCGATCGCCTTCGCCGTCGACCAACCCGACGACGTCGAGATCGGCGACCTGACCATCCGACCGACCCGCCAGGGCTGACCGTGGCGGCGGCCCGGCCGGTCCGGTCATCCGGCGGAGCTCCCGGCCCTGCCCACGTCGGCCCTGCCCACGTCGGCCCCGTCACGGAGCGACCCCGGCCGGGCTGTTCAGGCCACCAGCAGGCGCAGGCCCAGCTCCGCGGTGTCGCGACCCAGCAGGTCCCCGTTGCGTTGCGTCCACCGGCCCGACGCCAGGTCCTCCCGGAGCATCCCGACGGCCCGCCGTTCGGCCTGCGGCCCGACCCGGGTCCACACCGACACCGCGCGCCGCACCCGCTCGTCCAGGTACGCCTCAGGCCGTCGCCAGTACGCCTCGAACAGGCCGTCGGCGCAGTCCCACGGGACGTCCACCGGCTCGGCACGCCCACCGATCGCGGCGGTCAGCTCGCCCAGCGGGGGCCAGTCGACCAGCAGGCCGGCGAACTCCGGCAGGTAGTCGCGGGTCAGCCAGAACCGCTCCCGCCAGCCGGTGCCGTCGGCGTCGTAGGTGAACACCACCACCCGCCGGGCCACCCGGCGCATCTCCCGCAGCCCGGCGACCGGGTCCGGCCAGTGGTGCACGGTGCTGACCGCCATCGCCGCGTCGAAGGACCCGTCGGCGAACGGCAGGTCCCCCGCGGCGGCGGCCACGCACGGCGCGGCGTCGGCCGGACGCAGCGCCCGCATCACCGCCGACGGCTCCACCGCCGTCACCGCACGGTCGCCGGGTTCGTAGGAGCCGGTGCCGGCCCCGACGTTGAGCACGGTCCGGGCGTCGCCCAACGCCGCCCAGATGCGGGCGGCGATCCGGGAGTCGGTGCGCCGGGTCGCCGGGTAGGCGCTGCCGATGGTGTCGTACAACCGGCCGCCGAAGACCCGTAGCTGCTCCTCCGGGGTGGTGGCGATCCCCAGCGCCCGCGCCTGCAGCTCCCGGTCGATCGCCGCGACCAGGGCGGCGGCCCGGTCGCGCTGGTCGGTCAGCAGGCCGCGCAGCCGGCACAGGTGCGCGACGGGGTCGGTCGCCGGATCGTCCACCAGGTCCGCGATCTGCCGGAGTCCGAACCCGAGTCGCCGGTAGCCGAGCACCTCGCGCAGCCGCCGTACGTCGGCGGGCGCGTAGGCGCGGTGCCCCGCCGCCGTCCGCGCGGACGGCGTCAGCAGGCCGATCTCGTCGTAGTGGTGCAGCGTCCGGACGGTGACCCCGGCCAGTTCCGCCACCCGTCCCACGGTCAGGTGTTCGTCCACGGCACCGACTATCTGCCCTCACGCCGCGTGAGGAGCAAGCACCCGCAACGGGTACGGCCGCCGCGGTGTCCGCGGCGGCCGTACGGAGGTCGCTCCGGTCGACCGGTCAGGCGACCGTGCAGGGGATGCCGTTGAGGGTGAAGGCGGTCGGTTTGGCGGTGTTGCCGGTGTGGCTGGCCTGGAAGCCGATCTCGACGGTGGCGCCGGGGGCGATCGTGCCGTTGTAGCTGACGTTGCGGGCGCTCACCTGGCCGCTGGTGGGCGAAATGGTGGCGCTCCAGGCCGACGTGATGGACTGGCCCGACGGCAGGGTGAACACCAACGTCCAGCCGTCGATCGTCGAGGTGCCGGTGTTGGTGATGCTGATGCTGGCGGTGAAGCCGGAGTCCCAGCTGTTCATGGTGTAGCCGACCCGGGGTCCGCTGCCGCCCGCCGTGGGGGTGGGGGTGGGGGTGGGGGTGGGCGTCGGGGTCGGGGTCGGGGTGCCCGTGGGCGTCACGGTCGGGGTGGGGGTCGGCGTCGTGCCGTTGACACTGGTCACGAACGTCATCACGCTGCGCGCGGGCAGGTTGACGGTCAGCGAACCGTTGGACATGGTCAGCGCGCTCTGCGGGGCGACGTTGCGGCTGCCGTCGGTCAGCCAGTTCTGCACGCTGCCCGACGCGGTGGCGCCGGAGAGGGTGAACTGCTGGCTCACCGCCGAGGTGTTCTTGTTGACCGCGACGATGACCACGGTGTTGCCACCCCGGTAGGCCGAGACGTAGACGTTCGACGCCGGGTTGGCCGTGGCGTCGACGCGGACGTACCCGGGCCGCACGAACCGGGCGTACTGGGCCATGATCGCGCCCCGCTTGCTGATCTGGCCGTCCTCGCGCATGGGGCCGTAGCTGCGCCGCAGGTACCACCAGACGTACGTCTGGAACTCGGCGTCGACCATGGACCGGTGGATGTGCTCGCCGACGTCGAGCGCCTCCGGCCAGGCGTCACCCGAGTTCGCGTTGCTGTTCGGGTAGTAGACCTCGGTCATCCACAGTTCCTTGCCCGCCCCCTTCTGCTTGAACAGCGGGTACGGGAAGTTCGAGTACGAGGTGCCGTAGAGGTGGGCTCCGATGATGTCGACGTTGGCCAGCGCGGTGGCGTCGTTGAGGATCGGGTCCGACATCGACTTGACGTACTGGAACGATTCCGGCGCCATCACCCGGGTGCTGATCACCCCGGAGTTCTCCTTGAGGAACTTGATGATCTCGCCGGAGGTCCACCACGTCCAGTCGTGGGCGTAGTCGGGCTCGTTCTGCACGGAGATCGCGTAGAGGTTCACCCCGTTGTTGCGCATGTACACGGTGAAGTCGTTCAGGTACTGGGCGTACGCGGCGTAGGAGCTGGCGCGCAGGCGCTTGGCGTTGGTCTGGCTGCCCCGGGTGAACGTCTCGATCATGCTGGCCGGGGGGTTCCACGGCGAGGCGAAGACGGTCACCCCGAGTTCGGCCGCACGCTTGGCCGTGGCCAGGTCACGACTCCAGTCCGCCTGGCTCTCGCCGACCGGGATGCGCAGCACGGAGAAGCCGAGCCGGCCCTCACCGGTGCCGAACGCCGTCTCCCGCTGGGCGGCGGTCAGGTCGCCGATCCAGCCGGCGTGGGTCATCGCGCCGTAGCCCTTGATCGTCTGCCGGGACGCCGACAGGTTGATGCTGGCCGGGGCGGCCGAGGCCCCCGTGGCCCCCAGGGCCGCGGTGGCCGCCGCGACGGGCACGGCCCCGATCGTGGTCAGGACAGCCCTGCGGCTCAGCCGCCGTCGGCCGCTCTCCGGTTCGCTCTGCTCGTGCGTCATGCCTCGTCCTCCTGGGTGATGGTGGTGGTACGCGCTTCCCCGGTGACCTGGGCCCGGACGGCACCGGCCTGCTGTGTCGCCGGGAGGGTTCGACCATGACCCGACACCGACGAGCAAGTCTCAATCGATTTACGTCATTGTTAACGTTAACCGAGTGGACTCTAGTTTTCACCCCCTGCGGGGTCAAGAACATGTCGGCCGACATGGCCGCTGACCTGCGTGGATCAGAACAGCGGCACCGACGGACCGGCCGGTGCGGTATCGATCGTCGCCGTTGAGAGTCAGTACAGGCGGGAGCGGCGGGTGGGACCGAGGCGGTGCCGCTCGGTCCGCGTCACCCCGGAGGGGACTTCCACCCGCAGCGGTTCGCGGGTCAGCCACACCAGCACGTGCACGTTCTCGCGGACCGGGAGCCGGGGATAGTCGTTCGGAGCGTACTCGGTCCCCAGCACGGCCAGGGTGTCCGGCGGGACCCGGACGGGGTCGGGGAGCGGGCCGGCCCCGTGCCAGATCGTCACGTACAGAAGGGATCCGGGGTCGGCGGTGTCGCGGTCGTACGTCGGCACCGCGACGATCTCCCGGAGCAGCAGCACGTCGTCCGAGTCGAGCATGGTCGCGTTCGCGGCCGGCCCGTGCCGGGCCCACACCGGGCCGGAGTAGAAGGCCGCCAGGCCCCTGCGGCGCGCGGACATGTCGGTGAAGCCCCGCAACCACACGAACCGGTCGGGACGGTCGAGGTCACGGAACTGGCCCAGCACGGCCATCCCCTGCTCCTCCTGGGTTTCCACGAACTCGCGGTCGAACAGCTCGACCAGTTCGTCGCGGCGCCCCGCACGCAGCGTGTAGCAGCGCAGTTCGACGATCACCACAGGATCCTCTCCAGGACGTCGGCGACGGTCCAGCGGGCCAGCGACTCCCGGAACGAGTCGGTCGCCTCGCCGTACAGGTCGGTGAGGACGGGGCGGATTCCGCGTCCCACCGGGCACTCCAGGTTGGGCACGCCGGGATGCAGGGCGAGCAGCGGCTCCGGCGAGACGGCGAGCCAGACGTCCGACAACGTGATCTCCGCCGCCGGCCGCCCGAGGGAGAAGCCCGCGCCGTTGCCGCGACGGGCCGTCACCAGGCCAGCCCGGTGCAGGTCACCGAGGCTGCGCCGGACGATGACGGCGTTCGTGTTGATGCTCGCCGCCACCTCCTCGGAGGTGAGCACCAGCCGGCCGCGACGCCTGGCCAGTTCCAGCCAAGCCAGGGCGTGGGCCGCGATCGTCACCCTGCTGTTCGCCGCCACCGGGACAGTCTCACCGATCGACCCACCAGAAGCAACAATTTCTATTACGTCCCATCGCCCACGCCCGACGGGCGCGACGCCGGACGGCGGCGCCGCGTCCCGGTCCGTCGACCGTGGACCGCGATCGGCGCACATCGGGAGGCCCCGTATCACGGCATTGACCTGCGTGGCTTCACGATGCCGAGATCAACATGTCACGTCCGTGACACGATCCGGCTCGACAGTGGGGCATCGTCGCCCACCCCTCAAGGAGCGTCATGGCCCCCACCCCACCGACCGACGCGGAACTGGACGTCCTCATCCGCGCCCGGCTCGCGTCGCTCGGCATCGACCTCGACCAGCTTCCCCCCGGAACCACCGCCGACCCGCAGACCGGCTCCCCCGGCCGGGACTCCGTGCTGGCCTCGCTGCGCTCCTTCGTCCGCGGCACCGTCGGCACCCTCGCCGCCTATCAGCCGCCCGCCCCGGCCGGCACCGACCCCGCCGTGGCCATGGCGCTGTCCCAGCAGCCCGCGCCGATGCTCTACCCCTCGATCAGCACGGAATGGCGGAAGTGATGAGCACAGCACCTGCCGACCGCGGCGTCGACCGTCGCGCCTTCCTCGCCCGGACCGCCGCGCTGGCCACCGCCTCGGCGGTCGGTGGCGTCGTCGGGCTGCCCGCCGTCGCCTCGGCGGCCGGCGTCAGCCGCGCGGCGGTCGCCCCGCCCGGCCGCTACAACCCGGCGCTGGCCGTGCCGAACGCCTACGTCAAGCCGCGCCCGGAGGCGGTGGCCGACCCGACCGAACTGACCGTCGCCGAGGCCGCCTGGCTCATCCGGGCCGGGAAACTCACCCCGGAGAAGCTGGTCGAGGCGTACCTGGCCCGGATCAGCCGCTACGAGACGACCTACCAGGCGTTCAACCTGGTGCTCGCCGAGCAGGCGGTCAAGGCGGCCCGCGCGATGGCCCGCAAGCCGCACCGGGGCGCGCTGCACGGCATCCCGTTGGCCATCAAGGACAACTACTACACCGCCGGGGTGCCGACCACCGCCAGCTCCTACCTGTTCGCCGACTTCCGGCCCCCCTACGACGCCACGGCGGTGACCCGGCTGGTCACCGGCGGCGGGGCGATCGTGCTGGGCAAGACCCAGATGGGCCCGCTGGCCACCACCCGGGCCACCACCCCCGCCGGGGTGGTCACCACGGTCAACGCCTGGACCCCCACCAACCCGGCCACCGACCCGGGCGGGTCGTCCACGGGCACCGCCACCGCCGTGGCCGGACGGCTCGCCGCCTGCGGCACCGGCACCCAGACCGGCGGCTCGATCACCGCGCCGTCCAACGCGCAGAACCTCACCGGGCTCAAGCCGACCATGGGACGGGTGTCGCTGCACGGGATCATCCCGCTCAGCTACACCCGCGACCACCCCGGCCCGCTGGCCCGCGACGCCAAGGACGCGGCCATCATGCTCACCGCGATGGCCGGTGAGGACCCGGCCGACCCGCGCAGCCAGGGCCTGCCCGCGGTGCCCAAGCTGATCGACGCGGCCACCCCCACCTACCAGGGCGGCAAGCTCAAGCTGCGGTGGAAGACCCGGATCGGGGTGCTGCCCGGCTTCACCGCCGGCACCTCGGAGACCGCGCTGGCCCGGCAGGCGTACCTGGCGAAACTCGCCGCGATCACCGGCGCGACCATCGTCGACGTGCCGCTGCCCGACGAGTGGGACCTGCTCACCGGCAGCGCGTTCAACAACGTACGGCTGCCCGAGCGCACCGAGCCCTTCCTGCCCTACCTGCGTACCGACCTGCGGGGTTTCGGGGTGTCGGTGACCGGCTGGTTGCAGGGGGCGCTGCTGGGCGGCGGCGAGTTCATCACCGGTCAGCGGGCCAAGCTGCTGCTGATGGAGCGGGTGCTGGACCAGCTCTTCGCGCACTGCGACGTGGTGGTGCAGACCGGCCCTGTGCCGTTCGACATCCTCGGCCTGCCCGAGATCGGCTTCCCGATCGGTTTCACCGGCGCGGGCCTGCCGATCGGCACCATCCTCGGTGGCCTGCCGTACGGCGAGGACCGGTTGTTGTCGGTGGTCGCCGCCTACCAGGCGGTCACCGACTGGCACCTGCGCCGGCCGGTCGACCCGCCGACCACCCCCGCGACGGGGCGCAGCGTGGCCCCGGCCGGGCTGCGGCTCACCGCCGACGAGGTGGCCCGGCTCAGCCAGTGACCGTCAGGTCGTCCGCCCGCCGGCCCGGTGGCGGGCGGACGACACCGGCGGCGGACCACAGCCGGCGGGCGGACGACACCGGCGGCGGACCACAGCCGGCGGGCGGACGACACCGGCGCATACCGGCCGGATCGCCGGCAGCGCGGCGGCGGGCCGGGTCGACCGACCTTCAGCCGATCGTGGTCAGCTTCGGCAGCACCTCGTCGGCGATCCGTCGGGTGAACTCCACCGGGTGCCGGTCCGGGGTGACCTGCACCTCGGTAACCCCGAGCGCTGCGTACCCGGCCACCTCGGCGAGGAACGCGTCCACGTCGGCCAGCGGCGGCCGGATCATGATGACCGTCTTGTCGATGGTGTCGTAGTCGCGGCCCTCGGCGGCGCAGTGCCCGCGCAGCACGTCCAGCTTGTGCGCCACCTCGGCCGGGCTGCTGCCGAACAGGTTGCAGGCGTCGGCGTAGCGGGCCACCAGCAGCAGGGTCTTCTTCTCGCCGCTGCCGCCGATCATGACCGGCGGGTGGGGACGTCGCAGCGGTTGCGGCGAGTTGAGCGTCTCGGCCAGCCGGTAGTGCCGGCCCTCGAACGGCCCGTTGTCGTCGCTCCACATCTGCCGGCAGATCAGCAGCGTCTCCTCCAGCCGCTCGAACCGCTCGGCCACCGGAACCACAGGCACCCCGAGGCCCCGCTGCTCACGCTCGTACCAGGACGCGCCGATACCCAACCGGGCCCGGCCGCCGGAGAGCACGTCCAGCGTGGTCACGATCTTGGCGAGCAGCCCCGGGTAGCGGTACATCACGCCGGTGACCAGCACACCGAGCGTCATCCGGGAGGTCCGCGCCGCGACGAAGCCCAGCGTCGTGTACGCCTCCAGCATCGGCTCCTCGGCCGGGGCCATCGCCTCCATCTGGAAGTAGTGGTCCATCACGGTGAACGACGCGACCCCGGCCTCCTCGGCGATCGTCGCGGTCTCGATCAGCGTCGGTGCGATCGCCGCCGGGTCGGTCGGGGTCGAGTAGTTCCAGTAGTGCAGTCCGAGTCTCATGCCTCGTCCACCTCCACACCGATCCTAGGGGCGGTGCCGGCCCACCGCCGGCTCGGCGGCGCTGCCGCACCCACCGGTTCCGGCTGACGCCGCTGGTGCACTCCCCGGTGACCGGCCGGGCCATCCCGGAAGGAGGTTCCCGAGCACTCTTCGCATTTTCCTTGATCGGGTTTAGGCTCTGCCCAGTCCGGAGTGGACGACCACGGAGGTGCCCATGAAGAAGATGACCGTCCGTCGTACGAGTGCACTGCGTCTGGTGTCCGGCGCCCGCCGGCTCTGGATCGAGTGGTGCTGGTAACTGCCGGCCGGGCGGGCGCCCCCGGGCGCCCGCCCTCGGCGGCACCGGCCCGACCGTGACCGACGAGCCGCCGGGGTACGACTGCCACCGTGACCTCGGGCCGTACGCCGGGGTCGCCGACCTGCTCCAGCGGATCGCCGCCGACCGCCCCCGACTGGCCGCCCGGCACCGCACCGAACTGCGGGCCATCGCGCCCCGGCTCGACCCGACGGCCCGCCCCGCCGCCGACGAGGCGCCGATCAGGTTCCACCCCGCCCGACGCACCGCCGCCCTGGCCTACGGCGCGACCGAATTCGTGGCGGCCTGGGCGGGCACCCTGCGCCGCCCGGTCACGCTCCGGTTCACGCACGTCGGCGCGGCCGACGAGACCACCCGCGAACTGCTGGACACGCTCGCCGGCCGACTCGGGGCGTACCCGGTGCGGCTGGACCTGTGCGACGACGGACCGGCCCGGCCAGCGGTCGACCCGAGCCCGGCGGCCCTGCGCACCGCCCTCGGCGAGAGCCTGGCCGCCGGCTTCTATCATCACGCGGCCCGCACCGCCCGGCGCGGACGCACCCTGGTCACCCCGCACGACGACCTGCCGCACTGGTGGTCGTTCACCACCGGCCTGGCCACCGCCCTGGCGGCGCTGGACCGGGCCACCGAGGCGCTCGACCTCTACCACGAGACCCGGACCGTCACCGACGATCCGAAGATCACCATGTCGGCCGCGTACGCCACCGCCATGTTGTACGCGCGCCACCTGCCCGCCGACGCGCAGGACCCGGCGCGGGCGCGGCACTGGCTGGCGCAGGCGCTCCGGCTCGCCCGCACGGTGCCCGACACGCGGCAGCGGGTGCTGTCGACCGTCTTCTACGAGCAGGGCATGGCCCTGCTGGACAGCCGGGCGGGCGAACCGGAACGGGCGCTGCGCCTGATCGACGACGGGCTGGCCCGGCTGACGGCGGTACTCGCACCGGGCGAACGCCCGCAGGACGTGGCCCGGCTGCGGCACAACCGGGCCCAGGTCCACCTGGCGCTGGGCGACCCGCAACGGGCCCTGGCCGAACTCGACACGGTGATCGGCCACGACCCCGACAACTGTGAGTACTACGTGGACCGGGCCGCCCTGCACCGGGCCGCCGGACGGCACCGGGCCGCGATCCGGGACTACGGCAGCGCGATCCGGCTCGGTCCGCACCTGCCGGAGGCGTACTACAACCGGGCGGTGCTGCACCAGGAACGGGGCCGCACCGGGCGGGCGCGCGACGACCTGGACCGGGTGCTCGCCATCGAGCCGGGGCACCTCGACGCCCGGATCGCCCTGGTCAACCTGCACCTCGGCCGGGGTGCGCTCGACGCCGCCGAGGCGGGGGCGCGGGCCGGGCTGGCGCGGGCCCCGCAGGAGCCGGCCCTGCTGTGCACGCTCGGGCTGATCCGCTCCGAGCGCGGTGACCCGACCGGGGCCGAGGAGTTGTTCAGCCGCGCGTTGGCCGGCGATCCGGAGCTGGTCGAGGCGTGGACGAACCGGGCCGCCGTCCGGTTCGACCGGGGTGCGGTGACCGACGCCGTGGCCGACCTGGACCGGGCGGTCGCGCTGTCGGCGGCGCCGGTGCCCCGCTACAACCGGGGCACCGCGCTGGTCCGACTCGGCCGCTGGGATGCCGCCGCCCGGGACTTCGCCGCCGCGCTCGCCGCGCCCGACCTGGACCGGTCACTGCGTCGCGAGCTGCGCACCGAACTCGCCCGCTGCCGCCGGCACACCTCCTGACCGGCCGCCCGCGCGGCGGTGGCCCGGGGCGACGACCGTCGGGGTGCGCAGCCCGCGCACCCCGACGGTCGGCCGGTCAGCTCCGCAGGCTCCACTGCTGGTTGGTACCGCCGTTGCAGGCCCAGAGGATCAGCTTGGTGCCGTTGGCCGTACCGGCACCGTTGGCGTCCAGGCACAGGCCGGACTGCACGCCGGTGATCGTGCCGTTGGCGTTGACGTTCCACTGCTGGTTGGCCTGCCCGTTGCAGTCCCAGATCACCACCTGGGTGCCGTTGCCGGTGCCCTGCCCGGAGGCGTCCAGGCACTTGGTGCCGTAGACCATGAGCTGCCGGGCGGTGGTCTGGGTGAACCGCTGGTTGGCCGCACCGGTGCAGTCCCAGAGCTGGGCCTGGGTGCCGTTGGTCGTGCTGGAGCCGCCGATCTCGGCGCACCGACCGGACTGCCCGCCGACGATCTGCACGCCCTGCGCCGGTGGGTTGCTCGTGCCCTGCACGCCCGCGTTGGCCATCACGGTCTGCGCGCCCGACGGCCAGTTGTTGTTGCTGACCACCGTGTTGTTGTTGACCACGTTGCCCCGGTCACCGTTGGTCACGTTGGTGCTGTTGTTGGTCGACCAGTTGGAGGTGACGGTGAAGTTGCCCATGTTCTCGGCGTACCAGTAGTTGGCGGTGGCCCAGGTGCCGGTGTTGGCGAAGACGTTGTTGCGGGCGGTGTAGTAGCGGGAGCCCTCGTCGAAGTAGAGCCCGAACCAGCCGTTGGTGCGCAGGCAGTGGTTCTCGGTGATGCTGCCGCCCGGGTTGGCCGACAGCGTGTAGATGCAGCCGCCGTCGGTCATCTGCTGCATCACGTCGTGCACGTAGTTGCCGACGACCTGGTTGTTGGCCGCCGTGGTGGCGGTCGAGTAGCGCGGCTGGTAGTTGTACAGCCCACGGTTGGCGTAGTGGTTGCTGCCACCCGCGTCGTTGGCGCCCCAGCCGTACCCGACCGACAGCCCGGTGTACGGCATGTTGTAGACCTCGTTGTGCGACACCGACGAGGTGTTGACGTACGTGGTCAGGATCGACACCACGCCCCGGTACTCCAGGCCGAGGTCGTGCACCCGGTTGTTGCTGATGGTGATGTTCCGGTTGGTCATCCGCTGGTCGCCCGGGTGGTGGGCGTCGGCGCGTACCCCGCCGACCACCACACCGCCGGCCGAGCTGCGGGCGATCTCGGAACGGGTGACGGTGATGTTGCTGGCCCCCAGGCCGACCCCGCTGGCATGCGCGTTGGCGTCGTTGCCGATGCCGATGGCGGTCTGCCCGAGGTTGACGAACTGGGAGTCGCTGAAGGTGATGGTGTTGGCGGCGGAGACCTGCACGGCGGCCGGCATCTGGTTCCAGTTCGGCCGGGTCGCCTCGAACAGCGGGCAGCCCTCCTGGCAGGAGGTCAGCGCGTCGGCGGGGCGGGCCCAGGTGCCGGTGATGTGCGCGCCGGTCTGCTGGTCGGCGAAGCCGTTGCTGCTGCTCGGGCCGAGCCAACTGGTGCCGGTGAAGGTGATCCCGCTGAACGCGATGTGGTGCGCCGGGGCGTCGTACGTGCCGCCCACGTTGACCAGGGACTGCAACTGCGGCAGCTCCACGCTGACGCTGTTCATGTTCTGCCCGGCCAGCGGGATGTAGTTGAGCTGCCCACTGCCCGGGTTCAGGTACCACTCCCCCGGGCTGTCCAGGAACTCGTACGCGTTGGCCAGGTAGAACGGGCCGGCGCGGTGCGGCTTGGACAGGGTGTCGAAGCCGAACGTGTTGTTGTTCCAGGCCGGCTGCTGCATCGTGAGGAAGTTGCCGCTGATGCTCTGCACCGGGGAGTACCGGTCGGTGAACGAGCCGACGCTCTCCACCTCGACCCGGTTCTGGTTGCCCAGGTTGTTGAGGTAGCTCAGCGCGCCGTTGCTGAACCGCATGCCGCTGGTGGTGAAGGTGAAGTCGGCCCGGTTCACGGCGGTGCGGGCCCGGGTGGCTACCGCCCCGTTGACGTAGAGCTGCCGGCTGTCGAGCCCGGCGGGCACGTTCGCCCGCCAGATGTTCTTCCCGGCGTCGACCTGCGACCAGCCGGTGACCGCACGGGCCCCGCTGATCTGCGGGCGGGCCGACGCGGCGGCCCGCCAGGTCACGGTGTAGCCGTTGGTGCCGGAGTCGGCGGCGGTGAACCGCAGCGGCGCGGCCAGCCGGTAGACGCCGTCGGCCAGCTCGACGACGATGTCGCCGGACATCCCGGCGGTGCGGGACCGGACGGCGTTCTGCGCCTCGGTCAGCGAGCAGGGCTGGCTGGTGGAGCAGGCGGTGCCGCTGCCGGCGGGGGACGCGTAGAGGGTGGTGGTGGCGGCGAGGGCGGGACCGGCCGGGGCGAGCACGGCGACCGTGGCGGCGAGCGCCGTGGCGGCCAGGCCGGCCAGCACCGGCCCGCGCCGGGCGGGTGATGTCGGGACGGACACGGGTGGGACTCCAATCGTGGTGGGGTGGTGGGGTGCCCGGCGTCGCGGTGGAATCATGCCGCGACCGGGGTGAGCAGCCCGGCGGCCCGCAGCGCCGGCCACAGCGCCGCCGGGACGTCGGCGTCCGCGCGGGTCAGCGTCTGCGTGACCTGCGCGCGGTTACGCAGGCCGACGACAGTCGAGACGACGGCGGGATGGGAACGGACGAAGGCGAGCGCCGCCTGCGGCAGGGTGACGCCGTACGCCTGGCAGACGTCGGCGATCCGGTGGGCCCGGTCGATCAGCTCCGGTGGGGCCTGCTGGTAGTTGTAGGTGGCGTCGGCCGGGGGCCGGTCCTGCGACAACAGTCCGGAGTTGTAGACCCCGGCGACCACCACGCCGACGCCCCGGCGCTCGGCGGCGGGCAGCAGGTCGGCCAGCGCCCCCTGTTCCAGCAGGGTGTACCGGCCGGCGCACATCACCACGTCGACGTCGGTCTCCTCGACGAACCGGGTGAGCAGGTGGGACTGGTTCATGCCGGCCCCGATGGCCCCCACCACGCCCTGGTCGCGCAGCTCCACCAGGGCGGGCACCGCCTCGGTGGCGGCCTGTTCCCAGTGGTCGTCGGGGTCGTGCAGGTAGACGACGTCCACCCGGTCCAGGCCGGTGCGGGCCAGGCTGGACTCCAGCGAGCGGAGCACGCCGTCGCGGCTGAAGTCCCAGACCCGCCGGTGGTCGGCGGGCACGTCGAACCCTTCCGGGTCGCGCCGGTGCGCGTCCTGCGGCGACGGTACGAGCAGCCGGCCGACCTTCGTCGACACCACGTACTCGTCGCGCGGCCGGGTACGCAGCGCCGCGCCGATGCGCCGTTCGGACAGCCCGAGCCCGTAGTGCGGCGCGGTGTCGAAGTAGCGCAGGCCACCCGCCCAGGCGGTGTCGACGGCGGCGGCGAACTCCTCATCGGTGGTGGCCCGGTAGAGGTTGCCGGCCTGTGCCGCGCCGAATCCCAGCGCGGTGAGGCGTACCGAGGGCCGCCGTGGCAGCGGACGGGTCCTCACGACGACTCCGGCCGGTAGACCCGACGGGCGGTGTGCCGCCAGATCGCCGCCCGCTCGTCGTCACCCAGCGGGTCCAGCAGCTCCGCGAGCGTGTCGACCCACCTGTCGTACGTGCTGGCGAGCAGGCAGACCGGCCAGTCGGAGCCGAACATCAGCCGGTCCGGACCGAACGCGTCGAGGGCGTGCTCGACGGCCGGGCGCAGGTCCTGCGGTGTCCAGGGTGGCCGGTGCACCTCGGTGACCAGGCCGGAGAGTTTCGCCGTGGTGTTGGCCGGGGCGGCCAGGGCGCGCAGGTGGCGGGCCCAGTCGTCGAGGTCCGTCCCGCCGAGGGCGGGCTTGCCGAGATGGTCCAGGACGAACCGCACCTCGGGCAGGTCGCGGGCCAGCCGGCCGGCCGCGCCCAGTTGGTGCTGCCGGACCAGCAGGTCGAAGGCGAGACCGGCGGCACCCACCGAGGTGATCCCCCGCCGCACGTCGGCCCGGTCCAGGAACCCCGGGTCGGGCTCGTCCTGCACGCTGTAGCGGACGCCGACCAGCAGGTGGCCACCGCGGGCCGCCCGCAGCCGGGCCAGCCGGTCGGCGACGTCCGGCGTCGTGACGTCCAGCCAGCCGACGACCCCCCGGACGAGCGGGTGGTCGGCGGCGACGCCCAGCAGGTCCACCGTCTCGGCCTCGGTGGAGTTGGCCTGCACCAGCACGGTCTCGGTGACCCCGGCGGCGCGGGTGACCCGGGCCAGGTCGTCCGGGGTGAAGTCGGCGTCGATGGCGGCCATGGTGGCCGGGTCGATCCAGGGCTGCGGGTGCCGGGCCCGCACCCAGAGGTGGTGGTGGGCGTCGACGGTGCCGGGTGGCGCGCTCACCGGCCCAGCCATCCGCCGTCGACGGGCAGGACGATGCCGTTGACGTAGTCCGACGCACGCGCGGCCAGGAACACCGTCGCGCCGGCCAGGTCGGTGGCGTCCCCCCACCGGCCAGCCGGGATGCGGGTCAGGATGGCCCGGTCGCGTTCCGGGTCCTCGCGTAGCGCCCGGGTGTTGTCGGTGGCGATGTAGCCGGGGGCGATGGCGTTGACGTTGACCCCGTGCGCCGCCCACTCGTTGGCCAGCGCCTTGGTCAGCCCGGCGAGGCCGGACTTCGCGGCGGCGTAGCCGGGGACGGTGATGCCGCCCTGGAAGCTGAGCAGCGACGCGGTGAAAATGATCTTCCCTCGTCCGCGGGCCACCATCTCCCGGCCGATCTCCCGGCTCAACACGAACTGGCTGCTCAGGTTCACCTCGATGACGTGGTCCCACATCTCGTCGGGGTGCTCGGCGGCCGGGGTGCGGGCGATCGTGCCGCCGTTGTTGACCAGGATGTCGACCGGGCCGAGGTCGTGCAGGTCGGCGACGAGCCGGCGGACCGCGGCCCGGTCGGCCAGGTCGGTACGCAGCGCGGTGAACGAGCGGCCCGCCGCGCGTACCCGCTGCTCCACCTCGCTGCCGGTGGCCTCCATGTTCGCCGAGACACCGACGACGTCGGCACCGGCGACGGCCAGCGCCTCGGCCATGGCCAGCCCGATGCCCCGGCGCGCGCCGGTCACCACGGCCGTGCGGCCGGAGAGGTCGAACAGGGCGTTCATCGGTCGGCCTCCTGCCAGTCGAGCAGCACCTTCAGCACGCCGCCGCCCTCCTCCAGGGCGGTGAACGCCGACGCCGCCGCCTCGACGGGCACCACCCGGGAGATGAGCTGCCCGACCGGCACCACAACGGAGGCGACCAGCCGGACCGCCTCCACCATGTCCTCGCGCTGGTAGAGCCGCGCGCCGAGCAGCTCCAACTCGCGCCAGAAGACCCGGTGCAGGTTCACCGGCCGGGGCTGCGGATGGATCGCCACCATGACCAGCCGGCCCCGGGTGGTCAGCACGTCGACGGCGGTGCCGACCCCGGCGGCGGACCCGGACACCTCGAAGGCCACGTCCGCTCCCGCGCCGTCGGTACGCTCGTCGACCAGCGCCACCACGTCGGTGCCGGCCGGGTCGACCGCGTCGATCCCGACCCCGGCGGCCACCGACCGGCGGAACGGGTCAGGTTCGACGAGCAGGACCCGCGCGCCCCGGTGCCGGGCGACGGTGGCGACGAGCACACCGATCGGCCCACCGCCGACGACCACCACCTGGTCGGCGTCGGTCACCCGGCCCCGCCGCACGTCGTGCACGGCCACCGCGACCGGTTCGACCAGGGCGGCCCGGTCCAGGGGCAGGTCGTCGGGCAGCGGCACCACCAGGTCGGCCGGGACGGTCCAGGAGGACTGCATCGCGCCGGGCGAGTCCACCCCGAGGAAGTCCATGGCGTGGCAGACGTGCGCGTTGCCCCGCCGGCAGGCGGCGCACCGGCCGCAGAACCGGGTCGGCATCACGGTGACCGGCTGGCCCACGGCGAAGCCGGTGACACCCTCACCCACCTCGGCCACCCGGCCGGACATCTCGTGCCCGATCACCGCCGGCGGGCCCACCCGGGCGTCCATTTCCCCGTGGTAGACGTGCAGGTCGGTGCCGCAGATCCCGGTGTAGGCCACCGCGATCCGCAGCTGGCCCGGCCCCGGTGGCTCCGGCGCGCGCCGCTGCACCTCCAGGTGCCGGGCGCTGCGGTAGACCACTGCCTTCATACGTGCTCCCTCGCGGTCGGGTCAGTGCGGGACGGCGGACGGCAGGCCGTCGTGGTGGTGGTACGTCGGGGCGTCGGGCAGCGGGGTGCCGTACCGGCCCGCCGGGGTGACGGCCGGATCGGCCACGGCCAGCAACCGACGCCCGGCCCGTTCCGGCCGTACGTTGGGACCGTCCGGCGTCGGTACGTCGGAGCGGCGCGGGTACCTGCCGATCTCCTCCTCGCAGACCGTGACGCCCAGCCCCGGGGAGTCGCCGAGGACGAACGCACCGTCCTCGACGTGCAGGTCGCGGGTGATCCCGACCGGCGGGTGGAGGTCCTGCAACTCGCTGACCATGTGGTTGGGCACCGACGTGGCGGCGTGCAGCAGGCCGACGGGGTGGTTGCCGATCGGGCTGACCGGCAGGTCGTAGGCGTGCGCCAGGGCGGACACCCGCAGGAAGTGGGTGATCCCCCACACCGCGGCCATCTGCACGACGTCGACCGCCGCCGCGGCGATCAGCGGCCGGTACTGCTCCAGGCCGGTGAGGTTCTCCCCGGTGGCGACGGACGCCCGGATGCCGCGTCCGACGACGGCCAGGCCCTCGGCGTCCCACCGGCGGACGGGTTCCTCGATCCAGACGAGGTCCAGGGTGCGTTCGAGTTCGCTCACGTGCCGTACGGCCTGCTTGCGGGTCCACGCCTCGTTCACGTCGAGCATCAGGCCGGGCCGCTGCCCCCGACCGGCCTCGGTCAGCACGTCGCGGACCACGTGCAGCCGGTGCCGGTCGCGCTCGATGTCGAGGCCGCCCTTGAGCTTGGCGGCCCGCAGCCCGTGCCGGGCGTAGACCGCGTACGCCGCGGCGAGCGCGTCGTCGTCGAGGCCGATGTCCAGGCCGGAGGCGTAGGCGGGCACCCGCCGGTCGCGTCCGCCGAGCAGCCGCCACAGGGGTTGCCCCGCCGCCTGGGCCTTGATGTCCCACAGCGCGGTGTCCAGCGCGCCGATGGTGCCGAACACCGAGCCGGCGTGGCCCGCCTTGAAGGTCTGCCGCAGCATCCGGTCGTAGAGGGTGGTCACCGCGCGGGGGTCCTCCCCGTCGATCGCGGCGAAGATCCGTTCGAGGTCGGTGTGCGGTCCTAGGCCGACGCCGGTGATGCCCTCGTCGGTGTCGACCAGGACGATCGGCACGGCGGTCACCCCGTCGGCGAACACGCCGTTGGCGTCGCCGACGGGCCGCCCCCACTCCTGCACGGTGGTCAGGGTCCGGTATCCGGTGATCCGCATGTCAGCCCTTCGTGGCGCCGGCGGCGACACCGTCGGCGATCTGACGCTGGAGGAAGAGGTAGATCACCAGGACGGGCACCGCGGCGATCAGCACCCCGGAGGCGAAGGTGGGGATGTCGTCGGAGTACTGGCCGCGCAGCGAGGTGACCCCGACCATCAGCGTGCGGTGCTCGGCCGAGGGCATCAGCAGGAGCGCGATCAGCACGTCGTTCCAGCAGAACAGGGCGTCGAGGATGCCGACCGACAGCAGCGCCGGGGTGCCCAGCGGCAGCATGATCCGCCGGTAGACCCCGTAGACGCTGTTGCCGTCGATCCGGGCCGCGTCGATGATCTCGGTCGGGATGGTCTTGTAGTAGCTGGTCATCAGGAAGATCGTGAACGGCAGGAACTGCGCCACGTAGGCCAGCACGAGCCCCGGGTAGGTGTCGACCAGGCCGGCGTCCGCCATGACCCGGGCCAGCGGCACCATGATCACCTGGAACGGCACGAACAGCGCCGCGAGGCAGCACAGGAAGAGCACCGACGAGCCCCGGAACCGTAGCTGGCTCAACGCGAAACCGGCCATCGAGCCGAAGAGCAGCAGCAGGAGCACCGAGGCCGTCACCACGCCCACCGAGTTGGCCAGGTAGCGGGCCATCCCCACGCTGTTCCACGCCGCGCCGATGTTCTCGAAGCGTAGGGCGTCGGCCAGGGAGAACCGGTCGAGGACGTACTCGCGGCGGGTCTTCATGGCCACGTTGAGGGTGAACGCCAGGGGGTAGACGGTCGCCAGGGCCAGCACGGCCATCGGGAGCGCGAGCAGCCACCGCCCCCACCGCAGGTGGGACATCACGCCTCCCTCACCGCCCGCCGGAGCAGGCTGATCTGCCCCAGCCCCACCACGAGCATGATGAGGAAGAGCACCGTCGAGGCGGCCGAGGCGAGCGCCGGCCGGTTGAGCTGCCCCTGCTGGATCCAGATGTAGTACTCCGGCAGGTAGGTGGAGCCCTCCGGGCCGCCGCTGGTCATCACGTAGAGCAGACCGAACATGGAGGTCAGCATCCCGATCATCGTGGTGACGACGACGAACTGGATGGTGCGGGAGAGGCTGGGCACGATCACGTGCCGGATGGTCTGCGGCAACGACGCGCCGTCCACCCGGGCGGCGTCCAGCAGGGAGGCGTCCAGGGTGGCGAAGCCGGCGAGGAACACCACCAGCGCCATCCCGAAGGTCGCCCAGACGTGCACCCCGACCACCACGAACATCGCCACGTCCGGGTCGCCCAGCCAGTCCACCGGCCCGACGCCCACCCCGCCGAGCAGGGCGTTGAGCGGGCCGTCGAAGGCGAGCAGGAGGTTGAAGATGGCCCCGACGATGACCGGGGACAGCACGGCCGGGAAGAAGTAGACGCTGCGGTACAGCCGGTGCCCGGGGACCCGCAGGTAGATGAAGGTGGCCAGCAGGCCGGGGATCGCCACCGCCACCGGCAGCAGCAGCACGAGCAGCCCGACGTTGCGCAGCGCGCCCAGGAACAGCGGGTCCCGCGCCAGCTCCAGGTAGTTGGCCAGCCCGACCGCCGACCCGTCGCGCTCGCCGTCGCCGGTGAACGAGAAGTTCACCCCCAGCAGCAGCGGCCAGAACCGCAGCAGCAGCAGGATCAGCAGGGCCGGGGCCAGCAGCACGTACGGGGCGAGGCGCTCGGAGCGCCGGCCGCCGCGACCGCGAGGCGGGGTGACCCGCGCCCCCGACGCGGCCCGTCGCGGCGGGCCGGCGGGGGCCGGGCGGACCGCCGGCGTCACCTCGTCGACCGGCACGGCTCAGCCGGCCTGGTCGGAGGCGGCCAGCTGCTTCACCGCCTCGTCGACGGTGACCGAGCCGCTCAGCAGTTGCTGGGAGAGCCGGCCCATCAGGTCCAGGGTCTTCGAGGACAGCGCCACGTGCAGGGCGGGCTTGCCGGCCTTGAGGTCGGCGACGATGGTGGTCACCGCCGGGCCGCCCTGGGAGACGTCGATGGTGGTGTCGGCGGCGATCGCCCCGGCGTCGGCGTAGAACGACTTCAGCGCGTCGGTCGAGGTGAGCGAGCGCACCAGGTCGGCGGCGACCCTGGGGTCCTTCGTCCATCTGGCGACCCCGTAGCCGATGCCGCCGTCGTAGGGCAGGCTCGGGGTGGCGCCGGGTTCGACGACCGGGGCGCGCATCACGCCGAGCTTCTCGGCGGTGAGGAACTCGCTGAAGTCCTTCCAGTGCCCGACGTCGGACATCAGCCCGATGACGTGGGCGGCCTTGGCGGACTGGAAGATGGCGAACGAGTCGTTGAACATCGCCGTCGAGTTCGCCCCGTCGCTGTTGAGCTTGGCGTCCTGGGTCTCCTTCCAGAGCGCGAAGATCCGCTTGACGTGCGGCGAGTTCCAGTTCCGTCGGCCGGCGATCCAGTCGTCGTACTCCTGCGGGGTGAGCACGCCGGAGCCGAGGGCGGAGAGGAAGAACTGGATGCCGAAGCCCTCCTTGTTGCCCAGGGCGAAGCACTTCGCGCCGGTGCGGGTGGTGATGGTGGCGCAGTCGGCGACGAACGTCGACCAGGTGGTGGCGGGCTTGGCCGGGTCGAGGCCGGCCTTCTCGTAGAGGGTCCGGTTGTAGTAGATCGGGTGGCCCTGCAACGTGACCGGGCCGGCGTAGGTCTTGCCGTCCTTGCTGAACGCCTCCCAGCCGGTGAGCCGCTGGCGGTCCCCGGCCAGGTACTCGTCGAGGGGCAGCAGCGCGTCGGTCCGGTCCCGGATCTGGCCGCCGCCGTTGAACAGGATCACGTCCGGGCCCTTGCCGGCCTGGATCGCCGTGCCGAGCAGCGTGTAGTACTGCTCGAAGGGCTGGGCGACGAACTCGACGGTGACGCCCGGGTGCTTACGGGCGAAGTCGGCCTTCGCCTTCTCCAGGTACGCCGCGGCGGAGGCCTCGCCGGACTTCCAGTCCCAGACGACCAGCTTCCCGTCCGCCCCGCCGGAGGGGGAACGCGTCCCGCCGGCGCTCCCGCAGCCGGCCAGCGCCAGCGTCGCGACGAGGACGGCCGACCACACTGCTCGCTGCTTCATCGCTGCTCACCTTCGAACTCGGTCGATAGCGCTGATCGAGACGCATGAATTGACGAGAAAGTAACTCGTATGACGTATGACGTCAACAGGGGGACGTAGAATTCGCGGCAGTCAGGTCGTGGCGCGGTCCGCGGGAGTCACTGGAGGGGACATGACGGCACGAGAGGTCACCCTGAACGCGTCGGCGCCGCCGAGCTGGGCACGACGACCGGCCAACCTCGCCACGGCGGTCACCGCGGAACTGGTGGAACGCATCGTACGCGGAGTTCACCCGCCCGGCGCCCCACTGCCCCCCGAGCCGGCACTGTGCGAGGCGTTCTCGGTCAGCCGCACGGTCGTCCGGGAGGCGGTCAAGATCCTCCAGGAGAAGGGCCTGGTGCAGGTCCGCCAGGGCAGCGGCACCATCGTCACCCCACCGTCGATGTGGGACATGCTCGACGAACTCGTGCTCGCCGCGACCATCGCCGAGGACGACAGCCTGACCATCCTCGACGACCTGGTGGCCACCCGACGGGTGCTGGAGTCCGACATGGCCAACGTCGCCGCCCGGCTGGCCGACCAGGACACCCTCGACCGGCTGCGCGCCCTGGTCGACCGGATGGACGAGTTGGTCGACGACCAGGTCGCCTACCACGAGCACGACCGGGCGTTCCACGACGTGATCATGCAGGCGTCCGGCAACCGGATCGCCCGGGGCGTGGTGCGGTCGCTGGAGAGCCAGGTGGTCAACACCGCCCGCTACATGGGCCGGTCCGAGCGGGCGCTGTGCGTGGCGTCCAACCGGGGGCACCGGCGGATCTACGAGCGCATCGCGGCCCACGACCCGGACGGCGCGGCCGAGGCCATGGTCACCCACATCACCGAGGCGTGGCTGGTCCGGCGCGGCGGACCGGACACCGGGCGGTTGGTGCGCTGACCCGCCGGGGCGGACGGACCACCCACCGACCCGGATCGGCCGCCCACCGGCCCGCACCGCCGACGTGCCCGGTGCAGATCTCGCCGGTGCAGTTCCCGCCGCTGCCGGCATCACCACTGTCGGCATCGCCGCTGCCGGCGGGACCGTGCGGCAACGGCCGGAAATGGCGCTCCGCAACCAACGGACATCAATGGCTTGCGAGTGTTAACGATAACAAGATACCGTCGGCCGCGGGAGCGAAGGGCACGCTTCCGCGCTGTGCCCACCGGCACCGGTCGGTGCAGCGAGTGCGGACACGGGCAACGTCGGTGGCACACCTCCGGGCACCTCCGTGGATGCTGCACGCCGCCGGGTCGGGTCGAGGGTTCGACGCGCCCGGAAGCCCTCCGGCGCACATCGTCCACCGCCACCGTGGGGTCCTGACACGACCGCGCCGACCGCAGAGCCGTCCCCGGCAGGGAGCGCGATCGGGCCGTGACGCCACACCCGGCGTACCCGCACGGCGGGCAGCTCGAACACGTCCAGGCGCACCGGCGGACGGCCGGGGTGTCGACGGAGTCCGGGGAGGCCACCGACGCGTCGACGCCCTCAACACGCATCGCCCACACTGGGAGGTACTGGTGAAACCCGCACTGCCACCGTTGACCCGACTGCGGCGCACCCTCGCCTGGCTGGCGGCCCTGCTCCTGGTCTCGACCCTGCTCCCGGCCGGCACCGCCAAGGCCGACAACCCCATCGTCCAGCACATCTACACCGCCGACCCGGCCCCGCTGGTGCACAACGGCCGGGTGTACCTCTACACCGGCCACGACGAGGACGGCTCGACCTGGTTCACCATGAAGGAGTGGCGGGTCTGGTCCTCCGCCGACATGGTCAACTGGACCGACCACGGCTCGCCGCTCAACGTCAGCACCTTCAGCTGGGCGAAGGCGGACGCCTGGGCGGGCCAGGTCATCGCCCGCAACGGCAAGTTCTACTGGTACGTGCCGGTGACCGCGAAGTCGACCAACTCGATGGCCATCGGGGTGGCGGTGAGCGACAGTCCCACCGGCCCGTTCCGGGACGCCATCGGCCGCCCGCTGGCGGCCAACGGTGAGATCGACCCGACCGTCTTCATCGACGACGACGGGCAGGCGTACCTCTACTGGGGCAACCCCAACCTGTGGTACGTCAAGCTGAACCCCGACATGATCTCGTACTCCGGCAGCGTCACCAAGATCCCGCTGACCACCGCCGGCTTCGGCACCCGTAACGGCAACGCCACCCGCCCCACCCTCTACGAGGAGGGCCCCTGGGTCTTCAAGCGCAACGGGACCTACTACAACGTCTTCGCCGCCGAGTGCTGCAGCGAGTTCATCGGCTACTCCACGGCGCCCGGCCCCACCGGGCCGTGGACCTACCGGGGCACGGTCATGCCCCGGCAGGGCGGCAGCTTCACCAACCACGCCGGAATCGTCGACTTCAACGGCGGGTCGTACTTCTTCTACCACAACGGCGCGCTGCCCGGCGGTGGCGGCTACACCCGGTCGGTCGCGGTGGAGAAGTTCACCTACGGCACCAACGGCACCATCCCGACGATCAACATGAGCAGCACCGGCGCACCGCAGATCGGCACGCTCAACCCGTACGTGCGGCAGGAGGCCGAGACGATCGCCTGGGGCTCCGGCATCGAGACCGAGGCGTCCAGCGAGGGCGGAATGAACGTCGGCTTCATCGAGAACGGCGACTACATCAAGGTCAAGGGGGTCGGCTTCGGTACCGGTGCGACGTCCTTCAACGCCCGGGTGGCCTCGGCCGGCAGCGGCGGCACCATCGAGGTCCGGCTGGACAGCACCACCGGTACCCGGGTGGCGAGCTGCTCCGTGCCTGTCACCGGCGGCTGGCAGAACTGGCAGACCGTCTCCTGCCCGGTGTCCGGCGCGACCGGCACCCACGACATGTACCTGCGGTTCACCGGCGGCAGCGGCACCCTGTTCAACGTCAACTGGTGGCAGTTCAACGGCAGCGGCACCACCCCGACGCCCACCCCGACCGCGACGCCCACCACGACGCCCACCACGACCCCCACCCCCACCCCGACGACCCCGGCCCCGACGACGCCGGCTCCGACGACCCCCTCCGGGCGGTCCTGCGCGGCCACCAACACCGTGGTCAACACCTGGCAGGGCGGCTTCGAGGGCAAGCTGACCATCACCAACGGATCCACCCCGATCACCGGCTGGCGGGTGTCGTTCACCCTGCCCAGCGGGCAGACGGTGGCCCAGGCGTGGAACGGCACCCTGACCCAGCAGGGCAACCAGGTGACCGTGACCAACGCCGCCTACAACGGGCAGCTCGGGGCGGGTGGCTCCACCACCGTCGGCTACATCAGCTCGACCACCGGCAGCAACCAGCCACCGACCGACCTGACCTGCACCCCCGCGTGACCGCGTCACGCGGCTGACGGTCGCGCCGGCCCGCTCCGCCCCACCGGGGCGGGCCGGCACCCCACCACCCGACACCACCGTCCGTACGACCCACCCGGACGAGCGCTCGCCCGTGATCCGGTCCGCTGGAGGTTCCCATGTCCTTCCCGTCCCTCAACCGACGTCAACTTCTCCAGGCCGCCGGCGCCACCGCGCTCGCCTCCGCCGCAGGCGGCACCCTGCTCGGGTCCGCGCCGGCCGGCGCGGCGCTGGTGGTCCCCCCGGCCCGGGCCGACCTGGGCGTGTCGGCGTACCCGTTCGAGCTGGGTCAGGTCCGGCTGACCGCCGGCCGGCTGCTGGACAACCAGAACCGGACGCTGAGCTACCTGCGGTTCGTCGACGTCGACCGGATGCTCTACAACTTCCGGGCCAACCACCGGCTGGGCACCAACGGGGCCGCGACCAACGGGGGCTGGGACGCGCCGTCCTTCCCGTTCCGCACCCACATGCAGGGGCACTTCCTCACCGCGTGGGCGCAGGCGTACGCGGTGCTCGGCGACACCACCTGCCGGGACAAGGCCAACTACATGGTGGCCGAGCTGGCCAAGTGCCAGGCCAACAACGGCGCGGCCGGGTTCACCGCGGGCTACCTGTCCGGCTTCCCCGAGTCGGACTTCTCGGCGCTGGAGGCCCGGACCCTGTCCAACGGCAACGTGCCCTACTACTGCATCCACAAGACCCTCATGGGGCTGCTCGACGTGTGGCGCTACATCGGCAACACGCAGGCCCGCTCGGTGCTGCTGGCGCTGGCCGGCTGGGTCGACACCCGCACGTCGCGACTGAGCTACAACCAGATGCAGGCGATGCTGGAGACCGAGTTCGGCGGCATGAACGAGGCGCTGACCGACATCTACCAGCACACCGGCGACGGGCGCTGGCTGACCGTCGCCCAGCGGTTCGACCACGCGGGCGTGTTCAACCCGCTCGCCAGCAACTCCGACCAGCTCAACGGCAAGCACGCCAACACCCAGGTGCCCAAGTGGATCGGCGCGGCACGCGAGTTCAAGGCGACCGGCACCACCCGGTACCGGGACATCGCCAGCAACGCGTGGAACATGACCGTCAACGCGCACACCTACGTCATCGGCGGTAACAGCCAGGCCGAGCACTTCCGGCCGCCGAACGCGATCGCCGGGTACCTGACCAACGACACCTGCGAGCACTGCAACACCCACAACATGCTCAAGCTGACCCGGGAGCTGTGGCTGCTCGACCCGAACCGGGTGGCGTACTTCGACTTCTACGAGCGTGCCCTGCTCAACCACGTCGTCGGCGCGCAGAACCCGGCCGACGGCCACGGCCACGTCACCTACTTCACCCCGCTCAAGCCGGGTGGCCGCCGGGGGGTCGGCCCGGCCTGGGGCGGCGGCACCTGGAGCACCGACTACAACTCGTTCTGGTGCTGTCAGGGCACCGGTATCGAGGCGAACACCAAGCTGATGGACTCGATCTACTTCTACAACGACACCACGCTGACGGTGAACCTGTTCGTGCCGTCGGTGCTGACCTGGTCGCAGCGCGGGATCACGGTCACCCAGAGCACCAGCTACCCGGCGAGCGACACCAGCACGCTCACCCTCTCCGGGTCGATGAGCGGCTCGTGGAGCATCCGGGTGCGGATCCCGGCCTGGGCCACCGGCGCGACGGTCGCCGTCAACGGCGAGACGCAGAACGTCGCCACCAACCCCGGCAGTTACGCCACGGTCACCCGTACCTGGGCGGCCGGCGACACCGTCACCGTACGGCTGCCGATGAAGGTCGTGGTGGCACCGAGCAACGACAACGCCAACGTCGTGGCCCTCACGTACGGCCCGGCGGTGCTGGCGGGCAACTACGGTAACACCGGCCTGAGCGCCCTGCCGTCGTTGAACACTTCGTCGGTGACCCGGACGAGCACCAGCACCCTGGCGTTCACCGCGACCGCGAACGGGTCCACGGTCAACCTCGGACCGTTCTACGACGCCCACGGCTTCAACTACACCGTCTACTGGAGCGCCAGCGGCGGCAGCACCGGCGGCAGCACCCGGATCGTCAACGTGGGCAGCGGCCTGGTGCTCGGCATCCAGAACATGTCCACCGCCGACGGCGGGCTGGCCCTGCAGTGGGGCGACACCGGCACCGCCGACCACAACTGGGTGGTGGTGACCGACGGCGACGCGGTCCGGTTCCGCAACGTGCACAGCGGCAAGGTCCTCGGCGTGGAGAACATGTCCACCGCCGACAACGCCCGTGTGCTGCAGTGGGCGGACAACGGCACCGCGGACCACCGGTGGACGCTGCTGAGCCAGGGCGACGGCACCTACAAGATCCGCAACGTCAACAGCGGGAAGCTGCTCGGCATCCTCAACGGCTCGACCGCCCAGGGCGCGCAGGCCGTGCAGGACTCCGACAACGGCAGCGCGGACAACCGCTGGCGGTTCGTCGCCAACCAGTAGGGACCACCGCCGGTTCCGCACCGCTGGCGAGACGGTGCGGAACCGGCGGTGCAACGGACGGGGCCGCCCCTGTGCGGGGGGCGGCCCCGTCGTGTGCGTGCCGGCCGGCGGCCCCGGACACCCTCCGACGTGGCGGGCCGCCCGCACCGACCGGCCCGCGCAGCGGTGCCGACGGTACGGGCGGCCCGGTTGCTCCGCTACCGTGATCCGGGTCGGGTCAGGGGGTGGTGAGCTGGAACTGACGGATCGTGCTGGTGCCGCCGAGGGCCTGGGTGGCGTGGTTGAACAGGGCGAACCGGTAGCCCATGAAGAACTGCCAGGTGCTGTCGAGGGTCAGCGCGTTGCCCAACGCGGTGAAGGTGACCCCGTCGGTGCTGTAGGAGAACCGGGCCTGCCGGCCGGAACCGGGGCGGATGTCGGCGGTGGCCCGTAGCCAGATGCGTCCCCCACTGACCGGAGCGGAGGCGATCTCCGTACCGGTGTTGGTGGTCCGCCAACTGCCGTCCATGGTGAGGTTGTTGGTCATCGACACCCGGGTGGCGCCGTTGTCCCGGCGGACGCCGATCCAGGCCGACGAGTTGCGCAGCACCGCCAGCCCGGTCCGGTCGCCGTCGCGCAGGGCCGAGTAGTCGAGTTCGACGGTGGCGGTGGAGGTCGGCCCCTGGATGCGGTGGGTGACCGTGTTCCGGGCGCTGTAGAGGTCGTTGGTCACCGTGGCGGTCTGCAACCGCAGGCCGTCGTTGACTGACCACTTGCTGTTGTCCGGGTTGTGGTTCCACTCCCACTGCGGGCCGAGGGTGCTGCCGGAGAACGTGTCGGTGCCGGTCAGCGGCTTGACCGGTCGGGTCGGCAGCGGGTTCGGGTAGGACGTGCCCCAGCCGCCGTTGACCGTCTGGATCTGCGGCCAGCCGTCGGCGGTCCAGGTGATCGGGGCCAGGGCGGGCACCCGCCCACCGGGGTACGCGTCCACGAAGGACATGTAGTACCACTGGCCGGCCGGGGTCTGCACCAGACCGCCCTGGTGCGGCACGCCGCCGCCGGAGATCGGGCCGGGCATGTTGAGCAGCACCTGCCGCATCTCGTACGGGCCGAACGGGCTCGACGACTTCAGCACGTACTGGCCGTTGGCCGGCCGGGTGAGCCAGATGTAGTAGCTGCCGTTGCGCTTGTAGAACCGGGCCCCCTCCAGGGTGCCCACGCTCGACGGGGTGGAGAAGACCTGCTGGCTGCGGACCTCGCTCTTGCCGTCGGCGGACAGCTGCGCCACGCTGATCTGGGTGTTGCCGTAGGCGACGTACATGGTGTCGTTGTCGTCGACCAGCATGCCGGCGTCGTAGTAGCACTTGTTGATGGTGGCGTGCTGGTTCCAGGCCCCGTCGACGGCGGCTGCCGTGTAGATGTAGGTCTTGGCGAAGTCGATGCAGCCGGCCCAGTAGTAGGTGCGGTTGCTCGGGCGGTAGTTCAGCGTCGACGCCCAGATCCCGTTGACGTACGCCCGCGCGCCGTTCAGGTCGTACTTCGTGCCGAAGTCCAGCCGGGGCACCGAGTGCCCGGCGAACTCCCAGTTGACCAGGTCGTACGAGCGCAGGATGGGAGCGCCCGGCGAGTAGTGCATGGTCGAGGCGGACAGGTAGAACGCGTCGCCGACCCGGATGATGTCGACGTCGGCGAAGTCCTGCCACACCACCGGGTTGGTGTACGAGCCGCTCGCCGGCGGCGTGGTGGGCGGCGGCGTGGTCGGGGTGGTGCCGCCGTCGACCCGGACGAGCTGCCACTGCTGGTTGGTGCCGCCCCAGTCGGCGTACTGGACGATGTTGCCGCCGTCGGCGGTGGAGGCGTTCTGCACCTCGACCGCCTTGCCGCTGTTGCGGTTGAGCAGCCGGACGTAGCCGTCGGCCGAGTCGGCGAGCCGGAACTGCTGGTTGGTGCCGTTGCCGTCGGTCCACTGCACGATCGACGCGCCGTCGGCGGTGGAGAAGTTGTAGACGTCGAGGACCTTGCCCGAGTTCCGGGACTTCAGCCGGTAGTAGCCGCCGCCGGAGTCGACGAACTGCCACTGCTGGTTGGTGCCGTCACCGCGGGTCCACTGGGTGATCCGCGCGCCGTCGTTGGTGGCCCGGTTGTACACGTCCAGCGCCTTGCCGCTGTTGCGGTTGACCAGCACGTACCAGGCGGTGGTGTCCACCGTCGCCGCCTGGGCACCGGTCGACTGGACCACGACGAGACCACCGCCGACCAGCACCGTCATCAGCGCGGCGACGACCCGCGACCACCAGCCGCGCCGTCGCCGGACCGCGATCGGCACCTCACCCATGGCTACCATGACCCTCCTTCACGAACGGTGGGACGACGGTCGCGCCGGGAACGCGGGCCACCGTCGTCGCATTGTTCGAAGCCTGCCGATGTCAACGTTCACTCGGCGGCGCGTCCGCGATGGCGCACGACGCGGTACAGCGACGGGTCGGGGATGCCGACCAGCCGCTGCGGGAACGGCTTCAGCTATTCATAGACTGTGAGCGATAACATGATGCTCGTCAAGCTGAAACGACCCGGACACGATCGACGGGCGCAGATGCCGACGCCCCGGGCCGGGTCGGAATCGTCCGACCCGGCCCGGGGCGTCCGGGGCGGGGGTGCGACGCGGGCGGGTGCCGCGTCGCCGGTCAGCGGGAGGCGCCGGCGCGCCGCTTGTTGTAGACGTCGAAGGCCACGGCGACCAGCAGCACCAGCCCCTTGACCACCGACTGGATGGACTGGTCGACGCCCATGAGCTGCATGCCGTTGCTCATCACCGCCATGATCAGACCACCGACCATCGCGCCGACCACGGTGCCGACCCCGCCGGTGACCGCCGCCCCGCCGATGAACGCGGCGGCGATCGCGTCGAGTTCGAACATGTTGCCCGCAGCGGGCTGGGCGCCGTTGGAGCGCGAGGAGTAGATCACCCCGGCCACGGCCGCCAGGAAGCCCATGTTGACGAACATCCAGAAGTTGACCGTCCGCACCTTCACGCCGGACAGCATCGCCGCCGACAGGTTGCCGCCGATCGCGTAGACCTGCCGGCCGAAGACCGTACGCCGGGTGAGCAGGCCGTAGACCAGCACCAGCGCGGCCAGGATGATCAGGACGATCGGCAGGCCCCGGGCGTGCGCCAACTGCCAGGCGAAGTACATGATGACCGCGCCCACCAGCACCACCCGGGCCACGAACAGCGGGAACGACTCCACCGGCTGCTGGTAGCGCACCCGGGCCACCCGGGTGCGGAAACCGCTCACCGCGTACCCGGCCACCGCGACCGCGCCGATCAGCAGGGTGAACGCGTCGAAGCCCTCCCCACCGAGCAGGCCGTTGAGGAACCCGGCCGCGACCTGCTGGTAGTCGGCGGGGAACGGGGACAGCGAGATGTTGTCCAGCACCCGCAGGGTCAGACCCCGGAACAACAGCATGCCGGCGAGCGTCACGATGAAGGCCGGGATGCCGGCGTACGCCACCCAGAAGCCGTGCCACGCGCCGACCGCGACCCCCACCGCCAGCGCGGCCAGGATGCCGACCCACCAGGGGAAGCCCTCCCGGATGACCAGCACGGCGGAGACCGCCCCGGTGAGCGCGACCACCGAACCCACCGACAGGTCGATGTGCCCGCCGATGATGATGATCACCATGCCGATCGCCAGCACCAGGATGTAGGAGTACTGGAGCACGATGTTGGTGATGTTGCCGGGGCTCAGCGACACCCCGTCGGTGAGCACGGCGAAGAGCCCCACGATGACGACCAGCGCGACGTAGATGCCGCTCTGCCGCAGGTTGTTCATGATCAGCGCGCGCAGGTCGCTGGTGCCGGCGTGCAGGGCGACGCCCGGGCTCTTCCCGGTGGGCGGCGGGGACGGCGGCGATGAGGTCTTGACGCTGGTCATCCCACGCGCTCCTTGTCCTTCGTCATCAGATCCATGAGGTTCTCCTGGGTCGCCTCGGCCACCGGCACCTGGCCGGTGATCCGGCCGGCGGCGAGGGTGTAGATGCGGTCGCACATGCCGAGCAGCTCCGGCAGCTCCGAGGAGATCAGGATCACCGCCTTGCCCGCGGCGACGAGCCGGTTGACGATCGTGTAGATCTCGAACTTCGCCCCGACGTCGATGCCCCGGGTCGGCTCGTCGAGGATCAGCACGTCCGGGTTGGTGAACAGCCACTTCGACAGGACGACCTTCTGCTGGTTGCCGCCGGAGAGCTTGCCCACCACGGCCATCACGCTTGTCGTCTTGATGTTCATGTCGCGTCGGCTCTGCTCGGCGACCTTGATCTCCTCGTTGCCGTTGACCCAGCCGAGGCGGGCCAGCCGGCCCAGCGCGGCGGCCGAGACGTTGCGCCGCACGTCGTCGATGAGGTTGAGACCGAAGCGCTTGCGGTCCTCGGTGACGTAGGCGATGCCGTGCTCGATGGCCTCGGCGACACTGTGCGCCCGGACCTCCCGGCCCCGCACGAACAGCCGGCCCCGCACGTCCCGGCCGTACGACCGGCCGAAGACGCTCATCGCCAGCTCGGTGCGCCCGGCGCCCATCAGCCCGGCGATGCCGACCACCTCACCGGCGCGGACGTCCAGGCTGACGTCGTCGACGACGAGCCGGTCCTGGGTGGGGTGGCGCACGCTCCAGTTCTCGATCCGCAGCACCTCCTCCCCCGGCGACGAGACCCGGTCGGGATAGAAGCTGTCGAGGTCCCGACCGACCATGCCCCGGATGATCCGCTCCTGGGTGACCTCGCCGGAGGCCAGGGAGAGCGTCTCCACGGTGCGCCCGTCCCGGATGACCGTGGTCGCGTCGGCGATCGCGGTGACCTCGTTGAGCTTGTGCGAGATCAGGATGCAGGTGATGCCCCGGTCGCGCAGCCGGCGCAGCAGGTCGAGCAGGTGGGCCGAGTCGATGTCGTTGAGCGCGGCGGTCGGCTCGTCCAGGATGAGCAGCCGGACCTTCTTGGACAGCGCCTTGGCGATCTCGACGAGCTGCTGCTTGCCGACGCCGAGCTGGATGACGGGGGTGACCGGGTTCTCGTGCAGACCCACCGAGGCCAGCAGGTCGGCGGCCTCGGCGTTGGCCCGGTTCCAGTCGATGAGGCCGCCCCGGCCGCGCCGCTCGTTGCCCAGGAAGATGTTCTCGGCGATCGACAGGTGCGGCACCAGGGCGAGTTCCTGGTGGATGATGACGACGCCCTGGGACTCGCTGTCGCGGATGCCCCGGAAGTGCACCGGCCTGCCGTCCAGCACGATCTCGCCGTCGTACGACCCGGTCGGGTGCACTCCGGAGAGCACCTTCATCAGGGTGGACTTGCCGGCGCCGTTCTCGCCGCAGATGGCGTGGATCTCCCCCCGGCGCACCGCGAGGGAGACGTCGGCCAGCGCGGTCACCCCGGGGAAGGTCTTCGTGATGCGTCGCATCTCGAGGATGGTGTCGTCCATGGTCAGCGTCCTGATCGTCGAAGCCTGAGGCGGGCTTGCGATGCGTCGGGCGCGGCGGCCGGTGACCGCCGCGCCCGACGACCGGCTTACTTCTTGGCCTGACCGGCGGCGACCTCGTCGGCCGACCAGTAACCGGAGTCGACGAGCACCTTGGTGATGTCGTCCTTGTAGACGGTCTCGATCGGCAGCAGGTACGACGGGACGACCTTGACCTTGTTGTTGTAGGTCTTGGTGTCGTTGGCCTGCGGCTCCTTGTCCTGCAGGAACGCCTCGGCCGCGATCACGGCCTGCTCGGCGAGCAGTCGGGTGTCCTTGAAGACGGTCGAGCTCTGCACCCCGTCGTTGATCAGCTTGACCGAGGCGATCTCGGCGTCCTGACCGGTCACCACGGGCAGCTTCTTGGCGCCCTTGCCGTAGCCGGCGTTCTGCAGGGCGGTGATGATGCCCCGGGAGATGCCGTCGTACGGCGACAGCACCCCGTTGACCACGGTGCCGTCGTTGTAGCCGGAGGTGAGCAGGTCCTCCATCCGCTTCTGCGCGGTCTCCTGCTGCCAGCGCAGGATCGCCGCCTGCTCGATGCGGGTCTGGCCGGACTTGACCTTCAGCGTGCCGTTGTCCATGAACGGCTTGAGGGTGTCCATCGCCCCGCCCCAGAAGTACTGGGTGTTGTTGTCGTCCAGCGAGCCGGCGAACAGCTCGACGTTGAACGGGCCGGTCGCGGTGCCCTTGCCGCCGTCCTTGGTCTGCAGGCCGAGGCCGACCAGCAGGGCGGTCGCCTGGGCGACGCCGACCTTGTAGTTGTCGAAGCTGACGTAGAAGTCGACGTTCTTGTTGCCCAGCAGCAGCCGGTCGTAGGAGATGACCGGGATCTTCGCGGCGGCCGCGGCGTCCAACTGGCCGCTGAGCGCGGTGCCGTCGATGGCCGCGATGATCAGGACGTCCGCGCCCTGGGTGATCATCTGGTCGACCTGCTGGGACTGGGTGGGGATGTCGTCGCCCGCGTACTGGAGGTCGACCTTGTAGCCCTTGGCCTCCAGCTTCTCCTTGACCGCCTTGCCGTCGGCGATCCACCGCTCCGAGGTCTGGGTCGGCATGGAGACGCCGATGGTCAGGTCGGCGGGCTTCTTGTCGCTGGTGTCACCGCCGCTGCCGGCGCCCCCGCCGCTGCACGCGGCCAGGCTGAGCGCCAGTGCCGCGCCGCCGAGCGCGACCAGGAATTTCCTGCGCACAGGTTTCTCCTCTCCAGAACTCCCGCCGACTGCGGGGACCACCTGTCACCTTTCGGGGTAGTGTTAGCGCTCACATCGCCCCCGTCAACAGTCCCTCGGAAATCCGGACGTCACGGTCTCGTAACGGGGTCCACCGCGTCGTTCACCCGTCCGCCCGGTCCGACCGACCCCCGGGGCCCTGGCCAGCGAACCGGTTCGCCGCGTGCGCCACGGGCGTCCGACCACCGGGCCGCAGCCCCCGGCGGGATCGTCACGCCAGGTTTCCGACCTGTTACGACAGCTCCGCCAGCGCCACCGCCGTGGACCATGGCCGGGCTGGTCACCGGGGCCCTCCCGGTCGGCTGCACCGAGCACCCCGGCGGCGTTCGTCCCGCCCGGCCACCCCACGCGTGCGGGCCCGATCCGTTCCGACGGCGGACGGCAGCGCGCCCCGGGTGTCCCGTCGTCGGGACGCCCGGGGCGCGTGGTGTCGCGTCCGGCCGGTCAGTCGTCCAGGCAGGACCGCAGCGCGGCGGTCAGCAGGTTGGCGCGTTCGTCACCCATGCCCTGCATCTGGTTCACCACGTAGCCGAAGCCGACCTGGTGGGCGTCGTCGCCGAAGCCGAGGTTGCCGCCCGCGCCGTCGTGGCCGAAGCTGCGCCCGGACAGCAGCGGCCGGGCCGGTGGGGAGTGCAGCAGGAAGCCGGTGCCCCAGCGCTGGCCGGTGTCCGGCGGGCCGTGCCGCTGTTGGCCCCGGGCCCGTACGACGGTCGCGTCGTCGACCGACGCCCGGTCGAGCAGGGGCGGTCCCGCCACCGGCGACACGCAGGCGGCGTAGAGGCGGGCCAGCCCGTCGGCCGTGCTCACCGCGCCCGCGCCCGGGATGCCGGCGGCCTGGATGGCGGGGTCGTTGAAGCTGACCAGGCCGGCGTCGTCGGCGGGGAACGCGAACGCGCCGCCCATGGTGATCCCCCGGTCGGCCACCGGGTCGACGAACGGCTCCGCCTCGGGCGGCGGGGCGATGTTCCAGGCGACCGTGTCGCGCTCGGCGACCGGCAGCCCGAGCCAGGTACGCAGCCCCAGCGGCGTGGCCAGGGCGTCCCGGAAGAATGCGCCGGGGAGCTGGCCGGTGATCCGGTGGATCACCTCGCCGATCAGCCAGCCGTAGGTCATCGGGTGGTAGCTGTGCGCGGTGCCCGGCTGCCACAGCGGCGTCTGGGCCTCGATCGCCGCGATCACCGGGTCCCAGGCGAGCACCTCGTCGAGGGTCAACGGGCAGTCGAGCGCGGGCAGGCCGGACTGGTGGGTGAGCAACCAGCGCACCGGGATGTCGGCCTTGCCGTGCTGGCCGAACTCCGGCCAGTAGCGGGCGACCGGCGCGTCCAGGTCGAGTCGGCCCTGCTGCACCAACAGGTAGGCGCAGATCGCCAGGATGCCCTTGGTGCAGGAGTAGACGACGACCGGGGTGTCCGCCGTCCAGGGCCGGCCGGTGCGCGGGTCGGCGGTCCCGCCGTACAGGTCGACGACGCGGCGACCGCCGACGTAGACGGTGACCGCCGCGCCGACCTCCCCCCGGTCGGTGAAGTTGGCGCGGAAGACGTCGGCCACCCGCCCGTACCGTTCGTCGACGTCGCCGTGGATCTGCGGGGCCACTGCTATCCCTTCAGGGAGCCCTGGATCAGGGCCTTGATGAACTGACGCTGGAAGATCAGGAAGACGATCAGGGTCGGGGTCAGGATCAGCAGCGAGCCGGCGCACAGCAGCACCAGGTCGGTGCCCCACTGCCCCTGGAACGCCCCGAGCGCGCCCGCCATCGTCCGCTTGGCCGGGTCGTCGACCAGGACGATGGCCAGCAGGAACTGGTTCCACGTCCAGAGGAACATCAGGATGGTCAGCGACGCGATGGCCGGGCGGGCGAGCGGCACCTGGACCCGCCAGAACAGCTGCCAGGTGCTGCTGCCGTCGACCCGGGCCGCCTCGGACAGCTCGACCGGCACGTTGCTGAAGTGGGCCCGCATCCAGAACACCGCGAACGGCATGTAGAGGCCGATCAGCGGCAGGATGATCGCCCAGCGGGTGTTGAGCAGGCCGAGATCCTGCATCTGGTAGTACAGCGGAGTGACCACCGCCTCGAACGGCAGGGTCAGGCCGAGCAGCAGCAGGGCGAACACGATCCGGCCACCGGGGACCCGGAGCTGGCCCAGCCCGAAGCCGGCCATGGTGGCGATCAGCACCGAGACCGGCACCACCCCGGCCACGATGAGCAGGCTGGAGCGCAGCAGCGCGCCCATGTTCGCCACTGTGAAGGCGTCGGCGAAGTTGCCCCACTGCGGGTCCGACGGCCAGGCCAGGCCGCTGGGCACGGTGCCCCGGGGCTGGAGCGCCGCGGAGAGCATGCTGACGAACGGCAGCAGGGTGACCACGACCAGGACGAGCAGGAAGACCCGGCCGGTCAGGTTCTCGCGCCGGCTGAGGTTCATGACTTGTCCCCCCGGGTCAGTCGCTGGATCGGCAGTACGCAGAGCACCACCAGCAGCATCAGCACGACGGCCAGCGCCGAGGCGAGACCGACCTGACGCTGCGAGAAGGCCAGCCGGTAGATCTCCAGGCCGGGCACGGTGGTCTGCAGGCCGGGGCCGCCGCTGGTGGAGATGTAGACGATGTCGAAGCTGGCCAGGGCGGCGATGATGGTCACCGTGAGGCAGACGCCGATCTCCTGCCGCAGGCTGGGCAGGGTGACGGCGAAGAACTCGCGGACCGGGCCGGCGCCGTCGAGGCGGGCCGCCTCGTACAGCGCGGGGTCGATCTTGCTCATGCCGGTGACCAGCAGGATCGTGCAGAGGCCGAGCAGGACCCAGGCGCCGATCACGCCGACGGCGGGCAGCGCGGTGTCGAAGTCGCCGAGCCAGGCGCGGGCCACCCCGCCCAGGCCGACCGCGCGCAGCACCTGGTTGACCAGCCCGTTGGACGACAGCAGCCAGCTCCACGCGATGCCCGCCGCGACCAGCGGGATGACCTGGGGCAGGAACAGCACCGTGCGGACGACGGTGCCGAACACGCCTGTGGTGATCCGGCGGACCAGGCTCGCCACCAGCAGGCCGAGCGCGACCGGGACGAAGCTGAAGAAGACGATCAGGACGAGCGCGTTTCCGATGATCTTCAGCAGGTCGCTGTCGGTGAACACGGTGAGGTAGTTGTCCAGCCCCGCCCAGCGGGCCACCCCGATGCCGTTCCAGTCGTAGAACGAGTACTGGATGGTCAGCGCGAGCGGGCGCAGCACGAACACCGCGTACATCAGCACGGCGGGCAGGACGAACAGCCAGCCCGTCCCGCCCGCGCGGGCCCACCGTTTCCGGGGGGCCCGCGCGGGCGACGGGCGGGTGGGACGGTCCGGCGACGGCGCCGTCCCACCCTGCCCGGTCGGTACGCTGCCGAGGGCAGACGTCATCGGGACAGTTCCTTCGCGTACTCGGCCTGGACCGCCTTCACGTACCCCTCGGGGGTCTGCTGACCGGCGATCAGCTTCTGCATTTCCGGGGTGATCGCGGCGGCGAAGATGCCACCGGTGGCGTTGGCGGTGAAGTCCACCGCGCCGTTCTCCTCACCGAGCTGCTGGGACGCCTTGAGCGTCTCGGCCAGCACGGTGCCGGGGGCAGCGGCCGGCACGGGCAGGTCGCTCGGGCCACCCGGGCTGGAGCCGCCGATCCTGACGGCGATCTCGCGGGCGGTGGCGTTGGTGTGCGCCCAGTTCAGGAAGTACGCGGCGGCGTCGGGGTTCTTGGCCTTGGCGCCGATGCCGAAGGTGTTCGGGGCGGACATCGCCACGTGCTTGCCACCGGCCGACTCGGTCGGGAACAGGAAGAAGCCGACGTTGCCCGGCATCGTCTTGTCGAGGTTGGCCGACTCCCAGTCACCGTTGAACATGAACAGGCCGTTGTTCTTCTGGAACTCGCCCACCATGCTCGCGTAGTCCAGCGCGTTGGCGTCCTTCGGGAAGTAGCCGGCCTGGGCCCACTTCTGGATGGTCTGGGTGGCCTTGAGCGCGGCCGGGGTGTCGAACGTCGCGCCCGGCTTCTGGAAGATCCAGTCGGCCACCTGGGCCGGGTCGCCGAACTGGTTCTGCAACGCCTGGTGCGGGAAGTTGATGCCCGCGGTGTTCTTGTTGAACTGCATGATCGGCTGCACGCCGGCGGACTTGGCCTTGGCCAGCAGTTCCTCGAACTCGGCGATGGTGGCCGGCGGCTGGGTCATCCCGACCTGCTCGGCCAGCTTCTTGTTGTAGAACACCCCGGTGACGCTGTAGCCGAGGCCCATCCCCCACAGCGACCCGGTGCCCCGGGTGGTGCCGCCGTCGCCGACCCGCAGCTGCACCAGCTGGGAGGCGGGGAACTTGTCCCAGCCGTACGCGTCGAAGTAGGGGTCGAGGTTCTTGAGCAGGTCGTCCTTGACCAGGTCGACCATGGTGGGGAGCCGGATGATGTCGGGCGAGTTGTCCGAGGCCATCACCCGGGGCGCGTTCTCCACGATGACCGTGAACTGGTCCTCACGGATGTTGAACTTGACGTTCGGGTGCTGCTTGGTGAACTCGTCGGCCAGCGCCTTGGCCAGCGGGAAGCCGGTCTCGGCGTACATCTCCAGGGTGATCGGGTCGCTGCCCAGCTCGGTGCTGACGGTGGCGTCGCCGCCGGTGCGCGGCGCGTCGTCGGCCCCGGGGGCGCTGCACGCCGTGGCGGCCAGCCCCAACGCCAGCACGGGGGCCAGGAGCGCCGTCCGGCGGGAGAACCTTGCCAGTGGTGTAGCCAATTGAGGACTCCTCGACTCTTCCGTGCGTGCCCCGGCCGCGGTGCGGGCCGGGCCGGCGGGTCGTCACGGTGGGTGACCAGCCGCAACAGTACGTCGCCGTCGGCGAGCCGCCGTAGCACGCGTTGTCGTTACCGATGACCATGCCGAGGGTCACCGAGGGTGCCGCCCGACCTGCCAAAAGTAGCCGCTAAACTGATTTAGCAGAGCATGCGCGCGGCGACCTGAGCTGTCAAGGACCAAACGGCAACGGTCCGGAAACATCCGGTTCACGCTCGGCCACCCGCCCCACCGGCCGTCGCGGGTGGTGACCGACACACACCCGGGGTGACCGCCGGCACCGGGCCGGGCCGGACCACGCATCATGATGGGCGGGAGCGGCGGCCGCGACGCCGCCGGCGATTCGGAGGACTGATGGGCCGCAACAGAGCAACCCTGGCCGACGTCGCGCGGCGGGCCGGGCTGTCCAAGACCGCCGCGTCGATGGTCCTCAACGGCCGGGAGGGCACCCGGCTGTCGGCCGAGGCGCACCAGCGCGTCTTCGCCGCCGCCGAGGAGCTCGGCTACCGGCCCAACCTGGCGGCCCGCAGCCTGCGTACCCGCAAGACGGCCACCATCGCGTTCGTCTCCGACATCGTCGCCACCACCCGGTTCGCCGGCGGCCTCATCCGGGGCGCGCTCGACGCGGCCCGGGAGCGGGACCACGTGCTGCTCATCACCGAGACGCAGGGCGACGCCACCTTCGAGCAGTACGCCATCGAGGCGATGCTCGACCGGCAGGTCGACGGCGTGATCTACGCCGCGATGGCCACCCGCCGGCTGACCGTGCCCACGGCCATCCTCGGCGGCCCGGTGGTGCTGCTCAACGCCACCAGCCCCGACGACCTGCCCTGCGTGCTCCCCGACGACGAGCGGGCCGGCCGTACGGTCACCACCGCCCTGCTCGACCACGGCCACCGGGACCGGATCGCGCTGATCGGCCGCAACCGGCTCAAGGAGGACGACGCCGAGGTCTCCCTCGCCGCACGCGCCCGGCTGCGCGGCGTCCAGCGGGCGCTCGACGACGCCGGGGTCGACCTGCTGACCGAGTGCTTCTGCGCCGAGTGGCTGCCCGAACACGGCTACGCCGCGATGCGGACGCTGCTGGGCCGACCGACCCGACCCACCGCGATCATCTGCATGAACGACCGGCTGGCCTTCGGCGCCTACCAGGCGCTCGCCGAGGCGGGGCTGACCGTCCCGGACGACATCTCGGTGGTCTCGTTCGACGACGACCCGATCGCCGCCTGGTTGCGCCCCGGCCTGTCCACCACCGCGCTGCCGCACGAGCAGATGGGTCGGCGGGCGGTCGAGATCCTGCTCGACGGCGGTGGGGCCGCGCCGTCGCTCGTGCCCATGCCGCTGCGCCGCCGCCGCTCCCTGGCCGCCCCGGCGGGATAGCCCTCCCCCACCGCCCGTCGACCACGCCAGCGCGGGTCGTCGCAGGAGGGCCGACCTGGCCGCTAAAACGATTTAGTGCTAGCTTCCCCGGCATGCTACGTCTACCCGACCACTGGGTGTGGGACAGCTGGTACGCCCGGGACGACACCGACCGGTGGCACGCGTTCTTCCTGCGCGCCTCCCGCGCCCTGCACGACCCGCACCGCCGGCACCGCCGCGCCACCATCGGCCATGCGGTCTCCACGGACCTGCGCACCTGGCAGCTCGTCGCCGACGCGATCGTGCCGGCCGACGCACCGAGCTGGGACGACCTCGCGACCTGGACGGGGTGCACGGTGCGCGGCCCGGACGGGCGGTGGTACCTGTTCTACACCGGGGTCGGTCGGGCCGAGGACGGGCTGGTGCAGCGGATCGGCCTGGCCGTCTCCGACGACCTGACCACCTGGCACCGGCACGGCACCGGTCCGCTGGTGGAGGCCGACCCCACCTGGTACGAGCTGCTCGACCGGAACCTCTGGTACGAGCAGGCCTGGCGTGACCCGTGGGTGTTCCCCGACCCGGACGGCGACGGATGGCACATGCTCGTCACCGCCCGGGTGAACACCGGCCCGACCGAGGCCCGGGGCGTCGTCGGGCACGCCACCTCACCGGACCTGCTGCACTGGACCGTGCAGCCGCCGCTGTCGGTGCCCGCCGGGTTCGGGCACCTGGAGGTGCCGCAGGTCGCCGTCGTGGACGGGCAACCCCTGCTGCTGTTCTCCACCGACGCCGCCGGCACCCGCCGCGACGGCCACCGGATCTGGGCGGTCGAGGGGCACGACGTACGCGGCCCGTGGGACATCGCCACGGCCCGCCCGTTCCCGCACCCGTACCTGTACGCGCCCCGGCTGGTCGCCGGCCCCACCGGCGACTGGTCCCTGATCGGGTTCCTCGACCACGTCGACGGGGAGTTCGTCGGCGCGCTGACCGACCCGATCCCGGTCCGCTACCGGGCCTCCACCGGGCTGACCCCGGTCGGCACGCCCGCCGCCACCGCCGCCGGCTGAGGATCTCCGACCACCGCCCGGTCGTCCGTCCGGGCGGGACGACGCCCACCGCCACGTCGACGGGGGCGTCGGACGACCGGACCCGGACGGTGCCCGCACCACACCGTCCGGGTCCGGCAACCACCGGTCGTCGGCCACCCCGGGTGCCGGGTGGCCGACGACGTCGCGGTCAGATCCGGTTCCACCGCTGGTTGGCCGCTCCGGTGCAGGTCCACAGGAGCACGGTGGTGCCGTTGGCCGTGCCGTTGTTGTTCACGTCGAGGCACAGGCCGGACTGCACGTTGCTGATCGTGCCGTTGGAGTTGAACGTCCACTGCTGGTTGGTGCCGCCGTTGCAGTCCCAGATCTGGGCCTTGGCGCCGGCGGTGGCGTTGAGCGGCGCGTCCAGGCACTTGCCGAGGGCCTGGAGGGTCTGGCCGTTGGCCGTCCAGCGCTGGTTGGCCGCCCCGTTGCAGTCCCAGATCACCGGCTGGGTGCCGTTGGCGGTGTTGCTCTGCGGCACGTCCAGGCAGCGCCCCGAGGAGACGCTGGACAGCGCGTTCGCCGTGGACGGCGGCGGCGTCGTCGGCGGGGCGGTCCCACCGCCGCTGACCCGGTAGACCACCGTGCCGTGCGACGGCACGCTGGCCGAGATGGTGCCGGTGCTGGTGGTGCTGGCGTTGGTCCAGGCGTCGACCAGGGTGAAGGAGGACCCGGACTTGCCGATGGCGGCGGCGGTGGTGGTGATGGTGGTGGTGGAGCTGCCCTGGTTGAACAGGGCGACGGCGGTGTCGCCGTTGGCGAGTCGTTTGGCGAGGATTCGGCGGGTGCCGTCGAAGGAAACCTGGCTGGCTTGGAGCGCGAGGGGGTCTTGGCTGATGGCGATGAGGTTGGCGTTCTTCAGGATGGTTTGGGTTGCGGTGTTCATGGTGCGGAGGTCGTTGCCGGCGATGAGGGGTGAGGCGAGGATGGCCCAGAGGGCGAAGTGGGAGCGCATTTCGGTGTCGGTCATGCCGCCGCGGCCGACTTCCATCATGTCCATGTCGTTGAAGGCGCCGGGTTTGGCGCGGGCGGCGAGGGGGACGGTGACGTCGATGATGTTTTGGATGCCCATGGGGTAGCCGTTGGTTTGGCCGCTGTTCCAGGTGTTGGTGATGTCTTCGGTGGTGCGCCACATGTTGGAGACGTCGCCCCAGTCGCGTTGGGGTCCGGTTTTGGAGTGGATGCTGTTGGAGTTGATGCTCAGGACGATGGGTCGGCCGGCGGCGGCGAGGCCGTCGCGCATTTTGGCGAAGGCGCGGACCTGGTCGTCGATGGTGCCGGTGGGTGAGCACCAGTCGTATTTGAGGTAGTCGACGCCCCAGTTGGCGAACTGGCGGGCGTCTTGTGCTTCGCGGCCTTGGCTGCCGGTGGCGCCGGGGTAGGAGTTGAAGTATTGGGCGCAGGTTTTGTCGAGGGGGGCTTGGTAGATGCCGAATTTGAGGCCGCGGGCGTGGATGTAGTCGCCGAGGGCTTTCATGCCGGAGGGGAAGCGGGTGGGGTCGCCCTGGAGGTTGCCGGCGGAGTCGCGGTTGGGGTTCATCCAGCAGTCGTCGACGACGACGTACTGGTAGCCGGCGTCTTTCATGCCGGAGCTGACCATGGCGTCGGTCATCTGCCGGATCAACGCCTCGTTGATGTTGCAGCCGAACGTGTTCCAGCTATTCCACCCCATCGGCGGCGTCCGCGCCACACCGTTGTCCAACGCCTGCGCCATCGGGGCGCGTACGCCCACCAGGACGCCGGCCAGGAGCAGGCCGGCCGCTGCCGCCCGCCCCCAGCTCCGGGCTCGCACGAGTCGCTTCACGAGGTCTCCAATCAGTGGCGCCGCCCCGGCCGGGGCCCCGTCGGACGCGGGAAGCCGTCCGCTCGACCACCCGGTGTGAGCGCTAACAATGGCCCCCCATGTTACGGAAGCGTTTCGGGCTATTCAACCACTTGCATGCGTCGATCAATATCCGGCCGGCCCGCCGACGGCCGGCCCGCCACAGTCGGCGGCGGGGCGGCGACGGTCGACGGCGGGCGGGCCGAGCGCACCGGGCGGACGTCGCGCCGGTGGACGCGGGAACGCCGCGCTCATGGAGCCATCATGGAGCCACCCGGCACCGCCGATATCGAATACCATGGCTCCATGCCAGTTGGCTCCACGCCCGGTCGACGAGCCCGTGGTGAGATCGAGAAGCTGCCCAGCGGCTCCCTGCGGGTGCGGGTGTACGCCGGCATCGACCCGGTGTCCGGGCGGCGGCGCTACCTCACCGAGACGGTGCCCGCCGGGCCGGTCGCCGCGCGGCACGCCGAATCCGTCCGCAGTCGACTGCTCGACACGGTACGACGACAGCACGGCCGTCCGCCAGCACCGCGCACGCCGGCCGACGACGTCCGCCCGGCCCCGGCCGACCCCACCCCCGACGCGCCCGCCCCCGCACCCACCACGGCGACCGGCACGCCGGCCGGTCGGGCGACGGGACCGCAGCGGCGCGGCCGCAGACGGGGCGAACCCACGCTGACCACCATCGCCCGGCTGGCGGACGTGTCGCCCCCCACCGTGTCGAAGGTCCTCAACGGCCGCTCGGGGGTCGCGGCGGAGACCCGCGCCCGGGTGGAGGCGCTGCTGCGCGAACACGGCTACCGCCGGCCGGAACTGGGCACCCCGCACGCCAGTGTCGAGGTGGTCTTCTACGGCATGCAGAGCAACCTGGCAGTGATGATCATGCAGGGGGTGCAGCAGGTCGCCGGTGCGCACCGGTTCGCCGTCGGCTTCACCGACGCCCGCCGGCAGGTCTCGGAGGGGCGGTTCTGGGCCCGCGACCTGCTGGCCCGCCGCCCGACCGGGGTGATCGCGGTCCACCTCGGCTTCACCTCCGAACAACACGCCCTGCTGGCGGCGAGCGGGATCCCGCTGGTGGTCCTCGACCCCACCGGGGAGCCGCCGCTGCATTCCGTCCCGTCGGTGACCTCGACCAACTGGAGCGGTGGCTTCGAGGCCGCCCGCCACCTGCTCGACCTCGGCCACCGTCGGATCGGGGTGATCTCCGGACCGACCGAACGGCTCTGCGCCAAGGCCCGGCTGGACGGCGCGCGGGCGGCCCTGGAGGCGGCCGGCGTCGGACTGCCCGCGCGCTGGCTGCGCCACGGCCACTGGTTCTCCTTCGAGGACGGCCTCAACCACGGCCAGGAACTGCTCCGGCAGGACCCGGCCCCGACGGCGATCGTGTGCGGCAACGACCTGCAGGCCCTCGGGGTCTACGAGGCGGCCCGGCTGGCCGAACGGCGGATTCCCCGGGACCTCAGCGTGGTCGGCTTCGACGACATCCCGTACACCATGTTCTGTGGACCGCCGATGACCTCGGTGCGGCAGCCGTTGGTCGAGATGGGCGCCGCGGCGGCCCGGATGGTGCTGACCCTGGCCGCCGACAAGAGCCTCGCCCAGACCCGGGTGGAGCTGGCGACCACGCTGGTGGTGCGGGACAGCACCGCCGTCGCGTACGACCACTGACCCGCCCGGGGCGGGCTGCACCGGATCGCGGAAACCTGTCCTTGTCGTTACCGAACCGTTTCGAGTAGCATCCGACTCGATCGATGCGGCAGGTCGTCGCGGCGCGGTCCCACCACCGTCGACGCGCCCCCGCCACCCCGATCGGGGACACGCTCCACCACAGGTCGGCCGGCCCGGCAGACGCGGGCCGGGCACCAGCGAGGACCCAGGGAGGGACCAGGCCACCGTCACCGCCAGTTCGCACAGCGCCCGCGATCCGTGATGACGAATATCACGGCGCGCGGACGATACTCGGTCGCGTCACCGACCCACCCGGGGCGACACGCCGCGTAGACTCTCGCTGATCCAGCGTTGTCCACGGCGTGTGCGCCCATGCCTCGTGTCCGTCGTCCCTGCCCGGACGCCGGGCTGGGCCGCTTCGCCGGTAACGGGCTGCGGGGCGGACCGAGAGGTGTGGGATGACTGTGCGCGCTCCAGCGATGAGAGACGTGGCCCGCCTCGCCGGAGTGTCCCACCAGACCGTGTCGCGGGTCCTCAATGGTCATCCGCACGTGCGGGAACAGACCCGCCTACGGGTCCAGGCCGCGATCACCGAACTCGGCTACCGGCCCAACCGGGCGGCCCGCACCCTGGTCACCGGGCGGTCCCAGGTGCTCGGTGTGGTGGCGCTCAACACCACCCTCTACGGCCCGGCCTCCCTGCTGTCCGCGTTCGAACTCGCCGCGGCCGAGGCGGGTTTCGCGGTCAGCGTGGGCAGCGTGCGCAACCTGGACCGCACCTCCATCACCGCCGTGGTCGAGCGGCACCTCGCCCACCGGGTCGCCGGGATCGTGGTGATCGCGCCGGTGGAATCGGCAGGTGAGGCGCTGGAGTGCCTGCCCACCGACATTCCGCTGGTCACCGTGGACGGCGATCCCCGGCGACCGGTGCCGCTGGTCACCATCGACCAGGTGGAGGGGGGTCGGCTGGCCACCCGGCACCTGCTCGACGCCGGCCACCGTACGGTCTGGCACGTCTCGGGCCCGGCGGACTGGTTCGACAGCGCCGGACGGATCGCCGGGTGGCGGGAGACGTTGCAGGCGGCGGGGGCGGAGATCCCGCCGGTGCTGCAGGCCGACTGGTCCGCCGCCTCGGGATACCGGTGCGGGCAGATGCTGGCCCGCAGCCCGGAGGTGACCGCGATCTTCACGGCCAACGACGACCTCGCGCTGGGCGTGCTGCACGCGCTGCACGAGCACGGTCGGCGGGTGCCGGAGGAGGTCAGCGTGGTCGGCTTCGACGACGTGCCGGACGCCGCGTACTTCATCCCGCCGTTGACCACCGTCCGGCCGGACTTCGACACCGTGGCGGAGGCCAGCCTCGACCTGCTGCTCGCGCAGATCGACGCGGGGGTCGACCACACCCTGCGGCGGACCGTCTCCCCCACCCTGGTCACCCGGGACAGCGTCGCCGCACCCCGGTGACCGGCCCGGTCACGCCGTCGTCACCACCACGGGGCTCCCGCCACCAGCGGTCGCCGGCCGCGCCGACCGGGCCGGGCCCGTTCCGCGTCGCGACCCCCAGCTATGGACAGCGGTCACTGTTAACGTTAACGTAACGACAATCGTCAATTCTCGGGACCGACCTCGGACCACCCGGCGACCCTTCTTCGATCCCGGGTCCGGCCGACGCCGGCGTGACGCCCGCACCAACCCCCGGCGCGGCGCTCCCACCCTGGAAGAAAGGCCACCGATGAAGGGCAGTCTGCGCGCCGCGCTGGCAGCCGTCGTCCTCGGTGTCGCGGCAGCCACCGTCCTGGTGACGGCACAGCCCGCGACCGCGGCGACCCTGACCAGAGTGACGGGATTCGGCAACAATCCCACCAACCTCAACATGTACCTGTACGCCCCGAACAACCTGGCGCCCCGCCCGGCGCTGCTGGTGCTGGTGCACTACTGCAGCGGCTCGGCCAGCGGCATCTTCAACGGCAACGGGCGCGACTACGTGACCGCCGCCGACCGTTACGGCTACCTGATCGTGGTGCCCGAGGCGACCCGCAGCGGGAGCTGCTTCGACGTCTCCACCCCCGCCGCGCTCACCCGCAACGGTGGCGGCGACTCGACCGGGATCATGTCCATGGTCGCGTACGCCCGGCAGCGCTACCCGGTCGACCCGGCGCGGATCGTGGTCTCCGGCTTCTCCTCCGGCGCGATGATGACCAACGTGCTCGCGGCGCAGTACCCCGACGTCTTCTCCGCCGCGTCGGCGTTCTCCGGAGTGCCGGCCGGCTGCTTCGCCACCACCGACGGCTCACTGTGGAACAGCAGGTGCTCCGGCGGCAATGTGATCAAGACGGCGCAGCAGTGGGGCGACCAGGCCCGCGCCATGTTCCCCGGGTACACCGGCCGCTATCCCCGGATGCAGCTGTGGCACGGCGCGACGGACACCACCCTGGCTTACCCCAACTTCGGTGAAGAGATCAAGCAGTGGACCAACCTGCACGGGTTGAGCACCACGCCCACCGTCACCGACCGCCCGCAGTCGTCCTGGACCCGCACCCGGTACGGCGGGACGGGCCCGCAGTCCCCGGTCGAGGGGATCAGCATCGCCGGGGTGGGGCACCAACTGCCGATGGCCGGCCAGCTCGCGTACGCCATCACCTTCCTCGGCCTGGACGGCAGCGCCCCGACGCCCTCCCCCACCCTGACCCCCACGCCCACGCCCACGGTCACCCCCACCCCTACCCCGACGGTCACGCCGACGCCGACCCCGACGGTCACCCCCACCTCGACCCCGACGCCCACACCGACGTCGTCGCCGCAGTCGGGCCCCTGCCGGGTCACCGACACGATCAGCGCGTGGAACAACGGGCTGACCGCGAGCATCACCATCGTCAACACCGGGAGCACGACGCTCACCGGCTGGTCCCTGGGGTTCACCCTGCCCGCCGGGCAGGTGATAACCGGTGGCTGGAACGCCAGCTACGCACCGAGCAGCGGCCAGGTCACCGCCACGAACGTCAGCTACAACGGCACGCTGGCCCCGGGAGCGTCGACGACGATCGGCTTCCAGGCCACCCACACCGGTAACGCCGCCGCCCCCGCGACGTTCACCCTCAACGGCGCGACCTGCGTGACCGCCTGACCCGCCGGGTCACCCCCCGTCGCCCCGCCCGGCGGCGGGGGGTGACCCGTCCACCACCCCGCCGGGGCGTACCGCACCGTCCTTCCACCACCAGGAGATCCCGTGCGAGAGAACCGACTCCTCCGTCGGCGGCCGGCGCTGGTCGCCGCCACCGCCACCGCCCTGCTGCTCGTCACCGCCGCCGCCACCCAGACCTCGGCCTCGGCCGCCGCCGGCGGCTGCCAGGTGACCTACACCGTCAGCTCGTCCTGGCAGGGCGGCTTCGGCGCCAACGTCACCATCACCAACCTCGGCGACGCGGTGGACGGGTGGCGGCTGACCTGGAGCTACTCGGCCGGGCAGACCATCACCCAGCTCTGGAACGGCAGCTACACCCAGGCCGGTGCCCAGGTCACCGTCACCAACGCCAGCTACAACGGCGCGATCCCCACCAACGGCACCGCGAGCTTCGGCTTCAACGGCGCGTGGACCGGCAGCAACCCCGCGCCCACCGCGTTCAGCCTCAACGGCACCGCCTGCACCGGCGGGGTGAACCCGACCACCGGACCCCCGCCGACCACACCGCCACCCACCACACCGCCGCCGACCACACCGCCACCCGCCACCAGCCAACCGTGTGACATCTACGCCGCCGGAGGCACCGCCTGCATCGCGGCGCACAGCACCACCCGGGCGCTCTACGCGGCCTACAACGGCTCGCTCTACCAGGTGCGCAGGTCCTCGGACAACACCACCCGCAACATCGGGGTGCTGTCACCGGGCGGGCGGGCCAACGCCGCCAGCCAGGACAGCTTCTGCGCGAACACCACCTGCGTCATCACGATCATCTTCGACCAGTCCGGGCGCGGCAACAACCTCGGCTACCAGGGCCCCGGCGGGGTCGGTGGCGCCGTCCAACCGGCGGTCGCGAACAGAGAGTCGGTGACGGTCGGCGGGGACAAGGTCTACTCCCTCTTCATCCCCGGCAGGAGCAGCTACTGGCGCGACGGTCACCTGACCGGGGTGCCGACCGGTGCCGCGCCGGAGGGCATGTACATGGTCACCAGCGGCACCCACGTCAACAGCGGCTGCTGCTTCGACTACGGCAACAGCGAGACCACCAGGCGGGCCGACGGCGCGGGCGCGATGGACGCGATCTACTTCGGCACCAGTTGCTGGTTCGGCGGCTGCTCCGGCTCCGGCCCGTGGGTGCAGGCCGACCTGGAGTACGGCCTCTACCCCGGCGGCAGCAGCTCGTGGAACTCCAACCAGCGGGCGTTCACCAGCAAGTTCGTCACCGCCACCCTGAAGAACAACGGCACCTCGCGCTTCGCCATCAAGGGCAGCAACGCCCAGTCCGGCAGCCTCTACACCCTCTACGACGGGTCGCTGCCGCGCGGGTACAGCCCGATGCGCAAGCAGGGCGCGATCATCCTGGGCAGCGGCGGGGACTGCTGCATCGACAACACCAACCAGAGCGTCGGCACGTTCTACGAGGGCGCGATGGTCGCCGGCTACCCGTCGGACGCCACCGAGAACGCGGTGCAGGCCAACATCACCGCCGCCGGATACCGCTGACCCCGATGGCCGAGGAGGTCCGATGCAGCACCGTGTCACTTCTGCGGCGACCCGACGGGTGGCCGTCCTGCTCGCCACCGCCCTCCTGCTCGTGACGGGCCTGGTCGGCGCCACCGGGCCCCAACCGGCGCAGGCGTGGGACAACGGCGTCGCCGACACCCCGCCGATGGGGTGGAACAGCTACGACTCGTTCAACTGGAGCGTCACCGAGGCCGACGTGCGGGCCAACGCCGACTACATGGGCGCGAACCTGCGCCAGTACGGCTGGCAGTACATCGTCGTCGACTGGGCCTGGTACTTCCCCGGACAGCACAACGGCAGCCCCAACCAGGACGCCAACCTGCAACCCCGGCTCCGGATGGACGCCAACGGGCGGCTGCTGCCCGACACCACCCGGTTCCCGTCGGCGGCCGGCGACAACGGGTTCAAGCCGCTGGCCGACCACGTGCACGCCCAGGGGCTGAAGTTCGGCGTACACCTGATGCGGGGCATCCCCCGGCAGGCGGTCGCGGACAACGTGCCGATCCTCGGCACCTCGTGCCGGGCCAACCAGATCGACGCGGGCAACAGCGCGGCCTGGCTCAACCTGATGTGGGGGCTGGACATGTCCAACCTCTGCGCACAGGCGTACCTCGACTCGGTGTTCCAGTTGCTGGCCGCGTGGGGCGTCGACTTCGTGAAGATCGACGACATCGCCGCGCCGACGTACCGGCAGGCGGAGGTCGAGGGCTACCGGACGGCGATCGGGCGCAGCGGCCGGCCGATGGTGCTGAGCCTGTCGCCGGGGGCGACACCGCTGTCCGCCGGCCCGCACGTGCAGAACAACGCGCACATGTGGCGGATCGTCAACGACCTGTGGGACAACTGGTCGTCGGTGGACGCGCTGTTCGACCAGTTGCGCAACTGGACGCCGTACCGCAAGCCGGGGGCCTGGCCCGATCCGGACATGATCCCGATCGGCCGGCTGTCGAAGTACGGCCCGGTCGGCTCGCCGCGCTACTCGAACCTCAGCGCGGACGAGCAGCGCACCCTCATGTCGCTCTGGGTGATCAACCGGGCGCCGCTGATGTGGGGCGGCAACCTGGTGGAGAACCGGGCGGCGGAGCTGGCGTTGATGACCAACAGCGCGGTGCTCGCGGTCGACCAGCGCAGCGCCAACAACCGGCAGCTCACCGGCGGCACCCGGCAGGTGTGGGTGGCCGACGTGCCGGACAGCACCGACCGGTACGTCGCGCTGTTCAACCGGGAGGGCGCTGCGGCCACGGTGTCGCTGAACCTCGCCGAGCTGGGCATCGGCTCGGCCACCGCGACCGACCTGTGGTCCGGCGCGGCCCTGGGCAGCTCGACGGGGACGTTCAGCCGGTCGCTGCCCGCCCACGGTGCCGGGCTCTACCGGCTGACGCCGCAGACCACCACCCCGACCCCGACGACCGCGACGCTGGCCGCCCGGCACAGCGCGAAGCTGCTGGACGTCAGCAACGCCGCCACGACCGACGGTGCGAACGTCGTGCAGTGGGCCGCGAACGGTCAGGCCAACCAGCGGTGGCGGTTCGCCGAGGCCGGCGGCGGCTGGTCCACGGTGGTGAGCGTCAACAGCGGCAAGTGCCTGGACGTCTACGGCGGCGCCGGCACGACCGCCGACGGCGCCCGGGTGGTGCAGTGGACCTGCAACGGGGGCACCAACCAGCAGTGGCGGCTCCAGGACGTCGGTGACGGCTGGGTGCAGCTGGTGGCCCGGCACAGCAACAAGTGTCTCGCCGTGCTCAACGCCGGGCTGGCCGACGGGGTGCAGGTCGTGCAGTGGACCTGCGGCACCGGCAGCAACCAGCAGTGGCGACGGACGCCGGTGTGACGCGGCAGGGACGCCTGCGCCGGTGAGGAGAGGCGCAGGGCCGGGTTCGCTCCCCGGCCCTGCGCCTCGTCAGTGGTCGCCCGGAGTGTTCCGGGCGCGACGGGGCTCCGGGCGGAGCACCTCTGCGGGGGGTGCGCCGCCCGGAGCCGTCGGTCGCGTCGGTCAGCTGGCGGTGCAGGTGGGGGTCATCCCCGCCCCGCTGCCGTTGCCCTGGAAACCGAACTCGGTCGACTGACCCGCACCGAGCGCACCGTTGTAGTCCACATTCGTGAACCGCACCGTCCCGGAACTACCACTGGCCGTCGCCGACCACGTACCGGTCACACTCGACCCACCCGGCAACGTCATGCTCACCGTCCAACCACGCGTACCCGACGAACCCGCGGTCACCTTCACCGTCGCCACGAAACCACCGGTCCACGAATTCAACGACACCGACGCCGAACAGCCCGACCCACCCGGCGGCGGAGTCGTCGGCGGCGGAGTGGTGGGCGGCGGAGTGGTCGGCGGCGGGGTGGTCGGCGGCGGGGTGGTGGGGCTGGCGCTGTCGAAGCCGAGGAAGCGGACCGCCTGGGCGGCGTCGAACGGGATGGAGTGCCCGTAGCCCTGGAAGCTGATCGCCTCCACCGGCGGCGTGCCACCGGTGCCGCCGTAGCGGGTGCGGGTGGCGCTGGTCTGCGGGTAGTCGGTGGAGCTGGGGGTCTGCGAGACACCGAGCACGTTGGTCCACTGCTTGACCTGCTCGCCGAAGTTGACGTAGCTCAGCGTGGTGTCGGTGGTGCCGTGCCAGATCTGCATCCGGGGCCGCTTGCCGGTGTAGCCGGGGTAGGCGTTGCGGACCAGGTCACCCCACTGCTGCGGGGTCTTCACGATCCGCCCGCCGGAGCAGTCGCTGTTCCACTCCGAGCCGTTGGTGGTGGCGAAGCAGCCGAACGGCACGCCGGAGGAGCTGACGCCGGCGTTGAACACGTCCGGGTAGACCCCCGCCATCACGTTGGTCATCATCGCGCCGGAGGAGAACCCGGCGACGCCGATCCGGTTCTCGTCGACCGGGTAGCGGTTCCGCACGTAGTCGATCATCGACTTGAGGCCCACGGGGTCGCTGCCCCCGTTGCGCCGCAGCGCCTGCGGGGAGGAGACGTCCCAGCACTTGCTGCTGCGGGTCACCGACGGGTAGATCACGATGTAGCCGTAGCGGTCGGCCAGCGAGCTGAGCCCGTAGCCGGTGTGCAGCGCCGGGCCGCTGCCGGTGCAGTAGTGCAGCGCCAGCAGCAACGCCGGCCGGGCGGCCACCCGGTCGGGCACGTACAGGTGCATCTGCAGGTTGGTCGGGTTGGTGCCGAAGTTGGTCACCTGGGTCAGCGTCGCGGCCGACGCCGGGTTGGGGGCCGTGACCACGGCGGTGACGGTGGCCAGGGCGGTCGCCAGGGCGGCGGCCAGCAGTGCGAGTCGGGGTTTCATCGGCGGTTCCTCTGTCGGAGTCGGTGGTCAGCGACGGACGACGGGCCGTCCCGGCGTGCGGGACGACGGTCCGGACTGGCCCGGTCCGGGGCTGGCCGACGGTGGTCCGGCCGGGGCGCGTCGCGCCGGCCGGCGGGTGGGAGAGGCACCGCCGGCCCGACCCGGTACACCCGGGTCGGGCCGGCGGCGGTGATACTCAACTCACGGTGGTACTCGACTGACGGTGGTGCTGGACTGACGGTGGTGCTCGACCGGGGCGGTACTCAGCTGGCGGTGCAGGTGGGGGTCATCCCCGCCCCGCTGCCGTTGCCCTGGAAACCGAACTCGGTCGACTGACCCGCACCGAGCGCACCGTTGTAGTCCACATTCGTGAACCGCACCGTCCCGGAACTACCACTGGCCGTCGCCGACCACGTACCGGTCACACTCGACCCACCCGGCAACGTCATGCTCACCGTCCAACCACGCGTACCCGACGAACCCGCGGTCACCTTCACCGTCGCCACGAAACCACCGGTCCACGAATTCAACGACACCGACGCCGAACAGCCCGACCCACCCGGCGGCGGAGTCGTCGGCGGGGGCGTCGTCGGGTTCGGCGGCGTGGTGGTCGGGTTCGGCGGAGTGGTCGTCGGGTTCGGGATGCCCGGACCGGCGTTGAGCGCGTTCAGCACCGAGTCGTACGCCGGCTTCTTGTTGCCGTTGCAGTCGAACAGCAGGGCGTTGTCGGAGCCGCGCCACGAGTCACAGTCGCGCACCCCCCACACGGTGATGCCGGCACACCGGGAGATGGCCATGCAGGACCGGGTGACCGTGCCGAAGATGTTGGCCTGGTTGCCGCCGGTCATCACGTCCAGCTCGGTGATCTGCACCTCCACGCCGAGGTCGGCGAAGCGCTGGAGGTTGGCCTGGTAGTCACCCGGGATCGTGGTGCCCAGGTGGGACTGGAAGCCGACGCAGTCGATCGGCACGCCCCGGGACTTGAAGTCCCGCACCATGTTGTAGACGCCCGTCGACTTCGCGTTGACGCCGTCGGTGTTGTAGTCGTTGTAGCAGAGCTTCGCGCCCGGGTCGGCGGCCCGGGCGGCCCGGAACGCCGCCTCGATCCAGTCGTTGCCGGTGCGCTGCAGGTTCGAGTCGCGACGCCCACCGCTGCCACCGTCGGCGAACGCCTCGTTCACCACGTCCCACGCGTAGATCTTGCCGCGGAAGTGGGTGGCGACCTGGGTGACGTGGTTGATCATCGCGCTGCGCAGCGCGCTGCCCGACATGCCCTGCGCCCAGCCCGGCTCCTGCTGGTGCCAGAGCAGCGCGTGGCCACGCACGCTCATCCCGTTGGCCTGGGCGTGGCTGACGATCCGGTCGCCGCCGGTGTAGTTGAACCGGCCCTGCTGCGGCTCGGTGGCGTCCCACTTCATCTCGTTCTCGGCCACGATCGAGTTGAACTCGCGGTTGAGAATGGTGGTGTAGGTGCTGGTGGACAGCTTGCCCGTCGCAACCGCCGCGCCGAAGTAGCGGCCCTTCTCGGCCGCCGCGGCCCGCAGGGTCGTCCCGGCGCTGGCCGCGGGGGCCATCGCCAACGTCATCCCGACGGTGAGTGCGCCGGCCACGGCGAGGGTCGCCGTGGCCAGTAGGGCTCTCTTGGGTCTCATGTCGCATCCTTTTCGAGGTGGGTGCAGCGGTGGTGGTACTGAGGTGCCCGGTTCCCGGTGCGGTGGGTCGTGCCGGCCGGCGGGGTCCGTCGTCCGGTCGGCCAGGACGCGCCATCGTGGCCGCCGTACCCGGCCCGGACGAGGGACTGTCGGCGGTGTCCCGGTCGCGGTCCGTGCCGGCCGTCGACCTCGGTGACCTCGACGCCGGGGCCGCAGCCCGGATCGGCGAGAGGATCACCCGCTGCGGGCAACGGCGCAGCGCCTCCCGAAAAGGGCGCCATGATCCTCCTTCGAGGAGACCGGGCCGGCCGTCGACGGAGTCGTCCCGCCCCTGCTCGGGGCCGGTCGCGCCGTCGCCGGCAGCTGCTGATGGGAAATCCTGACCCGACGTCCCACATGCCCTGGGGGGACGCCACGATCCGAGGCTCGACCAGCACGGCTCGCCCGGTGAGCCATCAGGTGCGGTGGTCCTCGACATCGACTGTGAGCGATAACATGTGTTTCGTCAAGTCGTACCGCGGTGTGCTGGTGCGATCGCGGCGACCAGGTTCACCCACGGGACGTGCGGCCCGTAGAGTCTCTCGCCGTGATCGAGATCGGCGCACAGGTCGACCTGCTGCACCCCGCCGACCGGGTCTGGCGCGCGGTGACCGATCCGGCGTTGCTGGTCCGCTGGTTCGCCGGGGCCGAGGCGGTGCCCGACCGGCCGGGCCGGTGGCGGGTGGGCACCGCCGGGCTGCCCGGCTTCGACGGCGACGTCGAGATCGCGGCCGTGCGCCAGCGGGCGCCGGAGCTGCTCGTGGTGCGGTGTGTCGAGGGGGCGCGGCACACCGAGGTGACCTGCGTCCTCACCACCACCGCCGAGGGCTGCCGGGTGACCGTCCGGGAGACCGTGCAGCAGGGCGACTGGTCCGCCGGGCAGGGCGCGCGGCGCGAGGAGTGCTACCGGCAGTCGTTGGCCGGACGCCTGCCCGCGCTGCTCGACTGGTTGGCCTTCCGCGAGGTCGACCTGCGGCGGGACAGCGCCGCGCCGACCGCCGTACTGCCGGTGGCGCTGATGGCCGACGTGGCCCGGCCGTCGACCCGGGGCCGTACCACCGGTTGGGTGGTGGTCGGGTCGGGCACGGCGGCGCTGGCGCTCGGGCTGGCCGGCTGGGCCCTGCTGCCGCCGGAGCGGGAGGAACCGACCGGGGCGGCCCCGGTGGCGCCGCCGGTGCGCCCGACCGCCACGCCGAGCCCGTCGCGGTCCGTCGTGTCGGCACGTCCGACGTCGGCCCCGCCGTCGCGCAGCACCCCGCCGAGCCGGTCGCCGTCGGCGACCCCGTCGCGGACCCCCACCCCGACCCCGGCGGTCGCGGCGCCGCTGGACGCCCGGTACGCGACGGTGTCGACCCGGGTCTTCGGGTACACCGGGGAGGTGGTGGTCGACAACCCGGGCGGGACGCCGGCCACCGGTTGGACGGTCGTCGTCACGCTGCCCCGGGGCAGTTCGGCGGCGGAGGTGACCGGCGCCGACTGGCGACAGGACGGGCAGTCGGTCACCTTCACCGGCCCGGCCGTCGCGGCGGGCGGGACGCAGGCCATCCGCTTCGACGTCCGCACCGCCGACCCGGTCACCAAGGCGCCGCAGGGCTGCACGCTCGACGAGCGCCCCTGCGCCGGGCTGTGAGCGACGCCCCGCGCCGGCCGGGGCCCGTCGTGGACCCGGGCGACGGGGGCCCGGCCCCACCGGTCAGGCCGGCGGTGGCGCGGTGCTGTGGCGTACGGTCAGGGTGGTCGCCAGTTCCAGGCGGACCTGGCCGGCCGGCTCCCCCCGCCCGAGCGCGAGGGCCAGTTCGGTGGCGGTGACCGCCATCTCGCGCAGCGGTTGGTGCACGGTGGTCAATGCCGGGTCGACCAGGGTGGCCACCGGCAGGTCGTCGAAGCCGACCACGCTGAGATCGGCGGGAATCCGCAGCCCGAGCGCGCGGGCGGCCTGGTAGACCCCGACGGCCTGCAGGTCGTTGCCGGTGCACACCGCCGTCGGCCGGTCGGGGCGACGCAGCAGGTCGAGGGCGGCGGTGCGGCCGTCGGCGTCGGTCAGGCCGGCGTGCCGGACCAGGTCGGACGCCACCGGCAACCCGGCGGCCTCCAGGGCGGAGCGGTAGCCGTCCAGCCGGGCCCGGCAGCACAGGACGTCCTCCGGGCCGGCGACCATCGCGATCCGCCGGTGGCCGAGCCCGATCAGGTGGCGGGTGGCCGACCGGCCGCCGGACCAGTTCGTCGCGCCGACGAACGGGACGTCCTCTGGCAGCTCGGTGGTGGGGTCGAAGACCACGAACGGAATGCCCCGGGCCCGCAGCAGCCGGTGCTGTTCCGCGTCCAGCTGGGCCACCATGACCAGGCAGTCCGGCCGCCGGGCGAGGGTGTCGTCGATCCAGTACCGGATCGCGTTGCGCTGCGGCCCGAACTCGGTGAGGACGACGCCGACGCGGTGCTGCCGGGCCACCCGCTCGACCCCCCGGATGATCTCCAGGCCCCACATGTCCTCGATCTCGTCGAAGACCAGTTCCATCATGTTGCTGCGGGTGACCGGGGCGGCCCGGCGGTAGCCGTGCCGGCTGATCGCCGCCTCGACCCGGGCCCGGGTGTCCGCCGCGACGCCGGCCCGGCCGTTGATCACTTTCGACACGGTCGGCACCGACACACCGGCGGACGCGGCGATCGCCGCGATCGTCACGGGTCTGCCGGGATCGGCGAGCGACGCCAGGTCGCCGCCCGGTCCGCCCGACTCGACGTGGCTCAACCCGGCCTCCTCCCCGGCGGTGGCTGCCGGTCACGCCGAGGGCTGCGCACGCGACCGGGCCGCAGCAACCACCGGCATCGTTCAGGGGGACCCACGATAACCGACCATCGATGTCCGCCCTCCGGGTGCGGGGTGCGGCCGGGACAGAAACTTTCCCTCGCGAACCGAAAGCACTCCGGGAGCGCGCTAGGTCGAGCGGCAGGTCATCGCTGCGGGGTGGACCCCAGGGTGTGAACGGAGCAGGTCATTGACGCACGTCGACCGATACTTGTAAGGTCTGCGACGGAAACTTTCCGGGATCTATCTCCGATCGTTTCCAGGCGGGAGCCTCGCCACTCACCGTGGACGCCCCGGGCAGCGTCCACACCCGCCCCGTTGCGGCCGGGCCGCCGGACGGCCATCCGACCCCCGGTCGCGCCGGCACGACGCGCCGTGGCACCCCCCCGACCCGGTCGACGTCGGACCGGCCGGGGCCACCCGGCCGGGGCGACGTCCCACCAACCCCCACCCACCGGTGTCATCCGGCGAGGAGTTCCCTGATGAGTACCCAGCACCTCCGACGCATGCGACAGCGGGCCGGCCTGCTCGCCGGCACCCTCGCCGCCCTGCTCCTGGCGGGCCTGATGGTCACCGGCAACGCCCAGGCCGCCGCCGGCTGCCGGGTGGCGTACACCGTGCCGGCCCAGTGGCAGGGCGGTTTCACCGCCGACGTCCAGGTCACCAACCTCGGCGAGGCAGTCAACGGCTGGAGCCTGGCCTGGACCTTCCCGGCCGGCCAGCGCGTCACCCAGGCGTGGAACGCGACGACCACCGCCGCAGGCGACCAGGTCACCGCGAAGAACCTCAGCTACAACGCGGCGATCGCCACCAACGGCACCGTCTCCTTCGGCTTCAACGGGTCGTGGACGGGCAGCAACCCGGTACCGACCTCGTTCACCCTCAACGGGGTCGCCTGCACCGGGGGCGTGAGCACGCCGACGCCGACCGGCACCACCGCGCCGCCGTCCCCGACGGTCTCCCCCTCCCCGACGGTCTCGCCGTCGCCGTCACCCGGTGGCGACCCGATGGCGACGGTGGCCGCGATGCAGCCCGGCTGGAACCTGGGCAACACCCTCGACGCGATCCCCGACGAGACCGCGTGGGGCAACCCGCTGACCACCCAGGCCCTGCTGCGGCAGGTGCGTTCGCAGGGCTACCGCAGCATCCGCCTCCCGGTGACCTGGACCGACCACACCGGACCGGCCCCGACGTACACCATCGACCCGGTCTGGTTGGCCCGGGTCCGCCAGGTGGTCGACTGGTCGCTCGCCGAGGGCTTCTACGTGATGATCAACCTGCACCACGACTCGTGGCAGTGGCTCAACGGCTACCCCGGCGACCGCACCACCGTGATGAACCGGTACACCGCGCTGTGGACCCAGATCGCCACCACCTTCCGCGACCACTCGGCCAAGCTGGTGTTCGAGAACATCAACGAGCCGCAGTTCACCGGGACCGCCGACGACGCCCAGGGCGACGAGGTGCTGCGGGAGCTGCACCTGGCGTTCGTCCGCCTGATCCGCCAGTCCGGCGGCGGCAACGCCACCCGGCTGCTGGTGCTGCCCACCCTGCACACCAGCGGCGAGCAGGCCCGGATGGACGCGCTGAACACCACGATCAGCCAGCTGCGCGACCCCAACATCGCCGCGACCATCCACTTCTACGGGTACTGGCCGTTCAGCGTGAACATCGCCGGGGGCACCCGCTACGACAGCAACGTCGAACAGGACCTGGTCGGCACCTTCGAGCGGGCCCGCACGTCGTTCGTCGCCCGGGGCATCCCGGTGATCATCGGGGAGTGGGCGCTGCTCAGCTACGACTACACCCGCCCCGGCATCATCGAACGCGGTGAACTGCTGAAGTTCTTCGAGGCCGTCGGCTACCACGCCCGCACCCGCAACCTCACCACCATGCTCTGGGACGCCGGCTCGTTCCTCAACCGCACCACCCTGCAATGGCGCGACCAGGGCATCTACGACCTGATGAAGGCGAACCTGACCACCCGCTCGGCCACCGCCTCCACCGACCAGGTCTACCTGCCGCGCAGCGGCACCATCACCGCCAGGTCGCTCACCCTCAACCTCAACGGCACGTCGTTGCAGGGCCTGCGGCAGGGCGGCACCAACCTGGTCGCCGGCACCGACTACACCGTCTCGGGCAGCACCCTGACGCTGACCGCGTCGGCGCTGACCCGACTCGCCGGCAACCGGGCCGCCGGGGTCAACGCCACCATCGAGGCCCGCTTCTCCCAGGGCGTGCCGTGGCAGATCAGCATCATCTCCTACGACCCGCCGACCCAGTCGGCGGCCAGCGGGACGACCGCCTCGTTCGCCGTCCCCACCCAGTTCCGGGGTGACCAGCTGGCCACCATGGAGGCGAAGTACGCCGACGGCAGCGGCGCCGGGCCGGCCAACTGGACCTCCTACAAGGAGTTCTGGACGCACTTCCAGCCCGACTACACCGCCAACACCATCCTGCTGAAGCCGGAGTTCTTCGCCGAGGTCAACGACGGCCCCGTCACGCTGACCTTCCACTTCTGGAGCGGCACGCAGAAGACGTACCGGATCACGAAGTCCGGGAGCACGGTCACCGGCAGCCCGGCCTGAGCCGGCCGGGGCGTCGCGGACGATGGACCGCGACGCCCCGGTCGAAGGGGTGGGGGTGTCCCGCCGGGCCTCAGGGACACCCCCACCCCGCCGGGGACCACGGCCAGGGCACCCCGTGGAAGGCGGCCTCGACCAGCAGCGCCTCCACACCGGTCAGCAGCCGCGCGGCCCGCTCGACCGGCAGGTAGCGGGTGTCGGCGGTCACGGCCAGCTCCACCGCGCCGGGGGCGTCGCGCACCTGTACCCGGCAGCGCCACGCGAACCGGTCCAGCTCCCCCACCCAGCGCACCGCGTCCGGTGCCATCATCGCCCGCAGAGCCGCCTCGTCCGGTCCGGCCACCCCCGGGTGCGCCTCGGGGGCGAGCCGGGTGTCGTTGAGGTAGCACAGCGGGGCCAGCACGCTGCGGTGGTCGTCGCCCCGCCCGGTGAACGCCCGCTCGAACTCCACCGGGTCGTAGTAGGCGTGCCGGTAGGCGTCCAGGCCCGCCCGCCCGGCCCGGGACAGCAGGGTGCCGAAGTCGGGCCGCCCGGTCAGGTCGAGCCGGCACAGCCCGATCTGGTTCAGGGTGGCGACCGCCCGGTCGTACCCGGGTGGGAACCGGTTGTTGGCCATCACCACGATGCCGCAGGCGTCCTGCCCGGTGTCGCCGCAGAGCACGGCGGCGGTCGCGGCGAGCAGGGCGGTGGAGGTGCTGACGCCGTACCGGGCGGCGACCAGCCGGGACGCGTGCAGCACCGCCGGGGAGACCAGCGAGCCCTGCCGGTAGCGGGGTCCCGGACCGGCCCCGACCGGGTCGGCCAGGGTCATCGGCAGGCCGGGGAACTGCCGCAGCCAGTACGCCACCGCCCGCTGCGACCGCCGCCGCTGCACCGTGCGCTCCTGCCCGGCGACGTCCAGCGACTGGAGACCGGGCGGGTCGTCGACCGCCCCGCGCAGCAGCAGCAGACGCAGGTCCCGCAGCACGGTGGCCGCCGCGTGGAGGTCGACGGCGCAGTGGCTGAACACCAGCACGACCTGTCGTACCGTGTCGGCCACGGTGACCAGCGCGACCCGCAGCGGATACTCGACGGCGTGGTCGAACGGCGACCCGGCCAGTCGCGCGGCCAGCTCCGCCGCGACCCGCGCGCCGTCCGGGTCGTCGACCGGCCGGGATACGGCGTGCACGCCCACCGGCAGCCGCCCCGCCGCCGACGCCTCCTGGCACAACTGCCCGTCGTAGGGGCGGACCCGGGTACGCAGCGACTCGTGCCGGGCGAGCAGCGCACCCACCGCCCGCACCGCCCGGGGCACGTCCACCCCGGCCCGCGCCGAGACCGCCAGGGTGCGGGGCAGGGTGAGGACCCGGTACGCGGCGGGGGCCTGAAACTCCGCCACCGTCCGCCACATCGCCCGCTGTCCCCAGGTCAGCGGCGCGGTCGCGGCCCGGCCCCCGGCGAACTCGGCGTACGTCGACCCGTCGGCGGCGACCGGCTCAGCGGCCGCTGTCGCGGTGGAGGGTGACCAGGGCCAGGGGACGTCGTCGAAGGCGGCCCGCACCAGCAGGTCCTCCAGGCCGCGCAGGAACGGCTCGACGGTCTCCAGCGGAAGCTGCCGGGTATCGACGGTGAGCGTGACGCCCACCCCGGCCGGCTCGTCCACCACGTGGGTCAGCAGGTGCCAGGCCGCCCGGTCGAGCCCCGCCGTCCAGGCGAACGTGCTGTCCGCCGTGGCCGCCCGCAACGCCTCCCGGGTCACCGCCGGCAACCGGTCGACGCCGCCGACCGGCAACCGGACGTCGTTGAAGTAGTGGTACGGCTGGAACGCCGACGCCGGGTCGACCCCCCGTTGCTCGAATCCGAGCCGCAACGCGACCGGGTCGTAATACGCGTGCCGCAGCGCGTCCAGGGACACCCGCCACACCCGGGACAACAGCTCCCCGAAATGGGGGCGACCGGACAGATCCAACACGCCGAAACCGATCTGGCCGAGATTGGCGACGGCATTCGCGTACCCGGCCCGAAACCGATTGTGGGCCATCGGGAAAATGCCGGTGCGCTCCCGGTGACCGTGGCCGGCGGCCATCGCCGTCACCCCGGCCAGCAGTACCGCGGAACCGCTGACCCGGTGCCGGGCGGCGATCAACCGGATGGCCGTGTCGACGGCCGCGGAGACCAGCACGCCCCGTCGCCACGGCGGCGTCAGCCCCGGACCCGGCGTGGGCAGCGGCGACGGCGGCAGCCTGTCGAACTCCCGCAGCCAGTGCCCGACCGCCCGCGCCGAACGACCCTGGTCGATCCCGTGCTGCCCGCGGGCCACGTCGACCGACTGCGGGCCGACCGGGGTGGACAGGGCACCGCGCAGCACGAGCAGCCGTAGGTCCCGCAGCACCACCTCGGCGGCGTGCGCGTCCACCGTGGAGTGGCTGAACACCACCACGATCTGCCGTACCCGGTCGCCGACGGTCACCAGCGCGACCCGCAGCGGCCACTCGGCGGCGTGGTCGAACGCGACGTCACCGAACCGGCCGGCGACCTCCCGGGCGGCCTGCGCACCGTCGTCGACCCCGGGGCTGACCAACAGCGGCAGCACTCCGGCCGCCGCCGTCTCCTGGCGGGGCACGTCGTCGACGACCCGTACCCGGGTCCGCAGGGCACCGTGCCGGCCGACCAGCGCGCCGACCGCCCGGACCACGGCGGCGGGGTCCGCCCCGGCCCGCGCGGACACCGGCACGGTGCGGCGCAGGTTGAGGAAGACGTGGTGGGAACCGTACCGGGCGAGGGACCGCCACATCACCTGCTGGGCCCAGGTCAACGGCGCGGAGCCGGCCCCGTCGCCGGAGAACTCGGCGGACAGCAGCGTCTCCGACGCCCATTGCGCGGGCACCACCACGTCAGCGAATCGCATTCCCGACCGTACGACGCGCCGACCGTCACCGAATCGCTCGAAGGTCCTTTCCATAGTGGACCGATCAGCCGATCCGACGGTTCGGGCCCGCCGGGCAGACTACTGGCCACTGCCCGCACCGTTTCGAGTAAGGCGCCGCGTGACGAACGTTGACGTACCGACGCGGGCCGCCCCGCCGCATTCCACCATCCCCCGGGCCGCCGGAAATCCCCGGCTGTCATTCGCCCAGGAGCGGATCTGGTTCACCGAACAGCTCTCCCCCGGCACCGCCGCCTACGTCGTCCACGCGACGGTGCGGCTGCGCGGGGCGTTCGACGTCGACCTGCTGCGCGCCGCCCTCGACGCCACCGCCGCCCGGCACGACAGCCTGCGGATGCGGTTCATCGAGAGCGCCGACGGGGAGCCCGTGGTGACGGTGTTGCCCGAGGTACGGGTGCCGGTGACCGTCACCGACGCGCCGGGCACCGACGCCGCCCACACCCTCGTCGCCGACTCCGTGCACACCCCGTTCGACCTGGCCGTCGCGCCGCTGCTGCGGGTGCTCGTCGTCCGGCTGGCCGACACCGAGCACCTGCTGCACCTGGCGATGCACCACATCGTCAGCGACGGCTGGTCGCTGGACCTGCTGCTCGGCGAGATCGCCGCCGGCTACGCCGCGCTGCGCGACGGCGGCGACCCGCCCGAACCGCCGACCACCGGGTACGTCGACTACGCCGGCTGGCAGCGGGACCGGCTCGACGGGCCGCCGACCGGTGACGGGTTCGCCCACTGGACCCGCGCGCTGGCCGGGGTGCCGCCGCTGGAGCTGCCCACCGACCGGCCCCGACCGGCCGTGCAGTCCTACGCGGGCGCGACCCACCGGTTCACCGTCGACGCCGACCTCACCGACGGGCTGCGCCGGCTGAGCCGCGCCCACCGGGCCACCCTCTACATGACCCTGCTCACCGGGCTACAGGCCGTGCTGTTCCGGTACAGCGGGCAGCGGGACTTCGCCGTCGGCTCCCCGGTGGCCGGGCGGGTGACGCCCGAGCTGGAGAACCTCGTCGGCCTGTTCGTCAACACCCTGGCCCTGCGCGCCGACCTCTCGCCGGACCCGGCGACCGCCGCCGAGCCGGGCTTCGCGACCCTGCTGCGCCGCAACCGGGGCACCGTGGTGCGCGCCCTGGCCCACCAGGAGATCCCGTTCGAACGTCTGGTCAAGGAGCTGAACGTCACCCGGGACGTCGCCCGCGCCCCGGTGTTCCAGGTGCTGTTCGCCCTGCAGAACTACGCCCGGGGCGGCAACCGGTGGCCGACCGGCCTGCACGCCGAACCGGTCGGCACCGACGCGGCCAGCGCCCGCTTCGACCTGGCGCTGTACGTCGCGGAGAGCGCCGACGGGCTGCGTGGCACGTTCGTCTACCACACCGACCTGTTCGACGCCGCCACCGTCGCCGGGCTGGCCGAGAGCTTCCGGACCCTGCTGCGCGCCGCCGTCGCCGAACCGGACCGGCCCGTGGTCGACCTGGACCTGCTCGACCCGGCCGGTCGGGACCGGCTGCTGGCCCTCGCCGGGCACCGGGCCGGCGGGGTGCCGCCGTCCGGCACCGGGGTCACCGGGGCGGCGGTCACCCTGGCCGACCTGATCGACCCGCACGTCGCGGCGAGCACCGACGCGCCGGCCGTGGTCTGCGGCACCGACCGGATCGGCTACCGGGAGCTGGACCGACGGGCCAACCGGCTCGCCCACTGGCTGCGGGCCCGGGGGGTGGGCCCGGACCGCCTCGTCGGGGTGCTGCTGGAGCAGTCGGTCGAGCTGGCCGTGACGCTGCTCGGGGTGCTGCGGGCCGGCGGCGCGTACCTGCCGCTGGACCCGGAGCAGCCCGCCGCCCGGCTGGGGCTGATGCTCGCCGACGCCCGACCGGCCGTGCTGCTGACCGGCACCGGGCTGCGCGACCGGCTGCCCGCCGGGACGGCGGCGACCTGTCTGGACGAGATCACCGCCGAGGTCGACGCCCAGCCGGACGACCGACCGGCGACCGGCGTGCGCGGCGGGCACCTGGCCTACGTGATCTACACCTCCGGCTCGACCGGCACCCCGAAGGGGGTGGCCGTGCCGCACCGGCCGGTGCTGCGCTACCTCGACGGGGTGGCGGACCGGTTCGCGGTCGCCCCGGCCGCCCGGTACGGGCTGGTGCAGTCGATGTCGTTCGACTTCGCCGTCACCGTGTTCTACCTGGCGCTGGCCACCGGCGGCGCGGTGCACCTGCTCCCCCGCCGGGGCACCGGGGCCGAACTGGCCACCCGGCTGCGCGACGAACGGATCGACTACCTGAAGATCACCCCGTCGCACCTGGCCGCGCTGACCGCCGACACCGCACCGGACGACCTGCTGCCGGCCCGCGCGCTGATCCTCGGCGGCGAGGCGTCCGACCTGGAGCGGATCGCCCCGCTCGCCGCCGGGCCGACCCGGGTGTTCAACCACTACGGGCCCACCGAGGCCACCGTCGGCGTGGCCACCTACCGGGTGCCGGCCGACGCGCCGCAGGTCGGCCCGGTGCCGACCGGCCGGCCGCTGCCGTACGCCTCGGTGCACGTGCTCGACGGGCGGATGCGCCAGGTGCCGGTCGGCATGCCCGGCGAGGTGTACCTGGGCGGGGACCGGCTCGCCCGGGGCTACCTGCGCCGGCCCGGCCTGACCGCCGACCGGTTCGTGCCCGACCCGTACGGGCCGCCGGGGGCCCGGCTGTACCGCACCGGCGACCTGGCCCGCTGGCGGGCCGACGGGGAACTGGTCTTCCTCGGCCGAGGCGACCACCAGGTGAAGATCCGTGGTTACCGGGTCGAGTTGGGCGAGGTGGAGGCCGCCCTGCGGGACTGCCCGGGGGTACGCCAGGCGGCGGTGCTGCTGCGCGACGACCGGCTGGTGGCCTACCTGGAGGCGACGCCCGACGCGGGCGGGTCGGACCCGGCGCACTGGCGTCGCCTGCTCGCCGGGCGGCTGCCCGAGCACATGGTGCCCACCCGCTGGGTGGTGCTGGACCGGCTGCCGTTGCAGGAGCACGGGAAGGTGGACCGGCGGGCCCTGCCCGAGCCGACCGACGACGGCCCGACCGGCGAGCGGGTGCCCCCGGTCGGGCCGGTGGAGACGCTGGTGGCCGACGTGTGGCGGGCGGTGCTCGGGGTACCCGAGGTCGGCGTCACCGACGACTTCTTCGACCTGGGCGGGCACTCGCTGCTGGCCACCCGGGTGGTGGCCCGGCTGCGCCGGGAACTGCCCGCCGTCGTCGACGGGCCCCCACCGACGGTCAGCGTGATGGACCTGTTCCGGCACCGCACCGTACGCGAACTGGCGGACCTGGTCGCCGGGCCCGACGCCGGCCGGGCCGGGCTGCTGCACGAGCTGACCCCGCCGGTGTCCGCCGCCGACCGGGTCGCCACCCTGCTGTGCGTCCCGTACGGCGGGGGCAGCGCGGTGGTCTACCAGCCGCTGGCCGACGCGCTGCCGGCCGGGTACCGACTGCTGTCGGTGGCCGTACCCGGACACGACATCGGCCTCGCCGACGAGCCCGCGCCGATCGCCGACGTCGCCGCCGGCGTGGTCGCGGAGGTGCTGGGCCGGGTCACCGGCCCGCTGATCGTGTACGGCCACTGCGGTCCCGGCGGGGCGCTGGCCGTGGAGGTCGCCCGCCGGTTGGAGGCCGCCGGACGGGACCTGCTCGCGGTGTACCTCGGCGCGGTGTTCCCGTTCGCCCGGCCCGCCGACGGGCCGCTCGCGCCGCTGCTGCGGCTGCGGCTGGCCGAGCGGCTGCGCAGCGACCGGATCTACCGCACCTGGTTGCAGGCGCAGGGCACCGCCGTCGGCTCGCTCGCCCCCGACGAGGTGCGGTTCCTGGTGCGGGCGATGCGGCACGACGCCCGGGTCAGCGAGGACTACTTCACCACGCTGATGCGCCAGCGGGTCACCCCGCTGCGCGCGCCGGTGGTCTCCGTGGTCGGCGAGCGGGACCGCAGCACCGACTACCACGAGGAGCGGTACCGGGAGTGGCACTTCCTCAGTGACCGCACCGCCCTCGCCGTGATCGACGAGGGCGGGCACTACTTCCTGAAGTACCGGGCCGCCGAACTGGCCGAGATCGTCACCGATGTGCACCGGCGGCTCGACGCCCCGCCCCGGCAGGTCGCGGGCGGGGCGCCGGCCACGCCACCGCCCTGGCGGCTCGCCGCCGTCTCCCGCACCGGCCAGAACCCGACGGCCGACGGCGACCGGGACCGCGGCGACCCGCCGCCGAGCCTGCGCCGGTTCGGCGTGGTCGCCGCCGGTCAGGTCGTCTCCGGGCTGGGCACCGCGCTGACCACCTTCGCAATCCCGCTGTGGATCTACACGCAGACCGGGTCGCTCGCCCGGTTCGCCCTGTTCGCCGTGCTCGGCCTGCTGCCCGGTCTGCTGGTCGCGCCGCTGGCCGGGGCGCTGATCGACCGCACCGGCCGGCGGCGGGTGCTGCTGTGCGCCGGGCTCGCCGCCGGCAGCGCCAACGCGGTGCTCGCCGGGCTGGTGTTCACCGACCGGGTGCAGGTGTGGCACTTCTATCCGCTGGTCGGCTGGCTGTCGGTGGCGCTGGCCTTCCAACGGCTCGCGTTCGTCTCGGCGGTACCGCAACTGGTGCCCAAACGCTTCCTCGGCCACGCCAACGGCCTCACCCAGACCGCCGTCGGCCTCACCCAGTTCACCGTGCCGCTGCTCGCCGTCGCCCTGCTGGAGACCGTCGGGCTGCGCGGCATCCTGCTCGTCGACGTGGCGTCGTACCTGTTCGCGGTGGGGGTGCTGGCGGTCGTCAGGTTCCCCCGCACGCTGGCCCTGCAACGCCGCGAGGGCATCGGCACCGAGATCGTCGCCGGGCTGCGCTACGCGCTGCGCCGTCGGGAGTTCCGCGCCATGCTGGCGTTCTTCGCCGCGCTCAACTTCTTCCTGTTCCCGGTGCTGTTCCTGCTCTCCCCGCTGGTGCTCGGCTTCGCCGACCTCACCGACGTGTCCCGCGTCGCGCTGACCGGCGGGGTCGGCGCGGCCACCGGCGGCCTGGTGATGCTGCTGTGGGGTGGCCCCCGGCACCGCCGGATGCGGGCGGTGCTGCTGGGCACCCTCGGCATCGCGGTGGCCGCCGTGCTGACCGGGCTGCGGCCCAACCTACTGCTCATCGGGGCCGGCGCGTTCGGCATGTACCTGGCGCTGGGCATCGTCAACGGCGTCTACCAGACGATCATCCAGACCAAGGTGCCGGCGCGGGTGCACGGCCGGGTGTTCGCGGTCAACCAGATGGTCGCCCAGTCCACCCTGCCGCTGGGCTGGGGCCTCGTCGCCCCGTTCGCCGCCCGGGTGGTGGAGCCGACGCTGCTGCCCGACGGGGCGCTGGCCGGCACCGTCGGCGCGGTGCTCGGGGTCGGACCGGGCCGGGGGCACGGGCTGCTCTACGTGCTGTTCGGGGTCTGCATCGCGCTGACCGCGCTGGTGTCGCTGGCCACCCCCACCCTGGCCCGGTTCGACGACGAGGTGCCCGACGCGCCCCCGGACGACCTGGTCGGCCTGGAGGAACGCCGGACCCGGACGACCGACCCCGCCGACCGGACCCCGGTGGGCGTCGGGACGGCGGGAGGGCCGCGGTGACCACGACCCCCGCCGGGACGCCCCCGCCGCGTACGCTGCCGGAACTGCTCGACTGGCGTACCGGGCTGCACCCCGACCGGGTGGCGGTCGAGGTGCACCAGGTGGCCACGCTGACCTTCGCCGGGTGGTCCGCCGGGGCGCGGGCCGTCGCCGCCGCGCTGCGCCGTCGGGGGCTGCGCCCCGGTGACCGGGTCGGCCTGGTCTTCGGCCCCCGCGACTGGGTCCGATACGCGGTGACGTACTGCGGCGTCCTGTGGGCCGGCGGGGTGGCGGTGCCGCTGTCCGACCGGGCGGCCGCCGGGCAGCTCGGCTACGCGCTGACCCACTGCGCGGCCACCGCCGTCGTGCACGGTGACGACACCCCCGCCCCGCCCGCCCCACCCGGCGTGGCGGTGTACGGCGACGCCGAGCTGCGCGCCGACGGGCCCGACGACGGCGGCCCGTCCGCCGCCCGCCCCGGCGACCTCGCCCAGATCCTCTACACCTCGGGCACCACGGGCCGGCCCAAGGGGGTGGCCGCCCGGCACGCCAACCTCACCGCCGGTGCGCCGCACCACCCGCGCCGGCTGGCCCTGGCCCACTCGCAACGGTTCCTGCACGCCTTCGCGATCGGCACCAACGCCGGGCAGACGATGCTGCTCAACGCGTTGACCGCGAAGGCCGCCGCGCTCACCCTGCCCCGGTTCACCCCGGTCCGGTTCGCCCGGCTGGTCGCCGCCCCCGGCACCGGGACGGTGTTCGTGGTCCCGTCGATCGCCATCGAGCTGCTCGACTCGGGCGCGCTGCGGGACCGCGACACCAGCGGCGTACAGCTGATCGGCTCCACCGCCGCGCCGCTGCCCCCGGCGGTCGCGGCCCGGCTGGCCACGGCCTTCCCGCAGGCCACGATCGTCAACTACTACACCTCCACCGAGGCCGCCCCGGCGCAGACCACGATGATCTACGACCCGGCCCGGCCGGACGCGGTCGGCCGGCCGGTCGGCGGGCAACTCATGGTCGCCGACCCCGACGGCCGCCCGCTGCCCGCCGGGACGACAGGTGACGTGTGGCTGCGCGCCCCGCACCCGCGCGCCTACTACCGCGACGACGCGGCGAACCGGGCCACCTTCCGCGACGGCTGGGTGCGGATGGGCGACGTGGGCCGGATCGACGCCGACGGCTACCTCTACCTGACCGACCGGCACCAGGACGTGATCAAGACCGGCGCGTTCAAGGTCTCCACCGTCGAGGTCGAGGCGGCGCTGCACGAGCATCCGCTGGTCGCCGAGGTGGCCGTGGTGGGGGTGCCGCATCCGGTGCTCGGGTCGGCGGTGGCCGCCGCCGTCGTGGCCCGGCCGCAGGCCGGCGCGGACGGGCTGACGCTGCCGGCACTGCGCGGCTTCCTCGCCGACCGGCTCGCCGACCACCAACTGCCCGCCCGGCTGCTGCTGCTGTCGCGGCTGCCCCGCAACGAGGGCGGCAAGGTGCTCAAACGGCAGCTCACCGCCCTGTTCGACAACTGACCACCCGCACCGACAGCACGACCATGGGAGAGCATGTGGGCACCGCCGAGGCGACCTTCGCGCAGCACGCCGTCTGGTTCACCGAGCAGGCCGGGGTCGCCGGCACGGCGTACCACCTGGCGGTGGGTATCCGGTTCGGCGCGGAGCTGGACCGGACGGCCCTCGTCGCGGCGTGCGCGGCGACGGTCGCCCGGCACCCCGCCCTGGCCACCCGGATCGACACCGACGAGGACGGCACCCCCCGGTTGACGCCGGCCGGCACCCGCCCGGCCGTCACCCTCGGCGCGCTGACCGACGCGCGGGTCGCCGAGGAGATCGCCCGACCGTACGACCTGCGGACCGGCCCGCTGGCCCGGTTCACCCTGCTGACCGGGGCGGCGGGCGACCACCTGCTGCTGGTCACCGCGCACCACCTGGTCTTCGACGGCACCTCCAAGGACGTGCTGGTCGCCGACCTCGCCGCCGGGTACGCCGCCGCCCGCTCCACCGACCCGGCACGCGACCCCGCCCCGGGACCGGCCGACACCCACCGGCAGGCAGGTGAACAGCCGTGGCCCGGAGCCGACCACGCCGGCCTCGCGGCGGCCGAGCAGCAGCGGATCGCCGCCGACCTGCCCGCCGCCCGCGACTTCTGGGCGCGGCACTGGTCCGGCCCCGGCGACGTGGTGCTGCCCGGCCTGCGCCGGCTGCCCACCGGCGCGGAGCCCGGCGTCGCCGTCGAGGTGGCGCTGCCCGCCGACGTGGTCGACGGCATCGACCCGGTGGCCCGGTCGCTCGGGGTCACCCGCTTCGAGCTGCTGTTCGCCGCGCTGCACGCCCTGCTCGGGCGGTACGGCAACCGGGACCTGCCGATCGGGGTGGCGCTGTCCACCCGTACCCCGGACCAGGCCGACCGGATCGGGTTGTTCGTCAACGAACTGCCGGTCACCGTCGCGCCGGCCGACGGCACGTTCCGGGCGCACACCCGCGCCGTCCGGGACCGGCTGCGCGAGGTGTACCGCTACCGGGCCGTACCACTGGCCCACGTGGTGTCCGGCCTGCGCCCCGCCCCGGCGCTCACCCCGGTCAGCGTCGGCTACCGGCGACGCGGCGGCGAGCCGAGCTTCCCCGGGGTGGCCGGTGAGGTCGACTGGACGCTGTTCGGCGGTGCCGCCCGCAACGCCCTGCACGTGCAGATCGTGGACGCCCCCACCGGCCTCACGGTCAGCCTCCAGCACAGCCCGGCGGCGGTGCCGACCGACGCGGTACGCCGGATCGGCGCGCACCTGCGTACCCTGCTCGCCGCCGCGCTCGCCGACCCGGACCGGCCGGTGGCGCGGCTGCCGGTGCTGCCCGCCGACGAACTCCACCGGGTCACCCGGGAGTGGAACGACACCGGCCGGGCGTACCCCGCCGGGGCGAGCGTGCCCGGCCTGTTCGCCGCCCGGGTCGCCGCCGACCCGCACGCGCCGGCCGTGGTCGACGACGACCTGACGCTCAGCTACGCCCAGCTCGACGCCGCCGCCGACCGGTTGGCCGGGCTGCTGCGGCAGCGCGGGGTCGGGCCGGGGGCGATCGTCGCGGTCGCCCTGGACCGGTCCTGGCGGGCGGTGGTCACCCTGCTGGCGGTGCTGCGCTGCCGGGCGGCGTACCTGCCGGTGGACCCGCAGCACCCGCCGGCCCGCCGGGAACTCGTCCTCACCGACGCCGACCCCGCGCTGGTGGTGACGCCGACGGCGGGCGGGCTGTCCCGGCCCACCCTCGCCCTCGACGGGGTCGAGCTGCTCGCCGGGCCGGTGCCGACGCCGGCCGGCCCCGCCGGGTCGCCGGCCGCCGACGACCTGGCCTACCTGCTCTACACCTCCGGCTCGACCGGCCGACCCAAGGGCGTCGCGGTACGGCACGGCGCGCTGACCAACCTGCTGCTGGGCGTCCGGGACCTGCTGGGCAGCGGCCCCGCGCACCGGTGGCTGCACCTGACCTCGCTGTCGTTCGACATCTCCACCGTGGAGGTGTTCCTGCCGCTGGTCACCGGCGGCCGGGTGGTCGTCGCCTCGGCGGTCGGCCCGTTGGACGGTGCGGGCGTGCTACGGCTGGTCCGCGCCGCCGGAGTGACCCACGCCCAGGCCACCCCCTCGGGTTGGCGGGTGCTGCTGGAGGCCGGCCTCGGCACGCCCGGACCGGACGCCGCCGGGGTCGCGCCGGCCCCGCTGGTCGCCGTCACCGGCGGCGAGGCCCTGCCGCCCGCCCTGGCCCGCGAGCTGCGGGCCCGTACCGCCCGCCTGGTCAACGGGTACGGCCCCACCGAGGCGACGGTGTACGCCACGATGACCGACGTCGAGGCCGACGAGGTCACCATCGGACGGCCGCTGCCGAACGTGCGGGCGTACCTGCTGGACGCCACGGGACAGCCGACGCCGATCGGGGTGCCCGGCGAGCTGCACCTGGCCGGCGACGGGCTGGCCGCCGGCTACCGGGGCCGCGCCGACCTGACCGCCGAGGTGTTCGTGCCGGACCCGTTCGGGCCGCCCGGACAGCTGCTCTACCGCACCGGTGACCGCTGCCGGTGGCTGCCCGACGGGCGGCTGGACTTCCTCGGCCGCACCGACGACCAGGTCAAGATCCGGGGGCACCGGGTCGAGCTGGGGGAGATCGACGCCCGGCTGCTCGACCATCCGGACGTGGCCGACGCGGCGACGGTGCTGCGCTCCGACGCCGACGAACCCCGGCTCGTCGCCTACCTGGTGCCCCGCGCCGGCGCCGTCGTCGAGCCGGCCGGGCTGCGCCGGCACCTGGCGGCGAGCCTGCCGCCGGCCGTGCTGCCCACCGACTTCGTGCCGCTCGACCGGCTGCCGTCGAGCCCGAACGGCAAGGTCGACCGGGCCGCCCTGGGCACCCGGGATCTCGCCGTGGACCTCCCCCGGCCACCGGTCACCGACCCGGTTCACCCGGCCGTCACCCCGACGCCCCCGGCTGACGACGACCCGGTGGTGGCCCAGTTGCGGACGATCTGGCAGGAGGTGCTGCGGATTCCCGACATCGGCGTGCACGAGGACCTGTTCGACCTGGGCGGCCACTCCCTGACGGTCACCCGGATCAGTGGCCGCATCCAGCAACGGCTCGGCGTCGAGGTGCCCCTGGACGCCTTCTTCGACACCCCCACCATCGCCGAGATCGCCGAGATCGTCCGGCCGTCCGTGAAGGAGTGCTGATGGACACCACCGACACCACCGACCTGCGGGGGCGGCTCGCCGACCTGGTCAGCGAGGCCACCGGGGGTGAGGTCGCGGCCACCGACCTGCTCACCGGCGGTTCGATGGTCGCCCTCGGCGTCGACTCCCTCGGCCTGCTGCGGATGGTCGACGCGATCGAGTCGGAGTACGACGTCGAGGTCGAGCTGAACGGTCCGGGCCGTCCCCTGGACACCCTCGACGACCTGGTCGCGCTGCTGACCGCCGCCGGGCCCGACGACACCCGCTGACGGTGCCACCCGGGCGTGGACGGTCAGGGCAGCCAGGACGCCTCCGCCGACGCCCGGGACGCCGCCTCCTCGTAGACCGCCACCGCCAGCCAGGACTCGGCGAACGCCTGCCCGTCGTCGTCGGTGAGCCGCCCGAAGGCGTCCCGGGGCCGGGCCCGGGCCGCCGAGCCCATCGCGGCGAGCAGGTGCGCGCCGAGATCCAGACGGGCCAGCCGCAGCGTCCGCTCCGTCGGGTCGGCCAACGCCTGGATCGCCCGGCCACCCGAGACGACCCGCTCCACCTGCCGGCGCAGCAGCCCCAGGGCGGGATCGCCGAGCCGGGGACGCGGCACGGCCGCATCCGGTAGCCGGTCCGGTGCCACCGCCACCGCGCCGTCGCCCGCCCTGAGCTGGCTCGCGTGCAGCCGGTCGTAGCCGAGGTCGGCGTGACCCGCCCAGCTCGGCGGCAGGGTGAGCCCCGGTCCGTCGCCGTCGACCGGTGCCACGGCGAGCGCCTGCACGGTCGCCCGGCGGGTCGGATCGAGGCGGCCCACCAGGCGCAGCCGAGCCCCCACCGCCTGCCCGAGCAGGCGCAGGTTGGCCCGGTGCGGCAGGGCGGCGTGCTCGTCGGCGACGGTCAGCGTCAGGACCACCCCGTCGTCGGTGCCGACCAGCACGGTGTGCTCGTGCCCGCCCAGCACCCGTACGGTCACAAAGAGCAGGTCGGCACCGGCGGGACGTTCCGGCAGCGGCAGGGCCACCGCGCCGAAGGCCCGGCGGACCTGCTCGGGCAGGGGCTGGGCCCAGAGCCCGGCGAGAGGTTCGTCGGCCCAGCCGACCCCGGCGGCCCGCGCCGCCCGGACCGCCTTGCCGGCACCCAGCTGCCCCGACTCCGAGGCGGTGCCGCCGGACACCACCAGCCCGGCCCGGGTGAGCTGCCGGTGGCTGAGCCCCGACTCGCCCACCGCCACCGTCGCGTCGCCCGCCCCGGCGGCGCGGCCCACGTCCCCCGGGGCGAGATCGGCGACCGTCCAGAGTCGACCGTCGCGGTCGGCCAGGTAGGTGACCACCCCGGCGTACCCGGAATCGGCCACCACCGGGACCGTGCAGAGCCCGTACAGTCGCAGGCCGGCCTGCGGGTCGTAGGTCCGCCGGGCGGTGCCCAGCAACGCGCCCGGGTCACCTGCCGGGGTGTCCCCGCGCAGCTGGCGGGACACGGACAGCAGCTCCCGCAGGTCGTCGGTCAGGTCGGCCAGCCGGTGCTGGGGTTCCCCCTCCCGGGCGGCCCGCAGCCCGGCCGCGACCCGGGTGCCGGACGCCGCCGCCCGGTGCAGGCCGTTGGCCCGGGCCTCGTGCACCGCCCGCAGCAGGGCGGTCCGCAGCACCACCCCGCAGCCGACGGTCCCCGCCGCGAGCACCGCCACGCCCACCCGCCACAGTCCGTCGGCGGCGGCCCGCTGCCGTCCGGTGGGCGCGGGGGGTGACCCGGCGCCGTCCGCCACCGCGTCGCCGGTCACCCCGGCGGGCGGGTCGGTGGCGGCAGCCGGGCCGACGGGCCGGTCGGCGGCCGGCGGCCGGGCCGCGTCGCCCACCGGGGCCGCGTCGTCCACGGGGTCCGCGTCGTCCACGGGGACCCCGTCGTCCACCGGGGCCAGGGCGAGCACCGCCATCCGGTGCAGGCAGTTCGGCGCGAGCAGGCAACTGCACCGGGCGTCGGCGGCCCGGCGCACCACCCCGTCGACCGTCACCAGGGTCACCGTGGTCGCCTCGTCGACCTGGACGCTCACCTCACCGGCCGTGCCGGTGACCGGCCAGCCGCCGGCCCGGACGACCGCGTCGTCGACCTTGCGGCGCAGCCGGGCGGGCAGCGCGTCCAACGCCTCGGCCAGCACCGGCGCGGTCACCGGCGGCAGGCCGGTCACCGCCGCACCTGCTCCCCGACCCACCGGGCCAGCTCCAACGGGCTCAACGCGGCCACCGGCATCCCCGCCGCGACCAGTTGGCCCGCCGCCGCCACCGAGTACCGGGGCCGGCCGGTGTCGTCCAGGCTGGCGCAGCCCAGCACCTGACAGCCCGCCTCGACCAACGCCCGGGTCTCGGCCAGCAGACCACCCATCGGGTACCCCTCCTCGAAGTCGCTGATCACCACCACCATCGTCCGCTGCGGAACGGTGACCAGGGACCGGGCGTAGCGCAGCCCGGCCGCGATGTGCGTGCCCCCGCCGACGCTGACCTCCAGCAGCAGGGCGAGCGGGTCGTCCACCCGCTCGGTGAGGTCCACCACCTCGGTGGAGAAGGCGACGAAGTGCGTGCTGAGCGCCGGGACGCCGGCCAGCACGGCGGCGGTGAGCGCCGACCAGATCACCGACTCCTCCATCGAGCCGGAAACGTCGACGACGAGCACCAGCCGCCAGTCCACCCCCCGCCGGGCCCGGGTGTGGAACACCGGCCGGTCCGGCACCAGCGTCACCCGGCCCTGCCCGTCACGGCGAGCGGTGGCCAGGTTGGCCCGCAGCGTCCGGGGCAGGTCCAGCGGTCCGCCCGGCCGGTAGGTGGGGCGGGGGGTGGTCAACCCGGTCAGCGCCGGGCGCAGCCGGGCAGCCAACTGCCGGGTCAGCTCCGCCACGATCCGGGCCACCAGCGGGCGCAGCCGCGCCACCGTGGACTCCGGCAGCCCACCGGCGAGGGTGAGCACGTCGCGGAGCAGCTCGACCGACGGGCGGACCGCCGCCGGATCCAGCTCGGTCACCGCGTCCAGCCGGCCCGCCTCCACCGCCCGGGCCAGCACCTCCTCGCGTACCCCCGGGCCGAACAGGGCGGACAGTTCCTGCGCCCACTCCCGTACGCCGGGGAAGGACGCCTCCCGACCGGCGCGGCCGGCCGCCTCGGCCGCCGCCCCCTCGCCCCGGCCGGCCCCGTACAACTCGTCGAGGGCGGTGGCGTACCGGCGGGCGCGCGGCCCGACCCGGGTCGACTCCCTCCCGAGCACCAGCCGCCACCGGTCCACGGTCGACAGCCCGCCGGCCGGGGCCCGCCGGGTGGCCGGCCGCGTCGCGTCGGCGGCCGCCGCCGGCTCCGGCGACGGGGCCGCCGGCTCGGCGGCGAGCAGGCCCTGCGCCACGAGCGCCAGGCGGCCCGCCGCGTCGGCCCGCAGCCGGACCAGCAGGGCGTCCGGGTCGTCGAGCACCGCGACGTCGGCGTCCGGGCCGGCGTCGTCGAGCCGTCCCCGGACCACCTCCAGCAGCCGGTCCCGGCCGGCCGGGCTGACCACGTGGAAGCCGGCGCGCAGCGCCGGCAGCCGGGTGAGGAACTCCTCGTCGGGCAGGGTCTCGACCCGCTCCAGGAGGCCGTCGAACACCTCGCCGTTGGCCCGCAGCAGCGGTTCGGCGACGACCAGCAGCCCGGTCAGGTGGCCCTGGAGCTGCTGCCGCCCGGTGGGCGTGGACGCGGTGTCCACCCAGGACGCGACGAGCCGCCCGAAGGCTGCGGGTTCCCGCAGGCCCAGCAGCACCCGGACCGCCCCGGCGGCGGCGGCCATCAGCGGGGTGCCCCGGGCGGCGAGCCGGGCCAGGCAGTCGGCCAGCCGCAGCCCCGCTCCGGCGGCGTCGGCCCGCTGGGCGAGCGTGGCCAGCGCTTCGGCGTCCGCCACGTCCTGCGCGCCGGCCAGCCCGTCGACCTGGCGGACCGCGGCACTCTCCAGCGTCTCGGCGACCCGGCCCAGCTCGTCCGGCGGCAGGTCGGCACCGCCCGGCAGGTGCCCCAGACGCAGCCGGTCGAGCAACGCCAACGCGGTGACCAGCTCGCCGAGGGTGCCCTCGGCCGGGACGGTGACCGCCACCTCGGCGAGCCGGCGGGCGGCCAGGTCGGTCAGGTCGCACCGCGCGGCGTCCGCCAGGCCGGTGATCACGGCGGCGACGGTCGGGCCGTCCTCGGCACGTTCCCGCCGCCGCCGTTCCACCAGCGCACCATCGGCGGCCTGCCCGAGGGTCACCCCGCGCAGCCCGGCCACCTCGATCGTCGCCTCGGTCCGGGGCGACCACTGCACCCGCCACCTGGTGGTGACCGGGTCCACCCCGCCGACGCCAGCACCGCCGACCTGTTCGGCGTACGCGACGTCACAGACCTGGAGCCGGTGCAGCGTGACCTCCCGCCGCCGGTCCAGGGCGGAGCGCAGCGGGTCCAGCCGCAGCTCCCTGGCCGGGTCGCCGGCACCGGGCAGCCGCAGCCCGGCCAGCAGCTCACGGACCGCCGGGGCCAACCCGGAGCGGGGGGTGCCGGGGGCCAGCACGCCGCGCCGGTCCCCGACGAGCACGTGTTCCATCGCGTGCGCCACGGCCCGGCCCCGGCCGAGCACCTCGCCGTGGGCCAGCACGCTCTGGATCGCCTCGACCAGTTCACCCCGGCCCGGCGCGGGCAGGCCGCGCAGCCGGGCCAGGTCGAGCGCGAGCCGGACGGTCTCCCGGGCCTCCCCCGGGCCGGCCGGGTGACCGGCCCGGCGGATCGCCGCGCAGACCGCCACCACGGCGTCCGTCGTCGCCGACTCGACCGCCGCCGGGTCGCCGTCGGCGGTGAGGACCGACTGCTGCCACTGCGGGTCGCGGATGCCGGCGGGATAGCCCGACCGGGCGTCCAGCAGCCCGAACGTGTACGGCACCAGCGAGGTCACCGCCGCCGGTGCGCCGGCCGGGCCGGCCGGTGGCGGGGCCTCCCGCCCGACCACCGACACCGGGGCCTCCTCCCCGGCCAGCAGCGCCGGAGCGTGGAACGCGCCGACCAGGGCGGCGACCCGCCGCTGCCCCGCCTCGGCCAGGCACTGCCGCATCCGGGCCTCGCGGCGCAGGTCCAGGGCGGACACCCCGGCCCCCCGCTCGGCGTCGGCGCGCAGCGCCCAGCCGACCGCGAGCGCCGCCCGGCGTACCGCCTCCGGGTCGGCGCCCGGGGCGCGGGCCTCGACCGACCGGTCCCACAGGTCCTCGTCGGCCCGCCCGCTGCCGGCGGCGCGCAACGCGTCGGCGAACGACCGGCCCGGCGTCGGGGCGGCACCCGGCTCGCGCTCCCGCCAGGCCGGGTCGGCCAGCGGCAGGTCACACGGTACGACCGGAACCCCGTTGCGGGCGGCCCAGCGCACCGCGACCAGTTCCGGGGAGAAGTCGGCGAACGGGTAGAACGCCGGCCCGCCGCCGTCACCGAGGACCCCGGCCAGCGCCACCGGGGCGGCGGTGGCCGGGTCGGCGAGCCACGGCAGCCACTGCCCCAGCTCCGGCGGGAGTTCCAGGAGCAGCACCTCCGGCCGGTATCCGGCCAGCAGCCGGGGCAGCGCCACGGCCAGCGCGGGCGAGTGGTGCCGTACCCCGATCAGGTACGGGCGGCGGTGCCCGGCCAGCGCGGCGACCGCGACCGTGGGGTCGACCGTCGTCGGCTCCCCGGTGGCGGGAACGGGCGGGTCAGTCGGTGAGGACATCGCGCAGTTCCCACAGCCGCCGCCACAGGCGTGCGCCGTCCTCGGCCCGTCGCCGCACCGCGCCGTCCCAGTAGCCGAGCAGCTTGGCCCCGTCGGCCGGGTCGTCCTTGCGGACCACGCCGAGCAGGTGCCCCGGCAGCAGCGACACCACGTCCCGGTCGCCGGGGAAGTAGGCCGCCGCCAGCGCCAGCGACGACGCGACCGCCACCGCCTCGGCGGTGCTCATCACGGTGGACGGCCGCTCCACCTCCCAGCCCTCGACCGACTGCCCGGCCCGCAGGTCGCGGAACGCGGTGACCAGCGCCTCCAGCACGGCGTCGTCGACGGCGAACGGGGCGTGCACCCGCTCCAGCGTGGCGCGGGCCTGCCGCTGCACCAGGGCGATCTCCTGGGCCAGGTCGCCGATCGGGCCGACGGTCTCGAAGTTGAACCGGCGCTTGAGCGCGGCCGACATCTCCGACACCCCCCGGTCGCGCAGGTTGGCGGTCGCGATCAGGGTGAACCCGGGTGCGGCGGGGACGGTGGCGTCGGCGGTGCCGGACAGCTCCGGCACCGCGATCCGCCTGTCGGACAGGATGGACACCAGGGCGTCCTGGACCTCCGGCAGGCAGCGGGTGATCTCCTCCACCCGGGCCACCGCGCCGGTGCGCATCGCGGCCAGGATCGGCGAGGGCACCAGCGCGGCGGCGCTCGGCCCGTGCGCGAGCAGCAGCGCGTAGTTCCAGCCGTAGCGGAGCTGGTCCTCGGTGGTGCCGGCGGTGCCCTGCACGACCAGTTCGCTGCTGCCGCAGATCGCGGCGGACAGCAGCTCCGACAGCATCGACTTCGCGGTGCCCGGTTCGCCGACGAGCAGCAGGCCCCGTTCCCCGGCGAGGGTGACGACGCAGCGTTCGACGAGCGCCCGTTCCCCGACGAACTTGGCCGCCACGGTCAGCGTGCGGGGCAGGTCGTCGCGGCGGGCCTGCCGGGGCAGTTCCAGCGCGACGCCGCCGCTGCCGACGATGAACGTGACGACCGCGCGCGGGGTCAGCCGCCAGCCCGGCGGCCGGGGCCCGTCGTCGTACGCGGCGAGGAACGCCAGTTCGGCGGCGTGCGCGTGCTCGGCCGGCTGGACCTGCCGGGCCGCACGCGTGGTCGTGGTGGTCATCGGCGTCCTTCCGTAACGAGATCGTCGAAGCGGGGTGCGTCGCCGTCGCACAGCCGGGCCCAGGCGAGCGCGAACAGCCGGGGCGGCGGGGCCACCGGGGAGACGATGCCCAGGGCGGTCACGCCGCCCTCGCCCCCGATCAGCAGCGGGAGCTTCCACCGTTCCAGCGGCAGCAGCGGTGCCTTGAGCGCCAACCAGCCGCCGGGCAGGAACAGTGACCGCCCGGCCCGGGGCCGCTTCGCCACCACGACGTGCCCGGTCGCGGCCAGCTCGGCGCGGGCCGCCTTGAGCCGGGCCGGCTTCCAGCCGGTCCACCGGGCCACGTTGCGGTCGGTCGGGTCGGGCAGGGCGAGCAGTTGCAGGTACAGCGCCGCCGCGTCGACGCCCAGCCCGAGCGTGGTGGCGACCGTGGTGACCAGGTCCGCGGCCGAGCGGGTCGGGTCCTGCGCGAAGCCGTCGTCCATCGCCGGGACGACGTGCGACACCACCTCGGTGAGCTGGCCGCCGAGCAGTGCCCGCAGCGCCGCGAGCAGCTGCTCGTTGACGTGGTCGAGGCGGGCCCGCAGCACGGCCAGCGCCGGATCGTCCGTTGCGGACAGCCGGGACGGGTACAACCGGACCCGGTGCCAGCGGTCGGTCGGCGGAATCAGCACCGGGCCGACCTCGGTGCCGGCCGGGCCGGTCGTCACCGGCAGGCCGAACGCGGCGGTGAACGCCGATAGTTTGGCCCCGTCGACGTGCCCGATGGAGACGGTGAAGCCAGGGTCAGCCAGCCGTTGCCGGGCCAGGTCGGCGGCGACCGGCAGCGCCGCCCGCATCGGGTCGTCGACGGCCAGGTGGTACGCCAGCCACGGCAGCGTCCTGGTCAGCGCGATCAACGCGTCGTCGTCGTCGACGCCGGTGTCGGCCCCGGCCAGCCACCGGCCGGTGGTCGCGTTGGCGACCCAGTGGAGCACCGTCGAGGCCGGCAGCGGGCTGGTCACCTCGGCCTTGTCCACTCCGACGATCAACTCGTCGGACACCGGTCGCCGTGGCCCGTGCCGCCGCACCCACTCCTGCACGATCAGATCCTGTCGGGGCCCGTCGACCCACAGCCGCGCCGGGTCCTCGGGGATCAGCCGCCCGAGCAGGTTGGCGAAGGCCTGCCGGCCGCGACCGCCGGTGCCCCAGAACCGGGCCGCCGCGGCGGGGGCCGCCGGGTCGGGCAGTTCCAGAATGGTCAGCAGTTCGGCGGGGGCCCTCTCCCACACGAGCCGGGGCAGGCCCGCCAGCAGCAGCACCGCCTCGGCGTGGCTCATGCCCGCCGCCTCGGACAGGGTGCGGGCCCACTCGGGCTGCCACTCCAGCGGCTCGTTGGCCCGGGCGAGCCGGACGAACTCGTCGATCCGCTGCGGCGTGACGTCACCGGTCGGCAGGATCTCCTCCCTGGTGATCCGGAAGCCGGGCACCGCCGAGAACCGTCCGGTCGGCGTCCAGTCGAGGACGTCGACCTCCCGGTCGTCGGTGTCGACGGCGAGCACCAGCAACCGCCGGCCGGCCTCGGTCAGCACCTGCCCCCGGACCTGGTCGACCGGCTGGTTGCCGTCGGCGACCAGGGTGACCCGCCGCAGTCGGCTGCCCGGGGCCAGGAGCCCGGAACGGGCGCACACCTCAAGCAACGTCAGCAGCGCCTCGCGGACCTCGGACAGGCAGATCGGGGCCACCGCCCGGTACATCGCGGCCGGCAGCACCCCCAGCAGGTCGAACCAGTCGAGGTCACCGTCCAGCTGCACCCGCGCATGCGTCGCGTCGGTGCCGGTGAGCGCGGCACCCGCGCGGGAGATCAGCCGCAGCGAGCTGTCCTCCGCGGCGTAGCAGTACTGGATCAGCCCGGCGAGCCCCTCGGAGAGCAGCCGGTCGACCGCCGGCGAACCGGCCGGGGCCTCCTGCGCCGGCAGGGCGTTGTCCTGCTCGCCGTCGAGCACGGCGGCCAGCGTCCGCAGCCGCGTCACCTGCTCGGCGGCCCGGGTGACGAGGCCGGCGACCCCGGCGACGAGGGCGGGCGCGGTGAGCTGCGGCAGGTGCCGGGCGACCAGGGCACGCACCTGGTCGGCGTCCAGCCCGGCCGCCTCGGCCAGCAGGGCGCCGGCCTGCGCGTCGGTGACGCCGCGCAGCGCCGCCGAGCCGGCCTCGTCGCGGGGCCGCAGGAAGTGCCAGTACTCCGCCGGTGGCACCAGCCGGCTGCCGGCGGCGAACGCGGACCGCTCACCACCGGACGGGTAGCGCCCGAGCAGGAAGCCGTCCTCGGCGCAGAGCAGCAGGTCGCCGTTGGCGCCCCGGCCACCGTGCAGCAGTCCGAAGGTGGTGTCCGCGCCGGGGAACCGCACCGCCGCCGCGAGCCTGCCGTCGGCGGCACCCGCCGGCAGGGTGAAGGACCGCCCGTTCACGGCCTCGCCGGACCAGCCGCCGTCCGCCGTGCGCCGCACCCGCCAGCCGGCCAGCCCGTCGGCGCGGCCCAGCGGGCTGTCGGACGACGCGGTGGGGCGCAGCCAGGACAGGCCGGCGTCGAGGGGTCGACCGTCGACGGTGCCGTCCTCGAAGAACGTCGGCCGGGAGAACCGTCCACGCTCGCCCGTCGTCGGGTCGTACTCCTGCCAGCCCAGCGGGTTGTCGGCGGCGCGCAGCCAGTAGGTGGTGCCGTCGCTGATGACCCGGCCACCGGTCCGCTCGGCCCGGTCGCCGACCCGCAACGGACGCCGCCCCATGGTGCGCCCGCCGCCGGGCAGCGGCAGCGACAGCTGGGGGTAGGTGGTGAAGGCGTCGTCGGCGAGGGTGAAGACGTCGTCCGGGGTGCCGCTCCAGTAGGCGGCCCGGTCCCGGCCCCGGTCCCAGCAGACCAGCAGTTGCCCGTCGACGTGGCGCAGCACCAGCCGCCAGCGGTACCGGTTCTCCCCGGCCGGGATCCGCATCAGGTGTTCCTGCTCCACCCCGTCCGGCCCGATGACCGTCACCAGGTCGCCGGTGAGCAGCAGCAGGTTCGGCCACTGCCCGGTGAGCTGCACGTCCGACGTCGACTCGGTGAGCCGTTCGGCGGCGGTGTCCAGGGCGGGCCAGCCGTACTCGTCGAGCAGGCCGGAGCGCAGCGTCCGGCCGAGGACCGGGCCGAGGTCGTGGTCGACGAGCCGGCGTACCGCGTCGGGGTTGACGGCGAAGCCGGTCGGGCAGGCGACGGTGCCGACCCGGTCGAGGTGCTGGTCGAGCGTCGGCAGCCCCTGCCGCCCGACGGCGTCGGCGAGGGTGTCCAGCCAGCTGCGCAGGGCGGTCCGCAGGCCCGGCACCGCGACGATCTCCCGTACCCGGGGCGTCGGGTCGCGCAGGTCCCGTCCGCCGGTGCGCAGTCGCCGTTCGACGCCCTCGACCAGCACCGGCAGGAACCGGGAGTCGGCGGCGACGGCGACCAGGTCACGCCGGCCGTCGGTGTCGTCGGAGAACCAGTTGTCCAGCCGGTGCCGGACGTCGCCGTCCGGATCCGCGACGGGCACCCCCAGGGCCAGGCAGGTGTCGAGCAGGTCGAGGTCCACGGCGTCGTGGGCGCGGCAGAGCGCGACCGGCACCCCGTCGGCCTTGAGCCGTCCCGCCATCCGCTCCACCAGGGCGAGCAGCCCGGGGTGCCGCTTGCGGACCCGCCACGAGCGGCGTTCCCGGTGCTCGTCGAAGCGGCGCAGCCAGCCGGCGGGCCCGTCGGGCGACTCGGCCTCGGCGGGGACGGCACCCGCCGGCCCGGTCAGCGCGCGGGTGGCGTCGGCCTCCTCCAGCACCGCCAGCCAGACGTCGTCGCCGCAGTTGCGGGGGGTGAGCCCGAGCAGCCGGCCGCGCAGCGCGGGGTCGGCCGTGGCGAGCCGGGCCAGTGGCTGCCGGTAGGCCGTCCAGAACGCCTCCGGGGCCCGGTGCAGGGCCGGCGCGGCCAGCAGCTCGCCGAGCACCCGCTCGTCCTCGGTGGCCGGGTCGAGGCCGGCGGCGCGGGCCAGCCGACGCAGGTCGGTGTGCATCGCCGCGTACGGCGGCAGGCCGCCCAGGGTGCGCTCCACGCACAGCCGCAGGAACATCGCGTACGCGTCGGCGGGCGTGCGCCGGGTCGCCAGGTCCCGGGCGTGGCCGGAGAGCGCCTTCGCGGTCAACGCCCCGGCCAGCGCGAACTCCAGGAACACGGCGTGCTGGCGGTCCTCGTCGATGGTCAGCCCGTAGGCGCGTTCGGCGTCACGGGCCTTACCGAACATGGTCGCCGCGTGGGTGACGCTGTCGGCGGCGAGGAACGCCCGGCCGGCCTCCTCGTAGAACGTCGGCAGGAAGTGCGGCACCGACCGGGCCAGCCGTTCGCCGAGGGCGTTGAAGCCGTCCTTGGCCGGGCCGACCCGGGAGCGCGCCGTGCGGGCCAGCCGCTCGATCTCCTTGACCAGGGCGAGCGCGTGGTGGCCGTTGGCGGGGTCGTTGACCAGCGCCCAGGCGGGGAAGCCGAGCGCCTGCTGGCGGACCACGCCGACCGGGGTCGCCCGCTCGGGTCGGGCGAAGCCCAGGAACTCCATGGACAGGTCCTCGGCCTCGCCGAGCGCGCCGCTGACCAGCCGGACCACGGTCCGTCCGGCGAGGACGGGGTGGGTGTACCGGCGGGCGGTGAGGGTGTCGGTGGTGTCGTCCTTGGCCACCACCGTGCCGACGGGCAGCACCGCGCCCGCCTCCAACAGGTCCGTCGCGTCGACGCTCACTGGTCCTCCTCCTGCTCTGCTGCCACGACCCGGCCGGCGTACAGCGCGGCGGCCATCCGGGTTCCCTCCGACCAGGCCACCGGGCCGACCTCGCCCAGCGGCAGGGCGGTGCCGTGCCGGTCGGTGAAGACGAGGTCACCGGTCTCGGTCTCGAAGTACGGGTCGTCCGCGCCGACCCAGGAACGGGCCTCGACGGTGACGCCGTTCTCGACGATCCGGCAGACGGCGTTACCGCCGCGCACCGGGTAGCCGAGCTTCGTCGCGCGGGCGGTCAGGTGCCGTAGCTGGTCGTACCGGCCGCCGGCGTAGCCGCCGTAGCGGGTCGCCGTCGCGTCGACGTCCGCGCCCCGGACCCAGGTCTGCCGGAAGAGCTGGTCGACGGACTGTCGGACCTGGAGTTCGGCGGCGAACTCCCGCAGGTCGTCGAGGTCGTCGAGGGTGACCGGGTGGGGGATGACGACCCGGTCCGCGCTGCGGCGGACGCTGTCGCCGTCGAGGTCGACCAGTCCGACCTGGCCGTCGCCCACCTCGCGGAGCAGGCCCACGCCGTCCGGGTCGCGCCGGCCGTCGTCGTCGAGCACGGCGACGACGAGGTCGGTGAGCGCGGTGCGCCACGCCTCGTCCGGCCACACCTCGGTCAGGACCGCGACCGGCACCGGCAGCGACCGCACCATCCAGCGTTCGATGTCGGTGCGGCACTGGGTCTCGTGCCGGCCCAGCCACTCGGTGAGCTGCCGCAGCCCCACCACGGTCGGATCGTCGCGCAGGGACGCCGGCACGGACCGCAGTTCCCGCCCCTTCGCGTTCCGGGCGACGACGTCGCCGTCGCGGAGAGTGACCTGGTAGCCACCCGACACCTCTGACCATCCCATGTGGACACCCCACGTCTCGACGGAAGAAGACACCGGAGGCTAGCCCACCCGGGCGACAAAGTCGGGGCGTCGTCCCGCCACCCGGTGACGGCCCGGCAACGACACGATGACTTCACTGTCGGTGACCATCGATGGGCGTGCCAGCGGGTGTCCGGCGGACCGCGGCACCCCTGCGCCCCGGCACCGCGTCCCGCCCGCGACCGGCCAAGGCTTCGCGGACCGCGACCGGCGGCACCGCCCCGGTGTGCGGCACCGCCCCCGGGGCACGACCCCGGCCCGCCGCGCCGGCCGGAGGGGGCGGTGGAGCACGGCCGGCGGCTCACCGCAAGTGATGATTCTTACTCGACGTCGTCCGCCGACAGCACCGTGACCTGCGGTGTCGATGAGCCGGCTGGGACCACCGTGAGTCAGACACCGGGGCGACAACGACGCGTCAGGGCTGCGGCCACGCCGAGAACTGACCGAACGGACAGGGGGCGGCCGTAGCCTTTCTGCGGCCGGGCGACTGTTCGACGGACAGTCGACGGGGCGACCGGATCGGCACTCTGGGGTCATCCCCGTTCACCTTCCGTGAGGGCCACCGACCATGTCGCAGCTCCTGCCCGCCGCCCGGGCCGACGTCCCGACCACCGCACCCGTCTCCCCCGTCGCCCCGCCGGAGCCGGCCGTCGCCGCCGGCCCCGGTGCGCGTACCGCCGTGGTGGGCCTCGGTTACGTGGGCCTGCCGACCAGCCTGGCCCTGGTCGCCGGCGGTGCCCGGGTCACCGGGGTGGACATCTCCCCGGACCGGCTCGACGACATCCGGGCCGACCGGGCCGACCTGCTCGACGACGACCGGGACCGGCTGCGCGAGACGCTGCGGGCCACCGACCCGGCGCTGCGCCTCACCACCGCGGTCGCCGAGATCGCCGACGCCGACACGGTGCTGATCTGCGTGCCCACCCCGGTGGACCGGCACCTCGCCCCCGACCTCACCGCGTTGCGGGCCGCCTGCGCGGCGGTGGTCGCCCACGCCCGCCCCGGCCAGACCATCGTGCTCACCTCCACCAGCTACGTCGGCACCACCCGCGAGCTGCTGGTCGAGCCGCTGGCCGCCCGGGGCCTGCGGGTCGGGCAGGAGGTCTTCGTGGCGTTCGCCCCGGAACGGGTCGACCCCGGCAACGACCGGCACCGGCAGGAACTCACCCCCCGGGTGGTCGGCGGCACCACCGGCGAGTGCACCGCGCGGGCCGCCGCCGCGCTGGCCCGGATCACCCCGCTGGTGCACCGGCTCGGCTCCCCCGAGGCCGCCGAGATGACCAAGCTGCTGGAGAACACCTTCCGGGCGGTGAACATCGCCCTGGCCAACGAGTTCGCCGACCTCTGCCGGGACCTGCACCTGGACGTCACCGAGGTGATCGACGGGGCGGACACCAAGCCGTACGGGTTCATGGCCTTCCAGCCGGGCCCGGGGGTGGGCGGGCACTGCATCCCGTGCGACCCGCACTACCTGCTGTGGCAGGTCCGTGGGCAGCGCCGCGAGGCGCCCCTGATCGAGACCGCGATGCGGGGGATCGCCGCCCGCCCCCGACGGGTCGTCGACCGGGTCCGGGAACTGCTCGCCGGGGCCGGCCGCCCGCTGTTCGGAGCCCGGGTGCTGCTGGCCGGGGTGACCTACAAGCCCGGGGTGGCCGACGTACGGGAGTCCCCCGCCCTGGAGATCATCGGTGAGCTGGTCCGGGCCGGCGCGGACGTGGCCTTCGTCGACGACCTGGTCGACACGGTCCGCACCCCCGACGGCCAACTCCTGCACCGGGTCGCCGACCCGGCCGATCGGGAGTGGGACCTGGTGGTCGTGCACACCCGCCAGTCCGGCCTGGACGAGGCGTGGCTGCGCGGGCAGCCGATGGTGCTCGACGCCACCTACCGGCTGGCCGGGCTGCCCCGGCGGGAGGTCCTCTGATGCCGGTGACCGCCCCCGTGCGGCGCGGCCTGCGCCGGCTGCTCACCGTGCTCGCGCTGCTCCCGCTGATCGTGCTGCTGGCCCGCCAACTGCCCCAGCTGCCGTACGCCCCGCTGCTGGCGTTCTACGGCTTCGCCGTGCTCACCGCCACCGTCGCCGTGTTCTACCTGGCCTACGCCCGCTACGTCGACCCGGCCGAGGCCCCGGCGCAGCCCCGGCACGACGCCGCGTTCCCGCCGCTGCCGCCGTCCCCGACGGTCAGCCTGCTGGTGGCGGTGAAGGACGAGGCCGACGGCATCGAGGCGTGCGTCAGGTCGATGACCGGCAGCGGGTACCGCCCGTTGCAGGTGATCGTGGTCGACGACGGCTCCACCGACGGCACCGCCCAGGTGCTCGACCGGCTCGCCGCCGAACTCCCGGTCACCGTGCTGCACCTACCCCGCAACGTCGGCAAGAAGCGGGCCCTGGTGCACGCCGCCCGGCACGCCACCGGCGACGTGCTCGCCTTCACCGACTCCGACTGCGTGCTCGCCCCGGACGCGGTGGGACGCTGCGTCGAGGCGCTGCTGCGGCGACCGGACCTCGGCGCGGTCAGCGGCCACGCCCGGGCGCTCAACCCCGACGAGTCGCTGCTCAGCCGGGTGCAGGACGTCTGGTACGAGGGCCAGTTCCGGGTCTCCAAGGCGGCCGAGGCGTCGTTCGGGGCGGTCACCTGTGTCTCCGGGCCGCTGGCGGTGTTCCGGCGGGAGGCGGTGCTCAACTACCTGCCCGCCTGGGCGGCCGACCGGTTCCTCGGCGGCGAGTTCCGGTTCGCCACCGACCGCCAGCTCACCGGCTACGTGCTGGGGCAACGCTGGATCGGCGACCGGCTCAAGCGGCGCTTCGCCGACTCGCCGTTCGTCCGCGACGAGGACCATCCGCCGCGCGCCTGGCGGGTCGGCTACGTCCGCTCGGCGAAGGTGTGGACGACCGTGCCGGCCCGGCTGCGGCCCTTCCTGCGCCAGCAGACCCGCTGGAAGAAGAGCTACGTGCGGAACCTGTTCTTCACCGGCACGTTCATGTGGCGGCGGGGGCCCGGCCCGGCCGCGCTCTACTACGGACACGCGCTGTGGGTGGCGCTCGCCCCGGCGATGGCCTTCTCCCACCTGGTGTGGGCGCCGCTGCGCGGCTGGTGGGCGGTGCCGTTGCTCTACCTGTGCGGGGTGCTGCTCAAGGGCACCGCGTGGGGGCTGGCCTACCGGCTGGACAACCCGGGTGACCCGCGCTGGGCGTACCGGCCGTTGATGAGCGTGCTCTCCGCGGCCGTGCTGTCCTGGCTGCTGCCCTGGTCGGTGGGGACGATCCGGCGCGGCGTGTGGTCGCGGAGCACGGTGTGAACGCCGGGCGGCGGTTGCTGACCCGGCTGGCCCGGGTGGCGCTCACCCTCGCCGGGGCGGGGACGCTGGTGCTGCTCTACGCGGTGGTGTTCACCCGGGGCGGGGTGCTCCGGTGAGCCGGCTCTGGCCACGCGCGCTCGGCGGGCTGCTGTCGCTGGTCACCCTGCTGGTGGTGGCGGCGCCCTTCGGGGTGTCCTGGTACCTCGACGACCTGCGTCGCCACGTCAGCGGGCAGCACGACACCCCGGTCACCCGGGTCGACCCCGCCGACCTGCGCCGCTTCACCGAGACGGCCGCGCGGCTGCCGGACCGGGCCGCGCCGGTGGTGGTCGCGTACCACGACATCCGGCCGCACGGCGACGACCCGGCGGCGACCGAGCCGACCGGCCGGGAGCACTACGTGGTCACCCCGGAGGCGTTCGACGCCCAGCTCACCGCCCTGCGCACCGCCGGCTACCGGACGATCTCCTCGGCCCAGTACGTCGACTACCTGCGCGGCGGCGAGATACCGGCCCGGTCGGTCTACCTCACCTTCGACGACGGCACCCGGGGCCTGTGGTCGTACGCCGACCCGATCCTGGAACGGCACCGGATGGTGGCCGCCTCCTACCTGATCACCGGGCAGGTGGGCACCCACCGGCCGTACTACCTGAGCTGGGCGGAGATCGACCGGATGAGCCGCTCCGGCCGGTGGGACTTCCAGGCGCACACCCACGACCTGCACACCCGGGTGCAGACCGCGCCGGGGCGGCTCGGTTCCCCGCTGACCCACCGGCGGTGGGAGCCGGCCACCGGCACGCGCGAGAGCCTGGCCGGCTACCGACAGCGGTTGACCGCCGACTTCGACGCGATGTTCGCCGCGTTCACCGCCCACCGGCTGCCCCGCCCGCAGTTGTTCGCGTACCCGTTCTCCGAGATCGGGGACGCGACGACCGACCCGGAGGCCGCGGCCTTCAGCCGCGACCTGATCGCCGAGCGGTTCGTCGCCGCGCTGACCAACAAGTCGCTCGCCCCGCAACCGAGCAGCCGCCGCTCGGCCGCCGACGGGCAGGTCGAGCGGGCCGAGGTGTACGCCCGGACCAGCGCCGCCGAACTGGTCAGCGCGGTCGTGGAACGCACCGCTCTGCCCGCCGTGGTGACCGACCCGTTCGCCCGTCCCTGGGACTGGCGTGACCAGCACGGCGAGCCGATGACCGAGCTGTCCCCGCTGACCGGCGGCCGGTTCCCCGCCGACAGCCCACGCCGCGCCTACGGCACCCTGCTCGCGTACGCCAGCGCGGACTGGACCGGCTACACGGCCGACGCCACGGTGCGCGGCCTGCGCGCCGACGGCGGCACCGTCACCCTGCTGGTCGGGGTGAACGGCGACGCCACGGTCTCGGTCCGGGTGGCCCACGGCCGGCTAACGGTGCTGCGCGCCGGCACGGTGGTCGCCGAGGCCGTCGTGGACCCGGCCGCCACGCACCGGGTCACGGTCACCGTGCGCGACGGGGAGACGGTGGCCAGGGTCGACGGCGGTCCGGCCCTGCGGGTGGTCACCCCCACCGGGCCGGGGGCCACCGGCGGACTGGCCGTGGCGATCGACGACGCGCAGGGGCGGCCCCACCCGTCGGTCGCCGCGCTCACCGTGACGGCCGTCGGGTGACCGCCGCGACCCGCCCGGCCGGCCGGGCGGGTCGCGGCGGGAACGCGGTCACTCCCGCCAGCCGGCCAGCTCGACGCCCTTGCCGAGTTCGACCCGGAACCCGAGGGTGATGTCGCCGCCCTCCCCCGGCCCGAGCCGCAGCCGCCAGGTCAGCTCGCCCAGCTCGGTGCGCTCGTCCGGCGGCGGGACTACGGTGGCCTCCCGGACGGTCACCGCCTCGTCGCGGGAGACCGGCAGCTGGTCGCGGACCTCCACCGTCGCCGGTCGCGGCGTGTGGTTGGCCACGCTGATCCGGTACTCCACGTCCCGCCGCCGGGTGGAGCCGAGCGCGGCCCGGGTGTCGGAGCGCCGGGTCAGCTCGCGTTCCACCCGGACCCGGTCGTCCACTCCGAGCGCCACCTCGGTCTCCTCGCCGGGCGCCCAGGTCGGCAGCCGGGTGGTGGCGACGAAGTCGGTGTCGTGGAACACCGCCGCCGGGCCGGGCAGCAGGGTGTGCGTGGAGGTGTTGCGGACCGTCGCCCGCAGGTGCGCCTCGGCGGCCCGCAGCGGCACGGTCACGTGGTCGAGGCGGACCGGCAGGTCCAGCACGGCGATCACGGCCCGGTAGGCGCTGCCGTCGGCGGGCACCGCCACCGGGCGGGCCGGGCGGTAGGTCGCGGCGGTGACGCCCTGCTCGACCTCGGCGACGCTGTCGCGCACCAGCGGCCGTGGCCCGCCCGCGCGGGCCGCCCCACCGCCGCCGGCCGGGGCCGCGGCGGGCGCGGGCGGCGGTGGCGCTCCGAAGCTCGCCGCCGCCCGCGCCACCGGCACCGGCCGGACCCGGTCGAGGTACCAGGGCGACAACTCCGGTACGCCGGCGGCGGCCGCCGGGCGAGCGGTGGACAGCTGCAGCGCGCACTCCGGCCAGTCCTCACCGGTGTCCTGGGTGACCAGGGCGGACCAGGTGACCGTCATGGCGTCGCCGACCAGCCGCAGGTCGTAGGAGGACTGCCAGCGGGCCCCGTCGACCAGGTAGGTCAGCTCCAGGTCCACGGTGGTGTCGTCGGCGTCCACGGCGACCGTCACGTCGGCGGCCAGCCGGTCCGGTGCCCGTTTGCCGCCCGCGTCGGCCACCTGCCGCTGCACGGCCGCCAGTTCCTCGGTCAGGTCGACACGTCGCCGGGCCAGCCCGCGTCGGCGGCGGTGGGAGTCGGTGAGCTGGGTGGCGACCGCGTCGGCGAAGGACGTCACGTCGGCTGCGGCGGCGTCACCGGCGGCCAGCGTACGGGCGTACGTGCCGCCGGCCCGGTCGGCCAGTCGGGTGAGGAACTGTTGCCGCTGCGTCTCGACCTCGGTGGCGTCGTCGATCTCGGCGAGTTCGTCGGCCAGTTCCCGGGCCCGCCGGGTCAGCGCGTCGACCTGGGCGTCGGTGCTGCGGGCCTGCCGCCAGGTGCTCACCTCCACGCCGAGGACGGTGGCCGCGCCCCCGCCCCCGGTCCGCAGCGAGTCGCGGCGCAGCCGCAACGGCAGCGGGGCGATCCGGAGCCGGTGCTCACCGGCGGCCAGCCGGATGCTCGCCCGGCGGGTGACCCGGGCCCGGTCCGGATACACGGTGACGGCGACCACGGGTGCTTCGATCTCCACAGCGTCCACGGCGGCGAGGGTAGCCGGGGTGCGCACGCCGGCCGGAACGACGGTGGGCCGACGGGTGGGTCGGTTACGCCGGGGGCAGGCAGACGATGTCGAGGCGGCGCGGGCCGTGCACGCCCTCCACCCGGCTCAGCTCGATGTCGCTGGTCGCGGAGGGCCCGGAGATCATCGTGACGGGGCGGGTCGGGTCGGGCAGGGCGCGGACCAGGTCGGGCACGTCGGCCACGATCTGCGCGGCCCGGACCACGCAGACGTGGTGGTCGGGGACCAGGGTCAGCAGGCGGCGGCCCTGCGCCGGGCCCCCGTCGAGGACGAGCGTGCCGGTCTCGGCGACGGCGAGCGCGCAGCCGGTGAGCACGGCCAGGCCGGGCGCGTCCAGCTCGGTGGCGGTGAGCGTGTCCCCGGGCAGCGTGGGCGGGCCCAGCCGGGCGGTCCACTCCGACGGTGTCCCGGCCGGCAGCACCACGGCGGTGGCCCCGGCGAGCAGGGTGGCGAGCAGGTCGGGCAGCTCCGCCGGGGTGCAGGGGTGCACCCCGGCGCGGTAGTCACCGGCGCGGGCGGCGAAGAGCGCGCTCAGCTCAGGAGTCATGGGTCCGCCGCCACCAGTCGCGGAAGGACTCCCCGGCCGGCAGCGGGGCGTCCCGGTGCGCCGTCCACGCCGACAGTGGCCACGGCGCCCGGCGCAGCCGCCCGCCGTGCCGCCGGGTCAGCACCCGCAGCGGCCGGCCGCCGGAGCGCGCCGTGCGCAGCGCCGCCCGCCACCGCCGGCGGTCGCGCATCGTCCAGGCGAGCCACGCCATCGCCGCGCGTTCGGCGGCCGGCTTCGGCCCCGTCTGGCGCAGGTGCACCAGGATCGCCGGAATGTCGATCTTGACGGGGCAGACGTCGTAGCAGGCCCCGCAGAGCGTCGAGGCGTACGGCAGGGTCGCGTTGTGGCCGGCGTCCTGCCCGGTGAGCTGGGGCGAGAGGATCGCGCCGATCGGTCCGGGGTAGACCGAGCCGTAGGCGTGGCCGCCGACCCGCTCGTACACCGGGCAGACGTTCAGGCACGCCGAGCAGCGGATGCAGCGCAACGCCGCCCGCCCCACCGGGTCCGCGGCGATCCGCCGGCGGCCGTTGTCCAGCAGCACGACGTGCAGCCGGCGCGGCCCGTCGCCGGGGGTCACCCCGGTGACGATCGAGGTGTACGGGTTCATCCGCTCACCTGTCGACGAACGCGGCAGCAGCCGCAGGAAGTCACCGAGGTCGGTGAACCGGGGCAGCAGCTTCTCGACCCCGACCACGGCGATCAGGGTGTCCGGCAGGGTCAGGCACATCCGCCCGTTGCCCTCGGACTCGACGACCACCAGGGAACCGGTCTCCGCCACCGCGAAGTTGGCCCCGCAGATGGCGACCCGGGCCGACAGGAACGTCCGCCGCAGGTACTCCCGGGCGGCGCCGGCCAGCACCGCCGGGTCGTCCGAGTCGGCGGTGAAGCCGGGCATCCGGCGGGCGAACAGCTCGCGGATCTGCCCCCGGTGGTAGTGGATCGCCGGCACCAGGATGTGCGACGGGGTGTCGTCGGCGAGTTGCACGATCAGCTCGGCCAGGTCGGTCTCCACCGCCGTGACCCCCGCCGCGGCGAGCGCCTCGTTGAGGCCGATCTCCTGGGTCGCCATCGACTTGACCTTCACCACCCGGTCGACGCCCCGCGTCCGGACCAGCTCGGTGACCAGCGCGTTGGCGGCGGCGGCGTCCGCGGCGTGGTGCACGGTCGCCCCGGCGGCGGTGGCCGCCCGCGCGAACTGGTCCACCAGCTCGGGCAGCCGGTCGATGACGTCGTCCTTGACCCGGGCCGCCCGCTCGCGCAGCCGTTCCCAGTCGGGCACCTCGGCCACCACGGCGGCCCGCTTGTCCCGGATGGTGCGGGTGGCCCGGCCCAGGGTGGCCCGGAGCTGGGCGTCGCGCAGCGCGCCGGCCGCCGCCCGGGGGAACGGGGTGGCCGCCACGATGGGCAGGTGCCGGCCCGGCGGGGGCGTCATCCGATCGCCTGACCGCCGGTGGCGGCGAGGATCTCGGCGTAGTGGACGGGTCGCGGGGCGTCGGGTCGGCGGGCCAGGCCACCACCGATGTGGGCCAGGCACGAGCTGTCGGCGGCGGCCAGGTAGTCGGCGCCGGTGGCGACCGCGTGGGCGCACTTGTCGGCGAGCATCGCCCCGGACACGGCGGCGTTCTTCAGCGCGAAGGTGCCACCGAAGCCGCAGCACTGCTCCGGCTCGGGCAGTGGCAGCAGTTCCAGGTCGCGTACGGCGGCGAGCAGCCGCAGCGGCCGGTCGCCCAGCCGCAGCATCCGCAGCCCGTGGCAGGTCGGGTGGTAGGTGACCCGGTACGGGAAGCGGGCCCCCACGTCGGTCACCGCGAGCACGTCCACCAGCAGCTCGGACAGCTCGTGCACCGGCAGCCGGGTGTGCGCCCGCAGGTGGGCCACGCAGGAGCCGGACGGCGAGACGACGACGTCGTGGCCGGCGAACGCCGCCTCGGTGTGCCGTTCCAGGTCGCGGGCCGGGGCCCGGTGGCCGGTGTTGGCGTGCAACTGGCCGCAGCAGCTCTGCCCGGCGGGGAAGGTGACGGTGTGGCCGAGCCGCTCCAGCAGGGTCACGGTGGCGATGCCGACCCGGGGGAAGAACGCGTCGTTGAGGCAGGTGACGAACAACGCGATGCGCACCGTGCCCCCCTCGCCGCGCCCCTCGCCGGCATTCGCCAGGCCACCTTGCCGTGCCCTCGTTGCCGTGCCCCCCGTTGCCGGGCCCCCTCGCACGGCCGGGACGTGATTGACGGATTCTATATGATCTATGCAGTCGGCGCGGGGTGCGGCATCCTGCGCACCGGCGGGACGGGCCGGTGGCCCGTCGGTCGTCGCGGCGTGCCGGCCCGGTGGGCGTCGGGCGCGGGTGGGCGTCCCCCGGCCTCCACCGCCCGTCGACGAGGTGCCGAGATGACGGATTTCCAGGGCCTGGTGGCCGCCGTGACCGGGGGCGGCTCGGGCATCGGCGCGGCGGTCGCCGACCTGCTGGCCGCCCGCGGGGCGCGGGTCGCCGTGCTCGACCGGGAGCCCGGGGCCGGCGGGGCGCACCTGCGGCTCACCGCCGACGTCACCGCTCCGCTGGAGCGGACCATGGACCGGGTCGCGGCGACCCTGGGCGGTCTCGACGTGCTGGTGAACTGCGCGGCGGTCAGCGCGGTCGGTGCGGTGGAGGCCGCCGACGACGCCGAGTGGCACCGGTGTCTGGACGTCAACGTCGTCGGGGTGGCCCGCGCCTGCCGGGCGGCCCTGCCGCACCTGCGCCGCTCGACCAGCGCCGCCATCGTCAGCATCACCTCGATCGCCGCGACGGCGGGCCTGGTCGACCGGGCCGTCTACTCGGCCACCAAGGGCGCGGTGCACGCGCTCAGCCTGGCGATGGCCGCCGACCTGGTGGGCGACGGCATCCGGGTGTGCACGGTGGCGCCGGGCACGGTGGACACCCCGTGGGTGGCCCGGTTGCTCGCCGGGGCGCAGGACCCGGCCACGGAGAAGCGCCGGTTGGCCGCCCGGCAGCCCACCGGCCGGCTGGTCACCGCCGACGAGGTGGCCCAGGCGGTCGCCTTCCTGGCCTCCCCGGTCTCCGGGGCGACCACCGGCACCGCGCTGGCCGTCGACGGCGGCATGTCCGGCCTGCGGCTGGTCCGCTGACTGACCCGGGGCTGCGGCCCCCGGCCCACGCCGGCCCACCGCCGGCCCGGCGGCTCGGCCACCGCCGACCCGGCGACTCGGCCACCGCCGACCCGGCGACTCGGCCACCGCCGACCCGGCGACTCGGCCACCGCCGATCCGGCGGCTCGGCCACTGCCGGTCAGGCCGCTGCCATGGTGACCCGCTGCCGGCCCAGACCGTCCACCTCGACCTCCACCACGTCACCGGGGCGCAGGTAGGGGAACCGGCCGGACAGGGCCACCCCCTCGGGCGTGCCGGTGTTGACCACGTCGCCCGGGTCGAGGACCGTGTACTGCGACAGGTGCCAGACCAGGTACGCCACGTCGAAGATCATGTCGGCGGTGCGCGAGTCCTGCCGGGGCTCGCCGTTGACCCAGGAACGCAGCCCGAGGTCCTGCACGTCGGGGATCTCGTCCGGGGTGACCAGCCACGGGCCGAGCGGCTGGAACGTCTCGCAGGACTTCCCCTTGGACCACTGGCCGCCGGAGTCGCGCAGTTGGAAGTCGCGTTCGGACACGTCGTTGGCGACCAGGTAGCCGGCGACGTGGGCCAGGCTCTGCGCGGGCGACTCCAGGTAGCGGGCCCGCCGGCCGATGACCACGGCCAGCTCCACCTCCCAGTCGGTCGCGGTGGCGCCCCGGGGCACCAGCACCTCGTCGTACGGGCCGACCACGGTGTTGGGCGCCTTGTAGAAGACGATCGGGGTCTCGGGCGGGGCGGCACCGGACTCGGCGGCGTGCGCGGCGTAGTTCTGCCCGACGCACAGCACCACGCCGGGGCGGGCCACCGGAGGGCCGACCCGCATCCCGGTGACGTCCAGCTCCGGCAGGTCGCGGGCCGCCCGGACCCGGTCGGGGCCACCGGAGGCGAGGAACGCGCCGTCGATGTCGGGGGTGAGCGCGGACAGGTCGTAGTGCCGACCGTCGGCGTACAGCACCGGCCGTTCCGCGCCGGCCGGGCCCACCCGCATCAGCTTCATCCGCTGCCCCTCCACGATCGGGCGTCCCGCCGACGCCATCCAGGATCGTAGATCAGCGCACCGGTCGTCCCGGTGCCGCAGAGCGGCCCCGCCGCGTCGCCCCGACTGCGGTGGGCGAACGCAGCGCGCCCCGCCCCCCGACGGACGTTCCCCTGCGTTATCGTGCCCGACGTCACCGCTGCGGAGGGCGAGCCACATGACGGAGCCGACACCCACCGCCGGCGTACGACACCCGGCGCGGTGGGCCGTGCTGATCCTCGCGGGCCTGTCGATGGTGTCGGGCTGTTCGGGCGGCGTCGGGGCCGGCGAACCGGGGTCGGACGCGACACCGGCACCGAGCCCCAGCTCCGCCGTCATGCGCCTGGACAAACCGGCGACGGTGCTGGGCACCTGGCACGAGTCGCTCGACCGGCGACTGACCCAGGTCGCCCAGGACAACATGGGGCAGCTCAAGGTGCTGCTCGACGGTGAGCCGCTCAGCGCACTGGGCACCGCCTACATCCCGGTCAGGGAGAAACACTCCGCCGAACGCGGGCTGTACCGGCCCGGCGACGACCGGGTCGTCCTGCTCAGCGGGGTCTCCGGCACGGTCGGCAATCCGGAGCGGACCCTGGACCTCGTGTTCACCCGGCTCAGCGCGATCTCGGGCGTGGAACCGGTCCCCCCGGGCCCGCTCGGCGGCTCCGCGCGCTGCGGGTACGCCCACAGCCGGGGGATCCGGATCGACGTCTGCGCCTGGGCCGACCGGCACACGCTCGGGATGGTCCACCTCACCCACTTCGCACCGACCGCGCGCCCGGAGGAGATCTTTCGGCAGATCCGTGCCCAGACCGAGCATGCCGCGTCCTGAGGCCACCCCTGACGTGCGGGCCGCCGGCCCCGCGCCCGGCGTTCCGGGGTGGACGCCGGGCGGGTAGCGGCGGCCGGCGGCTCGTCGACCTGTTCCCGGCCCGGGAGGTCGAGCAGCCGCCGGCCGCCGGGGTCAGCTCGACGTGGTGGCGGGCTCTCCGGCACCGCTCTCCGGCCCGACGGCGACCGGCGTCGTCTGCCGGTCGGCCAGGTGCCGGCGCAGCGACCAGGTCACCGCCGCCACCCAGAGCACCACGACGACCAGATAGCAGGCGTACCGGACGGCGTCCGGGGCGCCGATCCACTCGCTGCGCAGCAGGGTGCGGATGTTGGTCAGCACGATGACCCCGCCGACGGCGGAGCCGAGCACCCGGGGCGGGACCATTCGCACCAGCCACGCGGCGATCGGCGCGGCGATCATGCCGCCGAGCAGCAACGCGCCCACCCAGCCGAAGTTGATGTTCTCCGAGCCGATGCCGACCAGGAAACCCAGGCTGGCGGCGACCGCCACCAGGAACTCGCTGGTGTCGATCGAGCCGATCACCCGGCGGGGTTCCAGCCGGCCGCTGGCCAGGATCGCCGGGGTGCCGACCGGCCCCCAGCCGCCGCCCCCGGTCGCGTCGACGAAGCCGGCGACGAGCCCGAGCGGGCCGAGGAAGCGCTTGCGCAGGGGCAGGCCGACCCGGTCGCGGGGCAGGCCGGCCACGGTGAACCGGATCAGCACGTAGAGGCCGAGGGTCAGCAGGATCAGCGACATGATCGGGGCCGCGGTCGCGGTCGAGAGGCTGGACAGGAAGGTCGCCCCGGCGAACGCCCCGATGGCACCCGGCACGCCGACCCGACGGACCACCGTCCAGTCGACGTTGCCGAACCTCCAGTGGGCGGCGCCGGAGACGAGGGTGGTGCCGATCTCGGCCAGGTGAACGGTCGCCGAAGCGCTCGCCGCACCCGTGTTGAGAGCCAGCAACAATGTGGTGGATGTCACGCCGTACGCCATCCCGAGACTGCCGTCGACCAGTTGCGCACCAAGGCCGACAAGGGCAAGAAGAAGCAGGCTACGCACAATTACCGCCGATCAGGAAGGGAATTGGGAAGGCCTGCGCGGCCGGAGCGGATCACCGTCGCGATGACGGCCGTCCCGGCTGGTCGCGGCCTGTGCAGAGGTCGGTGCTGCCGGAGGAATCGCCCCCGCAGAGCGCGTGCCGCCGGTGGGTACGACCACCCGGCGGACAGCGCGTGAAACGTTCGTTAAGGGAGTACGTCAACCGTCGTCATGGGGTGGCGTTTTGCCAGCCCAGAGCCGTTATCGGTGACGCCTGCAGGGCTTCGTCGCCCGGTCGGCGGTCACCGCCGAGGTCAGCGGCGGTGGGTGGGACGGACGCGCGGCAGGCAATCAATCCGCGCCCCACCAGGGAGTCTAAAGATCGAAAACCAATCCCACCTCGCCTCACGAATGCCATAGCTAATCGATGGGTAATGATGGCATGAATACCGATACGGATCTTTGAGGTATACCGCAATCGATGGCAAGACCTGTTCCACATAGTGGGATACGGGAAGCTCCGATCTCCACTACCAGGGACTTCACGGGTCACCAGAAAACAGTTTGGAAATAAAACTGCAAATGACTGGACAAGCATCGATGGCACGATCTGGTGGCAGCCGGGTCGCATCGAAGAACATCGTGCCTGGTTAACCCGACGGCATATCCGGTAGCCTTGGTAGGAAATCTTCATCCCATGCCCGCTGATCGGCGAATTTAACCGGGCTGTAACTAGGCGACGTTAGATTGTGACGCAGCGCGACATTTACTGCGGCAAATCAGTACGCGCTCGCCGGCCCACTGCCGGCAAATCCCCTAGTCAGCACGCGATCCGTCGCGACCGAAGTGGGAGCCCGATGAGTAGCGCACCGTACACACGTGACCTGATCCTGGTCGTCAACCCCGTCGGCGTCCTGGAACCCGGCCCACGGATCACGGCCGCCACCGCAGTCGGTGGTGGACGCGGCATCATCGACCTGGCCACCGGCGACGACTGGTCGCTGCGGGCGCTCGCCCGCGCCGCGAGCTGGTCGCCCGCCCCGATCGGCATCCGGGTCCCGGCCGGCTGCCAGGCCAGCCCCGCCGAGGTGGACCACGCCGCCGCCGGCCGGGTGGACCTGATCGTGGTCGAGCCGGCGAGCCCGTGGCCGCTGGCCGAGATCACCGGACACCACCGGGTGCTGGTGGAGGTGACCAGCCGGGCGGAGGCCCACGCCGCGGCGGCCGCCGGCGCGCACGGGCTGATCGCCCGCGGGATGGAGGGCGGCGGCCGGGTCGGCGAGCTCAGCTCCTTCGTCCTGCTCCAGCAACTCGTCGCCGACGACACCCTCGACCTGCCGGTCTGGGTGGCCGGCGGGATCGGCCCGCGCACCGCCGGGGCCTGCCTGGTCGGTGGCGCGGCCGGCGTGGTGCTGGACACCCAGCTCGCCCTGATGCCCGAGTCGGAGCTGCCGGCCGACGTGCAGGCCGTCATCCGGCGGATGGACGGCTCGGAGACCGTGCTGCGCGACGGCGTACGGGGCATCCGCCGGGGCGGCCCGCACCAGGGCGACAGCGAACTGCTCCCGGTCGGCCAGGACGGCTGGCTGGCGGCGGCCTTCGCCGACCGCTGGCCCGACACCGCCGCCGCCGTACGCGGCATGCGCGCGGCGATGCTCGACGCCGTCGACGGCCCCGACGCCGCCGACCTGCTCCAGCCGCACGCCCCCCTGGCCGAGGCCCTCGGGGTACGGGTGCCCGTCGCCCAGGGCCCGATGACCCGGGTCAGCGACGAGGCCTCCTTCGCCGCCGCCGTCGCCGACGGCGGCGCGTTGCCGTTCATCGCACTCGCCCTCAACTCCGCCGACCAGTGCCGCCGGATGCTCACCGAGACCGCCGCCCAGCTCGGCGACCGCCCGTGGGGCGTCGGGGTGCTCGGTTTCGCCCCCGAGGAGCTGCGCGCCGCCCAACTGGAGGTCATCCAGGAGATCCGGCCCGCCTGCGCGATCATCGCCGGTGGCCGCCCACCGCAGGCCCGCGCCCTGGAGGAGCAGGGGATCAGCACCTTCCTGCACGTGCCCTCCCCCGGCCTGCTGCGCCAGTTCCTGCGCTCCGGCGCGCGCAAGTTCATCTTCGAGGGCGCCGAATGCGGCGGGCACGTCGGGCCCCGGGCGAGCTTCCCGCTGTGGGAGGCCCAACTGGCGGTGCTCGACGACTACCTCGGCACCGATCCCGCCGCCGGCGCCCAGCTGCAGATCTTCTTCGCCGGTGGGGTGCACGACGCCCGCTCTGCGGCGATGGTGGCCACGATGGCCGCGCCACTGGCCCGCCGGGGCGCCCGGATCGGCGTGCTGATGGGCACCGCCTATCTGTTCACCGCCGAGGCCGTGACCCACGGCGCGGTCCAGCCGTTGTTCCAGCGTGAGGCGCTCACCGCCGAGCACACGGCGCTGCTGGAGACCGCTCCCGGGCACGCCACCCGCTGCCTGCACACCCCGTTCGTCGACGACTTCCACCAGCTGCGCACCCAACTGGAGGGTGCCGGGGCGGAGAACCGCGCGGTGTGGGAGCAGCTGGAGCTGCTCAACGTCGGCCGGCTGCGGATCGCCAGCAAGGGCCTGCGCCGCTCCGGCGACGTCGTCGAGGCCGTCGACGAGAGCGTCCAGGCAAGCGAGGGGCTGTTCATGGCCGGCCAGGTGGCCGTGCTGCGCGACCGCGCCACCACCGTCGCCGAGCTGCACGACGACGTCACCACCGCGGTACGCGGCTTCCACGCCGACCGGCTCGACGCGCTGCGGTCCCGGCTCACGCCACCGGCCGTCGAGATCGACGAGCCGCCCGCGCCGCTGGACATCGCCATCGTCGGGATGGCCTGCATGCTGCCCGGCTCGCCCGACCTGGACAGCTTCTGGCGCACCGTGCTCAGCGGCGTCGACACCGTCACCGAGGTCCCGGCGCAGCGCTGGGACACCGAGCACTACTACGCCCCCGAGGTCGGACCGGGCCAGACCGGCCGGATCAGCGTCTCGAAGTGGGGCGGGTTCATCGAGCCGGTCCCGTTCGACGCCATCGGCTACGGCATCCCCCCGGCCGCGTTGAGCAGCATCGACCCGACCCAGCTGCTCGCCCTGGAGGTCTCCCACCGGGCGCTGGTCGACGCCGGCTACCCGTACGACGCACCCGGCGCGGACCACGCCCGCACCGGCGTGGTCTTCGGCGCGGAGGCCGGCAGCGACATGGGCCACGCGCAGACCCTGCGCACCATGCTCCCGGCGTACCTCGGTGAGGTGCCCGAGCAGATGCAGGAGCTGCTGCCCCGGGTCACCGAGGACAGCTTCCCCGGCGTGCTGGCCAACGTGATCGCCGGCCGGGTCGCCAACCGGCTCGACCTGGGCGGGCCGAACTACACCATCGACGCCGCCTGCGCCTCGTCGCTGGCCGCGATGGACGCCGCCTGCAAGGAACTGGTCGCCGGCGACAGCGACCTGATGATCTGCGGCGGCGCCGACCTGCACAACGGGGTCAACGACTACCTGATGTTCACCTCGGCGCACGCGCTGTCCCCCACCGGCCGGTCCCGCCCCTTCGACAGCACCGGTGACGGGATCGCCCTCGGCGAGGGCGTCGCGTGCGTCGTACTCAAGCGGCTGGCCGACGCCGAACGCGACGGTGACCGGATCTACGGCGTGATCAAGGGGCTCGGTGGGGCCAGCGACGGGCGGGCCCTCGGCCTGACCGCGCCGCGCCCCGACGGGCAGCGGCGGGCCCTGGACCGGGCCTACCACCGCACCGGCATCTCCCCCCGCGAGGTCGGGCTGGTGGAGGCGCACGGCACCGGCACCGTGGTCGGCGACCGCACCGAACTGGAGACGCTGACCCGGATGTTCGTCGAGGCCGGCGCCGAACCGGGCAGCTGCGCGCTCGGCTCGGTGAAGTCCCAGATCGGGCACACCAAGTGCGCCGCCGGGCTGGCCGGCCTGATCAAGGCGACGCTCGCCCTTTACCACGGCATCCGCCCACCCACCATCCACCTGGAACGACCCAACCCGGCCTGGCACCCGCAGCAGAGCCCGTTCGCGTTCTTCACCGAGGCCCGCCCGTGGCCCGTGCCGGCCGCCGAGCGGATCGCCGGGGTCAGCGCGTTCGGCTTCGGCGGCACCAACTTCCACGTCGTGCTCAGCGCCCACGCCAACGCGCCGGAACCCCGGCACGCGCAGCGGATCTGGCCGGCCGAACTGTTCTGCTTCCGGGGCACCGACCGGGCCGCCGCCCACCAGGGCGTCCGGCAGCTGCTGGAGAACCTGGCCGCGGACGGGGCCGGCACCCGGCCGGGACGGCTGGCCGAGCTGGCCGCGTCGGTCGCCGCCAAGGCCGCCAACCGGCCCGGGACCACCCAGGTCGCGGTGGTCGCCCGCGACCTGACCGAACTGGAGACCCTGCTGCACCGGGCGCTGGCCGGCGAACACGACCCGGTCCGGGGCCTGGTCCAGCCGACCGGGGTCGACCCGGTCGGGCCCGGCCAGGTGGCGTTCCTCTTCCCCGGCCAGGGCAGCCAACGCCCCGGCGCCCTCGGGGAACTCTTCGTCACCTTCCCCGAGCTGCGGCACTACCTCGAACTCGACAAGGCCGCCGCGGAGCTGCTCTTCCCGCCGGCCGCGTTCGACCCGGACTCCCGGCGCGCCCAGGAGGACCGGGTCCGCGACACCCGTACCGCCCAGCCGGTGCTCGGCATCGGTGGCCTCGCCGTGGACCACCTGCTGCGCCGCCTCGGCGTCCGACCCGACATGACCGCCGGCCACAGCTACGGCGAACTCGTCGGACTCTGCGTCGCCGGGGCGTTCGACGCGGCCACCCTGCTCGACCTGAGCCGGCAGCGGGCGGCAGCCATCCTCGACGCCTGCGGCGAGGACCCGGGCACCATGGCGGCGGTCGCCGCCAGCGCCGAGCAGGTCGCCCAGGTGCTCGCCGGGGCCGGTCTGACCAGCGAGGTGGTGCTGGCCAACCGGAACGCCCCGCAGCAGGTGGTGGTCTCCGGACCGACGGCGAAGGTGCAGTCGGCGGTGGTCGCACTCAAGGAGGCCGGCCTGTCCGCCCGCGCCATCCCGGTGGCCTGCGCCTTCCACAGCCCGGTCGTGGCCGGCGCGGTGGAGACCTTCGCCGAGGTGCTCGCCGAAAGGTCGATCACCGAGCCGCGCATCCCGGTCTGGTCGAACCTGACCGCCGCCCCGTACTCCGGCGACGCCGGCCAGGTCCGCCACCACCTCGCCGAGCAGATCGGCGCACCGGTGCGCTTCGTCGAGCAGATCGAGGCGATGTACGCCGCCGGCGCCCGCCTCTTCGTCGAGGTCGGCCCCGGCCAGGTGCTCAGCCGGCTGGTGCAGGCGGTGCTCGGCGACCGGCCGCACCAGACGGTCGCCTGCGAACGCGGCCCGGCCGACGGCCTGCGCGGGTTCCTGATCTCGGTCGCCGAACTCGCCTGCGCCGGCACCCCGGTCCGCACCGACTGGCTGTTCCACGGCCGGGTCGCGGACGGCGCCACCGCCACCGCACCGAACCGTCGTCCGCTCTGGACGGTCGACGGCCAACTCGTCCGGGACCAGCACGGCAACTGCCTTCCCGGTGGCATGACCCCTCCCCGACGGATCAAGGAGTTGTCGATGACCCCTGCCAATGGCACCGCCACCACCCCCGGCGCCGCCACCGGCACCGTCAGCGGCCCCGCACCGTCGACCGTCCGGGACGTCCGGACCGTCGACGAGCCCGCGCCGGCCGCCGTCCGGGACATCCGGGGCGAGCTGCTCAGCGAGTACCTGCGCACCACGCGGGAGATGATCGCCACCCAGCGGGACGTGATGCTCGCCTTCCTCGGTGACCCCGGTGACGGGGGCGGCCGACCGACCGGGGAGCCCACCGGGACGTACCGGGTCGAGGGGTACGCCGGACCGGCGCCCACGCCGACGCCCGCCCCGGCCCCCCGGTCGCTGCCCGCCGCCGCCCCCGCGCCGGCCCCGACCCCCGCCGTCGCCCCACGCCCCGCCCCGGCCCCCACCGTGACCGGGTCGAACGGCGGCACGGCGCTGGCCATCGCCCCGGCGCCGACGGTCGCCCGACCGAGGCCGGTCACCCCGGACGTCATGCCGGTCTCCCCCGCGGTCGGCGGCCCCGTCGCGGCCCCCGCCCCGGTCGCCGCTCCCGCCCCGGTCGCCGCCCCCGCTGCGGTCGCCGCTCCCGTCGCCCCGGTCGCCGCGCCGGCCGGGCCGGGGATCGCCGAGTTCCAGCAGGCGATCCTGGCGGTGATCAGCGAGCGCACCGGCTACCCCGTCGACCTCATCGAACTCGACCTCGACCTCGAAGCCGACCTCTCCATCGACTCCATCAAACGCGCCGAGGTCGCCGGCGAGGTCGCCCAACGCCTCTCCCTCAGCGTCGAAGGCGACGAAAGCGAACTCGAAGACCTCGTCAAGGCCCGCACCGTCCGCGCCATGGTCACCTGGCTCGACGAGAAGATGAGCGGCACCGTCACCACCACCGCCACGCTGACCGCCGCGCTGCCGTCGGGCGACCAGATCGGCGTCACCGCCGCGGACTTCCAGCAGGCGATCCTGGCGGTGATCAGCGAGCGCACCGGCTACCCCGTCGACCTCATCGAGCCCGACCTCGACCTCGAAGCCGACCTCTCCATCGACTCCATCAAACGCGCCGAGGTCGCCGGCGAGGTCGCCCAACGCCTCTCCCTCAGCGTCGAAGGCGACGAAAGCGAACTCGAAGACCTCGTCAAGGCCCGCACCGTCCGCGCCATGGTCACCTGGCTCGACCAGAAGATGAGCGGCACCGTCCACGTCTCGGCCAGCACGACCGGCCCGCTGGCGCTCGCCCCCGCCCCGGCGGCGGCACCGGCTGCCCCGCCGGCCGTGGCCGCACCGCCCGCCGCCCCTGCCGCCGCCGTGGCCGCGCCCGCCGGGGCCAGCCTCGCGGAGTTCCAGCGGGCGATCCTCACCGTGATCAGCGAGCGCACCGGCTACCCCGTCGACCTCATCGAACTCGACCTCGACCTCGAAGCCGACCTCTCCATCGACTCCATCAAACGCGCCGAGGTCGCCGGCGAGGTCGCCCAACGCCTCTCCCTCAGCGTCGAAGGCGACGAAAGCGAACTCGAAGACCTCGTCAAGGCCCGCACCGTCCGCGCCATGGTCACCTGGCTCGACCAGAAGATGAACACCACCGTCACCGCGACGGTGACCGTCGCCGCGCCGGCAGCCGTGCCCGCCGCCCCGACGGCGAGCGTCGCCGCGCCGGCCGCCGCACCCGCCGCGTCGCCCGCGCCGACCGAGGTCGGGGTGGGGATCGCGCCGAAGCGGCTGGTCGCCCGGGAGAGCGTCCAGCCCGGACAGCGCGTCGATCCGGGCACGCTCGCCGGGACGCGGTTCCTGATCACCGGGGGCGGGCCGGTCGGGGCGTACCTGGCGGAGCTGCTCGGCGCGCACGGCGCCGGCGGCCAGCTGGGGGTCCTCGACAGCGAGCAGGCCGACCAGGGCTTCGACGGCGTGCTGGTGCTCGACGGACTGACCAACCTCGACGAGCCGCTGCTGCCCGCCGTGTTCCCGCTGCTGCAGCGGGCCCTGGCCACCGGGCCACGCTGGCTGCTCGCCGCCGGGGCGCAGGGCGTCACCGGCGCGGCCGACGGCATGCCCGGCCTGTTCCGCACGATCGCCCGCGAGTACCCGGGGCTGACCGCCCGGTTCGTGGCGGTGGACCCGGCGGCGACGCCGGACGTGCTGGCCCGGCAACTGCTCGACGAACTGCTCACCGCCGCCGACGCCCCGGTCGTCGCCCGGCGTGGCGACGGGCGCTACGTCGCCGACCTGGTCCCGGTGGAGCTGGGCGCGCTGGCCGCCGGGGGTGCCGGACCGGCCGGCGACGGGGTGTCCGAGGCCGCCGCGATCGGGTTGGAACGCGACTCGGTGGTGGTGCTGGTCGGTGGGGCGCGGGGGATCACCCCGTGGTTCGCACGGGCGCTCGCCTCGGCCAGCGGCTGCCGCATCGAGCTGGTCGGCCGTACCCCGCTGCCGTCCGGCCCGGAGGACCCGGAGCTGGCCGCCGCCACCGACCGGGCCGCGCTGGTCGGGGTGCTGGCCCGGCGGGGCCTGTCCTCGCCGGCCGAGATCTCCCGCACCGCGCAGGCCGTCCTGGCGGCCCGGGAGGTGACCGCCACGATCGCCGAGCTGACCGAGCTGGGTGGCGAGGTCCGCTACCACGCCCTGGACGTCCGGGACGCGGCGGCGACCGGCGCGCTGCTGGCCGCGATCCACGCCGAGTACGGCCGCCTCGACGGGGTGGTCTACGCCGCCGGGATCATCGAGGACAAGCTGATCGCCGAGAAGGACCCGGCGTCGTTCACCCGGGTCTTCGACACCAAGGTCGACGGGGCCCGGGGGCTGCTGGCCGGCCTGGACGCGCTGCCCGGCGCGCCGCGGTTCCTGGTCTTCTTCGGCAGCATCGCCGCCGCCTACGGCAACCGGGGGCAGGCCGACTACGCGGCGGCCAACGACGCCCTGGACGCCATCGGCACCCGGTACGCGGCCCGCACCGGGGTGCGCACCGTGACCGTCCACTGGGGGCCGTGGGCGCCCGGTGTCGGCCACGGCGGCATGGTCACCGCCGAACTGAGCCGCGAGTACGCCCGGCGCGGCATCGGCCTGATCGACCCGGAGGAGGGCGCGCTGGCCCTGCTGCGCGAGCTGGCCTGGGCCGACGCGTCGGTCACCTCGGTCGTCTACACCGCCTCCGGGTGGTGAGGGTGTCGATGAGCCGTCCCGCCCCCACCCGCCCCATCCGTCGGAGGAACCGATGAACAACGGCGCCGCTGCGCCCGGCCAGATCGCGATCGTGGGGATGGCCGCCCTGATGCCCTCCGCCGGTGACCTGGAGAGCTACTGGCGCAACCTGATCGGTGGGGTCGACGCGATCACCGACGTCCCCACCCACCGCTGGGACGAGGAGTTCTACGACCCGGAGCAGTCCCACCGGGCCGACCGGATGTACTGCCGGCGCGGCGGGTTCGTCGACGAGTTCGCCACCTTCGAGCCGCTGCGGTTCGGGGTGATGCCCGCCTCGGTGGGTGACATCGAGCCGGACCAGCTGATCACGCTGGAGGTGGCCGCCGCGGCGATCGACGACGCGGGCGGCGGCGACCGGCTCCCGGCCCGCGACCGGATCGGCGTCATCCTCGGCCGGGGCGGCATCCTCAGCCCCGCCCAGGCCCGCTACGCCCAGCGGGTGCGGATGTCCAGCCAGGTGGTCAGCATCCTGCGGGAGCTGATCCCCGACGTCGACCCGGCCCGGTTGGAGCTGCTGCGCAAGAAGTTCGACGAGCGGCTCGGGCCGTACCAGCCGGAGGGGACGATCGGCCTGGTGCCCAACCTGGCCGCCTCCCGGGTGGCCAACCGGCTCGACCTGCGCGGCCCGGCGTACACCATCGACGCCGCCTGCGCCTCCTCGCTGATCGCGGTGGACCAGGGCATCACCGAACTGCTCAACGGCCGGTTGGACGCGGTGCTCGCCGGTGGCGTGCACCACGTGCACGACATCAGCTTCTGGTCGGTGTTCAACCAGCTGCGGGCGTTGTCGCGGCGGGGCGAGATCCGACCGTTCGACGCCGCCGCCGACGGGCTGCTGATCGGCGAGGGCACCGGCGTGGTGGTGCTCAAGCGGTACGCCGACGCGGTGCGCGACGGCGACCGGGTCTACGCGGTGATCCGCGGCAGCGGAGTGTCCAGCGACGGCAAGTCGGCGAGCATGTTCAACCCGGCGGTCTCCGGTCAGGTGCTGGCGATCCGCCGGGCCTGGGAGTCCGCCGGGCTCGACCCGACCGCCCCGGACGCGCTGGGGCTGCTGGAGGCGCACGGCACCGGCACCCCGACCGGGGACGCCGCCGAGCTGACCACGGTGGCGGAGGTGTTCGGCCCGTACACCGGTGGGCCGCGCCCGGTGATCGGCTCGGTGAAGTCGATGATCGGGCACACCATGCCGGCCGCCGGCGTGGCCGGCCTGATCAAGGCCGCGCTCGCGGTGCACCGGGGGGTGCTGCCGCCCACCCTGCACTGCGAGACGCCGCGCAAGGAGATGGCGGCGACCCGGTTCGCCCCGATCGACACCGCCCGGCCGTGGGAGAGCGACGGCCCGCGCCGGGCCGGCGTCAACGCGTTCGGGTTCGGCGGGATCAACGCCCACCTGATCATCGAGCAGGCCCCGGTGTCGGTGGGTGAGCCGGTGGTGGGGCTGACCGCCCCGGCCGCCGGCCGGGCCGTGGTCGACGAGCCGGACCAGGTGCTCTGGCTGGCCGCGTCGGATCCGGCCGGGCTCGCCGAGCTGCTGGACCGCGACGACCAGGAGGTACGCCGCATCGGCGTCGAGCTGGCCGCCCGCTCCGGCGGGGAGGCTCCGCCGCAGACCCGGCTGGGCATCGTCAACCCGACGGACAAGCTGCTCGCGGTGGCCCGCAAGACGGTGGCCCGGGGGCAGGCGTGGCGGGGTGGGCGGGACATCTGGTTCAGCCCGCAGCCGCTGCTCGGCCCGGGGGCCGGCAAGCTCGCCTTCGTCTTCCCCGGCCTGGAGGCGGAGTTCGCCCCCCGGACCGCCGACCTGGCCGCCCACTTCGGCCTGCCGGACCGCGAGTGGTCCGCCGCCGACCTGGGCCGGCACGGCGCCGGCCTGATCGAGGTGGGCAAGCTGCTCGACACGGCGCTGGCCCGGATGAACGTACGACCCGACGCGGTCGCCGGGCACAGCATCGGCGAGTGGACCGCCGCCGCGGTCAGCGGCCAGATCAGCACCGCCGCGATGGACGAGTTCCTCGACCTGTTCAACGCCGACTCGGTGGAGGTCTCCGGGTACGTCTTCGCGGCCGTCGGGGCCGGCGCGGACCGGGTCGCCCCGCTGCTCGGCGACTACCCGGGGGTGGTGCTGTCGCACGACAACGCCCCGGCCCAGTCGGTGGTCAACGGCCCTGAGCCGCAGGTCGACCGCCTCGTCGAGGCGCTGCGTACCCGCAACATCCTGTGCCAGAAGCTGCCGTTCCGGTCGGCGTTCCACACCCCCGCCTTCGCCGACGGGCTCACCTCGATCGGTGCCGCCCTGGGCCGCTGGGAGGTGCACCCGACCCGGATGCCGGTGTGGTCGGCGACCCTGCACGCGCCGTTCCCCGCCGACGAGGAGGAGGTCAACCGGATCTTCGTCCGGCACATGATGGAGCCGGTCTGGTTCCGGCAGACCGTCGAAGCCATGTACGCCGCCGGGTTCCGGGTGTTCCTCCAGGTCGGCGCAGGGCAGCTCGCCTCGCTGGTCGGGGACAACCTGCGCGGGCGCGAGCACCTGGCGATGCCGGTGAACACCGCGCACCGCAGCGGGCTGAACCAGTTGCGCCGGGTCGCCACCGCCCTGTGGGTGGAGGGGGCGTCGCCGGACCTGGGCGCGCTGTCCCCGCAGGGCACCGCCGCACCGGCGGCCACGTCCGGCCGTACCCCGGCCGGTGCGGACGGCCCGGCGAAGCCCGCGCGACGCGGGCCCCGGGTGAAGCTCGACCTCGGTGGGCCGCTGGTCCGCCTCGGCGCGGACGCCGCCGGCCTGCTCGGGGTCACCGTCGCCGACGGCTCGGCGGCCACGCCGGGCGTCGGCGACGGTGTCGCCCGTCCGGTCGGCGCCGGCACCGGCCGGGCCGGATCGACCCCGGCCGCGGCAGCACCGCCGGTGGCCCGGCCGGCGGTCGCACCGACGCCCGCCGCCCCGGCCCCCGGGCCGACAGTCACCGGCGCACCGGCCCCCGGGCCGACAGTCACCGGCGCACCGGCCGCTGGGCCGAGGGCGACCGCTGCGCCGGCCGCGACGCCGGTGCCCGCCGCGCGGGTGGCCGGGCAGCCCGGGGTGGCGAAGCCCGCCGCCGCGCCGTCCGGTGACCCGGCGGCCGCGCTGGACGCACTGCACCGGCTCGCCGGCGGTTCCAGCGCGGCGGCCGAACTCGCCGCCCTGCTCAAGGAGAACACCCGGGGTGCGGCCACCGCCGGCACCACGACCCCGGCGCGGCCTGTCACGCCGACCGCCCCCGCCAGGACGGCAGCTCCCGCCACCCCGGCCGCCGCGCCGCTGGCGAAGCCGACAGTCACCCCGGCGACGCCGCCCGCGGCGGTCCGCCCGACCGGCGCGGCCGGTACGGAGGTCGGCCGGATCACCAGGCGGATCTCCCTGGACACCATGCCCTACCTGCTGGACCACTGCTTCTTCGTGCAGCCCGACGACTGGCCGGACCCGGAGGACCGGTGGCCGGTGGTGCCGGCGACCGCCCTGGTCGCGCACATGATGGAAGCGGTGGAGCAGCTCGTGCCCGGCGTCCCGGTGGTGGCGGTGCACGACGCGAAGTTCAACAGGTGGCTGATCGCCGAACCGGCCACCGACGTGGAGATCGTGGTCCGCACCGCCGGGGAGAACCGGTACTCGGTCGCCTTCGCCGGGTACGCCCGGGCGACGATCGAGGTCGGCGCGGCGTACCCGCCGCCGCCGCCGGTCTGGACCCACGACCCGGCCACCGAACGCCCGCCGACCCTCGGCGCCGCCGAGATGTACGCGGAGCGGCTGATGTTCCACGGGCCGCAGTTCCAGGGCGTGACCGAGGTGCACGCGCTCGGCGACATGCACGTACGCGGCATCGTCACCGCGCCGGTGCCACCGGGGGCGCTACTGGACAACGCCCTGCAGCTCATCGGCAACTGGCTGATCACCACCCAGCCGTTCCGCACGGTGGCGCTGCCGGTGGGGCTCGGTCAGGTGCGGTTCTACGGGCCGCCGCCGCCGGCCGGCCGGGCGTTCGAGTGCGTCGCCCGGGTCCGCTCCATCGACGACGGGAAACTCGTCGCCGACACCCAGCTCAGCTACCAGGGGCGGGTGTGGTCGGAGATCGAGGGCGCGACGGACCGCCGGTTCGACAGCCACCCGCAGGCCCGGGTCGCGGAGCGGTTCCCCGAGCGGCACCCGATGTCGCTGTTGCAGCCCGAGGGCTGGACGATGGCGTTCGACTGCTGGACCGACCTGGTCACCCGGGGCATGGCCGCCCGGGGCATCCTCGGCGGGGCCGCCTACGCCGACTACGAGCGGCAGCCGGCCAAGACCCGCAAGCAGTGGATGCTGGGTCGGATCGCCGCCAAGGACGCGGTCCGGGCCCGGCTGTGGGAGGACGGCCACACCGACATCTACCCGATCGAGCTGACCGTCGGCAACGACCCGGACGGCCGGCCCTGGGTACGCGGACGGCCCGGTCGGGGGCTCGGCGACTGCGACGTCTCCCTGGCGCACTGTGCGGAGATCGGGGTGGCGATCGCCCGCCGCCGGGCACCCGACGCGGTGCCCGGGGGACCCGGAGTCGGCATCGACGTCGCGGAGGTCACCGACCACCCGGAGAGCACCCTCACCTTCGCCCTCACCCCGGCCGAGTTGACCCTGCTGGCCTCGCTGGCCGGCGGGAACGTCGAGGCCCGCCGGCTGTGGTTCACCCGGTTCTGGGCGGCCAAGGAGGCGGTCGCCAAGGCCGAGGGCACCGGGCTGGACGGCTCGCCGCGCCGGTTCCGGGTCTACTCGGCCACCGACTCGGGGCTGACCGTCGAGATCGGCGGTCGGGCGTACCGGGTCGGCCACCGTGACGTCGCCAACCCCGAGGACCTGCCGCCGCGCCGGTACGTCGTCGCCTGGACCTGGGGGCCGGAGCCGGCCCCCGCCACCCCGCCCGGGGTGTCCCGGCCGTGAGCCGGCACCCGGCACGCAGCACCGCCCAACCCATCCGATCAGCAGAAGGAGCAACGCCCATGCCCTCGGCCCAGGACACCATCCTCGCCGACCTCACCGAGATGATCGACGCCGTGCTGGGCGACTTCGCGGACGACCAGGTGGTCACCATGGACACCACGTTCTCCGAGGACCTGGGCATGGAGAGCATCGACGTGGTCGCGCTCGCCGGCCGGCTCCAGTCCCGCTACGGCGACACGGTGAACTTCGCCCACTTCGTCGCCAAGCTCGACCTGGAGACCGTCCGGGAGTTGAAGGTCGGGCAGCTCGTGACGCACATCGCCGAGTCGTTGGGGCAGGCCGACGAGGTCGGGGCGGGCAGCCGGTGACCATGGTCCGGGCGAACGGGATCACGCTGCACACGCAGCGGCTCGATCCCCCCGGTCCGGCCGCCGACGGCCGGACCGGGCCGACGCCGACCGCCGTGCTGATCCACGGGATGGCGTCGGACACCATGGCGAGCTGGTACTTCACCCTGGCCGAGCCGTTGTCCCGGGCCGGTTTCCCGACCGTCCTGTACGACCTGCGCGGCCACGGGCGCAGCGACCGTCCCGCCACCGGGTACGCCCTGGACGACTTCGTCGACGACCTGGCGGGGCTGCTGGCCGCCCAGGACGTCACCGGTCCGCTGCTGTTGCTGGGCAACTCGTTCGGCGGCACCATCGCGTTCGGGTACGCCGCCCGGCACCCGGAGCGGGTCGCCGGCATCGTGACGATCGAGTCGGCGCCGCCGACCCCGGAGTGGATGCGGCGGGTCCGGGAGCGGCTCGCCCGGGTCGCCGCGAGGCTGCCCCGCGACGGGGCGGTCACCGAGATCGGGGTGCGGCGGGGCCGGGTCGCCGCGCAGCGGGCCGCCGAGACGCAGCGGATGCTCTCCGACACCACGCTGGCGCAGGAGCTGCCGGCGAGCCCGCTGCCGCCCGCCGGGGCGTTGGCCGCGATCGGCTGCCCGGTGCTCTGCCTGTACGGCGGGGACTCGGCGGTGGTGGAGCTGGCCCCGGCGGTCCGCGAACTGCTGCCGCAGACCCGGGTCGAGGTGCTGCCCGACCAGCGGCACACGGTGCTGATCGACCGGCCGGAGGAGGTCCGCCGGCTGGTCTTCGCCTGGCTCGCCGAGGACTGTTCGCTCGACGTGACCCAATCCACCACCGCATGACGACGCGACACCCAGGAGGTCTTCCGATGGACACCCCGATCACCGGCCGGTCGATCATCATCAGCAACGGTCGGTGCGGATCCACGCTGTTGTCCGACCTGATCCACGAGGAGCCGGACACCCTGTCGGCCCAGGAGTTCTTCATGTCGGTCGCGCCGTGGGCCCGCAGCGCCGAGGTGCTCACCGGTGACGAGTACTGGGCGGTGCTGGCCAGCCCCAAGGCGGAGCTGTCCACCCTGTTCCGGATCGGGCTGCCGCCGAAGGAGGTCCGCTACCCGGCCACGGGCCGGTGGGCCGACCGGCTGACCGAGCTGCCGCGCATCCTGGCGATCACCCTGTCGAAGCTGACCGCCGACCCGGACGCGTTGTTCGACCAGCTCGCCGAGCGGGTGCCGCAGTTCCGCACCCAGACGGTGGCCCAGCACCACCACGACTTCCTCGACCTGCTCGCCGTGCTGACCGGCAAGACCCGGTGGGTGGAACGCTCCGGCGGCTCCAGCCACGTGGCGCCGTACCTGCTGCGGGGCTTCCCGGACTGCAAGGTCGTCTACCTGACCCGCAACTGGGAGGACACCGCCCGGTCGATGAGCCGGCACTCGTCGTTCCAGCTCATCCAGTTGCGGGTGGAGTTCCTCGGCCGGTGCGGGCTGGACCCGTTCCGGGTGGGCGCGGACCAGACCGTGCCGGAGGACCTCCAGCCGTACCTGCCGGACCGGCTGACCGCCGACGCGCTGCGCGAGCGGGGTCAGGACCTGCGCCGCTACCTCGGGTTGTGCGCGTTCATGAGCAGCCAGGCCGACCAGGCGCTGCGGGACGTGCCCCCGGAGCACCTGCTGCGGATGTCCTACGAGGACCTGGTCGCCGACCCGGTGGCCGAGCTGACCGGGCTCGGCCGGTTCCTGGACTTCCCCGACCCGTCCGGGTGGGCCGAGCGGATGGCGTCGCGGGTCGTCGCCCCGGCTCCCCGGAAGTTGCCGGCCGCCGTCTGAGCGGTCCCTGTGTGTCCCTGCCCGTCCCGGGTCCGGTTTGCCGGGCCCGGGAACGGGTGTCCGCCTTTCTGCGAAAGAGAGATTGTTGGTGAATCCACTCCGGTTCTCCGCACGGCGGTTGTCGACCGCCGTCGCCGTACTCGGGCTCGGGTCGGTGTTGGCGGTTCCCTCGGCGGCGCTCGGTGCGCCACTCGACGCCGCCGACCCCGGCAGCGCGGCCAGCGCGGCCAGCGCGCAGCAGAGCAGCCCGCAACTGCTCGCCAAGGCCCAGCCGGACGAGTGCTTCGCCGGGATCGGGCTGCCGTACCCGGCCGGGCCGCCGTGCGCCGACGGCAAGGCCAAGGTCAACCAGGCGTACCTGTGGGGGATGACCCGGGCCGGCAAGATGCTGTGGTTCGGCACCGGAGCGAACGTCAACTGCCTGACCAGCGGCCGGGCCCTGCGTAACACCACGCCGACGGTCAACGACGACTGGGTCTGCGAGTACGGCGAGAGCCAGGTCGCCAAGCGCAACCCGCAGCTACCGCCGATCCTCGGCGACCACCGGCAGCCGCGCCTGTACACCTACGACACCCGCGCCAACAAGCTGACCGAGAAGACCGACCTGGTGAAGGCGGCCTCCACCGAGGACGCCAACCGGTTGCAGACCACCGCGGGCATTCGGGCGGCCGGCAACTTCAACGGGGTGGCCCTGCTGGGCGGCCCGGCGCTGGGCACCAGCGTCAACCTGTTCGCGTTCGACACCGACACCGGCGCGTTCCTCGGCTCCCGCAACTTCCCGATGTACGGCAACATCCGGCACTTCACGGTGGCCGGTGACGCCCTGTACGCCGGGGTGGGTGTCGGCGCGAACGGTGGCGAGCGCGGCAACGTGCTGCGCTGGACGGGCAGCAAGTCCGACCCGTTCGCGTTCACGGTGGTGGCGAACCTGCCGGCGCAGGCCGCCGACCTCACCGTCCACCAGGGGCGGCTGTTCGTGACCACCTGGCCGGGTTCGGACGCCGAGCTGGCCGGCCCGACCGCCGGTTCGGCCGCCCCGCCGCCGAGCATCGCGGCGGTCTGGATGAGCCCGCCGCTCGCGTCGGGTGCCCCGGGGTTGAACCCGGAGGACGCCGACGGCTGGCAGCAGGTGTGGAACGTGTCGGAGTACGAGCCGGACCCGGTGGTGGCCCGCGCGTACGCCCTGGGCGGCCTGGCCTCCTACGGTGGTTTCCTGTACTGGGGCACGATGCACGTGCCGATGAAGGCGACCACGGTGCACATGGCGACCTACCCGCCGGCGGACGAGGCGGCGGCGCAGGCCACCATCCAGAACACCCAGCGGTCGATCAGCATCTACCGGGGTCGCAACTTCGGCTCGCATTTCGAGAAGGTCGACCTGCTGTACGGCGCGACGGAGCTGCCCGCGTACGACCCGGCGGCCAACAACGGGGCCGGGGCGTGGGCGTTGCAGTCGACGCACCAGACGCCGAAGTTCGGCCCGCCCGGTTTCGGCAACCCGTACAACAACTACACCTGGAAGATGGTGGTGGCCGGCGGGAAGCTGTACGTCGGCACGATGGACTGGAGCTACCTGGCCAAGGAGCTGGGCAAGGAGACCGCCGCCGAGCTGGGCCTGTCACCGGCGCTGGCCGACGACCTGGCCCGCGCGCCGATGGACGCGGCCGGGATGCGCGCGAGCGCCCTGCCGGAGGCGGTCTACGGCGGTGACCTGTACGCCTTCTCGTCACCGACGAAGGCGGCGACGACGGTGGACAACACCGGGTTGGGCAACTACCTGAACTACGGCATCCGCAACATGGTCGCCGACGGCCCGACGCTCTACCTGGGCATGGCGAACCCGATGAACCTGCGGGCCGACCCGACGGACGACGTGCCCGAGGGTGGTTGGGAGCTGCTCCGGCTGCGGGGCTTCTGAGCTGGCGGGACGCCGGCCCGGCGACAGCGTCGTCGCCGGGCCGGTGGCCCCGGCCCGCTCCGGCGCGGCTGGTGCCGCGCGCCCCTTGCCGGATCCTGGCGCGTCCCTGACGTTGCTCGAACATTCCCGGGCGAAAGTATTGATATGATGCCTTTTACCGTTTTTCGCCCTGAAGTCGGGCGGCACCGCACCGGCCGGTCCACGGCCCGGGTCGCGGGAACGCTCGCGCTGCTGCTCGCCCTGACCGCCCCGGCCGGGTGCAGTCCCCGCCGCGACCGGGCCGACTCCCCCACCGGCCCGGCGTCCGGCGCACCGTCCGACGCCACCCGGCCGGCGACGGACACCCCCGTCGGCAGCTCCACGCACACCCTCACCGTGGACGGGCGGGAACGCAGCTACCGGCTCTACCGGCCGGCCTCGGCCGACCTGAGCAAGCCGGTCCCGCTGGTGGTGATGCTGCACGGCGCGGCCGGCACCGGCGAGCAGGCCGAGCAGGCGTACGGCTGGACCGGCCAGGCCGACCGGGACGGGTTCCTGGTGCTCTTCCCGGACGGGCTCAACCGCGCCTGGGCCATCGGTCCACAGTGCTGCGGGGCACCCGCCCGCGACGGCGTCGACGACGTCGCGTTCATCACCGAACTGGTCGCCACGGTCGGCCGGGAACTGCCTGTCGACCCGGCCCGCCGGTACGTCACCGGGATCTCCAACGGCGGGCTGCTGGCGTACAAGCTGGTCTGCGACACCACCACCTTCGCCGCGATCGGCGCGGTGGCGAGCACCCTCACCGGGCGGTGCGCCGACCCGAAACCGGTGTCGGTGCTGCACATCCACGGCCAGCAGGACCAGACCATGCCGTACGGCGGCGGGCCCGGCCGGCGGGACAACGGCGGCACCGGACGCAACCCGGTGAAGATCGACGGCCCGCCCACCCCCGAGCTGGCCGCCCGCTGGCGCAGCATCGACTCCTGCGGCGCACCGAAGGTCACCACCGACGGGCCGGTCACCCGGTCCACCGCGAGCTGCGCCCAGGGCCGCGCCGTCGAGCTGATCACCGTCGCCGACGCCGGACACCAGTGGCCCGGCGGCCGACCCAACCCGCCCCGGGCGGAGAAGCTGCTCAACCTCGATCCCCCCTCCACCGCGCTGAACGCCACCGACACCATCTGGCGGTTCTTCGCCGCGCACCCCCAGCCCTCCGGCGGCTGACGGCACCGCCGCCGGCCCCGTCGGCACCCGCACCCCCTTGAGGACAGGAGTTGAGATGCCCAGCAGAGACGGGCCGGCCGTGGTCGAGGTCGACAACCTCGTCAAGCGCTACCCCCGCACCGACACCAACGCGGTCGACGGGCTGTCGTTCACGGTCACGCCGGGCGAGATCTTCGGGCTGTTCGGGCCGAACGGGGCGGGCAAGTCCACCACCGTCGGCATCCTGACCACCCGGTTGCGGGCCACCGGGGGCCGGGCCGTGGTCTGCGGGGTCGACGTGGGCCGGGACCCGGCCGCCGCCCGTGCCCACCTGGCCGTGGTGCCCCAGCACAACAACCTGGACCGGGCGCTGACCCCCCGGCAGAACCTCGTCTACCACGCCACCTACCACGGGGTACGGCGACGGGAGGCGCACGCCCGCGCGGCGGAGCTGCTGGAGCGGTTCGGCCTCACCGAGCGGGCCGACCGGCGGATCGAGGCGTACTCGGGCGGCATGGCGCAGCGGTTGATGATCGCCCGCGCGCTGACCCACGAGCCGGCGGTGCTCTTCCTCGACGAGCCGACCAACGCCCTCGACCCGCAGACCCGGCTGCTGATCTGGGGCCAGCTGCGGCAGCTCCGCGAGCGGGGGGTGGCGATCGTGCTGACCACCCACGCGATGAACGAGGCGGCCCGGGTGGTCGACCGGGTCGGCATCGTCGACCACGGTCGGCTGCTCACCCTCGACACCCCGACCGCCCTGGTCCGGGGCCTGGCCGGGGACGCGCTGCTCGACCTCACGGTCACCCCGGCCGGCGGGGACGACCCGGACGCGCTCTGCGCCGCCCTGGGCGAGCTGCCCGGCGTACGCAAGGCGGAACGGGTGGCGACGCCGACCGTGCCGGCCGGTGGGCGGCCGGGCGGCGCTGCGGCCGGGCTGGCCGGGGTCGGGGCCGGCGGGGCCGGGATGCTGGCCGCGCTCGCCGCCGGTGGTGGGCGGCCCGGCGCCGGCCGGCTGGCCGCCCTGGCCGGGGCGGGCCTGCTCGGGCGCGGCGGCGGGGCGGCCGGCAACGGCGGTCGCGGCCGGCTACGCATCCGCCTGCACCTGGCCGACGACCCCGCGACGCTGCTCGGCCCGGCGGTGACCGTGCTCGCCGCCCGCTCGGCGGCGGTCAACGCCGTCGACGTCGGCGAACCCAGCCTGGAGGACGTCTTCATCGAACTCACCGGAAGGCAACCGAGGTGACCGCTCTCGACACCCCGACCCCGCTGCGCCCGACGGCCACGCCACCCTCCCGGCCCGGGACCGGGCGGGTGTTCGCCGCGGTGCTGCGCCGCGACCTGATGGTCACCGGCCGGGAACTCTGGGTCATCCTGGTCCAGGTCGGACTGACGCCGCTGTTCATGCTGTTCGTCTTCGACACCGTGCTGGGCAGCCAGGGCCTCGTCGGGCGTGGTTTCGCCGACGTGTTCCTGCCCGGCATCATCGCCCTGGCCGCCCTCACCACCGCGTTGCAGAGCGTGGCCCTGCCGCTGGTGAAGGAGTTCGGCTTCACCATGGAGATCGAGGACCGGTTGATGGCGCCCCTGCCGACCGGGTACGTCGCGATCGGCAAGCTGGTGATCGCCACCATCCGGGGGCTGCTCGCGGCCGTGCTGATCTATCCGCTCGGCGCGCTGATGGTCGGTTCCGCGCCGTGGCGGCCGGCGGGGCTGCCGCTGGCGTTCATGGTGGCGCTGCTCGGGGCGTGGATCGGCGGGGCGATCGGGATGAGCCTGGCCACCACCCTGCCGGTGCAGCGGATCAACGTGACCTTCTCGGTGATCCTCACCCCGATCATCTGGACCGGCTGCATCCACTACCCGTGGCCCCGGCTGTCGTCGGTGCCCTGGTACCAGGTGGTCACCGCGCTCAACCCGATGACGTACGTCTCGGAGGGGGTGCGCGGGGCGCTGCTGCCCGGCGTGCCGCACCTGCCGGCGTGGGTGTGCCTGACCGTGCTGACCGGGGTGGCCGTCGTCCTGACCTGGGTCAGCGTCCGCTGCTTCACCCGGCGGGCGATCCAGTGACCACCCGCACCCCCACCGTCCGCGTACCCGACAGGTCGAGGAGTTGCCATGGTTGACCCCACCATCGCCGAATCCGACGTGGCGCTCGCCCGCCGGCTCGCCGCCGACGCCGGTGAGCTGCTGCTACGGGTACGCGCCGACCACGGTCACGCCGATCCCGCCGCGTTGAAGGCCGCCGGTGACCGGGCCGCCCACGACCTCCTGCGGGCCGAGCTGGCCCGGTGCCGCCCGGCCGACGCGGTGCTCTCCGAGGAGGACGAGGGTTCCCGGCTGGTGGACACCGGCGACGGGGTGTCCCGGCGGACCGCCGGGCGGGTGTGGATCGTCGACCCGTTGGACGGCACCCGGGAGTTCTCCGAGCAGGGCCGCGCCGACTGGGCGGTGCACGTGGCGCTCTGGGCCCGCGACGCGGCGACCCCGCACGGGCTGGTCGCCGGTGCGGTCGCGCTGCCGGCGCAGGGCCGGGTGCTGACCACCGACGTCGCCGACGCGCTGCCTGCCGCGCCGCCCCCGCCCGACGGGGTGATCCGGTTGGCGGCCAGCCGCAGCCGTCCCCCCGCGTTCCTGGCCGCGCTGGCCGGGGAGGTCGGCGCGGAACTGGTGCCGATGGGTTCGGCGGGGGCGAAGATCGCGGCGGTGGTGACAGGTGACGTGGACGCCTACATCCACGCGGGCGGCCAGTACGAGTGGGACTCCGCCGCGCCGGTGGCGGTGGCCACCGCCGCCGGGTTCCACGCCTCCCGCATCGACGGTTCCGCGCTGACCTACAACGAGGCCGACCCCCGGCTGCCGGACCTGCTGGTCTGTCGCGGCGAGCTGGCCGTGCCGCTGCTCGCCGCGCTGCGGCGGCAACTGGCCGGTACGGCGGCCACCTCCGGTTCCCCCGTCCCCCACCCCGGAAAGGACCCGCGATGAGCAGCGGATCGGCTGCGTACCAGGTCTCCCAGCTCGACGAGTTGGAGGCGGAGAGCATCTTCGTGATGCGTGAGGTGGTCGCCGAGATGGAGCGGCCGGTGCTGCTCTTCTCCGGCGGCAAGGACTCGATCGTGATGTTGCGGCTGGCGCAGAAGGCGTTCGCGCCGGCCGGCATCCCGTTCCCGGTGATGCACGTGGACACCGGGCACAACTTCCCGGAGGTGCTCGACTACCGCGACCAGCGGGTGAGCGAGCTGAACCTGCACCTGATCGTGGCGAGCGTGCCGGAGGCGCTGACCCGGGGCCTGGTCCGTGAGTCGGGTGACGGGATGCGGAACCGGATCCAGACGCCTGTGTTGTTGGATGCGGTGGAGAAGCACCGGTTCGACGCGTTGTTCGGTGGGGCGCGGCGGGACGAGGAGAAGGCGCGGGCGAAGGAGCGGGTGTTCTCGTTCCGGGACGAGTTCGGGCAGTGGGATCCGAAGAACCAGCGGCCGGAGTTGTGGTCGTTGTACAACGGTCGGCATCATCCGGGTGAGTCGATCCGGGTGTTCCCGTTGTCGAACTGGACCGAGTTGGACATCTGGCACTACATCGCCCGGGAGCGGGTGCCGTTGCCGTCGATCTACTACGCGCACGACCGTGAGGTGATCGAACGCGACGGCATGCTCTACGCCGTCAACGAGTTCTTCACCCCCCGCGCGGGCGAGGAACCCTTCACCGCCCGGGTGCGGTACCGCACCGTCGGGGACGCGTCGTGCACCGCCGCCGTCCGCTCCGACGCCGACACGGTGGAGAAGGTGATCGACGAGGTCGCGTCGACCCGGATCACCGAGCGGGGTGCCACCCGGGGCGACGACCGGGTCAGCGAGGCCGCCATGGAGGACCGCAAGCGGGAGGGCTACTTCTGATGAGCACCGAGATGCTGGCACCGGCCGGTTCCCCGGCCGAGGCCCGACCGATGGACCTGTTGCGGTTCGCCACGGCGGGCAGTGTGGACGACGGCAAGTCGACCCTGATCGGTCGGTTGCTGTACGACACGAAGTCGTTGTTCACCGACCAGTTGGCCGCGGTGGAGGCGGTCAGCGCGGCCCGGGGCGACGAGTACACCAACCTGGCGTTGCTCACCGACGGCCTGCGCGCCGAACGGGAACAGGGCATCACCATCGACGTGGCGTACCGGTACTTCGCCACGCCCCGGCGCAAGTTCATCATCGCCGACACCCCCGGGCACACCCAGTACACCCGCAACATGGTCACCGGCGCGTCCACCGCCGACCTCACCCTGGTCCTGGTGGACGCCCGCAAGGGGCTGGTGGAGCAGTCGCGGCGGCACGCGTTCCTGTGCTCGCTGCTGCGGGTGCCGCACCTGGTGCTGTGCGTCAACAAGATGGACCTGGTCGACTTCTCCCAGGAGGTCTTCGAACGCATCGCCGACGAGTTCACCGCCTTCGCGGCGAAACTCGACGTGCCCGACCTCGCGGTGATCCCGGTGTCGGCGCTCCAGGGTGACAACATCGCCACCCGGTCGGAGAACATGCCCTGGTACGAGGGGCCGTCGCTGCTGCACCACCTGGAGCACGTGCACATCGCCTCGGACCGCAACCTGGTCGACGTCCGGTTCCCGGTGCAGTACGTGATCCGCCCGCAGTCGACCACGGTCACCGACTACCGGGGCTACGCCGGGCAGGTCGCCTCCGGCGTGCTCAAGCCCGGCGACGAGGTGATGGTCCTGCCGTCGGGGTTCACCAGCCGGATCGCCGCCATCGACACCGCCGACGGCCCTGTCGACGAGGCGTTCCCCCCGATGTCGGTCACCGTCCGCCTCGACGACGAGATCGACGTCTCCCGGGGCGACATGATCTGCCGGCCGAACAACATGCCCACCGTCGCCCAGGACATCGAGGCGATGGTCTGCTGGATGGACGAGACCCGCCCGCTGGAGATCGGCGGCCGGTACGTCGTCAAGCACACCACCCGTTCGGCGCGTGCCATCGTCCGCGAGCTGCACTACCGGCTCGACATCAACACCCTGCACCGGGACGAGACCAGCACCGCGCTGGCGCTCAACGAGATCGGCCGGATCAGGCTGCGCACCACCGTGCCGTTGCTGGTGGACGACTACCACCGCAACCGCACCACAGGGGGTTTCGTCATCATCGACGAGACCACCAACCGCACCGTGGGCGCGGGGATGGTCATCCAGCGGGACTGACCCCGCGCTCCGCGTCGGCCGGCCCGGCCCCCTCCCCCGCCGGGCCGGCCGAACCACGTCACCCCCGGTCGGCGCTCGGCGGGCCGAACCAGCGGGCGAGCGCGGCGGTCAACCCGTCGGCGTCCGGCCGGTCCGTCGGGGACTGCCAGGCCACATGGCAGTCCGGGCGCAGCAGCAGCGCGGTCGGCAGGTCGTCGCCGGGTGCGTCGGCCGCCGCGCCGCCCGACGTGAACCGTCCGGTGAGCACGTCGACCCGGTCCCGCCACAGCCCGGCCGCTCCGGCGTGACCGCCGGTGGGGTCGAGCAGCAGCGGGCGGGCGGTCCGGGTCAGCTCGGCCAGCCGGACCGGGCCGGTGCCGCCGTGCCACACCAGGTCGGGTGCGAAGCGTCCGACCAGCGGCCCGTCGGCGTCGCCCATCGGATAGCGGACGTCCGCCCCGGCCAGCAGGGCGGCGACGTGGGCCGCGTTCTGCGGCCGGTCGAGCAGTTCACCGAGGAGCACCCGCAGCGCGGTGACCTCGCTGCCGGGGGCGATCAGCGCCGACTGGGCCTGGGTGGACATGGTGACCCGCGCCGCAGCCGGACGGCGTTCCGCCTCGTAGGAGTCCAGCAGCCCGCCCGGGGCCCGGCCGCGCACCTGGGCGGCCAGCTTCCAGCCCAGGTTCACCGCGTCCTGCAGGCCGAGGTTGAGCCCCGGCCCGCCGATCGCCGAGTGGACGTGGGCGGCGTCGCCGAGCAGCAGCACCCGCCCGGCGCGGTACCGCTCGGCGAGCCGGGTGTTGCCGCCCACCAGGCGGCGCAGCAGGTGCGGACCGGGGCCGGCCGGCGGACCGATCGGCACGTCGGCCCCGAGCACCCGGGCGACGCTGGCGCGCAGCTCGGCGAGGGTCAGTGGCCCGTCGAACCGTGTCGACCCGGGCCACTCGATCGTGCTGAGGGTGACCGGACGCCCGGCGAAGGGGGCCCACACGATCAGCCCGTGCGGGGTGCGGGTGTGCCGGAACGGCGCGACGGTGCCGTATCCGGGGACGACGAGGTCGCCGGTCGCCGCGTCGACCAGCTCCGGGGGCAGGCTGACCTGGGCGGTACGGGAGACGGTGCGGTCGGTGGACACGCCGGGGAAGCCGATCCCGGCCAGCCGGCGTACGACGCTGTGCCCGCCGTCCGCGCCGACCAGGTAGCGGCAGCCCACGGTGGTGCCGTCGGCGAAGGCGACCCGCACGTCGTCCGCGCCCGGGGTCAGGCCGGTCACCTCGTGTCCCCGTCGGACCTGCACACCCAGTTCGGCGACCCGCTCGGCGAGCACCCGTTCCAGGTGCCTCTGCGGGGCCTGGAGCAGGTACAGCGGGTTGTCCGGCACCGCCCGCAGGTCCAGCGGCAGCGCCCCGAAGACGAACCCGGGCGACGGCTGCGGCGGCCCCGGGTCGTCGACGAGGCGGTGGTGCAGGCCGCGCCGGTCGAGCAGCCGGACCACCTGACCGACCAGCCCGTTGGCGCGCTGCTCGGTGGTGGGGGCGGACAGCCGTTCGCAGACGACGGGCCGGACGCCGGCCAGGGCCAGTTCGGCGGCGAGCAGGAGACCATTGGGGCCGGCGCCGACGATGAGGACGTCGATCATCGCGGGTTCCTTTCGAGGGCATGGCGGACCGCCGCCGGGGCGCGGCGGAGCACGGGCAGGACCGGGCACCCCGACGGGGTGCGGGTGGGCGCGGTGGATCGGGCTTGCACGGTTCGGCGGGAACGGTCGGCGCGGCGCGGTGGGACCGGGCGGCGGTCGGGTCAGCGGGGCGTGGGGGGCGGCAGGCCGGCGGCGAGCCGGGTCAGCGCGTCGGGGAGCAGGTATTGCATCGCCACGGGCGGATCGGCGCGCAGGTAGTGCCGGATCGCGGCGTTCACGGCGGCGTTCACGCTGGCCGCCACGAGATGCGGATAGAGGTCGCGGTCGGGGTCGGTGCCGGTGCGTTCGGCGACGGCCGCGGCCAGGTCGGCCTCGGCGATCGCGCCCGCGCGCAGCATCTCCGCCTGCAACGCCGGCTCGGCCAGCATCACCGCGAGCCCCTCGACCCATTCGGCGTGGGCGCCCGGCGGCGACCGGGTGACCTCCGGGCCGGGGGCGAACCGGGTCAGCGTCGCCGCGATCAGCGCCGTCCACAGGGGTTCGTCGGCCGGCCGTCGGCGCAGCGCCTCGGCGACCTGCCGGCTGCGGTCGAGGTGCCGGAAGGCGATCGCCTCGGCCTTGCTGGAGAAGTAGTTGTTGAACGTACGCGGGGACACCCCCACGGCCTGGGCGATGTCCTCCACCAGGACGTTGTCGAAGCCCTTGGCGACGGTCAGCCGGATGGCCGCCCAGCTCAGCGCCGCCCGCGTCTCCGCCTTCTTGCGCTCCCGTAGCCCGCTCACCCACCCAGCATAGCGGAAAGTGCGTGGCACGCAATATTGCGTGCCACGCACTTTCCTGCTGTTCGCAGCGTCCGGTCAGGCGGGCAGCGCATGCCGGGCACGACCCCGACGACGGAAGGCGAACCCGGTGAACAGGAGCAGGACCACCGCCGACGCGACGAGCCCGCCGGTGAGCACCAGCCCGGAACGGTCCCTGCTGGTCGCGGCGGCGGCCGTCGATCCACCGAAGGAGACGGTTCCGGTCGCGGTGCGCTTGGTCCAGCCGCTGGCGAGGTCGAGCCGGGCGCTCCACGGCCCGTCGGGCAGCCTCGGGTCCAGCAGCACCCGCACGGTGGTGGTGCCGCCGAGAGCGAGCGTGTCGGCCTCGGCGCGGACCGGCCCGACCGACAGCCCGCCCGGGCCGTCGGTGAGGCGGAGCTGGCCGGCGAGGTCCAGCGCCCGCTGCCCGGTGTTGCGCACCTCGGCGGTGACCACCGGCGCGCCGTCGCCGTCCCGGTGACCGGTGAGCCCCGACACCTCGAAGCCCGACGGGGGTTCGCCGCCCGGCCCGACCGACAGGTACACCCGGATGCCGGCCCGGCCGATGTTGCGGACGTTCGCGCCGTCGGTGGTGGACACCTCGGCCCAGATGACCGCGTACCGCTCCCCGGCGGAGGCCTTCTCCGGCACCACGATGGTCACCGTGAGCACCGCCTCGTCGTCGGGCTCCAGTTCCACCTCGCCCTGGTCGACGGTGATCCAACTGCTCAGCTCGTTGGGCGTCCGGTCGGGCGCGAAGACGAAGCCGGTGCGGTCGATCTCGGCGGCGGCCGCGTAGACGGCGATCTTCCGCTCGATCTCCGAGACGTTCTGCACCACGATCCGCCGCTTGATGGTCGTCCCGGGATGGACGTGGTCGACGACGTACTTGTGCGCGCGGCTGTCGTCGCGCCGGGTCACCGGGGCGTCGAGCAGCCGGATGCCGACCGCCGCGGCGGGGCCGCTGAAACTCGGGCTCGGCGGGGGCGACGGCGACGCGGCAGACGCCGGTGTCCCGGCGGTCACCAGGACGGTGACGGCCAGGACAACGGCACGGAGTCGGTCAGGCCACCGAATGGGTCACCGTCCCCGTGTAGAGGCCGCCGACGGCCGCCGGCGGCAGGGTGATCCGGAGGCTGGGGTTCCAGGTGGCGGAGTTGTTGCCACTGCCGGAGGTCTTGGAGAAGGCCGTCCGGGGCAGGTTCAGTGTCACCGCGTCGGCCGAGGTGGGCTGGCCGGGCACGAAGGTGCCGGTGCCGGTGGTGGAGATCGCCGGCCCGGACCAGTACTCCACCAGGTTGGGCAGGATGGTCTCCTCACCCGAGCCGCCGCCGGTGGTGAACGCGGTGCTGGTGACCGACGCGGTCCAGGTCGCCGAGAGCGCCGCCCGGCTGTCGGTGACCGTGACGTTGCCGAGTGAGCCGCCGAGGGTGGAGCCGGCGAAGGCCGCGCCCAGGTTGACCGAGGCCGGCACGGTGATGTCCAGGTTGGCGGTCGACACGGTGAAGGTGACGATGGTGTCGCCCGACGGGGCGGCGGCGGCGGGCGATGCTACGGCGAGCACCGCTGCCCCGGCGGCCAGGGCGAGCAATGGCTTCTTCATGCCCACCACGCTAATTATCGAACGCGCACATAGGGAGCATTCAGCGCGAATCACTCATTAGGCGACAGAGTGCGTGATGGTGCCGGTATAGACGCCTGTCACCGCCGCAGCGGGGATCGCCACCCGGAGGGTGGGCGCCCAGCTCACGCTGTTGCGCTGGTTGCCCGAGGTCTTGCTGAACGCGACCCGCGGCACGGTCAATGTCACCGCCTGCGCGGCGGTGGCCTGACCCGGCACCTTGGTGCCACCGCCGTTCTGCTTGGTCACCGGTCCCGACCAGTAGGAGACCTGGGTGGTGGCGATGGTCTTGCCCGCGCCACCCCCGGCGGTGATGAACGCCGTGGCGGACACGGTGGCCGTCCAGGTGTTCGGGTTGGTCGTCCGGGTGTCGTTCACGGTGACGGTGCCCAGCGAGCGGCTGAGGGTGGCCCCGGGCCCGCCCGCGCCGAGGCTGGCCGTGGGGGGGACGGTGATGTCCAGCCCGACCACCAGCGCCATCGCCCGCACGCGGGGGACGGGTGCCGCGCCGGGCGGTGCCACACCGCCCACGAGCAACAGCGGGCTGACCAGGGCTGCCAGGAAATGCACGAACGACACTATAGGACGCTTATGGGCGTTTTGTCCAATATGAAGTGGGGTTCACCCCTCCCCCGAACCAGTGCGGGCCCCGGCCGTCGGCCGGGGCCCGCGCAGCGGGGTCGGATCAGGAGAGGTCGAACCGGTCCAGCTCCATGACCTTCGTCCAGGCCGCCACGAAGTCGGTCACGAACTTGGCGCCCGCGTCCTGGCTGGCGTAGACCTCGGCGAGGGCGCGCAGCTGGGAGTTGGACCCGAAGATGAGGTCGACCGCGGTGGCGGTCCACTTCACCTCGTCGGTGGCCAGGTCCCGGATCTCGTAGACGTGCTCCTCGGACTCCGACGCCTTCCACCGGGTGCCCGGGGAGAGCAGGTTGGCGAAGAAGTCGTTGCTGAGCACACCCGGCCGGTCGGTGAGCACGCCGTGCGTCGTGCCGCCCACGTTGTTGCCGAGGGCCCGCAGGCCGCCGACGAGGACGGTCATCTCCGGCGCGGTCAGGTTGAGCATGTACGCCCGGTCGACGAGCAGCACCTCCGGCTGGGTCTTCTCACCCGGACGCAGGTAGTTGCGGAACCCGTCGGCGCGCGGCTCCAGCACGGCGAACGACTCGACGTCGGTCTGCTCCTGGCTGGCGTCGGTGCGGCCCGGCCGGAACGGCACGGTCACCTCGACACCCGCGGCCCGGGCGGCCTGCTCGACGGCGGCCGAGCCGGCCAGCACGATCAGGTCGGCCAGCGAGATCTTCGCGCCACCGGCGTCGTTGAACTCGCGCTGGATCCCCTCCAGGGTCGCCAGCACCGTCGCGAGCTGCTCGGGCTGGTTGACCTCCCAGTTGCGCTGCGGTTCGAGGCGGATCCGCGCGCCGTTGGCGCCACCGCGCTTGTCGGTGTGCCGGAAGCTCGCGGCGGAGGCCCAGGCGGTGCTGACCAGCTGTGCGGTGCTCAGGCCGGAGTCGAGCACCTTCGCCTTGAGCGCGGCGACGTCGGCGTCGGAGACCAGCTCGTGGTCGACGGCCGGGACCGGGTCCTGCCAGAGCTGCGGCTCGGCGACCCAGGGGCCGAGGAAGCGGCTGACCGGGCCCATGTCGCGGTGCAGCAGCTTGTACCAGGCCTTGGCGAACGCCAGCGCGAACTCGTCGGGGTGCTCCAGGAAGCGCCGCGAGATCTTCTCGTACGCCGGGTCGACGCGCAGCGACAGGTCGGTGGTGAGCATCGTCGGCTTGTGCTTCTTGGCCGGGTCGTGCGCGTCCGGGATGATCGCCTCGGCGTCCTTGGCGACCCACTGCTTGGCCCCACCGGGGCTGGTGGTCAGCTCCCACTCGTAGCCGAAGAGGATCTCGAAGAAGCGGTTGCTCCACTGCGTCGGCCGGTCGGTCCAGGTGACCTCCAGACCGCTGGTGATGGTGTCGCCGCCCTTGCCGCTGCCGTGGGTGCTCAGCCAGCCCAGGCCCTGCGCCTCCAGCGGGGCACCCTCGGGCTCGGGGCCGACGTGGTCGTCGGCGACGCCCGCGCCGTGGGTCTTGCCGAAGGTGTGCCCGCCGGCGATCAGCGCGACGGTCTCCTCGTCGTTCATCGCCATCCGGCGGAAGGTCTCCCGGATGAAGTGCGCCGCCGCGAGCGGGTCGGCGTTGCCACGCGGACCCTCCGGGTTGACGTAGATGAGGCCCATCTCGGTCGCCCCGACGCCGGCCGACATCTCGGTCTCGGAGGCGTAGCGCTCGTCGCCGAGCCAGGTGTCCTCCGGACCCCAGAAGATCTCCTCGGGCTCCCACACGTCCGGCCGGCCGAAGCCGAAGCCGAAGGTCTTGAAGCCCATCGACTCCAGGGCCACGTTGCCGGCGAGCACGAGCAGGTCGGCCCAGGAGATCTGCTGGCCGTACTTCTGCTTGACCGGCCAGAGCAGCCGGCGGGCCTTGTCCAGGTTGGCGTTGTCCGGCCAGCTGTTCAGCGGCGCGAACCGCTGCCCGCCGTCACCGGCGCCACCGCGGCCGTCCTCGATCCGGTACGTGCCGGCGGCGTGCCAGCTCATCCGGATCATCAGGCCGCCGTAGTGGCCGAAGTCGGCCGGCCACCAGTCCTGCGAGGTGGTGAGCACCTCGGTGATGTCCCGCTTGAGGGCCTCGACGTCGAGCTTGGCGAACTCGCGGGCGTAGCTGAAGTCCTCCCCCAGCGGGTTGCCCTTGGCCGAGTGGGCGTGCAGGACCGAGAGGTCGAGCTGGTTGGGCCACCAGTCCCGGTTGGTACGCGGACGCCCTCCGGTCTTCGGCTTCGGGGAGTCGATCGCCGGGTTCTCGCTCTCGCTACCCTGCGCGGTCACCGAGTCGTGCGCGACCGGACAGCCGGCCGCCGCCTTCTGGTCCACGCCCTGCGCACTGACGGGGGCGTTGTCCTGGGTGTCGCTCATGTACTTCCTTCCGAACTGGTGGATCACTGGGAGGTGCGGTCGGCCGCGCAGTCGGGGCAGGTGCCCCAGTAGACGACCTCCGCCTCGTCGACCACGAACCCGTGGTCGTCGGAGGCGGTGAGACACGGCACGTGACCGACGGCGCAGTCGACGTCGGCGATCACGCCGCAGGAGCGGCAGACGACATGGTGGTGGTTGTCCCCCACCCGTGCCTCGTAGCGCGCGGTGGACCGGCCCGGCTGGATGCGGCGCACCAGGCCGGCCTCGGTGAGCGCCCGCAGCACGTCGTAGACCGCCTGGTGGGAGACCGTTGGCAGGTCGGACCGGACCAGCGCGATCACCGTGTCGGTGTCGACGTGCGGATGGTCCCGCAGCGCGGCGAGCACGGCCAGTCGGGGCCGGGTCACGCGCAGCGAGGCCGCCCGTAACTGTGCCTCGAGGTCGGCCGTCATGGGTCGACCATAGTCCGCTGTTCTGGAGCAAATCAAGTTTACGGCCGGCGTGGCGGCACACGTCCCTCCCCTGGGTGACGCATGACTCACGCAGTGCGACCGGTGCGGTGGTGGAAGCGGACGGGTGGGCTCAGCGGCGACGGGGTGGCGCGGTGCTGCCCCGCACCACCAGCGACGTGCCGAGCTCGTACCGGTCCTGGACGAGTGGCTGGCCGTCGGCCAGGGCCAGCGCCAGACGGGCGGCGGTGGCCCCGATCTCCCCGAACGGCTGCCGCACCGTGGTCAGCGGCGGTGCCAGCCAGGCCGCCTCGTCGACGTCGTCGAAGCCGACGACGCTGAGGTCGTCGGGGATCCGCAGGCCGGCCTCCCGGGCCGCCGCGTAGACGCCCAGCGCCTGCAGGTCGTTGCCGCAGACCACGGCGGTGGGCGGCGTGGCCCCGGCGAGCAGCTCGACGCCGAGCCGCAGGCCGTCCTCGAAGGTGAACACGCCGCTGCGTTCGAGCCGCTCGTCGAACGGCACGCCCGCGTAGTCCAGCGCGGCCCGGAAGCCGTCGCGGCGGGCCCGCGCCGACAGGTCCCGGACCGGGCCGGTGAGCACCCCGATCCGCCGGTGGCCGAGGTCGACGAGATGGCGGGTGGCCGACAGCGCCCCGCTCCAGTTGCCCGACCCGACGGCGGGGACGGGGAACAGGTTGCCCACCGGGTCGACGGCCACCAGCGGTATGCCGGCGGCGGCGAAGCTCGCCCCGTCCTCGGCCGTCACCAGGGAGAAGACCGTGATCACGGCGGCCGGTTGGCGCAGCAGCAGCGCCTGCGCCCAGGGTTGCCCGGCCCGCAGGCGGTGCTGCACGTCGGTGAAGCCGACCGTGTGGTCCCGGGGGCCGGCTACCTCCTGCACCCCGCGCAGGATCGGCATGGCGATCGAGGAGAGCATCTGGTGGAAGACCACCTCGATGCAGGGCGTCACGCTCCCGGGCGGTCGACGGCGGTAGCCGTGGTCGCGCAGCAGCGCCTCCACCCGCTGCCGGGTCTGCTCACCCACCCCCCGGCGGCCGTTGAGCACCTTGGAGACCGTCGGCGGGGACACCCCGGCGAGTTCGGCGATCGTGGCGAGGGGCAGGTCGCCGCGTCGGGGCTTGCGGGAGCGGCGACGTCGACCTTCCTCGATCACACAGGGAAGTCTACGTGCGCCGGCGTGACCGCCCCGGGCACCGGCGAGGGTCCCCGACCGCGCCGGCTGCCGCTCAGTGCGGTGCCGCCACCGGCCGGTGGGTGAACCAGTCGAACGCCGCGCTGCCCCCGGTGACGTACATGCCGACGACCCGGCCGGTGAACCCGGCGGCGACCTCGGTGGACAGGTAGCGTCCGTCGAGTTCGGCCAGTACGACGGCACCGGCCGGGCCCGCCACCTCGAAGGTGACCATGTCGCAGCCGGCCGCCCGCACCCCCCGGGGCGCGGTCCGGGCCACCAGGTCGGCGGCGGAGGTCACGGTCGGTGGGTAGAGGTCGTGGGTTCGGGTGGCGATCGTCAGCACCACCGGGCCGTCCGGCACGGCGTGGGTGGCGAAGACCTGTCGGAACGGCCCGGCCCGGCCGATCACCCGGACGGTGCCGGCCCGGACCTCCAGGTCGTAGTGGTGCGCCTCGTCGATGCGGATGGTGAGCCCGGCGGTGCCGGTGCCCGGGTCCACCCGGACGCTGGTCCGGCTGTCGTGGTACCGCTGCCGCAGCGCCACGATCGTCGCACCGGCGAGGTCGAGGGTCGCGCCCACGGCGTGCAGGGTGAGCCAGCCCGGCCTGGCGGTCAGCGACCAGCAGTCGTCCGGCCGGCTACGGGGCGAGATCCACTCGGGCGCGAGGACTGTCGCGTCGAAGTCGTCGCGGAAGGCGTCCGGGCCGGCCGGGGCGGCACCGGCCGGGGCGCTGCCGGGGGGCGCGGCGGTGATCTCCCGGACCGGGTCGACGACCGGCCAGCCGTCGACCCAGCGCACCGGGGCGAGGAAGGTCTCCCGGCCGAGGACGTGGTAGGGCGGCCACTGGCCCCGGGCCCGGATGCCGAGCAGGACCAGCCACCAGCTGCCGTCGAGCGCCTGGACCAGGTCGCCGTGCCCGGTGGCCTGCACCGGAAGGTCGGTGCCCCGGTGGGTGAGGATCGGGTTGGCCGGCGCGGGGGTGAACGGGCCACGCGGGCTGCGGGAGCGGGCGACCGACACCGCGTGGCCGGTGTGCGTGCCGCCCTCGGAGAGCAGCAGGTACCACCAGCCGTCGATCCGGTAGAGGTGCGGGGCCTCCGGGTACTGGCCGCCGGTGCCCGACCACAGGGGCAGCGGCCCCTCCAGCACCCGGCCGCCCTCCGGGTCGATCCGGTAGGCATCCACGCCGGAGGTGGTCAGCCAGCAGGTGCCGTCGTCGTCCCAGGCCAGCGAGGGGTCGACGTGCGGCAGGTCGAAGTAGACCGGATCGGACCAGGGGCCGGTGGGTTCCGGCGCGGTGACGATGAGGTGCCGACCCAGGCTGACGTTGGTGGTGACCAGCCAGAACCGGCCGTCGTGGTGGCGCAGGGTGGGGGCGAAGATGCCCCGGGACGCCTCGGTGTCGGCGGGCAACGCCAGCTGGCCGGGCCGGTCCAGGATGTTGCCGATCTGCCGCCAGGTGACCAGGTCACGACTGTGCAGCAGGGGCACGCCCGGGAAGTACTCGAAGCTGGAGCAGACCAGATAGTAGTCCGCGCCGACCCGGCAGACGCTCGGGTCGGGGTGGAATCCGGGGACGACCGGATTGCGGTAGGACGCTCCGCTGGACACCACGCGCACCTCCTCGACGGCACAGGCACAGTGGACGGTGCCGGCACGGGCTATCCGGGTTCAGAAATGTTTGCGATAACATTTCGCAATCCCGGATGCTACGGAAGGTCACCTTCCGGTTCAAGGCCGGCACTGCCGCCCCATGCCGTGCGGGCGGCGGACCGTCCCCGACATGTCCCGCCGGAACCGGCCCTGAGCTGGCATCCCACCTCGGCGCGCCACCCGTCCGGGCACCCCGCTGCGCCGAGCGGTCACTGCTCGGCGCGGCGGACGGACGGTGCCCCGGACCCACCGACCGGGTCAGGAACATTCGCGCAACATGGCCGTCATATCTTGACGGAGCCCAAGGAATCCACGAGAGTCCATATGTGGCGAGATGGTGCGCCGCCGGGAGCTCGACGCGCCGTCACGGTAGTCATGGATACCGACGTCAGGGCGCGACGGGCCGCGCCTGTTAGCGATAACAGCAGGGTTTCCGCTGCGGCCGATCGGAACACCGGTCCGGGCCGGGTGGCGGTCGACCGTGTCCCCCGCACCTGGTGCACGGCGACGGCCACCAGTGTCGCCCTCCCCCCCACACCCGGCTCTGATCCGCACCCCCTGGGAGAGAACATGTCTGAAGTGACCCGAAGGAACGTCCTCAAGGCCGGAGCGGTGGGGGCCGGCGCCGCGCTGGTCCCGGTCGCCTGGACCGCCACCGCCCGCGCCGGCTCGGCCGCACCACCGCAGGTGCTGGCCGCGAACGACCTCGCCCTGTGGTACGACGAAGGAGCCGGCACCGACTGGCTGCGCGCGCTGCCGATCGGCAACGGCCGGCTCGGTGCGATGGTGTTCGGCAACGTCGACACCGAACGGCTCCAGCTCAACGAGGACACCGTCTGGGCCGGTGGCCCGTACGACTCGGCCAACACCCGGGGCGCGGCCAACCTGGCCGAGATCCGGCGACGGGTCTTCGCCGACCAGTGGACCTCGGCGCAGGACCTGATCAACCAGACGATGATGGGCAACCCGGGTGGTCAGCTCGCGTACCAGACCGTGGGCAACCTGCGGCTGGCGTTCGGGTCGGCCAGCGGGGCCAGCCAGTACGTCCGCACCCTCGACCTCACCACCGCCACGGTCACCACGACCTACGTGCTGGGCGGGGTACGGCACCAGCGGGAGGTGTTCGCCAGCGCACCCGACCAGGTGATCGTGGTGCGGTTGACCACCGACCGGGCCAACGCGATCACGTTCTCCGCCACGTTCGACAGCCCGCAGCGCACCACCGTGTCGAGCCCGGACTCCGCCACCATCGGGCTGGACGGCATCTCCGGCAGCCAGGAGGGGGTCAACGGCTCGGTCCGCTTCCTGGCCCTGGCCAACGCCGCAGTGACCGGGGGCACCGTCAGCAGCTCCGGAGGCACCCTGCGGGTCTCCGGGGCCACCAGCGTCACCATCCTGATCTCGATCGGCTCCAGCTACGTCAACTACCGCACCGTCAACGGCGACTACCAGGGCATCGCCCGCACCCGGCTCAACGCCGCCAAGGGCGTGGCCATCGAGCAGTTGCGCAGCCGGCACCTGGCCGACTACCAGGCGCTGTTCAACCGGGTGAGCATCAACCTGGGTCGTACGGCCGCGGCCGACCAGACCACCGACGTACGGATCGCGCAGCACGCGAGCAGCAACGACCCGCAGTTCGCCGCGCTGCTGTTCCAGTTCGGGCGGTACCTGCTGATCTCGTCCTCGCGGCCGGGCACCCAGCCGGCGAACCTCCAGGGCATCTGGAACGACTCGCTGACGCCGCAGTGGGACTCGAAGTACACCATCAACGCCAACCTGCCGATGAACTACTGGCCGGCCGACACCACCAACCTGTCCGAGTGTTTCCTGCCGGTGTTCGACATGGTCAAGGACCTGACGGTAACCGGTGCCCGGGTCGCCCAGGCGCAGTACGGCGCCGGCGGCTGGGTCACCCACCACAACACGGACGCCTGGCGGGGCGCGTCGGTGGTGGACGGTGCACTGTGGGGCATGTGGCAGACCGGTGGCGCGTGGCTGGGCACGATGATCTGGGACCACTACCTGTTCACCGGTGACCTGGGTTTCCTCCAGACCAACTACCCGGCGCTCAAGGGCGCCGCCCAGTTCTTCCTCGACACGCTCGTCGCCCACCCGTCGCTGGGCTACCTGGTGACGAACCCGTCGAACTCCCCGGAACTGCCGCACCACTCCAACGCCAGCGTCTGCGCCGGGCCGACGATGGACAACCAGATCCTGCGGGACCTGTTCGACGCCGCGGCCCGCGCCAGCGAGATCCTGGGGGTGGACAGCACGTTCCGGTCGCAGGTGCGTACCGCCAAGGACCGGCTCCCCCCGACCCGGGTCGGTTCGCGGGGCAACGTGCAGGAGTGGCTGGCCGACTGGGTGGAGACCGAGCGGAACCACCGGCACGTCTCCCACCTGTACGGTCTGCACCCCAGCAACCAGATCACCAAGCGGGGCACCCCGGCCCTGTACGAGGCGGCCCGCAAGACCCTGGAGCTGCGCGGTGACGACGGGACCGGCTGGTCCCTCGCCTGGAAGATCAATTTCTGGGCCCGGCTGGAGGACGGTGCCCGCGCCCACAAGCTGTTCAAGGACCTGGTCCGCACCGACCGGCTCGCGCCGAACATGTTCGACCTGCACCCGCCGTTCCAGATCGACGGCAACTTCGGCGCCACCTCCGGCATCGCCGAGATGCTGCTGCACAGCCACACCGGTGAGCTGAACGTGTTGCCCGCGCTGCCCAGCGCGTGGCCCACCGGGCAGGTCGCGGGCCTGCGCGGGCGTGGCGGCTACACCGTCGGCGTGGCGTGGAGCAGCGGGCAGCCCACCGAGATCGGCATCCGCGCCGACCGCGACGGCACGCTGCGGGTGCGGTCACGGCTGTTCACCGGCAGCTTCACGCTCACCGACGTCGCCGACGGCAGCGTGCCGGCCACCACCCGCCCGGAGACCGACGTCGTCCAGTTCGCCGTCCAGGCCGGGCACACCTACCGGGCGGCCCGGCCGGGCGTGACGCCGACCCCGACGCCGACCGCCACGCCCACCGCCACCGCCACCCCCACGCCGACCCCGACGACGCCGGCGCCGACCACCCCGGTCCCGACGACGCCGGTGCCGACCACCAGCTCCCCCGCGCCCTCGGGGGCCCGGGCGACGTACGCGGTGACGGGCTCGTGGTCGGGTGGCTTCCAGGCGGAGGTCACGGTGACCGCCGGCGCGACCGCGATCCGTGGTTGGACGGTGTCCTGGACGTTCCCCAACGGGCAGACCATCAGCCAGATCTGGGGCGGCTCGCACACCCAGAGCGGCGCGAACGTGACCGTGAAGAACGTCGACTACAACGGGACGCTGGCCGCCGGAGCCTCCACCACGTTCGGCTTCATCGGCACGGTGAACGGCACCAACAACGCGCCGACGAACCTCACCTGCACCACGAGCTGACCGGCACCGGGCGTGTCGTCGCCACCTCGCTGTGCCCCCGGGCCGGCCGAGGTGGCGACGACACGTCCCGCCCCTGCCGGCACCCAGGACCCCCGAGTGAAACGGACGGAAGAGCATGAGAAGACCATCTACCCGTAGCCGTCGGCTGTTGACCGCCGTGGCGGCGGGCCTGCTGCTGGTGGCGGGCCCGGCGGTGGCGCTGCGGACCTCCCCGGCGCTGGCCCTGAACAACGGTGTGGCGCGGACGCCGCCGATGGGGTGGAACAGCTGGAACACGTTCGGCTGCAACATCAACGAGGCGTTGATCCGGCAGATGACCGACGCCATGGTCAGCTCCGGCATGAAAGACGCCGGCTACCAGTACGTCGTCGTCGACGACTGCTGGATGAACCCCAACCGCGACTCCGCCGGCAACCTCCAGGGCGACCCCACCCGCTTCCCCTCCGGCATGAAAGCCCTCGGCGACTACATCCACGCCCGCGGCCTCAAATTCGGCATCTACCAAGCCCCCCTCGACAAAACCTGCGCCCAATACTTCAACTCCTACCCCGGCGCCACCGGCAGCCAAGGCCGCGAAGCACAAGACGCCCGCCAGTTCGCCAACTGGGGCGTCGACTACCTCAAATACGACTGGTGCTCACCCACCGGCACCATCGACGACCAGGTCCGCGCCTTCGCCAAAATGCGCGACGGCCTCGCCGCCGCCGGCCGACCCATCGTCCTGAGCATCAACTCCAACAGCATCCACTCCAAAACCGGACCCCAACGCGACTGGGGCGACGTCTCCAACATGTGGCGCACCACCGAAGACATCACCAACACCTGGAACAGCGGCCAAACCAACGGCTACCCCATGGGCATCCAAAACATCATCGACGTCACCGTCCCCCTCGCCGCCCGCGCCAAACCCGGCGCCTTCAACGACATGGACATGATGGAAGTCGGCCGCGGCGGCATGACCGACACCGAAATGCGCTCCCACTTCGCCCTCTGGGCCATCCTCGCCTCACCCCTCATCGCCGGCAACGACCTCCGCACCATGAACACCGCAACCCAAACCATCCTGAAGAACGCCAACCTCATCGCCATCAGCCAAGACCCCCTCGCGCTCCAAGCCAGCCAGGTTTCCTTCGACGGCACCCGCCGAATCCTCGCCAAACGACTCGCCAACGGCGACACCGCCGTCGCCCTGTTCAACCAGGGCAGCTCCACCACCACCATCACCACCACCGCCGCCGCCATCGGGCTGTCGGGCAGCTCGTTCACCCTGCGTGACGCGTGGACCAACACGACCAGCACCACCTCCGGAGCCATCTCGGCCAGCGTGCCGGGTCACGGGACGGTGGTCTACCGGGTCAGCGGCGCGACCAGCACCCCCACCCCGACCGTCACTCCCACCACGCCGGCCCCGACCACCCCGGCTCCGACGACCCCGGCCCCGACCACGCCGGCTCCGACCACCCCGCCGCCGGCGGCCATTTCCTGCCAGGTCAGCTACGGGATCACCAGCCAGTGGCCGGACGGGTTCCAGGCCGAGGTGACGATCCGCAACACCGGCACCACGGCGGTCAACGGCTGGAGCCTGCGCTGGTCGTTCGCCGACGGGCAGCAGCTCAACCAGGCGTGGGGGGTCACCTACACCCAGAACGGCGCACAGGTCACCGCCAGCAGCGCCGGCTGGAACGGCCTGCTCAGCCCCGGTGGCAGCGTGGGCTTCGGGTTCATCTCCAGCTGGTCCGGCAGCAACGCCAAGCCGACCGCGTTCACCCTCAACGGCCAGACCTGCACGGTGGCCTGACCGGATTGACGGAAACGACGGGACCCCCGGTCATGACATCGGCCCGGCATCGGGACGCGACATGACCGGGGGTCCCGCCACGGCTGGTCGGGTCAGTTGTCCAGCGTGGCCAGCACCGCGGTGGCCATGCCCTGCTCACCCCGGGCGTTGGGGTGGAAGGGCGCCGCCGCGTTCTCCGGCACCAGGCCCTCCACCCACCGGGTACCACTGCTCTTGCAGGTGTCCCGCCCGATCGACGGGGTGTAGACGTCGGCGTAGACGGCGTCGTTCGCGGCGGCGGCACCGGCCAGCATGGCGTTGAGCGACGTGGCGACACCCCGCAGGTACGGCACGTCCTGGTAGGCGATCGGCACCAGCGGCCAGCAGCCGTACCCGGAGTCCGGCACGATCGCCGGGTAGCCGAGCACCACGATCCGCGCCCCAGGCGCGGCCCGACGGACCGCCTGGAGGACGGCGGTGACCTTCGGGGCGGTGGCGGTGATCCGGGCCTGCAACTGGTCGGTGCCGCCGGCGGTGTAGAGGCTCTTGCAGGGCGAGCCGAGCGGGCTGCTGAAGCTCGCCTGCGCGCAGTCGCTGATGATGCTGGAGAAGCCGATGTCGTTGCCGCCGATCTGCACCGTCACCAGGGTGGTGTCCGGGGTGACCGCGTCGAGCTGCGGGGGCAGTGGCCGGCCCAGCGAGCCGTTGCCGCCGTAGCGGATGTCGTCGGTGGTGGCCCCGGAGCAGCTCACGTCGACCAACGGCGACGAGCCGGCGGACGCGGCGACCAGGGACGGGTAGTTGCGGTTGGAGCGCAGGCAGTTCAGGTCGACCTGGGTGGGGATCAACGGGCCGGACGTGTACGAGTCGCCGAGGGCGACGTAGCGTCCGGTGGGGACGGCGGCGCTGGCGGGCGCGGCGGCGGCCAGCACACCGGCGGTGGCGGCGGCGAACGCGAGCATCCGGGTGGCGGTCCGCAGCAGCGGCCGGCGGGAACGGGGCATGACGCCTCCCAGGGCGGATCACGGGGGTGGTGCCGCGATCCTGCGCTCTTCCACGCCGGACGTCAATATAGACAACTCTCGTTACATACCCCCTCGGAGCCCGACCGGCCGACGACCTCATCGATTGACGGGGGTCGAATCCGGACGGGATAATCCGCAGCGGAGCCGGGCTGGCTGCGGGCCGAGGGACACCGTACGACCGGAGTGGGCCGGCCGACGGCACATCGCCGTCCGCCGCACACCACGCCAGCACCACGCGGCCATTCGCCCCCGGACCGGGACCACCCCTCCCGCCGGCGGAGCCGCCCCGTCGACGCGGCCGACAGTCGTCGCCGCCCCACCCCTGCGGGAGGATCATCCATGGGACCCATGCGTTCCCGGCTCAGACTTGCGGTGTCACTGTGCGCCGCCACCACCGTCGTCGCCACCGCCGCCCTCGTCGGCACCGTCCCCGCCCAGGCGGCGGCCGGGTGTCGGGTCACCTACACGGTGACGAACCAGTGGCCGGGCGGGTTCGGCGCGAACGTCGACGTCACCAACCTCGGCGACCCGCTCTCCGGCTGGCGGCTCACCTGGACCTTCACCGCCGGGCAGGTGATCAGCCAGTGGTGGAACGGCACGGCCACCCAGTCCGCCGGCCGGGTCACCGTCGGCAACGTGGACTGGAACGCCAACCTCGGCACCGGGGCGAGCGCCCAGTTCGGCTTCGGCGCGACCTGGAACAACGCGGCGAACCCGGTGCCCGTCGACTTCGCCCTCAACGGGGTGCCCTGCACCGGCCGTACCACCGGGCCCACCGCACCACCGACCACCACGCCGCCGCCGACCACCGCACCGCCGACCACGCCGCCACCGACCACACCGCCGCCCACCACCCCACCGCCGACCACGCCGCCGCCGGTGACGGGGGCGCTCGACCAGACGACGACGGTGGGACGGGTCAGGGCGGTCGGCGGCAGCGCGCAGTACACCTGGCCCGGCATCTACTTCGAGGGCCGGTTCCGGGGCACCGGGGTCGGGATCGTCCTCAACGACTCGCAGAACGACTACCTCGTGCAGGTCGACGGCGCGACCGTCGCCACCCTGGTCACACCGGGCCGGACCACCTACTGGGTCCGCAACCTGGCCGACCGCGAGCACTCCGTACGACTGGTCAAGCGCACCGAGAGCCCGTGGGCCGTCGGCGAGTTCGGTGGCCTCGTCCCCGCCGCCGGCGGGGCGATCCTGGCCCGACCCGCACCCCGCAGCCGGCAGATCGAGTTCATCGGTGACTCGTGGACCGCCGGCTACGGCAACATGTCGACCACCCGCGACTGTTCCGGCAACGGCGGGGTCACCCGCAACTCCAACGCCGACGTCACCTTCGGCGCCCTGACCGCGCAGAGCCTGAACGCCGACTACCAGCTCACCGCCTGGTCGGGGCTCGGCATGGTGCGCAACTACAACGGTGGCGGCACCGACAACTTCCGCACCTACTACGAGACCGACCTACAGGCCCTGTGGAACAGCACGGTGTGGCAGAAACCGGCCACCTGGAAGCCGCAACTGGTGGTGGTCGGGTTGGGCATCAACGACTTCTCCACCGCCCTCAACCCCGGCGAACGGTGGGCCACCGTCGACCAGCTCGCGGCCGACTTCCGCAGCGCCTATCTGGCCTTCCTCGACAAGCTGCGCAGCCGGTACGGGCCCGACACGTTCATCGTGCTCACCTACCCCGACCTGTCCCCCACCACCGCGCTGGCCAGCTCCGTGCAGCAGGTCGTGCAGACCCGCGCCAGCCGGGGCGACACCCGGATCCGGTCGCTCTACTACGACGACAACGCACTGGGGCTCGACAAGCTCGGCTGCGACTGGCACCCTTCCCGCCGCGACGACCAGCTCATCGCCGGCGCGCTCACCCGGTTCGTCAACACCCTGCCGCTGACCTGGTGAACCGCTGACGCCGGGCAGGCCACGGCAGCGGGGCCGGTGACGCGGACCGTTCCGCGTCACCGGCCCCTGCGTTCGAGCACCCCGGCTCATCCCCCGGCCGGGCACCGGACCGGCGCACCACGGACCCCCTCCGGAGGCGCACCGCCGACCACCCGTTTATTGACATCATACGTCATACGGATTACGTTTACGTTCATCGATTAATGTGATCACCTGTCCCGCTCCGGTGGCCCCACCGGCACGGCCGGGATCACCGCCGGGGTCGCCGCCACCGTCGGAGTCGGGCAGGCCGGTCGCGCCCCCACCACCACCCTGATGTCGAAGGAGTTCCCCTGATGTCGAGACACCGACTCGTGGCCGGCGTCGTCGCGGCAGTCGCGACGCTCGCCCTCGCGCTGGGCGGCGCCGCGATCACCACCGGGACCGGGCCGGTCGCCTGGGCCGGGGACGCCGCCCCGCTCGCGGCGACCGCCGGATGCGGCAAGACGCCGACGCTGACCAGCGGCACCCGGACCATCTCCAGCGGTGGCCAGAACCGCACCTTCATCCTGCGGATCCCCGACAACTACGACCGCAACCACCCCTACCGGTTGATCTTCGCGTTCCACTGGAACGGCGGCACCGCCACCGAGGTCGACTCGGGCGGCACCAGCGGCTACCCCTGGTCCTACTACGGCATCCGCGCCCTGGCGAACAACAGCGCGATCTTCGTCGCCCCGCAGGGCATCGGCAACGGCTGGGCCAACAGCGGCGACCGGGACCTGACCTTCGTCGACGACATGATGCGGCAGATCGAGTCGAACCTGTGCGTCGAGACCACCCAGCGCTTCGCCATGGGGTTCAGCTACGGCGGCGGGATGAGCTACGCCATCGCCTGCGCCCGCGCCTCGGCCTTCCGCGCGGTCGCGGTCTACTCCGGCGGGCAGCTCAGCGGCTGCAACGGCGGCACCCAGCCGATCGCGTACATCGGCATCCACGGCCTGCGGGACAACGTGCTGCCCATCTCGACCGGGCGGTCGCTGCGTGACCGGTTCGTCCGCAACAACGGCTGCACCCCGCAGAACCCCCCGGAGCCGGCGCAGGGCAGCCTGACCCACACCGTCACCTACTACTCGGGCTGCCGGGCGGGCTACCCGGTCGCCTGGGCCCCGTTCGACGGCGGACACGCCCCCAACGCCGTGGACGGCACCGCCGACGTGTACGCCCCCGGCGAGAAATCCTGGACCCGGCCCGTGGTGTGGAACTTCTTCACCCAGTTCGACGGCACCACGCCACCCACCACCCCGCCGCCCACCACCACCCCGCCCGCGACCCCCACCACGCCCCCGGCGACCCCGACCACGCCCCCGCCCGGCGGTGGCGGATGCACCGCGACCGTGTCGGTCAACCAGTGGAACGGCGGCTTCACCGCCTCCCTGCGGGTGACCGCCGGCTCCGCCGGCACCACCGGCTGGACGGTCAGCACCACCCTGCCCGGCGGCGCGAGCGTCACCAACACCTGGAACGCCACCGCCAGCGGCAGCACCGGGACGGTCCGCTTCACCAACGTCAACTACAACGGCCAGCTCGCCCCCGGCCAGGTCACCGAGTTCGGCTTCCAGGGCAACGGCAGCGGATCCGGGCTCACCCCCACCTGCACCGCCCGCTGACCGACCCGGCCACGGCCGGGCTGATCACGGCCGGCCGGGTCACCGCAGGGTCGGTCAGGGACCCGGCGGGACGGCGGGAAACCCGGCGGCCGGTGGGCGGGAGCGCATCCCGTCCACCGGCCGCAACCCGCCGTCCCGCCACGGCCGGGGTCGGCCGACGCGCCGGCCGCTGTCACCCGATCCGCGAAATTCGTGGCGGCCGATCGGCGATCCCCCGGTCCGACCCGACTCCGGCTGCCATGATGGCGGACGTGGGAGCTGCGAAAACGAACACGCCTGCTGTCTCGCCGTTGACCGGCGAGCCGATCAAACGCGCCGATGCGGAACGGCTCGCGGGAGTGCTGAAGGCATTCGCCGACCCGGCCCGCCTACGACTGCTCAGTCTCATCCAGTCCGCCCCGCAGGGCGAGGCGTCCGTCACCGACCTCACCGCGCCGCTCGGCCTGTCCCAGCCGACGGTGAGCCACCACCTGCGGATCCTCACCGAGGCCGGGCTGATCGAACGCGAGAAGCGGGGGGTCTGGGCGTACTACCGCACGGTGCCGTCCACGATCGCCGCGATCGCCGACCTGTTGACCCCGCCCCGCAAACGGGCCACGAAGAAGACCCGCTGACCCGTCACCACCCGCTGAACGCCACCAGGAAGGCCACCCCCAGCCCGCCGAGCACCACCAGGTAGCCGACGCCGATGAACAGGGCCCGCCGGTGCCGCAACGGCATCGGCAGGAAGCCGACGAGGGCGAGCAGCACCCCGAGCAGGGCACCCCCGGTGGGAGCGCCCAGCACCACGAGCTGACCGGCCGGCCCGCAGATCAGCAGGCCCTCGGTGCCCTCGGTGCCCTCGGTGCCGCAGCCGTCGGCCGCCATCGGCAGGAACATCCCGACCAGCGCCACCGCCAGGGCGAGCGCGACCAGGAGCAGCACCGCCACCACCGCGCCGACGGTGGCCGCCACGCCGCTGCGCCGGTTGACCGCCGGCACCGCCACTCCGCCCTGCGGACCACCCGTGACCACCATGCCCAGCCTCCCGCCCGGTACCCGTGACCGCCGGTCACCACGGTGGGCGGCGGCACGCCGTACCGCGTCGGGTCGGGGGTGCTCCCCGGCCACCGGTCCGGCGCGAGAGCGAGCGTAGGCGACGCGACCCCGCCGGGAGGAGGACCGTCCGGCCGGTTCCGCGACCCCGACCGGCACCGGATCACGTCGTCCTCCCGGGTGCGCCACATTCATCATATGGGCCGGTCAAGCCGTCCGGATCGTCCCGGATGACGATTTCTGCCACCCCGTACCGGGCCTACTCTCGACCGGTCCGGGCTGCGGGGCCCGGCGGGAGAACGGGGGGCCCGTGTCCGAGACGACCCGGCAGATCGCCATCGAACAGCAGGTGGTCGACCAGGTGTACGCCCGCCTGGAGGTCATGCGCGCGCAGGCCCGGCAGCTCGGCGAGGAGGGGCGTCGGCGGGCCGGCGGCGGGCCGGCCACCGGGCTGGTCGAGCGGGACGCCATGGTGCTGGGCGCCGCCAGCCGGATGTCCGACCTCGACGGTCAGGAGGAGGGGATCGTCTTCGGCCGGCTCGACTACGACGACGACGAGACGTACCGCATCGGTCGGTTGGGGGTCCGCGACGCCGACCGGGAACCGCTGGTGGTGGACTGGCGGGCCCCCGCCGCCGCCCCGTTCTACCGGGCCACCCCCGGCGAGCCGCTCGGGGTGACCCGTCGCCGCGTGATCACCTGCGCCGGGCGTACCGTGGTCGGCCTCGACGACGAGGTGTTGTCGGCCACGCCCGTCGACGGGGTGGTCGGCGAGGGTGCCCTGCTCGCGTCGCTGACCCGGGAACGCGGCGCGCACATGCGCGACATCGTCTCGACCATCCAACGCGAGCAGGACGAGGCGATCCGCGCGCCGACCCACGGCGTCACCCTGATCACCGGCGGTCCGGGGACCGGCAAGACGCAGGTGGCCCTGCACCGGGCGGCCTACCTGCTCTACCGCGACCGGGGCAGGTACGCCGACGGCCGGGTGCTGGTGGTCGGCCCGTCCACCGTGTTCACCGAGTACATCGGGCGGGTGCTGCCCGGCCTCGGCGAGGACAGCGTCCACCTGCGCGCCGTCGGTGAGCTGTTCGACGGTGTCGTGGCGACCCGGCGGGACCGCGCCGAGGTGGCCCGCACCAAGGGTGACCTGCGGATGGTGCGGGTGCTGACCGACCTGGCCTGGGACACCCCGCCGAACGTGCCGGACCGGCTGTGGGGTCTCGACGCCGACGACCTGGCGCGGGCCCGCCGGGAGGTCCGCCGCCGGTGCGAGGCCGCCGGGATCACCCCCAACGCCGCCCGGCCGCAGGCCGCGACGGTGCTGGCGGAACTGCTGCCCGGCCGGGAGGTCCCCGACGCCTTCCTGACCGCCTGGTGGCCGACCCTGACCCCGCAGGACGTCCTGCCCGCCCAGCGGGGCGAGTGGTCGGTGGACGACGTCCCGCTGCTCGACGAGCTGGCCGAGATCCTGGGCCGACCGCCACGGGTCGCCGAGGTCCAGCCCGAGTGGCAGCGCCGGGAACTGCGCAGCGGCATCCGGCTGGCGGAGACCTTCGTGCTGAGCCCGAGCCTCGCCGACGGGTGGCAGCTCTTCGCCCCCGGCCTGGCCACCCCCATGGCGCAGTCCGGGCAGTCGCTGGACAGCGGCCACTGGGGTGCCCAGCGCTGGGCGGCGGCGATCATCCTCCGGGAGGGTCACCAGGTGGTGGGCTGGGTCGACGGCGTCGACCCGTACGGCGAAGAGGGTTACGTTCCGGTGCTGGCCGAGCCGCTACCGGTGGCCGAGGCCGAGGAGCCCGTCGCGGACGCCTACCAGCACGTCATCCTCGACGAGGCGCAGGACCTGTCGCCGATGGAGTGCCGGATGATCGCCCGCCGGGCCGAGTACGCCTCGATGACCATCGTGGGTGACCTCGGTCAGGCGACCCACCCGCTGGCCGCCGGCTCGTGGCCGGAGCTGGTGCGACGGCTCGGCAAGCGGACCGCCCGGACGCTGGACCTGCCCACCGGTTACCGGGTGCCCGAGGTCATCGCCGACTTCGCGGCCCGCGCCCTGCCGCCCGGCATCGCCCCGACCCGGTCGTTCCGGCCCGGCGGCAGCCTGGAGATCCGCCGGGTCGACGACCTGGCCGCGGCGGTGGCCGGGGAGACCGGGACCGTCATCGCCCCCGACCACCTGGCCGAAGCCCTGCACGCGGTCCCGGTCAGCCAGGTCAAGGGCCTGGAGTACGACCGGGTGGTGCTGGTCGAACCCGCCGACATCGTCGCCGCCGAACCCCGGGGCATGAACCGGCTCTACGTCGCCCTGACCCGGGCCGTCGGAGAGCTGGTGATCCTGCACAGCAAGCCGCTGCCGGAGCAGCTCACCCGCGACTGAGCCGGCGGGTTCAGCCGGCCCCACGGGGCGGGACGCCGGGTTTCAGCCCGCCCCACGGGGCGGGACGCCGGGCTTCAGCCCGCCCCGCGGGGCGGTACGCCGAGCGCGGCGCACGCCTGCTCGTACATCCGGACCACCTCGCGGCGGATCTCGACCCGCTCGGTGAGCCGGTGGGCGAACGGCAGCCGCACCGGCACCTCGATGTCGTCGATCGTGACGGCGAAGTCCATCCCGTCGGCGTCGAGCCCGGTCACCCGGGCCCGGGTGGCGTCCGGGCAGCCGCCGAGGGTCCGGCAGATCAGCAGCGAGTCCGCGGCGTGGTCGTCGTTCATGTGCCGGCTGACCGCCGCCACCGTGTCCGCGTCGAACGGCTGCCCGGTCACGCCACCGCCTCCGTGATCTCCGGGCCGTCCGGCACGTGCCGGGCCAGGGCCGCGAACACCGCCGTGTTGTGCCGGTACGCCACCAGCACCTCGTCGAGCAGCGCCGCCTCGTCGGCCGGGCTCAGCCGCAGTGCGTCCAACCGGGCCCGGTACGCCTCCTTGTACGCCTTCGGCCGGGTGATCAGGTCGAAGGCGTAGAAGGCCACCCCGGACCCGTCGGTCAACCCGTACCGTCGGGCCACCGCCCGCCCGATGTACAGCCCGCCGGAGAGGTCACCCAGGTAGCGGGTGTAGTGGTGGGCGATGAACCGCACCGGGGAGGTGCCGGCCACGGCCCGGATCCGGTCGGCGTAGGCCACCGTGGCCGGCTGCGGCGCGGTGCGCAGCGCCCAGTCCGGCCCGGCCAGCTCGGTGAGGTCCGCCTCCAGGGCGGGCAGCCGGGTCAACGCGTCGTCGACGAAACCCCCGGCGATCGGGTCGGACCGCATCGCCTCGGCGGCCGACTCCAACGCCTGGTAGAGGGCGTGGTGCTGGACCACCAGGTCGAGGTATCCGGCGAGGTCCAGCTCACCGGCGACCAGGGCGGTGACGTAACGCTGGCCCTCGGCGGCGGCGTGGGCGCCCTGGGTAGCGGCCCGCAACCGGGCCGAGAACGGCAGGGGTGGGGTGTCCATCTATTCCTCCGTGACGCAGGTGTTCCGGGCCGGGCCCCGACGGCGGGGCACGACCAGCGGCAGGCGGGTGTCGGGGTGCGGCACGACCTCGATGTCGTGCCGGTAGACCTCGCTGAGCAGGGGCGCGGTCAGCACCGTGTCGGGGGGTCCGGCGGCCCGGACCCGCCCGTCGGCGAGCAGGGTGACCCGGTCGGCGTACGCGCCGGCCAGGGCGAGGTCGTGCAGCACCACCACGACGGCGTCCCCGGCGGCGGCACGGTCCCGGGCGATCCGCATGACCAGCTCCTGGTGGTGCAGGTCGAGGGCGGCGGTCGGTTCGTCGAGCAGCAGCACCCCGGCCCGCTGGGCCAGCACCCGGGCCAGCGCGGCGCGGGCCTGCTCACCACCGGACAGTGACGGGAAGGGCCGGGCGGCGAACCGGATCACGTCACAGCGGCGCATGGTCTCGGCCACCACCGCGTCGTCGTGGGCCTCCTCGGGTCGGCCGGCCCAGGGCGCCCGGCCCATCCGGACCACCTCGGCCACGGCGAACGGGAAGCTCAGGGCGCTGCGCTGGGTCAGCACCGCGCGGCGCATCGCCAGTTCCACCGCCGACCACTCGGCCAGCGGCCGGCCGTCGACCTCGACGGTGCCGGCGGCGAGCGGCAGGTCACCGCTGACGGCGGCCAGCAGGGTGGACTTGCCGGCCCCGTTCGGGCCGACCAGGGCGTGCAGTTCACCGGCGCGGATGGCGAGGTCGACCCGGTCGAGCACCGGCCGGCCGGCCCGCTCGACCCGTACCCCGGTGGCCCGGACCCGGGTGGAACCCGGCGTGGTGGGGGCCGGCACCCGGGGCGTCGACCGGCGGCCGAGCAGCCGCAGCGGCCCCCGACGCCGGCGTTCCCGTACGCTCACCACGCCCTCCCACCGTGCGTGCCCGCCGGCTGCCCGCTCACGCCCAGCCTCCCGCGCGGTCGCGGGTGCGGCGCAGCAGCCAGAAGAAGGCGGGTCCACCCACGACGGCGGAGAGCACCCCCAACGGTAGTTCCTGATAGTCCACGAGGGTACGGGCGGCGAGGTCGGCGGCGACGACCACGATCGCGCCGCCGAGCGCGCTGGCCGGCAGCAGCAGCCGGTGCCCGGGGCCGGCGACCATCCGCACCAGGTGGGGCACGACCAGGCCGACGAAGCTGATGATGCCGGTGAAGGCGACCGCCGCCGCGCCGAGCAGCGCGGTGACCACGATCATCCGGACCCGCAGCCGTTCCACGTCGACCCCGAGGTGCCGGGCGGACCGCTCGCCCAGGGCCAGCAGGTCCAGCCGCCGGGCGTCGGCGAGGGTGGCGAGCAGCCCGACCGCGAGGCACGGCGCGGCCAGCGAGACCGCCGACCAGTTGGCCTGCGCCAGGCTGCCCAGGTTCCAGAAGGCGATGGCCTGCACACCCGACTCGTCGGCGACGAACATCAGCAGCCCGATGGCGGCACCGGCCACGGCGTTGACCGCGACGCCGGTGAGGACCAGGGTGACCACCTCGGTCCGGCCGCCGGAGCGGGCCAGCAGGTAGACCAGCCAGGTGGTGGCGAGGCCACCGGCGAACGCGGCGGCGGGCACCGTCCAGCCGCCGAGGACGGTGACGCCGGTGACGATGGCCAGCGCCGCGCCGACCGCCGCGCCGGCCGAGACGCCGATGACGCCCGGTTCGGCCAGCGGGTTGCCGAACACCCCCTGCATGACCGCACCGGCGCAGCCGAGCGCCGCACCGACGACGGCGGCGAGCGCGACCCGGGGGAAGCGGACCAGCCACAGTGCGCTCTCACCGTGCACGGCGGCGGGCCGGGGGCCGAGGTCCAGGCCGAGGCGGTGCAGCACCGAGCCGAGCACCTCCGCCGGGGCGACGGCGACCTGCCCCCGGCCAGCGGCGACCAGGGCGACCAGCAGCAGGCCGGCGGTCAGCCCGGTGAGCAGGACCGGTCCGCGCCGGACCCGACGGCGGGGGCGGCCGGACCCGGTGTCGCCGGTGGCCGGGCGGGTGCCGGTGACGGTCATCGCGGGCCCCGGCAGTGCAGTGCGTCGGCCAGCGCCCGGACCACCTGCCCGGAGCGGGTGCCGAAGGTGAGCAGGACGCCGTCGTCCATGTCGACGACCCGGCGGGCGGCCCCGGCCGGGGTCTGCCCCACCCCGGGGAGCCTGAGCAGGCCGTCGACCCCGCCGACGGACTCCAGCCCACCGCTCATCACCAGGATCACGTCCGGGGCCGCGTTGATCAGCCCTTCACTGGTCAGCGGGCGGAACTTCGCCAGGCCGATCGCGCTGCCGGCGTCCACTCCCCCGGCGGCCTCGATCATGGCGTCGCTGCCGGCGCCCCGCCCGCCGATCAGGTAGACCCCGGCGGTGCCGCGCAGGTAGAGGAAGGCGACCCGGGGGGCGGCGTCGGCGGGCGCACCGGCGCGGGCGGCGGCGATGTCGGCCTCGATCCGGGTGACCAGCCGGTCGCCGGCCGCGCCGACACCGAGCGCCGCCGCGACGGCCCGTACGTGCCCGGGGACGGCGTCGAGGGTCTGTTCGGCGGCGACCAGGACCACCGGGATGCCGGCGGCGCGTAGCTGCCGCAGCGTCTCGGGTGGACCGATGCTGTCGTCGGCGAGGATCACCGTGGGGGCGAGCGCGAGCACCGCCTCGGCGGACAGGTCGTGTCCGGCCGGGGTGACCACCGGCAGGTGGGCTGCGGCGGGGAAGGTGGTCGAGGTGTCCCGGCCGACGACGTTGCCGCCCAGGCCGAGGCTGAACACGATCTCGGCGATCGACCCGTAGAGGTTGACCGGCAGGATGCGGGTGGCGTCGGTGACCGTGGTGACGACGCCGTCGGTGGAGGTGACGGTGACCGGCAGGGCCGGGGCCGGCGGCGGGGTCAACCCGGTGACGTCGGTGTCGCCCACGGCGGCGGTGACCGGGCCGCAGGAGGCCGGTGTCCCCGGCCGGGCCTCGGCGGCCGGGTCGGTGCAGCCGACCAGCGCCCCGGCGAGCAGCACCAGGACGAGCGGCAGCGCGCGCCGGGTCACGACGTGGCCCGGCGTCGACGACGCCGGCGCAGGCCGGCGAGCAGGGCCGCCCCGAGCAGGGGCACGACCAACGCCACGAGCCACCAGCGACCGGTGTCGGAGGCGGCGCTGACCCGGGTCACCTGCGCCTGCCCGTCCGCGTCGGCCGGGCCCACCGGCCCGGCCGCTCCACCGGCGCCGGCGGAGGCGACGGCGGTGGCGGTCGGTGCCGGTGCGCCGCCGGTGGGCGTGCCGGCCGCGCCGGCCGGGGCCGCCGCCGGTGGGGTGGTCCGGGCGGCACCGCCGGTGGTCGCCGGGGCGGCGACGGCCTGGGTACGGGTCGGCGTGGCCACCGCTGCAGCAGCGAAGGTGACCGGTACCCGGACGTCCTGGGAGCGGTCGGCGGCGCGGGTGTGGTCGGCGCGGGAGGCGACCACGCAGCGGCTGACGGTGCAGTCGACCGTGCCGATGCGGGAGTTCACGGTGAGCGTCACCCGGAACGAGCCGCCCGGCCCGTACGGGGCGGCCAGTCCCTCCCCGTAGGAGGGTGGGTCGGAGGAGATCCAGTGCGACGCGCCGGTGCTGCCGGTGGTGTCGGCCCCGCCACCGCACGGGCTGGGGGCGACGCCGGCCCCGTTGTCCACGCAGAAGGCGACGTAGATGCCCTTGGTGACGTCGTATCCGCTGCCGGTGACGGTCACCGTGGCCCCGGTGCGGGCCACCCCGCTGGTGGGGGTGGCGGTGAGGGTCTGCCCGGCGGGGCCCCGGCCGGTGCCGGCGTGGGCCGGCGTCGACCCCACACCGATACTGACAGTGATCAGAATGGTGGTCAGGATGGCGCGAGGCAGTGCCCGCATCAGGCTCCTCCCATGACGGATCGGGCCGGCTGCCACACCGACCGTAGCTAAGGTTTGCCTAACCTAAGCGACCGATCCGCTGTTCACAAGAGGTTCTTCGGCCCAAGATCTTCAACCGCTCGCCGGGTGCCGCAGTAGTTAGGTTTGCCTAACCTCAACCACTGTCCGTATTGGGTACCAGAGAGGGAGCAGCATGGTCAGATCCAGCACCAATGCCGGCCGGTGGCGCAGGTCGCGCTGGGCGGCGGTCGCCCTGCTCGGCGCGTCGACCGTCCTCATCGGGGTCAGCCCCGCCCAGGCCGCCGGGGCGGAGATCAGCTCCGGCAGCCTGACCTGGGGTTTCAAGGCGTCGTTCCGCGCCTACGTGAACACCGGCAACGGCAACCCGCCGATCGCCGCCAGCGACGGTGCCACCATCAACAGCGACGGCACCTTCACCTTCCCGGCGAAGGGCGGCACGTACGACGCCGGCACCGGCGCCATCGACGCCAGGTACGGCGGGAAGATCGTCTTCTCGTACCCGGCGCACTTCTTCACCATCGCGTTGGCCAACCCGACGGTCGTCGTGACCGGTGGCACCGCCGCCGTCAAGGCGGACGTCGACCTCACCACCACGGCGGCCGAGCCGGTCTCGGTCCGCCAGGCCACCATCGCCACCGTCACCACGAGCGACGGCAACCCCGGTGGCAGCGGCGGCACGGTGACCGCGACCGACCTGGCGGCGACGCTGACCGCCGAGGGCGCCTCGGCGTTCAACGGCTTCTACTCCGCCGGCTCCGCGCTCGACCCGCTGTCGTTCACCCTCTCCACCGGTGGCGGCGGCGAACCGGCCGCACCGACGGTCGGCGTCACCCCGGCCACCGGGCTCGACCCGGCCGGGGCGACGATCACGGTCAGCGGCAGCGGTTTCGACCCGGAGGCCAACGGGGCGGCCGGGATCTACGTCTCCTTCGGCCGCAAGGTCGACGAGCACTGGACGAACGCCGGTGTCCTGCAGGTCACCAAGTGGGTCAACAAGACCAACGAGCCGACCGAGGCGCGCGACCGGCTCAACGCCGACGGCACGTTCCGTACCACGCTGCCGATCAGCGCGGTCTACACCGACCGCACCGGGACATCCGTCGACTGCACGAAGGTCCAGTGTTATGTGATCACCTTCGCCGCCCGGGGCGCGGCCGACCGGAGCCAGGACACCTTCACCCCGGTGACGTTCGGCCGTGCCCCGGCCGGTGGCGGCGACGCCAGCCAGCAGATCACCACCACCGTCACCGGTGGCGCGCTGACCCTCGGCGTGACCGGTTCCTCGGTCGCCCTGCCGGCGGTCAGCAACGGGCAGGTCACCACCGGGGCGCTCAACGCCGCCACGGTGGCCGACCTGCGCGGCACCAACGCCGGCTGGAGCCTGGTCGGGCAGGTCGCCGACTTCGCCTCGGCCAACGGCGGCACCATCGCCGCGGACAACCTCGGCTGGACGCCGAACGCCGCCGTCGGCACCGACGGCCTCGCCGGCACCCCCGGCGTGGTCACCCCGGGCGCGCCCGCCGCGCCCGGTGCCGGCCTGGGCACGGCACGTGCGCTGTGCACCTCGGCCACCGGCGCGAGCAACGGCACCTTCACCTGCGGTGCCGAACTCCAGCTCGGGGTTCCGGCGTCCGCTGCGGCGGGCGACTACAGCGCGGTGCTGACCCTCACCCTCTCCTGATCCGGCAACACCCCGGTGGGACGGGCTCGCCACCCGTCCCACCGGACCCGATCACCCCTCCGGAGCCCGGCATGTCCCTGCGTACCACCCTGATCCGGGCGAGCGTCGTGCTCGCCGCCGCGCTGTTGGTGGCGGCGGCCCCGCCCGCACCGGCCCCCGCCGCGCCCGCCCCGTCGCCCGGCCCGGCGGCCGGGGCCGCCGAGACCGGCGCGGCGCGCTGGGCCGTCCAGCCGTCCAGCGCCAAGGGCCCGACCGGGCGCAACTACTTCATCTACGACCTGGCCCCGGGCAGCACCCTGACCGACCACGTCGGCGTCACCAACCTCGGCGACGGCCCGGTCACCTTCGACGTGTACGGCACCGACGCCTACACCTCCACCGACGGCGCGTTCGCCCTGCTGCCGGCGGATCGGCCGGCCACCGACGTGGGCTCCTGGATCAGGGTCGACCGGCGCGAATGGACGATTCCGGCGGGTAAGCGGGTCGACATCCCGTTCCGGCTCACCGTGCCGGCCAACGCCACCCCGGGCGACCACACCGGCGGGGTGATCGGTGCCGTCGCCCGGGTCCGGACCACCGCCGACGGGCAGCGCGTCCTGGTCGACCAGCGGCTCGCCGCCCGGGTCTACCTGCGGGTCACCGGCCCGGTCCGGCCGGCCGTCACCGTGGAGGCGGTCGACGTCTCCTACGACAACCCGGTCAACCCCTTCGGCGGCGGCGACCTGGTGGTCCGCTACCGGCTGCGCAACGACGGCAACGTCCGGGTCGGCGGCAGCGGCACGGTGACCGTACGCGCGCCGTTCGGCCGGGAACAGGCCCGCACCGCCCCCACCGACCTGCCTGAGCTGCTGCCCGGGGCCACCTTCACCGTCACCGAGCGGATCACCGGCGTACCACCGCTGCTGCGGTTGACCGCCGAGGTCGACATCGCGGCCACCAGCACGGACACCGCGCTGCCGCCGGTGGTCCGTACCGCCGGGGTGTGGGCCCCGCCGTGGCTGCTGCTGGCCCTGCTCGCCGGGGCGGCCGGCTGGGCCGGGCTACGGTGGTGGCGACGGAAGGCCGCCGTCGGTCGACCGTCCACCCCGGACCCGGCCGACACCCCGCGACCGGCCGCAACCGTCTCCGCCGCGACCGGCGCTGCCGCCACCGGGCCGACCCCGGCTGCCGCCACCGGGCCGACTCCGGCTGCCGCCACCGGGCCGGCCCCGGGTGCCGACCCGCGTCCCGACGCCCCGCCCGCCCGATGACCGGGCCGCTGCGTGCCGTCACCCTGCTGGCCGTGGCCGCCGCGCTGGCGCCGGCCCCGGGGGCACCCGCCCCGGCCGGCACCCCGGCGGGCGGTGGTCCCGGCGTCACCGTGCCGGCGGGGACGCTGCGCATCGGGCAGCGGGTGCTGGTCGGCCTCGACGGCTGGCCCGCCGGCACCGTGCAGGCCGAGGTGTGCGGCAACGCCGCCCGGCGCGGCGCGCTCGACTGCGCAACCGGGGCGGCCACCCACGGCCAGGTGCCGCCGGCCGGCCGGGCCACCCTGCCGGTGCTGGTGGCCGCCCCGCCGGTGGCCTGCCCGTGCGTGCTGCGGGTCCGGACGCCGACCGGCACCGCCACCGCCGTCGCCGACCTGACGCTGGCCGGGGTGACCGCCCCGGCCGCCGCGCCGACCGCCCCGCCCGGGCTGACCCTGGTGGCGGTGCGGGCCGTCGACCGGTCCGGGCCGCGCGGCTGGTTCGGCCTGCCGGGCGAACTCGCGGTGCGGATCACCCTGCACAACCCCGGCACGCAGGACGTCACCGACCCGCCGTTGCGGCTCACCGTCGGGCCGCCCGGCCGGGCCCGGACCATCGTGGCCGCCCCGGCGCTGGGCACCATCGCCGCCGGGCAGACCCGGGAGTACCAGGTCGCGGTGCCCACCGACGCGGCCCCGTTCGGCCGGTACGAGGTGGACGGTCGGATCGTGGTGCCCGGTCGTCCGCTCGCGTTCACCGTGGCGGCGGCCCGGCGGCCCTGGGGACTGCCGGTCGCCGCCGCCGTCCTCACGATCGTGCTGCTGCTCGCCCGGCCGGCACGACGCCGGGTACCCGCCGCGACACCCGGGCGACCAATCAGCAAGTGATCGCTTGCGCAAACGACTGTTTCCGTTATCGTGGAGCTGTGCCCCCCGCTCCCGTACCCGTCGCACCCGGTCCGGATCTCGACGCGGCCTTCGCCGCGCTCGGTGACCCGGTCCGACGCGCCCTGGTGGCCCGCCTCGCCCACGGTGACGCCACGGTGGGACAGCTAGCCGCGCCGTTCGACCTGACCCCACAGGCGATCTCGCACCACGTCGGGGTGCTGCGCCGCTGCGGCCTGGTCGAGCAGCGACGCGAGGGCACCCGTCGCCCCTGCCGCCTCAGGACCGATCAGCTCTCGCTGCTCGGCACCTGGATCGACGAGCAGCGGCGCACCTGGAACGACCGGCTCGACGCCCTGGAGCACCACCTCACCGACGACGGGACGGCCCGGTGACCGACGCGCACCTGCGGGGCGACGAACTGATCGCCCGACGGCGGCTCGCCGCGCCGCCCGAACGGGTCTGGGCCGCCTTCACCTCGCCGACCGGCATCACCGCCTTCTGGGGCGGCTCGCACGCCACCGTGCCATCCGGGTCGGTGACCGTCGACCTGCGCCCCGGCGGAGAGTTCGCGCTCGACACCCGCGCGCCGGACGGCCGCACCCGTCGGCTCCGGTTCGTCTACGTGCGCGTCACCGCACCGCACGAACTCGTCTTCGACGAACCGGCCACCGGCCTACGCACGAGCGTCACCCTCCGCCCCGCCGCCGACGGCACGGACCTCACCGTCCACCAGCGACGGCTTCCCCCCGAGCTACGCACCGCCCAGGCCGTCGACGGGCTCGCCGCGATCCTCGACGCCCTCGCCGCACACCTGCGCCAGCCCGGCCCGACGCCGGCACCCGACCACGTGACGACGGAGCAACCATGACGCCACAGACCCAACGCGACCTCGTCGCGGAGTACTTCGCCGGGTTCCGGACGAGCGACCACCCGCGCATCCTCGCGACCCTCACCGACGACGTCGAGTGGGTCATCCACGGTCACCGGAGCACCCACGGCAGGACGGAGTTCGATGGGGAGATCGAGAACCCCGCGTTCACCGGCAGTCCGACGCTCGACGTCCACCGCGTGCACGAGGACGGCCCGGTCGTCGTCGTCACGGGCGAGGGCCGGGGAGTCAGCGTCGACCACGGGCCGTTCCGCTTCGCCTTCAACGACCTGTTCACCTTCCGCGACGGGCTGATCGCCCGGGTCGACTCCTACGTCGTGCCGCTACCCTGAGGCGACGCCGCGACAACCCGCACCGCACCGGCCAGGGAGGCGCGTCGACAGGGCCTCCGGCCCCGCACCGGCACGGCGACGCAGCCCGCGGGCGTCGCGGGGCCGACGCCACGAGCGCCGGCCCCGCCGTCGTCGACCTGCTCAGTTACTGAAGAAGGTGCACTGGAACGCCATGTCGTCCACCCGTACGGGGCCGCTGCCACCGAGCAGGGAGACCCGGACGAACACCTGGCTCGGGCCGTTGGCGTAGCTCGCCACGTCGTGCCGTCGCCAGACGGTGTCGGTGATCCGGACGGTGCGCAGCGCGAGGTAGGTCCAGCTTGCCGGATCGATCACCTCGACGTTGAGCACCGCCGGCCCGCTGACCGCCTGGACGAAGAACCCGCCGCCGCAGGTGGTGTTGTGCCCGGCGGTACGCGGCCGTACGGTGAGCAGCTTGCCCACCCCGGACCAGCCGCCGGCCGACGTCGTGAGAATGGCGTTGTTCGCACCGGAGTGGGCCTTCCCCGCGCCCAGCTCGAAGGCTCCGCTGCCGGCACCGGAGCGGTGGAACTCCCACACCGCCGCCGGGTTGCTCTCGAACCCGTCGGTGTGCTGCCAGAGGTCCGCCTGGGCGGGGCTGACGGCCACGGTGAGGGCCACCGTCGTCGCCGCGACGGCCGCGGCGGTGAGGCGTACGGCCCGGGTGAGTGCGGTTCTCATCGCTGTCTCCTCTGCTCGTCGCCGCACGTCACGGCGCACCGTAGATGACGACCTGGTACGTGGTGATCGCCTCTCCCACCGGCTGGTGCCAGGTTCGCGGCGAGGAGTTGCACTGGCTGCCGTTGCGGTTGGCGTGCGAGTTCAGCCCGTACCCGGTGTTGCCGGCGAAGAGCGGCCCACCACTGTCACCGCCGAGGGTGCAGATGTTGGTCTCGATCATCTGACGTACGGTGCCGCCCGCGCCGTTGACCGTCACGTTGGTCTTGAGCACGGAGCCGCACCTGAACCCGGTGGTCCTGCCCGAGTTGCAGACCGACAGCCCGCTCACGGCCGTCGCCCAGCCGTGGATGCTGCGGCTGGTGTTGTTCCACAGGTTGATGGTGCCGGTGGCCCAGACCGACGGACCGTTCATCCAGATGAGGCCGAAGTCGTTCTCCGGGTAGTTGCTCTCCAGCGACGGCCCGACGTCCTGGCCGTTGGGCAGCGTCCAGTGCGGGTAGCCCTGGGTGCAGTGGCCGGCCGTGATGATGTAGTTGAAGGTGTAGTCGGTGGCGGTGAAGCCGGCCGAGCAGCCACCCAACGAGTCCCCGCTGGAGATCCCGACGTTCGGCTGGATCGGGCCGGTGCCGGTCTCGAACCGGACCGCCGTGCCGAACCGGCGCGCCGCCGAGCGTTGCACGGCGTTCTTCGCTCCCGACGCCGGCAGGCTCACCACCACCTGGTTGGTCGCCGGGTCCACCCCCCACGTCGTGCCGGGTTCACTCGCTGCGGCCTCCAGCGTCCGCTGGATGGTGCGCAGTTGCCGTTCGCCCCGGGCGACGAGGCGCGCCGTCGCGCCGGCGGCGGTCACCTTCGCGGCGGCAGCGGCGTCGGTGACGGTGACGACGAGGGCGCCGTCGGACAGGTACGCCCCGCCCGAGCTGGCACCCAGCTCGGTGGTCAACCGGTTGGCGAGCCGTACGTGGGAGTCCTCGGCGCGCAGCAGCTTCTCGGCGGCGTCGCGGCTGATGCCCCGCTGCGCGGCGATCGCCTCGGCCATGTCCGCCGCCCCGGTCGCCCGGCCCGACCCGGCGACGGCAGCGGCGGACGCCGGGGCGGCCCGGCCGTCGGCGCGGGCCGGATCCGCCGCGCCCCCGGGGCGAGCCGGCCGGTCGACCGGCCCCGCCGCCGCGGCCGTCGGGACGAGGGCCACCGACGACACCGCGACCAGTGCCACGGCGAGCAGGGACCTACGGCTCGGTGTTCTCCTGTCCGGCCGGCTGATGACACGTTCTGACATTCACCACTCCCATCACGAGAGGACCCGTCGGCCGGACCATGGGCCGACCGGACGGCAATCCTCGCAACGGGCGGTGGGAGGGGAGGGGGATGCTGGACGCGGCTGGACACGCCCGGACACCTGACGTGCCGGGCCCGGCGGAGCAGGGAGGCGGGGTGGCCCCCTGACCGGGCCACCCCGCGTTCGCACCCCTCACCGGCGGGCGGGTACGACACCCCGCCGGCCGGTCCTGACGGGGGCGCGGGTCAGAAACGCGCCCAGTCGTCGGCGGCGGGACGCCACACGTCGATGTTGCGCGGGTCGACCGCCATCCGGCGGGCCCGGTGGGTCTCGTGCTCCTCGGGGGTGAACACCCGGTGCCTGTCGCACAGTTCGTAGCGCGGGCCGTGCCGGGTGTCGTGCATGTAGAAGGCGATCGACGTGGACGCCGAGTGGTTGACCAGGTCGGAGGCGATCGGGACCTGCTTGTACTGGGCCCGCGCCCGGCCGCGCATCACGTGGTCGAAGCTCTTCATCATGAAGCACAGGTGCGCGACGTAGAACTCGTTGTTGCGCTGGATCGCCAGGCTGTGGTGGTAGCGGTCCTCGCTGCGCAGGAAGACCGTGACGTCGCCGACGTGGTCGGACTCCAGGAAGCCGAGCACCTTGGTGTAGAACGCCAGCGTCTCGTCGTACTTGTCGGTGGCGAGGAACGGGTGCACCAGGTCCAGCGGGCGCAGCTCGATCAGCGGCGGCTCGGCGTACTCCTGGAACTCGGTGAACAGCTCGACGATCAGCCCGTTGGGGTCGCGGACGGCGAAGCCCCGCTGGACCAGGCCCTTGACCCGGTCGGCCAGCTCGAACACCTCGTGCCCGGCGGCGGTGACCCGGTCGCGCAGGTCGTCGAGGACGGCGTCGTTCTCGACGCTGAACCCGACCGCCGTGGTCCACGACTCGGTACGCTGCGGCGCGGCGACCAGCTCGATGCTGTGGTGTTCGAGGTCGGCACGCAGGAACGCGTACTCGTCGTCGTGCTGCTCCAGTTGCAGCCCGACGTGGTACTGAAGGAACTCGATGGAGGCCGCGAGGTCGGGCACCTCGATCCGGGCGTACTCCATGCCGTAGGGCCCACGGCGGCGGGCGGTGGCCTCGGTGGTCATCTGTGACCCCTCTCGATGGGCTGGGCGTCCCCGGCGGTGGGGAGACTGACGATGGCCTGACGCTCGATGACCGGCCGCCAGCGTTCCCGGACGAACCGCTCGTGCGAGTCGCTGTGCAGGTAGTCGAGCAGGTCCTGCTCGGTGGGGAACTCCACGACGAAGCCGTGGGTCATGCTGGTGTCGCGGGTGCTGACGTTGACCCCGCTGCGCCAGTTGCGCATCGCGGGATAGCGGCTCGGGAAGGTCTCCAGCTCGGCCAGGACGGACTCGGCCGCGCCGGGCGGCAGGTCGTCGCGGAACCGGAAGACCAGCATGTGGGTGATCATGACGGCCGGCTCAGAGGATGAAGCTGAGTCGGGCGCCGGGGTCCATCGACTCCATCACCGGGACGGCCCGGCGCAGCCGGAACCGCAGCCCGTCCGGGTCGACCTTGAGCACGTGCTCGTAGCGGCCCACGTAGGTGTAGGCGCCGTTGTCGCGGTACCGGTGGATGATGAAGTTGGCGCTGATCCAGACGGTCTCCGCGCCGGCCTCCAGCAGCAGCACGTTGGAGACCATCCGGTGGGTCCGCGAGTGCGGGTTCTCGGCGTGCGCCTTGCGGCTCTTGAGCCGCTTGACCCGGGCCTGGATCAGCTCGTAGTCGTCGGCCACGAAGTACCCGGCGGTGGTGGCGTCCCAGCCGGCCCAGTCGGTGGTGGGGACCTCCAGCCGGCCACCCGGCTCGATGAGGGTGAGCCACTCGTCGAGCCGCCACTCGTCGAGCAGTTGCGCCTCCCGGTAGAGGAACTCCTCCACCTCGGCCCGGGTCACCTCGCGCGATGCCACACTGACCACTCCCCCACGGCTGCCTGCCGTCGTCGACGCGCTCACTTGCCCGCACCCCCCGTGGCGGGTCCGGCGGCGGGCGTACCGGCCGGCGGGTCGCCGGCCACGCTGGTGCCCGCCCCGACCACCTCGGCCCAGCGCCGCCAGAAGCTGCGCATCGCGCCCTCGTCGATCGAGCGGCCCTGGTTGCCCTGCTTCTCGTTGGCCATGCCCCGCGACATGTCGCTCCAGTCGTGGGCGGGGTCGACCGAGTCGGCGGTCGCGGTGATGCCGCGCTGCACCGCCTCGTACGCCTCGATGTCGTCGGGGGTGGCCAGGCCGCCCGGCCCGACGAAGCTGACCATCGTCTTGATCCGCAGCGCGCGGACCGACTCCGGCTCGCCGACCTCGACGAACTGCCACGCCCGCACGTCGGTGCGGTCGGCGGCGACCGGTTCGAGCTGCCGGATGGTCAGCGCCTCCAGGTCGAACAGCAGCAGGTTGGGGAAGACGAACAGGATGCGGCTGGCGTCGGCCACCTCGGCGGCGAGTTCGGGGCCGAGGCGGGCCTCCAGCTCGCGGCGCTTGGCGACGGTGCGGGCCTTCTCCTCGTCGCCGAAGCGGGGTTCCCAGACCATCCCGATCCGGCCGTTGTGCCCGGTGAGCACGAGCAGCCCGTGGCCGCCGCCGAGGTCGTAGGCGTACTGGTCGTCGTCGGTGACGGCGAAGCCGGTCTCCCGCAGGTAGCCGACGAAGGTGTTGTGGGTGGGGGCGAAGTGGTAGCCGTCCATCGCGTTCTCGACGGCGAGCTTCCAGTTGCCCTTCACGCTGTAGAGCTGCACGCCCGGCAGGGTGGTCATGCCGTGCTCGCCGATCTTCGCGGTCAGCGACATGTAGTGCGCGGCCGGCCCGAGGTGGGTCAGCAGGTCGGGGACGTCCTGGTCGAAGGCGACGAAGACGAACCCCTCGTGGATCTGGAGCCGGGGCACCTGGCGCAGGGCCATCGACGCCCGGAAGGCCGGGTCGTCGGGGTACGCGTCGTCGCCGGGCAGCGCGGCCAGTTCGCCGGAGTTGCTGAACGCCCAGGCGTGGTAGAAGCACTGGAAGAACTTCGTGTTGCCCTCGCTGTGCCGGCACAGCACGGTGCCCCGGTGGGTGCAGGCGTTGAAGAACGCCCGCACCTGGCCCCCGGCGTCCCGGCAGAAGATCAGCGGTCGACCGCCGAGGGTGCGGGTCTTGAAGTCACCCGCCTTCGGGATCTCGGTCTCGTGGCCGAGATAGAGCCAGGTGTGATTCCAGATCCGGTCGATCTCGGCCCGGAACACCTCGGGGTCGCGGTACGCCGAGCGGTGCACCCGGAACCGCAGCGCCTCCCAGTCCTCGTCGATCATCGCGCCGTCACCGGTGGCACCGAGCGGACGTACCGGCGTCTGCTGCGCCATCACCTCACCGCCTTCTACGTCATGCGAGACAGCATCTCGCTACACGATGCTGCTACTCGGCCATGGCAACTGTCAAGAGCAGGGCAGACTCCGGCACCGGGTTACTCGCTGTTAATACGAACGCAACACGCAACGGTTGCTTCGCCGGTCACGATCCCCTGCATCCGACGTGGCCCGGCCGATCCGCCCGACCCCGATCGCCGGCTCTCGGACGCGGCCCGCGCATCCCGTCGCCGGCCGCCGGCCCCCGCACCGGGCCGCGCCGTCCCGTCGCACCGCCAGCCGGTGTCACCCCTTCCGGAGGATGTCATGCTCCAGCCGCACGATGGCCCGATCGGTGGAACCCACTACCTGCCGAGCACCCCCGACACCTGCCTGTGGGGCCGGTTGCCCGACCGGCGGCACGAACCCGTGCTCCGGGTCGGCTCCGGCGAGACCGTGACCATCGACACGCTCAGCCACGAGGGCATCCTGGAGGACCAGGGCCGCGACCCGGTCGGCTTCCTCAAGCAGTTCGACGTTCCCAGCGACCAGGTGCTCACCGACGCCCGGGACCTGGCCGCCTCCGACGTGGCCCACGACTACGACGCCGACGGCCCGCACGTGGTCACCGGCCCGATCGCGGTGGCCGGGGCCGAACCCGGCGACCTGCTCCGGATCGAGGTGCTCGACCTGCTGGTCCGCGCCCCGTACGGCTTCATCAGCAGCCGGCACGGCTACGGCGCGCTGCCCGGGGAGTACCCGCTCACCCCCACCGACACCGGCCCGGACGGCGACGGTCCCCGGGAGTACGGCACCGTCAGCCACTTCACCGAGGTGATCCACCACGGCGGCCGGCTGTTCGGCACCCTGCCGTACGGCGACGGCCGGGCGGCCCGCTTCCCGCTCGCCCCCTTCCTGGGGTTGATGGGCGTCGCCGTGGACACCGACGAGCCGGTCCACTCGGTGCCGCCCGGCGCGTTCGGCGGCAACCTCGACATCAACGAGTTGCAGGTCGGCTCGGCTCTCTACCTGCCGGTACAACTGCCCGGGGCGGGCTTCTACGCCGGTGACCCGCACTACGCCCAGGGCGACGGCGAGGTGGCGCTGACCGCCCTGGAGGCACCGCTGCGGGCCACCCTGCGGCTGTCGGTGATCCCCCGGGCACAGGCCGGTGGCCTGCTCGGGGCCGTCGACGGGCCGTTCGGCGAGACCGCCACCCACTGGCTGCCGGTCGGCCTGCACAGCGACCTCGACGAGGCGATGCGCCGGGCCGTCCGGGCCGCCGTCGACTTCCTCGTCCGCACCCAGGGCATGCCCCCGCATACCGCGCTGGCCTACCTGAGCGCCGCCGCCGACTTCGAGGTGAGCCAGGTCGTCGACGGGGTGAAGGGCATCCACTGTCTGATCCGCAAGGCCGACTTCCCCGCCCACTTCTGACCGACGACGCGTCCCGGCCCGGGGCGGTGTGCCGCGCGGGCCGGGGCGGGCGGCAGCCGGGCGGCGCACCGACGCGCGCAGGGGTCGCCGCCACGCCGCTGCCCCCGACCGGGACGGGCCGGGGGCAGCGGGCGCAGCCGGCCGGAGCCGGGCCGCGCCGTCGCCGACAGGCAGCAGGCGACGGGCGGCAGGTTGGCACGCTGCGGCGGCAGCCGGACCGGGCGGGGACGCGCCGGCCGGCGTGGCAGGGCGGGGTTCAGGCGGCCGTGGGCACCTCGACGCGACGGGGTGCGGCCTCCATCGCCCCGGGCCGGGTGACCGTCACCGCTGCCGCCCGGCTCGCCCACCGGGCCGCCTCGTCGATCGCCGCGCCATCGAGCAGCGCGTCGGCCAGCGCGGCGCAGAAGGTGTCCCCGGCGCCTGTCGCGTCGACCGCGTCGACCCGCTCCGCCGGGATCAGCCACTGCCGGTCGGTGGTCACCACCAGCGCGCCGTCACCGCCGAGGGTCACCACCACCGGCCCCCGGGTGCCCAGCGACCGGGCCATCGCGGCCAGCCCCTCCACCCCGGCGTCCGTCGGCGGCGCACCGGCCAGGGCGGCCAGCTCACCCCGGTTGGGCACCAGCACGTCGACCCGGGCCAGGGTCGCCGGGTCGACCGGGCGGGCCGGTGCCGGGTTGAGCACCACCAGCCCCTCGGCCAGCCGGACCGCCTCGGCCACCACCGCCGCGTCGACCTCCTGTTGCAGCAGCACCGCCCGCGCCGACCCGAGCAGGTCACGCAGCGGGCCGAGATGCTCGGCGGCGAGCCACATGTTCGCCCCCGAGCTGACCGCGATGGTGCTGTCGCCGTCGGCGGTGACCAGCACGATCGCCTGCCCGGTGGGCCGGGGGGCGCGCAGCACCGCCTCGGTGGCCACCCCCTCGGCGGCGATGAGCCCGAGCAGCCAGTCGCCGTCGGCGTCGATGCCGACCGCGCCGACCATCGCCACCCGGCGACCCAGCCGGGCGGCGGCGACGGCCTGGTTGGCGCCCTTGCCGCCGCCGGCCCGCCGGTGGTCGGCCGCGCCGAGCACGGTCTGCCCGGGGGCGGGCAGCTCGTGCAGCGGCACCACCACGTCCACGTTGAGGCTGCCCACCACCACGATGTCGGTCATCGCCGGTCAGCCCTGCCCGGGGCGCCAGGCGTGCGGCAGGAAGTCCGCCCGGGGCGGGGCGAAGACGTCCACGTTGATGCACGGGCCCTCGGTCGGTTCGATGTAGTGCTCCGCGCCGCGCGGCACCAGCAGCATCGAGCCCGGCCCCATCGGGTGCGGCACGCCGTCGACGTAGTAGTTGCACCGGCCGCCGAGGATCAGCACCAGCTGGTCGAAGTCGTCGTGGTGGTGCGGGTTGAGGTCCATCCCGACAGCCAGTTCGTGCCAGGCGAAGAGGACCTCGTCGGTGGCGTACACCTTGCGGCGCACCCCGGGCCGGACGTCGGTGGCCGGGATGTCGTCCCAGTTGACCGAGGTGCGGTAGAGCTGCGGGTTGAGCATGTGAACGCGTCCCTTCTCGGGCGGGTCAGAGGGGTGCGGCGAGCCGACGCAGGCCGGTGCCGAGCAGGTGCAGGTCCGAGCCGACGACGAGGTAGCGCGCGTCGGTCAGGCCACAGCGGTCCAGCGCCGCGGCGGACCGCTCGGGCACCCAGCCGCCGAGGTGGGTCCCGGTCGTGCGGGCCGCGGCGGCGATGTCCCCGGTGCGCCGCAACAGCGGCCCCGGGTCGTCGGTGGTCGAAAGGCCCAGGCTCACCGCCAGGTCGGTGGTCCCGACGAAGCCCACATCCACCCCGGCCAGCAGGGCGGGCAGCGGGTCGTCGGTGGTCGCCGTCTCGATCTGGGCCACCAGTACGGGCGGGTGCCCGGCCTCGGCCGCGAGGTACCGGTCCAGGCCGTCGCCGCCGTACCCGGCCGACGGGTGCGCCAGGCTGATGCTGCGCCGCCCGTGCGGGGCGTACCGGCTGGCCGAGCGCAGCGCCTCGACGTCGGCCCGGCGGCGCACGGTCGACAACTGGATCCCGACGGCCCCGGCCTCCAGCAGCCGGTTGACCTGGCCGGGGTCGACGGCCGGCACCCGCACCAGCGCCGGCAGGCCGGCCAGGGCGGCGAGCCGGAGCTGGTCGGTGGCGGTCCGCTCGTCCAGGCCGGAGTGCTCCAGGTCGATCACGACGAAGTCGAGTCCCGAGCGGGCGGCCAGGGCGATCACGTCGGCCCCGGGGAGCTTGACGAAGGTGCCGGCGAGCTGCCCACCGGCGCGCAGCGCCGCCCGCAGCCGGGCGCGGTGGCCGTGCACCCCGGCCGGCGGGGTCGGCCCGACGGACGTCGGCGGGGCCTGCCCGACGGAGGTCGACGGGGTCGGCTGCGCCGGCCCCGGCTCGCCGGACACCGGCCCGACGGCGGACATCAGGGCCTCACGCCCCGGTGGCGGGCAGCCCGCGCCACGGCACGGTCGGCACCTGCTCGCCGCCGAGCAGCACCACGGCCGGGTCCAGCCGGGGTGCGGTGATCGTGTTGCCGGCGGCGTCGGGCAGCACCGCCTCCTCGGCCTCGGCCAGCACGGTGACGTGCGCCGGGCCGCCCTCGACCAGGGTGCCGTAGCCCTCGGCGTCCAGACCGGTCAGCCGGGCCGGCGCGGTCGTCACCCGGGGCACGAGCTGCTCCAGGGTCATCCCCATCGCCCGCAGCTTGGCCATGCTGGTGACCAGGTCGAACACCGGGCCGCGCCAGTTGCGGGCGCTGGTGTCGGAGGTGACCACGTCGGGCAGGAAGCCCTGCTCGATCGCCGGGCGCGCGACGGCGAAGCTGAGGTTGCTCTTGCCGTGGGCGGATTCGAACAGCACCCCGCGCTCGCGGGCGGCGTGGACCTCGGGCAGCACGGCGCCGTCGTTGAGGATGCCGTACGGCTTGCCGGTGTAGCAGTGCGCCACCACGTCGCCGGGGCGCAGCAGCGGCAGGATCACCGGCAGCGGCTCCGGCGTCTCCCCGATGTGGATCATCAGCGGCAGACCGGCCTCGCCGGCGAGGGCCAGGGAACGCTTGAGCAGCGGACGCCAGTCCAGCCCGACGACGTCCTCGGAGAGCCGGATCTTGAAGCCGCGGACCCGGTGCGGGTTCGCCTCGGCCACCGCCAGGGCGTCCTCGGGGACCAGCGTGCCGGGGTTGATCAGCTCACCGAACCGGAAGTCGATCAGGCCGAGGACCGAGACGTTGAGGAAGTTCACCAGCCGCATCCGGGCCGGCGCGGCGACGTACTTCTCGAACGCGGCGAAGGTGGACGCGCCGACGGTGCCGGCGTCGCAGGCGGCGACGACGCCCCGGTGCAGGTGCGCCTCGTCCGGCGGCGCGCCGACCTTGGAGACCTCGGCGAAGATGTGGGTGTGCGCCTCGACCAGGCCGGGCAGCACGTACTGCCCGGCGCAGTCGATCACCCGGTCGGCGGCGGCGGCGAGGTCGGGCGCGATCCGGGCCACCCGGTCGCCGGTCACCGCGACGTCGGCGACCCGGCTTGCTCCGGTCTGACCGTCGAACACCTGGCCACCGGCCAGCACCAGGTCGTACCGCTCGGAATTCTCACTCATGACATCGGGCTCTCTGTGCGAAGCGAGTGGGTCGACGCGTCGACGGCGGCCGGCGCGGGGTGGTCCGGGCTCTCGGCACGGAACCGGGTACGCAGGGGCAGCACCCCGGCGACGGTGACCTCCACCTGGTCGCCGGGGCTCAGGAAGCAACCCCGGTCCTGGCCGGTGCCGGTCGGGGTGCCGGTGAGCACCACGTCGCCCGGCTCCAGCACCACGTACCGGGTGATCCAGGCGAGCAGGTCGGGCACCGGGAAGATCAGGTCGGCGGTGCTGGCCTGCTGGCGCAGCTCGCCGTTGACGGTGGTGCGGACGCCGATGGCGTCGCGGTCGGCGACCGCGCCCAGGCCGAGCACGGAGGCGCCCAGGGCACCGAACCCGGGGAAGCTCTTGGCCAGGGTGGGGTTGCCCGTGGCGGCCATCACGTCCCGGGCGGTCAGGTCGTTGGCGGCCGTGACGGCGGCCAGGTGCGCCCAGACCCGCTCGGCCGGGGTGTGGTGCATCCGCGCGCCGACGACCAGGGCGACCTCGCCCTCGTAGTCGGGCTGGCTGCTCACCGAGCCGGGCAGCGGCACGGTGTCCCCCGGGCCGGAGCCGGCGCTTGGCGACTTCAGGTAGAGCACCGGCTGGGTGGGCAGGGCCCGGCCGGTGGTCCGGGCCTTGCAGTGGTAGTTCAGCCCGACGCCCCACACCGCGCGGGTGCTCGCCATCGGTGGGCGCAGGTCGCCGACGAGGGTCTCCAGCGGCAGCCGGCGGCGGACCCGGGCCTCGGTGGCGGGGGCGAGCCCCCGGCCGGCGCGCAGCAGGGCGGGCACGTCCGGGGCGGGCAGGTCGAGCAGTTCGACGTCGTCGCCGGTGATCCGGCCCAGCCCGTACCGGGTGACGACGAGGTGCGCGTCGGTGGGCGCGGGGGCGGTCATGCGGCGTCCGAGGAGTGGCCGGGGACGGTGCCGAGCGCCGGGTTGACCAGCGGGGCCAGGTTGTTGACGGCGGCGGCGGCCTCACCGAAGCCGACCGAGATCAGCCGTACCTTGCCGTCGTAGTCGGTGATGTCACCGGCGGCGAAGACCCGGGGCAGGTTGGTGCGCATCGACCGGTCCACGGCGACGTAGCGGCGGCGCATCTCCAGCCCCCAGCGTTCCATCGCGCTCAGGTCGGCGATGAAACCGAGCGCGGCGACCACCGCCTGGGCGGGCAGGGTCTGCCGGCCCTCGCCGCGCACCTCGGTCAGGTGTACGGCCTCGACGTGCTGTTCCCCGTCGATCCCGCTGACCTCGTACGGGGTGAGCACCCGCACGGTCGACTCGTGCAGCTGGGTGACGCTGCGTTCGTGGGCGCGGAACTGCGGGCGGCGGTGCACCAGGGTGACGCTGCTGGCGTACGGCTCCAGGGCCAGCGCCCAGTCGACGGCGGAGTCGCCGCCGCCGACCACCACGACCTCCTGCCCGGCGAGTTCCTCCAGCCGGGGGACGAAGTAGCGCAGGCCCCGGCCGAGGTGGTCGCTGCCGACGGGCAGTTCGCGGGGGGTGAAGGTGCCGATGCCGGCGGTCAGCAGCACGGCCGCCGCCCGGACCTGGGTGCCGGTGTCGGTGCCGATCAGCACGTGGTCCTCGGCGCAGGTCAGCTCGGTCGCGCTCTGCCCGAGCAGGAACGTCGGCTTGGCGGTGGCGGCCTGGGTGAGCAGGGCGTCGACGAGTTCCTGACCCCGCACGGCGGGCAGCCCGGCGATGTCGTAGATCGCCTTCTCGGGGTAGAGGGCGGCGATCTGCCCACCGGCCTCCGGCAGCGAGTCGATCACCGCCACGCTCATCCCCCGGAAACCGGCGTAGTAGGTGGCGTAGAGGCCGGCCGGGCCGGCGCCGATGATCGCGAGATCGACCTCGTGCCGCTCGGCCATCAGCTGGCGCTTTCCGCGATGGCCGGGTGGTCGTGGCCGACCCGGCCGATCTTGCGGGCGCCGCCCGGGGTGCCGATCTCGGTGAAGAACTCCGCGTTGATCGGGCCGAACCGGGCGCGGTCGGCGGGGAGGTCGTCGAGGTGGAAGATCGAGGTGACCGGGCAGACCGGCTCGCAGCGCCCGCAGTCGACGCACTCGTCGGGGTTGATGTACATCATCCGGTCGCCCTCGTAGATGCAGTCCACCGGGCATTCCTCGACGCAGGACCGATCCTGTACGTCCACACATTCGTCGGTGACCACGTAGGTCATCGGTCCTCCTGCGGTTTGGTCGGCCGGCCGCATCCGCGCCGCAGCGGCAGGTCCGGGCGCACTGGCCGATCCGGGGTGCCGGGCCCGTTCCGCGACGTCGCCGGATGCGGGGCGATGTCGTTTGGTGTCAGGCCACGCTAGAGACCCGGCCCAGAGTATGTCAACATACGAGACGTCATCTTGAATGAAGTCACGCTGGCGAGAGGGAGCGGATGGACGACGAGGTACCGGCGCCCCTGCGCCACGCCGCCGCGCGGGCGGTCGACGAGGCCACCCTGGTCGACGCCCTGGCCGCGCTCACCGCCCAGCCCAGCCCGTACGGTCGGGAGCGGGCCACCGCGCACCGGGTCGCCGACTGGGCCACCGGTCGCTGGCCGGAGCTGCCCTGGCGGGTCGACCCGCTGGAGCGCACGGCGACCACGCCCGACAGCGCCAACCTGGTCGGCGGCTCCGACCTGGGCGACCGCCCCGAACTGCTGATCTACTCGCACCTGGACACCTCACTGACCGGCGGAACCGACTTCGACGCCCCGATCACCGGCCGGCACTCCCCCGCCCCCGCGCTGGAACTGTCCGGCCCCGGCGGCGAGGTGGTCAGCGGCTTCGGCCTGTCGGTGGCGCGGGCGGCGGCAGCCGCCGCCCTGGTCGGCTACGCCGCCGCCGCCGAGGCCCTGCGGGCCGCCGACCGACCGCACCGGCTGACCCTGCTGCTCGCCGCCACCGGCACCCACCGCGACGACCCCACCGCCGGGCCGCAGGACGGCGTCGCGCCGGCCCCCACCACCGGCGGGGTCCTGCACCACCTGCGCGGGCGGCCCCGACCGGCCGCCGCGATCGTGGCCAAGACCAGCCCGCCGGGCATCCTCACCGCCGAACCGGGAGCGATGTTCCTGCGGGTACGGCTGTCCAGCGGCTTCCACCCCGCACTGTTCCGGGAGACCGCCACACCCCCCGGCGGGCTGCTCGCCCACCTCGGCGTGGTCGTCGAGGCGCTGGAGGAGTTCCGCCGGGCCCATCTGGCCCGGCGGGCCGACCCGGACGCCCTGGTCGGGGCGGAACTGGGCCTCGGGGCGGTCCGCGCCGGCCAGCCCGGCAAGCCCGACCTGCTGCCCGGGGTGGTCGACCTGCACCTCTACCTGACCACGGTGCCCGGCGACGACCCGACGCAGATCACCGACGCGCTGCGGGCCACCCTGACCCGGCGGCTGCGTGACACCCCGCTGGCCGACTGCGGGCTGGCGGTGGCCGGCCATCCGGCGCACCCGGCCGCGGCCACCCCGCCCACCGCGCCGATCTGCCGGCACGCCGACGCCGCCTGGCTCGCCGCGTACGGCCGGCCGCCGGTGCCGCTGCGCGGGTGGACCGGGTCGACCGACGGGGTGGTGCTGCGCGCCCGGGGGGTGCCCACCGTACGCCTGGGCCCGCCGGCGTTACCGCCCGATCCGGCCGACCCGCGACGGGACCGGTACGCCCTGTCGGAACTGGTGCGTTTCGCCCGGTTGTACGCGGACATCGCGCTGCGCCACCAGCAGGCATCGACAGGCTGACGTGTCATATGCCATGATACTGTCTCACTCTGCGCACAAAGGAATCCAGATGGCGGACGATGCCCCTTCGCCGGTCAAGAGCGCTGACCCCAGCTCACCGGCGATCCAGACCGTGCAGCGCGCGGCGGTCATCCTCAACGCGTTCACGGCGGCACGTCCGCGCCTGAGCCTCAACGAACTCACCGCCAGCCTCGGCACCAGCAAGGCCACCGCGCACCGCTACACCAAGGCGCTGCGGGAGAGCAACCTGCTGCGCTACGACGAGCGGGAGGGACTCTACTCCCTCGGCCCGCAGATCCTGACCCTCTCCGCCGCCGCCCGCGCGGCGATGCCGGTGATCAGCATCGCCGGCCCGCGCATGCAGCAGCTCGTCCGCGAGATCGACGAGACGGTGGTGCTCAGCGTCTGGGACGGCGACACCGCCGTGGTGGTCCGCGCCGACGACAACACCGACCGGGTGATCCGGGTCAGCGTGCGGACCGGCTCCCGGCTGTCGCGCACCGAATCCGCCCAGGGTCGGGTGTTCTGCGCGTTCCTCCCCGAGGCCGACGTCCCGGGGCTGGCCGCCGAGATCGCCGCCTCCGCAGAGCTGCGCCGGGAGGTCGAGAAGATCCGGCGGACCGGCATCTCGGCCAACACGCCCTCGGCCAACGGGGTCCGCAGCATCGCCGCGCCGATCTTCCGGGGCAGCACCCTGATCGCCGCGATGGCCATCGTCGGCACCACGACCTCGGTCCCCGAGGGCACCGACAGCCCGCTCGCCATCGCCCTGCAACGCGTCGCCGCCCTGGTCACCGCCGAGCTGGGCAGCGGCGGCAACGGCCACCACCCGCACCTCAACGGCAACGGTCACCACTGACGGCGGGCCGCCGGGGCGTCAGCCCGCGCCGAGCGCCTCGGACAACTCCCGGGCCACCAACCGCAGGCTGTCCGCCGCGGCGGCCTCCACCGCGCCGGACAGCGCCGTGCTGGTGCCCAGCACGGCCAGGGCGGCCACCACCTGGGTCCGCTCGAACACCGGCGCGGCCAGCACGCGTACCCCGAAATCCTCCGGGGAGTTGACCGCGAAACCGTCCCGGCGGACCTGCTCGACGACGGCCCGCAGGCCCGCCGACAGCCGCAACTGGCGGGCCACCGCGGGCGCCTCGGCGGCCGACAGGTAGGCGCAGAAGACCCGGCCCTGCGCCGAGCGGAGCAGATCCAACGGCGAACCGGTGCGCACACTGAGCCGCACGTCACCGCTGGTGTTGTCCATGCAGCGGACCACCGTCGGCGCCTCACCGTTCCAGACACTGAGCACCGAGGTCTGGTTGGTCAGCCGGGTGAGCCGGTCCAGGTGCGGCTCGGCGGCGGTGACGATGGGCAGCGCCGCGCGGGCGGCGGCCTCCATCGCCAGCACCTGCGGACCCAGCGTGTAGGTGGCGGTGGCCGTGTCGAAGCGCAGCAGGTTGGCCGCGCGCAGCGCGCGGGCGTACCGGTGCGCGGTGGCCCGGCTGATGGCCAGGTCGGCGGTCAGCTCGGCCAGGGTGAGCCGGGGCCGCTCCACGGAGAACGCCTGGAGGATGGTGGCGGCCCGCTGCACGGTCTGGATCGCCGGCGCGTCACCTGCCGACTCGTCGACTCCGCCCGTCACCGCGCCACCTCGCACTCGCCGTCCGCCGAAAGGCGAACTCTACCGAGCACGGGCCGGATCCGGCGACACGGACACCACCGCACGCCGGATCCGGAAGCCGGCTACGCCGGGCCGCCCGCCCCCGAACCGGGGACGGGCGGCGGTTCGGGTGCTCCCGCGAGCTGACGGTGGACCTCGCCGCTGTCCCAGTAGTCGACCCGGTGGGCGATCAGGCCGTCGGCGTCGACCCGGAACCGGAACACGCCACGGATGCGCACCGGGGCCCGGCCGGCCGAGGCCAGCCGGAACGACATCCGGTACGCCACCGCCGCCCGGTCGGCGTCGGCGAGCAGTTCCTCCACCTCGTAACGCAGGTCGACGAACTCGGCCAGGAAGCCGTCGAGCCGGGCCCGGTAGCGGGCCCGGCCGACCACCGTCCGGCCGAGGGCGGCGGTGTGCTCGTTGACGAAGTCGACGCTCACGCAGCCGGCCACGGCATCGGCGTCGTGGGCGTTCAGCGCCGCCAGGTACCGCTGCACGGCGGCGCGGGTGGACGCTGCGGTCAGCTCCCCCACCGACGCCGCACGGTGTCGAAGACCTGCTGGTCGTGGGAGATCTCGATGACGTTGCCGTCGGGGTCCTTCAGCGCGCAGATGTAGCCGACCGGCGGCGGCATCTGACGCGGCTCCCAGTGCAGGCAACCCAGCTCACGGGCCCGCCCGGCGATCTCGTCGACGTCCGACCGCTGCGGCACCTCGATGCCGATGTGCGCGAACGGGTGCAGCAGGCCGAGCTGGCCGCCCTTGTCCTTGTTGAAGGAGACGAGCACCAGCACGAACGGGGTCTCGACCTGCTTGTCGTTGGAGAGCCAGACGCTCTCGCCGTCGGCGTCGGCGAACCGCTCCACGACCACCAGCGGGGTGAGCGTGGTGTAGAACGAGATCGCCTTGTCGAGGTCGCCGGTAGGCAACGCCACATGCGTCCATCGGGCTTGGGTCAGGCCGGTCGCCACTGTTACCTCCACCGTACCGAAATGTCCATCGCTATCGCGTTCACCAGCCTATTCACTGTTCGGCGGCCGGGTCGATGTGCCGGGGACACAAAGCCGGCACGCCGGGTTCGACGCGCCGGGACGGTGCCGGCGGCCGGCCCGCGTGCCAGCGTGGGGGACACATCGCGTACGGGAGGACGATCGGATCATGCAGTACCGCAGACTGGGCGGGACCGGCGTCGAGGTGAGCACCCTCTGCCTGGGCACCATGATGTTCGGCGCCTGGGGCAACACCGACGAGCAGGAGTGCCACCGGATCGTCGCCGAGGCGCTCGACGCCGGGATCAACCTGGTCGACACCGCCGACGTGTACGCCCACGGCGAGTCCGAGGAGATCCTCGGCCGGGCGCTGCGCGGCCGGCGCGACGACGTCGTGCTGGCCACCAAGTTCCACGAGCCGATGGGGGACGACCGCAACCGCCGGGGCAACTCCCGCCGCTGGATCAGGCAGGCGGTCGAGGGCAGCCTGCGCCGGCTGGGCACCGACTGGATCGACCTCTACCAGGTGCACCGCCCCGACCCGCTCACCGACGTCGACGAGACCCTCGGCGCGCTGACCGACCTGGTCCGGGAGGGCAAGGTCCGGATGATCGGCACCTCGGCGTTCCCCGCCGAGCAGATCGTCGAGGCACAGTGGGTGGCCGAACGCCGGCAGCGGGAACGCTTCACCACCGAACAGCTCGGCTACTCGGTCCTGACCCGGGGCGTCGAGGCCGCCGCCCTGCCCACCAGCGCCCGGTACCGGCTCGGCGTGCTGGTGTTCAGCCCGCTCAACGGCGGCTGGCTGACCGGCAAGTACCGGTCGACTGCCGTACCGGCGGACTCCCGCGCCGGGCGCAACGGCGACCACTTCGACTTCCGCGACGCCGCCGCCCGGGACCGCAAGCTCGCCCTGGTCGACGGGCTGGCCACCCTCGCCGACGAGAGCGGCCTGACGCTGATCGACCTGGCGCTCGGCTTCGTGCTGAGCCACCCGGCGGTCACCAGCGCCATCATCGGCCCGCGTACCCTCGCCCAGTTGCGCAGCCAACTACCCGCCGGGGAGCCGGCCGGGCTGCCGGCCGACGTGCTCGACCGGATCGACGAGCTGGTCCGGCCGGGCCACGACGTCAACCCGGCCGACGCCGGCTACCGGCTGCCCGCCCTGACCGACCCCACCCTCCGCCGCCGCCCCTGAGGTCGACCGTCGGCGGCCGTCGTTGGCGCTCGTTGGCGCTGTTGTGCCGGTGTGGCGGTATCGGAGCGCTCTGATACCGCCACACCGGCACAACAGCGCCTAATGGTGGCGCGGTCGTGGTCAGGTCACCCGGAGGGTGGCGGCGAGGTGGATGATCGTGGCGGGGGCGTACGGGTCGCGGACCAGCCGGGCGAGGAGCGCGCGGGCCGCGGGCCGCAGGCGTACCTCGCAGGGAGCGGTACGCTCGGCCGCGACCAGGACCCGGCAGGCGTTGCCCGGATCACCGGCGTCCAGGTAGGCGCGGGCGGCGTCGAGCAGGTGCCCGGCGCGGTGTTCCGCGGATAGCCACCGCCAGCCGTCGCGGGCGGTGGTCCTCTCGTGCCAGGCCACCGCTTCTCCCGCCTCGCCCAGGTCGAGGGCGGCGGTGACCCGGGCCAGATCCACCGCCACCGCTCCGAACCCGGTCCGGTGGTGGTCGTGGCCGTCGCCGACCTGGGCGGCCATGTCGGCGGCCTCGTCGAGCAACGCAGCCGTGGCGCGGTCGTCGCCGTCGCGGGCGGCGGCCAACGCCGCCTGCACGACGAGCGTCCCGCACAGCGACAACTCCGGGGCGGACGCAGCGCCGGGGTCGGGCGGGGCGATCCGGTACGCGGCGGCCAGCGCCGTCGACCGGGCCACCCGTGCCCGCCCCGACGCCCGCAACACCTGACTGAGCTGCACGGTCGCGGCGGCAACCGGCATCACCTCACCGACTGCGGCGGTCATCGCCCGATCGGCGGCCAACCACGCCAGATCCACCTCACCGAGCTTGACCAGCAGCGCTGCGGCAAGCCGGTACACCTCCACCAGCACCGGCCGGCCCCCGACCGGATCACCGGCACGGGCACGCTGCGCGCCACCCACCAACCCCGGGAGCATCCCGGTCACCTGCGGATAGCGGGCATGCTGGAAGGCCACCCACGCGTGGGCGACGTCCCGCCCCAGACGATCCGCCGGCACGACCCGGCCCGGCGCTGACGGCCTTCCCACCACGACGTCGTACGTCGACAGGGCTTCCCGGATCTGCGCGACCCCCTCGACCGGACCGGACACGTCCGCTGCCTGGAGGTCCCGGCCGAGCAGCACACCCGGGTCGATGCGCAGGACAGCGGCGATGTCCTGGAGCGTGGACACCTTGTCCAGCGTCCGGACACCCCGCTCGACCTTGTCCACCCAACTCTTCGACTTACCCAACCGATCGGCGAACACCTGCTGCGACAACCCACGCCGCCCCCGCCAGTGCGCCACCCGCCGACCGACCGGCAACAACTCACCGCCCGCCACGACGCCACCGCCGATCCGGCACCGCCCGCGTCGTCTCCTCCACCGGAATCCGCTCCGCCTCAGCCTGCGCGAGCAACCGCCGCCGCGCCGCCTCCCGCTCGACCGCCTGAATCCGCTCACCCCGGCTCTCACCCGGATCACGTTCTTCGTCGCCCACCTACGTCCCCTTCGCAAGGACGCGACGGCGTACCGAGAGGCCACCACCGCCGCGCACGGGTCACAGGGACGGTTCCGCCCCCGTGCCGGGAGACGTGGCGAGCAGGCGAAGCCGCACCACCCACCACATCCCGTGCCGGAGAAGCTACGCAAGGTCACGATGGGGAACGGGTAGGGTTCCTACCCTCGGTCTACGGGACGAGTCCGACCTTCACCGCGAGGTCACGGGCCTCGTCTCGGGTGGACCGTGGACCATCGAGCAGGTCCAGGGTGATCTGGCGGGCGTACCCGTTGAAGCGGATCGTCTCCGGCGCTGACTCGTAAGCCTGCCGGAGCGTCACCACGGTCGTCTCCCTGTCGGCCTTCCCGTAGTACGCCCGGGCGACCTCGATCAGGTGCCGCGCCCGGCGTGGCCTCGACGGAATCGCCGCCGCCTCATGTCGGCGCGCCTGCCGCACCGCCTCACCGGATTTCTGCAACTCCACGGCCACGGTCACCGCATGAGCGCCCATGACGACCCGGGAGAACGACGTCTGCGGCTGGTAATAACCCTCGGGCAGGCGCTGCGCCACCCGGTCCGCCCGATCCCAGTGCCGCCACGCCCGGCCTTCCTCTCCCGCCCGAGCGGCGGTGTACGCGGCCTCGAAGTTCAGCGCTCCCCACAGGGCCAGCAGACCAGTTCCTCCCTCGGCTACCCGCGATTCCAGAGCCGACATGACGTCCAGCGTCACCACCATCGCGGTATCCCAATCGCCGGTATCGCGGTGCACCTGCCCCAGGAACCATCCCGCACGGGCGATCGCCTCGGAGTCACCCGACTCCTGTGCCGCCACCATCGCCCGATCCGCGACCCGCCAGATCAGCTCCGCAGCCGGCTGGTAGGCGAGGAACATCTGCACCAGTCCGAGCGTCTCGGCCAACAACGCCTGTGCCTGTCGCCGTTGCGCCCCTTCGCACACCAGAGCGGCGTGCTGCACATCCCGCAGCAGCCCAGGCAGCAACGCACCCAGCACCGTCCGGTGATCGGATGCCTGATGACGCGCCCGCCACGCCGCCGCGAGCCGGTCCCGCAGGCTGGACAACGACTCAGCCGGGGCGTCCGGGAGGACCACGAAGCGGTTCACCGCGTCCCGCACCGACGCCAGCGCCGGATGCTCGGGACCGTTGACAACCGCTGACCGGTTGCCCAATTCGCCAGCGAGGACAGAGACGTCGATCTTGAGGGCACGAGCGATCCGATCCAGCATGTGAATGCGCGGCGGCAGGATGCGATCGGTCTCCACCGCCTTGACCCACTCGGCGCTCCGGCCGACCAGCCCACCGAGTACCGCGCGGGTTTTTCCGGAGCGCTCCCGGTAGACCTTCAACCGCTGCCCGAACGTCAACTCCGGCAAGGAATCCACCCTGACCTCCTCGTCAGTGCAGGATGCACCGCCGACCAACCGGCCGCCGTCACGCCAACGCTACCGACCATCCCGCCACCGCATAACCCCTTGTTCCACGCCGAGACGTCGCCCGCCGGCCTTCGGGTAACAGCTCGGATCGATCCAATTTCGCCGATGTTGGGGGGTCGAAGTCACTTTGATACCGCCACATCGGCGAAATTGCGGAAAGCGTCGACGGGGCGTCCCCGCGACCCGGCGGAAAGCGTCGACGGGGCGTCCCCGCGACCCGGCGGAAAGCGTCGACGGGGCGGTCAGATCCAGCCCTGTTCCCAGGCGATCGCGGCGGCGTCGGTGCGGGAACCGACGTTCAGTTTCGCCATCGCGGCCGAGATGTGGTTGCGGACGGTGCCGTGGGCGAGGCCGAGCTGCCGCGCGATGTGCTTGGTGGGCAGGCCGTCGCGGGTCAGCCGCAGCACGTCGATCTCGCGCGGCGTCAACGGGCTCTCCTGCTCGGTGAGCGCCGACGCGGCCAGGCGCGCGTCGACGTAGCGTTCGCCGGCGGCCACCGACCGGATGATCCTGGCCAGCTCCGATGCCGGGGTGGACTTCGGCACGAAGCCGTGCACCCCGGCGTTCAGCGCCCGCTTCAGGGTGCCCGGCCGGGCGTGCCGGGTGACGATGACCACCTGCGTCGCGACGAGCCGCAGCAGCCGGCGGGCGGCGTCGACCCCGTCGAGTCCGGGCATTTCGAGGTCGAGCAGGGTCAGGTCGGGTCGGTGGGCGACGGCGGCGGCGACGGCGGCCTCGCCGTCGGCGACGTCCGCGACGACCTCGATGTCGACCTCCAGGGAGAGCAGCGCCACGAGCGCGCCCCGGATGAGTTCCTCGTCGTCGGCGATCACGATCCGGATCACCGGCCGGTCCCCCGTCGTCTTCCCGGCGCGGTGGGCTCCGGTGGGGCAGGCCCTGCGGCGTCCGGCGCGGGGATGCGGACGACCAGCACGAACGTGTCCCCCTCGCGGGTGGTCTCGACAGTTCCGCGCTGGGCCGCGACGCGGTCGGCGAGGCCGGCCAGGCCCGTGCCGTCACCGCGCGGCACCCCGGCGGCGTCGTTGGTGACGGTCAGCCGGTACTCCACCGCGTCGGCCCCGGGGTGCGCGGGGTCGGGGGTGCCGACGCGGACGAGTTCGATGGTGGCCTCGGTCGCCCTGCTGTGCCGCAGCACGTTCGTCACCGCCTCCCTGATCGCGACGGCGAACACCGCGCCGAGAGCGACGGGCAGGTCCGGCGTGTCGATGCGTGCCGTGCAGCGGATGCCGGCGGACCGCAGCACCGCCGCCGCGTTGCGCGCCTCCGTCGCCACGGTGACGGTGCGGTAGTCGTTCACCACGGCGCGGGTGTCGTCGAGGGCCACCCGCGCGATCCGGCGGATCTCGGCGATCTCCCGACCGGCCCGCCCGGGCTGGCCGGTCAGCAGGCGCTCCGCCAGTTCACTCTTCAACGCGATCACCTGGAGGTGGTGGCCCTGGATGTCGTGCAGGTCGGCGGCGAACCGGAGCCGCTCCCGCGCCACCGCCAGGTCGGAGGCGAGCCGGCGGGCGTGTTCCAGCCGCAGCACCACCTGCTGCACCCAGACCGCGCTCAGCGGCAGCAGCGTGAACACCGCGACGGTGCCGAGCACGATGGCGTCGGCTGCCGCGTCGGGCGGCGGCCCGACGCGCGACGGGGCCAGCACGCCGACCAGGCCGCCGAAACCGATCACGGCCCAGGAGCCGAGGATCACCGTCGCCCGCCACCGGCCCCGGACCAGACAACTGAGCACCCCGCCCGCCATCGCCAGGGTGAACGCCCACCCCCAGCCGGCGAACGGCGGCACGACGGCCAGCACCCACACCGCGCCGGACAGTGCCAGCAGCACCAGGACGAGCGGATGGCCGGGCGGCACCTCGTCGGGGCCCCGCAGCAGCAGGGGAATCGCGGCGAGCCCGGCCAGGACGGCGGCGGTCGTCGCGACCAGCAGGACGACCGTCCGGGGGCCGCTTGCCACCCCCACGCCGAGCAGCACCTGCACGACGCCACCGATCAGCATGCCCAGCCCCAGCGAGAGCACCGTGAACAGGCGCATCGCCCGCAGGTCGGCGGCCACTCGCGGCGCACCCTGCCAGGTGTCCGTCACCGGCTCAGCGTAGCGACCGGGCCGCCAGGAAAGCCCTGGTCCGCTGGGCGATCTCCGGCGACAGGGTGTGGTGCAGGTAGTGGTCGCCCTCCAGGGTGACCACCTGACCGGTGTCGACGCTCGCCGCCTGCTGCTCGTGCAGGGCGACCCAGTCCGCCACGTCATGGTCGTCCGACCGGACGAACAGCAGGACCGGCAGCCCCTTCGGGAAGGTCTTCCCGCTGACCGCGGCGAAGTTCGCCGGGGCGTGCTCCATCTCGTTCACCATGGTCGGGGCGGCCGTGTTCTTCGCGGTGAGCATCCGCAACTGTTCCCGGGTCCGCTCGTCGTAGGGCAGGCCCGCGTACGGGTCGTCGGCGACCGCCGCCAGCGCCCGGGTGACGCCGAGCCTGCTCAGGCCGACGATCACGCCGGTGGGGATCGGGTCGTCCCAGCCGGGCTGGTCGGGGACGCTGCTGTCGATGCCGACGAAGGCGACGAGTTCGTCGGGGTAGCTGGCGGCGTAGGTCACCGCGTAGATGCCGGCGATCGAGTGGCCCATCAGCACGTACCGGTCGATGCCGAGGTGCCGTAGCGCCTCGTGCACCTCCCGGGTGATGTTCGCGGCGGTGCGGTCGGTGTCGGCGGGGTCGCTCAGGCCGGTGCCGAACGGTTCGACCGCGACGACCCGGTACGTGCGCTGGAGTTCCGTGATCAGCGGCTGGAAGTCGAGCGCGGGGGCGGCGGTGCCGAGGCCGGGCAGCAGCACGATCGTCTCGGCACCGCTGCCCGCGACCACCACGTTCATCCGTTTACCGTCCACGGGCACGGGTTGCCCGTACCGGGTGATCGAGGAGGCTTCCGAGCGCGTCGCCACGACGTTGACCACGGCGGTCGTCGCGAGCAGGAGCACCGGCACGGCGATCAGGACACCGAGGGTGGTGAGCACGACTCGCACGGGCTTTCGCATGGGTTCTTCTTTCGGATCGGCGGCGCATCCGGATCACTCCCGTGATGCCTGACCAGCCAATCAAGCGCGCGAGGCGCTGCGGAAGTGTCCCGCTGTCACGACCGATCGTGACAAAAAGTCATGGTATGCCCCGTGGGCCCCCGGGTTCTCGTGCGCAAACGAGATCCCCACGGCGGGCGGCTGCCGACCCGGGACCCACACGGCGCAGCGACCGCCACCGGAGGAGGGTGGCCGCTGCGCCGTGCGGGCGGACCGGAGTCGGGGAATCCCCCGTCAGGTGGTGCCGCGTTGGAACGGTTGGGCCAGTGCCCGGGGTTCGCGGTGCGCGGTGGCGAACACCAGCATCGCCAGCAGGGCCAGCAGGTAGGGCGCGGCGATCAGCAGCTGCGAGTTCATGGTGACCCCGAGCGCCGGCAGCGCCAGCCGCATCGCGTCGGCGAGGCCGAAGACGACACAGCCGACCAGGGTCCGGCCGAGCCGCCAGGCCCCGAAGATGACCGCCGCGATGACCAGGTAGCCCCGGCCGGCGGTCATGTTCTGGTTGAACGAGCCGACCTCGCCGACGGCCAGGTACGCCCCGCCGAGCCCGGCGAGCAGCCCGCACCAGAGCAGCGCCTGCCGCCGCCGCTTGTTGACCTCGATCCCGCTGACGTCGGCGGCCTGCGGGTTCTCCCCCACCGCCCGCAGCTCCAGCCCCCACCGGCTGCGCTCGACCAGCCACCAGGTCAGCGGGATCACCGCCAGCAGCAGGTAGACCGGCCAGCGTTGCACGAACAGCATCGGGCCGATGATCGGGATGTCGCGCAGCACCGGGATGTCCACCTGCCAGACCTGGTGGCCGGTGAACGTGCTCACCGTGATCAGGTAGCTGGTCAGGCCGAGCACCAGCGCGTTGAGCACCAGGCCGACGACGAACGTGTTGATCTGCACCCGGTGCGACAGGATGCCGTGCACGAACGCCACCGCGACCCCGACCAGCGCGCCGGCCACCAGGCCGATGGTGGCGCTGCCGGTGGCGCTGGCGACCGCGATCGACCCGAACGCCGCGCCGAGCATCATCGCCTCGACGGAGATGTTGAGGGTGCCGGCGCGCTGGGCGACGTACTCCCCGCAGGCGGCGAAGGCCAGGGGCACGGTGAGCCGGGCCCCGCTGGAGAGGATGGTGGCGATGTTGTCGGCGGCGCTCATGCCAACCTGCCTTCCATGGCGTCCTTGGTGCCGGCGGTCCCGGCGTCGCCGGGGTCCGCCGGTTCCGGCGCGGTGCTGCGGGGGCCGGGCACCGACGCGGTCGGGGTGGCCGGGGCCGACGGGTCGGTCGGCTCGGGCGAGGCCGCCGCGGTGGTCGGGGTGGTCGGGGTCGCCGGCTGGTCGGCCAGGCGGCGTCGGCGCAGCATGCCGATCACCACCGGCGGTGCGACGAACGCCAGCACCAGCAGCGCCTTGACCACGTCGACCAGGAACGACGGCACGCCGGTGGCGGCCAGGAAGCTGCCGCCGGCCCGCAGCACGCCGAACAGCACCGCCACCGGGATGGCCAGCAGCGGGTTGTTCCGGGCGACCAGGGCGACCAGCAGGCCGTCCCAGCCGATGTTGAGCGACATCCCCGGCTGCAACCGGTTGGTGCCGACCGGGCTGGTCAGCAGCAGCGCACCGGCCAGGCCGGCCAGCGCACCGGAGATCGCGAGAGCGATGCCGCCGAGGGCGCCGACCCGCACGCCCGCGTGCCGGGCCGCCGCCGGGTTGAGACCGACCATCTTCAACCGGAAACCCCAGCGGGTACGCGCCATCACCAGCGCCAGCACGACCGCCACCACGACGGCCAGCACCAGACCCCCGTTGAGCTGGAGGTTCGGGTAGTCACCGAGGGAGGCGAGCCGGGCGTTCTCGGGCACCGGGTTGGACTGCGGGGACAGCGTGCCCCGGCCGAGCCGGGACTCCTGGAGCAGCCACGGGGTGTTCACCGCGAACGAGATGAGCTGCTGGGCGAGGAACGTCATCAGCATCGTGCTGACCACGACGTTGACGCCCCGGAACCGGTACATCAGTGCGCTGAGCCCGGCCCAGACGCCGGCACCGACCACCGAGGCGAGCAGCACCAGGACCAGCAGCAGCGGTCCGGGTACGGCCAGCCGCAGGCCGACCCACGCGCCGGCGAGCGCGCCGATCAGCACCTGCCCCTCCTGGCCGATGTTGAAGAAGCCGGAGCGGGCGCTGACGCACGCCCCGACGGCGACCAGCAGCAGCGGCGCGACGTACAGCAGGGAGGTGGACCAGGCCGCCGGGGTGGCCATGCTGCCCTGGTAGAGGGCCTTGGTGGAGGCGGTCGGTGAGCCGCCGGTGACCGCGATCAGCAGGGCGGACAGGCCGAGCGCGACGCCCACCGTGGCGACGGTGGCGAGGCCGACCTGCCAGCCGCCGGGGCCGGGGTTGAGCCGGCGCAGCAGCCGCTGGCCGGTGCCGTCGATACCGAGGGTCGCCATCAGTGACTCACCCCGCCGACCAGCATGCCGAGCCGCTCGGCGGTGGCCTCGGCGGTGGGGAGCACCCCGACGATCCGGCCGGAGGAGATCACCGCGATCCGGTTGGCCAGGGCCATCACCTCCTCCAGCTCCGTGGAGATCAGCAACACCGCCACCCCTTCCGCGGCGGCCTGCCGCAGCCGCACGTACATGTCTTCGATCGCGCCGACGTCCAGCCCGTGGGTGGGTTGGGCGGCGACCAGCGCCTTCGGCCCGGCGGACAGCTCCCGGGCGAGCACCACCCGCTGCTGGTTGCCGCCGGAGAGGCTGCGCAGCGGGGTGTCCGGCGAGGGCGCGACGATGTTGAACTCGGTCATCTGCCGCTGGGCGATCCGGTGCATCTTCCGCCGGCTGAGCACCCCGCGTGCGGTGACCCCGGCGAGGGACTTCATCACCAGGTTCTCGGCGACGCTCATGTCGAGCACCACGCCGGAGTGGTGCCGGTCCTCGGGCACGATGCCGAGTCCGGCGGTGTGCAGCGCGCCGGGGCGGACCAGGTCGACCGGCCGGCCGTCGAGTTCGACGGTGCCGGAGTCGGGGACGAGCAGCCCGGACAGCAGCTCACCGACGGTGGCCTGGCCGTTGCCCTCGACCCCGTACAGGCCGACGATCTCGCCGGGGGCGACGTCGAGGCTGAGCTTGTCCAGCACCGGCAGGCCGCCGACGAGCAGGGTCACCTCGCGCAGCCGCAGCGCCGCCGGCTGCTCCGACGTCGTCGCGTTCCCGGCCGCCGGGGCGACGCCCTCGACCGGTTCGGGACGCTCGACGGGTAGCAGGCCCAGCGCCGCGCTCTCGGACTGCAACGACACCTCCCGGCCGACCATCTGCCGGGCGAGCTGCTGGGCGGTGGTGTCCTTCGTCGCGCCGTGGAACGCGACCGCGCCGCGCCGCAGCACGGTCACCCGGTCGGTGGCCGCCATGATCTCGGCGAGCTTGTGGCTGATCAGGATGACCGCCCGCCGTTCCGCCTGCACCACCCGACGCAGCACGGTGAACAGCTCCGCCGACTCGGCCTGGGTGAGCACCGAGGTCGGCTCGTCCAGGATCAGGATGGACGGGTCACGGCGCAGGCACTTGATCAGCTCGACCCGCTGCCGTTCCCCGGCGGAGAGCCGGTCGATGCGGGCGTGCGGGTCGATGGGCAGCCCGTACCGTCGGGACACCTCCTCGACCTGGGCGCAGGCCGCCGCCCGGTCGATCCGCCCGGTGTCGCCGAGGATGACGTTCTCCCAGACGGTGAGCGGTTCGATCAGGCTGAAGTGCTGGTGCACCATGCCCAGGCCGAGGTCGGCGGCGACCTGCGGACTGTCGATCTCGACCGGTTCGGTGCCGCGCGTGATGGTGCCGGCGTCGCGGTGCACCAACCCGAGCAGGATCTTCATCAGGGTCGACTTTCCGGCCCCGTTCTCGCCGAGCAGGCCGTGGATCTCGCCGGGTCGTACGGCGAGATCCACGGCGTCGCAGGCGACGACCGGACCGTAACGCTTGCTGACCCCGCGCAGGGTGAGAGCCGGCGTCAGCTGGTCGTCAACGTCCACAGTCCGTTTCACCTCGTTGGTCGTCGGGCAGCGGGGGTCAGGAGCCGAGCTTGGCGACCGTCGCGGCGGTGTCGGTCTTGCCGCTGGCCACGTCGGCGACGAAGGCGTCCATCTTCTGGGTCTGCTCCGGGGTCGGCTTGCAGATCTTGACGGCCGGGTACGGGTCCTTGCCCAGCTCCCACTTCTTGGTGGTGCCGAGGGTCATCTCGCCCTTGGCGAACAGCTCCAGCGCGGCGGCGAAGTACGCGCCCGGGTCGAAGATGACCGAGATGTCGAAGCGCGGGTCGGTCGAGTCGCACCGGTCGGTGCCCGGGGTCAGGGTGAGCGCGCCGCCGGTGTTGGCCAGCTTGGCCGCCGCGTCGGTGGCCCCGCCCAGGTACGGGTAGACGACCTTGACGCCCTGGCTGATCTGCGCCTGGACGGCCTCCCGGGCCTTCGCCGAGTCGTTGAAGTCACCCGTGTAGGTGGTCACCAGGGTCGCGTTCGGCACCACCATCCGGATGCCGGCCTTGTACGCCTTGGCGGCGTTGACCGAGAAGTCGGCCTCCATGCCGGTGACGAAGCCGGCCTTGGTGGCGTTCTTGGCCTGCATGACCAGGCCGGTGGCGTACCCGGCGGCGAGCATGCTCTGGTTGGGGTCGTCGCTGGACAGCGTCACCCGGGGCGTCTGCGGGATGTTCTCCGACGACGGCACGTACCAGGAGGTCTTGGCGCAGACCGGCTCCTCGGAGGCCGGGATGGCGTCCTTGAGCTCGGAGGCCCCGAGCGCCACCATGTCCACGCCCTGCTGACACAGCGCGCGGGCGGCGCTGAGCGCCTCGGTCGGCGGCACGTTGCCGCGCTTGATGACCTGCCAACCCTTCTCGGTGGCGAACTTCTCGGCACCGACGACGAAGCTCTCGTAGTAGCCGTTGTCGTTGATGTCACCGGGGCTGAGCACGCCGATGACGACCTTGCCGTCACCGTTGGCGTCGGGCTGCCCGGCAGGGGCCGTACCGCTGCTGGCCGACCCTCCCGCCGACGGCGCGGTCGCGTCGTTGCTCGCGCAACCGACCAGGGCGAACCCCAGCGCCCCGGCGAGCAGCGCCGCCGGACCCCGACCAATCCTCATTGTCATGGTGCTTTCCCTTCACGTGGGGTCGGCGCGCCGCCCGGCACGGACCGGCGCGCGGAGTACTCGGTCGCTGGCACGGTGGGCCAGCGAGGGGGGATGTCGATGCCGACCCGGCGCAGCAGGGCGGCCCGACGCTGGGCGGCCTCCTCGCGCAGGGCGTCGACGTCGACGGTGGTGACCCGCCGGTCGCGGACCACCAGCCGGCCGTCGACCAGAACGTCCCGGACGGTGTGCCCGGCCGCGCCCCAGACGAGCTGGGTGGGCAGGTCACCGCGCGGAATCCAGGGGATGGTCCGGGTGTCGAGCAGCACCAGGTCGGCGGCCTTGCCGACCTCGATCGAGCCGGTCAGCGCCCCGAGCCCGACGGCGGCGGCGCCGTCGACGGTGGCCAGGGCGAAGACCTCGTCGGCGCGCAGCGGGTCGGGGACGCCCCGGTCCCGCTCCAGGCCGGCGAAGAGTCGGGCGGCCCGCCACAGGTCGGGGGTGTCCCCGGCGTTGTGCGAGTCGCAGCCCAGCGCGAGCCGGCCGCCGGCCCGGTGCAGCGCGGTGTGCCGGCCGGCCCGGGTGTAGCCCTGACCGAGCCGCAGGTAGGCCCCCGGGCAGGAGGCGACGGCGGTGCCCGTCTCGACGAGCGCGTCGACCTCGGCGTCGTCGAGCCACACCGCGTGGCCGAGCAGCAGCCGGGGGCCGAGCACGCCGAGGTCGCGCAGGTGGCGTACGGGCCGGGCCCGGCCGGCGGCGGCGTAGGCGGCGGCGTCCTCGGGGCCGGGTGACAGGTGCCAGGTCATCGGCACGTCGAGCCGCTCGGCGAGCGCCGCCGCCCCGGTGAACAGCGCGTCGCTGACCAGGTCGTGCCCAACCAGGGTGATCCAGCCGGTGACCAGCGGGTCGCCGGCCAGGGCGGCGACGGTGTCGGCCTGCACGGCGAGGGTGTCCGCGGCCGGCATGGCGTACGGCGCGTCGTCGGCGTCCCAACCCCAGCCGCCGACCCGGGCCCGGATGCCGGCGGTACGCAGCCCGGCGGCGACCCGCAGCGGGTGCGCCACCGTGCCGGGCTCCAGCAGGGTGGTGACCCCGTAGCTGAGCGACTCGACGGCGGTGAGGGTGGCCGACAGTTCGTCGTCGTCGCCGGTGACCGCGGCGTGCAGCGGCACGATCCAGTCGAAGATGGCCTGCCGGGCCGGCACGTCGTCGGGGATGCTGCTGCGCACCAGCGGGTCGGCGGTGGTGTGCTGGTGGGCGTTGACCAGGCCGGGGACGACCACACAGCCGGTGGCGTCGAGTTCGGGGCTGCCCGGGTACGCCGCGCGCAGGGCCGCCGCCGGGCCGATCGCGGCGATCCGGCCGTCGACCACGGCGATCGTGCCGCCGGGGACGAGCGCCCGGTCGGGGGCCATGGTGACGATCTCGGCGTCGACGATCAGCAGGTCGGCCGGGCGGGGGTCGGCGGTGGCCGCCGTCGGGGTGGTGGTCATGGCCGGACGAGGATCTTGCCGACGAGGTCACCGGACTCCTGCCGGGCGTACGCCTGCGCCAGGTCGGCCAGCGGGTACTCCGCGCCCCGCAGCACCCGCAGGCCACCGGTGAAGTAGGCGTCGAGCATGTCGGCGAAGTCGGCCGGGCGGTACGCCCCGGCCCCGAGCAGCCGCAGCCCCCGCCGGTAGACGTCGGAGAGGGAGAAGCTGACCTGGTCGCCTGTGGTGTTGCCGAGCAGCACGATCCGGCCGCCGGTGCGCAGGCTGGCCAGCGAGGTGGCCCAGGTGGCGGTGCCGACGTGGTCGACGGCCAGGTCGACGCCGTGGCCGTCGGTGTGCTCCAGCACCCGCTCGGCGGTGCGCCCGTCGAGGTCGAGCACGTCCGCGCCGAGGTCGGCGGCGACGGCCCGCTTGGCCTCGGTCCGCGCCACCGCGAGCACCCGGGCGCCGGCCCGGCGGGCGAGTTGGATGGCGGCGATGCTGACCGCGCTCGTGGCGGCCTGCACCAGCACCCACTCCCCGGCGCGGACCCCGCCGACGCGGTGCACGGCGTGCCAGCCGAGGCTCCACGCGGTGGGCAGCGCGGCGGCCTCGGCGAGGTCGACGTGGGCGGGCACCCGGTGCACGACGGTGGCGGGGACGGTGACGTACTCGGCGAACCCGCCGGGGCGGTTCCCGCCGACCACGGCCAGCGTCGCGCAGTAGCCCGGTTGGCCGTTCTTGCAGGTGGCGCAGGCTCCGCAGCCGATGGTCGGGTCGATCAGCACCCGGTCTCCGGGGCGTACCGTGGTGACCTGCGGCCCGACGGCGTCGACCTGGCCGGCGACGTCCATGCCGCCGACGTGGGGCAGCTCGAAGCCGGGGAGCAGGGCGGTGCGCTGCTGGAGCAGGTCGAGGCGGTTGACGGCGGCGGTGTGCACCCGGACGACCACGTCGGCCGGGCCCGGCTCAGGGTCGGGCAGGTGCCGCAGGCTCAGCACCTCGGCGCCGCCGAAACCGGTCTGGACCATCGCCCGCATCGCAACCTCCCCCGTGGTCTACCAGTCAATATGGCGTCTTGCATTGTGATTCTCGCTGCTTGGGGTCGTACTCTGCCTGCGGGGCGGCGGCGTGTCAACGGCTTGCCGCAAAAGAGGCGGAACGGTTAACGAAGCCGGGCGTCCAGGCTGTTCACAGGCCACCCACCAGGGGATCAACCGGCCTCGGAGGCGGCCAGCAACTCCCGCGCGACGAGCGCCGTACGCAGCACCGCGACCGTCCGCGGGTCGAGCGGATCGACCCCCAGCAGCCGCTTGATCAGGCCGACCCGGTAGCCCACCGAGTTGCGGTGCAGGTGCAGCCGTTCGCTGACCGCCTGCCGGCTGCCCCCGGTCGCCAACCAGCAGTCCAGGGTGCGCAGCAGGTCGTCGCGGTGGGCGATCGGCCCCAGGTGCCGGTGCACGAACCAGCGCAGCCGCTCGTCCGGCACCGCCAGCAGGACCTGCGCCAGTCCGGCCTGCCCGAACGGCAGCTCGGACCGCTCGTCCGCCGACCGCAGCAGCAGCCGCAGCAGCCGGTCCGCGTCGCGGAACGAGGCCGCCGTCCGGGCCGGCCCGGTCACCAGTGCCCCGGCGACCACCCGGACCTGCCCGGGGCCGACGATCTGGTCCAGCCGGGCCCGCAGCCGGGTCACCTCGCGCTCCACGTCACCGTGCAGCAGGGTCCAGGCCAGCCGCCCCTCGGCCAGCACCGGCCGGTCCAGCCAGCTCAGCGCGGACGCCCAGCGGCGCTGCTGCTCCCCGGTGTACGCGATCCCGGCCACGGCGTGCGGCTGGTCCAGCCGCCACCCGTGCGCCGCGCCGGCCCGCAGCAGTTCCGCCTCACCCATCCGGGGCGTCGACGACGATCCGGCCGGCCCGCCGGGGCCGTCGCGCAGGGCCCGCAGCACCGTCGCGGCGTCCCGTACGGCCGGCGGCGGCGACTCGTGCCGGACCGCCTCGATCAACAGCGCGGTGGTCGCCGCCGCCGCCAGTTCCCACTGCCCGGCCGAGACCGGCTCGGCCAGCAGCAACGCGCCGATCCGCCGGGGCCCCGCGCCGACCGCCACCGCCCGGCCGGCCCACCCGTCGGCGCAGCGGACCGTGGCCGGCGCGCCCCCCGGCGGTCCCGCCCCGCCGGCCCGACCGGCGGCCAGGGCGCGGCGGACGTCGTCCGGCGCGGCGTCGCGGCCGGGACCGCCCGCGCCGTCGCTGTCGGCGAGCAGTTCGCCCGTCTCGGCCACCAGCCGGCAGGCCGCGCCGGTCCGCTCCGCCACCGCGGCCAGCAACTCCGGCCAGCCGGCGCCGCCGAACGCGAGTTCGGCGAGCCACTGGGCGAACGCTGCCGGCGGCGGCGCGGCGGCGACGGCCAGCCGGGGGCGGGCCGCCGCCAGCTCACCCGATCGGCTCACGCCGACGGTCGGTCGAGCAGCCGGACCGCGACGGCCTTCTCCTGGGTGTACTCGCGCAGCGCCGCGTAGCCGCCGCCCCGGCTGAAGCCGCTCTCCTTCTGCATGTTGAACGGAAAGCCGATCACCCCGGCGTCGTGGAACTGGTTCACCGCGACCTGCCCGGAGCGGACCAGCCCGGCCACCCGCAGCGCCCGCGACACGTCACTGGTCCAGATGCAGGCCAGCAGGCCGAAGTCGGTGCTGTTCATCAGGGTCACCGCCTCGTCGACGCCCCGGAAGCCCTGCACCGCCAGCACCGGGCCGAAGACCTCCTCACGGACCAGCCGCATGTCCGAGTCGACCTGGTCGAAGACGGTCGGGGCGACGTACCAGCCGTCGTCGAACGCGGCGGTGGCCGGCTCGCCGCCGACGACCAGCCGGGCCCCGGCGGCCGGGGCCTCGGCCAGGAAACCCCGGACCCGCTCGTACTGGGCCTGGCTGACCAGCGGGCCCATGTCCAGATCCTGGTCCCAGGGGCCGGTCCGGATGGCCTTCATGCCGGCGGCGACCCGCTCGACCACCTCGGCCCGGATCGACTCCTCGACCAGCAGCCGGGAGCCGGCGTAGCAGTTCTGCCCGGCGTTCTCGGTGATCGAGGCGATGATCGCCGGGATCGCCGCGTCCAGGTCGGCGTCGGCGAAGACCACGTTCGGGGACTTGCCCCCCAGCTCCAGCTTGACCGGGACGAGGTGCTGCGCGGCGGCACGCATGACGGACCGGCCGGTCACCGTCGAGCCGACGAAGCTGATGTGGTCGATGTCGGCGTGCCCGGTGAGCGCCACCCCGGCCTCGGGGCCCAGCCCGGTGACCACGTTGAGCACGCCCGGCGGCAGGCCCGCCCGGCGGCCCAGCTCGGCCAGCGCGAACGGCGACAACGGCGCGACCTCGGAGGGCTTCAGCACCACCGTGTTGCCGGCGGCCAGCGCCGGGGCGACGTTGGCGGCGGTGAGCACGGCCGGCACGTTCCACGGGATGATCACCGCGCAGACGCCGTACGGCTCGGGCCGGGTGTAGCCGAAGTAGTCGGGCGTACGGGTGGGCAGGGTGACGCCGGTGAGCTTGTCGGCGGCCCCGGCGAAGTAGTCGACGATGCCCTGGGTGATGTACATGTTGAGCCGCCCGCCGGAGCGGGGTTTGCCCACGTCACGCGCCTCGTACGCGGCGAGTTCCTCGACGTGCTCGCCGATCAGCGCGGCCCAGCGGCGCAGGATCGCGCCGCGCTCGCTGGGCGAGGTGGCCGCCCAGCCGGGGGCGGCCCGGCGGGCGGCGGCGACGGCGTGGTCGACGTCGACCGCGCGGGCGCGGGCCACCGACTGGATGGTCTCCCGGGTGGCGGGATCGAGCACCGGTAGCTCACCGCCGTCGGCGGCGGGGGTCCAGTCGCCGTCGACGAGCTGGCGGGCGGTGGGAATGTCCAGGTCAGCCATGTGCGAATCCTTGACCCTCCACGTTTCGCATGTCAAGATGCAATCTCGCTTTGTGAGTCACTAGGGAGGGCGCGTGCGGATCACAGCGGCGGTGCTGGAGAACGCGGGAGGGCCCTTCACCCTCCAGCAGATCGACCTCGCCGACCCCGGGCCGGACGAGGTGCTGGTCCGGGTGCACAGCGTGGGGATCTGCGCCACCGACCTGGAGTTCGCCAACTTCTTCCCCACCCCGGCGGTGCTCGGCCACGAGGGCAGCGGGGTCGTCGAGCAGGTCGGCGAGCGGGTCACCGGCGTCTCGCCGGGCGACCACGTCGCGATGAGCTTCACCTCCTGCGGCGACTGCCCGCTGTGCCGGGGCGGAAACCCCGCCTACTGCCGCCGGTTCGACGCGGTCAACTTCACCGGCCGGCGACCGGACGGCAGCACGGCGCTCTCCCGCGACGGGCAGCCCGTCAACGGCCACTTCCTGGGCCAGTCGTCGTTCGCCAGTCACGTCGTCGCCCCGGCCCGCGCGGTGGTGCCGATCAGCAAGGAGGTCGACCTGGGCGTGGTCGGCCCGTTCGGCTGCGGTTTCGGCACCGGGGCCGGCGCGGTGCTCAACGTGCTGCGCCCGGAGGTCGGCTCCTCGCTCGTGGTCTTCGGCGCGGGCGCGGTGGGCGTGGCGGCGATCCTGGCCGCCCGGGTGGCCGGCTGCGCCGTCGTCGCGGCGGTCGACGTCAACGCCGGCAAGCTCGACACGGCCCGACTGCTCGGCGCGACCCACGGGGTGAACTCCGCCGACGGCGACCCGCGCGAGCTGCTGACCGCGATCGCCCCGCACGGCTTCGACGTCGCGATCGACACCACCGGCCGGGAGGACGTGCTGCGCCTCGCGGTCGAGTCGCTCGGCCCGCTCGGCCGGTGCGGCGTGGTCGGGATCGGCCCGAGCGAGCAGATGAGCTTCGAGTGGCGCAGCGTGCTCAACGGCCGCAGCATCACCGGCATCATCGGGGGCAGCAGCCTGCCGCAGGTGTTCCTGCCGCGGCTGCTGGACCTGCACGCCGCCGGCAACTTCCCGGTGGACCGCCTGATCACCCGGTTCCCCTTCGCGCAGATCAACGAGGCGGTGGCGGCGCTGCGCTCCGGCGAGGTCGGCAAGGCCGTCCTGACGCTCTGAGCAGGGACGGCACCGCCCCATCGACATCGCTGTATCTCATCGTGAAACATTGTCTCGCAATGTGAGCGACATTACCCTTGGTGTCAGACCCACACCCAGTGGCGCGGCTGGGCAACACCGCGCAGCGTCCCGCACCTGTGGAGCACGTCCCGATGACCGAACAGCAGCGCACCGCACCGGCCGCCGCGCCGACCGCGACCGAGGACCGGCCCGCGCCCTTCGACCACCACTCGGCCGAGTGCAACACCGACCCGGTGGGCTACTACCGGGAGTTCCGCCAGACCTGCCCGGTCGGCCGGACCGACGCGCACGGCGGTTTCGTCTACACCACCCGGTACGCCGACGTGGTCCGGATCGCCCGCGACGACGACACCTTCTCCTCCGCCCGCGCCACCGCCGGGGGTGACGGCACCGCCATCGTCATCCCCCGGGGCCCCGGCCTGGAGCAGTACCCGATCGAGCTGGACCCGCCCGCCGCGACCGGCTACCGCGACCTGATCAACCCGCTGCTCACCCAGGACGCGGTCGCCGAACTGGCCCCGATGGTCGCCCGGCACACCACCCGCGTGGTGGACGCGTTCATCGCCGAGGGGTCGGTGGACTTCGTCCGCGACCTGACCAACCCGCTGCCGGCCGCCGTCACCCTCGACTGGCTGGGCTTCCCCGAATCCGACTGGGCCAAGCTCGCCGGCCCGATCCACGACATCTTCGCCGCGCTGCCCGGCAGCGAACGCGCCGTCCGCGGAGCCGCCGGCCTGGCCTACCTCGACCAGCGCATCCGCGAGCTGATCGTCGAGCGGCGGGCCGCCCCGACCGGCGACGCGGTGAGCTACCTGGCCGCCCAGCGCCGCCCCGACGGGGAGCTGTTCGACGCCGACGAGCTGGTCTCGGTCATCGGGCTGCTGATCGCGGGCGGGGTGGACACCACCACCTCGCTGACCGGCTCCACCCTGGTGCACCTGAGCCGGCACCCCGAGGACCGGCAGCGCCTGATCGACTCCCCCGACCTGCTGCTCACCGCCACCGACGAGTTCCTGCGGGTGTTCGCCCCGTCGCAGTCGATGGCCCGCACCGTCCGCACCGACACCGAGGTCGGCGGCTGCCCGGTCACCGCCGGCGAGCGGGTGCTGATCCCGTGGGTCGCGGCCAACCACGACCCGGCCGTCTTCCCCGACCCCGAGCAGCTGCGGCTGGACCGCGACGCCGCCCGGCACCTGAGCTTCGGCATCGGCAGCCACCGCTGCGCCGGAGCGCACCTGGCCCGGCTGATGTTCCGCGAGATGATCACGCAGGTGCTCACCCGGCTGCCCGACTTCCGGGTGGTGGAGGAAGGGCTCGTCGCCTATCCCACCCGGGGCAACCAGAGCGGTTGGGACGCGATCCCGGCCGTCTTCACCCCGGGTCCCCGCCGCGACGCCGACGCGGCGGGGACCCGGCCCACCGCCAGCCTGACCGGCGACCGGGAGCTGGTCATGGCGGCCACCGCCACCGCCACCGACGAGGTGCTGGAGGTACGCCTGGCCGACCCGACCGGCGCGGAACTGCCGCCCTGGGCTCCGGGCGCGCACCTGGAGGTGCGGCTACCGTCCGGACGGGTCCGGCAGTACTCGCTGTGCGGCGACCCGGACGACACCCGGCACTACCGGATCGCGGCGCTGCGCGAGCCCGCCGGCCGGGGCGGTTCGGTGGAGCTGCACGCGCTCGCCCGCGCGGGCGTCACCCTCGCGGTGCGCGGCCCGCGCAACCACTTCCCGCTCGTCGACGCCCCCGACTACCTCTTCCTCGCCGGGGGCATCGGGATCACCCCGATCCTGGCGATGGCCCGCGAGGCCGACCGCCGGGGCGTGCCGTTCCGGCTGGTGTACGGCGGTCGCAGCCGGGCCTCGATGGCCTTCGTCGACGAGGTGACGGCGCTCGCCGGTGACCGGGTGACCCTGCTGCCGCAGGACGAGGCGGGCCTGCCCGACCTGGGGGCGCTGCTCGACTCCACCGGCCCGGACACGGCCGTCTACTGCTGCGGGCCGACCGGCATGATCGACGCGTTGGAGCGGGTCTGCGCCGCCACCGGCCGGTCGGAGCGGCTGCACGTCGAGCGGTTCACCGCCGGGGACGACCTGGAGGTCGCCTTCGACCCGGCGGCGAACACCGAGTTCGAGGTGCACCTGGCGCGCACCGGGGCGACCCTGCGGGTGCCCCGGGACCGCCGCATGATCGACGTGCTGCGTGAGGTCGTGCCGGGCCTGACCTACGACTGCGAGAAGGGCTACTGCGGCGCGTGCGAGACCCGGGTGCTCGCCGGCACGCCGGAGCACCGCGACTCGCTGCTGACCGAGCAGGAGCGTGCGGCCGGACGCAGCATGATGATCTGCGTCGGGCGGTGCCGCTCGGAGCGCCTGGTGCTGGACCTGTAGGTCCTGTCCGGACGGGCCGGCCCCGGGTCCCGGGGCCGGCCCGTCCGGACGTCCGTCCCCGGTGGTCGTCACGCCGCGTTCGCCAGCGCGTCGAGGATCAGGTCGAGGCCGAAGGTGAACTGCCCGCCGAAGTGGTAACCGGGCTGGTTCACGTGCCGGGTCGCGAACTCGACCAGGTGCGGGTACTCCCCCGCCGCGAAGGACGCCATGATCGCGTCGGCGACCTCGGTGGCGGCGTCGCCGGTGTCGAACGGCAGCGACGCCTCCTGCAACACGAACCCGAACACGTACGCGTCGATGATCGCGTACGCGTGGGCCGTCATCGGCAGCGAGAACCCTCCGCCCCGCAGGACGCCGAGCATGGCGTCGTGGTGGCGCAGGGTGGCCGGGCCGGGGCTGGTCCGGGTCTCGATCAGGGTCAGCGCCCAGGGGTGCCGGGCCAGGACGGTACGGGCCGACAGGCAGCGGCGGCGCACCTCGGCCCGCCAGTCGCCGCCCGGTACGGGCAGGTCGATCTCGGCGAACACCCCGTCGACGAGCGCGTCGAGCAGTTCCTCCTTGTTGCGGATGTAGTGGTAGAGCGACATCGGCTTGGCGTGCAGCGCGGCGGCGAGCGAGCGCATGGTCAGCGCGCCGAGCCCGTCGGCGTCGGCGATGGCGACCGCGGCCCCCAGGACCCGTTCCCGGCTGAGCTGCCGCACCGGTTCGCCCACCAGTCGCTCCCCTGACACCCGGTTGACCGCCTGCACCGCCCACCGTACCGTACTAAGTAAGTCGTACTTAGTACGAAGACCTGGGAGGCGACGATGTCCCTGCGTGTGGCCGGTCGGTGGGCCGGCGCGTTCTTCCTGTCGGCGTTCGTCGCCTACGGCGTCGGCAGCGCGCTCGCCGGACGACCGGTCGGGGTGGCGCTGGTGCTGGCCAACTCCGTGCTGGTGGCCGCCATCGGCGTGCTGGCCTTCCGGGCGCTGCGCCGGCCGCACCCCGGCGTCGCCTGGGGCTACCTGGCGGCCCGGGGCGCGGAGGCGTTCCTGCTCGCCGCCGGCCTGGTGCTGCGCGACCGCTACGGCGACGGCGCCGCCGAGCTGGCCTACCAGCTCGCCATGCTGTCGCTGGGGCTGGGCAGCCTGCCGTTCTGCCTGGCACTGGCCCGGCGACGCTGGCTGCCCCGGTGGTTCGCCGGCTGGGGCGTCGCCGGCTACGCGCTGCTGGCGGCCGGCGCGGCAGCCGAGCTGGCCGGGATGGGGACCGGCGTCGCGCTGGCCGTCCCGGGCGGGCTGTTCGAGATCGCCCTCGGCGTGCTGCTGCTCGTCCGGGGGTTCGCGCCGGCCACCGCCGCCTCGCCCGGCCCGCCGGCCACCGACTCGCCCGCCATCACCGTGACCCCGCCGACCACCGCCGCCGGGACCGCCGCCACCGCAGCGGGCGGGGCGGGCCCGGACGGCTCCCGCGCCCACCGCGCGGCACTGGTCGCCGGGGTGGGACTGCTGCTGATGGCGGTGCTCGCCGGGTGGGCCAACTTCGGCGTGGTGCAACCGCTGCTCGCCGCCGACGCGGCCGACACCGTCGCCCGGCTGCCCGCCCAGCGCCCGGCGCTCACCCTGGCCGTCGTCGCCCTGTTCGCGGTGGCCTGCCTCGACGTGCTGGTCGGCTGGGCGCTGCGGGCGTTCCTCGACCACGCCCAACCCACCGTCGCCCTGCTCGCGGCGTGGTGCCGCACCGGCTACGCGGTCGTCCTCGCCGTGGCGGTCGTCCACCTGACCGGCGTCGCCGGCCTGCTGCGCGACGGTGCGGGGGCCGACCGGCTGCGCGCCGACGGGTACCCTGCGCTCGCCGACTTCCAGCAGGTCTGGAGCCTGGGGCTGCTGCTGTTCGGCGTCCACCTGCTGCTGGTCGGATGGCTGGCCTGGCGGTCGGACACCGTGCCGACCTGGGTGGCGGCGCTGGTGGCGGTCGCCGGCGCGGGCTACCTGGCCGACTCGGCCGGGCCGCTGGTCACGGCCGACTATCCGGTGCAGGTCGCCGGGGTCACCTTCGTCGGCGAGGTCGTCCTGCTGGGTTGGCTGCTCGTGCACGCCGGCCGGCACCGCCGGACCCCGGCCCGCGCGGTAGCGCCGGACGCCGACGTCCGGCCGCTCGCCGCGACGTGACCGTGACCGTGACCGTGACCGCACGACCGTACGGGTGACCCGCACGCGGACGGCCCGCCGCGCCACGACACTGGGGCGCTGCGGGCCGTCCTGACGAGGGGCCGGTGGGTCAGTTGCCCCACTCGAAGTTGGGCTCGACCGCCTCGGCGATGTGGAACCGGCCGCCCGGCGCGATCTCGCTGCCGCGCTCGGTCACCACGTGCTTGCCGAACCCGTCGACCAGCGGCCGGCCCACGTCACGCTTGAGCCACAGCCGCAGCAGGTGCCGGCGACGCTCCGGCTCCGGGAAGTCGACGTAACCGGTACGCGAGTGCAGGGCGGCGTAGTTCAGCAGCCACTGCACGTCACCGGGCTGGAAGTCCATGTCCAGGGCCAGGCCGGGGGCCTGGGACACCTCGTCGTAGAGGTGCAGCAGCTCGATCTGCGCCTCGGTGAGCCGGGGCACCTCCGGGTAGTCCTGGGCCGAGAAGATCATCGAGCTGCCGGCGTAGGTGCTGAACACGCCGTCGACGTAGCTGCAGATCGGCGAGGTGTAGGTGCGGGCCGGAGCGTCCGGGTCCTGCCGGTGCCAGTCCCAGTGCCACGACTCGAACAGCAGCGGCGCGAGGTCAGGCCGGCGGCGCAGGATCTCGTTGTAGATCGTGGTGCCGCTGACCAGGCTGCTCGCCCCGCCGGCCTTGGCCGCCCGCAGGCACATCAGCGCGACCACGTCGGAGCTGTCGGAGTGGAACGGCAGCCGGTCGCGGACCCGCGACGGCAGCGCCGACGGGTCGTCGAGGGTCTTGTTGGAGGTGGCGATGACGTGGTCGAGCACGTCACCCATCTGGTTCTGCCCCATCGGCACGCCGAGGTGCAGCCCCATCAGGAAGAAGATCGCCCCGGCGAGGGTGTCGCCGTACTCCTCCGTGCGCAGGCCCCGGACCAGGATGAAGCCGCGTCCGGAGTCGAGCTGGCGGGCGCACTCCTCGTTGAGGCCGGCGCAGGCCGGCAGCGGGTAGTCGGCGGCGGTCACCGTACGCAGGTCGGGGTTGTCGGCGACGAACCGGCGGCCGACGGTCTCCAGCTCGGCGCGCTCGGCGTCACTGAGCTGGTAGACCCACTCGGTCGAGGTACGCAGCTCGTCACCGCGCCAGGCGGACGGACCGGAGATGGGGGCGAGATCGATTGCGGTGGTCATGATGATGCGCTCCGAGGTTCGGTTCTGCGGAAACGGGTCGGTGTCCCGGGGGGCGGTGCCGCCACCGGGCTGATCAACGACGTGGGCGTCCGCCGTGTCCCGGTCGGGAGACGGCGCGCCGATCCGTCAGAACGGGGTCTGCGGGTCCCCGGCGGCGGTCCCGGGGCGCATGCCCTCCCGCGGCGGGTGGACCCGCAGCGGCTCCTCGTAACCGCGCACCAGCAATCCAGAGCCTTGCGGAACTCGGATCATGGCGTTCTCCTGCGGCTGGCGATGATCGGTCCAGGCTAACCAACGCCCACCGCAACGTCAACAGAGACACCATCTCGCAATACGATCTATTCTCGTCCCCGGACGGCCCGTCGTGCCGCACCGCCCCGGGCGACCAGCGGCTCAGCCAGCAGGACGACCAGCGCCACCGCAGCCACCAGTCCGCCCGCCAACGCCGTGCCCTGCACCCCGGACCGGGACAGCACCACCGCGCCGAGCAGGGACCCGCTGGCGATGCCGACGTTGAAGGCGGCGGAGTTGCCGGCCGCCGCCAGGTCGGCGCTGCCCGGGGCCACCTCCAGCACCCGGTTCTGCAGGGCGGGGGTCAACGCGCCCATGGCGAACCCGGACACGGCCAGCAGCACCCCGGTGGCCACCGGCGACCCGGCCAGCAGGAACATCCCGAGCAGGGCCACCACCAGCAGCAGCACCGGGGTCACCATCGCCACCCGCTGGTGGCGGTCGCTCGCGATCCCCCCGGCGGTGATGCCGGCGAAGTCCGCGAGGCCCCGGATCAGCAGCAGCAGGCCGAGAGCGCCCGGGGCGAACCCGGAGACGTCGGTGAGGAAGACGGCGGTGTAGGTGAACGCCGTGAACAGGCCCCCCACCGACAGCGCGGTGGCCACCACGACGACCGCGTACCGGCGGGCGTCCGGGGTGGTGCCGGTCGACGCGTGCGTCGCCCCGACCGCGACCGGCGGCATCAGCGTCACGATCGCCACGAACCCGGCCAGCGCCAGCGCGGCCAGGGCCAGGAACGCCGACCGCCAACCCCACTGCTGACCCAGCCAGGTGCCCGCCGGCACGCCGAGCATCGGCCCGAGCGACGCCCCGGCGAACACGACGGAGGTGACCCGGCCGCGTACCCGGGCGGGGAACATGCCGGCGGCGGCGGGCGCGACCACCGCCCAGAACAGCGCCTGGGTGAGCGCGACGACCACCCGGGTCCCGAGCAGTACCTGGTAGTCGCGGGCGGCGGCCGACACCAGCGTGGCGACCACCAGCACGCCCAGCAGGACACCCAGCAGCCGGCGACGCGGCACCCGCCGGGTGACGTGGGTCAGCGGCACCGAGACGACCGCGACGGTGACCGCGTAGCCGGTGACGAGCAGCCCCGCGTGCGACACGGACACGTCCAGGTCGGTGGCGACCAGGGGCAGGATGCCCACCGGCAACGTCTCCATGGCCACGTAGCAGAACGCCGAGAGGGACAACGCGACCAGCGCCGCCACCGCCCGGGGCGCGGCGGTCGCCCCAGGGGTACGACAGTCGGTCATCGCCCGGCCCCCGTCCCTGCGCCACCCACGAATGCGGTCGCCCCGAGAGCAGTCAAGGGTATCAATGAAAAGGGTCCCGTCCCGGGTCGACGGCACCGCCGTCAGCCCCGGGTGCCGGGTGGGCGCACCGGAACTCAGCCGGGCGGACGGGCATTGAGGCGGGCGGCCTGGCGGATCAGGTGGTCACGTTCGGCGAGGTGGGCGGCCCGGTGGGCGGCTTCGGCGTACCACCGGGCCGCCGTCGCCGGATCACCGGCCCGCTCGTGCAGGTACGCCGTCACCGCCGCGTGGCGGGGCACCGCCGGGTCCACCGCCGCGAGGGCCGCCAGCCCCGCCCGTGCCCCGTCGGCCTCCCCCACGGCCACCGCCCGGTTGAGCCGGACGACCGGGCTGTCGGTCAGCCGCACGAGTTCGTCGTACCACTCGACGATCTGCACCCAGTCGGTCTCGGCGGCGACGGGCGCGTCGGCGTGCAACGCGGCGATGGCCGCCTGGGCCTGGAACTCGCCCAGCCGGTCCCGGGCCAGCGCCGCCTGCAGGATGCGCACCCCCTCGGCGATCGCGTCGGTGTCCCACCGGCTGCGGTCCTGCGCCGCGAGCGGGACCAGCCCGCCGTCGGGCGTGGTCCGGGCCGCGCGCCGGGCGTCGTGCAGCAGCATCAGGGCGAGCAGCCCGGCCACCTCAGGATGATCCACCATCGCGGCGAGCTGCCGGGTGAGCCGGACCGCCTCGGCCACGAGGTCGACGTCGCCGGAGTAGCCCTCGTTGAAGACCAGGTAGAGCACCCGCAGCACGGTGGCGACGTCGCCGGGACGGTCGAGGCGTACGCCGGACACGGTGCGCTTGGCCCGGCTGATCCGCTGCGCCATGGTCGCCTCCGGCACCAGGTAGGCCCGGGCGATCTGGCGGGTGGTCAGCCCGCCGACGGCGCGCAGGGTCAACGCGACCGCCGACGACGGGCTCAGCGACGGATGGGCGCACAGGAAGTAGAGCCGGAGGGTGTCGTCCACCCCCGACGTCGGCCCCGGCCCCGGTTCCTCGACGACGAGGTCCTCGCGCCGACGACGGGCGGCGTCCGCCCGGGTCGCGTCGAGGAACCGGTGCCAGGCCACGGTGACCAGCCAGCCCTTCGGGTCCCGGGGCGGGTCGGCCGGCCAGACGTCCAGCGCCCGGACCAGCGCGTCCTGCACGGCGTCCTCGGCGGCCGCGAAGTCCGCCCCACGCCGCACGAGCACCCCGAGCACCTCCGGGGTGAGCCGGCGCAGCAGGTCACCGTCCACCGGTCAGTCGGTGACGGTCGGCGGGGCGGTCAGGAACGGACGCAACTCCAGCCACTCGTGGATCGGCTTCCCACCCGCCCCCGGCGCGGCGGACAGCTCCCCGGCCAGTTCGACGGCCCGGTCGTAGCTGTCCACGTCGATCACCATCCACCCGGCGACGAGGTCCTTGGTCTCGGCGAACGGCCCGTCGGTCACCGGCGGACGCCCCGGCCCGTCGTACCTGACGAACGTCCCCTCGGGGGCGAGGGCCTGACCGTCGACGAACTCGCCGGTGCCCTCCAGTCGGGCCGCGAAGTCGTTCATGTACCGCACGTGGGCGGTGATCTCCTCGGGCGTCCACTGGTCCATCGGGACGTCGTTGACCGCGGGTGGGGCACCCCGGTAGTGCTTGAGCAGCAGGTACTTCGCCATCGGGTCTCTCCTCGGTGCCGGCGCGACCCCCATTCTGGCCGCGTTCACCCCGGGGACGGAGCCGGCCTGCCGTTCTCGACACCGGCGGCGGAACATTTTTCCCGCCCCGGGTGTCGCGGCCCGACGTGGCTCACCTGGCGACGAGCTGGCGTACCCGCAGGCGGCGGATGCCCGAGGTCCGCTCCGGCACCTCGGACGCCCGGGTGGCGGGCAGGCGGACGGTGAACGCCGCCCCCTGGTTCGGCCGGCCCTCGGCCTCGATCGTGCCCCGGTGGCTCGTCACGACCTCCTGGAGCAGGGCCAGCCCCAGCCCGAACCGGTGCTCCCCGGAACCCCCGCCCCGGTGGAAGCGGTCGAAGATGCGCCGCGCGTCGGCCTGGTCGAACCCGACCCCGGTGTCGGCGACCACGAACTCGACGTAGTCGCCGCCGGCCCGCAACGACACGTCGATCCGGCCGCCGGGCGGGGTGTGGGCGAGCGCGTTCGCCAGCAGCTCACCGGCCACCCGGCGCAGCGCCGACGCGACCCCCGGCACCGGCAGCGGCCCGTCGGGCAGGTCGGCGGCGAGGGTGACCTGCCGCTCGGCGGCCCGTTCCGTCTCGGCGGCGACGGCCGCCGAGACGAGCGCGGTCAGATCGACCGGAGGGTACGGACGGCGGTCGGCGGGAGCGGCGGCGAGCTGGGCGGAGAGCAGCAGGTCGTCGACGATCTCGCCCAGCCGGCGGGTGCCGCCGATCAGCCTGTCGAGATCCTCCACACTGGTGGTGCTGCCCCCGGTCCGCGCCCGCCGCGCCATCAGCTGGGCCCGGATGTGCACCTGGGCGATCGGGGTCCGCAGCTCGTGGCTGGCGTCGGCGATGAACCGCCGTTGCCGGGTCAGCGCCTCCGCCAGCGGCGCGACGGCCCGGCGCCCGACCAGGGCGCCGGTCAGCACTGCGACGAACAACCCGACCGTGGCGGCGAGGCTGAACGCGAGCAGCAGGTGCCGGCGGTCGGACAGCTGGAACCGGGCGTCGAAGACCGCCTGCACGACCACCCCGTCGCTGCGGGACTCGGTACGGACGTGGTAGGTGGTGCCGTTACGGGTGACGGTGGTGACCTCGGTGGTTCCGGAGGCGGCCACCGACCGCAACGCCCCGGTCAGCGGGAAGCCCGCCGGTGGCGGGTTGAGGCCGGTGTCGGTGGTGAGCCCGTTGTACCGGAACACCCAGCTGCACGCGGGCGGGCCGGGGATGGTGGCGTGTTGGACGCCCCAGGCCAGCTCCCGGTGGATCTGCGCCTCCTGGCTGCGGACCAGGACGGCGTACGAGAGGCCGCCGGCCAGCAGCAGCAGGGCGCTGATGGCCAGCCCCACCAGCAGCCCGATCCGCAGCCGGGCCCGGCGTACCATCGACTGCTCCACCAGCTCCATCACAGCGCTCCGAGTCGGTAGCCGAGTCCGTGCACGGTCCGGATCACCGACCGGCCGAGTTTGCGCCGCAGGTAGTAGACGTAGGTGTCCACGAGCGACGTCGCGGCGGCCGCGTCGAAGACCCGGCGGCGCAGCTCACCCCGGGAGTGCACGGTGCTCGGCCGGGCCGCCAGCACCCGCAGCAGCTCGAACTCCCGGGCGGACAGCGCCACCTGGGTGCCGTCGGCGAGCACCACGTCGTGCGAGGTCAGGTCGAGCCGCCCGGTGCCGATGCGCAGCACCGTGGTGGATTCCGCGCCGCGCCGGCACAACGCCCGGACCCGGGCGCTCAACTCGTCCAGGTCGAACGGCTTGCCCAGGTAGTCGTCGGCGCCGGCGTCCAGCCCGGCGATCCGGTCGCCGACGCCACCGAGCGCGGTGAGCATCAGCGCCCGGGTCGGGACCGCCCGGGACCGCAGCCGGGCGACCAGGTCGAGGCCGTCCAGCGCCGGCAGCATCCGGTCGACGACCAGCACGTCGTAGCTGCGGGTCAGCCCCAGGTGCAGGCCACGCTGGCCGTCTGCGGCCCGGTCGACGAGGAAGCCCTCACCGCTCAGTGTCTCGGTGAGCAGGTCGGCCAGTTCCTCGTCGTCCTCGACCAACAGCAACCGGTTAGGTCCTCCCCCGTGCATGCCTCCACGATCGCACAGCGGGGGCCTAAAAAGTGATAGCTATCTTTTTATCATTTCACCGTCGCGAGTGTCCGTGGCCGGACGCCGTCGCCCCGACGGGCCTCCCGGCGCTCGATCCAACTCAGCAGCGGGGTCGTCATCATCGTGGTGATCAGGGCGACCAGCACCAGCACGGTGAACAGCGAGGCGTTCACGATGCCCGCCTCCAGGCCGACGTTGAGCGCGATGAGCTGCATCAGACCCCGGGCGTTCATCAACGCGCCCACCCGCAGCGCGACGCCCTGCGACTCGCCCCGCAGCCGGGCCGCCGCCCAGCAGGCACCGAACTTCCCGACGATCGCCGCCGTCACGCAGGCCGCCGCGAACAGCAGCACCGGCGGGCTGCCGAGCAGCCCGAACTCCGTCCGCAGCCCCGAATAGGTGAAGAACAGCGGCAGGAAGACCGTCGCGGCGACCGGGGTGAGGGTGTCCACCACCCGGTCGGTGTTGGCGTTGTGGGGCATCACCACGCCGACCGCGAACGCGCCGAACACCGCGTACAGCCCGATCTCGTCGGTGTACCAGGCCACCAGGAAGAGCAGGGCCACCGTGCCGAGCACCCGGGCGGAGTCGTTGAGGCCGGGACGGGTCATCAGCACGGTGGTCACCCGCCGCCCGCCCAGCCAGAGCACCAGCCCGAACAGCACCGCCCCACCGGCGGTGACCACCGCCGGCCCGGCCCGGCCGGAGGCGAACGCCAGCACCATGGCCAGCATGATCCACGCGGCCATGTCGTCGATCGCGCCGCTGGCCAGCGACAGCGTGCCGTGCCGGGTGCCGGCGTGCCCGCGTTCGGTGATGATCCGGGCCAGCATCGGGAAGGCGGTGATGGCCAACGCCACCCCGACGAACGCCGCCGAGACCCCGATCGACGTCCCGTCGGCCCGCATCGGCACGGCGTCCGCGGTGACCAGGACCAGCCCCACCCCCAGGACCAGCGGCGCGGTCACCCCGGCCAGCGACACCAGCCCGGCGGTGCCGACCAGGCCGGTCACCCGGTGGGCGCTGAAGGCGTACCCGGCCTGGAACATGAACAGCACCAGGCCCACCTGGCCCACCACGTACAGCACCGGCAGCAGCGCGGTCGGGAACAGGGCGTCCTTCACGTCCGGCAGCACGAAGCCGAGCAGCGACGGGCCCAACAGCACACCGGCGAGCATCTCGCTGACCACGGCGGGTTGCCCCACCTTGCCGAGCAGCCAGGCCACCGCCTTACAGAAGATCAGGATCACCGCGACCGCGATGAAGAACCGTGGAGCCAACTGCGTGGGGGTCACCGGACCGCCTCCTCGAAGTAGGTGGTGCACAACCGTTGTCGCCGGGCGTCGACCACCATCCAGGCGCCGAACACCAGTTGCCGGACGCTGCGACCCACGTCGGCCCAGCGGTCCCGCCACCGCATCGCGGCCAGCCGCAGCCGCCCCGGGCCGGCCACCCCGACCGGGGTCAGGTACGCCGGGCCCCGGCTGGGCAGCGACCGGCTGTGCGCGGCCGAGGACGCCAGGGCGTACCGGCGCAGCACCTCCCGGGTCGCGGCGCGCAACATCACCGGCGCCACCCCGCGCGCCGGGCAGGCCCGGTTCGCGGTGACGCCGTACGGGATGAACCGGGCGTCACGGCGACGCAGCGTGCGCCACCGGTCCGGGTCGAACCGCTCGTCGCCGGCCGGCCCGCTGCGCTGGAACGCCAGGTAGTTGAAGAGCAGCACCGACCCGGCGGGCAGGGTGACCCCGGAGGGCAACCCGATCGGCGCGGAGGTGATCCGGTGCGCGACGCCGAAAAGCGGGTGCACCCGCAGCGTCTCGTCGACCACCCGGTCCAACGCGTCGTCGTCGTCCAGGCCCCGCTGCAGGTCCGGCCGGGCGGCCAGGGCCAGCAGCACGTGCGCCATCGCCTCGGACATCTGCACCACCGCCGTGGTGCCGAACGCGCCGTGCAGGTACCAGGCCGTCTCCTCGGTGGTGAACGGCGGTGGCAACGTCACCGGGCAGGTGCCCGCCTCGAGACGCCCCCGCAGGTAGCGGGTCAACGGGTCCCGCCGGTCCAGGTGCCGCAGGCCGGTGCACTTGAGGGCGGCGACCACGTCGGTGGCGTTGGCGACGTACAGCGCCCGGACCTGCGGCGGGCACACCTCACCGAAGATCAGCTCGTGGAAGACCTCCGCCCACACCGGCATCATCAGGTCCCGCAACCGGACGTGGACCCGCCCGGCCGGCAGCTCGTCGAGCACCCGCCGGGTGGCGGCGGTGGCGAGCGCGTCGACGCGCTGCGGTCGCAGCGCGAGCACCTGCCGGGTCACCCCCGCCACCGCCCGGTACCGCTCCCCGGGCTCCAGGTGCTCCTGGTGCATGTGCGGGCCGGGCGACAGCCAGTACCAGAACAGGTCGGACAGGCCGGCGCCCCGGCTGCGCCCGTCGGCCGCCGGGTCGGCGTACAGCCGCTCGAAGTGCTCGACGTCGACGAGCGGACCGGGCACCGGGATGCCCTCCTCGCCGTTGACCCGGGCGAACACCCACTGCCGCAGCCGCACCACCGCCGGGGGCAGCCACCGGGGCAGGGTCCAGCCGACCACCGCCACGAGCAGCACGCCGCACAGCACCGGCGCGCTCACGCCGGGGCTCCCACGGTGACCAGGTCGGCACTCAGGTCGCCCGGCCGCGCGACGCCCACCAGCGCCAACGCCCGGTCGAGGTCGGCGCGCAACAGGTCGAGCACGTGCCGCACCCCGGCCGCGCCGCCCGCCGCCAGCCCCCACAGCACCGGGCGGCCGACCAGCACGGCCGTCGCCCCCAGCGCCAACGCGACGAGGACGTCGACCCCGCGCCGCAGCCCGCCGTCGACCAGCACCGGCAGCCGCCCGCCGACGGCCGCCACGACGGCCGGCAACGCGTCCAGGGTGGCCGTCACCCCGTCGAGTTGCCGGCCGCCGTGGTTGGAGACCACCACCCCGTCCACCCCGTGCTCGACGGCCAGCCGGGCGTCCTCGGGGTGCAACACCCCCTTGAGCAGGATGGGCACCGTGGTGAGCCGACGCAGCACGGCGACCAGCTCCCAGCTCGCCCGGGCGTTCATCTCGACGTCCCGGACCCGGCCGTTCGCGTCACGCATGTTCTCGCAGACCATGCCGGGTGGCAGGTCGACGAATCCGTGCCGCAGGTCGCGCTCGCGCCGACCGAACACGGGCGAGTCGACCGTGACGACCAGGGCCCGGCAGCCGGCGGCCACCGCCCGCCGGACCACGGTGGTGGTGAACTCCACGTCGGTGTGCGGATAGAGCTGGAACCACAGCGTCCCGCCGGCCGCCGCGATCTGCTCGACCGGCCGGGTGGCCGCCATGCTCACCACCATGACCGTGCCGGCCTCGGCGGCGGCGCGGGCGGTGGCCAGCTCGCCGTCGGGGTGGGCGAGCCGGTGGAACGCGGTCGGCGCGACCAGCACCGGCATCGAGACCTCGTTGCCGAGCAGCGAGATCCGCAGGTCCCGGTCGCCGGTGGCGCGCAGCACCCGGGGCAGCAGGAAGCGCCGGGCGAAGGCCGCCTCGTTGGCCCGCAGGCTCCGTTCGTCGCCCGCCCCGCCCGCGAAGAAGTCCCAGTGCACCGGGTCGAGGCGGCGGCGGGCGGCGGCGGCCACGTCCGCCAGGTTCAGCGCCACCTCGTCGAGGGCCGGCACGTCAGTCCCCGGCCCCGCGCAGGCACCTGTCGACGAAGGCGACGAGCGGCGTCACGTGCACCTGTGGCCGGTCCCACCGGTTCTCCAGGTTCTCCGCCAGGTGGTGGGTCGCGACGACCCGGCCGTCCCGGTGGTGGCGCACGACCGGGTGCAGGTACGCCGCGTCGTGGGCCTGACCGACGACGTCCTGCGCGACCCGTTTCACCGTCACGTCGAACGGGTCCACCTGGTCGTGCTCCGGGCCGTACTCCAGGGTGACCACGAACGCGTCGGAGTAGTCGTGGTCGGCGGTGCGCAGGCCGGTCTCGGTGAAGTAGTCCACCGGCACCTCCTCGTGGTAACGCGCGTCGGCGTCGGCGACGGTCACCACGTCGGCGAGGACGTCGAACTGCTGCCACAGCGCGGAGGTGCGGTTGACCCGGGCGATGATCGCGTCGGCGATCGACGCCCCGGTCGCGTCCAGCTTCTCCGCCGGCCACGGCGTGTCCCCGTACCGGCGTTCGAGGATCCGGTGCAGGGCCCGCACGGCGTACCGGAAACCGTGGATGAACCCGTTGGTCGAGCGCTTGAAGTCCCGCTGCTGGGTGATGGTGCCGGCGAAGAACAGGTCGGGCACGTTCACCGACTCCCACTGCGCGGTCTGGGCCGGGAAGCGGTCCCGGATCGCCAGTTCCGGCCGGCACGACTCGTCGAAGATCGACGCGTCGAAGGCGAACCCGGTGCAGACGAGCACCCGGTCGTAGCGCAGCTCCTTGGTCACCTCGTCGGCGCGGGAGAACGCGAACGTCACCGTGTAGCCGTCGGCGTCGCGGGTGATCCGCCGGACGGTGCCGTCCAGGATCGCGTTGGCCGACTTGAGCTGGTAGGTGTCGAGGAAGTTGTTGTTCACCGCCCGCAGGTGCCCGACGTAGTGGGTGCGCCAGGCCATCCGCACCGAGCTGGGCCCGGCCAGGTGGATCAGGGTGGTGGTCTCCATCAGGCTGTCCGCCGTCTCGAACGCGGAGTTGCCCTTGCCGATGATCAGCACCTTCTGGTCGAGGTAGTCGCGCGGGTCGACGGGCATGTCCGCGTACTGCTCCGCCAGCTCCAGCCCGGGAATGTCCGGCAGGTACGGCCGGGACACGCCGGTGGCGACGACCACCCGCCGGGCCCGGAAGGTCTCCCCCGCGTGCACCTCGAAGACCCCGTCCACCTTGGACACGGAGGTGACCCGCGCGCCGTAGCGCACCTTCACCCCGGTCGTCGCGGCGAAGTCGGCCAGGTAGCGGACCATCTGGTCGGCGTCCGGGAAGTACCGTTCGGTGTACCTGGTGAACCGCAGCGCCGGATCGTCGCTGAGCAGCGAGTTCCAGTCCAGCCGCAGGTTAACCTCCGGATCGTCGGAGCCGGTGTGCGGCTTGTTGATGGAGATCAGTTGCCGGTGCCGGGGGTAGGTGGCGAAGAACGCGCCCGGGATGTCCGCGCCCTCCAGCACCAGGTAGTCGCGCCGGCCGTCGGCCTCGAGCAGGGCGGCCAGTTGCAGGCCGGCGGGGCCGGCTCCGATGATCAGACAGTCGAGGGTCACGACGGGCCATCCAGGGTGAGAGGGGTCAACGGGAGTTCCAGTGCGTCCATCACGTCGGCGGCCCGCCGGACGTCGCCGTCGAGCGGCCGGTCCGGGTCGATCGGGGGGATCGCCGCGACCAGCGCCGCCAGCACCCGGGCGCAGCCCGGAGCGGTGGGCGTCCGGGCCCCCACGTACGCGGCCTGACGCAGCCCCAGCGCCAACGAGCCGACGATCAGCCGCAGCAGCCCGGCCTGGTCGAAGACCCGCAGGGCGGCCTGGGTGCCGAGCGGGATGACGTCCTGGTTGTGCAGGTTGGTCGGCAGGCTCTGCATGCTCGCCGGCATGGTGTCCCGGCGGATCTCGGCGATCAGCGCGGTGGAGGCCAGCTGCACCCCCTGCAGCCCGTGCTGCTGACCCGGGCCGGCGGCCAGCATCGGCGGCAGTCCACCGTTGCGGTGCGGGTCGACGAGCAGGTCGAGCTGCCGCTCGACGAGGTTGCCGACCTGCGCCACCACCATCGACAGCAGGTCGGCGGCGAACGCGGCCGGCTGGCCGAAGAAGTTGCCGCCGTGCACCACGAGGTCGTCGTCGGGGAAGAACAGCGGGTTGTCGCTGACGCTGCCCAGGTCGGCGGTGACCACGGAATCGACGTGGCGCAGCGCGTCCTCGGCCGCGCCGAGCAGCTGCGGCGCGCACCGGATGCTGTACGGCTCCTGCAACGCGCGCTTGCCCGACGCGACCAGCCCCGCGCCGACCTGCCGCATCCGCGCGCCCACGTCGATCGCGCCCGGGTGCCCGTACGCGCGCAGCAGCCGGGCGTCGAGGAACTGCGGGTCGCAGCCGAGCAGGTCGGCCAGCAGGCAGGTGAGCAGCTGCGCCGCCCGGTGCGCGGCACGTACGGCCGACAACGCCAGCGCCGTCGCCGCGGTGGTCAGCGAGGTGCCGTTGACCAGGGCCAGGGCGTCCCGTCCGTCCAGCGGCAGCGGGGTCAGGCCGGCCTTCTCCAGCGCCTGCGCGGCCGGCAGGCGTACCCCGTCGAGGTAGGCGTGGCCGCGACCGCGCAGCGCCTGGGCCGCCGCGCCCAGCGGGATCAGGTCCCCGCTCGCGCCCACCGAACCCCACCTCGGCACGGCGGGCACGAAGGTGGTCCCGAGCATCGCCGCCAACGCGTCGACGACGTGCGGCGACACCCCGGACGCGCCCCGGGCCAGCGACCAGGCCCGGACCAGCACGGTCGCCCGGACGATCTCCGGGGCGAGATCCGGGCCGTGGCCCGCGCCGAGGTGGGCGAGGGTGTTGTCGGCCTGGTCACGCAGGTCGGCGCGGCCGGCGTACCCGACCAGGGCGCCGAAGCCGGTGGTGCTGCCGTACACCGCGCGGTCCTCGCCGAGCACCGCGGACAGGAAGGTGCGGGTGCGGGTGACCCGGTCGCGGACCTGAGTGCCGACCACGACCCGGACCGGGTCGCGGGCGGCGCTCAGGTCGGCGATCCGCAGCGGTGCCGCGAGATCAACCTCTGTCGTCATGCGACCGGACCCTAGAGAGCGATTCTCAGAACGCTTTGAAATCGGGCCGATACGGTGCGCCGCATGACGCTCGACTACCTGATCATCGGAGCCGGGCCGGCCGGGCTCCAACTCGCCGCCCTGCTGGAGCGCGACGGTCGCGACCATCTGGTGCTGGAGGCCGGGCCGGCGCCGGGCACGTTCTTCGGCCGCTACCCGCGGCACCGCCAGTTGATCTCCATCAACAAGGTCTGGACCGGGTCCGACGATCCGGAGTTCAACCTGCGCTCCGACTGGAACTCGCTGCTCACCGACGATCCGGCGCTGCTGTTCCGCAACTTCAGCCGGCGCTACTTCCCCCACGCCGACGACATGGTGCGCTACCTCGCCGCCTTCGCGCAGGGGCTGCGGGTCCGCTACGACACCCGGGTCACCCGGATAGCCCGCGACGGTGACCTGTTCACCGTCGAGGCCGGCGACGACACCCTGACCGCCCGCCGGGTCGTCGTGGCCACCGGCGTCTCGAAGCTCCACGTCCCGCCGATCGAGGGCGTCGAACTCGCCGAACGCTACGACACCGTCAGCGTCGACCCGGACGACTTCACCAACCAGCGGGTCCTGATCATCGGCAAGGGCAACTCGGCCTTCGAGACCGCCGACGCCCTGGTCGAGACCGCCGCCGTCATCCACGTCGCCGGACCGCACTCGATCCGGCTGGCCTGGCAGACGCACTACGTCGGGCACCTGCGCGCGGTGAACAACAACTTCCTCGACACCTACCAGCTCAAGTCGCAGAACGCGGTCCTGGACGGCACCGTCGAGCGGATCGCCCGCCGCGACGACGGCGGTTACCGCATCGACTTCCGGTACGCCCGCACCCGCGAGTCGCTGCGGCAGATCGACTACGACCGGATCATCCTGTGCACCGGCTTCCGGTTCGACGCGGACATCTTCGACCCGTCGGCCCGGCCCCGGCTGGTCATCAACGACCGCTTCCCCGAGCAGACCTCCGGCTTCGAGTCGGTGAACGTGCCCGGCCTGTTCTTCGCCGGCACCCTCACCCAGCAACGCGACTTCAAGCGCTCCACCAACGGCTTCATCCACGGTTTCCGGTACGGCGTACGCGCCCTGCACCGGATGCTCGACGCCCGGTACCACGGCACGCCGTGGCCGGCCACCACACTGGACGCCACCCCGGAGGCGATCACCGACGCGATCATCGCCCGGATCAACCGCACCTCCGCGCTGTGGCAGCAGTTTACCGTCCTCGGCGACGTCGTCGTGATCGCCGACGGTGTCGCGCGCTACCACGAGGAGGTGCCGGTGGCCCACCTGCACGACGGCGGCCTGGGGCCCGAGCCGTTCGCGGTGGTGACCACCCTGGAGTACGGCCCGGACCACGACCAGGTCGACCCGTTCGACATCACCGTCCCCCGGATCGCCGAGAACGACGCCGAACGCGCCCACGACGCCAGCTACCTGCACCCCGTCGTCCGGGTGCACCGGGGCGGGCAGGTCGTCGCCACCCACCACCTCGCCGAGAACCTGGAGAACAACTGGGACCTGCCCGGCGTGCACCAGCAGCCCCTGGCGCTGTTCCTCAAGGGCGTCCTGTCCGATGCCGGCTGAGCACCACCACGACGGCCGTGGCGCGGCGGACGCCGACCATCGCGCCACGGGGCCCGGCCGGTACGGCGGGCACGACCGGACCGGTCGCGGGTCGGCGGACCGCGACCGGTCCGGGACCGCCGCCGGTGGTGAGCTGTGGCCGCAGCCCGTGCTGCGGCTGCTCACCACCGGTGGCGACCGGCCGGTCTTCGAGGACGGCGACCGGATCGTCGGCGCGGCCGAGCTGGCGGACCTGGTCCGGCGGATCGCCAGCGGGCTGCGGGCCGCCGGCATCGGGCCCGGACGGGCGGTGGCGTTGCGGATCGGGGTCACCCCGGAGGCGCTCGCCGGTGTCCTCGCCGCGTTCACCGTCGGCGCGCGGGTGTCCGGCATCCGGCCCGAGCTGACCCCGGCGCAACTCGACCGGCTACTCGCCAGCGACGACGCGTTGCTCGTCGACGACGCCCGGCTCGCCACGCTGGCGGGGACCACCGACGACGGCAGCCCGCTGGTCGCCGCCGGCCGGCCCGGCGACGTCGCCCGGATCACCTGGACCAGCGGCAGCACCGGCCATCCCAAGGGCTGCGCCCAGACGTACGCGGCGATGGGCGCGGCCTGGGCGGCCCACCCCGACCGGTGGCCACCGGCGATCGCCGAACTCGCCCCCCGGCTGGGGCGCTACCTGGTCTTCGGCTCGCTGAGCAGCCAGGTGATGCTGGAGTACGGCATCCTCACCCTGGCCGCCGGGGGCACCCTGGTCGCCGCCCGCCCGCCCGGGTTCCCCGGCATGATCACCCGGCACCGGGCCACCGCGAGCGTGATCACCGTCGGCAAGCTGCACCAGCTCGTCCGGGACCAGCGCGCCGACCCGGTCGACCTGGGCAGCCTGCGGGCGCTCGTGGTCTCCGGTTCCCCGCTCACCGCGTCCCGGCTCGCCGAGGCGCTCGACGTGCTCGGCCCGGTCGTCTTCCACGGCTACGGGCAGACCGAGACCGGGATGATCGCGATGGTCACCCCGGCCGAGCTGCTGGCCGACCCGCGCCGGCTCGCCTCGGTCGGGCGCGCCCCGGCGGTGGTCGACCTGTCCGTGCGGGACGCCGACGGCCGGCCGGCGACCGAGGGTGAACTCTTCGTCCGGACCCCGGCGCAGGCCGACGCCTACTGGGGCGACCCGGCCGAGACCGCCGAGGTGTTCACCGACGGCTGGGTGCGCACCCGCGACCTGGCCCGGTTGGACGCCGACGGCTACCTGCACCTGTACGGCCGGGCCCGGGACGTGATCATCGTCAACGCCAACCTGGTGTACGCCGGTCCGATCGAGCGGGTGCTCGCCACCGACCCCGCCGTCGCCGAGGCGTACGTGGTCAGCCGCCCCGACGACGTCACCGGCGAGGCGGTGCACGCGTACGTGGTGCCGGCCGGCGGCTGCCCGCTGGACGTCGACCGGCTGCGCGCCCGGGTCGCGGCGGCCCTGGGCGCGGCCGCCGTCCCGACGACCGTCGAGGTGATCGCCGGGGTGCCGGTGGGGCCGAGCGGCAAGCCGGACAAGCGCGCCCTGGGCGTGGATGCCGGTTCCTGAGCGGCGGCTACCGCTTCCGCGCGACGAGCAGGTACTCGTGCCCCCGGTTGTTGACCATCGGGTCCCCCTCGGTGACCGGGCGCGGATAGAGGTGGATGCGCTCGTCGCCGAGGGTCAGGTGACCGCCGAGCACCCGGCCGACGTCCCACGCCAGCGGCACGAACCGGTCGCCGACCCGCCGGTTCTGCACCGCGACGACCGCGTACGCGCCCCGCTTGAGCACCCGGGCCAACGCGTGGAAGGCATGGTCGAGGGCGGTCAGGTAGGCGGAGTAGTCGCGCAGCGCGTAGAACTGGCCGTCGACCGGGGAGTCGGTGTCGAGCGCGGTGCCGAAGTAGGGCAGGTCGGTGACGAGGAAGTCGACGCTGCGGTCGGGCACCGGGGGCCGGCGGGCGTCACCGCAGATCATCACCTGGCCGGGGTACGCCTCCAGACGGCGCGCCGCCTGCTTGGCCCGGTCCGGGGAGATCTCCAGGCCGATGCCGCGCCGGCCGGTGACCGAGGCCGCCACGAGGCTGGTCCCCCATCCGGCGAACGGGTCGAGCACCAGGTCCCCCGGCCGACTGAACTCGGTGACCAGGGGCGCGATCTGACTCACCCAGCCGCACTGGCCGGCGGCTGCCGGTGGCGCGTGCCGTGGATCGTCGCCGGTGAGGACCACCCAGCTGGCAACACCCATCAGTGACTCTCCCTGACTCGTACGGGGCCGGCGGCGCGACCGTCGGAGGAACCGGCGGCGGGCGCGTCGCCGGGCGGGTCGGCGACGGACGCGCCGCCGGGGGGATCAGCGGCGGAGGGACCGCCGGGTGGGTCGGCGACGGGCGCGCCGCCGTACGGGCCGGGGGCGGTGTCCCCGGACGGCGGCGGGGTCGGCCCGTCGGTCGTCTGCGGCGCGGCCGGCGCCCGGACCGCCGCCGGGGGCAGGTGGGGTTCGAGGCGCAGCACGCCGAGGGCCGACACCACCACACCGGCCGCCAGCACGAGCCACATGCCGGTCGGCGACAGCGACAGCAGCGCGGTCAGCACCGCGGGCGCCAACGCGGCCGGCACCGCCCAGGACAGCTGGTAGACGGCGAGGTGCCGGCCCCGGGTCTGCTCGGGGGCCGCGTTGACCACCAGCGCGGACGCGGTCGCCCCGTGCAGGAGTTCCCCGACGGTGAACAGTGCGGTCGCGGCGAACACGCCGGCCAGCAGCACCGCACCGCCGGCCGTCGCGCCGAGCACCGCGAACGACACGAACGACAGCCCGAACACGCCGGCCCCGGCCGCCACGGCCCGGGACCGGCGGAACCGGGTCAACGCCCGGGTGACCGGGATCTGCGCCACCGCGATGCCGATGGTGTTCACCGCGTAGAGCGCGCCGACGAGCGAGGCCGGCTGCCCCAGGTGCAGCGTCACGTAGACGGGCAGGCTCACCGCCAGCACCATGTAGCCGAACGCGGTCGGCACGTTGAGCAGGGTGAGGGCGAGGAACGGACGGTTGCGGGCCACCAGCCGGTAGCCCCGACCCTGCGTCGTACGGGCGGTGCCGCCGGACCGGCGGTGCACGGGGATCGCCCGGATCAGCCCGGCCGCGACGGTGAAGGCGACCGCGCTGGTCAGCACGATCACGGTGAACGCCCGGTCGGCCCGCACCGTGAGCGCCGCCCCGGCCAGCAGACCACCCGCACCGAGCCCGGCGTTGCGCAGGCTCCGTTGCGCGGCGATCAGCTTGTCCCGGGCGCTGCCGCTGGCGATCTCCGCGACCAGCGAGTGCACCGACGGGGAGAACGACACGTCACCGAACGCCACCACCAGCACGGCCAGGAACAGCGGCCCCGCCGAGTCGACCAGGGGATAGCAGGCGAAGGCGGCGGCGCGCAGCAGGTAGCCGCCCACCACCACGGCCCGTGCGCCGAACCGGTCGACGAGCACCCCGGTCAGCGGGTTGGCGATCAGGCCGAGCACCGCCGCCGCGCTGACGATCGCGCCGACCCGTCCCACGGACAGGCCGGTGCTGTGCTGGAAGTAGATCAGCGACAGCGGCAGGTACATGCCGCTGCCGGTGGCGTCGATCACCATCGCCGCCATGTAGCGGGCCTGGACTCCCCGGCCGGTCACGACGCCTCCCCGATCTGGATCTGCGCGGCGACCCGGTCGCCGAGCCGGCGTAGCCGCGCCTCGCACTCGACCCGGGTCGGTGCGGCGGCGACGGCGGCGGTGAGGAAGTCGGCCGAGCCGGCGGCCGGCGGGATCACCTGCCCGGGTCGGGCCCAGCACCAGAACCGGCGGACCCACGGCTCGGTCGGCGGGCTGGGCACCGTGCGGACCAGCCCGGGACGTTTCATCATCAGCATCTGGCCGGACATGCTGCGCGGACGCGGGCGGGCGTCGCCGGTGAGCCGGTCCAGCGCCGGTACGGGCAGCCCCAACTGGGTCCGCAGCTCCGCCTCCGCCAGGTTGACGCCGAACATCACCTCGAACACCTCGCGGATCTTCGCCCCGCCGCTGCGGCAGGCGATCTCGCAGAGCACCAGCCGGTCGTCGGGGGTGTGGAACACCTCCGCGTGGAAGGCGTGGTCGGTGAGCGCACCGGGTGAGCGGGTGAGGGCGGCCAGCACCCGGTCGACGAGGTCGAGCAGCCGGCCGGTGAGCGGGTCGTCCGGGTCGAGGGTGACGTCGATGCGCGGACCGGGGTCGCTGCCGAACGAGGCGAGATCGTACTGGTACTGCGACGGCCAGGCCAGCACGGTGCGGCCGGCCCGGACGAACCCGTCGACGTGGCACATCCGGCCGGGCACGAACCGCTCGACGAGCAGGTCGTCGCGGTCGCCGTCGCGGTACAGCTCGTCCAGGTGGGCAGGCAGCTCCCCGGCGGAGCGCACGATGCGCAACCCGACGGAGTTGTAGCCGGCCCGCTGCTTGAGCACCACCGGGTACCCGTGGTCGGCCGCGAAGGCCCGTACCTGCCCGGCCGTGGTCGCCAGGGTGTGCGGGGCCACCTCGATGCCGGCGGCCACCGCCCGCTGCTTCATCAGCAGCTTGTCGCGGAACGGCCGGATGTCGGCGGGCCGGGGGCCCGGCAGCCCGAAGCGGGCCCGCAGCTCGGCGGCGAGTTCCAGGTCCGCCTCGTGCAGGGCGACGACGTGCCGGGGCCGGTGGTGGGCGGCGAGCGCGGTGGCGCGGGCCGCCACGTCCCGGTCGTAGTGGTCGAGCACCTCCAGGTGGGCCAGGCCGAGGGTGTCGGTCGGGATCTGCTCGCCGAAGGACTCGATCTTGTCGCGGGCGGCGAGCAGCACCGCCGGCTGGTCGTGGTCGGCCAGCCAGTCCCGGTACGGGAACGGCTCCAGCGGATTGCGGTGCAGGATCAGCACGCTCACCTACCCCACCGCCCCGGTCAGCTGGTGCACCTCGGCGACCCGGGCCAGGTGCTCGGCACCCCGGTCGTCGCGGATGCGGATGCGGATGAACTCGTCGACGAGCCGCGCACCCCGCTGCGCGGCGGCGACGACGGTGGGGCCGGTGACGGCGACCAGGCCGAGCCGGTCCCAGTTGTCCCGCAGCGGGCGCACCTCGTCGCCGGGCCGGGCGCTGATCCGCACCGCCAGGACGTCGGGCTGACGGGCCGCCTCCTGCACCCCCTCGACGGACAGCACCCGACCGGGTGGGCCGACGACGGCACGCACACAGCCCGCACCCCGCGGCGCGGGGCTGTCCGGCAACGGGTCGACCAGGCGGAACGGCCAGCCGACGGCGAGCCGGTCCAGGTCGATGCCGTACACGGCGCGGACCAGTTCGGGGATGGCGTCGCCGCCGTAGCGGTGGTGGCCCTCGATGATGCGGGCCCGGGTGCCGCTGAGGCGGACCTCGGTGTGGCAGGGGCCGTCGGTGAAGCCCAGGTGGTCGAGGAAGGTGCCGACGCACTCGCCGACCCGGTCCCAGGCGTCCTCGGTCAACCGGGCCGGCACGGCGTGGCCGAGTTCGGCGAAGTGGCCCGGGTCGGTCATCTTCTCGGTGATCGTGACGACCACGTGCCGGCCGGCGAAGCTGAACGTCTCGACGCTGAACTCCCGGCCGTGGACGTACTCCTCCATCAGGAAGTCGTCGAGCACCAGCAGGGTCGACACCCGGTCGGTGCGGGTCCCCCGCAACCGGCACACCTGCTCCCACACGGCCTCGTGGCCGGACGGGTCGTCGACCCGGAACACCCCGATGCTGGCGGTGGCGGCGGTCGGCTTCACCACGAACGGGTACCCGTGCCGCAGACCGAAGGCGCGCAGGTCGTCGAAGTCGCGCAGGGGTGCCGCCGCGACCGCCTCGGCGTCGCGGCTGACCAGGTGGCGGCGCATGGCGAGCTTGTCCCGGAACCGGCGGGACACCGGGTAGCTGGTGCCGTCGAGGCCGAGCAGGTCACGGGCGCGGGCCGCGATGTCCAGGCCCGGCTCGGTCAGCGAGACCACCTGGTCGATGCGCCACCGCTGGTGCAGCCGGGTCACGACCGGCGCGGTCAGCGTCCAGTCGGTGTAGTCCAGCACCTCCACGACGTCGGCCACCTGCCGCTGCCGTTCGGTGATCTTGGTGGGGTGCTGGAGCAGGAGCACCCGCAGACCGAGTTCCTTCGCCGCGACGGCGGTGTCGTCGACGCCACCGACGAGTAGCAGTGTCCGCACGGGACCGTCCCCTCCGAATCTCCGGCGTCTCACGGACGCTCCGACCACATGCTCAGGTAGCGCTCCCCGGTGTCGGGGAGGATGACGACGATCCGCTTGTCGACGCTGTCGCGCCGACGGGCCACCCGCAGCGCCACGTGGGTCGCCGCCCCGGAGGACACCCCGGCGAGGACCCCGACGCGGCGGGCCAGCCAGCTGCTCGTGTCCGCCGCCTCCTCGTCGGTGACGGTGACGACCTCGTCGATCAGGCTCAGATCGGTGGTGGGGGCGACGAACCCGCCGTTGAAACCGGGGATGGCGTGGGTGCCGGCCGTACCCCCGGACAGCAACGGCGAACCCGCCGGCTCCACCGCGACCGCCCGCAGCGCGGGGTTGCGCTCCTTGAGGTAGCCGGCGGTGCCGCTGAGCGTGCCGCCGGTGCCGACCCCGCAGACCAGGACGTCGACCCGGCCGCCGGTGTCGGTCCAGATCTCCGGGCCGGTGGTCTCCCGGTGGGCCCGGGGATTGTCGTCGTTGTCGTGCTGCCGGACGAACCACGCGCCCGGCGTCATCGCGCAGATCTCCTCGGCCTTGTCGACCGCGCCCTGGTAACGCGCCTCGCGGGGGGTCAGCACCACGTCGGCGCCGAACCGGCGCAGCAGGCCGATCCGCTCCGGGGTGGCGTTGTCCGGCAGCACGATGATGCAGCGGTACCCGCGCGCCGCGCACAGGGCGGCCAACGCGATGCCGGTGTTGCCCGACGTCGCCTCCACCACGACGCCGCCGGGGCGCAGCCGCCCGTCGGCCTCCGCCGCGCGGAGCATGTAGAGCGCCGCGCGGTCCTTCACGCTGGCCGCCGGGTTCGCGCACTCCAGCTTCGCCAGCACCTCGGCACCGGGTGCCCGGTGCGCGACGGGCAGGCGCAGCAGGGGTGTGTTGCCGACGAGGTCGTCGATGCCGTCGGCGATGCTGGGTAACGGTCTCGGTGCGAGGGTACGGGTCGGCTGCGCCATGGCGGTCTCCACCTCCTACAGGGGCCGGGACGTCAGTAGTTGGGCACCTTGCGCAGCAGGTGCTGCCGTTCGACGATCTCCGGCTGGTAGACCTGCGCCTGCCAGCGCTGCTCCTCCACCGGTTCCAGGGCGATGGACACCACGTTCGGGCTGCACCCGAAGGCGCTGGTGACCGCCTCGGTCAGCTCGTCGACGAGCTGCTGCTCGGTGTCCCGGTGCAGGTCGACCGGGAAAAACTTGATGTTGATGTGCGGCATCGGATCCTCCTCGGGGGTACGGCTGGTCAACGGGGTGCGGGGTGCGGTGGGGTCGCGGCGGCCACGGCGGCGGCGAGGCGGGTGACCACCCGACCGGCGGGCTCCGGCCGGGCGGACCGGTAGCCCGTGCCGGCCCAGAGCGCCATGTGCTCGGCGTCGCCGCGTGCCGCCGCCGCCACGCGCAACGGTTTGGTCAGGTGGTGGACCTGCGGGTAGGCGGCGGGGGCCAGCGCGTCGAAGGAGTCGACGAACCGGTTGCGCAGCCCCCGCGCCGGCCGGCCCGAGAAGGCCCGGGTGACGACGGTGCCGGGCCGGCCGGGCTCGGTCAGCGCGGCCCGGTGCGCCGGATGGGTGCCGGCCTGCGGGGTCAGCAGCAGCGCGGTGCCGACCTGCACCGCCGACGCGCCGGCCGCGACCACCGCGTCGACCTGAGCCGGGTCGGTGATCCCCCCGGCGGCGATCAGCGGCACCGCGACGGCCCGCCGGACCGTGCCGACCAGTTCGGCCGTGCCCGGCTGCGGGTCGGGACGGCGTTCGGGGGTGAAGCTCGCCCGGTGCCCGCCGGCGTCGGCGCTCTGCACGCAGAGCGCGTCGGCCCCGGCCGCGACGGCCACCCGCGCCTCCGCGACGTCGGTGACCGTGACGACGACCTGTGATCCGGCGGCGTGCAGCCGGTCGACGACCGCCCGGGACGGGCAGCCGAAGGTGAAGCTGACCACCGGCACCCGCGCGGCCAGCACCACCTCGATCTTGTCGGCGAAGTGGTCGGTGTCCCGCTCGGGCGGTTCGGGCAGGGTCACCCCCCGGTGGGTCGCCTCGGGCAGCAACGCCTGCCGGAACCGGGCGACGGCGGCCCGGTCCACCGGCCGGGACTCCGGCACGAAGACGTTGACCCCGAACGGTGCGGTGGTGCTGCGGCGGACCTGGTCGATGTCGGCCGCCAGGTCCGCCGGGCGCAGATAGCCGGCGGCCAGGAAACCGAGCCCCCCGGCGTCGCCGACGGCCGCGACGAGGGCGGGTGTGCTGACTCCCCCCGCCATCGGCGCACCGAGGACCGGACGCGCCAGGGGGCCCGGCCCGCTCACGGCCGCCGGCCCTCGGTCGTGAGGGCCGACCGCGCGCCGACCGTCCGGTGGCGGTGCAGGACCCGGTCCACCAGCAGGTCGGCGGCGCCGACGTAGCCGGCCGGGTCGAGCAGGGTGGCGACCTCGGCCGGATCGAGGACGGCGGTGACCCGGGGGTCGGCCGCCACCAGGTCGCGCAGCGGCTGCCCGGTCTGCACCGCCCGGCCGGTCAGGGTGGTCAGCAGTTCCTTCGCCACCGCCTTGCCGAGCAGCGGGGCGAGCCGCACGGCCAACCGTTCCGAGGCCATGAACTCCCCGGCGAGGTCGAGGTTGGCGCGCATCCGGTCGGGGAACACCGTCAGCCCCGCGGCCAGCTCGGCCGCCGCGTCGGCGGCCCCACCGGCCAGCCGCAACGCCTCCCGGAACGGCTGCCACTCGGCGTGCCAGGCCCCGCCGGGGCGTTCGTCCTCGGCGACGAGGCAGTGCGCGACGGTCGCGGCGAGCATCGGCAGCTGGGTGGCCGCCGCCCGGATCCGGGTCGCCAGCACCGGGTTGCGTTTGTGCGGCATCGCCGAGGACACCCCGCGTCCCGGGCCGGTCGGCTCGGCCAGCTCCCCGATCTCGGTACGCGCCATGACCTGCACGTCCGCCGCCATCGCCCCGAGCACGCCGGTGATGAGGCCCAGCACGCCCGCGACGGCGTGCAGGGGCGTCCGCACGGTGTGCCAGGGCGCGTGCGGCTCGGCCAGGGACAGTTCCTCGGCGAAGGCGTGGATCAGTTTCTCGGCGTAGCCGTCGTCGGTGTCCCCGGCCAGCCGGGCGAACTCCAGGTACGCCCCGAGGGTGCCGGCGGCCCCGCCGAGCTGCACCGGCAGCCCGTCGGCGAGCAGGGCGTGGATCGCCTGCCGGGCGTCGAGGACGCCGGAGAGCCAGGTCGCCGCCTTCAGGCCGAACGTGGTCGGCACGGCGTGCTGGGTCAGGGTCCGACCGGCAAGTGGCGTGCCCCGGTGCCGGTCGGCGAGGGTGGCCAGCGCGTCGGCGGTCGCGGCCAGGTCCGCGTCGATCACCCGCAACGCCCGCTCCGCCACCAGGATCAGCGCGGTGTCCAGGATGTCCTGGCTGGTGGAGCCGCGGTGCACGTACTCCGCGGCGGCCGGGTCCAGCGCCGTGACCAGCTCGGTGAGCGCGGCGACCACCGCGACCACCGGGTTCGCCGTCTCGGTCGCTCGGCGCGCCACCGCGTCGAGGTCGATCCGGCGGGCGTCGGCGACGGCGGTGATGGTGTCCGCGTGTTCCCCGGGCACCACCCCCAGCCGGGCCTGGGCCCGCACCAGGGCGGCCTCCGCGTCGAGCATCGCCTGCAGGACCGCCCGGTCCCGGACGGCGTTCTCGATGCCCCGGTCGGCGCTGCTGGGGCTCAGCAGCCCGTGGTCGAAGCCTTCGGTCATGTCGTCACCGCTCCCGTCGTGGTGGCCGCCTGCGCGGTGAGGGCGAGCACCGACAGGCTGATCGCGTCCGCGTCGCCGAGCATCACCGAGTTGACGCCCGGCCGCGCGCCCGCCGCGGTGGCCCAGTGTGCACCCTCCGTGGGCACCCCGAACACGAAGCGACGGGTGTGTCGCTCGCCGGCCGCCGACACCGGGTGGAACGGCCGGCCGGTCACCGCCAGCCCGCCGGTGACGTGCGGCCCGGCCTCCCGGTCGGGCACCACGTGCGGCGCGCAGGACCGGTGCGCGAGCATCCAACCGAGCAACGGATCGGCGGTACGCCGCAGGTCCACCTCCGGCAGCCGCGCCTCGATCATGGCGGTCACCACGTCCGGGCTCTCCGGCGTGCGGGGCGACTCGACGAGGAACCCGGCCTGCTCGGGGCACGGCGTCACCCGCATCTCGGCCCCGACGATGCGCAGCACACCGGCGCGGATGAGCGCGGCCAACTGCTCGACCCGGTGGGCCGGGGGGCCGATGCTGAGGAAGGCGTTCATCGGGGTGTACCAGCGGTCCAGGTGCTCGCGGTGCGAGGCGCCCCGCAGACCGCCGTGGTCGACGGCGAGGCGGACCTCGTTGCGCAGGTCACGCAGGACGTCCATGGCCGCCTTGAGCGGGCCACTGACGTTGCCCTCCTCCGCCGTGCGGGCGTCCTCGTCGAGGTAGCGCAGCATCCACTCCTGCAACGCCGCCGAGCCGGTGAAGGTCTCGTCGCGGGCCGGGTCCAGCACCGTGTCCCAGTCCCACCGCTCGGTGATCCCGAAGCGCTGGCGGATCTCCTCCTCCCGCGCGTCACCCCGGGGCACCTGGAGGTACTCGGCCTCGAACCGGCGGGCCTTGCCGCGGCAGCCGGCCCGGCGCAGCACCGCCACGTAGAAGGCCGTCTCCACCTCCTTGGCGATCAGCGGCCACAGGTCGGTCATGAAGTCCATCGCGGTGGTGTCCCGGGCCGCGCGCAGCCGCTCGACCAGCGCGACGGTGAGCACCCGCGGCTCGTGCCGCCCGTGTGCGCCCTTCTCGTTGCGGCCCCGCGCCCGGTACGGGATGCCGCGGCGGGAGCCGGCCAGCAGTTGCGGTTCCAACCCGGACGGCAGGTAGGTCAGCCGGCCGTCGTCGGCGCGGACGTAGCGGCCGGCGCGTCCCTCGGTGAGCAGCGCCAGGTAGTCGAAGAAGCAGAGCCCGAGCCCGCGCAGCAGGGTGGGCTCGCCGGGCCGCACCATCGACAGGTCCACGTCGGCCGGGTTGGCCGGCAGGATGTACGTCAACCCCCGCTCGACGGCGAACTCGGCGAGCGTCTGCTCCTGCGGGGTCGGGGTGACCGGGTAGTGGCCCTGGGCCAGCACCACCGCGTCCAGGCCGGGGAGCCGGTCGCCGGTCTGCAACTGCACGCACTGCTTGCCGTCGGACTCGTCCCACAGCGCGACGGCGACCGTGGCGTGGGCGCGGACGGTGACGTTGTCCGGCGCGGTACCGACCACCCGCCGGTAGACCCAGGCCAGGTAGTGGCCGAACAGCCGGCGGGTGGAGTAGGTGTCGGGTCCCACCGCGCGCAGTTCCTCGGCGACGTCGGCCGGGAACTGGCCGAGGTCGCCCATCAGCACCTGGAACCGGGCCCACTCGTAGAGGCTGGGGCCCTCGCGGAGCAGGCCGGCCAGCTCCACGGTCGAGTCGGGGAACACGGTCACCTGGGAGGCCACGGTGTTCATCAGCAGCCGGTCGGACTGGTCGGCCCGCCACACCCGGCCCGCCCCCGGCGGGTACGGGTCGACGACGTCGACGCGTACCGGCCGGTCGGGGTCGGCGGCGGCGTTGCTGACCAGGCGCTCCAGCACGCAGAGCCCACGCGGCCCCATGCCGACGATGCACACCGACAGCGGATCACTGGTAGACATCGACGTCCTCCCGGTAGCCGCCGCTGAGCAGCGCGCGCAGCGGGGCGGCGGCCTTCAGCAGCATCTCGTCGAACTCCCCCTCCGGATCGGAGTCGAGGATGATGGCCCCGCCCGCGCCGACCCGCATGCCGTCGCCGGACAGCACCGCGGTACGGATGACGATGTTGAGGTCGGCGGTGCCGTTGCAGCTCAGGAAGCCCAGCGAACCGGAGTAGATGCCCCGGGCGGTGGTCTCCAGCCCGTCGATGATCTCCAGCGTCCGCAACTTGGGCGCTCCGGTCATCGAGCCGCCGGGGAAGCACGCCTCGACGCAGTCGACGGCGGTGGCCTCGGCCCGCAGCCGGCCCCGGATGGTCGAGACGAGCTGGTGCACGCTCGCGTACGACTCGGTCTGCATCAGCTTGGGCACGGTGACGCTGCCGACCTCGCACACCCGGCCGAGGTCGTTGCGGAGCAGGTCGACGATCATCAGGTTCTCGGCGCGGGTCTTGTCGCTGGTGGTCAGCTCGTCGCGCAGTGCCGCGTCGACCGTCGGGTCGGGGTGCCGGGGCGCGGTGCCCTTGATCGGCTTGGTCTCGACCACCCGGTCGGCGGTCAGCCGCAGGAAGCGCTCCGGGGAGGAGCAGGCCACCTCGATGTCGCCCAGCCGCAGGTAGGCCGAGTAGGGCGCCGGGTTGTACCGGCGCATGGCCCGGTAGAAGGCGAACCCGTCGCGGGGGCGCGGCAGGCGCAGCCCGTTGGTCAGGCAGATCTCGTAGCTCTCCCCGGCGAACAGTTCCTGCTTGCAGGCGGCGATGTCGGCCAGGTACTGCTCCCGGTCCCGCTCCAGCGACGCGACCAGCGAGCTGGTGTCGACCGGCGGCGGGGTGAGCGGGGTGACCGGTCCCGCCTCGGGGATGGCGGTGAGCTGCTCGGCGACGGCCTCGACCCAGTCCCGCGCCGCGTCGTCGCTGCCCTCGCTGCCGTCGGAGAGCGCCACCAGGTAGGTCTGCCGGTCCCGGTGGTCGACCGCGACGAACCGGTCGGCGAAGATCCAGTACGCGTCCGGGGTGTCGGCGCGGTGTGGCCCGGCAGCGCCCAGGTCGCCCTTCAGCTCGTAGCCGAAGTAGCCCACGTAGCCGCAGGTCAGGTCGGTGGGCAGGGCCGACGAGTCGAGGTGGATGCCGGCCAGCCGCTGCTGGAGGTAGGACAGGATGGTGCCGGGCACCCGGGTCGGGGCGCCGGCCGCCGTGGCGACCTCGACCGCGCCGGTGCCGACGTCGTAGCGGACCACCTCGGACAGCGGCCCGGAGGCGTCGCCGAGGTAGGAGAAGCGGGACAGTCCCTCCTCGACCCGGGCGCTGTCCAGCCAGAAGGCGTGGGTCGAGTCCCGGAACAGCCTGGTGAACGCCTGCTCGGCGTCGGTCTCCCAGCCGAGGGTGCGCACGTGCAGTTGGTGCGTCGGCGCGGCGATGGGCGGCGGGGCGGCCACCTGGATGCTCTCCCGGGCCTGGTGGGCCCGGGTCAGGTCGCGGAAGTTGCCGAGCAGGGTCTGCCCGTACTCGGTGCAGATCGACTCGGGGTGGAACTGGAGCCCCCACATCGGCCGGTCGACGTGCCGCAGCCCCATGATCACCCCGTCCTCGGCCCAGGCGGTGGCGACCAGTTCCGGGGGCAGGTCCGACACGCACAGCGAGTGGTACCGCACGGCGGTGAAGTGCTGCGGGATGCCGGCGAACAGGCCGTCACCGTCGTGCGTGATCGACGCCAGGTGCCCGTGGCGGGGCACGGGCGCGGAGTGCACGGCCGCGCCGTGCCCCGAGGCGATGCCCTGGTGGCCCAGGCAGACGCCGAGCACCGGCACCGGGGACTCCGCGATGACCTGTGCGGAGAAGCCGAAGTCCTTCTCCCGGTCGGGTCGGCCGGGTCCGGGCGAGATGACCACGTTGTCGAACCGGCGCAGATCCAGGGTGGCCACGGCCGGGTCGTCGTGGCGGACGACGGTGGGCTCGACGCCGTTGACCACGGCGATGAGCTGGAACAGGTTGTAGGTGTAGGAGTCGTAGTTGTCGACCAGCAGGGTACGCACTGATGCCTCCTCCGCTCGGGTCACGAGGTGTGTGGGGACTGGTGTTCAGCGGTGCATCGCGGTGACGAGCGCGTCGACGACCGCGTCGGCCTGCTCGTGGTTCAGCCGCGGGTCGCACAGCGACCGGTAGGCGCGACCGAGTTGGCTCTCGTCGACCACGCCCGCGCCGACGCACTCGGTGACGTCGTCCGCGGCGATCTCCAGGTGCAGACCCGCCGGCTCCCGGCCCTGGCTGCGCAGCACCTCGACGAAGGTGGTCAACTCGTCCACGATGGTGTCCAGGTGGCGGGTCTTCACCCCACCGGCACCGCGGACGGTGTTGCCGTGCATGGCGTCGCACATCCAGGCGACCGGGTGCCCGGCGTCGGCCACCGCCCGGACCAGCGACGGCAGGTGGTCGGCGATCTTGCGGTGGCCCATCCGGCTGATCAGGGTGAGCCGGCCGGGCCGGCGGTGCGGGTCGAGCAGGGCGCAGATCCGCAGCACCTCGTCGACCGTCGCGCTGGGGCCGACCTTGACCGCGACCGGGTTGCCCAGCCCCGCCAGGAAGTTCAGGTGGGCGCCGTCCACCGCGCGGGTGCGCTCACCCACCCAGGGCAGGTGCGTCGAGCGTAGGAACCACTCGCCGCTGGCCTCGTCGAGGCGGGTCAGCGCCTGCTCGTACTCGAGGATCAGCACCTCGTGGCTGGTCCGTACACCGCCGCCGGCCGCCGACAGCTCCGCCACCACCTGCCGGGCGGTGTAGTAGCAGGACAGCAGCCGGTACGGGTCGGCCTGGCGGGCGGCGGCGGTGGCTTCCGGCTCGTTGACCATCAGCCCGCGGAACACCGGCAGCAGGTGGCCGTCGACCGCTTCGAAGGGCTCCGAGCGGGGCTTGGCGAACTGGCCGGCGAGCCGCCCCACGCCGATGGTCGGGCGGCGCAGCTCGCGGGCCAGGCGCTCGCCGAGGGCCGTGATGGCCCGGTGTTTGGCCCGTGCCGAGGTGGTGGCGGCCATGCCGAGCGGCTCGGCGCAGTCGCCGGCCTGAAGCACGAACGCCTCACCCGCGCTGGCGCGGGCGATGTCCTCCCTCAGCCGCCTGATCTCCGCGACCTCGGTCAGCGCGGGCAGGCCGGACAGGTAGTCGGCGACAGCGTCGAGCTCGTCCCGGTCCGGCCAGGTCGGCTGCTGCGCGATGGGCAGCGTCCGCCAACCGGCGGGGCTCCAGCTGTCGGTGGTGGGCGCCTCGGGGCGCCGTACGAGAAGCTGTGGCGATGGCATAAGTCTCTCCCCCTGTATTCTTCGGGGCGGCCCGGTCACCGAAGAAGGCGCCGCGATCCGGTACGGACCGTATAGGCGCAAGAGACGATCGGCACAGGGCCATGTACGCCATCTCGCTAGTACCACTGGGATTGGCACCTGACTATTTGGCTACATGGACCTTTGGCCCGGCGGGAACGACTTATACGCTCTTCCTCAATGCAGCCCGGCCGTTCGAATGCGAACGACCGGTGAACTGCTCCACAACCGTCGTCAGGCGGGTCACGCCGGAGAGGATCTTCTCCGGTGGGGTGGCCGCGTAACCGAGGACCAGGCCCCGCCCGATCCCCTCGAGTTCGTCGCCGAACGACGAGAGTGGATAGACCCGCAACCGTGCCTCCCGACCGAGCCGGGCCAGGCGTTGTTCGTCGGCGGTGTCTGGCAGGCTGGCGACCAGATGGGTGCCCCGTGGGGCGGTGTCGATCGTGACGAACCCGCCCAGCCGGCCACGCAACGCGCCGACGAGAATGTCGCCGCGTTCCCGGTAGACGTCGCGCATTCGGCGTACGTGCCGGGCGAGGTGATTCGCCTCGATGAACTCCGCGAGCGCCGCCTGGGTGAGGATGTTGAGTGAGTTGACCGTCGCCCGCTGCACCTCGGTGACGATGTCGACCAGATCCGGGGGGACCACCAGATAGGCCAGGCACAACCCGGGGAAGAGCACCTTGCTGAAGGTCCCGACATAGATGACGCGCCCGTCCTCGTCACCCTGGTGCAGCGGCGGGCCGGGGTTCTCCGCCCAGAACTCGCCGTCGTAGTCGTCCTCGATGATCCAGGCGTCGTTGTCGCGGGCCCAGGCGAGCACCTCGGCCCGACGGGCGGCGGACATCCGCACCGACAGGGGGAACTGGTTGTTGGGCGTCACCACCGCCATCCGCGCGTCCGGGTGACGGGCCTTGCCCACCGCTACGCACATGCCCTCGGCGTCGACCGGGACGGGGCAGGTGTCCGCGCCGGCGGAGTGCAGGGCGCCCCGGATGGCCTGCAGGCCCGGGTCCTCGACGAGCACCTTCTCCCCCGGTTCCAGCAGGGTCAGGGCCATCACGTGCACGGCGATCTGGGCGCTCGGCTGGATGATCACCTGTTCCGGGGTGCACCGGACGCCCCGCATCAGCCCCAGCATGGCCGCGATGCCCTTGCGCAGCGGCCAGTAGCCGGCCGGGTCGCGGTGCGTGTAGAGGGCGCTGGTGAGCTGGTGCGACTTGCTGAACATGATCTGGCCCCAGACCTTCGACGGGAAGAGGTCCAGGGCGGGCATGCCGAGGGTGAACGGCCGGTCCGGGTAGCGCAGCTGGTCGTGCGCCGGGGTGAAGTAGGCCGACGCCTCAGCCATCCGGCGGGCGGCCCGGGTGATTCGCAGGGGGGCCTTGGTCGCCGGGCGGGGCAGTTGGGACTCCATCTCCCGCACGCTCTGCCGGGTGGCCACCCGGGTGCCGGACCCCACCCGGCCGTCGAGGTAGCCCTCGGCGAGCAGCCGGTCGTAGGCCACCAGCACGGTGTTGCGGGAAACCCCCAACTCCTTGGCCAGGGTGCGGGTGGCCGGCAGTCGGGTGCCCGGGGTGAGTTGACCCGCCTCGATGCTCCACCGTAACTGTTCGTACAACTGTTGGTAGAGCGGCGCCGTTGAATGACGGTCGATGAGGAAACCGCTTCCCGGCAGCGCGGGAGACTCACGTGGCATGCATTTGTCCTTGCCCGATCGGGCGCGGCCGGGATTACCTGTGGGCCCGGCCGCGCTGACGATCCATCTCCCGACCGAGGCGGCTCAAGAAACGGAAATGACCATGCCTACAACTTAGCTACCGACGGAAGCGTGACGGACCCGGCCGGTAGGACGATTCCTGACACAAGTTTGTCCAACTGGGCCGCGTTGTCCACGATGTACGGAAAGGTGGTGCTGGAGTCGGCCGCCCGGTCATCCGGCCGGCGCGGCAGGGTCACCGGCATCGCGGAGTCCAGAATGGACCGTCCCGCCGGGCGGGAGGTGGTCAGGTCGACCACGCCCCCCGCAGCCAGCGTCCGGTAGGTGGCCAGTTGGCCGGTGAGGCTGCCGAGCCCACCCGCCGCGAACACCGGCCGGCGTTCCGGCTGGCGGACGGCGGAGTCGAGAGCGAACCCGGTCAACCCCACCACCAGCGGCGAGCGCCCCGGGTCCAGATAGGCGATCTTGCAGACGTCGTCCTGGTCGGCGCAGATGTCCGGCCGGACGCTGGCCTTGGCCGGCTCGGTCAGGTCGACGTCGAGCACCCGGTAGCGCGGACGCTCCCCGGTCAGCCGTTCGTGACACTGCAACACCGCCGCGCCCGTCGCGTCGGTCAGCACCACGTCCGGGTCCCCCAGCAGGTCGGCCGACCAGGGGCTCGGCGTCTGGATGGGCGTCGAGATCACCACCGCGCCGACGATCAGGCCGGCGATCAGGGCGACCAGCCCCTCCGCGCTGCCCATGGTCAGGATGGCCAGCCGGGTCTGCGCGCCGTCACCGGGCTCGCCGATCCGGCCGGCCAACGTCGCCGCCTGACGCAGCAGGTCGCCATAGGTGATCGACGACTCGCTCTGGTTGGGCAGCTGGAACCGCACCGCCTGACCGGTGGCCCACCACCTGTCGGAGAGCAACTCCTCAAGCCAACGCATGATCCCTCGTTCCGGTCGTCACGACGCCCTTGGCCTTCAGCAGGAACAGCGACAGGTTGCCCTCGTGGGGAATTCCGGGCGCGCTGTCCCAGGGCAGGGTCAGCCCGCAGGTGACCTTACGGACGCTCGGATCGGCCACCACCGCGGCCCGCAGGTCGGCGTCGTCGGTCAGCAGGTTGAGCACCAGCGCGTCGCCGAGGGCGGCGGTGCCGTCCGCCCGCCGCCAGGGCGCCACCACGACGAACGGGAACGGCAGCTCCGTCCCCACGGCCGGATGCCGCAGGTCGTCCGTGGACAGCACGGTGGGCAGCGGCCGGTGCGACCCGTCGGGCAGTCGCACCAGCGGGTCCGCGCCGGCCGCCGTGTGCACCACCGCCCCACCCCCGGTCAGCCCGGCGAGCTGCCGACGCAGACCCTCGGCGCGGGCGGCGTCGACCACGGGCAGGGTGGCGTCGGGGGCCGACACCTCGGGGCTGGCCAGCGCGTCGAAGCGGGCGGCGAGCGCTGCGGCGACCTGCCGGGGGTCACCGGTGGTCAACACGAGGGAGATGTTGTTGCACCGGGTCCCGCCGTCGTGCGCCGCGCTGACGGTGAGGTGGTCGAGGACGTCGTCGGTCAGCGGTCCGTCGAGCAGGACCCGGCTGCGTCCCGGCCCCCGGGTGGTGACCGTCGCGCTGTCGGCCCACCGCCGTACGGCGTCGCTGCCGCCGTACACGATGCCCCGGTCGGCGGCCTCCAGGAGGTACTCCCCCACCGCGCGCTCGCACGGCAGGAAGGAGATCCGGTGCTCCGCCAGGCCGGCGGCGAGCAGGGCGAGGGTCAGCCGGCGGGCGGTGAACGGCTCCCGGGTGCCGGGGCGCACCAGCACGCTGTAGCCCAGCGCCAGCGCGTGCAGCCACGAGTCGTTGGGGGCCGGGTGGTTGCTGGCCATCACGGCCGTGAAGAGCCGACCGGCCGGCACCCAGGCCGTGTCGTAGCCGTCGCCGAGCCGGGTGCCGGGCAGCTCGGCCCGGGTGGTGGCCGGCAGGTGGGTGAGGCTGCGCACGATGTCGGCCACGGCGTTGCGGACGGTCACCCGGGGCAGGCCGGCGGCGAACGCGACCCGCCGCTCGTACTCCTGCGGGGTCTCCCCGTCGAGGTCGGCGGTGGCGAACAGGTCGGCGGCCCGCAGCAGCAGGTCGTGCCCGACCGGCGTGCCGTCGGCGGACCGCCGGGCCCGGGTCACCGCACCGACGGCCATCAGCCGTGGCGCCATCCCCACCTCGCCCAGCAGGTCGCCCCGGACGTCGGCCAGCGGGGCCCGGTCGAGGCTCGCCACCGGCCGGCCGCAGACGATCGGCTCGACCACGATGCCGGCCACTCAGTACACCCCCTCGATCACCCGGACGTCGCCCACCTCGGCCACGGTGCCGACCTCGGCCAGCCCGTCGACCGTGGCGTCGCCGACGGGCTCCACCCGCACGGCGGTGTCCCGCTCGATGACGTTGGGCAGGAACATCTCGTCGCTGACCAGACTCAGCCGGACCCGGCCACGCTGACCGTAGTCGACCACCGCACCGGCGTCGTCGACCACGTCGATCCAGACCGCCTCGGCGTACGGCTCGAACACGCACAGGTGCCGGTCGTCGGGAAGCCGGGGCCGCTGCGGGGCGACACCCATCAGGGTGTTGCCGTAGATGCCCACGATCGTGGTGTCCGGGAAGAACACCTCCTCCACCTGACGCAGGCTCTCCGGGCTGAACGAGGTGCCGGCCCAGATGATCGTCTCGACGCTCCGCTCGACGGCCGCGTGCAGCTCCGGGTCGGCGCAGATCGCCTCGATCAGCGGGGGCGTCGTGCTGAGCACCTTGACCGGTTGCGAGCGCAGCACCTCGGCCGCCTGGTCCAGCAGGTGCCGCACGTACCGCTTGACCGTGTCGGCCTCCCCTGCCGCCACCAGCTTCTTGACCCAGCGCGGGTCGAAGTCGACGGTGTGGAACAGGCCGTTGCCCAGGGAGGCGTAGCGGGCGCAGTCGTAGGCGAAGACGTGCGGCCCGCTCGGGCCGAGGTGCAGCCAGTGCGCGGGGTCGGCGATGTGGTGCGCCCGCAGCCGCTGCATCGCCCAGGAGAGCAGCCGACGCCGGTAGTCCCGGTCGACGATGCGCTTGGGCGCGCCACTGGTCCCGCCCGACTCGTACACCCGGAAACCGGTGCCGGTCAGGCCGCGCGGGATCAGGTCGCCGACCGGGACGTGCCGCAGCTGGTCGGTGAGATCCGGGAACCGCACCAGGTCGGCGGCGGTGTCGATGTCGCGAAGCGGATCGAAGTCGAGCAGCCCGCGCTGGCGCAGCCAGAACGGCGAGCCGGTCTGGGGGTCGAAGTGCCATCGCAGCAGCCGCCGGAGCCGCTCGTCGAAGGTCTCGACGGGACTCGACGCCACCGCCGTCGTGGTCAACGTGTTCATCCTCGCTCCTCGCCGATCGTCTGGTGGATGATGGGCCGGACCGCCTCAGTGGGCGGCGACCGCGGGCTCCGGGTAGGACATCGACAGCCCGATCTCGCGGGTGGCCGCGAGCTCCTGCGCCACCTCGGCCAGCTTCTCGCCGACGCGCTGCACGGAGTCCACGCCGAGCGGGAGCCGGAACGGCGGTTGCGGGTTGCGGCCGAGGTCGATGATGGCCGCCGCCGCCCGCGCGGGGTCGCCGGCCTGCGCGTGGTTCTGCCCGACCGACCAGGCGCGGACCCGCCCGGAGGTCTCGGCGTACTCCGGGAACTCGCGGCCGGCGAAGTGCAGCGAGGAAGGATCGAGGAAGTCGGTCCGGAACAGGCCGGGCTCCACCAGGCACACCTGGACGCCGACCGGCTCCAGCTCCACCCGCAGCGCCTCGCTGAGCCCCTCCACCGCGAACTTCGTCGCCGCGTAGACGCCCCAGCCCATCTTGGCGCTGAAGCCGAGGACCGAGCTGATGTTGATGATCCGGCCCCGGCGCTGGCGCCGCAGCACGGGCAGCACGCTGCGGGTGACGTTCAGCAGGCCGAACACGTTGGTGTCGAACACCGCCCGGGTCTCGGCGTCGGTGGCCTCCTCGACGGCCCCGAGCAGGCCCCGGCCGGCGTTGTTGACCAGCACGTCGATGCCGCCGAAGCTCTCCACCGCGGCGAGCACCGCCCGGTCGGCCTGGGACTGGTCGGTGACGTCGAGCGGGACCACGAGCAGCCGGTCGGGGTAGGACAGTTCGGCCAGGCTGCTGGTGTTGCGCGCCGTGGCGACGACCTGTTCGCCGCGCTCCAGCAACTGCCGGACGATCTCCAGGCCGAAGCCCCGTGAGGCGCCGGTGACGAACCAGACGGACATGCTTCTTCCCTCCTGTGGCACGGGCCGACGGGTCGCCGGCCGGCGGTGTGGTCAGATGGTGTGGGCGGCCTTGCGCGCGTCCTCGCGGGCGCGTTCGAGGTCCGCGGCCAGGAAACGGGTGAAGTCGGTGGGCCGCAGCGCGACCTCGATCACCGGGTCGACGCCGATGGTGCGCAGCCAGTAGTTGAGGTACGCCGACTGGAAGTCGACGCCGAACTCCGGCGGGCACCCGGGGGTGTAGACGCCGCTGGTGTAGACGACACAGGCCCGGCGGCCGGTGAGCAGGCCCTGGTAACCGTGTCGCGGATCGAGGCGGAACGTCAGCCCCGGCTGGGTGACGATATCAATGAAGTGCTTGAGCAGGTAGGGGATTCCGAAGTTCCACATCGGCACGGAAAACAGATAGTGGTCAGCATCGGTGAACCGGCGTACGAGTTCCTGGGTCTGTTGCCACGACATCGCCTCATCGGCGGAGCCGGTGGCACCCGAGATGGCGTTTTTCTTGGCCGCCACCGCCACCGCCCCCACCGGGGGCAGGGTGGTCGCGGAAAGGTCCAGCACATCGAGGGTCGCCTGCGGGTGGCACTCGAGGAATGCGTCGACAAACGCCTCGGCGACGGCGGCCGATCGGCTTCGCGGGCCCGTCGGAGTGGCTTTGACATGCAGCAGTCTGGTCACCTCTCGACCCGCCCCCGCTGCGCACCGGACAGGGCCGCCCCGGACCGGCCGCAATGACCGCCGAAAGCTGACGAAGGTGTCATGGTTGCACTCTCTGTGTCGCCGGAGGGACGGAACGTCAGGAAGGCTAACCCACCACTTGCGGGGCAACCAGAGCCATTTCCTGGCCGCAGACAGTGCCACTGGGCAGTCCACTGCCCAGCGTTGACGTCGTGCCGTGAGCATGTCGTCACGGCAGGTGACCAAATGGCCTCGGAAAATCCCGGCTATAGACGTCCATCATCGGCATTGATCGCTGGAATGCATCATTTCGCGTTAACCGGCCGGTGTCGGCAACCTGACCCGCCAGTTACGAGTCGGATTTCCGCATTCAACCCGGTGACGGCGCGGAGAGCCGGCCGTAAACGGCGGTGAAACACCCACCGGTCGCGTTTCCCACCAACCCCCCGCACACCGCGACCGGGCTGGCAAATGGCACCCCCGATCCGTCGGACATGGACATGTCGGGCGGCAGAATCCGCTGCTACGGTCGGTGGCCCGCGCAGGCCCCGCATTAACGGCGCCGGCCGGCGGACCAGCCCTCTCCCGCTCAGATCCGGAGATCTCATGAAGTCCGTAGCCACCCCGGCCGAACTCACCGTGGCAATCGTGATGGCCGACATCGCCCTCGTCCTGCTGGTAGCCCACCTGTTCGGCGGAATCGCCAGACGGCTCGGGCAGCCCGTGGTGATCGGCGAGATCGTCGCCGGCATCGCGCTGGGACCCAGCCTGCTCGGCCTGCTCCCGGGCGACCTGACCGCCCTGCTCTTCCCCGCCGCCGCCCGGCCGTACCTGTCGGCCATCTCGCAGGTCGGCCTCCTGCTGTTCATGTTCCTCATCGGGTGGGAGTTCGACAGGCGCGTGGTCTCCCGGCACAAGAGCCTCACCCTGTCGGTGTCGGTGTGCTCCATCGCCCTCGCCTTCGCCCTCGGCGTCGGCCTGGCCAACCTCATCTACCCCCGGCACGCCACGATCGCCGGCAAACCCGTGCCGTTCCTGGCGTTCGCGCTCTTCCTCGGCGCCGCCATGGCCATCACCGCGTTCCCCGTCCTGGCCCGCATCCTGCGCGACCGGCGACTCAGCCACACCCGGGTCGGCGTGCTGGCACTGGCCAGCGCCGCCATCGACGACGTGCTGGCCTGGTGCATCCTGGCGGTGGTCGCCGCGGTCGCCACCGCCCGCGACGCCACCGACCTCGCCCAGGTGGTCCTCATGTCCGCCGGGTACATCGCGGTGATGGCCCTCGCCGTCCGCCCCGGCCTGGCCGCCCTGATCCGCCGGGTGGGCCCCAACACCTACCAGCTCGCGGCCATCACCGCCGCCGGCGTCTTCCTGTCCTCCTACGCGACCACCTGGATCGGCATCCACGCCATCTTCGGGGCGTTCGCGTTCGGGTTCGTCATGCCCCGCCAGCCCGCCGAGGCGCTGATCAAGCACGTCCGGGTGCCCTTCGAGAACATCGGCCTGGTCCTGCTGCCGGTCTTCTTCATCGTCACCGGGCTGAGCGTCGACATCGCCGCGCTGAGCCCGACCAACCTGCTCGAACTCACCGCCATCGTCCTGGTCGCCTGCGTCGGCAAGATGGCCGGCGCGACCCTGCCCGCCCGCGCCTTCGGCCTGTCCTGGCCGCAGGCACGCCGGCTGGGCGTGCTCATGAACACCCGGGGACTGACCGAGCTGATCGTGCTCAACATCGGCGTCTCCCTCGGCGTCCTCGACGGACAGATGTTCACCATGATGGTCATCATGGCCCTGGTGACCACCGCGATGGCCGGACCGCTGCTGGCCACCCGCGCCGCGTCGAGCGACGAGACGCCCGCGCTGGCCGCCGAACCCGTGCCGGTCGGCCGGTGACGACAGTGGGCCGGCCCCGGGGGTACGCGCACCGCGTACCCCCGGGGCCGGCCCCACGGATCAGTCCAGGGCGTACCGCTGCCAGAGCTGGTGGACCTGCGCCTCGGCGGCGGCCGGCACCCCGGTGCCCGAGCTGAACACGTAGTCCCAGGCGACCCCGGACGCCTCCGTCTTCAACACCTCCGGCACGATCCGCTCCGCCACCGGCAGCAGCCCGTCCCACGCCACGTCCACGTAGTTCGTCGTCGCCGACGGGTCCCGGTCGTGCGGGCCGGGATAGGGGGCGCGGGTCACCACGGCGTGCCCGACCAGCCCCCGCTGGCGGCCCTGCAGCAACAGCCAGGCGTCCGCGCCGACCGGGATGTTCACCCGCCGACCCACCGTCCACGACCCGGCCAGGGTGCGCTGCGGGGACACCCCCGGCGTCAGCGCCTCGTAGCTCGGCGTCCACCCGTTCCACCGCTGCGGGTTCCAGCCCAGGATGATCGCGGCCACCCGGTCACCGCCCCGGGGTCCGCGCGGGCGTGCCGTCGTACTGCGCCACCAGGCGCTTCGGCGCCGCCCGCCGCCAACCCTCCACCACCAGCTCCCGGATCTCGTCCGGGTCGGCCGAGGCGAGCTGGGCGCGGACCCAGCCGTACCGGCCGAAGTAGTCCGCCGGGTCGTAGGTGTCCGGGTCGGCCGCCATCAGCTCGGCCTGCTCCTCCTTGGAGGCCCGGATGATCGCCACCACGCCGTCGGCGGAGGTGCTGGCGAAGATGCGGTCGCGCACCCGGAACGTGGGGTGACCCCACGTCTCCTGTTCCACCGCCTCCGGCATGGCGAGGGCGAACTCCCGTACCTGCTCGGGTGTCAGCATTGTCGGTTCCCTCCGGGTCAGCGGGCACGACGCCCGCGGCGGGGCGCACCGCCCATTAGACGGTCGACGCCGGGTGCCGTCCGGGCGGACGCGCCGGCCGGCACCCGGGAAGGGTCGGACAGGACCGGACGGCGTCCAGCAGCGTGCCACGGCCCGGCGGTACGGGAAACGGCCACTTGACGCCGCCCGACGGGGCCAATCGCCGCCGTCGGGGAACGGGCCCGGCCGGCGGGGCGAGTGGTTCCGGACCGGGCGGCGATGTGGCACTGGCCGCCCCCGACGGCCGGCCATACCTTCAGGCCACCCATCCTGCTCGATACGTTCGGGAGTCAAGCCATGACCGGAATCAACCGCAGGACATTCCTCGGTCTCACCGCCGGCCTCGGCGTCGCCGGCCTCACCGGCTGCGGCAGCAGCCTCGGCGCCACCGCCGCCAGCGGCGGCGACAGCAACACCGTCAAGGTCGGCCTCGTCATCCCCCAGGCCGGGGTCTACACCCCGCTGGGCGTGGACATCCAACGGGGCTGGGACCTCTGGCTGCGCCAGCACGACGGCCGGCTGGGCGGCCGCCGGGTCACCACCGTCGTCGCCGACGAGGGCGAGGGCCCGCAGACCGGCGTGCCGGCGGTGCAGAAGCTGCTCCAGAACGACCGGGTCGACGTGCTGGTCGGCATCGTCAGCTCGGCCACCGCGCTCGGCGTCCGGGACCTCGTCACCAGCGCCCGCCGGCTGCTGGTCATCGCCAACGCGGGCGCCGGGGCCATCACCGCCGCCAACCGCAGCCCCTACATCTGGCGCACCTCGTTCACCAACGCCCAGGTCGCCGCCGCGATGGGACGCCACCTGGCCGCGAGCGGCGTACGCCGGGTCTACGCCATCGCCCCCGACTACGTCGCCGGCGCCGAGGCGATCAAGGGGTTCAGCGACGCGTACCGGGCCGGTGGGGGCACCATCGTCGGGCAGAGCCAGCCGCCGTTCGGCAAGACCCAGGACTACCAGCCGTTCCTCAGCCGCATCCAGTCCTCCGGCGCCCAGGGCACCTTCTGCTTCTTCGGCGGGGCCGAGTCGGTGGCCTTCGTCAAGCAGTACGCCCAGTTCGGGCTCTCCCGCACCATCCCGCTGTACGCCTCCGGGTTCCTCGTCGAGGGCGGGGTGCTCACCGCGCAGGGCGCGGCGGCCGACGGGGTGCTGTCCACGCTGCACTACACCTCCGAACTGGACAACCCCGCCAACACCGCGTTCGGCAAGGCGTTCCGCGCCGCCTACGACGCCGCCCCCACCGCCTACGCCGTGCAGGCGTGGGACGCCGCCGAGGTGCTCTCCCGCGCCATCGCGCAGGCGAAGGCCGTCGACGGCGACAGCCTCGCCGGGGCGCTCGGCTCGGTCGGCGTCATCACCGACAGCCCGCGCGGCCCGTGGTCGTTCGTGGAGCAGTCGCCCCGGCAGAACTTCTACCTGCGCCGGGTGCAGACCCGGGCCGGCGCACCGGTCAACGGCGTGGTCGAGGACCTCGGTCCGCTCGACCCGCAGGCCTGACCGGGCCAGCGGACGGAGCATCACGATGCCCACCGCGCAGATCGCGCTGACCGCGATGGTGAACGGGCTGGCCATCGGGCTGCTGCTGTTCATCACCGCCGCCGGCCTGTCCCTGATCTTCGGCATGATGGACGTGCTGAACCTCGCCCACGGGGCGCTGTTCCTCACCGGCGCCTACCTGGCCTGGTGGATCGGCGGTGAGCAGCAGACCTGGCCGTCGCTGGGCCGGGCGGTCGTCGCCGTCGTCGTGTTCGGGGCCGCCGCCGGTGGCCTGCTGTCCCTGCTGACCGCGCCGCTGTCCCGCCGCTCCCACCTCGAACAGGCGCTGCTCACCCTCGGCATCGCCCTGGTGGCCGCCGACGTGCTGTCCGCGCTGTTCGGCGACGACGTCCGCGCCACCGAACCACCGGCCGGCCTGGCCGGCACCGTGACCGTCGCCGGCTGGAGCTACCCCAGCTACCGGCTCGCCCTGGTCGGGGTCGCCGCCCTGCTCGCCGCCGCCGTGTACTGGACCGTGGAGCGCACCTCGCTCGGCGCGCTGTTCCGCGCCACCGTCGGCGACCGGGACATGGTCGCCGCCGTCGGGGTGGACCCCCGCCTGGTCCGCGGTGGGGTGTTCGTGCTGGGTTCGGTGCTGGCCACCCTCGCCGGGCTGCTCGGCGCACCCATCTACCACGCCCGTCCCGGGCTGGACACCACCATCCTGGTGCTCGCCCTGGTGGTCGTGGTGGTCGGCGGGCTCGGCTCCATCAGGGGGCCGCTGATCGCCGCGCTGCTGTTCGGCCAGGTCGAGTCCGTCGGCCGGGCGGTGCTGCCCGGCCTGGCCTCCTTCCTGCTCTTCGGCACGCTCGCGGCGGTGCTCGTCGTCCGGCCGCGCGGCCTGTTCACCCTCGCCCCGGGAGGACGACGATGACATCCCTGGCCACGACCCACCCGGCCACCCGCCCCCGGCTGCGTCCCGCCGTCCGCACCGCGACAGGCGTGGCCGCCGGCATCCTGCTGCTGGCCGCCGCCCCGCTCTACCTCGCCCCGTACGCGACGACGACGTTGACCCGCATCCTCGTCTTCGGGTTGCTCGCGGCGAGCCTCAACCTGCTGGTCGGCGTCGTCGGGCTGCCGTCGCTCGGGCACGCCGCGTTCTTCGGCGTCGGCGCGTACGCGGCGGCCTTCAGCGCCCTGCACGGCACGTCGGGCGTGCCGGCGCTCCTGCTCGGGATGGCCGCCGCCGCCCTGGTCGCGCTGGTCGCCGGGGCGGTCGCCGTCCGGGCGAGCGGGGTCTTCTTCCTCATGCTGACCCTGGCGGTCGGGGAGCTGACCCAGCAGGCGGCCGACAGCTGGGAATCGGTCACCGGCGGCTCGAACGGCCTGTACGGCGTACCCGCGCCGACGCTGTCCGGGCTGGTCCTCGACCAGCCCGCGACGACCTACTGGTACGTGCTGGCCTTCTTCCTCGTCGGGCTGCTCGCCCTGCGCCTGGCGTCCACCTCCGCCACCGGGGTGGTGTTGCGGGGCATCCGCGACAGCGAGGACCGGATGCGGGCGCTGGGCTACCGGACCACGCTGGTGAAGCTCGGGGCGTTCGTCTTCGCCGGTGCCGTCGCCGGGCTGGCCGGCGGGCTCCTCGCCGCCCAGCAGCGGCTGGTCACCCCGGCCGACGCCGGCTTCGAGACCTCGGCGCTCGCCCTGCTGGCCGTGGTGATCGGGGGCACCGGCTCCTGGTGGGGGCCCTGCCTCGGCGCGGCCCTGGTCATCGTCGTGCGGGACTCGCTGGGCGCGACCCTCGACGGGCACGGCCCACTGGCCCTGGGGCTGCTGTTCGTGCTCGTCGTCTACCTGCTGCCCACGGGGATCGCCCACATCCGGCTGAGGAGGGCCGCGTCATGATCGACGTACTCCGCTGCCACGACGTCCACCACCGGTACGGCGCGCTGAGCGTCCTGCGGGGGGTGCGGCTGACGGTGGCCGCCGGGGAGCGGCACGCGCTCATCGGGCCCAACGGCGCCGGCAAGAGCACCCTGCTCAAGCTGATCGCCGGCCAGGAACGCCCGTCCGAGGGCACCGTCCACTACCGGGGCCGCGACGTCACCCGGGAGCCGGTCCACCGCCGGGCCCGCGCGGGCATCGGGCGCAGCTTCCAGCACTCGACCCTGCTGGGGTCGCTCACCGCCGCGCAGAACGTGAGCCTGGCGCTGACCGGTGGCCGGGTGCTGGCCCGGCACACCGACCGGCACCGTCGCGCCGAGGTGGCCGCCGCGCTCGCCTCGGTCGGCCTCGACGACCGGGCCGACGTGCCGGTGGCGGCACTGTCGTACAGCCAGTGCCGGCGGCTGGAGATCGCGGTGGCGCTCGCGGCGAGGCCGCAACTGCTGCTGCTGGACGAGCCGGCTGCCGGCATGTCCGGCGAGGAACGGGGTGGGCTGGTGGAGCTGCTGCGCGGCGTGCCGCCCACCGTGACGATCGTGTTCGTCGAGCACGACCTGGACGTCGTCTTCGACGTCGCCACCCGGGTCAGCGTCCTGCACCTCGGCACCGTGCTGTGCAGCGGCACGCCCGAGCAGGTACGGCGCAGTCCCGAGGTGCAGCAGGCGTACCTCGGCGGCCGGATGGAGGAGGTGCACGGTGGATCTGGTGGTGCGTGAGCTGTCCGCCGGCTACGGGCAGGGGCAGGTGCTGCACGGGCTGGATCTCGACCTGTCCGCCGGGCAGGCGCTGGCCCTGCTGGGCCGCAACGGGGTCGGCAAGACCACCCTCGTGTCCACCCTCGCCGGGCTGCTGCGGCCCACCGGCGGACGGGTGCTGCTGGACGGGCGGGACGTCACCGGCTGGCGGGCCGACCGGCTCGCCCGCGCCGGGGTGGCGCTGGTGCCGCAGGGGCGGCGGGTGTGGCCGACGCTGACGGTGCACGAGCATCTGGCCCTGGCCACCCGGCACGGCGGCCGGACCTGGCCGACCGGGCGGGTCTACGAGCTGTTCCCCCGCCTGGCGCAGCGACGACGGCATCTCGCCGGCCAACTGTCCGGTGGGGAGCAGCAGATGCTCGTCATCGGCCGGGCCCTGGCCACCGACCCGCGGCTGGTCCTGATGGACGAGCCGTCCGAGGGGCTGGCGCCGATCGTCGTCGACGAGGTGGCCGAGGCGCTGCGGGCGGTGGTGCGGGAGGGGTTGACGCTGCTGCTCGTGGAGCACGACCTGCACCTGGCCCTCGGGGTGACCGAGGAGGCGGCGGTGATGGTCCGGGGTCGGATCGTCCACCGGTGCCCCACCCCCGAGCTGCGCGGGGACCTGCCGACGATGCAGCGGTTGCTGGGCGTCGCGGCGTGATGATGCGACCGGGTGCGGCCCCACCGTCGTCGACGGTGGGGCCGCACCCGCAGCGGTTTCAGCCGTCCACGGCCAGGTGGCAGCCCACCAGGTGGTCGTCGACCATCCCGGTCGACTGCATCAGGGCGTACGCGCCGACCGGGCCGATGAACCGGAACCCGCGCCGCTTCAGCTCCCGCGCCATCGCCGTCGACTCGGGCGTGCGGGCCGGCACCTCCGACGTGGAGCGGGGTCGGGGCCGGACGGTGTCCGGCGCGTACGACCACAGCAGGGCGTCGAGGCCGCCGGCCAGCGCGACGACGAGCCGGGCGTTGTCGATGGTCGCCTCGATCTTGGCCCGGTTACGCACGATGCCGTCGGTGGCGAGCAGCCGGTCCACGTCGGCGTCGGTGTAGCCGGCGACCGTCTCCGGGTCGAAGCCGGCGAAGGCCGACCGGAAGGCGTCCCGCTTGTGCAGGATCGTCGACCACGACAACCCCGCCTGGAACGCCTCCAGGGCCAGGTGTTCGAAGAGCGGGGCGTCACCGTGCACGGGACGCCCCCACTCGTCGTCGTGGTAGGCGACGTAGACGGGGGTGCCGGTGCACCAACCGCAGCGCGGCACGCCGTCGGGGCCGGTGCTGATCTGCATGTCGTCTCCTGTCCTGCGGCGGTGGTCAGCCGGTGGGGATGCCGGGACGCTGCGGCAACCGCTGCCACAGCAGCCGCAGCCCGGCGGTGTGCCGGTCGTCGAGCCGTAGGAGGAACGTCTCCTCCAACTCCCGACGCCACTGGTCGAAGGTGGTCAGCTCCCGCCGGTGCACGCCGTCGCCGTCGATGCGGGTCAGCAGCCGGTCGACCAGCGACCACACCACCTCGCCCGACCCCCGGTTGGTGACGATGAACCGGCGGACGAAGGTGGAACTCGGCGCGGTCGAGAGCAGCTGGTGTGCGGCGACGAAGTCCTGCGGCCACGCCGGCCGGTCCTCCCAGTCCATCACCGTGAACGACCCGCGGGGATCGTGGGTGAACCGCCACCCCCACGCCGCCTCGGCGAAGGCGAAGGTCAGCGGCGGATGCCGGACCACGCCGGGACGTAACGGCACCGGACCCAGCAGCCCGTCGCCGAGCCCGACGTCGACGAACCAGCGCCGGCCGTCCAGCCGGACGGTCGTGGTCAGGTGGTTGGCGAACTGCACGCCGTCGGGCAGGGCGGGCGCCTTCTTCACCTGCCCCCGGTGCAGGGTCACGTCGAACCCCAGCGCGGCCAGCAGGGCGGCGAACGCGCCGTTGAGGTGGAAGCAGTAGCCGGCGTCGCCGTCGGCCAGCCGCGCGGCGTTGCCGGCCGGGTCGACGTCGGTGGGCAGCCCCACCTGGATGTCGAGATTGTGGTACGGAACCCGCCGGACGTGACGCTCGTGCAACCGGACCAGCGTCGCCAGGTTCACCCTGGGCCGGCCGGGCTCGTCCAGGCGGGCGAGGTAGCGGCGGACCACCTCGTCACCGATCCTGGGCACAGACGGCTCCTGCATGTCGGGACGTTCACTTTCTGTGCGGAAAACGCCGGGGCGGTGCCATCTCCATCGATGGCACCGCCCCGGCCGGTCGTCAGCGGGTCTGCGGGCCACTCGTGCGGCTGCGCTTGAGCTCGTAGAACCCGGGTGTCTGGGCGACCAGCAGGAAGCCGTCCCAGAGCCGGGCGGCGTCCTCGCCCTTCGGGGCGGGGGTGACCACCGGGCCGAACAGCGCCACCGGGTCGCCGCCGGGCACGTGTACGTGGATCGTCGGGGTACCGACGTCCAGCCCGACCGGCTGCATGCCCGCCTGGTGGCTCTTGCGCACCGCGTCGTCGAGCCCGGCGTCGTCCGCCGCGTCGGCCAGTTCGCCCGGCAGCCCGCACTCGGTGAGCGCCGCCTTGTACAGGGCCGGCCCGTAGGACTGGCCCTTGACGTGCCGGCGGGTGCCCATGGCGTCGTAGAGCGACCGGACGGCGTCCGGCCCGTGCTGCTGCTCGGTCGCCATCAGCACCCGCACCGGACGCCGCCACGGTCCGATGTTGCGCTGGTAGAACGCGTCGATGTCGGCACGTCCCTCATTGAGGGCGGACAGGCTCATGATCTTGAACCGCACGTCGATCGGGCGCTGCCGCTCGGCGTCGAGCAGCCACCGGGACGTCAGCCACGCCCACGGGCACACCGGGTCGACGAACATGTCCACCAGGATTCGGTTCACTTCGGACACCGTCGTACATCCTTCGGTTGATTCATCGGAAAGCCGGACCCACCAGGCCGGCACTGAGGGTCGCCCCGTCGGCGGGGTCGATGAGCAGCAGCGACCCGGTGCCCCGGATGAGCCGGTACGGGTCCGCGGCGATCGGCTCGTCGAGGTCCAGCACCACGGTCGCGATGTCGTTGACCACCAGCGGGTCGGAGTTCGGGGTGTGCTCCAGGGTGGCCAGGTCGAGGCGGTCGACGATCGACGCCACCGTCGCCTCGACCACCCGGGTCTGGTGCTGGACGAGGACCCGGGCGCCCTCACCGAGCCGACGCTCGGCGACGTGGCACAGCGTCGCGGTGACCTGCCGGGTCGTGGTCGGGATCCGGTCCGCCGCGACGATCATGTCGCCGCGTCCCACCTCGCCCGCCCCGTCGAGCTTCACGCTGATCGACATGCCCGCGCGGGCGTTCTCGATCGGCGTGCCGAGCCGCTGGAGGGCGGTGACCACCGCCGGCCGGCCGGCGGGCGTGACCAGGACCTGCTGCCCGAGACGGAGCTGGCCGGCGACGAGCTGACCGGCGAGCGACCCGTCGGGCAGGACGTACTGCACCGGCAGCCGGGCCGGCAGGGCGGTCAGGTCCTCGTCGAGGTCCACCTGTTCCAGGTGCTGCAGGAAGGTCGGCCCGGTGTACCAGGGCATCTCCGTCGAGGCGTCGACGACGTTGTCACCGCGCAGCGCCGACAACGGGATGGACCGCACGTCGGGGACACCGAGCGAACCCGCCAGCCGGCGGAACTCGTCGTCGATCTCGGCGAACCGGTCCTCGGCGAAACCGACCAGGTCCATCTTGTTGACCGCCAGCACCACGTGCGGGGTGCGCAGCAGCGCGGCCACCGCGGTGTGCCGCCGGGTCTGGGTCACCACGCCGTGCCGGGCGTCGACCAGGATCACGGCCAGGTGCGCGGTGGACGCGCCGGTGACCATGTTCCGGGTGTACTGCACGTGCCCGGGGGTGTCGGCCAGGATGAACCGGCGGTTGCCGGTGGCGAAGTAGCGGTAGGCGACGTCGATGGTGATGCCCTGCTCGCGTTCGGCCCGCAGCCCGTCGGTCAGCAGGGCGAGGTCGGCCTGGCCGTAGCCACGGGCACGGCTGGCGGACTCGACCGCCTCCAACTGGTCGGCCAGCACCGACTTGGAGTCGTAGAGCAGTCGGCCTACCAGGGTGGACTTTCCGTCGTCGACGCTGCCCGCGGTGGCGAGCCGCAGCAGCTCCCCGTCGCGCGTGGTGTCGAGGCTGAGTGTGGTCACTAGAAGTACCCCTCCCGCTTGCGGTCCTCCATGGCGGTGTCGGACATCCGGTCGTCGGCCCGGCTCGAACCGCGCTCGGTGATCCGGGACAGACTGATCTCGGCGATCACCTCGTCGATGGTCGCGGCCCCCGACTCCAGGGCGCCCGTGCAGGACATGTCACCGACGGTGCGGTACCGCACGGTGCGTTCCTGCACCTGCTCGTCGCGGCGCGGACCGCCCCACTCCCCCGGTGCCAGCCACATCCCGTTGCGCAGGAAGACCTCACGCTGGTGGGCGAAGTAGATGGCCGGCAGGGGGATCTCCTCCCGGGCGATGTAGTGCCACACGTCGAGCTCGGTCCAGTTCGACAGCGGGAAGACCCGTACGTGCCCGCCCGGATCGTGCCGGCCGTTGTACAGGTTCCACAGCTCGGGGCGCTGCTGGCGGGGGTCCCACTGCCCGAACTCGTCGCGCAGCGAGAACACCCGCTCCTTGGCCCGGGCCTTCTCCTCGTCGCGCCGCCCGCCGCCGAACACGGCGTCGAAGCGGTGCTGGGTGATGGCGTCGAGCAGCGGGACGGTCTGCAACGGGTTGCGGCTGCCGTCGGGCCGCTCGGTGAGCCGGCCGTCGTCGATGTAGTCCTGCACGTGCGCCACCCGCAGCGTGAGCTGGTGCTCCGCCACGACCTTGTCGCGGTACTCGATCACCTCGGGGAAGTTGTGCCCGGTGTCGACGTGCAGTACGGGGAAGGGCAGCTGGCCCGGCAGGAACGCCTTGAGGGCCAGGTGGAGCATGACGGCGGAGTCCTTACCGCCGCTGAACAGCAGGACGGGACGCTCCAGCGTGCCCGCCACCTCGCGGATGATGTGCACCGCCTCGGCCTCGAGCACGTCGAGGTAGGACATCCGCAGGTCGGATGAGGTTTCGGATGCGGTCGAAGTGAACGCCATGGCGTTGTCTCCCCACAGGTGTCGGCCGGTCAGGCCGGTCAGGTCGAGGAGCCCGGCCGCACGTACCCGGCGGTACGCAGCTCGGGCGGGTAGACGATCGGCACGGTGGAGATGTCCTGGTCGATCTCCTGGTACTGCTGCAGCACCACCGGAGGCGGGCTGTGGTGCCAGTGGGTCTCGCCGCGGGTGAAGCTGACCGGACCACGCCAGGTGTCGAAGGTGCCCTTCTCCAGCGCGGCGATCAGCTCCTCCCGGCCGACCCGGTCCGCCTGCCGCAGGGCCTGCGCGATGATCGTGATGTCGGTGAAGGCGTTGAGGGCGGTGTCCGGCGGCATCGTGCCGTACGTGTCGCGGTAGCGGTCCACGAACCACCTGCCGATCGGGGTCAGCCCCGACCAGTTCGGGCTGAACTGGGTGGCCGGCCACACCATGTGCAGGCCGTGCGCGCCGAGCGCCTTCCAGTAGTCAGGCGCCCGCAGCGGCCACTGGAACGGCGCCAGCATGGGCACCTGCGGCAGCAGCCCGATCTCCGCCGCCTGCTGCACGATGAGGTGGTTGGTGCGCACCACCCCGACGTTGATCACCACGTCCGGCCCCCACTGCTGGATCTCGCGCAGCTGGGGACGCAGGTCCGTCGTCGACTCCTGGTCGAACTCCACGGAGTACAGCTCCATGGGCTCCTCGGCCGCCTTCAGCTCGGCGGTGAGCAGCGCGGCGGCGCTGCGCCCGAAGACCGTGTCGGCGTGGATCAGACCGACCCGCCGGAAGCCCTGGTCGGCGGCGAACCGGATCAGCACCGGGGCGCGTTCGGCCATCGAGGTGAACGTGCGGAAGACCGCCCGGCGCTTGCGCGCGGTGACCTCGGGGTGGGCGTTCTCGATGAACAGCGGCACCCCGATCCGGTCGGCGAGGTCGGCGACCTCCTCGGTGTAGCGCAGGTGCCAGGGCCCGAGCACGGCCAGCGCCCGGTCGACGATCGCGACCTTCGCCAGCGCGCCGACCGCCGAGCGGGGCATCGTGCCGCCGTCGAGGGTGACGGTCTCCTGGTCGTCGCGGACGACGAAGTCGAACTGCAGGCCGTCGCGGATGCCGCCGTGGTCGCGGACGTACTCCGCGCCGATCAGGGCCCCGCGTGCGGTCAGCGTGCCGGCCGTCGGGTCGCCCGGCAGGGACAGCGGGGTCACGATGCCTACGGTGACCGTGGGGGCGCCGTCGACCGTACGGGCGAAGGCGCGGACCTGCTCGGTGACCGTCTGCAGCACCGTGGGCTCCGACGTGGTGCTCACGCCCGTCCTCCGATCTGGTACTTCGTCAGGTATGCGGAGAAGCGCTCGTCCAGCTCGTCGGCGTCCAGGCCGTAGTCCTCGGCCCGGTAGACGTGCTTGCCGAGCTTGTCCTTGCGGTTCGCGGCGAGGTAGTCGCGGAACGCCTTCTCGACCTCGCCGTCCCAGCGGGCACCGAGGAAGTCGCAGATCTCGGCCATCACGGCGATCGGGTCGGCCATCAGGCGCTGGTAGTCGACGTCGAGCACCGGGGTGCCGGCGAGCTGCTCCTGCTCGGCCCGCGCGAACAGGTCGAGCATCTCGGCGAAGCGCTCGGTCCAGAGCTTACCGAGCGCGAGGCGGTCCACCCGGTCGGCGCGCGCGAGTCGAATGATCTCGGTGAGGCTGCAGGTGGAGGGGATGGTGACGCTCGGGGCGCGGTGCATGTAGATCAGCCGGGCGTCCGGGTAGGTGCGGGCGAGCGCGTCGGCCCGCCACAGGTGGAACGGGTCCTTGAGGACCAGGGTGTCGGTGGGTACCCGCCAGACGATGTGCTGCATCAGGTACCGGTGGTAGTCGTAGGCGTCGTACTGGTCCTGGGTCCGCAGCCACTCGCCGTAGCTGGGCACCGTGTAGCGCAGCTCGTACGCCATCGTCTTGAACGTGGGGGCGGTCAGCCGGTGGTCCTCGTCGGGGCGGTGCGGCTCCCACAGGTGCACCGGCTTCAGCTTCGGCGCGACGGTGTAGTAGTCGACGCAGAAGTTCTCCGCGGCCTGCACGAGCGCCTGCCGGGTCGCCTCGTCGCGGTCGTCGGTCGCCGGCGCCATCAGCTCCCACAGGTCGGGGGAACGCAGGTCCGGGTGCTGGCCGAGCAGGTTGTGCATCAGCGTGGTGCCACTGCGGGTCATGCCCGTGATGAACACCGGCTGGTTGATCTCGACCGAGGCGATCTCCGGGTTCTTCACCCGGGCCCGGTGCGCGGCGGCCTGGGTGGCCAGCGCGGCGACCAGGGCGCCCCGGACCGACCGGCGACCGGCCTCGTTCAGGCCGCCCTCGGCGTCCAACGACCGCAGCAACCGGTCGAGGGCGTCCAGGTGCGCGAACTCGAAGTCCGGAACTCCCGCCCTCGCTCGGGCGGCCTCGACGAACTCGTCCACCCGATAGGTGTCCTGAGTGGGTTCGATGACGGCGGTCACGGCGTACTCCCCTCTGTCTGGCTGGAAACGCGGCGGCTCGGGCTGCCGGTCCGTGCGGTCGGTGCCCCCGCCCCCACCGGGCCGGACGTGCCGACGGACGGTGACGAATGTGAACAGCGATCACGGTAGGTAGCGACGATAGGCACCCGACCACGGTCGGTACAGGGCCACATCAGGGGTTCGCACGGGACCAAAGCCGGCGGGCGACAAGTGGCCCGGAGTACGGCGTCAACGTGGCTCTGGAGCGGGACCTCACGGCCGCCCTATGGTCGGCCCAGCCAATCGGCGACACACCACGGATCGGAGAAGAAGATGCCGCCGGCGACTCGGGCCGTCCCCCTGCTGCTGTGGGAGACGGGGGTCCGCGAAGGGATCGAGGATAGTCGGTACCGCCCCGTGGTGGCCGACTCCTGGCTCCTGACCGACGGCCGGGCCCGGGCGTACCGCCTGCACTGGCAGCGCTTCGGCGCGGCCGTACGACGGTTCGGGGTCTCGGCGCACCGGGTGGCGTCCTTCGGGGCGTCGGTCACCACGGCGCTGCCCCGTTCCGGGGTGTGGTTTCCCCGCATCGAACTGCACCTGGTTCCCACCCAGCGGCTGGCCCTGCGGCTGCGGCCCGCCCCGCCCCGGGTCGGTGAGGCCCGTGGCTGGGTGTGGCCGCATCCGGACCCCCGGCGGCTGCCCCACCTCAAGGGGCCGGACTTCGAGGAGCTGGAGAAGATCAGAGCCGCCGCCCACGACGCGGACGCCGACGAGGCCCTGCTCTGCGACGAGCACGGTCGGGTCCGCGAGGGGGCGTTCAGCACCATCTACTGGTGGTCGTCGGGCGTCCTGCACACCCCACCGGAGGACGGGCGGATCCTGCCCGGCGTCACCCGGCGGCTGCTGCTCGACCGCTGCGCCGAGCTGGGGACGCCGGTACGGCACCGGCTGCCCAGCGTGGCGGAGCTGCTCGACAGCGAGGTGTGGATCACCAGTGCCCTGCACGGAATCCGGGTCCTGACCCGGATCAACGGAGAGCCGACCGCCCCCGCCGACGCGCGGCGGTTGCACGACTGGCGCGCCCATCTCGACGCGCTGACCGAACCCCTGCCCGACCCCGAGGCCATCTGGCCGCACCGAAGCACCGAGGAGGCACCATGAAGCTCAGGTCACTACAGCGTTATCTGGCATCGGTCCCGCGTATGCACTTCGGGCGGTCGCACCGGGGGCTGCGGGCCCGGCTGGAGCTGCTGGCCACCCGTCAGCTCGGCGCGGGTGACTTCCTGTGGCACGCCCTGGAGCGGGGACAGGACCACGACGCCCCGCTGTTCCACCACCTGCCGCCCGGCGGCGGCCCGGACGACCTGGTCGTCTACAGCCTGGCGACGCTGCGCGACCAGACCGAGCGGTACGCCAGGTGGTACCACAACGCCGGGGTCACCCACGGCGACCGGGTGGGGGTCTTCACCCGCAACGGCATGGCGAGCTTCGTGCACTTCCTGGCGCTCAACAGCCTCGGCGCGATCCCCGCCGTGATCAACCCGAACATGGTGCCCGACACCGCCGCCAAGTACCTCTCCCGGCTCGACGCGGTCGGCGTGGTGGTCGACGCGGACAAGCTCGGCCCGCTGCTCAACGGGATGGCCGACGCGCGTCCGTTCCGGTTCACCGCCTCGCAGGAGGCGATGCACGCCGCGCCGCCGGCCGGCCCGCTGCCCGGGGTCTACCCGTACCGGCACGGCGACCGCGACCCGGTGCTCATCTCGCACTCCTCGGGCACCACCGGCATGCCGAAGGCCGCCACGTTCGGCCACCGCCAGTTCTTCGCCGGCAAGCGCCCCCGGATCATGACGCTGCCGTCGGGGCCGGACGACAAGATGCTGCTGGCCTTCCCGGCCTCGCACTCGTCGGGCTACAGCTACATGATGATGGCCACCCTCATCGGCCTGCCCACCCTGGTCATGGAGTCCCAGGACGGGGCGACGGTGGCCGAGGCGATGCGGTGGTGGAAGCCCAGCGTGGTGACGGGCTTCCCGATCACCTTCACCGAGATGCTCGCGCTCGGCCTGGAGCCGTCCGCCGCGTCGAACGTGACGACCTGGATCAGCACGGCGGACGCCTCGCACGAGGCGCACGTGCGGGAGCTGGTCCGGCTCGGCCGGCACCGGGAGAACGGCACCTGGCGGCCGGGGTCGCACTACCTCGACGGGTTGGGCGCCTCGGAGATGGGCATGGCCCTGTTCCTCAACATCCACGGCCCCAAGACCAACGCCTACAACCGTTGTGTCGGCTACCCGGAGCCGATCGTCGAGGACGCGGTCGTCTTCGACGAGGACGGTCGGGAGCTCGGCCCCAACCAGGTCGGCTACCTGGCGGTGCACACCCCGACGGTGACCCTGGGCTACTGGGGCAACCACGAGTTGACGCACAAGTCGATCCGCAACGGCTACTGGCTCACCGGCGACATCGGCTACAAGGACGACAAGGGCCGGTTCTACCACTACGACCGGACCACGGACGTGATCACGACGCGGCGCGGCCCGGTCTACAGCCTCACCCTCGAGGAGGAGATCTTCAAGGCGTGCCGGGCGGTGGTGGACTGCGCCGTCGTCGGGGTGGTCGACCCGGTCGAGCCGACCTCGTTCGCCCCGATCGCCGCGCTGCGCCTGATCGACGGGTCGGACCTCACCGCCGAGGAGCTGCTGACCCGGATCAACCGGGCGCTGCGGGCGGCGGGCAGGCACGAGCTGGCCGCGACGGTCATCTCCAAGGGGGACACCAAGATCCCGCTGGGGGTCACCGGCAAGGTGCTCAAGCGCGAGGTACGCGCGCAGTTCGCCCAGCTCCTGCTGACCGACGAGGACGGTGGGCTGGACGTGGCACGGACCCGCACCGAGCAGTCGATCCTGCGGGAGCTGAGCGCCTCGTCGGCGACGGTCGAGTCGCCGCAGGAGGAGCGGGCCACCTCGGCGGCCTGAGCAGCCACGTGGGGCGGGCGGTTCCCCGACCGCCCGCCCCACGGCCGCGTTCACCGGCCGGCGACGAAGTCCCGCAGGGCGGCGCCGATCTCGTCCGGCGAGTCCTCCTGCACGTAGTGGCTGCCGGTGACGGTGACCTCGCGCTGGTTCGGAAAGGTCCGGGCGAACGCCAGGGCCCGACCGGTCAGCAGCGCCCCCGGCTCGGCGACCACCAGCAGCTTCGGCACCGGGGAGGCGGCCAGCCAGCGGCCGTACTCCTCGACGACGGCGGTCACGTCCGCCGGTTCGCCCTCGATGGGCAGCTCCCGGGGGAAGGCGAGGGTGGGCCGCCGGGAGTCGGGGTCACCGAACGGCCGACGGTAGCGGTCCAGCTCCGCCTCCGACAGCGGGCGCACCACGCTGCGGGGCAGCACCACCTCGACGAAGAAGTTCTCCTCGAGCACCAGGCGTTCCCCCTCGGGTGAGCGCATGGCGCGGAAGAGCTGGTCGCGGCCGGCCTCGAAGTCGCTCCACCGGCGGGGTTGGACGATCGCCTCCATGTAGGCGACGGCCCGGACCCGGTCGGGGTGCCGGGCCGCCCAGTGGAAGCCCAGCGCCGAACCCCAGTCGTGCAGCACCAGCGTGACCGGCTGGTCGCCCACCACGGCGTCGAACCAGGCGTCGAGGTGGCGCACCTGGTCGGTGAAGCGGTAGCCGCCGTCGGACGCCGGGCCGGAGTCGCCCATCCCGACCAGGTCGGGGGCGAGGCAGCGGCCCAGGTCGCGGACCGCCGGGATGACGTTGCGCCACAGGTACGAGGACGTGGGGTTGCCGTGCAGGAACACGATCGGGTCGCCGGCCCCCACGTCGACGTACGACAGATGGGTACCGCACAGGTCGATGCGCCGGCGCGGGTGCGGGTCGGCCGCGGAGACGGAAACCGCGGCGGGTGTGGAACTCGTTGTCACTGGTGGACCTCCTCGGCACAGTGATAGCAAGGGGTCCGGGCAATTCCGTGACATCGTCGTGACGGCGTGTCCCGTCATCGGCGGCCGTTTCACGCTCAGCGGGGCGGCGCCATTCATGAATTGTTCGCGAGAATTCAAACAATGACATGGCGAATCCTTTTCGGCTCCACCGCGCGCAGGTGGGGCCGCTTCGTCGTCGGTGCGGTGCCATCGGTGGAAGTGGCACCGACGCGGGGCCGGACATGGGCCTGTCCCCCGGTGCCGTTCGTTTCGTACGTTTCTCTCGTCGAGTCGACCGGGGCCGGGTCCGTCCCGGATCCCCGGATTGGTCGACGCATACGTGGGATTTCCGTCGGTGGAGATTCCGACCGGCGTTTCACACAGAGAGGGAGCAGCAGATGCAGGGACTGATCCAGGTGGCCGGGATCATCGACCAGGACGAGGCCGACCTGATCTGCGCGGAGGGCGCCGACTGGCTGGGGTTCGCCCTGCGGCTGCCGGCGAAGAACGAGGACCTGTCCGAGGCCGACGCCGCGGCCATCGTCGCGGCGATCCAGCCCCGGCACCGGGGCGTCCTGATCACCTACCTGACCGAGGCCGACGAGATCCGGCAGTTCTGCGCCGAACTCGGCGTCACCGCCGTGCAGTTGCACGGCGACGTCGAGCCCGCCCAGCTGGAGAAGCTGCGCCGGATCGACCCCGACCTCTACGTCCTCAAGAGCCTGGTGGTCAAGGAGGACAACATCGACGAGCTGACCAAGATCGTCGACGAGAGCGCCGAGTGGGTCGACATGTACATCACCGACAGCTTCAACCCTGCCACCGGGGCCAAGGGCGCGACCGGTCTGACCCACGACTGGTCGGTCAGCGCCGAGCTGGTCCGGATCGCCCCCCGGCCGCTGATGCTCGCCGGTGGCCTGAACCCCGACAACGTGGCGGCGGCCATCGCGGCGGTACGCCCCGCCGCCGTCGACGCGCACACCGGCCTGGAGGGCCCCGACCGTCGCAAGGACCGGGCCAAGGTGCGCCGGTTCGTCACCGCCGCCCGCCAGGCGTTCGCCGACCTCGCCGGACAGGACTGAGAACCATGACCGACACCGCCATCGACCCCACCGTGACCACCCACACCGTGACCGCCCCCGCCGCGACCGACCGGCTGCACCTGCTGCCGCAGACCAACCGGCTGCGTGCGCTGCACACGGTCATCCGGGACCGCGACGCCTCCCGGGCCGACTTCGTGCAGACCTCCGCCCAGATCTTCCGGCTGCTCCTCGACACCGCCCTGGACCTGCTCCCGGTCGTCCCCACGCCGGTGCGCACCCCGGTCGGGCAGACCTACCACGGGCTGCGCCCGGCCGCGCCTGTCTGCGGGGTGTCCATCGCCCGCGCGGGCGAGAGCATGGAGTCCGAACTGCGGGCCATGCTGCCGCAGACCCGGATCGGCAAGATCCTGATCCAGCGGGACCGGACGACGAAGCTGCCGCACTTCCACTACGCGGCCCTGCCGCCGGACATCGCCACGTCCCAGGTGCTGCTGCTGGACCCGATGCTCGCCACCGGCGGCACCGCGCTGGCCGCCCTCGGGCTGCTGCGCGAGTACGGGGTGTTCGAGGAGGACATCGTCTTCGTCACCCTGCTCTCCTCCCCGGAGGGCATCAGCGCCGTCCACGCCCGGTACCCCCGGGTCCGGATCGTCACCTCCGCCATCGAGGAACGCCTCAACACCGACGCCTACATGGTGCCCGGCATCGGCGACTTCGGTGACCGCTACTTCGGCACGGACCAGCCCCGATGAGGCGCGGCGGAATCGGCGACGTCGGGCTCACCGCGCTGGCCCCGGCGATCTGGGGCAGCACGTACCTCGTCACCACCGAACTGCTGCCCCCGGGCCGGCCCTACCTGGCCGCCCTGGCCCGCGCCCTGCCCGCCGGGCTCGCCCTGATGGCGCTCGGCCGGGTGGTGCCGCGCGGCACGTGGATCTGGCGGGCGCTGGTGCTCGGCACCCTCAACATCGGCCTGTTCTTCGTGCTGCTCTTCGTCGCCGCCTACCGGCTGCCCGGCGGCGTCGCCGCGCTGATCATGTCGTTCCAGCCGATGCTGGTGCTGATCCTCGCGGCGCTGCTGCTGCGTGACCGGATCCGGCCGCTGCACGTCGTGGCGTGCCTGCTCGGGGCGACCGGGGTCGCGCTGCTGGTGCTGCGCCCGACCGCCGCGCTCGACCCGCTCGGCGTCGTCGCGGCCCTGGCCGGTGCGGCCAGCATGGCCAGCGGGATCGTGCTGACCAAACGCTGGGCCCGGCCGCCCGGGGTGGGGGTGTTGCAGTTCACCGGCTGGCAGCTCACCGCCGGCGGGCTCGTCCTGCTCCCCACCACCCTGCTGATGGAGGGGCTGCCCGACCACCTCACCGGCCCCAACCTCGCCGGACTGGCCTACCTGGGGATCGTCGGCTCGCTGTTCGGCTACGCCGTCTGGTTCCGTGGCCTGGAACGGCTGCCCGCCCTGGCCGCGTCGTTCCTCAGCCTGGTCAGCCCGATCGTCGCCAGCCTGCTGGGCTTCGCCTTCCTCGACCAACGGCTCAGCCTGACCCAGCTCGTCGGCGGCCTGGTCATCGTCGCCGCAGTCGCCCTCGCCCAACGCAGGTCGTCCCCGCCGGCACCGCCACCCGCCGCGGAGCCGGTGGCGTCACCCGCGCTGACCAGCCGGTGAGGCGTCACCCACCACAGGGGGAAGCATGCGCACCACGCCCGCCACCACCGACACCCACGACCCGGGCGAAGACGCCCACCACCCACCCGCCGCCACCCTGCCGGACCTGCTCGACGAGCAGGTCCGGGCGGACCCCGACGCGGTCGCCGTCCGGCACGGGCCGGACGGCGTCACCCGCCGGGAACTGGCCCGCCGGGCCCGTGCCCTCGCCGCCCAGCTCCGCGAACGCGGCGCCGGCCCCGACGACCGGGTCGGCCTGTTCGCCGAGCCGTCCGTCGGGCTCGTCGTCGGGGCCTGGGGCATCCTGTACGCCTCGGCGGCCTACCTGCCGCTGGCCCCGGACTACCCCGACGAGCGGCTGCGTTACATGGCCGCCGACGCCCGGATCCGCCTCGTCGTCGCCCAGGACGACCTCGTCGAGCGGCTGACCGACCTGGTCCCGCCCGACACCGCCGTCGTACCGCTGAGCGCCTGGCACGACACGTCCGGACCCGACGTGCCCGACCACCGGCCACGCCCCCGCGACCTGGCCTACGTCATCTACACCTCCGGCAGCACCGGGCGACCCAAGGGGGTGATGATCGAGCACCGCAGCATCGTCAGCCAACTGCGCTGGCTGCGCGACACCTACCGGCTCGACGAGGCCGTCGTCCTGCAGAAGACCCCGATGAGCTTCGACGCCGCGCAGTGGGAGATCCTCGCCCCGGCCTGCGGCGGCACCGTCGTCGCCGGCACCCCCGGCCTGCACCGCGACCCCGAGGCCATCATCGCGAGCATCCGCCGGCACGGCGTGACCGCCCTGCAGTGCGTACCGACCCTGCTGCGGGCGCTCGTCGACACCGAGCGTCTCGGCACCTGCACCAGCCTGCGGCAGGTCTTCACCGGCGGCGAGGCGCTGTCCACCACGCTGGCCGCCGACGTGCTCAAGGCACACCCGGCCACGCTGGTCAACCTCTACGGCCCCACCGAGTGCACGATCAACTCCTCGGCGTTCACCGTCGACCCGGCCGGGCTCGACCCCACCGGGCAGTCCGTGTCGATCGGCCGACCCGTCACCGGCCTGCGCTACGTCATCGTCGACGCCGACGACGCCCCGGTCACCGGGGACGCCGTGGGGGAACTGCTCATCGGCGGCATCCAGCTCGCCCGGGGCTACCTGCACCGGCCGGCGTTGACCGCGCAACGGTTCGTGCCCGACCCGGTCACCGGGGAACGGCTCTACCGCACCGGCGACCTGGCCGCCTGGCAGGCCGACGGCACCGTACGGTTCGTCGGGCGGGTCGACAACCAGGTGAAGCTGCGCGGGTTCCGGGTCGAACTCGACGAGGTGCGCCTCGCCGTGGAGGCCCACCAGTGGGTCCGGCACGCGGGGGTGCTGGTCCGCGACGATCCGCGTACGGGGCATCCGCACCTGCTCGCCGTCGTCGAACTCAACCCGCGCGAGGCCGCGCTGATGGACCAGGGCCGCCACGGCGCCCACCACCGGTCGAAGGAGAGCCGGCTCCAGGTCCGAGCGCAGTTGGCGCACGTCGGGGTGCGTACCCCGCAGGAGCTGGCCGGGCGGCCGGTGCTCGCGCTGCCCGGGGCCGAACCCACCGCGGAGCAGGTACGGCGGGTGTTCGCCCGCAAGACGTACCGGTTCTACGAGGGCCCGCCGGTCACCCGCGCCGACCTGCTGGCGCTGCTGCGCCCGGCCCCGCCCGGCCCGGTGCCGCCGCGCCCGCTCGGGCAGCTCGACCTGGCCACCTTCGGGGAGATCGTCCGCTACCTCGGGCAGTTCGTCAGCGACGAACGACTGCTGCCCAAGTACGGCTACGCCTCACCCGGGGCGCTCAACGCCACCCAGGTCTACCTGGAGCTGCACCAACTGTGGGGGCAGCCGTCCGGCTACTACTACCACCACCCGCTGACCCACGAGCTGGTCCTGATCAGCCCCGCCCCGCCCCGACCCGAGCCGACCGTCCGACTGCACCTGGTGGGCCGACGCCGGGCCATCGAACCGGTCTACCAGAACAACATCCGCGAGGTCCTGGAGATCGAGACCGGCCACCTGGTCGGCCTGCTGGAACAGGTCCTGCCCGGGTACGGGCTGGGCATCACCGCCACCGACCACGCGCCGCAGACCATCCGGCACCTCGACTGCGCCGCCGAGGACCTCTACCTGGGCAGCTTCGCGGTGACGCCGTACGCCCCGCCACCCTGCGACGAGATCGACCTGTACGTCCAGGTCCACCCGGACCGGGGCGTCGACCTGCCCGCCGGGCAGTACCGGTACCACGGCGGCGAACTGGTCCGCCTCGACGACGCCCTCGTGCAGCGCCAGCACGTCATCGCCATCAACCAGCAGGTGTACGACCGGGCCGCGATCGGCATCAGCATGATCAGCACGACGTCGACCCGGTGGCGACGCTACGTCGACCTGGGACGCGCCCTGCAGCGACTGTCCATGAACGACGTCGGCTTCGGCTTCATGTCCTCCGGCTACAGCTCCGACACCGGCCACGATCTGCCGTCGGCCCACCGCATCCGGGGCATCCTGCGCCGGCACGGGCTGCCCGACGGGCCGTCGTACTTCGCCGTGGGTGGGCGGGTCAGCGCCGCCCAGGTGGCCGGCCGGGGAATGAAGGAGGACGCCGTCCACATGAAGGGCCCGGCGGAGCTGATCCGCGACGACCTGGCCGGCCGGCTGCCGGACTACATGCTGCCCAACAAGGTGGTGATCCTCGACCGGATGCCGTTGACCGCCAACGGCAAGACCGACCTCACCGCGCTCGCCGCCCGGGTCGCCGACGACCCCGGCCCGCAACGGCCGTTCGTCGCGCCCCGCACCGACCTGGAGCACCGCATCGCCCGCCTGTGGGCCGAGGCGATCCGCCAGGACGACGTGTCCGTCCACGACGACTTCTTCGCCTGCGGCGGCAACTCGCTGATCGCCGTCGCCCTGATCAACCGGCTCAACCGGGTGTTCGGCGCGGCGCTGCCGATGCAGGTCATCTTCGACAACCCGACGGTCGCCCAGCTCGCCCGACGGGTCGCGCAACGGGACCAGGTGAGCAGATCCCGGCTGGTGCCGTTGGCGCGGGGCCGGGAGGGGCGTTCCGTCTACTGCTGGCCGGGCCTCGGCGGCTACCCGATGAACCTGCGGCTGCTGGCCGGCACCGCCGGGCGTCCCTTCCACGGCGTACAGGCGTACGGCGTGAACCCGGGTGAGGAGCCCTACCGGACGATCTCCCGGATGGCGGCCGAGGACATCCGGGCGATCCGGGAACGGCAACCCCGGGGCCCGTACACGCTGTGGGGTTACTCGTTCGGCACCCGGGTCGCGGTGGAGGCCGCGTACCAGTTGGAGCAGGCCGGCGAGCAGGTGGACCAGCTCGTTCTGATCGCCCCCGGGTCACCCCGGGTCCGGGTGCCGGAGGGCCCGGCCACGGACGGCCCGGCGAGCTTCGCCAACCCGACGTACCTGGCGGTGCTGTGCTCCGTGTTCGCCGGCACGGTCACCGGTCCGGTGATCGACGAGTGCCTGGCCACCGTCACGGACGAGGAGACCTTCGCCGCGTTCGTCAGGCGGCACTTCCCCGCCCTGGACCTGCCGCTGGTCCGCCGGATCACCCGGGTCGTGGCCCGCACGTACGGGCTGCGGCACACCGAGGCCGAACTCGCCCGACGGCCGGTGCGGGCCCCGGTGACGGTACTGCGTACCCGGGGCGACCAGGAGTCCTTCCTGGACACCGCCGTCGCCCGCCGCAACCTCTCCCCCGTCGTCGTCGACCTGGCCGCCGACCACTACGGGGTGCTGCGCGAACCGGGGGTCCACCAGGTGGTGGCGGCGCTGCCCGCCCGCTCCCGGCGTCGCCCGGTCCGGCCGCACGTGAGCATCTCCCACCTGCCGATCGCACTCACCGACGAGCAGCACAACCGGCTGGTGACCGCCGTCACCCGCGCCATGACCCGGGCCTTCGGCTGCGACGAGGACGCGGTGTCCGTCGCGCTGGAGTCGGTCCTGGAGGAGTGAGCCGATCCCGGCCCGCACCGACCCCGCCCGAACCCGCCCTGCCCGACACCGGTCCCGACGCACCGGACCGGACCGACCGAGGAGCCAGCATGACACGCAAGGTCCACTCCACCGTCGAGGTGCGGTTGAGTGAGGAGGTCGCCGACGCCCTCGCCGAGGGACGGGCCGTGGTGGCGTTGGAGTCCAACGTGATCACCCACGGCCTGCGGTACCCGGACAACGCCGCCACCGCGCACCGGGTGGAGGACGCGGTCCGGGAGGGCGGTGCGGTGCCGGCGACGGTCGCCGTCGACGACGGGGTGATCCGGGTCGGCATGACGGCGGCGGACATCGAACGGTTCGCCTCCACGCCGGGCATCCCCAAGGTCAGTGCCCGGGACCTGCCGGTGGCGCTCGCCCAGGGCGGCATGGGCGCGCTGACCGTGGCGAGTTCACTGATCGCCGCCGACCTGGCCGGCATCGCGTTCTTCGCCTCAGCCGGCATCGGCGGGGTGCACCGGGGCGCCGAGACCAGCATGGACATCTCCTCGGACCTCATCCAGTTCACCCGCTCCCGGGTGGCCGTGGTGTGCGCCGGGGCCAAGAAGATCCTCGACCTCGGGTTGACCATGGAGTACCTGGAGACCCACTCGGTGCCGGTGGTCTCCTACCGCTCCGCCGACTTCCCGGCCTTCTACTGCGTTTCCAGCGGCATCCCCAGCCCCTGCCGGGTCGACGACGCGACGGTCATCGCCCGCGCGGTGGAGAACCACTGGGCCCTGGGCAACCACAGCTCCTTCCTGATCACCACCCCGGTCGACGCCGCGGAGGCCGTCGACGACGCCGAGGTCGACCGGGCCATCGAGGAGGCGATGGTGGCCGCCCGACGCGACGGGGTACGCGGCAACGCCATCACCAAGTACCTGATGCGCGCCGTCGACGCGGCCACCCAGGGCCGGTCCTCCCGGGCCAACATGGCGGTGCTGATCAGCACCGCCCGGACCGGGGGTCACCTCGCCGCCGCCCACGCCCGCCACCTGGCCGACCTCGGGAACCCGGCCCCCGCCGACGCCCCGGCCCCGATCGTCGCCGGGGTGGCGCACGCCCTGCCCGGCGTACGGGGGTGACCGCGGTGTTGCGTTGGCTGACTGCAGGTGAATCGCATGGTCCGGCTCTGGTGGCGTTGTTGGAGGGGGTGCCGGCCGGGGTGGCGGTGAGCACTGCCGATATCGCGGGTGAGTTGGCGCGTCGTCGGTTGGGGTATGGCCGGGGTGCGCGGATGGCGTTCGAGCAGGACGAGGTCGAGGTTGTCGGTGGTGTGCGGCACGGGTTGACGTTGGGTAGTCCGGTGGCGATTCGGGTGGGTAATTCGGAGTGGCCGAAGTGGCGGACGGTGATGGCCGCTGATCCGGTCGATGCGGACGAGTTGGCGAGTCAGGCCCGTAACGCGCCGTTGACGCGTCCGCGTCCGGGTCATGCCGACCTGGCGGGCATGCAGAAGTACGGCCACACGGATGCGCGGCCGATTCTGGAGCGGGCGAGTGCGCGGGAGACGGCTGCGCGGGTGGCGGTGGGGACGGTGGCGAAGGCGCTGGTGAAGCAGGCCCTCGGCATCGAGATCGTGTCGCATGTGGTGGAGTTGGGGTCGGTGGCGGTGAAGCCCGGTTTGCGGCCGACGCCCGAGGACGCTGAGCGGATCGACGCGGACCCGTTGCGGTGTCTCGACCCGGACGCGAGCGCGCGGATGGTCGCGGAGGTCGACGCGGCGAAGAAGGCCGCGGACACCCTCGGTGGGGTGGTGGAGGTGTTGGCGTACGGGGTGCCGCCGGGTCTGGGTAGTCATGTGCAGTGGGACCGGAAGCTCGATGCGCGGTTGGCGACGGCGTTGATGTCGATTCAGGCGATCAAGGGTGTGGAGATCGGGGACGGCTGGCAGCAGGCGCGGTCCCGAGGCTCGGAGGCGCACGACGAGATCATGCCCACCGCGACCGGGGTCCGTCGGGTCACCGACCGGGCCGGTGGTTTGGAGGGTGGGATCACCACAGGTGAGGCGGTGCGGGTGCGGGCGGCGATGAAGCCGATCTCGTCGTTGAACCGGGCCCTGTCGACGGTCGACGTCACGACCGGGGAGCCGGCGACGGCGATCAACCAGCGCAGCGACGTGTGTGCGGTGCCGGCGGCGGCGGTGGTGGCGGAGGCGATGGTGGCGTTGGTGTTGGCGGAGGCCGCGGTGGAGAAGTTCGGTGGTGATTCGGTGACCGAGATCCGCCGCAACCTGACCGGCTACCTCGACACCATCGTCATCCGGTGAGCGCGAGGAGTGCGGCGCAGCGCAGCCCCACAGCCGCGAACAGCGGGTCGACCCGGTGACGTCCGGCAGGTCGGCGGCGTGCCGACCTGCCGGACGACCCGGACCGCCCACCCCGGCAGCGCCGCGATCAACGGCACCCGGCAAACCCGGTGATCGTGCCGGCCGGACTCCGGCGCTCAACGGTGGTGGCGACTCCGGCCGGGGTGGCGTTCACCGCCGCCGCCTGGTTGATCATGCCCCAGCCGTGCCACGGGTCGGGTCCGGCCGCCGGTTACGCCGTGCCGTCGGCCGTGGCCGTGATCCGGGCCGCCGCCTCGACCGCGTCCAACCGGGGTGCGCTGGAGCGGACCAGGGCGACCAGCCCGAGCCGATCCCGAGACCCACCACGTCCACGCCCGGCGCCACCACGTCGACCTCCCCCGGCCGGTGCACCTCCGCCAGCCGGTCGTCCGGGCCCACCGCGCCGACCCGCAGCACCCCCGGCGGCAGGGCGGCACCCTTCGCCGCCGTCGCCGGGCGCGCCGCCACCACCACGCTGGTGCCCGGGTGACCGCCGCGCGCAGCGCCGTGACCACCCGTTTGTCGGTGGTGTCCACCGATCCACCGATCCGCCGACCACCGCCACCCCGGCCCCGGCCGTGGTCGCGACCCGCAGCGCGGCCATCAGTTCGGTCGGCTCCGCCGTCCCGGCGGACCCGGTCGCCGTCGCGTACGGGTCGGCCGCACCGGCGGTACCACCCGGGCCGGCGTGGCCGCCGGAGCCGGACGGGCCGGCGGCACCGGGTAAACCGGCGACGGCGACGCGGGGTGCGCTGCCGTGACCGGTCGGGTCGGCCGCCGTCGCGCCGGCATCGTCGGGATGGTGGGCAGCCTCGGGGTTCTCGTCGCCCCGCCGGCCGGTTCCGCCGCAGCCGGGGAGCCACCTCCGCTGCCGGCGACGGCGGGACGCTCTGTCGGGCCGTCGCCGGTGACGGTCCGGGAGGCACCGTGGGTGCTGCGCCTGCTCGCCCCGCAGACCAGCTGGCCGTTGACCCGGGGGGCCGGGGTGGTGGTCGCCGTCGTGGACACCGGGCGGTCGGCGGTGGGACCCTCGACGCGTACGCGGCGGTCGCCGCGCTGGCGCCCCGGCAGGGCGACCCGCCGGTGCCGGTCGCGGCCGGGCCGCTCGCCGTGCCGACCGCTGCGGGCCCGTCGCGGGCCGCCCGGGTGGCCGGCCTGACCGTCCTCGGCGCGCTCGTGGTGGCCCTGCTCGTCGCCGCCGCCACGCTCACCCGGGCGGGCAGGACGCGACGTCGGCGAGGAAAGGGCCCTGTGGCCGGTCTCCCGGGGCAGCACCGCTGACGCCTGCCGACGCTCGGGGGTGCACGACCGGCTCCCCCTGCCGTCCTGGTGGCGGCTGGACCCACCCGACCTTCGTGGTACGCGCGGTGCGGTGCACCGCTGACCTCCCGGCGGGCCGTGCAGCGGGGCGGCGGCCGGTAGGATCGGCCGGTGGACCTGGATGTCGTGGCCGCCCGGCTCGGGGTGCCCGTCGAGGAGGTCGAGCGGGTGCACCGGCTCGCCGGTGACCGGCCGTCGGCCCCGCTGCCCGCCCGCGCCGACGCGCCCGCGCTCCTCGACCGGCTGGCGGTACGACCGGACGACGCCGCCGAGATCATTGCCGGCTGGCCGGACCACGCCTCTCCCCTGTGGACGCCGGAGCTGCGCTGGCTGCTCGACCGCTCGACCGCCCTGGTCCGCGCCGACCTCGGCGGGCACGAGTGGCTGTCGCCCGGCCCGGAGCTGCCCCGCGACCGGGGTCCCGCCTGGCGGCATCTTTACGTGTACGCCTACCTCGCCCTGGTCGACGTGGTCCGCGGATACCACCGCGAGCACGGCATCGCCGACGGCGTCACCTGGGCGACCCTCGCCGACCTGGGACGTAACCTGGCGATCGACAGGCGGATGCACGGCGAGGGCTGGCCGGTCATGCAGAGCTGGCTGACCCTGCACGCCCGGGGCAGCCTCTACGAGCTGGGCCGGCTCCAGCACGAGCGGGCCGGCACCACCATCGGCCTGCACGTCCCCGACGCGGGGCCGATGAGCCCGGAGGCGGTCGACGCGTCGCTCGACGAGGCTCGCGAGTTCTTTCCCCGGCACTTCCCCGACGAGCAACGCACCACGTTCTCCTGCGGCTCCTGGCTGCTCGACCCGCAGTTGCGCGACTACCTCCCCGAGGATTCCAACATCATCCGGTTCCAGCGCCGGTTCGAGCTGCTCCCCTACGTGGCGGCCGACGGGCCGGACGCCGACGTCGAGGTGCGCCGGTTCGCCTTCCGTACGCTCAGCACGCCGCTCGACCAGCTGCCCCGGCGGACCGTGCTGCAACGCGCGATCATCGACCACCTGGCGGCCGGCGGCCACTGGCACTGGCGACACGGCCGCTTCCCGATGTAGCGGTGTCCCGACGCCCGGCGCTGTGGGTCGGCGTTCATTTGTTTCATTCAATACCGACCGCATTCCCGTCGCGAGGTGTCGGATTTCCGACCCGGTACGGAAGCATCCTCATCGACATCGTCACGCATCCGTGAGGCATGGAGTCCCTTGGCGACATTCCCCGGCGACCCGGGCCGTGATCCGTGATCATGCCGGCAACGTCCCCCTTTGATGATTGGATGACTCACGCAGCGGGTACTGGTCGCCACGCACCGTCGCGCCACGCCGGCGGCGCGCCGGTGCGCGCGACGGTCGTCACGCTCACGCGGCATCACTTCGGGCCACCGACGTATCGGCCGGCACCACTTCTCATTCCCTCCCGGGGGCATCGGTGACGACACCGCGAGAACGCGCCCCGAACGGCGGGTAGCCTCTGTGGACACCGCACTGCCGCCGATTGACCCAGGATGGGATGATAAGTTAACAATCCGTACAGATCGGCATTTCGGGAGCTGATCACCATGGGCACGAACACATCGACGTCCGACATTCAGGAGACCGAGCAGGGCGATTCCGTGCGCCTTCGGATCTCCGGGCGCGGGGCGGACCGGGAACTCGACGCGCTGGCCAGCTGGCTGCGGGGTAACGCCCTGCTCGGCGGCGGTTGGCCGGTCTCCCGGCTACGACCGCAGGATGATCCGGACGGCACCCGGATGGGCGTCGGCGACCTGGACACTCTGCTGGTGATCCTCCAGTCGACGCTGGGGCTGGCCGAACTGATCATGGCGGTCAGGACGTGGCGGGAGGCACGGGCGATCAGGGGCCGGCCCGATCTCGTGGTCACGATCATCCACCAGGGAAAGACCGTCGTCGTCGGCGACGACGGAGACCACGTGGATGCGCCCGGTCGAAGCCCACTGCCGGCGGCCGAGACCGCACCGCAACCGCCGACGGAGACCGACGATGACGAATGCTGACCGGGATCCGGTCGGCGATCCCACCGTGTCGCACGCCGTACTCATCGGCACCGCCGTCTACCGGCACCCTTCCTACCGGGGCCGGAACCTCCCCGGGGTCTCCGCCAACGTGGCCAAGCTGGGGTTGACACTGCTGCAGGACGTGCCGTGGGGTCTGGAGCCGGCGCGGTGCACGGCAGTGATGAACCCGGCATCGGCGGACGAGATCCTGACGACCATCGAAGGTGCCGGGGCCCGGTGCCGCGGCACCCTGTTCGTCTACTACGCCGGGCACGGGTTCTGCTCGTCGACGAGTCCGGACGAGCTGTACCTGACCCACTCCGGGTCGGCCGAGGACCGGCAGGCGACGGCGCTGGAGTACCGGCACCTACGGGACGCACTCATCCACTGCGGCGCCCCGAACAAGATCCTGGTGCTAGACTGCTGCTACGCCGGCAACGCGACCCGGGCCATGGGCCCCCTCAACGGGCACCTCGCCATCGAGGGCACGTTCGTGCTCGCCGCCACCGGGCCGAACCGGGCCGCCCGTGCCGACTCCGCGACCGGGCTCACGGCCTTCACCAACGAGCTGGTCGGCGTGCTGGGCAAGGACGGCGTGCCGGACGCGGGTCCGTTCGTCAGCATCGAGGAGATCGCCGCGCGGACCCACGAACGCCTGGAGGCCAACAATCTTCCGCTGCCGACCAGGCAGGCCCACGGATACGCCGGCCGGAGGCCGATCTTCAAGAACTACGCCCATCCGACGATCATCGCCGGGATGCTGGACAGCCTCACGGAGCCGGAACCGGAGCCGGCCGCGCGCAGCCAGCAGGTGACGCTACCGCACCTGTTCTGGGGGCTGCTGTGGTCACTCGTCGTCGGCGTCGCCTGCGCCGCGATCGTGCGGTCCGGTCACTCCGAGGTCTGGGCGCTTCGTGCCGGGGTCGCCACCGGTGTACTGGCCTGCGTGGCCTTCTTCATCACCGGCGCGTGCATGGCACCCCCTCGCCCCCGACCCGTCACCGCCGGACGCCGGAGTACCTCATGAACCTGCCGACGCGACCACCGCGACGGCTGTCGTCGCCCCTCCTCCTCCCGCTCACCGCGGCGACGGTCGTGGGGGTCGTCATGACCGCGCTCTCGATGCTGGTCCTCCCGGAGGAGACCGGACCGACGCCCACGTCGTCGGCGGACCCCGCGGCGGTCGACCTCACGCCGCTTCCGGCCGGGGAGGAACTGCTCGTCGCCAGCGGCATCGACCAGAGCAGGAACAGTGCCCGGCAACAGGCGGTTGACGAATGGAACCGTCGGCACCCGGACGTCCGGGCACGCATCGTCGAAGTCAACGGCGACACCGATGCGCAACGTCGCAGGTTCAAGGCTCTGCTCGACCCCCGGGACCCGACGCCCATCGACATCGTGAATCTCGACTCCGCGCACCTGGCGGAATTCGCCGAAGCCACCACGGAGGAGGGTCAGCCGCTGCTCGCCGCACTGGATGCGAAAGCGCCGGACATCCCCAACCCGATCACCGGGGACCTGCTCCGAGTCTTCCTCCGTAACCCGCTGCTGACCTGCTACTGGGATAACACGCTGTATGCCCTGCCGTTCAACTCGGATGTCGGTCTGCTGTTCTTCCAGGCGGGAACCACACCTCCGGAGAGGGTGGAGGGTCTCCCCCGGGCGCTGTCCGCCAACCCCGCCGTGCCACCCCGGATCGCTATCCAACTTGGCCGGGACGAAGCTTTCGTGGTCAACATCCTCGAGCAGTTGCTGGCGGTCAATCCGAATCTGTTGGAGGAGAACGGCACTCCCCCGAGGATCATCCAGGACGAGTGGGAAAAGGCGATGGCGGTGGTGCGGAGTCAGGTGAAGGCGGGCCTGCTCTACTATCCCGGCGACCTGAAGGCGGATTCCGCCGAGGCGAAAACCACGCGGGCCTTCCAGAACAAGACCGTCGCCGCCATGCGCAACTGGCCGGTGTGGTTCGGCGAGATCCAGCCGGAGCCCGAGGTACGCAGGTTGTTCGGGCCCGGCATCCTGGGTGGGCAGAACCTGGCGGTGGCCGCGAAGAGCCGGCACAAGGCCCAGTCGATCGAGTTGATCAAGTTCCTCACCAGCGCCGAGATCCAGCAGAAGCTCCTGCTCGACGGACGGTTCGTGCCGACCACCGAATCGACGTACTCGTCACCGGCGGCGCAGACCATTCCGTACATCGACCAACTACTCGAGGCGGTCAAGCAGGCCCGGCCCCGCCCGATCACACCGAACTACTACCGGGTCTCCTCGGTCATCATCGACAACCTGTATCCAGCCGTCTGGGGGGAGAAGGAGATACCGGCGACCTTCGAGCGGCAGATGCAGGACGCCCTGGGCTGATCCGGAGCGGGTGGCAGTGGCGACACGGCCGGTTCCCGCTCTAGGCCCCGTTCGCCGGGGTCTCCTCCGAGGGTCGGCCCGCTCCTGCCGGCGGTGGCCCGTCGGGGTCGTCGGGCCGGGGCTGCGCCAGCCGACCGGCGATCCGCTCCAGGGCGACGAGGTCCTGCGGGGCGAGCCGGTCGACGAGGTGCCGCCGCACCGACTCGACGTGGACCGGCGCGGCGTCGCGCAGGGCGGCCATCCCCGGCCCGGTCAGCACGAGCAGGCAGCCCCGCCCGTCGGCCGGGTCGGGTGCACGGCGCAGCAGTCCGCGCGCTTCCATCCGGCTGGCGTGCCGGGACAGCCGGCTGCGTGACCAGCCCATCTTGTCGGCCTGCACGCCGAGGGTGCTGGTCTGCGCGGGCTGTTCCGACAGGGTGCTCAACACCTCGTAGTCGGCCTCGGACAGGCCGATCGCCGCCAGGTCGTGCGCGGTGCCGGCCTGGACGGCGACCATCACGCGGCGCAGGGCCCGCCAGGCCCGTTCCTCGGCGGGCGTCAGCCACCGCACCGACCCCGACTTTGTTGACATGTAATCAATCTAGCATCTAGCCTTCGTTTCCATGTCAACGAAATCGCTCCGTGTCCTCGCGCTGACCTGCGCCACCCGTCCCGGCGCGCTCGGTCCCGCCGTGAGCCGGTGGCTGCTCGACGCGGTCACCCCCCGGGCGGCGGCACTCGACGTCGAGGTGGTCCCGGTGGCGCTCGGCGACCTGGACCTGCCGTTCCTCGACGAGGAGGAATCCCCGTCGTCGGGCGTCCACCGGCACGAGCACACCCGCCGGTGGAGCGCGACAGTCGACGCGGCGGACGGATTCCTCGCCGTCACCCCGGAGTACAACCACGGGATGCCGGCGACGCTGAAGAACGCGCTGGACTACCTCGGTGCCGAGTGGGCGTGGAAGCCGATCGGTTTCGTCAGCTACGGCCACACCTCGGCCGGCACCCGCGCCGTCGAACACGCCAAGCAGGTGGTGACCGCCCTGCGCATGGTCCCGACGGGCACCACGGTCGCCGTCCGCATCGGCGACGCCGTCCGCGACGGCCGGCTGCGGCCCGACGCCGACCGCGACGCGGCCGGTGCCGCCCTGCTGGACGAGGTGGTCCGGCTCGCCCACGCCCTGCGGCCGATGCGCGACCGCGACCGGGCCACCCCCGGCCCGCTGCCCGGGTCCTACGCCCGACGGCTGACCGGCGACGACGCGCCCGAGGTCACCGTGCTGCAACGCTGCTGCTGGACGGAGGAGGCACTGGTCAACGACACCCTGGCCATCCCCCCGCTGCACGAGTCGGTGCCGGAGGTGCGCCAGTGGCTGGCGGACTGGCACACCATCGGCCTCTGGCGCGACGGTCGGCTGCTGGGCATGGTGCGGACCCGCACCGACGGCACCGACTGCCACCTCGGGCGGCTCGCCGTCGTACCCGACCTGCGCGGTAGAGGGCTGGGCCGGTGGTTGCTGCGCGCCGCCGAGGCGACCGCCGGGCCGCAGTGCCGCCGCATGCTGCTGTTCACCGGCACCCGGAGCCGGCGCAACATCGACCTCTACCAGCGGATGGGCTACCGACCGGTGCCGGTGGCCAGCCCGGACGGCACCGTCTGCCTCGCCCGGGAGCTGCCCCGGGACTGACGTGGAGCAGCGGCCGGCAGCGCCGCGTCGGTCAGCCGGCGTCCACAGCCTCCCCCTCCGTCCTCCGGCCGCCCTGCCACCGCCCGGCCGGGGTGAGCGGCACCGGTGCCGGTCGCCGCACCGTCGTGTCCAGCGTGATCCGCCGGCCCTCGGCCGCCGACCGCAGCAGCCCGGTCATCGTGTCGAGCACGTGCAACGCCAGGTCACCGCCCGCCCGGGGGGCCCGGGTGGCGTCGGCCCGGACCGCGTCGATCAGGCCGAGGCCCCGGGTGCCGGCCTGGTAACCCGCCGACGGCGCGAGCACCTGCCAGCCGTCGCCGCCGAGTGGGCACAGCCGGACCTCGCCGTCGAAGTAGTTCGGGTCGGGCACGGCGAGGGTGCCGGTCTCCCCGTGCACCTCGATCGGCGCGGCAGTCGTGGTCACCCCCTCGAAACTGGTGGTGATGGTGGACAGCACCCCGCTGTCGTGTTCGAGCACGCCCGACACGTGGGTGTCCACCAGGACGGGGACGCGCTGGCCGAGGCGCGGGCCGGTGCCGATGACCCGTTCCGGGCGCAGCCGGCTGGCCGCCCCGGTCACCGCGCGCACCGGACCGAGCAGGTGGATCAGCGCCGAGAGGTAGTAGGGGCCCATGTCCAGCAACGGGCCGCCACCGGGGGCGTAGTAGAAGTCGGGGTGGGGGTGCCACCGCTCGTGTCCGGGGGTGACCATGACGGCCGAGGCGGCCAACGGTCGCCCGATCAGCCCGTCGTCGATCGCCGCGCGGGCCGTCTGGGTGCCGGTGCCCAGGACGGTGTCGGGCGCGCAGCCCACCCGTACCCCGGCCGCGGCGGCCCGGTCGAGGACCGTACGACCCTGCGGCAGCTCCACGGCGAGCGGCTTCTCGACGTACACGTGCTTGCCGGCGTCGATCGCGGCGAGCGAGACCTCCACGTGGGCGGCGGGGACGGTGAGGTTGAGCACCGTCTGCACGTCGGGGTGGTCGAGCAGGCCCGCGACGCTCGTCGCCTCGGCGTCGGGGAGGGTGGCGGCGGCTGCGGCCGACCGGTCGGCGTCGAGGTCGGCCACCGCGACGACGCGCAGCTCGGGGTGGTGCGCCAGGGTGTCCAGATAGGCGCGGGAGATGACCCCGAGCCCTACGACGCCGACGCGGTGCGGGTCGCCCACAGCATGCCCCTCTCGATGACGGTCCGCACGGACGGGTGTTCCAGCACGTCGAGGCTGTGCCCGGGGGTCGTCACGACGACCCGGCCGGCGCCCCAGCGCCGGGTCCAGATCGCCGGCGAGGTGACCGGCCGGTGCCAGGGGTGCCAGTCCCGGGTGGGGTGGACGGTGGTGGCCAGGACGTCGACCAGGTCGTCGTGCAGCACCCAGTACTGCTCGGTGACCAGCTCGAAGTCGGCGATCCCGGCGGTGATCGGATGCTGGCGGCCGAGGTCGGTGACCGTCACCGTGTGCGGGAGGAAGTTGTCCTCCTCGCCGCCGCGCCGCTCGCAGGGCTCCCGCCCCGGGTGGGTCGCGAACTGGCCGCCCACCAGGTGCAGGTAGTCCGACGACGCGCGGAACGCGTCCACGATGCCGCCGTGCCAGCCGGTCAGGCCCGTACCGGCGACGACCGCCGCGCACAGGCCGGCCACCTGGTCGGCGGTGATCTCCGCCATCGTCATGCACTGCACGACGAGGTCGGTGCCGGCCATCGCGTCGGCGTCGGCGTAGACCTCGGTGGACTCCTCGACGCGTACGGAGTAGCCGTTGTCCTCAAGGAACGGCAGGAACAACTCCGTCGCCCGGACCGGCTGGTGTCCCTCCCAGCCACCACGTACCACAAGTGCTCTGCGCTGCGTCACGCTCGCTCCCTCCACGGTCCGTCGCCGGCCGGGCCGGCCGAGACCGCCCCGGCCACGGGCCGCCCGCCGGGTGTGCCGGCCGGGCATCGAGAACCGTACTCGGATCCGCCGACACGATCGGTCCCGTGGATCGCGGCCGCCCCGGGGCCGGGGTTCAGGGCGTGGGCGTCCACGGGCGCAGGGCGACCTCGGTGGCCTGTTGGAGGGACGCGCGGACCGCGGCCGGGTCGGCGCGGCGTCGCGGGTCCTCCAGGAGTGTGGTCAGGGCGGCGGTGGCCGCACCGACGAACGCGCCGACCAGGGCGGCGGCGCTCACCTCGTCGAGGCGGTCGGGGTAGGCGGCGGCGAGCAGCCTGGCGATCTCGCGTTGACTCTCCCACTGCAGTTGCAGGGCCCGGCCCCGGACGGCGGGCACCTCCATGGTCAGCCGGATCCGCAGTGCGGCGAGCGGACCGGTCATGTCCCCGCTCTCGTCGTTCGCCTGCCGCAGCGCGCGCAACAGCACCTCGGCCGGTTCCTCGTCCGGCGACCGGCCGGCGATGGCGTCGAGCGCGACGCGCACCCGACGGTCGGCCTCCGGGAAGAGCAGATCCTCCTTGCTCGGGAAGTAGCTGAAGAAGGTGCGGGTGCCGACGTCGGCGGCGGCGGCGATCTCGGCGATGGTGGTCGCCTCGTAGCCCTGGCGTCCGAACAGGTCGACGGCGGCGTCGACCAGCGCCTGCCGGGTACGGGCCCGTTTGCGCTCGCGGAGGGACATCGGCACACCTTAGCGCACCGGACGCAAATACGCACTCATTGCAATTCTGCACTGAGTGCGGAAAAGTTCGGGTCGTGCGTACCGTGCTCATCTCCGGGGCCGGCGTGGCCGGCCCGACCCTCGCCTACTGGCTGGCCCGCGCGGGATGGCGGCCCACGGTGGTCGAACGCGCGGCCGGACAGCGGTCCAGCGGCAACCCGGTCGACGTCCGTGGCCCGGCCCTGCCGGTTGTCAAACAGATGGGCCTGGTGGACACCCTGCGGGCGGCGGCCACCCACGCCACCGGCGTGCGGATCGTCGACCCGACGGGCCGGCCCGGTCGCCGCATCACGATGCCCGCCACCCGCAGCCAGGCCGGCACGGCGGAGATCGAGGTGCCCCGCGCCGACCTCGCCCGCATCCTGCACGACGCGGCCCGCGACGACGCCGAGTTCCGGTACGACGACACCGTCACCCGACTCGACCAGGACCCCGACGGGGTGGACGTCACCTTCGCCACCGGCCCGCCCCGCCGCTTCGACCTGGTCGTCGGCGCGGACGGACTGCACTCGACGGTCCGCCGGCTCGCCTTCGGCCCGGAGCGCGACCTCGTGCGCCACCTCGGCCTCTACGTGGCCACCACACCGCTCGGCGAGGCACCGGAGCACCCCCACGACGTCCTGCTGCACAACACACCGGGCCGGCTCGTCGCGATCCACCCGGTCCGGGGCGAGGCGGGGGTCGCCTTCATCTTCCGGCACCCCGCCGTCGTCGACTTCGACCACACCGACGCGGCCCGGCACCGGCAGATCCTCACCGACGCGTACGCCCGGGAGCGTGGCTGGCGGGTCCCCGAGTTGCTGGCCCGGGCCCGGCAGGCGGACGACCTCTACTTCGACACGGTCACCCGGGTGGTGCTCCCGCGCTGGTCCACCGGGCGGGTGACGCTGCTCGGCGACGCGGCGGCCTCGGTGTCGTTGTTCGGCGACGGGTCGAGCCTGGCCATCGCCGGCGCCCGTACCCTGGCCGTCGCCCTCGCCGGGCACGAGCCCGTCGCCGCCCTGCGCCGCTACGAGGCCGAGCACCGCCGCCGCACCGACCGGCGCGGGCGGACCACCGGCCTCGTGGCGTCGGTGCTGGTCCCGGGGAGCCGGGCGGGCGTCGCCGTCCGTAACGCGCTCGCCCGCCTGCTGCCGGCCGGCTGACCCGGGAAGGCACCCCGGCGACGCTGCCCACCCGCGCCGCCGGGGCACCTGACGGACGCCCGCCGCCCGTACGATTTCCCCGTGCGCGAGCTGCTGCGATCCTGGTGGCGTGAGCCCCGCCCGGCGCGCCCGACGCCGCACGGGTGGCGCGACGCGACGCTGGTCGCCCTGCTCGCGGCGACGGCGCTGATGGAGGGGCTCCTGCGGTGGGGCAGCCTGCCGCAGCCGGCTGCCGTGCCGGTCCTGATCGGCGTCGGTCTCGCCCCGGTCCTGCTGTGGCGGCGGAGCCGGCCGCTGCTCGTGACGCTCGTCGCCTTCCCGGTCTGCGCCGTGGGCGAGGTCGTCGTCGGTGGCGACCTCGGCCTGCACACGCTTGCCTACCTGCTGCTGGCGGTGTTCGCGCTGACCCGCTGGGGGTCGGGGCGGGAGGCCGGATTCGGCGCGACCCTCGTCGCCGCGAAGATCATCTGGTCCACTGTGGTCGGTCACCTCGACCCGGACGACGCCCTGGGCGGGGCCGGGGTGGTCGCGGCGGCACTCGCGGTCGGGGCCGCGCTGCGCTGGCGGGAACGGGCCCGGCGACGGGAGGTCGAGCAGGTGACGCTGCGCGAGCGGGAACGGCTGGCCCGCGACCTGCACGACACGGTCGCCCACCACGTGTCGGCGATAGCCGTGCGGGCCCAGGCCGGGCTGGCCCTGCTGGAGACCCGTCCCTCGGCCGCCGCCGACGCGTTGCGGCTGATCGAGACGGAGGCGAGCCAGGCCCTGACCGAGATGCGCGCCCTGGTCCGGGCCCTGCGCCGCGACGAGCCGGCCGACCGGCTGCCGAGCCCCCGCATCGCCGACCTGCGGCAGTTGGCGGGCCGGACCGGTGGCGGGCCGGCCGTCGAGGTGGACCTGGTCGGCGACCTGGACGGCCTGCCGGCCCCGGTGGCGGCCACGATCTGCCGGTTGGCCCGGGAGTCGGTCACCAACGCCCGCCGGCACGCCCGGGGCGCGACCCGGATCACCGTGCGGGTGGTGGCCGACGAGGACACGGTGCGGCTGCGGGTCAACGACGACGGTGTCGGCCCGCCGGCACCCGGACGCGACGGCTACGGGCTGGTCGGGATGCGGGAACGGGCCCACCTGCTCGGCGGCTCGCTCGACGCCGGCCCCGAGGAGGACCACGGGTGGACGGTCACCGCCGCGCTGCCCCGGGCCGTGGCATGAACGGCGGGACCCGGGTACGGGTGCTCGTGGCCGACGACCAGGAGATCGTGCGGACCGGGCTGGCGATGATCCTCGCCGCCCAGCCCGACGTCGAGGTGGTCGGCGAGGCGGCCACCGGGCAGCGGGCGGTCGAGCTGGCCCGGCGGCTGCGCCCCGACGTGTGCCTGTTCGACATCCGGATGCCCGGCGTGGACGGGATCGAGGCGACCCGGCTGCTGGCCGGGCCGGGAGTCGCGGACCCGATGGCGGTGGTGGTCATCACGACCTTCGACCTCGACGAGTACGTCTACGCCGCACTGCGCGCCGGGGCCCGGGGCTTCCTGCTCAAGGACTGCGGCCCGGCCCTGCTCACCCAGGCCGTCCACGCGGCGGCCGCCGGGGACGCGCTGATCGCGCCGCAGGTCACCACCCGGCTGCTCCGGGCATTCGCCGACGCCGGTCCGGCCACCCCGCCCCGCCAGCCGGTCGACCGGCTCACCGACCGGGAGGAGCAGGTGCTGGGCGCGGTGGCCCGGGGACGCACCAACACCGAGATCTCCGCCGAGCTGCACATCACGCTGAGCACGGTCAAGACGCACGTCGCCAGCCTGATGGCGAAGCTGGGGGCCCGTAACCGGGTCGAGGTCGCGATGTGGGCGTACGAGACCGACCGGCTGCGCGGCGGCTGAGCCGACGTCCGGCGGTGGCGTGGCCTCGGCGGGGACGGTCGAGGGTGGACGCCGCCGAAAGTACGGTCGGCGACCCCGACCATCGGCCGGCACGACGGCGGCCCGTGGACCGATGAACCGGCCGGGCCCCGGTCGCCATGCTCGGGTCATGACGACGCGACGACGGGACTGGCCCCTCCTCACCGGGCTCATCGCGCTCAGCGCGCTGCCCACCCTCGGCAGCGCGCTGCGGGTGGCCGCCCTCGCCGGTGGGGCCGAGGTGACCCCCGCCAACGAACGCTTCTTCGCCGCGCCGGTCCCGGTGCTGCTGCACATCGCCGCCGCCGTCACGTTCAGCCTGCTGGGGGCGTTCCAGTTCGCGCCGGGGTTCCGGCGGCGTCACCGGGCCTGGCACCGCCGGGCGGGCCGGGCCCTGGTCGGCTGTGGACTGGTGGTGGCCGCGTCCGGTTGGTGGATGAACGCCACCTATCCGCTGCCACCCGGTGACGGCCCGCTGCTCATGGTGCTGCGGTACCTGTTCGCCGCCGGCATGTTCGTCGCCGTCGCCGCCGGGTTCGTGGCCGTCCGACGACGCCGGCTGCCCCAGCACCGGGCCTGGATGATGCGGGGCTACGCGATCGCCCAGGGCGCGGGCACCCAGGGGGTGCTGCTGTCGACCTGGGCGCTGGTGGTGGGGCCGACGACCGAACTGTCCCGGGCGTTGCTCATGGGTGCGGCCTGGACGCTCAACCTGCTCGTCGCCGAGTGGCTGATCCGCAGACGGCGGCCCAACCCGGCCGCGGCGGCCCGGCCGGCGACGCTCGCCGCCACGGGATGACGGGCGGGACGGCCCCCTCCCCGGGGTGGGCCGGTCGGCGGGTCAGGCGAACCGGTCGGCGAGCGCGGTCAGCTTGGCGACGTACGCCAGCCGCTGCTGGTGGTCGATGACCTGCGGGCTCTCCCGCCGCCAGCCGACCGTCGCGTCGTGTTGCTCGCGCAGGATGTCGGCGTGGCCGGCGTGCCGGGCGAGATCGCAGGTCACGTGGACGATGATCTGGTGCAGGGTCACGTCCTGGTGCCCCGGCCGCCACCATGGCACCCGCCCCGGCGCGTCGAGCGGCAACTCGGCGATCGTCCGGTCGGCGAACTCGGCCACCCGGCGGTACAGGTCGATCAGGCCGTCCTTCGTCTCGTCCGCCCGCGCGTACCAGTCCGCCTGCGGGTCCTCGTCGTACACGTGCTCGGGGACCAGTTCGCCGGGGCTGGGGAACTGCCGGCCGAAGGTGAGGCCGAAGTAGCCGGCCTCGACGTTGAGGCAGTGCTTGAGCAGGCCCAGCAGGTTGTTGCCGGTGACGGTGCGGGGCAGCCGGGCCTCACGTTCGTCGAGCCCTTCCAGCTTCCACACCAGGTCGTCGCGGGTGGTCTGGAGGTAGTGCAGCAGTGTCGCCTTCGGATCGCTCCGTTCCGTCATGCCCGGCAGTCTCCCCCACCGGTACGACACCCGTCGGGCGGGCCCGTCGCGGCAAACAGCTTCCTGACAGTCGACGGTGATGCTGGGCCCCGGCGGGATCGCCGCAGAGCTGACCGGAGGCGTGAGGATGAGAAAGCAACTGATGGCTGCGCTGTGCAGCGGCGTACTGCTGGTCGGCGGGTGCTCGACCGCCGAGGAGGCCCCACCCGCCGCGGGCAGCACCGGTGGGGCGGAGGTGGCCACCCTCCAGACCGGCGCGCCCACCCCTGCCGCGTCGGCGACGACGCCGCAGGACGAGCGGCCACGGGAACGCCTCGACGACACCCCGGAGGACCAGAAGGAACGCCTCAAGCCGTACATGAAGTGCCTGACCGAGCACGGCGTCGACGTCACCAAGCGGCGCAGCGACGGCACCGGCGCGGACGCGACCAGCAAGGCGGGCAAGGCGTGTGAGCACCTGATGCCGCTACCGCCGTGGGAGTTCGACCCGGCCAACCCGGAGGCCAAGGACTTCGCCCGGGACGTCGTGAAGTGCCTCAAGGACAAGGGCGTCCGGTACGTCGAGGTGGGCGCCGACGGCACGGGCTGGGCCTTCGGCGGCAAGAACAACGACTCCGAGTCGATCTCCAAGGGGTTGAAGTACTCCCCGGCGTGTGAGCGCGAGGTCGCCGCGAAGCGCAAGTAGCCGCGCCGGACGGCGGCGTCGCCCACCCCGGGCGACGCCGCCGACGGTCGTCCCGCCGGCGATGGTGCCACCGGTTTGTCAGGAACCGGTCAGGACCGGACATGACCTTTTTCTCACGAACGTCGGATCTCCCCGTCACCCGCCCGCCGAGCTGCGCACCGACCGGGAGGTGCCCGGTGTCACCGCCTTCCGCTCGATCCTCGACCCCTCTGACCTGCTCTATATTCCCCAGCATGTGCGCACACGTGATGCTCGCGGAGGACGATCCGCGGCAGGCCGAGGCGTTGCGCCGCTACCTCACCGCAGCGGGCCACCGGGCGACGGTCGTGGCCGACGGCGAGACGGCGCTGCGTCAGGCCCGGGACCAGGCGTTCGACCTGCTCCTGCTCGACGTGATGCTGCCGAAACTGGACGGCATGCAGGTCTGCCGGATCCTGCGGCAGGAGTCGGACGTGCCGGTGCTGATGCTGACCGCGCGGTCCGCCGAGGACGACCTGCTGCGCGGGCTGGACCTGGGCGCCGACGACTACATGACCAAGCCGTACAGCCCGCGTGAGCTGGTGGCCCGGGTGCGCACCCTGCTGCGGCGGGTGCGTACGACGCCCCAGGAGTCACCGGTGCACCGGCTCGGACGGCTCACCGTCGACGAGTCCCGACGCCTGGTCACCGCCGGGGACACCACGGTCGACTGCACCGCCGGCGAGTTCGCCATCCTCGCCGCGATGATCCGTCAGCCCGGCCGGGTGTTCAGCCGGGTGCAACTGCTCGAACACACCCGGGGCGTCGACCGGGAGTCGACCGGACGCACCATCGACGTCCACGTGATGAACCTGCGCCGCAAGATCGAGGCGAACCCGCGCCGGCCCCAGCAGCTGCTCACCGTCTACGGCGTCGGCTACAAGCTCAGCGCCGGCGCGTCGTGACCCGGCAGCCGCGGGTCCCCCTGCACCGCAGCCTGGTGGTGCGGCTGCTGGCCACCTCGCTGCTGGTCGCGGTCTGCGCGATCCTGGCGACGACCTGGCTGGCCGTGCAGTCGACCACCCGGGCGATCCAACAGGAGCAGGGGCGCTCGCTCGCCGACGACAAGAGCATCTACGACACGCTGCTGGACCACGCGGCGACCCACCGGGACTGGGCCGGGGTCGACGCGGTGCTCGCCGAGCGGGCCGACCGGCTCGAACGGCGGATCACCCTGATGACCCCGGACCGGCAGGTCATCGCCGACTCCGCGCCGGACGGTCCCTCGCTGCAGACCGCCCGGCCGTCGGCGACCGTCGACCCGTTGCAGGTCGACCTCGGCCTGACCGGCGGGACCGAGCGGGTCGATCCGCGCGCGGTCGGGCCGTACCGGCTGACCAAGCGGGAGAGCACCACCACCCGGGAGATGGCCGAGCGGCAGCTGGGCTGCGTACGCGCCGAGTCCCGGGCGGACGCGCGGGTCGTGGTGGATCCGGCCGGCCGCGCCTCGGTGCAGGTGAGCGACCCGAGTGACCGGGGCATCGTCGGGTTCTGCCTGCCCGACGAGCTGACCCGCCCGATGCCGAGCGAGGCCGCCGGAATCGCCCAGTTGGAGACCCTGACCAAGACCTGCCTCAGGGAGCTGGGCGCACCGACCCGGGTCGACATCCGCGCCGACCGGACCGCGGCACCGAGCCGCGACACCCGCTTCGACCGGCAGATCGCCGGCTGCCTGCAGCAGGCCCGGACGGCCCAGCTCCGGGCGTACGTGGCGCCACCGGCGTTGCTGTTCGTCACCGACGAGGCGCAGGGCGGCGCCGAGCCGGTGTTCAACCTGTCCCGGGCGAACGTGGTCCGCATCGCCCAGGTGACCGGGGCGGTGCTGGTGGCCACCGTGCTGATCACCGTGCTGGTCGGGCGGCGGCTGGTCCGGCCGCTGCGGGCGCTCACCGACGCGACCCGGCAGCCGATGGACGAACCGGCCCGGGTTCCGGTGACCACCCGTGACGAGATCGGCATGCTCGCCACCGCGCTCAACGATCTCGCCGCCCGGCGCGAGCAGACCGAGGCGCTGCGCCGGAGCATGGTCAGCGACGTGGCGCACGAGTTGCGGACGCCGTTGACCAACATGCGCAGCTGGTTGGAGGCCGCGCAGGACGGTCTGGCGCAGCTCGACACGCAGCTGCTCACCCTGCTGCTCGACGAGGCGCTGCTGCTGCAGCACATCATCGACGACCTGCGTGACCTGGCCGCCGCCGACGCCGGTGACCTGCGAATCCACCGCGAACCGTACTTCGTGGCCGACCTGCTGGAGCAGGTCGTCGAGGCGCACCGGGGCGCGGCCGAGGCGGCCGGGGTCCGGCTGGGCACCGCGGTGGGCGTCGACCTGGAGATGGCGGTCGACGGGGCCCGGCTGCGCCAGATCGTCGGCAACATCGTCGCCAACGCGGTACGGCACACCCCGGCGGGCGGGTCGGTCACCGTGCGCCTGGAGGTGCGCGACGACCAGCTCGCCATCGCCGTGTCCGACACCGGCACCGGCATCGCCCCCGCCGACCAGGCGAAGATCTTCGACCGGTTCTGGCGGGCCGACGACTCCCGCACCCGCAGCACCGGCGGCAGCGGGCTCGGGCTGTCGATCGCCCGCAAGCTCGCCGAGGCGCACGGCGGCACGATCGGCGTCGAGAGCGACCTCGGTCGGGGTAGCACCTTCACCGTCCGGCTGCCGATCGTCGTCCCGGCCCGGGGCTGAACGCCGCAGCCGTCAGTCACGCCCACCGGCGGCTGGTTCCGGGTGCGGCCGGATTTTTTACATTGCAGTTGCACTGCAACCCGCGTATCTTCTTTGCAATGCAGTCGTATTGCAAAAGTGAGACGCAGGTGTCGGTGATCCCCCTGGCGGAGGCACATGCCGGGCTGGTCCCGCTGGTCGGCGGCAAGGCGGCAGGTCTCGGCGAGCTGATCCGCGCGGGCGAGCGGGTGCCCGAGGGCTTCTGCGTGACCACCGAGGCGCACCGGGCCGGGGTGGTTCCACAGGACGAGGTCCGGGCGGCGTACGCGCGGCTGGGCGGCGGGCCGGTGGCGGTGCGGTCGAGCGCGACGGACGAGGACCTGCCGGACGCCAGCTTCGCGGGTCAGCACGACACGGTGCTGGACGTCGAGGGTGAGGCGGACCTGCTGGCGGCGATCGGCACGTGCTGGGAATCGCTGCACGGCAGCCGGGCGGCGGCCTACCGGGAAGCGCGCGGGACCGACCCCGCCGACGTGCGCATGGCGGTGGTGGTGCAGCGGATGGTCGCCCCGGTCCGGGCCGGCGTGCTCTACACGGCGAACCCGGTCACCGGCAACCGCACCGAGATGCTCGTCGAGGTCGGGCCGGGCACCACGGTCGTCGACGGCAGCACCGAGGTGACGCGCGTCGTGCTGGCCGATCCGGCAGGCAGCGCGGACCCCGGGTGGCAGGGCGAGCTGTGGGCCGCCGGCCGGCGGGTGCAGGCGCACTTCGGCACGCCGCAGGACGTCGAGTGGGCGACCGACCACGACGGGACGCTGTGGTTGCTCCAGTCGCGGCCGGTCAGCACGCTGTTCCCGGCGCCGCCGCAGACCGACGACCTGCGGGTGTACGTCGAGTTCGGCAACGTGCAGGGGATGCTGCGACCGGTCACCCCGATGGGCATGGCCACGCTCCGCGCGATGATCGCCGCCATGGTCGCCTCGCTCGGGATGCGGGTGGAGATCGTCGACATCGGCGGGCGGCTCTACGGTGACCTGACCGACCTGGTCCGCCGGCCCGCCAGCCGCCGACGGCTCGTCCGGCTGATGGCCGTCGACTTCGGGCCACGCGCCCAGGCGGTGATGGAGCACATCCTGCGCGACCCCCGGTTCGCACCGTCCGGCGACGGCTCCCGCCGCCGCCCGGCGGACGCCTCGTTGGGCACGGCGCTGCGGGCGCTGCGGGGCATCCTGCGGGCGCTGGCGCGACCGGACGCGGCACGGCGTCGGCTGGTCGCGGCCGTCGACCGGCTACGGGCCGAGTCGGCGGCGCCCACGCACCTGCGGACGGCCCACGAGCGGCTGCGGTTCGTCCGCGACCACGGCGACGGCGACGGCGGTGCCGCCGACGACATCACCTGGCCGATCGTGGCCGGGATGCTCGCCTCGGCGCTGCCCGCGCACCTGCTCAAGGGGGTCGCCACCGAGGACCAGATACACGCCGTGCTGCGCGGCGTCCCGCACAACGTGACCATCGAGATGGATCTCGCGCTGTGGGCGCTGGCCGACGCCGCCCGCCCGCACCGCGAGCTGATCCTCGACACGCCACCGGCCGAACTGGCGGCCCGGTACCAGCGGGGCGCGCTCCCCGACATCGGCCTGTCCGCCTTCCTGTCCCGCTACGGCCACCGGGCGGCGGCCGAGGCCGACGTCGGTGTGCCGCGCTGGGCCGAGGACCCCACCCCGGTCTTCGCGGCCGTCGCCAACTACCTGCGGCTGACCGACCCCACGCAGGCACCCGACCGACGGTTCGCCGGGGCCGCCGCAGCCGCCGGGGCCGCGCTCGACGAGCTGGCCGCCCGGGTCCGCCGACGTCGCCCGGTCCGGGGCCGGATCGCGATCTTCCTGCTGCGGCGGGCACGACGGCTGGCGGGGCTGCGGGAGGCCGGGAAGTTCGCCGGGCTGTACCGGCTCCGGACCGTACGCGAGCAGTTGCTGCTCATCGGGGCGACGCTGTTCCCGGCGGCGGACGACGTCATGTTCCTCACCCTCGACGAGGTCGAGGCGGCCCTCGACGGTGCCGACCTGACCGGGCTGGTCGCGCGACGCCGGGCGACCCACCGGCGCGAGCTACGCCGCCGGGTGGTGCCGGTGGCGCTGCTGTCCGACGGCACCGACGTGGAGAGCACCCTGCCGGCCCCCGCCGACGGGGTGGGACTGCTGCGGGGCGTGGGGGCGGCGACGGGTAGGGTGACCGGCCCGGCCCGGGTGGTCACCGACCCGGCCACCGCGCACCTCGAACCCGGGGAGATCCTCGTGACCGCCACCACCGACCCGGGCTGGACGCCGCTGTTCCTGACCGCCGGGGCGCTGGTCACCGAGACCGGCGCGATCATGGCGCACGGTCCCACGGTGGCCCGCGAGTACGGCATCCCGGCCGTGATCAGCGTGCCGGGCGCCACCTCACGGATCGTCACCGGTCAGGTGATCACCGTGGACGGCGCGGCCGGCACCGTGACGACGGCACGGTAGGCCCCGATGCCCAGGAAGGTCGATCCCCGTCAACGCCGCACGCTGATCGCGGACGCGCTCATGCGGGTCGCCGCCGACCGGGGTCTGGAGGCGGTGAGCCTGCGGCACGTGGCCGCCGAGGCGGGGGTGTCCGCCGGCATGGTGCAGCACTACTTCACCACCAAGGACGAGATGATGGCCTTCGCGCTGTCCGTCGTCCGTGACCGGGGTCGGGCCCGGGTCGAGGCGGCGGTCGCGGCGCTCGGGCCGGACCCGCAGCCCCGGCTGCTGCTGCGCACCCTGCTTGCGGCGTTGCTGCCGCTGGACGAGGCGGCGCGCGAGGACGGGCGGGTGGCGTTGGCGTTCCTGTCCTGGACCGCCCTGCACCCGGCGGCGGCCCCCGGCCTGCGGCCGGACACCGCGCAACTGGTGGAGTTCGTCGCCGGGCTGCTGCCGCGTGCACCGGCGTCGGACGCCGCGGCGGGGCTGCTGGCGCTGGTGGAGGGGCTGGGGGTGTACCTGCTCGGCGGGCAGTACACCCCGGCCCAGGCAACCGCCGCCCTCGACCACCAGTTGGACCTGCTCTTCGCCTGACGAGGGGCGGTCGGGCCGGGTCGGCGTCGCCCGGGTGCGGACCGTTCGCCGTGCGGGCGCACCCCACCCGTGCGATCCTCTGTGGACAGTGATCGTCACCTATCGACAGGGGACTTCCATGCGATCCAAGATTCTCTCCGTCGCCTCCGCGCTGACCCTCGCCGTGAGCGGCTCGGTGCTGGCCCTGATACCCGCCGGCCCGGCCAGCGCACACTGCGACGGCCACGGGCAGCACCCGGACCTCTACAGCGGGGGCGGGATCTCCTGGGGCGACGGAACCTTCATCCGCGCCTACCCGCACCAGGACTGCCAGCCCAGGGGCCAGGGGTACCCGAACCAGAACATCGACGTCCACTGCGCCACGCTGACCGGTGACCTGTGGTTCTTCGTCCGCAACACCAGCACCGGGATCAACGGGTGGGCCCGGCGGGACGCGCTGCGCTTCTCGCAGAGCGTCACCATCGCCGACTGCTCCAACGGGTTCGCCCCGCACCGCGTCGCCTGACCGGCAGCCCGGGGTGGACGCCGTCCACCCCGGGCGACCTCAGGTGAGCAGGGCCGGCCGCAGTTCACCGCCCACGTTGATCGTGCCGACCACCCGGTCGCCGGTGAGGTCGAAGACGTCGACCGTCCGGTTGGTACGCATGAGTTCCCGCACCGACGGCGGCAGTGACGGGGGTTCCTTCATCGCCGCCCGGACGTCCCGGGTGGTCGAGATCAGCCGACCGACCAGCGACGCCCCATCGTGGTCCACCCGTACCCGGCCGTACTCCCAGCCGCAGGTGGTGAGGTCGAGCACCTCGAACAGGCGGGCGAGCAGCGGATGGGGGTCGGTCGCCCGGACGAACTGCGCCGCCCGGGTGCCGACGACCGTGGTGGCGGCGGCGACGTGCACGTACGGGTGCAGGCCGCCCGGCAGCGCGAACAGCGGCCAGTGCAGCCGTCCACCGGCCTCCCGCCACAACGGCCGGTAGTTGCGCCGGTCCACCGGGAACCGGTGCCCGGTACGCCGGAACAGCTCCGTCGTCTGGGCCAGCAGGTCCGCGTGGGCCGCGTCGGCGAACTCACCGACGATGCCGGCCGCCACCGCCAGGCCGTCGCCGTCGTCGAGCAGCCCGACCATCGCCGCCACCTGCTCGGCAGGTCGGACGGCCAGGTGGGCGCCGAACCGCTGCCGCACCTCGGCCGACAGCGCCGCCTGCCGGACCGGATCGTCCTGGACCTGCCGGCCCCCGCCGCCCAGCACCCGCCCGAGCCATCCCATGTCGCCTCGTCTCCGCCGCCCTCACCGACCGCAGTCATGCTAGTGCGGCCCTACGTCAGAGACAGCGCACGCCGGTCAGTTCCTCGGCCGCCGTCCACAGCCGCCGGCCGACGGCGGGATCGGTGGCCTCCCGGCTGGCCCGTACCTCGGTGACCGGCCCCCGGGTCTGGAAAAACCGGGCCGGGCCGAAGAACTGGCCGCCGTGGACCTGCGGGTCGGTGGCGGCGCGCAGTTGGGGCAGCGCACCCTGCTCGACCGGCTGGGTGGCCAGCAGGCCGAGCCGGGCGATCACCCGGCCCCGCCGGCCCTGGTGGGACCAGGCCCGGGGGGTCAGGTTGGTGCGGGTGACACCGGGGTGGGCCAGCACGCTGAGCACCGGCGATCCGGTGGCGCGCAGCCGGCGGTCCAGTTCGATGCCGAAGACGGTGGTGGCGAGCTTGGACCTGCCGTACGCGGCGGCACCCCGGTAGCCGCGCTCCACCATCAGGTCGGCGAAGTCCAGGTGTGCGTTGCGGTGGGTGATCGAGCTGAGGCTGACCACCCGGGCCGCCCGCGCCGCGGCCAGGTTGCCCAGCAGCAGGCCGGTCAGCGCGAAGTGGCCCAGCAGGTTGGTGGCGAGGTGCAGCTCGTGGCCGTCCACGCTGGTGCGGCGCGGCCCGAGCAGCACCGCACCGGCGTTGTTGACCAGCAGGTCGAGCACCGGACGGTCGGCGGCCAGGGCCGCCGCGAACTCCCGGACCGAGGCGAGGGAGGCGAGGTCCAGCTCGCGTACCTCGACGTCGCCGCCCATGCTGTGGGCGGCCCGCCGGCCGGCGGCGGTGTCGCGCACGGCGAGCACGACCCGCGCCCCCCGCCGGGCCAGTGCGGTGGCGGTGACCAGGCCGAGGCCGGAGTTCGCGCCGGTCACGACGGCGGTACGGCCGTGCTGGTCGGGGATGTGGTCGGCGGTCCAGGTCATCTGCTGCTCCCTGACGGTCGGGTGGGACCGCCGACGCTAGGGCCCGGCCGGGCGGGACCGGTCGTACCCGGTTACCTAGGTCCCGCAGACCTACCCACGCCGGTGCGGGCCGCGCCACACTGGCGGCATGACCCGTCCGTACGCCCGTGAACTCGGTGACTTCCTGCGTGCCCGGCGCGCCCGGTTGCACCCCCGGGACGTCGGCCTGGAGCCGGGCGGGCGACGCCGGGTCACCGGGCTGCGCCGCGAGGAGCTGGCGCTGCTGGCCGGGTTGAGCACCGACTACTACCAGCGGATGGAGCAGGGCCGGGAGGTGCGCCCGTCCGACGACGTGCTGGACGGGCTCGCCGCCGCCCTCGGCCTCGACGACGCGGAACGCCGGCACCTGTTCACCCTGGCCCGCGCCGCCCGCCGGCCGCCGCCCGCCCGGGTCGACCACGGCCCGGAACGGGTACCGGAGAGCACCAGGCGGCTGCTGCGGGTGCTGGACACCCCGGCGGTGGTGCTCGGCCGGCACCTGGACCTGCTCGCCTGGAACACGTGGGCGGTGGCGCTGCTCGGCGACCCGGCGGACCACCCGCCGGACCGGCTCAACATGCTGCTGCTGATGTTCGACGAGGCGGCTGCCCCACTGCGGCGCTGCGCGTCCTGGGAGCAGCAGGCCATGGACTACATCGGCATGATGCGCGCCGCCGTCGCCACGGACCCCACCCACCCCCGGGCCACCGCCGTCGTCGGTGAGCTGAGCATCCGCAGCGCCGAGTTCCGGCGGCTGTGGTCCCGGCACGACGTGCGCGGGTCGGTCAGCGGCACCAAGACCTTCCAGGTCCCCGAGGTCGGTGACATCGTCCTGGACTGGGACACCTACCCGCTGCCCGGCAACCCCGGCCCGGTCATGCTGGTCTTCACCGCCGAGCCGGGCAGCGCCGACGCCGACGCGCTGCGGCTGCTGGCGTCACTGCGGGCCACCGGCCGGTCGGATGAGAGTTATCTGACACGCCGACGCGACATCTAGTGTTGCCTCTCCCCCATCCACGCCATATATGGTGTGCCACGCAGCTGGTTCGGCCGGGCCCGGTGGTCCGGTCGAGGCAACAGGGAACCCGGTGGAAATCCGGGACTGCCCCGCAGCGGTAAGTGGGAACGACCGCCGTCATCGAGCACTGGACCGCGAGGTCTGGGAAGCGACGGCCAGTAGGCGACCGACCCGGTCACGCCCGCGAGTCCGAAGACCTGCCAGTGCGCCGTGCGCTGCTGCGCACGGCGGTCGGAGGTCGCGCGGGACGACCGACGCCAGCACCCGGGCCGGCCGTCGCCGCGCCCGTCGGCGTCCTCCCGCGTCCCGATGGCCATCGGTGACAGCGAGGAGAGGTCATGACGAGCACAGCGCAGAGCCCACCGTCCGACGTCGACGGTGCGGAGCCACGCCGGCCGGCGATGCGGGTACGCAAGCGCGACGGCGACACCGAGCCGGTGGACGTCAACCGGATCGTCACGGCCGTCGCCCGGTGGACCACCGACCTGGACGAGGTCGACCCGCTGCGGGTGGCCACCAGGACGATCAGCGGCCTCTACGACGGGGCGACCACGGCCGAGCTGGACAAGCTGTCGATCCAGACGGCGGCGGAGCTGATCGGCACGGAACCGCAGTACTCCCGACTGGCGGCCCGGCTGCTGGCCGCCTACGTGGACGAGGAGGTACGCGGGCAGGCGGTGACCTCGTTCAGCGAGTCCATCCGGTACGCCCACGGCCTCGGCCTGATCGCCGACGACACCGCCGCGTTCGTGGCCCGGCACGTACGCCAGCTCGACGACGCCGTCGACCCGGCCGGTGACCTGCGGTTCGAGTACTTCGGGCTGCGTACGGTGGCCGACCGGTACCTGCTGCGGCACCCGCAGTCGCGGCTGGTGGTGGAGACCCCGCAGTACTGGCTGCTGCGGGTGGCCTGCGGGCTGTCCGGCACGCCCGACGAGGCGGTCGGGTTCTACCGGCTGATGTCGTCGCTGGCCTACCTGCCGAGTTCCCCGACGTTGTTCAACTCGGGCACCCGGCACACCCAGATGTCGTCGTGTTTCCTGGTCGACTCGCCGCGCGACGAACTGGACTCGATCTACGAGCGCTACCACCAGGTGGCGAAGCTGTCCAAGTTCTCCGGCGGCATCGGCATCTCCTTCACGCGGGTGCGCGGCCGGGGGGCGCTGATCCGGGGCACCAACGGCAGGTCGAACGGGATCGTGCCGTTCCTGAAGACCCTCGACGCCGGGGTGGCGGCGGTCAACCAGGGTGGCCGGCGCAAGGGGGCGGCCTGCGTCTACCTGGAGCCGTGGCACCCGGACGTCGAGGAGTTCCTGGAGCTGCGGGACAACACCGGTGAGGAGGCGCGGCGCACCCACAACCTTAACCTGGCCAACTGGATCCCCGACGAGTTCATGCGCCGGGTCGAGGCCGACGGTGACTGGTCGCTGATCGACCCGTCGGACGCCCCGGAGCTGCCCGACCTCTACGGCGAGGAGTTCGACGCCGCGTACCGGGTCGCCGAGAAGAAGGCGGTCCGCACGGTCAAGGCCCGCGACCTGTACGGGCGGATGATGCGCACCCTGGCGCAGACCGGCAACGGGTGGATGACGTTCAAGGACCCGGCGAACCGGCTGTCCAACCAGACCGGCGTGCCGGGCAACACGATCCACCTGTCCAACCTGTGCACCGAGATCCTGGAGGTGAACAGCGACACCGAGACGGCGGTGTGCAACCTCGGCTCGGTCAACCTCGGCGCGCACCTCACCGACGACGGCGTCGACTGGGAGAGGTTGCGCGAGACGGTCCGGACGGCGGTGGTGTTCCTCGACCGGGTGATCGACATCAACTACTACCCGGCCGAGCAGGCGGCGGCGTCGAACCCGCGCTGGCGGCCGGTCGGGCTGGGGCTGATGGGTTTGCAGGACGCGTTGTTCGCGCTGCGGCTGCCGTTCGACTCGGCCGGGGCCCGGGAGCTGTCCACCCGGGTCCAGGAGGAGATCCTCCTGACCGCCCTGGAGACGTCGACCGGCCTCGCCGAACGGTTCGGCGCGCACCCGGCGTACGCCGAAACCCGGGCGGCCCGGGGTGACCTGCACCCGGACCTGTGGGGGGCCGAGCCCACCCAGACCGCGCGGTGGGCGGCGCTACGCACCCGGATCGCGACGCACGGCCTGCGCAACTCGCTGCTGGTGGCGATCGCCCCGACCGCCACGATCGCCTCGATCGCCGGCTGCTACGAGTGCATCGAGCCGCAGGTGTCCAACCTGTTCAAGCGCGAGACCATGTCCGGGGAGTTTCTGCAGATCAACACCTATCTGGTACGCGAGCTGAAGGCGCGCGGACTGTGGACGGCGGAGATCCGCGACCGGATCAAGCGGGCCGACGGGTCGGTGCAGGGCATCGTGGAGCTGCCCGCCGAGGTGCGGGAGTTGTTCCGCACCGCGTGGGAGCTGCCGCAGCGGGCACTGATCGACCTGGCCGCCGCGCGGGCGCCGTACGTCGACCAGTCGCAGTCGCTGAACCTGTTCCTCAGCGCGCCGACCATCGGCAAGCTGTCCTCGATGTACCTGTACGCCTGGAAGTCCGGGCTGAAGACCACCTACTACCTGCGGTCGCGTCCGGCGACCCGGATCCAGCAGGCCACCGTCACCGTCGCCCCGGTCGTCACGGCCGATGCCGAGGCGCTGGCCTGTTCCCTGGAGAACCCCGAGAGCTGCGAGGCGTGCCAGTGACCACCGTCGACGAACCCCGCACCGCCGGGCGGCAGCTGCTGCTCGACCCCGGCATGGACCTCACCCTGCGGCCGATGCGCTACCCGCACTTCTTCGACAGGTTCAAGGACGCCATCCGCAACACCTGGACGGTGGAGGAGGTCGACCTGCACGCCGACCTGGCCGACCTGGAACGGCTGTCGCCTGCCGAACGGCACCTGGTGTCCCGGCTGGTGGCGTTCTTCGCCACCGGCGACACGATCGTCGCCAACAACCTGGTGCTCAACCTCTATCAGCACGTCAACTCCCCGGAGGGCCGGCTCTACCTGTCCCGGCAGCTGTTCGAGGAAGCCGTGCACGTGCAGTTCTACCTGAACCTGCTCGACACGTACGTCCCCGACGAGCAGGAACGGTTCGCCGCCTTCGCCGCCATCGAGAACATCCCGTCGATCCGGCGCAAGGCCGAGTTCTGCTTCCGCTGGATCGACTCGGTCTTCGAGCTGCGGGAGCTGCGGACCCGGGCGGACCGGCGGGCGTTCCTGCTGAACCTGATCTGCTTCGCCGCCTGCATCGAGGGGCTGTTCTTCTACGGCGCGTTCGCCTACGTCTACTTCCTGCGGTCGAGGGGCCTGCTCAACGGGTTGGCGTCGGGCACCAACTGGGTGTTCCGCGACGAGTCGATGCACATGGCGTTCGCCTTCGACGTGGTGGAGACCGCCCGGCGGGAGGAGCCGGACCTGTTCGACGCCGAGCTGGAACGACAGGTCACCGAGATGCTCGCCGAGGCCGTCGAGTGCGAGGTGCAGTTCGCCGAGGACCTGCTCGACCAGGGCGTCTCGGGGCTGTCGCTCACGGACATGCGGGCCTACCTGGAACACGTCGCCGACCGGCGGCTCGCCCAGCTCGGCATCGCGCCGCACTACGGCGCGCAGAACCCGTTCGCGTTCATGGACCTGCAGGACGTGCAGGAGCTGTCGAACTTCTTCGAGCGTCGGGTGTCGGCCTACCAGGTGGGGGTCAGCGGCAGCGTCACCTTCGACGACGACTTCTGACCGGCGCGGCCGGTCCGGCGGTCGCCCACGCGACCACCGGACCGGGCCCCGGCCGTCCGCTCAGGGGCCGGCGTTGCCGAACACCTCGATCTCGGCGAGGCCGACGTTGACGGTGCCGCCGCCGACCCCGGTGACGGTGAGCTTGACGCTGGTCACCGTCTTCGCCGCCGGGAGGATGATCTCCGTCGGGCCGCCGCCGTTGTCCAGGGCGCCGACGGCCGTGGAGGTGCCGTCGCTGAACAGCAGGGTGCCGCCGGTGATCTGGTCGTTGGGGTTGGGCCGGTCGTAGAGGACGACCCGGCGGACGGTGCGCGGGCCCGGCCAGCTCAGGGTGAGCTGGGTGCCGACGCCGCCGTAGACGGTCGCCCACTCCCGGGTCGGGTCGTCGGGCCAGCCGGCGACCACCCCGTCGACGGCCTTGGCCGCCGTCTGCCCGCTGCCGGTGTCCTGGCTGGTCGCGGTGACGGTGGCCGTCCGGGCCAGGTTGGGGCCGAGGACCTTGTACTGCCGCTGGAGGAAGGCCGGGTAGTCGTAGCCGGCGCAGGTGGGCAGGCTGGTGCAGGCCCCGTCGTCGTACTGGCCGTAGGCGAAGAAGGCGGCGGACTTGCCGGCGACGTCGGTCGATCCCAGGTTCGCCGGATAGTTCTTGATCTTGTAGTCGTGGTACCCGGTGAAGGTGGGCGAACCGACGTACGCCTGCTCGGCGGCCTGGGCGAAGTAGGCCGCGCCGTGGTGGTCGCTGTGGTCACCGTCGCCGAACCCACCCGCGTGGTCCTGGGTGTTGACGGCGGTCGGCTGGTAGGCCGCCATCAGCCCGGCCAGGGTGGTGATCAGGCCGGCGCGGCTGTAGCTGGACGCGCCGGAGCCCAACGACGTGATCGACGAGATGCCGTTGAGCCAGAGCTTCTGCAGGCTCTGTGAGCCGGTGTTCGGGTGTCCCGTGCCGCCGGGATAGCCGTCCGGCAGCCGGAGGAAGACCAGCGACACGGTGGGCCGGGCGGTGAGCGTGAAGACCGGGATCGGATGTCCGCTGATCCCGGCGTCCGCCTGGGTCCAACTGTCGGCCACCCCGGCCATCTGGGCGTACGCCGCCCGCGCCCCGGTCTCCCGACCGGTCCAGTAGGTGCTGTCCCGACCGGCGTCGCCGGCCGTGACGAACACCGTGCGGACGCACCTGTTGGCCTGCACGTCGTGCAGCAGGTCCGGGCTGAGGAAGAGCAGGTCGTCGTCCTGGTGGGCGACCACGTTCATGATCGCTCCCGCCGGACAGCCCGGCCCGGCCTGCGCCGCCGGCGGGCCGGCCAGGGTCGCCGCCGCACAGGCGGCCACCACCGGAACGGCCAGCGACCACCGGGCCGGACGACGGCGAAATGTTCGCAGCATGAAGTGACGCACAGTTACCTCCCCGTAGCAGTAGCGTGCATCCCCTTTCTACCATGCACGAGCGTCTATCTCTGCCCCGTCGCGGTGGGCACCACGGCGGGCCGGATCACTGCGGGGGTCCGGCCTCGGTGAGCCGCCCGTCGGCCAGCCGGAGCCACCGGTCCACGGCGATCCCGGCCAGGAACCGGTCGTCGTGACTGACCACCACGAACGCCCCCCGGTACGCCAGCAGCGCGCTCTCCAACTGGGCCACGCTGACCAGGTCCAGGTTGTTGGTGGGCTCGTCGAGCAGCAGCAGGTGCGGTGCCGGCGAGGCGAACAGCAGGCAGGCCAGGGTGGCGCGCAGCAGCTCACCGCCGGAGAGCACCCCGGCCGGCAGGTGGACGCGGGCACCCCGGAACAGGAACCGGGCCAGCAGGTTCAGCCGCTCCGCCTCGGTCCGCGCCGGGGCGAACCCGGCCAGGTTCTCCGCGACCGTCCGGGCCGGATCGAGCAGGTCGAGGCGCTGCGACAGGTACGCCACCCGCCCCGACGCCCGCGCGACGGTGCCCGCGTCCGCCTCCTGCCGGCCGCCGACCAGCCGCAGCAGCGTCGACTTGCCCGCACCGTTGGGCCCGGTCAGGGCGATCCGTTCGGGACCCCGGATGGTCAGGTCGACCCCGTCACCGGCGAACACCTGTCGGCCCGCGTAGCCGGCCCGCAGGCCGTGGCCGGCGAAGACGGTGCGACCGGCGGGCACCGTCGTGTCGGGCAGGTCCAGGACGAGCTGGTCGTCGCGGCGGGCCGCCTCGCTCGCCTGGTCCAGGCGGGCCTGGGCGTCGGCGGCCCGGGCGGTGTGCACGTCGTCGGTCCGGCCCGCCGACACCTGCGCGTCCCGCTTGAGGTTGCCGGCGACGATCCGGGGCAGCCCCGCGTCGGACAGGTTCCGGGCGGCGGTCGAAGCGCGGCGGGCCGCCCGCTCCCGGGCCTGCTGGAGTTCCCGCTTCTGCCGCTTCACGTCCTGCTCGGCCTGGCGCACCTGCCGCTCGGCGACCTCCCGCTCGGCCCGTACCGTCTGCTCGTAGTGGGTGAAGTTGCCGCCGTACCAGCGGATCCCGCCGTGGTCGAGGGCGGCGATGCGGTCCATCTCGTCCAGCAGCGCACGGTCGTGGCTGACCACGAGCAGCGTGCCCGGCCAGGACCGCAGCACGGCGAGCAGCCGCGCCCGCGCCGGTCGGTCGAGGTTGTTGGTGGGCTCGTCGAGCAGCAGCACGTCGGGTCGTTTGAGCAGCTCGGCGGCGAGGCCGAGGGAGACCACCTGGCCGCCGCTGAGGGTGCCGAGCCGGCGGTCCAACGCCACCCCGGTCAGGCCGAGGCGGTCGAGGGCGAGCCGGCTGCGCTCCTCGACGTCCCAGTCGTCGCCGACGGTGGCGAAGTGCTCCTCGGCGGCGTCACCCGCCTCGATGGCGTGCAGCGCGGCGACGACCCGGTCGACCCCGAGCACCTCGGCGACGGTCTGCCGCGTCGCGAAGGGCAGGTGCTGCGGCAGGTAGCCCAGCACCCCCTCGACGGTGACGCTGCCCGTGGTGGGACGCAGCCCGCCGGCGATGAGCCGCAGCAGGGTGGACTTGCCGGCGCCGTTCGCCGCGACCAGGCCGGTGCGGCCGCCGGGAAGGGAGAACGACAGGTCCTCGACGACCGGGGTGTCATCCGGCCAGGAGAAGGACAGGTGGGAGCAGACGACGAAACTGTCGGACATGGTGAACCTCGGAGACAGGTGATCCGGGCGCGCGGGCGCTGCCCGGGGGCGAACAGGGCAGGACGACAGGGGCGACGCGACGGGGCGGTCATCCGCCGTCGGTCACCGCAGCCGGGTGTTCACCCGGAGATGTCGTCGTCACCTGCCACGATCTACTCCCTGCCTGGTCGAACTGTTGGCTGCCTGGTCGAACTGTCACCTGCCTGGGTCGAACCGGGCCCGGCCCGGTCGACCGGACCAGGATAACCCGGTCCGCCCGGCACCGGCGGCCCGGCGCACGCCCGGCGTGGGCGGCTAGCGCGGCTCGTAGTCGAACCAGTCGAAGGCGACGGCGCCCCGGGCGGCGTACATGCCGATGACCCGGCCGGTGAAGCCGCCGGCGACCTCCGTGGACAGGTACCTGCCGTCGAGTTCGGCCAGCACGTCGAAGGTCCCGTCCGGGTGCTCGACGCCGAGCCGGAGCAGGTCGGGTTCCTTGGCGGGGTGCCAGTCGCCGGGGGCCGGGGCGAGCACCTCGATCCGCAGGTGGACCGGGCCGGCCCCGACCGGCCGGGTGGCCGGCGTCGAGCGCACCGACCCGATCCGGGCGACGACCCGTACCTCGCCGCCGCCCGCCTCGATATCGTAGTGGTGGCGCTCGTCGAGGCGCACCACCAGACCACCGTGCCCGTCGCCCGGGTCGACCACGGTCCGGACCCGGCACGACGGGTGCTGCTGGCGGCGGCCGACGACCGTGACGTCCGGCGCGTCCGGGGACGCGCCCCGGGCCCGCAACGTGAGCCAGCCGGGCCGTTCGGCAAGCGACCAGACCTCCGCCGGCCGGGACCGCACCGAGACCCAGCGCGGGTGCAGCAGGTCGGCGTCGAAGTCGTCGCGGACGGGCGGCGGCGGCACGGGGTGCGCGGCCCACGGCGGGGCGGGCATCACCGGGGCGAGGTCCCCGACCACCGGCCACCCGTCGACCCAGGTCACCGGGGCCAGGAACGTCTCCCGCCCGAGCACGTGCCAGCCGGGGGTGCCGCCGCCGGGGCGGACCCCGAGCAGCACCAGCCACCACGACCCGTCGGGCCCCTGCACCAGGTCGGCGTGGCCGGTGTTCTGGATCGGCCGGTGGGTGCCCCGGTGGGTGAGGATCGGGTTGGCCGGACCCGGCTCGTACGGGCCGTCGGGCCTCGTCGCGCGGGCGATCGAGACGGCGTGCCCGCGTTCGGTGCCGCCCTCGGCGATCAGCAGGTACCAGTGGTCGCCGATCCGGTACAGGTGCGGCGCCTCCGGGGCCTGTGCGCCCGGGGCACCGGACCACAGCCGCCGGACAGGGCCGACGGTGCGTCCGGTCTCCGGGTCGAGGCGCACCTGGGCGATCCCGGCGTACGTGCACCAGCAGGTGCCGTCGGCGTCCCAGGCGAGGTCGGGGTCGATGCCGTCCACCCCGGGCACCCGGACCGGGTCCGACCAGGGGCCGGCCGGGTCGGTGGCGGTGCAGATCAGGGTGCCGCCGCCGTCCGCGCAGTTGGTGACGATCAGCCAGAACCGGCCGTCGTGGTGGCGCAGGGTCGGCGCGTATACCCCGCCCGACGACGGCATGTCGACCGGCAGGGTGAGCTGGCCGGGCCGGTCGAGCACGTTGCCGATCTGTTCCCAGTGCACCAGGTCCCGGCTGTGCAACAGCGGCACCCCGGGGAAGTACTCGAAGCTGGAACAGGCCAGGTAGTAGTCGTCGCCGACCCGGCAGACGCTCGGGTCGGGGTGGAAGCCGGCCAGCACCGGGTTGGCGAAGGTGCCGTCGGGCCAGCCGGCCGCACCCCCGGTCGCCGCGTCGGCCCCGACCGGATTCATCCGCCAACCCCCTGGGATCGTGACCGGGATGGACACCCGCCCACGATCCCACGGGTCGGCACCGCCTGCTGCCCCACCGGGTCCGGTCCAGGCGGCGGGCGGCGGCCGTCGCCCCGCCGTCTGCCGCCGGGCCGGGAGAGGTCGTCGATCCCTCCCGGCCACCCGGTGACGGGTCAGCCCACCGGCACGGGACGCCGGGCCGGGCCGAGGTGCCGGGCGTACGCGCCGGTGGTGAAGAACGCGGGAAGGTCCTCGCCGAGGGCGGTCTCCTCGACGATCCGCGCCGCCCAGCCGGCCCGTTCCCGGTCGACGCCGTCGCGTCCGGCGGCCAGGGCGGCCAACTCCTCCGCGAGGACCGACCGGACCAGGTCCTCGGTCACGCAGCCGCCGTCGGCCAGCGGGGTGCCGTGGTGCAGCCACTGCCAGACCTGGCACCGGGCGATCTCGGCGGTGGCCGCGTCCTCCATCAGATTGCCCAGCGCCACCGCGCCGGTGCCGCCGAGCCACGCGTCGACGTAGCGCACCGCGACGGCCAGGTTGGCCCGCACCCCGGCGGTGGTGACCCGGCCGGGGGTCTTGTCGACGGCGAGCAGGTCGGCGGCGGTGACGGTGACGTCGTCGCGCAGCCGGTCGAGCTGGTGCGGGCGGTCGCCGAGCACCGCGTCGAACTCCCGGCGGCAGGTGTCGACCAGGCCCGGGTGGGCCACCCAGGAGCCGTCGAACCCGTCGCCGGCCTCACGCCGCTTGTCCGCCCGGACCCGGTCGAGGGCCACCTCGTTGACCTGCGGGTCCCGGCTCGGGATGAACGCGGCCATCCCGCCGATCGCGTGCGCCCCGCGCCGGTGGCAGGTCGCCACCAGCAGCTCGGTGTACGCCCGCATGAACGGCACCGTCATGGTGACCTCGGACCGGTCGGGCAGGACGAAGTCGCTCCACTGCCCGAAGTTCTTGATCACGCTGAAGATGTAGTCCCACCGGCCGGCGTTCAGCCCCGCCGAGTGCTCCCGCAGCTCGTAGAGGATCTCCTCCATCTCGAAGGCGGCGGTGATCGTCTCGATCAGCGTGGTCGCCCGGATGGTGCCCCGGGGCAGGCCGAGGCGCTGCTGGGCGAAGACGAAGATGTCGTTCCACAACCGCGCCTCCCGGTGGCCCTCCAGCTTCGGCAGGTAGAAGTACGGCCCGGCGCCCGCGTCGAGCTGCCGCTGCGCACAGTGGAACAGGTAGAGCCCGAAGTCGACCAGGCTGGCCGAGATGGGCCGGCCGTCCACCACGATGCCCTTCTCCACCAGGTGCCAGCCGCGCGGCCGGACGACGATCGTGGCGAGCTGCGCACCGAGGGCGTACCGCTTGCCACGCGGGTCGGTGAAGTCGATGCGCCGGTCCAGGGCGTCGATCAGGTTGAGCTGACCGGAGATGACGTTGTGCCAGGTCGGCGCGGTGGCGTCCTCGAAGTCGGCGAGCCACACCCGGGCACCGGAGTTGAGCGCGTTGACTGTCATCTTCCGGTCGGTCGGCCCGGTGATCTCGACCCGCCGGTCGGTGAGGCCCGGTGCGGGCGGGGCCACCCGCCAGTCGGGGTCGGCCCGGATCGCGGCGGTCTCCGGCAGGAAGTCGGGGAACTGGCCGGTGGCGTAGCGGTCCCGGCGGGCCCGGCGGGTGTCCAGCAGGGCCACCCGGCGGGCGGCGAACTCGCTGTCCAGCGCCACCAGGAACTCCAGCGCCCCGGGGGTGAGGACCTCGTCGAACCGGTCGGCCAGCGGGCCGATGATCTCGTATCTCATGCGAACTGCTCCTCTTCGGTGGAGCCACGCAGGGCGGTGGTCTCGGCGGCCGGGTTGAGCACGGTGCTGATCAGGTCGAAGTAGCCGGTGCCGACCTCGCGCTGGTGCTTGACGGCGGTGTAGCCGGCCGACTCGGCGGCGAACTCCCGCTCCTGCAACGCCACGTAGGCGGACATGCCGTCGGCGGCGTAGCCCCGGGCCAGGTCGAACATCGAGTAGTTGAGGGCGTGGAAGCCGGCCAGCGTGATGAACTGGAACCGGTAGCCCAGGTGGCCGAGTTCGCGCTGGAACTTCGCGATGGTCGAGTCGTCGAGGTGCTTGCGCCAGTTGAACGACGGCGAGCAGTTGTAGGCGAGGAGCTGGTCCGGGTACTCGGCCTTGATCGCCTCGGCGAAGCGGCGGGCGACGTCCAGGTCGGGGGTGGAGGTCTCCATCCACAGCAGGTCGGCGTGCGGGGCGTAGGCCAGGCCCCGGGCGATGCACGGCTCGATGCCGTTGCGCACCCGGTAGAACCCCTCGGCGGTGCGTTCGCCGGTGACGAACGGCCGGTCCCGCTCGTCGACGTCGGTGGTGAGCAGCGTGGCGGCCTGCGCGTCGGTGCGGGCGATCACCACCGACGGCACCCCGGCCACGTCGGCCGCGAGCCGCGCCGCCTCCAGGGTGCGCACGTGCTGGCCGGTCGGGACGAGCACCTTGCCGCCCAGGTGGCCGCACTTCTTCTCGGCGGCGAGCTGGTCCTCCCAGTGCACCCCGGCGGCGCCGGCCCCGATCATGGCGGTCATCAGCTCGTAGGCGTTGAGCGGGCCACCGAAGCCGGCCTCGGCGTCGGCGACGATCGGCGCGAGCCAGTCGACGCCGCCGTCGTCGCCCTCGGCGGTGGTGATCTGGCCGGCGCGCAGCAGCGCGTTGTTGATCCGGCGCACCACGGCGGGCACCGAGTTGGCGGGGTAGAGGCTCTGGTCGGGGTAGGTGTGTCCGGCGAGGTTGGCGTCGGCGGCCACCTGCCAGCCGGAGAGGTAGATGGCCTTGAGTCCGGCCCGGACCATCTGCACGGCCTGGTTGCCGGTGAGCGCGCCCAGGGCGTGGATGTAGTCCTCGGTGTGCAGCAGCTCCCACAGCCGCTCCGCCCCACGGCGGGCCAGGGTGTGCTCCTCCTGCACGGTCCCCCGCAGGCGGACCACGTCCTCGGCGCGGTAGCTGCGGCGCACCCCCTGCCAGCGGGGGTCGGTCTCCCACTCGGTACGCAACCGCTCCACGTCGTTCTGCATGATCTCGTCTCCTCGGATGTCGTGACGCCGGCACCGGCCGTCGTGGCGTCCGGCGGTGCGAACGCGTCGCCCGGCCGGCGTGTCACCCACGGTCACACGGTGTCGCGGGCGTGGTCGAGGGACGGAAGAAGCCAAGTTCTGAGAAGTTCACACCCGGTTCTGCGAAGTTGCGAACAGGTATATTCGCACTCTGCCAAGGGGTGCTGGGCTGCTGAAAGAGCAGCAGGGAGGTGAGCGTGGTGAGCAAGACCTTCGCGGGTGCCCGGCTGCGCCGGATGCGCGAGGACCGCGCGTTGAGCCAGTCCCGGCTGGCCCGGCTGCTCAACATCTCGCCCAGCTACCTCAACCAGATCGAGCACGACACCCGGCCGCTGACCGTGCCGGTGCTGATGCGTATCACCGAGGTGTTCGGCGTCGACCCGACGGTCTTCGCCCCCCGGGACACCCCCCGGCTGGTCGCCGGGCTGCGCGAGGCGCTGCCCGGCCGGCCCGGCGTCGCCGACCTCACCGAACTCGCCACCCGGCTGCCGGAGGTCGCCGAGGCCGTCCTCGACCTGCACCGCCGCTACCGGCAGGCCGACGAGCAGCTCGCCGAGCTGCTGGGCGACCGGGAGACGGTCGGACGCAGCCCGCACGACCGGGTGACCGAGTTCTTCTACCGGCGGCAGAACTACGTGCCGGATCTGGACGAGGCGGCCGAACGGCTCGCCGCGACGATCGGGATGCGTCGGGGCGAGGTCCGCTCCACGCTGCAGGACCGGCTCGCCCAGCGGCACGGCGTGCAGGTCCGCCGCGACGACGCCGCCCTGCTCGGCGACGAGCTGCACCGCTACCGGCCACAGACCCGCACCCTGCACCTGTCGACGTCGCTGCGGGCCGGGCAGGAGGCGATGCGGATGGCCGCGCAGATCGCCCTGCTGGAGTACGCCGACGTGATCGACGAGATCGTGGAGGAGGAACGGTTCGACGACCCGCAGACCCAGATCCTCACCCGGGTCGGCCTGGCCAACTACTTCGCCGCCGCGCTGATCCTGCCGTACGGGCCGTTCCTCGCGGCGGCCGAACAGCACCGGTACGACATCGACCTGCTCACCCAGCACTTCACGATGGGCTGGGAGACCGTCTGCCACCGGCTCAGCACCCTGCAACGGCCCCGGGCGCGCGGGGTGCCGTTCTCGTTCGTCCGGGTCGACCGGGCCGGCAACCTGTCCAAACGCCAGTCCGCCACCGGTTTCCCGTTCTCACTCACCGGCGGCACCTGTCCGCTGTGGAACGTCTACGAGGCGTTCGGCGCGCCCGGCCGGGTGGTGGTGCAGGTGGCCGCGATGCCCGACGGGCAACGCTACCTGTGGATCGCCCGCACCATCACCCGGCACCACGGCGGCTACAACCAGCCCGGCAAGGTCTACGCGATCGGGCTCGGCTGCGAGATCCGGCACGCCGACCGGCTGGTCTACTCCCGGGGCATCGACCTGTACGACGCCGACGCCGTCACCTCGATCGGCCCGGGGTGCAAGACCTGCGAGCGGATGACCTGCCCGCAGCGGGCCGCCGCGCCGATCACCGGCCGGCTCGACCTGGACGAGAACCGCAGCACCTTCATCCCGTACCCGTTGAAGGGCTGAGACCGGTGGGCGTCACCCCGGTGCGGCGACCGGTCGGGTTCGGTCGGTGCCGCACCGCCCGTGCGACGCCGTCGGCGGTCAGTAGGCGACGGCGAAGTGTGTGCGCGGGTGCGCGCCCTGCTCGGCCTCGTCCAGGACGGCGACGGCGAAGTCGCGGTAGGAGATGCGGCTGACGCCGTCGGCGTCGGTCAGCAGGCCGGTGCCGCCCGCGCGGTACGTCCCGGTCCGCCCGCCCTGCGGGTCGAACTCCGTCGCCGGCACCACCACCGACCACTCCACCGTCGCCGGTGCTTCCCGCAGCACGTCCAGCGCCGCCGCGTGGGCCCTGGCGAAGTCCTGGAACTGCGCCGGGAATCCGGGGGTGTCCATGATCCGGACGCCGGGCGCGACGTCGAGGTAGGCCGCCAGACCGATGGCCACCAGGCGGCCCCGGCCGGTCGCGGCGACGGCGTCGACGAGCGCGTTCGCGGCGGCGGTGAAGAACGTCTGCGGGTTGTCCCCGGCACCGGGGGCGACCGCGTCCACCACCGCGTCCGCGCCCTCGACCAGGGCGGCGACCTGCGACCGGTCGGTGACGTCGCCCGCGACCACCGCGACGCCGCAGCCCGCGAGGTCGGCGTACCGGGCGGTGTCCCGGACGACCGCGACGACCTCGTGCCCACGGCTGGCGGCCTCGGCCACGATCGCCCTGCCCGCCTTTCCGCCCGCACCGAACACCACGATCCTGGCCACTGGTCGCCCCTTCTCCCGCGCTGCCGACGTTCCGGTGCCACCCGCGCGTACGGCGGCGGACGGCACCGGCTGCGCCACGGTAGCGGGCACCGGGGTTTCCTGCGGGAAACCTCGTTAGGCTGGCCCGGTGACGGACCCCGCCGCGCGCTTCGATCCGGTCTGCCCGTCCGGGATCGCGCCGATCCGCATCGGCGACAAGTGGACGGCGATGGTGATCTCCCTGCTGGCGCAGGAGCCGATGCGGTACTCCACCATCCGGGCACAGATCGGCCCGGTCACGGCGAAGGTGCTGACGACGGCGCTACGTGACCTGGAGCGGGACGGGTTCGTCGCCCGCACGGAGCACCCCGGCCCACCCCGCAGCGTCCACTATGCGCTGACGGAGCTGGGCCGGACCCTGTTGCCCGCCATCGCGCTGGCCGTGCGGTGGGCGCACGACCACCTCGGCGCGATGCTCGACGCGCAGGAGGCCTACGACCGCGAACACGCCCGCCAGGGTCGGGTGGGCCTGCGCTGACCGGCACTTCCGCGCCGGTTCCGGGCACCGCCCGCGCCGGTCGGCGGATCAGGTCAGGCCGATCACCGGTCGGGTCAGGGTCTCGTCGGCGTAGCCGTCGTCGGAGGCGAGCCACCGGCCGAAGTCCCCGTCGCGGTAGGCGGTCGCGAGGGTGAGCCAGCCGAGGAAGAAGCCGCTGCCGCCGCAGGTGACGACGCCGCCGTCACCGCCGCAGACCACCGTCGGCTCGGTCGTCACCTCGTACCGGTAGGGGTCCTGGCCGATCGCCAGCCCCCACAGGTTCGGCGTGCGGTGCGGCCCGGTGCCGTGCTCGACCGGGTAGCAGTCGTCGGGGGTGTCGTCGCCCCAGCGGAACAGGGTGCTCGCGCCCGCGCCGCAGGCCCACTCCCACTCGTCCGGGCTGGTGGTCCGCAGGCCGAGGTCGGCCAGGGCGGCCATCGCCTCGTCGTGGTCGAACTCCTCGACCAGCACCGCGCGGGTCACCCGGCCGGCCGCGTCCAGTTCGACGGTCAGCCCGTCGGCGGAGCGCACGGTGGCCCCCCCGTCGCCCCGGTGGTCGAGGGACGCGACGAGTTCACCGACCCGCGGGTCGTCCGGCGGCACCGGCATCTCGCCGGGTTCGAACGCCTCCACCGCGACCAGCATCGCCGGCAGGTCGACGTCGCGCACGGGCGAGGTCATCGCGTCGACGTACTCGGTCAGCGGCGGCAGGCCGTACTCCTCGGCGCTGTCGGCGTAGCTGGCCGCCTGGCCCGCGCCGGGGTGGAACCGCGTCGCGTCGTAGCCGAGCGTCGGCCGGCCACCGGGCACCAGCGCGAACCCCAGCCCACCCCGGTCGAACAGTGCGGTGCGGTGCCGGCGTCCCGCGTAGCCGGTGTCCCGCAGGCCCACCAGGGTCAGGTCGTGCCGCGCCGCGATCTCCCGGGCGATGCGGCCGGCGGCCTCCTCGGAGCGGTCGTTCCACTGGTCGACACGGAGTTCGGCGTACGACATCGCGCCAGGATAGGACCGGCCGTGCCGGCACCGACGGGCGGGTTCGGCGTCCGCCGGTGTGCCGTGCGCAGGTCCGGCTGTGGGTCAGTAGCCGATTCGGAAGGTGGCGTCCTGCCGGTCGGTGGCCGGTGAGCCACCGGTGAGCGGGTCGATGCGCAGCAGGTAGTCGTAGTGGCGCAGGTAGCGGTCGGGGAAGTTGTACGAGCGGAACGACGTCCACGAGGAGTCGGCGAGGCCGGCCGTACGGTAGAACGTGGCGTCGCCCCGGAACGCGCTGGTGCCGTCGTTGGCCGCCAGCCGGATCGTGTAGTCGTAGTGGCGCAGGTAGCGGTCGGGGTAGTTCACCGAGCGGAACGACACCCCGGCCGGATCGGCCAGGCCGGGCACCAGGGTCCACAGTTGGTCCTGGTACGGCTCGAACGGGTACGTGTCGATGCGTCCGACGTTGTTGCCGTGCCGCACGTAGCGGTCGGGGAAGTTGTACGACTTGATCCGGTTCCAGGTGGGCAGCCCCCAGGCGGCGGTGAGCGCGGTGAGTTCGGCCGCGGTGACCGGGGCGATCCCGGGGTGCTTGGAGTTCAACGGCTGCGTGTACGCCCGGTCGTTGAGCAGGCTCCACGCCCCGCCCGCCACGTTGCTGGTCTGCCAGCAGAAGAACCGCCCGTTGGGGCTCCACGTGTCGCCCCACAGGTACCAGGTGTTCGCGGTGTGGGACTTGACGATCTGCGGGGCCTCGACTCCCCGGCCGGGGCCGATGGCGGCGGTGTGGACGCTGAAGCTGCCCGGGTCGAGGCTGGTGGAGCGGGTGCCGAGCAGGGTGCTGTTGGTGTTGTTCTTGAAGTACATGTAGTTGACCCCGTTGACGCTGACGAAGCTGCCGTCGATGGCGTCGTAGCCGGGGTCGAAGAACGTCTGCGGCGCGGACGCGGTCACGAAGTCGCCGGTGTAGTTGACCATCAGCACGTTGCGTCCGCCGGTGACGGCGGAGTAGACGACCGCGTACTGCCCGCGTCCGGGGTCCCAGTACGCCTCGGGCGCCCAGGCGTGGGTGGCCAGGGAGTGCACCTTGAGCAGCCGGTAGCCGGTGAAGGTGCGCAGGTCGGTCGAGTCCCAGACGTGCAGGTACTGACTCTGGTAGTTCCAGTCGGTGCCGTTGAGGTCGGTGGCGAGCACCACGAAGCCGCCGTTCTGCCTGCGCAGGACGAACGGGTCGCGCAGGCCCCGGCTGCCCAGCGTCGGGGTGGCGACGGGGCGGTTCTGGTTGAGCGGGGTCCAGTTCAGGCCGTCGGTGCTGACGGCGAGGTGCAGTCCGTAGTTGGCGGCGGTCATGTTCGGCGACTCGGTGAAGTAGGCCATGACGTAGCCGTCGCCGGGGGCGGCGGACGCGGTGGCGGGACGCAGCAGGGTCGCGCCGGCGAGGGCGGCGCCGGTGGCGGACAGCAGGGTACGACGCTTCAACGGGTCACCTCGGGGTGGTGGAGGCGGGGTGGCGGTGGTCCCCGTACGTTATCGCTGACATCGATGACGTCAAGTGTCTCGGCGGGCCCGAGCCCTCCTGCCCCGCAGGTCGGACGCATCGCGCCCCGGGCCGGTCGACTCCCGCTCAGCCGTCCAGGGCGCGCAGCAGGTTGCCGCCGAACACGTCGGCCGCCTCGGCGGTGGAAAGTCCGTCGAGGCCGACCGGGTGCAGGGTCTGGGCGAAGGACACGTGGTCGAGGCTGGGGGCGAAGTCGGAACCCCAGTAGAGCCGGCGCGCGCCGAAGTGGTGCAGCAGCGTCTCGACGAAGGGCCGGGCGGCGGGGTGCGGGTAGCCCTCGGCGGGGTCGCTGACCGCGTACAGGCCGGAGACCTTGACCCCGACGTGGGGCAGCCGGGCCAGGTCGGTCAGCGGGGCGAGCCGGTCGGCGGCGGCCGGGAGGTCCGGCACGGTCGCCTGCCGGCCGGGCAGGCCGAGGTGGCTGAACAGCACGGGGCACCCGTCGAGGGCGGCCAACGCCCGGCCGAGCCGTCCGGCGGCCTCGGGTGGGGCGTTGAGGCTGAGCAGCGTCGCGGTGCCGGTGAGCGTCGCGGCGGTCCGGGTCAGCCACCCGGCGAAGGTGCCGGCGGCGGCCGGGTCCGGCAGGTACGCGGCGAGGCCGGCGAATCCCGCCGACCGGATGCGGTCCAGCCCGGCGGGGTCGACGCCGGTGACCGGAACGTACGCCAGGGGGGCGATCCAGTCGTGCGCGGCGGCGAGCCGGGCGAGGTGACGGTTGTTGCCGGTGAACTCCGGGCCGCCCTCGTAGCCGACCACGAGGGCCCGCGCGATGCCGTGTTCGTGGCGCAACGTCCGGTAGACGGCGAGTTCGTCACCGCCGGCCGGTGACCGTCCGTACCGGCCGGGGTAACCGTCGGCGAACAGGTGCAGGTGGGCGTCGGCGCGTTCCATGGGCGGACCCTAACCGATTCTGAGCTGCCCATTGACGCGGGAGGACCCCTCGCTTAGGTTCTTGTCTCAATTAGGTCCGGATTATCGGACGTAGGCGAGGAGTGAACCGCGTGGTGCAGGCGCACGAGGACGTTGACGATCTGGTACGGCTGCGTCGGCAGCTCCACCAGCACCCCGAGCTGCGGTTCACTGAACAGCAGACCGCCACCGTGCTCGCCGGGCGGCTCGCGCCGATCGCCCGGGTGCGCACCGGCGTCGCCGGCACCGGCCTGCTCGCGGAGATCGAAGGACGTACCGAGGGACCCTCGGTGTTGCTTCGGGCCGATATGGACGCCTATCCGGTTCAGGACGCCAAGCAGGTGCCCTGGGCGTCGACCAACCCGGGGGTCTGTCACGCCTGCGGGCACGACGTGCACATGACCGTGATGGCAGGCGTCGCCGCCCGGCTCGCCGCCGACCCGCCCGCCCGGGGCTCGGTGACCGTGCTGTTCCAGCCGGCCGAGGAGATCCCGTTCGGCGCGACCTCCGGCGCCGCCGCGGTGCTCGCCGACGAGGCCCTGCGCGACAGGCGCTTCGACGCCGTCCTCGGCCTGCACTGCTGGCCGGACCTGCCGGTGGGGACGATCGGGGTGGACCGGGTGACCGCGATGGCGGCCAAGGACGCCTTCCGGTTCGAGGTGACCGGCCGGGCCGCGCACGCCGCCACCCCGGCCCTGGGTCGCGACGCGATCCTCGGCCTCGCCGGCATCGTCAACCTGCTGCACGCCGGGGTGGCCCGCTCCCGCAACCCGCACGAGCTGGTGGCCTTCAACATCGGCACGATCGCCGGTGGGGCCAGCCAGAGTCAGGTCGCCGAGCGGGCCGAGGCCACCGGCACGCTGCGCACCCACGACGAGGCCACCCGCGCCCGGCTCAAGGAGGTCATCGAGCGGATCGCCCGGCAGCAGGCCGCCGCGCTCGACCTCGGGCTGCGGTTCACCTGGGCCAACGAGATGCCCCCGGTCCGCAACGCGGCGGCCCTGGTGGCGCTCGCCCGCGCCGAACTGCCCGGGGTGGTCGAGGTCGCCGACCTGACCGAGCCCCCACTGACCACCGACGACTTCGCGCTGCTCGCCGCGCTCGGCCCCAGCCTGTACGTCAAGCTCGGCGTCACCGGCGAGCAGGGCGGCGCACCGCTGCACTCCGGTGCCTTCGACGTCGACGAACGCTGCCTCGGCGCCGGGGTGGCCGCCCTGGAACGGCTCACCCGGGCGGTGCTCGACGGCCGGCTGGCCGCTCCCGACGGTCACGGGGACGCCGGGCCCGGTCGGCCCGGTCCGGGTGACCGGACCGACGCCGTCGAGGCGGTCGGGGCGTGAGCCGCCCGTCGGTGGCCGTGATCGGGGCCGGGGCGTTCGGGGTCCGGCACCTGGCCGCGTACCGGTCGCTCGGCGTGCCGGTGGCGGCCCTGGTCGAGCCGGACCCCGCGACCCGCGCCCGGGTGGCCGCGCAGTACCAGGTGCCGCAGGCGTACGCCGACGTCGCCGCCCTGCTCGCCGACACCACACCGGACGCCGCGTCGGTCTGCGTGCCCGGCCCGGCGCACCGGACGGTGGCCGTGGCGCTGCTCGACGCCGGGGTGCCGGTGCTGGTGGAGAAGCCGCTCGCCACCACCGTCGCCGACGCCGCCGCCATCGTCGACACCGCCGCACGCACCGGGGTGCTCTGCCAGCCGGGGCACATTCTGCGGCACAGCCCGCCGCACCGGGCCCTGCACGACGCGATTCGCGCCGGCCGGCTCGGCGACGTGCTCGCCGTGTCGTCCCGCCGCGACCGGCCCCGCACCCTGAGCCGGCTCTTCCCGCGCGAACACCCCGCGCTGCTCACCGCCGTCCACGACATCGACCTGGCCCTCTGGTACGCCGGAGCGCCGGTGGTCGAGGTCCGCGCGGCGGCCCGGACCCGACCCGGATCGGCGACCCCGGTCCTGGTGTGGGCGGAGCTGCGACACGCCAACGACGTCGTGTCGTCGATCCGCAACAGTTACCTGCTTCCCGAGAGCACCCCCCACCACACCTCGGACCTGGTCGAGGTGTACGGCACCGACGGGGTCGCCCACGTCGACCTCGGCCACCCCACGCTGCTCGTCCAGGGCGAGCCGACCGAGGCACCGGACTGGTTGTTGTCCCCGGTCGACGGCGGCGGCGCGCTCGCCGCCGAGCTGCGGCACTTCCTGAGCCGGATCGACGGCACCGCACCGACGGCGGTCGTCCCACTCGCCGACGGACTGCACGTGGTGCAGGTCGCCGAGGCCGTGGCCGGCAGCGCCGACAGCGGCGGCGCGGTCCGCCGACTCCCCTGAGCCCCCCACCTGTGACAGGAGCTAACCGATGTTTCGACGGAGATTGGCCGGCGTCCTCGCCGCCGGCATGGCCGCCGCCGCCCTGCTGACCGGATGCGGTGGCGACGACGCCGCCGACGGCCCGGTCACCCTCAAGGTGCTGACCTGGGAGCCGGGTGGCGCCGAGTACTGGAAGCAGGTCAAGACCAGCTTCGAGGGCAGCCACCCGGACATCAAGCTGGAGATGCAGTCCGTCCCGTTCGACAAGTACCCCGAGGTGCAGGGCCCGTACATCACCTCGCAGTCGGGGCCGGACGTGATGGCCAACAACGCCGGGCTGGAGCTGTTCGACAGGCGCGGCGCGTACGTGCCGTTGGGTGACAAGGCCGCCGAGATCACCAAGGACCTGGTCACCTACAGCGGGGCCTGCGAGGGCTTCGACACCGGCAAGACCTGCTACGGGGTGCCGTTCTCCTACCAGGGCAACGTCCTGTACTACAACAAGGCCGTCCTGACCGCCGCCGGGTTGAACCCGGAGCAGCCCCCGGCCACCTGGGACGAGTTCGGGGCCGCCTGCGAGGCGGTGAAGAAGGCCGGCAAGACCTGCCTGGCGCTGGGCCTGTCCGGCACCTTCCCGGCGTACTGGGACTTCCCGGAGATCGCCCGCAACTACCTCACCGAGGACGACATCCGGGCGCTGCTCGCCGGGAAGCTGTCCTGGAAGGACCCGAAGCTGGTGTCGGTGCTCGGCAAGCTGGCCGAGATCACCACCAAGGGCTGGGCCAACAAGAACGCCCCGTCGATCACCATGCTGCCCGACGGAGCGGACATCTTCCAGCGCGGCGACGCCGCGTTCGCCGGCACCATCATCTCCGACGCGGTGAACTGGGAGGCGTTCGGCAAGGCCCTGGGCGACGACAAGCTCGGCGTGACCCGGTGGCCGGCGATCGACCCGGCCGCGCCGCTGGCCGGCAAGTTCTCCGGCATCGAGGGCGCGGTCTACGGGGTCACCCAGTGGAGCGAGAAGAAGCAGGCCGGGCTGGAGTTCATCAGCTGGCTCGCCGGTAAGGAGAACGGCGAGCTCTGGGTGAAGTACGGCAAGGGCCAGCCGCTGAACAAGACCGTCGACAAGGCGCTGCTGCCGTCGTCGCCGGCCTTCCTCAAGATCCAGGAACTGGTCGCCCAGCCGACCCTGCACGCCGGCGTGATGCTCTCCGGCCCGGAGGCCGACGCCCTGGCCCGGGGCTGGCAGCAGGTCACCCTCGGCCAGCTCACCGTGGACAAGTGGGCCGACCAGATGCAGCAGGCGCTGGAGCGCAGCCCCACGAAGAAGCAGGGCAAGTAACCACCGGCGGGCGGGGCGACACCGCGTCGCCCCGCCCGCCCGACCCGGGGAGAGGAACCCTGATGACGATCTCCACCGCGCCGGTGTCGGACCCGGTGGCCACCGACGCCCCACCCGCGCCGACCCGCCGCCGACGTCCCGGGCACGCCCGGGAGTGGTGGCTGGGTGCCGCGCTGGTGCTCCCGGCCGTGGTGCTGGCCGTCCTGTTCAAGCTGGTGCCGCTGGTCCGGGGGGTGGTCACCAGCTTCGAGTCGTCCAGCGGCTTCGGTGGCAGCGAGTTCGCCGGGGCGGACAACTACACCCGGATGTTCGACGACCCGATGGTGCTCACCAGCTTCCGCAACGCGCTGCTGGTGGTGGCCACCCTGCCGGTGTGGATCGTGCTCCCGCTGATCCTGGCGCTGCTGATCCACCAGCGCTCGCCCGGGTGGAAGTTCTTCCGGGCGGTGTACTTCGTGCCGTACACCATCGCGCCGATCGTGGTCGGCATCATGTTCCGGCAGATCCTCGCCCCCGACGGGCCGCTGAACGCCCTGCTGCGCTTCGTCGGCCTGGAACCGCTGGCGATCGAGTGGCTCAACGGCCGCTACAGCGCACTGTTCTCGCTGGTGGCGGTCGCCCTGTGGAGCTTCTTCGGGCTCGGCGTGATGACCTACCTCGCCGGCCTGGCGACCATCCCGGAGGAGACCCTGGAGGCGGCCTACCTGGACGGGGCGGGGTTCTTCCGGCGGCTGTGGTCGGTGGTCGTGCCGATGCTGCGCCCGACCGTGGCATACTGGAGCGTGCTGTGCGCCTCCGGCGTGCTGATCTGGCTGTTCCCGCTGATCTACGCGCTGACCCAGGGCGGCCCGGGAGACGCCACCATGCTCCCCGAGTACCTGGTCTTCCTCACCACCTTCCAGTTCCTGGACCGTGGCTACGGCTCGGCCATCGGCATCGCCCTGTTCGTCTTCGTCGCCGTGCTGTCCATCTTCAGCGTCCGGCACATGTTCACCGAGGGGACCCGGAAGCCGCGATGAACCCGCGCCACTTCGCCCGGATCGGGCGCTACCTGTTGACGTTCGCGCTGGTCGTCGTCGCCGTCGCGGCGATCTACCCGCTGCTGTTCACCGTGGTCAGCTCGGTGAAGACCCAGTCCGGTTTCGCCGACGACCCGCTGGGCCTGCCGGCCGGGATCACCTTCGAGAACTACCTGGAGGCGTTCCGCCGGATGGACATGCCCCGGCTGCTGCTCAACTCGCTGGTCACCACGCTCGGCGGGTTGGTGCTGTCGGTGCTCGCCGCCCTGCTGGTCGCGTACGCGGTGACCAAGCTGCGGTTCCGGGGCGGGAAGGTGGTCTTCCTGCTGATCATCGTGACGCTGACCATCCCCAGCCAGGCGATCATCTACCCGCTGTACCAGACGGTGCTCGACCTGGGCATGTCCGGCCAGTACCAGGGCCTGATCCTGGCGTACGCGGCGTTCGGGCTGCCGCTGGGCACCTACCAGCTCGCCGGCTACTTCCAGCAGGTGCCCGACGAGCTGATCGAGGCGGCCCGGGTCGACGGCGCGGGACACCTGACCATCCTGTTCCGGCTGCTCGCCCCGATCGCCACCCCGGCCATCGCGGCGCTGGCCATCTTCAACTTCGTCTGGATGTGGAACGACCTGCTGCTGCCGCTGGTCATCATGGGCGGCTCGGACAGCAAGACGCTGATGGTCGGCGTCTCCCTGCTCAGCGGCCAGTACGACGTGTCGGTGCCGCTGGTCAGCGCCGGGCTGATCGTGGCGCTGCTGCCGGTGCTGATCGTCTACCTGGTCTTCCAACGGCAACTCGTCTCCGGCGCGCTCGCCGGCTCCGGCAAGTGACGCCCACCGGGCGCAGCCGGGTGACGCCGGCCGGCCACAGCCGGGTGACGCCCACCGGGCGCAATCGGGTGACGCCGGCCGGTCCGCTGCGGCGGGGGCGACGGTGAGCGGGGCGGCCGGGCCGGGTGAGCAGGTGTGCCACCTGTACCGGCTGCGCCCCGGCGCGCAGGCCGAGTACGAGCGGCGGCACGCCCGGGTGTGGCCGGAGCTGTCCGCGCTGCTCGACGAGGCGGGCGTCTACGACTACCACATCTACCGGCACGACCTGCTGCTGATCTGCGTGCTGCGTACCCGCCGGGGGTTCGCGCACGCCCGCGCGGTGACCGCCGCCTCGCCGGTGCAGGCCCGCTGGACGGCGTCGCTGTCGGAGCTGTTCGCCGAGATCGCCGACGCCGACGGCGAGCCGCTGTGGGCGTCCCCGGTGTTCCACCATCCGGGGCAGCCGCCGCCGTGAGCGGCGCGACCCTGCCGCGACGGCCCGGTGGGGAGGTCCCCGCCGGGCCGTCGCGGTGCCCGCCGTCAGACCGCGTACGCCACCGAACCGTCGGCGCGCAGCGGGATGCGGGTCAGCGGCCGGCCGGTCAGGTCCAGCGGCCCGGTCCCGGTCAGGTCGAGGGTCACGCCCAGGCCGGGCTCCTGCGGCACCGGCAGGAACCCGCCCTCGCGGCGGACGCAGGCCCGCGCCGGACCGTCGGCGAGCTGGTCGTCCAGTGGCGAGTACTCCTGGGTGACGAAGTTCGGGATGACCGTGTCGAGCTGCACCGAGGCCATGGTGAGCAGCGGACCCAGGCAGTTGTGGGTGACCACGGCCGCGTGGTGCGCCTCGGCCAGCGCGGCGATCTTACGGGCGTGGCTGAGCCCACCGGCCAGGCCGACGTCGGGCCGGACGTACTGCGCGCCGCCCTGGGCCAGCAGCTCCTTGAACTCCCAGATGGTGTGCAGCCGTTCCCCGTTGGCCATCGGCACCTGCGGCGCCCGCCGGCCCACCTCGGCCTGGCTGCTCACGCTGTCGATCTGGATCGGGTCCTCGACCAGCAGGGGCAGGTGCCGGGCCAGCGCCGGCACCACCGCCTGCGCCTGCAACGGGGTGAGCTTGCGGTGCAGCTCGATGAGCAGGTCGACGTCCGGGCCGACGGTGTCGCGGACGGCGGCGGTGGTGGCCTCGGTCTCGGCCACCAGCCGGGCCTGGGACAGGTCGCCGTAGGCGGCCGGCAGCGGGTCGAACTTCACGGCGGTGAAGCCGTCGGCGACCGCGGCGGCGGCCTGTTCGGCGAGCGCCTGCGCGCCGGTGCCGGGCAGCAGCAGGTGCAGCCGGATGCGGTCGCGGACCCGGCCGCCGAGCAGCTGCCACACCGGCACCCCGAGCCGCTTGCCCAGCAGGTCCCACAGCGCCAGGTCGACGGCGGAGACGGCGGCGGTGAGCACCGAGCCCCGGAACGGGCCCATCCGGTAGAGGTGGTGCCAGTGGTGCTCGATCCGGTCCGGGTCGGCCCCGAGCAGGTACGGCCGGAACGTCTGGACCACGGCGTGCACCGCGTCGGGGTATCCCCAGCACGCGGACTGGCCCACCCCGGTCCGTCCGTCGGACGTGCGTACCTGGACGAAGTGCGCGTCCCCGCGTACCGCCGACTCCACCTCGACGATCTCCATGCCGACTCCCCCAATTAGAGACCAATAACGGCCACAAACTTGCTTGTGCACTCTTCCATAGCCCTGGACTGCTGGTCTAGGCTCCTCAACCAACGAGCCGGAATAGGGCTCAATTATCTCTGGGGGTGTGATGGGGCAGCTCGACGACTATCGGCTGATGGCCCGGATCCGCCGGTTCGAGGAGCGGCTGACCGTCCTCAAGGACGCCGGCGAGATCCCGGGCTCGATCCACCTGTGCAACGGCCAGGAGGCCATCCCGGTCGGCGCGTGCCGGGCGCTGCGCGACGGCGACCACGTCACCGCCACCTACCGCGGCCACGGCTGGGCGATCGCCCGCGGCGTCGACCTCGCCGGCCTGTTCGCCGAGATGATGGGACGCGACTCCGCGCTGTGCGGCGGACGGGCGGCCTCGCCGTACCTGTCCGACCCGGGACGCTGGTTCGTCGGCGAGAACTCCATCGTCGGCGCCGGGGTGCCGATCGCCACCGGCGCGGCGCTCACCGCGCAGCGCACCGGCAGCGGAGCGGTCAGCGTGGTCAGCATCGGTGACGGCGCGATGAACCAGGGCAACGTGCACGAGGCGCTCAACCTCGCCGCCGTGCTCGACCTGCCACTGGTGCTGGTGGTGGAGAACAACGTCTACTCCGAGATGTCCCGGATCTCCGACATGGTGCGCGTCCGGCAGCTCGCCGAACGGGCCCCCGGCTACGGCCTGCCCGCCCGGGTGGTCGACGGCAACGACCCCGACGCCGTCGCCGAGGCGGTCACCGAGGCCGTCGACCGGGCCCGGGAGGGCTCCGGCCCGTCCATCGTGGAGGCGATGACCGAACGCCTCGTCGGCCACTACAGCGGCGACGCGCAGCACTACCGCCCGGCCGGCGAGATCGCCGCCGCCCGGCAACGCGAACCCCTGGCCCGCATCCGCCAGGCCGCCGACGCCGACCTGACCGCCCGGCTCGACGCCGTCGACGCCGAGGTGGCCGCCGAGATCGAAGCCGCCGTCACCGCCGCCCGCGCCGTCCCCCACCCGGACCCGGCGACCGCCGAGGAGCACGTCTATGTCTGAGTCGCTGCGCTACATCCAGGCCGTCAACGCCGCCCTCACCTGGGCCCTGGACAGCCGGACCGACACCATCTACTTCGGCGAGGACGTCGCGCTGCCCGGCGGCCCGTTCGGCGCGACCAAGGGGCTGCACAAGCGGTTCGGCTCCGAACGGATCTTCGACACCCCGATCTCCGAGACCGGCTTCCTCGGCATGGCCCTCGGCGCGGCCATGACCGGACTGCGCCCCATCGCCGAGATCATGTACGCCGACTTCTCGTTCGTCGCGATGGACCAGATCGTCAACCAGATCGCCACCATCCACTACTCCAGCGCCGGCCGGTGGAAGGCTCCGCTGGTGATCCGGATGCAGCAGGGCTACTCCCCCGGCGCGTGCGCCCAGCACTCGCACTCCCCGGAGGCGTACTTCGCCCACACCCCCGGCCTGCGGGTCGCCCTGCCGGCCACCCCCGACGACGCGTACCAGATGCTGCGCACCGCCGTGGTCAGCGACGACCCGGTGGTGGTCGCCGAGGCCCGGATGCTCTACCCCACCCGGGGTCAGGTCCGCACCGACGCCCCGGTCGAGCCCGTCGGCGGGGCCCGGGTGGTCCGCCCCGGCACCGACGTCACCGTCGTGGCCTGGTCCCGGATGGTCTCCGCCGCCCTCGACGCCGCCGGCACCCTCGCCGAGGAGGGCATCGACGTCGAGGTGGTCGACCTGCGCTGGCTCAACCCGCTCGACTTCGACACCGTCGCCACGTCGGTGGCCCGCACCGGCCGGCTGGTCGTCGCCCACGAGGCGAACCTGACCGGCGGCTTCGGCGCGGAGATCGCCGCCCGCGCCGCCACCGAGTGCTTCACCGACCTGCGCGCCCCGATCGCCCGGGTCGCCGCCCCGGACGTGCCGATGCCCGCCGCACCCGCCCTCCAGGCGGTCGTGGTGCCCGAGGCGGCGACCGTCGCCGACGCCGTCCGCCGGACGGTCCGGGCGTGAACGACACGGTCCCACCCGCCGCCACCGGCAGACCCGGCGGACACCCGCCGGCCGGCGCGCAGGGCACCGGTGCCGCACCCGCCGGCCTGCTCGCCGGCCGGCGGGTGGTGGTCGTCGGCGGCGCGTCCGGCATCGGCCGGGCCACCGTCACCGCCGCCGCCGTGGCCGGCGCGGCGGTCGCCGTGCTCGACGCCGACGCCGCCGGTGCGGACACCGCCGCCGGGCAGGCCCGCGCCACCGGCGGCCCAGCCTACGCGCACCGGGTGGACGTCACCGTCGAGACCGAGGTCGCCGCGGCGCTCGACGCCGCCGCCGCCGACCTCGGCGGGATCGACGCCGTGCTGCACGTCGCCGGGGTGATGCGCGGGCAGGGCCTCGACGTCCGGGACGTGCCGGTCGCGCTCTGGGCCCAGGTCATCGCCGTCAACCTCACCGGGCCGTTCCTGGTCGCCAAGCACGCCACCCGGCACCTGCTCCCCCACGGCGGGGTGCTCGTGCTGGTCGGCTCGAAGGCGGGCGTGCAGACCGGCTCCGGCTCGGTACCCTACGGCGCGAGCAAGGGAGGGTTGCACGGTCTGGCGCTCACACTGGCCCGCCAACTCGGTCCACAGGGGATCAGGGTGCACACGCTCTGCCCCGGCGACATCGACACGCCACTGATGCGGCGGTCGCTCACCGAGGCACGGGCCAACGGCGCCGACGGCGGACGGATCGCCGCCGTCGAGGCCGCGCTGGGCCGCCCCGAGGACGTCGCCTCGGCGCTGGTCCTGCTGGCGTCGTCGGCGAGCGCCGGCCTCACCGGCACGGTCTGTACCGGCTGAGCACCCCACCCACCAGGGCAGCGGCACACCACGTGGAGGCATTGTGATCGGCATCATCGGCCCGGAGGACTCGATCCGGCTCGTCCGGGAGGTCGCGGCCGGGGAGGGCCGCGCGGAGTCGATCACCACCCGCGCGTACACCCGGCCGGAGCAGGCCCCCGACCTGGCCCGCGAACTCGACGAGATGTGTCAGGTGCTGCTGTTCACCGGGCGCATCCCGTACGCCTTCGCCACGGCCACCGGGGAACTGCGCGCCGAGATCGACTACGTCCGGCACGCCGGCATCGACCTCTACCGCACGCTGTCCCGGATCCTGCTGGCCACCGGCGGACGACTGCCCCGGGTCAGCGTCGACACCATCGAGGCGGAGACCGTCCGGGAGACGTACCACGACATCGAGGTCGAGCCGCCCACCGAGATCCTGCCCATCGCCGACTCGTCCGGGCTGCTCTTCTCCGGCCTCGACGAGATCACCGCCTACCACCGGGAACGGTACGCCTCAGGCGCGGTCGAGGCGTGCCTGACCTGCCTCGGCGCGGTGCACCGGGACCTCGCCGACAGCGGGGTGCCGGTGTGGCGTGTCGAGCACACCCGGGCGTCGGTCCGCGACGCGCTGCGCCGGGCCTGGCTCGCCGCCGAGGTACGCCAGTCCCGGGCCACCCAGATCGCGGTCATGATGGTCGACCTGGGTGCCCCCACCCAGCGGGCCCAGGACCCGTACCAGGCCGAACGGCAGCGGCTACGGGTCCGCGAGGCACTGCTGGAACACGCCGAACGGATGCGCGGCCGGCTCGCCACCGTCGACGACCGGACGATGCTGATCACCACCACCCGGGGCACCGTGGAGAGCGCCCTGGCCCGGCACCGCGACGGGCACGCCTCCCTGCTCACCCTGCGCGGCGTCGACGTCGAACACGCCGTCGGTTTCGGCGCCGGCACCACCATCGCCGCTGCCGAGGACAACGCCCGCAAGGCTCTCGCGCTGGGCCGGCACAGCGGCGACACCCACGTGGTCTTCCCCGACGGGGAGGTCCACTCCAGCCGGCAGACCACCGTGCGTCCCCGGCTGCGCGAAACCGGGCCGGGCATGCTGCGCGTCTCCGAACAGCTCCGGATCGGCCCGCTGTCCACCCGGCGGCTGCTGGAGGCGCTGCACCAGATGGACCCCGACCAGATCACCGCCCGGGGCCTCGCCGACGCGTACGGGGTGGAGGCCCGCTCGGCCCGCCGGCTGCTCAACGCGCTGCGCGCGGCCGGCTTCGCCGAGGAGGTCGGGGTGCACGTCAGCACCGGCGCGGGCCGCCCGCAGACCGTCTACCGGGTCGCCATGCAGCGGCTGCTCGGCGCGATCGGAGCCGACACGTGAGCCACACCGTCACCGGGGAGTTGCGCTTCACACCGACCTACCTGGTCACCGCCACCTTCGCCGCCGACGCCGCGCTCCGGCGGGAGCCGTACCGGGCCGCGCACCTGGCGCACATGCGTGACCTGCTCGCCGACGGCACCGCCCTCGTCGTCGGGGCCCGCGCCGACCTGCGCGCCTCGGTGCTGGTGCTGCGGGCCGCCGACGCGCCCGCCGCCCGCGCCCACCTCGAACAGGACCCCTACTGGCGGCACGGGGTGTGGACCGCGATCGACGTGGTCGACTACCTGGCCGCCACCGCACCGACCATCGGGAGGTCATGATGACGTCGTTCCGCCAGCTTTCCGGGGTACGGGTGCTCGGCGACGAGCACGCCCCGTTCGCCGCCGACCTGCTCCGCGCGGCGTGGGGTGAGGGCGGTGCCGACGCGGTGCCGGTCCGGTTCGTCGCCGACCCGACGCTGCCCGAGGGCGGCCACCGCGTCGAGGTGCCGGAACAGGGCGAGATCCGGCTGGTCGGCGACCCGTTCGCCGGCCTGGTGTACGCCGCCCGCGCCCTGGTCGCCGCCGCCACCCCGGCCGGGCTGCCGGTGGGCAGCACGGTGAGCGCCCCCGGGCTGCCGCTGCGCACCCTGTGGACCTGGGACCACTCCACCAACTGGGACACCCGTCAGCTCGGTCAGCAGGAGATCGGCGCGCTCAACCCGTACGCGAAGTCCGCCGACGCGTTCGGCGCCGACTACCGCCGCCTGGTCGACTTCTGCTCCCGGGAACGCATCGGCGGCATCGTCGTGTACGGGCTGCTGCGCGACGCCCACGGCGGCGTCGCCGCGGCCCGTGACCTGTGCGGGTACGCCAACGCCCGGGGTGTGCGGATCATCGCCGGGGTGGGGATCAACGCCTACGGCGGGATCTACTTCGACGGCCGGCACCGCTACAACCTGGCCACCTGGCTGCGGCAACGCCCCGACCTCGCCGCCGAGTTGCCGAAGAAGGTCGGCTTCGACATCGACGAGTTCGGCGACCTGCACTTCCCGGCCAGCGAGTACATGATGGCGGCCTGCCCGTCCCAGCCGGACAACCTGGCCTGGCACCGCGACGCCATCGACTGGCTGCTCGACACCCTGCCGGTGGGCGGGATCAACTTCGAGACCGGCGACTACGGCAGTTGCGCCTGCGCCCGGTGCGCCGCCCGCACCGGGGGCGAGCGCACCTCCTGGTCGTACGAGGCGATGCGGTCGGTGTACCCGACGCTGCTGGCGACGGCCCGGCGACCCGGCCCGGCCGGCGTGCCGCTGCGCCACCTCGTCGAGGTGTACTGGGACACCATCTTCGACCTCGACGCCCAGAAGCCCCTGGCCGACCTGCCCGACGACGTCGCCTACCAGTACTGCGTGAACCGCGCCTTCTGGTACGACCAGCGGGACCGGTTGACCGCCGAGCACGTCGAGCGGCTCCCGCACACCACGAACGTGCTGCGCACCCACGCCGGTTCACAGTGGAACCGGCAGCGCCACTCCTGGGTCCCCGAGATGTACGCCGACATGGCCGGTCGGTCCGGGGCGGCCGGGATGCGCGGGTTGACCATCTTCGCCGAGCCGTCCGCGTACCACCCGACCAACGAGATCAGCTATCTGGCGTACGCCCGGTTCTCCTGGAACCCGGAGCTGACCTGGGCGGACTTCTGGCGTGACGAGGTCGCGCCCCGGTTCGGCGGCGGGGCCGAGGCGGAGGCGTTCCGCGACGGCGCGGCGCTGCTCGACGATCCGGCGGCGACCGGTGCGGCGCTGGCCGCCGTGTCCGCCGACGCGCTCGGCATGGTCGCGGCCACCAGCGGCGAGGTACGGCGTCGGTGGCTCTGGCTCGCCGAGCGGACCTCGCGGTACGCCTACGCCGCCGGCTGACGCCGGTGCGGGTCCACCGCAGGGTGGGCCCGCACCGGACGGGGTCAGTCCTCGATCCACCCGTGGGAACGGGCGAACTGCGTGAGGTGCTGCCGGATCTGGCTGATCTGGGCGCCGGTGAGCGTCGGCACCTGCTCGACCAGCAGGTCGGTGATGTTGGACCGGAAGGTGAACGCGGTCAGGACGTCGCACTCCTCGTCGTCGCCCCGGTCGGTCACCGGCAGCCGGGTCACGGTCGGCGCGGCGGACGCCGCCGCGCGGGACGCGACCGGGGCACCGGGGTTGAGCAGGCGCGCGTAGAGCGCCTTGACCCCGCGGTTGCCCTCCACCGACTCGAACTCCACCCGCATGCCGGGCGCGACCGACGGACGCTGGTCGCCGAAGTCGTTCGCGTGCACGAAGACGTCCTCACCACCGCCCTCCGGGCTGATGAAGCCGTACCCCTTCACGTCGTCGAAGCTGAGAATCGTACCGACCGCCACCGCGACCACCACCCAACGAAACAAGAGCCACCAGAACAGAAACGTCGCCGCGCCGCTTCCGGCGCAGCACCCATGGTAGTGGGCGGGGCCCGATCCGGAACCCCTACTCCCGTGTGGTCGCGTGGTCATGGTCGTGCCCCGCGCCGGTGACGCGGGGCACGACCCCTAAAGCATCCTAGGACATCGCTGGCCGGGTGCCTCCCGGGCGCGGACGCCGCGCCGGACTAGCGGATGGTGAAGGTCAGCGGGTTGGAGATGCCGACACCGCCGTGGGTGTCGTACGCCCGGACGGTGAAGGTGGACGTGGTGGCCGCCGCCAGGTCGAGCTGGAACTGGAAGCGCTGTCCACTGCGGGTCGGCGTCGCGGCCACCCGGGTCCCGCCGAGGTACAGCTCCACCCGGTCGACCACGTCCCCGGCGTCGGCGTCGGTGACGTCGGCGACCAGCGTGACGGTGGTCGGTTCGAGGAAGTACGTCTGCCCGCCGGGGGTGCTCAGCGCCACGGCCGGCGGCTGGTTGACGCCGCTGGTCGGGGGCGTGACCACCGTGATCAGGCGGGGCGGGGCACCGCCGGACAGCGACTGGTCGGTGCCGGCGGAGACGTTCAGCACGTAGGTGGTGCCGGTGCCGGGGGCCCCGACCGGCGGCGTCCACGACGCGTCGAACCGGTCACCGCCGGACCTCGTCCCCTGGGCCACCGTGACGCCGTTCACCCGGAACGACACCGAGGTGATGTAGTGGCCGCCTCCCACCGTCGCGGTCGCCGCCAGCGCGATGGGGCCCGGCGCGGTGTGGACCGCCCCGGCGGCCGGGCTGATCCAGGTGACGATCGCCGGGTAGTCGGCGACCGGCGGCGAGGTGGTCGGCCCGGTCGGTGTCATGCTGGGCAGGACCCCACCGGTGCAGGCGACCCCGTTGAGGGTGAACGCCGCCGGCTTGGGGTTGCTGAGGAACCAGGAGCCGACGAAACCGATGGTCGTCGAGCCGTTGGTGCCGAGGGCCGCGTTCCAGCCGAGGTTGGTCGCGCTGACCTGCTGGCCGGTCTGGGCCCAGGTGGCGCTCCAGCTCTGCGCGATCTGCTGGTCGACGGCGGGGAACGCGAACCGTAGTGTCCAGCCGTTGACCGGCGCGCCCAGGTTGGTGACCGCGAGGTCGGCCTGGAAGCCACCGGTCCACTGGCTGGTGACGACGTAGTCCACCCGACACCCGGCGGCGGCGCTCGCCGTACCGGCGTGCGAGACCGCCGCCATCGTCGCGACCAGGGCAACAACGACGGCGACCACCGCCGTCAGCGATTTCCGCATGCCACACCCCGCCATAAATCGTTGAGTATCGATAGGTATGACGACTGTCCTGCGGCTCTCTCCGCATTGTCAAGACAAGGCAGAGAGTCCTGCCGCCGGCAGGACGTCGGGGTGGCCGGACGATGGTCCCGCCACCCCGACGGGACGTCCCGACGGGCCGCCCCCGAAGGCCCTATCCCCCGGCGGGGACGCCCGCCGTGACCGCCCGCAGGTGCCGCAGACCGTCGGTGGCGAGCCGGTCCTGCGAGGGGGCCAGCGGACGCCAGATCGCCGCCGCCGTGGCGATCGTGTCGTTCTCCCCCGTGAACGACTCGATGCAGACCGCACCCCGGTAGCCGGTGGCCCCCAGCACCGCGAAGAACCGCGGCCAGTCGAAGTGGTCCGAGCCCGGGGCACCCCGATGGGTGCCGCTGACCTGGACGTGCTTGACGTACGGGCCGGCGGCGGCGAGCGCCGCGTACGGATCGGACTCCTCGATGTTCATGTGATACGTGTCGATCATGATGCCGACGCTCGACGGCAACCCGTCGATCAGCTCGATCGTCTGCGCGACGGTGTTGACCACGCTCGTCTCGTACCGGTTCAGCGCCTCCACCCCGATGCTCACGCCGCACTCGCCAGCCTGCTCGGCCACCGGTGCCAGGGCCCGCCGGAAGTCCGCGTGGCAGGCCGCCCGCGCCGCCGGTGACATCCGCCAGGTACGCCCGACCGAGGCGTACACCGGGCCGCCCACACAGGGTGCGCCGACCGCCGCCGCGCTCGCCACGCACCCCCGCAGGTAGTCGAGCGTCGACTCCACCACCGCCGGGGCGGCGTCGACCAGCTCCCGCCCCGGCGGGGTGACCGCGCAGACCGCCGCCGCGACCAGACCGTGCGCGGCCAGCAGGTCCCGGGTCCGGGCCGGGTCCCAGTCGCCGGGCTGCTCGATCGGCAGCTCCACCGCGTCGAAGCCGAACGACGCGATCCGCGGCACCAGCGTGGCGAGGGCCTCGTCGTCGACGGGCGACGCCCACACCCAGGGGTTCACACCGAAGGCGTACACCGGGCCTACTTCCAGCGCTGCGGGTAACCGGGCAGGTCGGTGCAGCCGCACATCGCGTAGTGCAGCGGCGGCATGCCCGGGTCGAGGTACCGGTCCAGGTTCTCCTGGGTGATGGTCGGCTGGGGCAGCTTCCACGGGTTGGCCACCTGCTGCCCGTCGAGGATGCGCAGCGCGGCGATGACCGGCGTACGCCACTGGTACGTCGGGTACGTCGGCGCGATCGCGGTGAGGCCCTTGTCCTTCCAGACCTTCAGGAAGTCGAGCTGGTCCTCGCCGTTGATCGGCGGCACCGGCTTGCCCGCGTCCTGGAACGCCTCGACCGCCGCGACGGCGACCGCGCCCGCGTCCATCCACACGCCGTCGATGGTGCCGTACCGCTGGAGGTAGTCGTCGACGATCTTCTTGGTCTTGGCCGGGTCGCCGTCGGTGAACTCGACCCCCACCACGTCGACCTTCGCCTTGTCGAACGCCACCTTCGCCGCCGACCAGCGGGTCTCCAGCACGTCGACGCCGGGCAGGATGCGCAGGGCGAGGACCTTGCCGCCCGGCTTCATCCGCTGGCTGACGAACTCCGCCCCGACGTGGCCGAAGCCGTAGCCGCCGATCGGGTTGACGAACGTCACCGGGCACTTCGTGCTGACCCCACGGTCGAAGACGACCACCGGCAGCCCCGCCTTGCAGGCCGCCTCGACCGCCGGGGTGAGCGTGGCGGTGGTGTTCGGCGAGACGATCAGCGCGTCGCAGCCCTTGCCGAGCAGGTCGTTGATGTCGGCGATCTGCTTCTGGTCCTTGCCCTCGGCGTCGACGTGCACGAACTCGCTGATCCGGCTGCCCTGCGCGGCCACCTCGGCCTGCATGGTCTTGAACCCGACCTGCCGCCACGGGTTGTTCAACGCCGCGTTGGAGAAGCACAGCTTGTGCGGCCCGGCCTTCTTGAACTTCGCGGTGTCCACCATGGTCGGGTTGAGCATCTGCTCCCACGGCTTGTCCGCCGGGCCGGTCGGAGTCGCGCCGAGCAGGGCCAACTCGGCGTCGTAGTCGGCCTGCACGAAGAACTTCGACTGCTCCCCGGTGCCCGACCCGGCGGCCGAGGTGGAACCGCCCGCCGGCCCCCCGCCCGGTTCGTCGGTGGCGCAGGCGGTCAGGGACAGCAGGGTGACGGCGGCCAGCGCCGCCAGGCAACGTCGCACTATGTTTCCCCTTATCGAGACGACGAACGGGTAGCCGAGACCGCCACGGCGAGCAGGATGATCGCGCCCTGGACGGTGGACCTGAGGGCGCCGGAGACGCCGTAGAAGTTCATCAGCGCGAAGAGCAGCTCCAGGGAGAGCGCGCCGAGCATCGCGCCGACGACCGAGCCGCGGCCCCCGCCCAGCGCGACACCACCGAGCACCACCGCGGTGATCGCCCCGAACTCCAGGCCCGCCCCGGCCTGGAACGACACCCCGCTGTAGCCGCCGAGCAGGATCGCCGCCACGGCCGCCGCGAGCCCGCTGAGGACGAAGGCGACCGTCCGGGTACGCCAGACGCGTACCCCGCTCAGCTGCGCGGTGCGCGCGTTGTCGCCGACGGCGACCAGGGTCCGGCCGAAGTCCGACCGCATCAGCAGCACGGCGAGCGCCGCGACGACCAGCAGCACCAGCAGCGCGTACGGCACCCGGCCGAGCAGCGGCACGTCCTCGATCGCCCGCCGGCCGAACCGGCGGAACTCCTCGGAGAGCCCGCCCTTCGGCGCGCCGTCGGACCACAGGTAGACCGCGCCGACCAGGATCAGGAACATGCCCAGGGTGGTGATGAACGACGGCACCCGCAGCCGCGTCGTGACCAGCCCGTTGACCAGCCCGACCAGCGCGCCGAAGGCCAACAGGAGCAGCACCACCGGCCAGGTGCGGGTCGGGTCGCTGTCGATCAGCCGGGCCGCCACCACCACCTGCGCGGTGACCAGCGAACCCACCGACAGGTCGAACTCACCGGAGACGATCACGAAGTACTGGCCGGCGGCGAGCAGGATGACCGGCGCCGAGCGGCCCAGGAAGGACATCAGCGACGGCGGGTCGAGGAAGTCGGGCTGCCGGATGCCGACGAGCACCAGCAGCACCGCGAGGAGGGCCAGGATCGGCAGCACCCCGCCGGGGCGTACCCGCGGGCGGATCGGGGACAGCGCACGACGCGCGACGGTCGGCATGGTCAGGACGCCGCCTTCCGCAGGGCCCGACGGGCGTAGACGGCGACCGCGGCGATGATGATGACGCCCCGGATCACCTGCTTGAAGAAGGCGTCCACCTCGAGCTGGTTGAAGATCGCGTCGATGCTGGCGAGCAGCAGCACCCCACCGACCGTGCCGACGACCCCGCCCCGCCCACCGGCGAGCGCGGTCCCGCCGATCACCACCGCCGCGATCGACTCCAGGTCGTAGAGGCCCTCGGTGCCCACCCGGGGCGCACCCGAACCGAGCCGGCTGGCCAGGTAGATCCCGGCGAGCCCGGCACACAGCGAGCACAGCACGTGGGCGGTGACGAGGACCCGGTCGTTGCGGACCCCCGAGAGCCGGGCCACCTCCGGATCACCGCCGACGGCGACCAGGTGGTGCCCGAAGCGGGTCCGCGACAGCGCGAACCAGACGGCCCCGGTCAACGCCAGCAGCAGCAGGAACGACAACGGCACCGGACCGACCCGCTGGTAGCCCAACGACTGCACCAGCGCGGGCGAGGTGGCCCCGGCCGGTCCGTCGTAGTTGCTGTCGAGGTACCCCTTGAGCAGCAACCCCACGCCGAGGGTGGCGATGAACGCGTTGACCCGGAACCGGGTCACGAGCAGCCCGTTGAGCAGCCCGACCCCGGCGCTGACCGCGAGCGCCAGGCCGACCGCCGGCAGCAGCGCGCCATCACTGCCGTTCATCGTCTCGGCCGCGACCAGGGTGCTCAGACTGATCACGTACGCCACCGAGAGGTCCAGCGACCCGCCGAGGATGACAAGCGTCTGACCGACGGCGACGAGCCCGAGACCGGCGGCGACGTGCAGCAGGCTCACCGTCGTGGCCTGGTTGAACAGCTGCCCGCCGTCGACCAGGACGACCAGCCAGCCGACCGCCAGGGTCAGGGCCAGCGCCACGAACACCCCCGGCACGGGGCGTCGGGCCGGCAGCAACGACAGCACGCCCGACGCGCTCCTCGCGCTCACCGGTCGATCTCCGTTCGCGGCTGCGGGGTGTGGCCGACGGCGAGGGCGACGACGTCCTCCTCGGTGGCGCCGGCGGGGAGTTCGCCGGCGATCCGGCCGTCGCGCATGACGACGATCCGGTCGCTCATCCCCAGCAGCTCGGGCAGGTCCGACGAGATCATCAGCACCGCCGCGCCGTCGCGGGCCAGCCGGCGGACGAGGTCGTGGATGGCCGACTTCGCCCCCACGTCGATGCCCCGGGTCGGCTCGTCGAACAGCAGCACCCGGGGGTCGAGCGCCAGCCAGCGGGCCAGCACGACCTTCTGCTGGTTGCCACCGGACAGGAAACGGATCTCCTGGTCGTCGCCGGCGGCACGGACCTCGACGGTGGCGAGCAGGTCACGGACCCGGCGGGCGCGGGCGGCGTGCCCGGAGCGGGCCGGGAAGACGGCCCGCCCGGCGAGCAGCGCGTTGTCGAGCACCGACTGCCGGGGCACGATCCCCTCCCCCTTACGGTCCTCGGTGACGTAGGCGATGCCGGCCCGCATCGCGGTACGGGGCGAGCGCAGCCGCACCGGCCGGCTGTCCAGCCTCACGTCGCCGGTGGTGAACGGGGAGACGCCGAACAGCGCACGGGCCAGCGCCGAGCGTCCGGAGCCCTGCAAGCCGCCGACACCGAGCACCTCCCCGGCCCGCAGGTCCAGGTCGACGGCGCGTAGCTTCCGGTTGCCCGCGCCCCGGACGGTCAGGCGTACCGGGCCGAGGTCGTCGGGGCCGGCCCGGTCGGGGTAGTAGCTGGACAGTTCCCGGCCGACCATGTGCCGGACGAGGTCGTCGGTGCAGGTGTCGGCGGTGGCGACGGTGGTGACGCGGTGGCCGTCCTTGAGGACCGTGATCCGGTCGGACAGGTCGAAGACCTCGGTGAGGCGGTGCGAGACGTACAGCACGCCGATGTCCCGCTGCTGGAGCCGGCGGACCAGCCCGTAGAGCAGCTCGACCTCGTGGTCGGCCAGGGCGGCGGTGGGTTCGTCCATGATGAGCAGCCGGGCGTCCAGGGCGAGCGCCTTGGCGATCTCGACGACCTGCTGCTGCGCGACACCGAGCCGTCCCACCCGGGTGTCGGCGGCCAGGTCGGCCTCCCCGATCGAGGCGAGCAGGTCCCGGGTGCGTTCCCGCATCGCCCGCCGGTCGACCAGCCCGCGCCGGACCGGTTCGTGCCCGAGGTGGACGTTCTCGGCGACGGTGCGCTCCGGCAGCAGGTTGAACTCCTGGTGGATGATGCCGATCCCGGCCCGCTGCGCGTCACGGGGGCCCCGGAAGACCCGGCGCTCACCGGCGACCTCGACGGTGCCCGCGTCCGGGGCGTACCCGCCGGAGACGATCTTCATGAGGGTGGACTTGCCGGCCCCGTTCTCCCCGACGACGGCGTGCACCTCGCCCGGTGCGACGTCGAGGTCGACCCCGTCGAGCACACGCACCCCGAGGAAGGACTTGCCGATGCCCCGCAGGGTCAGCAGCGGTGCCGGCGGCGGATCGGGCATCCCGGAAACCCTCACAGTAAGTAGTCATCGGCGTGGTTGATGTTCCGCGTCCGGCACGGTCGAGCTGCCGGCCGGTGAACTTTCGCTGTCGCTCGTGAGCGCTTACGTCGTCAAGGAGCAAACTTTCCTTGACATCGACGAAACATCACACGTATGAAGATAGATGTTTCGATGCTTGTCCACAATCCTCGATCTTCACGGGCCGCCGGTTCGAGCACCCGAGCGGCGTCGATGCCGGGTCGGGGGGTCGCCGCGCGCCCACGGTCGAACCGTCGAAACATCGAACCTTGCCCCTTCCATTGACAGTCATCGATGACTGACCCATCCTGGCCTCGCGGCCCACCGGGCGAGCACATCACCGACGTCACTCTGCGTGACGTGATGCGGGGCGGACGGCCGTTGCGGCGGACGGCACGCCGACCCCGGGCAGCACGCCCGTGCCCGCTGCGCGTCCCGGCGTCCACCGGACGCGCGGGCGGGCCGTGGTCGCCACCGGAAGTTCCCGCCGACACCTAGGAGACGGCATGCGTCGTACCACGTTGCTCATCGGCATGATCGCCGGGTTGTTACTGTCGCTCGGCCTCGCACCACCCGCGTCGGCGGCTCCGGCCTTCCGCGCCCTGCTGTTCACCAAGACGGTGGGCTACCGGCACGACTCGATCCCCGCCGGGATCAGCATGTTCCAGCAGCAGGCGGCGGCGAACAACTTCGAGCTGGTGCAGACCGAGGACTCCAGCGTCTTCACCGCGGCCAACCTCGCCACCTTCGACGTGATCATCATGTTCCAGACCTCCGGCATGGTCTGGACCTCGGCCGCCCAACGGCAGGCCGTGGAGGGTTACCTCGCCAGCGGCAAGGGCATCGTCGGCATCCACAACGCCCTGGACATGGGCATCGAGGGCGAGTACCCCTGGTGGGACCAGACCCTCAACGGCGGCGCCCACATGCCCGAGCACTCCCCCGGCGTGCTGCCCGGCACCGCCATCGTCGCCGACAAGCAGCACCCGTCCACGACGGGTCTGCCGGACCGGTGGAACCGCAGCGAGGAGTGGTACAACTTCGACAGCAACCCGCGCGGCAACGTGCACGTGCTGGTGACCGCCGACGAGCGGACGTACAACCCGGGGTCCCGGGCGATGGGCCCGGACCACCCGATCTCCTGGTGCCGCAGCGCCGCCGGCGGGCGGGTGTGGGCCACCGCGATGGGCCACGCGATCGACTCCTACAGCGAGACGAACTTCCGCAACCACGTCCTCGGCGGCGTGAAGTGGGCCGCCGGCAACCTGCCCGGCGACTGCGGCGGCACCGTGTGGGGCAACTTCGAGAAGCGCACCCTGGACGACAACACGGTCGACCCGATGGCGCTGAACGTGCTGCCCGACGGCCGGGTGATGTACGTCCAGCGCGGCGGCCAGGTCAAGATCTTCAAGCCGAGCACCAACAGCACCGTGACCGCCGCCACCCTGAGCGTCTACACCGGCGGCGAGGACGGTCTCACCGGCATGGCGATCGACCCGAACTTCGCCACCAACGGCTACGTGTACCTGTACCACTCGCCGGCGAGCAGCAGCACCGACGTCAACCGCGTCTCCCGCTACACGCTGTCCGGTGACACCCTCAACCTCTCCACCGAGGCGCGGATCATCGACATCCCGGCGTACCGGGACCGCACCTTCCCCGAGCCCGGCCACACCGGCGGCTACATCGACTTCGGCCCGGACGGCAACCTCTACATCGGCACCGGTGACGACACCCCGCCGAACCTCGACCCCAACTGGCAGGGCTACGCGCCGCTGGACTGGCGCTCCGGCAAGTCCAACCTCGACGCCGCCCGCAGCGCCGGCAACACCAACGACCTGCGGGGCAAGCTGCTGCGCATCCGCCCGTCGGACACCGGCGGCTACACCGTCCCGAGCGGCAACCTCTACCCCCAGGGTACGGCGCAGACCCGGCCGGAGATCTACGCGATGGGCTTCCGCAACCCGTTCCGGTTCTCGATCGACCCGGCCAACGGCTGGGTCTACCTGGCCGACTACGGGCCGGACCGCAACCCGCCCACCACCAACCGGGGCCCCGAGGGCCTGGTCGAACTCAACGTGATCAAGTCGCCCGGCAACTACGGGTGGCCGTTCTGCCACGGCGACAACCAGCCCTACGCGCCGTACAACCCGGACACCGGCGTGGTCGGCGCCAAGTTCAACTGCAACGCCCCGGTCAACAACTCCCCCAACAACACCGGCCTGACCAGCCTGAAGCCGGTCGTCGCACCCAACATGTGGTACGGCTACGGCACCTCGTCGACCTTCCCGGAGCTGGGCTCCGGCGGCTCCGGCCCGATGGGCGGCCCGGTCTACCGGTACGACCCGGCGAACCCGTCGGCCACCAAGTTCCCGCCCTACTACGACGGCGTGCACTTCTTCTACGAGTGGTCCCGCAGCTACATCAAGGAGGTCCACTTCGACTCCGCGACGGCGGTGACCCGCACCAACACGTTCCTGCCCGGGGGCCGGTTCAACAAGCCGATGGACCTGGAGTTCGGCAAGGACGGCTCGCTCTACGTGCTGGAGTGGGGCACCAACTTCGGTGGCGGCAACAGCGACTCCGGGCTCTACCGGATCGACTACATCCAGGGCGGCCGGTCGCCGATCGCCAAGGCCGTCGGTACGCCCACCAGCGGTCTGGCCCCGCTCAACGTCCAGTTCAGCAGCGCCGGCACCACCGACCCGGACCCGGGCAACACGCTGAGCTACCAGTGGACGTTCGGTGACGGCACCACCTCGACGGCGGCCAACCCGTCGCACGTCTACACCACCAACGGCAACTACACGGCGCAGTTGAAGGTCACCGACAACACCGGCAAGACGGGCTTCGCCAACGTCCAGATCACCGTCGGCAACTCCGCGCCGGTGGTCACCATCACCACCCCGGCCAACGGTGGCATGCTCACCTTCGGGGACAAGGTGTCGTACCAGATCAGCGTCACCGATCCGGACGGCGGCACGGTCGACTGCACCAAGGTGGTCGTCAACCCGGCGCTGGGTCACGACGACCACGCCCACGAGACCACCGAGTACCCGGGCTGCTCGGGCACCATCTCCACCGACCTGCTCGGTGGGCACCCCGACGGCGCGAACCTGTTCTACGTGCTCAACGCCCGCTACACCGACAGCGGTGGCCCGGGCGGCTCGTCCCCGCTCACCGGCACGGCGCAGGCGATCCTGCAACCCAAGCACAAGCAGGCCGAGTACTTCAGCAGCAGCTCCGGCGTCCGGGTCGTCGACCAGGCCGCCGCGGAGAGCACCAAGCGGGTCGGTGACATCTCCAACAACGACTGGATCGCGTTCAACCCGATGAGCCTGTCGGGCATCTCGACGGTCAGCTACCGGCTGTCGTCGCCGTCCGGTGGCGGCACGATCGAGCTGCGGGCCGACTCGCCGACCGGCATGCTGCTGGCCACCACCCCGGTGCCCAGTACCGGCGGCTGGAACAACTACCAGTCCACCGCGCCGGTGAACGTGGCCGCGTTGTCCGGGACGCACCCGCTCTACCTGGTGTTCAAGGGCAGCACGAACAACTGGTTCGACCTCGACTCGCACACCTTCGGCGGGGCGGGTGTCGGCCAGCCCGGCACCGGAACCGGCACCGGCGTGGCGGGGAAGACCTGGACGCTCACCGCGCTGCACAGCGGCAAGCTGATGGACGTCAGTGGCGTCTCCACCGCCGACGGCGCGCAGCTCACCCAGTGGGCGGCCACCGGCGGCAACAACCAGAAGTGGCAGGCCGTGGACGCCGGCAACGGCGCGGTCTACCTCAGGGCGGTGCACAGCAACAAGTGCGCCGAGGTGATCGGCGGTTCCACCACGGCGGGTGCGTTCCTCCAGCAGGCCACCTGCAACAACGGCAACCAGCAGAAGTTCACCGCGACGGCGACCACGACCGCCGGGGTCTACACGGTGCGCAACGTGCAGAGCGGGCTCTGCCTGGACGTCAACGGTGCTTCCACCGCCGACGGCGCGCGGCTGTTGCAGTGGACCTGCCACAGCGCCAGCAACCAGCAGTGGCGGTTCACCCAGGTGTGACGCACGGTCCGCCGCCGTCGCGGCGGCGGTAGGCCGGGAGGGCCGGCTCCGGATGTCGGAGCCGGCCCTCTGCGGTCGTGTCGGGGCCCCGCCCACCCTGGGCGGTGGGCGGACCGTCCCGGTCTCGGGCCGGCGCGGTGGTCAGCGGGACGTCGGATCACCGCCGGGCGGTCACCTGACGCGACTGCCGGTCGTGGACGTCACCTGACGGTCCCGGCCGACAGGTCGGTACTGCCCCGCCCCGGGCCCCGGTGCGGAAACGGTGATCGGCAGGGCCCGAGGTGCGGGCCCTGCCGATCGGTGGTGCACATGCCGTTCAGGTGGTCCGACGGCCCGGTCCGTCCCGGGCCACCGACGGACCTCAGGAGCCCCCGAGGTCCGCCGGTGCGCGTTCTCAGCGCTGCCGGGTGAGCAGGCCCGGCCGGTAGGGCAGCAGGCCGTAGTCCACGCCGTCGGAGCTGGGCGAACGGCCCTGGTAGAGCAGTTGCAGGTTGCACGGGTCGATCGTGTTCGTCTGGTCCGCGCTGGTACGCAGCAGCTCACCGTGGCTGATGTCGTTGGTCCAGGTGGCACCGCTGTTGACCTTGCCCGCGAACGGGTTGTTGTAGGTCGTCGCGTTCGGCGTCCAGGTGCCGCCCAGGCTGGTCGCCGTGAACGAGCGGAAGTAGCGCTCCCAGGAGCTGGTCCGGGCCTCGATGATCATCAGGTACTGGTTCTGGCCCGCGACCTTGTAGACCTGCGGCGCCTCGAAGATGTTCTCCGAGGTGTCGCTCATGATGGTCGTGTAGTTGGAGCCGAAGCTGCCCGGGAAGTTCCCGATCGGCATGACCTGGCGATAGATCTTGCCGTTGTCACCGGCGAAGAACAGGTACATGTTCTGGTCGTCGCCGATGATCGTCTGGTCGATCACGCCGGTGGTGGAACCGGTGATCGACGCGGTCGACAGAGGCTGCGGGGCCGACCAGCCGTTGGCGTTGGCCGGGTTGGTCGACGTGCGGTACGAGAACGACGTCGGACCCCACTGGTGGGCGAGGATCCAGATGTTCTTCGGCGCGAAGTAGAACAGCGACGGCGCGACGGTGCTCTGGCTCATGGTGTTCTGGGGGGCCGTGGCGAGCTGGTTGAGGTTGTCGACCAGGCCGAAGTTCATCGAACCCCAGCCACCGGTGGCGCTACTGCTGTGGGTGGTGGCGTACACCAACTGCTTGCCCTGGTAGGGGGCGATGGTGAAGTCCTTGAGCGACGCCCAGCCGGCCTTCGGCTGCGCCAGCGGACCGGTCGACGACCAGCGGTACGACGACGGCAGCGTGCAGTTGCCGCTCGGCGGCGGGGTCGTGGGCGGCGGGGTGGTGCCACCGAGCTTGACGAGCTGCCACTGCTGGTTGGTGCCGTTCCAGTCGGCGTACTGCACGATGTTGCCGCCGTCGGCGGTGGACGCGCCCTGCACCTCGACGGCCTTGCCGCTGTTGCGGTTGATCAGCTGAATGTAGCCGTCGATGTCCTGGATGCTGAACTGCTGGTTGGTGCCGTTGTTGTCGGTCCACTGCACGATCGCTCCGCCGTCGGCGGTCGACTTGCCGGACACGTCGAGCACCTTGCCGGACAGCTTCGACTTCAACCGGTAGTAGCCGCCGCCGGAGTCGACGAACTGCCACTGCTGCTGGCTGCCGTCGTTGCGGGTCCACTGGGTGATCCGGGCCCCGTCGTTGGTGGCCAGGTTGTAGACGTCGAGGGCCTTGCCGCTGTTGCGGTTGACCAGCACGTACGACGCGCCGGTGTCGATCGTGGCCGCGGCGGCTTCCGTCGCGGTGGCCGCGACGACGGCACCGCCGCTCAGGGCGGTCACGAGCGCGGTGGCCGCCGACAGCAGCCAGCTCCGTCGGCCGGGACGGCGCAGAGCCGGGCCGGGATGCTCAGTCGGGAGGTGCATGGGGGTGCTCCTTCTCAAGGACGGGTGGCCCCTGCGCGGCGGCCCCCGGTGACGTGGTCGCCGAGGGCCTCAGGTGGTCCGACCGACCGACACTCCGTGGTCGAAACGGAGCCGACCGGCAAGTGTGAACGCTCACATCGATCGGTGCGGGTCGAACGGGTGCATGATCGGTTTGGTGGGGGCGAACGGACCGGCAGGGGCTCCATTCAGATCCGGCGATGTTACCAGAGCGTTTCGGGCCGCTCAAGAGTCGCGCCCGGGCACCTGCCCACCCCACCACCACCGGGTACGACCCGTTGCCGGGTCAACCTTCCCGGCCGGGTGTTAACGTTCACCCCTCGCGTCCCCGGTCCCGGGAACGCCGGCCCGGCCCGGCATCCGGGAGGCGACGGTGATCCCTTCCGATCCGGTGCGTGATGTGTCATCTTCGATGGATGCGGGTCGGTTGCCGGGCAGGCGGACGAGGTCGGACCCGCGGGCACGGGGTGGCGGCGCGATGCCGCTGACCGGCGCATCCGGCCGACGCGCCGGCGGTGACCCCGGCCGGATGCCTCGGATACGGGCGACCCACGCCCGGCCGCGCACCGGGCTGGCCGTCGGGCTGCTGGTCGTCGCCCTGCTGGCGCTGGCCGGCGGGGTCGGCTACGCCGCCCTGGTGCACGTCCAGCAGGCCAGGATCCGCCACGAGCTGGACTGGGCGATGGTGCACGGCCGACCGGCCGACCCGTCCGGCTGCACCTGGATCTTCGGCGGCGCGAGCGACACCGGTCACGGCGGCGCGCCGCCGGCCGGGTTCCCGGAGCACGGGGCGGTCCACACCGTGGCCCGCACCGGCCGCCCGCAGGTCGGCCAGGTCGCCCGCAACGGCACCGTCTACCACGTGCGGACCCAGTGGCGCGACGGCGAGGTCGTCCAGGTGGTCTTCGACGCCCGCTTCCAGCTCGCCGAACGGCGCTACCTGCTGTGGGCGGTGTCGACCGCCGCGCTGGCCGTCCTGGTCGCGGCGACCGCGACGGACCTGCGGCTGCGCCGCCGGTCGGTGCTGCCGCTGACCGAGGCGCTCGACCGGCAACGCCGCTTCGTCGCCGACGCGAGCCACGAGCTGCGGGCCCCGATCACCCGGGTGCACACGGCGGCCCAACTGCTGGCCCAGCGGACGACCGGCGCGGCGCACGACGCGGACCGGCAGGACCTGGACCGGCTGCTGCACACCACCCGACGGCTCGGGGAGATCGTCGACGAGTTGCTCCTGTCGGCCCGGCTGGCCGATCCGGCGGCGATGACCGGGCCGCCGGCCACTGTCGACCTCGCGGCGCTCGTCGTCGAGGCGATCGGGGCCGACGCGCCGCGCGCCGCCGCCCTCGGGGTGACGCTCGGGGTGACCGGCACGGACCACCCGGTGCCGGTGCGCGGTGTCGGGCCCGCGCTGCTCCGGGTGGTGGCGGAACTGCTGGCGAACGCCCTGCACCACACCCCGGCCGGGGGGCGGGTGCAGGTGCGGTTGCGTCCGGCCGGCGCGGACCGGGTCGAGCTGGTGGTCAGCGACTCCGGCCGGGGGTTCGACCCCCGGCACGCCGGCCGGATCTTCGACCGGTTCCACCGGGGCCCCGATGCCGGGGACCGCCGGTCCGGGCTCGGGTTGGCGCTGGTCCGCGAGGTGGTCACCGCGCACGGCGGCACGATCGACGCCACCGGCCGGCCCGGGGCGGGCGCCACCTTCACCGTACGGCTGCCGGTGTGCGACGGGGGGCGGGCCGGTGGTCCGCCGACGGACGGCGACCCGGACGGTGGCCGGTGGCCCCTGCGCTGGTGGGCGGGCCGGGACCGGGCCGGCGGGGACCGCGCGACCAGCAGATTCTGACCGGCGAGAAATTCCACCGGTCAACCTTCTGCCGTTTCGGTGCGACCATGAACGGATGACCGACCCGTCACCCCCGGCGCACGGCCCGTTGCTCCTCGTCGAGGACGACGCGGAACTGGCCGACATGCTGGTCGAGCTGTTCCACCGGGCGGGGTACCGCATCGACCTGGCCCGCGACGGTCAGCGGGGCCTGCACCTGGCGCTGCGCGGCCCCTACCAGGTGATCATGTTGGACCGGCGGCTGCCGGCCATCGACGGGGTCGACCTGCTCATCCGGCTGCGGCGGCGCTCCGTCGCCGCCCGGGTGCTGATGCTCAGCGCGCTCGGCGACCTCGACGAACGCATCCGGGGCCTCGACGCGGGCGCCGACGACTACCTGCCCAAACCGTTCGAGGTGACCGAGCTGATGGCCCGGGTCCGGGCGCTGACCCGCCGCCGCTTCGACGGGGCCGAACTGATCCCCATCGGGGCCGGTCAGCTCGACCTGGCCCAGCGCGGGGTGCGGCTGCCCGACGGGCGGGAGGTGACGCTCAGCGGCCGGGAGTTCGAGCTGATCCGGCTGCTCGCCAGCCACCCCCGGATGGTGCACAGCCGCAGCCAGCTCCGGGGGCGGGTGTTCGGCGCGGACCGCACCGAGGCGGTCGTCGACACGTACGTGCACTACCTGCGCCGCAAGCTCGGCGACGGGGTGGTGCGCACCGTGCACGGCCTCGGCTACCAGATCGGCGCGCTGTGAGCCGGCCGCCCGGGGCCCCGACGGGCCCCGGGCGGCGCGGCGGCTCAGCGCCCCGCGAACCGGGCCGGACGCTTCTCCAGGAAGGCGGCCATCCCCTCGCGCTGGTCCTCGGTGGCGAACAGGGCGTGGAAGGCCCGCCGCTCGAACAGCACCCCGGCCTGCACGCCGACCTCCTCGGCCTGCCGGACCGCCTCCCGGGCCAGCATCGTCGCGAGCTTCGGATACCCGGCCACCACCGCCGCCGCGGCCTTCGCCTCGGCCAGCAGCCGGTCCGTCGGCACCACCCGGGACACCAGGCCCCACCGGTACGCCTGCGCCGCGTCGAGCTGCCGCCCGGTGAGCACCAGGTCCATCGCCCGCGCCGGACCGATCAGCCGGGTCAGCCGCTGGGTGCCGCCGATGCCGGGCATCACCCCCAGCCGCAGCTCCGGCTGCCCGAACCGGGCGTTGTCCGCCGCGAAGACCAGGTCGCACATCATCGCCAGCTCGCAGCCGCCGCCGAGGGCGTAGCCGGCCACCGCCGCGATCTTCGGGGTACGCAGCGCGGCGAACGCGTCCCAACCGGCGAAGTGGTCGTCCAACGCCACGTCCAGGAAGGACTTCCCGGCCATCTCCCGGATGTCCGCCCCGGCCGCGAAGACCTCGTCGGAGCCGGTGAGCACGAAACAGCCCACCCCCGGGTCGCGGTCCAGCGGTCGCAGCGTCTCGACCAGCTCGGTCAGCAGCGCCGTGTCCAGCGCGTTGCGCACCTCGGGCCGGCACAACCGCACCGTGACCACCCGGTCGTCCTTCTCCACGGTGATCCTCATCGTCGCCTCCCTCTCCTCAGGAATCCCAGATCGCGCCGTACGCGGGCACCCCGCGTTCCTCCATGCCCCGCACCACCTGCCAGGTCAGCGGACGGTTCGAGATGCAGATGACCGCCTCCGCGTCGTACCGGCGGCACGCCTGCCAGGCCAGCCGCAGCATGTCGGGCTTGCCGTCGCGGGCGGTGTCCCACAGCAGCGCGTCGGGCTGGTGGGCGAGGATCTCGTCGACCAGGTCGTCGCCGAAGGTCTCCCGGTGTCGGCGGGCCACCCAGACCAGGTGGGCCGGCACCTGCCCGGCCAGCAGGTGCGGCAGCACCGGGCCGATCCCGCTGCCGGTCGCCACGTACAGCACCCGGCGGAACAGGGTCTCGATGTTGGCCACCCCGGCGGTGCTGATCCCCTTCACCCAGAGCCGGCGCGGCGGGTCGTCGACGAACCGGCCGGTCCAGTCACCGGCCCGGCTGACGGTCAACCGGAACCCGCTGCGGCCCGGCGTCGGCACGTTGGCGAAGGAGTGCCACTCCCACAGCGGGCTGCGGCTGACCGCCGTGGACGAGCCGGGGAACGGCGTCACCCCGTGGTCGAAGTGGACCAGCGCCACGTGCGACGACGGACGCCGCACCACCACCGGCACCCGGCGCAGCCGCAGCCAGGGCAGGGCGATGCTGGCGGTCAGCACCGCGAGCACCCACCCCTGCGGGGAGGTGGCCAGCGCGACCGGCCCGCCGGCCAGGAAACCGGCCTGCGCCCAGAGCAGCAGCAGAGCCGCCCAGCCGCCGAGGCGGTGGGTGCGCTCGAACAGGTCGTGCCGGCGCGAGCGCACCGGCGGCAGCGCGGTGCCGACGACGGCCAGCAGCAGGGCGGCCGCCGCGTACCCGGTGACCAGCGCCCCCGCCGGGCCGCCGCGCACGGCCAACGCGCCGAGCTGGGCGAGGAACCAGGCGGTGCCGGCCAGCGCCGCGCCGACGTGCAGCCCGCCGAAGTGGTAGACCTTGCCCAACGTGGCCCGCACCCGCAGCGGCCAGCTGGTGGGTGCCCGGGTGGCCAGCCGGAACAGCAGGTTGATCACGTACTGCTGGCGGATCAGCACGGCCAGCGCGACGTTCGCCAGCGCGGCGACGCCCAACGTGTCGGCGGCCCCGGGGCCGTGCCACCAGCCGGCGGACAGCCCGTACGCCAGCAGCGCGGCGTTGCCGGCGAGCACCGCCGCGACGAGCCGGTGGTGGTGCATGAACCGGGGATGGGCCAGGACCCGGCGCAGCGTCGACACCGGCGGGGGAAGCATGTCGTCGGGGTGGCCCGCCGGGCCGGAGCGCGGCGGCGTCGACGCGGGTCGCAGACCGGTGGTGGTCACGCCGCCGCCTCCTCGACGTGGGCGAACTGCCACCGCAGGTCGAGGGCGAGCCGGTGCAACGCGTCCCGGTCGACCTTGCCCCGGCCGGTCATCGGCAGCTCCGGCAGCGGGTGCACGGCCGCCGGCACGCAGTAGTAGGGCAGCGCGGCGGCCACCGTCTCCCGGCACCGCTGCGGGTCCAGCTCCGCGGGGACGACGAAGGAGACCAGGTCCCGGTCGGTGACCCGCAGGGTGACCGCGCGCCGGCAGCCCGGCACCGTCTCCAGCACGGTCGAGACCGCGTCCAGCTCCACCCGGAAACCCCGGACCTTCACCTGGTCGTCGGTGCGGCCGAGATGTTCCAGTTCCCCGTCGGCGCGCCAGCGGCCCCGGTCGCGGGTACGGAACATCAGCCGGCCGCCGCCGAGGAACGGGTCCGGGGCGTACCGCTCGGTGTTGAGCGCGTCGTTGTCCAGGTAGCCGGCGGAGACGCAGTCGCCACCGGCCCACATCTCGCCGACCTCGCCGATGCGGCAGGGCCGTCCGTCGTCGTCGAGGACGTAGACGGTGTTGTTCGGGGTCGGCCGGCCGATGGTCAACGGCGCACCGGGCCGGTGCCGGTGCATGGTGTTGACGATGGTGGTCTCGGTCGGGCCGCAGCAGTTGTAGAAGATCCGGCCGGCGGCCCACCGGTCGGCCAGCGGACGCGGGCAGGGCTCCCCCGCCACCGCGACCACCCGCACCCCGGCGCACCGGTCCGGGTCGATCCGGGCGAGCACCGAGGGGGTGGCGACCACCACGTCGGCGCGGGCGGCGGTGGCGGTGAGGTCCCGGTCGCGCACGAGCAGGGTGCCGCCGTTGGCGAGGCAGCCGAGGATCTCCCAGGCGGCCATGTCGAAGGCGACGTTGAGCAGTTGGGCGACCGTCCGGCCGGGCCGTATCCCCAGGTCGCCCGGGGCGGTGAGCAGGATGTTGGCGACGTTGCCGTGGGTGACGGTGACGCCGTTGGGGGTGCCCGTGGTGCCGGAGGTGAACAGCACGTAGCAGCCGTCGTCGGCGCGTACCGGACGGTCCGGGACGGGGGCGGTGAGGTACCCGCCGGGGGGCAGCGGCTCGGCCATCATCTCGTCGACCGCGAGCCGGGGCACACCGGGCGACGCCGGCACCGCGTCCAGGGTCGCCGACGTGGTCAGCAGCACCCGGCAGCGGGCGGTCGAGGCGACCTGGCGCAACTGCCCGGCGGGGGCGATCCGGACGTCCTGCGGGACGTAGGCCGCCCCGGCCTTGAGGGTGGCCAGGATGCCCACCAGCATCGGCAGGGACCGGCTGGTGAACACGCCCACGGTGTCGCCGGTGCGCACGCCGAGGGCGACGAGGTGGGCGGCGAGCCGGTTGGCCTGGCGGTCCAGTTCGCGGTAGCCGATCCGTACCCCGAGGTGCTCGGCGGCGACGGCGTCCGGGGTGGTGGCGGCCCACCTGGCGAACGCCTGGTGGATGCGCAGGTCGGGGGCGGGCACCCGGGGGCCCTGGCCGAACCGGTGGAACTGCCGCCGGTCGCGCGGTGGGAGGTGGTCCAGCAGTGCTGACCGCCAGCCGTCCGGCCCGGCCGGGAGGGTGCTGACCGGGTGGCTGGCGGTGTCGTCGGTGGTCTGTCGTACGGACATGGGCCGCTCCTGTTCTGACCGGCCGCCCTGCGCGGCGATCGGAATCGATGCTGGCCAATGGAGATGGGAAATCTCTTAGATCCGGGGCACGGCGGCCGTCCGGGGCGGCACCGGCGTGCGTCGGCGCACGCCGATCGGATCGGGAGGGGCCACGGCGGGCGGGGCGCGGGGCGACTGCCGCCCGGTCGATCGGGCGCGCGACGGTCCGGCCGGCGCGGACGACCCGGCACGGCAGAGAACTACAGGCTTCGATGTCGACGTTCGCCGACGGGCCGTCAGGCCGCCGCCACCTGCGGCGTGACGCCGGACAGGAGTCGCCCGACCGGGCACGGCATTGGTAGGACGTCTGAATGTCGCGACAGGAGTTCCGCCCGCCGACCGGCCGCCCCACGCCGCTCCCCCGCAGTCACCTGCAGGGCATTGACGTTACACAATGGAAACTCTAACGTCTGATGTCTCGACCGTGCATGTCGCACCATCCACCTCCCACCCAGGGAGGAGCCTTCCGTGTGCCGTCCCCCGACCCGGCAGCCGGCGCAAGGTTCCAGCACGCCCGACCCGCAGTGCGCCGTCCGGGCGTACGGCCGCCGCCCCACGCGACGGCCGTGCCCGCCGGAGCACTTCCGCAGAAACGGAGCGAACACGATGAACCACGGACGTCTGGTGAGCGCGGGGCTGACGGTGCTGCTCGGCGCGACGGTCGCCCTCACCGCCGGCTGCGGTGACCGGGGTGCCGGGACCGGCACGGGCGGCGGCAAGCCGCTCATCGGGGTCGACTACCCCCGCTCGGACACCGACTTCTGGAACTCCTACATCAAATACGTGCCGCAGTCCGCCGGGCAGTTGGGGATCGACCTCAAGACCACCAACTCGCAGAACGACATCGCGAACCTCATCTCGAACGCCCAGACCTTCATGAGCCAGGGCGTCAAGGGGGTGGTGATGGCCCCGCAGGACACCGCCGCGATCGCCCCGACCCTGGCCCAACTGGAGAGCCGCAAGATCCCGGTGGTCACCATCGACACCCGGCCCGACACCGGCACGGTGTTCATGGTGGTCCGCGCCGACAACCGGGCGTACGGGACCAAGGCGTGCCAGTTCCTGGGCACCAAGCTCGGCGGCCGGGGCAAGGTCGTCATGCTCCAGGGCGGCCTGGACTCGATCAACGGCCGGGACCGCACCGAGGCGTTCAACGAGTGCATGGCCAAGGAGTTCCCCGGCATCAAGGTCTTCGGGGAGGCGACCGACTGGAAGGCCGACGTCGCGGCGTCGAAGTTGCAGACCCGCTTCGCGTCCGACCCGGACATCCGGGGCGTCTACATGCAGTCGTCGTTCGCGCTGTCGGGCACCCTGCAGATCCTCAAGCAGCGTGGCCTGCAGGTGCCGCCGACCGACCCGAAGCACGTCTTCGTGGTGTCCAACGACGGCATCCCCGAGGAGCTGAAGAACATCGGCGACGGCCTGATCGACGCCACCGTCAGCCAACCCGCCGACCTGTACGCCCGCTACGGGCTGGAGTACGCCAAGGCGGCGATCGAGGGAAAGACGTTCCAGCCCGGCCCCACCGACCACGGCAGCACCATCATCCAGGTGCGCGACGGCCTGCTGGAGGACCAACTCCCGGCACCCCTGGTGACCCTGGACGGCGCACCGGTCGCCGGGCAGCCCACGGTGAAGTACGACGACCCCTCGCTGTGGGGCCGGCAGGGATGACCACCGCCCCGCACCACCCCCGCGACGACGACCCACCGGTCGTCGAGGCGGTCGACGTCACCAAACGCTTCGGCTCCACGCTCGCCCTGTCCGGGGCGGGGATCATGGTCCGGCGCGGCGAGACGCACGCCCTGGTCGGCCGCAACGGCGCCGGCAAGTCGACGCTGGTCGGCATCCTGACCGGGCTGCAGGCCGCCGACGGCGGGGCGGTCGCCTTCGACGGCCGGCCGGCACCGCCGCTGGCCGACCGGGACGCCTGGCGGCGGCGGGTGGCCTGCGTCTACCAGAAGTCGACGATCATTCCCACCCTCACCGTGGCGGAGAACCTGTTCCTCAACCGGCACCACCGCTCCCGCGCCGGCCTGATCCGCTGGTCGAGCCTGCGGCGGGAGGCGCAGCACCTGCTGGCGCAGTGGTCGGTCGACGTCGACGTCCGGCAGCCGGCCGCGACGCTCTCGGTCGAGCAGCGGCAGTTCGTGGAGATCGCCCGCGCGTTGTCCTTCGGCGCCCGGTTCATCGTCCTCGACGAACCGACCGCCCAGCTCGACGCCGCCGGCATCGACCGCCTGTTCACCCGGATCCGCGACCTGCGGGCGCAGGGGGTGACGTTCCTGTTCATCAGCCACCACCTGCAGGAGATCTACGACCTGTGCGACCGGGTGACGGTCTTCCGCGACGCCCGGCACATCCTCACCGCCCCGGTCGCCGGGTTGAGCCGGCAGGCGCTGGTCGCCGCGATGACCGGGGAGGACGTGAGCATGCCGGAGGCCGACCACCGGCCGCCGGCGTCCGACGCGCCGGTGCTGCTGTCGGTGCGGGACCTGGTCACCGCGTCCGGGGCCCGGCTGTCGATGCGGGCCCGGGCGGGCGAGGTGGTCGGCATCGCCGGGGGTGGCGGCAGCGGCAAGGTCGAGGTCGCCGAGGCCGTCGTCGGTCTGACCCGCCCGGTGGCCGGGTCGGTCACCCTCGCCGGCCGGGTGCTGCGGCCGGGCAGCGTGCCCGACGCCCTCGCCGCCGGGGTGGGGCTGGTGCCGCAGGACCGGCACCGGGAGGGCCTGGTGCCGGGACTGTCGATCGCGGAGAACGTCACGATGACCGTGCCGCAGCGGATCGGGCGCCACGGACTCATCTCCCGGGCCCGCCGGGACGCGCTGGCCCGGGACACCATCGCCGCGCTGACGATCAAGGCGTCCGGGCCACAGACGCCGGTGGCCGACCTGTCCGGCGGCAACCAGCAGAAGGTCGTGATGGGCCGGGCGTTGGCCAACGATCCGCGGCTGCTGGTGCTGATCACGCCCACCGCCGGGGTCGACGTGCGGTCCAAGCAGACCCTGCTCGGCGTCGTCGAGGACGTCCGCCGCCGGGGCACCGCCGTGCTGGTGGTCTCCGACGAGCTGGACGACCTGCGCATCTGCGACCGGGTGCTGGTGATGTTCCAGGGCCGGGTGGTCGCCGAGATGGCGCACGGCTGGAGCGACAACGATCTGGTAGCCGCCATGGAAGGGGTGGACCTCCACCATGTCTGACACGCTGTCCACCGGCACGGTGCCGGCCTCGGTGCCCCCGCCGACCCGCCCGTCGTCGCGGCACCTGGCCGTCGCCCGGCTGCGGGACCTGGCGCTGGTGCCGGCGATCGTCGCGGTGGCGATCGTCGGGTGGATCATCAGCCCGGTCTTCCTCAGCACCGACAACGTCCTCAACGTGCTGCAGAGCATGTCGGAGATCGCGATCCTCGTGCTGGCCCAGACCATCGTGCTGATCACCGGCAAGATGGACCTGTCGCTGGAGAGCACCTTCGGGCTCGCCCCGGGCATCGCCGCCTGGCTGGTCGTCGACCCGGAGCTGACCCGGGGGTTGGGGCTCGGCCTGCTCCCGGACGCCTGGGCGGTGCCGGTGGTGCTGCTGGTCGGGGCGCTGGTCGGGGCGTTCAACGGGCTGCTCATCGTCCGGTTCGGCCTCAACGGTTTCATCGTGACGCTGGGCATGCTGATCATCCTGCGCGGCCTGCTCACCGGCATCTCCGGCGGGCAGACCTTCTTCGCGCTGCCCGGTTCGATGACGTACCTCGGCTCGACGAGCTGGCTCGGGGCGCCGGCCTCGATCTGGGTGTCGCTGCTGCTGTTCGCCGCCGGGATCGTGGTGCTCGGCCACACCCGCGCCGGCCGCGCGCTGTACGCCATCGGCGGCAATGCCGACGCGGCCCGTGCCGCCGGCATCCGCACCGACCGGGTGCTGTGGGTCGCGCTGGTCGTGGCCAGCGTGCTCGCCGCCCTGGCCGGCCTGCTGATCAGCGGCCGGCTGGCGGCGGTGCCGGCGGCCCAGGGCGACGGCGCGATCTTCCAGGTGTTCGCGGCGGCGGTGATCGGCGGGGTCAGCCTCAACGGCGGCCGGGGCAGCGTCTTCGGCGCGTTCACCGGCGTCCTGCTGCTATTCATAATCATCAACGTGTTGACCCTGGCCGGGGTACCCGCACAGTGGACGAACTTCCTCAACGGCGCGGTCATCCTGATCGCCCTGGTGGTCTCCCGCATCACCGGCGGCAAGGCGCAGACCTGAACCGCCCCCGCCGGCCCGACCCCGCGCGCCCCGCCCACGAGGCGGGCCGCCGACGCCCCCGATCCCCTCAACCAGGAGTTCCGTTGACTGAGCGCATCACCGCGGTGGACACGATCGACGTCCGTTTCCCCACCTCCGTGCACCGCGACGGGTCGGACGCGATGAATCCGTTCCCCGACTACTCGGCCGCCTACGTCGTCCTGCGGACGTCGGCGGGCGACGAGGGACACGGGCTGGTCTTCACCGTGGGACGCGGCACCGAGATCCAGGTCGCCGCCGTACGGTCGCTGGCCGCGATGGTCGTCGGCCAACCCGTCGACGAGCTGACCGCCGACCCCGGGGCGCTGGCGCGACGGCTCGTCGGCGACAGCCAGATCCGCTGGCTCGGCCCGGCCAAGGGGGTCGTGCACATGGCCGCCGGTGGCCTGGTCAACGCGGTGTGGGACCTCGCCGCCCGGCGGGCCGGCAAGCCGCTGTGGAAGCTGCTGGCCGACCTCACCCCGGAACAGCTCGTCGCCCAGGTCGACTTCCGCTACCTGCGCGACGCCCTCACCGAGGACGAGGCGCTGACCCTGTTGCGGCGGGCCGCCGACGGCCGGGCCGATCGGGAACGGCGGCTGCTGGCCGAGGGCTACCCCGCGTACACCACCACGCCCGGATGGTTGGGCTACGACGACGAGAAGCTGGCCCGGCTCTGCGCGGAGGCCGTCCGCGACGGCTACCGGCTGATCAAACTCAAGGTCGGCGGTGACCTGGCCGACGACGTACGCCGGATGGGCATCGCCCGGCAGGCCGTCGGGCCGCAGGTCCACCTCGCGGTCGACGCCAACCAGATCTGGGGCGTGCCCGAGGCGATCGGGTGGATGCGGGAGCTGGCCGCGTTCGACCCGTACTGGATCGAGGAGCCGACGTCGCCGGACGACGTCCTCGGGCACGCCGCCGTCCGCAAGGCGCTCAGCCCGATCCGGGTCGCCACCGGCGAGCACGTGCACAACGCGGTGGTGTTCAAGCAACTGCTCCAGGCCGACGCCGTCGACGTGGTGCAGATCGACGCCTGCCGGGTCGCCGGGGTCAACGAGAACCTGGCGATCCTGCTGCTCGCCGCCCGGTTCGGGGTGCCGGTCTGCCCGCACGCCGGCGGGGTGGGGCTGTGCGAACTGGTGCAGCACCTGGCGATGTTCGACTTCGTCGCGGTCAGCGGCAGCACCGAGGACCGGGCCATCGAGTACGTCGACCACCTGCACGACCACTTCGTCGACCCGGTGCGGGTCACCGGCGGGCGCTACCTGGCCCCCACCGCGCCGGGCATGAGCGGGCAGATCCGGCCGGAGTCCCTGGCCGCGTACCGGTTCCCGGACGGCCCGCAGTGGGCCGCCGCCGCCGCGACCCCGGCCCCGGTGACTCCGTGATCATCGACGCGCACCACCACCTGTGGCGACCCGAACGCGGGTACACCTGGCTGGACGCGCCCGGGCTGGCGACCATCCGACGGCCGTTCACCCCGGCGGACCTGACCGCCGAACTCGCCGCCGCCGGGGTCACCGGCACCGTGCTGGTCGAGGGCGGGCGCTGCCATCGCGACGAGGCCGCCGAGTTCCTCGGCTACGCCGCCGACACCGCGCCGATCCTGGCGGTGGTGGCCTGGCTCGACGTCGCCGCCGACGACGTGCCCGCCACCGTGGCCCGTTACCGCCGGCTACCTGGCGGGGGGTACCTGGCCGGCGTCCGCTCGCAGGTGCAGGGCGAGCCGGACCCGGACTACCTGGACCGGCCCGACGTGCGGCGCGGGCTCGCCGCGCTCGCCGACGCCGGGCTCGCGTTCGACCTGGTGATCCGCGCCGACCAGCTACCGGCGGCGGCGCGGGCGGCCCGCGCGGTGCCGGGGTTGCGGTTCGTCCTGGACCACCTGGGCAAGCCCCGCATCGACGAGGGCGACGTGGGGCTGCGGAGCTGGCGCGGCCCGCTGGCCGCCCTCGCCGCCAACCCCAACGTCACCGCGAAGCTGTCCGGCCTGGTCACCGAGGCCGCCCCGACGTGGACCCCTGACGACCTGCGCCCGTTCGTCGCGGTGGCCGTCGCCGAGTTCGGCGCCCAGCGGCTGATGTTCGGCTCGGACTGGCCGGTCTGCCTGCTCCGGTCGGACTACCCCGGGGTGCTGCGGGCGTTGACGGCGGCGCTGCCACCGCTGTCGGAGCGGGAACACCGGGAGATCTTCGCCGGCACCGCCGTACGCACCTACGGCCTGGCCGACCGGGTCGGCGCGACCCGCCCGGCGGGGCCCGCGTGAGGCCGGCCGGGTCAGGCGGCCCCCACCTTGGCGGCCAGCACCGTCCGCAGCCACGCCTCGGAGGTGTTGACGTGCATCAACGCGCTCGCCTGGGCGAGCAGTTGGTCACGCGAGCGCAGCGCGCGGTAGATCGCGTGGTGCTCGTCGATGGTGGTGTGCGCCGCGTTGCCCTCGATCAGCCCGCGCCACACCCGGGCCCGCAGGGTACGGCTGGACAACCCGTCCAGCAGCGAGGTGAGGGTCTCGTTGCCGGTGGTGGCGACGACGGTGTGGTGGAACGCCGTGTCGAACCGGATCAGCTTCTCGGCGTCGTCGGCCGCCGCCCGCATCTCCTCCAGGATGCCGCCGAGGTCGTCGAGCTGGGCGTCGGTCATCCGCAGCGCCGCCAGCCCGGTGGCCATCGGTTCCAGCAGCCGCCGGACCTCCATGACCTCCAGCAGGGTGTCGTCGCGCAGCAGCTCCACCGCGACCCCCAGCCCCTCCAGCAGCAGCCGGGGGGCGAGGCTGGTGACGTACGTCCCGTCGCCCCGGCGGACGTCGAGCACCCGGGCCGACTCGAGGACCTTCACCGCCTCCCGGACCCCGCTGCGCGACAGGCCCATCTGCTCGGCCAGCTGCGGCTCGGGGGGCAGTCGGGCACCCGGCGGCAGTTCACCGCTCTGGACCATGCTCCGGATCTTGGCGATCGCGTCGTCGGTCAGTGCCATCACGTCCCCCTCCGGCCGGCCGGTCGCGCGTCGTCCCGGCCGCTGCGGCTGAGGCGGCCGGCGGCGACCCCCACCAATATAGAGACATCCGATGTTTTCCCTGACGGCGGCCGTCCCACGGTCCGCCGCCGTGGACCGGCGGCCACCACCCGTACCGGAGGGGCGTGACGTGCAGCGCTACGGCTGGTTGATCCGGCTCCGACCGGAGCAGCGCGAGACCTATCTGCGCCTGCACGCCGCCGTGTGGCCCGACGTCGAACGCACGCTGCGCGCGGCGAACATCCGCAACTACAGCATCTTCCTGCACGGCGACCTGCTCTTCGGCTACTACGAGTACGTCGGCGAGGACCACGACGCCGACCAGCGGCGCATCGCCGCCGACCCGCGCACGCAGGAGTGGTGGACGTTGACCGACCCGTGCCAGGAGTCGGTCGCCGAGCCCGGCTCGGGGCACTGGTGGGCGCCGATGCGGGAGGTCTGGCACCTGTCCGAGGAGGAGTCGTGAACCACAGCGCGCACTACGTCGGCGACCACACCTTCGTCGTCGAGCGGACCGCAGTCGTGCCGCCCGGCCCCGGCCAGGTGCGCATCGACGTCGCGTACACCGGGATCTGCGGCACCGACCTGCACGTGGCGCACGGCGCGATGGACCAGCGGGTCCGGCCGCCGGCGGTGATCGGCCACGAGATGTCCGGACGCATCGCCGAGGTGGGTCCCGGGGTGCAGGGGCACCGGGTGGGCGACCCGGTGACCGTGATGCCGCTGCAGTGGTGCGGCGACTGCCCCGCCTGCCGGGCCGGCAACAGCCACATCTGCCACCGGCTCACCTTCGTCGGCATCGACTCCCCCGGTGCGATGCAGCGTTCGTGGACGGTGCCCGCACGCATCGTGGTGCCGCTGCCGGCGGACCTGCCGCTGACCCATGCCGCGCTGATCGAGCCGACCGCCGTCGCCGTGCACGACGTACGCCGGTCCCGGCTGACCGCCGGGGAACACGCGGTGGTCGTCGGTGCCGGGCCGGTCGGCCTGCTCATCGGGACGGTCGCCCGGGCACGGGGGGCCGAGGTGACGGTGCTCGAACCCGACCCGCGCCGTCGGGCCCTCGCCACCGAACTCGGGCTGCGTACCGTCGACCCGGCGACGGTCGACGTCGCCCGGCACGTGCACGAGACGACCGGTGGGGCCGGGGCGGCCGTGGCCTTCGAGGTGTCCGGGTCCGCCGCCGGGGTCCGTACCGCGACCGACCTGCTCGCCGCACGCGGCCGGCTGGTCGTCGTGGCGATCCACCCCACCCCCCGGGAGGTGGACCTGCACCGCGTCTTCTGGCGCGAGCTGGAGCTGATCGGGGTGCGGGTGTACGAGCGGGAGGACTACACCGAGGCCGTCCGGCTGGTGCACGCCGGGCTGGTGCCCGCCGGGCGGCTGATCACCCGGGTCGTGCCGTTGCCCGAGGTGGCCGAGGCGTTCCGGGCGCTCGCCGCCGGTGGCGAGGTGAAGATCCTCGTCGACTGTGGCGTCACGGGGTGAAGCCCGGCCGTGTGATGATCGGCGGGTGCGGGTGGTGCTGGCGACCGATGCGGGGCACCCCGGGCGGACCAACGAGGATTTCGCCGGGGCGGTGCCGGCCGGCCTGGTGCTGGTCGACGGCGCGGGCGGCGTCCCCGGGGCCGGCGAGGTCTGCCGGCACGGCGTGGCCTGGTACGCCCGACGGCTCGGCGGCGCGCTGCTGGGCGGGCTGTCGACGGGCGGGAGCCTGCGGTCGGTGCTGGCCGAGGGCATCGGGCAGGTCACCGACGCGCACCGGGGCACCTGCGACGTCACCCACCCGAGCAGCCCGCACGCGGCCGTGGCCGTGCTGCGGTGCGCCGGCGGGCTGGTCGAGCACCTGGTCCTCGGGGACGCGTTGGCGGTCGTCGGCCGGGTGGCCGGCGGGCCGCTCGTCGCCCACGACCCCCGCGAGGTGGTGATCGCCCGGTCCTTCGAGCAGCGGCTGGTGGGCGTCGCCGAGGGCAGCGGGGAGCACCGCCGGTTGCTGGCCGAGCTGCGGGGGCACCGCAACGCTCCGGGCGGTTTCTGGGTGGCCAAGGACGATCCACGGGTGGTCGACGAGGCGGTCACCGGCGACTGCCCGGCGGCCGGGGTGACGGTGGCGGCGCTGCTGAGCAACGGGGCGAGCCGGCTCGTGGACACCTTCGGGCTCACCGACTGGGCGGGCCTGCTGCGCCTGCTGGACACCGACGGGCCGGGCGGGATCATCCGCCGGGTCCGGGCGGCCGAGGCCCGGCACGGGGTCGCCACCGACGACGCGACGGTGCTCGGGTGCCTCGGGACGGAACCGGCCGCCGACGGCTGAGCCACCCGGCCCACCGGTCCGGGTGCGGACCACCGGACATGGCCGGTTCGACCACGAACCTGTGCCATCGGGATACTTGTATACTCTGGTCCGCCGACCTAACAGCCCCTGGCAGAGAAGCAGTGAGCGGACCAGCAGCGAGCAAACCCCAGGTGAGCAGCAGGTCGGTCGTTCTCGACGCGATCCGCGCGGCCGGCACGATCAGCCGGGTCGGCCTGATCCGGGCCACCGGCTTCACCGCGCCGACCATCTCCACCCTGGTCCGCAAGCTGATCAACGAGGACCTGGTGGTCGAGACCGGCCACGCCAAGTCGACAGGCGGCAAGCGGCGGGTCCTGCTCCAGCTCAACCACGCCTCCCGGTACGCCGTCGGCGTCCACCTGGACCACGGCGTCATCACGTACGCCCTGACCAACCTGGGCGGCACGGTGGTGGCCCGGATCTCCCGCCCGGGGGCCGGCGCGCAGGAGCCGGCGGCGGTGGTCGCCCGGATCGCCACCGAGATCGCCGCGCTGATCGACGGGGTCGGGGTGGAGCGGGACCGCATCCTCGGCGTCGGCCTGGTGTTCCCCGGGCCGGTCAACGCGACCCGGGGCATGGGTGGCCCGCCGGACGTGGGGCTCGCCCCCGCCATGCGGCAGTGGAACGGGTTCCCGCTGGGCGCGGCGCTGGAACAGGTGACGGCCCTGCCGGTGGCGCTGGACAACGACGCGACCGCGGCGGCGCTGGGCGAGCACTGGACGGGCGGGTTCGGCACGGCGGCCTCGGCCGCCGCCCTCTACATGGGCACCGGCATCGGCGCGGGGCTGGTCATCAACGGCAGCACCTACCGGGGGCCGAGCGGCAACGTCGGCGAGTTGGGGCACGTGTGCGTGTCGGCCGACGGGCCCCGGTGCTGGTGCGGGGCGCGGGGCTGCGTGGAGGCGCTGGCCGGGCCGGCCGCGGTGGTCGCCGCCGCCCGGTCGGAGCCGGCGACGGCACGGGCGGTGGGTTTCACCCCCGGCGTCCGCCGGCCCTCGGTGGTCGCCGACTTCGCCGCGATCAGCCGGGCCGCCCGCCGGGGCGAGCCGCACGCGCTGGCGTTGCTGGAGCGGTCGGCCCGGCACGTCGGGACCGCCGCCCGGACGCTGGCGAACCTGATGGACCTGGAGGTGCTCGTGCTGACCGGGCCGAGCCTGGCCACCGCCGGGTCGGTGTACCTGCCGATCGTCCGGCACGAACTGCGCGCCTGCTTCGCCCGGGGCACGCACACCGTCGACGTCCGGCTCTCCCGTTCCGCCGCGACGGCCTCGGCCGTCGGCGCGGCCGCGCTGGTCCTCGAATCCGAGCTGGTCCCGCCGGGGCACGGGCCACGCCCATCCGAGCAGGTGGCCGGCCAGCGGGTCCGGCTCACCGAATCGGCAGGCTGAGGGACCCGGGGGTACGCGATGGACGACACGTGGCGCACGAGCGCGGTGGGGCTGGTGCTGGCCCGGCCACCCCGCCTGCTCGGCACCGAGCCGTTCTTCATGGAGTTCATCGCGGGCATCGAGGAGCGGCTGGCCGCGCACGGCCGGTCGGTGCTGCTGCACGTCGTCGCGCACCACGACGCCGAGATCGCCGCGTACCGTCGGTGGGCGCGACAGCGGCTGGTCGACGCGGTCGTGCTGGTGAACCCGTCGGTCGACGACCGCCGGCCGGCGGTGCTGCGGGACCTGCGGCTGCCCGTGGTGGTCGCGGGTGAGCCCACCGGCGACAACCCGGCGGTACGCCGGGACGACGCCGGGTCGATGCGGGCGGCCCTGGCGCACCTGGTGGCCCTGGGGCACCGGCGGGTGGCCCGGATCAGCGGACCGGACGCGCTGCTGCACACCCGGACCCGTACGGCCGCGATGCTGACGGCGGCGGCGGAGTCGGCCGTGCACGCCGTGGTGGTGGCGGGTGACTACTCGGCGGAGTCGGGGGCGCGGTTGACCACCGGGTTGCTGGACGGGCCCGAACCGCCCACCGCGATCATCTACGACAACGACCTGATGGCGGTGGCGGGCCTGCACGCGGTCACCGAGCGGGGTCACCGGGTGCCCCGGGACGTCAGCCTGATCGCCTGGGACGACTCCAGTCTCTGCCGGCTGGCGTCGCCCGCGCTGACCACGATGAGCCTCGACGTGCACTCGTTCGGCGAGTCGATCGGTGAGGCGGTGCTGCGGCTGGTCGCCGGCGAATCGGTGCCGCAGCGCTGGTGTGCAACCGAGACGGTGGTCGCCCGGGGCACGACCGGCCCGCCCCGGTAGCACGGGGATGCGTTCCGCCTGGCGATCCGTCGAAACGGCATCGATGCGCTTGACTTAGTAAGGCGAATAAAGAAAGCTCGCAGGCGCGCTCCCATCGACGCTCCCCTCTATGCCTAGGAGAGCTTCATGACACGTCGTCATGCCCTGCTGGCGGCGACAGCCGCCGGCACGCTGGTGGCCGCCAGCCTGACCGCGGCCACCCTGCCCGCCTCGGCCGCCGCCTCGGGCTGTGCCGTCACCTACACCGTGCAGAGCCAGTGGAACGGCGGATTCAGCGGCAACGTCGCCATCACCAACCTCGGCTCGGCGCTGGCCGACTGGACGCTGACGTTCGACTTCCCGGACACCGACCAGCGGGTCACCCAGGGCTGGAGCGCCACCTGGTCGCAGTCCGGCGCCCGGGTGTCGGCGGCCAGCATGAGCTGGAACAGCGCGCTGAACACCGGCGCGTCCACCACGATCGGCTTCAACGGCGCGTGGAGCGGGACCAACCCCGTACCCACGTCGTTCGCACTCAACGGGACGACCTGCACCGGCGTGGTCGGCCCGACGACACCCCCGCCCACGACGCCGCCGCCGACCACCCCACCGCCCACCACGCCGCCACCCACCACTCCCCCGCCGACCACCCCGCCACCGACCACCACCCCGCCGCCGGGCGGGGCCGCGCCGAGCCTGCGGGTGTCGGGCAACCGGCTGGTGACCGCCGCCGGGGCGACCTACCGCCTGCTCGGCGTCAACCGGGCCAGCGGCGAGTTCGCCTGCGTGCAGGGCAAGGGCATGTGGGACAGCGGGCCGGTCGACCAGGCCTCCGTCGACGCGATGAAGGCCTGGAACATCCGCGCGGTGCGCATCCCGCTCAACGAGGACTGCTGGCTCGGGCTGTCCGGGTCGCCCAGCGGCCCCGCCTACCAGCAGGCGGTCAAGGCGTACGTGAACCTGCTCGTCGCCAACGGGATCAACCCGATCCTCGACCTGCACTGGACCCACGGCCAGTACACCGGCAACATCTCGGCCTGCACCGACGTGAACGCCACCTGCCAGAAGCCGATGCCGAGCAGGCAGTACACGCCCCAGTTCTGGACCGGGGTCGCCACCGCGTTCAAGGGCAACGACGCGGTGCTGTTCGACCTGTTCAACGAGCCGTACCCGGACGCCGCCAACAACTGGTCGGACATGACGGCCGCGTGGCGCTGCCTGCGTGACGGCGGCACCTGCACCGGCATCGAGTACCCGGTGGCCGGCATGCAGAGCCTGGTCGACGCCGTCCGCGCGACCGGGGCCACCAACGTCCTGCTGGTCCCCGGTCTGACCTGGACCAACGACCTGACCCAGTGGTTGGCCTACAAGCCGACCGACCCGCGCAACAACATCGTCGCCTCCTGGCACTCGTACAACTTCAACGCCTGCGTCACCGAGACCTGCTGGGACACCCAGATCGCGCCGGTGGCCGCGCAGGTGCCGGTGCACGCCGGGGAGATCGGCCAGGACACCTGCGCCCACGACTACATCGACAGGTTGATGACCTGGCTGGACAGCAAGCGGCTGGGCTACACCGCGTGGACCTGGAACCCGTGGGGTTGCAGCGGCGGCAACGTGCTCATCGAGGACTACAACGGCACCCCGACCAAGAGCTACGGGGAGGGCTACCGCGCCCACCTGCTCTCCGTGACCCCGTAACCGACCGCCCGACCGGCCCGTGGCTGTCCCGGCCAGCCGGGACAGCCACGGGTCAGCGCGACACCACCGCCCTCGGCGTGGCGGTGGTGTCGCGCGGCCCCGTGCCGGGCGGCCCGACGGTCAGGAGCAGTTTTTGCCCTTGTTGATGCAGGTGGCGATGCGCTGCATGGTCTGGGCGGAGTTGACGTTGACGAAGTCGTTGTGGTCGGAGAACGGGTTGTGGTTCTCCTCCGGGAACGAGTCGAGGGCGTACTGGCCCTTGAGCTGCACGTCCCGGGGGATGTCGTAGCCGACGGTGATCCTCAGCTGCGGGATCGCCCGGAAGCCCTGCGGGCAGGCGCCGGTGGCCCGGTCGGCGAACGCGACGTGGTTGCGGTGGTTGTCGCTGTCGACGTTGCGGCCGTCCCAGCAACCGGGGAAGTCGTGCACCCGCTGCACCTGGCTGCCGGCGGGGCAGATCGGGTACTTGTCGGCCAGCCGGTCGGCGAAGCCCGAGCAGGTCCAGGTGGCGCGGGCGTTGGCCGGGCCACGGCTGGTGGGCTTGGCGTCACCGGTGAGCGCCCGGAGGAACTTCGGCATCGGCACCACCTTGCTGGCGGGGTTGCCGCGGTACTCGATCAGCACCTGCGCCGGGCGGACGATGCCGCCGGTGTTGCCGGGCAGTTCCAGGTCGGGACCCTGCGGGTCGGGCAGCGCGGTGGCGGTGGCGGGCGCAGCGGTCGTGGGTGCGCTGCCCGGGGTGCCGGGGGCCTGGTCCAGGGTGCAGGTGGCGAACGCGTCGAGGCCCTGCGGGCGGGCGGCCTGCCTGCCGATCGCGATGGCGATCCGGTCGAGCACCGCGATCCGCTTGGCGCGCAGCGGGCCGAGGATGGCGTTGTCGACGAAGGCCGGGCCGCCCTGGCCACGGCTGGTGACGAGGCGTTCGTTGGCCTCGGAGAGCTGCCTGTCGAGTTCGTCGAGGTTGCGGTTCACCTCGGCGAGCGCCCCGGCCGGGACTCCTGGCAGCTTGTCGCGCACCGTCGGGCACTGGATGCGCGGGTTGGCCGCCTGGGCCGCCGTGACGCTGGCGCGGTGGGCGCCGGCGGGCATCCGGGCGTGCATGTCGTCGTAGCTGACGTCGCACTCGACCAGCGAGACCAGGCCGGGCTGGTTGCCGCCGGCGGCGGTGACCGTGCTGCTGATCTGCCTGATCGTCGCGGCGCGGCGGGCCCGCAACGTGTCGGTGACCTCCCGGTTGAACGCGGCGTCGATGCGGCCCCGGCTGGCGGTCATCCGCTGGTTCGCGGCGGCCTGCTGGCGGTCCAGGTCGGCGAGCAGCCGGTCGACGGTGCCCCGGGCCCCGGTGGGGACGGCGCGCAGCCGCTTGCCGACCGAGGGGCAGACGACCATCGGCTGGGTCTGGGCGAGGGCCTGCCGCACCTGGTCGTCGTTGCGGACGCTCCGGTCGATGCGCACCACCGGCCAGAAGTAGGACGACTTGTCGCCGTTGCGGCAGGTGGTGCCGGAGGCGTCCAGGTCGGCGTTGGAGGAGTTGGCGGTGATCGCCAGGTTGCCGACGAAGTCGTGGACGTGTTCCGCGCCGTTGCGGATGCCGGGTTGGGCCACCGGGTTGTCCGGGCTGAACTTGCCGTTGCCGTTCGTGCCGCAGTCCACGGTGAACCGGCCGGTCGACGCGCCCGCCGCCGGCTGCGGGACGCGCACGTTCGGCGGCACCTTCTCGATCGGCACGAACTGGTCCAGGCTGGTGGCGGCGTCCGCGGTGCCCCGGCCGCCACCGGAGACGAAGGTGACGGTGAGCGCACCGGTGGCCGCCAGCACCAGCGCGGCCAGAGCGATCCGGGCCGGCCGGGTGTGGACCAGCGGGGTCCCGTCGGGTCTGCGGTTCATCGGAATTCTCCTCCAAGCCGGAAACCGGCTCCGGTGATGTGCTGTCTGCCGGGGGTACGGCCCGGCGGGTGGGCAACGGTCACCGTCGGCCGGGTACGTCATGGTTCGGTAAGAAGTCCCGACCCGGCCGGGCACAACCGGACGCGGCGGCCGGGTGACGGGGTCACCGGCCGCCGCGGGTGCCCGGCGTCGTCGAAGGGTGGGGAGGCGGTGGGCTACCAGGTGGTCAGGAGCAGGTGGTTGACCGTGAGCGCGACCGCCGCCTGCACCACGAGCCAGCCGCGCCGGTCGGCCGCGGGGATCAGGGCGGCGCCGGCTGTCAGCCAGACGGTGAAGGGCAGCCAGATGCGTTCCACCTCGGCCTTGCTGTAACCGGACAGGTCCGCCGCGACGATCATCACGGTGGCGGCGAGCGGCAGCAGCCAGGCGGCGTGCTCCGCGTCGGGCCGCCGCGCCGCGAGGGCCCGCCGGCCGGCCGGCACCGCCCGCCGCAGGATCACCGCCGCCACCGGGCCGGCGGCCACCACGACCAGCGCCAGGTCGGCCCAGACCCAGTAGCCGTACGCCCGGTCGGCGGCGATCCCCTGGTAGTAGCGTTCGACGACCAGGTGGTAGCCGGTGGGCCACCAGAACCCGGCGGCGGTGAACCCGGCGACGACCGGCAGCGCCCCGACGAACGCCCACCCCACGGTGCGCCGGTGCCGGCCGGCCAGCACGACGACCGCCAGCGCGAGCGGAGCCATCAGCACCAGCCCGTACGACAGGTAGCAGCCGGACGCCAACAGGGCCCCACCGGCGAGGGCCGCCACCGCACGCCCCCGGGTGAGGCCGTGGGCCAGCAGGGCGATCCCGGTGGCGGTCACCCCGGCGAACAGCCCGTCGGCCGACACCCCGGCCCAGACCGCCCCGGGGAACAGCACCACGAACGGCAGCACCGCGCGGGCCGCCGCCTCGGTGCCGAGCAGTCGTACGGTGTGCGGCACGGCGACGGCGACGAGGCCCGCCACCAGGATGCACAGCGCCCCCGCCCACCCCCCGCCGGACAGCCCGGCCCGGTCGAGCCCGACGAAGACGAGCAGCGCCCCCGGCGGGTGGCCGGAGACGTGGGTGGTCCAGGAGTCCGGTTGCCCGTCGAGGATCCGACCGGCGAAGCCGGCCAGCATGGCGGGGACGTCGGTGACGCCGGGCACCTCGTGCAGGTATTCGTGGCGGGTGGTCAGCCGCCCGGCGACGCCCCGGTGCCAGCCGTCGACCAGGGCCAGCGACAGCGTCCAGGCCACGGCGGTGAGGTAGCCGAGCGCGAGCAGCGGCCGCCAGGGCAGCCGGGCGGCCACCGCCGGCCCGCGCCAGCAGACCAGCGCGGCCACCAGCAGCGCCGCCGGGGTGCCGATGCCGACGTGCGGCAGCCACTGCGCGAACAGCGGCGCGGCGCTGGCGTGCACCGGGTGGCCGAGCAGGTAGAGCACCCCGCCGGTGACGGCGGCCACCGCGAACAGGCCGACGGCGGCAGCGGCGGCGAGCACGTCGGCACGCGGCGGGCGACGGCGCGGGCCACCGTCCGACTCGCCCCGACGGCCGCCCGCGCGCCCGGGCGGGGCCGGACCGGTGCCGGGCATCCGGGCCGGACGGTGGCCGGGGGTGCCGCTCACCCGCGCAGTGGGGCGTGGGCGAACTCGGCGATCCCCTCGGCGAGTCCCACGGCGGCCCGGAACCCGAGTTCGGTCTCCGCCCGGGCGGGCGAGGCGACCACGTGCCGCACGTCGCCCAGCCGGAACTCGCCGGTGACCACCGGCGGCGGCCCGTCGGCGGCGCGGGCCAGCTCCGTGGCGACCTCGGCGATGGTGACCGGCCGGCCGGAGGCCACGTTGTACGCCCGCCAGCCGGTGCCGGTGCCGGTCGCGTCCAGCGCGGCGAGGTTGGCCGCCGCCACGTCGCGGACGTGGACGAAGTCGCGGCGCTGGCCGCCGTCCTCGAAGACCCGGGGCGCGCGGCCGGCCTGCAGCGCGGACCGGAAGATCGCCGCGACCCCGCTGTACGGGGTGTCGCGGGGCATCCCCGGCCCGTAGACGTTGTGGTACCGCAGCGCCACCACCGCGCCACCGGTCTGGCGCGCCCACGCGGCGGTCAGGTGCTCCTGGGCGGCCTTGCTGGCGGCGTACACGCTGCGCGGATCCAGCGGATCGTCCTCGTCGACCAGCCCCGGGGTGAGCGGGGCGGCGCAGCGCGGGCAGGTCGGCTCGTACCGGCCGGCGGCCAGGTCGGCGACGGTACGCGGCGCGGGCCGCACCGGACCGTGCCCGGCGCAGGCGTACGCGCCCTCGCCGTAGACCACCATGGAGCTGGCCAGCACCAGCCGGTGCACGCCCGCCCGGGCCATCGCGGCGAGCAGCACGGCGGTGCCGAGGTCGTTGCAGCCGACGTACTCCGGCAGGTCGTCGAGGTCGACGCCGAGGCCCACCATGGCGGCCTGGTGCACCACCGCGTCGACCCCGTCGGCCAGGACGGCGGCGAGGGCCGGCCGGTCCCGGACGTCGAGCCGGACGAGCGGTGCGCCCGCCACGGTGTCCGGCAACGGTCCGCGGTGCGCGCCGGGGTGGCCGGAGTCCACCACGGTCACCCGGTGGCCGGCATCGTGCAGGGCGGTCACCACATGGGTGCCGATGAAACCGGCACCGCCGGTGACGAGTACGTGGGTCACCCGCCGACGGTAGGGCCGGTGACCGCCGTCGTACGCCGGCCGCGACCAGCCGTCAGGGGTTCGTAAGAACTGCGCGGCGGCCGGGGATTCCGTCATCGTCAGGTAAGAATTTCCGGGCCGGTGGTGCCCTAGCGTCCCGCTGCATGACCGATGTGGTTCTTCCCTGCCGCGACGAGGCCCCGGCCCTGCCCGACCTGCTGGCCCGGATGCCGGCCGGCTACCGGCCGATCGTGGTGGACAACGGCTCGACCGACGGGTCGGCGGCGGTGGCCCGGGCCTGCGGGGCCGAGGTGATCAGCGTGGCCGAGCCCGGGTACGGCGCGGCCGTGCACGCCGGGGTGCTGGCGGCCGACCCGGTCGACGGGGTGGTGTGCGTGCTGGACGCCGACGGGTCGTTCGACCCGGCGCAGCTGCCCCGGCTGGCCGATCCGGTCCGGTCCGGCGCGGCGCACCTGGGCACCGGCCGGCGTCGGCCGACGGGACGTGGGGTGTGGCCGTGGCACGCCCGGGTCGGCAACGCGGTGCTGGCCCACCGGCTGCGCCGCACCACCGGCCTCGACGTGCACGACATCGGGCCGATCCGGGCCGTCCGCCGCGACGACCTGCTGGCGTTGGGGCTGCGCGACCGCCGCTTCGGTTACCCGCTGGAGCTGCTGATCGCGGCCGGCCGGGCGGGCTGGCGGGTGGTGGAGGTCGACGTCGACTACCACCCCCGGGCGGCCGGTACCCGGTCGAAGGTGACCGGCACGGTGCTCGGCACCGCCCGCGCCGTGCGGGACATGGGCACGGTGCTGGCCCGGTGAACGCCCACCGTCCACCGGCCGCCCTGCGGGTGCTGGTGCTGGCCAAGACGCCGGTGCCCGGCCGGGTCAAGACGCGGCTCTGCCCGCCCTGCACCCCGGCGCAGGCCGCCCGGGTCGCCGCGGCAGCCCTGGCCGACACCCTGGACACCGTCGGCACGGCCACCGTCGACGCCCGGGTGCTGGTCGTCGACGGTGACCTGCCGGCCCCGCCGGGCTGGACGCGGCTCGCCCAGCGCGGTGGCCCGCTCGCCGACCGGCTCGCCCACGCGTTCGTCGACACCCGTACGGCGGGCGCGGCGACCCTGCTGGTCGGCATGGACACCCCGCAGCTCACCGCCGCGCACCTGGACACCGCGCGGGACCTGCTCGGCCGGGCGGACGGGCCGGACGCGGTGCTCGGGCCGGCGGACGACGGCGGCTGGTGGACGCTGGGGCTGCGCGACCCCGGCCACGCCACGGTGCTGCGGACGGTTCCCACCTCAGTGGCGAGCACCGGCGCGCGCACCCTGGCCGCGTTGCGCCGCCGGGGCCTGCGGGTGCACCTGCTGCCCCGGCTGCGGGACGTGGACACCGCCGTCGACGCCCACGCGGTGGCGGCGCTGTGCCCACCGGGCAGCCGGTTCGCCCGCGCGGTCGCCGTCGACGTCCCGTCGCCCACGGCGGTGGCCTGATGAACGCGGTGGCGCTGTTCGACGCCGCGTTCGACCGTGCCGCGTCGGGTGTCCCCGCCGCGTTCACCGCCCGGCATCCCAGCGGCGGGGTGCTGCGGTTCGACCCGGCGCTCTGGTGCCGGGACGCCGTCGCCGGGGACGCGTCGCTGCTGGCCCGCTGCACCGGACCCACCCTCGACGTCGGGTGTGGACCGGGCCGGCTCACCGGCGCGCTGATCGACGCCGGGCGGCCCGCGCTCGGCATCGACGTCAGCGCCACCGCCGTCCGGTTGGCCCGGCGGCGCGGCGCGGTGGCCCTGCGCCGGGACGTGTTCGGGCCGGTGCCGGGGGCCGGGCGGTGGCGGCACCTGCTGCTGGCCGACGGCAACGTGGGCATCGGCGGCGACCCGGACCGGCTGCTGCGCCGGTGCCGCCGGCTGCTGGCCGCCGACGGTCGGCTGCACGTCGAGTGCGCGCCACCCGGCACGCCGGCCTGGTCCGGCACGGCCACGGTGCGGACGCCGGACGGTGCGGACGGCCCGTTGCCCTGGGCCTGCGTACCCCTGGACGGTCTGTCGACGCTGGCCGGACAGACGGCGTTGCGGGTGCGCGACACCTGGACCGAGGCGGGCCGGTGGTTCGCCACCCTCGGTCCGGCGTGAGCGGCCGGCCGGTGGTGCCGCGGCGGCCCGCCCGACGGTGGTCGGCACCGCCGGCGGCCCCCGACCGGTTCGGGTCCCCGCTGCGGTCGACCCGGCTGACCAGCCAGCTCGGCGTCGCGCTCGGGGTGGCGTTCGCCGTGTGTTTCCTCACCGGGCTGCTCAGCCACCTGATCCAGCATCCGCCGGGCTGGTTGCGGTGGCCGGCCCGGCCGGTGGGGCTCTACCGGTTCACCCAGGGGCTGCACGTGGCGACCGGCCTGGCCACGGTGCCGCTGCTCGGGGCCAAGCTGTGGTCGGTCTACCACCACCTGTTCCGCTGGCCGCCGGTGCGGTCGGTCGCGCACGCGCTCGAACGCGCGAGCGTCGGTGTGCTGGTCGCCGCGGCCCTGTTCGAGGTGGTCGGCGGGGTGTTGAACGTCGCCCGCTGGTACGCGCCGATGCCGTTCTTCTTCACCGCCGGGCACTACCGGGTGGCGTGGCTGGTGGTGGGTGCGCTGCTGGTGCACATCGGGGTGCAGTTGCCGGCGGTCCGGGCCGCGCTGGCCCGCCCGGACGTCGAGTCGCCGCAGGAGCGGCTCAGCCGGCGCGGGCTGCTCGCCGGGGTGGCCGCCGCGGCCGGACTGATCACCCTGACCACGGTCGGGCAGACCGTCCGGCCGCTGTCCGGCCTGGCGGTGCTCGCCCCGCGCCGGCCGGACGTCGGCCCGCAGGGGCTGCCGGTGAACCGGACCGCCCGCCGGGCCGGGGTGGACGTCGGGGATCCGGCGTACCGGCTGGTGGTCGACGGTCCGGGCGGGCGGGTCGCGTTGGATCTCGCCGCCCTGCACGCCCTGCCGCAGCACACCGCCGACCTGCCGATCGCCTGCGTGGAGGGGTGGAGCGCGACGGGGCGGTGGACCGGGGTGCGGCTGCGGGACCTGGTCGCGCTGGTCGGGGCGGACCCGGACCGGGCGAGCGTCCGCGTCGAGTCGTTGGAGGCGGCCGGCCGCTACCGGGCGTCGACGGTCGGCCCGGCGCACGTGGGTGACCCGGCGACGCTTATCGCGTTGCGGCTGGGCGGGGAACCCCTGCATGCCGACCACGGTTACCCGGCCCGGTTGATCGCGCCGAACCGGCCGGGCGTGCTCCAGACCAAGTGGGTCGGCCGGATCGTCGTGCGGGAGGCGGGGTGAGGACCCGGGTGGCGCTCGTCGCGGCCGGCACCCTGCTCATCGGGTACGCCGTGGCGGGCGCGCTGACCGACCCGGAGCTGGACCCGGCGGGGGTGCTGGTGTTCCTGGCCGGGGTGCTGGTCGGGCACGACCTCGTCTGGATGGCCGGGGTGCTGGCAGTCGGGGCGCTGCTCGCCCGGTTCGTCCCGCGCCGGCACCGGCCGGTGGTGCGGGCCGGGGCGATCGGTGCCGCCGCGCTCACCGTCGTGGCGCTGCCGCTGGTGCTGGGCTTCGGTCGGCCGCCGGACGACCCTTCGGTGCTGCCGCTGCCGTACGGCCGCAACCTCGCCGTGGTGCTGCTGCTCGTCGCCGCCGCGACGGCGGTGGGCTGTCTGCCGGTGGAGCTGCGGCACGATCGGCGCACGGCCGGTCGGCACGGGGCGGGGGCGGGGTCGCGGGCCGACGACGTGAGCACACCAGGGCGTGTCGATCCACCGTGACCGGGTGCCGCCCGCCGACGACACCACCCCACATCGAACGATGCTCGTCGATTATTGACACCCCGGAAACGATCGCTGAGACTTGTCTGCAACACGCAGGCAACAATCAGGGCACCGGTCGCGACGCACCAATGTTAGCGCTAACAGCGATCTCGGCGCGATGTCCCGACCAGAGAGGCCCGATCACGTGACCGACCACTCCCCGACCCGGATCACGTCGCCCTCAGCGGCGTCGCGGCGACACCGTCCGCTCCGCCGGCTGCTGGTCACGCTGGCCGCCGTGGCGACCGCGATGGTCGGCGGCGCGGTCGTCGTGTCGTCCCCGGCCACCGCCGCCACCAGCGGGTTCCGTGGCATGAACTGGGCCGTCCTGGGCGACAACTTCAGCACCGGCCCGCTCGTCGTGCAGGGCCTCAGCGCCTCCGACAGCAACGCGACGGTTCGGGCCAAGGCCAACGCCCTCTACGACGACATGGCCGCCACCATGGGGGTCAACACCGTCCGGCTGCCGATCAACACGCACACCGTCGGGACGGCGTGGTGGGAGGCGTACCGGGGAGCCATCGACGCCGCCACCGCCCGCGGATTCAAGGTCATCCTGGCGTACTGGGAGGACGGCGCCGCCTCCGGTGGCCGGATCACCAACCTCGCCGCCTGGAACGCGATGTGGTCCACGGTGACCAACACGTACGGCACCAACCCCAACGTCTACTTCGAACCGATGAACGAGCCGCACGGTTACAGCTCGGCGGACTGGCGCAACGTCGCGGCGAACTGGCTCAGCTCCCACCCCTCGGCGGTGCCCGGCCGGGTGCTCATCGGCGGCACCGGCTTCAGCCAGGACCTGCGGGACGTCTGCAACGACAGCCGGTTCAACGCGACGCTGCTCTCCTTCCACCACTACGCGTTCTTCTACGGCGAGATGAGCTACGACGCCTTCCGCAGCCACATCCAGACCCGCCTGGGCAACTGCGCCTCCCGCGCCGTCGCCACCGAGTGGGGCGCGCCGATGAACGACGGCCGCAACTACGCCGACGCCAACAGCACCGACAACTTCGTCCGGCACATCCGGGCCATGGCCCAGGTGATGCGGGACAACCAGATGGGCGGCACCTACTGGCCCGCCCTCGGCGGCAAGCCCGGCACCATCGGCTACGACTGGTACTCGATGTACGCGCTCAGCGGCAGCGGCACCGACCTCAACCTGAGCATCCGCAACCCCTCCGGGGCCGACCGGGTCCGCTACGGGTGGGGCGACACCGTCGGCGACGGCCCCACCACGCCGCCCCCGAGCACCGGAACGTACTACCGGCTCACCGTGCGGCACAGCGGCAAGGCGATGGACGTCCAGCAGCCGAACACCGACAACGGCGCGCGGGTCGGCCAGTACACCTACGCCGGCAACGCCTGGCAGCAGTGGCAGTTCGTCGACGCGGGCAGCGGCTACTGGCGCATCGTCAGCCGGCACAGCGGAAAGTGCCTCGACGTGACCAGCGCCTCCACCGCCGACGGTGCCGAACTCATCCAGTACACCTGCGGCAGCGGCACCAACCAGCAGTTCCAGATGGTCACCAACGGCAGCTACTTCCAACTGCGGGCCCGGCACAGCAACAAGTGCGTGGACGTGCCGGCCTCGTCGACCGCCGACGGCCAGGTGCTCAAGCAGTACACCTGCAACACCGGCGCCAACCAGCAGTGGTCCCGCACTGCCGTCTGACGCCCCGCCCCGACCCGGCCGCCGCACCGACCCGCGCACCCGAGCGGTCGGTGCGGTGGCCGGGTGTCGGGTCTCCCGTGGACGGGTGATCCGCGATCGCGGGGGCAGGCCCTACGGGGCGGGCCGGCTGCCGGCGGCGGGGCCGGGCAGGCGACGGGACAGCTCGCGCCGCAGCCGGTCACGGCCGGGGCTCAGGTAGACCAGTGGAACCCGGATCTCGTACGGCCGGCTCTGCCCGGCGACCGCCCACTCCCACCGGGCCAGCGGGGGGACGGTCCGGTCCGGGTCGGCCGGCTCGACCACCAGGACCGGGTACAGCCGCCCCGTGATCTCCGCGCGGGCGACGTTCGACCACCCGATGACCAGGGTGCGCTCCCCCGGCCCGGTCACCTCGATATGGTCCGCGGTGAGCCGCAGCGGCAGCCGGGGCTGGTGACCGGTGGACGACGGACGGGCCGCCCCGCGCAGGAGCCCGAAGGCCAGGATCCACGCCGCGATCCACAGCCCGTCCCACCACGGGTCACCGGTGGCCAGGTTGACCACCGCCACCACCAGCACCGCCGTCGGCAGGCCCGCCGCCAGGACGGCGACCTGACGCCTGCGGGAGCGCCGGAACTCGATGGTGTGCGGTTCGTCGGCGGCGGTCACCGCAGTGACCTGCCCGGCAGGTCACCGGGCTAAACGGGCCGTCCCGCCGGCGTGCCCGTCAGTGCAGTCGACGCTTCCAGTCCTCCGGTACCCGGCCCTCGGGGCCGGGGGCCGGCTGGTCGGACGGACGCGACTGCGGCGGGGCCAGCTCCGGGCCGTGCGGGTGGAACCGGTCGGCCGGGTAGTCCCAGAACCAGTCCTCGCCGGGTTCGAAGCTCTGCACCACCGGATGCCCCTCGCCGGTGGCGTGCGCCGTGGCGTGCTGGCCCGGCGACGAGTCGCAGCAGCCGACGTGGCCGCAGGCCGCGCAGCGGCGCAGGTGGAACCACCATCCGCCGGACGACTCGCACTCGACGCAGCCGGTCCCGCTGGGCGGGGTGGCCGGATTGATCCCCACCGTGGTCGCGGTGAGCGGCTCGGGTTGATCCTGCACGCGGCGTTCCTCTCGACTCGCCGGCCACGGTACCCGGACCGTCGCCGTGACGGCCCGCCCCGGTTACCCCGGCCGGGTGAGCCGGCCGCCCGGGGCACGACGTGGTGCGGCGACGACAGCAGAATGGAACGGACATCCACGCCACTGTCCGGAGGTACCCGGCAATGTCCCTCACCACCGCACGGCCCGGCACCCCGACGGTCGTCCTCGTCCACGGCGCGTTCGCCGAATCGGCGAGCTGGGCGGGGGTGATCGCCGCCCTGGTCGACAACGGCTGTCCCGCGGTGGCGGTGGCCAACCCGCTGCGCGGTGTCCGGCACGACGCCGACTACCTGCGCGCCGTGCTCACCGGGATCGACGGGCCGGTGCTGCTCGTGGGCCACTCCTACGGCGGCATGGTGATCTCCAACGTGCCGGTGGCGGGCACGGGCGTCACCGCGCTGGTCTACGTCGGGGCGTTCGCGCCCCTGGCCGGGGAGAGCGCCGCCGACCTGGCCGGCCGGTTCCCCGGCAGCACCCTGGGCGACACGCTGGCCCCGGTGACGCTGCCCGACGGGGCGACCGACCTCTACATCCGGCAGGACCGCTACCACCAGCAGTTCGCCGCCGACTCGACGGCGGCGCAGGCCGCGGTGATGGCGGTGACCCAGCGGCCGATCACCGAGGCGGCGCTGGGCGAGCCGTCCGGGGAGCCGGCCTGGCGGTCGCTGCCGTCCTGGTTCCTGTTCGGCAGCGAGGATCTCAACATCCCGGTGGCGGCCCACCGGTTCATGGCCGAGCGGGCCGGCTCCCGGCGGACGGTGGAGGTGCCCGGCGGTTCGCACACCGTGGCCATCCCGGAGGCGGGCATGCTGGTCGACCTCATCCGCGAGGCCGCCGGGGCGACCACCACGCCCTGACCACCCGACCGGCCGGCCCGGTGGCACGCCACGGGGTGCCGCTGCGGGGCCGCCGACCGACGCCGGCGACCCCGGGCGGGCCGGCCCCGGCGGTGCTCCCGCGCGCCCCACCGGGCACCGGTCACCCGACCGCACCGGTGCGCCCCCGTTCACCGTCGCCCGGTACCGCCGGGTCACCGTCGCGCCGGCAGGGTCCGCCGGGTGCGCGCCGGACCCGTCAGAGGCCGGCCAGGAGGCCGGCCAGTTCGACCGGCCGGCTGAGCATCGGCCAGTGCCCGGAGTCGATGTCGACCAGGTCGACGTGCCGGGCCTTGGCGAGTTCCGGCAGGTCACCGGCGTCGATCAGGGCCTGCGCCTGGGCCGGGGAGAACTCGGGGCAGACCAGCACGACCGGCACCTCGTAGCGCCGGGTGTCGGTCAGCCGGACGGTCCCCCGGGCGACCCGCTCGGGCACCGGGACGGCGGCGGCGGCGAACTCCCGCCGGGCCCGGTCGTCGAGGTCGGCCGCGTCCGGGCCCTCGAAGGGCGCCCAGCCGGGGAAGGGCATCACGCCGTCCTCGATCGGGAAGAAGTCGGCGTAGGAGTCCCCGTCGGCAGGTGGGAACCCGCCGATCAGCACGACCCTGCGCACCGTCGAGGGCCGGGCGTCGGCGGCCAGCCAGGCCAGGGAGCAGGCGGCCGAGTGCCCCACCACCACCGACCCGCCCGGTGCCGCGTCGACGGCGGCCAGCACCGCGTCGATCTGGTCGTCGAGCGTCGCCGTGGTGTTCCCGTCCCCCTGGCCGGGCAGGCGTACCGCCACCGCGTGCCGGCCGCGCGTCGCCAGTTCGGCCACCACGCCGTCCCACACCGGGGCGTCGAGCCAGAGACCACCGACGAGGACGATCCGTTCATCCGTCATAGGGGTCAACCTAGAGCCGGTTCCGGACGTTTTCCTTCCGGTACCGTCCGTGGCGTGGAGAACGTCAGCCCCACCGCCCGCGCCCTGCGGACGCTCGACATCCTGCGCGACCGACCCGGCACTACGGCCGCCCAGCTCGCCGCGGGCCTCGGCGTGACCGAGCGGGCCGCGCGCCGCTACGTCGGGGTCCTCCGGGAGGCCGGCATCCCGGTCGAGTCCGTCCGGGGGCCCTACGGGGGTTACCGGCTCGGCCGGGGCGCGCGGCTGCCGGCCGTCGTGTTCACCCAGGAGCAGGTCCTCGGCCTGGTGATGGCCGTGCTCGACGGGCGACCGGCCGCGAGCGACGCCGACGGGCTGGTCGGTGCCGCGTTGAGCAAACTCATCCGGGCGCTGCCCGACAGCGTCGGACGGCAGGCGGCGGCGCTGCGCACGTACGCGGCGGCCGCCGCCGACCGGCGGGCGGTGCACGCCGACCCGATCACGACGAGCGCGCTGGTCACGGCCGTGGCCGACCGTCGCCGGGTGGCCGTCGGCTACACCACCGAGAGCGGTACGTCGTGGGAGGCCGAGGTCGATCCGTGGGCGGTGGTGGTGCGTCACGGCCGCTGGTACCTGCTGTGCCACTCGCACCGGGCGGACGCGGTCCGCACGTACCGGATCGACCGGATCGGGGCGGTGCGGCACCTGCCGCAGCCGTTCACCCCACCCGCCGACCTCGACCCCGTCGCCACCCTGGAGGCGCACCTCGGCTCCGGGTGGAAGTACCCGACCCGGGTGGTGTTCCACGAGCCCTACGAACGGGTGGCCCCCTGGGTCGGGCCCACGATGGGCCGGCTGGAGCCCGCCGGTGAGCGCTGCGTGCTCACCGGCAGCACCACCAACACCCGGATGTACGCCGGGGAGTGGCTGGCCGCCGTCCCGTTCGGGTTCACCGTCGAGGAGGGGCCCGAACTGCGGGCCGCGGTGGCCGCGCTCGCCGCCCGCCTCACCGCCGCCGTGGCGGACGCCGTCCCGGCGGCGGTGCGGCGGGCGGACGGCGACATCTCGTCGCAGCCCTGCCCCGGTCAGTAGACGAACGGCCAGCCGGCGGTGTCGTAGCCGAGCAGGTTGATGCCGAGCAGCGACGTGCCGTTGTCGGCGTAGTAGTGGTAGACGAGGACCTCGGCGTCGGTGTCGGTGAACACCGCCTGGTGCCCGGGTCCGTGGATGCTGCCGTGCCCGGCGAGCACCTGGGTGCCACCGCCGGCGGTCATCGCCACCCCGTTGCGGTCGACGTACGGGCCGGTGACCGAGGTGGACCTGCCCACCATGACCCGGTAGGTGCTCGCCGCACCCTGGCAGCAGCGGTCGAACGACACCCACAGGTAGTAGTAGTTGCCGTGCCGGACGATCACCGGGGCCTCGATGGCGCCGCCGTTGCGTCCCGCGATGCTGTGCACGGTCGTGTCGGAGCGTTTCCCGGTGGCCGGGTTCAGCGCCACCATCTTGATGCCGGACCAGAACGACCCGAAGCTGAGCCACCACCTGCCGGTGGCGTCGACCACCAGGTTCGGGTCGATGGCGTTGAAGTTGTCGGACGTGCGGGACTCGATCACCAGGCCCTGGTTGGTCCAACTGCCCGACGCGCCGGTGGTGCTGGTGGCCAGGAAGATCGCCGACCGGTTGGAGCCGAACGTGGAGGCGGAGTAGTACAGCCAGTACCGGCCGTCGCGGTAGGTCAGGTCCGGTGCCCACAGGTTACGGCTGCCCCCGGTGTACGTCGTCGTCCACGGTGCGCCGCCGGGGAACACCGTTCCCGCGTTGCGGAACGCGATCCGGTCACTGGAGGTCTTGAGCGCGATGTTGTCGCCGGTGTGCGCCAGCAGGTAGCCGCCACCGGGGCGGATCGCGATCGTCGGGTCGTGCACCCCGACGTCCCCGGTGACCCGGCCCGGGCCGGGGTAGGACGCGGGTGGCGTGGTGGGGGTCGCCGCCACCCGGGGCGCGGCCGTCGACGCCGACGGTGATCCTCCGGCGATGCCGGCGGCCATCAGCACGACCGACAGGCAGACGGACGCCAGCCGGCGGAGGGTGGACGCATTCTGTACGGAGCCGAGCGAAGTGGTCACGACAGTTCCCTGGGTCGGGCGTCGGGCAGCGTGATGCCGACGCGACATCGACAAAAATGTCGGGATCATTGCATTCGTGTTTTCCCCGAAGCTAACGCACACATCGAGGCATGTCAACGTCTGGCGCTACCCTCCCCACCCGCCGACGCTCCCGGGCGGCCCGCGCCGATGGGGTCGCGACGAACCGGCCCGGCGGGCCCCGCACCACGGTGTCGACGCCCGCCCACGCAGCGAGCTTGCCACCGATGTCCGCCCCGGAAGGGGCGGCACGACCCACCACGATGGGACAGGGCCACGATCGGCAAGGAACTGCGAGCTATTGAGACGCTCATCTCCGTCGACAGCATCGGGGCACGACGAGGAGAAAGCGACCCTATGCTTGTCGCCGGAATACCTGCGGCCGGTCGGGTGGCAGGAGAAAGCACCAGTCCGAGGATCTGCGAATGCGTCGGAAATCTGCTCTGGACAATGGCATCACTGACGTCACCACAGCAATTACCCGCAGTGGAACGTCAACCTCCCCCGCAGCGGACGCCGCGCGCCGATCCGCGGTCGCCGAGGAACAGGAGTTTCTCGACTCGGCCATGGCCAGGCGCGACGCTCTCGTCGACCACCTGCGGGCAGAGCTTTCCTCAGCTGCCCTGGACGTGTTGGAACGGGCGCGGCTGCGCATGCTCCGCCAGCAGTACGAGCAGCTGCGGCGGGCGCAGGAACGGTTGGTCTTCGGCCGCCTCGACGGTCTTGACGGCACCGTGCGACACGTGGGCCGGGTCGGCCTGCGCAGCGACGACGAGGACGGTGAGCCGCTGCTGCTGGACTGGCGCGCTCCCGCGGCCCGGCCGTTCTACACGGCGACGGCTGTCGACCCGCAGGGGCAGGCACGGCGTCGGCACATCCGTACGACGGGACCGGTGGTCGTCGGGGTGGACGACGAGCCGCTGGACGGGACCATGACAGCGGAACTCGTCGGTGAGGGCGCGCTGCTGGCCGCCCTGGACCAGCGGCGCACCGGTCACATGTCGGCGGCGATCTCCACGCTGCAACGCGAACAGGACGACATCATCCGGGCGGAGGCGACCGGCCCGCTGATCGTGCAGGGCGGTCCCGGCACCGGCAAGACGGTGGTGGCCCTGCACCGCGTCGCCTATCTGCTGTTCGCCCACTCGACAATGGCCGACCAGGCGGTCCTGGTCCTCGGTCCCTCCCCGCGCTTCCTCCAGTACATCGCCCAGGTGCTGCCGGCGCTCGGTGAGACCGCCGTCGTCTCGGCGACCTGCGACACCCTGCTGCCCGACATCCGCGTGGGCCGCGACGAGAGCCGCACTCTCGCCGAGATCAAGGGCCGCGCCCTGTGGCAGGCCGCGCTCGAGAACTACGTCGGCTCGCTGTTCCCCCGGCCCCGTGAATTGAAGCTGCGCTGGGAGGGCGAGTTCTACGTCATTCCCGCCGGGACCGTCGCCCAGATACTCGCCTCGGTGCGGGGACGCCCCTATCACCGGGCCCGCGAGGCGTGCGCCGAGCAGCTGCACCACCTCCTGACCGAAGCCGTCGTCGATCGACGCGAGGCGCTGATGCACGCGATGGAGGAGGGCTTCGAGGACATCCTCGCCCGCGTCGACCGGAGCATGGAGCAGGACCACCGGCCCGGAGGTGGGCCGACCGGCAGTGACGTCGACGGGCTGCTCTCCGAGGAGGAGATCGACATTCTCCGTGGTCGGATCGGGGAGAACGCGACCATCGCCCGGTTCGTCGAGGCCTGGTGGCCCACCCTCGACGCCGAAGAGCTGGTGAGAGGTCTCCTGACCGACCCCGCCCTGCTCGCCCGCTTCGTTCCCCGGTTGTCCGCAACGGAGATCACCGCCGTATCGACCGAGCCCGCCGCACCGTGGGCTCCGAGCGACATCCCCCTGCTCGACGCCGTCGCCGACCTGCTGGGCGAAACCGAGGCCCCGCCACCGCAGGGTGAGTTCGTCGCCGACCACGCCCGCCGGCAGCGCGGCTGGGTGTACGGCCACGTCGTCATCGACGAGGCGCAGGAACTGTCCGAGATGCAGTGGCAGATGGTGCTGCGGCGTTGTCCCAGTCGATCCGTCACGGCGGTGGGCGACATCGATCAGACGGAGGCGGCGCACCGGCACACCACCTGGGCGCAGGCGGTAGGGGCAGCTTTCGGCGAGCGGTGGACCGCGGCGGAACTCACCATCTGTTACCGCACCCCGCGCGAGGTCATGGACCTCACCGGGCCCGTCCTGAAGCAGGCCGGCAGCCACAACTCCCCGCCCCGGGCGGTGCGTTCCTGCGGCATCGAGCCCTGGGTGCGCACGGTCGCCCCGGCGGAACTCGCCGCCACCGCTGCCCGGGCCGTACGGCAGTTGCAGCAACGGTGGCACGGCGGCACGGTGGGCGTCATCGCTCCCGCCGACCGCATCGCCGAACTCCACGCCGTACCGGGTGACGTACCGGTGCTCACCGCGGTCCAGGCCAAGGGACTGGAATGGGATGCGACGCTCCTCGTCGACCCCCAGGGCATCGCCGCCGGGCCGCGCGGTTGGAACGGCCTCTACGTCGCGCTCACCCGATGCACCCAGGAACTCGGACAGCTGGTTCTCGCGTAGCGGGTGCCCGCGGATGCGCCGCCGTCCCGCCGGCGGCCGGTCACCGCCGACGCACCGTGGCCAGCGCACCGCCCCAGGCCGTCACCTCGTCGAGCATCCGGTGCAGGACGTCCACCTGGTTGCCGGTGGGCCGCACCTCGCCGTCGGCGTCGAACTCGGCGAAGCAGTGCAGGCCGACCTGGTCGCGGACGTCGGCGACGTGCACTTCGGCCAGCACCAGCCGCAGGTGCTCGACGGCCCGGACGCCGCCGTTGAGGCCGTACCCGACGAAACCCGCCGACTTGTGGTGCCACTCGGTGTAGAGGTAGTCGATCGCGTTCTTCAGCACCCCGGGACAGGAGTGGTTGTACTCCGGCGTGACGAAGACGTACCCGTCGTAGGACGCGACGGTCTCGGCCCAGCGGCGGGTGTGCGCGGCGGTGTAGTGCTCGGGCCCCATGGCCGCCGGGACCGGCTCGTCGAGGTGCGGCAGGTCGTGGTCGGCCAGGTCGACGACCTCGTAGACCGCGTCGTCCCGCTCGGCGGCCAGCCGGTGGACCCAGCGGGCCACCGCCGCGCCCCGTCGTCCCGGTCGGGTGCTGCCGATGATGATGGCGGTACGCATGAGATGACCTCCTGATCGGTGGGATGTGCTCGGTGGTGTCCCGGTCACCGGGCCTGTGCACGTCGGGCGCGTCGTTGCGCCCGGTGCAGCCGGGCGGCGAGGACGAGGGCGACCAGCGCCATGCCGGTCAGCCACCGGAAGGTGACCCGGAAGGCCGCGGCGACCTCGGCGTCGGAGCCGGCGTCGGCCAGCGCGCCGGCAAGCACCACCGCGCACAGCGCGCTGCCGAGCGCACCGCCGACCCGGGACAGGGTGTTCACCTGCGAACTGGCGTCCGACATCTGGTCGGGCCGCACCCGGGCCAGCGCGGCGGAGACGACGGGTGATCCGGCCAGCGCCAGACCGACACCCCGGACGACCTGGAGTGCCTCGACGAGCACCAGGTCCGGATCGGCCGGCAGCAGTGTCATCGGAATCGTGCCGACCACGACGACCAACAGGCCGACCAGGGCCACGACGCCGCCACCGTGCTCGTCGGCCGACCGGCCGGCGAGGGGAAAGGTCACCGCGGCACCGAGGCTGAACGCCATCAGCAGCAGCCCGGCCTCGACGATGCCCCGGCCCATCCCGAGTTGGAAGTAGAGCGGCATCACGATCAGCCCGCCGAACAGGGCGGCACCGGAGAAGACGATGGTGCCCGCCGCGGCGGCGTAGACGGGGTCCCGGGCCAGGCGTAGGTCCATCAACGGCTCGTCGGCGCGCAACGACCGGTGGGCGAAGAGCGCCAACGCGACGAGCGCGGCCACCAGGGGCACCAGCACCGGCGGCGCGAGCAGCTCGCCGTGGTCCATCGCCCGGGTGACGGCGTAGGTGAGCAACGGCAGCCCGAGGGCGACCAGCAGCAGGGCCGGCAGGTCGAGCCGGCCGGCCCGGCCGGCCTCGCCGCGTGGGACCACCCGCAGGGCCAGCAGCAGTCCGGCGATCCCGATCGGCACGTTGACCAGGAACATCCAGTGCCAGGAGAGGTTGTCGACGAGCAGGGCGCCGATGATCGGCCCGAAGGCCGGGGCCAGGATCGACGGGACGCTGGCGACGGCGATGACCCGACCCATCCGCTCCCGGCCGGCGGCCTGGCCGAGGATGGCCATTCCGGCGGGGATGAGCAGTCCGCCGGTGAGCCCCTGGAGCACCCGGGCGACGATGAGCGTGTCGGCGCTGCGGGCGAGTGCGCACGATGCGGAGGTGAGCGTGAACCCGGCCAGCGACCATAGCCAGAGCCGACCGGGCCCGATCCGCCGGCTGAGCCAGCCGCAGACCGGCAGTGTCGCGGCGAGTGCCAGCAGGTAGCCGCTGTTGATCCATTGCGCCTCGGTCAACGAGGCACCCAGGTCGCGCCCGATGACCTCGATGCCGACGTTGACCAGCGAGGTGTCGATGCCGGTGAGCACCGAGCCCGAGGCGAGGACGGCCGCGAGCCACCACACCGAGGCCGGCACGGCGGTGGTGGGGACACGTCCCGTCGTGGCGGCCGGGTCGGCGTTCCCGCCGGCTGCCGTCATCGCCACCCCCGACCCGAGAATTGTTGGACCTCCAACGATATCGGTAAAGTCGTTGGAGGTCCAACGTTTAGGTACACTGGGTGGGTGACAGAGCGCAGCGAACCGACACCGGGAGCGCCGCCGGCCCGGCTGCCGCGGCTGACCAGCTGGCTGCTCCACCACGCGGCCGCCCGCGCCAACCGGGTCGTCACCCGGCACCTGGACCGGCCCGCCGACCGGATGCGGTACGCCATCCTCGCCGCGCTCGACGAGTTCGGCGGCATCAGCCAGGCGGACCTGTGCCGCCGGCTCGGCATCGACCGGGGCGACGCCGTCGACACCCTCAACGCGATGGCGGCCGAGGGGCTGCTGCGCCGCGAGCCGGACCCGGCGGACCGCCGACGCAACGTCGTCCACATAACCGCCGCCGGAACCGCCCGGATGCGCGAGCTGGACGCCCTGGTCGACGCCGCCCAGGACGAACTGCTCAACGGATTCACCCCGGCCGAACGCGCCCGGCTGCGCCGCCTCCTGCACCGCCTGGTCGACCTGCCGCCGGGCTGACCGGAGGCGACCGACGGGCCGGCCCCGCCGAGCAGGCAGCCAAGGGCCGGCCCGGCCGTCGTCGACCGGGCCGGCCCCGAGCCGGGTCAGACCGTGACGACCCGGTTGTCCACGATGGAGGTGAACGTCGACTCGGGAGCGATCAGGCCCCACTTCACCATCCACCGGTAGGTGCGCTCGAACTCGGCCTCCGGGTACGGCTGCGGGTCGACGTAGCGCAACCGGCCCAGCCGGAAGTCCGCCGGCTCCAGCTTCACCAGGTCCTCGGGCACCTCGGCGACGAAGTGGTGCAGGTACGGCCGGATGTCCTCGTTGATCTTCGCAACGGCCCGGCGGACGGCCCGGTCGACGGCGGCGAAGGTCGCCGGGTCGACGTCGGCGCTGGCGATCTCCGAGCCGACGTAGAACGCCTCGGTGATCAGCACGTAGCCGAGCTTCTCGGCGGCGGTGGTCCACGGCTCCATCAGCGCCACCGCGTCGATCTCGCCGTCGCGCAGCTTGCGGAACCGTTCGGCCGGTCCGCCGGCGTGCACCACCTTGATCTCGTCGGGGTCCAGGAAGCCCTCCAGGGACTGGATGGCCAGGTAGTGCGAGCCGTGGTGGAAGTTGACGCCGACGGTCCTGCCGGCCAGGCCCTGCGGGTGCTTGATGCCGGAGTCGGGCCGTACGAAGATCGCCTGGCTGGCCACCGAGGCCCGCTTGGCGATGATCTGGCCGCCGCGCCCGCTGTCGTGGGAGCGGCGGATCTGCCCCCACTCGCAGGCCCGGTAGAGGGAGACGTCGCCGCTCTCGAACGGCTTGGAGATGCCACCGAACGAGCTGACCAGCTCGTGTTCCTCGATCGGCTTGAGCACCGCGTCGTACGAGCCGGGGGCGACCAGTTCCAGGTCGATGCCCTCCTCGGCGAAGTAGCCGTGCTCCAGGCCGACGAGGTACGGCAGGGTGAAGATGGCGCCGCTGCGGACGCTTTTGACCTTCGTGAGTGCCACCGTGGTGGTCCTTTCTGTGCTGGTGTCGTGCTGTGGGTTATCGGGCGGGTGTGGCGGTCGGTGCTGCCGTCGAGGTGTCCCCGGTCCCCACCACCTCCCCTTCCGGGGTCGGGTCGGACGGGGGTCGGAACAGCCGCCACGTCGCGTACGCGCAGGACGCGGCGGTGACCGCGACGAGCCCGTACGCGACGCGCAGGGCGGTGGTGAAGTCGTCGGGCGCCTCGGCGGCGACCCGGGCGGCGTCGTCGGTGGGCTGGCCGGTCAGGGCCAGCACCGACACCACCACCGCCCCGAGGACGGCGACGCCGAGGTTGGTGCCGATCTGGCGGGAGGCGCTGGTGATGGCGCTGGCCACCCCGGCCCGGTCGCGGGGCAGGCTGTTCACGGCGGTGTTGGTGGCCGGCGGGTTGACCAGGCCCATGCCGGCGCCGAGCAGGAGGTAGCCGACGAGCAGCGGGGCCAGGCCGGCGTCGGTGGTGACGGTCAGGGCGAGCAGGGTCATCGACGCCACGAACGACAGGTGCCCGACGGTGGCGGGCAGTCGGCCGCCGTGCCGGCCGACGATCCGGCCGGAGACGTTGGCGAGCACCAGTGTGCCGAGGGTGGTGGGCAGGGTGAGCAGTCCGGTGGCCAGCGGGCTGAACCCGCAGACCTGTTGAAGGTAGAAGGTGTTGACGAAGTTGAAACCGCCAAGCGTCAGGTAGGCCACGACCGCGGTGAGCACCGCGCCGCGCAGTGCGGGGACCGTCAGGTGGCGCGGGTCGAGCACCGGGTCGGGGCGGCGGCGGGCCGCCGGCAGGTAGCCGACGGCGGCGGCGACCGCCACGGCCAGCGCGACCAGGACCGGGCCGGTCAGCCAGCCCCGGCTGGGGCCGTCGATCAGCGCGAACGTGAAGCCCACCAGGACCAGGGCGGCCAGGGTGTTGCCCAGCGCGTCGAGGCGGCGGGGTGGGCCGTCGACGAGACCCGGCGGCAGCAGCCGGGTGCCCAGGTACAGCAGCGCCGCGCCCCCGACGCTCACGGCGAACAGGCTGCGCCAGCCGGCGGCCTGCACCAGCACCCCGCCGACCAGGGGCCCGCAGGCGGCCGACACTCCGGCCGTCGCGCTCCAGGTGCCCAGCGCCCGGCCGCGTCGTACCGCGTCGGGGAACAGGTTGGCGATGAGGGCGAGGGCGGGCGGGGCCATCAACGCTCCCCCGACGCCCTGCACGCCCCGGGCGGCGATCAGGGCGGGCGCGTGCGGGGCCGCCCCGCACAGCACCGATCCCGCCGCGAACACCAGCAGCCCGACCCGGAACGTCCGCCGCCGCCCGTACCGGTCGGCGACCGCCCCGCAGAGCAGGGTGAGGCTGGCCCGCACCAGGGCGTTGCTGGTCGCCACCCACTGCAACTCGGTCGTGCCCAGTCGCAGTTCGCGGTGCACCGACGGCAGGGCCAGGTTCAACGCCGCGCCGTCGAGGACGCCGAGGAACAGCGTCCCGCAGCACACGAGCAGGGCGGCGCGGCTGCGCCGGGGCAGGGACATCGCCGGCTCAGAGCTTCTCGTACACCGGCTTGGCGGCCCGCTTCTTCAGCACGCCGACCTCGACGGCCAGGTCGATCTGCTTCTCCAGGTTGGCGAAGACGGTGTCGTCCCACACGTCGGCGTAGACCGGGGCGAGCCGTTCCGGCAGCAGTTCGATGGCCTTCTTCTCGGTGGCGGGGACGCCGTAGTCGGCGTGGTACCTCCCGATCAGGGTCGGGTCCTTCTTGACCAGTCGCCAGGCCTCCAGGGTGAAGTCGACGTACGCCCTGGCGGTCTCCCGGTTGGCGGCCAGCCAGTCGCGGCGTACGGCGGTGCCGTTGAGGAACAGCGGGCTGCTGTCGCCGGTGCCGGTGCGCCACAGTTCGTCGACGGAGGCGAGTTGCCGGTTGCCGGAGCCGACGAGGCGGGTGGCGTTGGGTTCGATGGCGATGATCGCGTCGAGGTCGCCGCGTTCGTACAGGGCGAGGTTGGCGATGGGCTGCCCGGTGAACAGCTTGAACTCGCGGTCGAAGCGGATGCCGTTGACGGCTGCGGCCAGCGCCGCCGCCCGGTAGGTGTCGCTGCTGGGCGGCTGCACGCCGACCTTCCTGCCCTTGAGGTCGGCGATGCTCTGGTAGGGGCTGTCGGCGGGGACGATCCAGCGGCCGTGGTTCCACAGCGACGGCCCGACGATGACCACGTCGTGGCCGCTGGTGTTCACCTCGGTCGCGCCCAGCGGGCCGAAGGCGTAGATGTCGAGCACGCCGGTGAGCAGCTGTTCCTGTCCCGCGCCGGGGCCGCCGCCGGCCTTGCGGTCGAGGTGGAGCCCGTGCTTGGCCTCCAGGCCGAACTGCTCGGCCACCGAATCGCGGATCGCCCCCGCCGTGCCGGGGCTGCGGGGCTGCACCTTGGCGCTGCGGGTGCCGGCGGCGGCCGGGTCGTCGACGCCGCAGGCGCTGAGCAGGGTGGCCGCGCCGGCACTGCCGGCGACAAGCCCGGCGGCGCGCAGCAGGGAGCGTCGGGTGAGGGGTGTCGTGGACACGGGGGTTCCTTCCGGGTGGTTCAGGGGTGGGTGCCCGGCGCGCGGGTGATGGCGGCGGGCCGGTGGCCGCGCCGAGGGGTGGGGCGGGTTCAGGTGAGGGCGGCGACGATGCGGCGGTGCACGTCGAACAGGTCGGGGTCCTCGGGGCTGCGGGGGCGGGGGCGGTCGATGCGGTACTCCCCGACCACCTCGGCGGGGCGTCCGCCGAGCACCACCACCCGGTCGGCGAGGAACGCCGCCTCCAGCGCGTTGTGGGTGACCAGCAGGCCGGTGCGCGGGGTGCGCAGCCAGAGCTGTTGCAGCAGCAGCCGCAGGCGGCGGGCGGTCAGCTCGTCCAGCGCGCTGAACGGCTCGTCGAGCAGCAGCACCTCGGGTCGGACGACGAACGCGCGGGCCACGGCGACGCGTTGGCGTTGCCCGCCGGAGAGCACCGACGGGTACGACCGGGCGTAGTCGGTCAGGCCGACGGCGTCGAGGATCGGGGCGACCTCGACGGGGTCGACGCCGGCCGCCGTGGCGGCGAGCCGCACGTTGGTCTCGACGGAGGTCCAGTCCAGCAGCCGGGGCTGCTGGAACACCATGCCGAGGCGGGGTCGTGCGCCGCCGGTGGAGACGGTGCCCGCGTCGGGGCGTTCCAGGCCGGCGATCAGGTGCATCAGGGTGGTCTTGCCGGTGCCGGAGCCGCCGACCACGGCGACCAGTTCGTCGGGGGCGAGGGTGAGGGAGAAGTCGCGGAAGATCTGTTGCCGTTCGCCGGTGCGCCGGCTGGTGAACGCCTTGTCGACGCCGTCGAGGCTGATCCGGACGCTCATCGCAGGGCCACCCGCCGCCAGCGCACCGCCCGGCGTTCCAGGGTCTGCAGCAGCCCGTACTCGATGGCGGCCATGACCAGGGCGAAGGCGACGGTCCAGGCGAGCACCCCGGCCACGTTGTGCTGGGAGAACTCCAGGTTGAGCTGGTAGCCGACGCCGTCGGCGAGGCCGAATATCTCCACCAGCACGATGACCTTCCAGGCCATCGCGATGCCCAGCCGCGCCCCGGTGAACAGGTCGGGGACGATGGCGGGCAGCCACACGTAGCGCAGTCGGGTCAGCGCGTCGAACCGGTAGACGTGGGCCATCTCGCTCAGCGCCGGGTCGACCGAGCGGACGCCCTGGGCGACGTTGATGGTCAGCGCGGGCGCTGCCGCGAGCGCGACGGTGAGGACGGGGTTGAGCAGGCTCACCCCGAACCAGATGACGCACAGCAGGGCCTTGACCAGTCCGGGGGTGGCCAGTCCGATGAGGACGGCGGGTTCCAGGAAGCGGCGCAGCCACGCGCTGCGGCCCATCGCGATGCCGGCGGCGACGGAGACGACGAACGCCGCCGCGAAGCCGAGCACGACGCGGGTGAGGGTGACCCGGACGTTCTCCGCGAGCGCGCCGCTGGTGGTGATGTCGGCCAGGTTGCGGGCGATCTCCCCGAGGCCGGGGATCAGGGCGCTGCCGGAGGTGCGTGCCATGAGCTGCCAGCCGGCCGCGAGCAGGCCGACGAGCAGCAGCGCGGGCAGGGGCCGGGTGAGGCGCGCGGCGACGCCGGTGACGGGTGGGCGGTCCGGCGGTGCGGGCGACCGCCCGCCGCCGAGCACGACCTCCTCGACGCCGACGGGGTGCGTGACGGTCATCGACATCCCATCCTTCGGTACGCGGGCCGCGTCGTCCTCGACGCCGGCAGACGAATGACCAGCACGTCAACGCCAGCCTCTCGATTTCCTATCCTGCCGATAGGATTAGTAGGCTTGCAATATCGTCCCACCTGACGGGAGGGACCTTGTGGAGTAGTCGACCGGGCGCAACGGGTAACCGTCGCCTGACGGAGGCGTCCCGGGTCGGGCTTGCGGCCGGGCCGTCCGTCGGGGCGACCGGGCCGGACGGGAGACCGGGTGGACGACGGGACCCGCGTGCACACGGACGGCCGGTGTGACCGCGACCCCGAGGGGAGGCGGCCACACCGGCCGGTGGAATGGTCGGGTCAGGAGACGGCGCAGCTGACCCCGTTGAGGGTGAAGGAGGCGGGCCGGCCGGTGTTGCCGGCGTGGGTGGCCTGGAAGCCGATGTCGGTGGACTCCCCGGCCGCCAGCGTCGCGTTGTACGAGACGTTGCGGGCGGAGACCTGACCGCTGGAGCCGGTGTAGGTGGCGTTCCAGCCGTTGGTGAGCGTCTGCCCGGCGGGCAGGGTGAACGCCAGGGTCCACCCGTCGATCGCCGACGTGCCACGGTTGGTGATGCGGATGCTGGCGGTGAACCCGTCGTTCCAGGAGTTCATCGTGTAGCCCACCGCGCAGTCACCGGACTGACCCGGCGGCGGCGTGGTAGTCGGGGGCGGAGTGGTGGGGGGCGGAGTGGTGGGCGGCGGCGTCGTCGGGGGCGGGGTGGTGGGGGGCGGCGTCGTGGGGGGCGGGGTGGTCGGCGGCGTCGTGGTGAAGGTGATGTTCGAGACGTACGAGTTGATGTTCCAGCTCGCGTCCGCATCGGTCTGGCTGGTGACCGGCCGCCCCTGGACGGTGAAGTTGGTGAAGTGAACACCGCTGATGTTGACCGTCGAGGACCGCCCGTGCAGGTTGACGACCTTCTTCACGTCCGACGAGACGTTGGTGAAGTAGGCGTTGCGGATCGTCGAGGTGTTCTTCACCGTCCGCCAGGACGGCGGACGGTCCTCCTGGAGGTCGATCAGGCTGTCGGTCTGTTCGACCCGGACGTCCTCCCACCGGGTGTTGGACACGACGGCGGTGTCGACCGCGTCGATCACCATCGAGCGTCCCGCCTTCACCACGTCGATGTCGCGGAAGACGATCCCGTCCATCGACGTTCCCTCGGTCTTGGTGCCGATCTTCGCGCAGGCGGAGTTGCTGTAGCAGACGACGTGCTCGTGGACGACGTTCCTGGTGTTGACGATGCCGCTGGCGAACTCGTTCTTGGTCGCCATGTTGTCGTCGCCCGTGTAGAGGAACGCGTTGGACAGCAGGCTGTTGGTCGACTCGTCGAAGTCCACGCCGTCGGTGTTGTTGTACCCCGAGTTCGGCCGGCAGTTGATCAGCTTGTAGTTCCTGATGGTGACCCGGTCGCTGCGGTAGACGAGGGTGTTCCAGTAGCTGGAGTCGCGGACGGTGACGCCGTCGACCAGGATGTCGGAGCTTTCCTCGATCTTCAGCACGGCCAGGTTGATGCCCTGGGCCCGCAGGTACTTGCCGTTGCCGTCGATGACCCCACGGCCCAGCAGCTTGGCGTTGCGCACCTGGTACATCCGCAGCGAGGCGTGCTGCATGCCCTCGATGTTCACCCCGCCGCTGCCGGTGTTGAAGTCCGCCTTCTGGTTCGAGCCGTAGAGGACCGCTCCGGCGGCCAGGTAGAGGGTCATGTTGCTCTTCATCCACAGCTCACCGACCTGGTACCGGCCCGGCGGCACGTACAGGATGTTCCGGGTCGCCCCGGACGCGGCGTTGATCGCGCTCTGGATCTTGGAGGTGACCAGCGTCCCCCCGGTGTTGTCGACGCCGTAGTCGGCCAGGCTCTTGACGTCGGCGTCGCCCACCTGTGGCGCGTCCGCCTCGGGCGCGTCGATCAGGACGAACAGCAGTTCCTTGGCGTCGAACTGGACGATCAGGTAGTTGGGACCGCTGGTGAAGCTGATCGTGTTGCCGGTGCGGGCGACGGCGAGTTTCCGGCTCTTGGGACTGACGGTGTACGAGCTGAAGCCCTCCGCGACGGTGACCGAGAACTGGGCGGTTCCCGCCGCCGCCATCGAGCAGTGCGCGTAGTGCACCTGCATCTCCGGGGCGTACTTGGTCATCTTCTCGACGAACAGCGGGGTGGCGTCCGCCGTGACGGTGTAGAGCGTGCTCTTCGTCGCGCCACGCAGGGCGGGATCGGCGACGCAGCCGCCGGCGGCCGCACCTGACGAGTCGTTCGCGGCTGCCGCGGTCGCACCGTGGACCGGTGCCACCACCGCGCCCGTCGCGACACCGCCGACGGCGAGGAGAGCGATCGTTGCCCAGATCGCGAGGCGTCTGTTCTTCATGGGGACCCTTCTCGGGGGATGGATTGGGTACGCCCGGACGACCGCCCGCCACAGGCGGGTCGGCACCGGCGCGACCGCTGGCCGTGGCGCGGGACCGCACTGGTCCCGACGGGCCCTTCCATGTCGCTCGCCGCGCTGCCCGGTTTTCTCGCAACGGGGACACGGAACCGGCAAATGGGCCCCGCCAAGAAACATTTCCACAGCGGACACTACGCTTGACATGGATGTTCGTCAATGACGAGCGGGCTGGCGCATAGAAAGTATCGGACTCGAAGCCAGAAACTTTCCATCGCCCGAGCTGATGACGGTGCCGGATCGGTCCCGCGAGGTGAACCACAGCGGACCGCACCCACCTGCCCCTCTCGCGCCGACCGGCGGTCCGGGCGTCGGACCCGATACGCTCGCCCCGACGGCCGGCGTCCGCCCGGGGCGGCTTGCGCCGGTCGGACCCGCGCGCCGGCAGGAAGGGGACCGGGCATGTCGAGGCGGTCGGCAGCCGACCCACCGCGACCGGTGACCATCTCGCACATCGCCAGGACGGCCGGCGTGTCCGTGCCGACCGTGTCGAAGGTGATCAACGGCCGGGCCGGGGTGGCACCCGGGACCCGGGCCCGGGTCGAGTCGCTGATCAGCGAGTACGGCTACCGCAAGTCCGCTCCGCCGGCCGGCGGCACCACCATCGAGCTGGTCCTCGGGCAGGGCGGGGAGCTGCCGGGCATCGAGATCATCCAGGGCGTCCAGCAGGTAGCCCGCCGGCACCAGCTCGGTGTGGTGCTGTCCGGGTCGGGTCCCGGCGGCGACCCGGGACGGTACTGGCTCGACCACGCGGTGTCGCGACGTTCCCTCGGCGTGGTGGCCGTCGCGCAGCTCGACGCCGACGCGCAGGACCAGCTCCGTCGGCACGCGATCCCCTTCGTGGTCGTCGACCCCACCCACGAGCTGCCCGAGGACGTGCCGTTCGTCGGGGCGACGAACTGGTCGGCCGGCCGGGCGGCCACCCGGCACCTGCTCGGCCTGGGGCACCGCCGCATCGCGGCGGTCACCGGGCCCGACCACGTGCTGTCCTACCGGGCGCGCTTCGACGGCCACCGGTCCGCGCTGGAGGAGGCCGGTCTCACCGGGGAGCCGGCGCCCGTGATCCGGGGGGACCTGACCCGGGAGGGCGGCCGGTCGGCCGCCCGCGACCTGCTGGCCCGTCCGGACCGGCCGACCGCAGTCGTGACCGGCAACGACCTGCAGGCGGTGGGGGTCTACCAGGCTGCGCGGGCCGCCGGCCTGCGCATCCCGGAGGATCTCAGCGTCATCGGCTTCGACGACCTGCCCGTCGCCGCCCAGTTGGACCCGCCGCTGACCACGGTCCACCGGCCGCTGGGCCAGATGGCGGTCACCGCCACCGAGATGGTGCTGGCGCTGGGCCGGGGCGAGCGGCCCGCGCAGACCGGGATCGAGCTGGCCACGACGCTCGCGGTACGGCACAGCACCGCTCCGCCCACCGCCTGACGGCACACCCCGACCGACCCGCGGGCGGTCACGACCGTCACACCCTCGCCGTCCGGTTCGAGGTGGCAGGGCAGGTCGCGGTGGTACGCCCCGGTCGTGCCCCGCGGTGACGGCAGCTACCAGGTCGAACGCTGCCTGCTTCGGCGGCCCCGGACCACGGGCGGGGTCAACGGGAGTGGGCCACGGCGACGTCGAGGATCCAGGTGACGCCGAACCGGTCGGTCAGCATCCCGAAGCCCGGGGACCACGGGGAGGGGCCGAACCGCTCGATGATGGCGGCGCCGTCGGCGAGCCCGTCCCACAGTGCGCCGACCTCGTCGGCGGTTTCGCCGCGGACGGAAACGAAGAACCGCTCACCGGTCAGGGTCATGCCGTGCTCGCGGGTGGTGGTGGCCGGTACCACGGCGGGCCCTGGGCCGGGGACGTCGTAGGCCATGATCGTGAAGCCGTTGTCGGCGGCGACCTGGCCGAAGACGACCCGGTCGGCGTCGGGCAGGTCGCCGGGCATGCCGAAGTCGCGGTAGGCGACGACGGTGAGGTGACCGCCGAAGACGGACCGGTAGAACTCCAGCGCCGCGCGGGCGTCGCCGCGGAAGTTCAGGTGCGTGGTCGTGGTGATGGCCATGAGGGCTCCTTGGGGTTGTTCCCGATGGGGTTGGCTCGAGCACAAGAGTCGCAGCGGTAGGTGACAGGGTGTGGCACCTACTGCGGACCAGGATCATGCCGGATATCCCCGCGCGCCCGCCGGCCCCGGCGCCGGTCCACCCCGCCCGGGCGGTGACCCCCGTTCGACATCGGCTATTGACGTCGCCGTAACAGGGGGCTTAGCGTCTGTCGAACCGCTTCGTCGAACCGCTTCGACGATCACTCACGTGCGGTTCCCCCGCCTGGCCGCAGGAGGTGCGCGATGGCCACCATGCACGACGTCGCCCGCCTGGCGCAGGTCTCGGTCAGCACCGTGTCCTACGTCCTCACCGGGGCCCGGCCGATCTCCCAGGCGACCCGGGCCAAGGTGCTCGCCGCGATGACGCAACTCGACTACCAGCCCAACGCGATGGCCCGGGGCCTGGCCAGCCGGCGCAGCCGGATCCTGGGCCTGCTGCTGCCGATGGACGAGCGCGGGCTCGGCGCGACCGAGGCGGCGTTCGTCACCGGGGCCGCCGCGGCGGCCAGCGCCGTCGGCTACCACCTGGTGCTGTCGCCCGTCGGTGGGGGCGGCGACCTCGACGAGCTGCGCCGGCTGGCCAGCCAGCGGATGTTCGACGGTGTGGTGCTGATGGAGGTGCAGCTCGTCGACGAGCGGGTCGACGCCCTTGCGCAGGCCGGGGTGCCGCTGGTGCTGATCGGGCGGACCGGGGACACCGACGGCCTGTCCTACGTCGACATCGACTTCGAGCAGACGGTGCGGGAGGCGGTGGCGCACCTGGTCGGCCTGGGGCACCGGCAGATCGTCTACGTCAACCACTCGGCCGAGACCCTGGCCAGTGGTTACGGGCCGGCGCTGCGGACCCGGGACGCGTTCGTCACGGCGATGACCGGCCACGGCCTGGAGCCGGTCATGATCCCGGCGCAGGACAGCGCCGCCGGTGGGCGGGCCGCGCTGGCCGCCGCCGTCGCACGGGCGCCGGGCCTGACGGCCGTGCTGGCCATGAACGAGACGGCGATCTTCGGCATCCTCGGCGAGTTGACCGCTCGGGGGCTGAGCGTGCCCGACGACGTGTCGGTGGTCTCGATGGTCACCTCGCCGCAGGTCGCCGAGCTGGCCACCCCGGCGCTGACCGCGATGACGTCACCCGGCTCGGCGATGGGCCGGATCGCGATCGAGGCGCTGGTGCGCCACCTGGACGGAGCCGGCGACGAGCGCCACCAGCAGTTGCTGCCGTGCGCGCTGGAGATCCGGGGATCGACCGCAGCACCCCGAAGCCGTCACCCCGATGGGGGTTGACCAGGTAAAACGGCCCGTCGCCGCGCGGCAACGCGACGACGGACCCAGTGAAGTACCGGGCTCGATACTCAACGAGGAGGATAGCAATGCAGCGATTCCGCCGGATCGTCGCCGCGATCGCCCTGGCGGCCACCGCGACGACCACCGTGGCCGCGTGCGGCGGCGACGACAGCGGTGACGACAGCGGGGCCACGACCCTCAAGCTCTGGCACTACGAGGGCGAGAACAGCGCGATGGGGGTCGGCTGGGCAAAGGCCATCGAGATCTTCAAGACCGAACACCCGGGCGTCGAGGTGCGCTTCGAGCGCAAGGCGTTCGAGCAGATCCAACAGAACGCCGGCATGATCATCAACTCGTCCGAGGGCCCGGACATCATGGAGTACAACAAGGGCAACGCGACGGCCGGCCTGCTGTCGTCCCAGGGCCTGCTCACCGACCTCAGCGGCGAGGCCGACAAGCGCGGCTGGGCCGGCAAGCTCAGCCCCAGCCTGCAGACCACCGCCCGGTACAGCGACAAGGGCGTGATGGGGTCGGGCAACTGGTTCGGGGTGCCGAACTACGGCGAGTACGTCACGGTCTACTACAACAAGGACCTGTTCGACCGCAACGGCGTCACCGTGCCCACCAGCATGGCGGAGCTGACCGCCGCGATGGACACCTTCGTCGGCAAGGGCATCACCCCGCTGGGTATGGCCGGCGCCGAGTACCCGGCCGGGCAGCTGTTCTACCAGTTGGCCCTGTCGAAGGCCGACCGGAAGTTCGTCGACGACTACCAGCTCTACAAGAACCCGGTCGACTTCCGCGCCGACCCGCTGAAGTACGGCGCGGACACCTTCGCCGACTGGGTCCGCAAGGGCTACGTCGCCAAGGACTCGGCGAGCCTCAAGGCCGAGGACATGGGCACCGCGTTCATCGCGGGCAAGACCCCGATGATCGTTTCGGGCAGCTGGTGGTACGGCCGGTTCAAGGCCGAGATGAAGGCCAACTGGGACACCTTCCTGTTCCCGGGCAACACCCTCACCGCCGGCTCGTCCGGCAACCTCTGGGTCGTCCCGACCAACAGCAAGGCCAAGAACCTGGCGTACGACTTCATCGACATCACCCTGCGCCCGGAGATCCAGGACCTGATCGGCAACAACGGTGGCATCCCGGTGGCCGGTGACCCTGCGAAGATCACCGACCCGAAGGACCGCAAGCTCATCGAGGACTTCAACACGGTCAGCAAGCAGGACGGTCTGGCCTTCTACCCGGACTGGCCGGTGCCCGGCTACTACGACGTGCTGGTCGGCGGGTTCCAGGCGCTGATCAACGGATCCAAGTCCCCCGACCAGGTGCTCGACACGATCGCCAAGCCGTACGCCGACGGCGTCAAGGAGATCACCGGCAAGTGACACGGCGAGCGGCGGGCGCGACCGGCACGACCGGCGCGCCCGCCCAGCCCGCCGGGAAGGATCCTGGATGACAGTCCCCGACACCGTCGCCGGCACACCGCAGGCGACGACCCCCACCCCCTCCCCCGCGTCCCCGCGCCGCCGCCGACGCGACGGCCGCGACGCGGCGTACTGGCTCTACCTGCTCCCCGGGGCGGTGCTGTTCGTCCTGGTCATCGGCGTGCCGCTGGTCGGCACCGGCTACCTGTCGCTGACCCGCTGGTCGGGCGTCGGTGACCCCACCTTCGTCGGGTTGGACAACTACCGGCGGCTGCTGGACGACGAGGTGTTCTGGGCGTCGTTCCGCAACACCGTGGCGATGATCGTCGCGATGGTGGTGGTGCCGACGCTGCTCGGGCTGCTGCTCGCCTCGGTGCTCTTCGACGTCGTCGGGCGGCGGTTCCGGCCCCGGACGGCGGCGGCCCTGCGGGCCGCGTTCTACCTGCCGCAGGTGCTGCCCGTGGTGGTGGCCGGCATCGTGTGGGGCTGGATCCTGCGCCCCGACGGCGCGTTCAACAGTGTGCTCGACGCGGTCGGTCTCGGCGCGCTGCGCCACGACTGGCTGGGCGACCCGGACACCGCGCTGCCGGCGGTGATGGCGGTGATGATCTGGGTGCAGATCGGCTACCCGGTGGTCGTGTTCATGGCGGCGTTGCAGCGGGTCGACCCGGAGCTGTACGAGGCCGCCGAGGTCGACGGGGCGAACTGGCTGCGCCGGTTCGGGGCGATCACCCTGCCGCAGATCCGGCCGGAGACCTTCGTGGTGGCGCTGACCTGCACGATCGCCGCTCTGAAGGTGTTCGGGCCGATCTTCGCGCTGACCCGGGGCGGCCCGGAGAACGCCACCAACGTGCCGTCGTACTTCGCGTACTACACGTTCTTCAAGAAGCTCCAGGTCGGCTACGGCTCGGCGATCTCCACCGTGCTCACCGTGATAATCGTGGTGGTGGCCGTGGTCTTCATCGCCGTACAGGCCCGCAGCGAACGCCGGGACCGGGGGATCTGAGATGACCGTGACGATCGCCAAGGTCCCGGTCCACCGGACGAAGGTGCGCGACCGCCACCACCGGGGCGTCAGCCGCTGGGTGGTGCTCGCACTGGTCACCGTGGGCGCGCTGGTCATGCTGGTGCCGTTCGCGTTCATGCTGCTCAACGCGTTCAAGTCGCCCGGGGACTACTCGTCGGGCGGCCCGCTGAGCTGGCCGTCGGAGTTCTACACCACGGGTCTGCGGACGTACTGGTCGGAGGTGAACTTCCCGCTCAAGCTGTGGAACTCGGCGCTCATCGCCGGGTCGGTGGCGGTGCTCGGCGTCGTCGTGTCGCTGCTCAACGCGTACGCGCTGGGCATCGGCCGGGTCCGGGGGCGGCTGTGGATCGTCGGGGTGTTCCTGCTGGCCAACATGCTGCCGCAGGAGGCGTTGATCTATCCGCTGTACTACGTCGCCAAGGAGATCGGTCTCTACAACACCCGACTGTCGGTGATCATCATCTTCACCGTCATCCAGAGCGCGTTCGGCACGTACCTGCTGGCCTCGGTGCTGGGCACGTTCCCCCGGGCGCTGCTGGAGGCCGCCGCGCTCGACGGCGCCGGGAAGTGGACGGTGCTGTGGCGGGTGGTCTTCCCCAACCTGCGGCCCACCCTCGCCGTGCTGCTCATCTTCTTCTTCATCTGGACCTGGAACGAGTTCCTCATCCCGCTGGTCATGCTGATCGACAACCAGACCCAGACCATTCCGGTCGCCCTCGCGTCGTTGCAGGGTGACCGGCTGATGGACGCCCCCACCACCAACGCCGGCGCCCTGATCAGCCTGGTGCCGGCCATCCTGTTCTTCCTCATCTTCCAGCGCACCCTGGCGCGCGGCATCACGGCAGGAGCCGAGAAGTGAAGTTCACCGACGGGTACTGGCAACTGCGCCCCGGGGTCAGCGTGCTGCGCCCCGGCACTGTCGAATCGGTCGAGCCGGACGACCGCGGTTTCACCGTCTTCGCGCCGGCCGGTCAGATCAACGGCCGGGGCGACACGCTCAACCGGCCGGTCGTCACCGTCCGGTTCTTCTCCCCCGCCCCCGGCGTGGTCGGGGTGACCATCGGCCACCACAGCGGCGGGCTGCCCCGCGAACCCCGCTTCGGGCTGGCCACCGACGGCACGCACCCGGTCACCGTCGACATCACCGGGATCAGCGCGTCGTTGACCACCGGCGAGCTGACCGTGCGGGTCGCGCTGGTCGACGGCTGGCGGGTCGAGTTCAAGCACGGCGACCGGCTGGTCACCGCGTCCACCGGCCGCAGCATCGGCATCGTCACCGACGGCAAGGGACGCCGGTACGTGCACGAACGGCTCGCGCTCGGCGTCGGCGAGACGGTGTACGGGCTGGGCGAGCGGTTCGGCCCGTTCGTCAAGAACGGGCAGACGGTCGACATCTGGAACGCCGACGGCGGCACCGCCAGCGAGCAGGCGTACAAGAACGTGCCGTTCTATCTGAGCAGCGCCGGCTACGGGGTGTTCGTGGACCACCCGGAGCACGTGTCGTTCGAGGTCGGCTCGGAGGTCGTCGCGCAGACCCAGTTCAGCGTCGAGGGCCAGTCGCTGACCTACCACGTCATCGACGGGCCCACCCCGAAGGACGTGCTGCGCCGCTACACCGCGCTGACCGGCCGGCCGGCCCGGGTGCCCGCCTGGTCGTACGGGCTGTGGCTGTCCACGTCGTTCACCACGTCGTACGACGAGAAGACGGTGACCGAGTTCGTCGACGGGATGGCCGAGCGGGACCTGCCGCTGTCGGTGTTCCACTTCGACTGCTTCTGGATGCGCCAGTTCCACTGGGTGGATTTCGTCTGGGACCCGGCGACCTTCCCCGACCCGGAGGGCATGCTGCACCGGCTGCACGAGCGGGGCCTGAAGGTGTGCGTGTGGATCAACCCGTACATCGCCCAGCGGTCGTACCTGTTCGAGGAGGGCCGCGAGGCCGGCTACCTGGTGCGCAACCCGGACGGGTCGGTGTGGCAGTGGGACAAGTGGCAGGCCGGCATGGCGCTGGTCGACTTCACCAACCCCGACGCGGTGGCCTGGTTCACCGACAAGCTCCGCGCGCTGCTGGACATGGGCGTCGACTGTTTCAAGACCGACTTCGGGGAGCGCATCCCGACCGACGTGGTGTGGCACGACGGGTCGGACCCGCAGCGGATGCACAACTACTACTCCTACCTCTACAACAAGGCGGTCTTCGAGCTGCTGGAGGCCGAGCGGGGCGAGGGCGAGGCGGTGCTGTTCGCCCGCTCGGCCACCGCCGGCGGCCAGCAGTTCCCGGTGCACTGGGGCGGCGACTGCGAGTCGACGTTCGTCGCGATGGCCGAGTCGCTGCGCGGCGGGCTGTCCCTGGCGTCGTCCGGCTTCGGCTACTGGAGTCACGACATCGGCGGCTTCGAGGGCACCCCCGACCCGGCGGTGTTCAAGCGGTGGATCGCGTTCGGCCTGCTGTCGTCGCACTCGCGGCTGCACGGTTCCGGCTCGTACCGGGTGCCGTGGGCGTACGACGAGCAGGCCGTGGACGTGCTGCGCCACTTCACCCGGCTCAAGCTCGGTCTCATGCCGTACCTGGCGGCGACCGCCGAGGAGGCGCACCGCGACGGGATACCGATGATGCGACCGATGATCGTGGAGTTCCCGGACGATCCGGCCGTGGCGCATCTCGACCGGCAGTACATGCTCGGCCCGGACGTGCTGGTCGCGCCGGTGCTCAGCGCCGACGGGCAGGTCACCTTCTACGTGCCCGCCGGCACCTGGACCCACCTGGTCACCGGGGCGCAGCTCACCGGCCCGACCTGGGTGACCGAGAAGCACGGGTACGACAGCCTGCCGGTGCTCGCCCGGCCCGGCGCGGTCATCGGGTTCGGGGCGCGCTGCGACCGGCCCGACTACGCCTGGGCCGACGGGGTGGAGCTGCGGCTCTACGCTCCGGCGGAGGGGCAACGGCAGCAGGTGCGCATCCCGTCGCCCGACGGGGGGCCGGGTGCGCGGTTCGAGGTGGGGTTCCGGGGCGGGCTGGCGACCGCCGAGCTGGTGTCGGGTGAGTCGTCGGCGTACCACTGCGTGGTGGTCGGCGCGGAGAGGGCGGGACGATGACGGCACGCAACTTCCCGGAGAGTTTCCTCTGGGGGTCGGCGACGGCGGCGTACCAGATCGAGGGTGCGGCCACCGAGGACGGTCGGGGTCCGTCCATCTGGGACACCTACAGCCACACCCCCGGGCGGACGTTGAACGGTGACACCGGTGACGTGGCCGCCGACCACTACCACAGGTGGCCGCAGGATCTGGACCACCTCGCCGAGCTGGGGCTGGGCGCGTACCGTTTCTCGGTCTCCTGGCCCCGGGTGCAGCCGGGCGGTTCCGGCCGGTTCAACCCCGCCGGCCTGGACTTCTACGCGCGGCTGGTCGACGGGCTGCTGGAGCGCGGCATCCGGCCGGTGGCGACCATGTACCACTGGGACCTGCCGCAGGAGCTGGAGGACGCCGGCGGGTGGCCGGTGCGGGACACGGCGCGGCGTTTCGAGGAGTACGCGGCAGGGATCGTCGGCGCGCTCGGGGACCGGGTGCACACCTGGACGACGCTCAACGAACCGTGGTGCTCGGCCTACCTGGGGTACGGCTCCGGCGTGCACGCGCCCGGCCGCACCGAACCGGCGGCGGCGCTGGCGGCGGTGCACCACCTGAACCTGGCGCACGGCCTGGCCGGGCGGGTGGTGCGGGAGCTGACGCCGAGCGCCGAGCTGTCGGTGACGTTGAACCTGCACGTCGTGCGGGGCGCGTCCGGGTCGGCCGCCGACGCCGACGCGGTCCGGCGGATCGACGCGCTGGCGAACCGGGCGTTCCTCGGCCCGATGCTGGACGGGGCGTACCCGACCGACCTGCTGGCCGACACCGCCGCCGTCACCGACTGGTCGTTCGTGCGCCCCGGTGACGAGAAGCTGATCGCGGTGCCGCTGGACGTGCTCGGGGTCAACTACTACTCCAGCACCCTGGTGCGCGCCTGGGACGGGCACTCGGCCCGCTCGGCCGCCGACGGGCACGGGGCGTCGGTGCACTCGCCGTGGGTGGGTGCCGAGGACGTCGACTTCCTGCCGCAGCCCGGCCCGTACACGGCGATGGGCTGGAACATCGACCCGCCGGCCTTCACCGAGCTGCTGGTGCGGCTGGGGCGCGACCACCCGGGCCAGCCGTTGATGATCACCGAGAACGGCGCGGCGTTCGACGACGTGGTGTCGGCCGACGGGCGGATCCGCGACGACCGGCGGATCGACTACCTGCGTCGGCACATCGGTGCGGTGGCCGACGCCCGCGCGCAGGGCGTGGACGTGCGGGGCTACTTCGTCTGGTCGCTGCTGGACAACTTCGAGTGGGGTTACGGCTACGACCGTCGGTTCGGCATCATCCACGTCGACTACGACACGCAGGAACGCCGCTGGAAGGACAGCGCCCACTGGTACCGCCGGCTGGTCGCCACCGGCCAGCTCGACGGATAGGTCGGCGGGTTCCCGCAGGGTTGCCCTGGTCGGACGGCCAGGGCAGCCCCCGTCGCCGCGACCCCGGCCGGTGCCGTGCGGCCGGGGTGCGCGGCGGACCGGGTTCAGGGGTGTGTCGCACGGACCCGTTCGAGGCCGAGTCGCGGACTGGTGACGAGGCGGTAGTCGGCTGACTCCGCGTCGGACAGGGGGTCGCCCCGGACCGGGGTGAAGTCGGGTCCGTCGGAGCCGGGTGCGTGCACCACCTGCAGTTGCGCCCGCACCGCTTCCTCCCGCAGGCGGTCGGTGATGACGCGGGTGGACGAGTCGGCCGCCTCCCGCAGGTCGGACAGGCCACCGATGATCTCGGCGAAGGACCGGGAGGAGACGTCGGCGTCCGGCTGCGCGGACTGCTCGTCGCCGATCAACCGGTCGGAGGTGCGGAAGAAGCCGTCCTTGCCCAGGTAGCGCTCGTACATGATGGTCACCAGCGCGAACAGCCGCATGTACGCGCGCCGGTAGGCGAACTCGAAGAACCGCAGCGCCTCCGTCTCGTCGACCTCGCCACGGTCCACCGAGGCGACGCACGCGGCGGCGGTCAACGCGCTGTAGAGCGCGAGGTGCACGCCGGTGGACAGCAGCGGGTCCAGGAAGCAGGCCGCGTCGCCGACGATCGCGTAACCCGGCCCGCAGAACTGGTCGGCGATGTACGAGTAGTCGGTCTCGACCCTCGTCACGCCGAGGAACTCGGCCTCTGCCGTCAGCTTCGTGATGGTCGGCGAGGCCGCGATGAGGTGCCGGTACAGGTCGTCCGACGACGGGTGCTCGTGACGGTCACGCGCGAAGGCGTCCTTGGTGGTGACGTAGCCGATGCTCATCCGCCCGCCGGCCATCGGGATCACCCAGTACCAGCCCTCCGGCGAGGAGATGATGTTGATCCCTCCGGACGGCGTGTCGGGCAGCAGCGTGGCCCCGGTCCAGTAGCCCCAGATGCCGACGTTGCGCAGGTTGTTCAGCGGCTCGCGGTTGCCGAAGTGCCGGGCGCTGAGCAGCCCGTTGCGTCCGGTGGCGTCGACCAGGAAGTCGAAGTCGTCGATGGTGAACGGTTCGCCGTCGTCCGGGGAGCACTCCACGGCCACCGGCCGGCCGTCGGCGAAGCGCACCGACCGGCCGGTGACACCGGTGGTGACGGCGACCCCGTTGCGGCGGGCGTGCTCCAGCAGCAGCGCGTCGAACTCGCTGCGGTCGACCTGCCACGACTGCACCCCGGACTGCGCCTGCCAGTCGAACGTCCACTGGTCGTCGTCCCAGTGGATGACGCCGCCGTTCTTCTTCACGAAGCCGTGGTCGTCGAGGGTCTTCGACATGCCGATGACGTCCAGCACCACCCGGCACGACGGGGTGAGCGACTCCCCCACGTGGTACCGCGGGAAGTGCGCGCTCTCGACGAGCCGCACGTCGAGGCCGGCCTGGGCCATCGCCGTTGCCGCGGTGCTCCCGGCCGGGCCACCACCGATCACGAGGACCTTCATGTCTCTGCCACCTTGCCGTTCCGGCCGTAGCCACGCAGGAATGGTGCACGACGACGCGCGTTTCCCCGGCGGCCACCGGGGCCGCCGACGGAATCAGGGGGTGGTGCCGGTCACGGTCGGATCCGGCAGGCGGGTGCCGTGGGTCCCATGCCGGCGGTCGTGCGCCGTACGGGTCGAATCCGATGACGAAAAAGCAGCACAAGCATCCCCATCCTCGCACGAATGAGATAGACGATCGTACATGAATATCGGTGCGGGCACCGCTACGCTCCGTTACCCCGGAGGGCTGCGGTGGTGGGCCGGAGCAGCCACCCTTCCGGCGGTCGTACTAGGGTGCTTTCTGGGGCAAAGTGTCCGGGTGGGGCAAGGAGGTCCGATGCGGCAGGCCAAACGGCTGAAGAGCGTCCGGTACGACATCCGTGGGCCGGTGCTGCGGCGGGCACAGGAGATGGAGGCCGCCGGCCACCGGATCCTCAAGCTGAACCTGGGCAACCCGGCGCCCTGGGGACTGGCCACTCCCGGCCCGATCGTCGCCGACGTGGTGCAGAACCTCGTCGAGGCGCAGGGCTACAGCGACGCCCGGGGCATCTACTCGGCGCGGGTCGCCGTCGCCCAGCGGTACCAGAACCTGGGCGTGACCGGCGTCCAGCCGGACGACGTGCTGCTCGGCAACGGGGTCTCCGAGCTGATCATGATGGTGTTGCAGGCGCTGCTCGACTCCGGCGACGAGGTGCTGGTGCCCAGCCCGGACTACCCGCTCTGGACCGCCGCGGTGAACCTGTGCGGCGGGCAGGCCGTGCACTACCGCTGCGACGAGAGCGCCGGCTGGCAGCCCGATCTGGAGCACCTGGCCTCGCGGATCACCGAACGCACCCGCGCCCTCGTGGTGATCAACCCGAACAACCCGACAGGCGCGGTGTACTCGGAGCAGACCCTGCTCGGCATGATCGAACTGGCCCGCCGGCACGGCCTGATGATCTTCGCCGACGAGATCTACGACCGGATCGTGTACGACGGCGCCACCCACCACACCCTCGCGGCGCTCGCCCCGGACGTGCCGGTGGTCAGCATGGGCGGCCTGTCGAAGGTCTACCGGGCCGCCGGCTTCCGCTCCGGCTGGCTCGCCACCAGCGGGTTCACCGGCACCGACACCGACTACCTGAACGGGCTGCAACTGCTGGCCAACCTCCGGGTCTGCCCGAACGTGCCGGCCCAGCACGCCATCCAGACCGCGCTCGGCGGCTACCAGAGCATCGACGAGCTGATCCGGCCCGGCGGGCGGCTGCTGGAACAGCGCGACCACGCCTGGCGCGAGGTCGTCTCGATCCCCGGCGTCGACTGCGTCAAGCCGGAGGGGGCGCTCTACCTCTTCGCCCGCCTCGACCCGGCCGTCCACAAGATCCACGACGACGAGAAGCTCGTGATCGACCTGCTGGAGCAGCAGCATCTGCTGATCTCGCACGGCAGCGGCTTCAACATCGACACCCCGGACCACCTGCGCATGGTGTTCCTGGCCCCGACCGACGTCCTCGACGACGCGATCGGGCGCATCCGCACCTTCCTGTCCACCTACCGGCAGTAGGAGGGGCCCGCTACCAGCTCACCACCAGCCGGCCCAGGCCGTCGGTCGTGGGCGAGAGGAGGGACCGATGACCGATGAGTTGACCGTGGGGGTGCTGGGCGCGGGCATCATGGGTGCCGCCATGGCCCGCAATCTCGTCCGGGCCGGGCACGTCGTCCGCGTGTGGAACCGGTCCCCGGAGAAGGCGGCGGGGACCGGCGCGACCGTGGCGCAGACCCCGGCCGACGCCGTACGCGACGCCGACGTGATCATCACGATGCTGTACGACGGGGCGACCGTCCGCGAGGTGATCGGGCGGGCCGCACCCGGGCTGAAGGCGGGCGCGGCCTGGCTGCAGACCACCACCGTGGGCCTGGCCGACACGGCCGGGCTCGCCGAGATCGCCGCCGAGCACCGGGTGGCGTTCTACGACTCGCCCGTGCTCGGCACCCGGCAGCCCGCCGAGGCCGGCCGGTTGACCGTGCTCGCCGCCGGTCCGCAGACCGGCCGGGAGAAGCTCACCGCGGTGTTCGACGCGATCGCGGCCCGGGTGGTGTGGCTGGCTGAGGACGGCGCGCGGGGCGACGCCACCCGGTTGAAGCTGGTGGCGAACAGTTGGGTCCTGACGGTGACCCACGGCGCGGTCGAGATGCTGGCGTTGGCCGGGGCGCTCGGCGTCGACCCGGACCGCTTCTTCGAGGTGATCGAGGGCGGCCCGCTGGACATGGGCTACCTGCGCGCCAAGACCGACCTGGTGCGGCAGGGCCGGTTGTCGCCGGCGAGCTTCGCGGTGGAGACCGCCGAGAAGGACGCCCGGCTGATCGTCGCGGCCGGCGAGGACCACGGGGTACGCCTCGACGTCCTGGCCGCCGGTGCGCAACGGTTGCGGCGCGCGGCCGAGCAGGGGCACGGCGGCGAGGACATGGCGGCGTCCTACCACGCCAGCTTCGTCCCGTGACGCTGGTCCGGCGGCGGAGTACCGGTGGTGGCGGTGAGGCGTCGCACGGCGGCCTGAGCGGGAGGGCCCCAGGACGGTTTGCCGCCAGGGCGGCCGTGGACGCCGGCGTCGCCGATCAGGATGCCGCCGAGGGCGCGTGCCAGGGCCCATCCCCGGGCACGGCGGATGGTGGCGGGGTCGGGTGTCGGCCGGTAGGCGGCGAGGAAGTGGTCGATGCCGTGGTCGGGTAACAGGAGCCACCCGGCGGCGAGGTCGTAGGCGGGGTCGCCCGTGCCGAGGTCGCCGAAGTCGATGACGCCGCGGAGGGCGCCGTCGGTGGTGAGGACGTTGGCCGGGTGCAGGTCGGCATGCAACCAGAGCGACGGGCCCGTCCAGCCGGGGGCGGTGACGGCGTCGTGCCAGACGGCGCGCACGGTGTCCGGGTCGGGGATCAGGCCCCGTTCGGTGGCGTCGGTGAGCGCTGCGGTGAATCCCCCGGTGTGGTCGGTCAGCGGGCCGCCCCGACTGCCGCCGTTAGGAGCGCCGGTGGGGGCAGGCTGGTGCAGTGCGGTCAGGAAGGCGGCCAGGGAGTGCGCCGCGTCGGTGGCCCGGGTGACGGGTTGCCGGTCGGCGGGGACACCCGGCACCCAGGTGGTGACGAGCCAGCACCGGGGGAAGCGGTCGGACGGTGTGCCGATGCGCTGCGGCACCGGGACCGGTAGCGGAAGGTGCGGGGCCAGGGTGGGCAGCCAGGTGAATTCCTTGCGCAGCAGCGCGTCCGCGCGGTCGGTCGCCCAAGGGAGCCGGACGGCCAGCTCGTCACCGAGCCGCCACATCTGGTTGTCCCACCCGCGTGCGGCCAGCCGAACGGGAAGACCGGCGAGGTCGGGGTGTTGGTCCCGAATCAACTCCTGGACCAGCTCCGCGGTGATCTCCGCTCCCCTTCGGGTCATACGGAACGACGGTAGTCCCGCAGACGCGTCTCGCGGGCCTTCGTCACCGGCCGGCCGCGACGACGGCGGCCGGGAACCCGCGGCCTGGTTCCCGCGACGGGAGCACTCGTGTTGCGCGTCGGGTCGCGATGGTGATTGTGGACAGTGCCTGGATCGGGCATGCTGACACCGGTCGGGCCGTTCGGCTCATCGGGGTGCAGAGAGAGTGCCCGGACCGCGTCGGGCGGGCGGGGATGTGCCTGCTGTAGTGGGACAACAGCACGTCACACCATCCGCGTCTCCCGATTTCTGCCGCGAATCTGCTGTTTCCACATGCACCGAGGAGTGCCGGTGAAGCCGTTCCGGAGAGCTGTTCTCGCCGTGCTGTGCGGAGCCGTGCTGGTGGTCGGCCCGCAGACCCCCGCATCGGCGATCACCGGCGGCACCACCACGTCGTCACTGCACGGGCAGGTACAGATCTGGAACAACGGAGGGGCCAACTTCCGCTGTACCGGCTCGCTCATCCATGTGCACTACGTGCTCACCGCGGCACACTGCCTCCACAGCAGCCGTCTCGTGATCAAGGCGGGCGACAAGCGTCTCGGCAGCGGTCAGCGCATCATCGTGGACGGCACGGCGGTGGCACCGAAGGGCTACGACATGGCAGTCCTGCATCTGGCGTCGAACGTCACCCAAAGCAATCTCGTCGTTCCTTACAGCAGAGACACGGCTCTGCTCAAGACCGGGGTCACCGTAGCCATCCGCGGCTGGGGGCAGACCGAGACGAACGGGCCACCGGCATCGACCCTGCGGGTGTGCAGCCTGCGGGTCGAGCGATCCATCGGGTCGGAACTGGAGTTGGAAGGACTCGACGGGGTTCCCCTGGACGGCGACTCCGGGGCAGCGGTCTGGCAGAACAACCGCGTCCAGGCCGTGTTCACCCACTCCGACGACGCCCTGGGCGGACTGTCCGTTCCCACCGGTTTCCTGGCCGGCTGGATCAAGAGCGTCAGCGGGGTCGACGGAATCGACTGAACCCGGTCTGACCGTCCGGGCGACGTGGGCGGGGTCGTCGTCAGGCGGCGTTGACGCTGGTGCGGACGGCGTCCCAGGCCAGTTCGGCGGCGACCGTGCCCAGCCGCAGCGACGGGGCGGGCACCGCCACCTCGTCGGTGGTCAGGGCGAAACAGCGTGTCGCCGTCGGCGATGGTGTGGAACGGCTGGATCGCCCGGTGCATGGAGCTGTACACCTGGGTGGCGAACTGGGCGAGTTCGGTGTCGGTCATCCGGACGTTGTGACCACCACCTACCTCGACATCGCCCACCAGTACGAGGTCCTCGACCTGCTCGCCGGGGGTCGGACCGTGGTCGCCGTCCTGCACGACCTCAACCAGGCGGCCCGCTACGCCACCGACCTGGTGGTGCTGCGCGACGGCCGGGTCGCCACGACCGGTCACCCGTCGACGGTGCTCACCCCGGACCTCGTCGCCGACGTGTTCGGGTTGCGCCGCCGATCGTGCCCGACCCGGTGACGGGCACGCCAGCGGTGTTCCCCGAGTCGTACCGCCCCACCCGACCGGCCCCGTGGTGGTGCCCGGTGGATGAGCGGACCGTCGCGCCGATCGGGGGGTGAGGCCGACGTGATCCGGCGCAGGGCCTCGCCGAGGGCGGGCCGCCGATACGGCAGCCCGCCCGGTCGGCGACGGAAGCCCCGGCCCTGGACATCGCCACCTACCAGTCGTGACCGACGGGGGCTTCACCGCCGTGCGGCGCTACCGCGGGCCCCGCCGGGGTCGGGGGACGATCTTCTCGGCGTCGACCACGGTGAACGAGGCGTACGGGTGGACGCCGCCGCTGACGACCGCCTCGGCCTGCCGGTCGCCCAGGAGCACCGAACGGAAGAACGCGGTGACGTATCCGGCGCTGACCTGGCGCTGTTCGGTCTCGGTCAGCTTGCGGGTCACGTGTGACCACTCGATCGGCGGTTCGGGGGTGCCGCTGTCCGGGTCCCAGTCCGGGAACGTCGGGGTGCCACACCAGCCCGGTGCCGGACCGAAGCCCTGGTCGTCGATGGCGCCGACCTGCCCGCTCCCGGGAGACCACTGGGTGTTGAGGAAGTTGTGGTTCGCGCCACGGACATGCCAGGTGTAGACCGGCTTCCGCGTGTGGCCGATCGCCAGCTTCGCATAGTCGAGACCCTGCTCACTGTCGCAGCCGCCGACCCAGACCGCGAGCGGTGCCGAGGTCACCCGGTAGAGCTTGGCATCCGGGGAACCGGGGTTGGTGGCGGTGCCCGAGCCGGCGGCGGCGAGGGCGAGGACGCCGGCCACGCGTACGCCTGCCGGGAGGTCGGCGCGGTGGACGTCGGCGGCGTGCCAGGCCACCGCACGGCCGCCGCGTGAGTGGCCGAGTGTCCCCGTACGGGAGAAGTCGATCCTGCCTTTGAGGTCCGGGGTCGGGCCGTTGAAGTGGCCGGCCAGGGCACCACGGCCCGTGCGGGCCAGTTCGGTCCAGAGCGCGAGATGCTTGTTGATGAGCTTCGCGCGGGCGTTGTCGGCCTCGGTGCCGATCTGGCCGGCGTTGATCCCGTTGGCGCTGATCGAGACGACGACCATTCCCTGGGCGGCGAGCTGTCGGGCGAGATAGTCGTAGCCCCGGTAGCTGGGCAGTGCGGCGACACCGGGCGCGCAGGGCCACTGCCAGAGCCGGTGGATGGCGTCCAACCAGCGCGGGTCGTCGTAGTAGTCGGCCGGCGACTCCTTCTCGATCCGGGCCGCCTCGGCGTCGGCAGCCCGGTCGGCGCAGGTGGACCAGTAGCCGTGCGAGAGCACCACCAGCGGGAACGGCCCGTTGCCGGCGGCCGGGTAGTGCACGTTGCCGGTCAGCTCGATCGGTGCCAGGGTCGACGAGTCCGGGCCGTCGGTGTGGAAACCGGCGACGGTGAACGCGCGGTCGCCGAGGGTGTAGTCGAGCGACCTGACCGGATAGGTGCGGTCCTTGGCCTGGGCGGGTGACGTGGGCACGAGGCCGGCGGCGACCAGGGCCACTGCGGCCAGGCCCTTCAGCAATGACAACCTTTTCTCCTTCACGGGGACCGGGGGCTGTTACGTGCCACATCCTGGCGAACCCTTGTCAGGAACCTGTGGTGATCCGGTAGTGGTCCCGTTCTCCACCTGTTTCGATGTTCTGACGCCTCCTAGACTCGCCGCCGTGAACGCGAACGTGCTCGTCGCCGAGGACGACCCCAAGCAGGCCGAACTGCTCCGGCGGTATCTGGAGCACGAGGGCCACCGGGTGTCGGTGGTCCACGACGGCCGGGCCGCGCTGGACGAGATCCGCCACTGTCCGCCGGACCTGCTGGTGCTGGACGTCATGATGCCGCGCGTCGACGGCCTCGACGTGTGCCGCATCCTGCGTCGGGACTCGGAGGTGCCGGTGCTGATGGTCACCGCCCGCAGCACCGAGGACGACCTGCTGCTGGGCCTGGACCTGGGCGCCGACGACTACCTGACGAAGCCGTACAGCCCGCGGGAACTGGCGGCGCGGGTGCGCACCCTGCTCCGCCGGACCCGGTCCGCGGCTGCGCTGCCTGTCACGCCGGTGCTGCGGGTGGGCGACCTCCTCATTGATCCGGTACGCCACGAGGTCACCGTCGCGGGCAGCCCGGTGGTGTGCACCCCGGGCGAGTTCGCCCTGTTGAGCGCGTTCGCTGCGGAGCCGGGCAGGGCGTTCAGCCGCGACCAACTGCTCCGCCGGCTGCACGGGCTCGACTCGTACGTCACCGCCCGCACGGTCGACGTGCACGTGATGAACCTGCGCCGGAAGATCGAGACGGATCCGCGACGCCCGGCACGGCTGCTCACCGTATACGGCATCGGATACAAACTCGCCGATGGCTGAGTGGTGCGGACGCGGCAGCCTCCTGGTCCGGCTGCTCGCCCTCAGCGTGGTCATCTCCGTACTCTCGATCTCGGCGACCGCCTGGCTCGCCGTACGTGACACGACCCGGGCACTGCAACAGGAGCGCGGCCGGGCGCTCGCCGACGACGCGCGGATCTACGACGCCCTGCTCGGGCACGCCGCGACGCACCACGACTGGACAGGCGTGTCGCCACTGGTGCGGTCCCTCGCGGCGGACACCGAGCGACGGATCGTCCTGACCGACCGCAACCGCACCCCGCTCGCCGCGTCCGGTGCGGGAGCCCTGCCGCAACGGGCCTCCGCCACCGTCGACCCGCTCGCCGTCGACACCGATCTGGCGGGAACGGCGGGAGCCGGCGGCATCGACGCGCGGGCCACCGGCCCGTACCAGCTCCCGGACGCCGAACGGACCGCGCTGCGCAGATTGGCGGTGCGGGCACTGGACTGTCTGCACGGTCCGCTCGAACCGGCCCCGCTGACCGCGGCGGAAGGGTTGCTTCCGGTCCGGACCGACGCGGAGATCGTCGTCGCCCCCAGCGGCAGGCCCCGCATCGTGTCCCGAGGCGCCACCGTCATCAGCGACGCGCGGTGCGCCGGGGAGTTCGACGCGTTGGCCGAGCCGACCGCCACCGAGCGACAAGCGCTGGACCAGCTCGACGACCTCGTCAACACCTGCCTGGGCCGCCAGCGGATTCCGGCGGTGCGAACCGACCTCGACGGACAGTGGACCCCGGCCGGGTCCGGCCCGATCACCGCCGAACGACGCGACGACGTCGACGGTTGTGTCGCCGCGGCCCGACGCACCCAGATCGCCGGCCACGTCGCGCCACCCGTGTTGTTGTTCGTCACCGACCCGGGTACCCCGGTGCCGGTCGGCGCGTTCGACCTCACCCCGGCCAACCGGTTGCGGATCTTCGGGGTGGCCGGGGTGGTGCTGCTCGTCGCGGTCGGCGTCACGGTGCTGGTGGGGGTACGCCTGGTCCGACCACTACACGCGTTGACCGCCGCGGCCGGGCGGATGCGCAACGGCGACACCACGGCACGGGTGCGGGTCGCCGGACGCGATGAGATCGCCCGGCTCGGCACCGCGTTCAACGAGATGGCCGAACAGCGGTGCCGGGTCGAGCAACTGCGCCGCGACATGGTCGGCGACATCGCCCACGAGATGCGTACGCCGGTGACGAACATCCGCGGCTGGTTGGAGGCAGCCGAGGACGGGGTGGTCGAACTCGATGTGGACCTGGTCAGTTCGCTGCTGGACGAGGCGCTCCTACTCCAGCACGTCATCGACGACCTCCAGGATCTCGCCGCAGCCGACGCGGGCGAGCTGACACTGCACCGGCAACAGGTCGAGCTGCCCAGGCTGCTGCGCGAGGTCGCGGACGCCTTCGCTCCCGCCGCCGAGTCCGCCGGGGTCGCGCTGGTCGTCGATGCCGCACCCGGCACGCTCGACGCCGATCCGATCCGGCTCCGGCAGGCCATCGGCAACCTGATCACCAACGCGATCCGGCACACCCCCGCCGACGGCCGGGTCACGCTCTCCGCCCGACACCGGGCAGCGTACGTCGAGATCGTCGTAGCCGACACCGGGCCGGGGATTCCGGAGGAACAGCGTGAGCTCGTCTTCGAACGGTTCTGGCGGGCCGAGAAGTCCCGCAACCGGCGAACGGGCGGCAGCGGTCTCGGGCTCGCCATCGTCCGCAAGATCGCCGAATCACACGGCGGCACCTCGGCGGTCTCCGGCGCCGCCGGGACGGGAGCGGTGTTCACCCTTCGCCTTCCGGCCGCATCCGGGCAGGCCGACCCGCCGCACGGACCTGTCCCGCTTCCCGAGGTCCGACCCTGACCCGCGCCGCCGTGGGACTACCCCGGTCGGCGTCCCCAGGCCGAGATGAGCGGTGCGAGGGTGAGGTCGAGGTCGCCGGCCCCGACGGCGGCCAGGTGGGCGTCGATCTCGGCGTCGGTGGCCAACCCCGCGGCGAGCAGCTCGGCGCGGACCATCCGCACCGTCGCGGTCTCCAGCCGGTCGCAGGCCACGCCGCCGACCGGGAAGTGGCCGGATGCGCCGACACCGACCAGGCCGGCCGCCCGCAACGCCCCCGGCAGGGTACGGCCGAACCGCAGGTCCGCGCCCCGACGGGTCAACAACTCCCGGACCGCCCGGCGTAGCCGGTTGGCGCGCCGCTGAGCCGGGCCGACCTCGTCGAGGCAGGCCATCGGCTGCAACTCGGTGTCGGCGTCCTCGACGAGAAGCCAACCGCCGGGCCGCAACGCGGCCACCATCGTCGCCAACGCCCGGGCACGGTCGGCCACGTGGACGAGCACCAGCCGGGCGTGCACCAGGTCGAAGGTCCCCGGCTGCGGCGGCGGATCCGCGCTCACGTCGTGCCGGACCACCTCGTACCCACCTCGCGGGCCCAACCAGGCGGGATCGATGTCCGTGGCCAGCACGTGACCGGAGGATCCGACGACCGCCGCCAGCGCCTGCGGGATGCCGGGGCCACCGGCGCCGACCTCCCAGCAGCGCCAGCCCGCCCGTATCCCGAGCCGGTCGACGTGCCCGCGGGTGACACCGTCGAACAGCTCAGCCAACCAGGTGAACCGCTCGCCGGCCTCCACCCGGGCGTTGTCGAGCAGATAGCGGCGATCCGGGGCGGACCCGCCGGGGCGCGGTGCCGGGAGGCCTGACTCCCCGCCCGCCGGGTCGACCCGCCCGCCCACGGTCGGCTGCGGCGCGGACCCGGGGCCGGCGAGAGGCTTCGGTGAACTCACACCCCCATCCTCACGACCGACCGCCTCCGGTGCCAGTACGACGCCGGACAGAAGCCGGATGCAACCGGACACGGGACGAGCGGTCTCGTCGGACCGCGCACGACGGGTCGGCGGCTGGCCGGTCACGGGGACCCGTCAGGGTTCACTGCACCTGGTACGTACCGCCGCATGCCTCGGCGAGGGTCGACCCGAACAGCGCCGCCGGCGTGTACGCGCCCGGTTTGCCCTGCCCGTCGAGCAGCCGCCGGACCACCTCGGCGGGCACCGTAGCCGTCCAGGACTGGGCCTCGCCGACCCGCAGCCAGCCCTCGCGGCTGCTGCCGTCCGGCCACTGGACGACCGCGTGGCCCCAGGAGTGCTCGCGGGGCTTCGGGCGGGCCCTGGTCGGCACCGTGGCGAGCCGTCGCCGCAGGAGGGCGCGCACCGGGCCGATCGCGAGCAGGGCGGTCGCCACGGGCAGCACCGCGCGCATGACCGGGGAGGACGGGGCCTCGCTCGATGCGGCGAGCACGTCCGCGGCGCCGCTGGCGCGCTGGGCGGCCATCAGCTCGCCCAGCGGCATGCCGGCGGTGGTCACCGTGGACCCGTCGGGCAGGACCAGTTTCATCGGGTCGCCGGCGAGAGGGGCAGGGGTGAGTCGTCCGTCGCGGTACCGGCGGCCCTGGAACCGCCCACCGCCCTCGACCCCGGGGATGCCCTCCACGATCGTGGCGGCGAGGGCGTCGCCGACGACGCCGTCCTCGGTGGCCAACGAGGGCACCATGTCGACCCGGGCCCGCCGGGGTGTCGGTCGCCCCTCGCAGAGCTTCACCACGACGCTCTCGGTGGCGGTCACGCCGAAGCCGGCTCCCGTGACGGCCGTGCGTCCCGCTGCCGTCAACTCGCCGTGCCGGCCGAGGACCGCCGACACCGCGGCCAGATCGTTGGCGAGGTCGAGGTAGTGGCCGGTCGGGAGGCACGCGTCCAGCAGGGGCAGGGCCGTCTCGATGAACGGTCCGACGGTGTTGACCACCACGGCCGGCCGCTCCCGGCGGATCGCGGCCGCGGTCTCGCGGACCGTACCGGCCACGATCGTCGGCAGCCCGCCGGCGGCGGCCTCGAGCCGTTCGGCGTCCCGGCCGACCAGCATCGGCTCGATGCCCTGTCGGCGCAGTTCGGCCGCGATGGCGCGCCCGCTGCGTCCGGTGCCGCCGAGGATCCATACGTCGGTCATGGCACAGCTCCGCCCTGGTGCGGCAGCCGTCCCAGTGACGACACGCCGTGTCATCACCATACCGTCGACGACACGTCATGTCATCACGGCTACACTGGGATCATGGCCCGATGGCGACCGGATGCCCGCGAGCGGCTGCGGCAGGCGGCGCTCGAACTCTTCGCCGAGCAGGGCTTCGCCGCTACCACGGTGCCGGCGATCACCGCGCGGGCCGGCCTGACGACGCGCACGTTCTTCCGGCACTTCGCCGACAAGCGCGAGGTGCTCTTCGCGGACGAGGCCGAGATCAGCGCCTTCGCCACGGAACTCATGGCCACGGCGCCCACCGACGAACCGCTGACGTTCATCGTCGCGGGCCTGCGCACGGTCGCCGAGACCTACTTCGAAGGCCGCAAGGACGACCTGCGGCAACGGCGCGCCATCGTGGCGTCCGACCCGGGGCTGGGCGAACGCGACCAGCACAAGCGCGCGATGCTGGCCCAGGTGATGCGGGACGGCTTCCGCGCCCGCGGCCTCGACCCGCTCCGGGCCGACCTGCTCGCCGAGACGGCGGGAACCCTGATGTACGTGTCCGTCGCCGCATGGCTCGACACCGACGACGGTCGCCGGCTCGGCGACATCATCGACGCCGCACTCGCGACGCTGCGGGCCGAACTGGAAGGGCTGCCGACCTCGAACGGTCAGGTTGTGTCGGAAGGGTGAGTCCGGCGCGAGCGGGACCGCCCCTGTCCGGATGCGGCCCGTCAGGTCGCGGCGACGCCCACCTCCATGGCTACCCCGTGACGGTGACCTGGTGCTCCGCACAGGCAGCGAGCAGCCTGGGGACCGCGGCGGCCAGGTTGAACTGCCGCAACTTCACCGTCTCCGGCGCGTCGCGGAGATCCTGCGCCCGTTGCGTCCGCTGCACCATGCCCACCGCGAAGACCCCCGCAGACCGCAGCCCCTCGTGCGCGGAGCGCTGGAACAACTCCCCCACCCGCCGCACCTCGTCACCTCGGCTCGCCGCGCTCGGCGCGGTAGCCGGCGGTGACCGACGTCCGGTCGGACCGCGGCCGTCGACCGCCCACGGGACCGTCTGCGGATTGGGCACCTGCGCAGTCGTCGGCGCCGGTGGTCGAGGGGGTTCAGGCGGTCCACGGGGTGGTGGGGGCTGGCGTGATGCCGTAGCCGGCGAGCCAGCCGAGCAGGGCCTCGCGGTTGGCGTGGACGAGTGAGCCGCCGGTGAAGCGGGGGTCGTCGGTGACCTCGGCGACGATCTGCGGTGGTGGGAGGAAGGAGCGTGCCGCCGCGTCGGTGGTGAACTCGGCCTCGGCCAGGACCAGACCGTGCAGGGGCTGGTCGAAGATGTCGATGCCCAGCGGTGGGACGCTCAGGCGGGTCTTGGACAGCGTCGCGGCGGGCAGGCGGGCGAGCAGTTCGTACTCGGCCGGGGACAGGTAGACGTTCGTGATCAGCCCCTGGATGTGGCCCGGCCGGGCGGCGGGCACCTTCTGGGTGAGCTTGAACTCGCGGGATCCGCCGGTGAGGCTCTCGGAACGTCTGAGGCGCAGTCGGGTGCCGGCCAGGTACCGGTCGGTGATGCGACGGCTGGCGGTGACCATGGCCGGCAGCGGCGGTCCGGCCAGCAGGAACCGCCGCTCCCGCTCGATGCGCGCGTACTTCCCCTCGCGGACCGGCTCGGCTGTCATCGGGCCTCGTTCCAGCACCGTGCGATGCTCATCGCGGGCATGAGGGTCCGGCGGTCGCGGAGTAGCTGCGGCCGCAGCATGAGCCCGTCCGGCGTACGCGCGGGTGACGCGTACGCCGGACGCCGGACGGCCCTACTGCCAGGGGCCGCTGCGGCAGATGAACTGGGTGGTGCCGCTGTACTGGGTGGTACCGCCGTCGACGTAGCTGTAACTGGCCCGCACGTGGTGGCCGAGGTTGCTGGCCGGGCAGGTGGCGAAGAGGGTCGGCCCGGCGGTCGTGAAGGTGCCGACACTGCCGGAGTACCAGGTGATGCTCCAGGTCGTCGTGCCGGTGCTGCTGGCGTCGCAGTAGAACTGCGACGCGCCGGACTCGCAGAAGGGTGCCGGGGCGGCGGCGAGAGCCGGCGTGGCGCCGGCGGCGGCGAGGCTCAGGGCGGCGAGCGCGGACGCCGCCAGCACCGTGACGGTGGTACGCATGAAACTCCTCCCAACGTAGCCGAGTGATGACTCAGTGCGACGCCAGCCTAGCCGTCGCATCGACGTACCCGAATTAGCTGTTCGGTTGGTCGGTCCCCCGCCGTAGCCACCGGTCGTGGTGGACCGCCTCGGTGAGGGGCCTGCGCCGCCGCCACCCGTGTCGCTCCAGATCGGGCACGGCCTCCAGGTGGGTGACCGGCCCGACGCAGAGCCAGGCCACCGGCCGGATGCCGGCCGGCACACCCAGCAGCTCGGCCAGGAACGGCTCCCGGTAGAAGGACACCCACCCGACGCCCAGCCCTTCGGCGGTGGCGGCGAGCCAGAGGTTCTGGATGGCCAGGCAGACCGAGTAGAGGCCCGCGTCGGCGATGGCGTGCCGCCCGAGCACCGCCGGGCCGCCGCGCTGTGGGTCGTAGGTGACGACCACCGACAGCGTCGACTCCAGCACCCCGTCGATCTTGATACGCGCGAACCGCTCGGCCGCCGCACCGTCCAGAGTGGCGGCGAACGTCGCCCGCTCGGCCTGCACGTGCCGATGGAACCGGCGACGGACGGCCGGGTCCCGGACCAGAACGAAATCCCACGGCTGCGAGTTGCCGACGCTGGGCGCGGCGTGCGCGGCGTCGAGAATCCGGTGCAGGGTGTCGGCCGGCACCGGCTCCCCGGTGAACTCGGCCCGGACGTCCCGGCGGTGGTGGATGGCGTCGTAGAGTTCCACAGGCAGGCTCCCGCTGCGCTCGGCCCACCCCCGACGGATGGGCGCTCGACGCGAGGCCGGTCTTCGGACTCCCGGATCAACGCCTACCCGTCCGCCTTCCCAGCCCTGCGGCCAGTGGCTGCGCTCCTCGCGCCTGGACGGTCGCTCCCCGGTCACCGCGGCGGGCCCGTGCCGGATTCACACCGGCTTCCCGATTCTCCCCGCAGGCGCGGGGCACCTCGCACGATCATGCCGTCGCCGATGCTAACCCGCACCACCGACGCCGGCCGGCCACGGCCCGCCCCGACAGTACACGCAGCGGGTCCCCGTGTTCCGGCGTCCACGTGGACGCCGGCGTGTACGACGTCCTCGCCGAGGTGTCCGGCGGTCAGGCCCAACCACGAGGCCCTCCGGTCGCTGGACTCCGGTGCGGCCGGAGGAGCACGACGACGCTCTCGGCGGCGGTGAGCGGCTGACACCGGTCCGATCCCGACCGGCCTGGGCTCGGTTCGGTCACCGCTCGGTGGTGGTGTACTCGCAGACCGCCGCCGGGAAGCCGCCCGCGCCGAAGCGCAGCTCGACGACGTGCCCATGGGCGGTCTCGGTGACCGCCGGTGTGATCGACTGACCGGCCTGCGCCGGTCGCAGGTACCAGCACCGGCTGGTGTCGGTGCGGCCGGCCGGCACCCCCGCGTCGGCCAGCGCGTTCTCGCCGCGCTCCAGGTAGCACGCGAAGAAGACGTGGTCGTTCAGATCCGTCTCCCGGTCGCTGAAGGTGAAAGCCGCCGTCTCGGTTCCGCCGCTGCGGGGTCGTCGCGGCAGCTCCGGCAGCAGCGGCGAGTCGCCGCCGAAGCCCGGGGGTGCCTCGGTGCGCGGTGTGGGTCGTACCCCGGCGCCGGCGTCCAACCAGGTCCACCGGCTGGTCCACACCGCCACCACGGTGCCGTCGGCTGCGCGCAGGGTCAGCTCGTCGTGCCCGCCGTACCAGCCACGCCGGTCAACGCCGAGGGTGACGGCCAGTTCGGCGTCGAGCGGCGCTCCGGGCAGCACCCGCACCGGCGGGGTGTACGCCTGCACGTACCGCACCACGGCGCGGACCCGGTGCCGTTCGAAGTAGGACCAGCGGTCGAGTCCGGCCGTCTCTCGCCACCAGCCGGCGGAGACCTCGTCGAGGAGGTGCACCAGGTGGGTCGGTTTCAGGGTGCCGCGCTGGGAGATGGCCGCATAACGCGCCTCGGCGCCCGCGCGGTACACCCTGGACCCGACGGTCACGGCAGCGGTCCCTGCGTCCGGGGTCGGCCGGGCCGCAGCGGTTTGATGGTGGTGCCCACCGCGAGCGGACGGGTCCGGCCCCCGCAGTGGTGTACCGCCATCGGACCCTCCGCCCGGCACGCGCAGGGCAACACCCGGTTGAGGCTGGAGCCGATGCAGAACTCCTCGAAGGCGGTCCGGTCGCCGGGAAGCAGGCGGGCCAGCAGCGCCATCACCGGGTCCACCGCCTTGATCCGGCCGTCGTCGTCGCGCACCTCCAGCCAGGCGTGGTCGAGGTCCATCATGCCGATCAGCCAACCCCCTCGGGCGTACGCCTCGTACCCCATGGCCCGGCACTCCCGTTCGAGGTACAGGCTGGCGGAGACGCAGTCGACCACCCCGTTGGCGAGCGTGTCGTCCGGGTCGACCTGCCAACTCGACGGCAGCATCTGGAAGCGCGGCCCGCCGTGCCGGATGTCGGCGAAGAGCCGGGCCAGCCGGGGGGAGACGATCCGGTCCGCCCGGCCCGCGGTGACCAGGTCCAGTTCGACGGTGACCAGGTCGGGTACGGCCGGCAGCCGCACCTCGTCGTCGGTCACGGTCACCGGCCCGGCGGCGCTGGCCCAGCCGGAGGCCGCGCCACCGGTCAGCTCCGGAACCGGTCGGTGCAGCAGCCAGCGGGGGTCGGTGCCGCATCCGCCGTCCGGACACCGCATCGTCGCGGTCATCCGCCAGGATCTCGGTTCCGTCCAGGTGGCGGCGGGCTTCAGGGAGAACCGGAACGCGAACTCCCAGCCGATCTCCGGCAGGCTGTTCCCGCTTCCCGAGTAGAGACCCAGGTTGATGAGGTCGTGGTGGCAGAACCGCCGTTCGTCGCCCGCGCCGGTGACCGGTAGCCCGGCCTCGACCAGCAGCTCCAGCGTCTCGGCGGGGCAGCGCAGCAGCCCCAGCGCGCCCGCCCGGTCGACGGTGGACTCGCGGTGGGCCGGCGGGACGAGGGTGATGCGGCGCAGCGCGGCGAGCCACCTGTCGGTCTGCGCCGCGGTGACGGCGCTCATCGCGGCCACGCTGCGGGCCCGGCGGAGTCGTAGAGCACCTCGCCGGGGAGGGAGCCGTCCGTGGCGGCGCGGAACATGGGCCGCCGTCGTGGTTTGCCGCTGGTGGTACGCGCCACTGCCGGCGCGGGCACGCTGAGCACCCGGACCCGTACGCCGGGGCCGCCCTCCCGGCCGAGTATCCGCGCGACCTCCGCGGCCCACGGACCGGGCCGCTGCCGGATCAGCGCATGCAGTACGGGTGTGTGGCCGGCGGACCCGGCCAGGACCACGACCCGTTCCGGGGAGAGACCGTCGACGCCGGCGAGGCGGGCCTCCAGGTCCTCCGCGTAGAGGTTGCGTCCGCGTACCTTGAGGCTGTCGCCGGCCCGGCCGAGGACGAACAGTTGGCCGTCGTGGAGGAAGCCGTGGTCGCCGGTGCGCAGCCGGCCATCGGCGAAGGCGGCGTCAGGTGCGGCGGGCCCGTGGTATCCGGCGGCCACCGACCGGCCGGTCAACGCGATCTCCCCGACGACCCCGGGCGGCAGCGGACTGCCCTCGTCGTCGACGACGGTCACCGCGACGCCGTCGCGGGCGTCGCCGCAGCCGATCAACCAGTCGTCGTCGGCCGACGGGTCCGTCCCGACCTCCTCGACGGCGGTCACCTCGACCGGTTCGCCGGGACGCAGCTCACCGGCGACCCGCAGCGCCACCGGTGGTGGGGCCAGGTGCAGGCCGGTCGCCACGAGGGTGTTCTCGGCCAGCCCGTACGCGGGGAGGAAGGCGCGGCTGCGGAACCCGTACGGGCCGAGCAGCGCCGCGAACGACTCCAGGGTGCGCCGGCTGACCCGTTCGGCTCCGACGATCGCGGCCCGCCAGCCGCTGAAGTCCATCCCGGCCAGCTCGTCCGGGCCGATCCGCCGGGCGGCGTAGGCGTAGCCGAAGGTGGGTGCGGCGGTCAGCGTCGCCCCCTGTTCGCCGAAGCAGGACAGCCAGCGTCGGGGTGAGCGGACGAACTGGTCCGGGCGCATGGCGAGGATGTCGCTCTGGTTGAGCACCGGAGCGAGGGTGCAGCCGATCAGTCCCATGTCGTGGTAGGTCGGCAGCCAGGTGGCGGTCACGTCGGCGGCGCCCATGTCGAGCCAGCGGCGGATGGCGGTGATGTTGGCCAGGAGGTTGTCGGCGCGGATGGCGACCGCCCGGGGGTGGCCCGACGATCCGGAGGTGAACTGGACCAGCGCCACCTCGTCCCCGGCCGGTGGCGTCGGGTCGTCGGCGGCAGGTGCGACGGTCCGGCCCGGCCCCGCGTCGCCCGGCTGGTCCGGGCCCGCGACGGTCAGCACGGTCACCGCCAGACCGGCGGCGGCTGCGGCGCTACGGGCGGTCCCGGCCAGGTGCGGGTCGACGAGCACGGTGCGGGTGCCGGCGACCCGCATCAGGTGGGTCAACTGCTCCGGGTACGCCGCACCCGCGCCGAGCCCGGCGGGCGGCGGCATCGGGTTGACCACCCCGCCGGCCGCCAGCGTTCCGAAGAAGCCGGCCAGGAACGTCTCCGGGGACACCAGCAGGAGCGAGACCACCTCACCCCGGCGCAGTCCCGTGCCGCGCAGCAGTCCCGCCACGTTCAGTGCGGCGGCGGCGAGTGAGGGGAAGTCGTGCCGGGCCCAACCGGCGGCGTCGGTGGCCACCCGTAGCCCGTGGCCGGTGCGCGGCTCGCTGAGCCAGCCGGTCAGGCTCACGGCGTCGTCATCCGGCTGCCTGGCTGACCAGCGCCACCACGTCGGCGACCGTGACGACGTCCATCGCCTCGTCGTCGGAGATCGGTGGCAGGTCGAACCGCCGCTCCAACGCGACGGCCAGCTCGATGAGCGTGAGCGAGTCGAAGTGCAGGTCCTCGACGAGTCGCTGGCCGTCGGTGACGTCCCCGGCCGGGTGGGGTGCCATGCTGGCCACCAGTTGGCGGACCGTCACCTCGACGGGCTCTGCCATCGGGCTTTCTCCCTTTTCCTCAGTTCAGGCTCCGGTTTCCTGAGTTCGGGCTCCGGTTTCCTCAGCTCGGGCTCCGGATTCCTCAGTTCAGGCTCCGGATCGGATGCGGCACGCCGTGCCGGTTCTCGTAGTCGGCGACGGCCCGCTCCTCGGCGGCCCGCCACACCTCGGTGACCTGTGCGTCGACGTCGTCGAGACCGGTGGCGCGCACGCGGCGCAGCAGCGCGTCCCGGGCGGTGTCCCACTGGTCGCGCAGTTGCCGGCCGCGGGCCCGGACCACCATGGGCAGCGCCGACGGGTTGCGCCGCTCCGGGCCGACCAGCACGTGCACCACGTACGGGACGGCGTCGAGGACCTGGTCGCCGACGAGCTGGGCGCGGCCGTTGTCCACCGCGTGGCGCATCGCCCAGACGCCGAAGCCGACGTGCCGGGACTCGTCGCGGATCACGTTGCGCAGTCCCTCGGCCAGCACGGGCAGCTGGCCGCAGCGGCGGACCGCCTCGGCCACCGAGCGGAGCACGACCAGCGCGAGCGCACCCTCGGCCACCACGTGGTAGGTGGTCACCGCGGCGTACCAGGCGTCGCGGTCGTCCGGGTCACGCCGCACCCGTTCGGTCTGTTCCAGCAGGTACGCGTCGAACAGTTCCACTGTGGCATCGGAGGCCTCCGCGCGGCACCGCAGCGCGTACGCGTGGGGTGGCTCGGTGGATCCTTCCACCGCCCGGAGGTAGCCGAGGAAGAAGATGCTGTGCCGGCTCTCGTCCACGAGCTGGCTGGAGAGGTAGAACTGGGCGGCCTGGGTGGGTGCCGCGTACACCAGGGGGGTCAGCAGCCGGGCGACGGCGACCTCGCCGACGGCGAGTTCGACGAGGGCGGCCTTGAGTTCCTGGTAGAGGAAGGGTCGCAGCGCCTGCCACGCCGGTCGGTCGGCGGCCATCGGCAGGTCCTGGGTGGACCAGTTCTGCCGCTCCCAGCGCAGGTACAGGCTCTCCGGGGTGGTTTCCCGGTCGTCGATGAGCTGTTCGTCGAGGACGGCCGTCACCGTGGGACTCCTTTCCCCGTGGCGACCCTGCGTCACGGGGCCGCACCGGTGGCAGCCGGCAGTGGGATCGACCGGAGGAACGGCATCGACCAGTGATCACCTAGAGAATCGGCGAGCCGGTGCCGGGTGTCAAGCAGGGTTCCCGGGCCCGGTGGCGCGGGCGGCAGCGGTCGGCGTGCGGGCCTGTCCGAACAGGAGTCCGGGCAGTTGCTTCGGTGCCCTTTCACCGTGAATCTGCGTCCTCGTGCGGCAATGATCGTGTGGTAGAAAGGCTGGAATTTTCGTCGGCGGCACCGACTACGAGGTTTCGGAGGGGAAGCCCGACATGGGGATACGGGCCGTGGCACCTGGCAGCCTCGTCGATCTCGTCCGGGAACAGGCCGACCGTGACGCGTCGAGCGTGGCGGTGGTCGACGAGGGCGGTGTGCTGACCTACGGCGACCTGGATCGGGAGAGCAGCCGCCTCGCCCACGTCCTGGCGGCCCGTGGGCTCCGGCCGGGCGACCGGGTCGTCCTCCTGCTCCCCCGGTCCGCCGCGGCGATCTGCGCCATCTTCGCGGTCCTGAAATGCCGTGGGGTCTACGTTCCGCTGGACACCGCCAGCCCGCCGGCCCGGTTGCGGCCCCGGATCGTCGCGGCCGAGCCCCGGTTCCTGATCGGGGATGCCACCACCCACCGTCTGCTCCGGCGGTGCTGGGACGATCCGTCGGCGGTGACGGTCTGGCTCACCGACCCGCCGCCGGACGCGCGGCGACCGCAGGACGTCCTGGTGGCCGAGGTCTCCGCCGCACCGGCCACACCACCGGCCACCGGACCGGACCCCACCGACCTCGCGTACCTGCTCTTCACCTCGGGTTCGACAGGAACGCCGAAGGGAGTGCCGATCACGCACGGGAGCGTGCTGTGTCTGGCCTCCTGGGCACGGGAGCACTTCCGGCTGACCAGCACGGACCGGCTCTCCTGCCACTCGGCGTTGTCGTTCGACTTCTCCGTGCTCGACATCTACTCGGCGGTGGCCTCCGGCGCGTCGCTGCACCTGGTGCCGGCGCACTACAACCTCGTACCCGACCTGCTGGCACGCTTCATCCGGGACTCGCGGCTGACCCAGTGGTCGTCCGTGCCGTCGGTCCTCATGGCGATGGCCAACCGTGGTGTGGTGCGGGACATGCCGGAGCTGCGCCGGGTGGTCTGGTGCGGGGACGTCTTTCCGGTCGACGGCCTACGCCACTGGATGGCGAACCTGCCGCACGTCCGGTTCACCAACCTCTACGGGCCCACCGAGACCACCGTCGCGAGCAGCTACCACGACGTCGGGTCGATGCCGGCGTCGGGTGCCGCGGTGCCGATCGGCACCGCGCTGCCAGGTGAGCGCCTGGGGGTGTTCGACGAACACCGGCGGCCGGTGCCGACCGGCGTGGTCGGTGACCTGCACATCGCCGGGGTCGGGCTCAGCCCGGGGTACTGGCGCAGCCCGGCGGAGACGGCGGCGGCGTTCGGCACCGTCGAGGGGGACGACACCACCCGCTGGTACCGCACCGGGGACCGGGCCAGCATCGACGAGCAGGGGCTCGCCCACTTCCACGGTCGCGGTGACCGGCAGATCAAGTCCCGCGGCTACCGGATCGAACTGGACGAGATCGCCCGGGTCGCGCGGCAACTGCCGGAGTTCGCCGACGTCGCGATCGTGGCGGTGGACTCCCCCGAGGCCGCCGGGCGCGAGATCGGCCTCGCCTACGTGGCCGCCGGCGACCGGCCGCCGGACCACGCGGCGGTACGGTCCGCACTGGCCCGGACGTTGCCCCCGTACATGTTGCCGACGCGGTGGCTCGCGGTGGAGGCGATCGACACGAACAGCAACGGCAAGGTCGACTATCCGGCGCTGACCCGACGGTTCCTCGACCATGCCGACGCGGCCCCACCCGGAACGGAGACCTAGATGTCGTCACCCACCACCTGGCCGGCGTCGTTCGAGGCGATCCTGCGCCGCTACCTGGCGGCGCTCTCCGTGGGCGAGGACATCCCGGCGGAGCCCCTGCTCGACCTGGGCCTGGACTCGTTGCGGGCGACAGCGCTCCTGACGGAGCTGGAGAACGAGTTCGGTGTCGACTTCGGCGACGAGGTGCTCGACCCCGCGCTGTTCTCCAGTGCCGGCCACCTGTGGGCGGTGGTCCAGGAACTGATGAGCGACCCCCTCTCCCCCGCCCCGCAGACCGCAGGTTGATCCGGCAGTTCCCGGTTCGCGGCGAGCCCCGCCCCGGCTGGCGGATGTGCCCCTGGCCCGGCTCACCGCCCACCGTCGCCTGAGCCAGGACCACGGCCACCTCCGAAGCCATGATCCGCTGGGCCGCCATCACCCGGCGGTGGTGCACCCCGGCCTCGACCGGTGAGCGGACCGCACGGGCGACCTCTCCCGTTCGGCCGAGCGACCGGTGAACGCCGGTGGAGATCAACCGATGCCGTCGACCGCCGCCCGGAGCGCGTTGATCGACGGATCCCAGGTGAAGTTCAGGACGGGCAGGCCGGAGGCGGCGGCATTGCTGTCGCCTCCGAGGACCACCGCCCGCGGCTTGGCACTGCCCTGTGGGACGACGAGATACCAGCTGCCCCGCACGTTCGCGATGAACACTTCATCAACCTCCTGGTCCGGTGGGTTCGGGTTGGTGGCGTCCCCGACGTGGTTCTCGAAGTCGACGGTCGCGCCGAAGTTCGTCGGAGCGCCGGTGTTCAGCCACAGGCTGGTGTGCACGTGCGGTCCCACACCGGACTCGCTGCCGTTCGCCGAGGAGCCGGAGTACGCGATCGTCTGGCCCCGGGACACGCGTTGGCCGGGGGCGACGGCGATCCGCGACAGGTGCAGGTGCCGGGTGTAGTTGCCGTCGTCGTGGGCCATCCCCACCACGCGTCCGGTCGCGGTGGAGGTGTCGGTCTTCACGAGACGGATCGTGCCGTTCGCCGCGGCCACGACGGGAGTTCCAGCGCCGACCGCGTAGTCGGTGCCCGGCTCGCCCGAGGGCGGCGTGCGGTTGCGGTGGTCCTGCCACGAACTGGAGATCCGGACGTTCCCGCACGGCCGCTGGTAGCTGCCGGCGGCCCGAGCGGTGTCGGGCAGCAACGCGAAGGCCGCCGACACCCCCGACGCCGCGAGCGCGACGCTCGTGATGAACCCGCGTCTCGTGAGCCCTCGCAGGTAGGCGATCCCACCGAGGTCCTCGGGTCGTGGGCCTGCGTGATCGGCGCTGCCAGGAGGGTCGGGGCACGGCCCCCCACTCAGGATCATCAATGCAACTTACGGCCCCGCCCGGCACGGGGCAAGGTCGTCCTCCGAACGGGGTGGCGGCGTTCCCGTACGGTGCGGGCACTCGTGGGGGTATCGCTGGCCTTGCCGTAGCCTTCGCTGTGGCGTCCCGCGGTGCGAAGAGGCGCGCTGGCGCCCTCAGGGTCCTGGTGTGGCTGACAGTGATGGTGACCCTCGTCGCCGCCCTTCAGGAGCCGGCGGCCCGCCGGGCTGGGAAATGGGGTCGCGTCTCAGTCCAGCGGACCACCACACGGCGCACTGATTTCAGGTGCTGGTTGCTGCGGGCAGGCCGGCACCGTCTGGCGCGACCATCCCGGCGGATTCCGGTGCGCCGGCTGGGCCAACGACATCGACGCGTGTTCACTCCCGGGCCGGAGAGCCGCCTGGGCTGTGATGCCGTCCTGGAAGGCAGCACACTTGTTTCGACACGACAGTGCCCCTGCCCTGCGCCGCGTGCAGCCGTTGTCCGCAACTGGTCCGGTGAGCGGGTCGGCGTCCAGCAGCAGGAATCAGCATCCATCCCGGGCGCGATCCGGCCCATCCGGCCAGACCGGCCGAGGTAGGCCGCCGGACCGGTCGCGGCGGCGCGCAGGACGTCCAGCGCCGGGATCCCGGCGGTCGCCCACTCGCCGAACTCCAGGCGCATCGTCTGGCCCGGGGTGGCGCCCTGCCCGTCGGTGCCGGTCATCATGGACACGTTGGCGGCGTGGAAGATGTCGACCATGCGTCTGCAGCGCTCGTACGCTTTGCGGTAGGTCTCGTGTGTCGTGGCCGGCAGGCCGTCGAAGGTCGTGAGAACGTCCTGGCGCCCGGCTTGCTCCTCGGAGGCATCAGGGCGGAACCGGGGTACTGCCGGTATTTCGGGGCGTCGACGAGGTACCGGGTACGCAGGCGCACGAGGGTGGGTGTCTGCCAGGTGCCGTTGGCCACGAAGGTTCTGGCCGACTCCCGCGCCCGTAGTAGGCCATGAGATTGGGGCCGTCGGTGTCCGGGGGGTCCACGCGCGGCCGGGACCCATACGGTCACCAGCAGACCCGGGCCAGGACCGCCCGGTCGTTTCTCGACCGCTCAGCGCGGTCGACCCTCGATGATCGACAGCCAGCCCGGCTCCGGTTTGGCGATGACCCGGGTCAGCCGGAGGCCGGCCGCCGCGAACAGGGCGGTGAACTGCGCCCTGGTTCGCTCCCGGCCGGTGAACGAGGCCAGGATGACCAGGTCGATGCTCTTGCCCGGATGGGCGGCGTCACCGTCGGGCAGGACGGTGTCCAGTGCCACCACCCGGCCGTCGGAGTTCATGGCCCGCCGGCAGTTGCGCAGGATGCGCACACACCGCTCGTCATCCCAGTCGTGCAGGATGTACTGCAACGCGTAGACGTCCCCGCCGGTCGGCACCTCGTCGAAGAAGTCGCCGGGGACGGCCGTCCAGCGGTGGTCGGCGCCCAGCGCGGCGAGTTCATGTCGGGCGACCACATGGTGCTGGTCGAACAGCACGCCGCGCCAGCCGGGGTGCCTCCTGAGCACCTCCAGCAGCAGGCGTCCCCGGCCGCCGCCGACGTCGACGAGCACCCCGGTGTCGGCGAAGTCGTAGGTGGTGGCGAAGCCGCGACTCTCCAGCTGTGAGTACTGCGCCATCCCCGGGTCGAACTCCGCGGCGGCCTCGGGGTTCGCGGCGAGGTAGTCGAACAGTGGCCGTCCGAAGATCTGTTCCACGGCGGGCACGCCGGTGCTCACGACGCTGCCGAGCCGCCCGACCGGTTGCCAGAAGGTGGGGTTGGTGACGAACACCATGGCTTCCCGCACGGAGGTGGGGCAGTCGCTGCGCAACGCCTCGCCGAGCGGGGTGAGGTGGAACCGGCCGGCCGCGTCCTCGTGGAATATGCCGCGGGTGGCCAGGAGCCTCAGCACCCTGCGTAGCCCGTCGGCCTGGGTGGCGGTCCGGGTGGCCAGGTGTTCGACCGTGCGGGGGCCGTCGGTGAGGTGGTCGGCGACACCGGTCTGGGCGGCCACCCGCAGGGCCCCGGAGAACACGTATCTCAGGCCCTCGTCGAGCAGGAAGGCCGCTGACTTCTCCGCGTCCATGGCTCCCCCTCACGGGTTGCGGCGGTCGGCGTACCCGGCGGGAAGCTGGTGGGGAGGGCGGTCGATGACGGTGTCGTCGTCGGTGCCGCAGGATTCGACGAAGGTGATGTCGGCGAACTCGGCGACGACGAGTACGGGGTACGTCGGCCCGTCGTCGCGGTACCGACGCATGCGTTCCAGGTGGTCGTTCTGGAAGAGCACCGTACGTTCCGGGTGTTCGTGTACCCAGCTGGGGAAGAAGATGACGCCGCGCAGTCGCCGCCGCTCCGGCATGATGGTGACGCACACCGACGTGCCGGTGGGCTCGGTCCACGACACTGCGTAGACGTCGGGTGCGAGGGCCGCCAGGTCGACCTTCTGGTCCTTGACCCACCGTCCGCCGACCATCCCGGAGTGGATCCGGTAGTCGATGGTGGTGGCGTTCTTCACGTACATCTCGTACTGCCATCCGTTGGCGTAGGTGTAGATGAGGTGTCGGCCGACGATTCCCGCCACCTCGACCGGTGTCCGGGTCACTGGTTCCTCCCCTGCGTCGGGCAGGTCGACGACGGCCACGACAGGTGAGGTGTCGGGGCGGGAGGTCGGGCTGCCGGGTGGTCGTGCCGTAACCGGCGGGCGGCGATGCCGGTCCGGCCGTGGCTGCGACGGTACGTGTCGGCTGCGGTGGCAGGGACCAATTCCCGTTGGAAGCAAATCCTGCCCGGTATCGGGGTCCAACCGGGTGTGCTGGCCGGGAGCCGGTCCGTTCCTACCGTGGCATCTGCCAGTGCTGCCGGGCCCGGACGCTCGGGCCCCACGCCGCGGTTCTGCACGGCGTGCCGCCCGGCTGACGGGCACACCGACTTCTCCAACGACCGGATGGTGACGGATGTCCACTGACGATGAAGCTCCCAGCGGGACGATGGCGGGTGCGACAAGCCCCGGTGACGCTCCGGCGGGCGGCCCTGTCGACAGTGACCGGCATCCACGTCGGCACACGGTCGACGACGTGACGGCCACTCGTGCGGCGGCCACGACGGTCGACGGGCTGTTCGACCGGACCGCCCGGCGGACGCCGGCTGCGGAGGCGGTGCGGGCGGGCGGCGTCAGGTGGACGTACGAGCGGCTCCGGGTGACCGCCGACCGGATCGGTGCCGCGTTGACGTCTCTGGGGGTGACCCGGGGATCCGTGGTCGGGCTGGTCGGCCACCGTTCGCCGGAGGCCTGTGCGGCGATGCTCGGCGTTCTCAAGTCGGGTGCCGCGTACCTCCCGCTGGACGACCAGCTGCCACCGGCACGGCTGGCGCGCATGGTCGAGATCGCCCGGCCGGTCGTGGCCGTCCGGCTGCCCGGCAGCCGGGACGTCGTGGGCGACATGGTGCGCTGCGTCGACTACCCGGTGCTCGCGGCGCACCGACCCGTGACCCCGACGCGCCCGGCTCACACCGGCGCCGATCCCGCGTATCTGATGTTCACCTCGGGTACCGCCGGACGGCCGAAGGCGGTGATCGTTCCGCATCGCGCCGTGCTGCGCACGGCGGTGGACAATCTGTTCCTGGAGTTGGGCCCGGGCGAGCGGATGATGCACGGCGCGACGATCTCGTTCGACGCGGCGACGTTGGAGCTGTGGCTGCCCCTGCTCAACGGTGCCAGCGTCCTGATCGTCGACAACGCAACCCTGTTGTCGGCTGCGGGGTTCCAGCGGTGGCTGGGCGAGAACGAGCCGACGGCTGTCTTCCTGACCACCGGGCTGCTGCATCAGCTCGCGCACGAGCGGCCCGGGATCTTCGCCGGCGTGCCGCATCTGCTCACCGGGGGCGAGGCGCTGAATCCGCGGCTGGTGCGGCAGATTCTGCGACACGGCCCGCCGGGCCGGTTCGTCAACGGTTACGGCCCGACCGAGGCCACCGTCTTCGCCACCACCCACACCATCGCCGCGGTCGCCGAGGACGCCCCGGACGTTCCCATCGGGCTGCCGATCGGTAACACCTCCTGCCTGGTTCTCTCCGCCGAGGGCAGGCCGGTGCCGCCGGGTGTCGTGGGCGAGTTGCACATCGGCGGCGACGGTCTGGCCCTCGGCTACCTGGGCGACGACGGGCAGACCGCCCGCTCGTTCGTGACGGTGCTCGTCGATGGCGTCGCGCAGCGGCTCTACCGCACGGGGGATCTCGTCTGCCGTGACGACGACGGTGTGCTGCACTTCCGGGGCCGTCGGGACGATCAGGTGAAGGTCCGCGGCAACCGGCTGGAACTCGACGAGATCAGGCATGTCCTGAACGCGCACGAGGCTGTGATCGACAGCGCGGTGGTCACGGTCGAGGACGCGGTCAGTCGGCACGTCGTGGCGTACTACACGTGCACCGATCCCGCCCCGGACAGGGCCGGGCTCCGCCGTCACCTGGCCCGTGACCTGCCGAGGTATGCCATCCCGTCGGCGTTGCACCGGCTACCCGTGTTGCCGCTGACCCCGACCGGCAAGGTCGACCTCGACCGGCTGCGGCACCTGGCCACCGTGGCTGCTCCTCCCACCGGGGAGACCGCGCGTGCGGACGGCGAGGACGTCGCGGCGCGGGTGGTGCACGCCTGGTCGCTGATCCTGCCGCAGGGTGATCCGGCGTCCGACGAGGACTTCTTCGGCCAGGGCGGGGACTCGCTGCGTGCCGCTCAGCTGGTCAATCGGATCGTGACGGCCCTGGGGATCGATCTGGCGCAGAGCCGGCCGTTGCTGCACCGGCTGCTCGCCGACCCGGGACTCGCCTCGTTCACCGGTGCCGTGTCCGATGCCGTGCACGGCGCGCTGGACGTCGAGGACCCCACCGACGACCGGTGGCAGCGCGACCTGTACCTGCACCCGACGGTGCGGCAGCACGAGCGGGCGGGCGTGGCTGCGTCCCGGCGTCCGCCGAGCCGGATCCTGCTGACCGGCGCCACCGGGTTCTTCGGCTCGTACCTGCTGCGTGGCATTCTGCGGCACACCGGTGCGAACGTCGTCTGCCTGGCCCGGGCGGACGACGACGGCCATGCCCTCGCGCGGGTCCGCGACGCCCAGCGACGGTACGGGCACCCCGGCGCGTTGCCGCCGGGGCGGGTCACCGCGGTCGCGGGCGATCTGCGTCGACGTCACTTCGGCTGGTCCGACGGGCGGTGGCGGGAGCTCGCCGGCACCGTGGACGCCATTCACCACAGCGCGGCGCACGTCAACTTCGTGTACCCGTACGAGGAGCTGCGCCCGACGAATGTCGACGGCGTGCGCAACCTCGTCGAGTTCGCGATGAGCGGTGGGGGTGTCCCGTTGCACTACGTGTCGACCATCGCCGTGCTGGCCGGGTTCGGCTCCGCCGGTGCCCGCCGGGTCGGTGAGGACGAGCCCCTGGAGCATTTCGGTCGGCTGTCCATGGGCTACCCGGAGAGCAAGTTCGTCGCCGAACAGCTGCTGCGGCGGGCCGCGGCCGAAGGACTACCCGTCGTCGTGCACCGCCCGTACGAGATCACCGGTGACAGCGGTACCGGGACCTGGAACACGGAGGCGGCCATCTGCGCCCTGTTCAAGGCGATCGTGGAGATGGGCAGCGCGCCGGAGATCGACCTGCCGCTCGACTTCGTGCCCGCCGACTACCTGGCGGCGGCGATCGCCTTCCTGACCGGCAGCGGGGATTCGGCGGGCCGGACGTACCACCTGACCAATCCCCGGCCGGGAGGCTTGTCGGACATGGTCGACCGGATGCGGGCGCGGGGGCACCGCATCACCGTCATCCGCTACGACCAGTGGGTCAAGGAACTGGTCGGTTTCGTCGACGCGCAACCACGACATCCCATCGCCGCCTTCGTGCCGGTCTTCACCCTGCCGGCCACGGGCCGTGACCTCACCGTGAAGGAGCTGTACACGCGCCGCGTGTTTCCGGAGCTCGACCGGTCACACGCCGAGCGGGACCTCGCCGACCTGCCGTTGGCCTGTCCCCCTACCGATTCCGCCATGCTCGACCGTTACCTCGACTACTTCGCGCGCGTGGGGTTCATCCCCGACCCGCCGGGGTGACGGTCGGCGACGCGAGCACCGCTCGTGGGAGTTGACCGCCATCGCCGGATCCGCGCTCCCGCGCGGGGAATCCGGTGCTCGGCCCTGCTCCCCCATGTCCCGCCGGGTTGTCTGATGCCGGGCAGCCCGATCGGCTCTGGCGGCTGTCGACCGCCACCATGTCCCGAGGAAAAGGTGATTCAGATGGACCGCGAAGTTGTCGGGCCCACCGCCGGGTCCCTGCGTGAGGAGATCGTCCGGCTACGCACGTCCGACCCGTCCAACGAACTGCTCGCGATCGCCGCCGCCGACTCGCTCACGACCGCGCAGATCCAGCGGGAGATCTGCGCGGAACTGCGCGCGCACCGGGCCGAACTCGGCGCGTACGCGGCGATGATGGGCCGGTTCGCCCGGCCGCCGGCCGGGAACACCTTCCTGGCGTTCTACTCGATGGTGATCGCGGCGGGGCCGAAGCTGCACCGCTGTGCCGACCTGCTGGGTGTGAGCGAGCAGGACCGTTCCCGCCGGTACGCCACGCCCCTGGAGAACACGTTCAACGGATACGTGTCCTGGCTGGCGCTGCACGGCACCCAGGCGGAGATCTGCATGGCGTTGCTGTCGGACATGGACTCGTACTTCGGCGTGTGCGACGCCATCGTCGCCAGTGCGGAGCGCGACGGGATCGCATTGCCTGCGGAGGTTGTCGAGTACTACCGGCCCGGGGACATCAGCGACTTCTACGCCGTGACCCAGTCGACGCTGCAGGACGCGTTGGACCGGGGTGACGATCCGGCGTGCGCCGTCGCGGCCGGACGGTTCATGGACGAGTACCTGCGGTTGTTCTGGGCCGAGGTGGCGGCGGCCTGACCGCTGGAAGGGGCAGGCTCATGCGGATCGTCGTGGTCGGTGGCGGGCTGGCTGGTCTGACCACCGCATGGCTGTTGGAGCACGACCACGAGACCACCCTGTTGGAGGCGCAGGCCGAGTTGGGGGGTCACGTCAGGTCGGCGACGACCCTCCACCACGGTGTGGAGTGCGCTGTCGACCTGGGTGCGCAGGACTTCTCCGCCGCCCTGTTTCCCCGCCACGCACGGCTGATCCAACTCATGGGGCTGGCGGCGGAGGTCGTGGAGGTACCCACGACCGTCACGATCCAGGTGCCGGACATGCCCGTCCCGCTGCTGGTGACGCCGGACGGCACGCGCAGTGGGATCCTCGGTGCCGCCGGGGAGGCACTTGCCCTGCTGACGCGGGCCGCGGTCGCCTGGGACACCGAGGGGGTCTCCTGGGAGAGGAGCTACGCCGATCTCGTCGAGCCGCTTCCCGTCAGTGACGGGTTGAAGAGAACGGTCCTGTACGCGCCGGTCGCCGCGCTGTACGGATGCAGCATCGACGACGCCCGGCAGGTGTCCGGGCGGGCGGCCACCGCCGTGCTCGCGCGGAGCGCCGCGCCCGCTGTGGGTGGGTCCGTCGGCTGGCAGAACCTGGTCGGTGGTCTGGCGCGGCTCGTCCGGGCGATCGCGGTGGACCTGCTGGCCACGACCATCCGCACCGGGTCGGAAATCACCAGGATGGAGTCCGGTGACCGGCGGTGGTCGCTGAGCACCGCCGGCGGCCAGGTCTACCAGGCCGACCAGGTGGTGCTGGCGGTGCCACCGCCGCGCTGCCTCCGGCTCATCCGGCAGTTCCCCCACACCGATCGGCTCAGCCGTGCTCTCGCCGGCTTCCGGTACCTGCCCTCGACGACCGGCCTGCACCTCGATCCGGTCTATCTGCCGGCACGGGCGGACCAGTGGTCCACCTCCAACCTGACCGTCTACCGGGAACACGCCGACTCGACGGCCTGGTACGGGCCGACCACCGGGGCCCGGGTCTTCCGAAGTCAGCTCACCCACCGGCCCCGGTTGCCCGAGCGCCTGGTGGCCACCGCGGACTTCGAACAGCTCTATCCGGATGCCATGGCGGTCCGCGGCCGCCGGGTGCTGGCCGATCACCAGGGCCGCGACGGCATCTGGTTCGCCGGACACCACCTCGCCGACATCGACTCCCAGGAGACAGCAGTGAACAGTGCCATCGACATCGCCGCCCGGCTCGCTCCCGCCAGTCACCGACTACGGATGCTCACCGAGGAGGTCGGCCACGACCAGCAGGGACGGCAGGCATGACCGGGATACGCTGGTCCAGCGACGACCACCCGTACGTCGTTCCGTGCCTTGACATCCGCGGTGGCAGGGCGAACCCGTCGGCGTGGCACGACGGACGTGCCTGCGACGACCCGGTCGAGATCCTCGACCGGTACCGCTCTCAGGGGGCGGAGAAGATCTTCCTCGACATCCAGGACGGCTGGCGGGACGACAGCCGGTTCCTGCCGCTGCTGCGGGAGCTGTGCAGGGGTGGCGGCTCGCTGCTGGTGTCCGTCGACAACGGTAGGGCCCGCGACGACCACGACGTCGAGGCGGTCCTCGGAGCCGGGGCTGCGGCGGTGGCGCTGAGCACCACCACCGTGGACTCACCTGATCTCGTGTCGAGGGCGGTACGACGTCACGGTTCGGCCAGCGTCCTGGCGGTGATGAACTGCCGCCGCGCCGGCGACGGTTGGCAGGTGCACGTGGACGGGGGGCGGCGGGCAACCGGTATCGACGCCCTGTCCTGGGTGGCGGCCTGGTCGGCCGCCGGAGTTGGCGCGATCCTGGCGAACTGCCTGGAGCGGGAGGGCGCCACCGAGCAGGGGTACGACATCCGCTTCACCAGGGCGGTGGTTGATGCCGCAGGTGTTCCGGTCATCGCGTCGGGGGGTTGCGGCGAACCCGCGCACATGGTGTCCGCCCGGTCCCGGGCCGGTGCCGCCTACACGCTCGCCAACACCATCTTCCACCGCGGCATCCACAGCGTGTCCGACGCCATCCGGCACTGCGACGGTCACCGCTGAGGATCGGCGCGGATGGAACAGGGGGGCTCGGATGTACGCGATTCAGTTCAGCCGTCACGGCGAGCCGGCGGCCGTGCTCCGGCAGGTCGAGCTTCCCCGGCCGCAACCGGGGCCGGGAGAGGTCCGGGTGCGGTTGACACACCGGCCGGTCAATCCGTCGGACCTGCTCTACATCAACGGGGCTTACGGTCGACGTCCTGTGCTTCCTGCCGTTCCCGGCTTCGAGGGCGTCGGTCGCGTCGACGCCACGGGCGCCGACGTCGGTCTCGCCGCCGGCACCAGGGTTGCCGTCTCGGCGTTCGGCACCTGGCAGGAAAGCGTGGTGGTGCCCGCCGCCGACGTCCTGGTGCTTCCTGACGGCATCGACGACGATGTCGGCGCGCAGCTGATGATCAATCCGTTCACCGCCCGTCTGCTGCTGCACCGCGTCGCGCTCCCGCCCGGGGCGTGGCTTGTCCAGACCGCCGGGCTGTCCGCGGTGGGACGGATGATCGCGCATCTCGCGCACGCACAGGGGGTCAATACCGTCAGCACCCATCGCGGCAGCGGCCCGGTGAACGTCGAGGGTCTTCCGTCGACCGATCATCTTGTCGACACCAGCCGTGCGGATCTGCTTTCCGTGGTGGGCACACTGACGCATGGCGTCGGTGCCTCTGCGGCGCTGGACGCTGTCGGCGGGGAAACGGGAACCGACGCGCTGCGGTGTCTTCGCACGGGCGGTCTTATGGTCAGTTTCGGACTGCTCTGCGGTCAACCGGTCGCCGTGTCACCGGCTCACCTCATCTTCCGGGGTCTTACCGTCGAGGGATTCTGGCTGCCTCACTACCTGGGCGGAATGCCGCCGGACGAGATTGCCCGGATAGGCCGGCACATCATTGCCGATGCTCTCGACGGGACACTGCCGTCTTCCGTCACACGCCGGTATGCCCTGACCGAGGTCGTCGCGGCCGTCGCCCATGCCCAACGAGCCGGGCTCACCGGCAAGATCCTCCTAACAGGCTGAACTGACCGCGCGGTGGGGTGGTTTCTTTGCGACTTGCAGATCACGGGTATTCGACCGGGAGCTCCTGATCCGCAGTGCCCCGCAACACGATGGAAATTCCAGCCTGTTGACCACCAATGGCTGAGGTTTGTGCGTTTTTTCGGCAATGGCAGTCAGCTCCCTGAACTATCCGGGAGTCGCTCTATACGGCTGATAACGTAGCGTGATGGGGCCGAGAAACGTGCCCGGTAGGCAGCCGCCATCCGTGGGCGACCGGATAGCTTCGGCACGACGCAGACGCGGAATGTCCCGACGGGTGTTAGCCGACCTGATCGGTCGCAGTGAAGAGTGGCTACGGCAGATCGAAAACGGCAAGCGTCGCCTGGACAGCATCGAATACGCGATACGCATCAGCGACGTTCTCGACATCGGCGACCTGTTGACGGAGCTCGGTCTTGCCGAGGCGCACGCGTCACGGACATCGCGGCCGGCGAGCGCGGTGGCGCGGACCCGGGCGGCGATCCTCAGTGCGGTGGGCACCGATCTTCTCGGTGACGAGGCGCAGCGCCGCCCGCAGGTCGTCTCCCTGGAGCGGGAGGTCGAGGAAGCCTGGCGGATCTGGACTGGTCACGCGAACCGCTACCAGCGGACCTTCCTGCTGCTGCCCCAACTGATCCAGGACGCGTCCGCGCGGCTGCGTACCGAGGTCACCGCCGATCCGATCGCTGCCGCGCTGTCGGTGCACTATCTGGCGCGCACGATCCTGTCCCGGGTGAACGAGGAGCAGCTCGCCTGGATCATGGCCGACCGGGCGTTGGTGGCCGCCGGGCGGGTCGGCGGGGAATCGCTGTTGGCTGCGGCCTGGCACGGGGCGTCGAGCTACCTGCGGCAGGGGTGTTACGAGGAGGCGCAGCGGCTGGCTCTCGCTGCGGCGGCCCACGAACCGCCCGGCGACGCCCGGGCGGACAATCTGCTGTCGCTGCGTGGAGCGCTGCTCCTGGTGGCTGCGGAGGCTGCCGCGGCGGACCTCGATGTCGAGCGTTGCTTCCAGTTGTTGCAGGACGCCCGCCGCATCGCCCGGAACGTTCCGGACGATCTGCAGCCCCACATGATCCCGTTCGGGATGACCGAGGTGGGCATCAGCGCCGTGCAGTCCGAGATCCGTCTCGGTCGCATCGCCGAGGCGATGCGGCTGGCCGCAGAGGTGGACATCCCCGACGACTATCCGCCCGACCGCCAGGCGCGGTTCTTCATTCCACTGGCTTTTCTCCACGCCCGCCGTAACGAGGATGCCGCTGCGGCCTTCGCCCTGGGCAAGATCGCCGGCATCTCACCGGAGGACATCCGCTACGACCACCTGTGCGGTCAGGCGTTGCACCGCCTGCTGCGCCGCAACAACCTGACCATCCGCCGCGAGCTGAGTCGCCTCGCCGCACTGAGCGAGTTCCGTCCCGGGTGAGTGGGGGTGCGGCCGCTGATGCCTGAAGGCAAGATGCCGGGTTCGGCCGTGCCTCGGTGCCGGTCTCGGGACGCCAGGGTGACGACGACCTGCGGGAGAACGCCTGGCAGTCAGCTACCGGTGTGGGCCGGTCGAATGACGGTGAAGACGGCTCCCGCCGGGTCGGCGAGCGCGCAGACCCGACCGGTCACCACGTCGCGCGGCGGCACCAGCAGTCGGCCACCGCCCCGCTGGGCCCGCTCGGCGACGTCGTCCGGGTCCGTCACGGCCAGATAGACCATCCAGCCGGCGGGCAGCAGGGTATCCAGCGGCGCAGGCGTGGCGAGCCGGCCGGCGACCGGCGCGACGTCGCCGACGAGCAGGGCGTACGAGTCGTCGGGGGCACCGGGTGGCACGCTGGACCGCAGGCCCAGGGCGGCGGTGTGGAACCGGTCCGCTCCGGCCGGGTCGGTCGTCATGTACTCGTACCAGCAGGGCCGACCGGGGCCCGGGGCCACCGGGGCCGATGCGGTGCGTAGCCGGAAGCTCCCGCCCAGCGGGTCGTGCACCTCGTCGCCGGTCAGCCGGGCGCCGGCTGCGCCGGCGGCGGCCCGGACGGTGGCCTCGTCAGCGGCGCCGAAGACAGTCCACCAGCGGGCCGGGGCAGGACCGAACCGCAGATCGGCGGCGGGAACCCCGTCGGCGAGCGCGGTGCAGCCGTCGGCGGTGGCCTGGTACGTCCAGCCCAACAGGTCCTGGTAGAAGCTACGGGCAGCGTCGAGGTCGCTCGTGACGAGTTCGGCGCCGGTGGGGAACGGCCTCGTCCGGGGTGCGTTCACCTGAGTCTCCAAACCGGGGCGGTTGATCAGGGTTCAGGATGCCCCACGACTGTCCCGGCCGCCCCGCCGCCCTGCCGCGAGTCGAACGTTCGACCGAGTAGTTCGTCCAATGGGGCCGGTCGGCCCAGGTGGTAGCCCTGGCCGGCGTCCACGCCCAGCATCCGCAGCGCCGGCACCAGCGCGGCGCGCTCCACCGACTCGGCGACGGTTCGCATGCCCAGGCCGTGCGCGGCGCGCACGACCGCGTCGATGAGCACGGGATCGGCGCCGCCGTGATCCGCCTGGCGGACGAAGTCGCCCGCGATCTTGACCGTACTGAAGGGCAGGTGCTTGAGGTAGGCGAACGAGCCGAACCCGGCGCCGAAGTCGTCCAGGCTCAGCCGGCAACCGGCGTCGCGCAGGGTGCTGGCGAGGTGCCGCACCGCGGCGACATTGGTGATCGCCGCGGTCTCGGTGATTTCCAGACCGAGCCGGCTCGCGTCGATGCCGGCCGCGCGCAGGGTGCGCACCACCCAGTCACCGAAGCCCGGCGATTCCAGGGATCGAGCCGAGATGTTGATGTCGAAGCACATTCCCGCCGTCATGGCCTTGGGGTGGGCCAGCGCCTGGGTGGCGGTGGACACCACCCACCGGTCGAGCTCACCGATGAGGTCGTCACGTTCCACCGTCGGCAGGAACTCCGCCGGTGACAGGTTGGGCTCGCCGCCGTCGCGCAGCCGGATGAGCAGCTCGCGGCTGACCACTTCCCCGGTCGACAGGTCGATGATCGGCTGGGCGTCCAACCGCATCCGGTTCTCGTCGAGGGCCTTGCGGACCCGGGTCACCACGTTGACGCGCTGCACGGCGTGCCGGTACTGCTCCGGAAGGTAGAGCCTGGCCCGGTTGCGGCCGGCGTTCTTCGCCTCGTACAGGGCAAGGTCGGCGTGGGCGAGCACGGTGTCGCGGGTGTCGCCCGGTTCCAGCGAGGCGGCGCCGATGCTCAGGGTCACCCGCAGCCCGGTGCCGGCCAACGGCACGGGCGTGCGGACACTGACGTCGCAGAGCCGCTCGGCGACGGCGAGGGCGTCCTCGGCGTACGCCCCCGGCAGGACGACCGCGAACTCGTCGCCGCCCAGGCGGCCCAGCACCGTGCCGTCGGGCAGCTCATACAGCAGCCGCCGGGCCAGGACGCGCAGCACGTCGTCGCCGACCGCGTGCCCGTGCACGTCGTTGATGTCCTTGAAGTTGTCGATGTCGATCAGCAGCAACGCCGCGGACCGTTCCTGCAGCTCGGCGATCAGGTCGTCGAGGCGGGCCAGCAGGGCACGGCGGTTCGGCAGATCGGTCAGCGGGTCGCGTTCGGCCAGCTTGGTGAGCTCGTCCTGCACCCGCCGCATCGCGGTGATGTCGTGGGCGGTGCCCAGGACGCGCGCCGGCGCCCCAGCGGCATCGGGGAAGACCTCGCCGTAGCACTCGAAGACGCGCAGTGTCGCGCCGTCGGCGAGGTACATCCGATGCGTGTAGGAGAACGAGCCGCCGTCGCGCAGGGCCTTCTCCAACGTCCGTTCGATCATCGCGACGTCGTCCGGGTACAACATCTGCCGGTAGGATTCGTAGTCGAGGTGTGCATCAGCGGGCAGACCGAACATCTGCAGCAGCACGTCGCTCCAGACGACCTCACCGGTCAGTACGTTCCACTCCCAGGTGCCCACCTTGGCGAGTTGCTCGAGGTGGGCCAGCCGCCACCGGTAGTTGCGCCCACGGTCGCGTTCCTGCCGCTCGGCGCTGACGTCACGCAGCTCGTACAGGCGCAGCGGTTGCCCCTCGTGCTCCATGCCGTGACATCGCACCCGTAACCACCTGGTGGCCCCGTCGGCACCTTGCACCGGGTGGTCCACCGCGGGCCCGTCGGGCCCGATCTGCTCCAGCGGCAAGTCTGCCAGCCCGACACCCAGCCGGTGACCGGCCGGGTTGCACCAGAGAAAGCGGCCGTCCGGGTCCATTATCGCCAAGGCAATGGAGGCGGTGTCCGCCGCGAGTCCCGGCAGCGTGCTCACCTGGGGCCACCACTTCCCTTCGCCGAGCAGGGCGCAGCACGGCCACGGCTGACAGACGGTCATCCTCTCGCGACGGGCAGTCTAGCGGCCGTCCGGACGGTCCGCTCAGGGCGTCGGCGGCGAGAGCGGCGGGACCGGTCGCGATGCTGGCCGATCGAGCTCGTGGTGTCGGATTGAAGCTGGCCGGTGCGGCACATGCACCCCGGCGGCGGGCGACACGGCGCGGCAACGTCTGTTCGCACGTTCTGACGGCAAGGCGGTGGGGGAACCGGTCATCGACCGTGGTGCCGCTGCGTTGGCCGGCGCCGAGATCGTCGCGATGGATGACGACGTCGCCTCCGAAGCTCGGCATCACCCGCCGGCCACACCCCGGCCCAGGCCGCGCGAGGGTGAGCAGCCCACGCGCGCGCTGGCGCGGCGACCCCGGTCTTCCAGGAACACGACGTCCTTCTCGCGCGAGTCCTCGCTGCTCACCGGCTCTGAGGCCGCGTGGACCGGCGGCACCGCCCCACCCGTTGATCGTGCCTCGTCGGTCGCGACATGGTGCCGCACGTCCGGGTCGCGCAGGTCCGAGCGTTTCCTCCGGGTGCGGTGCCAGCTTTTTTGGCTGCAAGTAGCTGCCGCTTTTTGCGGCCCACGTGGTGTCGCGGGCAGTGGTTTCGGTCCGCCTATCGTCGGCAGCGTGACGCCCCGTTGAGGGGTCGCGGCGCGGTGGTTTCCGCGCGGTCGGTGCTGTTTTCGACAACCGGCAACGTGGTGCGCCTCGGCGAAGGGTGATGGTGACCGTGACTGTGCTCGCTGCGGTGGTTCAGGCGCGTACCGAGGTGGTGTGGCCCAGCATGTGTGGGCACAACTCGCTGTTCGTCGGCCGGATCGGCGACTGGACCTGGGACGCCGTCGGGGCGGCGTGCGGCATCGACGTGATGAACACCCATGATTCGCAGGGCCGGCCGGCCTATCTGTCGTTCTGCTACTTCCGGATCCGCGGTGGTCGACGTTTCCACCTGCGGACGCCGACGTTCGGGGACCGGCTTCATGTGGACACGGCGCTGTACCGGACGAGGGGCCAGTCGGTGCTGGCGCTGCACCGTATCGGCCGGTCGCCGCGCCGGCACGGTGACGGTTTCGACCTGCACGAGTTCGTGACGGCCGGTGACGCGGACCGCCTGTACGTGCAGACGCTCAACAGGTGGGTGGCCCGCAGCCGGGAGGGTTCGAACCGGGCGTTGCTCCGGGCACTGCCGTCGGGCTTTGCGCTCGACAGCTTGCCGGAGATTCCGCCGTCGCACTGTCCCCTTCCCACGATGCGTCGGGCACGGATGGCGTACACCCTGCGCCCGGCCGCAGCGGTGCCGTCCGGGGAGGGCCTGCGGTTGGACTATCAGATCGACCCGTCGCGTGACCTCAATGGCGTCGGTTTGCTGTATTTCGCCTCCTATTTCTCGATCGTGGACTGGGCGTTGTTGCGGTGGTGGCGGCAGCAACGCCGCACCGACGAGACGTTCCTCGGCAGGGTCGTCGTCGACCAGCAGATGTGTTATCTGGCGAATGTGGACGGGGGCGTGACGATCAGCGCCGACGTCCGGGCGTGGCGGCCGATGACGGGACCCCGCCCCCATTCGGAGTTCGTGGAGGTCGTGCTGCGTGACGGGCAGCGGAGGCTCGTCGTCAGCACGCTGGAAATTCTCACCGACGACAGCAGGTGAGCCCAGGTTCCGCCGGAACCCAACCGAGGGAGCAGTGTCGATGGCCGAGGATGTGCCCAGGGCCGGGACCGTCGGGCGCGCGCAGGCGCTGGCCGCGCTGGAGGCGCTGTGGTCCGACGCCGGGCGTCGTGATCCTTTTCCGCACGTACGGACCCTGCTGGCCCACGCCCCGGTCCTGCCGATCGGTCCGCGCCGCGCCGTCGTGCTCGGCTACCCCGAATGCGAGCAGGTCCTCAGGAACCCGGACGTGTTCCGGGTGTGCGACACGGTGTGGGCGGACCAGTCATGGCCCACCTGGCGCGACCATCCCTCGGTCTCCTCCATCTACAACGGGCTCAACCACCAGGAGGCGCCGGACAACCAGCCGGCCCGCCGGCTGCTGGTGAAGCTGTTCGGGCCGAAACAGCTGACCCGGCACCGCCCGCAGATGGAACAGCTCTGCCAACGGTACGTACGCAGGCTCGGTGGGGCCGCACGCGACGGGCGGGTGGACGTCACCGACGACCTGCTGCACCTGCCGATGGCGCTGCTCGCCACCCTCCTCGGCTTTCCCGAGTCCGACCTGCCGCAGCTGCGGGACTGGTCGACGGCGGTGATGGACGCCAACGACTTCAACCCGCCGGGAACGGATCTCACGGCAGCCGACGCCGCTGTCCACGAGCTGCGCGACTATCTGCGGGACCGCCTGCTCGGGGCCACGGCCGGACCGCGGGCGGACCTCACCGTCGACCTGGTCGGAGGGTGGCCGGCGGAGGACGTCGAGGGGCTCGTCGACAACGTCACCTTCCTGCTGGGCGCCGGCAACGAGACGTCGGCGGCGATGCTGGGCACGGGGGTGTTCCTGCTAGCCGAACAGCCGTACCTCGCCGCCCTGCTGCGCGACCGGCCGGACCTGGCGGCGGCGTTCACCCGCGAGGTGCTGCGTTACGACCCGCCGGCCAAGATGACCGGCCGGTGGGTGACCCGACCCACCACCCTCGGCGGGGTGCGCCTGCCGCAGGGGTGCATGGTGGTCGTGCAGGTGGCCGCGGCGGGCCGCGATCCGCGCCAGTACCCCGATCCTGATCGTTTCGACCCGTTCCGGTTCGCCCCGGTCAGCGCCGACGGCGTCGCCCAGGAGCCGCCCCGGTCGCTGACCCTCGGTGTCGGCCCGCACTACTGCGTCGGGTCGACGCTGGCACAACTCACCGGGGAGATCGTCTTTCCGCTCGTCGCCCGCGTCTGCGCCGGCCTGAGGGTCGCCGGTCCGGTGGTGCGGGCCGCAGGCATGGTGGTGCACGGCTGGGACCGGCTGCCGGTGGCCATCCCGGCACCGGTGCACGGGCCGGTCAACCCGCCGCAACCCGCGCGGATCGAGGGCGCGACGCTGCCCGACGCCCTGGGTCGGTTGGCCGTCGCGGCACCGGACACCGGCTGGGTGTTCCCGGGTGTGTCGCAGCGGCTGACCGCAGCGCAGCTGTATCGCGGGGCCGTCGCCGCCGGACGTGGCCTGGTCGCCGCCGGTGTCCGTCCCGGGGACCGGGTCGGGCTGCTCACGCCCACCGGCCCCGACCTGTGGCTCGGCGCGTTCGGCATCATGCTGGCCGCCGGCAGCGTGTCCGCGTTGCCGATGCGTCCGATGGGCGAGTCGCCGCAGGTGGCGGCGGCCCGCATCACCCGCATCACCGACGCCGCCGGGATGCGCCTCATCGTGGCCCACCCGCGGTACGAGCGGCTGGTCCGGGCGGTGCGCCAGCTCAGGCCGGGGCTGCGCTGCGCGCCCCTGCCGGTGGCCGGTGACCGCTGCGACCGGCTGCCCGACATCACCCCCGACGACCTGGCGGTGGTGCAGTACACCTCCGGCAGCACCGCGTTCCCCAAGGGGGTGACGCTGCCCCACGCCACCGTGCTGGCCGGGTTACGGGCCCTGCTCGCCTCGTCGGCGGTGACCGGCCGCGACAGCCTCGTCCAGTGGGTTCCCCACCACCACGACATGGGGTTCTTCACCGCCCTCGGGTACGGGCTGGCCGGGCTGCCGGTCCACATGCTCACCTCCACCGACTTCATCCGCCGACCTGTCGCGTTCCTGGAGTACCTGTCCCGGCAGCAGGTCACCGCCACCACCGGCCCCGACCACGGGTACGCACTGATGACCGAGGCGGTCGACCGGTCCGATCCTCGCGGGCTGGATCTGAGCCGGTGGCGGCTGGCGTACAACGGGGCCGAGCCGGTGCGTCCCGAAACGGTCCACCGCTTCACCGCGACCATGGCCCGGTACGGGGCCGCCGCCGGGGTGATGTACCCGGTGTACGGCCTGGCGGAGGCGACACTGTGCGCGGCGTTCCCGCCGCCGGGCAGCCTGCCGCGCATAGTCCACGTCGACCGTCAGGTTCTTGCCGCCCGCGGACACGTCCGCCACGTTGCAGCCGACGCCGACGGGGCGCGCCCGCTGGTGTCCGTCGGCCGGCCGGTGCAGGGTCTGCGGTTGCGGCTGGTCGACCCGTCCGGCGTCGAGGTGCACGACGGCCGGGTCGGTGAGGTGCAGATCATCGGTGACTCGGTCACCCCCGGCTACCTGTTCGATCCCGACGCCACCGCTGCGGCCTTCGACGGAGGCTGGCTACGCACCGGTGACCTGGGGGTACGCCTCGACGGTGACCTGTTCATCGCCGGCCGCGACAAGGACATGATCATCGTGGCCGGTCGGAACATCTTCGCCGAGGACGCCGAGCTGGTCACCCACACGGTTCCCGGGGTGCATCAGGGCCGGTGTGTCGCGTTCGCCGCAGCGCAGGCCGCCGGGCAGCTCGGTCTGGACGAGGAACACCTCGTCGTGGTCGCCGAGAGCCTGGACATGGGCCGCGCCGCTCACCTCGCGGCGGACATCCGCCGCCGGCTGCAGGGCGAACTCGGCGTCAGCGCAGTGCAGGTGCACGTCGTACGGCGGGGCACGTTGCCCCGCACCACCAGCGGGAAGTGGCAGCGCGGCGCAGCCCGCGACCTGCTCGCCGGCACCCGGATGCCCACGGTGGCATCACCGTGACCCCCTCCCGGATTCCGTCGAGAACGACACCGATAGGAGATGTCATGACAACTGTCGACGCCACCCGTTCCGAGATCGTGTCGCGGGTGACGCAGTGGGCCCGCGACGTTTTCCACGCACCTACCGCCGAGGTGGACGAGACGACGGTGCTGATGGACATCGAGGGCGCCGACTCCATCCGGATGCTGCACCTGCTGGGACGCCTCGAAGCGCACTACGGCGTCGTCCTGATGGCCGAGGACACGTGGGTGCCGGCGACCGTCGGCGAACTGGCCGAGGACCTACGGCAGGCCGTCGGCCGTCGCCCGGTCGACGGCTGACGACGCGGCATCAACCGCCTCGCCGTTCAACCCCACGCACCCCGCGACCCACCGGGCCCGCCCGGGAAGGAGGACGACGACACCGATGAGCAGACCGACCACCCACGTCGTGACCGGCGCCACCGGCATGCTGGGCAGCGCATTCGTACTCGACCTGCTGGCCCGCACCGACGATCCGGTCTGGTGCCTGGTGCGCGCCCCCACCCAGCAGCAGGCACAGGCGCGGCTGCACACACAGCTGGTCCGTACCGCGCAGGAACAGGGCCGGTCACCGGACCTGATCCGCCGTGACCGGCTCCGGGCGGTACCCGGCGACATCACCGACCTGTCCGTGGTGGCGACCGCGCTGCGGTTTCCTCCGGGTCGGGTCCTGCTGTGGCACAGCGCCGCGTCGCTGGCCTACGAACCGGGCTACTCCGCTCAGACGCAGCAGGCCAACGTCGTCGGCACCGAGCAGGTCGTCGCCCTCGCGCAGGAACACGACGCGGAACTCGTCCACATCAGCACCGCCTACGTCGCCGGCCGCCGTCGCGGCCCGCAAGCCGAGACACTCCCCCCGTCCGACCAGCCCGTCAACAACCAGTACGAACGCACCAAGGTCGCCGCCGAGCGGCTGGTCGCGGCCTCCGGGCTCACCTGGCGGATCCTGCGCCCCAGCGCGGTGGTCGCCGACAGTCGCACGCTGCGCACCAGCGCCTTCTCCGGCCTCTACGACCTGGCCACCCGGGTTGCCCGGTTCCGCCGGCAGTACGAGAAACGCCACGGCGACCGCCTGTTCGGCCAGCCGTCGAGGCTCTGCGGCGACGGCCGGGGCGAGATCAACCTCGTGCCCCTCGACCACGTCGTCGAACACGGCGTGCGCGCCGGACTCCACGGTGCCAGCGGCACCGTCTACCACCTGACCAACTCCACCGCGCCGAGCGCCCAGGAGATGTATGACGTCGTGTTCACCCGTGCGGGACTCCCCGCACCGGTGTTCGTCGACGATCCCCGCGAACTCGACGCCCTGGACCGGCTGCTGGCCAACGCCCTGGCCTTCCACCTGTCCTACACCTGCTCACCGAAGACCTTCGACAACACCCACACCACAGGCCTGACGGGCGCGTCGGCCACCGCCTTCGCGGCGCCCCGCCCCGTCATCGGAGAACTACTCGCCCGCCACCAGCCGCGGCCCCGGCCGCTGACCCGAGTCAGGAGCACCCTCGATGTCCGCTGACACCCGCCAGGAACGGAACGTCGCCGCCGTCCACCGCTGGATCGAGTACTACAACACCGACGTCCACCGCATGATCGACGACAGCTACGCCCCCGACATCAACGTCGTGTGCCCGGGGCTCATCGACATCACCGACCGCGCCCAGTTCCACGAGATCGAGCAGTCGGTGCTCGACGCCGCACCGGACCGCAGGGCCCGCATCGAGAACCTGATCGCGGCCGATGACCACGTGATCGTCGAAGCGGTCCTGTTCGGCACCGACACCGACTCCGGCACCACCTGGGAAACCCCGTGGTGCGCCATCCTGACCTTCCACGACGGCACGATCGTCACCGATCACACCTACCTGGACCGCACCCGGTGGCCGTGGGTCAAGGACCAGAAGCTCGACGGCTGACCCACCGAGATCCATCGGACGTCCGGCTGCCCGACGCACCGCACCGCCGGGCAGCCCCGCTCCCCCGGCATCCCTGCTCCCCCGGCATCCCCACATCTCACCCCGGAGTCACGATGAACCCGCTGCACCATCGCATAGGCGAGTTGCTCACCACCCGGTTCGGCGTCGAACCCGGCACCATTCGACCGGATTCCACACTCGACGAGCTTCACCTCGACTCCCTCGCCCTGGTCGAATTCGCCGAGGTCCTCCAGTCGGAGTTCGGCGTGACGATCTCCGACGACGACATCTCCCAGACAGCCTCCGTCGACGACATAGCCGCCCTGCTCACCGCCATGGGCGCGCCCCGGTGACACCCGCGCCCGTCGTCATCAGCGGTCTCGGGCTGGTCACCCCCGCCGGCGTCGGCGTGCCTGCCAACTGGGACCGTGTACTCGCCGGCCGGTCGACGGCGGTGCGGCCGCCGCAGCTGGCGGGGCTACCGGTCGATTTCGCCTGTGTGGTTCCCGACTTCGACGCCGACATACTGCTCGGCCGTCGGAAAACCTGGATGCTGGACCGCCACGCCCAGTTCGCCGTCGTCGCGGCCCGCGAGGCGGTCGGCGACGCCGGCCTGGACATCGCCGACTGCGACCCGAACCGCGTCGCCGTCATCATCGGCACCGGCGCAGGCGGCACCATCACCGCCGAGACCCAACACCGCAAACTTCTGGAGACCGGTGCCGCCCGGATCTCGGCGCTCACCCTGCCGATGGCGCTGCCCAACATGGCGACCGCTCAGGTGGCCATCGACCTCGGCGCACACGGCCCCAGCATGTCCGTCGCGACGGCGTGCGCATCCGGCGCCACCGCCATCGGTCTCGCCCGGGACCTGCTGCGCTTCGGCGTCGCCGACGTGGCGGTCGCCGGCGGCACCGATGCCGCCGTCACCCCGTACTTCGCCGCCGCGTTCGCCCGGATGAAGGCACTGTCCACCCGCAGGCACAACCCGGCCGGTGCCTCCCGCCCGTTCGACGTCGAGCGCGACGGCTTCGTGATGGCGGAAGGCGCGGGCGTCGTGGTGCTCGAAACCGAACAACACGCCCGTGGCCGGGGTGTCCGGCCACGAACCCATCTGCTCGGCTACGGTGCGTCCACCGACGCCTACCACGCGACCACCCCTGCGCCCGACGGTGCCGGCGTCGAGCGTGCCATGCGCACCGCCCTGGCCGAGGCCGGACTGGGTAGCGACGACATCGGCCACGTGAACGCGCACGGCACGTCCACTCCGCTCAACGACGTGACCGAGGCCGCCGCCGTGCGGCGGGTACTCGGTCGGGACACCGTCATCACCTCGACCAAGGGGGTGACCGGCCACCCCCTCGGTGCCGCTGGCGCCATCGAGGCGGTATACACCGTTCTCGCCCTGCGGCACGGCCTCGTACCACCCACCGCCAACGTGCAGGCGGTGGAACCCGCCGTCGACCTGGACGTCGTCGTCGACGCGCCCCGGAAGAACCAGGGCACTGCCGCGGTCTCCAACTCCTTCGGCTTCGGCGGACACAACACCGCCCTCGTCATCGCCGTCACCTGACTCCGGCGGCCAGACCAACCGGCGACCGTGCCAAGTGATGGGGGCGTGCCGTCGCCCGCTTGAGAATGTCCACGTCTTCGCGCAGCCTGCGGTTCTCCCGCCTCAGCTGCGCGAGCTCGTCTCGTTCGTTGCTTGTCAGCCCGTCGGTGCGGGCACCGGCATCGAGGTCGGCCTGCTTGACCCAGTCACGCACCGCGGTCTCGGTCAGGTCGAAATCCTGGCTGACCTGTCGAAGCGTGCGGTCACCACGCTGGCACAACTCGACGATCTCGGCCTTGAACTCCGGCTGAACGAACGCCGAGGCCGCGACCGCTTCTTCCCCATGCTCTCCATGATGATGGACATCCTCCCGGAGACCCCAGGTCCCCTGATCTTGGATGTCCGTCAAAACGGGGCAGGCCCAACTCATTTAGCCACCCGCATTGCCTGCCGGCCATGCGCCGCCTAAGTGCGTGTTTGAGAAGGTCTGATGTGGACGGCGTGGCGGCATGACATCGGCTGCCGCGGCGGGCAGGGTGGCGTGGTGTCTGCGCGTCGTGGTTACCCCTCGGACCTGACCGACGCTCAGTGGACGCTGATCGCGCCGCTGTTGCCGGAGCCGAACACCGACGGCCGGCGGGAGAAGCACCCACGGCGGGAGATCGTCAACGCGATCCTGTACGTGGTGCGGTCGGGGTGCCCGTGGCGCTATCTGCCGGCTGACCTGCCGCCGTGGCAGACGGTGTACTGGTACTTCACCCGGTGGGAAGAAGCCGGCGTGACGGAGAAACTCCTGACCACGCTCCGGATCAAGGCCCGGGTGCACCAGGGCCGCCAGCCGGAGCCGTCGGCGGGGATCATCGATTCGCAGAGCGTGAAGGGCGCCGACACCGTCGGCCGGGACAGCCGAGGCTACGACGCGGGCAAGAAGATCAATGGCCGGAAACGGTTCATCATCACCGATACCCTGGGCCTGCTGGTCACCGTGACCGTGCTCGCCGCGAGCTGGCAGGACCGCGACGGAGCCAAGACGGCCCTTCTCAGCGCTTACATGGTCACCCCGATCCGGCACGTCTTCGCCGATCAGGGATTCGCTGGTCGACTCGTCGACTGGACCCGCGACACCCTGCGGACCACGCTGGAGATCGTCCGCAAACCCGCCGACCAACGCGGCTTCGCCGTCCACCCACGCCGCTGGGTCGTGGAACGCACCCTGGCCTGGCTCACCGCCTGCCGCCGGCTCGCCCGCGACTACGAGCGCCAACCGGCCGTCTCAGCAGCCCTCATCCGCTGGGCCGCGATCGCCGGCATGACCCGCCGCATCACCCACGACCAACCAGCACGCCGTCAAGCCCGCCGCACCTTCACCTGGACCTGATCAACCCCATCTCAAACACGCACTAAGAGAGCGTTTCGCATGTCTGTCAGTCGGGTGTGTTGAGGGTGCGGCGTTGTTGGCGGGTGGCGGGTCCGCCTCGGGTGAGACGGCCGAGCATGCCGGCAATCGCGGCCCAGCGGATCATGGCCTCGGAGGTCGCGGGGCGGGTCTCGTAGTCGCGGGCCAGCCGGCGGTGGGCGGTCAGCCAGGCCAGGGTCCTCTCCACCACCCAGCGTCGGCGATGCACGACGAACCCTTGCTGGTCGGCGGGTTTCCGGACGATCTCCAGGGTGGTGCGCAGCATGTCGCGGGCCCAGTCGACCAGACGCCCCGCGAACCCGGAGTCGGCGAACACATGCCGGATCGGCGTCGCCACGTAGGTGGCGAGTAGGGCGCCCTTGGCGCCGTCGCGGTCCTGCCACGAGGCGGCCAGGACCCAGACGGTGACCAGTAGGCCCAGGCTGTCGGTGACGATGAACCGCTTGCGGCCGTTGACCTTCTTCCCGCTGTCGTAGCCACGGGTGTCACGGTGCACAGTGTCCGCGGCCCTGACCGACTGGGAGTCGATGATCCCGGCGGTGGGCTGCGGCTGCCGGTCGTGGGCCAGGCGGACCTCCTCCCGCAGCTCGGTGAGGATCCGATCGGTCACACCCCGCCGGTTCCACCGCTGGAAGTGGGAGTACACCGTCTGCCAAGGCGGGAAGTCCACCGGCAGATAGCGCCACGCGCACCCGGTACGCACCACGTACAAGATGCCGTCGACGATCGCCCGACGAGGGTGCTTCTCCGGTCTACCCATCCACTGCGGCGACGGCAGCATCGGCTCGACGAGCGTCCACTCGGCATCGGTCAGGTCAGACGGGTACCGCCGCACTCGATCCATACCCGTCTACCGACCGAACCCGGCCCATCGATCGCACCCACTGTGCGACATGCCCGACGAGCACACATCCCAAACGCGCTCTAATACTGCTACGGCAGTTGGTTAGGGGTAGCCGTGTCGTCGGTAGTGGCAGGTTCGGGCTTGGTGTTGGCGTCGTCTGCGCCATCGGGACCAGGCCCAGACGTGCTCTGGTGGGTGGGTTGATCGCACTGCGAGTGCGGTGAGGAGTCTTCGGATCTCCGGTACCGTGTAGCCGATCATCATGCCGTCGCCAGGACTGGTTCCCCTTTTGTGGTAAGGGATCGGGCGACGGACAGCCAGGCGTGGGCGGCCATCGCCAGGGTGATGTGGGCGTACCAGGCCCGCCAGTCACGGACCTGGTACTCGTCGAGCCCTGCTTCGTTCTTGGCCTGCTGGAAGCACTCCTCGATCGCCCACCTCGCGCCCGCGACACGGGCGAGGTCGACCAGACGGGTCCGACGTGGTCCGTAGCAGACGTAGTAGGCGATCTCGCCGGTAGTGATGCTGCGACGGGCCAGGAGCCAGTGTCCGCGGCCCGGCCGCCAGCAGATCCGTACCGGCACCCGAGCCCACCAGTACTCGCGTGGGCCGTGCGCGCCGGCGCCGGCCGAGAGCCGGCACCACGCCCGAGCGGGCAGACCGGCGATGAGTTGGTCGGCGCGGGCAGTTCCCATGGTGCTGGTGATCATGTCGTCGTTGCGGCGGGTCGCGACCACATAAGCCACATCCCGGTGTTCCAGCCACACCCGCAGGGACTTCGACTGCCCGTAGGCCTCGTCCATCGTCACCCACCCCACCGGCACCCCCGCGTCCAGGGCGCGGGCGAGCATGGTGCGGGCCATCTGCACCTTCGTGGCGAACTCCACCTCGTCGGGGATCCCGGCGGCCCGGCACCGGTCCCGGTCATCGGTCCACGAGGTCGGAAGGTAGAGCTGCCGGTCGATCAAGGCGTGACCCTTCGCCGAGCGGTAGGCCAGGAACACCCCGACCTGGCAGTTCTCCGTCCGACCAGCCGTGCCGGAGTACTGACGCTGCACCCCCGCCGACCGGACGCCCTTCTTCAGGAACCCCGTGTCATCGACGATCAACACCCCCGCCGGGTCACCGAGATACTCGACCACGTAGTCACGCACGTCATCCCGCACGGCGTCGACGTCCCAGTCCGCCGCTGCATCCCGTCCGGCGACACCTCACCGGCCTGCTCCGCCAAGGTCCAGCCGTTCTTACGGCCCAGACCCGAAACCAGCCCACACAGGTACTGCCGCGCCCGCCGACGCGGCTCCGACCGACGAAACCGCACCCCGACCCGAGCATGGAGCCGGTCCAGTTCCGCATGCCACCGATCGATATCAACGTCCGTCACGAGCTGACCAACGAACCCGACCCGAAGACGATTCGCCTACTGCCGTTGCAGTACTAAGACAGGACCCGAGCGGCGCGTCTCCCAAAGGGAGAACGTGGCCTGATGCGGCGCTAGTGTGGTGGCGAGGTCAAGCGTCAGGATAGTCGCGATGGGCCGGCGGTGGGTTGCGAGGCGTCGATCGGCTCCACCGCTCGCGCCTCTTGGGTAGGCATTGAGCAATCAATGACGATGGCTCGGATGCTGCGGCCGATCGGCTCAGCTGCTGCCTTTGCGCGTTCCTCCAGGTTGGCGAAAAGGGCATCGCGATTGCCTCGGATCGGGTCGTTCTTCCAGGTTCCGGCGCGGAATCCATGGCCCGAGTCGAACCAGGCGACGAGAAAGAGCCCGGCCGCGTCGGCAATCGGGGTGAGGTAGCGCTCGACGAGTTGGGTCTCGAGAGCGTCTGAAACTTCGCCGTTCCAGCAGCCCTTCACCTCGATCACCACTCTGATGATGCGACTGGTGTCTCCAGTGGCCTGCGCCTGTACGAGGAGGTCGCTGCGCTGGCCGATGCCGGTCGGCTTGAGGCGTCGTATCTGCACTTCGCGGTTGACAATGACTCCTGGGAGGTAGGCGCGGATCTGATGGTCAACGAGGTCGCTGATCTCGTCCTCCGACTTTGGCCGGCACATCGGCGGTGTCGCTCCGCATTTTCGGTGGTCCCACAGCAGGGTAGCCAGCGGCGACATGCCTTGGAGAACGTCGTCTTGAAAGTGCTGCAGGGCCTCGATGACCATCGCGAGGAGGTGGACCTCGTTGCGCAGCACGCGGCGAGCGGGTAGAAGCGCAAGACGGACTTCATTGGGACGCAGAGGATGCCAGTCTGCGCGGGCGAGGGCTGCTCGAGCCCGCGCAACAAGGCGCCGTAGATACAGATGGTCCGAGCGTCGGGTAGCGAGATCGGCCAGCACGGCGACGGCTTCGGAGGTGCCCCGCTGGGCGAGTGCCGGCAGCATCCGGTCACGTTCATGGCCGATGGTCTCCCGCGGCCCGATCCAGTGGGCACCGGACACATTCGGATCCTCGTCTGGCGGGAAGAGGTCGTACATAAGCTCCCACAGGGCCACGAGGTCGGCCTCGGCGAAGGCGTCCGTATCGAAGGCATGGCTTGCCGCGAGGTCGCCGAGGACTGCGGTAGCGGTCTCGGTGTCCTGCTGGAGCCGGTCGCGCAGCTCGTGCCACGCCCTGCTGCCCACAACTTCCAGCGCTGTGGCCGCGAAGCGCCGGAAACGCGCCGTCGGCTCCATGTTCTCCGCGATCCTGCTTAGGGCGTTATCAGGGTCGAGCACGATGAGTCGGGAAAAAGCGACTGATGCTGCCGCGTCGGTGGACGCGGGATCGTCGGCCAGCGCGGTCAGCCATTCGATCGCGTCTGATTCCAGGGCTGGCATCAAGCGCTGCAGCACGAACTGCGCGAACTCGGGTGCAATTTGCATCTCCCGCTCGGCCGCGACGCGGAATGCCTCACCCGCTTGATCGAAGGCGCAACGCAAAGAGGTTAGCAGAAGGCTGTCACTTCCGTTCCTGGGCGTGTGGATCAAAGCGGGTGCCCAGAACGCCCACCGCTCTGCCGAGAGCTCGACGGTCCCGCGCTCGGCGTTAATCAGGGCGAATGCGCGGACACCAGCGAGGGCGGCGGTGCTGAACTGGTCCGTACCGACGAGTGACTCGCCGTTGTCGGTACCTGCATGGAGATACCGGTCGGCAGATCGGACTACCTGGCGGTGTTCGACATCGTTCAGATATTTCCAGCCTGGGAGTGCGCGTACGTCGATTTCAAGCCCTTGCTCCGCGACCGGTCGGTCGGTTTCGAAGTGCGCCCAATAGCAGAAGCGAGCGAAGGCATCTGCCGGCTCTCCCGCAAGGGTCTCGATGAGGCGATCGTGGAGCTGCGCTTCGGTGGGGCCAGGGCCTTCTGCGACTAGCTCGGCTGTCGTGGGGAGTTCCTCAGGACCCGGCAAGGGGTTCAGCCAGCGGTACGCAGGGGAGGATGCATCGATCGTTTCGATAGTCTCTCGATGGTCGTCCCGACTCGGGTCGACGCTGCCCAGAAGCCAAGCGCGCATGGTGTGTGGCTGCTGTTCGATCCGGGCGTCCAGTAGCTGCGTGACCCATAGCAGATCGTCCGCTTGCAGCAGGCTCGAGCGGACAAGCCCCCAAGCGAGAACGACGTCGTCCTCCGTCCCGATCACCTGAAGGAGCAGCGACCGGCGAACCTTGTCAGGTAGTGCAGGCAGGCCTCTTTTTCTGCCATTGAGCAGTTTGCGGTCCTCAGTCAGGCAGAGCCGGATCAGACGTGCAACGTCGTCGCGAACGTTCACATCCTGGCAGTGAAGGAGCCCGGCTTCAACAATGGCGTCCTGCAGAGCATCCGGGCAGACAGGACGTCCGCTGACACGCGGCATTCCCGGCCGATCCCTCCGATCGAGCCGCGCCAGCCACTGCACGGATTCCCGCACCTCTTCGGTCGTTAGGGCGGATGCCAACATCGCCTTAGGTAGCTCCATCGAGGCGAATGCCCAGTAACTCCCGAACAAATCGGGATTAGCCGGCTTCTTGAGGTAGCGCAGCAACTCGGATGGGGAGGTTCCGGACCTCAGGCGCGCGAAAAGGCCGACACCGAGGAGGTTGTCGTCTTCGTCCGTCAGGTCATCCGCACGGTCGGCCAATGCCCGCAATGGAGTGTCGGCCTTTGGGGGAACGAGGTCGAGACTTCTTCGGCCGGCCGCATTTCGGAGCACGATCGGCTCGTCCTCCGACATCGCGAGGCCGACGAGCACATCGTTCAAGCCGACGAGTTGGTTGTCCGATACGATGCGCAAGGCCAGATATCTGGCGTCGAGGGAACGGTCCCGATCGGTGAGGTACTGGCGCGCCAGTTCCTCGATGCCTGGGTAGGTTAGCCCGGACAAATTGAGAGGCACGGCCTCGTCAAGCGAGTAGTCGTCCGCGAGCGCGAGGAGTCGGCGCAGTAGCGACTGTCTAAATTCGGGGTCGGTGAGTTCGACCTGGCTGCCGATGAATGCCGCCGGGTCGTCGTCTAGTAGGTCCTCGAACCGGCCGGGGTCGAGCGCGATGAGCCACGCCGCCACCGCCTGAACCTGAGGTGCGAGCAGCCCACCAGGCACCCGCAGCAGCGCGTCCAGCTGCGCCTTCATTAGCTTGAGATTCGACAGATGGCGGGCAGCCAGATACTCGGCGACTGTCTGGTGAGTGAACTTCAGGGTGTCGTTCGCCGCACCCTCGAACAAGGCGGTGCCTAGGACAGACGGATACGGCGCTGGTACCGGTGTCTCAGGGAGCAGGCTGGCGTAGTCATCTTCCGACAGGGAGAACTCATCGACCGGTTCGTGCAGTCTGAACCTCTTACGAGTGGTGAAGAGACTCAACACGGCGAGACGTCCCGCACCCTCTCGGAGGGCTCGGTGCTCGCCAGTGTCTCCGGCCACCTGCCGATGAGGGTTTTGCTCTTTGCACAAGCGGTCAATCGCGCGGTCGTAGAGTTCACGCTGCGTGCTCGGTAGCGCGTCACCTGCGGCTTTGTATTCGTCAAGGAGGAACTCCAGCTCCTTCGGGTGCCGGGTGAGCGGTGTTGCCTTCGCGGTGGTGACGGCTTCGAAGAACTCCTGCCCGGACACGCCGAAGGCGTCGGCAAACGTCACGACGTCGTGTTCGGTCAGGGCGATTAGATCCAGCACGGTGACGTCGTCACCGAGGGCTCGATGGAGTACCTGGTTCACGCCGGGGAGCCAGGCGGCCGTGCGACACGCAAGGACCAGCCTGACGCCTTCGGGAAGGTCGGTGACGACATCTTCGATCAGGTTCGCCAGTTGTGTCGTCGGCAACGTCGACTCATCCATGCTGTCCAACGCCAGCAGCCCGTCCGCGCCGTAGGGGCTGAGTTCGGCCAGCGCGCGCGTGATCTTTCCATGAAGATCACCGTAGGTGCCCAGGGTGATGAAGCGCGCTCGCTCGCCGAGTGACTTGACGAGACTTCGGAGTTCGACCGTCTTGCCGGCGCCTGGTGGCGCGAGCAGGACCGTGCAACGGCCTGTGACGGCGTCGGCAAGACTCAGCTGATTCGCGTCAGACGGACGGACCACGTTCCGGTCGCTGCTACTCCGGTTCATCCAGAACCGGGCAAGAGGTGTCGGGATCCGGGTCATGTGGTTGATCTTAGTGCGTGTTTGAGATGGGGTTGATCAGGTCCAGGTGAAGGTGCGGCGGGCTTGACGGCGTGCTGGTTGGTCGTGGGTGATGCGGCGGGTCATGCCGGCGATCGCGGCCCAGCGGATGAGGGCTGCTGAGACGGCCGGTTGGCGCTCGTAGTCGCGGGCGAGCCGGCGGCAGGCGGTGAGCCAGGCCAGGGTGCGTTCCACGACCCAGCGGCGTGGGTGGACGGCGAAGCCGCGTTGGTCGGCGGGTTTGCGGACGATCTCCAGCGTGGTCCGCAGGGTGTCGCGGGTCCAGTCGACGAGTCGACCAGCGAATCCCTGATCGGCGAAGACGTGCCGGATCGGGGTGACCATGTAAGCGCTGAGAAGGGCCGTCTTGGCTCCGTCGCGGTCCTGCCAGCTCGCGGCGAGCACGGTCACGGTGACCAGCAGGCCCAGGGTATCGGTGATGATGAACCGTTTCCGGCCATTGATCTTCTTGCCCGCGTCGTAGCCTCGGCTGTCCCGGCCGACGGTGTCGGCGCCCTTCACGCTCTGCGAATCGATGATCCCCGCCGACGGCTCCGGCTGGCGGCCCTGGTGCACCCGGGCCTTGATCCGGAGCGTGGTCAGGAGTTTCTCCGTCACGCCGGCTTCTTCCCACCGGGTGAAGTACCAGTACACCGTCTGCCACGGCGGCAGGTCAGCCGGCAGATAGCGCCACGGGCACCCCGACCGCACCACGTACAGGATCGCGTTGACGATCTCCCGCCGTGGGTGCTTCTCCCGCCGGCCGTCGGTGTTCGGCTCCGGCAACAGCGGCGCGATCAGCGTCCACTGAGCGTCGGTCAGGTCCGAGGGGTAACCACGACGCGCAGACACCACGCCACCCTGCCCGCCGCGGCAGCCGATGTCATGCTGAGGTTCCCCCGGTTTGCCGGAGGGTTAGTTACCTGGCGCCGGTGGGCTCAGGCTGAACGATAGCCGTCTGGTCGTGTCGGGCCTGGTGGGTGTGCCAGGCGGTTTCGTACTCGTCTGGGGATCGCCAGCCGAGGTCTTTCTGGATGCGGCGGGTGTTGTACCAGCCGTCGATGTAGGTGAAGATCGCGTTCTCGGCCTCGTCGCGGGTGCGCCACGAGTTGCGGTAGACCAGTTCGATCTTCAACGTCGACCAGAAGTTCTCCATCAGGGCGTTGTCGTAGCTGTCGCCGACCGACCCCATGGAGGGCAGGATGCCGTTGTCGGCCAGGCGTTGGGCGAAGCGGAACGACGTGTAGTTCGACCCGCGGTCTGAGTGGTGGATCAGTTGGCCGTCGCGGACGTCGCGGGACCAGATGCCGTATTCGAGGGCGCCGAGGATCAGGTCGGTGTCGCAGCGGTCAGAGCAGCGCCAGCCCACGATGCGGTTGGAGAACACGTCCCGCACTGCGGCCAGCCAGAACACGCCCTAACCGCAGGGGATGCGGGTGGCGTCGGCGACCCACAACCGGTTCGGCGCCGCAGCCGTGAACTGCCGGTTCACCAGATCGGGAGCCGGTGTCGCCTTCGGGTTCGACCGGGTCGACGGGATGCGCCACTTCTTGCGCAGGAACGCCCCTTGCAGGCCGGCGGTCCGCATCAACCGCTCCACCCGCTTGCGACCCACCTGGCGGCCCTGCCGGCGCAGCATGGCGTGCACCCTTGGACTGCCGTAGGTGCCACCCGATACGTCGTGGATCTCCGCGATCTCCACCGCCAGTTCCGCATCCTCCCGCCGCCGAACACACGGGTTGGCGGCCTGGGCGAGCCAGCCGTAGTAGGTCGACGGGGCGACGTTGAGGACCCGGAGGACGGGCTCGACCCCGAAGCGATCGCGTAGCTCGTTGACGAGCGTCACGACCGTCGCCGGGTCGGGTCGAGTTCCGAGGCGAAAAAAGCCGACGCGGCTTTCAGGATCTCGTTGGCCCGCTTCAGCTCGGCATTCTCCCGCCGTAGCCGGCGCAGCTCCTCAACCTCCGAGGTCGTCGGCCGGTCGTCACGCTGACCGCGGTCGGCCTCGTCCTGGCGGATCCAGTTGCGCAACGCTTCGTGATGCACACCAAGCTGGCGTGCCAGCTGCCGGATCACGGGCTTCGGGTCCGACTCCCGATACAAGCGCACCGCACGTTCACGCAGCTCATCGGGGTACTTCTTCGGTGCTGCCACGGATGACTCCCTTCAGCTCCATCAGAGCATGATCGAAAGCCTCCGAGCTGCCGGGGGAACCTCAACTTGACGTTGAGTTCCCCGCTTTGATGAAGCGGGGTCTGCGCCGCTTCCGGGAAAGCCAAACGATCCGGGGCAGTACCGCGTGCGATGAAGATGCAAGCCTGTTGAGACTCGACAGTTTCGGGGAGGGCGGCCGGTGATGCCTCATCCCGGACGCGTCCACGACTTTGCCGGGGCCCTGCCGCAGCCGGTCCCCTGCGGTACATGCCATCACAGGTTCTGCCCGCGCCCGCAACGGCCAAGGGACCGTAGGATGAGGCAACGACCGACCTCCATCGCGAGGCTGCCCGCGAACCCGAATCGACCCGATGAGCCGACTGAACTTTTTCGCAGTCCCCGCTCGATAAAGCCCCAGGTCAGCAAGCGTCGTCCCCGCACGCGCGGGGGTCTTCCCGTCCGGTAGACATCCCGCGACTGGCCTACTCAGTCGTCCCCGCACGCGCGGGGGTCTTCCGCCGGGCGCACGGGTCAGCGCGCTCATCAACGAGTCGTCCCCGCACGCGCGGGGGTCTTCCGCCATGGCGGCGGAGTAGCTGGGGCACGGAACTGTCGTCCCCGCACGCGCGGGGGTCTTCCCTGGGCCGTCGACGAGGAACTGCTCGACGCCTCGTCGTCCCCGCACGCGCGGGGGTCTTCCCGGCCGCTCCCCCGAAGGAGGGGGAGAAGAAAGGTCGTCCCCGCACGCGCGGGGGTCTTCCCTCAGCGTCCGTGCGCAGGTAGCTGGTGTCGGTGTCGTCCCCGCACGCGCGGGGGTCTTCCCTACGCCAGGCATGGGGCTGGCTGTGCCTGCTCGTCGTCCCCGCACGCGCGGGGGTCTTCCCGCGAACCAGCCGGCCTTACCGTTGGGGCGGCCGTCGTCCCCGCACGCGCGGGGGTCTTCCGGCGACTGGCTCGGGTGCGGGCGGGACTTCGATGTCGTCCCCGCACGCGCGGGGGTCTTCCCGTGGTGTCCTTGCCCGGCACCAGGTCGATGACGTCGTCCCCGCACGCGCGGGGGTCTTCCTCTGCGGCACCGCCGTGTTCTCCCCGTCGCGGGGTCGTCCCCGCACGCGCGGGGGTCTTCCCAGTGCTCAACACGTGACCCGGTGCTTACGAATGTCGTCCCCGCACGCGCGGGGGTCTTCCGTGGACGTCATCGGCCAGGTGGTCCGGGTAGATGTCGTCCCCGCACGCGCGGGGGTCTTCCGTTTGCTGTCTCGACGGTCTCCAGCACGGCCAGGTCGTCCCCGCACGCGCGGGGGTCTTCCCAATGCATAGTTGCGCGATTAGGTGGTATTCGTGTCGTCCCCGCACGCGCGGGGGTCTTCCCTCCCCGGTGATCTTCCGGTACGTGCGGTCCGGGTCGTCCCCGCACGCGCGGGGGTCTTCCCCGGTCGGCATGGTCGAACGGGCGCTGCTCACCGTCGTCCCCGCACGCGCGGGGGTCTTCCCGCCGGCGACTACTCCAACACCCGCCCCGACGAGTCGTCCCCGCACGCGCGGGGGTCTTCCCTCCTGACGGAGCTGGGCGATCGAGTCGGCGATGTCGTCCCCGCACGCGCGGGGGTCTTCCGGTGGAGCGCGCCCAGCGGGCGGCCCGCAGGATGTCGTCCCCGCACGCGCGGGGGTCTTCCATCGAGATCCACGTCTCGGCGGTCGCCTCCGGCGTCGTCCCCGCACGCGCGGGGGTCTTCCGCCCCGGGCCTTGGCGCGGTCGTGGGCGGTGGGGTCGTCCCCGCACGCGCGGGGGTCTTCCGCACGTCGTCCGGTTCTACCGGTGGGCCGCCGCGTCGTCCCCGCACGCGCGGGGGTCTTCCCAAGAAGGCCGGGCAGGACAACGTGTCCGCTGTGGTCGTCCCCGCACGCGCGGGGGTCTTCCCCACTACCGGGTGCGGCCGACCGCGCTGTGGCGGTCGTCCCCGCACGCGCGGGGGTCTTCCGTGCGTCCAGGCGCGCGCTTCCATCCGGTCGGTGTCGTCCCCGCACGCGCGGGGGTCTTCCCGATCGGGCTCGACGATGCGCGGGCGGCCGGGTGTCGTCCCCGCACGCGCGGGGGTCTTCCGCCGACCACCGCGATCTTCTGGGCCCGGCCGTCGTCGTCCCCGCACGCGCGGGGGTCTTCCTTGGGCGACGCGGTGAGCCGATTCCCCGGGGCTGTCGTCCCCGCACGCGCGGGGGTCTTCCTCCGCATGCGCTCGGCTTCGTCGACCGACCGGAGTCGTCCCCGCACGCGCGGAGGTCTTCCCTTGCCGCCGGGAGACGTCCGTCCCATGCTCCGGTCGTCCCCGCACGCGCGGGGGTCTTCCCGCCGCCGGTGAGTTGTGCCTGTCGGAGAAGGGGTCGTCCCCGCACGCGCGGGGGTCTTCCCTCGTCCACGACGAGTGCGCCCCCGACGTCCGAGTCGTCCCCGCACGCGCGGGGGTCTTCCCGACCACGACAGCAAGGAGCAGTGACCATGCCTGTCGTCCCCGCACGCGCGGGGGTCTTCCCTCGCGACCGGCCATCTGCCTGACCAGGGCCTCGTCGTCCCCGCACGCGCGGGGGTCTTCCTTCCTCTTTCGCCGCTGCGCCGGCCGCCGTGGTGTCGTCCCCGCACGCGCGGGGGTCTTCCGCCGGGCGAGCACCGTCACCCCTCGCGGTCAGAGTCGTCCCCGCACGCGCGGGGGTCTTCCTCCGTACTGGCGGGTCGTGACCGCGTACACGAGGTCGTCCCCGCACGCGCGGGGGTCTTCCGCTGGCACACCCAGCAGGTCACCCCCGGATTCTGTCGTCCCCGCACGCGCGGGGGTCTTCCGTTGAAGGCGCTGGTCTTCGCCCCGTCCTGCCCGTCGTCCCCGCACGCGCGGGGGTCTTCCCTACCCACCCCGCTGCTGACCGTCAACGCCGACGTCGTCCCCGCACGCGCGGGGGTCTTCCCTCGGTCCGGAACGTCAGCCCACGGTTCAGCCGGTCGTCCCCGCACGCGCGGGGGTCTTCCCGCCCTCCGGAGCGCCGCGTACGCGCAGATTTCGTCGTCCCCGCACGCGCGGGGGTCTTCCCGAGGTCATGTTGCCGGGTACCGGCATCGGCCGGTCGTCCCCGCACGCGCGGGGGTCTTCCTGTCCCGTGGCCGGGCCGACCGGGACCTCGACGGTCGTCCCCGCACGCGCGGGGGTCTTCCTGTCCCGTGGCCGGGCCGACCGGGACCTCGACGGTCGTCCCCGCACGCGCGGGGGTCTTCCTGTCCCGTGGCCGGGCCGACCGGGACCTCGACGGTCGTCCCCGCACGCGCGGGGGTCTTCCTGTCCCGTGGCCGGGCCGACCGGGACCTCGACGGTCGTCCCCGCACGCGCGGGGGTCTTCCCTCGTACCCGACCCGGCGGGCACGCAGGATCTGATCGTCCCCGCACGCGCGGGGGTCTTCCGATCATCATCGGTCAGCATCCCTGGCGTGAGGAGTCGTCCCCGCACGCGCGGGGGTCTTCCCGTTCGGTGTGCGGCAGCACCTCCCGGGTGAAGGTCGTCCCCGCACGCGCGGGGGTCTTCCGCGGCGGCGGGAGGCCCGCGACAACCCCACCCCGTCGTCCCGCACGCGCGGGGGTCTTCCGCCGGCCGGGCCGCCGGGGGAGGCAAGGGCGGCGTCGTCCCCGCACGCGCGGGGGTCTTCCGAACAAGAACGAGGCCCAGCAGGCCCTCGGCGGGTCGTCCCCGCACGCGCGGGGGTCTTCCGTCACCCAGGCGGGCGGAGTCGCCGGTGTCGGTGTCGTCCCCGCACGCGCGGGGGTCTTCCGCGCGCGTCGGCAATCATGATCGTCTTTTTCGTGTCGTCCCCGCACGCGCGGGGGTCTTCCGTCTTGGCGTCGGCGTCGCCCTGGTCGTCGGTGGTCGTCCCCGCACGCGCGGGGGTCTTCCGCTCGACCAGCCCGCCCCCGCGGGCGAGATGTAGTCGTCCCCGCACGCGCGGGGGTCTTCCGGCCCTGCCCGGCAAGTAGCCGCGCGACACCGCGTCGTCCCCGCACGCGCGAGGGGTCTTCCCTCCACCTCATCCAGGGAGGCCGACGGTGAACGGGTCGTCCCCGCACGCGCGGGGGTCTTCCGGCGGTGATGCCTCCGGGGGGAGATGGGCGGCGTTGTCGTCCCCGCACGCGCGGGGTCTTCCCGGCCGGCGGTATGAGGGCACCTACAGCGGTGCGTCGTCCCCGCGCGCCCGGGGGTCTTCCGCGCCACGCCGCAGATTGGCCGATCAGTTCGGAGTCGTCCCCGCACGCGCGGGGTCTTCCGTGCTCGACCACCCGGTCAAACCGGCTGCCAGTCCTCCCGGATCTCCTGGATTCCCTGTCGGGCGGGCTTTCTGCCGTCTCTCCGCTCACTGGAGCCCCGCGTGTCGCAGGGAAATATGTTCGATTAGTTCTATCGGCGGAGTCGGGCGGAGAGGATGAGTCCGTCGAGGTCGACGGGTATCCATCGGTCTCGGCCGGCGGTACGAACCGCCCAGCCTTGTTCGTTTCGGGCGGGTTCGATCATGATGGCTTGTCCGTCTCCTACCCGGGTGGCGAGTGTTGTCCAAAGGCGGTCGCGGATGCGGGTGCTGGGGTTACCCACGAAGACTCCGGCGGAGACTTCGACCATCCAACGGGTGAGATGGCCGCGGAGTCCTTCGGCGACGGCGATGAGGACGACAACGGTCAAAAATCCACCTTGGGTTCGTGGACCTCAGGTCCGGTGATGCCGATGAAGGTGGTGGCGTCGAAGGCATCGGCGTAGTCGTTGGCCCAGTTGATGCCGCCGGGGACGGAGCCGAGGGCTTCGTCCCAGAGTTCGAGGGCGTCCTGCTCGGGGGCATCGGCTACCTCGCTGAGCAGAAGTGTCTTGATGTCCTGGACGATGCGGGTCATGAGTTTGCCGTCGGCGACCCGGTCGCGGAAGGCAGTGCGGGCGTCACGTTCGCTGGTGTGGCCTTTGGCGGCGAGGTCAAAGGCGAGGGGGATGGTGTAGTCGGCCTTGTAGAGGTCGGCGATGTCGAGGACGAAGGAAGTGGCGCCGCCAGTGTGGACGAAGCCGAGTCCGGGGCTGGCGCCGAGGCTGACGATCGCGGCGTGGCAGATGCCGTAGAGGCAGCTGTGTCCTGCGGAGAGAAGCCGGTTGACGTCGTCGCCGGTTTCGAAGGGTTGGCCGGGTTTGTACAGTCGGCCGTCCCAAGGTACGCCGGTCCGGGCTGAGTGGGTGCGGTAGATCTTCTTTACGCGTGCGCCTTCGCGTCCGCGTAGTTGCTGCATGGTGAGGCCGCTGACGTCTTCGCCGGGGAAACGCATCCCGTACATGCGGCGGGCGACGGCGAGGCGTTCTTTGGTGCGAGTGACCAGGTATGCCTGGCGGAGGAGGAGTTGGGATCCTCGGCTGGGACCAATGCCGGAGGCGTAGAGGCGTACACCTTTCTCGCCGACCCAGCACAGGGCGGTGCCGGAGTCGGCGAGCAGGCGCACGGCGGCGGTGGTGATGCGGGCTCCGGGGCCGACGAGGAGGGTGGCGACCATCGCGGCGGGTATCCGGACGGTGCGTTCGCGGTTTACCAGGACAACCGCGTTGTCGTCACGGTCAATGTGGCAACGTTCGACGTAGACGCTGGAGATACGGTCAGCTACGCGGTGCAGGTCCTGTGGATCGGCCAGCCACCACATGTCAGGACTCCTGGAGGGGGCGTGGCGGGGCGAGGGTGAGCAGGCCGAAGCCGTAGGCCTTGCCGGTGCCGATACCGTCGAGCAGCGCCGATCGGGTCGCTGCCGGATCGTCGACTTGGAGCAGGCCGTCGAAGGTGACAGCTTCCAGGAGCACGGGTGCGTCTGCGCGGCGGCCATTCTTCTGGAAACGGAGCCGGCGCCGGTCAGTCGCCCGGACGGCAGACACCTTGTTGTCGTTGATGATGTCGGTCGGGACGGTGCAGCCTGCCCGGTGAAGCTTGGCCAGTAGCCAGTCGACCTGTTCGGGCAGTTTGGTGTGTGCCACCCGAACGCCCCGTGGCCGTTCGCCAGCGAGGCGCTCCGCCTGCGCCTTGGTTGGCTTAATCAACTTCTTGGCGGCGCTGGTGGGGTTGGCCTTGAGTCGGAACGCGAAGGTCCGGCCGCGCTGGATCTGGTCGAGCAGCGGTTCGTACGGTTTGACCAAGGCCTGGGGTTCGTCGGCGTTGGGCCAACCGGCCTGTTCGACAAGGTGTTCCCAGGACGGTTTCGTCTGGGTGAGGATGAGGACGGCTAGATGGTGCTGGTGGGTTTCCAGCCGCCACAGAACGCGTTCTGTGACGGGTTGGTGGCTGAGGCCGCCGAGGACGGCGGCGTGGAGCACTTGGGGGTTGTTCAGCATCCGCTGGGCCTGGGTGCGCAGCGGGTTGAGGTGGATACGGGACAGGTAGGGCATGGTGGCTACCACCCGAGTAGGGCGAAGGGATCATGGTCAGGTTGGCTGTTCTCGGGGTCGCCGGCGGCGAGGCGCACCCATTCTTGGCGGACTCGGCGGGTGTTGAACCCTCGGTGTAGTGGGTCGAACGAGGCGGGCACATCGACGCGGATGTCGTCGCCGTGGTCGTCGTCGACGGTGACCGGCAGGTCCACGGTTGCGGGCATCGTCTTGCGATGGGAGCGGGAGGCGCGGTGGGAGTCGCTGCCTTGCCAGGGCACGCGATAGAGCACATCGAGGGGCTGTCCGGGCCAGAGTGCGTCACGGTCGACGCGGTGTGTCTCGTCGGGGGTCAGTAGCAGCGGCTGGGTTGGTGGGCAGGATCGCCGGCCGAGGGCCAGGGGGAAGGCCGGGCTACGCAGGGCGTCGACCAAGGTGCGTAGAAGGTCGGTCGGGCCGTTGACGGCGGCGACGAAGACTGCGTCCTGGAGGTAGAAGCGTTGGGTGACGTGGGTGTACTTCGGCGGTGAGGTCGGTTTCTGCACACCCTTGGCGTTGACTGCGGCAGACGGCAGCGGACGGCCTCGGTAGTCGCTGACGGTGTGGTAGTCCCGTAGCAGCGATCCGGGCTGGTCGGTGCGTACACCCAGGCTGAGGCCGAGCAGCGTCTCGATGGAGTCTTGCCGGCGCAGGCCCTGGGCGGCGGCGAGGAGGCCGAGGATCCCGCTCTTGGTGGGCTCGTCGAGGGTGTCACGGCGGTTGAGCTGGCCGCGTCCGCCCCACGACTGCAGAGGCCCGGCCAGCCGGAGTACCAGGCAGAACGTCGAGTCGCTCATCGCCCGGTCGAGGTTCCGGTCAGCCGGGTTCGCACGGTGGCGGTGGTCGCGTCGATCGCGTCGGCGAGGCTGCGCGACTCGCCGAAGGCCCGCGCGATGGTGGAGGCGTCCGCCAGGGCCGGGTCGTAGACGCTGGCTACCGCGAGGGGGGTGAGACCCCAGGCGTTGCTCGTGCGGTCCACTTCGGTGGCCAGGCGCGTGGTGGCGGCGGCGGCGATGCCGTCGCGGCTACGGATCGGCTTCTCAAAGGCGGTGACGAGGTTGACCGGCTGGTTGGTCCGGACGACGTAGGAGACGAGGCTGGGGATCGTGCGGTGGGCGAAGGTGTTCTGGTGCCCGGTGGGCATGGCAGTGACGAAGGCGTGCAGGAATGCCCGGGCGGCCTCGACAGTCGCCTCAAGGTCTTGGTCGAGGTTGCCGGCGAGCTGCTGCACGTCGAGGGTGGCGAACCGGTACAGGGTCGCGGAGGTGAACTCCACGGTGCCAATCATCGCCGCGCCAGCGTCCTCGTCGGGCTTCTTCTCGTCGTCGACAGCCGTGTAGTAGTCGAACTCGATTTCCACGGGGTGCACCGACAGGGCGTGCGCGACCTGGGTGGCCGCGTCGACGTTGAGGGTGGGGATGTCGGCGACCATCCGGCCGAACAAGGCGACGTCGATCGGGTGCTTGACGGTCAGCTGCGCGCGCACCGGTAGGTCCGCGACGGCCTTGGCGAGTGCGTCGTCGGGCAGCGCGGTCAGCTCGGCGGCCCGGTCGGCGACCAGGTCGACGATCGCGTCGAGTTGGTTCCGGCCGACGAACAGCAGGTAGGCGGTTTCGGTGTCCTTCTTGCCGGGCTTGATGTCCAAGTCGTGTGCCAGCAGCGCGTTGCTCAGCCGGGTCGCGGCCTCGTCGTCGAGGCTCGTCTGGGCGGCCAGCCGTTCGGCCAGCAGCGTTGACACCCGCTTCGTGCGGGTTCCCAACTGGCTGGGCGAGTAGTCGAGGTCTTCGGTGAAGGCCTTGCGGGTGGCGCGTTTCCATGCCTGGGAGGAGACACGGGCCCGGCGGGCACCACCGTAGATGGCTTGTTTCGGGCTGCCGGCGTCGTCACGGTTGAGGTTCGACGGCGGAACGGTCTGCAGGATGTGGATGTCGATGTAGGTGCGCGTTTCGGTCACCGGTTCTCCAAAGGTGTGCTGGTGGCTTGCTGGTGTGCGGCCGGGTGCAGGGTGTGTCTCAGGCCGCGGTGCCCGCGTCAGGGGTGGTCTCCGTCTTCTCGCGGTGGGTGAAGTACTGGGATCCCCATCGACGCCGGATCTCGTGCACGTTTTCCGGGTCCTGCCACCTGCACAGGTCCCAGAAGAGCTGGGTGTAGTCCAGTGGCTGTGTCGGTGCGAGGGCACGCAGTTGGGTCACCAGGCCCCGCAGATGGGCGACGACCTCCGTGAAGCTGGTCGCCGTCGCCGCCGCGCCGAACCGGCCAGTGACCGCGTCGGCGCTGAACTTTCCGCTGTCACGTAGCTTCGCCACCGCCAGGCCCAGTCCGACGTTTGGCTGGTGCACCAGTCTTGCCTGGGACTGCTGGTGCAAAGCGAACAGCACCAGCACGGCGTGCTCGGCGTGCAGCTGCGGACTCGCCCAGCCGTCGGCGCGCAGCCGTGTGTAGTGCGGCCACATCGCTGGCACCTCACCAGCCGGTCGTCCCCACCCGCGGCGCAGCGCGGCAAGCTCCGCGCCCTCGGGTGGACTCTTTGCATGGTCCTTCTCCCAGTAGAACGGGCGGTGTTCCTTCCGCTGGCCCTGATCGTCGATGCTGGTCATCGCTGCGCCTTCCATTCGCTGACGTGAGCGGGCTCGACACCGAGGATCTTGCGGACCGCTCCCTCGTACCACGCCTCGGCGAGGCTCGCCCGATACGTCTTCTTCTGTTTTCTGGCTTGCTTGTCGTCCTCCTCACGGCCGAGGAACGCCGTCGGCGGCACGGCCGCCAACGCGGGCTCCGCGGCTTTGAGCGCCAGCACGTACGCTGACCGCCGCCACGCGTCCTCCGCTTCCTCTCGCCGCTCTGGCTCGCGCTGCAGACCCGCCAGCAAGCGCCGCACCACCCGGTTGAGTTCATGCATCAACGCGTCCCCGGGCCGCAGTCCCTTGTCCCACGGCACCGGATCACCACCTGCGGCCCGCCGCAGGTCGTCGTCGAGCCGGTTACCAGCCCTCCGTAGTTCCTCAGCCTGCTCGACCACCGCCTCAACCAGGTGCCGCACCTCACTGGCCCCAAGCGCGGCCAGCGGCAACGGGATCATGTCCGCGAGGATGTCCTCCACCACCGCCGACTGATTGCCGTATGCGACGCCCACCGTCAGCACTTGCAGCGGCAGGTCAGCAACCTCGACGTCACCGAGCTGGGTGAGCAGGATGCTGCTGCTGTACGCGGGCTCGGTGCCCGGCACGGTGGCCAGCATCGGGGTGAGCCCCCGCCACGCATCCCGGCCCGGGGCATGCCGCATCGGCATATGCGATGCCTGGCCGGCGCGTGGCTTGTCGACCCTGCGCCAAGCGGTGTGCGGCTCCACATCCCGCGGTATGAGCTGCAGGCGGTCACCGGCGGTGAGCACCACTCGCCGCACCACGGTCCCCCCACCAGCGTCGCGCTCGGGGATAAGACGTATCCGGCGAGACTGCCAGGTCAGCAGGTCCAACAGCCCCAACGCAGACCGCGTTTCCCAGGCCCCGGTCATTGCTAGCTCACGTCGCCACTGCGGGCGGTCCTCACGCGGCGGCTGCCGCACGATCGGGCTGTTCAACAACAGTGTCTCGAACAGGTTCCGGCCGATCGGCACCACAATGCCCAGCCCGCCACACGGACCGGTGGGGTTCCCGGTGGTCTTGCCGCCCTTCACCTGCGGGTCATCAGCGGCACCCGACTTGATGGCGGCCGTGTCCCAACACTGCACGGCCAGCATCGCCCTCGCCGCTTCGGCCGGTGTCATCGACGGCGGGTTCGCCTCATTCCGAGACGTGAACAGCGGCACGTTGTTACCGGTCGCCGTCGCCGCGACCAACAAGGAGATGGGCTTGTCCTCGTCCTTCGCCGTCCGCAGCCCCGCTGCCTGGCCGAACGGTCGATCGCCGAACAGGTCAAACCGCACCCGATGCTCGTCCAGATACGGCTTGAGTCGACTGAGGTCGACCTGGCCGACCTCCCACCGGTGTTCCCACTCTGCCTCGCTGTTAGGTATGCCGCAGGCGTCCAGTAAGACCGGCAGCAGCACCTGCCGCAGTACCGCCACGGTCTCCAACGGGTTGGAAGTACTCAGTCCGTCGATCTCATGCGCCCGGACCAACACATCCATGAGCGACAAGCACCTCGGATGGCCGCCCTCCACGACCGGCACCCACTCCTGGTCGAGCAGGTTGAACGAGTGAGTCTCCATCAGCACCCCACATGTCTATGACAACCCCGGTCGCTCGGATCACGCCGACCGGTACGGCGAGGACCTCCGACGGAGCGCGACCTCGCCCACGACGTTCTCGGCACAGAAGCCGCTGGCGGGAACCACGCGCCTCCGGACTCTACAGTGGATACACAAGCTGATATGGCTAACGGGTGCCGGCGTGTTTTGAGACCGTGGCTTGATCACCGATAGGGTGTGCCCGTCTGGCCAACGCCGGAGTGGTCCGCTGATGTGGCTGGCACAGCGCGGAGCCCGAGGGTGTCCCCGCCAACGCGGGGTGAGTTGCCATGACCGTCATGCCTTGTCTTCCAGCAGTCCGAGCCGGTGGTCGTAGGTGAGTCGCCGGTCACCGAGGACGACCGAGTTACAGTCGTCGACACAAAGGGCTCGCGCCTTGTGGAGCCACGGGTTGCCGTACCAGCCAGGAAGGGGCTCGAGTGCCTTGGCGGCCTCGGTGACGCGGGCCGGCAGACGCACGGTCGCCCCAATCACCTCCTCGGCGATGCCACTGCCGCTGACGTCACCGTTAGGGCCGAGGCGACGTCCGCCGAGCGTGTAGTAGCAGTCGTCGATTCTGCGAACAAGGACAGCCTCGACGGTCTCAGGGCCGTCCCGCACGACCGCTGCCAGTTCGTCGTCGCTGGGCGCCTCACCCGAGGGACGGTCGTGCAGCCCGGCCAAGGTAGGGGCACCAAGGTTACTCTCACCGGCGAGCAGAAACTGCTCCGCAGCGTGCCTCCGGGTCTGCTGCTCAGTCTGCCACCTCTTATGCGCAGCCTCGGCTGCCGGCAACCATGCTTCGGGAACGGCGTGGGTGGTGGTGTCGTAGCCTCGGCGAACCAAGTCGGGCACGTCGGCGGGGATGCTCCATCCGCCGACGCCTACGGCTTCGGTGACCAACGCGGCGGCCCGGAACAGGGAGTAACGCCCGTACACGGCCTCGCTGCCACGCGGGAACGACGGTGGTCCGTCCCGCTGGGCCCGCATACCGGTGATATACACCTTCGGCGAACGCGTACGCCCTGGACGGACATGCCGGTGCACACGGCCGACCCGCTGCAGCGCAAGGTCGATCGGGGCAAGATCGGTGACAAGCACATCCACGTCAACGTCGAAGGACTGCTCGGCAAGCTGTGTGGCCACCACAATCAGCCGGTGCGGGCGCGAGGTCTCACCGCCGGGTGGCCCGAGCAGGTCCAACGCCTTCTGCGTGCGCTCGGCGCGCGCAGCGGTCGTCAGCCGTGCGTGCAGAAGGATCAGGGTGTCGTCGCCCCAACGGTCCATCAGTTCCTGGTAGGTGCGCTGGGCGCGGCCAACCGTGTTGCGGATAACCAAGGCGCAGCCACCGTCACGCAGCTCACCGTCGAGAAGACCCACAACCGGGTCTGGGCTGCCAACGGAGGCCTCCTCCACGATTTCCACGGCCACCCGACTCGCCTCCCGCCATGGGGCTGCTGTCCGGGTCGTGCACGTGGCGGTGTCACCGGAGACAGTCAGCGCGTGCAGGGCGGGATATCCTTCGGTCTCATCGAGGGCCGGCAGCTCGACGTCACGGCGGCCCTGCACCCCTTGCAGGTAGGCGCGCATCAGGCTCTGCCGCTGCTGCGGCGGCAAGGTCGCCGACAGCAGGATCACCGGCACCCCCGAGTCGGCCAGCCAGCGCAGCGCCTCGTGCAGGAACTGTGACATGTAGACGTCGTAGGCGTGAATCTCGTCCAGGACCACCACTCGGCCGGCCAGGCCGGCATGCCGGAGCATCACATGCTTGGTACGGGTCGCCGCGTACAGCAAGTGGTCAATGGTCCCGACAGTGATCGGCATGAACATGCCCCGCTTCGCCCCAAGGAACCACTGCGCCGGGGCATGCCCGGGACGAATCGTTTGGCTTTGCCCCGTGAGGTCAAACTCGTCCTCGCACCCCATGTCGTCGATACCGGCGAAGTGGATGCTGCGCTGGAGGGCGTTCCACTGGGAGTTGAACATGCGCTTGCCGTGCAGCAGACCCACCGGTAGATGCGGATCGACCTTGCTGGCCCACCGCAGCACGCGGTCGAACATGGGGTCACTGGTCGCCTGCGTGGGCATACCCACGAAGATCCCGTCGAAGCCGAACCGCCGGCCCAGAACCTCGCTGGCAGCCAGCGCCCCCTCGGTCTTCCCTTCCCCCATCGGAGCTTCGATGATCAACAGCCCCGGTACAGCTATCTGCTCGGCCAACGCGACGCACGCGGCCTGCAACGGACGGGCCGCCTTGCCGAACCGCGCCTCCACCAGATCCGGCATCCGACGGTAGGCACCTCCACCCCACCCGCCGCGCAGCTCCAACGTCGCCCAAGCCTTGGCCGCCCGTTTACGCGCCTCAGCCATAGTGACGTCGGGCAGGTGGAAGACACCGCCGAAATGATCGCTGCTGGCAATCCAGTCCGCCATGATTACGAAACCGGCCAGGCCGAGCTGCTCGCCCCGACGTGGAGTTTTCACCGGAGCCGCACCCGCCAGATCGACGCCGAGGTGACCAGCGACAGCCCGCACCAGCGCCGCCTGCGTCTCCTTCCAGGCGGCACCACTGCCCTGCGCATCAGGGAACCTGCCGGCCGCCGTGAACACGTCGCGACGCGAAGGAACCAAGCCGTGATGGCCAGCCACCATCGGCCAAACCCACTCGACAGCCTCCCGGCTCCACCCCGCCTGCTGCAGCACCGACGAAATGATCACCGCCCCCGCCCGCGTGTGATGCCACCTCATCGACTGCGCATTCAGGCGGCGCCACGTCAGACCGGCGGCCCGGACCCCTTGCGCTAGATGATCGACCTTGTTCTGGAACGCCGGGGAAGCCTTTCCCACGTCATGCCAGCCACAAAGAAGAGCAAAGAATCGAAAACCATTACCGCCGGAGATCTCGTCGAGCCACCACTTAACACGATCAGCGAGATAGCCTTCCCAGATCAACTCCCCAACCGCGGCGGCATCCAGCAGATGCTGCAGCAGCAGGTTGGGATACCCGCCAGCATTCGACTTCCCCCACAAGGCGGCAAGTGCACGGGCATGGTCCGACGACATGGCGGCGACTGTAGAAGCCACCACCGACAAATCCTCACCGTCTGCACCTGTTGAGTCGCCTTCCCGACACAAGTCGACTTTGACCCCACCCAGGTTCATTTCCGCGCTCGCGAAATCCCCATCCAGCGAACCACCGTACGACACCGAGGGACAAGACCCTGCGTCGCGTCCGCTGGTGACCAGTGCTCCGAGTGCTCCGTAGGATTGAGCCACACGACGATCAAGAAGGCCCACCACCATGACACCGAGACCCACGAAGCTGATCGATGAACCAACTGAATGATTCTGCGATGCCCATGCGATAAATCCCCAGGTCAACAAGTGTCGTCCCCGCACGCGCGGGGGTCTTCCTCGGGGTGCCAGGCGTACCGCGCCGCCATCCGTGTCGTCCCCGCACGCGCGGGGGTCTTCCCCCTTTCGGGTGGTCTGAGTTCGGTACTGACCCGTCGTCCCCGCACGCGCGGGGGTCTTCCTGGTCGCGATCTTCTTGGCCGCGCTGGAGTCGAGTCGTCCCCGCACGCGCGGGGGTCTTCCGGACGAGCCGATCTGGGAGGGAGCGGCGTCCACGTCGTCCCCGCACGCGCGGGGGTCTTCCAAGGGTGAACTTGCCCAGGCCGAGCGGTTCTACGTCGTCCCCGCACGCGCGGGGGTCTTCCCCGGACGTACGGGGAACCGCTGGAGTCGTAGACGTCGTCCCCGCACGCGCGGGGGTCTTCCCTCGCCGGCCCACGCGGGACCGCCGGCACGCCGGTCGTCCCCGCACGCGCGGGGGTCTTCCGGGCACGATCGGCGGTTCCGGCGTCCAGTCCATGTCGTCCCCGCACGCGCGGGGGTCTTCCCCCGGAGCACGATCCGGACCTCTGTCGCGACTAGTCGTCCCCGCACGCGCGGGGGTCTTCCGTCATCGTGTTCCGGATGGTGCGCGACATGGTGGTCGTCCCCGCACGCGCGGGGGTCTTCCGCCGATGCCCTGCGCGGCGCGCTGCCACTGCACGTCGTCCCCGCACGCGCGGGGGTCTTCCCCAGGGCTTCGACCGGCATCCGCGCTGCGACTGGTCGTCCCCGCACGCGCGGGGGTCTTCCGCCTGCGCGACGCGAGCGGCTGACCCGCGAGGGGTCGTCCCCGCACGCGCGGGGGTCTTCCCTTGTCGATGATCATCAAATCCCAGCCGGTGATGTCGTCCCCGCACGCGCGGGGGTCTTCCTCGCCGAGCCGATGCCGTTGAACGCTGGCTTGGTCGTCCCCGCACGCGCGGGGGTCTTCCCTTCGCGCTCGTAGGTGATCTGCGCCTGCTGACGTCGTCCCCGCACGCGCGGGGGTCTTCCCCCACCGAGATGGGGCGGGCTTGGCGGGACAGCGTCGTCCCCGCACGCGCGGGGGTCTTCCCCGGGAGATGGTGACGAGTTCACCGGAGATGGTGTCGTCCCCGCACGCGCGGGGGTCTTCCGTTCCGCATCGCGTCCACGCCGACCCGGTTCGAGTCGTCCCCGCACGCGCGGGGGTCTTCCCACGTACGTGTTTCTGCTGCGCGACGGCGGCGTGTCGTCCCCGCACGCGCGGGGGTCTTCCGCGCTGCGGGTGGTCCGGTGAGCACGTGGGCGAGTCGTCCCCGCACGCGCGGGGGTCTTCCTCAGGCCGACCGGGTGTCGGTGGGTGGCGACCCGTCGTCCCCGCACGCGCGGGGGTCTTCCCCTGGCGTTCATGCGCGACGCCTGCGAGCTGTTGTCGTCCCCGCACGCGCGGGGGTCTTCCCCCGAACAGGTCAGCCTGTCCGTTCTTCGCGGCGTCGTCCCCGCACGCGCGGGGGTCTTCCGTTGATCACCTGGTAGACGGTATGTCCGGCGAGGTCGTCCCCGCACGCGCGGGGGTCTTCCCTCGTACTCCGTGACCGCTTCATCTTCGTCGGCGTCGTCCCCGCACGCGCGGGGGTCTTCCGCTGTCGGAGTGGCACGCGGCGCGTGAGGCGATGTCGTCCCCGCACGCGCGGGGGTCTTCCGCGCAGGCCCATGGTGGAGTCTCCGGCGACGAGGTCGTCCCCGCACGCGCGGGGGTCTTCCGTTCGCGCCGCTGGTGCTGCTCGTCCAGTGGGAGTCGTCCCCGCACGCGCGGGGGTCTTCCGGTACAGGGGGGTCTCCACGTCGCCGGCCGGGTGTCGTCCCCGCACGCGCGGGGGTCTTCCCGGTCGGGCACCGGCGGCGACGACCCGGCCGGCGTCGTCCCCGCACGCGCGGGGGTCTTCCCGCGTGCACCCCGACGGCACCCGCGAACCGGTCGTCGTCCCCGCACGCGCGGGGGTCTTCCCCCGCGGCTGGACGTCAAGGGGCCGCGGGGGTTGTCGTCCCCGCACGCGCGGGGGTCTTCCCCGGGGCAGGCCGGGTACGTGCCGTGGACTCCGGTCGTCCCCGCACGCGCGGGGGTCTTCCCTCCTGACGGAGCTGGGCGATCGAGTCGGCGATGGTCGTCCCCGCACGCGCGGGGGTCTTCCCGCCCGTCGGGGCGCGTACGGGCTGACGCCGGCGTCGTCCCCGCACGCGCGGGGGTCTTCCGGACTGGGTGTCCACGGACTCGGTTTCCCGGTCGTCGTCCCCGCACGCGCGGGGGTCTTCCCTGGTGGGCGTCGCGGTGCTCGATCCGGTGGACGTCGTCCCCGCACGCGCGGGGGTCTTCCTCAGCAACTACCGAGGGATCGTCCGATCGCGTCGTCGTCCCCGCACACGCGGGGGTCTTCCGTTCTTCTGCAGGGTGATCCGCCCGTACTCACCGTCGTCCCCGCACGCGCGGGGGTCTTCCGCGCTCATCCCCGGCAACGACCCGGAGCCCGCCGTCGTCCCCGCACGCGCGGGGGTCTTCCGGTCATCGCCATGCGCGCGGCAGAGGCGGCCCCGTCGTCCCCGCACGCGCGGGGGTCTTCCCGTGCCGGGGGCGACGCCGGTTCCGGCTCCCCCGTCGTCCCCGCACGCGCGGGGGTCTTCCCTTCGACGAGTTGATCATCTCCGTCGACTGTGCGTCGTCCCCGCACGCGCGGGGGTCTTCCGAAGCCTCCGCACTTGACGCCCTCCACGACGCCGTCGTCCCCGCACGCGCGGGGGTCTTCCCCGGAGCCGAAGCGTTGCCGCTATCGGGTGAGCGTCGTCCCCGCACGCGCGGGGGTCTTCCGTACCCCGACGGGCGTCACTGCCCGTTCGACGAGTCGTCCCCGCACGCGCGGGGGTCTTCCCTACGCACGCACCACCAACAACACGGCCGGCGCGTCGTCCCCGCACGCGCGGGGGTCTTCCCCGCCGATGATCCCCATCCGCGTCCCCGCCAACGTCGTCCCCGCACGCGCGGGGGTCTTCCGGCCCACGACGGGCTCCTCTCGGGTTGTGCCGTGTCGTCCCCGCACGCGCGGGGGTCTTCCGGAGATCCGCGCCGCGTACGCCGAGTGGGTGGAGTCGTCCCCGCACGCGCGGGGGTCTTCCCCGCCGTCTCATCAGACTGGTGAGCGACCCTGGGTCGTCCCCGCACGCGCGGGGGTCTTCCCAGGAAGGCGGGCAGCGGAGCCACCACGTTGGTGTCGTCCCCGCACACGCGGGGTCTTCCCATCGCCCCGCTGGTGACCGTGACGCTGGCTCAGTCGTCGCACGCGAGCCACACGGGTGTATCGGCACCTTCCCCCGGCGTCCGGTCGGTCTCGCCGTACGCCATCCGCGTGTTCATGCGTCCCAGTAAGCATGCGTTGACCAGGATGCCGGTGCCGGCCAGTTCGGCCGCGAGGACCCGGGTCAGCGCGTTCAGAGCCGCCTTGGACACGCGGTAGGAGACGTTCGTGTCGCCCATGGTGGTGAGCGAAGCGAGGTGGCTACTGATGTTGACGATGCGGCAGTAGCCGTTCTTCTTCATCTCCGGCACGGCGGCGGCGCAGCAGCGCCACGCGCACAGGAGGTTGGTGTCCAGGGCGGGTATGCACGGCACAATGGCCGGAATTTGCCCATAGCGTCGTCGCCCCCTGCGGGCCCTTCGTCGTATCAGTCGCGGTTCAGGCGGCGATGGGTGCCGGTAGCGGCAGGCGCGGAACTCGACCGTTGAGGGCGACGTCGCCGCCGAGCAGCGCGAGGATCGGTGCGATGGCCATGTCTGGGTCGCTTTCGGCCCGGCAGGTGAACACGTCGATGTGGGCGAGCCCGAGCTCGGGCCACGTCGACACGGTGATGTGGGACTCGGCAAGGATCAGGACGCACGTCGCGCCGTGCGGTTGGAACGGCTCGATCAGTTCGGAGCGGGCCGTGTTGCCCAACAGGCGGCACGTCTCCCGCATCGCGGTCATGATCTGCCCTGGGTCGACGTCGGCCCTGGCGCAGTTGGTCACGTCGTAGACAGCGTGGATCACGGGTGCTCCGATCAGGCGGCGCGGGGCGCGGGGCGGGCGGGAAGGTGCTCGTTGAGCAGGGCGGCGAAGTAGTCGACGGTGTAGGAGCGGTGTAGCCGGTGCGGGTCGCTGGCCCACCGGGAAACCTCGGTCCACAGGGTGTCGAGGACGTGGTCGCCGTGCTCGGCCAGCAGGATGTCGAGGTTGAGGAACAGCTCTGGTAGGTCGGCGTACGCGCTCTTGGCGACGTACAGGCTTTTGGATAGCTTGCCGCCGGTGCGGTCGACTACGAGCGGTGTGAACACGGAGACGGGCCAGTCGTGCGGCGGTACGCCGAGGGTGGCCAGGCCGGGCGCGAGGACTTGGCTGTGCCAGGCTCCGCCCCAGTCGGCGCCGTCGACGGAGACGGAGCAGGCGTCGTACAGCTCCCGTTCGGCCGCGAGGAGGTAGCCCTTCTGGATCGAGCGGACGGGGGTGTTCGCGTCGTACCAGCCGCCGCCGTTGACCGGGACGTGTTCGGTGTACGGGCCGTGGTCCGGGCAGATGCTGTCGAGTTGCACGGCGTCGGGCAGTGTGGTGATTCGCAGGTGCTTGCCGGCTTTCTCCATGAGACGGCATGCGGGGCAGCGGGGGGCGGACTTTGACCACGCCGTCGGTGGGGGCGCAGATCGGCGCGAACGCGTCGAGCTGCTGGGCGATGTGGTGCAGGCACTCTCGGACTGGACGCAGGTTCTGGTAGACGGCGTACGGCCGTACCTCGTAGGGCACCCCGGAGCGGTCCCGGGCCCAGTCGAGGAGCCGCCGGAACCCGTCGGTTCGGGTGGCCTCGTTGAGGCGGCCTGCGTCGATAAGGTCGCCGACGGTGCGGGTGTATTGCTCGCCGCCGCGCTCCAGGTGCTCGGCTGGTGCGTTCTCTAGGGCGTCGAAGACCACGGTCGCGGGAAGCCCGAGGTCGTCGGCGGCGTGCGCGGCGAACGCGAAGACCGTCAGGATCGTGACGGTGGTGCCGAAGTGCGGCACGCCGTTGAGCTGCGCTGCGGTCGTCACGCGAAGCGCGGACCGGCCAGCTGCTGCGGCGCGCAGCAGGTCGGAGTTGCGGTTGGTGAGGTGGGCGATGCCGACCGGCGCGAAGATGAGGTCGGTGCTGGGGGTGGTCACTGTTTCCTCCCGGTGTAGAGCCACAGGCTGGGGAACTGCGGATCGACGCTGGCTACTCGGTGCAGCAGGTGCGGGTGGATGCCGGCATCGGCGAACGCGCGACGGTAGAGGCCTTGCGTCAGCGTGACCCGGCCGGTTTGGCGGGACGGCTCGGGAACCCAGTTCGCGCCGGCGCACCAGCCGCCCGGGGCGAGCGGCACGTGCGCCCTGCGCCAGGCGTCGAGGAAATGTTCTGGGGTTTCGGCGAGGCCGAGCAGACCGAACTGGGTGACCAGGTCGGTGCTGCCGGGGGCCAGGGCCAGCGGCGGTCCGTCAAGGCAGTCTGCGACCAGGGTGCCGGCCAAGGACCGGCATCGGCGGGTGAAGTCCTCGGCGGTGCGGTGGCACATCCTCAGCACCGTTGTATAGGCGGGGCGTGGCTGGCCCTGAGCGGCGTACCGGGACAGGATCGCCAGGCGGTCCAAGTCGACGTCGACGGCAATGAGATGGTCGGCGGTGAGCGGGATTGACCACAGCAGCGACTCCGAGCCGGCGCCCAGATCGCACCACCGGCGGACGGGCGGAAGCTCGGAGAGGGCGGCGAGGACGTCCTCGGTGCCCATCCCGAACTCGAATTCGGCGTTGTAGTAGCGGTTCCAGTAGGGGTCGGCTGCCGCGACGGTCTGCCCGGTCATGTCGGCGCTGCGGCAAGGAGGACTTCGGTCAACTGGCCGAGCCCGGGTTGGTAGGTGGTCACCTTCATGCCCGCGGCCGCTGCGGCGTTGGTGACCGATGGGCGGTCGAGCAGCCGCAGGGTGACGGTGTGCTCGTACACCTGGTCGTCGTTATGCCGCAGGACGAACTCGATGCTGACGCGGTCGTCGGTGCGGCGCTGTCGACGGTGGCGCACCAGCGTGCCGCCGGAGGGGGCCGGTATCACGCGGTCGATGAAGGGCGCGTCGTCCCGTAGCGGCTCGTAGAAGCCGCACCTCTCGACCGGTTCGCCCAGCAACGCCTGAAGGAGCACCTGGCCGCCGGGGTTCAGGACGCCAGCGAGCTGGCGGAAGATGTCCGGTAGCGGCATAGCGTCGGCGAGCTGGTTGAGCGCGCCGTTGGGCACCACGATCAGGTCGACCCGCAGTTGCTCGGCGGTGAGCGTTTCGAGCCGGGCGTGGATCAGGCTGACGTGCGGCACGCCTGCGACGTTCTCGGCTGCGGCGTCGAGCATCTCCGGGCTGGCGTCGATGAGCACCGTGGTGCATCCCGCAGCGGCGTAGGTGTGCGGGTAGTGCCCGGTGCCCGAGGGGACCTCTGCCACGGTCAGGCCCGGGCGCAGTAGGTCGTCGAGCAGTTGGGGGACGGTGAGCCCGGCGGTCACCTCCGCTGCGTACGTGCCGGCGCGGGCGGCGTATCCGGGCGTCGTGGCGGTCACCGCGTTATCCCGTAGAAGCGGGCGTGCTTGGCGGACCACGGGGTGCGCCAGCACGCCGTTGGCGGTGATCTGAGCGGTCCGCACGGCGGTGTCGTCGCGGCCGCGTAGCACGGTCTCGGCCAGTCGCACCAGGTACGGCGCGGCGTTTGCGGCATACGCGTGGCTCGCGGTGACCGGCACCAGCGCGGGCCACACGTCCACCTTGACGTGCAGCACGCCCCGGACGATCCTCGGCGGGTCGCCCGGCTTCTGCACGGGCCCGGCCGTCGGGAGGTAGCCCGGCCCGTACCCGCAGGTGGCGTCCACGATGACCGCGCCGCGTCGCATGTGGTGCAGGTCGGTGGTGCGGATCATCGGCGGGGTGTCGTGGGTGGAGATCAGAATGGCGCCGATCACGAGGTCGGCGCTGGCCAGGGCCTCGCGGAGGACCGTACGGTCGTTGGCGAGCACGGTGACCCCGGTCGGGGCTGCGGCCTGGTATTCGTCGCGGGACGTGGGGCCGCTGGTGAGGACGGTGACGCGGGCTCCGAGCCGCGCGGCGGTGAGCGCGGCGGCGCGGCCGACGTTACCGCTGCCGATGACCACGACGTTCGCCGGCTCGGCTCCCGGCAGGCTGCCGGGGAGGACACCGCGCCCGGCCGGGTGCTGCAACGCCTGCGTGCCGGCCAGGACGGCTTGTACGCCGGCGATGTGGCCGCCGGGGCGGCCGAGGGGGAACTGGCCGTTGTCGGCCAGGAACTCGTAGCTCCAGGCGTTCACCTTCGTGGACGTCAGCGCGGCGAGCAGATCCACGTCACCCTCGGCGTGGAACAGCGCGCCGATGTGCTGCCCGGGCCGTAGGCGGGTGAGGTCGCCGGGGTTGGGCGACTTGTAGCGCAGCACGAGTGGTGCCGCCCATACCTCGTCGGGCGTGGTGAGTCGCACTCCGGCCTGCTTGTAGGTCGTGTCGTCGATGAAGATGCCCTCGCCGATGCCGGGCTCGGCGTGGATGTCGAATCCGGCGTCGGTGAGCGACCGCGCCAGGGTGGGGGTGAGGATCGTGCGGCGCTCGGGTCCGCTCTCGCGAGGGAATCCGATGGTCTGTGGGGGGTGGGGGCGCACGGTGGACGACCTCCTGAGGATGTGCCTACTGGTAGTGGCACCCTCACCCGCCGTGCAGGAGTGGGCCAGTTCACGGATGTCGTCGAACTATCTACCGCTTGTTCATCGACCAGTCGCGAGAACGATGAAAGCCCAGGTCAGCGAGATGCGAGCAGACCGAGAAGTGTCCGATGGTAGACAGCCTGCACCACAGGGATGGACGCCAGCCGAATCCGCTCGTCCGTCGCATGCAGCCCTTCGTAGTCGACGCCGAAACCGGCCGTCGCCGGGATGCCCAGACCCGCCAGGTAGTTCCCGATGTTCGACGGGCCGGCGATCTTCGGCGACGGGGCGAGCCCGTAGCGCGCAGCGGCGTCGACCAGCTCCCGCACCATCGGGTCGGTGTCCGCCAGGGCGTACGGCGGCCATCTGGTCGTGATCTCGACGTGAGTCGGCGCAGTGTCCGGCCACCTTCGGTCGACTGCCCGGACGCACTCGCGCACCAGCGTCTCCCCGGCCCGATCGTCCAGCGAGGGTGTGAGCCGCACGTCCACGTTCACCGTGCACAGGTCCGGAACGACGGAGTAGCCCTCTCCACCGCTGATCGCGGTCACGGTCAGCTTGGGCAACGGTGGGAAGGCTTGGGCGGGCCCGGGTAGCGGTGCGTCGCGCAGCTTCTGCACCAGCTCCGCGGCCTTGACGATCGCGTTCGGTGTCGGTCGGCTGCCGCCCGAGTGGCTCGACACCCCATGCACGTGCAGCCGGGCCCGAAGCACGCCGCGGCCGCCGACGACGACATGGTCGCCGCCCGGATAGCCGATCATCACGCCAGCGACGGGCTGGGCGTTCCGGAAGTACGTCTTCGCCCCACCGAACGCGCCGGTGTGCTCGTCGACGTCGAACAGCAGCACGACGCTGCCGCGCAGCCGATCGCGGGCCTCCGCGAGGCGCACGCCGATGTGCGAGAAGACCGCGACGGCAGCTTTGGAGTCTGCCGCTCCGCGGCCGTAGAGCCAGTCGCCGTCGGAGGCGGCCGATGTCGGAGCATGGGTCCAAGCGGCCTCGTCGCCGAACGGGGCGGTGTCGAGGCAGGCGTCGAGCACATAGCGTGGTCCTGGCTGAGCGCCGTGCATCTCGACCACAAGGGCGACGGCTTCCCCACTGGGCCCTTTCAGCCGGCGTGCCGGCAGGCCTCGCCCGGTGAGCCATGCTTCGAGGTGGTCGAGCGCCGGACCGTAGGGGTCGATGCCGCCTCGGCTGGGAAGGCGGACCAGGTCTCGGGTGAGCGTGATGACGGAGTCGTGGTCGTGCTGCGCCGCCTGCCAGACCGGATCGTGGGTCACCCGCTACTCCCGCTCTCGCAGCACGTCCAACGCCTGCACGTCGGCCACCGTTTCGATGCGTCGAGCGGCAGCGTACGCCTGCCGGCCGTGGTCGAGCAGGCGTGAGGCCGGCCCGGCGCCGAGCAGCACCCCGGAGTCGAACGCCTCGTGGGAGGTCAGCGACGGGATGGGAACCACGGCCGCCCGCTCACTGGCCACGAAGAACCGCTCCGGAGCCAACGGGTCTTCCTCGATGCCGAGGTTGAGCGTCTTCACGCCCAAGCTGCGGTCGCGCGGATCGCGGATCTCCAGGAGCCGCGCCAGGTGATCGCGCAGCACCCGATAGTGAGGTGGGCCGTGCAGGACGCGGTAGAAGATCAGCGCGGGGCTCGCCACGAGGGCGGCTTCGATCGCTTGCAGGTACCCGGTGCTACGTGACCGTGAACCGGTGACGATGAGGCACTCGCGGGCCTGCGCCACGACGGCCAGCATCGCCTCGTTCAAGTCGACGTACCGGGCCAGCAGTTGTGGCCCGTCACCGTGGTCGCCCAGGTGGTTGTCCTGGTGGGTGAACAGCTCGTCGACGCTTTTGCCGTAGATGGCGCACAGCGTCTTGCGGTGAGCGTGGCTGGTGGTGTGCCGGCCCAACTCCCAGCCGCTGACCATGGTCGGGGTAACACCAGAATGCCCGCCGGTGGTGCGTTGGTCGAACGCTTCGACGACCTTCTCCAGGGTCCACCCTCGCGCGAGGCGGGCACGGCGCAGGGGGGACGGCTCCTTGGGGGTTGCCTGACGACGAATGATGACTTCCACCTCCCAGTCGCCGCGGCCGAGGATGCCGCTAGTGACCGTGCACGGTCATCTCGCGGGTCGGTGAGTCGGCCGTGACCTTCTCGCAGATGCTCAGCAGTTCGGGATGGTTGCGCAGCCGGGTGTAGCCCTGAGGGGGATGGAACGAGCCGAGTTCGATCTTGAGCTGATCCAGCGGCATCCCCGGGTACTGAACGACCCGCTGAATGGGGATCGCGAACGCTTGTGGCAGGTCCTGCACATACTCGAACACCGAAACGCCGTTACCCACGCGGGCCTGCTCGGCGATATCAGCGATGCGCTGCGGTGTGTCCACCACAGCGGGCCCCAGGTCGATCACCGCGCCCAGGCGGGACACCGGGGCGGTGAGGAAGACGAACCAGCGCACCGACTGGCCGGTCAAGAAGCGGCGTCGGAACTCGTGACGCTTCTCGCCGGCCCAGATCAGGTCGAAGTAGACCGGGTTAAGCGACATCAGCACCGGCTCCCGAACGTCGATCGAGGCGTCGTCGAAGAGGCTGGGTTGGGCGCTGCCGGTGAACAGATTCATCGTCACCCTATCCATCATGCGGCCGGCGTGGTCCTGGAGGTAGCCGTCCAGGTCAGTCGGTGTGTCGCCAGGTCGACCGGCGGTGCGGCCTCCTTCCGGCAGCCACCGACGCCGCCTGGTTGCAGGCGTGCTTCTCAGGTCAGTCGACGCCAGCCGGTGGGCATTGACCTCGTCGGTCTTGTTCAGGTACATCGCGCCGGTCAGTGTCTCGGCGTAGGCGAGCGAGATTCGAGGGCGGTATGGCCCCGAGGGCCCCACGCCCCTAGGGTCTGGGCGACCGGGGCCAGCAACGGGACACGATGGCCATCAGACCCTGTGGGCAACGCCGCACCGCCGCGTGCGTGGCGATCAACGTCTTGCCCGGCCTGCACGCGGCGAACACCTGTCTCCTGCCGTCGTGGGTGGTGTGCTCGGCGGTCACCTCAACCGCTTCCTGCTGGTCTTCCCGCAGCGGTGGCACCGCCTCGCAGGGTCTTCGGTCTAGGGAACGTCGGGCCGATAGCGGCCCGACGTTCTGCCGCGTGCAGCCGTGTCCGGGGCGGTCAGGGTCCTGCGGTGTCTGCGGGGTGGTTTGTTGACGACCCCGCAGCAGAGGGCGGTCTGGCCTGGGTTAAGGGAGTTGGCCTGTGTGGATTGCCCAGGCGATGGTCTGGTAGCGGCTTCGGAATCCGGTGCGTTTGTTGAGTGCTTGTAGTCGATTGATGATGGTGCGTTCGTCGGTGTTCATGGTGTTGGCGATCTGGCGGACGGTGTGTCCGGCGGCGGTGCTGCGCAGGATGGTGGTGGTGTGGTTGTCGAGGGTGATGGGTGTGGTGGTGGGGTGGGGGGTGGGTGGTAGGGGGATCAGGTGGTGGCGGGCTGCCCAGGCGACGGCTTCGATGGTGGTGGTCACGCCGAGGCGGCCGATCATGGGCAGGAGGACCCGTCGTTGGAGGAAGGCTTTGGAGACTCCCAGTCGGCGGGCGGTGTCGGTTTGACTCATGCCGGCGGTGATCAGGCGGATCGCGTGGGTCTCTCGGGGGGTCAGGGTCGGGGTGGGTGTGGTGGTGTTCGGGGTGGTCGGGGATTGGGTTCGTTGGCGTTCGTCGGCGCGGATGACGTGTTCCCAGATGGGCGCGCAGGACACCGGTGCCCACGGCGTGTGGGGGTTGCGGTGGGTGTGTCCGGCGTCGGCGCAGGCGGCGATTGCTGCTGAGGCGAGTGGGTGCCCCATGTGCCAGTACCGCTGGTGCCGTCGGGGCGGCGGTGGCGGGGCATCGGGTGCTCGGGCGGGTGTGTCGTTGTGGCGGCGTCGGACCATTTTCAGTGCGGTGCGGGGTGTGAGGTCGCCGATGAGGAGGCGGTGTTGCTCGCCGGGGGTGAGGCGGAGGAGGGTGATGCGGTCGGTGACCCAGCGTGTGGTGGTGCCCAGGCTGGTGGCGATGTGAGGCACGGGTAGCTGTTCGACTCGTACGAGGTGTGCGAGGGCTTTGGCTTGTGCCAGTGGTGTGTATCCGCCGTCGATGTGCCAGGCGAGTTGTTGTAGGGCCCGTGCGGCGCCGGTGAGGTGGCGTCCGGTGATGACGCTGATGTGGGTGTGTCCGAGGCGGCGCATGGCGGTCCATCGGCGTTGCCCGTCGAGGATCTCGCATATGCCGTCGGGTGTGGTCGCGATTCTGATCGGGTCTTTCTGCCCGGCTTTGTCGATGGAGCGTTGCAGGTTGATGCTGTCGGTGGTCGGGCCGCGCCAGTTGATGCCCGGGGTGACGTCGTGGATCGGGATCCGGTAGATCACGGTGGCGACCGTCGCCGTGGTGGAGGGTAGGACCGCAGGGGCGGTAGGAATGGGGCTCATGGGTGTCCCAGGGTCGTCGCAGAGGTAGGGCGGACGTCGGGATGACCGGAGTCATCCCGCCGTTGTCTGGTTCGGTCTGCGGATCGGCGGGTGACGGGGGTGGCGGTAGCGTCGATGCGGGATACGAGGTGGGCGGCGGCGTCGATGACGTCCTGCTGGTGGGGGCGCAACGGTTCGGCGGTGTAGGCGGCGACGACGGTGGCGTAGGGGTCGGTGATCCGGGTGGTGGTGCCGGTGAGTTCTTCGAGGACGGCCAGGACGCAGTAGGGGGTGTAGAAGGGGCTGTAGCCGCCTTCATGGGCGGCGATGAGTCGTCCGTGGCAGAGCCGGTCGGCGGCGTCGACCAGCAGGCGGGTCATGGCGCGGTAGGTGCTGGTGGTGAGCATCTGTCGGGCCATGGGGTCGAAGACGTTGGCGTCGACGCCGTTGGCGAGCAGGATCAGGTCGGGGCGGAAGCGGTCGAGGGCGGGGATGACGACCTGGTGCATGGCCTGGAGGTAGGCGGCGTGGCCGCTACCAGCCGGTAGGGGCACGTTGAGGGCGTGTCCGGTGCCGTCGGCGATGCCGTTTTCGTGGGTCCATCCGGAGTCGGGTGGGAAGCAGTTGGCCTGGTGTAGGGAGATGGTCAGGACGGTGGGGTCGGGGTAGAAGATGGTTTGGGTGCCGTTGCCGTGGTGGGCGTCCCAGTCGACGATCGCGATGCGGGTCATGCCGTGGAGGGTTTGGGCGTGGCGGGCGGCGATGGCGAGGTTGTTGAACAGGCAGAAGCCCATGCCGGTGTCGGCGGTGGCGTGGTGTCCGGGTGGGCGGGTCAGGGCGTACCCGTTGATGATGTCGCCGTCGGCGACGGCGGTGACGAGGGCGAGCAGGCCGCCGGCGGCGAGGCGGGCGATGTCGTAGCTGCCGTGCCCGACCGGGGAGTACCCGTCGCCTGCGTCCCCTCCCCCGCGCCGGTCGCTCTGCGCGCGGATGTGTTGGACGTGTGCGGGGGTGTGCACGCGGAGCAGTTCGGTCATGGTGGCTCGCCGGGGTTCGATGACCAGCAGCTCGGCCAGGAGCCCGGAGACGTGGATGAGTTCGTGGGTGCGGCGTTTCGCCTCGGGGTTCTCGATGTGCACGGCGGGCTGCACGCCTGCGGTGGGGTCGGCGGGTAGCAGGCCGGCGCTGGTGCCGGTGTCGTGCCACAGGTACTCGGGGTGGAAGACGTAGCCGGTGGTCACGGTGATCGCCTCGCAGGGGGGTTGGCAGACAGGGTTCGGGCAGCGGTGAGCAGGTGCGCCGCGACGCGGGCAAGCAGGCGCTTGGGAAGCCAGGGCGGCGGGGCGGCAAGCAGCGCGTCAGGGGGTGCCGACGCCAGCGGTGGGTGAAGACGCTCGCCGGGGACGAGGGATCGACCTCGGCAGATGTGGGTGATCCGGGCCTGGGTCTGAACCCGGCGCGGTGGCTTCGGTGAGGTCGGCGACGAAGGCGTCGATCTGCCCGTGGGTGATGCCGGGCATGCAGATGAGGTGACTGACTTCGGCGTCGGTCGCCAGGAGCCACTTCGCCCGTACTGCGGTGGGTGGGGTGGGTAGGACGACGGTGAAGGCGTGGGGGTGTCGCCAGGCGGGCCAGCCGGCGGTGGTGAGCTGGTCGACGGTGTAGGCGGCGAGACGGCGTGCTTCGCTGACCCGCCATCGGTGTCCTTCCCGGCCGTGGGTGGCGATGGCGTGCCAGAGCAGAGCGGCGGCGAGTCCGCAGCGGGATCCGGTGACGGTGGTGTCGAGGGTTGCGGTGTAGGTGACCGGGGTGCCTTCGCGGCGGAGGCTGTCGCGGATGAGGACCACGCCGCAGGGTGTCGGTACCCCGAGGAACTTGTGACCCGACACCGTGACGCTGCCGATGCCGCTGTCGTCGTCCAGGCGGAGCCGCCCGTCGAGGGCCAGGGGAATCCCGGACAGGGCCGCATCGACGTGCAGGTGCCGGCCCTGCACCTGATGGGCATCGAGGACGGCCCGGATACGGGTGGTGTCGTCGACGGCTTCGGTCATGGTGGTCCCAGCGGTGGCCACCACGATCGCCGGCCACCGCCGGTGCCGGCGTATGCGGAGGGCGAGGTGGTCGTAGTCCATCTCCCCGTCCGCGCCCGCGTTGACGACCACGCCGCGTGCTCCGAGCATCTCGATGATCTTCGGGATGGAGTAGTGGGCGGCGGTGGAGTAGTAGATGCGGGCGGTGGGGAGGCGGCGGCGGGCGGCGTGCAGGGCGGAGAGGTTGCCTTCGGTGCCGCCGGTGGTGACGTAGCCCCACCGGTCGTCGGCGGGCATGTGGAGGGTGTCGGCGAGCCAGGCGATGACGGCTTGTTCGAGGATGCGGGTGTGCGGGGTGCCGCCGGTGTCGGTGGGGTCGCCGATGTTGTTCCACAGGCGGTGACCGAGGCGGGCCATCACCTCCCGATGGTCCAGGTCGACCGCCCCGGGGAAGCCGATGCTCGTCGGTGCGGCCGTGTCGGCCTCGGCGGCCAGGTGGTCCAGGACCGCGGTGACGTCGACCGGGGTACGGCCGAGGTCCGCGGCCTCGGTGAGAGGCGCGGGGGTGTGGGTCATGCCGGACGTCCCGCGAGGAGGTGCCCGGTGAGGGTGTGGTGCAGTCGGGTGAGCTGGGTCCAGGTGTCGCGGGTGACGGTGTCGCCCTGCTCGGTGAGGTGCTCGTGGGGGTTGTAGTGGATGACCCGGTCGGGGTCGAGGGGTTTGGTGCAGCGGACCCCGTCCGCGCCGATCGGGGCGTGCGGGTCACGGTCGACGTGCAGGGCGGTGCCGTCGGTCAGCAGGACGAAACACTGGCCCTTGAGGTCGAACACCGAACGGCGACGGTCATCACCCGAGGAGCGCAGGGTCCGGGCGAGTTGCTGCCAACGGCCCTGGTCGGAGTCGAGGGTCGTCACCCCCACTCCCACGTAGACGGCACCGGCGGGCAGGGTCATGTCGCCGCCGTTGACCATCGACCCCTGCGGGCCGAGGGGATGCCACCGGCGCCCCGCCGCCCCGGCCCGGGTGATGCTGTCCCCCACGACCTCGGTCAGGTCGGCCAGCAACCTCGGCAGGTGCTGGGATTCCGGGGAGGCCAGCCACAACCGGTAGGCGGTGTGCAACTGGTAGCCGTGCGGCTGGGCCGCAGCCTCGGAGACGAAGAACAGCATCACCCCGTGCGGGCCAAGCGCGTCACGCTGCCCGTAGCGCTGGTCGGCTTCGATCATGTGGCCGGTGTTCAGGCGTTTCGCCCGGTAGACGATCTGCTGCCGCAGGTCGGCCCACCACCGGGCCTCGACCGACACCCCACCGTCGGGCTCCCCCGGCTGCGGAGAGGGTGACGGGGTGTGCTCGGGCGGGGCCGCATGGACGGGGACGTCCCGGCGGTACGGTCGCTCGTCGGGCATCCGGTAGTCCGGCGGGGCCGGCTGGATCAGGCGGGGACCCGGTGGGGGTTGGTGGTCCGCCGGTCGGCGGGGGCCGGGCGGTGGTGGCGCCGGCCGGGGTTCGGGTCGCCAGGCCGGGTCCAGCGGATCACTGCTGTTGCGGTAGCCCGGTGCCGCTGGCGTCTGGGCGGTGTAGGTCTTCATGATCGGGGTGTTCCTCGGGGTTCAGATGGAGATGTGCAGGGCGTCGGGCACGGCATGCGTCTTCGGAGTGCCATGACCGATACCGGCATAAACGTCGGGCCGGGTCCGGCGCAGGTGCGCGGCCCAGATGCCGCCTGCGGTGGCGGTGGCGGCGAGGATCGCCGGGAGCAGCAGCGGATACGGCGATCCCGGTGCGGCCCCGAGGAGGGAGCCGACGTTGCCGACCATCGCGACGAGGACCACCGACCCTCCGAGCACCCCCAGCACCGGTGCGAACCTCCACTGCCAGATTCCGGCCCGTTCACCTCGCACGGCGGGTGGGGCGGCCAGCGCGGCGATCGAGGCGGCAAGGAGCAGGCAGAGCAGGCCGAGCGCGCCGAGGGTCGACATCCAGGTGAACATCACCGCGACCGGGTCGACCCCGGCGACGGCGAACGAGGCGACGACGAGGACGGCCGTGCCGGTTTGGGTGAGGGAGCCGCCGCGCGGGGCGCTGACCCGGGTCGCGCTGTCAGTGCGAGCGAGACCCGTGGGGAGGACACCTTCGCGGGCCATGGCGAACACGTAGCGGGCGATGACGTTGTGGAACGCCAGCATCGAGGTGACGATCGCGAACACCAGCACCACCCCGGCAACACCCACCCACACTTGACCGGCGGGTTCGAGGATCGTGAACGGCAGGCCGGAGGACGGATCGGCCGCGCGGACAGCGACCGTGTCCGGGCCGACGGCCACGCCCATCGCCCACGCCGCAGCGGCATACACGCCACCCAGGACGAGAACGGCGGTGATGGTGGCCCGGCCGATCGACCGCCGGTCGACGGCTTCCTCCACGAACGAGCCGGGTGCGTCGACGCCCATGAACGCGGCCACGCACAACGCCACCGCCCCACCGATCCCCCCGACCGCCAGACCGGAGGCGTCGAACCCCTCCCACGACACGGCACCGTCGGCGGGCGCGCCGAGGCCGGCGGCGACGAACAGGCCCACGATCAGCAGGGACACCGTGAGGACCCCGCCGAGGACCCAGGTGGACAGGGCGATCGCCCGTACTCCGAGGGCGCCGACGACGGCCCAGGCGATGCCGGCCCACACCCACCACGTCCCGCCGAACTGGGCGGCGAGGGTCGCCCCGAACAGGCCGTACAGGCTGGTCTGGATCGCCGTATACGCGACCAGGGCGACCAGGCCGGCGGCGACACCCCAACCACGGCTGACACCGTGGGCGAGGATGCCGTAGTAGGCAGCCGGGTGCCCGACCTGCCGGGCCAGCGCGGTGTAGCCGACCATCAGCAACGCGACGACACCCGTCACCAGGACGAAGGTGAGGGGTAGGGCGGTCACCCGGGTCGTGGCGTAGGTGGTGACCAGACCACCGGCGAGGACCACCATCGGCGCGGACGCCGCCGCCCCGAAGATCGACAGGCCGGTCGGGGTCATCGTCCGGCGGGCGAGGGCCACCTGCTCGTGCATGCTCATCGCTGCCCCCGCTGCGGGGCGTCCGGGCACGACGGCCTGCGGCAGTCCCGTACCGGGTGGGTGGTGACGTCGGCGGCGTGCACCGGCACCAGATACACGGCGGTGGGTCGTACCGGGCCGGTGCGCCAGTAGCTGCGGTCGCGGTCGAGTCGCCGCAACGCCACATCGGCGCGCGGGGTGAACCCGAACAGGTCGTGCGTGCCGTCGGGCCACTCCCGGCGGAGCGCGTACCCCCACAGGTGCACCTGCGGTTCGGCGCCCGCGTCGTCCACGCGGCCGGGGGTAGTGGGGCGGGTGCGGGTGGGGGTCAGCCAGGGCGGCAACCACCACCCCGCCGTACGCCTGCGCGGCGGAACCATAACCAACGGACGCTCGACAACCGTCAACATGAGACAAGCCCTTTCTTCGGAAAGTGGGTGCACGGGGGTGACTGGCGGGCCACACGGCCTCCGCCAGCTACTGATCAGGGGTGACGCCCTACCGGGCGCGGTCAGCGAGGTCGGTCAGGGAGAACGCGGCGGTGCCGGGAGGAGCCGGCCGCGCAGCGGTGTAACGCCACGCCGCAGCCGTGCCCGTGGCGGAAGCCCGCCACACGACCGGCCGCTGTCGGGGGCGGGTCGCCACATCCGCCACAGGGCGGGGCCGGCAGGCTCCAGCAGGATCGGTGACCTCGGCTCGTACCCCAGCGCGGCCAGCAGGCTCTCCCTCGGACGACCACCCGACACCTCCGCGTACGCCGGAAGAACCTCGGCGTCGAGGACCCGATGGTGGGCGGCCAGCAACGCCCGCACGGTGTCGTCACGGCCGGGACGCGCGGCGAGGTGCGCCAGGTAGGCGTGGGGGACGTGCGGCACCACGGCATCGAGGTAGGCGTGCCACAGGGCGAACCGGGACGCGTGCGGGCCGAGGGCCTGGTGCAGGTCGTACATCCACACCGCCGACGGCACCGGCACCTCCGGCCGTCGCAGCCACACCGCCACCGCCGACCGGTCCCCGGTCGTGTCGACCTGCCCGTGCTCCAGCCCCCATGACATCAGCAGCCGCGCATACCGGCGCAGCACCAGCGAACGGTCGGCGGCATCCGGCACCAGCCAGCCACCCACCGCGCCGACCGACAACGCCTCCGCGACGAGCACCGACAGCGCGTCGAGGTCCGCAGCCGAGGCGCGACGTACCACCTCCGTCCGCGTCACGACGCCACCCCCGACCCACCGTCAGCGCCGCTGTCCTCGGACGTCTCGGCGACCGCGGTGTCGGTGTGACGTTGCCGCGACGCCCACACATCCACGTCGAACCCCCGCTGGAACGTCACCGCCACGTGCAGGTCGTCAGGCTCGACACCGCCGATCGGCAGCCACGTCCGCGCTTCCCGGACGAACTCCGGCGGACCACACACCAACACCGCCTGCCCCGCCTCGTAGTGGTGCAGCACCGACCCCAGCAAACTCCCCCGAGCAACCGGATCGACACCACCGTCGCCCGAGAGCACCACCACCACCGTCAACCACTCACCATGCTCCCGCTGCAACTCGTCCAACGCCGCCGCGTCATACAGACCCCCCAACCTGCGAACACCCACCACCACCGTCACCCGCCGCCCACCCGGCGAGGCCGCAACCTGCTCCACCAACGCCCGCAACGGCGCAAGCCCCGTACCTCCGGCAACAAGCAACAGATCGGCATCACCGGCCGCCGCCAACGACAAGCCCACCTCACACGGCGGCCCCAACCACAGCAACTCCCCCACCGTCACCTGCCTCACCAGCACGGGCGAGACGACACCACCAGGAACGACACTGACGTGGAACTCCACCGTCCCGTCCGGACGCGGCGCGTTCGCCGGAGACAACCACCGCCACCGCCCCGGCAACCGAGGCGAACACACCGGCACAGCGTCACCCGGCAGGTAGTGCAGCCGCCGCGCCGGACGCACCGTCACCACCGCGACGCACCCGGACGCCGACACCACCGACTCCACCACACCGAACGTCACCTGCGGGCCGTCGCCCAGCATCTCGGCGCACTGCTCGGCCAGACGCAACACCCGGAAACAACCCTGCTCCCACACCCGGACCAGCTCCGGCCCCCACGACTCCCCCGCGAACCGCCGCACCGTGTCCACCACGGCCGCCGCGATCACCGTCCCGTGATACGGATACAGGTCGAACCGCCGGTACAACCGGCCCAACACCACCAGCCCCGCCCGATAAGCAGCAGGATCAGCCCCGTGCGCGATCGCCTCCACCAACGTCGAGAAGAACACCGGCGCAAGCCGCTCCGGCAGAAACCGCACACTCCGATCCACCATGAACGACCAGAAGTACGCCGCCGCCCGTTCATGATCAGCGATAGCAGGGGTCAGCGACTGCTCAAGATCAGGCGCGGACATGAACCACTTCCTCCGGTGGATCGTCACGTCCACCCCTCTCGAAACCGCCATCGGACAACGCCTTCCGGGCATCACTGGTCCACATCCTTCGCAATGCGAAGAAGGCGCAGGAACGCGGTCGCCCGGCAACTGCGTCCACGATCATTGACGCGGCCCCGACGCCGCCACCTGTGATCATTGGGAGGTTTCCTTCCCCGCAATTCCCCGTGTCGCGGGGAAGTTACATAGACGGCCCGAATTGCGTACGGTGGTGCAGCACCATCGATGGGCACGGCTGACGGGGAAGGGCCGCACATGACCGACGGGAATCCCGAGAGCCTGCGGCAGCAACAAACGCGCCTCGCCGCCGAACTCCGGTCAGCGGGAAGAACATGGGTCGAGACCGCCGAGGTCTTCCGCGACAGGTTCCGCCTCAACCCCCGCGTCGCGCTGCGCGTCGTTCGCGGATGGAGCCAGGCGAAGGCCGCCGAGGAATGGAACCAGCGCTGGCCCAACGAACCCAAGTCGTTCAAGAGCTTCTCGTACTGGGAGATCTGGCCCGGCAAGGGCGGCTACTCCCCCTCCCAGGACAACCTGGCCCGCCTCGCCGAACTCTACGAATGCAGCGTCGCCGACCTCGTGGCCGACCTACCGAGCTTCCGCCACCTCGACTCCGCCACCGCATCGACCCCCGTCACGCCCGAGGGGGTGAAACCCGGCCTGCAAGGTGAAATCATGGTGCCGAGCGAGGCAGAGATCCTGCTTCGTGACCTGCTCGGTCGACGTCCCGGCGCCGACGCGGACGCCCCGCCACAAGCGGAAACCGCCGGCCTGTACCGCCGACCCGAGGAGGTCAACTTCGCAGAGTTGGCGCAGGTCATCATCATGTGGATGCAACGAGTACCCCACCCCCAGACCCGACGCGACATGCTGACCAAGCTGACCGCCGCACTCGCCGTCGCCGCAACAGCACCACTGACCGACCTCGCAGGCTTCACCGACAGCGCCACCGCCGCACCCACGCTCACCGACCCCGCACGGTTCGAGCCGGCCACCCTCGCGCACTGCGAAGCCATGATGCCCAACCTGCGTAAGCAGGGCGACGTCCTCGGCGCTGCCGCCACCCTGCCCACCGCCCTGGCCTACCGGCGCATCGCCGAACAACAGGCCAAAGCCGCACCCCACGGCCCACACCGCGACCGCGCCGTCGCCACCTACGCCGAACTCACCCAACTCGCCGGCTGGCTCTGCTTCAACACCGGCGACTACCACTCCGCCCAACGCCTCTACGACGACGCACGCACCGCCGCCCACGACGCCCGCGCCGTCGAACTCGTCACCTACATCCTCTGCACCATGAGCCACCTCGCCACCTGGCAAGGCAAACCCCGCATCGGCATCGACCACGCCGCCGCAGCCTCCGCCTGGGCCGACCAAAGCGGCAGCCCCTACGCCCGCGCCTACGCCGCCGACGTAGCCGTCCGCGCCCTCACCGCCGACAACCAAAACCACCAATCCAAACAAGCCCTCGACCGCGAGTACGCCGCACTGCAAGCAGCACTCACCGACCCCCACCCCAGCCAGTCCTGGTGGTACTTCTACGACGAATCCTTCTACTGGAGCACCAACACGCAGAACGCGCTGAAGTTCGACGGAGTCGACCGAATCATGGCCGCCTCAGAGAAGGCATTGAAGCTCAGCGACAACGGCAACCTTCACGAGCGGTCGTTCCGCCTTCTCTACCGCGCGGAAGCCTTCGCGCGTCAGCAGAACATCGGCCTGGCCTGCCAAACCACCATCGAAGTCGTGGAACTGACGTCCGTGAACTCAACTCTCCGCATCGAGCAACGTTTGCAGGAGATGCGCCGAGGGCTCGATCCGTGGAAGCGCACTCGCGCTGTCAAGCAACTCGACCAGGCAATCGCCGCCTACCGGTCCTCAACGCCCGTCAAGTAACGGGAGCGGACGCACGAACATCGCGTACTCCCGGTAATACGCCCCCGGCCGGCCAGGAATGCTGCCTACCCGCTGCCAGCCCCAACCCTGATACAGAGCATGGGTTGCGGTGGCAACCGGGTTGGCCGTCAGGGTCGCGCGCTCCTCACGTCGTCCCCTCAGAAACGAATCGTGCAGGCCGCGCCCGATCCCCCGACCCTGCCACGCCTTGCGAACCTCAATCTCGGCCAGGACCACCGTGCGTTCACCACCCCGCTCGTCGGTGAACCCCTCCTCCGGAGCCGGCTCAAGCCCAGCGAACCAGTCCCGGTCCTGCCGCAGGCTGTACCCGAAGACGAACCCCACCAACTCGTCCCCCACCCGCGCGGTGACCAGCTCGTAGTTCCGCGTACCCAACGCCGCCGTGGCCCGCCCCCGAAACGCATCAACCTTGACCGTCGCGTCCTCGCCAGGCACCTGCCCGTAGGCATCCGCGTACACCTCACACAGCTCGTCCATCAACCCGCCAGCAGCCTCCGCACCAAGGCGGGCAAACATCACATCGCTCACGCCCACCACCCTACGAACACCCCCACGCCCCACCCTTCCCCGTGCCACGGGGAACTACGCTGAGCAAGCGCCGATGACTCTCGCCGATCTTTAGCGCCGTGCCGGGCTATTCAAGACCTTTCCTGAAGGCAACCGTCACCCTGGTCCGTACCGCCGCCGTAGCCGCGTCGAGCTGCCGGTGCATTTCTGCGGCCTCGTCGGCCCCTGCCCAGTCCGTCGAGGACATTGGCGAGAGTCTGGTAGGCGGCGAAAAGCCGCTCGGCGAACACGACCGGCAGCTGTTCGGTCAAACGCTCGTAGATGTTGACCGCCTCAGTGACCGCTTCCAGGGCCTCGGTGAAGTTGGTCTGCATGTTCACACACATTCGCCCGTACGCCAACGACGACGATGCAAGGTCGGGCAGGTAGGCGGCGGGGTTGGCCTCCACCAACCGCCGGTAGATACCGGTAGCTTCCTCGTTGAGGGCCAGCGCCTCCTCCCGCCGACCCAACTCGGACAGCCGGATACCGAGGTTGTTCACCGACATCGCGAGGTCGGGCAGGTAAGCAGCAGGGTTAGCCTCGGCCAACCGCCGGCGGATCATGACGGCTTCCTCGCTTAGGGCCAGCGCCTTCTCCCGCCGACCCAACCCCGACAGGCAGACGCCCAGGTTGTTCAACGACATCGCGAGGGCGGGCAGGTAAGCAGCCGGGTTAACCCCGGCCAACCGCCGGTAGATACCGGTGCCCTCCTCGCTCGGGGCCAGCGCCTCCTCCCGCCGGCCCAACCCCAACAGCATGGTCCCGAGGTTGTTCAACGACGCCGCGAGGTCGGGCAGGTAGGCAGCGGGGTTAGCCTCCACCAACCGCCGGTAGATACCGACGGCTTCCCCACTGAGGGCCAGCGCCTCCCCCCGCCAACCCACCTCGGACAGCCGAACGCCCAGGTTGCTCACCGACCTCGCAAGTTCGGGCAGGTAAGCAGCGGGGTTAGCCTCCACCAACCGCCGGTAGATACCGACGGCTTCCGCGCTCGGGGCCAGCGCCTCCCCCCGCCGACCCAACTCGGACAGCCGAACGCCCAGGTTGCTCACCGACATCGCAAGGTCAGGCAGGTAAGCAGCCGGGTTAACCTCCACCAACCGCCGGTAGATGGCGGTAGCTTCCTCACTCGGAGGCAGGGCCTCCCCCCGCCGACCCAACTCGGACAGCCGAACGCCCAGGTTGTTCAACGACCCCGCGAGGTAAGGCAGGTAAGCAGCCGGGTTAACCTCCACCAACCGCCGGTAGATGCCCGTGCCCTCATCGCTCGGGGCCAGCGCCTCCTCCCGCCGACCCAACCCCGACAGCACGTCACCGAGATTGTTCAACGACATCGCGAGGTCGGGCAGGTAAGCAGCGGGATTGGCCTCCACCAACCGCCGGCGGATCGTGAGGGCTTCCTCGGTGGGAGGTAGGGCTTCCTCCCGCCGACCCAACCCCGACAGGCAGACGCCCAGTTCGTGCAACGACATCGCGAGGGCGGGCAGGTAAGCAGCGGGATTGGCCTCCACCAACCGCCGGCGGATCGTGAGGGCTTCCTCGGTGGGAGGTAGGGCTTCCTTCCGCCGACGCAACTCGGACAGCACCGCGCCGAGGTTGTTCAACGACATCGCGAGGTCGGGGAGGTAAGCAGCCGGGTCAACCTCGACCAGCCGCCGGTAGATGGCGGCGGCCTCCTCGCTCGGGGCCAGCGCCTCCTCCCGCCGACCCAACCCCGACAGCCAGAGGCCCAGGTTGTTCAACGATATCGCGAGGGCGGGCAGGTAAGCAGCGGGATTGGCCTCGACCAGCCGCCGGTAGATGGCGGCGGCCTCCTCGCTCGGGGCCAGCGCCTCCTCCCGCCGACCCAACCCCCACAGCCAGAGGCCCAGGTCGTTCAACGACGACGCGAGGTAGGACAGGTAAGCAGCCGGGTTAGCCCCGACCAACCGCCGGTAGATACCGGTCGCTTCCTCAGCGAGAGGTAGGGCTTGGTCGCGGAGGCCGGCGTTGGCCAGTCGCCGAGCGTGGATGGTGTGCAGGCGGGCATGCTCGGAGGGATCGGTGGTGGCGGCCAGCCGGTGCGGGGTGAGGGCGGCGGTGACGGCGGCGGCGGCGATGTCGAGGTCGACGTGCCGGTGGGTGGGCAGGACGGCGTCGATGGCGGCAAGGACATCGGGATCGATACCCGGGATGGTGGCCAGGCGGGTGATGGTGGTGCCACCGGCGGCCAGAGCCAGACGCGGATGCGAACGCAGGACGGGGTACAGGACGTCGGTGGCCACGTGATCCCAACGGCAGGCGGTCTCAACGAGCACCGTGACGACGTGCGCCGCCCATGGCGGCGGATCGGTGCCGACGCGCAGCAGGTGCTCGACGGCGGTAACCGCCCAGTCGTCGCTGTCCCACCCGTCCTCGTCGTCAGTGTGCCGGTGCCCGGGGGTGAACAGGGCGATCAGGTCTTCACCGAGCCGGTCGGGATGCAATGCCTGAAAGACGGTGCGGTGGTCCTCGGGTGGGTAGCAGAACCGGTGGTCGTCGATGATCGTCGTGGCGGCGGGTGCGGTGAGCCCGACCCGGTGCAGCAGGTCGGTGGCGGTGTCGCGGGGCACGGCGGCGGTCAGCGTGGCCAGATACACCGTGCGACCCATCACCTCCGGCGGTGTCTGACGCGGCTCGACCGGACGGTGGTGCAGCGCGTACCAGTGGTCACGCTCGCGGTCCAACAGATACGACGACAACGCGTGCGGGTCGGTCGGCGCTGCCGTGTCGCGGCGTTGAGCGTCGACGGCGACCAGGGCCGCCATGTGCACGGACAGCACATGCCCGAACGCGTCGTCGGCCAGGTTCGACGGTGGCCGGAGCCGGTCGGCGTCGGCGACGCCCATCGCGGTCGCGAACCGGTCGCGGGCCTGCCGGAACAACACCCCCCGGTCGACCTGCTCCCCCAACGGCGGTAGCAGTTGGCTGGTGGCCTCGACCTGGTGGTCGCTGCGCAGCCGGTTGCGCAGCGCCGGCCACCATGCCGTTGTGGAGCGGGCCAGCAGCAACACCCGCACCGTGACTCCGGCCTGCACGTTCATGCTCTTCAGGTGGGTCAGCAGGCTCTGTAGATGGGACACCGACCACCGGTCGGCGTAGTCGACGACCAGCAGCAGCCCACCGCCGGCAGGCAGGTCCATCCGGTAGCCGCCGGTGAACACCGGCTCGTGTAGCACCCGCCACACCGTCCACCCGGCCTTCGCCCACGCGTCGGCGACGTGCCCCGCCAGCCGGGTCTTTCCCTGCCCACCGGCGGCGTGGAGCAGCCGCACCAGCACCCCACCCGGCCGGCCCATCCACTGCTCCACCTCGGCCAGGTCGCCGTCGCGCCCGACGAACGGCACCACCCGGTGCTGAGCCAACAACAGGCGACTCGGACGCTGCCGCGCCTGCTCCACGGTCACCGTCTCCACCACCGCCGGGAACGCCTCCACGCGGTACGGCGGCCGAGCGGTGGTGATCGTGACGTCGCCACCTACCCCCGACACCATGATCACATCACTGAACGCGACCACATTGTCCAGCCGCTGACCACCCGTCGACCGAAACCCGCCCACCGGCTCAGGCACCGACCCCGGCGACGGCCACACGGGCGCAGTCACGAACTGATCTCCACGTCACTCCGACCCCGCCGAACACCCTCACCCAGTTCCCACCCGTCACCCGCCCATCATCGACCGCCACACCCGTCACGGCACCCTCGCGCCGGGTCGCCTACCCGACACTCAGCAGGAGCTGGCAGTCATCAACCGGCGCAGCCGCCGAGGTCGAACGCGAGGGCTCAGATAGGGCCTGACCTCGCCGTACAGGCGACGCGGATCCAGAAGGGCGTGAAGGCCGACTGATCGTGGTAACCGATGAACGCCGATCATGAGCGCAGCGATGGCCGGGGCGGTGATGCCGCCGTTGCCGCACCGGTCCATGATGGCGTGATGACGCTTGGTAGTCGGCTTCGCGGATGGGCGGTGGCATTCGCCGTCGGGGTTCTGGCCGCAGGGCTGGGCACGTTCTTGGCGATCCAGGGCCTCGACAAGGCGGACAAGTGGGGCAGCGTACTCGGGTTGTTCGTCGGCTTGGCGGGCCTGGGTCTGGCGGTGGCTGCTGCGATCGGGGCTCGCCGACAGGCCGGTGGGCAGTCGGTGACCGGTTCGACGATCGGCGGTGGGGTGACCCAGGTACGTGGGGTGGGCGGCAGTGTGCGCATCGGCCCAGCCTCCGCGCCGCCCGTGCTGCCGGTGCCGCCAGGGTCCTCGCCGCAGGTGCCGTCTCCTTCGCAGGGTGGCGGGCAGACGGTAACGGGGTCGTCGACGGCGGGTCCGGTACGGCAGATCGACGGAGTCGGCGGCGACGTCGAGCTTGACCGGTGACCCGCTGGTGGGGGCCGCCCCCGGTGGCCGGACAGGCGGTGACCGGCAGCGTGGTCTTCGGCGACACCGTGCAGATCGCCGGCGTCGACGGAGACGTGACCGTCAGCCTGGACCGACCGCCCTACCAGGTCACGACCGCCGACGACGCCCCAGTGCCGTTGAGCGCGGCCCGGGCGCGGGCACAGCCGAGCCGACTGCTGCTGGCCCGGCACCAGATCGTGCCGTTCACCGGTCGTGACCGCACCCTGGACCGGCTCGCCGCCTGGGTCGGTGGGGATGAGCCGGTGGCGGCGCTGCTGGTGCACGGTGCGGGTGGTCAGGGCAAAACCCGCCTCGCCGCACAGGTCGGTGCCTCGTGCGCGGCGGTGGGGTGGGCGGTGTGGCAGGTGACGCACACGCCGACCCCTGTCGCCGGGTCCACGCCGGTATCACGGGCCGCGTTGCCCGGCGGCGCGGTGCTGGCGGTCGTGGACTACGCCGACCGGTGGCCGGCCTCCGCGCTGCTGGCGCTGCTCACCCAGTTGCGGGATCTGCACGTACGAGCGGGGGCCCGGGTGCGGGTGTTGATGCTGGCCCGCTCCGACGGCTACTGGTGGCCCGCGCTGGCCGATCGGGCCGACAGCACTCTCAGCATCGAGGTGGACCAGATGGCGTTGCCTGCGCTGGCCGTCGACAGCGTCGATGACCGGCCGGGTCTATTTACCGCCGCCGCAAGCCGGTTCGCGGCTGTCCTGGATGTCGCAGCTCCCGCCGAGGGCTGGCCGGTGCCGGATCTGACCGCAGATAGGTTCGGGCAGGTCCTAGCTGTACACATGGTGGCCCTAGCCATAGTAGACGCGGCCGGGCGCGGCGATGTCCTGCCCGGCGGTCCGGATGCGGTGTCCTCGTATCTGCTGGGCCGGGAACAGGCGTACTGGCATCACCTACACACCCGGACCGAGGCACCGGTGAGAACCCCGCCCGAGGTGATGCACCGAGCGGTCGTAGCAGCGACCCTGATCGGTGCCCAGCCCCGCAGCATTGCACGCCACGCCCTGACCGATGCCGGATTCGCCGATGCCGGCCCTGCCGCAGACCGGCTTATCGACGACCACAGCACCTGCTACCCACCGTCGGGCACCCGCACGGTGTTTGAGCCGCTGCACCCCGACCGACTCGGCGAAGACCTCATCGCCCTGTCCGTCCCCGGCCACAACGGCAGCGCACGCACCCGATTCGAGCGGGACTGGACCCCCGACGCGATCACCGCGCTATTCACCAACAGCGCCACACCGCCGGCTTGGACCAAAGCCGCGATCACCGTGCTGGTCGAGGCCGCACACCGCTGGCCACACCTGGCCACCACCGTGCTCTACCCGCTCATCCGGACACATCCACGACTAGCGATCGCCGCAGGCGGAGCAGCCCTGATCCGGCTGGCCGGCATCCCCGGCATCGACATCACGATCCTGAAGGCCCTCGAACCCCTGCTTCCCACCGACCGGCGCGTCGACCTCGACATCGCCGCCGCCGCCATTACCGACACACTCACTCACCATCACCTCGCCCACACCCCCGATCCCGCCGAACAAGCTCGCCTACACGCTATCCACGCTTGGCGCCTCGGCAACGCCGGACAATGGGAGCACGCCCTCGCCGCAGCTGACGAGGCCACCAACATCTATCGGCGGTTGGTAGAGGCCAGCCCCGAGACCTATCTACCCCACCTCGCCATGTCGTTGAACAACCTCGGCACCTGCCTATCCGAACTAGGGCGACGGCAAGAGGCCCTCGCCCTCGCGGTGGAAGCTGTTGACATCCGGCGCGACCTAGCTAAGGCCAACCCCGAGGCCTACCTAGGCCACCTCGCCGGATCATTGAACAACCTCGGCACCTTTCTATTGGATTCAGGCCGACGAGATCAGGCCCTCGCCCCAGCAACGGAAGCCACCGACATCTACCGCCAACTCGCCAAGAAAAACCCCGACGCCTACCTAGCCCACCTCGCCGGATCATTGAACAACCTCGGCACATCTCTGTCCGAACTAGGCCGGCGAGATCAGGCCCTCGCCCCAGCACAGGAAGCCACCAAGGTCCACCGCCAACTCGCCAAGACCAACCCCGACGCCTACCTACCCGACCTCGCCATGTCGTTGAACAACCTCGGCATCCGCTTGTCCGAAGTGGGCCGACAAGAACAAGCTCTTACCCCAGCAACGGAAGCCACCCACATCTACCGCCAACTCGCCAAGACCAACCCCGACGCCTACCTACCCGACCTCGCCATGTCGTTGAACAACCTCGGCATCCGCCTGTTCGAACTGGGCCGACAAGAACAAGCTCTTACCCCAGCAACGGAAGCTGCCTACATTCGGCACCTCTTGGTTGAGGCCAAGCCCGACGCCTACCTACCCGACCTCGCCGGGTCGATGAACAACCTCGGCACTTTCCTGTCACATCTGGGCCACCAAGAAGAAGCTCTCACCATCGCAGCGAAAGCCATCACGATCTACCGCCACCTAGCCAAGACCGACCGCGAGGCTTATCTATCTGACCTCGCCGGATCATTGTGGGCGCACTCCTCGATCTGCATGAACGGGCGAATGCACCTCCCGCAGGCCCTGGAATCCGTCACTGAGGCCATCGACCTCTACCAGCCCCTCGCCCAACAGCTACCACAGATGTTCGGTGGACAACTAATCTCGGCGCTTCGAACACTCGCCGAAGTCCTCGACGGACTCGGTCGAGGCGATGAGGCAGCAGACCTACGCAGGCAACTCGACGAGGCGGTCAGCAGTCCGTAGACCATAAGTAGGGATGACGCGCCGCCGCACCATCGATTGCCAAGCACACCGCAGCTGAGCGGGCATGGGCCTACTGCTGTCTCGGGTGAGCCCCACCCAGATCGGTGAGACCCAGCAGCTCGTCACCATGAGCCTCCAGGACGGACAACCCGGACCACTGCTACAGGCCCCAGCATGGGCAGGCGGGGCGACCTCAACGAGGCCGGGGGAAGTGAGAGATGTCGTATCGGACTGGGCTGCGTGCCGGCCGAAGCGCGGCGCGGTACCGAGGGCGTAGGACGGTTGTGCGGCTGACCTGGCGTCCATACGCTTCGATGAACCGGCAGGTGCCGATCGCCGGCCGCGGGAAGGGCTGGACATGCCACTTACCGACAGCATCAGCGGCGAGCTGCAGTCGATGGCGGCGGGGACCGCACGAGCCGTCGAGACCGCAGCGGCGGCTGCGACAGCGGCCGAGCAGGTCGCCGCCCGTTCAGCCGCCGCCGGCTTCACCGTGATCGCTCAGCGTATGCGCGCGGTTCAGACCGGGACTCAGGAGATCCGGGCACGCGTGGCGTCGGTCGGCGGCCACATCGCGCAGGCGCGAAGCGCGGTTGGTGCCGCCGCGAGCCAGGAGTCGCCGCAGCAGACGATTGCCGTGTTGACTCGGGTCGTGGCCACACTGGACGCGGCCACCGCCGCAGTCGCGGCCGCCATCGCCACGCTCGGCGAGGTCCAGCATCTCACCGCCGCAGCACTGCAGGGCGGGCAGCAGGGTCCAATGCTGTCCCAACTGGCGACGATCAAGCAGGTCCTCGAACAGGTAGGGCAGCGCGGCCAAGCTGCGAAGCAACTCGTCGAAAACGCGTTGGGCGAGGCGCGGGCAGCCGGTGACGCGGGAAAACGACCACGGGTGGCGACGTACCCGGGCAGGGATCGTCGTCACCCCAGCCACCCGCACACGTCGAAGAAACCGGTCGGAGTCTGCCGGTCCGCAAAAAGCGGACGGACCCGACCACTGGGGTATTCAACGGCGAAACCATTGTCAGCCGGGACGATGACGCCTCTGTCGCGGACCTGCACCCGTTTCGGGGCGGCGGATGGCCACGCGTCCTGGTCAGCCACGTCGAGAGCCACGTCGCGGCGCGGATGCGCCGCGACGAACTCGGCAAGGGTGAGCTGGTGCTGAACAACACCACATGCGGGACTCGGGATTTCGACCGGGACTGGCCGCTGACCTGCGACAAACTCCTCCCCCCGGTCCTGCCCGCCGGCGCCCGCCTTACCGTGTGGGCGACACAGGACGGCGGACGAACCTGGTGGACCAAAACCTACACAGGCACGGGTGAGAGGATCAGGTCATGACATACCGCGTGGTGTTCGACATCTGCGAGCAGGAGCTACCTGACGCGGAGGCCGCCCGGGTGTTCCTCGCAAAGCAGACGCTGATGATCGGACCGCACGGCACCCGGGCGCACGCGTTCTGGTTCGCACCGAGCGGGGCTGACGACGTCCTGCGCCTCGACATCGACTACGACAACGAAAGGGCCGCGCTGCGCTGGCTGCCCGACGGCGGTCACGCGGTGGAACAGCCGCCGGCCGAACCGATCGTGGTGCTGGAGTCGTCTGACTCCCCTCTGGTCACCATCCCCGCCGAGTTGGCAGTGCTGTCGGTGGAAACCGCCCACCGGGCAGTCATTGAGTACATCGCCACCGGTCAACGCCCATCGCTCGTCCGATGGGCAGACCACACGGCATCGCATGAGAAGTAGGGCTGCTGAGGTTGGGAGATGGTCGTGGAGCGGTAGCTGCCGTTTCCGCACACCGTCACTTCACGTTCAAGTCGACGATGACTCCCTGATCGGCGCAGGCCGACTGCAACCCCGACAGGTGCGTTCCCAGCGGACCCATGAATGCCAGTCCCGCCATCCCGCTGTCGTCGTCCAGCCCCTGCATCTGCCATGCCACGTCCACGATCGCCGTTCCGTGCTCGCGTAGCTTCTCGTACCGTGAATCCTCGAAGATCGCCCGTGCCTTCCGGTATTCGGCCTCGGTCATCTTCTTGTCGACGGTGGTGTCACCGCCGGTGGTCTTGGGGCTGCCGTCCATCTTCTTCCCGGCGGCCATCGCCTTGCACGCGGCCACCCCTGAGTCCTCGCGGATGAACTGGTCGTACACGGCGTAACCGCCGAAGCCGAGGACGACGAACACGGCCAGGGCGACGGTCGCGGCAAGGAGGATCGGATTCCCCGTCTTCCCCGCCGACACGGGGGCCCAGGCGATGGTGGTCCCGGCGTCCGGGTAGTCGTGCTGCCCGTGGGGGCTGGCCCACTGCTGCTGCGGGCTGGTGTCCTGCGGGCTGCCGGGGTACTGCGGCATGGTCACGATGACTCCTTGGTCGGATACCCGGTCGATGCTCGCCGGTCGGGTCGGCCCGATGGGACCGACGTCGGCTTGGTGACAGCGAGTGTGGCCAGCTGAGGGACCCGGCTCCACTGGTCGGGCCGGGCATTCACCAACCCGCACCCGGAGGCCAAACCGAAAGGCCACGCCATCCCGCCAGTTTTCTGCGGCTCGATGCCGCAAGCGCAAAGATCGCCAAGCTTTCGGGTACGGGCCCATAGGTGGTGCGGCAGATCCCGCTGCCGCCGCCGAACCCGCAGTCGCCTACTCGACAGACGCCCGCCTGAAAGGACCATCCCGCGGCCTGGCTCACCGCCAGCACACTCGGCCGGTGACGAAAGCACTCACCACCAAACAAACCATCGGCATCACCCTCGCCGGACTACTCGGGCTGTGCTGCTGCGGCAGCGGCCTTGCCGGCGCATTCGGCGACAACAATGACACGAAGCCCTCATCGGCACCGACGGCGTCCGCAACGGTAGAGGCGCGGAAACTCGGCGATGCACTCGCCACCCCCGCCCCCGACGACACGCCAACCCCCACTCCGAGCCCCACCCCGAAGAAGACCAGCAAGCCGAAACCTGCCCTGTACTACAAGAACTGCGACGCGGTCAGGGCAGCCGACGACGCCCCGTTGTTCGAGGGCGAGCCCGGCTACCGGCCCGGGTTGGACCGCGACGGCGACGGGGAGGCATGCGAGCCGGGCGGCGGCAACGGCGACCTGGGCGGCTACGACGACACCAACGGCGACGTGTACTACGCCAACTGCACCGCAGTACGCGCGGCGGGCGCGGCCCCGATCCGGCGCGGTGACCCCGGGTACTCGCGGAAACTGGACCGCGACGGCGACGGGATCGCCTGCGAGTAGCCGCAGTCGCCTGGGGCCTTCCGCCAGCTCAGAACCTGTCAGCGACGGCGATAACAAGGTGACGCGCTCCCTTCTCACCGAGGAAGCGCTCCGCCGACACCCGTCAGTGCGCGTGGGAGCCGTTCTCCAGGTCGAACATCGTGCCGTCGGCCTTGGCGCGCAGCGCAGCGACGACCCGGCGTGCCAGCAGCTCCGACATCCGCTCCCGGATCTGCCCTTCGGTGCACCAGGCCCAGCTGCACAGCTCGTCCGGCGGCAGGTTGATGTCGGCCGTGCCCACCTCATCGAGAGTGCCGCCGTCATAGACGAACATCATGCCCTCGGTGCGGCCCGGCCGAGGCGGCACCCAGTCGGTCACCAGCAGCCGGCCAGGAACGACCGACTTGCCCAGCTCCTCCTTGACCTCACGGACCGCCGCCTGCCGAGGAGACTCGTCCGCGTCAACGCACCCGCCGACGATCTCCCAGTAGTCCTTGTAGACGGGCTCGACCAGCAACGCCCGCCCACCGGCGTCGGTGAACAAAACTGCCGCGCCCATGCGCTTACGGGGAAGCGTCGCCGTGTAGTCGCCGGATGGTGTGCTCACCTCCGCAGGCTACCCGCGCCAGCGGCCCCTGCATGTCACCTTCGACGGTCTTGGACGGCTGACGAGTCGTCCACAGCCATCGCAGGAAACCGCCCATTCCCTCGCCACAATCGTGATCCTCGAAGCCGGCATCGAACGGCTGATCAGCTCGTTCGCAGCAGCGTACGACTCTCCCCCGCACCGACAAGCCGGACCGCTACCTATCGACGCTGCGCTCGGCGATCGCCTTCCGACACCGCCTGTTCTCCCCCTTCGAACTTGAGAGGGAACCACCGTCACCTGACCGACCGGCGACCGCGTCAGGTGATGGGGACGTGGGCTTGTGTACGGCGGACGGCATCCCAGGCGCGGGCGCGGGCCCGCTGCGTCGGTGTCATTCGCCGGTTGCCTCTCGGGCAGCCCGGTGGGCGGCGACGGCGGCCTGTCGGCGGGCGCTGGCCTCCGCGATGGCCTGGGCGACCCGGTCGGGTCGGCGCAGCGGACTGCGGGGCAGCCGAGGCACGGCTGCGGGGTAGCCGCTGCCGACACCGTCCGGCACCGGTCGGGTGGGTTCGCCCCCGATCGCCCGCAGAGGGGTCGGTTCGCTCGGGGTGTCGAGGGTGAAATCCGGGTCGGCGTCGCGCGTGCGTGCAACAGCAGGGTCCGTACGGACGACGGTGACTTCTTCCTGGGTTGTCTCGCTCCTCGTGGTTCCTCCTGGTTCCTCTGTCACCCGTTTTCCGGGGGACGTGGGGACGGTTTCCGGGGGACGTGAGGACGCATTTCGGGGGACGTCGTGCCCGGTTTCCGGGGGACGTGGCCGATCGGGCTCCCCGGTGTCGTCCCCCGTTTCCCGGGGGACGTGAGGGGTGTCGAGGTGCAGGCGGTACCGGGCGGTGTGGGTGCCGTCGCGCCGCAGGGACGCCTTCCGGTCGGTGCTGATCGCTCCTGCGGCGGCCAGGGGACCGATGGCCCGTTCGACGGCTTTGATGTCGGCGCGGGTGAGCGGTCCGTTCCTGCCCCGGCCGAGGGCGAGCTCGGCGAGGGCATGGTGGCCCCGACCGAACCAGGGGCGGGCGTCGTCGTCTCTGGATACGGCGGCCATGTAGGCGAGTAGTTGCATCGAGGTGGCAGGTACCTTGCCGGCGTACAGGGCGTACGCGGTGAGGACGTTGCTGGCACCCACAGAAGCCGCTCCTGATCTGTCGTGCGGACAGGCCGGTGCCGAGCCGGACAGCGGGAGAGTGCCGCCCGGCTCGGTGGTCAGGGGTCATGCGTCATTGCTGGCGCGCAGTTCATGTGTCTCGCACCCGGATTGCAGCGGTCACGTTCTGGAGGCACATTGCACGTCGTGTGCGTCCTGGCTCACGGGGTGCCGCCCGACACCGCCGCCTGGGTCATCGCGAAGGCTGTGACGGCCCGCAGACTGCGCCCCCGCTGCACCGTCGGTCGGGATGCTGCCCTGGTCATCGGACTGGCCCGGTTGCTCTCCGACCGGATGCTCGACCGTGTCGTCCGGCCTGCCGTTCGCCGACATGCCGAAGGGCCCGGACAGCCCGTTCCACGCGATAGTCGTCGGGGTCGAGACCGTCGTCGGCGACGGCATCCAACGCGGCGAGTTCCGCGACGTCGGCGACGTACACCTCGTGGTGGAGCTGCTTTGCGGGTGTCATGCGCGCCGGCGCGGAACGCCTCGGCCGGGACCCGGGCTGCTACTCCCCCACGGTCCACGCCGCCCGGGAATTCATCCTCGCCTCGCTCGGATAGACGGCATCACCGTCATCCGCAGGACGCCGCCACCACCGATCTGCTGCTGACGGTGCAACCAGGCTTGCCGGGGTGGATACCGGACCGCCGAGGGTCAGCCCGCAGGGGCGTCGAGGTAGGCAAGCATCGCCTCCCGGCTGCGCGGCAGGCCGTAGTCGCCGACGAGCGATGCGAAGTTGCCGAATGACACGCCGTCGATCAGCCACGCCCCGGGCGAGTGGGCCAGCACCTCGACGAGCCGCCGTTGCCGGGAAGCCAACGCGGCACTGGGCACCCCGGCGGGCAGCCGGCCGCCGGGGAACGCCAGGCGCAGCGCCTCGGCCGCCACCGGCAACGCCTGTTCGCCGGCGGCGACCAGCAGCCGGTCGAGCAGCGCGTCGAGTGCCCGATCGGTGTGCCGGGGGCCGAGCAGGCGCAGGGACATCCCCGCGTACCCGTTGAGGTCGCCGTCGAGGAAGGGCACCTCGGCCCCGCCGGTGGCCGGCCGGTTGTCCGGCTCGGTGGCGGCGGTCCAGGCGAGCAGTTTGTCGACCGTCGCCTCGTCGGCGTCGACGCCGAGCACCCGGGCCCGGCCGATCGCGGCGGCCCAGCGGATCACCGGCCGCGGATCGGCCAGCAGTCCGGCGTCGGGCGCGGCGCCGAGCAACCCGGCCGCCACCAGGGCGGTCGCCGCCTCACCCTCGTGCACCTCCATTGCGGCCTCGGCTGCCGCGACGAGCGCGGGGATGCTGCCGGCCGCGTCCTGCGGGAACCAGGCCAGCGCGTACGCCGCACCGGCGCGCAACCCCGGGTCGGCGTCGGTGAGCAGGTCACGGAAAAGGGGCACGCCAGCTCGCACCGCGTCGTAGACGGTCAGCTCGATGTACGCCCACAGCCGCTGTTGGTCCGCCTCGTCGAGCGACTCCATGTACGTGTACTCGACGTACTCCTTGCGGGTCTCGTCGTCGCCGTGCCACGGTGGCGGTTTGGCGGCGAGTAGTTCCCGCCCGCCGTCGGCCGCCCGACGCAGCTCGACCACCGGGACGCCCTGCGGTAGCCACCTCGCGTCGTGGCCCACCGCAAGCACCGTCACCAGGTAGAGCACCAGTTCCCGGTCGGGGGTGGCCGGGTCGGCGAGCAGCTCCAGCAGGAACGGCACGGCGTAAGCCGACGCCTCGTAGCGGGTGCCCTGGTGGAAGATGCTGGCGTAGAGCGCGCCGAATGCAGCGTGGCGCTCTTCCTCGTCGGGCGAACGCAGGGCACGGAGCAGGCCGGGCACGTCACCGGCCGAGCCATAGGCGTGACCGAGCCGTACCCAGTCGATGTCGTCGATCCCGTCGAACACGCGCCCATCCTCGCGCACCACACCGACGATCCCGCCGGACGGGTTGGCACAGGGCAGCGGCGACCCGGCCGCCGGACTCGGGCCCGTGCTGCCCCGCGCGACCGGGACACCGTGCGGGGCAACGAACATCTTGTCGGCGGTGCCCTCACGCTGCGCCTGCAGGGTCTCGGCAGTTGGTCCAGGGCGCAGAACGCCGGACACCGGCGGTCCAGGCCGAGGGATGCCTCGAGGTGATCTGCCTACGCGGCAGCCAGCCGACCCCCGGAGCCCTCGGAATCGGCCTGGATGAAACCTGCATGGGTCTGCCGGCTCAGCATCGCGCCCCAAGCCGGGGGTGACCGACGAGGGGCGCGATGACCACATTGCTGAGGCGGATGGGGTGACGTGGCGGCCGCGAGCCGTGTCAGGTGGCTGCTATGGCCTCGGGTGGGAGGCGCGTTCTTCGGCGGCGGCGATGACTTTGTCGCGGCGGGCTGGGGTGAGGGCGGCGAGGAGGTCGATGTACTGCTGTTCCTGCGCGGTGATCGGTTCGGCGAACGCCTCCCGGTAGGCCTGTCGGGCTGCTTCGTGGGTGGCTTCGATGGGTCCGTGCCGGTCGTAGGGCGGGGCGAGGTCGCGCAGCTGCTGCGCTGCGGTGATGGGGTCGGTGGACAGGGTGGTGTCGTGGATGCGGAAGGTGGCCGGGAGGTCGGCGGCGGTGATCGCGGTGAGCAGGCACAGGTTGGCTTGGATGTGGTGGGCGAACGCCTCGTTGCGGTGGGGCGTTTCGCCGCGGGCACGCACTGCGGCGCGGCCGGCCTGCCAGTCCAGGCGGGTCTCTTCGGCCCGTTTGGCGAGGGCGAGCAGCATGCTGCGGGTGGGGTCCACGGGTGTTCTCCTGTCGTGTGGGTTGTGCCGGGAGGGGTTGGGTTATGCCTGGTCGAACGTGGAGGGGGGCAGTCCGGCCTGGAGGGTTTGCAGGAGCAGGTCGGCGAGTTCGTAGTTGGGGTTGATCTGGAGGGCGCGTTCGACGGCGATGAGGGCCAGGGCGCCGTTGCCGTTGCGCCAGGCGGTGAGGGCCAGGACGGTGGCGGGTGCCGGGACGAGGGGTTCGTCGGCGCGGCGGACGGCGTCGACCCAGAAGGTGATGTGGTGCTCCTCCGGTTCGGTGAGGTCCACGGCGGCGTCCCGTACCGGGGTCTGCGTCAGGAGCAGGGTGAGCCACGCCATGTCGGTGTCGGGGAGTCGTTCGCCGTCGTCGTGCTGGCGTAGGGCGTAGCGGATGGCGTCCGTGCCCGCCTGCTCGAGGACGTTGTTCCCGGCGGCGAGCAGGGTGATGAGGCGGGGGGCCGCTTCGACGGTGGCGAGGTGCATGGCGTCGCGGGCGGTGCCGGTGACGGGGGTGATGCGGGCGGCCAGGGCTGCCCGGTTCGGGAGGGCGACCTGCCCGGCGACGGTTGCCTGCACGGCGACGAGGCTGGTGGTGGGGTCGAACGGGGTTCCCTCGGGTGGGCAGCAGGTGGGGTCGCCGCAGGTGAGGCTGGTGATCCGGGTGCCGGTGACGCACAGCAGGTGGCGGACGGTGATCCCCCTGGCGGTGAACGCCTCGTCGTAGAGGCGCAGGGCGGGGTCGATGCGGTCGACGGGTCCGTAGCCGATGATCACGGTGTCGGTGATGTGGTGCTGCCGGTGGATGACCGCTGCCAGGTGGGCGGCGTGGTCGAGGAACTCCTGTGCTGCGGCGTCGGTGGCGGGAAGGTCCCCGCGGGCGGCGAAGACGATGCGGTGTTCCCGCATGGCGATGACGACGGCGCTGCCGTCGTCGGGGTGGAAGCCGAGCAGGTACGGCACTGCGGTGGCCAGATCGCTGGAGGAACGGACGGTGAGTTTCTTGTCGGGGAACGACATGGTGCTGTCCTTGTCTGTGTTGGTGGGAGAAGCCGCAGCCGGGGAGAGCGGGGTTGCCCCTGGCGCTGCGGTGGTGCAGGTCGGGCCGGGACGCGTTCGGCGGTGTCACCAGGTGCGGTGACACCGCCGTACGGCGCGGGATGAGGCGAGGCCGGCAGCGGCTCACCGGGGGGTGGGTCGCCGTGTCGAGGGGCCCGTGGTATGGACTGCCGATAGGGGTGCGGGTATCCCCCGGGGTGGGCCTTCTGGTGCCGCGTGCGGTGCTGTCAGCCCTGGTCGGGGGACGCTTCGGTTTCGGGGGTGCGGTCGCCGAGGACACGGACGGTGGTGCTGAGCTTGATCGGGAGGTCCTTGTCGCCCTTGAGGAAGGGTTGGATGTCGACCGGGCGGCGCAGGCTTCGGCCGGGGCCGTACGCCTGTTGACGTTCGTGGCCGGAGACCCAGAACCGGTGGTCGGGCTTGGCCCGGGTACGCAGGCCGGCGGGTGCGGAGGGCTCCGATGGCGTGGTGGGGTGCGGCGCGATCCGCACGATCCGCACGTCGGGGGCCGGTCGCCGTTGGCGTTGGTAGGCCCTGGTGGTGCCCTTGGGGAGTTTCGCCGCGACGGTGTCGGTCAGCTGTTGGTGGATCAGCAGCCAGGTGGTGATGAGCGGGCCGAGGGGGTGGTGTCCGTCGAGGGTGGCGCGGCGGGTGAGGTGTTCGGTGTGGACGGGGGCCAGCCAGCCGATCTCGTGGCGTAGTGCGGGCATCAGGTCGTCGTCGAGGGCGGTGCCGATGCTGCGGTAGCCGGTGAGTTGCCAGCCGTCGCGGTGGGGTGTCCAGGACGCGGCAGCGAGGTGACCGGTGACGCCGATGGGGGTGGGCCAGGTGATGAGGCCGGCGGGTGAGGCGACGAGGTCGTCGGTGACCGTCGCCGGCGGCTGTGTGGTGGTGACGTCGGCGATGTGGTCGGTGAAGTCCTGGTTGATCCAGTAGAGGGGGGCGAGGTCGAGTTGGTCGGCGAGGGTGCGGCGGTGGCCGGGCTCGTGCAGGGGTGCGGGCAGGTGGTCGGGGCCGCGCAGGAGCTGGGTGAGCCGGTCGCGGATCTTCGGGAGCAGGTCGGCGGTGATCCGGGCCGACGGCCAGTCGGTGGCGGTCAGCAGCGTCCGGTGTTCCCTGCCGAGCAGGATGCACCGGTGCAGGGTGCGCAGGATGAGGTACTCGTCGCTGTGGGGTGGCCACTGCATGCGGGCGGCGCAGTGCGCGGTGAGAGCGTCGACGTCGTCGGATTCGATGTGGTGGGCGCACCGGTAGCAGACGTGCCACTGGTCGTTGTAGGTCTCGACCGCGCCCGCAGCGGCGATCTGGATGAGACCGGTGTGGTAGTTCCACACCGGTGGGGCACCGGTGCAGGTGTGGCAGCGGTCGAACACGTCCGGCAGCTGGCGGGCGTCGACGGGGACGACGGCGTGCCGGCCCTCGGCGACAGGATGCCGGTACACGGTGCGGCCCTCGTGCGTGGACTCGGTCAGCACCAGGTGGCAGGTCGCGCAGGCGGTGCGGGAGGTGAGGTTCATTCGACGCTCCCGGACCGGTCGCGGCGCAGGTCACGGGGGCGTGGCCCCCGACGGTGTCCCTGCTCGGGCATGACCATGCCGGGCGTGTAGAGCAGGTGCCGGTCGCCGCCGTGGTTTTTGGCCTGGTACATGGCGGTGTCCGCCCGGTGCAGCGGCCCGTCCTCCAGCCGGTCGGTGCTGGCCGTGATCGTTATGCCGACGCTGGCGGTGACGGTCACCGTGACCGGGCCGTTGTCGGCCTGGATCGTGACCGGTGCGGCGATCGCCGTGGTGATCTGGTCGGCGAGGTCGTCGAGGCGGTGGTGGCGCAGGGGCAGGATGGCGGCGAACTCGTCGCCGGACAGGCGGGCGGCGGTGCCGTCGGCGGCGTCGGCGAGGTGCCCGAGCCGGTCGGCGATTTCCATGAGCAGGTCGTCGCCGGCGTCGTGGCCGTGGGCGTCGTTGACCTCCTTGAACCGGTCGAGGTCGAGGAGGATGACGATGAGCGGGCGCGGTGGGCCGGCTGCGACGGCGGTGTGGGCGGTGCGCAGGCCGATGCGGTTGAGCAGACCGGTGAGCGGGTCGTGGGTCAGCTGCCAGGCCGCGTCGGCCAGTTCGGCGCGTAGCCGCTCGACGGTCCGCCGGGTGGCCAGGTAGCCGGCAGCGGTCCCGAGGGTGACGGCCACGGGGATGGCGATCACGAGGAGTGTGGTGGACACGGGTTCCTCCCATCATGGGAAGGACCCGGGACGTACTCCGTGGGCAGGTGGAGTGTCCCGGGTCCTGAACGACGACGGCCCGCCTGCTGGCGGGCCGTATTTTTCGGTGGCCGCCGCAGCGGGGCCGGTGAGGTGAGTCGACCGATCAGTCGGGCCCGGGGAGGGAACCGTCGAGGCTCCAGGTGGCGCCGACGTGGGCCGGCCAGCGACCGCAGTGGCCGCCGTCGCCGGCATGCGCTGGCCGGTAGGGGTCGTCGGTGCGTGCGCGCCGGCCGATGAGCCGGTCGGGTCTGGCGGGGCTGCCCGCCGGCCGGGAGGCGTGGCGTTCGGAGCGCAGGGTGACCAGGTCGACGTGGGAGGCGTAGGGCACGTAGACGCCGTGCAGGACGGTGCCGCCGAGCCGGTCGCAGCACGGCACCGACACCGGGTACCAGCCTCTACGTTCGACGGTGACGAGGTGACCGCAGTTCAGCCACAGGTCGAACACCCGCACCGGGTGCGTCACCTCACCGTTCGGCTGCTCACGCACGACGGTCCCGCCGCAGCTGCTGCTCGACGCCGGCGGCGGTGAGCGGAGCACCGGTGAGCAGGGTCGGGGTGTCGATGGGTTTCCAGCCGACGAACTCGCACGCCATCCAGGTGGTGTCACCGCGGGCGGTGACCGCGACGACGTCTCCGGTGGACAGCGATCGCAGCCGTAGCAGCCGGTAGGTGCAGGCGATGAGGAAGTCGGCTTCACCGTGCGGTGCCGCCCGGTTGGCTTCCAGGGTGTCGAGGTCGACGTTGAACAGTGTGTAGATCCAGTCGGCGGTGTGCTGCGGGGTGGCGGTGTCGGGCAGATGCCGCCAGTGGGAGATGACCTGGGTGAGTGTGTGGCCCGGCTGGTAGGGCAGGAAACGACTGTCGGTGTTGTGGTAGACGGCGATGACGTGCAGCGTCATGGCAGGACTCCGTTGCGGGTTCAGGGGTGCGATGCCGGGCCGGTGGGGGTGCCGGTGTCGTCCGGTCTCAGCGGGGGCGGTCCGGTCGGGCGGACACGCAGGATCTGTTCGGGCAGCACCAGCGCGGCGGGCTGACCGGTGAGGGGGTTGATGATCGGCTGGTAGTCGGTGGCCCAGAGCAGGTGCCACCGCTCGGCGGGGGCTGCTGCCCGGCTGCCGGTGGGGTCACCGTGGGAGGTGACGCCGAGGTCTGCCAGGTGCGCGGCGGGGTCGCTGGCGCGGTGGTGGGGTAACCGGCCGGCCAGCATCGGGCAGCTGCGGGCGGAGTAGTCGGCGCAGACGGGGTGCATACCCGGTTCGGGGCTGACGAGCAGCTTCAGGTCGCTGTCGCGCATCGCGAAGACGATCCGTGCAGGGTCGAGTGGACCACCGCAGGTCTGGCAGAGTCGATCGCGCAATGCGCGGCGGTGCCGGTGGTAGTCGACGGCACCGAAGCGGTACCGACCGTCGGGCATGCGTACCGTGATCCACGGCACCGCGAGGCCACCCACCAGCGGGCGGGACGCCAGGAGCGCCGGAACGTCGGGCGCGGTCATGCCGGCACCGTCGGCAGGGACCCGGGACCGGCGGCCGCAGGGCACGTCCGGTGGATCGACCGTAGCCGGCAGCCGCCGGTGTCCGGGTCTGGGTATGAGTGGTTGGCCGAGGTGGCCCGCAGCGGGCCGCAGGGGTGTGGCATCGGAATCCTCCTCAGGGGTGGGAATCCGGGCACGACGGTCGGCCGTGCCCGGACGGTGCGCGCGATTGCGCGGTCGGCCGGGCACGGCCGGTGGAACAACAGGGAACGGCGTGACCGGTCCCGGGGCTGCGCCGGGGTGTTACGCAGTCGTGGTCCGCAGCACCGTGTGGGCGTCCTTGAGGTGGCCGGCGAGGGCCTCACCGACCGCACCCGCCGTGGTCAGACGTGCGGTCAGCGCCTGCACGGTGGTGGCGGGCATCCGGGCGAGGCCGCGGAAGCTGCGGTTGTCGGCGTGCCGGGCGGTGTGCTGGATGATCTGGGTGAGGTGGGCCTGGATGAGGTTGAGACCACACAGCAGCCGCCCCAACTCGGTCGTGTCGTGGGTTGCGGCGGCGTACGTCATGGTCTCCCCGACCTGCTCGAGGGCCATGAGAATCACGTACGTGGCGGTGACGGTCGTGGCCGGCCCCAACGGCGCTTCCCCGCCGAACAGGTCGGCGAGCTGACCGATGACGGTGCTGTTGTCGTCGGTCAGACGCGGTGCGTCGGGCAGGGCGGCGAACCAGTCGATGTCGTCCAGGTACCAGGTGTGCTGGAGCATGTCGTCCTCCGTAGGGCAGCACGAAACGGCGAGCACCGGGCGGTGAACGCCTGAGGATGGGTGGAAAACGCTGCTCGCGATCTACAACGCGAGAGGTGCAGCGTGGAATGAGCGCCAGATCCGAAACCGACGACGGCGGCCGACCGAACAGGGTGGGCGCGATGCCGTCGCGGAAGGCATCAGATCAGTGGCACGGGAAATAGGGAGAGTCCCCAGGTTAGGTCCCGTCGACGGCGGCGAGGCGCCGTGTCAGATTCGGTGGTCTGTCAGCGCCTGACAGCCCGCAGGCGGCAGCAGTACCTGTCCGCCGCAGACCTGGGCGGGACCCCGGCCTGCCGTGGCGCGACCACCGGCAGCCCTGGCGAAGCGGACGGCGGTTCGCACAGCGGGCCTGTGGATCTAACAGAGCCATTGGCGAGACAGGCCCCGCTGCGGCTACAGCCGACCGATGACTGGCTTTGGGTCGTGAACTATCGGCTCCGGAACACGTTCCGCGAATGACCGGAGCACAACGGGCTTGGGATGGTCAAGCCGCCAAGGCCACATCCGCGTGGGTGAGTGTGGTGTTGCGGCCTTGACGGTTGTGGGCTTTCAGAACGTGTTGTAGTGGTGCTCAGCGCCGTCTCGTTTGGTGTAGAGGTCCCAGTAGTGCTGGGCGATCGTGTCGGGCTGGGTCTCGGGGCCGCCGGTGCCGATCCAGACCGAGAGGGGGACGTGGGCGGCGTAGACGCCTGTGCCGTCGGTGACCTGGTGCAGCTTGAGGACCCAGGAGCGCAGGGCCGCGCCCGCGATGGCGATGTTGGCGAACTCCGGCGCGGCCTGGGTGGGGTTGAGCGAAGCAGCGCCGGTGGTGAACAGCAGGGTGCCGCTGCCGCGTTCGAGCATGTCGGGCAGGACCTGCTGGGCGGCGGTGATGCCGCCGTAGAGGTAGTAGTCGAGCTGCGGCTGGATGTTCTCGACGGTGACGTCCAGAGGGCTCGCCATGGTGATGCCGGGAACCGGGGTGTGCGGGGCGGGCGAGTACTCCAGGACGTCGACGGTGCCGAAGCGCTGCTTGATCCGGGCGAAGGCGTCGACCAGCGAAGGGCGGTCCATGACGTCGGCGGCGAAACCGGCGGCGTCGATTCCGGCCTGGCCGAGTTCGGCAGCGAGGGCGTCGAGTTTGCTTTGGGTACGCGAGACGAGCGCGACGGAGAAGCCGTTACTGCCGAAGGTTTTCGCGATGGACTGGCCGAGGCCGGAGCCGGCGCCGACGATGGCGATTGTGGGCATGATGGTTCCTTTCGGGGTGTGACGGTGGGTTGTCAGTCGCAAAGTTCTCCGGGCCGGCAGGAGTCGCCGCCGGCCACGAGGTGGATGATGGTCCCTGCGGCCGGCTGGTCGCGGGGACCGTCCGGGTCTTCGCCGATCGGTAGCGGATCGTCCTGTGGGATCGGATCGGTCTGGTCGGCGGGAGCGGCCGGGTTGCTGGTCACGAGAGGGACTCGCGGGCGCGGGTGATGGCCTGGGCGTACGCGTCGATCGACTGAGCCCCGGCGACGGCGAACCGCTGGTCGAGCAGGACGAATGGGACTCCGGTGACGCCAAGCTGGCGGGCGCGCCGTTCGTCATGGCGAACCTGCTGGGCGTAGGAGTCACCGGCGAGGACGGTGCGGACCTCGTCGCCGTCCAGGCCGACTTCTACGGCGACAGCGTTAAGGCTCGCGTGGTCGTACGGGTTGATCTCGCCCGCGAAGAAGCGCTTCTGCACTGTCTCGAAGAAGACGGTGCCGGCATCGCGCCGGTTCGCCAGCTGCAGGACGCGGTGCACGTCGAAGGAGTTGGCGTGCAGCCGGTCGGTGGTGAAGGGCAACCCTTCGGCGGCGACCCGGTCGCGCATGGCGGCTTCGGCCTGCATCGCGGCCTGGACCGGCAGGCCGTGCTTGCGGGTGAAGATCTCCGGGATCGTCATCGGTTCGGCCGAGGCGTCCGGGTCCAGCTCGAACGAGCGCAGCATGAGCGTGATCCCGGCCGTGCCGGTGCGGTCCACAGCGTGGCGCAGCCGGTGGATACCCAGATAGCACCAGGGGCAGCCGAGGTCGGTCCAGACCTCGACCGTCAGCCGACCCGCCACGGGCGCGGTGGTCTTCACCGTTGCGGTGTCCGTCATCGCTGTCTCCTCATCACAACACGCATAAGTGGTGCATTAGCTCCACTTAACCGTAGCAGCAAAGTGGTGACCTGGCTCCACTTGTGCGATGGTGAAGGTGTGACAAGCCGGACACCCGCCGAAAAGCCCCTGCGAGCCGACGCTGCGCGTAACCGCAAAGCGATCATCACCGCCGCCCGGCACGCGTTCGCCGAACAAGGGCTACAGGTGCCGCTCGACGAGATCGCCCGCCGAGCCGGCGTCGGCGAGGCGACCCTGCACCGGCGATTCCCGGACCGCGAGTCCCTGATCGCCGCCGCGTTCAACGACAAGATGACCGACTACGCCGACGCCGCAGCACAGGCGCTCGCCGACCCCGATCCGTGGGCCGGATTCTGCGGCTACGTGCGCCAGGTGTGCGCGATGCAGTCCGGCGACCGCGGCTTCGCCGACCTACTCACCCTGACCTTCGCCGCCACCAATCCCACGATCGAGGACCTCGAAGGCCACCGGGCCCGCGCCTACCGCGACTTTGTCACCATCGTGCGCCGCGCCAAAACCTCCGGGCAGCTGCGCGCCGACTTCCACCCCGACGACATGATCCTACTGCTCATGGCCAACGCCGGAGTCGTCGCCGCCACCGCCGGCACAGCCCCGGACGCCTGGCAACGCATCGTCGAATACCTGCTCCAGGCATTCGCCAGCGAAAATGCTCGCGAACTGCCCGCCCCGGCACCACGCGGAGCCCTTCTCCGAGCCATGCACCGCAGCCAGCAGACCCCCGTCTGAGCATCAGCGCCCGCGCCACTGTCCGCGAGCAACGCCGCCCGACCCCTTGCGAGTTCTCCGCAATCACTTACCGATTGGGTTCGACCGAACCCGAGTACCCGCATGGCATGATGAGCCCTCCGGACACCCGGATTCGTCGTGCGAACACTTGGGTTCGTCGGAACTTCAGGACTTTCCACTGCGGCGCAGGACCAGTACGTCCTCATGCGCCACCAGGTGCACCGGGATGCCCGCGTCCCTGGCCCGCCGCACGGCCAGCAGACCGAACATGTTCGCCCGGTGCACGATCCGCCCGTCCCGCACGGCGGCGAGCATCGCCGCACACCGCTGCACCGGCAGCAGCCCCACCGACCGGGCCACCGCAAGCAACTCCCCCGGCAGGTCGATCAGATCGTCGCGGTGGCGTCGCACCGGCCGACACGTGATCACCACGAACCCACCCGGACGCAACAACTGGCAACTGGCTGCCAGGATCGCGGCGAACCCGTCGAACAGCCGCGACCAGCCGCCGTAGGCGAGGTTGCCAGCCTCCCGATCCCCGTACAGGTGGTGGCGCTTGCGGACCCCGCTGCTGGTGAACCGCACGAGCCCGTGGGTTCCCCGCCCGTACGGCGGGGAGGTCAGCACCAGAGCCACCCGCCCGACCACCGATGACGGCACCAAATCCAGCAGACCCGTCGCGTCACCCGTGAAGACCTGCCCGCTACCCGCCGCGCCCTGCGACGCCGCGAGCGCCACATTCGCGGCCGCCAACGCGGTGAACCGGGGCTCGACGTCTATCCCGATCCCCTGCCGGCCCAGATGCATGGCCTCGACCATCGTGGTCCCGGACCCGCACATCGGGTCGAACACCAGATCCCCCGCCGCAGTGTAGGCACCGATCGCGTGCGCGGCCAGATGCGGCAGCATCTTCCCGGGGTGGCTGGATGTCGCCGACACGTACCGACCCCGCCGCTGATCCCGCGCCGGCTGCTGACACGTCAACCACACCGACGTCACCGGCATCGGCTCAACCATCGACCATCCCGGCCGACGTCGCGCTGCGGGTGAGGATCAGCACGTCGGTGTGGATGTCGAGCAGACCCTGGTGGCCGCGTCGCGGCGGCTGGTCGGCCGCCACCACATGCTGCAGGTACGCCAGCCCGGCTTGCCTGGCGGCGACGACCACATCGACGGGCACGGCCACGTCCCCGTGCGGCAACAGCACCGCCATACACCCACCCGGCACAAGACTGACCCTGCACCGCCGGAAGAACTCCACCGGGGAGGCGTCGTGAATCGGCCAACCGGTGACGATCAACATCGCCGGCTCACGACCCCAACCCACCTGCCGGGCCTCTTGAAGGTGACTGCGGCGATGCGCAGCGATGACCGCACGAGCCAAGTGCGGCCCGACGGTCAGATCGATGACCAGCCCCGACGGGTGAGTGAGGTTGTGGACCAGCCGCACCCCCATCGCGTTGGACATGGTCTCGCCGTCCCCGGGGGCGGGGACCGGCCACACGGTGATCGGCACCGGCGGATCACCGGGCACCACGTCCCCGACGGGGATCGGCGCTCGGCTGGTATCTCTGTCGGCCATAGGCGCAATGGCCCCCGGACCGGCGGACGTACTGACGACCCTCAGTGCGCCGCTGACAGGCCGATCGAACCCGCCCCAGGCCTGACAGAACCTGTCAAGCCGGCGGGCCCAGGGTGCCGAGCGCAGCCGATAGGGCGAGAAGGAGCAGGTTGCCACAGGATGAATCCCCGTCAGCTCGGGCCATTCCGCGGCGTGGCCGCGAGCCCGCTGAAAGTTGCGGCGGGCCGCATGATCTCCCGCCAAGAGCAGCGACTTTAAGTTCAATATCGCTGGGGGGTGAAAGCACTTTCGAGGAACATCCGCCATCAGTTGTTAGCCACATCAGCCTGGCCTTTTCGGGCCTTCGCGCCTGTGCGCGCCTTGAAATCTCTCGGTTGCACGCATATCCGCGACGGCTGCAGCCGGGGTTGATTCTGTCGGATCTTGGACTTTGTGAGATCTCGGTCATCTTCGGTGTGGGCGTGGGTAGTGGGGATGGGGTTGACTGTCTGGTCCGAGGTGGAGAGTGAGGTCCGGGGTGGACGACGGCATCGAGTTGGCTGATTTGATCTGGCAGTTGCGGCATGAGTTGAGTCGTGCGATGTGGGCCGGTGAGCACACGGATCTGCGGTTCGAGGCCGGGCCGGTGGAGTTGGAGCTGGAGTTGGTGGTGGAGAAGTCGTCGCAGCCCGGGGTGAAGGCGAAGCTGATGGTGGTGGATGCGGAGTGGGGGGCGAAGCGGTCGTCGGTGGTGACCCAGCGGGTCAAGTTGGTGCTGCAGCCGCGTCGTGCGGACGAGCCTGATTGTCTGCCGCTGATTTCCGGTTCTGTCGAGAAGGGCGAGCGGTGATCGGTGGCTGGTGAGGTGCCCGGGCGGGGGCGGTGGGAGGCGCTGGCGGCGCATCGGGTCGCTGAGGTGATCGTTGTTCGCGAGGATGGGTCGGCGAGGCGGGGGTCGGGCTATCGGATACGCGATGACCTGGTCCTGACGGCGGCGCACGTCGTGGCCGGCGGGGCCGACGTGACGGTGCGTTTCGATGCAGAGCAGCCGGGTGAGTGGTCGGCTCCGGGGATGGTGGCGTGGTGTGACCCGGCGGCGGACGTGGCGTTAGTGCGTTTGGCGCGCGTCGACGGTGTGTCGGTCGTGCCGGTCAGGTTCGGGCGGTTGACGGCGACGGCGCAGCGGGTTTCGGCGCAGGTCGTCGGGTTTCCCCGGTGGAAGCTGCGGAGGGCGTCCGACGGTGTGCTCGTGCGGGAGGCGCACCACGCGGTGGGGTCGATCGCCGGGTTGTCCAACCCGAAGTCGCAGACCCTGGAGATCAGGGTCGATCAGCCCGGTGAGGATCCGGATCCGGGTGTGTCGCCGTGGGAGGCGATGTCGGGTGCTGCGGTGTGGGTCTCAGGGTGTGTGGTGGGCGTGGTGTCGGCCCACCACCGACGGGAGGGGTTGGGGTTCCTGACGGCGGTCAGGATCGAGTCGTGTTTCTCCGGCCAGGATGGCCCTGGTGAGATCTTGGGCTTGGGTTCCGGGCCGTTGGTGGACGTGCTTGCCGAGGACGGTGAAATCCCGGAGCGGGTGATCGCGGATCCTGCGGCGGTCGATCTGGTGCTGCGGATCGGCACGGACGGCGGGGTTGAGCTGACGGGCGGGCAGGTCGCCGTGTCGGGCCGTCATCGGGGGATCTCGGCCGAGCTGGCGGACGCGGTGGCCCGGCTGGTCCGGGCGCGGGAGCACCTGGTGGGTGTCCGGGGCGCGGGGACGCTGGTCGGGGACCCGGTCGGGGCGGCGGCGGGGACGGTGGGGCGGTTACTGGCTGTGGATCTGTTGCCGGAGGAGGTCGTCACCGGGCTGCGTCAGGAGTACGAGCGGGCGCGGGCGCGGGATCTGCCGGTGCGGCTGGGTGTGCAGGTCGACGGTGAGTTGGCCCGGCTGCCGTGGGAAACGTTGTGGCTGCCTGGTGGTGCGTCGGCGTTGGCCCTGGACAGTGCGGTTCGTCTGTACCGCAAGGTCGGGATGGGGGTGGCGGCACCGACGGGTGGCCCGTTGCGGATCGTGGTGGCGATCTCGTCGCCGCTGACGGGCGGTGGTGGGCTGCTCGACTACGAGCGGGAGCTGCGTAACGTCGTGAAGGCGGTGCGGGGGGCACGGGCGCACGAGGCTGAGGTGCGGATCGTGCATTTCGCTACGACGAAGGAGATTCGGGCCGCGTTGACCGAGTGGCCGGCGCATGTGCTGCATCTGTCCGGTCATGGCGGTCCGGGCGTGTTGGAGCTGGAGAACGAGACCGGCGCGGCCCGACAGGTGGATGTCGGTCAGTTCGTGCGGGAGGCGATCCCGGTGGGGCGGATGCCGCCGGTGGTCGTGTTGGCGGCCTGCTACACCGGCGCTGAGGCTGGGGTGTCGTCCGTCGGTGGGGGGTCGTTCGCGGCGGGTCTGCTGGCGGCCGGGGCGAGCGTGGTGATCGCGAGTCAGACCGCGATCACCGATGTGTATGCGACCCGCATGTTCGCCAAGATCTACGAGAATGTGGCCGCCGACCCGGGTGCGGACGTGATCGCCGCGGCTGCGCAGGCGCGTCGCGAGGTTCAGCAGGAGCTGGAACGGTCTGCCGCGGACGGTGCCGGGCGGGTGCTGGGGTTGGGTGAGTGGGCGGCGGTCAGTGTGCTGGCCGGGGTCGGCCGGTTCCCGGTGATCGACCCTGCCCGGCCCGGCTTGGTCGGGGTCGCCGCGCCGACGGCTGCCGGGGTGCTGCGCCGTCAGCCCGGTGAGGTCGTCGGGCGCCGCTGGGAGCAACGGCGGCTGCCCGCCCGGCTACTGGGTCAGTCGACGGCCGGGGTGGTGCTGCACGGCGTCGGCGGGGTCGGCAAGACCACTCTGGCCGACGAGCTGATCGCCCGGATCGTCGAGTCGGACACCTCCCGGCTGGTGGCGGTCGTGCGTAACCAGGTCGCGGTCGATCAGGTCATCACCGCGATCCTGGAGGCCGTGACCGACATCCTGCAGATCTCTCGACCGGTGTGGGCCACTCCTGTCGTTCTGGCCGGGATCCGGCGGGCCCACGACGGGAACCTGGGCTGGCGGCGCCGGCTGGAGATCCTCAGCAGCCAGGTGCTGCCCACGGCCCCGCTGCTGCTGGTCATCGACAACTTCGAGGACAACCTGACCCCGGCCGGTCACGACGGACGCCGCGAGGTCGCCGATCCGGACCTTGCGACGCTACTGGCCCGGCTGGCTGCCGCAGCCGGTGCCGCCCGGCTGCTGATCACCAGCCGCTACCGATTCACCCTGCCCGAACACGCCGAACACGCGCTGACGTTCCAGCCAGTCGGGCCACTGTCATCGGCCGAAACCCTGAAGCTGGCCTGGGCACTGCCCCAGCTCGACCGGCTCGACGAAACCCAGCTCGACCAGGTGTGGCGGGCGGTCGGCGGGCATCCACGCTGCCTGGAATACCTCGACGCGCTGCTGGCCGGCGGGCAGGCCCGCTTCGCCGATGTGCGGATCCGCCTGCTCAACGCCGCCCAGACCCGGCTGGCCGCCCGCGGCCACACCATCATCGACATCGGCCGCTACCTGTCCGAACACGGCAACCTGGACGCCGCGCTGGCCGAAACCGCCGCACTGGCCGCCGACGACGTCCTGCTCGACGACCTGCTCGCCCACCTGGACACCACATCCCACGCTCGTGCGCTGCTGTTGGGTGCCTCCGTCTACCGCAGGGCTGTCGACCATCACGCCCTGGCCTTTCAGTTAGGCACTCCCGATCCCAACGCCGCGAACACCACAGCCCTACACACCGCGCGGCAGGCCATCCAGAACATCCTCACCCAGGCTCAGATACCACCCGGACCGATCGACCTGGCCCAGCTACCCGCACCGGTGCGGGCTCTACTCGGCCCGCACCTGGACGTACTCCCCACGCCGCCGGTCCGCGTCGAGGTGGACCTGGCCCCACCACTGGGCGCATGCACGGCCAGCAGCCTGCTCACCGCGACCACGCCCAGCGGTGAGACACGTGTGTTCGTCCACCGCTGGACCGCTTCCGAACTGCACCGACGCGAACAAGCCGGCGGCAACACCGCCGCCCTCATGCGAGCCCACCAGCAGGCCGCACACTACTGGCGGTGGCGCGTCCAAGAATGGCCGCAACCCCCCGACCAGGACATCGACGACCTCCGCGAGGCCTACCACCACTACCAGCAAGCCCACACCCTCGGTGACACCACCGCCACCACGGAACTGGCCACCACCGCCTGGCACCTGGAACTACGCCTGGGCGAACTCGGCCGCCGCGCCGAAGCCCTCACCTACTGCCAACAGGCCGTCGCCCTCAAGCGCGCCCTAGCCCGCGCCGACGAACCCACCCACATCCGCGACCTAGCCGGCTTCCTCAACAACCTCGGCAACCGTCTGTCGGAACTGGGGCGGCGGGAGGAAGCACTCGCCGCCACCACCGAAGCCGTCGAGGTCTATCGGCGACTGGCCGCGACCAACCCCGGCGCCTTCGAACCCGACCTCGCCATGTCCTTGAACAACCTCGGCAACCAGCTGTCGGAACTAGGACGGCGGGACGAGGCACTCGCCGCCACCACCGAAGCCGTCGAGGTCTTCCGGCGACTGGCCGCGACCAACCCCGGCGCCTTCGAACCCGACCTCGCCATGTCCTTGAACAACCTCGGCAACCAGCTGTCGGAACTAGGACGGCGGGACGAGGCACTCGCCGCCACCACCGAAGCCGTCGAGGTCTTCCGGCGACTGGCCGCGACCAACCCCGGCGCCTTCGAACCCGACCTCGCCATGTCCTTGAACAACCTCGGCAACCAGCTGTCGGAACTAGGACGGCGGGACGAGGCACTCGCCGCCACCACCGAAGCCGTCGAGATACGCCGGCGACTGGCCGCGACCAACCCCGGCGCCTTCGAACCCAACCTCGCCTCATCGTTGAACAACCTCGGCAACCAGCTGTCGGAACTAGGACGGCGGGACGAGGCACTCGCCGCCACCACCGAAGCCGTCGAGGTCTATCGGCGACTGGCCGCGACCAACCCCGGCGCCTTCGAACCCGACCTCGCCATGTCCTTGAACAACCTCGGCAACCAGCTGTCGGAACTAGGACGGCAGGGCGAGGCACTCGCCGCCACCACCGAAGCCGTCGAGGTCTATCGGCGACTGGCCGCGACCAACCCCGGCGCCTTCGAACCCGACCTCGCCATGTCCTTGAACAACCTCGGCATCCAGCTGTCGGAACTAGGACGGCAGGGCGAGGCACTCGCCGCCACCACCGAAGCCGTCGAGGTCTATCGGCGACTGGCCGCGACCAACCCCGGCGCCTTCGAACCCAACCTCGCCTCATCGTTGAACAACCTCGGCAACCAGCTGTCGGAACTAGGACGGCGGGACGAGGCACTCGCCGCCACCACCGAAGCCGTCGAGGTCTATCGGCGACTGGCCGCGACCAACCCCGGCGCCTTCGAACCCAACCTCGCCATGTCCTTGAACAACCTCGGCAACCAGCTGTCGGAACTAGGACGGCGGGACGAGGCACTCGCCGCCACCACCGAAGCCGTCGAGATACGCCGGCGACTGGCCGCGACCAACCCCGGCGCCTTCGAACCCAACCTCGCCATGTCCTTGAACAACCTCGGCATCCAGCTGTCGGAACTAGGACGGCAGGGCGAGGCACTCGCCGCCACCACCGAAGCCGTCGAGATACGCCGGCGACTGGCCGCGACCAACCCCGGCGCCTTCGAACCCAACCTCGCCATGTCCTTGAACAACCTCGGCAACCGGCTGTCGGAACTAGGACGGCGGGACGAGGCACTCGCCGCCACCACCGAAGCCGTGAGGATCTATCGCCGGAAATCAGCCGAGACACCTGCCGCCTATACAAAACCACTTCGCGGCAGTCTGAGTCTTTTGGCAGAACTTCTCAGTAACCTCGGACGAAATGAAGAGGCCCAAGACGTGCGTAGTGAGATCGACGGAATGGCCCTTTGAGTTGAGGTGACCCCCTGGGACCGGACCATGTCCGGCCAATAGGGGTCTCTTCATCCGACGTCGCGGATCTGTCATGCCCGGACAGATCCGGTCGTAGTCTGACGATCGCGTCCGGTGTCAGGTCGTGCTGTCTCAATCGGTGGTCTCTGTCCCCGCAGTCGGCGAGGGACTCGCCGTGGAGGAGACATGACCATGACCACTACCGGCCGTACCCGTTCCGCCGTAACGGCGTTGAGCACCGCTGAGGCGGCGTTCGCGCTGTTGACGTGTGAGCCCGCCCCGTTGGTGTTCAACGCCCGTCCCGTGCCGGGTCTGCCGGATGCGACGCTGCCGTTGGACGAGTTGCGGGTGTTGCTGCGGTGCGAGCGTTTCGACAGCGACGTCACCGACGGGGTGTGGCGGCAGTTGGCGCAGCATGCCCGCGAGGGGGGCCCGGCGTGGGTGGTGGGGGCGATCGGAGTCGCGTTGCCGGCGTTGACGCATCTCGCGTCGAAGATCAGTCGTGGGCGGGGCCGGTATGCCGACGACGTGGACTCCGAAGTCCTGGCCGGTTTCCTGCAGGCGCTGCGTACAGCCGACCTCGCCGCACCTCGGTTGTGGCTACGGCTGTGCTGGGCGGCGTGGCGGGCGGGTGCCGCCGTCGTCAAGGCCGATGGCGGCGAGGAGTTGCCGGCGGATCTGTCTACCGGGTCGCGGCTGCCACGGATGCCGTACGGGCATCCGGATCTGCTGCTCGGTCGGGCAGCCGCTGCTGGTCTGATCTCCATGGAGGCCGCCGAGTTGATTAGCGCGACCCGGTTCGGTGACGCGTTGATCGAGCAGTTGGCCGTGGAGCGGGGTGTGACGGCGTCGGCGTTGCGGATGCGTCGACGGCGAGCCGAACGGATCGTGGCCGCTGCCGTCGTCCGAGGTGACCTGTCCGGTGGGGTGCGTGTCGCTGTTCGCCGCGACGCCGTCGTGGCTGCCTGACCGCGCCGCCTGCTCGGCACCCTTGCGGCGTCCGCGGGTTCGGGGTGTCCGAGGGGTGAAACAGCCGATTAGGTTGCAGGCTCCGGAGTCGATCGTCGTTCGGGGCGGCGGGCACGTGTCGAGCGTTGAAGAGATCACCCGTGAGTTGCATGCGCTGGCTGCGGGCGTCGAGCGGGCGCAGAGCCTCGCGGCTGCGGCGGACAGTCAGGCCCGGCAGATCGCGGTGTGGGCTGCGGGTGCCGGGTTCGCTGCGGTCGCTGCCGGGGTCGCGCGTATCCGCATGGCGATCTCCACCATCCGCGGCGGCTGGGCAGCCTCGCCGCTGCCGTCGTGGAGGCGAACACGGCCGCCGCCGGGGTGCCGCAGCAGGGCACCGTGCAGGAGACCATGGCCGGGTTGGCGCCGGTCGGGCAGCGCATCGGCAACGCCCGTGTGGCCACCACCGCGACGATCAGTCACGTCGACGATGCCCGTCAGCTTGTCAGCGCGGTGCTGCACGGTGGCCAGCCAGGTCCGCTCCTACAGGCCCTCGACAGCATCAAGCAGGTGCTGGTGCTCCTACTGCAGCGCAGCGGCACCGCTCAGCAGGCCGTCGAAGCCGCGACTGCCCGTGCTCGGCAGTTGGAGGTTTCGGGAAACTGATCGGGGCTGACCGCCACCTCCCGGTCAGCCCCACACCCCCACCGCCGCAGAGCCCGTGGCGCACGGCCGAGGGCTGGCCGGCACCCACGGGTTCATGCCGTGGAGCAGGGAACCCACCGGGGTTGACGGTGGTGTTCCCACCGGTCCGCGCACCAGGATCGGCCCCAAGGTGGACGACAGCACCCGCCGGGCGTTGGAGTTGGAAAACGACTGCGCCGACACCGTGGCTGGCAAGGGCTACCGGGTACACCAGAACCCCACCCGGCAGGAAACCTATGAGGCCCGGGTCGACACGGGCGCCAGCGGCAACCCGGACAAGGCCCCTGACTACCTCGTCGAAGGGCACGTCTTCGACTGCTACTCGCCAGCGGACCGCACCTCGGTGCGCAACGTCTGAAGCCAGGTCCAGGAGAAGATCGACGACGCGCGGACCCAGCGGGTGATGAACCTCAAGGACTGGCAGGGTGACACGGCAGCCCTGCGGCGTCAGTTCGACGCCTGACCGATCGACGGGATGAAGGAACTAGCCATGGTCAGGCCCGATGGTCCGATCCACCAGATCATCCGGCGAGACTGAGAAGAAGGCAGCGATGGGCGTGGAGTTCCGGCTGGTCCTGGCCGGTGATCCTGCCGTCGGCGAGATCGCCGCCCTCACCGCCGCAGCCCGCGACGAAACGCCGCAGCCGACGTCGAACCCAAGCCTGTACACCGCCCGCCTGTACGACCAACGCGGCTATGCCGTCACCGTGCGCCCCGGCACCCACGGCTACTACGAAGCCGAGGCCGACGACGAGGCCCGCTGGGAATGGGAACCGGCCATCTACGTCAACGTCACCTTCTCGATGCGCGCCGACGACCTGGCCGACAAGGCAATCCCGAACATGCTGGCGGCCGTGGCCCGGGTACTGGCCGGTCGGACCGAGGACGCCGCTCTGATCCAGGACGGCAACTACCTGCTGCTGACCCACGCCGACGGAGTCGTCCGCCTTCACCGCAGCACCTGGTGGGACCACTACCAGCTTAGCCACCTCTTCACTGCCTGAACCGGGCTTCCCGGCCACTGCTGCCTCCTGCGCACCGGTCTTCATCCGCGTGCGGCGCGGCGGGACCGCCGGTGAGTCGAGAGATCACCGCAGGGGCGTCGAGGACCCACCGGTCTGTGCGGTGCGCGGGCCCGGGGAACCCCCCGTTGATCGGTTCGGTCAGGGCGTGACAGGCCTGCGGTGGGTTCGATCGGCCTGACAGCCGAGATCTGGGTGGTGCATGTCATCCACGGCATGCCCGCCCGGTGGGGACCACCCCTGGGACGAGGCACTCGGTTCGGCACGGCTGGCGCGGCGTACTGACACCGCTATCCCTTTCACCGCTGGTAAGGGAGGAGCGCCCCCACCGGACCACCGGCCTCGTCTCTCGGTCCCCACCTGGCGGCCCCCGCAGACCCGTTGTGGAGCGCCGCCATGCACCTCACGTTCTCCGTGCTGTCCGACCTCGCTGTGTCGCCGCCGTTGGCGGTGAACAGCATCAACCAGGTCATCGCGAACATCACCGGTTGGATCATGGGCATCATCGCGATGGTCGCGACGATGTTCCTGGTCATCGGTGGCCTGCGGTACATGTCCGCCGGTGGTGATCCGGCGCAGATCGAACAGGCCAAGAGCAACTTCAAGTCCGCTCTGGTCGGCTACGCCCTGGCGGTGTTGTCGCCGGTGATCCTGCAGGTGCTGCAGGGCATCCTCGGCGGCTGAGGCCACCGGTCATGGCCACGTGGCTGATGGACGACATGGTCGGTTGGCTCGCCGGGAAGGTCGTCGACCTTCTCGGCGCTCTGCTGACGTTTTTGACGTCGTCGTTGTTCGTCTCACCGGACGTCACCGTCCTGCCGCAGGTCCAGTCGATCGCCGCCCGCAGCGCACTGGTCGTCAACGCCTGCTTCGTCCTGGCGATCATCGCCACGGGCGTCACCGTGATGATCGGTGACGCGGTGGAGACCCGCTACCAGGTGAAGCAACTGCTGCCCCGGCTGGTGGTCGGGTTCGTGCTGTCGGCGTTCGCGGTCCCGGCGACGGGGGCCCTCATCGACGTGGCGAATGCGCTGACGGTGTCGATGGTCGGGGTGTCCGCACCGACCACCGAAGCGGTCACGTTCGTGCAGGCGCGGCTGGTCTCGGCGATGACCGACCAGAGTGCCGCCCTGCTGACGGTGGTGATCGGGCTGCTGATCGTCGGGTTGCTGTTCACGCTGGTGGTCAGCTGGCTGGTGCGGATCGGGGTGCTGGTCATCCTGGTCGGGATCGCGCCGGTGGCGTTGGCCTGCTACGCCACCCCCTGGACGCAGGGCGCCGCGCAGTTGTGGTGGCGCAGTCTCCTGGGTTGTCTGGCCACGCCCACCCTGCAGGCGGTCGCGTTCTCCACCGGCATCCACCTGTTGACCGATCCGGAGTCGAACCTGCCGATGCTGCTCGGCCTGCCCGGCTCCGACGCCCTCAACCTGCTGCTCGTGATCGTCGTGCTCTGGACCACGGTGAAGATCCCCAGCCTGATGGGGCGTTTCGTCACCCGGCCCGGTCGCAGCCCGAACATCGCAGGGCTCGTCCTGCGCACCGTCACCCTCCAGGGGATGACGCGTGGCCTGGGTCGCCTCGCCCCGGTCCGCCGCCCGAGATGACCCACCGCCCCGCCCGCCCTGTCGGGCCGTTTGCCTGGGAGAGGCACATGAACAACTCTGATGAGGGCAGCTCGCATGCCGTGGTTCCGGCGAACATCAGCGAACCCGACCGGATCGCGTTCGGGTTGACGTTCCGGCAGCTCGGTATCATCGGCGGCACCGGCCTGGCCGGATTCGCCGCCTACCGCACCTACGGTCCGCTGCTGCCGCCGGTGGTGTGGATCGTCGCCGGGATCGTCGGGTTCGCCGCCGCGACCGTGGTGGCGTTGGGCCGCCGCGACGGCCTACCCCTGGACGTGTGGCTACGCCACGGCGTGATGCTGCGCCGCAGCCCACGCATCCTGACCCCGGGAGCGGCACGAGCCAGCGCGGTCGCGGTGGTGGCCGGCACACCACCGGTGCCGGCACCGCTGCGGTCCCCGGTCACCGCGGTCAGCCCGAGCGGTGTCCTCACCTGCGAGGGCAGCGACAAGGTGCTGATCGCCTGCGGCACCACGAACATCCACCTACGCACCGGCGGTGAGCAGAGCGCACTGCTCGACGGGTTCGGCCGGTTCCTCAACGGCCTGACCGGGCCCGCGCAGCTCGTGGTCGCCGCACAACGCCACGACCTGACCGGCTACGCACAGGCGACCGTCGACCATGCGTCCCGGCTGCCGCATCCGTCGTTGCGGGCGGCCGCCGCCGACTACGCCGACTTCCTGGTCGACCTGGACAACACCCGGGATCCGCTGCGCCGGCAGGTCCTCGCCGTCGTCACCGGCGCCCACACCGCCGACACGGCTGTGCGCGCGTTGTCCGGTCTCGGTGTCGAAGCCACCGCCCTGGACGGGCCCGCCGTCACTGCCGCGCTCGCGGGCGCGGTGGACCCGTTCGCTGCCCCACCACCGGGCCCCCGCGCGGTGCCCGGCATCCCGATCACCCTACGGAGCACCCCATGAAACGACCCACGATCATGACGAGGAATACCGCGGGTGGGGACCCGATGCCCTCCCCCGCCGCCGTGTCGGTCACCCCGGGATACGTGCAGATCGGCGAGGGTTACGCCGCCACCTACGTGCTCTGCGGCTACCCCGCCGAGGTCGGTCCGGCGTGGTTGGATCCGCTGCTGTCGTACCCCGGGCGGGTCGACGTCGCGGTGCACCTGGACCCGGTGGCGCCGCAGCTGGCCGCGCCGATGCTCAAGCGGCAACGCGCCCGCCTGGAGTCGTCGCGTCGTCTCGACGCCGACCGGGGACGTCTCGACGACCCGATGGTCGAGGCGGCAGCCGCCGACGCGGCCGGTCTCGCCGACCGGGTCGCCCGCGGCGCAGCGAAGCTGTTCGACGTCGGTATCTACGTCACCGTCCACGCCCGTACCCTCGACGAACTCGCCACCGTCACCGCCGGGGTGAAGTCCGCCGCCGCGGGGGTGCTGCTGGATCTGCAACCGGCCACGTTCCGCCATCAGCAGGGCTGGATCGCCACCCTGCCCGTCGGGGTGGACCCGCTGCGGATGCGCCGCATCCTGGACACCACCGCCCTCGCCGCCGCGTTCCCCCTCGCCTCAGCCGACCTCGCCGCCCCGGCCCCCGGCGTGATCACCCCACCCGACGGGGTGCTGTACGGGGTGAACACCACCAGCAACGGGGTGCTGATCTGGAACCGGTGGGCGCAGGACAACCACAACTCCGTCGTCCTGGCCCGCTCCGGAGCCGGCAAGAGCTACTTCGTCAAACTCGACGTCCTGCGCAACCTGTACCAGGGCACAACCGTCAGCGTCATCGACCCCGAAGACGAGTACACGGCCCTGGCCGACCACGTCGGCGGCACCGTCATCGCCCTGGGCCGGCCCGGCGTCCGCCTCAACCCCCTCGACCTGCCCGACGACACCCGCCCCGACACCCTGACCCGCCGCGGCCTCTACCTGCACACCGTCATCGCCGTCCTCCTCGGCACGCCACCACCACCGGCCGAACGCGCCGCCCTCGACCGGGCCATCACCGCCACCTACCACCGCGCCGGCATCACCAGCGACCCTGCCACCTGGACCCGACCCGCGCCGCTGCTCCGCGACCTGGCCGACACGCTGACCGCCGACAGCGACCCGGCCGCCCGGCAGCTCGCCACCCGGCTGGCCCCGTGGACGGTGGGGAACTTCGCCAGCCTGTTCGACGGGCCGACCACCACCACACCGGGCGGGCACCTCGTCGTGTGGTCGCTGCGGCACCTGCCCGACGAACTGCGCACCGTGGGCACCCTGCTGGCGTTGGATGCGATCTGGTCGGGCATCGACACCCCGACACCCGACACCCACCGCCGGCGGCACCTCGTCGTGGTCGACGAGGCATGGCTGCTGATGCGCGACGGCGAGGGCAGCCGGTTCCTGTTCCGGATGGCCAAAGCCGCCCGCAAACGCTCCGCCGGGCTCGCCGTCATCACCCAGGACGCCGCCGACGTGCTGTCCACCGACCTCGGACTCGCCGTGGTGTCCAACGCCGCCACCCAGGTACTGATGCGCCAGTCCACCCAGTCGATCGACGCGGTCAGCGAGGCGTTCGGTCTGACCGCCGGACAGTCGCGGCTGCTGCTGTCCGCGTCGCGGGGTGAGGGCCTGCTCGTTGCCGGCGGCAGCCGCATCCCGTTCCGCAGCGTCGCATCAGCCGCCGAGCACACCCTCGCCGTCACCGGTATCGGGGAGGCCGCATGACGACCAGATCGTGGCCGACGGACCTTGCACAGTGGGTCCTTGCCCGGCCGTGGCTCGGTGTCGTCGCCGCCACCGCAATCGTCGTTGCGGTGCTCAGCTATGACCAGGTGCTCGCCTGGCGGCATCGCCGGTTGACCGCCGGGGCACGCTGGTTGACCATCGCCGCACCCCCGGAGGTCACCGCGCAGGCCGCTGCCGTGTTCTGGACCCTGATGGTCGGTGCGCTGACCCCACCGGCGTGGCGGCGACGGGTGTTCGGCTACCCGCACGTCGGCTGGGAGTACACGTGGACCGGCCGGTCTCTGACCATCCGGGTGTGGGTGCCGGCAACGGTGCCGTTGGGGGCGGTCGAGGCCGCCGTCCGCGCGGCGTGGCCCGCCGCCACCCTGACCGTCAGCGATACGGCCGCGCCGATTCCCACTGACATCGGCGTGGAGGTGGGTGGGGCGTACTGGCCGCAGCGTGGCGACGGGGTGCCGCTGCGGACCGTGCACGACACGGATCCGCTGCGGGCGCTGCTCGCCGCCGGCGCCGAGGTGCGCCACCGGGAACACGCCTGCGTGCAGATCCTCGCCCGCCCGGCGTCGACGCGCCGGGTCCGCGCCGCCCGCCGCGCGGCGGCGACCGCCGCCACCCACCCCCACGGTCGACCGGACCCGGCCGCCCGGGCGGTGTCGCAGGTGGCCGGGATGGCTGTCGCCCCGCTGCTGTGGTTCCTCGACGTGTTCACCCCCGGGCCGTCCCGACCGGGCAACCCGGCGTCGGGGATGCGGGTGGCGGAGCGGGACCCGGTGGCCACAGCCGACGCCCGGACAGTCGTGGAGAAGGCGGTGCGGGTGCCGCACGTCGAGATCGCCGTACGGTTCGCTGTCGCCGCCGACGACAGCCCCACCGACAGCGACCGCGTGGCGCAGCTGCGGGCGCGTCTGATCGGCCTCGGGCACACGATCGCTACGGCCGCTGCCGCGTACACCGGCCCGAACCGGCTACGGCGGATGAAGATGCCGCAGCCGGTCGCGACACTCGCCGGCCGCCGGTTACGCCGCGGGTTCCTGGCGACCGTCCCGGAACTCGCGGTCCTCGCCGCGCTGCCGCAGGACCTCGCGGTGCCGGGCCTGGACCGGGCACGCGCCAGAGCGGTGCCGGCGCCGGTGCAGGTGCCCTCCGGTGGACGGGGGGTGAAGGTGCTGGGCCGCTCCCAGCTCGGCGGTCACAGCGTCGGGTTGGCGGTGGCCGACGCCCGGCAGCACGTGCACGTGGTCGGTAAGACCGGCGTCGGTAAGTCCACGCTGCTGCTGAACATGATCCTCGCCGACATCAGGGCCGGCCGGGGAACGGTCGTGGTCGACCCGCGTGGGGACCTGGTCACCGACGTCCTCGACCGGCTCCCCGCCTCCCACGCCGACCGGATCGTCATCATCGACCCGGACCAGGAGAATCCGGGCTGCTTCAACCCCCTCGACGACCAGGGTGATCCGCATCTGGCGGTGGACAACCTGGTCGGGATCTTCGCGAAGATCTTCGCCGGGCAGTGGGGGCCACGCATGGACGACACGATGCGGGTGGCGTGCCTGACGCTGATGCGGCATGCGAAACCCACGCTGAGTCTCGTGCCGTCGCTGTTGCAGGACCGCCAGTTCCGGGGCCGGTTCACCCACGGCCTGGACGACCCGGACGGCCTCGGCGGGTTCTGGCTGTGGTACGACGGCATCAACGACCAGTTCCGCGGTCAGGTCATCGCCCCCGTCCTCGCCCGGCTGCGGGCGTTCCTGCTGCGGGACTTCGTCAAGAGCGTCATCGGCAACGCCCACTCCTCGTTCGACATGGGTCGGGTCCTCAACGGCGGTGTGCTGCTGTGCCGCCTACCCAAGGGTGTTCTCGGTGAGGAAACCAGCCGTATCCTCGGATCGCTGATCGTGGCCCGGGTGTGGCAGGCCGCCATCGCCCGCGCCAGCATCGCCGAGGACCGCCGCCGCGACGCCGTCCTCTACATCGACGAATGCCAGAACTTTCTGACGTTGCCCAGCAGCATCGGCGACATGCTCGCCGAAGCACGTGGTTTCCGCCTCGGCCTGGTGCTGGCACACCAGGATCTCGCCCAGCTACCCCGGGATGTGGCGGCGGCGGTGTCGGCCAACGCCCGGTCGAAGCTGTTCTTCACCGTCGACCCGGCCGACGCCCGGGAGTTGTCCCGCCACACGAAACCCGAACTCGACGAGCACGACCTCGCCCACCTCGACGTGTACACCGCCGCCGCCCGGCTGCTCGTCGGCAACCGGGAGCTACCCGCGTTCACCTTCACCACCCACCCGCCGACGCCGGTGGTCGGTGCGGCGACCGCGATCCGGCAAGCCTGCGCCACCGCCCACACCCGCGCCGACGGCGAGCCGCCGATGCAGCAGCTCGCCCGCACCGCGATGAAGCGACGGATGACCTCCCGCGACCGCTGACTCGTCTGAGGGGTCCGGCGCGTTCGGGGCCTCGACCGGGTACGGCATCGGGGGCTCGTTTGGGGGTGTCCACGACACGAGCCCTCAAACGAGCCCCCACCACCGGACCTGTCAGGTGCCCGACCTGCGCACACCGTGGCGTCGGCCGACACGACAGGACGATCAACTCATCCAGACTCCCTACGGGATTCTCTCTCCACGGGGTGACCCTTCATGCCCACACCACGTTCTCCCAGCCTGCTGTCCCTCTACCCGCACATCACCGCCCGCGATCGGACCCTGATGCACCTCCTCGACGACCATCAGGTCCTCACCACCGACCAGATCCACCGCCTGTTCTTCCGAGCCCGCCGCACCTGCCAGATCCGCCTCGGTGAACTCGCCGACCTCGGCCTGCTGGACCGGTTCCGGTTCGCCCGTGCCGGCGGCGGCAGCCAACCCTGGCACTGGACTCTCGGCCACCAGGGATACCGCTTCCAGGCCGCCGCCCACCGACGCCCGGAGCCCACCCTGCGGGCAACCCGCCAGGCCGTGCACCGGCTGTCGGCGAATCCGCACCTGACCCACCTGCTCGCCGTCAACGAGTTCTTCGTCCGGCTCACCACCCACACCCACCACCATCCGGGGACCCACCTGGACCGGTGGTGGTCCGAGGCACTGACCACCCGCCAGTTCCGCACCATCACCGCCGACGGGCACGGCCTGTGGCGCGTCGGCGACACCACCGTCGGGTTCTTCCTGGAAGCCGACACCGGCACCGAACCCCTCACCCGGGTCATCGCCAAACTCGACCGGTACGCGCAGCTGACCCGCCGCGGCGGCCCCCGCTACCCGGTGCTGTTCTGGCTCGGCAGCCAACGCCGCGAGGAGCATCTGCACCGGGCTCTGCGCGACCGGCACGACGACGTTCCGGTCGCCACCGCCACCCACGCCGGCGACCCCGCCGAAGCGGTGTGGCTGACCGCCGGCACCACCGTCCGGGTCCCCCTCGCCGAGCTACCCAGCAGCCACGGCCAGCCCGTGGCGGACAACCCGAACTTCGACGACGACGGAACCTTCGTCCGCTGACAGCGCTGCTCGCGGCGTCGCAACCGCTCGCTGACTGCCTGTTGGGCCCCTCCGCCGGCGACATCCATCGACCGCGCATCTCCAACCGGTTACGCGGCTGCTGTCGTTAGAGTCCTGCCCGTGAATGTCTCCGCTGCGGCGCGTAGCTCGCTGGCCGCCACCGGTGTCGCTGTCGTGGCGACCTTCTTGGTGCGGGCAAGCCACCTGCGGATGGTGCAACTCGACTACGACGACGGGGTGTACTGGCAGACGGCGCTGGCGGTGGCCGACGGACACCAGCCCTACGCGGAGGTGTTCTTCGCACAGCCACCGCTCTACGCATGGCTGTCCGCCCTACCGTTCGCACTCAACGGCGGGGAACTGGCGGCACGGATCCTCACGATCGGCTGGGCGGTACTACTCGCCGCCGGAGCCGGCATCCTGGGCCGTGGGCTCGCCGGCCGGTACGCCGGGATGGCTGCGGCGCTTCTGGTGGCATTGCTGCCGCCGGTGCAGCGATACGGCTTCCAGTTCGGTGCTGATCTGCCCACCGCTGCCCTGGTCACCTGGTCGGTGGTGTGCGCAGGCCGGGGACGGCTGCGCTGGTGGCTTGCCTCGGGGACGCTACTGGGTGTGGCCCTGGCCATGAAGCTCATCGCGGTGGTCGTGCTGCCTGCCCTGCTCGTCGTGACGCTGATGAGCCGACGACGGCTGGCCGCCCTCGCACCGATGTCAGTCGCGGCGGTGGCCGTGTGCGTGCTGACGCTGATCGTGACCAGGCCGCCAGCGGTGGCGTGGGACCAGGTTGTCGCCCTGCACCTCAGCGCGGCGGACGCTCCAGCACAGCCGGTCCCCGCTGGGGCGACCACCATGCTCGCCGTATGGATCGTGCCGTTCGGTCTGCTGTCCGCAGCCGGGGCGTTCCTCTGCCTGCGTCGCCTGTCCCGGGCGCAGCGTCCCCTGGTGCTCGCGCTGCTGGTGTGGGGTGTCAGCGGAGTGGTCTTCGCGGGTCTGCACCGGCCGATCTTCGAGCACCACCTGTTGCTGTTCGTCGCTCCGGGAGCGGCGATCATCGCCGCCGGCTTCTTCACGCTGCTACGCCCAAGGATGCACCTGGTGACGACAGCGGCACTCGTGCTGACCTGTGTCGTGCAGGTGCTGACGATGCCGGTCAGTCCGCGCCTGGAAGCCAGCGCCATGCTGCGCTGCCTGCGCACCCTGCCCGTCGGGTCAGTCCTGGTCACCGACGATCAGGAGATCGCCGCCCGTGCCGGCCTGCGTACACCGCCGTGGCTGGCCGACACCTCACGGGTACGGATCAGCAGTGGCTACCTCACCACCAGCGACATCATCACGGGGGCGCAGGGTGCCGTGGGTGTCCTGTTCGCCCCGTCGGACCGGGCCAAGTTCGTTGATCCCGCCATCGCCGAGTGGGCACGGCAGGAATACCCCGCCACCTACAGGGCCGACGGCTACCTCTTGGCAACCGTCACTCCCCTGGGCTGCCGCCAGTGACGGGCACCCTCACTTCGGTGCCGTCGGTCTGGATCCGCCGCTCTCGACAGTGCCGCTGGTGCCGTACCACGCGCCGAGAGCGTGGCGCATGCTCAGCGGGCGGCGGTGATGTGCGCCTGCCCGTCCTGGTCGAGGCTGTCGTGGGCGAACCACTCACGCAACTGGCGGTGGCGGAACTGATAGCCGATCCCGGAGATCCGCATCAGCCCTGCCAGGTATGCCCAGTCGAGGAATGCGCCGAGCCGCCACGGCAGGTCACCGCGAAGCTTCATGATCGTCATGGCGATGACGTAGCGCAGCCACGCCTGCAGGCTGAGGACGAAGGCGCCGGCGAAGCCCAGGATCGCTCCCATGGCAGCACCGGCCCACAGCGGATAGCTGAGGAAGATCGGGAAGACCGTGCCGCAGAGCACGGCGCAGAGCAGCGCGAGGATGAGGTCGTTCTGCCAGGCGGTTCGCAGGTCGCTGCCGCCGGAGAGCCCTCGGTCCAGCCGGACCTTGTCCATGACCAGGCCGAAGAGGATCGCAACCACGACCCCCACGACGGCACCGACGATCCAGCCGCCGACCAGCCAGGCCAGAAGGCCCAGCGCCGCGCCGATCGCCAGGCTGATCTCCGCGGCTGCGGCGAGGCGCTGGGGGACGGTCATCTGCCGCATCGCGCGGCTGCGGTACTGCGCAGTTTTCGTTTTCGACCGTCGGGGCGTGGGGGTGATGGCGAGCCACCCGGCCCAGACGATCAGCACGATGCCGGCGCCAGCCAGCCAGACCAGGGCGACCGTCTGCTGCTCGGAGAGCCGCACCGAGCCGCTCCAGAGAGCACGCAGTGCCGACCCGCCGTGCCCTGCACCGCCGACGATCGCAAGCAGGCACGGGATAAGGAACCCCAGCGCGCACGCCAGGTGGATCACCAGGTGAACGAGACGCACCAGGTGCTGTCCGGCGATGGCCCACATCGTGTGTAGGGCCAGTGTGGAGTTCGAGTAGCGGGCCAGTACCCGCAACCAGCGCCGCAGTACCTGCTCGTTCGGCACCGTGAAACTCGATCCGGAGCCGCCGCGCTGTCCCGGCCGGATGATCCTCTGCTCTTTCCGACGGCGGTTCAGCATCGCCGACGGGAAGGCATCCAGCAGCATCGCCTCGAACCGTCCCGCCGTCTCACCGAGAAGCGTGGTGGGATCCAGCACGTCGGCGTCTGCCGCGGCCGTCAGCGCGAGGGTGAGCCGCCACGGCGTGCGCAGCAGATGGTACGCCGCCCCGTCTGCTCCGGTCCTCAGCGACGTGAGTACCGGAAGCCACCGCTGCTGCTCCACGCGGTCGCCGTCGAGACGCTCACTGACGAACTCGGTGATCTGATCAACGCTCAACGCACCGACCCGCACGACAACGGCCTCCATGACCGGAGGGTCGAGGGACTCGTAGACCGCGTCCCGGCACGTCAACACCACCCCGGCGGTGTCCTGATGCGATCTGCGGAAATCGTTGATGCGGTCGACAGCCCACTGCGGGTCCCGTGGGCTGTCCGGCGCGGGCTCCATCTCGTCGAGACCGTCCAGCACCGGCAGGATCAGACCGGAGAGAGCAAGTTCCTCGGCGTCCTCGCGGGGAACCTGGTACTGCGCCTGGAGTTGATGGGCGAGAAACCCGGAGAGGTCACCATCCGACCAGTTCGCCAGATTGAACCGGATAGGGACTGAGTTGGGTTCGGCTGGCCACTCGTCGTTGGACAGCCCAGCATCGAGGAGCTGGATAATCAGCTCCGTCGCCAGCACCGTCTTGCCCGCGCCCGGCTCACCGAGAATGACCAGACGCTTCGCCGAGAGCGCCCGATAGTAGTTCGCCACCTCACGCAGCGACCCGGACGGAAGATCACTACAGGCGGGTCGACCAGTCAGTACGTTGCCGGCCTCGATCGGGGTGAAGGTCAGGTCCGCCGGGAGTTCGGAAGGCCCCTTGTGCAGCAGCACCGAACGACCATCGAGTTCCTTGGTACGCACGACCAGCGCCAACTGCCGGGCACACTCGCGCAGTCGGGCGGGATCAGCGGCACCTGACCTCTCATCCATGTACGCCGCCTTCGATGGTCCCGAGCGGAACCCGGTCACCAGGAAGAGAGCAGCCATGCCTCCGCTGACCACCATGATGCTGTACAGCAGGGTCGACCGCGCATAGAGCGGGGCGGTCAGGAACCCGGCGAGGCACAGCACGCCGAGCCCCCAGGCGCCCACCTGACTGTAGTGGCGGAAGATATTGATCTGCTTGGCGCCGGGAGCGGCGATCGGTGCGATGCCGCCATAGACGTTGATGGTCTGGTGGTGCGTCTCCGGCGGCGGGCGGGACTGCGTGGTCACGTGCCCGGCGGTGGGGTGTTGAAGGTGTTGGTCTGAGTCCCACCAGGACCCACGATCGGTGCGATGCCGCCGTGGACATTGATGGTCTGGACGCCGGTCGACGGCGGTGGTCCGCCGTCGCCTGCCGGCGGCGACGTCGGGCTCGGCGTCGGATTCGCTGATCGTCGTGCCGTCACCAAGCCGAGAACGCCGAGTACGACAGTCCCGATGAAGGCCGCGACACTGGACCACTTGTCGGCCTTGTCCAAGCCCTCGCTGATCAGGAACACGGCCCAGAGCGCAGATGCCGCACCGGCCACGAAGAACGCCACAGAGGCCCGACCCAGGCGCATACCGTCATCATGCCCGACATCGAGGCGACGAGACGGCCCTCGCGTGGGGTGCCACTGAGTACAAAACCTGACAGAGGCCCGACACCATCTGGCAGCACAGCTCAGCCGCATGATCACGATTCCTGACAGCGCCGGTGCTGTCAGGTCACCACGCTACGGTGCGGCTTCTTCTTTCTGCTCGCACCGCCGCCCGTCTGTCCCCTTCCGGACCTGCCCCGCGCCACGGGATCACCTCCAGCCCACCCTCCCGGTCGGCCCGTGATCCCCACCCGCACCCCAGGGCAGTGCTCCGCCGCAGACGCCGCACCCCGGTGACCCGACCCCACACACCACCTCACCCTGCCCTGTCGCGAAGGGAGCACTCCGTCATGCCCACCCCCACTCCCCCCACCGGCCACGTGATCACCGTCTGCTTCACCCCCGGCGTGGACGCCGACTGGTTCGCCGCCTCGGAGAAGGTCCACGACCTGCTCCACATCAACGGCACCCCCATCCGCCGCTACCGGGTCCGCCACCGCCCGCTGATCGGCTGGCTGACCCGGTTCTTCGACTACTGGCTGCTCGACGCCGCCCGACGGTGCGGCGCGGTCACCCTCGCCGCCGGAGGCCGCAAAAGCCGCCTGGACCTCACCGGCACCGCCGCCCGCGCCGCCCACGACGCCGCGCTGCGCTGGCGGGCCTGGAACACCCACGTCGGCGCCACCACCAAACCGGCCCGCCCCTTCGAGGACTTCCTCGCCCAACACCACATCGCTCCGAGCACCGTCACCCTCTACGAGGCCCACCGCCGCTTCGAGCTGCAACCCCGCGTCCTGGCGATGCTCGCCCACACCTTCGACCCCTACGAACTGTCCCTCTACCAGGCAGGGGAAGCGACCTACGCCGGCCTGCACTGGCGCATCGCACTCATCGGCGACGCCCTGATCACCACCGACGGCCGTCTCCTCACCCCCGCCACCGACTCCGTCGCCGACCGGTTCCGCTTCCTCAACGAGGCCTGCGCCTACCTGCGCGCCCTGCGCTCCGACGCCCGGCTGTGCGCCGTCGTCACCGCCTGAACCCCCGCACGCCCTTTGAAGGCCGGTCAGCGCCCGCGCGGTGACCGGCCTTCGCCATCCCCGTTTGTAAAGGAGACCCCGGTGTTCCTGACCGACCCCGCGCTACGACGCATCGCCGCCGACACCAACGACGTCCTACCCGAACACCTGTGGCGACACGACACCGCCACCCTCGACCCACTCGGCGACCTCGCCCGCCTCCTACACCGCACCGCCCGCGACTTCACCGACAGCACCACCACCCTCGACCACACCCTCACCCGACTCGGTGCGCTCGCCGACACCACCCGACACCGGCTCACCTCCCACACCGACGGACCCCTGACCGGCTACCCGCACACCCTCACCGACGTCCTCACCGCCCACGAACGCCACCGCCTCCTCGGCACCCTGCTCACCGCCTGCTACCGCGCCTGGCGCAGCCACCGGCCGATCAGCGGCACCAACGAACGGCACCTGCTGCTGCACCCCGGCGACCCCTCGTGGGGCGTGGCCACGCTGCGCCGCCACCCCGACGGCACCTGGCTGGTGATGCCCGACGCCGAAGCCGCCACCGCCTTCGACATCCCGTACACCGACCGCATCGTCGGCGAGGTCACCGACACCGACCAGGGGTGGACACCGACCGCATACACCGACCCCCGACACCGCCACGGCCCGATGGCGTACCCGCTGCCCGACTGCGACGACCTCCCCACCGCATGCCGGACGCTGCTGCGCTGGTGGCAGCTGCGCCACTCCGACGCGTGGCGCAACCGCACCCCCGCACAGCTCACCCCCACCGAACTCGCCCACCTCACCAGCTGACCCCGGGACACCAGATGCCGCACCTCGACCCGGTCAACCGGTGGATCACCCTCACGACCGGCCGCACCCTCGACCAGCACGCCACCGACCCGATCCCCGCCGCCGCGCACCTCCCCGACGCCGCGGCCACCCTGCGGCACCTACGCACCGAACTGCTCCTCGCCGCCGACCAGCTCCGCACCCGGCTCATCAACACCGACGACCTGACCGACCCCACCGCCACGGTCACCGGCGTCGTGCAGACCATCACCGACCTGGGCCGCGAATACCGGCAGGCCCGCGACCGCGTCGACACCCTCATCGCCGACACCACACGGACCGTCCACGCGCAGACCCGCGAGGGCCGGGTGGTGCAGCGGCGCTACGTCAACCCCGGCGACACCGTCCTGGTCGCCCTGCCCCACACCGACTCCTGCCGCCGGCTGCACCTCGCCGGCCACGCCACCCACATCACCGTCGGCACCTGCGACGCCCGGCTGCGACCGTCCGGCAGCGTCCAGCCGCTGCGACTCGCCCACCCCGACGCCGGCATCTACCGCGACCCCACCAACGGACGCCTCTACATCCTGCGCACCACCACCGGCCACTGACGCCGCCGACGAGCCCACGCCACCCGTCGGGTCGAGCACCACCGCACGGCAGCGCGGGCGCGTGCTCGCCGCTGCCCACAACCCCGACACACCGCCGTCCGACACCGGGTCGGACGGCTCTCACCCCAGGAGGGGGAAACCCTGATGAACGACCTGTCCCTGACACCTGCCACGCAGGCCGTCCTCGACGCCCTGACCGAACTCGGCCAGGGCGACATCCACGAGTTGGCCGAGAAGGCCGGCAAGGCCCGCTCGACCACCGACAAGGCAATCAAGACCCTGACCGACGCCGGCCTGATCATCGCGGTGGACACCGACACCGACCAGGCCGACGGCCTCCCCACCCGGTGGGCCCTCACCACCGCCGCCGGTGACACCGCGCCGCCGGACACCGAACCCGCCGACGCGCACACCACCGGGGCCGACACCACCGTCAACCAGAACGGAGACACCGAAACCGGGGAGCAGACCGACCAGCCGGCTGAGGACACCGGCAAGTCGACCAACGACATCGAGAGCAACCCCGACGACGGCAGCAGCGACCGCGACGGCACCGAGGTAGGCACCACTCCGCCCGACCGAGACGACGACGCTGACGCGAACGGGCCGGCCGTCCTCGACGAGGGGGCCCACATCAGCGGCGACGACACCGAGCCGAACTCCGACGTGCAGGCCACGGCTCAGCCGGCAGCCGCCGCACCGCCTGCCCGCCCAGGTGACCGCAAGGTCATGACCATCAAGGCAGTCCTGGCCGACCACGGCGACATCGGCGTGACCCTGGAGGTGATCGTCGCCGAAAGCGGCATCGGGCACCCGACGGCCACCCGGCTGCTGACCGCGATGGAGCAGGCCGACGCCGCCCGACGCCTACCCGGCCTGCCGCCACGGTGGATCCCGGGACCGACCAAGGCCAGCGAGGTCGACCCGAACCCGCAGCCGCCCCGCTGCCCGCTGTGCTCCCAGGCCATCCGAGGACTGGCCACCGCACCAACCGCCACGACGGCAGTACAGCCGCTGATCCACCCGGACGGCACCCTGCACATCGTCGCCCCCGACGGCGAGACCCACATCGTCGTCCTACCCACCCGCCCCACCCTCCGCGCGGCGAGCACCACGACCCGGGTCGGTGACACCACCGTCAACGCCGACGGCAACCAGCCGTTCGGCCGCGGCGAACTGGAACGCCTGACCCTCGACTACCTCGCCGCCCACCCCGGCCGCCAGATGACCCCGCAGGACATCACCACCGCCCTCGCCGCGCAGCTCAACCGGGCAGTCAGCAACGGGGCCGTCCGCAACAACCTCACGAAGGCCGCCGCTGCGGGCCGCATCCTCCTGGTCGCCGACAACCCGCTCACCTTCCTCCACCCGGCACCCGCCGAGACCGGCACCCCCGACCAGTCCTGACCATCACCAACCACCGCGGGGGCCGAACCGCACGCCCGGCCCCCGCACCCGTATCGACAGGAGAACCCCTGTGCCACACGAACTGGAAACGTTCGCCGACGGGACAACCGCCTTCGCCTCCGCCCGCGTATCCGCCTGGCATCAGCTGGGCACCGTCACCCAGGACACCATGAAAGCCGAAGAGATCATGGCCGCCGCCCGCCTCGGTGACTGGGGCGTACGCACCATCCGCACCGTCGGCATCGACCTCGTCGACGGCGTCGAGGTGCAGGTCCCCGCCGACGACAAACGGATGACCGTCCGCCGTAACCCGGCCACCGGAGCCACCGAGTACCTGGGCATCGTCGGCACCGACTACACCGTGGTCCAGAACGAACAGTGCGCCGAGATGCTCGACCGCCTCGTCGACCAGGTCGGCGGCGCCCACTTCGAAACCGCCGGCAGCCTCCGCGGCGGCAAGAGCGTCTTCGTCACCATGAAACTCCCCGACGCGATGCACATCGCCGGCGTCGACCGCCTGGACCTCTACCTGATCGGCACCACCTCACACGACGGCACCGCCGCCCTGCGCGTCGACGCCAGCCCCATCCGGGTGGTCTGCGCCAACACCCAACGCGCCGCCTTCCAACACACCGTCGGTCACTACACGTTCCGGCACACCTCGAACGTCACCTCACAGATCAGCCAGGCCCGCGAGGCCATCGGCCTGATGTGGACCTACATGGAGACCTTCGAGAAGGCCGCCGAGCGGATGCTCCAAGCCGACCTGACCATGCGCGAGTTCGAACAGATCGTCGGCCAGGTGTGGCCTCTCAAGGACAACGCCTCCGAGCAGACCCGCAACAACGCCAAGCAGCGCCTCGGCACCCTCAAGTATCTGATCCGCGAAGCCGACACCCAGAAAGCCATCAGCGGCAGCCGATGGGCCGGATACCAGGCCATCACCGAGTACCTCGACCACTACCAGCCCGCCAAGAACGACACCGCCCGCGCCAACCGGGTCGTCACCGGCAACGTCGGCGACCTCAAGATCACCGCCTTCGACCTGCTCAAGGTCTGACCACCCCTCGCCCACCACCCGGGGCAGCGGCCACCGAGGCCGCTGCCCCGGCCCCATACCCGAAGGGATGCCATGGCACGACAGACGACCAGAGACGAAACTATGCAAGCAGCCAGCCGATGAGCAGCCACATCCGCCACCCCCACGACGTACGGCAGTCCGTCTGCGGTCTACCCGCCGGCGACGTGCTGCGGTGGGAGACCGAGGATCCATCCCGCATCGACCACACCTGCGAAGACTGCTACACACTGCAGCCCGAAGCGCAACGACCCGACGACGCCACCCACCCGCCCGGCGACGCCACCCTGATCGACACGTTGAGGCGCATCATCGCCGACCACCAGCACGCCAAGATCGACGGCGTCATCGTCGACGTGTGGTCGGCCTCCGTCACCATCCTGATCTGGGACCGCCTCCGGGACGACAAACGGCAGAAGCTGCTGACCCTGCCCTCACACGAACTGATCCTCCGGTGCATCGCGATCTACACCCACCTCACCAAGAACGACCGCGCATGACCAACCCTCCCCCACCACCCCGGCTCCCTGCCGATCAAGTCGTATACGAGGAAGCCGTGAACTCCAGAACGACATTCGCCTCGAACCGGACCGCACATCGCTGCGCGCCGAGGACCTGACCGACGGGGGACGACCACGACCTCCCATGGCGCGAACCGAAGACCTACGCCTTTCCACACTCCGGAGCGCCCCGTTACCTACACCCCGCCATGGCAGCGGCTCTGCGACTGCCGCTGCATCATCCACCACCAGCTACCACGCGCCACCTACCACCAGCCCGACCTGCACCTGCACCATCACCTGCGCCACCCAATCCCTCACCTGCCTGGCCGAACCCTCGGTACATGCCCTGTTCCTCGACCAACACGGCGACCTCTGCTCTGGCACGTCCCCGCTATGACCAACGGCAACTGGGACTGGGCCTACGTCACAACCATCGACACCCATTCCGACCGCCACCCCGCCATCATCGAAGACCTGCCACGCCGCGTCGCACACGTACTGACACCACCTCCCATCACACCCTGACCACCACCGTGGGCCGCCCGCATGGGCGGCCCACCGCCCTTTTCGTGCTTCACCACCCGGCACCGGGCGACGTACGCGGCCACGAGCACGACGCCGGCGCTGCTGCACCCCCTCAACGACAGCCCACCCGGCCCGGATCGCCACCGTCGAACCAACAACCGTTCGCACACGACACGAAGGAAGTGCCATCACGATGACCAAGGTCATCATCGGAGTTGTCACCGTCAGCGTCCTCGCCTGCCTCGGTCTACCCATGGCCCTGATGTCGGCCGCTACCCGCCCCGACACCTGCGGCACCGTCGCCGCACTTGCCACGCCCTCGGGACAGCCACCCGACATCGGAGCGTGGGATACCGAGCAGCTCGACATCGCCGCAACAATCATCGACGTCGGACGCACCAACGGCGTGCCCCGCCGAGGCTGGGTCATCGCCACCGCCACCGCCCTGCAGGAATCCGGCCTACGGAACCTGCCCCACCTCGGCCACCGCAACGACCACGACTCCATCGGCGTGTTCCAACAACGCCCCAGCCAAGGCTGGGGCAGCCCAGCACAACTATCCGACCCCGCATACCAAGCCAACGCCTTCTACCACAAACTGCTCACCATCCCCGGCTGGGAAACGATGCCACTCACCCAGGCAGCCCAAGCAGTACAGGTCTCCGCCTTCCCCAACGCCTACACCAAATGGGCCAACGACGCCTCCCACCTCGTACAACACCTCACCAGCACACTGACCGACTGCCCCGCCGTCGGACCCCCCGCACTCCCAGCCGGCTTCACCGTGCCCGCCGACACCCCACCGGCAGTCGCGACCGCTATCACCTGGGCCATCCGCCAACTCGGCACCCCGTACCACTTCGGCGGCTCCTGCACCGACCCGCACTCCGGCGACCCCACCAAGCAGTGCGACTGCTCCTCCCTCATGCAGGCCGCATACCGTGCAGCCGGCATCACCATCCCCCGCACCACCCACGACCAACTCCACACCGGCACGCCCGTCACCGACCCGACACACCTGCGTCCCGGCGACCTGATCCTCATCCCCGGCAGCCACGGCACCCCGACCGCACCCCGCCACATCGGCATGTACCTCGGAAGCGGAGCCGTCATCCACGCCCCCAGCACCGGAGACGTCGTCAAGATCGCGACGCTGAACAGCTGGACCAACCAGATCACAGCGATCCGCCGCATCCTCCCGCAGTGACGACCAAGCCCCAATAGCGCTCCGACCCGATCTCCACACCTGCTGGTGGGGTGGAAACGGTCCCTGCCATCATCGGTGTCTTCTCGTTCAAGCGGAGAGTCGATGATGACGGTTGACTGGTGGCAGTTACGGCACGCCTACGGCCGGGCGACAGACACTCCGGAGCATCTGCGCGCCCTGGAGTGCGGCGATGCCCAGGCCCGTGAGACGGCGCTGGATCATCTCCAGGTCGCAGTGCTGCATCAGGGTTTCCCCGAGACCGCGACTGCGCCAGCCGTCCAGGCCGTGACCGCCCTCCTCGCCGAAGGCCGGGCACATCCGGACACGGTCGATGCGCTCGTAGAGTTTCTGGGTGACGCAGCCTCGTCCGTAACCTTCCTAGCGGGGAACCCGCACTTCGCCGAGGAACTCCCCGACGTCGCCAATGCCGTGGCAGCGGCATACCCAGTAGTGCTGGCGCTGTTGAAAACGGCGGTGCCCGGCCGCGCATTGTTCTATGCGGAGCAGCTCACGGCGATCGCCCGAATGGCGCCACTGGTTAACCAGCGCGAGGACTTCGCTGCCATCATCAGAGATCAGCTGCAACACGGTCCCGGACCGCGAGGCCTCTGGGTCCGTTGCCTCGGCCAGCTAGGCGTGGATCTGCGCGACCTACTCTCCGACCCAGACCCCGCGGTCCGCCTGCGGGCCGCGCTGGTCCACGACGACGACCCACGGAGTCAACAGCTGATCCTCGCCGCGCTGGCGGAGCCGCCGCCTCCAAGTCTGCACCAGTTCGAACTCGTCCCCGCAGCGATCCGCGTCGCGCCCGACTTCGACACGATCGCAACGGCCGCTTGCGAGGTTGCCAGGCAGGACGGTTGGACCGGATTCGACGACGGATGGGGCGCCCTGGTGCGCTTTGCCTTCGCCGAGCCGCACGGCCCGCGCCGGCCATTGACCGACTCCCAGCGTGCGCTCCTTCGAGCTCTCGTCATCAACGACCAACTCTGGGATCCGAAGAACGGAAACTGCGGGCTGGTATTCAAGGAGGCCGGGCTGCCACACGACCGGGATGCCTGCCGCCAGCTTGCCCAGTGATGAACTCCCATGACCTGGACGTCCTGATCGGGCACCACGACCGCCCGAGAGGTGGTGGGGCTTTGTAACCTTGCGTAGTGACAGGAAGACGAGCTGGGCACCCAAGCATCCGGCTGGCAGGTGCCGGCGTGATGCTGGTTGGCTTGTTCTCCGCCAAGGACAAACAGGTTGAGGCGAAGCTTGACCTTCTGGCGGCTTCAGTGGAAGCACATGGTGGACGAGTGGTTGGCCGGCAGGTCCAGAGACGGGGTATCTCCCGCGGCGGTGCGAGCAGGATGACCTCGCCGTTCTCCCGGCGAACCCTGCTCAGCTCGGGCAAGGCCCACGAAGTCGCCGACGCATGCCGGTCAGCCGCAGTCGCCATGGCCGTCTTCGTCAACCCGTTGACCGACCATCAGCGGACAGTTCTCAGCGATCTCTTCGGGTGCCCGGTGGTCAGCGGCGACGACCTCGCCTGAACATCCGCCCATGCCGTTCTCGCGCCGCTGAAGGTCACCGGCCACTGGCGTCAGCGGCCCCGACCGCCGATCGCGGTACGGTTCCGCAGTGCCCGCCAACGTCAGACGACCGTTGATCTTTGTCGACATCGACGGCGTGCTGATCCCGCTACGGGCCCGACCGCACCAGGTCGGTACTCGTTGGAGCGGCACAGCGGCGGACGGTGCCGACCGCCACGGCAATCCTCTGTTGGACCGGCTCGATCCCGCCGACGGTCAACGGCTCCTCGCCCTGCCAGGTGAGCTGGCCTGGGCCAGCACCTGGATGGCCGAAGCCAACGAGGTCGTGGCACCCCGGATCGGTCTTCCCGCCCTCCCCATCATCGACTGGCCCGACGACGACGAGGAACCACCGCGTGGAGTGCACTGGAAGACCAGAGCCGTTGGTGCGCTGGGTTGAGGAAACCGCTGGGTAGGGACGCTCGTACTCGTACTTGTTTGGCTGCGATACGAAGTCCTGCCCGGGCGGCCACAGCTCGACCAAGCGGCCCCTCGACGATGCGCGAGACCCGCGCCCGACCGTTTCCGACGCCGAATGACGCGCTGACGAATTCGTTCAGGGGATTCCACCGGCGCTAGACAACCAGCATGGAATTTGAGGCGGATCCCGTCTCCCACGCGTGGTGGACGTCGAACCCCGGCCGAGATGACCCGGTACGCCGTCTATACTCCTGCGGTGGTGGCCGAGGCCCTAGATGCCGCCGACGACGAGTTGGGCCGGGACCTCTGTCCGGGAGCTGCCCCGGCACCGGATCCTGTCCAAACTCATCACCGCGGCCGTCGCTGCCCCCTAGCTAGGGTGTGTGTCGATAGCAAGGAATCTCGCAGCTCACGATGGTGGCTCTCAAGGCCCGCACTCGCTGCGAGGAGTGGGGCATCCGACGCTCCTCCACCAACCACTGGATCGAAGTGACCGAGCCGAGCGAACCTGCCCTGTAATGTCTGCCCACCTGCGGCCACAAGAGGTAGTGATGCTGGAGGGGGCCGAGTGGGCGCTGATCAACACGAGCACGAGACTTTTACGCGATCTTTCGCGTCGAGCTACCACCTGGTGCTGCGCTACTGCTACCGACGAGTCGGGGACATGGAGCTCGCACAGGAGCTCACGCAAGAGACGTTCGTAGTGGCGTGGCGGCGTCGCCATGCGGAGCCCTCGCAGCCACTTCCTTGGCTCTATGGGATCGCACGACGGGTGCTGGCTGACCAGTGGCGCGCCCGCCGAAGTCGGCCTGCCACCGTGCCCATGGCTGGCGTAGATGTTCCTAGTGAGGGCGGTGAGTTCGAGGCTGTCGGCCTCGCCCATGACCTGCAGCGCGCATTCGCCCGCCTTTCCGAGCCTGATCGTGAAGTGTTGCGATTGGTGACCTGGGAGGAACTCGACGTGTCGGCTGCGGCTCAGGTTCTGGGCTGCAGCCGCACGGCGGCTGCGGTTCGCCTGTTCCGAGCGCGGCAGCGGTTGGCACGACTGATGAATGTTGGAGCGCCTTCTACAGCCCCGAAGGCTTTAACACCCGCACGTGGAGGCATTCGATGAAATTGGAGAACGTCAGACTGTCGGACCTGGACCCTGCTCGCGATATCGACGTCTGGCCAGCAGCGCCTCATATCGATTGGCCGGCGGAGTCCACCGGCTCGTCTCGGCCGTCTCCCCGCTGGGGGATGACACGCCGTCCTCTGCTTAGCGCAACGGTTGCAGGTGCCATCGTCTTGGGTGCTGGAGTAGTCGCGACACAGCTCGTCGGGCCTACTGATTCAGCCCTCGCCGCCACCCCAGCACCGCTGCATATGCAATACGACCAAAAGGCACCCAGCGCGCACGGGGCTTTACTCGATTTAGCGTCCGTGGTTTCCGGTCGAGCCGTGGCGGACGAACAGCGCGCCGGCCGATTCAGCTTTGTGCAGGTAGGCCAGTGGTCCCTGAACCTGTCCTCCTCGAGGAGGGACGGTACCAGCGTCGCGGTAGTGCCTCAGGTCGTCTCGACTTGGCGTGCAGCGGACGGCTCGGGAAAGGTGATCACCGTTTCTCTTGATCCTTCGGAAGTCGGCGCGCAGCCCACGGCACGGACATTGGTGGCGGCGGCGGAGCATAAGTCTGGTGAGATCGATGTATACAGCGCCGGGCAGCTCGCTTCGGTCGTCACCGAGCCAGTGCCGCACGACGTAAACGCCCTAGCCGCAGCCCTATACGCACACCAACCTCGCGAGAATGGTCCGCAGTCGGCCGTCAGGGCAGTCGCGGACCTCTACCGCACGACGACCGTCGATCGGCAAGTAAGGATCGCGGTGCTTCAGTTTCTTGCTAGCACCGACGGCGTACTCCTCCGCGGTCAGGTTACCGACCGGCTGGGTCGTCAGGGTATGGCGGTGAGCGTGGACTCGTCCAACGGCAGCACGAGGGACTTGCTGGTGTTCGACCAGGACTCGGGTTGGCTCCTGGCATACGAATCAATATTCCTCAAACGGCCATCCAGGTTGCCGGTCAAGGTTCCCGCCGTCTTCTCCTACGTACTTTTTCTCGAGCAGGAAAGGCGACCGGACATGTCCTAATATCGAGCGAGAAAGTGGGGCACCCCGTCAGGGGTGCCCCACTTTCTCACCACTAGCTTGATCTTTAACCCGGGGTCGGTTGCATCGACCCTGGCTGATCATGGCCGCAGCCCTTGATCGATCATTCCTCTTGTCTAGGGAAGAAGATCGGGACCAAGGGCTGCGGGATGATCAGTGTGCATGACGCCGAGCGTGGAAGCGCGGTTGGGGACCTTGCGACGTTCCGTACGGAACTGCATCGTTGTCTGAGTGCGTGTTTGAGAAGGTCTGATGTGGACGGCGTGGCGGCATGACATCGGCTGCCGCGGCGGGCAGGGTGGCGTGGTGTCTGCGCGTCGTGGTTACCCCTCGGACCTGACCGACGCTCAGTGGACGCTGATCGCGGCGCTGTTGCCGGAGCCGAACACCGACGGCCGGCGGGAGAAGCACCCACGGCGGGAGATCGTCAACGCGGTCCTGTACGTGGTGCGGTCGGGGTGCCCGTGGCGCTATCTGCCGGCTGACCTGCCGCCGTGGCAGACGGTGTACTGGTACTTCACCCGGTGGGAAGAAGCCGGCGTGACGGAGAAACTCCTGACCACGCTCCGGATCAAGGCCCGGGTGCACCAGGGCCGCCAGCCGGAGCCGTCGGCGGGGATCATCGATTCGCAGAGCGTGAAGGGCGCCGACACCGTCGGCCGGGACAGCCGAGGCTACGACGCGGGCAAGAAGATCAATGGCCGGAAACGGTTCATCATCACCGATACCCTGGGCCTGCTGGTCACCGTGACCGTGCTCGCCGCGAGCTGGCAGGACCGCGACGGAGCCAAGACGGCCCTTCTCAGCGCTTACATGGTCACCCCGATCCGGCACGTCTTCGCCGATCAGGGATTCGCTGGTCGACTCGTCGACTGGACCCGCGACACCCTGCGGACCACGCTGGAGATCGTCCGCAAACCCGCCGACCAACGCGGCTTCGCCGTCCACCCACGCCGTTGGGTCGTGGAACGCACCCTGGCCTGGCTCACCGCCTGCCGCCGGCTCGCCCGCGACTACGAGCGCCAACCGGCCGTCTCAGCAGCCCTCATCCGCTGGGCCGCGATCGCCGGCATGACCCGCCGCATCACCCACGACCAACCAGCACGCCGTCAAGCCCGCCGCACCTTCACCTGGACCTGATCAACCCCATCTCAAACACGCACTGAGGGGCCGGTGAGGGAGCAGCGTATGCCTGACCCGCCATGGTCATCGACAGAAGACCAGCCAGCAGAGCGGCGGTAACAGCAGGTTTCTTGGACAGCACAGAGCCTCCCCGTCAATTGCCATCGGTGCATGGCTATGCATCAACCTATCGGGATCAGCCGTGAGTGCGCAACAAGCAACTCTCTGTAGTCGAGTCTAGACGGCGGCAGCCACAGTCAATGCGACCTGCGGGAGCGGCGAGCAGCGGTGTTCCCGTCATACCAAAGGGAGGCGCGGCTACTCAATGAAATCCACCCGACGACGACGGCTTGTTCGGCGGCGCCGCTTTGGAAGTAGCGGGCGGCTGTGTCGAGTGAGCAGGCCTTGGATCTGGGCGGGGTCGGCGCCGCCTTGCGGAGGCGGGTGGCATAGGTGTGTGGCGTAGTCGGTGGGGGCGCAGTCCGGGCAGGCCGGTGTCGGCGTCGACGGCGAGGACGATCTGAGCGATGCCGAAGGTGGTGAGCCTGCCATAGTGGCCGGTCCGCAGCGGTCCAAGCTCGGTGCCGCGGTGGCGGATCCAGGCGGTGGGTTGGTCGCGGGCGGGCGCCGGGACGGGACTGCGGCGAACCTTGTCGCCCTTGTCGGGCAGGCGGGCCGCGGAGTGCGGGGTGTCTATCCGTACAACCAGGGCGCATGGCGAGACCCGAAAGCCAGCAGAACCGAACCTAAACCGGAGGATCCGGACACCAGAGGGCCGCGCGTCCACGGTCCCTGAGGAGACGCGACCGGCACATTGCAGCTGTCGCTGGCGCGTGGGTGGGCGCGATTGTGGGACTATCAAACGGCTGGTGGCCGTCGGGGTCGAGCTGAGCGAGTCGGCGTCAGCGCGGCGATCCGGGCTCCCCCAACCCACCGAATGCGTGCGTTCGCTCTTGCCCGGCCGGGCGAGATTAGGCCGCGTACCGCGTCCTCACCCTAGTCGTCGACGCAGGGCTCCGACACCCCCAGCAGCCGCGCGGGCCTCCGCTCAGAGCGACGACATCAGGCCCCTGACCGGTTACTCCCAGTGCAGTGTGCGGTTCAACCTGAAATGTTCGGTATTTACATGCCCAGGGACGTTATAAGCCCTTCCGTAGTAGCTCTGAGTTCTTTTTGCTCAGGTTGGTGCGGAGTTGGGTGGCCAGGGTGATGGTGTCGTCGTGGGGTTGGGTGTCGAGGTCGTTGAGGGCTCTGGTAAGGGCGCGGAGGAGGGTGCGGATGCCGTCGGCGTCGCCGAGGGTGTGGCGGGCGTGCATCGCTTTGACGTAGAGGGCTTCGTTGTAGTGGTCGAGGGTGATGGCTTTGTCGAGCAGGTCGGATGCAGCCTGCGGATCATGGTGGAGTAGGTCGTCGGCGAGGAGAAGGTGGGCTTCGGTGCCCCAGCGTCGGATGGTCTCGCGGTGTGGGGGTAGCCATTCGTAGTCCTGGCCTTCGGCCAGTGGCGCGGCGCAGAGGTCGCAGGCGGTGGTGAGGAGTTCCCGGCGGCGGGGTCCGGTGGCGATGGTCGCGTCGCGCATCAGGTCGCGCAGGGTCCACACGTCGACGTCGACGGTCGTCGGGTCGAGTCGGTACCGGCCGGCGGTTTTGATGACGTAGGCGTTCTTGGTGTCTGCGGTGCCGGCGCGACCGAGTACGTGTCGCAGGTTCGACACGTTGGTGTGGACGCGTTGGTCGGCTTGGCTGAGGCGGGCGTCGGGTTCGAGGTACTCGCCGATTTCGCGGGTGGCGGCCCCGTCGGGGTGCACGGCGAGGTACACCGCCAGTTCGAGGGCTTTGGCGCGCAGCGGACGTCCCGGCCCGGTGATGCCTTCGATGCGCGGTGGACCCAGCACCCGCAGCCGAGCGCGCCCCGTGGGGACATCATCGGAGGGCCGGTCGGTGCCCGGCGGTGGTGCCGTGTCGGCGGGCGGCGTGTCAGCTCGGCTGGTGTGCAGGGGCACAGGCACGGCGGGTGCAGCGGCGGGTGGTGTGCCGGTGTGCGCCTCGCGGAGGGTTTGCAGGATCTGCATCGCCGTGGCGGCTTCCAGCACCGGCAGTTGCGGCGGCACCGGTCCGGCGGGCTGCTCGGCCACAGGGTGGGTGTGTCCGTCGGTGGTGACGTCGACGGTGGTGCCGGGTGTCCATTCACCGAGCAGGAGCGCGGACACGTGCAGGTCCGCGCCCAGGGTGAGGGCGGTCTTGGTCCGCATCCGGGCAGTGGGGGGTGGTGCTTCGGTGATCAGGACGATCGGTGGCAGGGCTCCCGCGTCGGGGGTTTCCGGGTGTGGGGTGGTGTCGAGGTCGGTCAGGGTGTGTTCGTCGAGGATGCGGCTGCGGTGCAGCAGGTGGGTTTCGATCGTGGTGAGTGCGTCGGTGAGGGTGTCGACGAGGTGCAGCCGTGGCCACGGGGTGAGGGTGGTGGCGTCGGGGCCGAGGAGGGTGGTCAGGGTGGCGGTGTCGATGATGATTTCGCTGCGGGCGTCGGGGTGGTGGGGGTCGCCTGCGGCGAGGACGGCGACGAGGGTGGCGCGGGCGGCGGCGTGCGCGCCGTCGCCGACGATGCCGATTCCACCACCGGGCGGCGACGTGAGTACGGGGTGCAGGCGCGGTGGCTGCTCGTCGCTGCCCGGCTCTGATGGGTGGGCGGTGACGGCGCGGCGGACCTGGACGACCGGTGCCGGCAGCGCGGTGAGGGGTTCGCTGTCGGGTTCACCGGTGTAGCGGCGGCGACGGTGCAGCCAGACCATCGTGGCGGCGGCGCTGATCGCGGCGGCCAGCGACCAGGGCAGCCACTCGGTGGCCGACAGCCGCACCCCATGGTCGTCGGTGGTCGTGGGTTCGGTCGGGTCGACGGCCGTGGGTTGTTGCGGGGTGGGGGTCGGCTCGGTGGGTGAGGGCGCTGACGGCGTCCCGCTGATGGTCGGGGTTCCCGGCGTGCTGCTCGGGCTGGCTGGCGGCGTTTCGGTGGTGGTGTCGGACGGTCGGGTGGTGGGTCCTGAAGGTTGCGGGTCGGCGCTGGCGGAGGCCGGTGGTGGCCCCGAACGGGGCGGGGCTTGCGATGGTGGGGTGGTCGGGGTCGCTGGGGTCGCGGCGTGTGGTGGGCGGGCGTCGGCGGGTAGCCGCAGTTCCCAGCCGGGGTAGATGAGGTCGCAGTCGCGCAGGGTGCCACCGCTGCCGGGGAAGTGGCGGTGTTTGTTCAGCTGGCAGATCTGCGGCCACCGGTTCGCGTCGCCGAGCCATTCCTTGGCGACCTTGGACAGGGTGTCGTGGCGTTCGACGGTGTAGAGGTACCGCTGGTCGGCGACCTGGATGATCGCCGGGCCGGAGGCGGGTGCCTGGCGGGGAACATCGATGTGTTCGGCGGTGGCGACGGGGGTCGTCGGCCGGTCAGGTGTTGCCGCCGCGTCGAGGGAGCCTGCGGAGGTGACGGCGAGCGCGGCGGTGCCGGCCAGGCCGAACACCAGGCGGTGCAGGGGTGCCGGCAGGGTGAGCGCCGGGATGCGCCACCGGGTCAGCGTGGTGACGAGTTCGGCGACGAGGAGCAGGGCGAACACCGCCCACAGCAGCCACATCACCCAGAACGCCGCGCCGATGAGGACGTCGGGGGTGAACCGTCCGCTGGAGCGTTCGAACCAGGCGGGGATCTGCGACCACTGCGGTAGCCGCCGCAGCGGGTTCCCGCCGGCGAGCCACAGCACGGCTGGCACGACCACCAGGAGGATGCCGGCGGCGGCCACGACCCGGGCTCCGGTGGCGACGGTGCGGGAGAGAGGTACTCGACGGGGTGGGATGTCGCAGGGCGGGTGGACCGTGGCCCGTGTGCCGTACTCGGCGAGTCTGTCGCCCCTGTCCGAGGACACCTTCGGCACCCGTCCCTCCCTGCGACTCATCGGTGAACTCTCCGCTTACAGGAGAATGCACGTCGCTGGCTATTGCGTCGAGAAGGATTCTCACCATCCGCGCACAAAGGATCACGCGGACAATCAGGGTTGACGTCGCCACACCCCCACGGGCCAGACTGCCCCCCATGCCACACGGGGACACCACGGCAGCCGTCGATCTGAGTTCCGCCTCCATCGCCGCGACCGTCAGCCGCGACGGCGTCCGCGTCCCGATCCTCATCGACGGCCGCCTCGTCATGCCCCCCGGTGTCGTCATCGGCCCCACCGGGCACCTGTACGTCGGCGTTGACGCAGCGACGTCCATCCCGGCGGACCACCGCTTCGTCGACGACCCGACCGCCCTGCTCGGCAAACCCGCTCTCACCGACGCCACCGACGCCGCACCCACCGACCCCGTGGACCTCCTCGCGGCAGTGCTACGGCATGTCGGCCAGCACGCCGCCCACCAAATCGGTCAGCCGATCACCGCCCTCACCGTGACCATCCCACCGAGCTGGGGGCCACGCCGCCGCCAGCAGGTCACCGAAGCCGCACAGCGCGCCGGCCTACCGTCCCCTGCCCTGGTCACCGCACCCGCCGCGCTCGCCGCCCACGCCACGACCCTCGGCCACCCCACACCCGCCGGCTCCTGCGTCCTCGTCTGCCAGGCCGACCGGCACCCGGCGACCCTCACCGTCCTGCACACCACCGACGGCGGCTACACCGAACTGGCCACCCGACACCTCGACGACACCCCCGACCTCGACCGCCTCATCACCGACCACGTCATCCACACCGCCACCGGCGACGACGACCCCCTCCGCACCCCCGGCGACGATCCCGCCACCGCAAACGACCACCGCGCCCTCACCGACGCCGTCCGCACCGCCCGGCAACTCCTCGTCACCCAGGAACGCGCCCCCGTCCTCCTCCCCGCACCCCGCCAACCCGCGATCATCACCCGCGCCGACGTCACCCGCGCCGCGCAACCCGTCCTCGACCAGATCCCCCGCGCCGTCACCGACCTCCTCGACGCCGCCGACGTCGACACCGGCCACCTCACCGCCGTCATCCTGCGCCCCAACCCCGGCCTGCCCGCCGTCGCCGAGCACCTCGCCCACACCACCGGCACCACCCCCGTCCTCGTCGACCACCCCCACGCCCTCACCGACGGCGCCCTGACCCTCACCGCCCACCACCAGCCCGCACCCCGCGCCACCGCCGCTCGGCTGCCTCGCGTCCGGCTGCGCATCAGCGACCTCACCGGCACCCTTCTCATCGGCGCCTGCTCCCTGGCGCTGCTCGTGCAGGCCGTCCTCACCGCCGACATCACCATCCACAACACCTGGGTCGTCGGCGCCCGCACCTCGCTGCCGCAACTCGGTACCGCCGGTGCCCTCGCCATGCTCACCGCCATCGCGATCGCCCACCTCGCCCCCACCACCTGGCTCACCGGCACACCCACCACCCCCACCGAGGAACCCACCACCGGCAGCCTCATCCGCCGCAGCTACCTCGCCGCCGCCGTCGGCGGCACCATCACCGCCACCCTCTACGGCCTCGCCACCGGCACCGCCTTCTCCTTCGACTACACCTCCTACCTCAAATGGACCCTCGGCGGCGCACTCCCCCTCGCCGCCTGCGCCACCCTCATCGCGGCCACCGCACCCCGCATCCCCGCCCATGCCCTCCCCCACTGGCTCACCCTCACCCGACCCGCCATCACCCACGCCGCCACCGCCGCAGCCGGCATCTGGCTCATCCGCGCCGCCTACACCCTGTCCACACCCATCGACCTCACCGGCATGCCCGGCCTGGCCAGCACCATCGGCGCCGCCCTCCTCGGCACCGCCACCGCCCTGACCGTCAGCCGCACCCGCACCATCCGCCTCATCACCACACCCGGCCTCACCATCGGCTACGCCCTCGTCATCAGCTACAACACCCACAGCGCCCTGATCATCGGCTACCTCGTCGCCCTCACCTGGTGGGGCATCCGCCTCACCGCCGACACCCTGCGACTCGCCTTCCCCCACACCGGAAACGCCCTCCGCCGCCTCATCGATCGCCCCGGCAACTGACGATCCGAGGAAACGCAGACCAGCGCCGTACGCTGACAGCCCGACGAACCCGCATGCAGGATCGGCGGTGGTGCCGGGCACGGCGTGGAGAGGTTGACCGTGATCAGCTGGCTCTCGGATGTGTGGTCACGGACGCATATCGTGCGGATCCTCGACGGCGGCGAGGACGCCGGCCCCCTGGCCGACCGGGCGACCCTGGCCGAACTACGTTCCCCCTCCACGATCGAAGCGGCACGAAAGCTGACCACGACCGGCCTCTTCACCGAGAACATCTGCCGCTGCCCCGGCGACACCACCATCACGCTCCACGATGACTCCGATGAACTCGTCACCACTGCCAGCCTCCACGGCTACAGCAACATCAGCTGGGAACGGCAACGCCTACACAACGACCTGCACGTGGCAGATCCCGCCGCGCTGCACCTGCTCCTGGCCACCCACGGCGTCCCGGACCAGATCCCGCTGTTCCTGGCACCACTGACCGACCTGCTGAATCTGCACGAAGGACACCCACAGTTCCGACCCGCCGGAGACGCCGGCAGGCAGCACCTGACCGAACGGGCCGTCCCCCACGTACTCCATCCGGTCCTGCTGCCCCTCACCGGCCAACAAGTAGGCGAACTGTCCACCACACAACTTGATGCCATGAACGATCAGCTCACCACCATCGCACCTTCACCGGTCGACCGCGCGCGAATCCTCCTGTCATGGCTCGGTCGACTCCCCATCCCCGCCGAGGCGTTCTGGGGCGAAGGCGCACTCATCCGGCACCTCCTCGCGGACATCCCCCGGGCCGACATCGCCACCGCAGCCCGTCACGCATCCACCGGACACACCGCAATGGGCGTAGTCAACCTGGCCCTACATACCGGCGACGACGGCACCCTCGCCACCGCCATCAGACCAGCCCTGCGGCGACTACTGTCAGTCGCTCCGACGCCCCACGCTCCCGCTCAGCGTTGAACGATGTCGCCACGTCGCGGCGAGTTGTGTGAACGCGCAGGTGGTCGGCGAGTTTGCGGATGCTCCACCGGGTGAACGCCGCCCCAGTTTCTCGGAGCGGGCGTTGGCCGTCTCGACGATGGATGCCTCGTCATCGGGGCTGATCTGGCCGGGACAGCCCCCACCGCCCGCCTCAGTCGGATCGGTGAACCGGCTCCCCGACGGGTGACTCTGAGCAGCTGCTGACCTTCTTGATCACTGAGCCGCCGCACGCGTACCAGATCTGCCACAGCCTGATCGCCACGACGCCGCCCCGACCGACACCACGGGCGGCGTGTCAACCAACATCGTGAACATTCATGGTCACGGCACAACCCGCACCCGGCCAGGGGTTCCCGGTCAGGTCCGCTTACGGCTCGCGATCTGGTCAGAGAGTTGCCGCACACGGGCGGGGTCCGCGTCACGGGCAAGGGCGACGTAGTGGTCCATGACGGCCGGCCGGTAGCGCACGGGCAACGTCTGTCCTGGGGCGAGTCGGGCGAGCTCGGTGATCGTGAGGTCTTCGTCGGCGATACCGCGGAACGAGATGCCCTCGGCGGTCTCCACGTCGAACATCAGGACCACGCGAGGGTTGCTGTTCACCTCCCGCCAGCCGACGAGGACACCGAGCGCAAGCACCCCCGTACGTAGGTCCGCATTGCGCTTGCGTGCGTCACTGCTCAGGAGCGGGTTCGGGGCGACGCCCGGGAAGTCGGGCCCGACGCCCAGTGACTCCCGGCTCAGGTCAGGCCTGAGCTGCGCCACCATAGCGTCGAGCTTCTTCTTCCGACCGAACATCCTGACCCCTCCCTCACCGGTGCCGGGATCTCGGCCTGACGCCTCGCCACCATCGCGATCATACGTCGCCAGTCATTCCCTTCCGACCCAGGCGTCCCAGCGCTTTCAGGAGCATCCCCTCGAACAACGACCACTGGGCATCCGAAAGCAACATGCCTAAGCATCAAACGTTGCGCGCATTGACATGACCCCGAACGATATCCACCGGATCGGAGGCGATGCGCGGCTACTCGCAGTGTGTGCAGGTCGGCTTCCGTGACGACGTGGTGGAGCCGAGGCTGATCCGCTAGCAGCGCCTGCGCATCCCTGCGGTCTTCGAGTTGTGTGTTGGCAGGTGCCGTCGCGCGGAGGGCCAGCGAGTAGCTGCCGGTCAGCCCGCCGCGGTTGCGCACCCCGGTGCGGTGAGCGCGTGCCGGGCGCGCGGGTCCGACCGACACCGGGGCGGGGGGTGTGCCGGCGGGTGCGGTCCTCAGCGGGCCGTTGTTCGGCACCGCGCACGCCGCCCGTAGACCACGTCACCGCTGGGCTGGCCGGATAGTTCCGTGTTGATCCCGACAGCGCGGGCGGCGGCCACGCTCGCCGCGATGGCTTCGGCCGGCAGTTGCCGCCGGTCGCCGCGGGTGCCGCAGACGGCGTGGTGATGGGCGTCGTCGGCGAGGCCGAAGGTTGTCGTCCTGCCGACCGGCACGGTGTGGGCGATGCCCAGCTCGACCAGTTGCCGCAGCACCGGATGCACGGTTGACAGCTCCACGGCCACACCACGGGCGAGCAGGGCTTGATACAGCTCGTTCACGGTGAGGTGCCCGCGGCCACCTACGGCGTGGGCGAGTTGGTCGAGCACTCCGCGCCGGGCCACGGTGTTGCGCAGGCCAGCGCGGCGTAATCGCCGCACCGCGGGGTTCACCCGCTCGGTCTCCGATGTGGTCAACCGCCGCTCCTCGCCGCACGATCACCGGTTCTATTGCAAAATGGTGGCAAGAGCATAAGATTGGCAGCAACCCCGAGGAGTTCTGATGGCGGTCTACACCCTGCCCGATCTGCCCTACGACTACGGCGCGCTGGAACCGGCCATGTCGGGGCAGATCCTGGAGCTGCATCACGACAAGCACCACGCCGCGTACGTCAAGGGCGCCAACGACGGCCTGGAGCAGCTCGCCGAGGCCCGGGCGAAGGGAGACTTCTCGACCCTGGTCGGCCTGGAGAAGACGTACGCGTTCAACCTGTCCGGGCACGTACTGCACTCGATCTTCTGGAACAACCTCTCCCCGGACGGCGGTGACCGTCCCGACGGCGAGCTGGCCGCCGCGATCGAGGAGCACTTCGGCACGTTCGACGCGTTCGCCGGGCAGCTGTCCGCCGCCACCAAGGGCGTGCAGGGCTCCGGATGGGGCGTGCTGGCCTGGGAACCACTCGGGCAGCGGCTGATCGTGGAGCAGGTCTACGACCACCACGGCAACGTCGGCCAGGGCTCCGTTCCACTGCTGGTCTTCGACGCCTGGGAGCACGCCTACTACCTGCAGTACCGCAACGTCCGGCCGGACTACGTCGACCGGCTGTGGAACCTGGTCAACTGGTCGGACGTGATCGCCCGCTTCGACGCCGCCCGCGCCACCACGCCAAAGATCTGATCGGCGTGACCAGCCCCACCCCGGCAGCGGCCGAACTGGTCCAACGCGCCGCCGGGGTCATCGCGGCCAAGCACCGCGGTGACCTCGGCGGCGCCGAGGAGCTGCTCGCCGCGTTCAGTTCCGAGCAGGCCAAGAGCCTCGGCTTCTACCTCCTGGCAGACCTGAGCCTCGGACTGCTCCGCGCGCAGAGCGGCCAGTCCATGGACGATCTCGTGCGGGAACTGTCCCTGCTCGTCGCCGCCACCGCCGCCCCGCCCGACAGCTGACGGCGGTGGTCATCCGGTCGGTGCCGCCGGCACCACCAGACGTACCGACGGCACCGACCGGAAGCCCGCGCTCGCGCGGCCCTGCCCGCTGTCACCCCCAACGGCTCGCTGACCGCGGCCGCACCACGGGCAACCGAGCGGGCGCATCCCTGGCAGCCAAGATAGGCGAGCCACGGCAGCGAGACGGATGCAAGATGCGACGCCCGCGCCGGTGGTCAAACGCTGGCGGCTCGGCGACCATCGCGCTGTTACCCGCCTCGGGTCCGCGAGGCGGAGGATCCCGAGGCCGCACAGACGGCCGAGGCGGCTGGCCACCCATGGCCGAGTACCGCGAATCCTGTCCCGCGCCTCGGACGCCGCCTGCAGCAGGAGTCGGTGGGGCGTACGATCGCAGGCGGCGCTGGTTCGCCTCTCCCGTGCGCGGGTGGGGCGTCGTAAGAGGGAACCCGGTGTGAGACCGGGACTGCCCCGCAGCGGTGAGTGGGAACGACCGCCGTCAACGAAGCACTGGACCACATGGTCTGGGAAGCGACGGCCAGTAGGCGACCCTGTGTCACGCCCACGAGTCCGAAGACCTGCCAGCGCTGCGCGTACCGCCGGTACGCGCCGTCGGCGGCCTCTCGGGAGGGCCAGGGCGGAATGCCGGTTACGCCGTGGCGTATCCGTCTTCCTCTCGGGTGGTCGCCGGACACCGCGAGGGAAGGACCACCTGTGACCACCTCATTCGGGCAGAGCACCGTGCTCGGCTATCCCCGTATCGGCGCCCACCGCGAGTGGAAGAAGGCCGTCGAGGCGTACTGGGCCGGCACGCTGGACGCCACCGGCCTGGAGGACGTCGCGGCCGGGCTGCGGGCCGAGGTGTGGCGGACGCTGCGCGACGCCCGCCTCGACGCGATCCCCTCCAACACGTTCTCCTACTACGACCACGTGCTCGACACCGCCGTCGCGGTCGGTGCGGTCCCCCGCCGCTTCGCCCGGCTCGGCCTCGGTCAACTCGACACCTACTTCGCCATGGCCCGTGGCGTCGATGCCGCGCCCGCGTTGGAACTCACCAAGTGGTTCGACACCAACTACCACTACCTGGTGCCGGAGATCGACCCCGACACCGTGTTCGCGGCCGACCCGGCGAAGGCGCTGAGCGAGTACGCGCAGGCACGTGACCTGGGCATCACCACCCGACCGGTGCTGGTCGGGCCGGCCACCTTCCTGCTGCTGGCCAAGGGCGAGGATCCGTTCGCCCGGCTCGACGACCTGGTCGACACGTACGCCCGGATCCTCACCACCCTGGCCGACGCGGGCGTGACCTGGGTCCAACTGGACGAACCCGCCTACGTCGCGGACCGCACCACGGCCGAGATCGACGGCCTGCGGCACGCCTACCAACGTCTCGGGGAGCTGCCCCACCGTCCCCGGATCTTCGTCGCCACCTACTTCGGTGACCTCGGCGACGCGCTGCCGGCGCTGCTGGACACCCCGGTCGAGGCGATCGGCCTGGACCTGGTCGCCGGTGCGGGCAACCTGCGCCGGCTCGCCGCAGCCGGTCCCCTGCGCGGCAAGACCGTCGTCGCCGGACTGGTCGACGGACGCAACATCTGGCGCACGGATCTACGGGCGGCCGTCGCCGCCGGTGCCACGGTCGCCGGACTGGCCGACCACGTGGCGGTGTCCACGTCCTGTTCGCTGCTGCACGTGCCCGTCGACCTGTCGGCCGAGACCTCCCTCGACCCGGAGTTGTCCGCGCGGCTCTCGTTCGCCCGGCAGAAGGTCGACGAGGTGGTCCTGCTCGGGCGGGCGCTGCGCGACGGCACCACCAGCCTGCCGGCCCCGTTGCCGCCCGCCCCGCCGTCGTGGCGGCACGACGACGTGCGCGGCCGGTTGGCGGCGCTGCGCCCCAGCGACCGGCACCGTGGCGACTACGCCGAGCGGGCCGCCCGCCAGCAGGAACGGCTGGGGCTGCCGGACCTGCCGACCACCACGATCGGTTCGTTCCCGCAGACCGCCGAGCTGCGCCGGGCCCGTGCCGCGCACCGCGCCGGCACCCTCGACGACGCCGGCTACACGCAGCGGATGCGCGTCGAGGTGGAGCAGGTCATCCGGTTGCAGGAGCGGCTGGGCCTGGATGTGCTGGTGCACGGTGAGCCGGAACGCAACGACATGGTCCAGTACTTCGGCGAACAACTCGACGGTTTCGCCGCCACCACCCACGGCTGGGTGCAGTCCTACGGGTCCCGTTGCGTCCGCCCGCCGATCATCCACGGCGACGTGGCCCGGCGGACTCCGATGACCGTCGCGTGGTCCACCTATGCCCAGTCGCTGACCGACCGTCCGGTCAAGGGCATGCTCACCGGGCCGGTCACCATCCTGGCCTGGTCGTTCGTCCGGACCGACCAGCCGTTGGCCGACACCGCCGACCAGGTGGCGCTCGCGCTGCGCGACGAGTGCCGCGACCTGGAGGCCGCCGGCATCCGGATCATCCAGGTCGACGAGCCTGCCCTGCGGGAGACCCTGCCGCTGCGTCGGGCCGACCAGAAGGCCTATCTGGACTGGGCGGTCGGCGCGTTCCGGCTGGCCACCGGCGGCGTCGCCGACGACACCCAGATACACACCCACCTGTGCTACAGCGAGTTCGGTGAGGTGATCACCGCCATCGACGCGCTCGACGCGGACGTCACCAGCATCGAGGCGTCGCGTTCGAAGATGGAGATCCTCGACGACCTTGCCGCGATCGGCTATCGCCGGGGGGTCGGCCCCGGGGTGTGGGACATCCACTCGCCCCGCGTCCCACCGCACCACGAGGTGGTCGACGCGCTCCGTCGGGCCGTCGCGGCCGTGCCCGCCCGACGGCTGTGGGTCAACCCGGACTGTGGTCTGAAGACCCGCACCTATGCCGAGGTCGAGGCGTCCCTCCGACACCTCGTCGCCGCTGCCGCCGAGGTCCGCGCGAGCTGACTGGGCCGGTCCGGGCGGACTCCCCCTGGGGTCCGCCCGGAGCGGATGAGTCGTTCGCGCGAACCCCATGCCCGGCAGGATCGGGCGGCCCAGGATGATGCCGTCGCGTGCCGGGCGGCGTCCGGGTGGGTGTCGCGGTGGTTCATGGCGTCGGTGTGGGCGAGCCCGGCGGTCGCGGGATCCGCTGGGCATCTAGCAGGTCACGGATCCGGCTGTCGGCGTCGCGGTGGGTCGCACAGCACTGCGGCGTCGATTCGACGATGCGCCGGATGTCGGCCAGCAGTGTGCTCAGGGTGTTCACCTGGTCGGTCAGGCTGCGGTTTCGCGCTTCGCGTGCGCCGAGTTGCCGTCGCGTGGAGGCGAGACGTTCGTAGTCCGCTGCCGGGAGGACGACGACATCTTCGTCATCGATTCTGATGCGACGTGGTGCGGCGGGCCTAGTCACTGGCCGTTCCGTTCGGCGGGCATGCCGGCGGTGCCGGGGGTCACGGCACCGGATGTTGACGGACGGGGTCGTTGTGCTGGTGGCGCTTGCATCGGGGTCTCCTTGTGCCGAGTCGTCGAACTCGGCTGGGAGCGGTGCGGTCGCAGGCAGCACCGGATGTCGTGCTGTCGGCGATGGTCGACCCGCCCTCGAAGGTCGCCGAGCTCTCCGCGTGCGGGTGCACGTGGGCAGCGGGCAGGTCTTCGGACTCGTGGGCGTCGTGCTCAGGCCTACCGGCCGTCGCTTCCCAGGCCGTGCGGGCCCAGTGCTGATGACGGCGGTCGTTCCCACTCACCGCTGCGGGGCAGTCCCGGTCTCGCACCGGGTTCCCTCTTGCGCCGCCACGTGGTGGCGTGGCGGACCGACTGCGGTGTCACGATATCGCGTCGGGTCCCGATGCGGCGGTGCTTCGGGCCGCAGCGTTGCGCACCGGGGGCGACGCGGCGAGTCAATGTGCCGGTGCTGACCGCATTCGTGTCGGCTGGTGGGGGTACGGCGCTTGTCGTCCATAGAGGACTCCGTAACGCTGGTTCTCACCAAGCGTGTTCGCGCGATGGCGCATTGACATCCACTGTCGAGGGCGATCAGACTGTCGCGACAACTCCATCAACGTGTGTGCGTGGGGGAAGTCCGGTCGAAGTCCGGCGCTGGCCCGCAACGGTAGGTCGTCGAGGTGGCAGACACCCCTGACGGCGAGCCCGAATACCCGCCGCACGCGTGGTTTTCCGTTCCCCACCCGTCGTGGCCCACGGGTCGGAGGCCGGTCGATCCTGCCTGCCGGTGGCGATCGTCCGGGTTCTGACGACCGCCGGGCCGGAAAGGCGCTTCCGATGGTCGTCCGCCTGAGCCGGCACCGCCTGCTCGCCCTGTTCTGCGGCGTACTCGCCGCTCTCACCCTCGCCACACCTGCGACCGCCGCACCCGCGCACCCCGGCGTCGACCGGGCCGGGGCCGCCGCCGGCTGGCTCGCGCGGCAACTCGTCGACGGTGAACGATTCGAGGTGGTCTTCGACGGCGTCGCCTACCCCGACCAGGGGCTGACCCTCGACGCGGTGTTCGCCTTCGCCGCCGCCGGTGTCGCCGACGACTTCGGCGCGCAGGCACTGGACTGGGTCACCCGACCGGACATCCGCGACGGTTACGTCGGTGACGGCGGCACCGAGGCTTACGCCGGCGCGACCGCGAAGCTCGCCCTCGCCGTGCAGGTACGCGGGGGCGACCCGACCGACGTCGGCGGTGTCGACCTGGTCGCCCGGTTGCGGGGCCTGGAATCGCCCAGCGGCCGCTTCACCGACCGGTCCGCGTACGGGAACTACAGCAATGCGTTCAGCCAGTCCTTCGCGATCCTCGCCCTGGACCGCACGGCGCACGGTGTGCCCGCGACCGCCGCCATCTGGCTGGCCGGGACCCGCTGCCCGGACGGCGGATACCCGCTGCTGCCCGCTCAGCCGGTGTGTACCTCCGATGTGGACGCCACCGCACTGGCGGTGCAGGCGCTCCAGGCGGCGGGCCGCCCAGCCGACGCTGCCGCCGGGCTGCGCTGGCTGGTGTCGGTGCAGGGCGCCAACGGCAGTTTCGCCGACTCGTCGGGTGTCCCGAACGCCAACAGCACCGGGCTCGCCGCGCAGGCGCTGCGCGCCGGCCACCGGCCGTTGGCCTGGTTGCGGGCACGGGCGTTCCTGGTCGGCCTGCAGGTGGGTTGCGGCGCAGCGCCGGCCGACCGGGGCGCGGTCGACTTCGACGGCGGCACCTTCGACCCGGCCACCGCCACCCGCGCCACCGGCCAGGCCGTCCTGGGCCTGACCGGTGCCGGTTACGCCACGCTCTCCGCTGCGGCCGCCGGTTCCGGCGCGCCGGTCCTGAGCTGTCCATGACCTGTCGTGCCGACCTGAACCCGGGAGGACCTGTGTTCCGTCTCCGATCCATCGTCCGCGTACGGCTCGCCGGCCTGCTTGCCGCCACCGTGGCCGCGGTCGCCCTGACCGCCGTGGAGCCCGCGCCGCAGGCGGCGCACGCCGCCGCGTGCACCGGCACCTCAGGGGTCACCGTCGTGGTCGACTTCGCCGCGCTCGGCGGGGGCGTGCAGGTCGCGTGCGCCCTGGGCGACCCGGCCACCGGGGTGGCCGCCCTGCAGGGGGCCGGTTTCACGGTGACCGGCACCTCGCGCTGGGGTCTGGCGTTCGTCTGCCGGATCAACGGCAAGCCCACCTCCGCGACCGAGCCGTGTGTCAACACGCCGCCGGCGACCGCCTACTGGTCGTACTGGCATGCCCCGGCGGGCGGGTCGTGGTCCTACAGTTCCTCGGGCGCGAGCAGCTACAACCCGGCTCCGGGCAGTGTCGAGGGCTGGTCGTTCGGGGCGGGCGCAGCGCCGAGCATCCCTGTTCCATGATCCTGACGGCATCCCTGGTGTGACCGGCGCGTCGGCTGTCGGCGGCCGCCCTGGCGTCCTGCGACGCCAGGGCGATACCGTGTCGGCATCCGGTGCGCCGGGTACACAACTGCATACGTCCCGTGTGGGGGGAAGCCGGTAGAAGCCGGCGCTGACCCGCAACCGTGAGCGAGGGGTCCTCTCGCGAGCCGGAATGCCCCGCCCGGGACGAGCGGCTTCCACTGTCGAGGTCTACAGGGTGAGGTCCGGGCTGCCGTCGACGGTCCGTTCACCCCGCTCACCGCAGCATGCGGAGCGGGGTGACGTGCCCGGGGGTGTGTTCCGGAGGTCTCACCGACCGCTCTGCGAAAGGCAATCCCATGCTTTTGTCCCGGCGTCTCGCCACCGGCCTCGGCGCGATCGTGGCGACGACCGTCGTCACGGCCGCGGTGCCCCTGGCCGGGGTGGCCGCACCCGCCCCGGCTGATGCCGCCGCCGCGCGTGACGCCACCTCGTGGTTGGCCGGTGAGTTCACCGACGGCACGCTGCCTGGGCCGTTCGGTGGTCAGGACTGGGGTCTGACCATCGACGGCATCATCGCGATGTCCGCCACCGGCGGGTCCGCGCCGACGCGTCAGGCGGCGACCGGGCAGGTCGCGGCGCACGTCCGGTCCTACAACAGCTACGACGACTGGGGCATCGAGGGTTTCACCGACGGCGGGGCGACCGCGAAGCTGCTCTACGTCGCGTCCGCCGCCGGCGCCGACCCCACCGACTTCGGCGGGTACGACCTGCGGGAGGTGACGCTGTCCCTGCTGGCCGGGGCGGACGCCGGTCACCAGCGGGGACGGATCACCAGTCGCACCACAGCGGACAGTGGACCGGACGCCAGCAACACCTTCGACCAGTCCTTCGCGGTGCTGGGTCTGGCCCGCAGCGGTGACCTGCCGCAGGACACCGTCGACTTCCTCGTCCGGCAGCAGTGCGCCGCCGGCGGCTTCCGGCTCTACCCGGACACCGCGGACGGCCCGTCGCCGTCCTGCGACGAGCAGCCGGGCGCGACCCTCGACGTCGATTCCACGGCGATGGCCGTGCAGGCGTTGCTGGCTGCCGCTGACTCCGGTGCCGCCGACGCTTCCGACGCCGCCCGCCGGGGCGCGGACTGGTTGGTGGGTCAGCAGCACGCCGACGGTTCGTTCGGCGGTTCCGGCCCGACCACCGGCGCGAACTCCAACAGCACCGGGCTGGCCGGGCAGGCGCTCGCCGCTGCCGGCCGGGACAGCCAGGCTGCACGGGCCGCACACGCTGTGACGCAGTTGCAGCTCACGGCGGCGAACGGTGGTGCTGCCGCCGGCGACGCGGGCGCGATCGCCTACCACGCCGAATCGTTCACCGGCGCTGTCTCGACGGGGATCGCGGACACCGACCGGGACCAGTGGCGCAGGGCCACCGCGCAGGCCCTGCTCGGGCTCGCCCAGGTGCCGCTGGGCCGCATCGGTCTCGACCTGCCGCCGACGTCGCCGACGCCCACGCCGACCGGCACCGCGACTCCCACACCGACCGTGTCCCCCACCCCGACGGTCGCACCGACACCGACGGTGACCGGCACGGCCGGGCCGAGCCCGAGCGCCACCGACGCCCCGGCGACGCCCTCCCCCACCGTGTCACCGACCGGCACCGCCGCACCGAGCACCACCCCGGCGGCTCCCGCGCTGCCCGGCCTCCCCACCACCGGTGCGGCGATCATCGGGTACGTGCTGGTCGCGCTGCTGCTGATCGGCGGCGGTGTGGTGCTGTTGGTGCTCGGACGTCGACGGCGGGCGCAATGAGCCGCCGGGCCGCTCATGCCGCGACGGTCGTCGTGCTCACTGCGGTGAGCAGCGTCTCCTGGCCGGGCAGCCCGGCGGCGGCTGCCGGGTCGGCCGGCTACTGCCCGGATGCCTCCGGGGTCACCGTCGTGGTCGACTTCAACGAGTTGGGCGGGGGCACGGTGGTGCGCTGCGCCTCCGGAACCCAGGCCACCGGTCTCGCGGCGCTCAAGAACGCCGGCTTCGAGATCACCGGCACGCTGCGCTGGGGTGAGGGTTTCATCTGCCGGATCGACGGCAAGCCGTCGGCTGCCTCGGAGAAATGCGTGGACACCCCGCCGGCCAGCGCCTACTGGTCGTACTGGCATGCCGCGAACGGGGGTGGTTGGGCGTACAGCGACAAGGGTGTCCTCAACCGCAAGCCGCCGGCCGGCAGCTTCGAGGGTTGGTCCTTCTCGCTCAACCGCAACGCCAGCGACGCCCCCAGGCCGAAAGTCACGCCGAAACGACCGGCTCCCACACCTCCTGCTCCACCTACATCGCCGCCACCTGCGGTCGGTGGCGGGCCGGCAACGCCACCGCCGGCCGCAGGTGGTGGCCCGGTCGTGCCACCGGCCGGCGGGCCCGGTCGGACCACGACCGTCCCTCCTGCCGGCACCCCGGGTGCCACCCCGGTAGGCACGGCGTCAGTCAGTGTGGCGGCGGCATCCCCGACGGCGGTGCCGACGACGACGCCCGGTGGCGTCACCGGCTCGTCGGGCGGTACGGCAAGCGAGCCGGCGGTGACCGAGGTCGCCGCATCCGGCAGCGGCCACGGCGGGCTGCCGCTGGGCACGATCGCCGGGGCGCTGCTGCTGGCCGCGCTCGCCGTCGGCGGCGTGGTCACCGCCCGCCGACGCCGCGCCGCCGACCCCGATGACTGAGCGTCGGGACGGGGTTGACGCGGCTGCGGCCGCCCCGGGGCGCGGACCGCGCCGCTGGTCGGCCGCCCGGCTGCCGCGGGGGTTGCATCCGGGCGCGTGGTGGTTGTGGGCACTCGGTCTGGCCACAGCAGCCAGCCACACCACCAATCCGTTGCTGTTGGCGCTGCTCGCCGCCGTCGCCGCGCTGACGGTTCTACGGCGGCGCACCGATGCTCCGTGGGCGCTGGCGTTCCGGATGTACCTCGTCCTCGGCGCGGTGATCATCACGATGCGGGTGGTGTTCCGGATCGTCTTCGGTGGCGGGCAGGGCGAGCACCTGCTGGTGTCGCTGCCGGAGATCCCGCTGCCCGAGTGGGCGGCGGGCATCCGGTTGTTCGGGCCGGTCGCCGTCGAGCAGGTCCTCGGCGGCTTCTACGACGGGCTGCGGCTGGCCACGATGCTGGTCTGCCTCGGCGCCGCCAACGCGCTGGCCAACCCGAAACGGCTCCTCAAGGCGGTGCCCGGGGCACTGTATGCGGTGGGCACCGCCGTGGTGGTGGCGCTGTCGGTCGCGCCGCAACTGGTAGAGAGCGTGCTGCGGGTACGTCGGGCGCGTCGGCTGCGCGGCGCGACCGGTCGGGGCATGCGGGCGCTGCGGGGGATCGCCCTGCCGGTGCTGGCCGATGCCCTGGACCGGTCGTTGGCGCTGGCGGCGGCGATGGACTCGCGCGGCTACGGCCGCACCGCGGCGGTGCCGGCCGGTCAGCGCGCCGCGACGGGGGCCCTGGTGCTCGGTGGGCTGGTCGGTGTCTGCGCCGGCACATACGGACTGCTCGACTCCACCGGATCCGGCTACCTGGGTCTGCCGATGCTCCTCACCGGCCTGGTCGTCGCCGTGGCTGGAATGCTGTTGGCCGGTCGCCGGGTACGGCGTAGCCGCTACCGGCCGGACCGGTGGCGTTCCGCCGAGCTGCTGGTGGCCGGATGTGGCATCGCCGCCGCCGCGTTGACGATGCTCGCCGGCTCGGTCACCCCGGAGTTGCTCTATCCGCCGGTCAGTCCGCTGACCTGGCCCGAGGTGACGCCGCTGATGCTGCTCGCCGTCGCGGCCGCGGCGGGGCCGGCGTGGCTGGCCCCGCCACCACCCGGGTCACCATCGACCCGACCACCGACGGCGGGCACACCGATCGGCGCTGTCGCGGCACCTACCCGTACCGGCGACCCGGCCACGTCCGTACCCGGAGGTCACCCATGATCACCTTCGACCGGGTGACCGTCCGATACAGCGACGACGGTCCACCGCCGCTGCGTGAGGTGAGCCTGCGGGTCGAGGAGGGCGAACTGTGCCTGGTCGCCGGTCGCACCGGGGCCGGCAAGTCGACGCTGCTGCGGGCGATCAACGGGCTGGTGCCGCACTTCACCGGCGGCACCCTGTACGGCAGCGTCACCGTCGACGGTCGGGACACCCGCCGGCACCCGCCCCGCGATCTCGCCGACGTCGTCGGCGTGGTCGGTCAGGACCCGCTGTCCGGCTTCGTCACCGACACCGTCGAAGAAGAGTTGGCGTACGGCATGGAGCAGTTGGCCCTGCCTGCGGTGGTGATGCGTAAGCGGGTGGAGGAGACCCTTGATCTGCTCGGCATCGCCGAGCTACGGCACCGGCCGCTGCGGACACTGTCGGGTGGGCAGCAGCAGCGGGTCGCGATCGGCGCGGTCCTCACCTCCCACCCGCGGGTGCTGGTGCTCGACGAACCCACCTCCGCCCTGGACCCCACGGCCGCCGAGGACGTCCTCGCCGCCGTCACCCGGCTGGTGCACGACCTGGGTGTGACCGTGGTGCTTGCCGAACACCGCCTGGAACGGGTCGTGCAGTACGCCGACCGGCTGCTCTACCTGCCCGGCGACGGCCGGGTGGTCGAAGGGGAACCGGCGACGGTGCTGGCCGGCGTCGACCTCGCGCCGCCGCTGGTCGAGCTGGGCCGGCTGGCCGGGTGGACGCCGCTGCCGCTGTCGGTCCGCGACGCCCGCCGACGGGCCGGTGCCCTGCGCCAGCGGCTCGCCGACACGACTCCTCCCGACCCGCCGCCGGCTCCGGGCACGACCCCGGTGCTGGCCGCCCGCAAGATCGTCGTGCGGTATCCGGGCACCGTGGCCGTGGCCGGCGTCGACCTCGACCTGCATCGTGGCAGGGTCGTCGCGTTGATGGGCCGCAACGGGTCCGGCAAGTCGAGCCTGCTCTGGGCGGTGCAGGGCAGCGGTCCCCGCCACCGGGGCACCGTCACCGTCGATGCCGGCGATGGGCGGGACCCCGTCGACCCGAAGCAGCTGCCAGCCGGTCAGGCCCGCCGGCACGTCGGACTCGTCCCGCAGACCCCGGGAGACCTGCTCTATCTGGAGACGGTGGACGCCGAGTGCCGTCAGGCCGACCGGGAGACCGCCGCGGCGGCCGGCACCTGCCGCAGCCTGCTCGACCGGCTCGCCCCCGGTCTGCCCGGCGACCGGCACCCCCGTGACCTGTCCGAGGGGCAACGGTTGGCGCTCGTGCTCGCCGTGCAGCTCACCGCCGCCCCACCGGTGGTCCTGCTCGACGAACCGACCCGAGGGCTGGACTATCTCGCCAAGCGGCAGTTCGTCGCCCTGGTTCGCGGGCTGGCCGCCGCCGGCCGGGCGGTGATGGTCGCGACGCACGACGTCGAGCTCGTCGCGACCCTCGCCGACCGGGTGGTCGTGATGGCCGACGGGGACATCGTGGCCGACGGCACCACCGCCGAGGTCATGCTCGCCTCACCGGCGTTCGCCCCGCAGGTGGCCAAGGTCCTCGCCCCGGCGCCCTGGCTGACAGTCGAGCAGGTCACCGCCGCACTGGGCCCGACCCGGGAGCCGGCATGAGCGTGCTGCGGGTCGCGCCGCGCACCGCCCTGGTGCTGGCCCTCGCCTCCGCCGCCGCGTTGGCCACCTTCACCTGGCCGTTCTTCATCCCCGCGCATCCCGAGAGCACCGCTCGCACCGGTGAGGCCCCGCTGGTCTTCCTCGTCATGCTGCCAGTGCTGGTGGCGCTCGTCCTGGCCGAACTCAGCTCCGGTGGCATCGACAGCAAGGCCCTGGCGATGCTCGGTGTGCTCGCCGCCGTCAACGCCGCGCTACGTCCCCTGGGCGCCGGCACCGCAGGCATCGAAACCGTGTTCTTCCTGCTCGTCCTCGCTGGTCGGGTCTTCGGGCCGGGATTCGGGTTCCTCCTCGGCTCGACGTCGCTGTTCGCCTCCGCGCTGCTCACCGCCGGGGTGGGCCCGTGGCTGCCGTTCCAGATGCTGTGCGCCTCCTGGGTGGGTCTCGGTGCCGGTCTGCTCCCTACACGGTTACGCGGCCGGGCCGAGGTGGCTGTCCTGGCCGGCTACGGTGCGTCCGCCGCCTACGGCTACGGCCTGCTGATGAACCTGTGGTTCTGGCCGTTCAGCCTTGGCGCGGACACTCAACTCTCCTACGTCGCCGGTGCGCCGGTGCTGGACAATCTGCACCGCTTCGCGGTGTTCACGGCTGTCACCTCGACGTTCGGTTGGGACACCGGGCGGGCGATCACCACGGCGGTGGCGGTCGTGCTGGCCGGCCCGGCGGTGCTGGCCGCGCTGCGGCGCGCCGCCCGGCGGGCCGCGTTCGACGCCCCGGTCACCTTCGCCGCGCCCGCGCCGCAGCCGGCACCGTCAACGGCCACGCCGCCACCCGGGACGCCGGTGGCGGCACCGCAGGACATGCCGGGTCCCGCCGTAGGCGCGGCCCCGCCTGCCCGCCGAGGGCTGGATGAGCCACCCGCCACCGCCGGGGAGGGCGGGCAGGGAGGTGGGTCACATCAGGCCCCGGAGCGGCTGGTGGACTGACCGGTCGCGGATAGGCTGCTTCGTGGCGCTGGTTCGCCCGGACGTTCGTCACGCCTGGGCGTCGTAAGAGGGAACCCGGTGGGAATCCGGGACTGCCCCGCAGCGGTGAGTGGGAACGACCGCCGTCACCAGCACTGGGCCGCACGGCCTGGGAAGCGACGGCCAGTAGGAGATCCGGCATCCGGATCACGCCCACGAGTCCGAAGACCTGCCCGCGCTGCGCATCCACGAGGTGGGTGCGCTGCCGTCGACCTCGCGGGCGGGTCGGGCGGGTGATGCGCTGCGGCGTGTCCTCGACGTGCGTGCCGGCTGGTCGGTCGGTGTGCTTCCCGAGGACGGATGAACCATGCACGAGAGCACCACACTCACCGGCCGGCCCCCGTCGGCGTCACGGCTGACCCTGTCGCAGATCATGGACCAGCACCACACCAACCTGATGGGCACCGTCCACGGCGGTCGGATCCTCAACCTCATCGACTCCGTCGCCGGCGTGGTCGCCGCCCGACACTCCGACGGGCCGGCGGTCACCGCCGCCATCGACGAGACCGCCTTCCTGCGGGCCGTACGCGTCGGCGACGTCGTGCACGTCGACGCCCGGATCACCTGGGCCGGCCGCAGCTCGATGGAGGTCGCCGTCAAGGTCAGCGCGGACCGTTGGGACCGGGCGGTCCCGCCGGTCGACGTGGCCACCGCCCACCTGGTGATGGTCGCCGTCGACGACGACGGTCAACCGCGCGCCGTACCGCCGCTGCTGCCGGAGACCGACGGTGACCGGCGTCGGTACCGCGAGGCGCAAATCCGGCGGGAGCACCGGCTCGCTCTTCGGCGAGCGTTGCTCGACGGCGCCGAGGAGGGCTGAGCGGTGCTCGGACTGTCCGTGGCCACCCTGGCCAGTTACCTTGCCGCCGTCGTCGTCCTCATGGTCATTCCCGGGCCGGACACGAGGTTCGTCCTGGCCAACGCCACCCGCTCCGGCGCGGTCGCCACGCTCGGAGTCGCGGCCAGGCAGGCGGTGCGTGTGGCGGCGGGGGGGTGATCCTGTCCGGACGTCGGGCGTGACCGGCGACGACGTCTGCTCCCAGCGCAGGCGGGGGTGATCCGTCAGCGGCGGTGATCAGCCACCACGAGATTTCCTGTCGGCGTACAGGTCCGATTTCCGACGGCGTCCGGATCTGTCGAAGTGAGTGCACGCCTACGGGTCCGAACGCATAAGTTGGCGCACATGGTGGACGCGCCGTGGAAGGTTCGGCAGTACTGCTACTTCTGGCTCGTCAGCGAGGCGGTGACAGCCGAACAGATCACGGAATGTCTCGGGATTGAACCGGATCGAACCGCCGCCATGGGAAGCCGTCGCACGTCGCCGAGGCTGGTCCCGGCAGCTCACCGGTGGGAGATCCGCTGTGAGACGCACGGACGAATCGACGAACAGGCGTCCACCGTGCTTGCACGTATCGCGCCGGCGGCTGATCGGGTGCGAGCCCTCGTCGACGGCGGCGACGTCGACGCAGGTCTGACGATGGTTCGCTGGTTCGACGACCCAGACGGCGGCTACCACGCGATGGGCTGGTCGCTGGGCTGTGAGCAGATCCAACTGCTCGCACGGATGGGCGCGAGCATCGAATCGGATGAGTACGCAGGAGACTTCACCGCCCATTCGAGCCGATAAGCGTCCTCATCTGCCGCTGCAGGCGTGTCTCTATCGTCGCGTTCAGCAGGTCGAGTGGAACAGCCCTGCGACTGCGGTGCCACTGGCGGCGAGGTCGTTGTAGATCTGGACTGCCTCGGTGGTCTCGGCCACGTGGACGGTCACTCCGCGCTCCTCCAACAGTTTGAGGGTACGCGGGTCGACCTGCAGCTGCAGTTGCATGCCGCGCGACAGTACGACGGTCGTGGCGCCATGGGCCAGAAGCTCCAGGACATCATCGGGCTGAACACCGGGGCTGTGGCGGGTACCGGTTTCGGACCAGTCCCACGGGCGGCCACCGCTGGGGTAGAGCTTGAAGTCCTTGCCAACTCCAAGGTCCTCGACGTCCATGTGGCCCCATGAGATCGCCAGTACGAGCGGCGACCGAGTTGTTTCGCTGGACACCGCAGCCCCTCGTTGGACGGAGCCGCGTCGGCCACGGCTGAACGTTCTGTGCAGGCTGCCAGACCTTACGCTCATGCCGCCGACCGCGTGCCACGGGCGGTGACTGCTCCCGAGGCCACCCGGCGTCCGGACGTAGCCGAGATGGCGGAGGCGTTCGTGAGGTGAGTTACCGCAATGCTGCTGCGAGGTCGGCGGCGTTGTCGAACGCGGCGGCTGCCCTTTCGGATTCGGCTTCCGTGAGCGTGACGGACTTGGCGCGGGTCAGCATCTCGGCCGCAGTCTTTGGATCGTGCAGCACCATCGCGAGTTCGGCGCGGTAGACCAGCACCTCTACCTGCTCGACCGGGTCATCGTCGGCTTGCGGGCGGGCCAACGCGCTGTCGAGGATCCGAACGGCCTGTCCTACGCTTCCTCGGGAATCGGCCTGCACGACGGCATTCGCCAGAGCCTTGGCCAGCCGCCCGGCAGGCGTGGCGGCCGGCACCGGCGCGGTGGCGGCGTCCCAAAAGACGCGGATCCAGTTGCCGCCCGGGTCGACGACGCTGAACCCACCCCACCCGTCGGCGTTCTTCCGCGCCCTGGGCCGGGTCATCCGCGGCGTTCCCGACACCAGAACCTTGCCGTACGCGGCGCGCATGCCAGCGGCGAACGCCCGGTGTAGTCCCTCAATGTCCGCGGTGAGTACGAGACATGAGCCGTAGGACTGCTCCGGGTCAAATCCGGCGATCTCGAAGAACTGCAGATGCAGGTCTTCCCGCTGCACCCCCACGCACGCGTTGGGCTTGCGCTGCTTATACGTGGTACGGAAACCGAGAACTCCGTAGAAGGCTTCGATGTCATCAATGGACGCGCAGGGCAGCAGGGGAACGGTCCGCTCGTTGGCCATGCCTCCTTCCTAGACGTCGCAGGGTGTCCGTCGCCCATGGAAATAGCCGATCATCGCCGCCGGCCATCCGATCGGCCGATGACCCAGAACGCAACGTCGCCACTCCCCCGAGCCATCGGGGGTGCCTTCCATCCGGCCCACACGGCTCACCAAGATCAGGCGCCCGGATCTGCCGCATGGAAGGCGCGTCGGGGTGCACGATCCCGGCCGACGCCGGGATCGCCGTCGTGCTCAGCGACTTCTGGATACCCCGGATAAAACCGCCATGGAACGCTGGTTCCAAACCTGGCACGACCCGATAGCCTCGTCGGATGGCGCAGCGTGCACCAGACTCGATCTCCATCCAACTTCCCGATGGCCGAAGCATCGACGCGACGAACGAGACGCCGGGTCCGGCCGAGCGGGGGGAACTGGAGCTGGTCGAGGTGCTGCGCCCGCGGCGCTTCGACGCGTGCCCGATCTGCGGCGACCCGGCAGCAACCGAAAAGGAGCACGTGCCGCCAGGCAGTCTCGGAGGCAAGGTGATGACCTGGACGTGCAATCGGTGCAACAACGATTTCGGCAGCAGGGTCGAAGTTGATCTGCTCGACTGGTACGAGGGCGCGCTGACGACGTGGTTCGCGTCGGAAACCGTGCGCGGTAAGCGTAAGACCGGCCGGCTGCTGAGGCGCTGGACCGAAAGCGGCGAATATGTGCTCCTGCCGGCCGGCAAGTCAGACGACATATATGCCGAGATCCTGGCCGCCGGCAATGTCGAAATGGAGTACGACACCCCGGAGCACAAGCGGTGGTCAATCGGTCTACTCAAGTGCGTCTACCTCGCCCTTTGCATCAAGCTCGGCGTCATCGAAGGCGGATGGGCCGACCAGGTCCGCGCCGACCTGCTGGCGGCCCGTGACGCGCCCAGCCGGTCGGAAGTGCCGGCCAGCGAGATCGCCCGGCGCCTCCACGTCCTGCGCGGCTTCGGACCGTGAGGTTCCCCCGGTTTGCCGGAGGCCGCCGGCGTCCGTTCGGTGCCGCCGCCTGACGGCGGTTCCAGCAGCTCGGGAAGCGGCCCCGATGCTGGTTGCTCGGATCGTATGGCGATGCTGTTGCGTACCGCGACCCACCGGTCCGCAGTGCCCTGATCCAGGCCGCAGGCATGGACGAATGTCGCGATCAGTGGAGCGCGTGGCAGGGTGCTGCGGCCGAGCATCGAGGTGATCGTGCTGGGTGGAAGCGACCCTCCCGATGCCTGCGCCTTCGCGGCCAACTCCCGGTACGACAGCCCCGCCCACAGGCGTAAGGCCCTCAGGGCCGCGACGAACTCTCCGGCGTTCATAGATGGATCGGGTGCCGGTGGTGGTAACACGGGCCACTCCTCCATGTCACGGTGGGTCTCGATTCGGTTGGAACAAACAGGATTCAGACAACTAGACATCCATAATCTTAAATCGATCACTTTCGGCCATTGTGTGATCTAGATCACATCACCTGACAAATCGGCAGGCGTCCCCCGAGGCGACGTGAGCGAAACTGTTCCGCACAGCTCAGACCCTGTTCCGCCCTACAGACCGCAGGTCAGGCTTACCGCCAGATCGATGCATCCCACAGCGGGCCAGAAGCGTCGATGCCTTTGCGCAGCCGTCCGGCCACGTCGGCCAGGGCCCAGTCGGATGCTCAGCAACCGCCGGTTTCCGACCAGGAATCCGCTACCAGGCCAGAGAAGTGCCAGGTAGACAACAGAAGGAGGAAAAAGGCATGAAGCGGAAGCTCTTTGCTGTCGCCGCCGCGGGGCTGGCCCTCGCGGGAGGCAGCACTCTTGCGACGGCCACGCCAGCCGTGGCCGGCCAGGGTGCCCAGTCTCTGGCGTTCTCGTGTTCGCTGGCGTGGAAAGACCAGAACACCGCTGCCATCAGGTGCTCCGGTAGCTCGTTCGTCGGCTGGGCGAGGTGCAAGAACGGTCGCATCACGCAAGGTGCGCAGGCGGCTTCCGGCACGATTTCCTACGCGTACTGCACGTCGGTCAACTCGTCCCTGAAGAGCCCCTTCACGAGTTCGGACTGGGGCGGGATCGCCAAGTAGCGGGGCCCGGCCTGAACGCCGTTCAGCGGTTTCGGGTTCGGAGGTAGGTGTCGGGGTCGGGCTGGAGCCCGACCCCGACACCGCGAACGGTGGGATAGCGACGGGGGTTCCGCCGAGTGCGCCCTCCAAGGCGGTGCGGGGCACGGCGCCGCCGGCGACCCGCAGCAGCACCTCGCCGTGGCAAAGCCCGTAGGCCCGTCATCCAGTTACGACAACACCTGGCGGTCCTGGCCCAGTTCGACCACGACCGGGGTGCCGCAGACACGATCCGCACCACGCTGGCACCGCTGGACGAAGACCTCTCTCGGGTCCGGACCGAGTCCGCCCCGAGAGAGGTGGCGGTCAGCTACGCAGACTCCATCGCTGGTTGGAGCCGCCGTTGCAGGACCACAGGATCAGTTTGGTGCCGTTGGCCGTCCCGGCGGCGTTGGCGTCGAGGCACAGTCCGGACTGCTGTCCGGTGATCGTGCCGTTGGAGTTGACGTTCCACTGCTGGTTCGGCTGGCCGTTGCAGTCCCAGATGATCACCGTCGTGCCGTTGCTGGTACCCGCGCCGTTCGCGTCCAGGCACTTGTTGCCGTACACCTGCAGTTGCCTCCCCGAGGTGTAGGTGAAGCGCTGGCCCGTGGCGGTGCCGCAGTCCCAGAGCTGCACCTGGGTGCCGTTGTTCTGGGTCGAGTTCGGCACGTCCACGCAGCGGTTGGACTGCGCGCCGAGGATCTGCTGCCCGTTTGCCGGCGGCGTCGTCGCGGGTGGCGTGGTGGTCGGTGGGGTGGTGGTGGGCGGGGTGGTGGGTCCGTCTGGGCTCAGTGAGGTGATGAACCTCCACACCTCAGCCTGGGTCCAGGATCTGGCGCCGGGTGCGTAGGGGTCGGCGGAGCCGTCGACGGCGTTGGGGGCGTGTGGTCCGTCGAAGGCGCCCCAGACGACGGGGTAGCCGGTGCGGCAGCCGGTGTACCAGGTGACGATGTGGGCGAGGCTGCCCTGGGGTGGCTCGGGCGGGTTCTGTCGGGTGCAGCCGTTGTTCTGGACGAACCGGTCGCGCATCGACCGTCCGCCGGAGATGGGGAGGGTGCCGTCGCGGAGACCGTGGATGCCGAAGTAGGCGATGGGTTGCGTGCCGCCCTGGCATCCGCTGAGGACCCCGCCGGAGTAGACGATGACGCCGCGGAAGGTGGTGGCGCGGGCGCAGGCGATGGCGTAGGTCATGGCGCCGCCGTAGCTGAAGCCGGAGGCGAACAGCTGGGTGGTGTCGACGCACAGGCCGCCTTCGATCTGCCTGATCATGTCGTCGACGAACGTGAGGTCCTGACCGTTGGAGTTCCCCCAGCCATTGTTGATGCCCTGGGGAGCGACGAAGATCGTATTGCCCTTGCCGTACCTGTCGACGCGCAGTCCGTAGTAGGACCATTCGATGCCGCTGGTACTGCCGTTGTCCACCTGTTCGGCGGTGCCACCGACCCAGTGGAAGGAGAAGACCAACCGGTAGGGGTGGTTGCTGTCGTAGTTGTCGGGGACCCGCAGGATGTAGCTGCGGCTCTGTCCGCCGCTGGTGATCGTGCGCTTACCGCTGGTCAGGGTGGGCGCCTTGCCGCACCCGGCGGTCGCGGCCAGCGCACCAGCACCAGTAGTGGACGCTGCGGAGGCGAGTCCGCCGTTGATGGTGAGGCCGGCGGCCAGGGTGAGGGCGACCGCGGCGGCTGCCACGGATGCCAGGGTTGCTCTGTGTTTCACGACCATTCAACTCCTTCTGTCATGAACATCCCGCCCCCGGCTACCCGCTTGCCGGCTCGCCCGGGTGGTCGGGTTTGGCTGTCCGTCCCACGGCCCGTCGTGGCGGCAGGGCTGCCCGGCCCCGCCGGGCCCGAACCCGGACCCGATCCGCCGGCACCGACCGTGGGTCGACTGCGGGAGGCCGCTCCTCGCCGTACCGCGCCGCCGGTTGCCGGTTACCTGCGTACGACCCCGCGATCACGGACGGCCGCGTTGACGCCGAGGACGGGTGAGCCGGACGTGGCGGCGTGGACGGGCGCCGATGGGCGACCGACCGCGTACGCGGGGCATACTCGGACAGGTCTCCGCAGGCTCGACGAATCGATTCGCCAAACCGTACGGTCGCCACCAACAGACCGTCAAGTGATAGGTGTCAATATGTTTGCCGAGGCGCCGGACCAGTGACGGCGGAACCCGGCACCACCGGCCCACTCCAGAAGCTCCACCGCCTCAAGCCGCTGCCCGCGCCGGGCAACCAACAGTGCGGGAGCATTGCTGCGCCAGCGGAGCGGGAACACGTCCGAGGTCGGCCGCACCGGCTTCCGCGTCACGTCGATCGACCCATACGTGAGCGACAGATCATCGAACTTCTGATGATTGACCTCAAGGCGCTCGTCATCGAAGTCGAACACCACCGGACAGTCGGCGAACCAGGTGTCGTCATCGTCATCCCACACCACCCAGCTGGACGTCAGCCGCCTGCCGACGAGGCCCCGCAGCCGATGCGCGTGACGACCGGCGACCTCAGCAGCTCCGTTCAGCCAGGCCGGCTGGTAGCCGGTAATACCGAAGTCGAAGGTCATCACGGGACGGAAACCCTGAGCCGGCCTGACTCGCACTCGGGTATCCGGATCTACCGCGTGAAAGGCGCGTCGGCGTACACGATCCCGGCCGACGCCGGGATCGCCGTCGTGCTCAGAGCGCGTTTGGGATGTGTGTTGGTCGGGTGTGTCGCACAGTGGGTGCGATCGATGGGCCGGGTTCGGTCGGTAGACGGGTGTGGATCGTGTGCGGCGGTATCCGTCTGACCTGACCGATGGTGAGTGGGCGCTCGTCGAGCCGATGCTGCCGTCGCCGCAGTGGATGGGCAGGCCGGAGAAGCATCCGCGTCGGGCGATCATCGACGGCATCCTGTACGTGGTGCGTACCGGCTGCGCGTGGCGGTACCTGCCGATCGACTTCCCGCCCTGGCAGACCGTGTACTCCCACTTCCAGCGGTGGAACCGGCGGGGTGTGACCGATCGGATCCCCACCGAGCTGCGGGAGGAGGTCCGCCTGGCCCACGACCGGCAGCCGCAGCCCACCGCCGGGATCATCGACTCCCAGTCGGTCAGGGCCGCGGACACCGTGCACCGTGACACTTGCGGCTATGACAGCGGGAAGAAGGTCAACGGCCGTAAGCGGTTCATCGTCACCGACACCCTCGGGCTGCTGGTCACCGTATGGGTCCTGGCCGCGTCGTGGCAGGACCGTGACGGCGCCAAGGGCGACCAGCAAGGGTTCGTCGTACACCGCCGCCGCTGGGTGGTGGAGAGGACCCTGGCCTGGATCACCGCCCACCGCCGACTGGCCCGCGACTACGAAACCCGCCCCGCCACCTCGGAGGCCATGATCCGCTGGGCCGCCATCGCCGGCATGCTCGGCCGTCTCACCCGAGGTGGGCCCGCCACCCGCCAACAACGCCGCACCCTCAACACACCCGACTGACAGACATGCGAAACCCTCACTTAGACCTTGATCGACTGTCCTGCCGACTCGTGGCCGGCACGGCCGGGCGGGTGACTGCCCCGTCGTGGGTCCGTACCGGAACGACCTTGGTCGTCTTCCCTTTTCGGCCATCAAGGGTCGTCACGGTCAGACTTACCTGGTAGTCACCGTCGGCCGCGTACCGATGGGTGGGGGAGAGCCCTTCGAACGTCGTTCCGTCACCGAATTTCCACAGCCGTGAGGCGAATTCCACCCTGCCGGGGTCGAACGAGTAGTCATGGAAGGAGACGGTGTCCTGGGTGCTCGGATCGGTGGGGCTGTAGGAGAAATCCGCATTCGGGTTCGGCGTGACGTGGACGTCGAGTTCGGCCGGCCCCGTGCTCGGTTCGGTCGGGCAGCACCGCAGGTCGACCTGGAACAGGTAGGTCGTGCCGGCTTCCGCCCGGAAGGTGAACGGGACGTTGTACCGGTATGAGCATCCCAGCAGGGTCAAATTCGTCAACGACGTCCCGCTGTATCCGGCGACCGAGCCCCAGTAGCCCGCTGAAGCGGTGATGGAGCGGGTGACCGTGGGGGTGTACGAGTACCAGCGCGTCTGCTTCGCATCGAGGCAGGCGGTCGGTTCGCCGGCCTCCATGCTCGCGGTGTCCAGATCCACCGCGCGTGAGAACGGCAACTTGTTGATCACCTTGGCGGCGGCGAAGCTGTCGTTCTTCGGCCGGTTGGCCCGCTTGAGGGAGAACGTCAGCTCACCGGCCTCCGCCTCGAAGTACGAGGTAACCATGAAGTGGTAGGTGGTGCCCGCGGTGGCCGTGAAGGTGATCCGGGAATCCGCGTCGCCGTAGCTTTCGTTGCAGGCTACGAGGTCCAGCGATCCGGAGGGGCCACTCCAGGCGGACAGGACCGTGCTGTAGTCGCTTCCGAGGGTGCTCGCCTGGATCAGCGTGTCCTTGGTGGGGGTGAAAGTAAACCAGACGGACTGGTACTCTCCGCATTCCCCGGGATCCGCCGGATCGGTGGTGGCGCTGCTGGTTTCCTGCGTTGTCTGGAAGGGCAGGCTGCTGACCGTCGTGGCGCTGGCGAATTCGTCGTTCGCGGGCTGGGCGAAGGCCGCTGTCGGCCGGACACCGACCAGCGCGGTCAGAATAGCCAAAACTAGGGAAAGTCGCAGTATCACCGGTTTGATCATTACGACTCCTTGCGGTAAGCGTCCGGTTTCGCTCCGTAGGCCGTGTCAGGTTATCAGGGCGCATTGCCCGGAGCGATGATTCATGTCGCGGGGTATGGCTCATTCATGATTCATTCCAGTGCGCAACCGATTGTGGACGTGATGCGGCATTGCCTATGTATCAGTGATAGTGCGCCATTCCGCCGAGATCGAGTGAGATCTCAACCCACCAATGTCTGCATTCGTTCGACGGTCGGCACTCGCGGGAAGCTGATGGGCGTCCTGATGCAGACGAACGGTGGGTGGCGTTCGTCGTCAGCATCGATGAAGGGGCGGATCGCACCGATCAGGTCGGCCGCGTCCAGGAGTCGGCGTACGTCAGATCGTGGGACACGCCGCGCACCTCGGCCGACCCTGTCGCCCCGACCGCCGTACCGTCACGCGGTGCCGGAGCCGGGTTCCTCGATCAGCCGGCTCGCCAGGGCCAGCAGCCCGGCGCTGTTGGCCGCCGTGAACAGGACGACGTCGCCCGTCCGCAGCCCGTCGCGCAGCAGTTCCCACGCCTCGGGTACGCCCGCCACGCGGTCCACGACCACGCCGTCGCCGGCGGCCCCCTGGCGGCGTACTGGTAGGCGTTCGGGCCGCCGATCGCCACCAGCCAGCCGTCTCCGATCTCGGCCACCGCCTCGACCGGATGCCCCAACCCCAGGGCCACGGCGGCGGCCAGTGCGTTGGACGCCTGGTGCAGCCCGTACCGGCGCAACCGCACCTCTTCGAGCGGCCGTCGTGGCGAGCCGGAAGCCGGCCCGGCCCAGCGCGTCGACGGTCACCTGCTCGGCGCGGACGTCCGCCGGCCGGCTCATGCCGTAGCTGAGCACCCGGGCGGCAGTGCGGGCCGCCTTCGCGGTGACCAGCTCATCGTCGCCGTTGAGCACCGCCAGACCGCCGTCCTCGGCGCGCGGCAAGGCCACCACCAGCCCCCTTGGCCTGGGCGATGTTCTCCACCGACCCGAACTCGCCGAGGTGCGCGTGCCCGACCCGGGTGACGACACCGACCGTGGGCGGGGCGATCCCGGTCAGGTACGCGATGTGCCCGATGCCGCGCGCCCCCATCTCCAGCACCAGGTAACGGGGCTCGACGGTGGCACGGGTGACCGTGTACGGCAACCCCCGCTCGTTGTTGTTCGACGCCCGGGCGGCCACCGTCGCGCCCCAGCCGGGCAGCACCTGGGCGAGGACGTCCCTGGTCGACGTGTTGCCCACCGACCCGGTCACCCCGATGAGCGTGGTGGCCGGCAACCGGTCCACCACCGCGCGGGCCAGCCGGCCGTACGCCACCGCCACGTTGTCGACGACCACCGGCGGCACCCCGACCGGACGGGACGCCAGCACCGCCACCGCGCCGGCCTCGACCGCCCGGGGCGCCTAGTGCCGCGGCCACGAACGTTGGCGCTGTGGAGGTCAGGCTGCGCGGGTGGTGGGTTGGCCCCAGCCTCGTTGTCGTTCGCGGCGTTGGGCGGCCAGGACGTCGGGGTGGCGGGCGTTGGCGTTGCCCCACCGCAGATAGGCCTGCGGTTTCCGGGTCAGCGTCGGGTGGTTGGGGTGGTCCGAGCCGGCGATGACGAAGGTGCGTAGCGGCCCGGACTGGGCCTCGATCGGGTTGGCCCAGGAGGCGTAGGTCGGGGTGAAGCAGAGTTCGACCTTGTTCCGGGCCGCCCACCTGCGGATCTTGGCGCCTTTGTGCGCGGACAGGTTGTCCAGGATCACGTAGATCGGTGCGCCGTCCGGCCGGGCGGCACGGATCGACGTGAGCGCGGCCAGGGTGTTCGCGGCGCTCTTGCGGCGGCGCACGACGTCCCAGAGTTGGTCGTCGCCGACGCTGTAGCAGCCGTGGAACTGCCGGATGCCGTGCAGCTTGTGGTAGTTCGCGGGCAGCCGGTGCGGTGCCCGCCAGACCGCCGGGAGGTGCCGCAGCTCACGTACGGCGACGGCGAGGCCCCCGCTCATCGGAGCCCATGGATGTCGGTAGGTGGCACCACGCCACCGTAGCGGGTCGCCGCTCGGGCGTCAGGCACCCGATCCGAGCCCCGAGTCGGGACCGGACGACGACGCGGTTGATCGAGGTCACCGCGGCGATAAGCCGCCTTTCTACCCTGCTCGGGCTGGCCCGGGGCATGATCCTGCGGTGGAGAGCTGGGCCTGGTCAGCAGGGTGGGTGGTACGGGATGCTGGACAGGTACTGCTCCCATTCCGCTCGGCTGATGGGTTCTCCCATGGTGGAGCAGATCGATTCAGCGGCCCGTTGCGGGTCGGTCTCCCAGAGTCGGACGGTGCCGTCGGCGCTGCCGGCGGCCAGGGTGTGTCCGTCGGGTCGGTAGGCGACCACGTAGTAGGCCTGGTCGGCGTGGCTGAGGGTGGCCACCACGATGGGCCGGTTCAGGTGGCTGATGTCCCAGATCCAGATGGTGCCGTCGGTGCTGGCGGCGGTGATCAGGCTGCCGGATGGGTGAAAGCTCACCCAGTACACGTAGCTGGTCGGCCCGCGCAACGGGCGGGGCAGCGCCATCGGGTGGGCCGGGTCGGACACCTGCCACAGCCGTAGTGTCTTGTCGGCGCTGCCGACGGCGAGCAGGCCGCCGTCCGGGCTGAAGGCCACGCTGTAGGCGTATCCGGCCAGCCCGCGAAGCGGCGGACTGGCCGGGGCCGGCCGGGTCGGGTCATGTACGTCGATCAGCCGTACGACGCCGTCGGTGTCGGCGACGGCGAGTACCGGTGACCTCGGATGAAACGCCAGGGACAGCACGATCGACCCGGTGCCGGCGACCGTGGCCAGCAACGTGGGCCGCTCCGGATCGGACACCCGCCACAGATAGGTGGTGCTGTCGTCACCGGCGACGGCCAGGAGTGATCCGTCCGCGCTGAAGGCCACCGTTTGGATGAGTGCGGTCGCCCCGGTGAGCGCCGGTCCTATCCGCTTCGGTCGCGCCGGTCGACGGATGTCCCAGAGGTCCACCGCGCCGTCGCGTCCGCCGGCGGCCAGTAGTGCCCCGTCGGGGCTGAGTGCGGCAGTGCCGGAGTACCCCTGTTGATCGGCTGGCCGGCTCAGCGGCGCACCGAGCGGCTGCGGCCGGCGCGTGTCATTCACTTGCCACAACCGGACCGTCTGGTCCCGACCGGCTTCGGCCAGTATGGTGCCGTCCGGCGTGAACCCGGCGCTGAACACGGCTCCGCCCGCGCCGACGAGCAGCGGGCCGGGAAGCCCCCAGTACCGCACATAGCCGTCAGTGCCGGCGCTGGCCAGGGTGTGCTGGTCGGCGCCGAAGGCGAGTGCCGTCACCGGGGTCGGCTGGGGCAACGATCGCAGTTCGCGGTGGGTGGCCACGTCGTACAGCAGGATTCGTTTGTCGGACGTGCCGGTGGCAAGGGTGGCGCCGTCGGGGCTGAACGCGAGCGCGTTGATCCAACTGGTCGCTGCGGGCAGGGCGGTACCCCGCTTCGCCGGCCGTTGCGGGTCGGCGACCGACCACATCTGGACGGTCTGGTCGCCACTGCCGCTGGCCAGGAGGTCTCCGTTGGGGCTGAATGCCAGCGCGAGCACCTTGCCGGTGTGTCCGGCCAGTGGTGCCAGCCGGGTCGGGTGGGTGCGGTTCCCGAGGTCCCACAGCCGTACGGTGCTGTCGGCACTGCCGACGGCCAGTAGCCGCCCGTCGGGGCTGAACGTCACCGCCTGCACGGCGTCGTCCGGCCCGGTCAGCGCCGGCAGCGGCTGGCTGGCGTTCGATCCGGTGCCGGCGGTCGTCGCCGGCACCGCGTTGTTCAGCGCCCACCGCCACACCCGGTGGTCGGCACTGCCGGCGGCGAGCGTGCCGCCGTCCGGGCTGAACGCGAGCGCGTACACGGTGGATGTCGGCCCGGCCAGCGGCGGCAGCGCCTGCGGGTGCGCCGGATCGTCCAACCGCCACCGGTACACCCTGCCGTCCGCGCCGCCGGCGGCCAGCAGGGCGTCACGGGGGCTGAACGCTACGGCGAACACCGTGCCGGTCGGGCCGGTCAGTACGCTCCCGAGCGGGGCGGGCACCGGATCGGAAGCCCGCCACAGGCGTACCCTTCCCTCGGCACCACCGGCGGCCAGCAGCCGCCGGTCCGGGCTGAATGCCACCGCCTGGATGGCACCGCCGGTGCCACCCAGCCGAGCGGCTGTCGGGGTCGCAGCGGCGTCGAGCAGGCTGGACCGGGCCTGGACGGTCGGTGAGATCTGGTACGCCGCCAGCGCCACCTGTCGGGCCAAGCTGACGTCCCGCCCGCGCAGCCAGTCGGCCTGGCCCGCGACCAGCCGCGACACCGCCTCGTTACGTTCCATGGTGGCCGTCTGGCGTTGCTGGCTGGCGGTAGCACGCTGCTGGAAGGCGTACCCGGCGAGCAGCCCGCTGCTGAGCAGCAGTGCGGACAGCGCGGCGACCAGCTGATAGAGCTGGCGGGTGTGGCGACGAGCGTGTCGCCCGCTGGCGGCAAGAAACTCCCGCACCAGCGCCGATTGCTCGTCCGGATGCTCAGCCGTCCAACCCTGGGCAGCGGCCAGGCGGGTGCCCCGGTACAACGCGGCAGGGTCGCCGCCCTCGGCCCGCCACGCCGCCGCGGCGGTGGCGAGCTGCTGACGCAGCACCAACCCGGCCCGATCGCTGCTCAGCCAGCCGCGCAACGCGGGCCACGCGGCTAGCAACGCGTCATGGCTCAGCTGTACGGTGTCGCGCTGCGCGGTGATCAGCCGCTGAGTGATGAACCGGTCCAGGACCCGCTCCACCTCGACCGCATCCGGCCCGAACTCGGCCAACAGTTCGCCGAGAGGCACGATACGCCGGGTGTCTCCGGTATCGGTCCCGACGTGGACCAGACGCAGCAGCAGCCGGCGGGCCAGGCGCCGCTGGTCCGGGGTCAGCCGGTCGTACGCCTCGCTGGCGCTGGACGCGATCGCCTCGCGCACCCCGCCGACCCGCCGGTAGCCCTGACAGGTCAACCGTCGACCCTGGTCGTGATGCCAGGTGGCGAACAGCGCGTGCGACAGCAGCGGCAGGACGCCCGGCTCGGCACGGTCCGGCTCCACGCCGGTTGGCGTCAAGTCGGCCAGGAGCAGCTCGACCAGCCCGTCCTCCAACTCCACTCCCGCGCGAAGGGCGGGTTCCACGATCGCCGCCCGAAGTTCGTCGCGGGTCATCGGCCCCACCGTGACCTGCCTGTCCTGGGCCGCCCGCAGCAGCGCCGGGTGGCCCAACGCGTGACCGTAGAAGTCGGCACGCAGGCCGAAGACCACCACCAGTCCCGTGGTCCGCTCGCACAGCATGTTCAGGTCGGCGAGGAACGCCGCCGGATCCGCGTGGTCCGGCCCGCTGATGAACAGCTCCTCGGCCTGGTCGATCACCAGCAGCCTCGGGCCGGGCGCGGCCCGTAGTCGCTGCGCCCGTGTGGCCAGCTCCGCTGTTGGATCGGCGCCCGGAGTCATGAGCTCGACCGACCAGCCGTTGTCCGGACCGGACGGATCTTCAGGTGCCGGTTCATCCGTCGGGACCGGTGCGGTCGCCCGGCGCGGCGCGGAGCGAAGTCGCGCGATCAGCCCGGCCCGTAGCAGTGAGGACTTCCCAGAACCGGAGGCACCGACCACAAGGAACAGTCCACCGCCGGCGGCGTGCAGCCGGGTGACCTGTTCGACGAGTTCAGCGGTGAGCTGCTCCCGGCCGAAGAACCACCCGGCGTCCTGCGGCTGGAACGTGGCCAGACCCTTGTACGGCTCAAGGTGCCGTGGCCGCGGCCCGGGGCCGCGGCGCACACGCAGCCAGGCCGCGATCCAACCATCCATCATGGTGGGCCGCACGCCGCACACCGTCAGCACCCGCACCAGCAGGTCCTGTGAACTCAGCGCCGGCAACCCACGCCCGGCGAACCAGTCTCCGATGGTGCTGTGCGCGCTGTACGCCCCGGCCTTCGCCGCCACCTGACGGACGGTCAGTCCGGCCCGCTCCCGCACTGCGGTCAGCGCCGCCGCGAACTCGACCCGCCCACCGATCCGGTCGGGATCCGGCCGGCCGTCGGATTCCGGCGCTGATGTCGGCTGGCTACCCGACACTGCCTCACCTCGTCGACCAACAACACGGAATGTGATGCGAACGCTACTCATCACTGGTGAGGGTGGCGAGTTCCGGTCGGAGTTCCGACGTGTGGGTTGCGGCGGCCCGGTTCCACAACCACCGACGGTGGCGTTCCCGGGCGAACGGGCGGTGCAGGGCCAGCACCCTGGCCCTGCACCGCCCTGCTCTGCGCATTGGACGCTCGTTCAGGTCAGTAGTTGCACAACGGCACGCGGTAGTCCCGGTACGGGTAGGAGGAGACGCCGGTGTTGACGTACCAGTCGGAGACGTAACCCTCGCCGGATCCGTGCCGTGACGTGGCCGGATACAGGACGTAGTCCCAGTAGTAGTCGCCCTGCGGGCCGACGCCGTCGCCTGGATACTGACACACCAGCCGCACCCGCAGGTGCGCTTCGAGGGTGGCCTGCAGGGTGCACCACGATCCCGGCCACGCCTTCTTGGTGGGGTGGTAGCAGTCGCGCACGTTCACATCGGAGGACCCGATCGTCACGTCGACGTTGGCCATCGCCGCGGACGGCGCGACAGCGGCACCACCCAGCACGGCGAGCGCAAGGAACAGCCCGAGAAGCGAGCGGCGAGGCAGCCGCCGACGGGCCCGGGCCGTGACGTCGGGAGACAGGGTGTTGCGCTTCGGTGCGAGCCTTCTGATCACGTTCCGTACCTCCGTCAAGGTCATTGGCCGGCGGTGACCGGCGATGACCTGACCGTGGACCGCGGTCGGGCAGGCCACCAGGGCTGGCCGGGTTGTCCGGACAGGATCGGACGATGCGTCCGGTTGTCCGGACGAGTCCGTACACCGGTCTCCGTTGCCATCGACGACAGCCACCTGGGCAGGCCGATGCCCGGTCCTACCGTGACGGCACGCCGGACGCCGCCGAGGCCGGTCCCGGCAGCTCATCGGTGGGGAATCCGCTGTGAGACGCACCGACGAATCGACGAGCAGGCGTCCACCAGGGCCAGCCAGGCCGCGCTCGCCGATCGGTCCGGGCACGGTCTGGTCACGCCCGCTTGCAGCACAGGAATGGTCGCCACCCCGGGATCATGGGACATCGCAGTCCTGACCACGAACCCCGGGGACGGACGGGCTCCACGCCGATCCCGCACCCGGTCCGGTTTCCCTCTCACAGCCGCTATCAGCGCGGCATTGAGCAGTCGCGGGTTCGTGGTAGGTCCCCGAAGGATCGACCGCCGTCAGCGCTCGTCCAGAGTTTCACCAGTCACGTTTGGAATTCTGTAGCAGGTTCGTAACAGCGCGCATCCGGAAAGGGAGACCATGGGCGTTGCGGAAACGGTCGCGGCCCTGCGGGCGGCAGGCATGGTGCTGTACGCCGAGGGCGACAACCTGCGCTACCAGGCGTCGAAGAGCGTGGCCACCCCGGAACGGCTGCGCTGGCTACGCGACCACAAGCCCGAGGTCCTGGCGGTGCTGCGCGAGGACCGCGACGAGTACGGCGTCACTCTGGTCAGCGACCCTGAGCAGGCCGGTGAGCCGTTCCCACTGACCGAGGTGCAGGCGGCATACCTGCTCGGCCGTGGCGGCGCATTCGACTACGGTGGCGTGGCGTGCCACGGCTATCTCGAACTGGCTGTCCCACAGTGGCCGGTCGCCGAGGTCGAGGCCGCCTGGAACAGGCTGGTGGGCTCGCACGGCATGCTCCGGGCGACCATCGACGCCGAGGGGTTCCAACAGATCTCGGCGGAGGTTCCGCACTACCCGGTGCGGCACGAGGACCTCAGCGGCGCCGGTCCGGACACGGTGCGCGCCGCGCTCACCCGGATCCGTCAGCAGATGTCGCACCAGGTACGCCCTACCGACCGGTGGCCACTGTTCGACCTGCGCGCGACCACCACCCCCGACGGTCTGCTCCTGCACTTCTCGATCGATCTGTTGATCTGCGACTACAGCAGCTTCCGGCTGCTGCTCGACGAGTTGCGCAGGGAACTGACCGGCGACCGCGACGACATCACGCCCGCCGTCACCTTCCGCGACTACGTCCTGGCCACCCAGGGAATCCGGGAGACCGGACGCTACCAACGTGACCGTGAGTACTGGTTCGGCCGGGTCGACACCCTGCCGCCGGCCCCCGAGTTGCCGGTCCGCCCGGACGCGCTGCAGGCCCCTCCGCACTTCACGCGCCATGGCATCCGGCTCACCGAGGAACGCTGGCAGGCTCTGCACCGGCGGGTCACCGGCCTCGGCGTCACCGCCTCCTCCGCGGTGCTGGGCGCCTACGCGGAGACCATCGGCCGCTGGAGCCGCGACCCCCGGTTCACCCTGAGCCTCACCGTGCAGAACCGGTTGCCACTGCACCCGGACGTGCCACGGGTCATCGGCGACTTCAGCTCGGTCAGCCTGTTCGAGGTCGACACGACACCGCGGGCCAGCTTCGGCGAACGCCTCGTCACCCTGCACGCGCGGCTCTGGGAGGACCTCGAACACCGCCTGTGCGGCGGCGTCGAGGTGCTGCGTGAGATCGCGCGTCGCCGCGGCCGGGCAGCCGCCGCCATGCCGGTCGCGTTCACCAGCACGGTCAGCGGTGCGCCGACGCCCGGTGCCGGCCTGATGCCCGGCGCGCGACTGACCTATGGGATCAGCCAGACGCCCCAGGTCTGGATCGACTGCCAGATGATGGAGGAGGACGGCTGCCTGCTGCTGCACTGGGACGTCCGCGACGGCGTCCTGCCGGACGGCGTCGTCGCCGACATGTTCGCCGCCTTCACCGAGTTGTTGGAGCGTCTCACCGACGGCGAAGCCGCCGACGAGGTGGACCCGGTCGTCCTGCCTGCGCGGCAGCGGGACCTGGTCGCCGTCGTCAACGACACTGCCGAGCCCCGGGTACGGGGGGCGTTGCACGCGGAGTTCCTGGCCCGGGCACGCCGCGACCCGGGCCGGGTCGCCCTGATCGCCCCGGGGTGCACGCTGACCTACGGCGAGTTGCTCGCCCGCGCCGAGGCGGTGGCCCGGCGGTTGCGCGAGGCGGGTTGCGAGCCAGGTGACCGGGTCGGCGTCGTAGCACCCAAGGGCTGGGAGCAGGTGGTCGCCGTGCTGGGCATCCTGCTCGCCTCCGGCGCCTACCTGCCGGTCGACCTGGGCCAGCCGGCCCTGCGCCGCGACGCGATCCTGCGCGACGCCGGCGTTCGGCTCGTGACCACCACCTCGGCGCACGCCGTGCACCTGGCGTCCGCCGGTGTGGCCACGGTCGAGGTGGACCTGGTCGGGCAGCCGACCGAGCTGCCCGCAGGGACACCGCAGCCGGCCGCGACCGACCTCGCGTACGTCATCTACACCTCGGGTTCCACGGGGGCCCCCAAGGGCGTCATGATCAGTCATGAGGCGGCCCGCAACACTGTCGACGACATCAACCGGCGCTTCGGCGTCGACGCCGACGACCGGGTCATCGGGCTCGCGCAGCTCGGCTTCGACCTGTCCGTCTACGACATCTTCGGTCCCCTCTCGGTAGGCGGCGCCCTGGTACTCCCGCAGGCCGGGCGTCGCGGTGACCCCTCGCACTGGGCCGAGCTGATGGTCGCCGAGAGGGTCAGCGTGTGGAACTCGGTGCCTGCCCAGATGCAGCTGATGACCGAGTACCTCGCGGCGGCGACCGACCACGATCTCCACCGGCTGAGGTTGGTCATGCTCTCCGGTGACTGGATCCCGGTCACGCTGCCTGACGTCGTACGCCGCGTCGTTCCCACCGCCGAGGTCATCAGCCTGGGCGGGGCGACGGAGGCCTCCATCTGGTCCATCCACCATCGCATCGGCACGGTCGATCCGACGCAGCCGAGCATCCCGTACGGTCGGCCGCTGGCCAACCAGACCTTCCACGTGCTCGACGGCGCGCTGCGGGAGTGCCCGGAGCTGGTCGTCGGCGAACTCTACATCGGCGGCGTCGGCGTGGCCCTCGGCTACCTCAACGACGAGGCGCGCACGGCCGAACGGTTCCTCACCCACCCCGGCGACGGACGGCGGCTCTACCGCACCGGGGACCTCGGGCGGCGGCTCCCGGACGGTGGGATCGAGTTCCTGGGACGCGAGGACGGCCAGGTCAAGATCCGTGGACATCGCATCGAGGTCGCCGAGATCGAGGCGGCCCTGCTCACCCATCCCGCCGTGCGGGCAGCCGCGGTGATCCCCCACGACGACGAGGGTGGGCGGCGTCTCGCCGCGTTCGTGGAGCCCGGTGCGGCGACCCCGCCCCCGCTGCCCGCGGGCCTGCCCGAGACCATGATCGCGGCCGCCGAGGCACGGATCGGCGACGTCGACCAGGAGCAGGTCGCCGAGATGGTGGAGCTGCTGGACCGCGCGGCCCTGCAGTCGATCAGCCGGCTGCTGCTCGACTGCGGGCTCTTCGCCAATCCCTCGGCCCGCCACAGCGACCAGGAGATCATCGACACGGTCAAGGCGGCCGAGGCCAACCACTACCTGGTACGCCGCTGGCTCACCGCGCTGGAGCACGAGGGCCTCCTGCGGCGCGATCGGGACACCGGCCTCTACCACCACCTGACCCGGCCCGACGAGTCCGAGGTCCGGGCGCTGCGCGAACGGGTCGATGTGCTGGAGCCGGCTGTCCGCTGGGGCACCGAACTCCTGCGTTACCACCGGACCTCCGAGGAGCACCTGCAGGCACTGGTGCGCAACGACATCGATCTCAAGACGCTGCTCTTCCCGCAGGGGCGGCTCGAGACCGCGGAGGCCGCCTACCGGGACAACCTGATCAGCCGCCACAACAACGCAGCCGTCATCGCGGCGCTGCGCGTGATCGCCGCCGAGCGCACCGGTGGACCGATGCGGATCCTCGAGATCGGCGCCGGTGTGGGCGGCACCAGCACCGAGTTGATCCCTGCTCTCGACGGGCTCGACGTCGAGTACCTGTTCACCGACGTGTCGCACTTCTTCCTCAACGCGGCGGCCGAACGTTTCGCCGCCTACCCCTGGGTGCGCTTCGGCCTGTTCGACCTCAACCGTGACCACGCCGAGCAGCAGCTACCGGCCAACGGGTTCGACGTGATCCTGCTGGCCAACGTGCTGCACAACGCCGTGCACGCGGGACGAGCGCTGCACTCGCTGCGCGAGCTGGTACGGCCCGGCGGCTGGTTGGTCTTCATCGAGGCCACCCGCGACGCCTACCACGTGATGACCTCGATGGAGTTCAACGCCGGGCTCACCGGGTTCGAGGACGAGCGGCAGGAGACCGGTACGACGTTCGTGCCCCGGGACCGCTGGTTGTCCCTGCTCGGCGAGGCCGACGCCGAGGTCGTGGCCACCCTGCCGGCACCGGGCGACGCGCTTGGCCTGATCGGTCAGCACGTCTTCGTGTCCCGGTTCAAGGCCGACCGGGCAGCGGTGGAAGCCGACGAGCTCCGGCGTCACCTCGCCGAGCGGCTGCCCGACTACATGCTTCCCGCTCAGCTGCACGTCCTCGACCGGCTCCCGCTGACCGGCAACGCCAAGGTGGACCGCAACCAGCTCACCCGGTGGACAACCCGCGACGGGCGTCGTACGGCAACCTCGGCAGGCTCGGCCCTCGCCGACGACACCGAACGGCTGGTAGCCGACATCTGGTGCGGGATCCTGCCGATCACCGAGGTCAGCCGGGACATCGACTTCTTCGCCGCCGGCGGCGACTCGCTTCTCGTCGCCCAACTCGTCGGCCGCATCCGCGACCAGGTGCCGGCGTCCCGCGAGGTCGAATGGGACCACCTGCTGCGCCAGGTGCTCAACCGGCCAACGGTCGCCGACATCGCGGCCTACCTGCGTTCGCTCACGACGACCGGTCGGGCGCCCACCCGGTCGTCGCTGGTGTCCATCGGTGACCACCGCCGCAGCCCGGCGGACGGCAGCGGTCACGCTCTGCACGTTCTGGTACACGACGGCACCGGCACCCTGATCCCCTACCGCTCGCTCGCGCGGGAACTCGCCCCCCACGTGGCGCTCGCCGGGCTCGTGCTCGACGACGAGCAGGAGTATCTCGACAGCGACCCGCACACGCTGATCGGCACCCTGGCCCGGCGGCACGCCGCCACGCTGGCCGCGGCCGGCAACGAGCGGGTCCACCTGATCGGCTACTGCATGGGCGGTCTGCTCGTCACCGAGCTGGCCACCCGACTCGCCGCAGCCGGGGTGGACGTCGCCGCGACCACCATCGTCAGCAGCTACCGCGTGCCGTACCTGGTCGAGGACGACCTGCTGGCCGAGTACGTCTTCGCCAAGGTGATGCGCGCCGATCCGATCCGGCTGGGCTACCCCGCCGACGAGACCGAGACGCAGCGCGTCGTCGCGGGGGCGGTCGAGCGGTACGCCGGTCGGGTGCCGTCCGGCAGCATTCTCGAACAGTGCGTCGCCGGCAGTGTCCGCCCGGGGACCGTGGCGGCGTTCCAGCGCCTGGCCTCGATGTCGCCGGACGAGCGGCTCACCGCCATCGGGAAGGCCATGCCGGTCGCCGACACCGACCTGACCTCGCTGGACCGGCTCCGTCGCCAGCTCCGGATCGTCAAGCACAGCCTGGTGGCGGTCGCCTCGCACCAGCCCACCCCCTATGACGGCGATCTCACCTTCGTCCGGCAGAGCGGCGAGGCCCAGGTCTTTCCCGGCATGCACCGGGACATGAGCAGATACTGGCGTGACGTGTGCACCGGAGAGCTGCGCATCGTGGATGTGCCGGGCGACCACTTCACCTGCATGCGGTCGCCGAACGTGCCAGCCGTGGCCCAGGCCGTCCGCCTCGCCGTCGCCCGGGGGGAACATGCGTGAGCGTGCGCTGGTGGGCGTGCTCGGCGCCGCAGGCGCGGTCGGCACCGTCGCCAGGGCGTGCCTGCGCGACGCGGGTGGGGTGCGGATCAGGTCCGGCCATCGCCGTCCCGGCCCCGCCGCGGGTGAGGAGGTGGCAGTCGTGGACGCGGCCGATCCGGCCGCCGTACGGCGCTTCGCCGCCGGCTGCCACGTCGTCCTGGACTGCACCGCACCGGCGTACACGCTGATGGACCGGGTACGCCGGGCGGTGCTCGAGGCGGGCGCGGACTACGTGTCGGTGATGGACGACGGCTGCACGCAGGTGCCGCCCGAGGGTCGTACGGTCGTCCTGGCCGCAGGCGTCTCACCGGGGCTGTCGGGGATGCTGCCGCGGCTGCTGGCCGAGGGGCTTGTCGGGCCGATGCGCTTCACCGGTGCGTACGCGGGTCTCGGTGGCCTGACAGCCGGCGCCGCCGCCGACTACCTGCTGAGCCTGGACGCCGGGTACGGAACCCCCCTGGCCGTGTGGCGAGGACGGGAGGTGCCCCGGGCGCTGCGGGTCGACGACGACTACCGGATACCCACCGTCGAGCGGGCCCTGACCGGATACCCGTACCTGACGGCCGAACTGCGCCGGCAGGCACTCGTGCTGCCGTTGGCGCAGGCCGTGTGGTTCAACGCCTTCGACGGGCCGCACGTGCTCGCGACGACGAGCCGCCGACGCGGCACCAGGCTGGCGGACGCGGACGCGGTCGCCGAACTCGTCCGTGCCAGTCGGCTCGACGCCGCGGGGCGTCGCCCCTACCAGGTGCTGCACGGCGAACTCGACGGTCGGGCCCCCGACGGCACGCCGGTGCACCGCTCGGTGGTGATCCGCGGAAGCGACGGCTCGGCGCTGTCGGGCGTGGTCGCGGCCGAGGCGGTGCTCGCCCTGACCACCGGCCGGATCCCTCCCGGGGTCCGGTACGCCTCGGACGTCGTCGACTCGCGACGGCTCCTGGCGAGCCTTCAACACCGTCTGCCGGATACGGTGGTGCGGTTCACCGGGAACGTCCCCTGCTCCGAGGCGGTAACGCCGCAGGTCGAGGGCTTCCTGTAACCATAGGGGGTCCGGAGCCGTATGCAGTCTTCCTCGTCGCAGGGCGGTCGGATGGGGCGCCCTCCCCGCCTGTCCAGGGAGGCCATCGTCGCGGCGGCCGGACGCATCCTCAGTGAGGAGGGCGTCAAGAGTCTGTCGATGCGTCGTCTCGCCAAGGATCTGCAGAGCACTCCGATGGCGCTCTACCACCACGTGAAGGACAAGGACGAGCTGCTGCTCCTGCTGCTCGAGGCGCACGCCGTGCAGTTCCCCCGCACGGACATGCCGCCGGAGCCCCGGGAGCATCTGATCAAGGCGGCCCAGCTGCTGCACGACATCCTCGCCGAGTGCCCGTGGATCGTCGAGGTCCTCGCCTCCGACGATCTGATGGCGGTCTCCGCCCTGTGGATCGTCGAGAGCATCATCGACGGCGCCATCCGCTGCGGCATGACTCCCGAGCAGGCCGTCTACGCCTATCGGGTGATCTGGTACTACACCGCCGGCGAGCTGATGCTGCGGGTGGCCCGCGGGAAGCACTACTCCCAGCCGGACGCGGGAGCACACCGGGAGAAGGCGTTCGCCAACCTCGACGCCGCGCAGTTCCCTCGGCTGTCCTCACTCGCCGACCTGTGGCCGACGCTCACCTCCCGCAACATGCACCGGTCGGGCCTGATCGCGGTCATCGACGGGTTGCTGAGGCAGACGGTGGGCTGACCCGGACCCGGGGGCCCGCAGTCGTCCAGATTGCCTCCAGACGTTCTCATGATTGCCTTCCATAGCATATGGGTGGCGCCTGAGTTCCCATTCCCATGGAAATGTCCGGAGGAATTCGTGACCACCACCGCTGCCCTGGATCTCGCCGCGCTCGGCGAGGACTTCGCCCGCGACCCGTATCCCACCTACGCACGGCTGCGCGAGCAGGGCCCCGTCCACCGCGTCTGGATGCCGGAGGGCGCGGAGGTGTGGCTGGTCGTCGGCTATGACGAGGCTCGCGCGATGCTCAGCGACCCTCGGCTGTCCAAGCAGTGGCACTCCGCAGGTGAGTCGTTCCCGATCAAGAGTCCTTCGGGCAGCCACATGATGAACTCGGACCCGCCGCAGCACACCCGCCTGCGCCGCCTGGTCGCCAGCGAGTTCACGCCGCGCCGGGTGGAGGGGCTACGCGAACGGATCCAGCAGCTCACCGACGAACTGCTGGACGCCGTGTCGGCCAGGCCGGTCGACCGGTTCGACGTCATCGACGACTTCGCCTTCCCGTTGCCGATGGCGGTCATCTGTGAGCTGCTGGGGGTGCCCAACCTCGACCGCGAGGAGGTGCGCCGCTGGGCCGACGCCGCAGTCTCCTCGAGTGTGCCGGCCGAGCGGCAGGCCGCCGCCCGGGACGCCGCCCGGTTCATCGACGCGCTGATCGAGAAGAAGCGCGCCGATCCAGGGCCCGACCTGCTCAGCGCCCTGATCCGCACCACCGACACCGACGGCGACCGGCTCAGCGCCGACGAGTTGCGGGGCACGGTCTTCCTGCTGATCGTGGCCGGTCACGAGACCACCACCAACCTGATCGGCAACGGCCTCTACGCCCTGCTGGCCAACCCCGACCAGTTGGCGGCGCTGCGCGCCGATCCGGGGCTGCTCGACGCAGCGATCGAGGAGATGCTGCGCTACGACGGTCCGGTGGAGAGCGCGACGTTCCGCTTCGCCCTCGAAACCATCACCGTGGGCAATGTCAAGATCGCAGCCGGCGAGGCCGTCATGGTCGCCCTGAACTCGGCCAACCGGGACGCCGGCCGATTCGAGCAGCCCGACCGGTTCGACATCCGACGGGCCACCGCAGGCCACGTCGCGTTCGGCCACGGCATCCATCACTGCCTGGGCAACGCGCTGGCCCGCATGGAGGTCCGCATCGCGTTCGCGAGCCTGCTCCGACGCTTCCCACACCTGGAGCTCGACGCGCACCCGGCGGCGCTGGCCTGGCGGCACGGCATCCTGGTCCGCGGCCCGCACCACCTGCCCGTCCGGTTCACCAGAGCGTGACGCGGACCCGCTGCGCTGCCGCAGGCAGCGCAGCGGGCGCAACGCCCTCGTTGATCAGACCTCGGCGAAGAACCGCAGCAGCACCTCGGTGAGCTGCTCCGGCGCCTCCTGCTGGACCCAGTGGCCCGCGTCCGGGATGACGACGGTTCCCAGGTGACCGGGGGCGAGCGTGGCGACGGCGGCGTCCATCACCTCGACCCCTGCGAACGCCTTGTCGCGCTCGCCGATGACGAACAGCGCCGGCGAGGTCACGACCGCGCCGTCCCACGCGGCGGTCAACTCCCAGTTGCGGTCCAGATTGCGGTACCAGTTGAGGCCGCCGGTGAAGCCGGACTCCGTGAACGCCGCCACGTAGGCCGCGACGTCCGCCTCGGTCAGCCACGCCGGTAGCGCCTCGGGCGGCTCGGGCGCAAGATCGAGGAACCCGCCGCCGGGCGGCACAAGCGGCAGCGCCGGCCCACCGTCGGCCGGACGGCTTCCCGACGCGCCGAAGAGCATCCGACGGAACGTCGCGTCCAGGTCCTTACCGAACTCGGCCTCGGCCACACCGGGCGTCTCGAAGTAGTTCCAGTAGAACCGCCCGCCGAAGCGCTCCCGCGCCGCGCGCAGCGGCGGCACCGGCCCGCGCGGCGGCAATGGTGGCACGCTCACGCCCACCACGCCGCGCACGAGATCGGGCCGCACGGTGGCGACCGCCCAGGCGACCAGTGCGCCCCAGTCGTGGCCGACCACGAAAGCCTGCCGCTCGCCCAGTGCCCGGATGACGCCGACGACGTCGCCGACCAACTGCGGGAGCGTGTAGGCGTCCACCCCCTCGGGGCGGTCGCTGCTGCCGTACCCGCGCTGGTCCGGCGCGACCACCCGGTAGCCTGCGGCGGACAGGCCCGCCAACTGATGACGCCAGGAGTACCAGAATTCGGGAAACCCGTGCAACAGCACCACCAGGGGCCCGCTGCCCTGCTCGGCCACGTGCAGGCGGATGCCCCCGGCCAGTTCGATGTCGCGGTGTTCGGTCACTTGTCGGCCTCCAGTCGTTGTCTCTGATCCGGTCCACGGGCCGCCGCCCAGAGCAGCCGGGGCGTCAGCAGCGCCGAGACGGGTTTCGCCAGGGCGATGACGTTCACGAGCGCCCTGGCCACCTCGGGCCGGGTCGTCGCGACGTGCGTGATCCGGTCGGCATAACGGTTCTGGACGCGGCTGGCCGGTCCCGGGCGCGGGCCGAGGACCTGGGGGTGACGCCTGTCGTCGCTGACCGAGAGGTCCCAGGCGTCGCGGCTGCGGCGTCGGACGGCACGCTGGACCCGACGGGCCAGGCCGGGTGCGTTGCCCATCCGGTCGATCGCGGCGGCCAGCTCGGCCACCCCGAACGCCGCCACCGACATCCCGTGCGCGTGTGCCGGGTTCAGCACGGCCGCCGCGTCGCCGACCGTGACGAACCGTTCGGGCCAGACCGGCAGCGCCTCGAAGCGGGACCGGCGGTTGGCCAGGCCGCGGAAACCCCGGGCCGGACCGACCGGCTCGGCCTCGGCGAGCGCGTCGGCGATCCCCGGGTGCGGTAGCTGCTTGGCGAAGGCGAGGAACTCGTCGTCGCCCGTGGGCGGCTCCGAGCCGCGCATGCCGATCATGGTGGCGGTCATCAGGCCGTTCTCGATCGGCAGCAACACGCCACCGACCGCGTCGCCGGTGACATTGGCGATCATGACGATCGCCGGCGGTCGGCCACCGGACGACAGCCCGGCGTCGAAGATCCTGGTCACGTACGCCGTGCCCGCGTCGATCACCTCGTCGGGGACCTGGGGCAGGCCGAGGTCGTGCAGCCACGACGCCACCCGGCTCGAACGTCCGGTCGCGGCGACCACGAAGTCGGCGGTGACGGTACGCGACGCACCCGCCCCACGGCTGCGCAGCACCGCACCGGTGACCGCCGTCGGGCTGCCGAGCAGTCCGACCACGTCGTGCGCCGCGACCAGGTCGATGCGGTGCCGGCGCAGCACCCGGTCGCGCACCACCCGGTCGAGCAGGTCACGGCTGCAGCAGACCACGTACTCCTCGTGCGGCGCGTGGGGCAGCCAGCCGTACTTGGTCAGGAACGCGACCTCGGTGGGTGCCTTCAGGAAGTGCGCACCGGCGTCGCGCAGGTCGGCGAGCACGCCGGGCACCAGGTCCTCCATCGCCCGCGCACCCGCGCCCATCAGCAGGTGGGACTGACGTGCCTGCGGGATGCCCTTGCGCACGACGACATCGGCCGCGAGGTCGTCGCGGTCCACCAGGGTCACCTGGTCGAAGCGTCGGCTCAGCGCCGCAGCGGCAAGCGAACCGGCCAGTCCGGCACCGAGCACCAGGGCGTGCCGGGTAGGTCCTTCGGCCATCTCGTTCCTCTCTGGTTCCACGTTCAGGCGGGCGTGCTGTCATCGGGCCAGGAGGCGTAACGGCGCAGGCCGTACATCAGCGGCTGCTGGGTGCCGAGCGCGGTGACCTGGTCGACCCCGCCCATCACCACCGTGTGCGTGCCGACGACGTGGGTCGCCAGTACGGAGCAGTCGGCGACCGTGTGGGCGTCCGCCAGCAGGTGCGGCCCGGCTGTTCCGCCGCCGTGGTGCCACTCGACGCGGTCGAACCGGTCGGCCAGGCCGGAGGCGAACAACCGAGCCACCGGCAGCGCCCGCGCGTGCAACAGGTTCACCGCGAACCGGCCACTGCTCGCCACCGCCTCCCGGGTCGGGCTGTCCGAGCGCAGGCAGACCAGCAGCACCGGTGGATCCAGCGACACGCTGCACAGCGACGTGCAGGTCATGCCCCTGGGAACCGCCGGTGTTCCCAACGCGGTCACCACGCTGACCCCGGTCGGGAACGCTGCCATCAGCAGGCGCAGGTCGGTGGTCACGGGCGGCGGCTCGTCCAGCGTGCCGTAGCGCCCAGCGGGTGTCGACTCGGTATTCATCGGACCGCTCATCTCCCTTCGGTCAGCGCAAGCGCGCGGATCTCGGCGGTGATCGCCGTCCCGAGTTCCCGGAAACCGTCCCCCCGGAAGTAGAAGTGGCCGCCCCTGAACAGTCGCTGCCGGACCGGCGCGGTCGTCACGGCCGTCCAACCGCCGAGTTCCGGCAGGGGGGTGAGCGGGTCGTCCGTGCCCGCGAAGACGGTCAGCGGGACCGACAGGGGCCCACGCGTCGGGTCCGGGCGGTGTGCCGCCAGTACCCGTAGGTCGTAGCGCAGGAGGCCGAGGAAACGCCGCTGGAACTCCGGGACGCCGCCCAGCCCGTCGGGCAGCCCGCCGAGCGCCGCCAACGCTTCCAACAGCCGGTCGTCCGGCGTGTCCGCGGCGATCCCGGGCACCGACACGGACCGGCCCGGTGGCACCCTGCCGGAGACGCCCGCCCACAACGGTGGCGTGTCACGCCCACTCAACGCGTACGCCACCTCCACCGCGACGATGGCGCCGAGGCTGTGGCCGAAGAGCGCGTAGGGACCCCGGTGCGTCAGGTCGAGGACGTCTCCACGGAGAAGTTCGTAGAAGTCTGCCGGTGTGTCCGGCAGCCGTTCCCCCACCCGTTTGCCGCGCCCCGGCAGGTCGAGGATCAGCAGTTCCCACGCCTGCGGCAGCCACCGGGTGAGCGGGTGGTAGCCGGCCGCCGAGCCACCCGCGTGGTGGAAGACCACGAGGGTGAGTTCCGGGTCGGCCACCCTTCGGGGCCGCACGAAGAGGCTCATCGCGAATCGTCCGTGGCCCGCAGGGACACCGCGGCGGCGAGCCGCTCCAGGAAATCGGCGAGCGGCAGGTCGAGCGGCAGGTCTTCGGGCCGGACGCCCACCTCGTAGGCCTGCTCCACCCGCTGGATGAACAGCACCGAGGCGAACGAGTCGCCGCCACTGTCCAGCAAGGACCGGGATTCGTCGAGTTCCTCCGCCGCGAGCACCTCCCGCAGCCGTTCCGCCAGGTAGCGGTGCACGGCTGCACGGTCCCCGACACCGGGAGCGAGGTCCCCCGGCCGCTCCGGCACCGCCGGTGCCGCGATATCCGGCGTCGGCTCGTCCACCCAGAACCGTCGTCGCTGGAACGGATACGTCGGCAGGTCACCCACGTAGCGGTCGTGGGGCCGACGTAGGGCGTCGAAGCGCAGCTCGGCGCCGCCCTCGAAGAGGGCTGCCAGGGCGTTCAGGGTGGCCTCGCGGCTGTCCAGCGGGTAGCGCCGCCCCTCCCACCCGAGTTCCGCCGGACCGGTTGCATGCTCGACCGTGAACCGCACGCCGAGCGCGCTCAGCAGGGCCCGCGACGGGTCGGTGTCATCGGTGCGCAGCCGCACCGCCGCCGGTCCTGCCGCCGGCACGGCGGCCAGTGGTCGCCACAGCGCCTCCTCGATCCGGGCGGCCAGCTCGGGCCCGGTCGACGCCACCACGGCGATCCGGTACGCGAAGGTCGCCCGCCCGCACCGCAGCGTGTGGCAGATCGACGGGACCTCGGCAGGTCCCGCCTTGTTCAGGTGGCCACCGACCGACCGCGCCAGCGCGGTCAGCGCCGGTGCGGTCCGAGCCGAGAGGGTGAGCAGCTGCGGCTCCTCGACGGGGTCGGGCGCGGCGTCCCGGTCCGGTGGGCCGGCGGCGAGCACCGCGTGCACGTTCGTCCCGCTCATCCCGAACGAGTTGACCGCGGCCACGCGCTGCGGCAGGGCGACCGGCCACGGCTGGTTGGCGCGTGGCACCGTGAACGGCAGGCCGTCCCAGTCGACGTGCTCGTTGAGCGGACCGTCCTGCGGGTCCAGGGCCGCCGGGATCTCACCGTGCCGCAACATCAGCACGGTCTTCATCACCGCCGCGATCCCCGAGGCGGCCTCGAGGTGCCCGAGTCGGGCCTTGACACTGCCGATCGCCAGTGGCACGCCGCGCCGGCGGATACCCTCCCCCAACACCTCGGCGAGCGCGTACACCTCGATCGGGTCGCCGAGCGCGGTGCCGGTGCCGTGCGCCTCGACCCAGCCCAACTCGGCCGGGTCGGTGCCCGCGTCGCGCAGTGCGGCCCGCACGACCTCCTGCTGCGCCGGGCCACTCGGCGCGGTGAGTCCCGAGGACGCGCCGTCGGAGTTCATCGCCGTGCCACGGACCACGGCCAGGACCGGGCGCCGCTCCCGCTCGGCGTCGTCCAGGCGTTGCAGGACCAGCACGCCGACGCCCTCGCCGCGTCCGTACCCGTCGGCGCCGGCGAGAAACGACCGTGACCGGCCACCGGGCGACAGGGCCCGCGCCTGGCTGAGCGAGACCATCAGGTTGGCCGACAGCAGCAGGTTGCTGCCGCCGACCAGGGCGTACCGGCACTCGCCGGAGCGCAGCGCGCGAACCGCGAGGTGCAGCGCCGCCAGCGAGGATGAGCAGGCGGTGTCGACACTGAGCACAGGCCCCTTGAAGCCCATCACATAGCTGATCCGGCCGGCGCCGAAGCAGAGGCCACCGCCGGTGGTGTAGTAGGGGTCCACCCGGGTGGCGTCGCCCCGTTCGGCGAACCGCTCGTTGTATTCCGACGCCATGATGCCGAGGTACACCCCGACGTCGAGCCGGTCGGCGCGCCGCACCGCGATGCCCGCGCGCTCCAGCGCTTCCCACGCGGCCTCCAGCAGCATCCGCTGCTGGGGGTCGAGCAGCGACGCCTCCCGCTGCGAGATGCCGAAGAACTCGGCGTCAAAACCCGCCACGTCGTCGAGGAAGCCGGCCCGGTCCACGTAGGACCGTCCGGGACGACCCGGAACGGGGTCGTGAACCGCGCGCAGCCCCGGCCGGTCCGCCGGGATCTCGCGGGACGCGTCGCCGGGTCGGTGCAGCAGTTCCCAGTAGTCCTCCGGCGTGGTCACACCGCCGGGTAGGCGCAGTCCCATGCCGAGCACCGCGATCGGGATACGCGCCGCCGCTTCGAGCTCACCGATCCGTGCCTGCAACCGGCGCGACTTCTCCAGCTGCGTCGCCAACAGCCGGCGGATCTCCTGTTCGTCCATGTGCTCACCCTTCCGTCGCGATGTCGGCGCGGACCGCGCGGACGAGGTCGTCGAGGGACAGCTCGTCGGTGCCGTCCCCGTTGACCGGCTCCAGGTCGCCGGCCGGTTCCGACGCCGCCGTCGGAGCCTCGAGGTGCGCGGCGAGTCGATCCACCGTCGGGTGGTCGAGCGCCACCGTGACCGGAAGCTCCCGGCCGAGTGCATGGGAGAGACGCCGCTGGAGGTCAACTGTCATGATCGAGTCGAGACCGAGGTCCATGAACCCCAGGCCGGTCTCGATCGGTCCCGGCTCACCGAGCACCTCGCCCACCATCCGGCCGATCTCGGCGCGCAGCTCGCCGGCGTCCGTGAGCCGGTCGCGCAGCCAGCCGCGACCGGGTGTGCCGGGCGACTCGGGCAGTGGCTCCGGCGACGGTGCCCGCTCCCGGGATCCACCGACGACGACCAGCCGCTGCGGGCCGCCCGCCAGCACGGCGTCGAGGACCGGCCAGGCCTGTTCGTCGGTGAGGGCGCGCAGACCACGGGCCTGCATCGCGCGCCGCACCGCAGATGTGTCGGCCAGCCCTTCGCGGTACCGGGTGCTCCACGGCCCCCAGCCGATGCTCGTGGCCGGGATTCCGGCCGTTCGCAACACCGTCGCCAGGCCGTCCAGGTAGCCGTTCGCGGCGGCGTAGTTGGCCTGTCCCGCCGACCCGAGCACCGCCGAGGCCGACGAGAAGAGCACGAAGGCGGTCAGCGGCCCGGTGCCGACGGCGGCGGCAAGCTGGGTCGCGCCCTCGGCCTTGGCGGCGAAGACCGACCGGAACGAGTCGGGCGTCAGCGAGGCGAAGGCCCGGTCGTCGGTGCTGCCGGCGAGATGGAAGACGAAGCGCAGCGGCACGTCCCGGCCGGCCTCGCCGACCGCGCGCAGGCAGTCCGCCGGGTCGGTCACGTCCCCGACGACCACCCGGACGGTCGTGCCGTTCGCGGTGAGGTCGTCGATGACCCGCCGCGCGGCCGCGTCGGGCCCGGACCGGGCCATCAGACCGATGTGTCGCACGCCGCGCGCGGCGAGGAACGAGGCGACGCTGAGACCCAGGGCACCGAGGCCGCCGGTGATCAGTGCGGAGCCCACCGGATCCCAGGCGGGCGGCGGGGACGGCAGCTCCACGTCGGTCAGGTTCCGCGCCCGTACGCCGTCCGGCCCGGCAGTGAGCGGTCCGTCGACCGTCTCCACCGGGGCGGCCAGCGCGGCGGTCAGGTGTTCGGGGCGCCAACCGTCCGACGGCACGACGAGGCGCACCTGCCGGTCCGGTTGCTCGGCCCGCAACCCGGCCAGCAGCCCGGCGACCGACTCCACGACGGGCGCACCGGCCGGCATGGCCGGGCCGAGGAAGGTGTATCCGCAGCCCGGTGACAGTCTCTGCAGAGTGCGCGCCACCTCGGCGGCGATGTCGACGGGTGCCGAGCGGTCAGCGGTAAACCGTGCGTCCACCAGCATCGCCGCCTCGGCGGCCCGATCGGCCACCCGCAGGCCGGCCTGCCGAAGCCCGGTCTCGACCCCCGGCGCACCCAGCACCGTGACGCTGTCCGGCAGGGGGCCGGCAGCGGTCACCGGCACCCAGGCGGTACGTCTCACCACCGCCCGGACGCTGAGCGACGCCTCCACCAGCGCCCGCGGCGCGCGCCGGAACCGGAAGTCCTCGATCAGCACCACCGTGCGCCCGTCGCCGTCGGTGAGACGGATGTCGGCCGAACCCACCTGCAACAGCCCGGTGCCGTTGTCGTCCCACCGTGCTCTGACGTGTGCCCAGAGGTCCCCGTCCGCCGGGGGCCGTGCGTGCAGCACGAGACGCGACACCGAAAAGGGGATCGCCAGGCCCGGTTCCTCCCCGTCCGGCTCGCCGCGCACCGCGAAGCAGACGGCGCTCTGCAGGCAGGAGTCGAGCAACCCGGGATGTACGGCGTAGTCGGCGGGGTCCTCCCGCGTGTCGGCCGGCGTGGTGAAACGCACCAGAGCCTCGTCGCCGGTGATCCAGATGTGGTCGATCCAGCGGAAGGACGGCCCGAGGTGGTAACCGAGGACGCGCAGGTGACGATAGAACTGCCCGCCGGTCAACTCCCGTCCGGGGTTCTCCCGCAACCCGTCCGGCAGTGGTCCACCGGTGGCACCCTCGGCCGGCGGCGCGGCGGACACCCGGGCGACCAGGTGTTCCTGCCACCGGCCGGCCTCCTCGTCGACCAGGCTCTGCACGCTGACCCGGCGGCCATCCGGCCCCGACGACTCGATCACCTGCTGCTCGTACCGCTCGCCGTCGTGCAGGACGAGCGCCCGGGGGAAGTGCACGTCGTGCAGCCGTACGGTGTCCCCGCCGGTGGCGAGCGCGGACAGCACGGTGGCCAGTTGGGAGGCGCCCGGCACCGAGACCGTCCCGAAGAGCCGGTGGTCGGTCAGGTGGGCGGGATAGCCTGTGCTGCGGTGGCTTGCGAACACCCGGCCAAGCAGGGCGGGTGAGCGCAGTTCGGCGCCCCACGGAGGTGCGGTCACGCTGCCCGCCGGCTCGTCGGCGGTGGGCCGGGGCCGGGGCTGCGCCCAGAAGGACGTCCGCGCGAAGGGATAGCGTGGCGCGGTGGACCGTTTCGGGGTCCGCGGATGGATGCGGTCCCAGTCGAGCTGCTGTCCGGCCCGGTAGAGTGCGGCCGCTGCGGTCAGCATGGCGGTCCGCGCCGGCACCGCGCGGCGCAGGGAGGACAGGGCACCGCCAGCGGGGACCAGCCCGGCGGTACCGGCGAGGTTCGTGAGCGTACGGTCGGGGCCGATCTCGAGCAGGACATCGACGCCGAGCTCATTCAGGCGTACCAGACCGTCGTGGAAGCGAACCGGCCGGCGCACCTGTTCGCACCAGTACTCCGCGTCCATGACGGTGCCGGTACGCCCGGTCAGGTTGGCCACCAGCGGCAGCTCCCCGGGCATCGTGGTCAGGCCGGTGAGTTCGTCACGGAGCCGGTCGAGGACCGGGTCCATCAGCCGGGAGTGGAAGGCGCGCGAGGTGGTCAGCGGCCGGTGCCGGACGCCCTCGGCGGTCAGGCGTACGACGAGTGCCTCGATCGCCTCGGTGGTACCCGCGACCACCGTCGACTCCGGGCCGTTGACCGCCGCCAGATCCGCGTCGGTGTGCTGGATCCACTCCTCGACCCACTTCTCCGACGCGGCCACCGAGATCATCCGACCGGGCTCGGTGTCCTGCATCAGCGCCGCCCGCCGCGACACGAACGCGCAGGCGTCGGGTAGGTCGAGCACCCCCGCGCAGACCGCCGCCGCGATCTCCCCGACGCTGTGCCCGAGGACGGCCACCGGCCGCACGCCCCAGTGCCGCCACATCTCCACCAGCGACACGGCCAGGGCGACCAGCGCGGGCTGGGTCACCCGCGTCTGGTGCATCACCGCCGCGTCCGTCCCGGCGAACGTCAGTTCGGTGAGACTCGCACCCAGTCGCGGGCGCAACAGGGTGTCGCAGCGGTCGAACGCGTCGCGGAAGACAGGCTCGGTCTCGTAGAGTTCGCGCCCCATCCCGAAGTACTGGCTGCCCTGGCCGGTGAAGAGGAACGCGACACGTGGCGGTTCGGCCGAGCCGCCGACCGGCTCGGCGTCCGAGAGCCCCCTGGCGAGGTCTGCACCGGTGCGTCCGACCGCCGCCCGGCGGTACCGGAAGTGTGCGCGGCCCCGGCCACTCGTCGCTGCCAGCGTGGCCACCTCGTCGTCGGCGGCACCGGCGAGCCGTTCGCGCCACACCGCGGTCGCACGGGCCAGACCGTCAGGGTCGGGTGCCGAGACGGTCACCACACAGGGCCCGCCCGGCCTGAGTGCCACCGTCGGCGGCTCGTCGGGGTCGGCCAGCACCAGGTGTGCGTTGGTCCCGGTGAACCCGAAACCCGAGACACCGGCCACCCGGGGGGCCGACCCGCGCGGCCACGGCGTCTCGGCAGCCACCACCCGGATGTTCGCACCGGCCCAGTCCACGTGCGGGTTCGGCGTCCGGAAGTGCAGGTTCGCCGGGATCCTCCCGTGCCGCAGGGCGAGAAGCACCTTCACGATCCCCGCCATCCCCGCCGCGGACTCGCAGTGCCCGATGTTGCTCTTGATCGAGCCGACGTGCAGCGGCTCGTCCTCGGCGCGGTCGGGGCCGAACGCCCGCCAGGCGGCGGCGATCTCGATCGGGTCGCCCAGTCGCGTCCCGGTGCCGTGCGCCTCCAGGTAGGACACGGCGTTGCCGGGTGTCCCGGCGTCGGCCAGGGCAGCGGCGAGCAGCCGCTCCTGGGCGCTGCCGTTGGGAACGGTGAGGCCCGAAGAGGCGCCGTCGGAGTTCACCGCACTTCCCCGGATCACGGCGAGCACGTCGTCGCCGTCGCGGCGGGCGTCCGCGAGGCGCTTGAGCACGAGGACTCCGCACCCCTCCGCGCGGACGAACCCGTCGGCCGCAGCGTCGAAGGTGCGGCAGCGGCCGTCCACCGAGAGCATGTGTGCCTGGCTCACGGCCACCGACGACGTCGGGTCGAGCAGGATGTTGACGCCGCCGACCAGTGCCGCGTCGGCGTCTCCGCTACGCAGTGCCCGCACCGCCAGGTGCGTGGCCACCAGCGAGGACGAGCAGGCCGAGTCCACCGCGAGCGCCGGGCCGTGCAGGCCGAGGGCGTACGCGAGCCGCCCGGCCGCCGCGTTGAGCGCCGTCCCGGTGCCGTAGTAGGCGTCCACCTCGGCGGGGCCGCCCTGGGCGAGCAGCCGGGCGTAGTCGGCGTAGCTGACACCGACGAAGACACCGGTCGCGGTGTCCCGCAGCGTCGAAGGGTCGATGCCGGCGTCCTCCAACGCGTGCCACGCCGTCTCCATCAGCAGTCGCTGCTGCGGGTCCATGCTGCGCGCCTCACGGGCCGGCACGGCGAAGAAATCGGCGTCGAACAGGTCGATGCCGCTGAGGTAGCCGCCCTGGTCGGTGGTGACCCGCCCGCTGCGCAGCACGGCGCTGCCCCAGCGGTCGTCGGGGACGCCACCGACCGCGTCGATGCCTGCGCTGAGGAGCTCCCAGAGTTGTTCGGCGGAGTCCGCGTGCGGGAAACGGCAGGCCATGCCCACGATCGCGACCGGCTCGGCGACGCCCGTGGACATTCCCACCACCGGGTCGACGGCCGCCGGCGGGGCGGCGGGTGCCGGCCGGGCGGGGGTCGCGGATGTCGCCGGGCGGCCACTGCCGGTCAGGAACGCCGTCAGCTCCGCGACGCTGGGATGGTCGAAGAGCTGGGTCACGTCGACCGGGCGCCCCAGTACCGCGGTGAGCTGCTCGGCGAGGTCCACCGCGTTGATCGAGTCGAGGCCGAGGTCGGCGAAGCCCACGGTCGGGCGGATGTCGGCGGCACCGTCGTATCCGAGCTGCACGGCGAGCAGGCGTGCGACGGTGCCCCGCACCGCCTCGGCGTCCTCGGGTGTCCGGGGCGACGCCGCCCCGTCGGGCACTCCTTTCGCCACCCCGCCGACCTTCGGCGTCCGGGGCTCCGCCCCGGTCTGGTCGGGGCGCACGGGTGCCACGTCGCCGTCGACCAGGTCCGCGAGCAGGCCGGTGCGCTGCCGGGGCAGAATGCGGGCGAGGCGATGCACATCGACCCGGCAGGCGGCCAGGTAACCGGTGGTGTCGGACAGGGCGGCGGTCAGGACGGCCCGTGCCTCGGCCGGTGCCATCGCACCGATGCCGGTACGTTCGGATCGTTCCAGGGTGGCGGCGTCGGCCATGCCGTCACCGTCGAGTGCCCACGGCCCGTACGCCAGACTGGTCGCCGGCAGACCACGTCCCCGGCGGTAGGCCGCGAGCAGGTCGAGCGCGCCGTTCGCGGCCGCGTAGGCGGCGTGGCCCTTCGCGCCCCAGAGCGCCGACACGGACGAGGCGAGCACGAAGAAGTCGAGCGGCCACGCATCGGCGGCCCGGTGCAGGAGCCAGCCGCCACCGGCCTTGGCGACGGCGACGGCAGCGAACGCCCCGGCGTCCAGCTCTGCGGGTCCGGCGGCGGTCACCGTCCCCGCGAGGTGCAGCACACCGCGTACCGGCGGCATCGCGTCGAGCGGCGCGCAGGCGAGCGCCAGGTTCTCGGCGGTGTCGCAGCCGTCGCCGCTGTACCGGGCATCGACGCCCAGCGCGGCCAGGCCGTCGAGAGCGTCGACGGCGGCCCCGGGCAGCGAGGTGCGGGGACGCCTGCCGATGATCAGCAGGTGCCGGGCACCGCGGGCCACCAGTTCGGCGACCAACTGCCTGCCCACCGCGCCGAGCCCTCCGGTGACGACGTATGTGGCGTCCGGGCGCAACTGCGTCACCCCGTGCTGATCGGCGGCAGGCGCCCGGGTCAGCCGCGCGGTCAGCACCGTCCCGGCCCGCACGGCGGCCTGCTCCGGCAGGCTACCGTCGGCGAGCAGGGCGAGCATCGCGCGTACGTCGGCTGCCTGCGGCTCGGCCGGCAGGTCGACGATGCCACCCCAACCGCCCGGGTATTCCAGGCCCAGAGCCGGTGCCAGGCCCTGCAGCAGGCCGTGGTCGGTGGCCTCGGGGCGATCGCCGTCCCCGGTGTCGCGGGCGGCGCGGGTGACGACCCAGGTCAGGCCCCGTCGGTGTGCCGTCACCGCACCGACGGCCGCGACCACTGCGGCGCACCGGGCGGCACCGGTGGACGCGGCCTGCTCCATCGGCGCGGCCGCGGGCACCAGGATTGTCGTGGCGCCGGGCCGCGCCGACCAGAAGTCGTCCCAGCCGCCGCGTGCGGTGGGCAGATCGCCCGTCTCCCAGCCGGGCGGCGCGGCCTGCGCCAGCGGGCCGAGCACGGTGCCGACGACACCGACGGCCGCCGCCTCGCCGACGATCAGCCCGAGCAGCCCGGGGTCGTCGCCGGCCACCACGAGCGGGCCCGGCGGCTCGGGCGGCCCGGTGGGTGCCACCGGCCGCCAGGTGAGGGAGAACAGCGCAGCGGGATCCGCGGCTGTCGCGGGTTCGTAACGCTGGCGCTGCCAGGGGTAGGACGGCAGGTCGACGATGCGGCGGACGGCGGGCGGTTCCTGCGGGCACGGCTCGTCGCGGGCGAGCCGCACGACCACGGGGGTCGGCCGGCCCGCCGCCAGTTCACGCAGGGCCGCCACGGCCGCGGCGGGATCCGCCGCGGCGATCCATGCGCGTTCCGCGAGCCGGGTGCGTCCGGTCGACGCGGTCGACACCAGAGCCGGGTAGTCCGCAGCGGGCAGTGTGGCGAGCCGGGCGACATACCGGGCGGCGAGGTCACGCAGCGCGGATTCGGTCTTCGCCGAGATCTCGAACCCGGCCGGGGCGGGCGCGTCGTCCGGCGGGGCGTCCGGCGGGGCGGGAGCGCCCAGGACGACGTGCGCGTTGGTGCCGCTCATGCCGAACGAGCTGACGCCCGCGTAACGGCCCGCCTCGGGCACCCACCCGGTGAGTTGGGTGGGCACTACGATCCCGGTGTCCGCCAGATCGATCCGCGGATTGAGTGTGCGGAAGTGCACGACCGGCGGGATCATCCGGTGTCGCAGGCTGAGCACCGCCTTGAGCAGCCCCGCGACACCAGCCGCCGACTCGAGGTGGCCGAGGTTGCTCTTGCCGGCACCGACCGGCAACGGTGCCCCGGCGTTACGGCGTCCGAGCGCGACGGCGAGGGCCTCCATCTCGATCGGATCGCCGAGCGCGGTGCCGGTGCCGTGCGTCTCGACGTAGCCGATGTCGGCCGGGGTGAGCCGCGCGTCGGCCAGCGCGTCCTCGATGAGTCGCACCTGTGAGAGCACGTTGGGCACCGTGAAGCCACCCGACCGGCCGTCCTGGTTGACCGCCGAGCCGTGGATGACCGCGTGGACGCGGTCACCGTCGCGCAGCGCCGCGTCGAGCGGCTTGAGCACCACCACGCCGCAGCCCTCGCCGCGGGTGAAACCGTTCGCGGCGGCGTCGAAGGTCTTACAGCGGCCGTCCGGCGCCAGCGACCGGGTCTCGAGCACCAGCCGCATCGACTGCGGCGACAGGATGAGGTTCACCCCGCCCGCCAGGGCTACGTCACACTCACCGCGCCGCAGGCCCTGCATCGCCAGGTGCAGGGCGACCAGCGACGAGGAGCAGGCCGTGTCGACCGCCAGCGTGGGCCCGGTCAGCCCCAGCGTGTAGGCGATGCGTCCGGCCGCGAAGTTGTGTCCGTTGCCCGTGGTCCAGAACGAGTCCGGCTCGCCGGCCTGCCAGTCGCGGTAGTCCTGCCACATGATGCCCAGGTAGAGGCCGCCACGCAGGGTGCCGAGCCGGTCGGCGGGCAGTGCCGCGTCCTCCATCGCCTCCCACGCGACCTCCATGAGCAGGCGGTGCTGCGGGTCGAGGTGCCGGGCCTCCCGAGGGCTCAGACCGAAGAAGCCCGCGTCGAACCCGAGCACGTCGTCGAGGAAGGCGCCGCGCCGCGGCAGTGTCTCCCAGTCGGCGGCGAAGCGGCTCCGGCGGGACAGGGGCATCGGGCGCACCAGGTCGCGTCCCTGCGCGAGCGCGTCCCAGTAGCCGGCGAGGTCCACGATTCCGCCGGGCAGCCGGAGGCCGGCACCCACGATCGCCACGGGCTGGTTCTCGTCCCGGGCGGCGAGGCGTGCCTGCAGAGTACGGATCGTGGCCATGGCCCGGCGGAGCGGCCCTCGGTCGGCGGATTCGGTCTCGGCTGTCACGTCGTCCTCCGTGTGGTGTCAGCGGTACGCGGATCAGGCCGGTTCCGGCACCGGGTCGGACGGTGCCGTCAGTTGCTGGCAGAGGGCGCCGGCCAGGGCGTGCGTCGAGCTGTGCGCCCAGAGAGTCGTCGGCGACAGGCGCAGACCGAAGACCGACTCCAGCCGGTTGCGCAGTTCGAGGCTGAGCAGGGAGTCCAGCCCCAACGACTTGAAGGCGGCGTTCGACTCGATGGTGCCCGGGTCCAGGCGCAACACCCGACCGGTCAGTTCACGCACCTTCGCCTCCGCCAACTGCAACCGGCCGTCGCCCGGTGCCCCGTGCAGGCGGGCGAGGAAGTCGCCGTCGGCGACGGCCGGAGCACCGTCGCGCCGCGACAGCTCGTACAGGGTCCGCCAGCTGGGCAGGGCCGCCGTCTCGGGACAGGCGTCGAACCACCGGCGCAGTTCCAGGTCCACGTAGGCGGCGGCCGGCACGTCCTCGTCGAGCAGCGTGGTGAGCATCTCCCACGCCGATCCGGGTTCGACGCCGGCCATGCCCCGGCTGGCCAGCCGGGCGCCACGGCCCTGGTCGGCGGCGGCGAGCCCGATGCCCGCGAACGGTCCCCACTGGATGCTCGTCGCCGGCCGTCCGGAGCGCCGCCGGGCCTCGGCGAAGGCGTCCAGGGCGGCGTTCGCCGCGCTGTAGGCCGCCTGACCGGGGTTGCCGAACAGCCCGGCCACGGAACTAAAGAGGACGAAGAAGTCGAGCGGGTCGTCGCGGGTGAGCGCGTCGAGGTGGCGCGCGCCGTCGAGCTTGACCGCGACCGCGGCGTGCACCTGCCGCTCGGACAGGGTCGCCACGGTGGCATCGGCGAGAACGCCGGCGGCGTGTACGACCCCGCGCAGCGGCAGAAACCGCTCGCGTACGCCGGCCAGTGCCGCGTCGAGAGCCCGTGCGTCGGCGACGTCGCACGAGATGATCTCGACCTGCACGTTCTGGGCACGGAGCCCCTCGATCCGCCGCACCGCCTCGGTGCCCGGTGCCGAGCGGCCGAGCAGCACCAGGGCACCCGCCCCCCGTTCGGCGAGGTGTTCGGCGAACGACAGGCCGAGTTCACCGAGGCCGCCGGTGATCAGGTACTTCCCATCGGCCCGGAACTGGCCGTCGGGCAGGGGCACCGGCGTCACGTCGGTGACGGTGCCGGGATCGGTCAGGGCCAGTTGCTCTCCGCCGCCACGGCTGCGGTCCGGCGTGGTCAGGGCGGCCTGCGCGTACGTCATGGTCCGCACCGGCAGAGTGGGTAGCCGGCCGGCGGCGAGCAGGTCCCACACCAGTTCCAGGGTGCGGGCGAAGCGGTGGGGGTGCCGGTGCAGCAGCTGCCGGACGTCGCAGACGCCCAGGCCCACGCCGGGACGCAACAGGTCAGGGTGATGCACCCGCACGGTGCCGGTACCCAGCACCACGACCTGCCCCTCCGCACCGAGCAGTGTGAGGCTCTCCTCTACCTCCACGTCGGGGTTGGACTGCGGGTGCAGCACCATGTCGACGCCGCGCCCCGCGGTGGCGGTGAGCACCGCCCGGACCCAGTCGGGGTCGCGGGTATCCACGACGTGGTCGGCACCGGCCGCCTTCGCCAGCTCACCGACGGCGGTGTCGCCCACGGTGGCCACCACCTGGGCGCCGCGCAGGCAGGCCAGCGCCACCCCGACGATGGTCGCGCCGTCGGTGCCCGCGTGGATGAGCACGGTGTCGCCGGCCTCCACGCCCCCGAGACGGACCAGGGCGTGCCAGGCCGTCGTGAGCACCAGCGGCAGGACGGCCGCCTCGGCGTCGCTCAGCACGGCGGGCACCGGCCGGGTGTGGTCGGCGCGGACAGTGACCTCGGCGGCCAGCGCACCCAGTGTGCAGGCGACCACCCGGTCCCCCACGGCGACATCGACGATGTCCGGTCCGACGGCTGTGACGACACCCGCACATGAGGTGCCGAGCGCCGTGTCCGGCGTGCCGGTGACGGCACCTCTGAGGCGGGCCTCGTCGTGGTCGTCGACCGCCGCGGCGGTCACCGCCACCGTCACCTCGCCCGGCCCGCACTGACGTCGGTTGTCCGGCACCCAGACCAGCTGTCGTCCGCCAGCGGCCACGGCACCCCGGAAGGGCTGCGGTGGGGTGCCGGCCGGGGGCAGCGCGGGCACGGTCGGCGGCGGTCCGGGCGTGAGCCTCATCCCGAGACGCCGTCCGCCCCGGAGCGCCACCTGATCCTCGGCCGACGGCGCGAGCACCTCGGTCGCGGTCCGCATCGCGGGGGCCGGATCGGCCGGGTCGACGTCGACGAGTCGGGCTTCGAGTTCGCCCTGTTCGCGGCGCAGCACCCGGGTGAAGCCCCAGTAGAGCGCGGCGGCGGGGTCCGGGACGTCAGCGGCGGTCACGGCCTGCGCGCCGACCGTCACCACCGTGAGCCGCGGCGACACTCCCGATGCGGTGCAGGCTGCGGCCAGGCGGGCCAGTTCGGTGAGGCCGCGCTCCTGCGCGCCCGGCCCCGAACAGGCGGGCGGCGCGAGGAAGACGACGCCGTCGAGGTCGTCCGGCACCCGGTCGTCGAGGTCGTGCCGCACCACCTCGACACTGCGCGCCACCATCGCCTCGGCGAGGGCGGTGGCGGTGGTGGACGGGGCCGACCCGGCGCAGATCGCCCAGCGTCCCGCACGGGGTTCCGCGTCGACGTCATCCAGCTCGGTCCAGGCGACGTGGTAGCGACGGAGGTCGTTCGCATTCCCGCCGGGTTCCGGCAGCGGGGTGAAGTGCACGCCGCGCAGGACCATCACCGGGTGCCGCGACCCGTCGAAGATCGTGACGTCGGCGTGGGTCACACCGCGCCTCTCAGCGTACGACCAGAGCTTGTCCGGCCCGTCCGCCGGTGCGTTCAGGATCTCGACCGTGTCGACGGCGACCGGCACCATCGCGGTGTCGCAGTCCTGCTCGCAGGCCGCCAGTGCCACCTGCAGCGCGGCATCGAGCAGGGCCGGATGCGGCGCCCCCCGCAGCGGGATGCCACGCAACCGCTCGGCGAGCACGACCTCGCCCAGGGCCCGCCCGTCAGCTGCCGCGAGCCGGCGGATGCCGCGCAGCGCCGGACCGTACTGCAGGCCGCGCCCGTGCCAGCGCCGGTAGAAGTCGGCGGCGACGTCCGGGTCCGGCTCCGCGAGGTCGTCGGGGAAGGACGGCGCGAGGTACGGCTTGTGACCCCGATCGACCTGAGCGGTGGCCTTCTCCTCCCAGGCCGTGCCGTCCGGCGGCAGCGCGGTCAGCCGGAACCAGGCTCCGCGCGTGCAGTCGCGCCAGCGGACAGCGACTTCGACGGGCGTCTCACCGAGCGCCACCGCGCCGCGGAACTCCACCCCTCTGATCCGGCCCGGCGCCGCCTCCCACCGCTGCCAGGCGGAGGCCAGCAGGATCGTCAGCACGGCGGCACCCGGCAGGACCGCCACGCCGTGCACCTGGTGATCGGCGAGCCACGGCACGCCTGTCGAGGAGAGCGTGAACAGGGCGTTCCAGCTGTGCGGATCGTCCGGGGCAGGCCGCAGTGGTGCCGCGAAGCCCTGGGCACCGGCGCGGCCACCAGGTACCTCCACAGGCCAGTACGGTTCCGCCCGCAACGGGTAGCCGGGAACGGGTCGCACATCCGCACCGGACAGACCGCCGAACGGCTCGAGGCCCGCGACATAGGCGGCCGCCATGGCCGCCGCGACGTCATCGGTGGCACCCTGACCGCGCCGCAGCGTCGACAGGACGGCCGGGGTCCGGTCCCGCCGCGCGGCGACCCGCTTGATCGGGGTGGTCAGGATCGGGTGCGGGCTGATCTCGACGATGTGCGTGACACCGTCGTCGAGCAGGTCGCCAACGGCGTCCGCGAACATCACCGGCTGGCGCAGGTTGTCCACCCAGTAACTCGCGTCCAGTTCGGGGCCGGACACCGGCGCCGACCGCACCGTGGACATCATCGCGGCGCGCCCCTGACGCGGCCGGACCCCGTCCAGCGCGTCCAGCAGGTCCGCCCGGAGCTCATCCATCTGCGGGCTGTGCGAGGCGTAGTCGACGTTGACCAGGCGGCAGTACGTGCCCTCCGCCTCCAGCAGTTCCTTGAGCACCAGCACCGACTCCGTGTCGCCGGAGAACACGCACGAGGTGGGGCCGTTGTGCGCGGCCAGCGAGACGCTGCCCTCGAAGCCGTCCAGCGCGGCGTACGCGGACTGCAGGTCGAGGTCGACCATGAGCATCCGACCCCGGCCGCAGGTGCGGGCCGCGATCCGGCTGCGACGGGCCACGACCAGTGCCCCGTCCTCGACGGTCAACGCGCCCGTGACCGTGGCCGCCACTACCTCACCCTGGCTGTGGCCGACCACCACGTCCGGCTGCACGCCGCAGGAGCGCCACAGCTCGGTGAGACCGAGGGCGGTCGCCCACAGGACCGGCTGGAGCATGTCGAGCCGCTCCATCCAGGCCGCGTCGCCGCCCGGAGCGAACACGTCCCGCAGGTCCCAGCCGGTGTGCGGGTGCAGGGCCGCGGCGCACCGGTCGACGGTGTCGCGGAAGACCGGGCTGTCCCGGTACAGCTCACGGCCCATGCCGTCCCACTGCGCGCCCTGGCCGGGATAGACGAAGGCGATCCTGCCCCGCTCGACCGGGCGGCCGGTGACCAGGCCGGGGTCGTCCTGGGCGTCCTCCGCTCGGGTGGCGAGCGCAGCCAGGTTGGCACGCAGCGTCTCCGGCCGGTCGCCGACCAGTGCGGCCCGGACGTCGAAGTGGTCGCGTCGCCAGGCCAGGGTGCCGGCCGTCCGCCGCAGTTCCTCGGTGCTCGCCGGCAGGGCTGCGGCGAGTTCCGCGGCCCTGCGGGTCAGCGACGGCCAGTCCTTCGCGGACAGCACCGTCACCAGGGGCAACCCGTCGGCCACCCGGGTGTCCGGCGCGGGGGTGTCGCCCGGCCGGACCGGGGGTGGGTCCTGCACCACCACGTGGGCGTTGGTGCCGCCCCAGCCGAAGGAACTCACGCCCAGCCGGACCGGACCGGTGGGCAGGGGCAACGGCTCGCGCACCACGTGCACACCGAGCTCGGTGAAGGGGATCGCCGGGTTGAGGCGCTCGGAGTGCAGACTCGGGGGCACGACCCGGTGCCGTAGTACGAGCAACAGCTTGATCAGCCCGGCGAGCCCGGCGCACGCCTCAAGATGACCGATGTTCGTCTTGATCGAGCCGACGTGCAGGGGTTCGGCGTCCGGTCTGCCCAGCAGCCGGCCGAGGTTGCCGACCTCGATCGGATCTCCCCGGTCGGTGCCCGTACCGTGTGCCTCCACGTAGAACGGCGCGAGCCCGGCGGATGTGTCGCTGAGGCCGTAGGCCCGCCGGATGAGATCCTCCTGCCCCTGCGGGCTGGGCGTGACCAGGCTTTCGCCGCCGCCGTCGTTGTTCACCACGGTACGCGTGACGACCCCGTGGATCCGGTCACCGTCGGCAAGCGCCTGATCGAGGGTCTTGAGGTACAGCGCGACGACCCCCTCTCCCCGTACGAAGCCGTTGGCCCGGTCCGAGAACGTGGCACAGCGGCCGTCGGGCGACAGCGCGCCGAAGTGGGTGAGTCCGACGGTGACGTACGGATCGAGGATGAGGTTGACCCCGGCGACCAGCGCCGAGCTGATCTCGCCCGCGCGCAGCGCCTGCCCGGCCAGGTGCAGCGCCACCAGCGACGAGGAGCAGCCGGTCTCGACGGTCATGCTCGGCCCACGCAGCTTCAGGAAGTACGACACCCGGGCGGCGATCACGTCCAACGCGTTGCCGACCAGGCTGTGCGGGGTCGGCGACGCGCTACTGCGGCGGCGTACCAGTTCGTAGTCGTGCCAGGATGCGCCGACGTAGACCCCGGTGCGCGATCCGGCGAGGCTCGCGGCCGGCGTGCCGGCGTCCTCGAGGACCCGCCAGGCGATCTCCAACAGCAGGCGCTGCTGCGGGTCGATGGCGGCCGCCTCCCGCGGCGAGACGCCGAAGAAGGCCGCGTCGAACTGCTCCACACCGTCGATGAAGCCACCGACGGTCTGAACGGCGCGCTCGGGGTCGAGGGCGGCACTGGCGTCCCACCGCCGCGCCGGCACCGGGCCGATGGCGTCGGCGCCGTCGATCAGCAGCGTCCACAGACTGTCGATGTCGGATGCGCCGGGGAACCGGCCGGCCATGCCTACGACGGCCAGCGGGGCCTCGTCACCCGAGGGCCGGGGTGCGTTCATACGATGCCTCCATTGCTGCGGGTCGGCCGTGCCGGGGGTGCGCTACTCGCCACCGCGCAGACGCATCCGGACGAGACCCCTGCTGGCGTTGATCATTCGGGGGCCGATCTCCGGCGGTGCCTCCCGCCGGCACCACACCGCGTTGCGCGCCATCTTGACGGGTGTCATGTTGAAGCAGCGGGTGTCGCGTTCGCCGAAGGCGAAGGAGGGTGCGATGAAGTCGGCGGCGCCGATGTGGCCGAGGATCGCGGCGGCTGCCTCACCCGGCTTGGTGGTGCCCCGCTCGACGGCCTCGCACAGCTCACGGGCGAGGACGCCCATCCGGTTAAAGCCCGCGCTGACCGGCAGCGGCGAGCCGGGGCTGTCGCTGTTCTCCAGGTCGAGAAAGACCCCTTCGTCGCCGGTACGCAGATAGCGGTAGTACGCGTCCTCGAGCATGACGTTGCCGAGCATCGTGCCGAGCATCCAGGTGCGGTTGACGGCGTTCCACAACTCGTAGTCGCGGAATCCGACGAAGGAGGCGTAGACCAGGTCGTCGTGGAAGTCGAACAGGCCCTGCTGGAGCGCCTCCAGGTAGGCGAAGCGCTCGGTCGACCAGTCGCCGTCCCGGGTGGCCGCGATCAACCGCCAGGCCAGGGCGTTGACCAGTTCCATGGTGTTGGTCAGGCCGCGCGAGTACAGGGCGTCGATGAAACCGGCCGCGTGCGAGGTGAGGCAGAACCGGTCGCCGACGACCTGCTTGGCCGAGTACTGCAACCGTCCGGTGCTCACCCAGGGTCGTACGGCGGCCGCGCCGCGGAACTGGTGGGCGATCTCCGGGAAGCGCGCCAGGAAGTCGTCGAACTCCTCCTGCCCCGACCGGCCGTCCCTGGGATACATCCGGGGGTCCAGTGTCAGACCGACGCTGCACAGCGGGTTGAGTGAGCTCGGGTGGTTGTCGAAGGGGATCACCCAGAGCCACCCGCCGTCGAAGACGTGGTGCAGGGTGCCGTGGTGCCAGGGGCTGGGGTTCTTGTGCTGCCGTGCCGCCGGAGAATCGTCGAACGGTGTCACGCCGACCATGTGCGTGAAGATCGTCCGGCTGTGGGTACGGGCCCGCGTCGGCGTCTCGCGGAGGTTGAAGGCGTCGGCGAGCGGTGACCGGAAGCCGCTGCCGTCGACGATGTAGCTCGCCCGGAACTCGTCGCCGGTGGTGCTGTGCAGCACGGCCCCGCTGTCCGGGTCGATCTCGATCCTCTCGATCCGGGTGCCCAGGCGGGGTGTCGCGCCCTTGGCGACCGCCAGGTTGAACAGGTACGAGTCGACATCCTGCCGGAACAGGTGCGTCTCGGTCCGGATCGCCGACGGGACGACCAGTTGGTTGATTTCCGAGGGATCCTGCGGCTGCCCTTCCCGGTGGTAGACGAAGCCGAAGTTCTGCTTCTGTCCGCAGTACCGTGAGACCTTGTTCTGGATGCCCTTGAAGCTGGACAGCGCCTTGAGTTCGGGCAGGTCGTACCGCTGCGCGATCAGCCGGGTCATGCCGGAGGTGTAGGGGATCGTCGACTCTCCCACGGCGAACCGGGGATGGACGCCCGCGTCGATCAGCAGGACCCGTACCCCGTGGCGGGCAAGCACCGCACCGAGCATGCCTCCGGCCATGCCTGCACCCAGGATGGCCACGTCGTAGGTGTCTCGCCTGCCTGCGGTGTGCTTCTGCATCGGTGCGTTCCTCCGGTCTGGGGTGGACTTCGGTCAGCCGGTGTGGCCGGCCGCTCGGGACAACGGCGGGGGTGCGGATGCGGTCGGCATCCCGGCGCTGAGTTCGACGGGCCTGCGGTAGACCAGGGCCAGGAGCGGCCCGGTCATCGCCGTGGTGACCAGCGCCATCACCACCATCAGCGAGTAGAGGCCGTCGTCGAGCAGACCGAGTTGGAGCCCGACGCCAAGGATGATCAGTTCGGTCAGGCCGCGGGTGTTCATGAGCACCGCCAGTGCCGCGGACGGGCGCACGGCCAGGCGTTGGGAGCGTGCGCCGAGGTAGGCGCCGGCGAACTTGCCGGCCACGGCGACGATCAGGATCGCGCTCAGCTCGGCGAGCTGGGTGGTGCCGAAGTCGCTCAGGTCAACCGCCAGGCCGGCCACGACGAAGTAGACCGGCAGCAGCAGCCCGGTGATCCGCCCGAGGTGGCGCAGCAGGCCGTCACGCAGTCCCCGGCCCCCCTGCCGGGGTATGACCAGACCGAACATGAACGCACCGAACAGGTAGTGCAGACCCATCACCTCGGTGGCCGCTCCGCTCAGCAGCGCGCCGATCGCCACCACCCCGAAGCGCACCGGCGACAGCTCCCGCTCGGTGTCGTCGTCCGGCGCGGACGCCACCAGGTAGCGGCGGGCCAGCGGGCGGACGACGAACGCCAGGAAGGCGGCGAACGGCACGATCAGCGAGACGCGCCAGTGCTGGCCCGCGCCGCCGACCAACGCCTGCACCCCCGCGAGCCCGGTCCAGGCGGCCACGTCGACGATCGCGGCCACGGCGAGCGCCATCCCGCCGAGGGCCGTCGCCGCCAGCCCCCGGTCGCTGAGGATGCGGGCCAGCACGGGAAAGGCCGTGACCGAGACGGCCAGGCCGACGAAGATCACATAGCCGAGCCGATCGGCCGTGCGGTGGCTGGACAGGACGGACAGGGCGAGGCCGATGCCGAGCACGAACGGCACGACCATCGAGCCCAGGGCGCACAACGTCGTGGCCCTGGCCCGGCCCCGCAGGACGTGGTGCTCGACCTCCACCCCGACGCCGAACATGAACAACAGCACACCCAGGCCCGCCATCGCCGCCAACAGCGACCGGATGCCGTCGGGAAAGAGCACGGCCGACAGCCGACCCCCGAACAGGGTGGGGCCGAGCAGGATGCCCGCGAGGATCTCGCCCACAACCGGCGGTTGGCGTACCAGGACGGCCAGCCGGCCGAGCCCCTGGGCGAGCAGCAGGATCAGCGCGAGGTCGACGAAGAGAAGCTGCGCCTGGGTGCTGGTCATCGTGCCGTTTCGCTGGCGACGGCGATCAGGTCGCTGAGATCGATGTGGAACAGGGGATGCTTGCCGCTCATGCCCGAGATCAGCGTGACGAAGTCAGCCGAAGGCTTGTTCTTGTGCTCGGGGTCGACCATTTCCTGGGCCAGGCTGTGATAGAACTCCTTGTACTTGCTGCGGTCGTAGAAACGCTCCACGAACGATCTGATTTCGTCGAAGAAACCAGAATATGCGGTCGCGTACCGGTCGAGTGCCTTCTCTTCGATCTCGGGATGCTCGATGACCTGGTGGAGGATCTTCGCGAGCGTGCTGCCAGCAAGCGTCGCGAGCGCGACACCGGTCGAGAAGAGAGGGTCGACGAAGGCTGCGGCGTCGCCGACGAGCACCCATCCGTCGCCGTAGAAACGGTCGCTGTGGTACGACCAGTCGCGGGCCGTCCGGAATCCCGCCGAGCGCCGGCCGGGGGCGAGCATCTTCTTCAGCTTCGTGGTGCGCTCGCACTGCTCGCGGAATATCTGCTCAAGCTTCTGGTCGCCCTCGCCCACCAGCGAGGCGCGGGTCACGTACCCGACGCTGATCGTGCCTTTGTCGATCGGGATGCCCCAGAACCAGCCCTCGTCGAGGCCCTCGATGAGGATGTTGGTGTATTCGTCGCCGGGCAGCCGCTCACAGTTGTCGAAGTAGGTCCAGACCGCGACGTTGCGCAGTTCGTCGTGCCACTTGACCCCGGTCCGACGCCGGCCGATGACCCGCGCCTGCCCGGAGGCGTCGACGACCAGCTGCGCCCGGGCCTCACAGAGCCCGTCGGTGCCGCGCAGCGCGTACCGGACGCCGGTGACCCGACCGTCGACGTCGATGGTCTCGCGCACGGTGGCGTCCTCGACGACAAAGGCGCCGAGCTCACGGGCCCGGTCGAGGATGAGCGCGTCGAGGTCGGCCCGGCGCGTGTGGTAGGCGTACTCGTGCCCGCCCTCGATGAACGAGAACTGCCACGGCACCTGCTCGTTGCCCCAGATGAGGCTGCCCCCGTACTTGCGCTCGAAGCCGCGCGCGTCCATCCGCTCGGTCAGCCCGAGCTCCTGCATCGGGCGCATGAAGGCGGGGATCAGGGACTCGCCGACGTGGTAGCGGGGGAACCGCTCGCGGTCGAGGACCAGGACGCTGCGGCCGGATTTGGCGAGCAGACCCGCCGTGGTCGCACCGGCCGGGCCGCCGCCGATGACGATGACGTCGAATTCGTCGGGCACACCGAATAGCTGGGAGGACATCGAGACCGACCTTCCTGATGGCGAACAGGTCGGGCGCGGATTCCGTCTTCGATCCACGTCCGTCTCTATTCTCGGTGCGGTTGCTGCCTTCCCTCTGGACACCGTCTGGAGGATTTCTGGGGTTGCCGCGACCACGAAAAGCAGTGGGCGCCGGCGGTCGCCGGCGCCCACTGCTTTTCGTGACTCTATATGGCCTCGCGGCACAGGGTCCGAGAATCGTCTGCACGCTCGATCCCGAGCGCGTGCAGTTTGTCGAGTTCACCGTTGACGACCGCGGCTGCCTGGCCGGCGTCGGGGTAGTCCACCGGCGCCATAACCATCCGTTCGACGCACTTCTCCGCGCGGATGTTGGTGAGCCGGTCGCGGTGCGGCATGAGCCAGTGCTGGAAGGCGTGCTGCCACAGGTGCAGGACAGCCGTCTCGCTGCCGTGCCGCACCCGGTCGAGGGTTTCCTTCTGCAGCCGGGTGGCCTCGGCGCTGTCCATTCCGATATGCGACCAGGCGGCCGTGGGATCGGTAGGGTCGTGCGAGACGATCTGCAACTCCTCACGGTCCTGCCAGAGTGGCATCGTCTCGTCGGTGATCGAGAACTTGCTGAGCGCGAAGTGACCCACGTACTCGTCGACCAGGAAGTCGCTGGTGTGGGCGAACGCCTCGGGCGTCTCGCCGGGGTAGCCGACGATGAAGAAGACGTAGTAGCCGATGTCGCTCTGGCTGAGCAGCTCACCGGCGCGCCGGTTCTGTTTCACGCTCACCCGCTTGCTCATCCGCTTGAGCGTCTCGTCGTTCATCGACTCGAAGCCGATGTGCAGCTGGCGGCACCGCGACCGGGTCAGGTTCTCCACCAGTTCCGGGGAGTTGATCGTGTTGGCCCGGCTGAAGCCCTCCCAGGGCGGTGTCTCCGCGTCCGGCAGCAGCTCCAGCAACCGGCGCATACGGGTCGGTGGAACGGTGAAGGTCGAGTCCATCGCCGAGATCATCTTGGCGTCGTTGTGTCGACCGTACGCGGCCCAGTCGTGCACGATCTTCTCGGCGGACTTGTACCGCCACTTCGGCGAGGCGGCCGGGAACGAACAGAACTTGCAGTCGAACGGGCAGCCGCGCATCGACTCGAACGGCACGATCGGCGCGGAGCCGGCGACCGTCGGGGACGGGAAGCGCTCCAGATCCACGTACTCGACGGCATTGATCCTGATCCGCGGTCCGTCACGCCACACCAGGTTGGGGATGCCGTCGAGGGGCGCTACCGCCTGCATGGCATCGAGCAGCCGGGGCAGGCTCTCCTCGGCGTCGCCGCGCACCACGGCGAAGACCTCGGGATGGTCGCGCATCACCGGCATGAACTTCAGGTTGGTGTACTGGCCGCCCATCACCACGGGGGTGTCCGGGACGTGCTTGGCGATCCAGTCCAATGCCGTCGCCACGATCCCGTCGTTCCAGATGAACGTCGAGGAGAGCAGGACCACGTCGATGTCGCCCGAGGGCGGGCGCACCTGTGAGGTCCACACCTCCTCCAGCGGTACCCGCTCGAACTCGTGGCCACTGGAGGCGAGGATGGAGGTGAGGGTGACCGACGTCAGGTGGGGCACCGAGTCGGGACGGGGACGCAGCAGCGCGTACCTGCGGCCGCCCTTGTCGAAAGCCAACTGGTTCACGTCCAGGTCGGGCTTGCCGGCCAGCTCCAGCACCCGGGTCGCCTGCGGGCCGCGGACGCGATCGAGCAGCGACCCCGACAGGTACCCCGAGTTCAGATTGGCGGGGCCGAGCCCACTCATGAGCAAGACACGCATGTTCCGCCACTCCCGTCCGTGCAGGTCCCGTGTTGGCCTCATCAGGCTGACACCGGCGTCTGTAGGGCCTATGGTTTCGCTCTGGATCGCCGTGGCCGATCATGACGCCCGCCCGTGTCCCGCGTCCCCCGCGCATTCCCGGGCGTAGACGGCCACCAGGTTGTTGAGCTGGTACTCCCCGGGGCCGGCTTCCTCGATCAGGCGGTTGTCCGCCAGGACGGCCAGCTGCTGCTGCACGTGGTGCCGGGGAGCGCCGGTCAGCGCGGTGGCGAAGGCGGCGGTGATGGTCTCGCGCCGGGCGGCACCCAACGTCCGCAACAGCCGGGCCGCATCGTCCGGTAACGCCTGATAGGAGACATCCAGGGCCGCCCGCAGGCTGGTCGAGGCGTCATCGGCCACGGCCAGCCGGTCCAGTCTGCTGCGCTCGGCCACGTACCGTTCGAGCAGTTCGGCCGGGGGATGGCCGGGATCGGTCGCGAATGCGTCCGCCGCCAGCCGCAACGCGAGCGGAAGGTGCCCGCAGAGGTTGGCCAGTCGCCGGGTCACCGGGCTGTCCGGCCGCATCCGCTCCCACCCGGCCAGGCGCGCCAGCAGCTCGACCGAAACCTCCGGATCCAGCGGCCGCAGGGCCACCCGGTGCGCGCCGTCGCGTGCCACCAGACCGCCGAGCCGGACCCGGCTCGTCACGAGCACACACGACGAGCTACGCGGCAGCAGCGGGCGTACCTGGTTCGCGCTGCGGGCGTCGTCGAGCACGATCAACAGACGCCGCGCGTGCACGAGGCTCTGGTAGTGCGCGATCCGGCCGGCCAGGTCGCCGGGTATGCGGGCGTCCTCCACCCCCAGGCTGCGTAGCAGGAAGAGCAGGCACTCCCCCGGGCCGGCCGGAGCAACTCCGGGGTCGGTCCCACGCAGGTCGACGAAGAGCTGCCCGTCCGGGAAGGCCCCGCCGATCCGCTTGGCGAACTCGAGCGCGAAGGCGGTCTTGCCCACGCCCGGCGGTCCGTCGACGACCGCCAGCCGGACCGCGCCCGATCCCCCGTCCGGCCGCAGCAGTTGCCGGCTCAGCAGAGCCAGCTCCTCGTCGCGCCCGGCGAACCCCGACGGCACGGCGGGCAGCTGCGCCGGTGGGGCGGGCAGCACCACGGCGACCGGCGTGCTCCGCTGGACAGCCGGAACGCCCAACGTCGGATCGCTGACCAGGATACGGCGGTACACCTCGCGCAACTCGGGGCTCGGATCGATGCCGAGTTCCTCGCTGAGGAGCTGGCAGGTCTCCCGGTACACCCGCAACGCATGCGCCTGCCGGCCCGACCGGTAGAGGCTGACCATCAGTGACCCGCGGAGCCGCTCACGTAGCGGATCCTCGCCGATCGCCTCGGTCAACCAGCCGACCGCCTCGGTGTGGCGGCCGGCATCGAGCAGGCAGGCGGCGTGGTCCTCCGCCGCGGTCAGGCGCAGGTCCCGCAACCGGCTGCGTTCCAGCGCCGCGAACGGGCCCGGAACGCCGCCGAACGCCTCGCCGCGCCAGAGCTTGAGCGCGCTCTCGAACATCTCCACCGCGCCGGCCACGTCGCCGCCGCTGCGCAACTGCCGGGCCTGGGCGACCATCTGGGCGAAGAGCGCGGCGTCGACCGCCCGCGCGTCGGTGTGCAGCGAGTAGCCGCCGACCGCCGAGATCAGCACCGCACCGGTCTGCCGACGGCTGCGGCCGGGTTCCAGGGCACGGCGCAGGCCGGCCACGTACGTGTGCACGCCGTTGGCCGCGGTCTGCGGAATGTCGGTTCCCCAGACCGCGTCCGCGATCTGCTCGACGCCGACCACCTCACCGACCCGGCTGGCCAGCAGACCGAGCACGGCGCGCTGTTTGGGTGGCCCGAGAGGGACCGCCTGGCCGTCCCGCCAGGCGCGCACCGGGCCGAGCAGCTCGAAGTGAATGTTCATTCCCGTGGACATGTGCGGTCACCTCTTGACGACGGTGTACGGCCGACGGCTGGCTCACCCTTCACTGATCACCAGATAACCGGCGATACAGCCCAGCTTCTCGCAGGTCTCCTCCAGCTCACGTTCCGGTCGCGACTGCCCGACGACGCCCGCCCCGGCGCGCAGCCACGTCACCCCGTCACGCGAGTAGGCGCTGCGCAGCACCAGCGCGGCATCCATGCTCCCGTCCGCGTCGACGGTCACCACCGCGCCGGCGTAGGGTCCGCGCCGCTGCGACTCGAGCCGGCCGATGGCCTCGTACGCGGCACGCTTCGGCACGCCCGACGCGGTGACGGCGGGAAAGACCGCCGCCAGCGCCGACCAGGCGTCCCGGCCCTCCGCGAGCCGTCCGGTCACCTGGGAGCCCAGGTGCTGTACCGAGCCGCGTTCCTTGACCGTCATGAACTCCGACACCGCGACCGTGTCGGGGCGGCACGAGCCGTGCAGTTCCTCCACGGCCGTCCGCACCGAGATGGCGTGTTCGTGGATCTCCTTGGCGTCGGTCAGGAGTTGCCGACGCAGTCGCACGTCGGTCTCGGCATCGCCGGACAACGCCCGGGTGCCGGCCAACGGTTGGCTGACCAGTGTGCCGTCGGCATCGACCCGCAGCACGATCTCGGGGCTGAAGCCGAAGACCTGCAGGCCGGACATGGCGAGCAGGAACGACCGGGCAGGTGTGTTACGGCGGCGCCCTGCCATGAAGCTCGCCGGGAAGTCGATCTTCTCCGGCACGCCGACGACCCGGGACAGCACCGCCTTCTCCAGCTTCCCCGCGTTGATGTCGCGGACCACCGAGGCGACGGCCTCCTGATACTCGTCAGTGGCGGCCGCCAGGTCGACGCTCGCCCGCCCGGCCGGGCGTCGCGGCTGCGACGTCGGGTCGGCGAGCCGGCGCTCGACCGTGTCCAGGTCCTCCGCCGTGAGGCTGCGTACGGTCGCGTGGGAGCCCTGCAGACGGACCTCGACCGCGGGAACCAGCAGGTGGGCCAGCACCTCGTCGGCCGGTTCCAGTCCCGCGAGCGCCGCCCCCAGTTCGAAGGCGCACCATCCGTACGCCCGCCACCCGGCAAGCGGCAGCTCGTTGAGAAACCGGCGGACGGGGACGAGCGGGTCGCCCTCCCAGGGTGTCTCGACGGTCTGTCCGTCATAGACGCACCGCACGGTCCTCGGGCCGACCACGACCTCGGCCGCGGTGCCACAGGCAACCTGCCAGCCCTCTGGTGACTCATAGACCACGTAGTTGTCGAAGATGTCCGCCACCGCGACGGCGCAGACGATGGGCTCCTCGGTCGTTTGGACAACTGCGGTTCGGTAGTGCCTGGTCATCGGGCTCCTCCTCCGATCAACTGGGCAACGGCCCGCGCGGTGAGCGTCTTCTTGTCGATCTTGCCGACCGCCGTGACAGGCAGGCGGTCGAACACGACGAGGCGGTCGGGCAGCTTGAAGCCCGCGACGCCACGCTCGGTCAGCGCGCTGCGGATCTCTTGCAACGCCGGGGGGTGTTCCGCGCCACGTGGCACGATGCAGGCACAGGTCAGCTCACCCATGTCCGGGTCGGGCACGGCCACGACCGCCGCGCCAGCCACTGCGGGCATCGTCATCAGGAGTTCCTCGAGCTCCTGCGCCGGGACCTTCTCGCCGCCCCGGTTGACGACATCATTGATCCGCCCCACCACCTCCAGATGGCCGGTGGGCCGCGACAGCACGACGTCGCCGGTGCGGAAGAAGCCGTCGCCGGTGAAACGGACGCGGTTGAACCCGGGCGCCCGGTAGTAACCACGGAACGTGTACGGCCCCCGGGTGAGCAACTCGCCGGGTTCCCCGGTCCCGACCTCGGCGCCGTCCGGCCCGACGATCCTGATCTCGTCGCCCGGCGAGAGCGGGCGGCCCTGGGTGGTGAGCACCAGGTCCTGCGGGTCGTCGAGTCGCGTGAAGTTGAGCAGTCCCTCGGCCATGCCGTACACCTGTTGCAGACGGCAGTCGAGCCCCTCGCGGACCCGCCCCGCCGTCACAGGGTCGAGCCGTGCGCCGCCGACCTGCAGCACCTGGAGCGAGGAGAGGTCCTCCGGCATCCACTCGGCCGCCTCCAGCCAGAGCGGCACCATCGGCGGCACCAGGGAGGTGATGGTCACCCCGGCCGACTCGATCAGGGAGAAGCAGTCGTCGGGCGACGGCGACGGCGACAACACGGCTACGCCGCCGGCCCGCAGCACCCCGAGTACTCCCGGGCAGCCCAGCGGGAAGTTGTGCCCGACGGGCAGCGCCGCCAGCAGCCGGCTGTGCGGACCCACGTCGCACACCTCGGCGCTCGCGCGCAGCTGGTACGCGTAGTCCGCGTGGGTCCGCGGGATGAGCTTGGGCTTGCCGGTGGTGCCGCCGGACAGCAGGAACATCGCCACGTCACCGGGCTCGGGCGGCGGGGTCGTCCGGGGCTCGGCGTCGACCTCGGCGAGCGCGGTGAAGTCGCCGGGTTCACCGGCGATGAAGACCTCGGTGAGCGTCGAGCACCGGGACCTCACCTCCGTGGCCATCAACCGGAAGTCGTGGCCGAGCACCACGTCGGCGCCGACGTAGGCCCGGGCACCGGAGACCTCGACCAGGTCGACGATCTCCATCGTTCGGTGTGCGGGGAGCGCGAAGACGGGCAACGCGCCGATCCGCAGCAGCGCGAGGGTGCAGACGACCAGATCGATGTCGTTGGGCAGTTGGACGATCACCCGGTCGTCCCGCCCGATGCCCCGGTCGAGCAGTCCGGCAGCACGGCGCTCGGCCGCCCGGTCGAGTTCGGCGTAGGTCAGGGTGCGTTCGGCGGTCACCAGAGCGCAGCGGGCGGCGCGGCCGGGGTCGTCGGCAGGCCATCGGCCGAGAACCTCGTCCGTCCAGTAGCCCGCCTCCCGGTAGGCGTCGGCCGTCTCGTCGGGCCAGGGCACACAGTTCTCGAGCACGCGGCTTCCCCTCTCTGTACGGGTTCGATCCGGTGACGGTGGTGTTCGGGGCGATGTCGCTACGGCGCGGACGGCAGCGCGACGATGGCGGTCACCGCCGAGCGAACAGCGGTCATGGTGCGGGCCAGCACCGGACCGTTGGGGTCCAGCAGCGCGAAGTGGTCGCCCGGTAGCGCACACACGTCGAACTGGCCGGTGGTGACCTCGTGCCACGCCGCGACCTCGGCCGCGTCGGCCTCGGGATCGTCGCTGCCACGCAGCGCCGTGACCGGAATGGCGAGCGGGCGGTGTGCCGGTGGGCGGTACGTCTCGATCAGCCGGTAGTCGCTACGGATCACCGGTAGCAGCGCGCCGAGCAGGGTCCGGTCACGTAGTACGGCCTCACCGGTGCCCCTGAGCCGGCTCAGGTCCGCGATCAGCTCGTCATCGTCCTCGCTGTGCAGGGTTGTCCGGCGCAGCCGGGCCGGACCCGGCTGGCCCGAGACCACCAGCCCGGCCGGCGGGGTGCCCAGGGCGGTCAGGCGACACGCGAGCTCATAGGCGACCGAGGCACCCATGCTATGTCCAAATAGGACAGTTGGACATGCCGAAAGGGAGCCATGGTCGGTCATGACGGCGGGCAGCAGTTCGGCGACGAGGCCGGACATCGTCACGTGGGCCGCCTCACCGTAGCGGTCCTCCCGGCCCGGGTACTGGGCCACCAGAATCTCCACGTCCCACGGTGCGTCCACCGCCCACCGGCGGAACTGGCTCGCCGAACCGCCCGCGTGCGGCAGGCAGACCAGGCGGGCCCGGGCGTGACGGCGGACGGCGAACCGGCGCAGCGGTCCGGCGGTCGCCGACGTACGGGCATCGGTTGTCGATGTCGCTTCCATTGAATCCCCCATGTGCTGTCGGATGGGTCGCTTGGCGACTAGAGCACGCCGGATTCGAGCTCCTCGACCGCGTTGCCGGCACCCACCCGCTCGGTGATGAGGCGGCACATCCCGGCCACCGTCGGCGCCCTCAGGACGTCGCCCATCGGCAGCGCCGCGCCGAACCTCGATCGGATCTCGGAGAGCATCCGGGTCGCGAGCACGCTGTCGCCACCGGACTGGAAGAAGTTGTCGTGCCTACCCACGCAGGACAGTCCGAGCGAGCGCCGCCACAGGTCGGCCACCGCCTCCTCGATCGGGCCCTGGGGCGCCGAATGCCCCGGACCGGCCGCCGATCGGTTGGCCGAGACCAGTCTCAGCGCGGCACCCCGGTCCACCTTCCCGTTGGCACTCAGCGGCAGGGCGGACGTCACGACCAGCCGCCCCGGCACCATGTGACCGGGCAACCGCTCGGCGGCCCACTCCAGGACGTGCCCGATGTCCACGGCCGGCGCCCCCTCGTCGAGGCACGCCGTGAGCAGAACCGCACCTTCGCCGTACCGCACGATCTCGCCGGCCACGAACCCGGCCGCGGCGAACCCCGCCAGCCACGATGCGACCGGCGGACCGACCCGGCGGGGACCGTTGCCGCGCAGCAGAGGACCGAGTACGACTGCGGAGAGGCTGTCGTCGGCGCCGGCCACGACGAACACCCGGGCACCGGGACGCAGCATCGGCCGGATACCGGCCAGCACCACGGCGGGCGAGGCCATCGCGAACGCGTCGTTGATCAGCCCGACGTCGGCGCGGTGCAGCAGGTCGTCGGGCACCGTCACACCGTCCTCGCAGCGCACGGTCGCCCCGCCCGCCCGGCCGGCGAGCCGGGCACTCGCCGCCGCCAGCGCCTCGGGAAATCGGCTGACCAGCACGTAGGTCGTCCCCTCGGCACCGACCGCGTCCGGGCTGACCGCCATCAGCAACTCGGCGGTCCGGCCGCCGTGCGCGTCATACTCCACCACGACGCGGGAGGCGCCCGGCGTTGCGACGGCCGCGTCGGCGGCGGAACCCACCGCCCGGAGACCGAGGGACACGCCAGGGCGGTCCAGCCCCTCGGGCGAGAGCGCCGGGTCGTCCAGCAGGGCCGCCTCATCGGCCTCACCGGCCAGTACCGTGGCCAGCAGTGGGCGGGCCCGGTCGAGTGCCGCAGCCTCGGTACCGGCACCGCCCGGCGTCCCCTCCGGCTGGCGCAGAGCGCGGATCCTTCCCGCCTCGATCCGGACCACGTCGCGCTCGGACAGGAAGGCGAGCCACGCGGTCAGCGCCTCACGATGTCCCGCGGACACCGCTAGGGCGTCGACCTGCACCGCACCGGCGCCGGCCGCGAGATCGGTGAGGAGCGCCATGAGCGTGGCCTCGGCATCGGCCCCGGCATCGGCGCGGGGTTCGGCGGCCGGGCCGGGTGGCGGCAACGGATCAACCGCCGCGGTCGCCTCGACGACCAGCGCGGCCAGTCGGTTGTTGTGCTCGCCGTCGGCCACCGCGACGACCCGCGCCACACACGGATGCGCGGCGATCGCCGCCTCGACCTCACCGAGCTCGACCCGAAAGCCGTTGACCTTGACCTGATGATCGGTCCGTCCGAGGAACTCCAGGGTGCCGTCCGGCCAGTAGCGCCCGAGGTCGCCGGTGCGATACCAGCGCATGCCCGCCCACTCGACGAAGCGTTGCGCGGTCAGGCCCGGGTCGCCACGGTATCCCTCGGCGACACCGTCCCCGCCGATCCACAACTCGCCGGGTACCCAGTCCGGGCAGTCCCGGCCCACCAGATCGACCACGCGGTAGCGCTGATTGCGCAGTGGGGTTCCGTAGGGTATCGAGCGCCAGTGCGCCGGGACGGATTCCACCACGAAGGCGTTCGACCAGATCGCCGCCTCGGTGGCACCACCGAGCGCGACCAGCCCGCACCGGCCGCCGGTCTGCTTGGCGAGGCGCTCGGGCAGGCTCAGCCGGACCCAGTCGCCGGAGAGCAGCGCCAGCCGCAGGGACGGGGGCAACGGCTCCGGATCGGCAGCGGTCAGTAGCATCTCCATCAGCGCCGGCACCGAGTTCCACACCGTCACCCGGTGCCGGGCGCAGAGCTCCAGCCAGCGGGTCGCGTCCCGACGCTCGTCCTCCGCCACGAGTGCCAGGGCCCCACCCACGGCGAGCAGGCCGAAGATGTCCCAGACCGACAGGTCGAAGTCGAGCGCCGACACGGCGAGGACGCGGTCGTCATCGCCGATGTCGAAGCGTTCATTGACATCCTCCACGGTGTTGACCGCCGCACGGTGGCTGAGCTGCACCCCCTTGGGCTCGCCGGTCGAGCCGGAGGTGAAGATGACATAAGCGGGGTCGTCGGGCTCGCCGGCCGCCGGCGGGGCGGGTCGTTGTCGTAACGCCTCGGCGATCAGCAGCTCGGGAATCCCGGTGGGATCAGCTCCGCCGCTGCCCGGACCGGCGGCGAGCAGGGCCGCCGCGCCGCAGATGGCGGCGATCCGGGCACGACGGGCCACCGGCTGGTCGACGCCGACGGGCACGTACGCCGCGCCGGCAGCGAGGATGCCGAGCACCGCAGCAATCTGGTCGGGCCCCTTGGGCGCGGTCACCAGCACGGTGTCGCCGCGGCCGATCCCCCGCGCCCGCAGGCAGGCGCTGATCCGACAGGCGCGGTCGGCGAGTTCGCCGTAGCTCATCCGCCCGTCCTGGCCCCAGACCAGCGCCGTGCGGTCGGGGTCGCGTGCCGCCCGGGTGAAGAACCCGTCATGTAGCCGTTGTCCGCTGTGCTTGCGGCAGGAGCCGTTGACCTCGGCACGACGCGAGCGGGTCACCTCGGGAAGCTCCACGGCGGCCCCGACGGACCAGTCGGCCGTGACCAGCGTGCGCAGCAGCTCGACATAGGCGGTGTGCATCTGGTCGAGCACCCCGTCGGGGAAGAGGTCCTCGACCGCATCCCAGGCGATCATCAGACCACCGTCGCGGGTCAGGTAGACCTGGTTGTCGAGCCACACCTGGGGCGTCTGGGAGAGCATGAACGTCTGGTCGCCGAAGCGGTCGGCGAAGGCTGTCGGTACCAACGGGGTGTCCACGTTGCAGGCGAACACGACCGGCGCGGTTCGGGGAGAGGCCGGGTCGGCGCGCAGCAGTTCGCGCAACACCTCGACTCCGTTGTAGGCGCTGTGGTCGAGATCCCTGTGCAGGCGCTGCTGGATCACCCGGGCACGTCCGGCGAAGTCGGCGGCGGCACCGAGGTCGACCTCGAGCAGGGTGAGGCTGGTGAAGTCGGCGATGAGATGCGACACGTCGGGGTGGATCTCCCGGTCCCGGTCGAAGAACGGGATGTTGACCAGGAACCGTGGGTCGCCGCTCCACCGTGACAGGATCTCGGCGTACGCCGTCAGGAGCAGGGTGGCCGAGGTGACCCCATACGCCGCGGCGCGCTGTCCGAGCGCCGCCCACTCGTCCGGGCAGAGCTGCCGGACGCGGCGGACGAAACGGGTCGTGCGGAGCAGGCTGGGCTCGACCGCGAGGGGCAGATGCGGAGCGCCCGGCAGATCGGGCAGCCTGGCCTGCCAATAGTCTCGGGCCGCCGCCCACGCCTGCTCCCTGACCGGAGCCCGGCGGTGCAGGTAGTGGGAGAAGGTCAGGCTCAACGGGGGCAACCGTTCACCCGCATAGAGGGCGGCCAGGTCGGCGAGGAGCAGTCGGATGCTGTGCACGTCGCAGACCAGCAGATCGATGTTGAGGTGGAGGCGGTCGGCGCCGGGAAGCCGGCTGACCTGGAGGTCGACCACCTCCCCGCGCTCCACCGCGAGGCGTCGGTGCGACAACGATTCGCGCAGCCGCCGGGACTCCGCTTCCACCTCGGCCGGTTCGGTCGCACGCAGGTCGTGCACCTCGGGACCATCCCAGCCGGACTCGGCGGCGATCGTCTGTGTGCCGTCCTCACCGAAGACCGCACGCAGCATGGCGTGCCGCGCGAGCAGCGCGCGGAACGCCGTTCCCAGCAGCTCGACATCGACGCCGGTAGCCTCGAACTCGAGGTAGGCATGGCATCCGACACCACCGAGGGGCTGGTCGTCCCCACGGCCCACCCAGTACGCCTGCTGCACCGGGGTGAGCGCGAACGGGGCCTCGGCAGCAGGCTCACGCTGAACCGGCTGGGCACGGGCGGACCGGGGCGCGGGTGCGTCGCCCAGCAGGCGTACCCATGCCGAGATGGTGGGATCGGCGACCAGCTCGGCGAAGCTGGCTTTCCTGCCGGATCGACGCAGCCGGTTGGTGAGCCGCATCAGATGCAGCGACTGGAGGCCCAGTTCGATCAACGAGGAGTCGTCGTCAGCGGAGGTCAACGACACCCCCAATAGCGGGGAGATAAATCCTCTCAGCTCGTCGGCAACCCCCGGTAAATGGGATTTGTGATCTCCGGGATCATCGCTCTCGGGATTCGCGTCCGCCGCCGCCATCCGGAACCTCCTTAGACGCCCAGCCCTCACGGAGCTTTGACTCTAATAAGATTCCATCCTAGCATGAGCATTGACGCTCGTAAATGGATTAACCCCCGTTAAGAGTTGCTGTGCGCCACGGCCCAGAAGTTCGCATACCGACCCCCTCGCGCCAGTAGTTCGTCGTGACTGCCAGACTCGACAATACTTCCCTGATCAACAAAGTAGACCTGGTCAACATTGCGCACAGTTCGCAGGCGGTGCGCCACCATGATCACCGTCCGGCCCATCATCAAACCGTCAAGAGCGCCCTGAACTGCGGCTTCACTGACCACGTCGAGAGCGGCGGTCGGCTCGTCGAGCAGGAGCACGGGCGCGTCCTTGAGTAGCGCCCGAGCGATCGACACCCGTTGACGCTCGCCGCCGGACAGCGCGACACCGCCCTCACCCACCCTGGTGTCCCACCCCAGGGGAAGACGATTTATCACCTCCTGAAGGTTCGCCGCCCGCGCCGCCGCGAAAAGCTCCTCATCGGACGCGTCCGGACGACCCATCCGCACGTTCTCAGAGATCGTCCCATCAAAAAGGTAAACATCTTGAAAAACTATCGACACATGCCCCGACAACTGTGCCGACCCGAGTCCTTTCAGGTCCTCACCGCCGAGCCTGATCGCACCCGAATCTGGATCATGAAAACGGGCGATGAGTTGGAGAATGGTGCTCTTGCCGGCACCGGACGGTCCCACGAATGCGACCCGTGCGCCCTCGGGGATGACGGCCGAGACGCCGTGCAGCACCTCTCGGCCGTCGCGGACGAACCTGACGGTGTCCAGTTCGATGTCGCCACCGCGCACCGGAGCCGGATCGGCAGGCTCCGGCAAGGTGGGCGTCGCGAGCACCGCGTCGATCCGCTCCAGTTCCTCCCGGGAGTTGCGCAGTTGACCGGCGAGATCCGAGAGCGACAGGAGCGGGTCGACGCACCGGGTCGCGAGGATCAACACGACCAGCAGGTCGATCGCGCCGATCCCGTCGCTGAGCGCCAGGCCGGCACCGAGGACGAGCAGGGCGGTCAGCCCGGCCTGCACCGTGAGGGAGAGCGCCAGCACGCCGGGGATCGCCTTGATCGCCGCACGTCGCCCGGTGCGTTGCTGCTCGGCAAGGGCCGAGTCGAGCAGCCCGTAGCCCCTCCCGGTCGTGCCCCCCATCCGCAGGACGGGCTGGGCCTGCACGTACTCCACCACCCTGCTCGCGGCGTCGTCGGCGCTGACCGACCGCTCGCGGTCCAGGTTCGCGGTCGTACGATTCGTCCAGACCTGGGCCAGCAGGATCAGTGGCGCCGTGGCCAGCGCGGCCAGCGCGAGCCGCCAGTCGACCAGAAAGAGCACGAGCGCCACCGTCGCCGGCGTCGCCACCGCACCGATCATCGGCTGGAGCCGGTGCGCCGGCACCGCCATGGTCGACAGGACGCCCCGACTGGCGAGCATGCCGACCTCACCGAGCCGCCGGCGGGTGAACCAGCCGAGCGGCAGGCGGGCCAGGTGGTCGCCGAGCCGGTGGTGCAGGCCCCGGGACAGGGCCGCCCCGGTGCTGAAGCCGGCGACATCGCTGCGGAACCGCAGCACCATGGCGACCGCCACCGCACCACCGAACGCGGCGAGCCACGGCCAGGCACCCGAGGCATCACCGGCCAGCAGCGCCCGCAGCAGCGGGATCAGCAACGCATAGGCCAGCCCTTCGGCGACGGATGCGACAGTGATCAGGACGAGGGCACGGTTCAGCGGGCGTACGTGGTCAGGCCCGAGGATCCGGGAAAGCAGGGCGATCACCACGTGGCTCCTCTCGGTGGCGCGACGGCTTCCGCCGCCACGGTTGCCCCTGTGGGTGTCTGCTGGGCACGCCACATGGCGGCGAGCAACCCGTCGGCGGCGAGCAACCCGTCGAAGGTGCCCCGCTCGGCGATCCGGCCGTCCGCCATGACCAGCACAAGATCGGCATCACGGATCGTCTCGAGCCGGTGGGCGATCACCACCCGGGTACGCCGGTTGTCCGCGCCGTCTATCGCCGCGCGGGTCTTCGCCTCGGTCGCCGGGTCGGCGAACGCGGTGGCCTCGTCCAGCACGAGCACGGGAGCGTCGAGCAGCAGGGCCCGCGCCACCGAAACCCGCTGGGCTTCGCCGCCGGAGAGTCCGGCGTCCTCGCCGACCACGGATTCGTAGCCGCGGGGCAGGCTGTCGAGGTGCGCGTCGATTCCCGCCTCGCGTGCGGCCCGCACCACCTCCTCGGGGCTGGCCGTCGACGACGCGAGCGCGATGTTGTCGGCGACGGTGGTGCGGAGCAGCCGGACGTCCTGCGGGACGAACGCGACCTGTCGATAGAGCACGGAGGGTTCGATGTCGCGGACATCGACGCCGCCGAGCAGCACCGATCCGGTGGTCGGGGTGAGGAAACCGAGCAGCAACTGCGCGACGGTGGACTTGCCGGCACCGGACGCGCCGACAACGGCCACCTTGCTGCCGGGCGGAATCACCACGTCGAGGTCGCTGAGCACCGTGCGCTCCCCGTCGTAGCTGAAACTGACGTTGCGCAGCTCGATGAGGTGACCGTCGGGGATCCGCGGCGTCGCCGGGCGCGGGGCGGGCGGCACCGCCAGGACCGCTCCGATCCGGACCGCTGCCCGGCGGGCGGCGTTGACGTTGTCCAGGCCGTGGGCCAGGGCCGCGACGGGTGCCGTGAGCGCCAGGGACAGCAGGAGGAACGGCAGCAGGTCAGCCGGGGCGAGGGTGCCCGAGCCGATCATCGCGGTACCGCCGACCAGCACGACCAGCAGCACGAACATCGGTGAGAGCACCAGGGTGGCCAGTGAGGCGAGCCACGCCGCACGGCCCACCCAGCGCAGGAAGAGTTGGGCGAAGTCGTCGGCGGCGGCGACGAACCGCCCGTGCGCGCGTCCGCCGCCACCGAATGTCTTGACCACGGCGATGCCCTCGACGAACTCCACCGCCGCGACCGCGATCCGCCCCATCGCCGCGTCCACCTCGAGCTCGTCGCGTTTGCGTCGCTCGGTGGACAGCGCGCGACGCAGCACGAGCCCGACCAGAACCGGCACGAGGGCCACCAGCGTCATCCGCCAGTCGATGGTGGCGAGGTAGACCAACGACAGGACCGGGACCACGACAGCCGAGGTCAGCTCGCCAGGGGTGTGGGCGACCAACGTGTGCAGATCGTTGACGTCGTTCTGGACGACCTGGTTGAGGCCACCGGAACTCTGCCGGGAGAACCAGCTCATCGGCACCTCGGTCAGCTGCCGGGCGAGCATTCGACGCAACGAGAGCTGCATGCTGCTGTCGGCCGCGTGGGCAACCGCCGAGGCCAGTGCTCCCGCGACCAGCCGGACCAGCAGGCCGGCTGCGGCGACGGCCACGACGAGCCAGATCCGACGCCGGTCGGGCGGCCCCGCAGCGAGCAGCTCGCGGCCGAGCTCCACCACGGCCAGATAGGGCACCAGGCCGCCGACGGCGCTGACGACCTGCAGGAACAATGCACCGGCGAGCTGGTAGCGGTGGGGGCGCAGTAGCTGCCACAGCCGGGTCTGCTCAGCCATCGGAGTCGTCACCTCGATTCGCTGAGGGGTGAGGCAGCACGGTCCGAGAGCGGCCCGGCGGGCGCAGTCGTCGTCTCGGGGGAAGACGACGCGGCGCCGCGCCGGACCGTCGGCCCACCGGCCGGAAGGCCGGCGGCCCGCTTTCCAGGGAGAACGAACAGTGCCACGAGGGCGGCGACGAACAGCAGCGCGCCCGACAGTGTGAGGCCGACGCCGAATCCATCGGTCAGCGCGTCCAGCGGCGGGTCACCGGCGGCACGGCGGTGGGCCGTGTACGTGGCCTGCGCGGTGACCAGGGCGGCCAGGCCGAGGGCACCGCCGATCTGACGGGAGCTGTTGAGTACGGCCGAGGCCATGCCGGCCTCGTGCCGGGGCAGACCACCGACTGCGGCTCCGGTCAGCGGCACGAACGAGATGCCCATGCCCAGGCCGGTGAGGATCGAGGGGCCCAGCAGGTCGGCCACGAAGCTGCCGTCGACGTCGAGCGCCCCGAACCAGGCGAAGCCAACCGCGGCGAGCAGGCCACCAGCCACCAGCAGCGCCCTGGGACCGGTCCGGGGAAGCAACCGGGTCGAGATGTTGATCGCCACCACCACGGTGAGCGTCAGCGGTAGGAAGGCGGCACCGGCGCGCGCCGCGTCGAAGCGCAGCACCTCCTGCAGATAGAGCGAGATGAAGTAGAAGGCCGCGAACTGACCCGCGCAGAGCAGCAGGATGAAGAGGTTGGCACCGGCGACATTGCGCTTGGCGAGCAGGCCGAGCCGCACGAGCGGGTCGCCCTTGACACCCCGGTTCTCCCACAGCACGAAAAGCACGAGCAGCAGCACGGCCGCACCGAGGGTGAGCAGGGTCGTGGTCGAAGCCCAGCCATGCTGTTCGGTGCGGACGAGCCCGAGCACCAGGGTGCTCACACCAGCGGTGACCAGCACCGCGCCACCGATGTCCAGCTTCCGACCGAGCGGAGCGCTGAGCAACCCACCCGGCACGCTCGCCAGGGCGAGCAGGAGGACGCAGGCGGCCATCGGCACGTTGACCAGCATCACCCACCGCCAACCCGCGTACTCGGTGAGCAGGCCGCCACTGAGCACCCCGGCCGCACCGCCCACAGCCGAGACCGCAGCGTAGACGCCCAGGGCACGGATGCGTTCCCGGCCCTCACGCTGGGTCAGCGTGAGCACGGCGAGGGCGGCCGGCGCCATCATGGCGGCGCCCGCGCCCTGCAGGGCCCGGGCCACGATCAGCTGCCACGGCGCCTGCGCCAGGCCACCCATCAGCGAGGCGAACGCGAAGAGCACCGTGCCGCTCAGCAGCAGGCGGCGCTGGCCGAACAGGTCGGCCGCGCGGCCGCCGAGCATGAGGAAGCCGCCGAACAGCAGGGCGTAGATGTTGACGACCCAGGGCAGCTGAGTCTCTCCGAAGCCGAGATCAGCATCGAGCGAAGGCAGCGCGACATTAACGATTGTCATGTCCAGGGTGACCATGAACTGCGCCAGGGCAACCGCAGCCAGCGCGCCACCCCTTCTCGGCTCCGTCTGAGCCATACGCACTCCCTCGGTGTTTTCTTACAGACAAGTTATACGCGTACGATAACTATACGCCGCGGGGTGGAACCACCGCCACCCCCCTGACGCCAAGGAGCCGCCTTGCAGCCCACCTCCCCCATCCGTCGCGCCAAGATGGGTCGACCTGCCCGCATATCCCAGGAAATGATCTTGGAAAAGGCGCAGGCCATCGTCGACGAGGAGGGCGTGCAACACCTCTCGATGCGCCGCTTGTCGCGTGAACTCAAGACCACCCCCATGGCCCTGTACCACTACGTCCGCGACCGGGACGCGCTGCTACTGATGCTGCTGGCCACCAAGACCGAGAGCACACCACTGCCCGACTTCCCTGCCGAGCCCCGCGACTACCTCCTCGCCGCAGCACTGCACCTGCACCACCTGCTCGACGGCTGCCCGTGGCTCGACGAGATCCTCGGATCGCACGACCTTGTCGCCGTCGTCACGCTGCCGATGGTCGAGCACCTGCTGGAGGCGGCCAGCCGGTGCGGTCTCGGCCGGCAGGAGGCGGTCGAGCTCTACCAGCTTCTCTGGAACTTCGTGGCTGGCGAACTGATGGTCAACGTGGGGGCTCGCCGGCAGGACCAGTCGTCGCGCCGCCATCAGCTACTCACCACCCTGCCCGCCGACGATTACCCCCACCTGGCCTCGCTCGCCATGGAGTGGAGCGGGCTGGTGTCCCGCGAATATCTGCGGCAAGGCCTCGCCGGCATCATCGACGGCGTGCTCCACGGCCGCACCAACGCCGTCTGACGTACCGGCGGCCGAGGTCCACGGCCGCGACACCGGCGGGGCGGCACCGAGCGGCCGGCCCCCGCACCGACGCCTCTCACCCGGTCGGCCCAGCCGCCGGTGCCCGACGCGTGCCGACCTGCGGGGACGGTCGGCGCGGTGGTGCGGGCGTTGACGAACAGATCCGGCACTTCCCGCTTCACCGACCGGACCGGTGCCGCGTGCGCCGCGGCCGGACCCATCGCGTCCTCCATGGTCACGCCGACGGCACCGGCCGCAGCCATCGCAGCCGCGGCGGCGACCGACCCGGTCCCGATGTCGACGGTGACGTGGGCCGGGAGCGTCGCCAGGCCGAGGACCCCCAGAGATCCAGCCGCCCAACCGGTACCTGCCCGACGATGGCACACCGTGACGGATGTGCAGGTCAGTGGCCAGGTGGCTCCTGACCTGTGCCAGCCCGTCCCCGACCCTCCGTGAGACGGTCGGGGGAAATCTCGGCAGGTGAGGGCGCTGGGCAGCAAGGTCCAACGCCCTCAGGCCGGCCGTCACCGATCGTCCGCAGGCTCAGTCCTCCCCGCTCGGTTCCAGCAGGAGCCGAGCCGGCTGTGCCCGTCGCTACTGCGGCGGGCGCACGCCGCCGTGCAGCCGCAGCCAGCCGCTGCGTACCGTCGGTGGGGTGCCGGGGAAGCGGGCGACGCCGTCGGCCGGGGCGATGTCGAAGGTGGTGATGCCGACACCGTCCCGTTCGGACCAGGACCAGGTGCCGTCCACCTGCGGCGGCCGGGGAAGCACGATCGCGGGCCCCGCGGCCGAGGGTTGCAGGTCGGTCAGGAGCGGGCCGAAGCGGACGGTCAGCGCCATTGCCACCATCGCGTCGGCGACCATGCGTTGCGGCAGGGTCAGGGTCGTCACCGGCAGGATGTCGGTGACCAGGTGGACGGGCAGCCGGGGGTCCATCAGCACGATGAGGTCGGTGCGTGACGCGTCATCGAACCTGACCGCCGGGAACGAGTCCGGGCCGATCGGCCGGACGTAGTCGGTGATCAGGCCGGCCGGCCGGTAGGCCGCCTGGAAGTGCCCGCCGTCCGGGACGGAAAGGTAACCGATCAGGCCGTCGCCGCGCAGCGCCGCGTCGCCGACCCGCACTCCGAAGGCGTGGGCGGACACCGGCGACGGGACCGGGTCGAAGGTGTGTGGCCACTGCGGGTCGGTGCGCGGCGGCCGGGCCGACCTGCCGTGCAGCGTGGCACAGACCAGGGCGAGCGGGCGGCCGGCCAGGGCCGCCAGGTAGGTCTCGTCGCCGCCGCCGGGCGGGTCGATGGTCCACAGCGTGGCGTCGACGGTGCGCAGCAGGTCGGCGAAGGCCGCCGGGCCGGCTACGGTCAGGCCGCGCAGGAAACCGGCCAGCACCGGGAAGTTCCCGGTGAGCAGGTCGAGGGTGGGGCAGGCCGAGCCCGGGGCGGGCAGCCACGAGATCTGCGGCCCGGTCAGGCCGGCCGTCTCGGTCAGCTCGCCCAAGGCGGTGCCGTCCGGGGCGTAGCAGGCCAGGGCCTCGTCGAGCGGGCTGGGCACTATCCAGGCGCACACCACGTCGGCGGCGGCCGGGGCGTCCTCGCCCGGTCGGCTCGGTCGACCGGGTCCGCCCGGTGCGAAGCCGACGTCGAGCCGCGCCGGCTCCAGCAGCCGCGGCGGCAGCTGGATGAAGGTCGCCACCCCGGTGTTGATCGGCTGCTGCGGCACCAGCCCCTGCGCGATGGTCGGGGTGAGCGCGCCGGCGGAATTGATGTCGTATACGTCGAGGCTCTGCCCGAACTGGTCGACCACCCTGACCTGCGTGAAGGCGAACTGGCCGGCGCGTAGGGCCTGGAACCCGCCGGGCTCGGGCGGGCCGTAGGTCACCGGCCCGTCAACCATCGGCATCGCGACACCGCCGCCGCCGATCAGCTCGGCGATGCTCAGGCCGGTCACCGGGTCCACGTCGGCGGCGTCCGGGGTGCGCAGGCTCGCCGGATCACGCAGGGCCAACTTCTCGTTGAAGCCGCTCAGGGCCTGGGACAGCAGGTCCCACGCGTCGACGGAGGCGGCGAAGGACGACAGCGCGGTCCGCGTGGGCTCGGCCAGCGTGGTCAGGTAGGTGTCCAGGCGGGCCTTGAAGGTGGCCGAAGGCTGCGGTGTCAGCAGACTGCGGCCGCTGATGCTGAACGGGTGCCCGGGAGTCTGCCCGGGTTGGGGTCCGGGGTACGTCCAGGTGGTGCGCCAGCTCGCGTCGTACGAGGTCCCGTCGAAGGTCCACAAGGTGTCCAGCGGCAGTGGGTAGTAGGTCGTCTGCCATTCCAGGAACAGCGGTGCCCAGGGCTGCGACCAGCGCTGCGGCAGGATCGCCGGCGGTGTCCCGGTCACGCCGGAGCCGGCCGCCATGAGTTGCTCGGCGGCGGCGGTCAGCTCGGGGATCGCCCACGGCAACCCCACCCGCTCGGCGGCGATGGCGGCGACCTCGGCGGCGTGGGCCGGGTCGAGGAGGTACGCCTCCGTCTGAAGGGCGACGAACGCCGCTGCCACCGGGACCCCGCCGTGCTGCTCGGTGAGGGGCACGATCCCCGGCGCGCCCACGACGTCGCTCGCGTTCACCGGGATCTGCACTCCGGGCGGCGGGATCGGGCCGGGCACCGAGCCGTCCGGCAGCCGGCCGTCCGGTCCGACCAGCCCGGCCAGCGGCAGGGTCAGCGCCGTGACCAGCTGATCGGCGAAGCGGCACGGCAGCAGCCCGTCCGCGCCGGTGCCGAGGTTCTCGTCGAACGTGCCCGCCCGTACGCCCGCGATCACCACCACCGGGTCGGCCGCGCTGCGGAACGACGGCAGGTCGGCGCGCTTGAGCACGGTGCGCGGGGGCAGTGGGTGCCGCGCGGTGTAGGCGTCCATCGCGGCCGCCAGCTCCTGCTGCGAGGTGCCCCACGGCACGTCCGTCCGGGCCCGTTGGACCTCCCGGCGCAGCGCCGCGACGCGGCCAGCCAGGCTCTCCGGCCGGCCAGGGTCGAGCTCGGCGGCGAACCGGTCGTCGGTCAGGCCCTCGGGACGGTAGTGCAGGGCGTTGTACCGGCCGCGCTTCCACCACAGCTCGTACAGCTCGCGTTGCAGCGCGGCCAGCCGGCGGGCGGCGAGATCGTAGCGGGCCTGCGCCCGGTTCAGCTCGGCGAGCCAGTCCGGGTCGGCGGTGCCCGGCTCGGCCGACGGCCCGTCGCCGTCGGGCTGCGCCGCGACGACCTGCCACACCGATCCGCCGGGGCGCGCCGTGAACCAGGCGTCGTGGATGCGGGTGGCGAGCAGCGCCGGGCCGTCCGGGTCGTCGAGGGTGTGCAGCAGGTCGTACTGGAAGGCTTCGAGCAGGTCCGGGTCGAGTCCGGCGTCGGGCTGCCGGGCGGCCCGGTCGCGGATGAGGGCGGACACGGCGTCGACGGAGGTGTTGCCGACGGCCATCGCGGTCGGGGCCGGGCGCGGCGCGGCGAACGTCCGCGAGTAGGCCAGGGCGCGGATCGCGCCGTGGCAGACGGTCGTGCCGGCGACGCGCCCGGCCGGGTCCGGGCCGGCGGACCAGCCCAGCTCGGCCAGCCGGGCGGCGAGGCCGGCGGGCTGGCGTGCCGGGGCCAGTAGGTCCGACGCGGGGTCGGCGTACCAGCCGACGACCACGTAGGACAGCGTGGACCCGTCCTCGACGTCGTCGGCCGGATCGTGCAGCGAGAACACCCCGACGGCGTGCGGCTGATAGGCGGCGAACGTGATGTTGCCGGGTGCGACCGCGGTCAGGAACGGCACCGGACGCTCGGCCGGCTCGCGCCAACCCGCCAGGGGCAGCACCCGGCCGATCCGGGTCGGCGTCGGCGTCCGGGCCGTCGGGTCGAGGTACGGCGAGGCTCCGTCCGAACCGAGGTGGTCGCTCTCGACGACCCACCCTCGGCTCCGGACCCGGTCGCCGGGTGCCCGATCCGTTCGCGTCGCGCTGCGGACGACCAGCCAGCGGTTCGGCACCAGCGGATATGCCGTCGTGCCGCCCGCCGCGTCGTGGTGCCCGGTGCGCATCGCGGCGGGCAGGACCCACTGCAGGTGCACGCCGTCGCTGTCGGCGTCACCGGCCCAGTCCAGCCGGGGCTCGGCGAACGCGTCGGGTTCGGGCGAACCGAAGCCGGGCAGCTGGGTGTAGTCCATCCGCCACCGCCGGAAGCCCTGAGCGCGCACACCCGGGTTGACCTGGAGGGCTTGAAGCTGGATCGGGACCAGCAGGGTGGTGTCCACCGGGCTCACGTCTCTCTCGGCACTGGGGCGGTGTGGTGGAAGGTGAGCTGATGCGCCGACGCGAGGAGTTCGGTGGCGAACAGAGCGGAACCCATCGGTACCGCGGTGCCGGGCAGCAGTTCCCCCAGGCGGGCCTGCAGGGCGTCAGCGAGGTCCCGCACCCGCAGGACCGACGGATCACCCGGGCGGGTGAAGGCGGCGTGCAGGCCGGGCTGACCGGCGGCCGGGAACCGGGCGTTGAGCTGGGTGCCGTCGGGCCGGCGCAGAACCAGCCCGCCACCGCCACCTTCGTCGTTGCCATCGCCGCCGTCGAAGCCGAAGTGCAGGCCGTGCCATGGTTCGGTCAGCGTCACCGTGTCCGGCACGCTGTCGAACAGCGCCAGCAGCACGGTGTCGGAGAGCCGGTCCAGCCGCAGCAGCGGCACCCGCCGGCCGCCGGCGCTGGCCTCGACGGCCAGGCCGGGCCAGCCGGCGACCACGGCCGAGCGCAGCAGCAGTCCCGTGCGCTGCTGCGACAGGGGGATGGCGTCGGGGCCGGGGTCGGGACGGTCCGGCCTGCCGGGAATGTCCGGCAGGCCCCCGGAACCGGGCGGCCCCTGCGGTGTGGTCGGGGTGGGGGGCGTGGGCGGGGTGGCCAGGCCGGCCGCCGTGGCGGCAGCGGCCCCGGCGACCTCGGCCCCGCCGGTGGGTACCGCCAGGTCCGGCCGGGTGCGGTGGTCCGCGCGTACCGCACCCACCTTCGCCGCGACGACCTCGACCAGCGGCCGGCTCATCGCCTGGTGCAGCTCCAGGTCGCGGCTGCCTTCGACGCCGATGCTCAGCGCACCGTCGATCAGGGCCGCGATCCAGCCGCTGTCGAGGTAGAAGAACCGCATCGACTCGACCGGCAGCATGCGCTCGTCCGGGATCAGGTGCCGGAACGGGATCTGGTGCAGCAGTGCCAGTTCGGCCAGCCAGCCGGTGGCCGGGTCGGCGGCCGGGCCGCGCGCGTGGTCGGCGAGCAGGTCCCGGACGTCGGTGCGGGAGAGCAGGTATCGCAGTTGCTCGACCGGGTCGAGCCCGTCCCGGCCGGGCCAGCCGGGGCGGCCGGGCCAGCCGGTCGGCCGGGGACGAAGCCGGTCGGCAGGTCCGGGTCGGACGGTCGCGGCGGGACCGGCGGCTCGGCCGCCTCGGCCGGAGACAGGTATGCCACATCGACGCCCTCGTCGAAGTTACCGCCGCCGAGGTACAGCGCCGACGGTGGTGGCAGCAGGCCCGCGATGACCGCTGCGGCGGCGGTGCCCGGCGACACCGCCATCGGTGGGCTCGGCGGTGCGGGTGGGCTCGGTGGTGCGGGTGGACCGGTGAGTGCCGAGGTCAGCTGGTCGCCCATGCCACCGGCCAGCAGTTCCCCGAACGCGTTGCGGCTGCGGACGGCGAGCAGGTCGGCGGCGCTCACCTGCGGACCGGGTGGCGGCATGGGAGCAGGCGGCACCGGCGACACCGGCCTGAGGTTGGCGAACAGCGGCGAGCCCGCCCGGGCCTGGAGCTTGGTCACGATCTGGAACGCCGAACGGCGGGCGTTGACCATCGCCACGGCAAAGCCACGGTCGGCCAGCGCCGCGAGCCGGCCGGCCTCGAACGCGACCGCGTAGGAGACGTCGAAGACGCCGTCGGACTGCGAGTAGATGGTCACCTCGGAGGCGGTCGCGTAGTGCGGGGTGCCGTCGGTCGGGCCGGGCAGCGGCTGTGCCGGGTACGGGGTGAACGGCCCCCGGTACCAGGCGAAGGTCTGCTCGCCGGTGGGCAGCCGGTAGTCCAGCGCCGCGAAGCCCTGCCGAAGCCGGGTCAGCGCCGCGGACGGCGGTGCGGACGGCGGCACCGGGATCCGCGGCAGGAGCGCCTCGGGCCCGGCGGACGCGGCAGGGGCCAGACCGGCCAGCAGCCGGCCGATGTCACCGCCGCCGGCCGGGTTCGACGTGAACGACCACGACGCGAGCACCGCCAGCCGCAGCCGGACATCCCCACCGTCCGCCGGGGCGCCGCCCACACCCGGCAGGTCGACGGCGAGACCTTCGAGCGAGACCAGGCAGGCGAGGTGGGCCGAACCGGTGCCGCCGCTGCCGGGCGGCGGGGTGGGCCGGCGGTTGGCGACGACGACGGCGTGCCAGCCGTCCCGGTCCGCCTGCCCAGCCGCGCGGGACGCGGTGTCCGTGCGCCGTACGTGTGCCAGCAGCCGCGCCTCACCGGCGGCCGGTGCGATGGCGGTGAACAGCCGCCGGTGCAGGCTCAGGCTGGTCATCTGCGTCGCGAGGACCTGCGCCGACAGCGTGTCGGCGGCGATGGCCGGTGGACGTTCGTGGGGGTCGGAGGCGTCCAGGAACTGCGCGACGGTCCCCGTGTGCAGCGCCGGGCCGGGCGGCAACTCGTCGGCGCGCAGCACCAGCAGCGCCAGCCAGGGCTCGGCACTGTCGCCCGAGTCGGCGTCGAGGTGCCGTTCCCAGGGCAGGGTGCGCCGGTTGAGGACGATCGAGGGCAGGGTGGCGCCGAAGTCGCCGGAGCTGTTCGCCGGTGGGTACACCTCGCCGACGTCGCCGGCGTCGAGCACGAAGCGCGGGGCATCGACGGTGAACGTCTGGGTGCGCGGCCCGAAGTACGCTGCGGTGTCCACACCGTCGACGCTCTGCACGGCTGACAGCTCGTAGGTCCCCGCGTCCAGACCCGGGCGGTACCCGTCGTAGAACTGCACGGAGCCCGGCGGCAGCGGCTCGCTCATCGACGTTCCTCTCTCACACTGGGTCGCCGGGCCGGCCCGTTCAGGGCGCGGTCCCGGTCAGCATCGGCTCGTCGGTGAACAGCGTCCCGGCGTCCGCCGCGAAGGCGTCGACCGGGCCGTCGGCCGCTGGCGCGGCGTCGAGGATGCCGAGCGCGGCGAACAGCGCGGCGCGCGCCGCCTTCGCGGCCGGGCCGGCGATCTGCGCCGCGATCGCGCCGACCGCGCCCGAGTGCGTCGCCACCGCGCCGACCGGCTCGGCGGCGGCGGTCAGCGGCAGCGCATTGTCGGCCGTGATCCGTGCGACGCCGAGGGTCCCGGCCGCGTCGACCGAGCCACCGGTCCACCCCGCGACCGCAGGCGGTGCGGTGAGGGTCAGGCCGGTCAGCCGATCAGGGACCAACTGCGCGTCGCCGGGGTCGAGGGTCGAACCGTCACCGGCGCCCCACAGCGCCGTGGGAACGTCCGAGGTGACGCCGGCAGCGTGCCAGCCGCTCGCGGTCAGGTCGATCTCGCCGGCCGGCCCGCCGGCCGTGCGCCGTAGCGTCACCCGCTGCCGCACCGTCAGGCCGGTGCGGCCCAGGGGCCTGACGTCCACCGGCGGCCCGGACACGGCCACGGTCTGTGTCGTGGAGCCGAGCAGCACCCGGCTGACCGGCACCGCGTTGCGCAGCGTCACGGCGAAGCCGTCGGCGCGCACCGGCCAGGGCTCCGGCCCGGCTGGGTCAGTCGAAGCAGCCGAGCCGGTCGAGCCGGTCGAGGCGGCCGAGCCGGTCGAGGCGGCCGAGCCGGTCTGCGGCGCGGCCAGTCCGGCCGCCACAGTGAAAGTCGTGCTCGCCGGGGCGGCCGGCAGCAGTTCCTGGAACCCGGCCCAGTCCAGCCGGGTCACCGCCGGATCGGCGGTGTCAGCCGCCGCGCCGAAGGCCACCGTGAAGGTGACGACCCACAGCCGGACGGTGACCGTCCCGCCGGTCGGCGGACCCCACAGCTCCAGCTCCGCGCCCGCCTCCAGGTGCAGGGTCTTCGCCGTGAACAGCAGGTTCGCCGTGTACTCGATCCCGACGCTGACCCCGATCCGGGTCCGGAACCGAAACGGCGTCCACGCGACCAGCAGATCGGCCTGGGCGGTGAACCAGGCGGTCAGGCTGCCGTCGTGATAGCGCACGTCCAGCGTCCCGCCGGCCATGATCGCCGACGGGGTCAGCGCGAAGTAGGCGGTGCCGGAGATGCGTACCGCCGCGTCCAACGACCAGGTGAAGCCGACCCGTGGTACGACCGGGTAGTGCTTCGGCGCATCGAACGCGGGGTGGTAGCCGCCGATGGTGACCGCGAAGTCGCCGGCGTTGCGGTGCTCACCGAACCAGGCGTAGAACGCGAAGCCGCCGGTGAGGACGCAGGCCGGGTCGAGCAGGTACGAATTGCGGGTCAGCGCCGCGGACAGGGCGACGATCCCCTCGCCGGGCCGCAGCACACTACGGAGCTCGAGCTGCAGCTGCGCGTACGGGCGGGCCGTACCGGTCGACGGGAAGCGGGCCGTGGTCACGCCGAGCAGCAGGACCGTCAGCGCGTTGCCGAACTCGGCGGCCAGCAGGGCGGTCGTGTCGAACTGCCGGTACGTGTGGAAACGCACCCCTACGGCCAGCCAGGTCTGCCCCGGCGCAGGGCTGAGCCAGGGCTGCGGCCCTCCGGTGAGGGCGGCCAGCGCCTGCGCCGGTGAACCGTCCGCATCCTGCGCGCCGAGCCCGGCGACCAGCGGGAAGCCGGCCACCTCGGTGACCGCGGGCAGCCGGATCGTGGAGTTGTAGCCGAAGCCCGCCGCCAGCGCGGTGACCGAGAACGCGGGCGGACCCCCGAACGTTCCGGCGGCCCGCAGGAACAGGAACATCGACGGTTCGCCGTCGACCTCGGTGTACGAGCCGTAGGCCAGCGCACCCCAGGACGGCATCGAAACTGCGGCACCGCCGTCGTACCGGAACGTGGCACCGTCCGTCGGCGGGACCGAGGTGAACCCGCCGAGGATCGCCAGCGGCGCGTTCACGTAGGACAGTGCCAGGCCGCGCACGTCGAACCGCGGCACGAAGCCGGCCACCGGCACCCCGATCGAGGCGCCCTGCAGGGCCAGGGACAGGCCGTCGGCCTCCAGCGAGCCGTCCAGGACGAACCAGAGGGCCGCGTCGCGGTACCGGGCGCCGACCCGGGCGATGGTGACCGGTCCGAAGGCCTTCTGCACGGTGAACCACACGGTGCCGTCCGCGTCGGTCGGCGCGGCGGCGACCACGCCACCCTGCCCGGACGACTGGCCGACGGTGGAACCAACCGGCGCGGTCGCCGGATCCGTGGGGGTGCCGGGTCCGGCGGCCTGGCCGGCGCCGAGGGCGATCGGGATGCGCTGCGCCCCGAAGCGCAGCACGGCGGAGAAGGCGAGGGCCGCGGCTGTGCCCTGCTCCGGGAACCTCGGACAGCCCTCCCGGATGAGCCCGTTCGCCTCGACCGCGGTCTGCGGGAGAATCCGGGCGTCGGACACGATCACCTGGAGCTGCTCGACCGCGCAGCTTCCGGCGTCCCCGAGGGCGGCGCCGATCACCGGCAGGTCGGACAGCCCGATCGGGTCCCCGACGGACACCGCGGCCAGATACCGCGTCGACCCGTCGGCGTCCGGTGCGGCGGGCAGCGCCACGAAGACCGCTGCGCCGTGGGCCGCCGACCGGGCGCCGATCATCAGCTGCCGGGAGGTCGAGTCGTAGGTCAGGTCCGCGGCGGTCAGCGTCAGGTCGAGCCCGGACGGAAGCTCCGGCACCGGCAGGTCGAGGCCCGCAGCCACGTCGGTGAGGGACAACGGGGACTGCTGCGGGTCGGCTGTCCAGCGCGCGTCGATGCTCGTGCTGCTCCGGCCGTCGCGCAGGTTGAGCGTCACCGCGCAGGCCATCCGACCGATCGTCAGGGTCGCGCTGTACCGGGCCGTGAATCCTGCGGTGCCGACCGTGGTCGCCGGGTCCGGCGGTTCCGCCCCGCTCGGCTGGTCCGCCGGCACCGGGTCGAGCGCGACGTCAACGCGCAGCTGCGCCGGGGCGCCGGCCACGGTGAAGGCGCCGGTGCAGGAGAACGTGAAGGCGCCGGTGCCGGTCGTCACACTCGCCGCCACCTCGACGAGGGCGAGGTGGCGCAGCACGTCGGGCACCTCGGTGATGCCGAAGTCGGCGGCGAGGGAGCTGAGGAAGTCGCCGACCGGGAGGATGCCCCCGGCGCCGGTCGACCCGGCGAACCGCCAGCCTTCGGCCGCCCCCTCGTACGCGGCCTGCAGCAGCACGTTGATCGACAGCCCGAAGCTCAGCACCGCCTCGACGTACCCGGACAGGCCCGACGCCGACTGGTAGGCGACGCCGACCGAGACCCGGCGCAGCGCGACGGGGCCGATCTGCCACACGTCGCTCAGCGTGAGGTCGACCGCGTACTGCCCGGCCCGGGGCCGGGCCAGGAAGAAGGCTTCGCTGACGGTCAGCGCCCGTGGTAGGTCCGCCGAGGGCAGCCCGAGCGAATCGAGCAGATCGGCCACCCCGACCGGCGTCTGCTCATACAGCTGCCCCGTTATCTCCAGGCCCGGCAGGCTCGCCGCGACGTCCAACCGCAGCGCACCGAGGGTCAGCAGGCTGACGACCTGCACCGACGGCAGCTGCCCGGTCGCGGCGTCGAACGTCATGGTGACCTTGCGGATCGCCGCGTCCAGCCCGCCGACGCCCAGTCCTGGTCCGTCGCCACGCAGCGAGGCCAGTTCACCTGCCGCCGCCGTGCCGCGCTGCGCCCCACCGAGCCATCCGGCCAGTGCGGCCAGGCCGGGGAAGGCCGTCGTCCCGGACGGCTGCAGCGAAGCGGTCCACCGCCTGCCCGGGGCCACCCCGATGGCGACCTCGACCGGCAGGTCCCCGATCGTGACGAGGCTGCCGAGCATGATCTGGTACTGGGCCGGGCCGACGTCACCGCGAACGGTGACGTGGTCGAACGCCAGGACCGAGGGTACGACCGTCCACCGGGCGTCGGGCAGGCTTGCGGTGAACACCAGTTGCGGCCGGTGTGCCCGGCCCGGGTAGAAGGTCAGGTGCAGCTGCGAGGGCTCGACCGAGGCCGTGCCGACCAACGTCTGCGGCGGGACCGGCAGGACCGCGGCCCGATCGCTCCCACCGACGCCGAGAGCCAGCAACGTGGGCAGCGGTAGCCGTGTCGTCGCGGGCACGCCGAGCCGCCAGGCCGCTACGGTGCCGACGGCGGACTGCTCCCGGATCGACACCAGCGTCACCGCGACCGGCCCGTCGAGGTCCAGGACGCCGGACCCCGCGCCGCTCACCGTAAGGCCGGCAGTGCTGCCAGTACTGGCAGGGCCGGTCAGGGTGACCGAGGCGTGGGTCAGGCGCACCGGGCCGGCACCCGCCGGGCCGAGACCCTCGATCGGCCAGGACGCCGAGGTGCCGCCGGCGATGGTGAGCACCTGCCCGGACAGGCTGATCCCGTCGTCGCCCGCAATCAACTTGAGGACGCCGTTCGGCATCGTGCGCAGGAACTCGGCCAGCTGCACGGGCAGTGCGGAGTCGTCCGCGGCGAGGGTGACCGTGCGCCCCATCGACTCCAGGTGCCGGTACAACGCGTCCAGGTCGCTCACGCCGCGCTCCATCTCCACGCGGCCGCGAGCCGGCGCGGCGTGCTCACCACTGGGTCGTCACCACGGTCGGACCCGCGACGGCCATGGCCGTCGGATAGTGCTCCCAGTACGTCGTGGTGTACGTCCGGTTCCCCACCATCGCGGTGCTGCCCGCCTGGTTGATCCGCAGGACGATATTGCCCCTGTCCCGACCGAGGGCACCGTTGTTGTCGTTGTTGTCGCCCGAGATACGTGACCAGTTGTGTGGGACGTTCTGTTCGTACGCAGGCCCCGGCACCCGGGCCGGGCCTCTGTCAGCTGCCGGCGATGCCCGGATGCCTACCCTGGGATAGCGGCAGTTCGTCAGGAAGTAGAACTCGATAGTGGCGTTGGGATCTTCCAGCCGGTCGATCACCTCCTGGAACGGGTGTCCGTACTCGCGGCCGCAGGAGATGATCGCGGTCTTCGGTCCCAGGAAGTTCAGGAAGTTGTCGCTGGTGGACGTGTCCGCACCGTGGTGGCTGGCCTTGAAGGCCGTCACCCAGGGCGGTGCCGCCAGCGCCGGCAGCAGGCCGCCGGCACCGTTCGGCAGCGGCTGGCCCGCCACCATCAGCGCCATCGCCAGCTGATCCTCGCTCTCCAGGGGCAGGTCGCCGGCGGTGAAGTAGCGGAAGTCGTTGAACTGTACGACCAGGCCGATGCTCATCCTGTTGTCGAGCTGCCCGGCGTGGATGACCTGCGGCGCCACACCCACCCCCTGCCACACGCTGGCGATCGCCCCGGAATGCGGTACCGGACCCGAGACCAGAACTGCGTACGGGGCGTTGGCGGGGGCCACCGGGGGCGCGACGCCGTTCCAGAACAGCTCATCGCCCAGCGTCGGAGCGAAGCCGGTCCGCTGCCGGTTCACGCCGGGTATCTGCAGGTGCACCGACGTGCCGTTCATCAGCTCGCCCGCGACCGCTTTCGCATACGGGGCGGGCGCGGTGCGCGCATCACCGATGTCGACAACCCGCGTGTTGCGGTAGATTCCGCCCGTGTCGAACCGTCCGTCGTTCGGGACCGTCCGTGCCAGTGCCGGGAACACGGCGGCCGCGACCGCTGCACGCACCTGGGCGACGGTCGGTGGATTCGCCATGGCGAGCAGGGCTGCCACGGCCGCGCCGGCCGCCAGACCGGCGTCCCTGCGCCAAGCCTTGCTGGTGATCAACGTGACGTGGCCGCCCCAGCCGCCCCCAACCGCCTCCGCCCTGGCCACTCCCCGCTCGGCGGCCTGAACCGGGTTCAACAGGCTGACGTTCGCTGCGGTGAGGGCGTTCACCGTCGCGTCGATGGAGTTGACGTTGACCCCCCACGATCCGTACAGGATGCCGACCGTCGCGCAGGCAGCCTTGGCCGCGGCCTCCTGCTGCGTGAGCGCCGCACCACCGCCGACCAGTGCCCCGACCGTCGCTCCTACAACGACGTCACACAGGACGGCAAGGTTGTCGCCGAACAGGAGGCTGGAGATCCCGTGTGAATGGTCCTTGTCGTAGTGGGTGACCAGCAGGACATCCGGACCGGTCCCGGGCGGCAGGGTGGCGACGACATACTGGTGTGTCAGAGCCGCGGCCGCCGACAGCCCGCCGTCGATCAGGATCGACCGGCGCGAGCCGGGTACCGCCGGATCCTCGGCGATGATCAGGCTGGCCTCGCCCACACCGATGTCGATCGTGTGGATCTCCAACTCCCACGGCACGCGGCGTCCCCCTCGGATGGTCGTCCACATCGGACGGTGTACGCCGTCGCGGTCTCGCTCGGGGCGCCGTAGTGTATCGGCAGCCACACCGGTTGCCGCGCCTCCCGCGCGAGTGAATTCCTGCCGTTGGCGGGTCGCGGGGCATGACGAAGGCCGGTCACCGTGCTGGTGGCCGGCCCCACGCCAGGGTCCGCATCCGTGACCAGGCGGCGTCCGCGCCGACCAGGATCTCCGTCTCCACGGTCGAGCCGTCGGCGAAGGTGACCTCGTGGCGACCGTGGCCGAGACCACGCACGGCGCCGGCCTCGGCCACCAGCGAACCGTGCCGCCCGGCAGCGAGTCGAGCAGGATTCGCCGAAGGTAGGGGAAACCTCGACGGCGGTGCCAGCCGGCCGGACCGGACGTGTTCACGACGGAACGCCACGATCGCCGACCAGATGCGGCCGGCTTCCGAGCCGAGACCGGGGAGCAGGTACGGGAGCCTTGCTCACCCCGGCAGGATGGTGCTTCAATATAGAAGTATATAGATGTTTACTGGGCGGCCGCCGACCATGCAACGATGCGGCCGGAGCAACGGAGCCGGGCCGCACGCCCCAGGCCACCATCCGGAGCCGGGCCGCGTTCTTCAGGGAGCAGCCAGCATGAGCATGTCACCGTCCGGACGCGTGCCCGCACGGGTCCGCGCGGTTCTCGCTGCCGCCGGATCCATCCTCGTCCTGGGGGCGCTCGTCGGCGCCGCTCCGGCCAGCCCGGCCGATCCGCCTACCAGGATGGACAACCCGTACGTCGGAGCGCGGGTCTACGTCGACCCGGAGTGGGCCGCGCGCGCCGCCGCCGAGCCCGGTGGCGACGCCGTCGCCGGCCAACCGACCGCCGTCTGGCTGGACCGGATCGCCCGGATCGAGGGCAGGGACGGGATGATGGGTCTGCGCGAGCACCTGGACGCGGCCGTGGCACAGCGCGCCGACCTCGTCCAGCTGACCCTCTACGACCTGCCGGCCCGCGACTGCGGCCGATGGGCTCCGCCCGGCGAACTGTCGATCGGCGACATCGCCCGCTACCGGACCGAGTTCGTCGACCCGATCGTCGAGATCCTCGCCGACGCCCGCTACGCCAATCTGCGGATCGTCACCTTCGTCGAGCCGAACTCGCTGCCCAACCTCGTGGTCAACGTGAGCCCCCGCTACAACGCCACCCCAGCCTGCGACGAGGTCAAGGCGCGCGGCACCTATCTCGATGGGATCGGGTACGCCCTGGCCCGGCTCGGCACCATACCCAACGTCTACTCGTACCTGGACATCAGCCACCATGGCGAGACCGGCTGGGCGGACAACGCCGACCCGTTGACGGCGCTGCTGGCGCAGGCCGCGACGAACGGCGGCAGCACGCTGGCCGATGTGCACGGCTTCGTCGCCAACACCGCCAACTACTCGGTCCTGCGCGAGGAGCACTTCCGGGTGGACGACGTGGTCGCCGGTCAGCCGGTGTACCAGTCGAAGTGGGTCGACTGGAACCCGTTCGTCGACGAGATCCCCTATGCACGGCACATGCGCGACCGACTGATCGCAGCGGGCTTTTCCCCGCAGGTGGGGGTGGTAGTGGACACCTCCCGCAACGGCTGGGGCGGCCCGAACCGACCCACTGGCCCGGCGACCTCGTGGGACGTGAACCGTTACGTCGACGGCAGCCGGCTCGACCGGCGGACGGTGGTCGGGAACTGGTGCAATCAGGTGGGCACCGGTCTCGGCCAGCGGCCGACCGCCGCGCCAGAGTCGGGCATCGACGCGTACGTCTGGGTCAAGCCGCCTGGCGAGTCCGACGGCGCCAGCGCCCGGCCGGGTGCGGGCCGCCCGTACGAGCCCTTGTGCGATCCGGACTACCTTCCGCCGCGCGGTTCGACGTGGCCCACCGGCGCGATGCCGGCGGCACCCCCGTTCGGGGAGTGGTTTCCGGCGCACTTCCGCCAACTGCTGGTCAACGCCTGGCCGCCGCTGTAACTACTCGCGACCCCACCAGGTTCTGACCGCCGCTGGGGCGGCACGCGTCTCGACCGTGGTACCAGGTGTTCTCGCCGGCAGCCAGTGGGACGCGGCCCGATAGGGTGGCGATCGAAGGAGAACACCGCCACCCCACGTTCGGCACCCTACCGTTGTGCCCGCCGTCTGCAGTTGTCCCTGAACACCGTCGAACGCGCGAGCCGACCGGCCCGAGCGGACGCTCCCCGTCCCACACGCACCCGGGCTAGTACTCAGTGGTCCTGCGTTGGACGGGCAGGCTCTCGGCCTTGTGTTGATCGATGAGATCGTGGGCTGGCGCGATGGTGCCGCCGAACGGGCCGGTCGCGGCCCGTCGCGGGTCGAGGTCGATCCACTGGCGGTCGTCGGTGGCGTCGGCGAACCGGTCGACCCGTTGCTGGTCGATCCGGAACCAGGGGCCGGGGCCCGGGGCCTCGCCGGTCGCCTCGGCCAACTCCTCGATGGACGCGAAGACCCTCATGCCAGGTGCCCTCCCAGCTTCGTGTAGCCGCGCAGCAGGTCGCGGGAGATGATCAGTCGCTGCATCTCGTCGGTGCCCTCGAAGATCCGGTAGAGCCGGACCTGCCGGTACCAGCGCTCGATCGGCAGCTCGCGGGTGTAGCCCATGCCGCCGTGGATCTGCAGGACGCGGTCGACCACCCGGTTGACCATGCCCGCGCCGTACAGCTTCGCCATCGAGGAGGCGTGCCGCGGGTCCATGCCCTCATCGACGGTCCAGGCGGCACGCAGGATGAGCCACCGGGCCGCCTCCAGCTCGGTCTCCGAGTCGGCGATCATCCACTGGATGGCCTGGTTGGTGCCGATCTTCGCGCCGAAGGTCTCCCGGGTGTTGGCGTGGTCGATGGCCATCGACAACGCCCGCTCGGCGATGCCGACGGCGTGCGACGGGATGATGTAGCGGCCCTTGCCGATCCACTCCATGCCGAGGCTGAAGCCCTGCCCGGGCTCGCCGAGGATGTTACGCCCGGGCACCCGGACGTCGTCGAAGACCAGCGAGGCGGGGCCACCCTCGCCCATCGTCTGGATGAACTCCGAGCGCCAGCCCATCGACCGGTCCACCAGGAACGCGGTGGCGCCGCCGTGGCGGGCACCCTTCTCCCGGTCGGTCACCGCGATCACGATGGCGAAGTCGGCATCGTGACCGCCGGTGATGAAGGTCTTCTCGCCGTTGAGGATCCAGTCGTCGCCGTCGCGGCGGGCGCTGAGCTTGATGTTGGCCGCGTCGGAGCCGGCGCCGGGCTCGGTGATCGCGAAACAGCTGCGCCGCTCCCCCTCGATGGTCGGGACCAGATACTCGCGCTTCTGCTCGTCATTGGCGTGGAACAGGATGTTGTCCGCCTCGCCGCCGAACCGGAACGGCACGAACGAGCGGCCGAGTTCGGTCCAGATCAGGGACTGGGTGACGGCCGGCAGGTCCATGCCGCCGTACTCCTGCGGGGTGGCCAGCCCCCAGAACCCGAACGTGCGCGCCTTGAGCTGCAACGCGCGCAGCTCGCTGTGCTCCAGTCCGGGCCGGTGCGCCCGTTCCCGCCGCAGCAGCTCCTGCTCCAGCGGCATGACCTCTCTGGTGATGAAGTCGCGGGCGGTGTCGCGGATCGCCCGCTCGGTGTCGGAAAGCGCGAAGTCCATGTCCCCTCCGGGTGCTGGTCCGCCGGCGCGCCTCAGCGCGCGCCGCCGTTGACGTACAGGGTCTGTCCGCTGACGTACGACGCGTCGTCGCTGGCCGGGAAGGCGATCACCGAAGCGATCTCCGTCGGCTGGGCGACCCGGCGCAGCGGGGTGTGCTCGGCGACCATCCACTGATGCCGATGCCCTGCCCGGCGCCGGTGACGACGGCCACCCGGTCGGCGAATCCGGTCACGGTTCCCCCTTCCGCTAGAAGGCGTTGACGCCGGTGAGCGCGCGCCCGATGAGCAGCTGCTGGATCTGGCTGGTGCCCTCGTAGAGGGTCGCGACCCGGGCGTCGCGCAGGTACTTGCCGACCGGGTACTCGTCGATGTAGCCGTACCCGCCGAAGACCTGGACGGCGTTGTTGGCCGCCCGGACCGCTGCCTCGCTGGCGAAGAGCTTGGCCATCGAGGCCTCGGTGGCGAACGCCTCGCCCCGGTCCACGAGGTCGGCCACCCGCCACACCAGCAGCCGGGCGGCGGCGGTGTCCACGGCGATGGCGGCAAGCAACTGCTGCACCAACTGGTGCCCGGCGATCGGCTTGCCGAACTGGGTGCGCTGCCCGGCGTAGCCGACCGCCGCGTCGAGGCAGCCCTGGGCGATACCGACGCAGCCGGCGGCCACCGACATCCGGCCCTTGGCCAGGGTGGCCAGGGCCAGCCGGAACCCGCCGCCGGCCGCGCCGAGGCGTGCCGAGTCGGGCACCCGGACGGCGTCGAAGCGCAGCTCACCGGTTGCCTGCCCGCGCAGCCCGAGCTTGCCGTGGATCTCCCTCCGGGTGAGCCCGGCGACGGTGGTGGGCACCAGGAACGCGCTGATGCCCCGGTGTCCGGGTCCGCCGGTGCGGGCGAAGAGCAGGACCACGTCGGCCACGGTGCCGTTGGTGATGAACGTCTTCGCACCGGTGATCAGCCAGTCGCCGCCGTCGCGGGTCGCCCGGGTGGTCAGCGCGGCCGCGTCCGAGCCGCTGTCCGGTTCGGTCAGGGCGAAGCAGCCGAGCGCGGTGCCGGCGCAGAGCCGGGGCAGCCACTCGGCCCGTTGCGCGGCGGACCCGTGCGCGGCGATGGCCTTGGCGACCAGCCCGAGCGACACCGAGACGATGCCCCGGACGGCGGAGTCGCCCCGGCCGAGCTCCTCCAGCACCAGGCAGTAGGAGAGGTGGTCGCCGCCGGACCCGCCGTCTTCCTCGGAGATGGTCAGCCCGAGGAAGCCCAGCCGGCCGAGCTTGTCCACGATCTCCGGGTCGACCGACTCGCGCCGGTCCCAGACCGCGGCGTGCGGGACCACCTCACGGTCGACGAACTCGGCGGCGAGCTGACGAACCGCCGCCTGGTCCGCGGAGAGCTGAAGGTCCATGCAGCATAAACTAGCGCTGCAAGTTTAAGTACGTCCAGACCCGGCTGTGGCAGAGTTGCCGCGGACCGACGAGGGAGCGAGGGAGGCGCGGATGCCCCGGCCGAGGCAGGCGCTGCTCAGCCGGCAGCGGATCGTCGATGCCGCCGCCGCGCTGATCGACGCGGACGGGCTGGAGGCGTTCTCCACCCGCCGGCTCGCTGCCGAACTCGGCGTACGCGGGCCCTCGCTCTACAACCACTTCGCCACCAAGGACGAGATTCTCGACGCGGTGGCCGACAGCGTCACCGCCCAGGTGGACGTCTCCTTCTTCGGGCACCTCGACTGGCGCGAGGCGCTGCGCCGGTGGGGGCACTCGTATCGGGCGACACTGGCCGCACACCCGAACATCGTGCCGTACCTGGCCCGCGGGCCGGGCCGGCGGCCGGCGGCGCTGACGATGGCCGACGCGGTCTACGGCGGGCTCGTCGCTGCCGGCTGGCCACCCGCGCGTGCGACGCACATCGGCGCGCTGATGCGCTACCTCGTGGCGGGCTCCGCGCTCGGATCGTTCGCCCGTGGCTTCGTCGAGGACCCGGGGTTGTACGGGGAGCGGTATCCGCACCTGACCCAGGCGCACCGGCTCGCCGAGCATCAGCAACAGGTGGACGAGGGCGCCTTCGCGCTCGGCCTCGACGCGCTCATCCATGGGCTCTCCCGCACCTACGAGGAGCACATCGGGCCGCTACCACCCCTCCCGCCAGCCGATCCGGGGCACTAGAGTCGAAACTTGCAGCGCTAGTTTTCGACCGCCGTGAGGGGCGCGATGGATCTCACACGAACCGACATCTATCTCGACGGGGCGTGGGTCGCCCCCTCCTGCGGGCAGACCATCGCGGTGCACAACCCGGCGACCGAGGAGGTCCTGGCGAGCGTCCCGGCCGGCACGGGGGCTGACGTCGACCGCGCCGTCACGGCCGCCCGCGCCGCCTTCCCGGGCTGGGCCGACACCACCCCGGCGCAGCGGTCCGCCGCCCTGGACCGGCTGCACACCGCGCTGGCCGCCCGGGCCGCGACCGCCGCCGAGACGGTCGCGCTGGAGCTGGGCACCCCGCTGAAGGTCGCCACCCGGGTACAGGTCGGCCTGCCGCTGACCGTGCTGCGCAGCTACGTCGAGCTGGCCGCCCGGCCGCCCGCCGAGGAGACCGTCGGCAACTCGCTGGTGGTCCGCGAGCCCGTCGGCGTGGTCGGGGCGATCACCCCGTGGAACTACCCGCTGCACCAGGTGATGGCCAAGCTGGCACCCGCGCTGGCCGCCGGGTGCACGGTGGTGCTCAAGCCCAGCGAACTGACCCCGCTGACCGCGTACCTGCTCTTCGACGCGATCCACGAGGCCGGCTTCCCGCCCGGGGTGGTCAACCTGGTGCCCGGCACCGGCGTCGAGGTCGGCGAGGCCATCGCCGCCCACCCGGACGTCGACATGGTCTCCTTCACCGGCTCGACCGCCACCGGCCGGCGGATCTCGCACCTGGCCGCCGACCGGATCGCCCGGGTGGCGCTGGAGCTCGGCGGCAAGTCCGCGAACGTGATCCTCGACGACGCCGACCTACCCACCGCGGTGAAGGTCGGCGTGGGCAACGCCTTCCTCAACTCCGGCCAGACCTGCACCGCCTGGACCCGGATGGTGGTGCACCGCGACCGCTACGACGAGGCGCTGAACCTGGTCGCCAAGGCCGCCGACGGCTACCGGACCGGCGACCCGTTCACCCCGGACACCCGGCTCGGCCCGCTGGTCTCCGCGGCGCAGCGGGACCGGGTGACCGGCCACGTGACCCGGGCACTCACCGACGGCGGCCGGCTGATCGCCGGCGGCCCGGACGCGGTGCTGCCCGAGCGGGGCTGGTTCGTCGCCCCGACCGTGATCGCCGACGTCGACCCGGGCAGCGCGCTGGCCCAGGAGGAGGTCTTCGGACCGGTGCTCGCCGTCATCCCGGTCGACGACGACGAGGCAGCGGTAGCCGTCGCGAACGACTCCCGGTACGGCCTGGCCGGCGCTGTCTGGTCCGCCGACGAGCAGCGGGCGGTGCGGGTCGCCCGGCGGATCCGCACCGGAGCCGTCGACATCAACGGCGCACCGTTCAACCCGCTCGCCCCGTTCGGCGGCTACAAGCAGTCCGGCCTCGGCCGGGAACTGGGTCGCTACGGGCTCGACGAGTTCCTCCAGACCAAGGCGATCCAGCGATGAGGGCGCTGCTCGCCCGCGGCGTGGACCAGCCGCTGACGGTGGAGGAGGTGGAGCTGCCGGACCCCGGGCCGGGTGAGGTACGGGTGCGGGTACGGGCCGCCGGGGTCTGCCACTCGGACCTGTCCATGGTCAACGGCACGGTCGCGTCGCCCTACCCGCTGGTGCTCGGACACGAGGCGGCGGGCGAGGTGATCGAGGTCGGCCCCGGCGTCGACCGGTTCCGACCCGGCACGCACGTCGTGCTGAACTGGGCGCCGCCCTGCCGACGGTGCTGGTACTGCGGTCGCGGCGAACCGTGGTTCTGCGAGCGGACGGGCTCCCCCGCGACCGCCCGGGGCCGAACCTCGGACGGTTCACCGCTGCACGTCGCCCTCGGCCTCGGCGCGCTGGCCGAGGAGGTGGTGGTGCCACAGGAGGCGGTGATCGACGTTCCGGCGCAACTACCGTTCGCCACCGCGGCCCTGCTGGGCTGCGCCGTGCTCACCGGGGTCGGCGCGGTACGCCGGACCGCCCGGGTGGCCCCCGGCGACTCGGTGGCAGTGATCGGCCTCGGCGGGGTGGGCCTGTCGGTGGTCTCCGCCGCCCGGGCCGCCGGCGCCGATCCGGTGCTCGCCGTCGACGTGTCGCCCGCCAAGGCCGAACTGGCCACCGCCGCCGGGGCCACCGACTTCCTCGTCGCCGACGACACACTGAGCCGGGCGATCCGGGAACGCACCCACGGGCGTGGCGTCGACCACGCCCTGGAGTGCGTCGGCCGCGGCGTGACCATCCGCGCCGCCTGGCGGGCCGCCCGACGCGGCGGGCAGGTCACCGTCGTGGGGATGGGCGCGCGGGACGACGTGGTCAGCCTCAGCGCGCTGGAGATCTTCCACTCCGGGCGGACACTGCGCTCCTCGGTGTACGGCTGGTCCGACCCGGACCGGGACCTGCCCGAGCTGGCCCGCGCCGTGCTCGACGGCACCCTGGACCCGGCCACCCTGATCACCGACCGGACCGGCCTGGACGGCGCCGCGGCGGCGTTCGACCGGATGGCCCGCGGCGAGGGCGCCCGTACCGTCGTACTGCCCTGACCGTCGCCGCCCGCCGCCGCGCCGGGTTCAGTGCAGCGCGCGGGCAAGCCCAGTGCGGGGCCGGATGCCGAGCCGATGGACGATGTTGCGCAGGTGGTGGTCGACGGGGCGAGTGCGGCCACGACGCCATGATCACTATTCGGAGTGAACCACAGTCAACCCTGAGCGTAACCACCAGGGCCGATACTCGCGTTGGGCATCAGACCCCCGGCCGGTACGTCTGCCAGATCGTCTACTGGGCCAGGTAGCTGCCGGCGTGGAGGCGCACCTCGACGTCGTGGTTGGAGGGGCCGGCCGCGACGAGCTGTTCGACACGCCCGAGCGTTCTCACCGCGGCGGCCGGGGTATCACCCGCGGCCGAGTCCGATCCGGACACGTTCATGTAGATGGTCTGGGTGCCCACGGCGGCGGCCGGCGTGGCGGGCAGGGGGGCGCTCAGGCTGAGAACGGCGGCGGCCACGGCGAACCGCATCGCCTTCCGCACGTTCACCTGCCAGTTCGTCGGGAGCCGGGTCGCCGACCGCTACCCGCAGACCCAGACCTGCGGGGTCGGGTCGGCTGATCAGCCGGTCCGTCGACGGCACCAGGGCTGGAGAACGACACCAAAGGCGCTGCAGGACGGGAAGACTCCGGTGGCGGCCATTGCGACGCCGCGATCTGGGCCCCGGTGACCGGCAGGGTGGGCGAGATCTGGTCGAGCAAGCGCTGCGCCACGGTGGCGTCGATCTCGACGTCTGCGCTGATGCGAACATCGGCCGCGGTCGCCAGGTCCACGACGTCGTCGCTGGTGAACGCATCAGCTCCGAGGGTACTCAGCCGTCGCGCGAACTCCTGGACATTGATCATCTGCAGCCTCATCGTCGGATTGTTAGTCACCCACCGTAACCCACGCCTCGGTCGGCGGATCCTACGCCCACCGTGCGGGCCACTGAGGCCGACAGTCAGCGCCGACAACTGGGACCGCTGCGCGGACGTCCGCAACTCTTCGGTGAGCTGATCGCACTCGGTCGAGTCATGCAGTTGCAGGCTTACCCCAGTCGGTGTCGGCGATACCGCAGGGAGGGATCGCCCTCCTCAACCCCGTTCTCGTCCATCGCGTTGTAGATCGTCAACCAGCCGTTCGCAAATCGCAGGCCCAACGCCACGGCACCGTCCGCCAGGTCACCCCCGGCCCGCTCCAGAAGCTCCACCGCCTCAAGCCGCTGCCCGTGCCGGGCAGCCAACAGTGCGGGAGCATCGTTGCGCCAGCGGAGCCGGAAGCCGTCCGAGGTCGGCCACACCGGCTTGCGCGTCACGTCGATCGACCCATACGTGATCGACAGATCATCAAACTTCTGATGATTGACCTCAAGGCGCTCGTCGTCGAAGTCGAACACCACCGGGCAGTCGGCAAACCAGGTGTCGTCATCGTCATCCCACACCACCCAACTGGACGTCAGCCGCCGGCCCACGAGACCCCGCAACCGTCGCGCGTGACGACCGGCGACTTCAGCAGCTCCGTTCAGCCAGGCCGGCTGGTAGCCGGCAATACCGAAGTCGAAGGTCATCACGAGACGGTAATCCTGAACCGGCCTGACTCACACTCGGGTATCCGGATCTGCCGCCGACCGCGTACCACGGGCGGTGACTGCTCTCGAGGCCACCCGGCGTCCGGACGTGGCCGAGATGGCGGAGGCGTTCGTGAGGTGAGTTACCGCAATGCTGCTGCGAGGTCGGCGGCGTTGTCGAACGCGGCGGCTGCCCTTTCGGATTCGGCTTCCGTGAGCGTGACGGACTTGGCGCGGGTCAGCATCTCGGCCGCAGTCTTTGGATCGTGCAGCACCATCGCGAGTTCGGCGCGGTAGACCAGCACCTCTACCTGCTCGACCGGGTCATCGTCGGCTTGCGGGCGGGCCAACGCGCTGTCGAGGATCCGAACGGCCTGTCCTACGCTTCCTCGGGAATCGGCCTGCACGACGGCATTCGCCAGAGCCTTGGCCAGCCGCCCGGCAGGCGTGGCGGCCGGCACCGGCGCGGTGGCGGCGTCCCAAAAGACGCGGATCCAGTTGCCGCCCGGGTCGATGACACTGAACCCACCCCACCCGTCGGCGTTCTTCCGCGCCCTGGGCCGGGTCATCCGCGGCGTTCCCGACACCAGAACCTTGCCGTACGCGGCGCGCATGCCAGCGGCGAACGCCCGGTGTAGTCCCTCAATGTCCGCGGTGAGTACGAGACATGAGCCGTAGGACTGCTCCGGGTCAAATCCGGCGATCTCGAAGAACTGCAGATGCAGGTCTTCCCGCTGCACCCCCACGCACGCGTTGGGCTTGCGCTGCTTATACGTGGTACGGAAACCGAGAACTCCGTAGAAGGCTTCGATGTCATCAATGGACGCGCAGGGCAGCAGGGGAACGGTCCGCTCGTTGGCCATGCCTCCTTCCTAGACGTCGCAGGGTGTCCGTCGCCCATGGAAATAGCCGATCATCGCCGCCGGCCATCCGATCGGCCGATGACCCAGAACGCAACGTCGCCACTCCCCCGAGCCATCGGGGGTGCCTTCCATCCGGCCCACACGGCTCACCAAGATCAGGCGCCCGGATCTGCCGCATGGAAGGCGCGTCGGGGTGCACGATCCCGGCCGACGCCGGGATCGCCGTCGTGCTCAGCGACTTCTGGATACCCCGGATAAAATCGCCATGGAACGCTGGTTCCAAACCTGGCACGACCCGATAGCCTCGTCGGATGGCGAGGCGTGCACCAGACTCGATCTCCATCCAACTTCCCGATGGCCGAAGCATCGACGCGACGAACGAGACGCCGGGTCCGGCCGAGCGGTGGGAACTGGAGCTGGTCGAGGTGCTGCGCGCGCGGCGATTCGACGCGTGCCCGATCTGCGGCGACCCGGCAGCAACGGAAAAGGAGCACGTGCCGCCAGGCAGTCTCGGAGGCAAGGTGATGACCTGGACGTGCAATCGGTGCAACAACGATTTCGGCAGCAGGGTCGAAGTTGATCTGCTCGACTGGTACGAGGGCGCGCTGACGACGTGGTTCGCGTCGGAAACCGTGCGCGGTAAGCGTAAGACCGGCCGGCTGCTGAGGCGCTGGACCGAAAGCGGCGAATATGTGCTCCTGCCGGCCGGCAAGTCTGACGACATATATGCCGAGATCCTGGCCGCCGGCAATGTCGAAATGGAGTACGACACCCCGGAGCACAAGCGGTGGTCAATCGGTCTACTCAAGTGCGTCTACCTCGCCCTTTGCATCAAGCTCGGCGTCATCGAAGGCGGATGGGCCGACCAGGTCCGCGCCGACCTGCTGGCGGCCCGTGACGCGCCCAGCCGGTCGGAAGTGCCGGCCAGCGAGATCGCCCGGCGCCTCCACGTTCTGCGCGGCTTCGGACCGGAACCGATCACCCCGCACCCAGTTGTCACAGGCATCCTCCACGGACCAGACGGCCCGCTGGAGGGCGTACTCCTCGCCGGACGGCTGTTCGTCTCTTGGTCACCGGGCAATGACTTGCAGCTGGCTACACCGGACGGAACCGGCCGGCGCGTCACGACGATGCGGATCGGAGAGCCGATATCGGGCATCGTGACCGCCGTCACGCCATAGCCGCGGCGCGGGCCGACTTGCTCCCCGCGCGGGCGGGGCCGGGCTGCGCTTTCGAGGACGTGAGTCGACCTACCTATCCAGGCTGAGCCGTTGCCTTCCGGAGCTCGCTCAGCCACTCGACGCCGAGCCGATGGCCGTTGGGGAACTGGTCCTCGCGATCCCAGCGCCACGTGGTGATCATCGCCAGCATGAGGGTCCGGCAGTCTCGGAGCAGTCGGCGATCGACGCCCGGGTAGTGGTCGCCGACCTCGTCGGGTGCGTGGGCCAGGTCGAACTCGATCGGCCCCCGGCAACACGTTTCGAAGTCGACGAAGAGCGGACCGGTCCGGGTCGAGAGCAGGTTGCCTGGATGGGGTTCACCGTGCAGAAGCTGCTCGGGTCGGCCGCTCTCGCTGACGGCGCGTCGCATACGGTCCAACGTGCTGGCGAGGAAGACCCGATCCGAGTCGACCAGTTCCGGCGTTCGGACATGGTCGGCCACGAGCGTCTGCGCCACAGAAACACGGTCCGTGAAATGCGGGACGGGCAGGTCGACCCTACGCATCCCAGCATGCAGACGTTCGAGCGCGCCGCCATACTCCGCGTTCGACAGTGATCGAGTAGTCGCTGGTTCGTAGTAGGTCCAGAAGGTGACCACGTAGTCGCCCCGGACGAAGACCTCGGGCGACTCCAGCGTGGCCACCGGACTCCCGACCTCGGCCAACCGCCGAGCAACATCCACTTCAAGCTGGGCACACTGGTGCGCTACCGGCGCGACCCGGGCGACCACGGCGCAGGGCTCCAACCTCAGGGTGAGCGTGTTCGAGTTGTGCAGGACGGCAGCATTGTGGACGGTCAGGCCGAGCGATGAGGCACTCGACACGGCTACCTGCATCGCCCGCTGAACCTCGCATTCCTGCACCACAGCACCGTAGTTCAGTGTCCGTGGTGTGGCAGCGTCAGCTCGTGCTCCTGAAGCGACGCGTGGTTCCAGCGCCTGCGGGGTGGTCCACCGCCGGCAGCACCATGTCGATGGTCATCCTCTGCTCCCGCGCATGCAGGATGATCCCTTGGTGCCGACGTGGCCGACTACATCGCGTTCCCTGCTTCCTTGCGTGAGCGGCGGTGGTCTCAGTTCCCCCGTCACTCGTCGCCGTTTCCGCCGCAACTGGCAGAACTTGCCGGTGGGTGGATGAAAAGGGTCGGCAGAAATGGTGAAACCTCCGAGTCGGGTTCGACCAGGTCAGCGATGATGCGGGACCTTCGCTGCCTGACACGAAGCCGCCCTATACCGGCGACGCAGGACAACATCGCATAAGGAACCGTGGTTGGATCTCGGCCGTGAAGGGATTCTGGCGGTGGGGCGTCGGGTTTGTGGGGCTGGCGCTGCTCGGTATCGGGTCGTGGGAGATCGTGCAGGGTCGCGACGGCAGCGCGGTCATCGCCATCATCGCGGCATGCGCACTGTTGTTCGCCAGCCCGCTCGTCGTCGACCGGTTGAGCGAGGTGGCGATCGGCCTCGACGGTGTGAGCCTGGGACTGGTGTCGGATCTCGCGCAGATCGCCCCGCAGGCGGCGCAAATTCTGGGCGACAGCAAACTGATGAGCCTCGCGGATTCCTACGCGATCGTGCGTGAAGAGTTCCGAGGCGAGGAGAATCGCGCAGTCAGGGTCGTACTACAGGATCTGCTGGTCGAACGTGCGGCCTCGCTGGCGACGTACCGAAAGTTCGACCCGTCCGAGGTCAGGAGGCTCTTCACGGAAGGGGCACCGGTCGTCCGGGTTCTCGCCCTCGGGCTGATGAGAGGCGACCCGTCGCTGGCCGACGCGGAGACGATCCGTGCCGCAATCACGGAGTCCCGCTCCGGCAACGAGCAGTACCAGGGTCTCCTACTGGCCGAAGCAGGTTGGAACAGGCTGAGCACCGCTGACCGATCGGCCCTCCTCTCCGCTCTCGACGAAACCCCGATCAAAGCTGGAAGCGACCGAGCAGCAATCGCAGACCGGATACGGGCCTCCCCGCGCTCCTGAGGAGCATCGCGGCAAACTGCATCGAACGCGGCACCAGAAGAGAGGTTCACCCGTTGGGGCTGCTGATGCGCGACTACGCGGACGCCCGCTCGTGGGAAGGACGCACAGCTGGTGCCACGCCGGGAGGCTTGGCCGGGTGGTGACGACCTGAGACCATCGCTGTCGTGCGTGGACTTCGCGAACGGTTGAATCCGGCAGAACGACGGCTCCGGAACGCATTCCTGCGGGGGGACGACCTTGACCTTGGCGGCACAACTCATGCGGTCCGTGCCGAGTTCGTCGCCGATCTACTGACGCGAGCGGTCGACCGGACCGCCTATCCAGGGGTCGCGCTGCGGTTGCGCAACGCCACAGTCCTCGGCCGGCTCGACGTTCGGCAAGCCGACATCACTATGCCAGTGTCCATCACCGGGTCGACGTTTACCCACGTCTTGGATCTGACCAACGCCAGCGCCGCGAACCTGGTTCTCTCCGAATGCACACTGCCCGGCTTCCATGCCCGGCTACTGCAGGTGCGTGGTGATCTCGACCTGACGAGGTGCACGATCACCGGTGAAGTCAACGTGTGCGACGCGCGGATCGGCGGATCCCTGACCCTCGATGGATCCGCGCTGCGCGCGGCCGTCGAAGGCCACGCGCTCGCCGCCGCGCGAATGGCCGTGACCGGCGACCTCAGCGCCAGAGCGGGGTTCAGCGCGTTCGGTCGGATCTGGCTCTCCGCGGCAACTGTTGGCGGCGACGTTCTGTTCAGCGGTGCCACCGTGCGAAACCCGGCCGGCCCGGCCATCGATGCAAACCGACTGACCGTCGGCGGCAGCTTCTCCGCCCGGTACGGGTTCGCCGCCGAAGGCGGCATCATCCTGGTCCACGCACAGATCGGCAACCAGTTGAACTTCACCGAGGCGCGGATTAGCACCACAGACATCTGGGCCCTACACGTCGGTGGTGCTCAGATCGGGAGCCTCTGGTTGACGTTCGCGGCGCCGCCGGTGGGTCGGGTACGTCTCAGTGGCCTGCAGGCCGACTCGATCTTCGACCACCCTGCAACCTGGCCTGCGGAACTCGACCTGATCGGATGTACCTACCAACTGCTGCTCGCGCGATCGCCAGCACCTCGCGGGGCACCGTTGCCACCGCGGCAGGTCACCGTCCGACAGCGCCTGGACTGGCTGCGCCGAAGCCCCGACGGCTACGCCCCCCAGCCTTACGAACAGCTGGCCGCGCAGTACCGGCACAACGGCCAAGACCAGGAAGCCAGACGTGTCCTCCTAGAAAAACAGCGCCAGCGCAGGGCGGCGCTGAACTTTCCGGCCCGGATCCTTGGGTACCTCCTCGACGGCGTTGTCGGCTACGGCTACCGCACCTGGCTCGCTGGCATGTGGCTGGTCGCATTCTGGGCCATCGGCACACTGACGTTCACGGTTCAGCCATCAACACCCCGCTCTGGCGCAACCCCGGACCACAACCCCGCGCTGCAAGCCCTCGATCTCCTCCTACCGATCGTCAACCTCGGACACGACGGAACGTGGCGCCCCAACGGTGTCAGCCAGTACGTCGCAGCCTTGCTAATTCTCGTGGGATGGACATTGACCACTGCCGTCGTCGCAGGCATCACCCGGGTACTCAACCGATGAGTCACCCGCCAATGCGAGTGGGACCTAGTAGTGCATTGTTAGGTTCGGTGGCGTTTGTTGCGGTGTAACGGTCGTGGTCACCACCTGGGCCGCCGAGACCCAGGCCGAACGCCAACGCGCCGAACGACTCCAGCACGCCCCAGCCGTTCAGGAAACGGACAGCCCGCAGCGGTTCACCGAGGAGCAGATCACCGCCGTCGTCCACGAATTCGGAGACCTCGTGCACGCACTACGCAACGCCGAGCCGGAACGCAAACTGGAGGTCTACCGCAGCCTCGGGCTGCACCTGGCGTACAACCCGGAAACACAAACGGTGCGGGCAAGTGTTGACCTTGCCGCGCACCGTTGGGATCTGGTTCGTGTCCGAGGGGGGACTTGAACCCCCACGCCCTATACGGGCACTAGCACCTCAAGCTAGCGCGTCTGCCATTCCGCCACCCGGACCTGCCCGTCCAGCCTACCGTGTCGGCTCCGGTGGCTCTCACCCCGGTCAGCCGCCCTGGTGGGCCGCACGGGGCATTACTGTACACGGCCCGTATGGATCATGCACATCGCCGCCCGACCCACCGACGGGAGCCGGATCGTCGCAGGTCAGGGCGCGGCTGGAGCGGGCGGGTAGCGTCCGGACCCGCTCAGACGGCAGCATTGCTTGCGTGTCCGTACCCTCACCCCTCGCCGCAGTCCAGCACCGGGCTCTCGCCCTGCGTTCCGCCGGTGACCTGTCGGCGGCCCGCCGGCTGCTCACCGACACGATCGCCTCGGCCCGTCCCGCGTACGGTGAGGACCACCCGGAGATCATGGGCACCGCGCACCTGCTCGCGAGGTTGCACCGGGAGGCCGACGACCCGGCCGCCGCCCGGCGGGTGCTGGAGGAGGCGTACGCGGCCGGCGAGCGGCGGTGGAACCCGGCCGACCCGCTGATGCTGGCCCTGGCCTTCGACCTGGCCGGGGTCGCCGAGGAACTGGGCAACCGGCACGAGGCCCGCCGCAACTACACCCGGGTGGCCACCGCCGGGCCCGCCGCGCTCGGCGAGCAGCACCCCGCCGTACGCGCCGCCCGTCAGTACCTCGGAATTCCCGACGGCCAGCCACCGCCGCCGTCCCCCGGTGCCGCGCCTGCGCCCCCGTTGCCGACTCCCCCGCAGACCCCTCCCGACCATGCCCCGACGGCCCCCCACCAGGGACACCGGCCCCTTCCGACGCCCCGGCCCGGGTCGGGCCCGCCGTCGCCCCACCCGGTCTCCGCGCCTCCCACCCCCGCCACGCCCGGCCCACCGGTGCCGGCCGGCCACCCGCCCCCTCCGGGCCAGCCGGTACGCCCGTCGGCACCACGGCCGGGCCCCGCACCGGCCGGCCCGGCTCCGGACGCCGAACCCCGGGTGCCGCTGCCCCGGCAGATGTACGGCGTCCAGCCCACCCACCGGCCCGGCGTACCCCGGCCCCGTCCGGCCTCCACCGCACCACGGTCCGGGCCGTCGGCGCCACCACCCGCTGTTCCCCCGGCACCGAAGGCAGCTCCGGCGCAGGGGTACCCGGCGTCACCCGCTCCGGTCTCCGGTGGCGCACCACCCACCTCGCCCTGGGCACCGCCGCACCTCCAGCAGCCCTCCGCTGTCGCGCCGGTCCCGGCGGACGATGCCGTCCCGCCGGGAGCCCTCGACCGGTCGGCTGCTCCCCCGGCCGCACTGCACCCCGGGCCACCGGCTGCGGTGCCGTCCGGTCCGCCGGCCCAGCACGGGCGTCCAGTTCCGATCCCCACCGTGCCTACCGCCGGCCCCGGCCAGCCGAGCGGGCCGACGGACGGCGCACCTATCCGGCACGGGCAGCCGACCGCCCTTGCGCCCGCGCCGGGTGAGCCCGGTCCGGTCCACCCCCTCCCCACCGGCACCCCGCCCGCCCTGACCGGCGACCGGGCTGCACCGGACCCTGCACCCGCCGAGGCGTCGGCTTCCGCACCGCCGGCCGCGCCCGGTTCGGCGGCGATTCCCGCCACCCCGCCCGCGCCGGGGCCGGCTGCGACCCCACCCGCGCCGGGCTGGGACCGGCCGACGGTACGGGTCCAGCAGATCGGCCCCCTGCTGGAGGACCAGCACCCCGACCCCGCCCGAACCCCGGCGACCGCATCCGGCGGCACGGCACCCGCAGCGTCATCCGCTGACCCGGCCGACGCGGTACCCGGGGCGACGTCCGGCGATACCGCCGCCGACCCGGCACCCGCCGCAGCACCTGGCGATACGGCCGGCCCGGCTCCCGCCACGGCGTCCGGGGACACCGCTGGTCCCGCGTCCGCCGTCGAAGCCGCTCCGCCGTCTGCCCTGGCCGCACCCGACGATCTCCCGGCGGCCTCCGCAGCGTCGCAGGCGCACCCCGCACCACCGGCGCCGGCACCAGCGGTGCCCCCGTCGTCCACCGTCCCGCCGTCGCTGCCTCCGAACGTCCCGTCGGCAGCCGCGCCGCCGGTGGCTACGACGATCCCGGCGGCAGCAGGGCAGGCAGCCGTCCCACCACCGGCACCCGCAGCCACCAGAGATGTCGACCAGCGGACCGGGCATCCGGCGGTGACCGCCGCACCGCTCGACACCCCACCTGGCGGGGACGCCGGGGGCACGCCCGCCCCGGCATGGACCGCCGGCCCCACCGGGACGGTCGGCGACGCGGGTGGGGACGACGAGGCTCCCGCCGACGACCCGACGTGGGACGACGTCGCATCAGGTCGGTCGATCATCATGCCGCTGGTGCCGATGACCGAGCCGCCGGCAGCTACCGAACAGACCACCGGCCCGCCGCCGTACCCGGGACGGACCGTCGGCTCACCGCCGGTGGTGGCGCAGGACTCCGGATGGCCACCGACCACAGGCCGGACCCCAGGATGGCCGTCGGATCCGGGGCAGGCCCCCGGTTCACCACCGGATGCGGGGCACCCGCCGGCACCGGGAACGGACTTCGGATCACCAGCACCGGCACCGGCACCGGCACCGGCACCGGCACCGGACAGTACGCACGAGTTCAGGGCACCCACCGCCCCCCACGAGCCCGCGCCGTGGACGACCACGGAGTCCGCGCCACCGGCAGCGGTGGAGCCCGGACCGGTCACCGGGGCAGCCGGCCCGGGGGACGGGGAGCGTGGCACCGACCGGGGCGTACCGCCGGCGGTGGAGGGAACGGGATATCCGGAGCTTGCGCCGTCGTACCCGGCGCAGGACGGGCGGGCGCGCCGCCGGGGCCGGACGGTGGCCGTGGTGGCGGGGGTGATCCTGGTGCTGGTCGCCGGGGGCACGGTCGGGGCGCTGACCCTGGGCCGGGATGCGGACGGGCCGCAGCGGTCGACCGGCACCGCCCCCCGGCAGACGGCCGGTCCGCCCCCGGCCGACCTGAGGTTGCGGGACGACGAGGCCACCATCACGGTCACCTGGTCCGATCCGAGCGGAGGCTCGGTGCCGTTCATGGTCGCGGGTGGACGCACGGGGCGGGCCCTCGGGGTGATGGCGACCGTCGATCCGGGACAGACGAGTTTCACGGTCAACGGGCTGAACGCCGAGGTGGACTACTGCTTCACCGTGCTGGCGGTCTACTCGACGGACTCGTTCGCCACCTCCGGCCAGGTCTGCACCGACCGGGTCCGGCCGTCGCCGAGCAGCTGAGCCCGACGGCCGATCAGGGCGGCCGGGCGGGGCGGCCGGCCGACGGCTCCGGCCTGCGCCGCGACGGTGGAACGCCCCGCCGGACCGGCACGCTGGGTGTCCGCGACGGAACGGTCCGGGTTTCCTCGTCCCGGATCGACCCCTATGATGTGCCACGGTTCAGGCGAGGGCGTCCGGCACCCGGCACGCCGTCTGAGGCCACCGGACGGAGGGCGACCCGCTGTGGCCAGCATCGACGATGCCGCGAGCGCCGGGGACGGCGCGTCCCGTCGACGGTCCCGGTTGCGGGGTGGGCTGGTCACGGTCGGCACGGTGACCGCGCTGGTGGCGGCGTTGGGCCTCACCCTGCTGGGTCGGGGTGCCGCCGAGGACGCGTTGGCCAGTTTCGACGCGAGCAGTTGGCTGTGGAGCAGCACCCGGGGTGAGTTGGCCCGGGTCAACGGGATCACCGCCAGGGTGGACACCCGCAAGGAGGTTCCCGGTGCCCGGCAGCATCCGGTCCAGGTCACCCAGACCGACCGGCTGCTCGTCCTGCGCGACCTGGAGACCGGCCAGGTGAGCGCGCTGGACCTGGCGACCCTCCAGATCACCGCGACCACCCCCACCACGCCCGGTCTCGGGGTCAACGTGGTGCTGCACGAGGATGCCGCGTTCGTGGTGGACGCGGTGCGTGGCGTGGTGCGTCAGCTCGATCCCCGTTCACTGGTGCCGGTGGGTGACCCGGTGCTGTTCCCGCCGGGCATCACGGCCGGCGCGTTCGACGGTCGGGGCCGGTTGTGGATCGCGGTGCCGTCGGAGGGCACGGTCGCGGCGGTCACCGCCGCCGTGCTGCCGTCCGGGCCGGCGTCGGGGGCGGCCGACGTCGGGGGTCCCCGACGGGTGCAGACGCATCCGGTGGCCGAGCCGAGTCACGAGTTGACGTTGTCCACTCTGGACGACGGGGTGGCGGTGCTGGACCGCACCACGGGCACGCTGGTGACGGTCCGGGGCGGGCAGGTCCGGCGTACGGTGCTGGAGGCCGCTGCGGGTGGGGCGGTGCCGGCGCGGACCAGCGGCCCGGTGGTGCCGGTGACGATCGGCGGGGAACGGCGGGTGCTCGCCGTCGGTGACGGCCGGGTGGTCACCCGGTTCGTCGTGCCGGGTAGCGGCGACCGGGTCGGGCCGGCCGTGGCCTGGGCGGGCCGGTTCTACTGCGCCGACGGGGTCACCGGCACGATCTACGCGTTCGACGGGTCCGGGCAGTTGGTGGAGACGATCCGGCCGGGCCGCACGACCGGCCCGCTGGAGCTGGAGCTGGAGGTGCGGGAGAACCACCTGTTCATCAACGCCCCGGGTTCGGCCACCGCCCGGGTGGTCGACGACGCGCACCGGGTACGCACCGTCGACAAGTACGCCAACGACGTGTTGGGCGGGGACCCGCCGCCGGACCCGCCCCCGCCGCCTCCGCCGCCGAAGCCCCGGGTGGGCAAGCCCGGCGCGCCGGGTCAGGTCACCGCCACCGCCGGGGACGCGCGGGCCCGGATCGCCTGGCGGCCCGCCGCCGCGAACGGTTCGGCCGTGCTGCGGTACGTGGTGCAGGGCGCGGGGCGTCGGCACGAGGTGGGGGCGAACCAGCGGTCGCTGGAGGTCACCGGGCTGACCAACGGGTCGACGTACACGTTCACGGTGTACGCGGTGAACGGCAGGGGCGACGGCCCGGCGCGGCGCAGCAACCCGGTGACCCCGACCTCGGCGGTGCCGGCCCCACCGGCCGGGGTCAGCGCGCAGGCCCGCCCCGACGGCACCGTGCTGGTGCGCTGGCCGGCGGCCGACGGTCAGGGCAACCGGATCGCCCGGTACGCGGTGACCGCCACCTCGGCCGGCGCGAACGCCCCGGTCGGCGAGTCGCGCCGCACCGAGCTGGTGGTGCCGGCCGGTGAGTTGACCTACGGCACCCAGTACGCGTTCACGGTGGTCGCGGTCAGCGACCGGGGTGCCGCCTCGGTGGCTTCCCCGCTCAGTGACCCGGTGGTGCCGTTCGCCGCGCCGGGGCAGCCGGCGGGCCTGCGGGCGGCGACGGTGGCCGACCGGGCGGGCACGGTCGCGGTGCAGTGGTCGGCGGCGGCGAACGGTCGCCCGGTGAGCCGCTACCAGGTGGACGTGGGCGGGCGGACCAGCGAGGTGACCGGCACCGACACGACCGTCAGCGGGCTGGGGGACGGGCAGAACGTGCTGGTGCGCGTACGGGCGGTCAACGAGGCCGGGCCGGGGCCGCAGGCGAGCGTCACCGCCCGGACGGTGGCCGCGCCCCGGGTGACGGTGACCGGGTCCTCGGCGGACGCGACGTCGGTGACGGTGACGTTCACCGTGGACGCCGGGGGCGGGGAGTCGACCTGCACCGCCGCCACCGGCGGGAAGAACGCCACGGGCAGCTGTGCCAGCCTGCGGGTGACCGGCCTGACCCCGGGCACCGCCTACACGGTGACGGTGACGGCCGCCAACCCCGCCGGTCGGGGCACCGCCACCCGGGCGCAGGGCACCGACCCGTTGTACGGGGTGGCGACCTGCGTCAACGGGCCGGACGGCGACCAGCGCACCTACTGCGACCGCGATGTGGACGGTCGTAACGGCAACGAGGTGTTCTCGGTGCCCCGGCAGGACAACGACAAACAGGTCGGTTGGGCGAAGCCGGGCACCCGGCTGCGGGCGTACTGTCGGCGGCAGGGCGAGAACGTCGACTCGTGGATCTACAACGACCAGAAGCAGTCCACCTGGTGGGTCCGGGTCGACTACCAGGGACGCAACTACATCCCCTGGGCCTGGCTCAACCTGGCCGGCGGTGACGACATCGCCGTGCTGCCCACCTGCTGACCAGCGCCGCCGCAGCCGAGGAGCATCCCGCCGTCGTGAACGACACCCCCGCACCGCTGAGCCAGTCGGAGGTCCAGGGTTTCGCCGCCCTGGCCGCCCGGCTGGCCGGGAACGTCAACGCGGTCGTGCTGGGCAAGCCGGAGGTGGTGCGGTTGGCGTTGACCGCCCTGTTCGCCCAGGGGCACGTGCTGCTGGAGGACGTGCCGGGGGTGGGCAAGACCACCCTGGCGCGGGCGGTGGCGGCGACCGTGCAGGGCCAGTGGCGGCGGATCCAGTTCACCCCGGACCTGCTCCCCTCGGATGTCTCCGGGGTGACGATCTTCAACCAGGCCAGCCGGGGTTTCGAGTTCCATCCGGGGCCGGTGTTCGCCAACATCGTCATCGCCGACGAGATCAACCGGGCCTCGCCGAAGACCCAGTCGGCGCTGCTGGAGGTGATGGAGGAGCGGACGGTCACCGTGGACGGGGTCCGGCATCCGGTGCCGCAGCCGTTCCTGGTGGTCGCCACGCAGAACCCGGTGGAGATGGACGGCACCTACCGGCTGCCCGAGGCGCAGCTGGACCGGTTCCTGGTGAAGCTGTCGGTGGGGTACCCGGACGAGGCGGTCGAGGTGGAGGTGCTGCGCGGGGCGACGGTCCGCTCCCCCGACTCGCTGCAACCGGTCACCGACACGGCCACCGTCGGGGAGATGGTCCGGATGGCCCGCCGGGTGCACATCGCCGAACCCCTCTACGGGTACGCCGTCCGGCTGGCCACTGCCACCCGGGCGCATCCGCAGGTCCGGGTGGGGGTCAGCCCCCGCGGGGTGATCGCGTTGACCCGGGCGGCGTGCGCGTACGCGCTGATCGACGGTCGGGGCTGGATCATGCCGGAGGACCTGAAGGCGCTCGTCGAACCGGTCTTCGCCCACCGGCTGCTGCTCACCGCCGACGCGCAGGTGCGCGGGGTGACCGCCGCCGACGTGCTGCGGCAGGCGGTGGCGTCGGTGCCGGTGCCGCTGCCGTCGGGCCAGTCGACCCCGACGCACGGCTGACCGGGCCGGCGTGGGGCTCACCGCCCGGGGTACCGGGCTGCTCGTCGCCGCGACCGCGTTGCTCGGCGCGGGGCTGCGGTTCGCGTACCCGGAGCTGGCCGTGCTGGGGGCGGCGGGCGCGGTGGCGGTCGGTCAGGCGGTGCTGGCGGCGGCCCGCACGCCCCGGCTGGTGGTGTCCCGCACCGCCGACCCGGACCGGGTGGCGGTGGGCGAGCCGGCCCGGATGGCGCTGACCGTCCGCAACGCCGGGCGGCTGCGGGTGGGTAACCTGCTGGCCGAGGACCGGTGCGCGGGCCGGCCGGTGCCGGTGCCGATGCTGCGGCTGCGTCCCGGCCGGGACACCGGCCTCTCCTACGACGTGCCGACCCGTCGACGCGGGGTGCTGCCGGTGGGACCGTTGCGGGTGACCCGCCGCGACCCGCTGGGCCTGTACGCCGCGACCCGCGCGTACGGGCCGACGGCGGTGGTCCGGGTGCATCCCCGGGTGCACCCGTTGACGGCGGTGCCGACCGGGGCGGGACGCAGCCTGGACGGGCGGGTCGACGGGGTGCCGCACGGGTCGATCACCTTCGACGCGCTGCGGGAGTACGTGGTCGGCGACGAGCTGCGCCGGGTGCACTGGCGGACCAGCGCCCGGGTGGGTGAGCTGATGGTGCGGGAGAACGTGGACACCAGCCTGCCCCGGATCGTGGTGCTGCTGGACAACCGGGCCGCCGCCCATCCGGACCGGTCCGCCGGGGTGGCCGCGTCGTTCGAGGCGGCCTGCGAGGCGGCGGCGTCGCTGGTGGTGGCCGCGTTCCGGCAGGACCTGCCGGTGGTGCTGCTGCTGGTCTGCCCGGCCGACGACCGGACGGCCGACCCGCCGCTGGACCGGCTCGCCGCGGTGACCCTGACCGACCCGCCGGGCCGGCAGCCCGACGGCGCGACGACGGCCGGTGACCGCGACGGTGCGGCACTGGAGGCGACCCTGAACCGGCTGCGCGCCGACCGGCCGGGTGACACGCTGGTCTTCCTCACCGGTCCCGGTGGCCGCGACGACGTCGGCCGGGTCGGCGCGCTGCGCGGGGCGTACCCGTCGGTGGTGGTGGGGGTGTTGGGGGCGGCCGGGCCGACGCCGGCGGCGGCCGGGCCGGTGGTGCTCGACGCGGTCGACGGCGCGGCGTTCGCCGCCGCGTGGGACGCGACCGGCCGATGGTGACGGTGACCGACCGGCCCGACGCCGCCGCACGGGCGCGGGCGGGTGGCCCGGCCGGCGGCGGGCCGGGCCGGGCCGTCGTCCGGGTGCTGCGGGCGGCCGTGGTGCCGGTGACGCTCGTCGCCGCCGTCGCCCTGGCCGGTGTGGCACTCGACCGGGTGTACGCAGGTGACCTGCTGACCCGCCTGGTGTGCGGCGCGGCCCTGGGGGCGGTGCTGGTCAGCGTGGCCGCCCGCCGGTTGCCGTCCTGGCAGGTGGCGCCGCTGTCGGTGGCCGCCATGCTCGGCGCGACGGCCTGGTCGGTGCGGCTCGCCGCCGCACACGCCGACCTGCCAGGTGGTTTCCTCGACGTGACCGCCGACGCCGCCGCCAACGCGGTGCCCCGGCTGCTCACCGCGATGATCCCGGTCGAACCGGCCCCGGACACGGTGCTGGTGCCGGTGGTCGCCGCCTGGTTGGCCGGGCTGGCCGGTGCCGAAGTCGCGCTGCGGGCCGGCCGGGTGCTGCTGGGTTTCCTCCCGGCCACCGCGTCGTACGCCGGTGCCGTCTACGTCGTCGGCCCGAACGCCCTACCGGCCGTCGGGTCGTCGGTGGCCTTCGCCGGACTGGTCGCGCTCGCCCTGGCCGCCGGCCGCACGCCCGGCGGCGACCCGGCCGCCGGACTGCCGCCTGCCGTACGCGGACCGGTACGGGTCCGGGCGACGGTGGTCTCCGCCGCCGGGGTGGCGGTGGTGGTCGGGTCGGCGGCACTGCTCGGGCCGGCCCTCACCGGCCGGATCGACGACCGGCCGGTCGACCCGCGCCGCTACGTGCCGCCGCCCCGGGTGGAGTCGCTGGACGAGAACCCGCTGATCCGGATCTCCGGCTGGGCGTTGGAGCCGCAGCAGAAGCTGCTGGACGTGTCGACCCGGGCCCCGGGCGACGGGCCGACCACAATCCGGCTGGCCGTGCTCAGCGACTACGACGGGGTGACCTGGCGGGTCGGGGCGACCTACCGCACCGCCGGTCGGGTCCTGCCCGGCGGCGACCCGCAGGAGGCGGACACCGTCCGGCAGGAGATCACCGTGGCCGGGTTGACCGGCCGGCTGCTGCCCGCGGTGGCCACCCCCCGCACCGTCGACGGGGCCCGGGTGGCGTACGACCCGCAGAGCGGCACGTTGATCCGGCCGGAGGGGCTGACCCCGGGGTTGACGTACACGGTCACCTCGGCGCGGGAACGGCTGGACGCGAACCTGCTCGCCACCGCCGACGTACCGGCCGGGGCACAGGTGGCCCGGGTGCTGCGGGTGCCCGACGGGACACCGGAACGGCTGCGCCGGCTCGCCACCCACCTCGCCGAGGAGAACGGCGCCCCGTACGCGCGGGCGGCGGCGGTGGAGCAGTTCCTCGCCGAGCACTACCGGCTGGTGGCGGACGCGCCGAGCGGGCACGCGTACCCGAATCTGGAGTTCTTCCTGTTCGGGCCGCGCGGTGGCGGCGGCCAACGGGGCACCTCGGAGCAGTTCGCCGCCGCCTTCGCGGTGCTGGGCCGGTTGACCGGCCTGCCCACCCGGGTGGTGGTCGGGTTCACCGCCCGGGGCGACGGGCCGGTGCGGGCCGCTGACGCGTACGCCTGGCCGGAGGTGCTTTTCGCCGGGGTGGGGTGGGTGCCGTTCGACCCCCGGCCCCGCCCGGACACCGCGCCCCGGCCGGTGGAGGACGACTTCCGGCCGGCCCCGCCGAGCCCGCCGCCGTCGGAGGTGCCCGAGCCGACCGGCACCCCGTCGGCCACCCCGCCGGCGGTGGCCGCACCGGGCCGGACCACCGGTGGGCGCGGCGGGTCGACGCCGTTGCTGCTGGGTGCCGGTGCCGGCGGGTTGCTGCTGCCCGGGGTGGCCCTGGGGGTGCTGGCCTGGTGCCGCCGGGCGCAGACCCGCGCCCGGTTGGGCCGGGGTGACCCGGGGGCCAGGGTGGGCGGCGCGTGGCGGCACACCACCGACGCGCTGCGGCTGTCGGGGCGACCGGTCGGCGGGGACCTGTCCGCCACCGAGGTCACCGACCGGGCCCGCCGCGCCCTCGCCGAGGACGCCGCCCGCGCCGGGGGTTCCCCGCCCGTACCGGACACCGCCCGCGCCGGGGACCCGGGGCTGACCGAGTTGGCCGGGCTGCTCAACCAGGCGGCCTTCGCCCCCGGCACGCTCACCGACGCCCAGGCCGACCGGGCCGGGGACATCGCCGTCGCCTACGCGACCGCGCTGCGGGCGGCCCGCCCCGGCTGGCGGCGGCTGCTCTGGTCGGTACACCCAGGCCCGCTGCGCTGGCCCCGCTGACGCCCCCGACACGGCACCCCGCCCGCGCGGTCGACCGGCCGCCAGCTCGCCGGGAGCGCCCCCGCGCCACCCGGCAGATCGCCGCCCGGACCCTCGCCCGGTGGTGAGGTCCGGACCCTCGCCCGGTGGTGAGGGGCCGCTGCCGGCCGCGCCCCTCCGGCGGGAGCGGCGGCAGCCCGGTGCGGCTACGCCGGGGGCGGACCGGCGGCACGCAACCGGCGGACCAGTTTGCGCAGGCCGGCCTGCCAGCCGTCCGGGTCCTCGGCGCGGCGCAGCGCGTACCCGGCGACCTCGGGGTGGGGCAGGATGAGGAAACGTTCCTCGGCGAGCCCGGCGACCGCCGCGTCGGCGACCTGGTCGCCGGTGAGCACCGGGCCGGAGGCGGCGATCACCCGGGCGGCCAGGTGGCCGGTGGCCAGCCCGTCGGCGAGCATCGGGGTGTCCACCCCCTGCGGGCACAGCGCGCTGACCCGGATGCCCTGGTCCCGGTAGGTGATCGCCAGCCACTCGGCCAGCCCGACCGCCGCGTGCTTGGTGGCGGTGTACGGGGCGTCGCCGACCGCGGTGAGCACCCCGGCCGCCGAGCAGGTGTGCATCAGGTGACCGCCGCCCCGGGCCAGCATGCCGGGCAGCACGGCGCGGGCGGCGTACACGTGGGCGAGCACGTTGACCCGCCAGGCGCGGTCCCAGTCGGCGTCGGGGGCGTCGATGCCGGCGCCGGTGGCCACCCCCGCGTTGGCGCAGAACAGGTCGATCCGGCCGTACCGTCGCTCGGTGTCGGCGACCAGGTCACGGACCTGGCCCTCGTCGGCGGCGTCGACGGCGACCCCCCGGGCGACCGGGCCGACCGCGTCGGCGACGGCGGCGGTCGCGCGGGCGTCGAGATCGGCCAGGACCACGGCGGCGGCCCCCTCGGCGGCGAAGCGACGGGCCAGCGCCGCGCCGATGCCACCCGCTCCCCCGGTGATCACCACCACCCGGCCGGTCAGGTTCATCTCAGCCCCGTTCCGTCGGCTGTCCGGCGTCCACCGCCGACGGCGGGCCCAGCCGGCTGATCAGCTCACCCAGGGCGGCGGCCCCACCGGCGGTCACCTCCGGGGTGGGCAGCAGGGCCAGCACCGGCACGTCCACGCCCGCGTCGGCGTAGCGGCGGACCTGGTCGCGGCAGTGCTCGGGCGAGCCGTGCAGGATCAGCGCGTCGACCACCTCGTCGGGCACGGCCGCGGCGGCGGCCCGCCGGTCACCTGCCGTCCAGGCCGCCCAGACCGGGCCGAGCACGTCCTCGCGCCCCAGCCAGCGGTGGAACTCGGCGTACGCGGGGACGGTGAGGTAGCTGGTGATCAGCCGCCGGCCGAGGGTACGGGCGTAGCCGGCGTCCTCGGTGGGGCAGACGAAGATCCGGGCGACCACCTCGAAGCCGGGACCGCGCCCGGTCAGCTCGGCGAGGGCCTGCGCGACGTCGTCGGCGGCCAACCAGTTGAGGATCACCCCGTCGGCCTCGGCGGCGGCCAGCCGCAGCATCCCCGGGCGCAGGGCGGCCAGCAGCACCGGTGGTGGGCTGGCCGGCGGGCGTTCCAGGGTGAACCGGCGCACCCGGAACGTGTCGAACGCCCCGTCGACCGTCTCGCCCCGCAGCGCCGGCCGCAGGAACCGCAGCAGGTCGCGGGTGCGCCGGAACGGCTCGGTGTACGGCACCCCGTTCCAGTCCCCCACCACCACCGGGGACGACGCGCCGATGCCGAGGGCGAACCGGCCCGGGGCGGCCTCGGCCAGCGCCGCCGCGCTCATCGCCAGCAGCCCCGGCCCCCGGGTGAAGACGGGGGTGATCGCGGTGCCCAGCCGCAGGCCGGGTTGCCAGGCGGCGGCCAGCGCCAGCGGGGTGAACGCGTCGGTGCCGTTGACCTCCGACGACCACAGGTCGGTGAAACCCGCCTCCGCCAGGGCCGCGTAGCCGGCCGCGTGCTCGGCGAGCGGGACACCGGTCAGCGGCACGGTGAAGCCCCATCGGTTCGTCATCCGGTCGATGCTGCCCGCTCGTCCCCGACGGAACAAGGGTGGATTGCCGCGTTGGCCGTTCCCGGGACCGGCCAGGCTGCTCCTGACCCCTGGTGGGTCGGGCCGACGGCAGCTGCCGACGATCATGACGGACGGCGGACAGGCCGCGCTCCGCTGCGGCGTACCGGGTCGGCGCAGGGCGCGACCTCCCTGGAGCTCTTCGTCGACCTGGTGTACGTCTTCGCGCTCACCCGGATCTCGTGATCAGCCGCCGCCCGCCTGAGTCCGGTGATCAAGAGGTTCGCGTCAAGTCTGATCATCAAGCTGACGCGAACCTCTTGATCATCGCGCGCAAACCTCTTGATCACCGCGCGCGAACCTCTTGATCACCGCGCACGGTGGGGGGTGGGGGTGGGGGTCAGCGCTGGGCGGTGAGGGACAGGTGGGGCCAGGGGTGCGCGGTGATGATCCGCTGCTCGGCGGGAGTGAGCGGGGCGCGGCCGGTGATCTTGCGGACCAGGGTGGGGCGGTCCCAGCCGAGCCCGTCCGGAACCGGTCGTCCCCCGGTGAACAGGTCGGCGATCACCCGGACGGCGGCCGGGGTGAGCCACGGGTCGCGGCGCAGCGCCACCGCCAGGTCCAGCCCGTGCACGCCGACCTCCACCACGCGGGTCACCAGGAACTCGTGCACCGTCATCGGGTCGCCGTGGCGGGTGCGGACGACCCGGTCAGCCGGCGGCGTCCGCACCGCCGCGTCGGTCGCCCGCCAGGCGGCGGCGAAGGCCGCCGCAGCGGCCACCGCTTCGGCGGACCCGGTCGGGGCGGCGGGATCGCGGGCCGCCCGCCGGGCGTCGGCGATCCGGTCGGCGTCGACCTGCGGGGTGAACTTCGCCGGGCCGAAGTAGCCGGCGGCGTCCACCTCGGCGCGGGGCGGCGCGACCCCGTCGATCATGTCGGCCAGGCGTCCGGCACCCGTGCGGACGTGCGCGATCAGGTCCCGCACCACCCAGGGTGGGCAGGGGGTGGGTCGGGCCAGGTCCGACTCGGTCAGGGTGGCGAGGAGCGTGTCCAGCGTGGCGCACTCGGCGCGGAAGGCCGCGCGTACCGCCGCTGTCTCGCCGTCCGGGTAGGCCGTGTCCATGGTGGCAGCCTGGCAGCGCGGGGCGCCGTCAGCCCTTCCAGCGGGGCACCAGGCGGTGTACGGACAGCAGCACCAGCGCCGCCACCACCCCCATGGTGCCGGCGATCCCGGCGGCGCTGCCGGCGTACCCGATGAACAGGGTGCGGCGGGTCAGCTCGTCCACCGGCGTCTGCTGCTGGTCGAGCAGGCCGGACAGGGCGATGCCGCAGCCGAGGACGGCGAGCAGGCCACCGATGCCGAGCACACTGGCGGCCACCTTGTGGGCGTCGTCGGGAGCGACCTGCGCCTGCTCGTGCTGGAACACCAGCAGCAGCAGGCCGGCCAGCGCCGCCCAGACCCCGACCACCAGGAAGGCGGCGACCGCGTCGCTGGGCCGGTGCCAGCCGGCGGAGAGGGTGGCCACCCCGGCGATGGCGGCGTACGCGGTGCCGAGGAACGCCCCCAGCACGCGTACCTTGGCCGGCAGCACCAGGATCAGCGCCAGCGCCACCGAGGCGGCGATGGTGGTGTGTCCGCTGGGCAGGCTGTTGCCGACGGCGTCGCGTTGCGGGTCGATGCCGAGCGCGGGCCGGTCGATGACGTACTTGAGCACCTGGGTGGTGACGTTCGCCCCGGCGATCAGCAGGGTGGCCGAGATGGCGAGCGCCTTGCGGCCCCGGATCAGGGCGATGAAGAAGATCACCACCATGGCCGCCAGCAGGGAGACCACCGACATGGCGTTGAGGATCCGGTTGACCAGACCGTCGATGCGGTCCTGGCCGATCCGGTTGCCGGTCAACGCGACGGTGTCGAGCCACTGCCCGGTCCCGGTGTGCACGGCGAACCGCCACACCAGCAGGAAGGCCGCCGTCTGGGCCAACGCCAGCACGACCAACCAGACCGCGGTCCAACCCCTTGCCGTCGCACGCACCCGCACACCGTAGCGGCACGCGCGGCACGTCGCGCGTGGGCCCACCGGGACGGTCCGGATACCTTGACACGGGACCACGGGAGGTGACGGTGACCGGCACACCACAACAGGGACGACCGACCCGGCAACCGCCGGCCGGGGACCCGCCGACACCGCAGGGGTCGGCCCCGCAGCCAGCACCCGGACCGCCCGCGGACGCCAGGCCACCGGACCCGGTGGAGTCGTTGGCCGGTCTGCTCGGCGGGCGCGGTGGCGCGATCGACGCGACGCTGCCGCCGGTGGCGTTCACCGTCGGCTGGCTGGCGACCGGACGGTCGGTCGTCGGCGGGGTGGCGGTGGCGGTGCTGGCCGGCACGGCGGTGGCGCTGTGGCGGTGGCGGCGCGGGGACCGCCCCCGGGCGGTGCTGATCGGCCTGCTGGCCGTGTGCCTGGCCGCCGTGGTGGCGCTGCGCACCGGCCGGGCGGCCGACTTCTTCGCGGTGCAGGTCTTCTCGAACCTCGCCAGCGCGCTGGTCTGGGTGGTGAGCATCGTGGTACGCCGGCCGCTGCTCGGCGTGGTCGTCGGGGCGGCGCTGCGGCAACGGGGGCGGTGGCGGCGCGACCCGGCGCTGTTGCGGGCGTACGGGCGGGGCAGTTGGGTGTGGGCGGCCACCTACGTGCTGCGGGTGGCGGTGTTCCTGCCGCTGTGGCTGGGCGGGCAGGTGCTCGCGTTGACCGTGGCCCGGGTGGCGTTGACCTGGCCGCTGGTGGCGGCGGCGCTGACGGTGAGCTGGGTGGTGATCCGCCGGTCGCTGCCGGCCGGTCATCCGGGGCTGCGGCACCCGGTGCAACCCGGGTGAGCCGGGACCGCCCGTTGCCGACGTGGGGCGCGGGGTGGAGGGGGCACAGACGTTGAAGGAGAGGCCGCCACGGGGGGAGCGGCCTCTCCGATCAACACGGTACTCCGTCATGGGGCGTCGCGTTATCCCGCGCGCGCCTCTTTTTTCACCGCTTTCCCGCCGGGGCGGGAAAGGGGATGGTGGGGTGGGCCGGCCGCTCCGCTGCGTCGGCCGGACGGTCGACCCACCCCCGGCCTGACCGTGGGAATCAGGCCGCCCGCCGACCGGGCTGTCCGCTCCCCCGGGCCCGGTCGGCCTCCGGGTGGGTGGCGCCGCGCCACCCACCCGGCAGGGTCAACTCACCCGTTCGGGAAGAGCATCCCGTAGTCCGCGTACGCCATGGCGATGTCGGACTGGGCCCAGAACCGGTGGTAGTTGAAGGTCGGCTCGGGGCCACCCTTGAGGTACGCGTCGACCTTCGGCCAGTCCGGGTCGTTCTTGTAGAACGACCGGATGTCCAGGAAGCTCTTGCCGGCGGCGATGGTGTCGCCGTTGGGCATCTTCCCGGTCCAGCCCGGCGGCACGTAGAGGCCCTGGCCGTCGGCGGCGTTGTAGACGTCGTCGAACCGCTTGTAGTCGCCGCGGGTCTCGGTCGTCGACACGCCCTTGCTGTCGCTGGCCGCCGAGAGCGCGTCCAGCAGGCCCTTGCCGGTGGTCTTCGCCTGGGTGTTGCCGGACTTGGCCGCGTAGGCGATCAGGGTCCGGGCGAGGGAGCCGGTGACGCCGACGTCCTGGCCCGTGGACATGACCTCGACGTGCAGGCCGGTGTTGGACGCCGGGCTGCTCGGGTTCCAGTTGGCGGGCTGGCCCGTCCACTTGAGCTCCGACGGGACCGACCAGTTGGTGCCCAGCTTGGTGTTGGCGATCGCCCACGGCACCCACTTGTCGAGCAGCGCCTTGGCCTTGGTGTTGCCGGTCTCCAGGTACAGCTCGGCGATGCGCTGCATCGACCAGACCTGCATGCCGAACCACTGGTTCGACGGCGGGTCGTTGTAGACCGGGTCGACGTCGTAGTACATGCCGTAGAAGGTGGCGGTGCCGGCCGGCGGCTGGGCGTAGCTACCGTCCCAGCTGTTGGTGGCGCCACCGGCGATGCCGCCCTCGGCGGACTGGAGCCAGGTGTAGAACTCCAGCTGCCGGTCGAGGCTCTTCTGCCAGTCGCCGACCGCGGTCGGGGACTTCGGCTTCAGCTCGTTCACGTTGGTCATCGCCCAGGCCGCGAACGGGTTCTGGTAACCGAAGTGGCTGTGGCTGGAGCCGATCCGCCAGGACCAGCCCGCGCTGGCGTCGTACGCGCCACCCCAGGCGTAGTACCAGGACAGCAGGTAGTGCGCCGAGTCCTTGCCGGTGCCGGCGGGGCAGGTGCTGGCCCCGACGCAGTTGCCGATCTTCTTGAAGTACTTGTCGTACATCGCGTACCGCAGGTAGTCGCCCATCTTGGCGGCCTTGGCCACGGTGGCGGCGACGTCGGCCTGCTTGCCCTGCGCCTTGGCCCAGGTCAGCGCCCAGTACGCCGCCTGGATGGCGCGGGCGTCGGCGTCCGGGGCGTTGGTGTACTTCCACTGCTTGGCCGGGGCACCCGAGTCCTTGACGAACAGGTCGAGGTAGCCGTACTGGCCGCCGTGCTTGAAGGTGTCGCAGGACGGCTGCGGGATGGTCTCCCACACCGACTCCTGCGTGCCACGCTGGAAGGTGTTGATGTACGCCGGCTTGGTGGTGCCGTCACCGCACCGGCCGAAGCCGTAGGTGTTGTCGACGTCCATCAGCCAGTGCATGCCGTAGATGTCGCCGGTGCCGTAGGTGGACTGCAGCTCCGAGCGCAGCGGGTCCTGGCCGACCGGGACGCTGGCGTTCAGCGCCGACGGGTACTGGCTGGGCAGGTTGTACTCGGCGGCGTACTGCGGGGTGCCGGCGACGCCCGCGGTGGGCTGGTCGGCGTGCGACGGGATGATGTACTTCTCCATCACCGTCCAGGCGTTGTTGAACGGCGCCCAGTTCTGGGTCACCCGGCCGTAGTAGGCCTCCAGCCACAGCCAGTAGCTGAACGCCTCGGAGGTGGTCTCGTGGCCGTGGTCGGGGGCCTCGACGATCAGCGTCTCGATCGAGTGGTACGGCACGCCCTCGGGGCTGAAGTAGCCCGAGTTCTTGATCTTGCCGTACTGGTCGAGGAACTTCGCGACGTAGGCGTTGTCCCCACCGGGGGTGTCGTTGTCGATCTCGGTGGCGGTGACCACCACCGAGGCGACCCCGGTACCGGCCGCGGTGATGGTGGCGGCGCCACCGGCGGTGTCGGTGTCCTCCGCCGCGGCGACCGTGACCGCGACCCCGGTGTTCCAGTTGCTCGGGGTCAGCGTGACGGTGGCGGGCGAGACCGTGATGTCGGTGTCACCGGCGCGGGTGAGGGTGACCGGCACGTTGCCCGAGGGGGCGGCGCTGAGCTTGAGGTTGAAGGTGGTGCTGCCACCCTCGTTGACGCTCACCGTGGACGGCGTGGCGACCAGCACCGGGCCGGTGGCGGCGCCGACGGTGAACGACTTTTCCGACACGCCGATGCCGTTGGCGTTGTCGTACGCCTTGGCCTGGACCGTGTAGCTGCCGGCCGGCAGCGAGGTCAGCGTGTACGCGTACGGCGCGGAGGTGTCGGTGTTGACCAGCAGGCCGTTGCGGTAGAACTCGACCTTGCTGATCGTCCCGTCCGGGTCGCTGGCGGTGGCGGTCAGCGGCACGTCGGCCGGGGCGGTGAACGGGCCGGTGGGCACGCCGAGGGTGACCGTCGGCGGCTGGTTGGCCGGGGTGCCGTTGCACGGGGTGCCGTTGAGGGTGAACGACGTCGGCTTCGGGTTGCTGCCCGAGTAGGAGCCGTTGAACCCGATGGTGGTGGAGCCCCCGGTCGCGATGTTGCCGTTGTAGGACTCGTTGGTCGCGGTGACCTCGCTGCCGCTCTGGCTCCACTTCGCCGACCAGCCCTGGGTGACCCGCTGGCTGCTGTTCGGGAAGGTCCACTTGAGCGACCAGCTGCTGAGCGCGTCGCCCAGGTTCTTGATGGTGACGTTCGCGGTGAAGCCGCTGCCCCAGTCGTTGGTGGCGTAGACCACGTCGCAGGCCGGCGCGGCCTGGGCCGCGCTGGCCGGCAGGCCCACCCCGCCGATGGCGAGTGCGGTGGCGGCGAGCATCGCCGTGCGGCGACGTCTTGCCATGAGTCTCATGTGCGCGGTGTCTCCTCGGACCGGGCCGGGGCTGCGGGCCCCGGCGGGGGCACCTCCACGCGCTGTTACAGGGGTGCGCGGGGGGACGGAGGTGCCGGAATGGTGGTCGGTCCGGCCGGTGGGCCGGGGCAGGGACGGGGTACGGCTCAGGCCGTCGTGCCGTTCCTTCGGGTGCCGTCCGGGAGACCCGGATGCCCTCGGCGACCCATCACTCGCGCGTGTCTGGCTCCGCTGCGTTGATTCGACAGTGTGCCATGGAAGCGCTCCCACGACAACTACCTCTGTCGAAACACAGGTCGATGTTTCGATCTCGTTTAGGGGCTTTCACAAAGCCGTGACGGGCGTTACAGTCGCAGCATCGCCGATGGGAGCGCTTCCATCGACGGAGATGCAACAAGTGAAGGTCACCACCGTGGTCGCCCGACCACGGGGTTCAGCCCGAACGGCTGACGACGGGCCAGCCCGGACACCGTCGCCAGCCAACACCCCACCATCACGGAGGGAGGTGGAACCAGAGCCACTCGCGTGGCCCGGCTCCCGCGCGACACGCACGGCCGGACGCCAATTCGAGCGTGCGTGTGTGCAACACAGGTGGGGACGGGGGTTGCCCTCCCCCGTCCCCACACTAAACCCCCGTACTCGACGGGAAAAGAGGCCGACGGGTCAGGCGTGCGCGCCGCCCGGCCGGCCTCGATCGCTATCTGCCCCTCGACAGATCGGCCGACCGTCCCTCGACGGCGCCCGTCACACTCGCCATTCCCCATCCCGGCCGCCCACGCGCGGCCCTCTAGGCTGGCGGTCCGCCCCGAGGCGGCCGGGCCGTCGCACGCCCGCGCTGGGAGCGCTCCCGGCCGTCGGGGTGGCCCGCACCCTGAGGAGAAACATCCATGTCGATACTCACCCGGCGACGCCTGCTGCGCCGCGCCGCGCTCTCCGCCACCGCCACCGCCGGCGCCGGGCTCTCCGCCGCCGCGGGCGCCGGCCTGACCGCGGCCACCGGCGTGCTGGCCGCCGGCTGCGACGCGCCGAAGGGTGGCGACCCGACCGCCGACCCCGGCGCGGAACGGGTGCGTTTCCCCCACGACTTCGGCTGGGGTGCCGCCACCTCGGCGTACCAGATCGAGGGCGCCGCCAAGGAGGACGGCCGGGGCGCATCGGTCTGGGACACCTTCAGCCACACCCCCGGCCGCACCCGCAACGGCGACACCGGGGACGTGGCCGCCGACCACTACCACCGCTGGGCCGACGACCTGGACCTGATGCGCGACCTCGGGCTGCGCAGCTACCGGTTCTCCATCTCCTGGCCCCGGATCCAGGCCGACGGCACCGGCAAGCCCAACCAGCGCGGGCTCGACTTCTACAAGCGGATCATCGGCGGCCTGCACGAACGCGGCATCGCCCCGATGGTCACCCTGTTCCACTGGGACCTGCCGCAGGCGTTGCAGGACGACGGCGGTTGGGAGAACCGGGACACCGCCCACCGGTTCGCCGACTACGCCGACGCGGTCTTCCGGGGCATCGGCGACCAGGTGCCGGTGTGGTTGACCATCAACGAGCCGAAGACCGTGGTGCAGAACGGCTACCTCTGGGGCCACCACGCCCCCGGCCGGCAGGACGCCGACGCCGCCTACCTCGTCGCCCACCACCTCCAGCTCGCCCACGGCCTCGCCGTCCGCGCGCTGCGGGCCACCGGCTTCGACACCCGGATCGGCCCGGCGCTGAACCTGCACCCGTGCTACCCGGCCGACGACAGCCCGGCCGCCGCTGCGGCCGCGAAGCTGCACGACGGGTACGAGAACCGGCTCTACCTGGATTCCATCCTGACCGGCGCCTACCCGGCCGACGTGCTGGCCGACCTCGGCCCGGACAGCCGGATGGCCAAGGGCATCCGCGACGGCGACCTGGCGACCATCGCCAGCCCGATCGACCTGCTCGCCGTGCAGTACTACACCCCGCTCTACCTGACCGGCAACGGCAACACCGTCACCCGCTGGCCCACCAGCGAGGCGGACTGGCAGCAGATCTACCCGCAGGGCATGTACGACATCCTGACCCGGGTCACCCGCGACTACGGGCCGGTCCCGATCACCGTCACCGAGAACGGTCTGCCCTGCCCGGACACGCTCGGCCCGGACGGCACCGTCGACGACGCCGGCCGGATCGCCTTCCTGCGTGACCACTTCACCGCCGCCCACCGGGCCATCGCCGACGGCGTGCCGCTGGAGAGTTACCACGTCTGGTCGCTGCTCGACAACTTCGAGTGGGCCGAGGGCTACGACCAGCGCTGGGGACTGGTCTACGTGGACTATCCGACCCAGCGGCGTGTCCTCAAGCGCAGCGCCCACTGGTACCGCCAGGTCATCCGGGACAACGGCCTGTAGGTCGGCGCAGGGACCGGAGCAGCACCGGTACGGCCGGACCGCGTGGGGGCGGTCCGGCCCGGCAGCCGACCAGGGGCCGGGCAGCCGGCCTGGGCCCGTCAGCGGGGCAACGCCTGCTGGAGTTCCGCGCGCAGCGCCGGGGTCAGCATCTCGCCGGCCTGCTTGGCCAGCCGGGCCATCTCGTAGCCCACCACGCCGATGTCCGCGTCCGCGCCGGCCAGGGTGGCCAGGATCGACCCGTCCCGGATCTGCATCACCAGGAAGTAGCCCCGGCCCATCTCGACGACGGTCTGCTTGACCACGTCCCCGTCGAACATCTGGGCCGCGCCCGCGGTGATGCTCATCAGCCCCGACGTCACGGCGGCCAGCTTGTCCGCGTGGTCGCGGGGCAACTGCGCCGAGATCGCCACCAGCAGACCGTCCGAGGAGACCACCACCGCGTGCGCCACCCCGGGCACCCGCTCGGCGAACGCGTTGACCAACCAGTTCAGGTCACGCGCCTCCTGGCTCAGTGTCATCACTGTCGTCCCCCTTCGCTGCGCACACCCGGCGGCAAGATTAACTCGGTGGTCTCCTCGGCCTCGGCACGGCGCACGCCGCTGTAGAGCCGGGACAGCATCCCGCCCACCGCCTCCGGGTCCAGGTCCTCACGGACCCGGGACGACGGCGGCCGGGCCGGCTCGGTCACCGCGGTCAGCTGGGCCATCGGCACCCGCACCGGCAGCCCCCGGTCGTTGGTGCCACCGGTGACCGGGACCAGCGGTGGCGCCGGGGTGCCCCCGCCCAGGGTCGCCGGCGACGACGGGGCCGGGCCCTGCCGGGACCACCAGCCGCCGTCGGCCGGGGGAGCCGGTGTCCGCACGTCCGCGACCCGGGCCGGGAGCTGGTTCGGCGGCGACGAAACCGGGCGACGGCCCGCCACCGGCAGCTCCGCCGGGGCCACCCCGCCGGGGCCGGGCCACTGCGCCGGACGCGAGGGTGGCCCGACCGGACCGGACGGCGACCCCCCGGCCGGGCGGGCCGGCAGGCCGACGGGGGCGACCGCAGCCAACGCCCTCGACCCGGCGGACGCGGTCGGCGGTGACCCGTCCAGCTCCGGCGCCGGGGCGAGCAGGGCCGCCGGCAGGGTCAACCGGGCCACCAGCCCCTGCCCCTGCGCGATCAGCCGCACCCCGACGCCGTGCCGGGCGGCCAGGTGGCTGACCACGAAGTGCCCCATCCGCTCGACCGCCGCCACGTCGGCCACCGGTGGCTCCGCCAACACCGCGTTGGCCTGCGTCAACGCCGTCGGACTCATGCCGAGGCCGGCGTCGGCGATGTCCACCACCGCCCCGCCGCCCTCGGCCCACGCGGTCACCCGGACCAGGGTGTCCGGCCGGGAGAAGGCCGTCGCGTTCTCCAGCAGCTCCGCCACCAGGTGCACCAGCTCCCCGACGGCGTGCCCCACCACGTACAGGTCGGCCACCGACTCGTGGCGGACCCGCTGGTACTGCTCGATCTCGGCACTGGCCGCGAGCAGCACCGCACCCAGCCGCACCGGTCGGTTCCACCGGCGGGTCGACTCGGTGCCGGCGAGCACCAGCAGGCTCTCGTCGTTACGGCGCATCCGGGCGGCCAGGTGGTCCAGCTTGAACAGGTTCTCCAACTGGTCCGGGTCGGCCTCCTCCCGTTCCAGCTCGTCCAGCAGCTCCAGTTGCCGCTCCACCAGCACCTGGCTGCGCCGGGCCAGGTTGACGAACATCGCGTTGACCGTCCGGCGGGTCTCCGCCTGCTCCACCGCGACGCTGACCGCGCTGCGGTGCACCGCCACGAACGCCTCGGCCAACTCGCCGATCTCGTCCAGCGAGCGGACCACGGCCGGCGGCACGTCGATCGCCGGCACCCCGCCGTCGACCGTGCGCAGCCGCTTCAGGGCGTGCGGCAGCTCCACCTGGGCGATCCGCAACGCCTGATCCCGTAGCCGCTGCATCGAGTTCGCGATCGACCGGCCGACCAGGACGGCCAGCAGCACCGCCAGGGCCAGCACCACCACGATGCCGCCCAGCACCAGCAGGGTGGTGCGCAACTGGGCGCCGCTGACCTCGTCGGCCCGGGCCACCGCGTCGTCGAGCACCCGGCCCTCCAGCTGTCGCAGCTGTTCCTGCCGCTGCTCGCTGGCCGTCCACCACTGGTTGGCGGGCAGCACCGCGGGCAGGGCCGTGCCGCCGGTGCTGATACTCCTCTCCTCCAGCCGGGTGGCGTCCACGAACGCCCCCGTCCGCGAGGTCCGGTCGTACGCCTGGATCTGGGCGGTCGTCGCGGCCACCCGGAACGCGCCCAGCGCGGCGAGCTGCTGCGCCCGCAGGTCGGCGAGGTTGACCTGGTCCTCCAGGCCGTACCGGCCGGCCCGGGAGGCGGCGTACAACTGGCCCCTGATCCGTGAGGACAGCTCCTTGACCCGGGCCAGCTGCACGTAGCGCAGCACCGCGTCGGTCAACTCCGGACGGTCCGGCCCCGGGCTCGGCTCGGCGAGCAGGCCGAGCAGCGCCTCCACCGCCCGGTGGTAGTTGCCCAGGATGGTGTCGCTGCTCAGCACCGCCGGCGGCACCGCCGAGCGGATGTAGACCACCTGGTCGTACGCCTCCACCGCCTCGGCGTAGGCCACCTGCCAGGCGGCGTCGGAGTCGGCCAGCGGCCCGGCCGCCTCGCGCAACGCCCCGAAGGCCGTGTCGGTGGCGGCGTGCAGCGGCCGGAGCGCGACCAGCGCCGCGTCCCGGTCGGCGGCGCTGCCCGCCCGTCTCAGCGCGGCCAGCTCACCGGCGGTACGGTCGCGTTCCTGCTGGAGCCGGTCCACCGCCGTGGTGATCTGCTGCCCGATGCCGACCTGCCGGGCGAAGTCGTTGAGCGCCGTGGTGCGTCCCACCAGCCCCGCGGTCTGCACCCCGGCCAGCACCAGGAACGCCACCGACGGGATGACCAGGACGGTGGCGAGCTTGGTGCGCATCCGCCAGTCCCGCAGCCGCAACGGCGAACGTCGCCGGTGCGGCACGACCCGCTCGTCGAACCGGTTCCGACCCGGCGACTCCGCGCTCGGTGTCGGGTCGGGACCTGCGTCCACGTCTCGCCTCCTCGGTCCCCGTCCCCACGACGGGGGGCCGGGTCCATCCAACCAGGCCAGACGCCCATGTCAACGCCTCGACGGCGCATCCGACAGGGCGGAGGCGCCTGCTGCGGCGGCCGAGGTCGGTAAGGGGTCCTCCTCCGTACGGCCGGTTCCGGCGAGCCGGTCCGCGTCGGGCACCCGACCCAGCGCGACCAGCGCGGCCCCGGTGGCCCCGATCTCCCGCTCGGCGCGGTGCCGGACCGGACGCGGCGCGAGCGCGGCGGCGAACGCCGTACGCCACCACGCGGAAGCGGTCACCGCTCCCCCGCCGAGCACCACCTCGACTGGTGCGTCGACACCGGACTCCAGCACGGCGAGGTCGTCGGCGACCATCCGGCACAGCCCGGTCATCAGCCCGGCGAGGATGTCCACGCCGGTGCTGGAGAAGCTGAGCCCGCGCAGCTCACCCGAACCGGCCGGGGCCAGGCCGGGGGGCCGGTCCCCGCCGAGGCGGGGATTGGCCGGCAGCACGCCGTCCGGTGCGATCCGGGCCAGCGCGGCGTCGAGATCGGGCCCCTGCGGCAGCCGCAGCTCCCGGTCGGCCCAGGCGAACAGGTTCCCGCCGCTGGAGTAGGCCGCCCCGGTCACCACGTGCTCGTGGTCCACCCGGTAACGCCACAGGGAGGCCGGCAGGGCTGGCAGCGGCGACCCGGCCGGAACCCGCTGGACCAGGCGTACGGCGGCCGAGGTGCCGACCGTGACCGCCGCCCGGCGGGGGTCGACGCAGCCCGAGCCGACGTTGGAGGCGGCACCGTCGCCGACCGGGGCGGCCCAGCGCGCCCCGGCGAGCTGCGGCCACCGGCGGGCGTGCTCGGCCCGCAGCCGGCCCTGCCAGTTCATCGGGGCCAGCTCCGGCAGCTCACCCGGCCGGACCCCGGCCACCGCGACGGCCTCGTCGTCCCAGGCCAGCCGGCTCAGGTCGAGCAGGCCGGTGCCGGAGGCCATGGACACCGACATGGGCGCGTCGTCGAGCAGTCGACCGAGGACGTACTCGACCAGGCCGGCGAACCGGGTCACCCCGGCCGTGCGGTCCCGCAGCCAGGGCAGCCGCACCGACCAGTAGCAGCGGTGCCACCATGCCCCGGTCCGCGCGTGGAACTCCTGCGGGTCGGCCGGGCCGGACGCCCCCGACGGCGGTGCGGCCCGGGTGTCCAACCAGGTCAGCACCGGGCCGAGCGGGTCACCGGAGCGGTCCAGGGGCAGTACCGAGTGCCACTGCGCGCAGACCGCGACCAGCCCGACGTGGCGCAGGTGACCGGCGGCGGCCAGCTCGTCGAGGCACCCGGTGAGGCCGGCGAGGTAGCCGGCGGGGTCCAGGGTGCCGGTGCCGTCCCCGGCCACGGTCAGCTGCACCCGGCGGCGGGCCAACGCTCCCGGCAGCGGGTCGGCGTCGGCATCGAGCACCAGGCCACGGACCGAGGAGGTGCCCAGGTCGAGAGCGAGAATGTTCATCGCGGGTCACGGTACCCGGCGGCGCGGGTGGGAACGCCCTTCCCCGGCGCGGGCGTACCGCCTAGGGTGTCGGTATGCCCGCGCACCTGACCTGCTGGTGGCCCGCCGACCCGGCGGCCGTCCCCCGCGCGTAGCTATCCACGCGGCCGCCCCACGAGGCGGCCGCCGGTCCTCCCCCGGCACCCCGGGGCCGCCCGACGACGAGGCGGCCCGACCCGGAGGAGAACCCGATGACCCACCTCTACGACCTGCTCGCCGCCGTCGCCGACGGCGTCGATCCGGGCCCGTTCGCGCTGCTGCGCCGCGACGGCGTCGACCACGTCGACCTGTTCACCGGCCCGGTCGACGTCGCCGACCGGCTCGCCGACCTGCCGCTGCCCGACGGCGCTGCGGGGCCCCGCACGCTGGCGCTGGTGCCCTACCGGCAGATCGCCGAACGGGGCTTCGCCTGCGTGGACGACGGCGTCCCGATGGAGTACCTGACCGTCACCGGGCACGCCACGCTGCCCCTGGCCGAGCTGCTCGCCGCCCTGCCGACCGGGCCGGTGGTCTGCGCCGACGCCGCCTTCGACGTCGACGACGACGAGTACGCGCGGGTCGTCGACCGGGTGCTCGCCGAGGAGATCGGTCGGGGGGCGGGGGCGAACTTCGTCATCCACCGCACCCTGCACGCCACCGTGCAGGGCACCCCGTTGGGTGCCGCGCTGGCGGCGCTGGGCCGGTTGCTGCGCGACGAGCGGGGCGCGTACTGGACGTTCCTGGTGCACACCGGCACCCGGACGCTGGTCGGCGCGAGCCCGGAACGGCACGTCAGCGTCGACGACGGGCTGGTCATGATGAACCCGATCAGCGGCACCTTCCGGCACACCGGGGCCGCCGCCGGGCGGGACGCGCTGCTGCGGTTCCTGCAAGACCCGAAGGAGGTCGAGGAGCTGTACATGGTCCTCGACGAGGAGCTGAAGATGATGGCCGGCGTCGCCGAGCACGGCGGGCAGGTCGTCGGGCCGTACCTCAAGGAGATGGCGCACCTGGCGCACACCGAGTATCTGCTGGCCGGCCGGGGCACCCGCGACGTCCGGGAGGTGCTGCGGGAGACCATGTTCGCCCCCACGGTGACCGGCAGCCCGATGCAGAACGCCTGCCGGGTGATCGCCCGGCACGAACGGACCGGCCGGCGCTACTACTCCGGGGTACTGGCGCTGCTGGGCCGCGACGCCGAGGGCCGGCAGACGTTGGACGCGCCCATCCTGATCCGGACCGCCGAGATCTCCCCCACCGGGCGGCTGCGGGTGCCCGTCGGGGCGACCCTGGTGCGGCACTCCACCGCCGCCGGTGAGGTCGCCGAGACGTACGCCAAGGCCGCCGGGGTGCTCGCCGCGCTGGGGCTCGGCCCGCAGGCGTCGACCGAGGGACCGTACCCGCCGGTGCGGTGGGCCGACGATCCCGAGGTACGGGCGGTGCTCGCCGCCCGCAACACCCCGCTGGCCCGGTTCTGGCTCGACCAGCGTGCCCCCGGCACGACGGTGCTGCCCGGGGCGGCCGGCCGGCGGGCGCTGGTGGTCGACGGCGAGGACACCTTCACCGGGATGCTCGCCCACCAACTGCGTGCCCTGGGCCTGACGGTGGAAGTGCGGCCCTGGCACGCCCCCGGCTCCGACGCCGGGTACGACCTGGTGGTGGTCGGCCCCGGACCGGGCGACCCCGGCGCGGTCGACGACCCGAAGATGGCCGCCCTGCGCACGCTGCTGACCGCGCGGCTCGACGCCGGGGCGCCCACCCTGGCGGTGTGCCTGGGGCACCAGCTGCTCAGCGGGCTGCTGGGGTTGCCGCTGCACCGCCGCGCCGCGCCCTACCAGGGCCTGCAACGGGAGGTGTCGCTGTTCGGGGTGCCGCGCCGGGTGGGTTTCTACTCGACGTTCACGGCGCGGGCGGACACCGATCGGATCGGGTCGCCGTACGGGCCGGTGGAGCTGGCCCGGGACCCGGCCGACGGGTCGGTGCACGCGCTGCGCGGGGCGACCTTCGCCGGGGTGCAGTTCCACCCGGAGTCGGTGCTCAGCCGGGACGGCCTGGCGGTGCTGGCCGAGCTGCTGGGGCAGGTGTTGGCCCGACCGGCGCTGACGGCGGGTGGCGGGCCGGTGGGCGGGTAGCGGTGGGCCGGGTGGGCTCCCGGCCCACCCGGCCCGCCGGGCGACTCAGCCGGTGAGGCCGCGCTTGATTGCGGTGCCGATGCGGACCGCCCGCTTGGCGGTCAGCGCGGTGGCCGCGAGCGCCACGTGGTCCGGGGCGACCTCGCCGTTGTTGCTGGTGTGCGAGGCGCCGTACGGGTTGCCGGCGACGAACTGGCTCGGGTCGGTGTAGCCGGGGGTCACCACCACGCCACCCCAGTGGTAGAAGACCGTGAACAGCGACAGCAGGGTCGCCTCCTGGCCGCCGTGCGAGGTGGCGGTGGAGGTGAAACCGCTGTAGACCTTGTCGGCCAGCGCGCCGTTGGCCCACAGCGGGCCGGTGGTGTCGATGAACTGCTTGAGCTGGGCGGCGATCATGCCGTACCGGGTGGGGGAACCGAAGATGACCACGTCGGCCCAGGCCAGGTCGTCGATCTCGGCCTCCATCACGTCCTGGGTCTCCAGCCGGTGCGCCTGCCAGCCCGCGTTGGAACGGATCGCCTCGTCGGGCGCCAACTCCCGGACCTTGCGCAGGCGCACCTCGGCCCCCGCCTCGCCGGCGGCCTCGCAGGCCGCCTGCGCCATCTGGTAGGTGATCCCGGTCGCGCTGTAGTAGATGACCGCAACCTTGACCTGGGCGTCCATCGTCTGTGTCCTCCTCGATTCGGATCAGCTCCGGCGACTACCCGGTGCTTGCCGGATCAAACGTCCGCCCGTGGCATGATCCGGACATGCAGCTACGTGCCGCCACCCCCGGGGACTGGCCGGCGATCTGGCCGTTCCTGCGCGAGATCGTCGCGGCCGGCGAGACGTACACCTGGCCGCGCGACGTGGGTGAGGACGACGCCCGCCGACGCTGGATGGTCGCCCCGCCCGGCCGCACCGTGGTCGCGGTGGACGACGACGCGACGGTGCTGGGGACGGCGAAGCTGGTCGCCAACCAGGAGGGTCCGGGCGACCACGTGGCGAACGCGAGTTTCATGGTCGCGCCGGCCGCGGCGGGTCGCGGCGTCGGTCGGGCGCTCGGGGCGTACGTGCTGGAGCTGGCCCGGCGGGACGGCTACCGGGCGATGCAGTTCAACGCGGTGGTCGCCAGCAACACCCGGGCGGTGGCGCTGTGGCGGTCGTTGGGGTTCGCGGTGGTCGGCCGGGTGCCCGAGGGTTTCCGCCACCCCGGTCTCGGCCCGGTCGACCTGCTGGTGATGCACCGCCGCCTCGACTGATCCGTGGCGGTGCGGGGCGTCGCCGCCCCGGCCGGTCGCTCCGGCGGGCGATCCGGGCGGCTGGCGATCCGGGCGGCTCAAGATTTGCGCAAGTTCCAGCCGGGAAGGCTCCCACGGGGGTCGGGAGGCGGATGCTGGTGGGCACGGATGCCGGGGGGTAGGGGTCACCACCGGTGACCCGGGGGGACCTGCACGGGGGATCGCGCTCCGCCGGTTCGACGACCGGCGTAGCGCGGTCAGGGGTGTCCGCCCGGTGTCGGTACCTGCTCCTATGCTGACCGGCGTGGTGGAGCTGACCGGCGACGAGGCGTTGACGTTGCGGATGACCGCGCTGGCCCTGCGGGAGCATCCGGCCGGCCGCCCGTCGGAGGTCGCCGAGGTGGTGGAGTGGTTCGGGGCGATGCAGGCCCAGGACGCGGCGAGCGGCCTGTGGTCGCTGGGGCTTCGGCTGCCCGGCCGCACCGAGGCCGACGTGCGGGCCGCCCTGGAACGCCGCGAGGCGCTGCGCACCTGGCCGATGCGCGGCACCGTGCACCTGGTGCCCGGCCGCGACGCCCGCTGGATGCTCGACCTCACCGGCGTACGGGCACTGGCCGGGGCGCCGGCCCGGCGGGCCACGCTCGGGCTGACGGAGGCCGAGGCCGACCGGGCCGCCGACGTGCTCGGCGCGGCGCTGGCCGGCGGCGGCCGGCTGACCCGCGCGCAGTGCCTGGACACCCTCGCCGCCGCCGGGGTCGACGTCTCCGGTCAACGCGGCTACCACCTGCTCTGGTATGCCAGCCAGCGGGGCGTCACCTGCATCGCCCCGCACGTGGGCACCGAGCAGACCTTCGCGCTGCTCGACGAGTGGGTCCCCGACCCGCACCGGCCCGAACGGGACGAGGCGCTGGGCATCCTGGCCCGGCGGTACTTCCGCAGCCACGGGCCGACGACCCGGCGCGACTTCACCGGGTGGACGGGCCTGACCGCCGCCGACACGAAACGGGCCGTCGCGGTCGCCACCGACGCCGGGGCGTTGACCGCCGTCCGGGTCGACGGGGTGGAGTCGTACCTCGACCCGGCGCTGCTGGACGCACCCCGGCTGCCGGTGGACGACGTGCACGTGCTGCCCGGCTTCGACGAGTACCTGCTCGGCTTCAAGGACCGCGCCCTGATGGTCGAGCCGGCGCACCTGAAGGCGGTGATCCCCGGCGGCAACGGCGTCTTCCAGTGCACCGTGGTGCGCGGCGGCCGGGTGGTGGGCACCTGGAAGCGCCGCCTCGCCCGGACCAGGGTCACCGTGACGGTGCAGCCGCTGGTCCCGCTGGACGGGCCGACCCGGCAGCGGGTCGAGGCGGCGCTGGAGGGTTACGCCCGCTTCCTCGGCCTGCCGCTGCATCTCTCCTGGTAGCTCGCCTTCCGGAGCGGCAGAGCCTTGACAGACGTCGTACGTCATACCAATACTGGCATCGATATGTATTGATTCCGTGTCCCGTCCGGCACATCGAGATGACACCGAACCGGTCGACGTGCGTGACCGCCGCCTCGACTGCCCGTCCCGTGCCAACGTCGACGCTGCGGTGGCGCCTTCACGTCCGGTCGGACGGCTCAGGTGATGAGCTGCGGTGTGACACCCCGAACCGGACGGCGGCCTTCCGGTAAGGAGACGACCCCGTGCCACCTCGCAAACGCCCGGTCCCCTGGCTGGGCACGATCCTGGCCGCCCTCGTCCTGGCCACCGTCGGCGCATACGTCGTCACGAACGCGCCGCCGGCCGCGGCGGCCACCACCGCCGGCTGCGGCAAGGCCCCGGGGCTGAACAGCGGCACCCACACCATCTCCAGCGGCGGCAAGACCCGTAGCTTCATCCTTCGGCTCCCCGACAGCTACGACAACACCTACCCGCACCGGCTGGCCTTCGGTTTCCACTGGCTGGGTGGCACCGCCAGCGCCGTGGCCTCGGGCGGGACCGACGGCTACGCCTGGGCCTACTACGGCATGCTGTCGCAGTCGAACAACAGCACGATCTTCGTCGCCCCGCAGGGCATCAACAACGGCTGGGCCAACGCCAACGGTGAGGACGTCACCTTCACCGACGACATGATCCGCGTGATCGAGAACGCGCTCTGCGTGGACACGACGCAACGCTTCTCGGTCGGGTTCAGCTACGGCGGCGCGATGAGCTACTCGTTGGCCTGTTCCCGGCCGACGGTGTTCCGTGCGGTCGCCGCTATCGCCGCCCCGGGAGAGATCAGTGGTTGCAGCGGGGGCACCCAGCCCGTGGCGTACCTGGGAATCCACGGAATCAGCGACAACATCCAGAGCGGCCGGTCACTGCGCGACAGGTGGCTCAGGAACAACGGTTGCGCCGCCCAGAACGCCCCCGAGCCCGCCCGGGGCAGCCTGACCCACATCATCACCACCTACTCGTGCCGGGCCGGCTACCCGGTGGTCTGGGCCCCGTTCGACGGCGGCCACCAGCAGGGTCCGGTGGACGGATGCGCCGGCTGCGAAAGCGGCGCGCGAAGCTGGGTCAAGCCCGAGGTGTGGCGGTTCTTCACCCAGTTCGGTTCGACCCCGCCGCCGACCAGCCCGCCCCCGACCAGTACGCCGCCGACCACCGCGCCGACCACGCCGCCGGCCGGCCAGGCGAACGTGCTGATCGCGGGCGGCCCGTCGAGCCGTTGCGTCGACGTCGCCAACTCCAGCACGAGCAACGGCGCCCGGGTGCAGCTGTGGGACTGCCACGGCAACAGCAACCAGCGGTGGACCCGTACCGCCAACCGCACCCTGACCGTCTACGGCAACAAGTGCCTGGACGCCAACGGGTCAGGCACCAGCAACGGCACCGTCGTCCAGATCTGGGACTGCAACGGTGGCGCGAACCAGCAGTGGAACCTGAACAGCAACGGGACCATCACCTCCGCCCAGTCGGGACTCTGCCTGGACGCCGTCGGCAACGGCACCGCCAACGGGACGCAACTCAACCTGTGGACGTGCCACGGAGGCGGAAACCAGCAGTGGGCCCTCCGTAACTGACGGTCCGACACCCCCGCACCACCGTGGCACGACGCCGACGCGCGGTGGCGGTCGCCTCCTTTGGCCGCCACCGCGCGTCGGACGGGTCGCACGGCCCCGGACCGGATCGCGCGACCCCGGACCGGGTCGTCACCGCTGCGGTCGACCGCGCACCCGGTGGGATCAGTCGCCGAGCGCGCCGGCCGACCGACCCTCGTGCAGGGTCAGGTTCCGTCCGGTCGACGGGTCGAACAGGTGGATCTTCTCCAGGTTGAACCAGACCCGCCGGTCCTCGCCCTCCTGCACCGGCGACTCGGCCGACAGCCGGGTCACCAGGTTGCCGCCACCGCCGCTGAAGTCGGCCCCGGCGTCGGCGGCCAACTCCTCCAGCTCGGCGGCGCTGGCCCGCTGCCCCTCGACGGTGAAGTAGACGTACTTGTCGGAGCCCATCGACTCGACGATCTCGGCGGGGGCGGTGAACTCCATCCCCCGGGCCCGCGCCTCGTCGTCGATCAGCTCGGCGTCCTCGAAGTGCTCGGGGCGGATGCCGAGGATCAGCTCCCGGGGCGCGTCGGCCCCCTCCAGCTCGCGGCGGATCCGGTCGCCGATCGGCACGTCACCCAGGGCGGTCCGCAGCTTCCCCTCCTCCACGGCGGCGTGCAGGAAGTTCATCGACGGGGAGCCGATGAACCCGGCGACAAACAGGTTGCGGGGGTGGTCGTACAGCTCCTGGGGCGGGCCGACCTGCTGGATCGCGCCACCCCGCATGATGACCACGCGGTCGCCGAGGGTCATCGCCTCGGTCTGGTCGTGGGTCACGTAGACGGTGGTGGTGCCGAGCTTCTTCTGCAGCCGGGACACCACCGTGCGCATCTGCACCCGGAGCTTGGCGTCCAGGTTGGACAACGGCTCGTCCATCAGGAACGCCTTGGGTTGCCGCACGATGGCCCGGCCCATCGCCACCCGCTGCCGCTGCCCGCCGGAGAGGTTGGCCGGCTTGCGGTCCAGCAGCGGGGTCAGCTCCAGCACCTTCGCCGCCTCCTCGACCTTGGCGGTGATGGTCTCCTTGTCGAGCTTGGCCAGCCGCAGCGGGAAGGCCATGTTCTCCCGGACGGTCATGTTCGGGTAGAGCGCGTACGACTGGAACACCATCGCGATGTCCCGGTCGCGGGGCGCCTTGTCGTTGACCCGTTCCCCGCCGATGCGCAGCTCCCCGGAGCTGATGTCCTCCAGCCCGGCGATCATGTTGAGGGTGGTGGACTTCCCGCAGCCGGACGGGCCGACCAGGATGACGAACTCGCCGTCGGCGATCTCCAGGTCGACGTCCTGCACCGCGACGGTGCCGTCGGGGAAGCTCTTGCTCACCTTGTCCAGCACGATGTCAGCCATTGTTGTCACCTATCCCTTGACGGCGCCGGAGGTCAGACCGGAGACGATGCGGCGCTGGAAGAAGAGCACGAACAGGATGATCGGAATGGTGATCACCACGGCGGCGGCGCAGATCGCCCCGGTGGGGTCCTCGAACTGCGACTCGCCGGTGAAGAACGACAGCGCCACCGGCACCGTCCGGGCCCGCTCGGTGGAGGTGAGCGTGATGGCGAACAGGAAGTCGTTCCAGCAGAAGATGAAGACCAGGATCGCCGTGGTGAACAGCCCCGGGGCGGCCAGCGGGGCGATCACCCGGCGGAACGCCTGCCCCTGGGTCGCGCCGTCCATCTTCGCCGCCTTCTCCAGGTCCCACGGGATCTGCTTGAAGAACGCCGACAGCGTGTAGATCGCCAGCGGCAGGGCGAAGGTGATGTACGGCAGGATCAGCCCCGGCCAGGTGTCGAAGAGGCCGAGCTGCCGTTCGATCTCGAACAGCGGCGACACCAGCGACACCTGCGGGAACATCGCGATCAGCAGGGACACCCCGACCAGCAGCCGCTTGCCGGGGAAGTCCAGCCGGCTGATCGCGTACGCGGCCATCGCGCCGAGGACCACCGCGATGAGCGTGGCGATCAGGGCGATGCCGATCGAGTTGACCAGGGCGCGGACGAACTGGTCGGTGTCGAAGATGCTCTTGTAGTTGTCCAGCGTCCACTCCCGGGGCCAGAACCTGCCGTCGGTGAGGGTGGCCGGGGTCTTGAACGACAGGGAGGCGATCCAGAGCACGGGGACCAGGGCGAAGACGACGACGATGACGTCGATCAGGCCCCAGCGCAGCTTCGCCCGGGTGGTGGTGTCGGCCATGTCAGCGCCTCTCCCCGTCGTCGCTGCCCGGGGCAGCGGTGCCGAACAGCTTCACGAAGACGAACGCGATGATCGCCACCGTGATGAAGATCAGCACGGACATCGTGGAGCCGATGCCGAGGTTGAGCCCCCGGATCAGGTTGTTGTAGGCGAGCATCGACACCGACGAGGTCTCGTTGCCGCCGTTGGTGAGCACGAAGATGTTGTCGAAGACCCGGAACGCGTCCAGGGTGCGGAACAGCAGCGCGACGAGGATGGCCGGCTTCATCACCGGCAGCATCACCTTGGTGAACCGCTGCCAGGCCGTCGCCCCGTCGGTGGAGGCCGCCTTGAGCAGGTCTTCGGGCACCAGCGCCAGCCCGGCCATCAGCAGCAGGGCCATGAACGGGGTGGTCTTCCAGATCTCGGCCAGCATGATGATCGCCAGCGAGCTGGCCCGCTCGGTCAGCGGGGCGCTGCCGTCGAACAGGTTGGCCAGGTAGCCGGTGCCGGGCGTCCAGGCGTACCGCCAGGAGAACGCGGCGACGACCGTGACGATGCCGTAGGGGATGAGCGCGGCGGTCCGCACGATGCCCCGGCCGACCAGGGTGCGGTGCATGACCAGGGCCAGCCCCATGCCGAGCACCAGTTCCACCGCGACGGTGACCACCGTGATCAGCATGGTCACCCCGAACGCGGTCCACCAGAACTCGTTGGTGAGCACGGTGACGTAGTTCTCCAGCCCGATGAACTCACGCTGGTCGGGGAAGCGCAGGTCGAAGCGCTGCAACGACAGCCAGACCGAATAGATGATCGGGTACGCGGTGACCAGCACCATGACCAGCGCGGCCGGGGCGCACAGCAGCCAGCCCAGTTTCCGTTCGGCCTTCTTGTTCTCGCTCAGCGGGGCTCGCCGGCTCACGGCAGGACCCCCTTGGACTGGAGCGCGTCGGAGATCGCCTCGCGCAGCTCCTTGGCGGTCTGCTCCGGCCGGATCGCCGACGGCGGCGACAGGATCGCCGACATCACCGTGGAGATGCTCTGGTACGCGGGGGTCAGCGGGCGGACCGCCGGCTCCTTCAGCTCCTCCAGGATGGTCTCCTTCATCGGGTACGCCTCGTCCATCTCCGGGTCGTCGTAGACCGACTCGATGGTCGGGGGCACCCCGTCGTTGACCGCGGAGAACTTCTGGTTCTTGGCGTCCCTGATGCACCTGGCCGCCTCGAAGGACTCCGTCGGGTGCTTGGAGTAGGCGCTGACCGCCATGTTGACCCCGCCGATGGTGACCTTGCTGGGGGTGTTCGCATCGATGCCTGGCACCCGGGCCCACGTGACCTTCTTGGCCAGTTCCGGGTCGGCCTCCTGCAACGCCGGGTAGACGAACGGCCAGTTGACCTGGAACGCGCCCTTGCCGGACTGGAAGTCGAGCCGGACGGGATCCTCGGTGGAGTTGCTGAACGACGGCGACGTCACGCCCGACGTGGCGAACCGCTGGAGCTGGTCGAGGGCCTTGACGGTGCCGTCGTCCATCACGGCCTTCTTGCCGTCGTCACTGAGGATCTTGCCCCCGGCGCTCTCGGCCAGGGTGTTGTAGAGCACCACCAGGCCCTCGTACTGCGCGCCCATGGTGAGCACCTGGTAGGGCTTACCCTGCCCCTTGAGGTCCTTGGCGACGCTGATCATGTCGTCCCAGCTCTTCGGGGCCTCCGGGACCAGGTCGCTGCGGTACCAGAGCAGCTGCACGTTGGTGTTCTTCGGCGCCCCGTAGAGCTTGTCCTCGTAGCGGGCGGTGTCCAGCGGGCCGGCGAGGGTGCCCTGTTCGACCTCGGCCTTGTCCTGGCCGGTCCACTCGCGGATCCACTTGGCGCTGGCGAACTCCTGGGTCCAGGTGACGTCGAGGCCGAGCACGTCCATCCCGGTGTCCTCGGCGGCCAGCCGGCGCACGAGCTGCACCCGCTGGTCGTCGGCCTGCCGGGGCAGCACCCGGTAGGCGATCCGGTAGCGCCCCTCGGCGCGGGTGTTGCAGTCGTCGACGACCTTCTGCAGGTTCTGCTCGGGTGGGTAGTACAGGTTGATCGTGGGCGTACCACCGCCACCGTCGTCGGCGCCGCACGCGGCCAGCGGCGCGACCAGCGCCAGCGCGGCGGCGGCCGCCCCGGCCCGGAGCGCCGGCCGACGCCGGTGTCGGGCCGTTCCGGGGTCCGTCATCGCCCCTCCCCTCTCTTCGGCGAAAACCGGGGAGGTCACCCGTGCCCCGTCATCAGGCTGGTGAAGTGCGGAAACGCGCCGCCCCGGGGTGTTCCGTGGGCCTACACTGCCCGACCTGCGAAGTCGTGAAACCTGTCGGTAACCGAAGTCGGGGCGGACGGGGCAGGCCCGCTGCGGGGCGTCACCGGCGTCCGGGTCGTGCCCGTCCGGGCGGTTTCAGCGCCGGGGTCTGGCCCAGGACAGGAAACGTTCGGTCATCCGGGCCGGGGGGTGTCCCGGGTGCAGCTGGGTGAGCTGGTTGGTCGCCTCGTGCATCAGGGTGCCGAGGTAGACCAGCAGCCCGGTGCGGTCCCTGCGGTACTCGGTGAGCAGGGCGAGCTTGGCCGGTTGGCAGGGCCACTCCCGGCCACAGTTGCGGCACCGCCACAGCGGGCGCATCGCGACGTGCGGGACCGGCGGTCGGACCACCATCACCGCCACCTCCTCGAATCGTGGGCGCGGTCGGCACCGGCCGTCGCGGCCCGGGGCCGAGCGCGTCGGCATGGGACTGGAGGGGGCCGCTCCCGCACGGGGGGGGTCGGGAGCGGCCCCGGGCAGGGCCCGCTGCCGCCCTCCCCGGCTGCCAGCGGGCCCGCCACAGGTGACAGTCTGCTGACCGGACCACTACTGTCGATACACGCTCACGCCATCTGCGCAGCTCAGCGGGATGGGTGAGCAACCACGAGCGACCCGCCGGTCCACGGTGGGCGGAAACCGGGGGTGTGATGGGGACGGCCACCGACTACGTGTTGGAGGAGTTACGCCTGTTCCGGGCGTCGCTCGCGCTCAGCCAGGAGGATTTCGGTAAGGGCATCGGCTACTCGGGGTCGCACGTCAGCTCGGTGGAGACCGGCGGCCGGGCGCCCACGAAGGAGTTCATGAAGGCCGTCGACGGCCACCACGACACCGGCGGGCGTTTCCTGCGGATGCTGGACCGGTTGGGCCGGCTCGACGCCGAGCCCGCCTGGTTGCGGGAGTGGATCGAGTTCGAGCGGGGGGCGACCACGCTGCGCTGGTTCGAGCTGGCGTACGTGCCGGGCCTGTTGCAGACCGAGCGGTACGCCCGCGCGACGCTGGCCGGCGGCCGGTTCGCCCCGGAGGACGTCGACCGGATCGTGGCGTCCCGGCTCGAACGGCAGGCGATCCTGCGGCGGGAACGCCCACCGCAGCTCATCTGCGTCATCGACGAGACGGTGCTGCGCCGGCCGGTGCTCGACCAGCCGGGGCTGATGATCGAGCAGTGCGAGCACCTGGCCCGGCTGACCGCCGAGGAGCACATCCAGGTGCACATCGTGCCGACGGACGCCGGCATGTACCTGGGGTTGGGCGGGCAGTTCATCATCGCCGAGATGCCCGACGGCGAGCGGGTCGCCTACGCGGACAACCAGCTCACCGCGCAGATCGTCGATGCGACGACCGACGTTGCTAGTCTGGCCAGAACGTGGGAGATCGTGCGGAGCGAGGCGCTCCCCCGCCGGCAGTCAGTCGAGCTGATCGAGGAAGTGGCGAAGTCATGGACATGATGACCCCGCAGTGGCGGAAGTCGACCAGGTCCGGCGGCAACGGCGGAGCCTGCGTCGAGGTCGCCGACAACCTGCCCGGTCGGGTGCTGGTGCGCGACACCAAGGACCGCGAGGGCGGCACCCTTCACTTCGACCGTACGGCCTGGACGGCGTTCGTCGGCTACGCCAAGCGGCACTGATCCGGGCGACCGACCGGGCTCCACGCACCGTCGGGAGCCTGGTCGGTCCCGGTCGCCCCGCAGGATCGACCCACGTGGGGCGCAGCAGCGGTGTCCCGGTCCGGCGGACACCGCAACATCGACCCCGTGGAGTCGATCAACCCGCGCCCCGCCCGCGTCCCCTCGGCCGACCACGACTGTCCGGATGGCGGGTGTGACGGGCTGTCCCCGGGCATGCCGGGTGCACTAGCGTTGACGCACTCACTCCACCAGGCCGGCGCGTCGCCGTCGTAGTCGATACGCCTCCGGCCGACATCAGCCTGCCCGTTCGGTGGGTTCTCCCGCGAACTCCCCCTGCGCGCCCCCGGTCCGGGCAGGATCGTCCTCAACGAGGAGGTGCCCCGTGGTGCAGGACACCCGCGCTCTCGCCCTGACGTTCGAGGTGAGCGGCCTGCCACCGGTGAAAACCGAGGCGCTGTCCCTCTTCACCGCCGGCCATCGGCAGGCGACGAGGGTACGCGCCCTGCTCGAGGCGGCCTGCGCCGCGGCCCAGCAGACCGGCTGGACGCCGTTGGCCGGGCCGGTCGAGGTCGACCTGATCCTGCGGTGCCCACCCGGGCACCGCACCTCCGACGCCAGCACCCTGCTGGGCGGGGTGTGCGCCGTGCTCCAGGACAAGAAGCGGGTGGCCAACATCGGGTTGGCCCACCTCGGGGTCCTGGTCGACGTCGCGCTCTACGCCGACGACCGGCAGATCCGCCGGTTGTCGTTCCGGGAGGAGCCGGCGGAAAACCTCTCGTACCAGGTCCGGGTGGCCGCCGCGCCAGCCGTGGTTTGACCGACGCCCGCGGTGGGGTACCGCGGACGCCGACGAAGGGAGCACCGATGTCGGAGCCACATGTCACGCTCGACCCGCGCGGGCTCGACCCGGTGCAGCAGAAGCTGCGCGGCCCGCTGGAGGATCAGCTGACCTCGGCGCTGCAGGCCGCCACCGACCGGGTCCGGGCCAACTACGCGGGCGAACCGGTCGAGCAGGTCTGCCAACAACTGCTCGACGAGACCCGTTCCGGGCTGCACCCGGACATCGCCGCCGGCTTCCGCCCCGACATGGACGAGTTCTGCCGGGTCGCGGTGGCGATCGTCCGCAACGAGATCTCCTGAACCCCCGACGGGGTCGGCGTCCGCCGGCCCCGCCGCCACCGGAGACATCCGCCCTGGCCGCAGGCTGAACCCCGGCGGGTCAGTAGCGGCCGAGGTTGGCCGCCGGGCAGATCACGATGCGCGGCGCGTGCCGCGGGTCCAGCCAGCGCAGCACCGACACCAGGTCGGTGTGGGACAGGCTGACGCAGCCGGCGGTCGGGCCGCCGGCAGGGGTGCTGAACTCGTGCAGGAAGATGCCGCTGCCCGCGTCCGGCACCGGCTTCGACACGTTCGGCGGCATGTTGTAGGTGATCACCGCGAAGTGGGTGTACGCCGGCACCTCCCGCCACAGCGCCTCGCTGTAGCCGCCCGGGTTCGTGGTGCTGTGCTGGAAGGTGTTGTAGGCCGGCGAGTCGGGGTTCTCGTTCCACCAGTCGTTCGTGACCACCCGGTGGTAGGGGAACCGGACGCCCGGGTCGGCGGCGATGCCGTACATGGTGGGGCCGAACGAATACACCCCGGTCGGGGTGGTCGCCACGCCCTCGGTGTGGTGGTCGCTGAAGCCCTTCGCGCCCACCCGGGCGGGCAGCGGGGCGGAGACGGGCACCCAGTGGCCGCCCGCCCGGTGGAACGTCTCCAGGGTGGCGTGGGTGGTCGAATAGCCGCTGCCGGTGACGATGACGACCTGCCGGGTCGCGGCGGGCAGGGTGGTCAACCCGGAGGCCCGGTTCGGTGGCGGGACCGGCCGGCCCCGGCCCGTCGCCGGGTCCGTGTCGCGCCCGTCCGTCCGGGGTGTGGTCTGCATTCCGCCGATGATCGCACCGTCGGCGGTGCGGCGGTGCCCCGCCGCACCGGGGCCGGTGTTCAGCCCGCTGGGGCGGGTGGCGCGGATCGGTGGGTCAGGGTCGGGTCCGCAACTCCCCGACCCTGACCGCCAGCCGTCCGGCCCGGCGGCGGTTCGCGCCGGTGCGGGCGCGACGGGCGGGTCAGGCCGGTACCGTCGGGCCCGGCACGCGGACCAGGCCCGCCAGCACTCAGCTCCCCGGTGCCCCGGTGCCGGACTTCGGCGCGTTCCCGACCACCCCGATCGGTCGTGAACGCCGGCCCAGGTTAGGCAGCCGCCCGATGGCCGGGCAAGCAGGCCGACGGGGTCACGGAGGTGATTGCCGCCGGGGCGCAATTGCGGCATCCCGACGTGACACGGTCAGCCGGCCGGACGCTGTTGGCTCTCAGAAGTGGGCGAGCAGATCGGGGAAGGCGGCCAGCCGGATCACCCCGGTGTCGGCCGGGTCGAGGTCGTCGTCCTCCAGCACCCAGGTGTTCTCGTTGGGGATGAACACCGCCCGCATCCCGGCCGCCCGCGCCGGCAGGATGTCCGACTTCGGGGAGTTGCCGATCATCCAGGCGTCGGCCGGGGCGAAGCCGTGCTCCCGGGCCAGCCACCGGTAGGTGCCGGTGTCCTTCTCGGGCACGATGTGCGCCGCGGCGAAGTGGTGCAGCAGGCCGCAGGCGTCCAGCTTGCGCTGCTGCTCGGCCCGGTCACCCTTGGTCAGCAGCAGCAGGTCGTAGCGGGTGGCCAGGGCGTCGAGGGTGTCGGCGACCCCGGGCATCAGCTCGACCTCGTGGTTGACCAGCGCGGTGGCCAGCCGGTCGATGTCCGCGCGTTCCCGGTCGGTGGCCGGTCGCTCCCGCAGCCGCTCCAGGCACTCGCCGAGGCTGCGCAGGAACACCTTGCTGCCGTAGCCGTGGGCCACCGCGTTGGCCCGCTCGATGTCGTCGAGCACGGTACGGATCTGGGCCCGGTCGAGCGTCGGGTGGTCGAGCCAGTCCAGGAAGTCGTCGATCACCCGCTCGAACACGACGTTGTTCTCCCAGAGCGTGTCGTCGGCGTCGAAGATCAACGTCGTCGCGCCCGCCCCCGGGGCCGTTCCGTTCCCACCCGTACTCATCCGGTCCCCTCCCGACAGGATCGCCCCGCCCGACGGCGGCGGCCGACGGACACGCTAGCGCTCCGGCCCGCCCGGCACATCCGGGTTGTCCCGCCGCAGGGTCAGGATCAGGTCGGCCACCAGCGCCGTCCACCCGGTCTGGTGCCAGGCCCCGAGGCCCGCGCCGTTGTCGCCGTGGAAGTACTCGGGGAACGCGATCAGGTCCCGCCAGTCGGGATGGGTCTGGAAGAGCTGACACGCGCCGTAGATCGGCCGGCGGCCCCAGCCGTCCCGGGTGAACAGGGAGATCAACCGGGCGGACAGGTCGTCGGCGATCTCGTCCAGGGTGCACTTGCGTCCCGACCGGGTCGGGTACTCCACCTGGAGGTCGTCGCCGAAGAACGCGGCGTAGTCGCGCAACGCGCTGATCAGCAGGAAGTTCGTCGGCATCCAGATCGGGCCGCGCCAGTTGGAGTTGCCGCCGAACAACCCGCTCGTCGACTCGGCCGGCTCGTAGCCGACGCAGAACTCCTGCCCGCCCAGGTCGACCGCGAACGGCTTGTCCAGGTGGGCCCGGCTCAGCGTGCGCAGGCCGTAGTCGGAGAGGAACTCGTCGGGGTCGAGCATCCGGGCCAGCAGCCGGACCACCTGCTCCGGGCCGACCATGGACAGCAGCCGCTGCTGGCGGCCGTCCGGGCCGAGCCGGCGGGCCCCGATCACGTCGGCGTACTCGGGCCGTTGGCTGAGGAACCAGCGTAACCGGGCCCCCAGCTCGGGCAGGCGTTGCAGGGTCCGCGCGGACAGCCGGGTGGTGGCCGCCAGCGGCAGCAGCCCCACCACCGAACGGACCTTCAACGGCACCTGGGTGCCGTCGGCGAGGCGCAGCACGTCGTAGAAGAACGCGTCCTCGGCGTCCCACAGGCCCTGCGAGTAGCCGGCGGCGGCGATGTAGGCGAAGTGCTCGAAGAACTTCGTCGCGGTGTCCACGTACGCCCGGTCGTGCTCGGCCAGCACGATCGCCATGTCCAGCAGGTTGAGGGCGTACATCGCCATCCAGCCGGTGCCGTCGGACTGCTCCAGCACCCCGGCCACCGGCAGCGCCGCCGAACGGTCGAACGGGCCGACGTTGTCCAGCCCGAGGAAACCGCCCTCGAACAGGTTGTTGCCGCCGGTGTCCTTGCGGTTGACCCACCAGGTGAAGTTCAGCAGCAGCTTGTGCATCACCCGGGCGAGGAACTCGTGGTCGCGTCCGCCGTCGATCTCGAACACCTTCAACGCCGCCCAGGCGTGCACCGGCGGGTTCACGTCACCGAACGCCCACTCGTACGCCGGGATCTGGCCGTTGGGATGCAGGTACCACTCGCGGAGCAGGAGCAGCACCTGCGCCTTGGCGAAGCCCGGGTCGACCCGGGCGATGGTGACGCAGTGGAAGGCCAGGTCCCAGGCGGCGTACCAGGGGTACTCCCACGGGTCCGGCATGGAGATCACGTCGAAGCTGGTCATGTGCCACCAGGCGCTGTTGCGCCCGTGCCGGCGGCCGGCCGGCGGCGTCGAGCCCGGGTCGCCCTCCAGCCACCGCTTGACGTCGAAGTGGTAGAACTGCTTTCCCCACATCAGCCCGGCGATCGCCTGCCGGGCCACCAGCGCCTCGTCGGCGCTGGCCGCCGCCGGGATCACCCCGGCGAAGAAGCGGTTCGCCTCGGCCCGCCGGGCCCACACCACCGCGTCGAAGCCGGCCCCCAGGTCGGCCGGGGGCGGCGCGGCGGCCCCGGGCGGCGGGGCGGTGCGGGTCAGCCGCAGCCGGATCTGCCGCTGCCCGCCGGCCGGCACGTCGAGCACGTAGTGCAGGGCGCCCTTGGTCCCCTCCCGGTCCGGGTTGACGGTGGCCGCGCCGGCCACCACGTGGTCGTTGATCCCGTCCTTCGGGTACGGCGAGCGGCCGGCCAGCCCCCACAGCCGCTCGGCGTTGGTGTCGTTGTCGCAGAGCAGCGGGACCGGCTCGCCGTCGCCCTCCAGCAGGAGCTGCCCCAGCACCCAGTGCTCGCCGACCAGCCGGGCGCCGTCACCGGTCAGCCGGGGCACCCGGTCGGCGCCGGGCGGGCCCCAGGCCCAGGTGTTGCGGAACCACAGCGTGGGCAGCACGTGCAGGGTGGCCGCCTCGTCGGCCCGGTTGGCGACGGTGACCAGGATGCACAGGTCGGTCGGGGACGCCTTGGCGTAGTCGACGGTGACCGCCCAGTACCTGTCGTCGTCGAAGATGCCGGTGTCGACCAGCTCGTACTCGTTCTCGTCCCGGCCGCGCAGGGCGTTGACGGCGACCAGCTCGTCGTACGGGAAGGCGGCCTGCGGGTAGTGGTAGCGCCAGCGCATCCACGAGTGGGTGGGGGTGCTGTCGAGGTACCACCAGTATTCCTTCGCGTCCTCGCCGTGGTTGCCGCCGTCGCCGCCGAGGCCGAACATGCGCTCCTTGAGGATCGGGTCCACCCCGTTCCACAGCGCCAGCGCGAAGCAGAACGTCTGCCGGTCGTCGCAGACGCCCGCCATGCCGTCCTCGTTCCACCGGTAGGCTCTGGACCGCGCGTGGTCGTGGGGGAAGTAGTCCCACGCCGTGCCGTGCTCGCTGTAGTCCTCCCGTACCGTCCCCCACGCCCGCTCGGACAGATAGGGACCCCATGCGCGCCAGTCCTGCTCTCCGGCATCGGCCTGGGCGAGCCGGAGCCGCTCGGCGTCGGGGGACGGGGCGTCGGAGGGCGATCTGTCGGTGAACACCTGCACATTTTCGACGCCGACGGAGTACTTGACCACAGCGACCATTGTCGTCGTGGCGTGTTACACCTCGCCGCCACAGGAGGAAAGAAGTTGATCGAGTTCGGTTTCGGGCCGGGGGTCTGCGGTGAACCGGCCGCCGGGGCGACCCGGGAATGGCTGGTCACCGACGGTCTCGGCGGGTACGCCATGGGCACCGTGAGCGGGCTGCGGACCCGCCGCTACCACGCTCTGCTGGTGGTCGCCGGGGAGACCCCGGCGGCCCGTCGGGTGGGTCTGGTCAGCCTGGACCCGGCGGTGGTCCTGCCGTCCGGGGCCCGGGTCCGGCTCGGCGCACACGAGTGGAACTCCGGGGTGGTCGACCCGCGCGGCTACGAATACCTCGAACGGTTCGACCTGGTCGACGGGTTGCCGCGCTGGCGGTGGCGGATCGGCGACGTGGTGATCGAGCGGGAGCTGGCCATGACCCACGGCCGGTCCGCCGTGGCGGTGGTGCACCGGCTGGTGGCCGGCGGCCCGGTCCGGCTGGACCTCTCGGCCGCCTGCACCTGGCGCGACGCGCACGGCGAACGGCGGGCCGACGGCCCCACGCCCCGGGTGGAGCCGGCCGACGGCGGTGCGGTGGTCGAGGGCGCGTTCCGCCTCGCCGGCCCGGACTGGACGCCCGAGGGGCAGTGGTGGCTGGGCGTGCACCACCGCGAGGAGGCCGCCCGGGGGCTGCACCCCGACGAGGACCTGTGGTGCGCCGGGCGGTTCTCCGGCGCGCTGGAGCACCCCGGGGACACCGTGTCGGTGCTGGCCTGGGCCGGTGACCTGGCCGAGGAGCCGCCCCCGGCGACGCAGGTGGTGGCGGCGGCCCGGCAGCGGCACCGGGCGGTGGTGGCGGCGGCGAAACCGGCCGACGCGGTGGACGCGACCCTGGCGCTGGCCGCCGACGCGTTCGTGGTGCGTACCCCCGCCGGGCCGGACGTGGTGGCCGGGTACCCCTGGTTCGGTGCCTGGTCGCGGGACACCATGACCTCCTACGAGGGGTTGTTCCTGTGCACCGGGCGGGCCGACGAGGGGCGGGAGCTGCTGCGGGCGTACGCGGCGACGCTGTCGGAGGGGATGCTGGCGAACACCGCCGACACCGGTCGGGTGGAATACAACACGGTCGACGCGACACTGTGGTTCCTGCACGCGGTGGGCCGGCACGTCACCGTCACCGGCGACACCGACCTGGGCGACGAGCTGCTGCCGGCGCTGCACGGGGTGGTGCGGGCGCACCTGGCCGGCACCCGGTACGGCATCGCCGTCGACCCGGCCGACGGGCTGATCACCCAGGGCGGCACCCCGGGCACCGCGCTGACCTGGATGGACGCCCGGGTGTACGGGGTGCCGGTGACCCCCCGGGTCGGCAAGCCGGTCGAGGTGAACGCGTTGTGGGTCAGCGGGTTGGCCGGGTTGGCGGAGCTGACCGAGCTGGCCGGGCAGGACCCGGACGAGCTGTGGCGGCTGCACGACCGGGCGCGGGAGGCGTTCGGCAAGCGGTTCCCCACCCCGGCGGGCTGGCTGCACGACGTCGTGGACGCGCCGGCCCCGGCGTACCCGCTGGGTGGGGCGGCGCACCACGACGACGACCTGCTGCGCCCCAACCAGCTGCTCGCCTGGTCGCTGCCGTACGCGCCGTTGGAGCCGGACCCGGTGGCACTGCGGCGGGTGGCGGCCGGGCTGTTCACCCCGCTGGGGCCGCGCAGCCTCGCCCCCGACGCGCCGGAGTTCGCGCCCCGGCACCGGGGTGGCCCGGCGGAGCGGGACGGCGCCTACCACCAGGGCACGGTCTGGCCGTGGCTGGTCGGGCCGTTCGTCGAGGCGTACCGGAAGGCCGGACTGCCCACCGACGACCTGCTGGTCGGTCTGGTCGGACATCTGGGGGAGTTCGGCCTGGGCTCGGTGAGCGAGACGGCGGACGCCACCGCGCCGCACGCCGCCACCGGATGCCCGTTCCAGGCGTGGTCGGTGGCCGAGCTGCTGCGCGTCCGACGGGCCCGATAGGCACCCGTTACACACCGGCAACGGTGGCGTCTCCGCTGGTTATCCAGCAGTCGGCAGGATGGGCCCCGACCCCGGGCCGCGTACGGACACCCTCATGGTGTCCTACCGGCGCGCGCCCAGGACACCACCCGAAGGGGGCCGCATGTCACCGGACGCCGACGTGATCGACATCCACCCCGCCCGGCACCAGCGGGTGCTCATGCTGTCCTGGGAGTACCCGCCGGTGCTGGTGGGCGGCCTCGGCCGGCACGTGCACGCGCTGGCCACCGCCCTGGCCGCCGCCGGGCACGAGGTCACCGTGGTCACCCGGCACGCCGAGGGGGCGCCGCTTGAGGAGTACGCCGACGGCGTACGCGTCCTGCGCGCCCCCGAGGACCCGGTGACCTTCCCGCTGGCCACCGGCTCCCTGCTGGCCTGGACGATGGCGTTCAACCACACCCTGACCCGGACCGCCCTGCGGGCCGCCGACAGCGCCGGCTACGACGTCGTGCACGCCCACGACTGGCTGGTCGGGCACACCGCCGTCACCCTGGCCGAGCACCTCGACCTGCCGCTGGTCACCACCATCCACGCCACCGAGGCCGGCCGGCACCAGGGCTGGCTGCCCGGGGAGCTGAACCGCACCATCCACGGCGTCGAACACTGGCTCAGCAACGCCTCGGCCCGGGTGATCGCCTGCTCCGGCTACATGCGAGCCCAGGTCAGCCGGTTGTTCGACGTGCCGGCCGGGCGGGTCGACGTGGTGCCCAACGGGGTCGACGACCGGGCGTTCCGGGCCCGGCCCCGGGCGGTCGCCTCGGCCCGCGCCCGGTTCGCCGGGGACGGCCCGCTGGTCGGATACGCCGGTCGGCTGGTCTACGAGAAGGGCGTGCAGCACCTCGTCGACGCCGTGCCCCACCTGCGCGACCGGCACCCGGGGCTGCGGGTGGTGATCGCCGGGGACGGCCCGTACAAGGACGAGCTGGTCGACCAGGTACGCCGGCTGCACGTCGGCGACAGCGTCCGGTTCACCGGCTTCCTCGACGCCGGGCAGCTCCCGGCGTTGCTCGCCGCCACCGACGCGACGGTCGTACCGAGCCTCTACGAGCCGTTCGGCATGATCGCCCTGGAGGCGGCGGCGGCCGGCGCGCCGCTGGCCGTGGCGAGCACCGGCGGGCTGGCCGAGATCGTCGAACCCGGGGTCACCGGGGTGACCTTCCCGCACAGCGACCCGGGCGCGCTGGCCGGGGCGGTCGACCGGCTCGTCGGCGACGAGGTCTTCGCCCGGCGGGTGGCCCGGCGGGCCCGCACCATGGTCGGCGAGCGGTACGGCTGGGCCGCCATCGCCGCGCGTACCGCGGGCAGCTACGCCACCGCCCGCCGCGACCACGACGGTTTCCAGGCCCGGCGGGCGGCGGGCCTGCTGGCCGGCGGTCGGCAACGGATCGCCATCCCCGAGGGCAACCTGCTGCAATGGGACGGCGCGGCCTGCTGACCGGATCGAGACCTGACAACCGATAGGTCCGCCCCGATCCATTGGCTACGGTGTACCTCGGCCGATGGTGAGGAGAACGGTGCAGCAGGTAGTGATCGCCGGCCGGTACCGCCTGTTGAAGATGGTGGGCCGGGGTGGCATGGGCCGGGTCTGGTTGGCCCGCGACGAGGTGTTGCACCGCGAGGTGGCGATCAAGGAGGTCGTCCCTCCCGCCTGGCTGGCCGACGACGAACGCGACGAGGTGCGGCTACGGACGCTGCGCGAGGCCCGCACCGCGGCCCGGCTCAACCACCCCAACGTGGTCCGGGTCTACGACGTGGTGCAGGTCGAGGAACGGCCGTGGATCGTGATGGAGTACGTCCTGTCCCGGTCGTTGCAGACGGTGCTGGACACCACCGGCCCGGTCGACCCGGTCCGCGCCGCCGAGATCGGGCTGGCGCTGCTGTCCGCGTTGCGCGCCGCACACTCCGCCGGGGTGCTGCACCGCGACGTGAAACCGCAGAACGTCCTGGTCGCCGACGACGGGCGGGTGATGCTCACCGACTTCGGGCTGGCCACCTTCGACGGCGGTGACGGGCTGATGACCCGCCCCGGGATGGTGCTCGGTTCCCCGCAGTTCGTCGCCCCCGAACGCGCCGCCGACGGGGTGTCCAGCGTGGAGGCCGACCTGTGGTCGCTCGGCGCCACCCTGCACGCCGCCGTCGAGGGCCGCTCCCCGTACGCCCGCAGCACCGCGATGGCCACCCTGGCCGCTCTGGCCACCTCCCCGCCGGACCCGGCCCCGCACGCCGGGCCGCTGCGTCCGGTGCTCGACGGGCTGCTGGTCCGCGACCCCCGGCACCGGATCCGCCACGACGAGGCCGCCCGTCGCCTGGAGGAGGTGACCCGGGTGACGCCCCGGCCCGAGCCGCCCACGGTGGTGCTGCCCGTCCCCCGTCCGATGGGTGTGGCCCGACCGACCCCGCCGCCCGGCACAGACGACCCGCCGGCACCCCCGCGTACCCGCGCGGACCTCGACGCCGAGCGGGACTGGGGACCACCGGGCCGCCGGGTCGCCGCCGACGCGGCCGAACGGCCCGTCTCCCCCACGGCCTCCGGTTCCCCCGGCCCCGAGCCGACCGGCCACCCGCAGGTGGCGGGCGCTCCCCCGGCCGCCGGGCCCGGCCGGGAGCCGGCCGAGGCGACCCCGCCCGGTCGGATCGTGGTCGGGTCGGGTGATCCGGCAGGCTACCCGCCGGGCCCTGGCGACACCGACGGTCGCGGCGGCGCACCGGCCGGCCCGACCATCTCCGACGCGAAGCCGGCCGCAGGTCGAATGACCGGCCCCGGACCGGGCGCAACCACCCCGGGCGGGCCCGGCGGGCGCGGGCCGGGACGCACCGGCGCGGGCGCGGGGTCACGGCGGGCGACCGGCACGGGCGGGCCGGTCGGGATGCTCGCCCGGCTGCCCCGCAGTGCCCGGGGCTGGATCCTCGCCGGGGTGACCATCGCGGTGGGGGCGACGGCCGGCATCGGCACCACCATGGCGATCAACGACGACGAGCACCGGGCCGCACCGGGGCACACCGACGCGCCGGCCAGCAGCACCCCCTCGACCCGCCCGTACGCCCCGCCGGCCGGTGGGCCGGGCCGGCCGGGTCCCCCGCCCGGCGCCCAGGACCTCGCCCCGCCACCGCTGCCGTGCCTGCGTCCCGACCCGGTCGGCACGCAGGTCACCGGCCGACCGGCGACCGTGGACGACGGTTTCCGTCCCCCGTCCGGCTGGACCTGGTACGACGGCGCAGGCTACCGGCTCGCCGTCCCGATCGGCTGGCTGCGTACCCAGGAAGGGCAGGTGGCCTGCTTCCGGGACCCGGGCAGCCGACGGACGCTGAGCGTGGAACCACTGCCCGGTGGTGGCGGCGGGGCGCTGGAACGACTCCAGGCCGAGGAACGCACCCAGCTCGGCTTCGGCGCCCTGCCCGGGTACGACAAGATCAAGCTGGCGGCGTTCGACGGCGACGGCGCCCAGTGGGAGTGCCGCTGGGACACCCCGTTCGGCGGCCGGGAGCACGGGGTCCGGCTGATCCCCGGCCGGGACCTGTCCGGATTCATGCTGAGCTGGTCGTCGGCGGACGAGGACTGGGACGACGCGACCGACGAGCTGACGGTGGTCCGGCAGAGCTTCCGGGGCCGGTCGACGGAGGTCACCTCGCCCACCTGACCCGCCCCGGCCCGCCGTCGGCCGCCGGCCGGCTTTTTGCGGGCCGGCCGGCGGGCGCTGCGCCCTGCGGATCCGTCGCCGCGAACACCGCGGTCACCGTGGATATCCTGGTGGCGGGGCAGCGAGGGGGAAACGTCGTGCACGAGCAGCGGGTCGCCGGGCGGTACCGGCTACTCGTTCTGGTCGGCACCGGCGGGATGGGCCGCGTCTGGTTGGCCCGCGACGAGATGCTGCACCGGGACGTCGCGGTCAAGGAGGTCGTCCCGCCGCACTGGCTCGCCGCGCACGAACGCGAGGAGCTACGGCTGCGCACGTTGCGCGAGGCCCGCACCGCGGCCCGGCTCAACCACCCCAACGTGGTCCGGATCTACGACGTGGTGCACGACGGTGACAACCCCTGGATCGTGATGGAGTACGTCCCGTCCCGCTCGCTGCAACAACTGCTCACCGAGGAGGGGCCGCTGCCCCCGCGCCGGGTCGCCCGGATCGGGTTGGCGGTGCTGGCCGCCCTGCGCGCCGCCCACACCGCCGGAGTGCTGCACCGCGACGTCAAGCCGCACAACGTCCTGGTCGCCGACGACGGGCGGGTGGTGCTCACCGACTTCGGACTGGCCACCTTCGACGGCGGTGACGGGGCGATGACCGGGCCGGGGATGGTGCTGGGCTCCCCGCAGTTCGTCGCCCCCGAACGCGCCCGCGACGGAGTGTCCAGCCCGCGTACCGACCTGTGGTCGCTGGGGGCCACCCTCTACGCGGCGGTGGAGGGACGGGCGCCGTACGCCCGGGGCAGCGCGATGGCGACGCTGAGCGCGCTGGCCACCGAGCCGCCCGACCCGACGCGCCGCGCCGGGGCGCTGCGCCCGGTGCTGGAGGGTCTGCTGCGCCGCGAACCGGAACGACGGCTCACCGCCGACGAGACGCAGACCCGGCTGAGCGCGGCGCTCGCGGCGACGCCCGCCACGCCGGAGGCGTCCACCCCGCCCGTGTCGCAGGCGTCCACCCCGCCCCCATCACGCCCCACGGTGGTGCCGGCCGGCGGGGACACCCCGCCGCTGCCGGCCGGAACGCCGCGTCGGCGGCGGCAGCGGACCGTCCTGGTCGCGGTGGCCGTCGCGGGCGCGCTGCTGGCCGGGTTCGGGGCGTCGGTCGCGCTGCGCGACGGCCCCGGTCCGTCGTCGACGCCGGGTGGTGGGGCCGGCACCGGGGCGGCCCGGCCGGGGGCCTTCCCGTGCGCCGCGCCCGCGCCGACCGACGCCGTCCCGGTCCGCTCCGCTCCGCCGCCGCCGGGTGAGCGCTTCGGACTGGTCGCGGGCTGGACCTGGTACACCGACCCGGACGGCTTCCGGATCGCCGCCCCGGCCGGGTGGCTGCGCTACACCGACGGCCCGGTGACCTGTCTGCGCGAGCCCGGTGGCCCCCGGGTGCTCAGCGTCGCCCCCGGCGTCGCCCCGGCCGACCCGGTCGCCCACTGGCGGGCCGAGGAACGCCGGCTCACCGACGACGGTCGGCTCACCGGCTACCGGCGGGTGGACATCTCCGCGCTGGACATGTTCCGTGGCGGCGCGCTGTGGGAGTGCGAGTGGACCGGCCCGACCGGAGCCCGGCTGCACACCGCCCGGCTGCTGGTCCGGGTCGCCCCGCAGCGGGCCTACACCGTCTCATGGCTGACAGACCAGTTCGACTGGCAGGTCAACGCGACATACTTCCTGATGATCCGGCAGAGCTTCCGTCCCGCCGCCTGACACCCTCCCCTGTGGACCGGCCGGGTTGTTGCCCTGGCGACGGCGGTTCTGACACAGTGGCGTAGCGTTGTCGATCAAGAAAACGGGGAGGGGCGAGGCGACATGATGGGACCGTCCCACGCGCTGTCGGGCGCTGCGGTGTGGCTGACCGGGTCGTGGGCACTGGACCACTTCGCCGACTACCACCAGTCGCCGCTCGCCCTGGCCGTCGGCACCGCCGTCTGCGCAGGTGGGGCGCTCTTTCCCGACCTCGACCTCTCCGGCAAGGTCACCCGCAACCAGGGCGGCGCGACGGTGGCCCGCACCTTCGGGGTGTTCTCGCTGTTCGTCGCCGAGGTGATGGAGAAGATCTCGCTCGGCGTCTACTACGCCACCAAGCTCAGCCGTGACCCGCGCCGCAACAACGGTCACCGCACCCTGACCCACACCATCCCGTTCACCGTGCTGGTCGGTTGGGGCACCACCGCGCTGTGCACCGCGTACGGCAAGTGGGCGGTGGTGAGCATCCTGTTCTTCATGATCGGGCTGGCGCTGCGCGGGCTGTTCGACGAGTGGGCAGAGCGGGCCGGCTGGGTGATCGTCACCCTCGTCTCGGCCGCCGCCGCCTGGTTCACCTTCGCCACCCTGCCCGGTGACCGGGGCTATCCGATGATCGGGCTGGCCGTCGGGGTGGGCTGTTTCGTGCACATCCTCGGCGACATGATCACCAAGGCGGGGGTGCCCATCCTCTGGCCGATCCCGATCAAACGCCGGATGTGGACGATGATCGGGCTACCGAACAGCATCGCGTTACGTACCGGCAGCAAGGCCGAGGTGGTGGTGCTGCGGACCGCGTTGACGGTGCTCTCCGTGCTCGCGGCCGTCGGCCTGGTCGCCCCGTCGGTGCTGCAACGGTTCAACATCGAGGTCTGACCGGGGCGCGCGAAACGCCGAACCAGCCGAACGTGGGACGGCCCGGGAGCGCTCCGCACGCCTACGATGCGTAGCATGTCGGCCGGCCCCGGGACCCGCCCCCTCGCCGGCTCCGGTCGCGGGCGGCTCCTCGCCGGCCTGCTGACACTGCTGTCGTTGGTCCTCTTCGCGGGCGTGCTCTGGGACGCCGGGTACGCCCGACTCTATCCGGCGGCACGCTTCCTGCACCGGCCGCTGCCCCTGCTCGGGCTCGCCACGCTGGCCGCGCTGGCGCTGGTGCTCGCCGGCTGGCTGGCCGCCCGGCGACCGCCCGCGACGACGGCGCTACGGTCGGCCGCGCTCGGCTGTGCGGTGCTGCTCGGCGTGGGCACCGGTGCGTGGGGCATGTACCGCACCGGTTTCGCCTCGACCGTCGAGCGGGACTCCACGCTGGCCGTCTCCCCCGACGGCCGGTACGCGGTGGTCCGGCTGGACACCCGCGACTGGAAGGACCTGCCGCACACCGAGCTGCGGGTACGCACCCGCGCCGGGTTGCTCAGCCACGACGCCGACCGGGAACTGGTCACCTGCCGCCACGCGCGTCCCCGGGAGCGGATCGACGCCGAGTTCGTCGGCGAGCGGACGGTCCGGGTCTCGCTGGTCGACCGGCCGGCGGTCACCGTCGCGTTCGACCGACGGCTACGCCCCCGGCACACCGTCGACATCTGCCGCCCGCCCGACAGCTGAGCGCGCTCAGACGCCGACCCGCTGGGGTGGCACGGTGAGGCCGTAGAGCGCCATCAGCTCCGGGGTGTCCACCCGGTTGCCGTCGGCCACCGAGTCGCAGGCGATGTCGACGATCTGGTCCTTGTGCGCCAGCAGGTACGGTCGGGCGCCGATGTCGGCGCCGGCCAGGGTCGCGATGCCGGCCCAGTGCCGACGGCCGAACAGCATCGGGTACCCGCGCAGCCCGTCGTAGGTGGCGCAGGCCAGCACGTCCGGGTACGGCAGCGCGGCCACCCGCCGGATCGCCTCCGGGGTGAGACCGGGCATGTCGACGGGTACCACCACCACCGCCTCGACCCGTTCGTCGGCCAACGCGGCCAGGCCGGCCCGGATGGACGAGCCGACCCCGGCTCCCGAGGAACGGTTGACCACCACCGTGGCGGGGCTCAGGTCGGCCGCCGCCCGGACCTCGTCGGCCGCCGCCCCCAGCACCACCACCAGTTGCTCACAGCCGGCCGCGACCATCGTGTCGATCATGCAGCTGACCAGCAGCCGGTCCCCCCGACACAGCAACGCCTCGGGGCTGCCGAGCCGCCGCCCCCCACCCGCCGCGATGATCATTCCTGCGATACGCACACCGGGTGCAACGAGCCCCCGGGAGATGAGTGTCGGCACGAAACGGATATTTCACGCGTATACCCTGAACCCAACCACCCACCCCACCCACTCCGCCCACCCGCCCCGCCCCCCGCCCGCCCCCGCTCGCCCCGGTGATCAAGAGGTTTGCGTCATCGCGAGCGACGAATCTGACGCGAACCTCTTGATCACCGGGCGCCGACACCGCAACGGGGCCGGGTGAGGGGGCGAGGGGGCGAGGGGGTGCGGGGAGTCAGGCTTGGGCGTAGGTGGTGACGGTGGAGAGGTCGAGGGGGAAACGCACGGGCGTCGGGCCGAACAGCAGCGCCGAGGCGCGCGCTCCGGCGCGGCGGACCGCGTCGGCCACCGGCTCGGCCAGCTCGGCCGGGCAGTGCACGATCACCTCGTCGTGCTGGAAGAAGACCAACTCCCCGCCCACCACGGCCAGCTCCGCCCGCAGCGAGGCGAGCAGCGTCGAGGCCCACTCGGCGGCGGTGGCCTGGATGACGAAGTTACGGGTGAACCGGCCCCGGGAGCGGGCCGCCCGCGCCCGGGGCGAACGCGGGTCCGCCCCGACGTCCGGGTCCACCGGGGCGTCGTCGGCGTCGCCGGACCCGACCGTCCCCGGCGGGCAGGTCCGGCCCAGCCAGGACCGGACCAGGCCACCCGCCTCCCCGGTACGCGCCGCCGCCTCCAGGTAGCCGAAGGCGGTCGGATAGCTGCGCTTGAGCACCGCCAGGGCCGGCAGCGCCCCACCCCCGGTCTGCCCGTACATCGCGCCGAGCAGGGCGAGCTTGGCGCGGGCCCGGTCACCGCCGAAGGAGTCCTGGGCCAGCGCCGCGTAGAGGTCGCCGGCCGCCCCGGCGGTGGCCAGCCGGGCGTCACCGGAGACCGCGGCGAGCACCCGGGGCTCCAACTGACCGGCGTCGGCCACCACCAGCCGCCACCCCGGATCGGCCACCACCGCCCGCCGGATCACCTTCGGGATCTGCAACGCGCCGCCACCCCGGGTCGCCCACCGGCCGGAGACCACCCCGGCCGGGACGTACTCCGGGCGGAACCGGCCGTCGGAGACCCACGCGTCCCGCCAGGCCCAGCCGTGCGCCGTCCAGATCCGGTACAGCTCCTTGTATTCGAGCACCAGCGGGACGGCCGGATGGTCGACGCCGCGCAGCACCCAGGCCCGGGTGTTGGGCAGCTGCACACCGACCCGGGCGAAGGCGCGCAGCAGCTCCGCCGAGGAGTCGATGTGCAACTGCCGGACGCCGAACGCCTCAGCGACCCGGGCGGCCAGCTCGGCCAGCCGCCGGGGCGGCCCACCCACCGGGGACGCCTCACCCAGCAGCTCGGCGAGGATCTCGTCGTGCACGTCGGCACGCCAGGGCAGCCCGACGGCGGCCATCTCCACCGCGATCAGGGCACCGGCCGACTCGGCGGCCACCAGCAGCCGGAACCGGCCGGGATGGGCGGTGGCGGCGACCCGGCCGAGCTGGTCGGCGTACACCCGGGTCAGGGCGTCGATGCCGGGGGCCGGCGGGCCGACGACGGCCTCGAAGAGCGCGGCCTGCCCGTGCCCCGGCGGCGCGGCCGGCCGGGGCGGCGGGTCGGGTGGGACGGCGGCCCCGGTGAGCCGGGCGTACGCGGCGGCCAGCGAGCGGGGCTCACCCCAGCGCCCGGCATGGCCCAGCAGCAGCCCCTCGGTCAGCTCGATGTCGTGGCAGCGCTCGACCCGCACCCCGGCGCGCAGCAGGGTCGGGTAGAGCGTCGCACCGGACGCCCAGACCCAGCGGGGGTGCTCGGCCGCCTCGCGGGCGGCCACGGCGGCGGGCAGGTCGTCGACCGGCTCGACGGGCCCGGCCGGGTGACCGGCGGCGTCCAGCGGTTGGAGGACGCCACCGCCCCGCTCCCCCGCCGCCACCGCCAGCACCGCCACGACCCGATTGTGCCCCGCCCCTGTGACACCCCGACCCGGATCACCCGTCGGGGCGCTGCGGGTCACCGGCGGGGTGGCGGGGTGAGGCGGCCCCGCCACCCCGACCGGTCACTTGACCGCGCCGGAGGTCAGACCGGACTGGATCTGCCGCTGGAAGATCGCGTACACGATGATCATCGGAAGGATGGCGATGGTCAGCGCGGCGAACAGGCCCGACCAGTCGGCCTCGTAACCGGCGTTGACCGAGATGTCGGCGATGCCCTGGGTGAGCACCCACTTGTCCTTGGCGTTGGAGAGCAGCACCAGGGGCAACTGGTACTGCGCCCACTGCCCGATGATGTTGAAGATCGCCACGCTGATCAGGCCCGGCTTCGCCATCGGCAGCATCACCTGGAAGAACAGCCGGGTGTGCGAGCAGCCGTCGATCATGCCGGCCTCGGCCACCGAGTTCGGCAGCGTCCGGAAGAACGCGGCCAGGAAGAAGATGGTGAACGGCAGCGAGTAGGCGATGTAGACCAGGATCACGCCGGTGTGGGTGTCCAGCAGGCCCAGGTTGCGGACCACGAAGAACAGCGGCACCAGCGCCAGGAAGACCGGGAAGGCCAACCCGGAGACGAACAGGTAGTAGATCGCCCGGTTGCCCCGGAACTTGTACCGGGCCAGCACGTACGCGGCCATCGAACCGAACAGCATGGTGCCGAAGGTGCTGCACGACACCACGAAGACGCTGTTGAGGAAGTAGCGGCCGACGTGCGCCTTGGTCCAGGCCCGGCCGAAGTTCTCCCAGCGCAGCTCCGCCGGCAGCGTCCACGGGCTGCTGAAGATCTCGCCGGTGTTCTTGAACGCGGCCAGGAACGTCCAGAGGATCGGCACGATGACGATCACCGCCCAGACGGCGAGCGCCAACTGACCGAGCCCGCTGAACAGTCGTACCTCGTGGTGCTCGCCCCGGCCCCTGCGGGTGCGGGCGGCGGGCCGGCCGGGCGGGGTGTCCGCCGCGGCCGGCGGCAGCGTCGTCTGTGCGGCCATCTCAGTACTCCACGCTTTCCCGCTTGGTCAACCGCAGCGTCAGCGCCGCGAACGTGAGGGTGAGGAAGAACAGCGCCACACCCATCGCCGAGGCGTAGCCGTACTTCGAGTAGACGAAGGCGTTGCGGTAGATCTCCACCGCCAGCACCGTCGTCGCGCCGTCCGGGCCGCCGCTGTCCACCGAGAGCACCGCGACGATGGCGAACGCGTCGAACGCGGCGATACCGAGGTAGACCCAGGCCACCTGGAGGGTGTCCCAGAGCAGCGGCAGGGTGACCCGGAAGAACAGCATCACCTTGCTCGCCCCGTCCATCTCGGCCGCCTCGTAGATCTCACCCGGGATCGAGGCCATCCCGGCCGAGAAGAGCACCACGTAGAAGCCGACGGCCTGCCAGACCAGCACCGCGATGATCGACCACAGGGCCAGGTTCGGCCGGACCAGGAACAGCACCGGGTCCAGCCCGAACTTCATCAGCACGCCGTTGATCAGGCCGGACTCGTTGGGCCGGTAGACCATCTGGAACAGCACCGCGATGATGGCCACCGCCAGGACCTGGGGGAAGAAGAACACCACCCGGTAGAACTTCGACCCCCGGACCCCCTGCCGCTGACCGCCCACGCTGCGTCCGCCCACGTTGAGCAGGAAGGCGAAGAACAACGCGATGGCGATCGTGATCAGCGGCAGGGCAAGCAGCAGTACGCCGTGGTGCTGGACCGCCTGCCAGAAGCGCCCGTCGTCGAGCAGCCGCCGGTAGTTGTCGAAGCCCACCCACTGCGGGGCGGACAGCCCCCGCCAGTTGGTCATCGAGATCTGGAACGCCTGCGCGTACGGTGCGATGACGAAGATCACGTACAGCGTGACCGGGGCGAACAGGAACCCGATCACGAACGGATACTTGCCGTGCCGCATGATCCCGCTTCTCCGCTCGGTCAGCGCGTGAACTTGGCGACGGAGCTGTCCTTCTTGATGGCGTCGGCCCGCTTCTGGATCCGCTCCACGAAGGCGTCGGCCTTGATCCGGCCGAACATCAGCTCGTTGGTGGCGGTGCGCGCCTCGGTGTCCAGCTCCTTGTACCAGCCGTCGAAGTACAGGTTGAACACGTCCTTGCCGGCGGCGGCGAGGGCGGCCTGGGAGCTGGCCACGCCGGGCGGGAAGGCGAAGCCGGCGCTGCCGGCGGTGACCACGGTCGGGGCCTTGACCACCTCGGTGAAGCCCTTCGCACCGGCGACCGAGAGCATCTGGCGCATGTACTCCAGACCACCGCGCGGGTTCTTGCTCTTGGCCGAGACGAAGTAGCCCTCACCGGCGGTGGCCCGCACGGCGGTCGCCGGCAGCTTGTCCGAGCCGGTGAGGCTCGGCACCGGCATGAGCTGGTACTCGAAGCCGGCCGGGGTGTCCTTCTTCTGCTCGCCCTCCAGCCAGTCGCCGCTGGGGTAGAGGGCCAGCTTGTACTGGTTCTGCCGCAGCTGTACGTCGGTGTGCTTGAGCCCCTCGAAGCTCTTGTCGACGTACTTCGCGCCGATCTCCTCCCACGCCTGCGCCGCCTGCTTGACGGCGTCCTGCTGCCAGGCGCCGTCCTCCAGGTTGTCGATGTTCTTGAGCACGTCGGTGCCGCCGATCTTCGCGGCGTGGGTCAGGATCACGTTCCACTGGTAGTAGGCCGCGTTCGCCCCGGCGTAGCCGTACGGGGTGATGCCCTTGGACTTGATGCCGTCGAGCAGGGCGGTGAACTCCGACCAGGTCTTCGCGGGCGCCCAGCCGTTCTCCTTGAACAGCTTGCCCGAGTACCAGATGCCGAAGACGGTGGAGACGTAGTACAGCACGTACGGCTTGCCGTTGAACGAACCCGCCTCGACCGTGCCGGGCACGACGGTGTCGCGGACCTTCTTGTTCGGGTCGTCGACCGACGGGGCGTCCCACAGCTCGGTGAGGTCCATCAGCTGCCCGTCGGCGACCAGCGAGCCGAAGTCGATCAGCTTCTCGCCCGAGTTGTTCACGAACTCCGGCGGGTTGCCCGAGGCGAACCGGGGCTGGAGCACGGTGGAGACCGCCTGGGTGGACTGGTGCTTGATCTCCGCCTTGGGGAACGCCTTCTTGTACAGCGGCTCGTGCACGTCGGTGGCGTACTTCTCGCCGTAGCCGCCGTTGAAGATGACCACCTCCAGCGGGGCGTCCTCGGCGACACCCAGCGGGTTGGCGGCGCTCTTGGTGCCCTCCTCGGCCTTGGTGGTGGTCTCGTCGGAGCCGCTGGTGGCGCAGGCGCCCAGCAGGCTCACCACCGGCGTGGCGAGCAGGCCCGCCGCGGCGGTCCGGCCCAGCAGGGTGCGCCGGCTCAGCGCGGCGGGGGTCTCGGGGGTATTCGACATCGTCGTCTCTCCTTGGGTGTCCGGGTCAGGCGGTCCGCCGGAGACGCCCGGCGTACCGCGACTCGAGGGCGAGGTTGTGCGCGTCCCCACCGGGGACGTTGGCGGAGAGGTAGATAGGGGGTACCTCTCCGGCCTGGTGGAACCGTCGGACGACCTCCGCGGTCACCAGTTGCGCCAGCAGCGCGGAGGTGACCGAGGAGACCGCACAGACCGCGCCGCCGCCCTCCAGCGGCAGCAGTGCGTCGCCGTACGGTGCGCCGTTGTCCAGCACGACGTCGGCGAGTTCGGCGAGTCGGCGACCGGACGGGTGGCGGGGTGCGACCCGTGCGGTGTGCGCGACCGAGGTGACCGCGATGAGCGGATGGCCGCGCCCGGTGACCAGCGTCGCCAGCTCGACCACCGAGCCGTTGATGCCGGACTGCGAGGCGATCAGGAAGACGTCGGCCGGCTGCGGCCGGGCCAGCGGGTAGAGCTGGTGGGCCACGGCCGGGTCGCGTTCCAGCTTCGGGTCGGTGAGCACGTCGCGCGGGGCGTCGCCGTGCAGCACGAGGTCGTGCAGGCCGATCCGGTTGGTGGGGACCAGGCCACCGGCGCGGGCCACCAGTTCGGCGGCGAACGCCTCGGAGTGGCCGGCCCCGAACGCCTGGAGCACCCCGCCGGCCCGCAGGCTGGTGGCGATCAGGTCGGCGGCCCGGCCGATCGCCTCGGCCTGGGTGTCGAGCAGCCGGTCGAGGACGGGCCGGACGGCCCGCGCGTACCCCTGGGCACTGATCATGAGGTGGTCCCCTTCGCGGCCTTGTGCCCCTGCACGGCCTGGGCGGTACGCCGGAAGGCCGCGTGGGCGCGGTCGTGGGTGCGCTGCGCCACGGCGATGTAGAGCAGGTCGAGCACGACGAGTTGGGGGTGCCGGGCGGACAGCGCGTCCGGCCGGAAGGTGGTGGCCTGGCTGGCGGTGAGCAGGACGATGTCGGCCAGCTCGGCGAGCGGGGAGCGCGGGAACCCGGTCAGCGCCACGGTGGTGGCCCCCCGGCTGCCCGCCTCGGCCAGCATCTCGATGGTCTCCCGGGTCTGCCCGGTGTGCGAGATGCCCAGCGCCACGTCGCCGGGGCCGAGCAGCGCGGCGCTGGCCAGCCCCTCGTGCACGTCGCTCCAGGCCCACGCGGCGACCCCGATGCGGTGCAGGCTGAACTGCATCTCCTCGCCGACCAGCGCGCTGCCGCTGGCCCCGAAGATGTTGACCCGGGCGGCGCCGGCGATGGCGACGGCGGCCCGTTCGACCTCGGCGAGGTCGAGCAGGGTGGCGGTGTCGTGCATGGCCCGGGTGTCGGCGGCCATGATCTGGTCGAGCACCCGTTCCAGCGGGTCGCCGGGCTGGATCTCCCGGCCGATGTCGACGGTCCAGCCGGCCGAGCGGGCCCGGCCGGTCTCGGAGGCGATGCCCAGGCGCAGGTCGGCGTAGCCGTCGAAGCCCATCGCCCGGCAGAACCGGGTGATGGTCGCCGGTGAGGTGCCGCTGCGCTCGGCCAGCTCGACGATGGTGGCGCGGGCCGCTGCCTCCGGGTCGGCGAGCACCTGCTCGGCGACCCGGCGCAACGCTCCCGTCAACTCTCCCGTGCCGGCCCGGACCCTGGCCAGCACCCCGTCCGCGCCGCGCCGGTCGACGGGCTCGGCATCGACCACCGCGGTCGCCGCGGTGGTGTCCGTCTCGAGCTCGGCCATCGACACGCCTTTCGGAAAAGAGTGTTAACTGTTAGTGGTAAAAGTTCTTACTGAAGGCCCCTTCCTGTCAAGACCATGGGCGAAGTTTTCAAACTGTTACCTGGCGCGCGGCCCGCTCCCGACCCCCGGTCTTGCCCTGGAGCACCGCACCGACCAGCATGGACACCCCCGAACCAGCGCACCCCCGGGAGGCCCGCGAGGATGTCCGGCACCGTCGTGGTCGGCCTCGACGTCGGGGGTACGTCCACCCGGGCCACCGCCCTGACCCTCACCGGCGAACGCCTCGGCACCGGCCGGGCCGGCGGCGGCAACCCCACCAGCCACGGCGCGGAACGGGCCGCCGTCGAACTGTCGACCGCACTACGCGAGGCGCTGCGCGCGGTCGACCCGACCCGGGTCCACGCCGGGGCCGTCGGACTGGCCGGGGCCGGCCGGTTGCGCGCCGATCCGGCCGGCCGGGCCGCCTTCGACCGGGCCTGGTCGGACGCCGGCCTGCGCTGCCCGTACGCGGTGCACAGCGACGCCCTCGTCGGCTACGCCTCCGGCACCGCCGCCCCCGACGGCACGATCCTGATCGCCGGCACCGGGGCGATCGCCGCCCAGGTGTGCGACCTGCGGCTGGACCGGATCGCCGACGGGCACGGCTGGCTGCTCGGCGACGCCGGCTCCGGCTTCTGGCTGGGCCGCGAGGCGGTCCGGGCGCTCCTGGCCGACCTGGACACCGGCACCGCACCCGGCCCGTTCGGCCGGCGGCTGCTCGGCGAACTGACCGGCACGACCGGGGTGGCCGCCCGCCCCCGGGACACCGTCGACGCGGTGGTCCAGGCGGTCACCCGTCGACCGCCCGTGGAACTCGCCCGGTTCGCCCCGCTGGTCGTCGACGCCGCCGTCGCCGGTGACCCGGTGGCGGCCGGGCTGCTCCACCGGGCCGCCACGCACCTGGTCGACAGCGCCGCCCGGGTCCGGGCGGCCGACGCGGCGACCCCGCTGGTGCTCGGCGGCGGGCTGCTCACCGGCCACACCCCGCTCGGCGCGGCGGTCCGCGCCGAGGCCGGCCGCCGCTGGCCGCACGCCCCGGTCCACCCGGCCGGGGACGGCGCGGCCGCCGCCGCCTGGCTGGCCGCCCGCACCCTGCCCGGGGTCACCCACCCGGTGGCCCTGCACGCGTTGCTGGTCCCGTCGACCGGCTGACCCCTGATCGTTGTCGGTCAGGCAGCGTGCCCCGGCCGGGTCAGGTCTGGGTGGGGAAACCGAGGTTCACCCCGCCGTGGCGCGGGTCGGGCCACCGGCTGGTGACCACCTTGCCCCGGGTGAAGAACCGCACCCCGTCCTCGCCGTGGGCGTGCAGGTCACCGAAGAGGGACGCCTTCCACCCGCCGAACGAGTAGTACGCCATCGGCACCGGGATCGGCACGTTGATCCCCACCATGCCCACCTCCACCTCGTGCTGGAAGCGCCGGGCCGCCCCGCCGTCGTTGGTGAAGACCGCCGTGCCGTTGCCGTACGGGTTGGCGTTGACCAGGGCCACCGCCGCGTCGTACGAGTCGACCCGGACGACACCGAGCACCGGGCCGAAGATCTCGTCGGTGTAGATCGACATGTCCGGGGTGACCCGGTCGAAGAGCGTCGGACCCAGCCAGAACCCGCCCGGGTCCCCGTCCGGCACCACGTCCCGACCGTCCACCACCGGCACCGCACCCGCCGCCACCCCGGCCGCGACGTACCCGCGTACCCGGGCGGCGTGCGCGGCGGTCACCAGCGGCCCCATGTCGCAGCCCCGCCGCCCGTCGCCGGTACGCAGCCCGGCCATCCGCGCCGCGATCCGTGCCACCAGGGCGTCGGCGACCGGCTCCACGGCCACCAGCGCGGAGATCGCCATGCACCGCTCGCCCGCCGAGCCGAACCCGGCGTTGACCGCCGCGTCGGCGGCCAGGTCCAGATCGGCGTCCGGGAGCACCACCAGGTGGTTCTTCGCCCCGCCGAGGGCCTGCACCCGCTTGCCGGTGAGCGTCGCGCGCCGGTGCACGTGCCGGGCGACCGGGGTGGAACCGACGAACGACACGGCCCGCACGTCGGGGTGGTCCAGCAGGGCGTCGACCGCCTCGGCGTCGCCGTTGACCACGTTGAGCACCCCGGCCGGCAGACCCGCCTCGACGAACCACTCGGCCAGCAGCAGCGCCGCACCCGGGTCCTTCTCGCTCGGCTTGAGCACCACCGCGTTGCCGCAGGCCACCGCCACCGGCACGAACCACAGCGGCACCATCACCGGGAAGTTGAACGGCGAGATCACCGCCACCACCCCCAGCGGCTGCCGCAGGCTGTACGAGTCGACCCCGGTGGAGACGTTCTCGCTGAACCGTCCGCGCAGCGCCGAGGCGATGCCGCAGGCGTACTCGATCACCTCCAGGCCACGCTGCACCTCGCCGGCGGCGTCGGCGAGCACCTTGCCGTGCTCGGCGGTGATCACCTCGGCGAGCCGGTCCCGGCGGGCGTGGACCAACTCCCGGAAGGCGAACAGCACCGCCGTGCGCCGGGCCAGCGAGGCGTCCCGCCAGCTCCGGGCGGCCCGCCCGGCGGCCCCGACCGCCACCGCGACGTCCGCCGCGCCGGCCAGCGCCACGAGGCCGGTACGCCGACCGGTCGCCGGGTCGAACACGTCCCCGTACCGGCCGGACGTCCCGTCGATCCGCGCACCGTCGACGAAGTGCCCGATCCGGGCAACGTCCACCGTGGGCGCGGCCTGCGGGCCGGGTGACGTCGACCGGGTCGCCCCGGTCACCGCGCCGCCTCCGCCGCCACCGTCGACCGGATCGCCTCGACCAGGATGGCCAGCCCCTCCCGGGCCTCGGCCTCGGTGAGCGTCAACGGTGGACCCATCCGCACCACGTTGCCGTGCAGGCCGCCCTTGCCGACCAGCAGGCCGCCGGCCCGGCACGCCTCGACGACCCGGCCGGTCAGCGCCGGATCGGGTTCCGTGCCACCCGGCTGGACGAACTCCACGGCGAGCATCAGCCCGCGGCCCCGGATCTCGGCCACCCCGTCGAGGTCGGCGACCGCGGCCCGTAGGCCGTCGACGAGGATCGCACCCACCCGGGCGGCGTTGGCCTGCAGGTCGTGGTCACGCAGGTAGTCCAGGACGGCGTTGCCGGCGGCGGTGCAGAGCGGGTTGCCGCCGAAGGTGGAGAAGCTGATCGCCGGCACCGACTCCATGATCTCGGCCCGGCCGACGACACCGGCCAGCGCGAACCCGTTGCCGATGCCCTTGGCGAAGGTGAGCAGGTCCGGGGTGACCCCGTGCGCCTGGTAGCCCCAGAAGTGCGCGCCGGTACGCCCCCAGCCGGTCTGCACCTCGTCGGAGATGAGCAGGATGCCGTGCTCGTCGAGCACCTTGCGCCAGCCGGCGAACAGCCCGTCGGGCGGGGCGACGAAACCGCCGACCCCCTGGACCGGCTCGGCGATCAGGCAGGCCACGTCGCCGCTGGTCTGGGTGGCGAGCACCTCGCGCAGATCCTCCACGGCGGCGTCGATCCGGTCGTCGGCTGGCAGCCGGGCGAGCAGCCCGCGCAGCCGCTCCCCGGAGTGCAGCCAGGCCACCTGGAGCGGGTTGTGCGCGCTGGCCGTCCAGGCCCGGTTGCCGGTGATCCCCATCGTCGCGTACGACCGGCCGTGGTAGCTGTTGCGGACGGCGAGGATCTGGTGCGAGCGGCGGTAGCTGGTGGCGGCCAGCAGCGCCGCCTCGTTCGCCTCGGTGCCGGAGTTGGTGAAGAAGACCCGGGCGTCCGGGATGCCGGCGACCTGGACGATCTTCTCGGCCAGCTCCACCTGCTGCCGGATCAGGTAGAGGGTGGAGGTGTGCACCAGGCCGGTGCGCAGTTGACGCTGCACCGCCTCGCGGATCTCCGGGATGTCGTAGCCGATCATGTTGGTCAGCACGCCGCCGAAGAAGTCCAGGTAGCTGCGCCCCTGGGCGTCGGTGACCCGGCGGCCGGACCCGGCGACCAGCTCGATCGGCTCGGCGTAGTAGAGCGGCATCCAGGACGGGAGCACGGCCCGGTGTCGGGCCAGCAGGTCGTCGGCGGTCATCGGCACACCCTTCCGCGGCGGGGTTCGCGTGCCCCGCACGCTGCCACCCCGGCCGGCCGCCGACAACTGCCACTGTGTCGCCCGACCGCCGCCCCGCCTGACACGACGTCACCCGACCGGCACGGACGGCACGGTCTGGCGGTCGGCGCGGCACGGTCTGGCGGTCGGCGCGGCGCGGCCGGTCGGCACGGCACGGCGCGGCGCGGCGCGGCGCGGCCGGTCGGCCCGGCACGGCGCGGCGCGGCCGGTCGGCCCGGCACGGTCTGGCGGTCGGCGCGGCACGGCCGGGCGGCGCGGCACGGTCTGGCGGTCGGCGCGGCGCGGCCGGTCGGCACGGCCGGGTGCGGGCTCAGCCGGCGGCGGTGGCCCGGATCGCCTCGGCGAACACCTCGGAACGGTGCTCGAAGTTGCGGAACCGGCCGTAGCTGGGCGCCGCCGGGGACAACAGCACCACCCCGTCGGACGGGGTCACCGCCCGCGACAACCGGACCGCGTCCGCCAGGTCGTCCACCACCTCGGTACGCACCTTCGGTAGCCCGGCCAGCGCCGCCACGATCCGGGAACCGCTGTCCGGGATGCCGATCACGGTCAGCTCCCGCTCGGCCAGGTGGGTGGCCAGCGGGGTGTAGTCCAACCCCCGGTCGGTGCCCCCGACGATCACCGTCAACGGCCGCCCGTCGTACGCGTCGATCGCGTGCATCGCCGCGTACGGGCTGGTGGCGAGGGTGTCGTCGACGAAGGTCAGCCCGGACGGGTCGACGATCTCGGTGAGCCGGTGGGCCAGCCCGTGGAACCCGGCGACCGCCACCGCCAGGGTGTCCCTGTGGGCGACGACGTCCACGCCGACCGCGTCGAGGACGCAGAGCGCCACGCAGAGGTTGCCCGCGTTGTGCCGGCCGACCAGCGGCAGCACCGCCCTGGCGAACAGCGGCTGGTCGCCGAGGTGGAACCAGTCGGTGCCGTCCGGGCCGGTGGCGACGTGCACGGTGTCGGGCAGCCCGGCGCGCACCGCCGCCCGGTCGCCCAGTTCCAGGGCGAGGCGCGGGTCGTTGCCGTTGACCACCACCGTGCGGGGACCGTACGCGATCAGGTTCAGCTTGTCGCGGTAGTACTCGGCCTCACCGCCGTGCGCGTCCAGGTGTTCGGGGAACAGCGCGGTGACCACCGCCACCCGGGGCGAGTCGGCCAGGTCGCTGCACTGGTAGCTGGACAGCTCCAGCACGTACAGCTCGGCCTCGGGCAGGTCGAGGGTGGGCACGCCGATGTTGCCGCCCAGCACGTTGGGCCGGTCCACCGCCGCGAGCAGGTGGCTGATCAGGCTGGCGGTGGTCGACTTGCCCTTGCTGCCGGTGACCCCGATCGTCCGGTCGGCGTGGTCGGCCATCCACAGGGCGGTGCCCTGGGTGACGGTCGCCCCCCGCGCCCGCAGCTCGACCAGCCACGGGTGGGTGTTGGGCACCCCCGGCGACCGGACGACGATCTCGGCGGCGGCCAGCCGGGCGAACCCCTCCTCCCCGGTGACCAGCGGCGCGGCCTCGGCGAGCGGGCCCTCCCAGGCCACGGTGAGGAAGTTCGCGCTGTCGTCGACGGCGACCAGGTCGGCCGGGCCGTGCGCGGCGATGGCGGTCACGGCGGCGCGGCCCTCCCGGCCGGCCCCCCAGACGGCGACGGTACGGCCGCGCAGATCGGACAGGCGCACGAACTCTCCCTGAGGTGTCGACGGTGGGGTCGGGTCCGCTCCCGGCACAGCGGACCCGACCGGACGAACCAGGGCCTAGTATGGCGTGTGCCCAACGAGCAGCTCCGGCGGATGGACGCCTTCACCTTCCCGTCGTACTCGTTCGACCCCGCCACCGGCGTGGCGTCGTTCGACTACCTCCTGACCGGCCCCGACGGCGAGCAGCGGTTCACCGAGGTGATCACGCTGCCGGTGCCGGCCGGGCCGCCGTCGGCGCAGACGCTGGCCACCCTGGGCCGGGTCCTGGAACTGCTGCACGTGGTGGCCGGGGTCAGCTACTACAAGGCCGCCGCCCCGCCGCGCCTGGTGCTGCCGACGCCGCTGGGTGGGGCCGCCGCCGCGCTGGTCACCGCCGTCTACACCAAGGGTCTCGCCGAGTACGCCTACCGCAACCAGATCCCGCACGTGCTGGAGCTGCGTCCCGAGGTGCCGGCCGGCGAGGTCCCGCTCCCCCGGGTGTACGACGACTCCGACCGTCGTCCGCTGTCGGCCGTCGGCGGCGGCAAGGACTCCATCGTCAGCCTGGAGGCGCTGCGTCGGGGCGGCTTCGACCCGGTGCCGTTCTCGGTCAACCCCAACCACGTGATCGTCGCGGTGAACGAGGCGTCCGGATTGCCGGCGCTGGCCGCCCGGCGACGGCTCGACCCGGTGCTGTTCGACCTGAACGCCGCCGGGGCGCGCAACGGGCACATCCCGGTCACCGCGATCAACTCGCTGATCGCGGTCGCCACCGCCGTGCTGCACGGGCTCGGGCCGGTGGTGATGTCCAACGAGCGGTCCGCGTCCGACCCGAACCTGATCTGGAACGGTCACGAGATCAACCACCAGTGGTCCAAGGGGGTCGAGGCCGAGGGGCTGCTGCGGGCGGCGCTGGCCGGGCACGCGGGGCTGACCGAGCCGTACTTCTCACTGCTGCGCCCGCTGTCGGAGCTGCACATCGCCCGGCTGTTCGCCACCATCGACCGGTACGACGCGGTGGTGACCAGTTGCAACGCCGCGTTCAAGCTGCGTGACGCCAGCGCCCGCTGGTGCCGCGACTGCCCGAAGTGCCGGTTCGTCTTCCTCGCCATGGCCCCGTTCATGACCCGGGATCGGGTGGTCGGCATCTTCGGCGGCGACCTGCTGGCCGACGAGACGCAGATCCCCGGCTACCGGGAACTGCTCGGCGTGGACGGGCACAAGCCGTTCGAGTGCGTCGGCGAGGTGGAGGAGTCGGTGGTGGCGTTGAGCCTGCTGGCCGCCCAGGACCAGTGGCGTGACGCCCCGGTGGTCCGCGCCCTGGTCGACGCGGTCCCCGCCGCCGCCTGGTCGACGGCGGCCACCTCCGACGTCTTCACCCCCGCCGGGCCCCACCACGTCCCCGCCGCCTACGCCAAGACCCTGGACACCCTGACCTGATCCCGCTCCCCCGCCCACCTCACCCGACCCCCACCGCCCCAGCCTCGTCACCCCGGCCCTCATCGCCCCAGCCTCATCGCCCCGCCCTCATCGCCTCGGTGATCAAGAGGTTCGCGTCACCGCGACGGCGACATCTGACACATTCCTCTTGATCACGGTGAACCTGCCGGCCGGACGGGCGGTGATCAAGAGGAATGCGTCACCGGGGCGGCGAAATCTGACGCCAATCTCTTGATCACGGTCGACGGGCGGGCCGCACGGGTGGCGATCAAGAGGTTCGCGTCACCTGGGCTAGGAAATCTGACGCATTTCTCTTGATCACCGGGCACGGGCCGGGCGGGTACAGGCCGGGCGGGCACGGGCCGGGCGGGTACAGGCCGGGCGGGCACGGGCCGGGCGGGCACAGGCCAGGCAGGCGCGGGCCGGGCCGGGGACGGGGCGGGAGGGTGGTGGGGCGGGGAGGTGGGTCAGGGGGTGCGGATGGCGTCGAGGGCCAGCAGGGCGACGTGCAGGGAGAGGCAGGCTTCGACCGAGTCGAGGTCGACGCCGAGGATCCGGCCGATCCGGGCCAGCCGTTCGTAGAAGGCCGGTCGGGACAGGTGCGCGGCGACCGCGCCGGCCGACTTGTTGCGGCCCTGCTCCAGATAGGCGCGCAGGGTGCCGAGCAGTTGCTCCCGGGGGTGCTGGGCGTCGTGGGCCAGCAGCGCGCCGAGTTCCCGTTCGACGAAGGTCTGCAACCGGGGCTCGTCGCGTAACAGGTGCAGCAGGCCGGCCAGCCCGACGTGCGGCAGCCGGAAGACCGGCAGGTCACGGCTGTCCCGGCGGGCGGCCTCGGCGACCTGACGGGCCTCGACCAGCGAGCGGCGTACCTCGCGCAGGCTCGCCACCCCGGATCCGGCGGCGACGAGCACGCGCGCCGGCTGGTCGGGGTGGCGGCGGCGCAGCGCGGTGGCGAACGCGGCCAGCGCGCGGTCCTCGGCGGCGGCGTCCGGCAGGGCGAGCAGGACCCCCACCGCCTGGTCGTCGACGGGGCTGGTCAGCCCGGTCAGCTTCGCCTCCCGTAGCGCCTGGCCGACCGCCTCGGCGAGGTCACGTAGCCGGGCCGGGCCCGCCTCGGCGGCGTCGGCCGGGCCGCCCTCGCCCGGTCCGGCGGGTTCGGCCGGGGTGTCGCGGCGGAGCCGGACCATGACCCCGATCAGGTGCCGACGCTCCAGGGGCACCCCCAGCGCCCGCGCCCGCAACGCGATCTCGCCCACCGGCCGGGAGTGGTCGAGCAGGCCGGTGAGCAGGGTGTGGTGCAGTTGCCGTTCCAGTCCCTCGGCGTCGCGGCGGATCAGCCGGCCCAGCGCCAGGGTCGAGGCGGCCCGCTCCACCAGGATGGTCAGCCGGGTGGGCGGCGTGCCGACGGGACGGCCGTCGCCGAGGCCCGCCCGTGCCGGCCAACGCAGCAGCAGCCGACCCCAGTCCTGCCCGCGCGCGCCGACGGTCGTGACCAGCCAGCCGCTGTCACTGTCGTACGCCGTGCGGCCGGCGGGACGCAGCCGTCGGGAGTGCTGCTCCCAGCCGTCCAGCAGCAGTTCGGCGTTCTCCCCGGCCGGGTCGTAGGCGAGCACCTGCCGGGACAGGTTCTCCAGCACCACCGGGCAGCCGGCCAGCGCGGCGGCCTGCCGGACCACCTCGGCGGCCCCGGCGCCCTCGACGGACAGTTCGGTGAAGCGTTGGTGGATCTCCTCGGCGGCCCGCAGCTCGTGCAGTTGGGCGTCGACGATCAGGGCGTGCACCGCCTCGGTGATCCGCACGAACGGGGTGGCCCTCCGCAGCTCGACCAGGGGCAGCCCGCGCCGGGCGGCGGCCACGGCCATCACCCGGGGCACCTCGGTCGGGTAGCGGCGGCCCAGCTCGACCACGAGCCCGGAGACGCCCACCGCGACGAGGTCGCCGATGAAGGCACGCAGTCCGGTGTCGTCGGCGGGCAGTCCGATGCCGGTGGTGAGCACGAGTTCACCCCCGCCGAGCAGGGTGGCGATGTCGGGCACCTCCGCCACGTGCACCCAGCGCACCGGCCGGTCCAGGCCGGCCTCCCCGGCAACCAGCCGGGGCGCGCCGCGGCGGACCGGGTCCAGCGCGAGCACCTCACGGACGGTAGGGAACACGGGCGACACGCTACCCTCCGTGACCCCGAGCCCGGCCATCCACCGTGCGTCGCCGCCCCGACGACGGGGGCGGCCCCACCGGCCGGGACGGTGACCCGTCCCGGCCGGTGGGGCGACGGTCAGTCGACGCCGAACTCCATCGCGGCCCGGTCGAGGGCCTCGTCGTCGGCGGTGGCGACGCCCCGCGAGGCGATGGCCTCCGCGCCGCCCTGCGGCATCGCCCCGATCAGCCCGGTGGAGGCGGCCTGCGCCGCGCCGACCGCACGCTGCGGGGCCGCCCCGCCGACCAGGCCGAGGGTGGCGTACTGCTCCAGCTTGGCCCGCGAGTCGGCAATGTCGAGGTTACGCATGGTGAGCTGGCCGATCCGGTCGGACGGGCCGAAGGCCGAGTCCTCGGTACGCTCCATCGACAGCTTGTCCGGGTGGTAGCTGAACGCGGGGCCGGTGGTGTCCAGGATCGAGTAGTCCTCGCCCCGGCGCAGCCGCAGGGTCACCTCGCCGGTGACGGCGGTGCCCACCCAGCGCTGCAGCGACTCGCGCAGCATCAGCGCCTGCGGGTCGAGCCAGCGGCCCTCGTACATCAGCCGGCCGAGGCGGCGGCCCTCGTGGTGGTAGTTGGCCAGGGTGTCCTCGTTGTGGATGGCGTTGACCAGCCGCTCGTAGGCGGCGTGCAGCAGCGCCATGCCGGGGGCCTCGTAGATGCCCCGGCTCTTGGCCTCGATGATCCGGTTCTCGATCTGGTCGGACATGCCCAGGCCGTGCCGGCCGCCGATGGCGTTGGCCTCCAGCACCAGGTCGACGGGGCTGCCGAACTCCTTGCCGTTGATCGTCACCGGGCGGCCCTGGTCGAAGCCGATGGTGACGTCCTCGGTGGGGATCTCCACGGACGGGTCCCAGAACCGGACCCCCATGATCGGGCTGACCGTCTCGATGCCGGTGTCGAGGTGCTCCAGGGTCTTGGCCTCGTGGGTGGCGCCCCAGATGTTGGCGTCGGTGGAGTACGCCTTCTCGGTGCTGTCCCGGTAGGGTAGGCCGCGTTCCAGCAGCCACTCCGACATCTCCTTGCGGCCGCCGAGTTCGGTGACGAAGTCGGTGTCCAGCCACGGCTTGTAGATCCGCAGCTGCGGGTTGGCCAGCAGGCCGTAGCGGTAGAACCGCTCGATGTCGTTGCCCTTGAACGTCGAGCCGTCGCCCCAGATCTGCACGTCGTCGGAGATCATCGCCCGGACCAGCAGGGTCCCGGTCACCGCCCGGCCCAGCGGGGTGGTGTTGAAGTAGGCCCGGCCGCCGGAGCGGATGTGGAAGGCGCCGCAGGTCAGCGCGGCCAGCCCCTCCTCGACCAGGGCGGCACGGCAGTCGACCAGGCGGGCGACCTCGGCGCCGTAGCTGAGCGCACGACCGGGCACCGAGTCGATGTCGGGCTCGTCGTACTGGCCGATGTCGGCGGTGTAGGCGCACGGGACGGCGCCCTTGTCGCGCATCCACGCGACCGCGACCGAGGTGTCGAGGCCGCCGGAGAAGGCGATGCCGACACGTTCGCCGATGGGCAGGGAGGTGAGAACCTTGGACACAAGGAAGATTATGCACGCCCCCGCATTCTCATGCAAATAGCCGGGGGTCGTGGCGGCTACCCGTCGACCGGGTCGTCCCGGCCCAGCTCCCAGAACGCCACCGCCGCCGCGGCGGCCACGTTCAACGAGTCCACGCCGCGCCGCATCGGGATCACCACCCGCACGTCGCTGGCCGCCTGCGCCGCCCCGGTCAGGCCGGGGCCCTCCGCCCCCAGCAGCAACGCCGCCCGCGCCCGCTGCGCCGGGGTCAACCGCTGCACCGGTACGGCGTCCGCCGCCGGCGTCATCGCGAGCACCGTGAACCCCGCCGCGCGTACCTCGTCCAGGCCGACCGGCCAACGGTCCAGCTTCGCGTACGGCACCGCGAACACCTCGCCCATGCTGACCCGCACGCTGCGCCGGTAGAGCGGATCGGCGCAGGACGGCGAGAGCAGCACCGCGTCGATGCCGAGCGCGGCGGCCCCCCGGAAGATCGCCCCGAGGTTGGTGTGGTTGTTGATGTCCTCCAGGATCACCACCCGGCGGGCGGCAGCCAGCACCTCGGCGGCGGCGGGCAGCGGCTTACGGTGGAACGAGGCGAGCACGCCCCGGTGGACGTGGAAACCTGTCGCCTTCTCCAGCACGTCGGGGGTGGCCGCGTAGACCGGGGCGTGCCCGGTGTCCAGGTCGGCGAGCTGGTCGACCCGCTTCGCGTCGACCAGGTACGACCGGGCCGGGTAGCCGGCCCGCAACGCCCGGCGCAGCACCAGCTCCCCCTCCGCGATGAACAACCCGTGCGGTGGCTCCCACCGGGTACGCAGCTCGACGTCGGTCAACGCCCGGTAGTCGGCGATCCGGGCGTCGTCGGGGTCGGTGATCTCGTGTACGGGCACCGCCCGATTCTGCCGGCCCCCGGCGTGTGCCTGCGGGGCGGTACCCGCCCACCGCCCGCCGGCCCGGACCGGCCCGCCGGTCGGGCTCCCCGGAGCCGGTCGGGCTCCCCCCGGAGCCGGTCGGGTTGCCCGGGGTGACCGGGTTCCCCGGGGTGACCGCGTTCCCCGGGTGACCGCGTTCCCCGGGGTGACCGGGTTTCCCGGGGCGTGGCGCGGGAAGGGGGGCGGGAAGCGGACGCGACCGGAGGGACCACCACGATGAGCGCAGCGGGCACCACCGACGGCCGGTTGCCGAGGAACGCCACGGTCGCCGACCACATCGTGGCCCGGCTCGCCGAGTGGGGGGTGCACCGCTACTTCGGCTACCCGGGTGACGGCATCAACGGGATGACCTCCGCCCTGCAACGGGCCGGCGACCGGGTGGAGTTCGTCCAGGTACGCCACGAGGAGACCGCCGGCTTCGCCGCCGGCGCGCACGTCAAGTACGGCGGCGGCCCGCTCGGCTGCGCCCTGGCGACCAGCGGCCCCGGCGCGATCCACCTGCTCAACGGCCTCTACGACGCCAAGCTCGACCACCAGCCGGTGGTGGCCCTGGTCGGCAACACCGCGCTCACCGCCGAGGGCGGCGGCTACTACCAGGAGGTGGACCTGCTCGCCCTCTACAAGGACGTGGCCGGGGACTTCCTGGCCCAGCTCGACGATCCGTCCCAGGTGCGGCACCTGGTGGACCGGGCCTGCCGGACGGCGCTGTCCCGCCGGACGGTGACCGCGCTGGTGCTCCCGCTGGACGTGCAGGACGAGCCGGCGGTGCCGGACCCGCCGCACGCGCACGGCTACTACCACACCAGCGCGGCCCCCAGCAGCATGCCGACCGTGCCGCCGGAGGCAGAGCTGCGCCGCGCGGCGGAGGTGCTGCGCGGCGGCGAGAAGGTGGCGATGCTGGTCGGGCAGGGCGCGCTCGGCGCCGAGGCGGAGGTACGCCTGATCGCCGACCGGCTGGGTGCCGGGGTGGCCACCGCCCTGCTCGGCTTCACCGCCGTCGACCACCGCGAGCCGTGGGTGACCGGGGCGATCGGGTTGCTCGGCACCCGGCCGAGCTGGCAGCTCATGCAGGAGTGCGACAGGCTGCTGATCGTCGGTAGCAACATGCCGTACTCGGAGTTCTATCCGCCGCAGGGGCAGGCCCGTGCGGTGCAGATCGACCTGGACGGCACCCGGATGGGGCTGCGGTACCCGACGGAGGTCAACCTGACCGGCGACGCCGGACCGACCCTGCGGGCGCTGCTGCGGGAGCTGGGCGACGGGCCCGCGCCGACGGCCTGGCGGGCGACCATCGCGGACGCCACCTCGGGCTGGCGGCAGGCCCAGGCGGAACTGGCCGGGCAGCCCGCGCACCCGGTGAACCCGCAACTGCTGTTCCACACCCTCAACGACGCGCTGCCCGACGACGCGATGATCGCGGTGGACTGCGGCACCGCCACCGCCTGGTACGCCCGCCACCTCCAGGTCCGCCCCGGCATGCTGGCCAGCCTCTCCGGCACCCTGCTGTCGATGGGCGGGGCCATGCCGTACGCCCTGGCGGCGAAGTTCGCCCACCCGGACCGTCCGGTGGTGGCGTTGATCGGTGACGGGGCGATGCAGATGAACGGGGTCAACGAGTTGATCACCGTGGCGAAGAACTGGCGGCACTGGGCCGACCCGCGTTTCGTGGTGCTGGTGCTCAACAACCGGGATCTGGCGTTCGTCAGCTGGGAACAGCGCTCCACCGAGGGCACCCCGCGTTATCCGGCCAGCCAGGACCTGCCGGACGTCGCGTACGACAGGTGGGCCGAGGTGCTGGGCCTCGACGGTGTGCTGGTCGAGCACCCCGACCAGGTCGACGGCCTGTGGCGACGGGTGCTGACCGCCGACCGCCCGGTGGTGGTGAACGCGGTGGTCGACCCGGCGGAGCTGATGCTGCCCCCGCACTTCACCCTCGACCAGGCCCGCAAGACGGCGGCGGCCCTGCTGCGCGGCGACACCGACCGGGCCGGCATCGTCCGCCGGGGCATCCCCGCCACGCTGGCCACCTACCGTCCCCGCCGCCGCTGACCCACCCGCCGCTGACCCGCCACCGGGGCCGGGGCCGCTCGCCATGTCGCCACAACAGCGGGGTCGGCGCGGGACCGACCCCGCTGTTGTGGCGATGATGGGTCGATCATGGACGGGGCGCGCCGCCCTGTCGATCGGGCCGCACCCGGCGGATACGGCGATCATGGGATGCGGTGTCGATCATGACTCGCCCGCCCCGCCGGTGGGCCTGAGCTGTTGCCCGGGAGGGCTAACGTGCCCGGGGTGCGACGATCGACGATGGTGGCGCTGGTGGGCGTGGACGGGTCCGGGAAGTCGACCCAGGCCAGGGCGCTGGCCCGGCGGCTGACCTCGGCGGGCGTGCCGGCGGTCTACCTGGAGAACGCCGGCGGCCGGCCGCTGTGGAACCGGCTGGCGCAGGCGGTGGGCCGCCGCGACGGCGTGCACCTGTTCGGCAGGCGCTGCTATCCGCTGCTGGAGGCGACGGTGCGCTGGCTGGCGCTGGCCCGCGCGGTGGCGGTCACCCGGCTGACCGGGCGGGTCGGGGTGATGGACCGCTGGACCTGGTGCCAGTACGTGATCATGCGGGCCCGGGGTGACCGGGGCGTCCGCCTGGTCCGCGCCGCGTACGTCGTCTTCCCGTAGCCCGACCTGGTCTGCTTCCTGGCGGTCACCCCGGAGCTGGCCCGGCAGCGGGTGCTGGCCCGGGGCATCGACACCGAGGAGTTGGCGCACCTGACCGCGCTGGACGCCGGCTACCGGGAGCTGGCCGGGTTCGCCGACTTCACCGTGATCGACGGCGACACCGACCCGACGACGGTGGCCGCCGCCCTGGACCGGGCGGTCGCCACCGTCACCACCCGGCGGTAGACAGGCCCGCCCGGCGGTGGCGCGGAACAGCCCAGGCCCGCCCGGCGGTGGGCGCGGAACAGCGGTATCCGGCGGGAGGGACACCGCTGTTCCGGCGACATCGCAGGTGGGCTCTCCGAGCGGGAGCGGCGCAGGCTCGATCATGCAGCCCGGGTCGGGCCGGAGCCGGGTGACAGCGGGTCAGCCCCGGCGGTTCTGCAGCCAGCGGAGCAGGTCCAGGGGGAGGTTCTGGTCCTCCCGCTGCGGGGTCCGGGGGGTCGGGCGGGGCGTGGGGCGCTGCGGGTTGCCGGCGAGTTCCCGGCTGGGGGCGGTGAAATCCCGCACCGGCAGGCCGTCGACCGCGGTACGGATGGTCCGGGCGACCGCCGTGATCACCTCACCCTGCACGGCCGCGCCGACCACGTCGCTCGGGTCGTCGGGGTTGGCGGCGATGCCGGCGACCGCGACCTGCGGGGTGAACCCGACGAAGGTCTCGGTGGCGTTCTTCTCCGAGCTGCCGGTCTTGCCGGCCACCGGGCGGCCCACGATCCCGTCGACCCCACCGGCGGTGCTGCCGTTGCACTGCCCGTACGCCGACTGCTGCCCGACCGGGCAGCGGGCCGCGTCGGTGGCCGCCCGCGCCACGTCCGCCGACAGCACCTGCCGGCAGGCCGGCTGGCCGACCGGCACGGTCGCGCCGTCCGGGCCGGTCACCGACACCACAGGCGTCGGTGCGCAGTACGTCCCCTCGGCGGCCACCGTCGCGTAGGCGTTGGCCAGGTCGAGCGGGGTGGTGGCGGACACCCCGAGGGTGAACGCCCCCCAGTTGTCGGCGTCGTGCGCGGCGAGGTCGGCGTCGGTCCGGGCCCGGAAGGTGATCCCGAGACGCTGCGCCATCTCCACCACCTTGGCCGGGCCGACCTGCTCCTCCAGCCAGACGAAGTAGGTGTTCACCGAGCGGCCGAAGCCGTCCCACATCATCCGGTAGCCGTCCATCCGCGCCGGGTTGGCATTCGCCGGGCACCACCTGCCGCCGCAGGAGGCCTCCCCCTCGGCGGGGAACCGGGTGGTCAGCCGGCTCGGCGAGTCGAAGCCGGTGGACAGGGTGCGGCCGTTCTCCAGCGCGGCCAGCATGGTGAACAGCTTGAACGTCGAGCCGGCCTGGTAGCCGGTGATGCTGCCACCGCCGGAGACCAGCGGGTTGACGGTCTGCCCGTCGCCCACCCCGTACTCCCGGTTCACGGCCAGGGCGAGCACCCGGCCGGTGCCGGGCTCGACGGCGGCGATCGGCAGCGCGCGGGCGTCGTCGGCGGGGTAGACCTTGCGGGCCTCGGCGGCCGCGGTGGCCTGGACGTCCGGGTCGAGGGAGGTGACCACCCGGTAGCCGCCCCGGCGCAGCGCCTGCTCCCGTTCCTGCGCGGTCGCCCCGAAGGCGGGCTGCTCCAGCCACCAGCGGCGCAGGTAGTCGCAGAAGAAACCGGCGTCGGCGGTGACCGTGGCGGTGCAGCCGTTGGGCTGGGCGGTGGGGTGCAGGGTCAGCTTCTCGGCGCGGGCCGCGTCGGCCTCGGCGGCGGTGACCGCGCCGGTGGCGACCATCGAGTCGAGCACGTACCCGCGCCGCTGCAGGGCCGCGTCCCGGTCCCCGTCGATCGGGCTGTACTCGTCGGGCGACTGGACCAGGCCGGCGAGCAGCGCGGACTCGGCGAGCGTCAGGTCAGCCGGCGGCTTGCCGAAGTAGCGCTGGCTGGCGGCGGCGACCCCGTACGCGCCGGAGCCGAAGTAGGCGATGTTGAGGTAGCGGTTGAGGATCTCATCCTTGCTGAGCGTCTTCTCCAGCTCGGTGGCGTACCGGATCTCCTGGAGCTTGCGCCCGACGGTCTGCTCGGTGGCCGCCTCCCGCTCCTCGGCGGTCCGGCTGGGGTCGCTCTTGAGCACGTTGCGCACGTACTGCATGGTCAGCGTGGAGCCGCCCTGGGCGGTGCCGCCGCCGGTGACGTTGGCGACCAGGGCCCGCGCCATGCCGCGCAGGTCGGCCCCGCCGTGGGAGTAGAAGCGGCGGTCCTCGGCGGCGACGATGGCCTGCCGCAGCGTCGGGGCGATCTCGGCCAGCGGCACGTCGGTGCGGTTGACGTCGTAGAACGTGGTGAGCAGCGTCTTACCGTCGTTGGCGTAGAGGTAGGAGCGCTGCGGGGTGGCGGGGGTGCGCAGCGCCGCCGGCAGGTCGTCGAACGCCCCGAGCACCGCCCTGGTGGCGAGTCCCGCGAGCAGGTTGCCCGGCAGCGCGGCGACCGCGAGGACCAGGCCGGCCAGCAGGCCGGCGAGCAGCACGGTGAGCAGCCGCGTCAGCGGCGTCCGGGGTGAGGACATGCGGGTAAGCATTGCCACCGCACGGGCCAGCAGCCCACTCCGGCACCCGATTGTCAGGTAACTCACCGTGACCTGCCAGCGACTTCCCCGATCGGGTGCCCTGTCGTCCCCGTCCGTCCGGCCCATCCCGTCTCTCCCCACGGCTCGGTGATCAAGAGGTTTGGGTGCGTCCCGTCCGGATTTCCGACTCGAAGCTCTTGATCACCGGGGTGGGAAGCAGGGTGGGGAGGGTCAGGGGGTGGTGACGCTGGCGGTGGCGGCGTCGCGGGCGACGGTGGCCGGGACGAGCCGGCCGGAGCGGTAGCCGATGCCGATGCCGGCGACCAGCACGAAGATCGCCCCGAAGGTCTGCAGCGGGCCGAACAGCGCGCCGCCGAGGCCGAGCAGCGGGGCGGCGATCATCAGCATCGCCCCGTCGCCGATCGCGAACGCCCCGGACCGGGCCACCGCCCAGCCGATGAGCAGCCAGCCGGCGGTGTAGCAGGTGGCGCCGAGCAGCACCAGCGTCCGGGCGGTGGTGCCGAAGACGGGGGTCGACGCGGCCAGGCCGGCGAAGGGCAGCATCAGCACCGTACCGCCGATGCTGGTCAGCAGCCCGGCCACCGCGCCCCGCCGGCTGCGGGTGGCCGCGAGCAGGCCGGTGAGCGCGAGCAGGGCGAGCAGGCCCAGCCAGATCGCCGCCACCCAGCCGAGCAGGTAGAGCGGCTGACCGTCGGCCGGATAGGGGTCGTTGCCGACCCCGCCGTCGCTGGCCATCGCCACCGTGCCGGTGAGCACCGCGTAGGCGGGCAGCAGCCAGACCGCGGCGCGGGCCAGCCGGCGCAGTGACCAGGCCCAACTGGCGTCGGTGGCGGGTGCTGCCGGTCCGGGGTCGCCGACGAAGGGCAGCACCCCGAAGCCGCCGCCGGTGCGCCGGGTTCCCAGCGGGCCGGCGGGGTCGTGTGCGCCCGGAACGGGGGTACGGGAGAACAGCCGCTGCGCCGGGTCCTTCATGCCTCACCTCGTCCGCTCCGCCGGGCGACGCCGGCTGCCTGCACGGGCGGGCCACCGGGCCGACCCGTCTGCGGCGACGGGTGACCCGGAACGCGTCGACGCCCCGGGCCTGACCACCACCCGTCCCTCAGGACCGATCGTGGCAGGCGCCGGGGCGTCTGATGAGCGTTTCTCACATTTGCCGCCCGGGGTGGGCGGCGGCGGGGTCAGGCCCGTTCGCGCTGGTCGGCCGGGTCGTTGACCAGGCTGGCCGGGGAGACCGGCTCGGGCGCCGGCAGCCCCTTCGGCACGTTGCCGCCGGTGGCCTGCGCCTCGGCGACGCGGACCTCGTCGTGGATCTGCTGGGCGGCGCTCGCCGCCGCCTCGGCGGCCTCGGCGGCCTCCCGCTCGACCTCGCTGGCGGTGCGCTTCGCCTCGGGAGCCGGCTCGTCGCCGACCATCCTGCTCAGCCCGCCCAGCGCGCCGCCCATGCCCTCCAGCGCCTTGGTCAGCTCGGCCGGGACGATCCAGACCTTGTTGGCCGTGCCGTTGGCGATCTGCGGCAGCGCCTGGAGGTACTGGTAGGCCAGCACCTTCTGGCTCGGGTTGGCGGTGTGGATCGCGTCGAAGACCGTCCGGATCGCCTTCGCCTGACCCTCGGCCTGCAGGATGCGGGCCTGCCGGTCACCGTCGGCGCGCAGCACCGCCGCCTGCTTCTCACCCTCGGCGGTGAGGATCTGCGACTGCTTGTGCCCCTCGGCGTTGAGGATGGCCGCCCGGCGGTCCCGCTCGGCGCGCATCTGCTTCTCCATCGAGTCGCGGATGCTCGGCGGCGGCTCGATCGCCTTGATCTCCACCCGGGTGACCTTGATGCCCCACCGGCCGGTGGTCTCGTCGAGCACACCGGAGAGGTGCCGGTTGATCTCCTCCCGGCTGGTCAGCGCGCGCTCCAGGTCGAGCGAACCGATCACGTTACGCAGCGTCGTGACGGTCAACTGCTCGATCGCCTGGATGAAGTTGGCGATCTCGTAGGTCGCCCGGACCGAGTCGACCACCTTGTAGTAGAGGACGGTGTCGATCGACACCACCAGGTTGTCGGAGGTGATCACCGGCTGCGGCGGGAAACTGACCACCTGCTCCCGCATGTCGACCTTGGTACGCACCGCGTCGACGAACGGGACCAGCAGGTTCAGGCCCGGGTTCAGGGTGCTCTTGTACTTGCCGAGCCGCTCCACCACGTCCTGACGCTGCTGCGGCACGATCCGCACCGCCTTCGCCAGCGTCACCACTATGATCAACGCTACGGCCACCAACAGGACCGCGATGAATTCCATACCGTCACCTTTTCGCTTCCGGCAGCTCGCCGGGGGAGGAAATGTCGTCCTGCCACACCAGGGCGGTGGCGCCCTGGACCTTTATCACCTGCACCCGCGCACCGGGTGCGAAGGTCTGCGTCGCGTCGTACGGACGTGCCGTCCACAACTCGCCGTCGATCTTCACCATGCCCTGCCCGGCATCGACCTGCTCGATCACCAGGGCGGTGGCGCCCTCCAGCGCCTGCACGCCGAACGGCTGCTCCCCGCTGTCCATCGACGGCCGCATGTGCCGGCGGATGGTCGGCCGGGCGAGCGCCACCGTCAGCGCCGACACCACGGCGAAGACCACCGCCTGCACGGCGACGGGCGCACCCAGCGCGGCGGCCCCGGCGGCGGCGAACGCACCGACCGCGAACATGATCAGAAACAGCGTCGTCGTGAAGATCTCGGCGACGGCCAACAGCACACCCAGCACGATCCACACCACGGCGTCCACCCCTCGATCGTGACACGTCCACGCGAATCCACCCACTTCTGATGATCAGTAAGCTCGGTTCAGGCCCGAACCGACCCCCGCGAAGGAGCTGCTGGTGACCCTGCTCGCCGAGACCGCCCGCCGGATCAACACCCTCGTGGCGCAGACCCAGGCCGCCGGACGCGCCCCCTCGCTGGCGCTCGGGATCGTCCGGGACGGCGCGCTGGTCCACCTGTCCACCGCCGGCGACCACCCGCGCCCCGACGCCGACCTCCAGTACCGGCTCGGCTCGATCACCAAGACCATGACCGCCACGCTGGTCATGCGGGAACGCGACGCCGGCCGGCTCACCCTGGACGACCCGCTGGAGCGGCACCTGCCGGGCACCGCCGTCGGCGGGCTCACCCTGCGCCAGCTCCTCAGCCACGCCAGCGGCCTGCAGCGCGAGCCCGACGGCCCGTGGTGGGAACGCACCGAGGGCACCGACCTGGCCACCCTGGTCGCCGGCGTGACCACGGACAAGGTCGGCTACCCCGCCTGGCGCGGCTACCACTACTCCAACCTGGCGTACGGGCTGCTCGGCGGGGTGCTGGAACGGGTCACCGGGACGCCCTGGGCGCGGCTGCTCACCGAGCGCGTCCTCGACCCGCTGGGGCTGCGCCGCACCACCTACCGGGCCACCGAGCCGTACGCCCGGGGTTACGTGGTGCACCCGTGGCACGACACGCTGCGGGAGGAGCCGCGTACCGACACCGGGGCGATGGCCCCCGCCGGGCAGCTCTGGTCGACCGTCACCGACCTCGCCCGCTGGGCGGCGTTCCTGGCCGACCCCACCGACGAGGTGCTGGCCGCCGACACCCTCACCGAGATGTGCACCCCGCTGATGATCAACGACCTGGACTCCTGGCGCGGCGGGCACGGGCTGGGGCTGGAGCTGTACCGCGAGGGCGACCGGGTGTACGTGGGCCACGGCGGCTCGATGCCCGGCTACGTGGCCGCCCTCACCGTGCACCGGCCCAGCCGGACCGCCGTGGTCGGCTTCGCCAACTCGTACGGTTTCCGCACCGGGCACATCGGCGGGCTGTCCCGGCAACTGCTCACCCTGGTCCTGGACGCCGAGCCGACCCCGGTCGTGCCCTGGCGGCCGGCCGCCGCCCCGCCCCCGGCGGAACTGGCCGAGCTGACCGGCCGCTGGTGGTGGATGGGCATCGAGTACGAGGTCCGGGCCGACCCGGCCGGCGACCTGTGGGCCGGCCGGCCCGGCGAGCCGACGCTGCGGTTCACCCGGACCGGACCGGACCGCTGGCGGGGGCGCTGCGGCGAGGAGGACAGCGAGGTCCTCGCCGTGCTGCGCGACCCGGACGGGCGGGCGGTGGGCCTGGACATCGGCACCTTCGTCTTCACCCGTACCCCCGACCAGGAGCCCTGACCGGGCCGGGCCGGCGGTGGGTGTCAGTCGGGTTCGGTGACGAAGTCGATCAGGCGTTCCATCGCGTTGATCAGCGGGGTCTCCACGTCGGCGAAGCTGTCCACCCGGGACAGGATGCGCCGCCACATCTCGGCCGGCTCGGCCACCCCGAGGGCCGCGCAGACGCCCTCTTTCCACGGTCGGCCCGGCGGCACCACCGGCCAGGCCCGGATGCCCACCGCGGCCGGCTTGACCGCCTGCCACACGTCCACGTAAGGGTGGCCGGTGACCAGCACGTACGGGGAGTCCACCCGGGCCACGATCCGGCTCTCCTTGGAGCCGGGCACCAGATGGTCGACGAGCACCCCGAGCCGGCGGCCGGGGCCGGGAGCGAACCCGCGTACCTCGGCGTCGAGGGCGTCGATGCCGTCCAGCGGCTCCACCACCACGCCCTCGATCCGCAGGTCGTCGCCCCAGATCCGCTCCACCAGGGCGGCGTCGTGCACGCCCTCCACCCAGATCCGGCTCGCCTTGGCCACCTGTGCCCGCACGTCGGCCACGGCGATCGACCCGGAGGCGGTCCGGCGACGGGCGGCGGGCACCGGGGCGCGGGCGGGCCGGCGCAGGGTCACCGGTTCCCCGTCGAGCAGGAACGCGGCGGGCAGCAGCGGAAAGACCCGCCGCTGGCCGTGCCGGTCCTCCAGCACCACCGCCGACGCCTCGAACCCGACCACCGCGCCGCAGAACCCGGAGTCGGCGTCCTCCACCACGAGATCCGGTTCGGCGTCGACCTCGGGGGTGACCTTCCGTCGCCGCCAGTCGCCCGCCAGCACGTCCTCGCCGTATCGCCCCGCCATGTCGATCACGCTAGCCTCCGTCGCGCCCCGGCACCTCCCGACGCGCCCGTCCGACCCGACACGCCGGCCGCCCGCTTCCGGCCGGCGCGGCGGCGCGGCGGGCGGGTGACCGCGTCGCACCGGGGCGCGACCACGTGACCGCATGGTCCGCCACCTGCGGCGGTGGGCGGACCGGACAGCCGACGATCCGGCAGTCGAGACAGGGGCGGCGGGGAGCACGTACCCTTTTCGGCATGTCCTCCCCCGCAACGGGCGCGGCCACCCTGGCCGCGCGCCGGTCGAGCCGTTTCGTGGCCTGGGTCCGCGCCTGGCGGGCCGGCCTCGTGCCCTTCGACGAGGTCGCCGAGTCGGTCGCCGGCGACGAGGAGCACCTGGTCGCCGACGCCCCGGGCACCTGGCGGGACGTGCCGCTGCGCGAGGCCCTGCCGGCGCTGGCCAAGCTCTCCCCCGACGAGATCCGCCTGGTGCTGCCCGCGCCGGGCGACCCCCGGGGGCTGCCCGGCCCGGGTGACTTCGCCGGGGCGGCGCTGCTGGCCGGGGAGGCCGTGGTGGCCGGTGCGCTCGGCCTGATCCCCGAGGTGCGCACCCACACCTCCGGCTCCGGGATGACCTGGGAGACGGTGCTGTGGCGGGTCTACCCGCTGCCGGCCGACGCGGCTAGGGCGTCGCTGACCGCGCCGGGGGCCGCCGAGGCGGAGGCGGAACTCGCCACCGCGCTGGCCGAGTCCACCGCCGCGCTGACCCGGCTCGACGTGGCCCAGTGGCGACCCGAGCTGGCCGGGGCGCTCGCCGCGCTGCGTCGCCCGGACGGCGCGACCGACCTGCCGCCCGGGTTCGACCCGCGTTCCCGGCGGCTGTTCGCCCGCGCCGCCGTGCTCGACCGGGTGCTCGCGCTGGCCGGGGAGAGCGCGCCCGGCGGGGCGATCAACAACCACGAGGCGCAGCAGCGCGACGCGGCGCTGCGTCCGCTCACCACCGCCTGCCGGCAGGCGCTGGTCGCCGCCTGCAACGCCCCGCTGCGCCCCTGACCGAGCCCACCCGCACCCGGTTGGCCGGGCCGGTACGGGGTCAGATCTCGTCGATCAGGTCCAGCACCGAGTCCACGATGCGCGACGGCCGGTACGGGTAGCGTTCCGTCTCGGCCCGGGTGCTGATCCCGGTGAGCACCAGGATCGTCTCCAGCCCCGCCTCCAGGCCGCACAGGATGTCGGTGTCCATCCGGTCGCCGATCATCGCGGTGCTCTCCGAGTGGGCGTTGATGGTGTTCAGCGCCGAGCGCATCATCATCGGGTTCGGCTTGCCGACGAAGTACGGCTCCACCCCGGTCGCCTTCGAGATCATCGCGGCGACCGACCCGGCGGCGGGCAGCGCGCCCTCCACCGACGGGCCGGTGACGTCCGGGTTGGTGCAGATGAACCGCGCCCCGTCGTTGATCAGCCGGACCGCCTTGGTGATCGCCTCGAAGCTGTAGGTGCGGGTCTCCCCCAGCACCACGTAGTCCGGGGCGAAGTCGGTCAACACGTAACCGACGGCGTGCAGCGCCGTGGTCAGCCCCGCCTCCCCGATCACGTACGCGGTGCCGCCCGGCCGCTGGTCGGCGAGGAACTGGGCGGTGGCCAGCGCCGCCGTCCAGATCGCCTCCTCGGGCACCTCGAACCCCATCCGGGTCAGCCGGGCCCGCAGGTCGCGCGGGGTGTAGATGGAGTTGTTGGTGAGCACCAGGAAGGGCTTGCCGGAGGACCGGAGCCGGTTGACGAACTCCGGCGCGCCGGGCACCGGCTGGCCCTCGTGCACCAGCACGCCGTCCATGTCGGTGAGCCAGCTCTGCACCGGCTTGCGGTCAAGCATCTGTCGTCCCAAGGGGGTGTCGGGGAGGGCGGGTCGTCGGCATCAGGGGCGGCGCGCGGCGGGCACGCAGCACGGGGTCGGGCAGGTGTCCCACATCGGCAGCTCACCGAGGCGGCGGCGGGTCGCCGGCCCGTCGGGCGTGGTGCGTTCGGCCACCAGTTCACGTACCATCGCCACGAACCTCGGGTCGGTGCCGGGGGTGCCCGCCCGGACGAAGTCCAGGCCGAGCTGCTTGGCCGTCTCGGACGCCTCGGTGTCGAGGTCCCAGACCACCTCCAGGTGGTCCGAGACGAACCCGATCGGGCTGACCACCACCCCGGTCACCCCCTGCCCGGCGAGGGCGGTCAGGTGGTCGTTGACGTCCGGCTCCAGCCACGGCACCTGCGGCGGGCCGGAGCGGCTCTGCCAGACCAGGTCGTAGGCCAGGTCGGGGGCGGCGGCGGCGTGCACCAGGCGGGCGGTCTCGGCAAGCTGCGCGGTGTACCGGCCGCCGTGCGGGCCGGCGGTGGCCGCCGCCGAGGTGGGGATGGAGTGCGCGGTGAAGACCAGCCGGGTGGTGTCGCGCCGGGCCGGGTCGAGCTGGGCCAGCGCCGAGCGCACCGCGTCGGCGTGCGGCTCGACGAAGCCCGGGTGGTCCCAGAACTGGCGCAGCTTGTCGATCACCGGGGCGTCCGGGCCGACGGCGGCCCGCGCGGCGGCGATGTCCTCCTGGTACTGCCGGCACGACGAGTAGCCGCCGTACGCGCTGGTGACGAACGCCAGCGCCCGGGTGACCCCGTCGTCGCGCATCTGCGCCACGGTGTCGGCGAGCATCGGGTCCCAGTTCCGGTTGCCCCAGTAGACGGGCAGGTCGACGTCGTGGGCGGCGAGGTCCGCCCGGATCGCGGCGAGCAGCTCGCGGCACTGCTGGTTGATCGGGGAGACCCCGCCGAAGTGCAGGTAGTGCTCGGCGACCTCGGCCAGCCGCTCGGGCGGCACCCCCCGCCCCCGGGTCACGTTCTCCAGGAAGGGCAGCACGTCCTCGGGCCGCTCCGGGCCACCGAAGGAGACCAGCACCAATGCGTCGTACGACATGGGGTCATTCTCCCCCGCGGTCGGCGACGGCCTGACGACGGCCCCTGGTCCCGCAGGTTACGCGGGGGCCCCGGCACGGGCCCCCGCGTGCGGCTCAGGCGCCCAGGGCGTGGTAACCGCCGTCGACGTGGACGATCTCGCCGGTGGTGGCCGGGAACCAGTCCGACATCAGGGCCAGGCAGGCGCGGGCGGCCGGCTCCTGGTCGGTGAGGCTCCAGCCGAGCGGGGCCCGCTCGGTCCACGCCTGCTCGAACTGCTCGAAGCCGGGGATGGACTTCGCGGCCATCGTGCGCAGCGGCCCGGCGGCGACCAGGTTGCTGCGGATGCCCTTCTTGCCCAGGTGCAGCGCGAGGTAGCGGGAGGCGGACTCCAGCCCGGCCTTGGCCACCCCCATCCAGTCGTAGACCGGCCACGCCTTGGTGGCGTCGAAGGTCAGCCCGACCACCGAGCCGCCCGGCGACATCAGCGGCAGCGCCGCCATGGCCAGCGACTTGTAGGAGTACGTGGAGACGTGCAGCGCGGTCGCCACGTCCTCCCAGGAGGCGTCGAGGAAGCCGCCGCCGAGGCAGCTCTGCGGGGCGAAGCCGATCGAGTGGACCACCCCGTCGAGGCCGTCGACGTGCTCGCGTACCTGGTCGGCCAGGCCGGCGAGCTGCTCGGGGCTGGTCACGTCCAGCTCGATGATCGGCGCCGGCTGGGGCAGCCGCCTGGCGATCCGCTCGACCAGCGAGAGCCGGCCGTAGCCGGTGAGCACGACCTGGGCGCCGTTGTCCTGGGCGAGCTTCGCCACCGAGAAGGCGATCGAGGCGTCGGTGATGACGCCGGTGACGAGCAGCCGCTTACCGGCGAGCAGTCCTGACATGTGTTGGCTTCCTCCGTACGTTCTCAGTGACCCATGCCGAGGCCGCCGTCGACCGGGATGACGGCACCGGAGACGTAGCCGGCGGCGTCCGAGGCGAGCCAGGTGACCACCCCGGCGACCTCGTCCGGCGCGGCGAACCGCCCGGCCGGGATGACCTTGCGGTACTCGGTGCGACGCTCCTCGGGCAGCGCGGCGGTCATCTCGGTGTCGATGAAGCCGGGGGCGACCACGTTCGCGGTGATGTTGCGGCTGCCCAGCTCCCGGGTGATCGACCGGGCCACCCCCACCAGGCCGGCCTTGCTGGCCGCGTAGTTGACCTGGCCGGCGCCGCCGTAGAGCCCGATCACCGACGAGATGAAGATCATCCGGCCGAACTTGGCCCGGAGCATCTTGGACGAGGCCCGCTTGGCGCAGCGGAACGCGCCGGTGAGGTTGGTGTCGAGCACCCCGGTGAACTGTTCCTCGGACATCCGCATCAGCAGCGTGTCGTCGGTGACGCCGGCGTTGGCGACCAGCACCTCGACCGGGCCCAGCTCGGCCTCGACGGCGGTGAACGCGGCGTCGACCGAGGCGCTGTCGGTGACGTCGCACCGGACCCCGAACAGTCCCTCCGGCGCGTCGCCGCTGCGGTGCGTGACCGCGACCCGGTCGCCCTGCTTGGCGAACGCCTGGGCGATGGCCAGTCCGATTCCCCGGTTGCCGCCGGTCACCAGCACGGTGCGGGCCACGGGTCCCCCTTCGGTTCCGCTGATCATTCCGGTCGGAGCCTAGGCGTTACCGGCAGGTAACCGCTAACAGCGCGCCACCGGACCGGGCGCGGCGGCCGGGAGGAATCACGGCGCGACCACCCTCCGGGAGCGGGCGACCACCGTCCGGGGCCGGGCCGGCCGAATACGCGTCGCGGGTGTCCCCGTTGTACGATGATCAGCGTCCGCGAGCCGAATGCGGCTCGCGTTTCTGGCCCCGCCGACCGCAGGAGGTGATCGCTGTGCGAGATAGCGATCCTCCCAGTCGTGGCCGGGCCGTCCGTCAGCCCCGCTGAGCCACGACTCAGTCGGTCGAGCTGACCCAGCTCCCGCTCCCCGTCACCGCCCGCCTGCGGCCCCGGCCGACAGACCGGTCGGTGGTGCCGTCCCGCGCCGGGACGCCCCGGTGGAGCAGCCCGGTCACGACTTCGTGTGCGCGCCCTGACCAACCCCTGCGGTCCCGCCCGCCCCGCGGACCGTCCAGTCGCCACCCGGAGCCGTTCATGAGCCGCTACGTCGCCCCGTTGGGCTTCACCCTCGCCGCCGTCTGGGTGGCCGTCGTGTTCGTGCTGGCCGGCGGCGGTCACTGAGACCGCCACCGGCCGCCGCGCCGACCTGCGCACCCCGCACCGGCGTCCACCGCCGGGCCGCCCCGGCCCCGGATCACGACGCCCGGGACGTCCGGGGTACGGGCCACCGCACCCGGGACGTCCGGGCCGACCTCAGAGCATCCGGGACGTCCAGAGCAGGCTCAGCCCGCCCGCGCAGAGCGCCAGCAGCAGCGCCGCCCCCGCGTACCACTGGGTGATCTCGCGGGGCTCGGTGCGGAACCCGATCGACGAACCCATGTCCTGGTAGACCTGCTTCAGCTCGGCCACCGAGGCCGCCTCGTAGAAGAAGCCCTCGGTGGTCTCGGCGAGCTGGGCCAGCGCCAGCCGGTCCACCGGCACCCGCTGCAACTGACCACCGATGTCGACCTGCCCCGAGTCCGTGCCGAACGCGATGGTCGAGACCGGCACGTTCGCCGCCTGCGCCGCCGCCGCGGCCTCCTCCACCGACCGGCCCGAGGTGCGGAACCCGTCGGAGAGCAGCACGATCCGGGCCGGCGGGATACCGGCCGCGCCGTCGGCCGGCACCGACCGGATCGCCTCCAGGCAGGTGAAGACCGCCTCGCCGGTGGCGGTCGCCTCGGCCAGGGTCAGCCCGTCGATCGCCGCCGTCACCGCGGCCCGGTCCTTGGTGGGCGCGACCAGCACGTTCGCCGCCTTGGCGAAGGAGACCAGCCCCAGGTTGTAGCTGGCCGGCAGCTCACCGACGAACTGCTTCGCCGCCTCCTGCGCCGCCTCCAACCGGTTCGGCGACACGTCGTCGGCCTGCATCGACAACGACACGTCGATGGCGAGCATCACCGTGGCCCGCTCCAGCGGCTCCTGCGTGTCGATCGCCGGGCGGGCCATCCCGGTGGCCAGCGCCACCATCGCCAACAGCAGCGCGGTCGCCGCCGCGTGCCGTCGCCACCCCAACCCCTTCGGCGCGAGGGTACGCAGCAGGTCCACGTTGGTGAACCGCATCGCGTACGCCCGGCGGTGGCGCTGCCGCCAGACGTAGGCGGCGGCCAGGGCCAGCACCGGCACCAGGGCCAGCAGCCACCACGGTTGCATGAAACGGATCATCGCGTCGTCCCCCGGGTGCGGGCGTGCCGCTGGGCGGCCACGAATCGCACCATGTCCAACAGCCAATCTCGGTCGGTACGCAGCATCAGGTGTCCGGCGCCGGCGGCCCGCAGCTCGGTGGCGATCGCGCCGCGCTGGGCGGCGGCCGCCTCGGCGTAGCGGCGACGCAGCCGCGGATCGGCGGTCTGCACCTCGTGCAGTTCCCCGGTCTCCGGGTCCACCACCGGCAGCACCCCCACGTCGGGCAACTCCAGCTCGCGCGGGTCGACCACCTCGATGGCCAGCACGTCGTGCCGGACCCGCAGCTTACGCAGCGGCCGGCCCCACTGCGCGGGCGGCGCGAGGAAGTCCGAGATCACCACCGCCAGGCCCCGGCGGCGCGGCGGCCGGTTGAGCAGGTCCACCAGCGCGCCGAGGTCGCCGCGCCCGGGGCGCAGCGGGGTGTGCGCCACCGCGCGCAGCAACGCCTGCGCCTCCCGCCGCCCGGAGCGGGCCGGCACCCGGGTCAGCACCCCGGGCCCGGAGGGCTCCGGTGGCGGGGCGGAGCGCCACCGGCGGGCGGGCGGGGGCGGCGGCGGGGCCCCGGTGCCGATCACCGCGCCGATCCGGTTGCCGCCGCGCACCGTCAGGTGGGTCAACGCGGCCGTCGCGGCGACCACCACGTCCCGCTTGAGCCACCGGCCGGTGCCGAAGTCCAGGCTCGCCGACAGGTCCACCGCCAGCCAGGTCTCCAACTCCCGGTCGGCCACCGTACGCCGCACGTGCGGGGTGGTGGTGCGGGCGGTCACCGGCCAGTCCATCCGGCGTACGTCGTCGCCGGGACGGTACTCGCGGGACTCCCCCGCCTCGCTGCCCGGACCGGGCAGCAGACCCGCGTAGTCGCCCTGAAGCAGCCCGTCGAGTTTGCGGGTCACCAGCAGTTGCAGGCGGGACAGCACCGCCTCGGTCCGCTCCCCACCGGCGTCGGCCGGGCGTACCGGTGCGGTCACGGGTGCTGCCCGGGCCAGCCGGCGGCCGGCGGGCCACTGACCGGCGGTGGCCCGGACGCCTGCTGCCGGGGCGCGACCGAGGGCGGCGGGATGGTCGACATCACCCGGTGCACCACGTGGTCGGCGGGCACGTCGTCGGCGAGCGCGTCATAGCTGAGCACCAACCGGTGCCGCAGGATGTCCGGCGCGATGTCCTGGACGTCCTGGGGCAGCGCGTAGTCCCGGCCGCGCAGCAGGGCCAGCGCCCGGGTGGCCCGGATCAGGCCGAGCGAGGCACGCGGGCTGGCCCCGTACTGGATCAGCCGGGCCACGTCGGGCATCCCGTGCTCGGCGGGGCTGCGGGTGGCCAGCACCAGCCGTACCGCGTAGTCGACCAGGGCGTTGTGCACGAAGACCTGGTCGGCCTTGCGTTGCAGGGCGAGCAGGTCGTCGGTGTCGAACACCTGCGCCGGCTCGGGCGCGGCGACCCCCATCCGGTAGACGATCTCCCGCTCCTCGGCGTCGGTCGGATACCCGACGACGATCTTCATCAGGAACCGGTCCCGCTGCGCCTCCGGCAGCGGATAGACGCCCTCCTGCTCGATCGGGTTCTGGGTCGCCATCACCAGGAACGGGTCGGGCACCCGGTGGCTCTGACCGCCGATCGACACCTGCCGCTCGCTCATCACCTCCAGCAGCGCCGACTGCACCTTGGCCGGGGCCCGGTTGATCTCGTCGGCGAGCAGGAAGTTCACGAAGACCGGGCCCAGCTCGACGTCGAACTTCTCACTCGACTGCCGGTAGATCCGGGTGCCCATGATGTCGGCCGGCACCAGGTCCGGGGTGAACTGCACCCGGGCGAACTGCCCGCCCACCACCCGGGCCATCGTCTCCACGGCCAGGGTCTTGGCCACCCCGGGCACCCCCTCCAGCAGGCAGTGCCCCCGGGCCAGGAGCGCCACGAACATCCGCTCCACCATCCGGTCCTGACCGACGATCACCCGTTTGATCTCGAACAGGGCCCGTTCCAGCAGGGTGGCGTCCTGGGCGGGGGTGGTCACCGCCGCGGGTGTCTCGGGGGCCGTCCCGTTCGGGGTCGGGGCGTCGGGCGTGGTCGGCTGGGCCACCGGTCCTCCACAGCATGTTCGGTCGTCGTGGCGTGGTGCGGTAACAAGACTCGCATGCCCGGCTGAGAGCCGAGGTGGGGAGAACCCGATTTCGGGCACGCCGTCCGGATCACCGAATCGCTGAACGAGGCTGGACACGAAGGGGCCTGCCACGTGTACGATTCACCCCGTCGCCGGGCGGCTCCCCCCGTGGCCGCCCGGCGCTCACCTCTTCACCAGCCCGGCTTCTCCGGCCCCGGCGCACGTTCTCCGGCTCCGGTGCGCGCCTACACTCCCCTGGTGACCGATCCCACCCCCGCAGGCGAGCCTCCCGTCTGTTCGTCCCGGGGCTGCCGCGCGCCCGCCACCTGGGCACTGCGCTGGAACAATCCCCGGTTGCACGACCCCGAGCGGCGCAAGACCTGGCTCGCCTGCCCGGCCCACCGGGGCAGCCTCGGCGACTTCCTCGACGCCCGCGGCTTCCTCCGTGAGGTCACCGCGCTCCCCGGATCGCATACCCTCGAAGCGTGAACGCTGCCGAGCCACCCCAGTCCCCGGTGAGCGCCCTGGAACCCTGGCCGGACACGGTCCACTGGCAGCCCATCTCGACCGACCTGATCTGGGTCGAACTGCTCCGCCTGGCGATGGGCCTGGCGGTGCTGCTGGTCGGGCTGGCGCTGGGCTGGGCGTTCACCGGGCACTGGCTGTTCGGTGCCGGCTGCGCCGTGGTGCTGCTCGGCGGTGCCTGGCGGGTGGTGACGATCGTCCGCGCCGTCCGCGCCTGGGGGTACGCCGAACGCGCCGACGACCTGCTGGTCCGGCACGGGCTGCTGGTCCGCCGGTTGTCCATCGTGCCGTACTCGCGGATGCAGTTCGTCGACGTCAGCGCGGGCCCGCTGGAACGCGCCTTCGACCTCGCCACCGTGCAGCTGCACACCGCCGCGGCGGCCACCGACGCCCGGGTGCCCGGCCTGCGACCGGCGGAGGCGGCCCGGCTCCGCGACCGCCTCACCGCCCTCGGTGAGGACCGGGCGGAGGGGCTGTGACCGACGGTTCCCCCGGCACCGGCGCACCCCACCCGACGCCCCCGGACGCCCCGGTGGCTCCCGACCTCCCGGCGGACCCGGCTGCCCCGCCGGTGGGGACGGGCGGGCCGGCCGGTGCCGAGCCCCGGCAGCGGCTGCACCCGCTGAGCCCGGTGTTGCAGGGGGCGAAGTCGCTGGTCGTGGTCATCGCCGGGCTCTCCTGGTCGACGCTGTCCCGGGTCGGCTTCGGCTGGTTCGCGGTGCTGGTGGCGGTGCTCGCCCTGGGCGCGACGGTGCTGGCGGTGGTGAGCTGGTACAACACCGGCTACCACGTCGTCGGGCGGGAACTGCGGGTGTACGAGGGGCTGCTGTGGCGGCGGACCCGGGCGATCCCGCTGGAGCGGTTGCAGGCGGTGGAGGTGGTCCGCCCCCTGCTGGCGCAGCTCACCGGCCTGGCCGAGCTGCGCCTGGAGGTGGTCGGCGGCGGCAAGACCGAGGCGCCGCTGGCGTACCTGTCGGTCGCCGACGCGGCCCGGCTACGGCAACGGCTGCTCGCCGTGGCCGCCGGCCTGCCCGACGGGGCGACCACCGGCCCCGACCCGCAGTCGACAGACGTCGTGCCGCCGGGCGGGGACGCCGCCGCGCCGGTCGACCGGGAGCCGGCCGCCCGGCCGCTGCACGCGGTGACGAACGCCGACCTGCTGGTCAGCCAGCTACTCACCCCGCAGGCGTTCCTGCTGCCGGTCGGGGTGGCCTTCGTGGTGGCGCAGTTCCTCTCCGAGGGCTCCTGGTCGTTCATCGCGGTGGCCAGCACCCTGACCGCGATGGCCGGTGTGCTGCTGCAACCGGTCCGCCGGGTCCTCGACGACTGGAACTTCCGGCTGGCCCGCGAGGCCGACCGGCTACGCATCCACAACGGCCTGCTGGAGACCCGGGTGCAGACGGTGCCGCTGGAGCGGGTGCAGACCGTCGGGGTGACCTGGCCGCTGCTCTGGCGGATGAAGGGGTGGCTGCGGCTACGGCTGGAGGTCGCCGGCTACTCCGGCGGCGAGGCCGACGACCGCAACCGGCCCGACCGGCTGCTGCCCGTCGGTGACCTGACCGTCGGGGCGGCGATCGTCGACGAGGTGCTGCCCGGGGTGGCGCTGACCGCGCTGCCGCTGACGCCCCCGCCGGGCCGGGCCCGCTGGTTGCGCCCGCTCAGCGCCCGGGTGCTCGGCGCGGGGCTGCACGAACGGGTCTTCGCCGTCCGCTCCGGCCTGCTGACCCGGCAGTTGACCCTGGTCCCGTACGCCCGGATGCAGAGCGTACGGGTGGTGCAGGGGCCGGCGCAGCGCCGGTTGCGGCTGGCCACCGTGCACGTCGACACGGCCGGCGGGTCGGGGGCCGCCGCGCACGACCGTGACCTGGCGCAGGCGTGGGCGCTCGCCGCTGAGCTGACCGCGCGGGCGCACGCCGCCCGCCGGGCCCGCTGATCAGCGTCCGGCGCCGCCCGCCGGGGTGACGGCGACCGGGGTGGGGGCGTCGGCCGGCGGATCGTCGTCGGGGGCACCGCGCCGGGCGCGGCGGGCCCGCCAGGCCCGCTCGGCCAGCCCGACGACCAGGAACGTCATCCCCACGTACGCCCAGCCGACCAGGACGTCGATGACGTAGTGCTCGCCGCTGTAGACCAGCGTGAAGGTCATCGCCAGCGGATAGGCCAGCAGCAGCGGCCACCAGCGGCGACGGGTCGAACGCAGGAAGAACAGCACCACGAACAGCGCCCACGCGGTGTGCAGCGACGGCATCGCGGCGACCGGGTTGGAGGCGATCTGCCCGGCGTTGAGCAGGTTGCCCGCGCCGTGCATGCCGAACTCCTTCCACCCCCGGGTGGAGATCCGGGCGACCTCGCTCAGCAGGCCGTTCTGCGCCGCCCACCACGGCGGCGCGGCCGGGTAGGCGAAGTAGGTGACCAGGCCCGCCGCGCACAGGAAACCCCAGCGCCGCATGTACGCCGCCCAGCGCTCGCGGCTGCGCAGCCAGAGCACGGCGGCGGCGGCCAGCGTCACCACGAAGTGGGAGAAGTAGACCCAGCTCACCAGCACGTCCCACCAGCGCACGTCGGGCTGGTAGAGGTGCTGCTGGAGCCAGACCGTCGGCACCTCGCCCCCGGTGGCCCAGCCGAACATCACCCGGTCGGCGACGATCAGCTCGTAGGCGTGCGGGGTGCGGCCGTTGTCGGCGAAGCCCCGGGACAGGTTGTAGACGGCGAGCAGCAGCACCACCGGGATCCAGTCCCGGGCGAAACGCAGGTGACTGCGCCACGGCCGGCCCCAGTTCCAGGCGACGGTGCCCGCCCAGATCCACAGGAAGGCGTACGCCGGGTCGGTCGGCAGGCCGATGGCCAGCCAGGTCACGACGAAGGCGACGGCCCAGACGGACATCGCTGTCACCCGCCGTCGCCCACCGACGGACGGGTCGGGGGTGTCGGTCGGGACGGGGGGCGGGGGCTCAGTCACAACGGCCATCGCGGTCAAGGTTAACGGTGGGCGACGCATCGACCACCGCCGACCACCGGTGCGTCGACGGGTGGGTGTCCCGGCCGGCCCGTCGTCCGGCCGCCCCCGGTGGTCCCCCACTAGGCTGAGCGGATGCAGGAACAACCGGACGCCGCGTTCCCGCCGGGGTTGACCGCCCGGGTCGAGCTGACCGTCACCGGGGCCGACACCGCGGCGGCCGTCGGCTCCGGTGACGTGCCGGTGCTGGCCACCCCCCGGGTGCTGGCCCTCGCCGAGGCGGCCACGGTGGCCGCGACGGCCGCCGGGATGCCCGCCGGGAGCACCACGGTCGGGGTCCGGGTGGAGCTGGCGCACCTGGCCGCCACCCCCGTCGGGCGGACGGTGGTGGCGCACGCCCGGCTGGTCGAGGCCGACGGCCGGCGGTTGCTGTTCGCGGTGACGGTGACCGACGGTGACACCACCGTGGCCTCGGGCCGGGTGGAACGGGCGCTCGTCGACCGGCAGCGCTTCGTGGCACGGGCGGTGCGGGCGTCGTGACGTTCCGGTTCACGGCGGTCGCCGACGGGGTCCACGTGCTGCGCGAGCCGCTGCTCGACGTCAACGTCACGCTGGTGGTCGGTGACGGCGCGGCGCTGCTGGTGGACACCCTGTCCACCGCCGGGCAGGCCGCCGCGCTGGCGGACGCCGCGCGGGCGGTCACCCCGTACCCGTGGACGTTGGTCAACACCCACCACCACTTCGACCACTGCTTCGGCAACGCGACCCTCGCCGCCGACCCACCCCGCCCGGTGTACGCCCACGAGGTGGCCGCCGCCGCCCTGCGCGACCGACCGGAGCAGCTGCGCCGGGCGGCGTACGAGGAGATGCGGTCGGCGCAGCCGGAGCTGGCCGCCGAACTGGCCGAAACCACCCTGCTGGCCCCGACGCACACCGTGCACACCGAGACGGTGCTGGACGTCGGTGGCCGGCGGGTGGTGCTGCGGCACCCGGGGCACGGGCACACCGACGCGGATCTGGTGGTGCACGTGCCGGACGCCGACGTGCTGGTCGCCGGGGATCTGGTGGAGCAGTCCGGGCCGCCGGCCTTCGAGGAGTCGTACCCGTTGCAGTGGCCGGACGCGGTGGCCGACCTGCTGCGGATGACCACGCCCGACACGGTGGTGGTGCCGGGCCACGGCACGCCTGTGGACGTGGAGTTCGTCCGGGCCCAGCACGCCCGGCTGGTCGAGCTGGCCTGGCTGATCCGGGCCGCGCACACGGGCGGGGCCCCGCCGGAGCGGGTGGCCGCCGGATCCCCGTTCGGCGCGCGTCCCGGTCTCGTCGCCGCCCGCCGGGGTTACCGGGAACTCGACGGCACGCCCTGAGCCGCCGGCCGTCGCGGGGGGCCGGACGGACTGCAGCGCGCCGTGCCCGACCGTCGACCCGGTGCCGGGTGGGCCACGCTCAGCCGGCGAAGCGGCGGTGGACCGCGTCCCGGGTGGGCATGGCGACCGCGCCGCCTGGTGACTCGCAGACCAGGCCGGCGACCCGCAGCGCGAACGCCACCCGCCGGTGCCAGTCGGCCGGCCCGGTCGGTTCCCCGTCGGCCAGCAGTTCGGCGACGAGCGCGGCCATCACCGAGTCGCCCGCGCCGGTGGCGTCCACCGCGTGCACCGTCGGGGCGGGCACCCGGACCGGGTCGGGGCCGGCGGCGACCAGCGCGCCGTCCGCGCCGAGGGTCACCACCACCGTGCCCGCGCCCACCTCCCGCAGGTAGGCGGCGACCCCCTCGACCGGCTCGTCGGGCCAGAGCAGGGCGGCGTCGGCGCTGCTGAGCTTCACCAGGTGCGCCCCGGCGGCGAACTCCACCACCACCTGGCGCAGGCCGGCCAGTTCCGCCGGGCCGGACAGCAGGCGGGGCCGGACGTTGGGGTCGAAGACCCGCAGGCCGGGCGCGAGCGACCAGGCCCGCCGGGCGGCGGCGAGCGTCGGGGCGCTGAGCAGCACGATCGAGCCGCAGTAGAGCACGTCCGCGCCCTCGACCAGCGCCACGTCCAGGTCGTCGGCGGTGAGCAGGCCGTACGACGGCGGTTCGCCGTAGAACCGGAAGTCCGGTTCCGCCCCGGTGTGGGTGGTGACCGCCAGCGTGGTGGGTGCGGGCACGGTGACCGCGCCGGTCAGCCCGACCCCGGCGTCGGCCAGGAAGGCGCGGATGCGGCCGGCGAGCACGTCGTCGCCGAGGGAGCCGACGAACTCGGCGGTGCCGCCGAGCCGGGCCACCCCGACGGCGACGTTGAGCGGGCCGCCCCCGATCGCCTGCCGGAACACCGGCTGCCCCTCGGACTCGGCGTCCAACAGGTCGATCAGCGCCTCACCGAGCACCACCGCGTACCCCACGTCGCCTCCCAGCGCGTCGTCTCCCGGCTACCAGGCTGGCACAACGGTCCATGCCGATCGGGGCCGACCGGGCAACCAGATCCCACCCATCGAGCAACGACTATTGCGTGGTTCATCCGGGCGTGATGGTATTGGGGTGCCGGGCCGGCGCGGAGGGCTGCCGCACCCGCTCGGCGATCAGCTGGGGTCTGACGCGAGAGGCACCGGTCCGTGGGCACGGACCGCCGACGGCACGCGTCCGTCGGCCCCTGTCGGGCCGCCGGCCAGAGCCGCGACCGACGCATCCCCCACCCTTGTGCGGGGCGGCGCTCGCGCCACCCCGCGGATCAGGAGAAGCTCGTGCTCCGTTCCCGTACGGCCGCGTTGTTCACCGCGGCCGCCACCCTCGCCTTCGGGGCCGTGGCCCTGACGGTGCAGGCCGAACCGGCTGCCGCCCACGGCACGCCGATCGTGCCGGGCAGCCGGACCTACCTGTGTTGGCAGGACGGCCTGAGCCCGACCGGTGAGATCAGGCCGAACAACCCGGCCTGCTCCGCCGCCGTCGCCCAGAGCGGCACCAACTCCCTCTACAACTGGTTCAGCGTGCTCCGCTCGGACGCCGGTGGCCGCACCGTCGGCTACATCCCCGACGGCAAGCTGTGCAGCGGTGGCAACACCGGTTTCGCCGGGTACGACCTGGCCCGCACCGACTGGCCGCTGACCCACCTGACCTCCGGCGCCCGGCTGGACTTCAAGTACAGCAACTGGGCCCACCACCCGGGCACCTTCTACTTCTACGTGACGAAGGACAGCTGGAGCCCGACCCGGCCGCTGGCCTGGAGTGACCTGGAGGAGCCCTTCCTCACGGTGACCAACCCGCCCCAGCGGGGCGCGTCGGGCACCAACGAGGGGCACTACTACTTCAGCGGGAACCTGCCGTCGGGCAAGTCCGGCCGGCACATCATCTACTCCCGCTGGGTGCGCTCGGACAGCCAGGAGAACTTCTTCGGCTGCTCGGACGTCACCTTCGACGGTGGCAACGGCCAGGTGACCGGGGTCGGCAGCGGCAACAACCCGACCACGCCGCCGCCCACCACCCCGCCGCCCACCACCCCGCCGCCCACCACCCCGCCGCCCACCACTCCCCCGCCGACCACGCCCCCGCCGACCACCCCGCCGCCCACCACCCCGCCGCCGACCACGACCCCGCCGCCGGGCAACAGCGACTGCATGGCGGTCTACAAGGTGGTCAGCGCCTGGAACGGCGGTTTCCAGGGTGAGGTCACCATCATGAACCACAGCACCCGCACCTACGGGGGCTGGGCGGCGAGCTGGACCTGGCCCAACGGGCAGGTGATCTCGCAGGTCTGGAACGGCTCGCTGAGCACCAGCGGGTCGACGGTGACCGTCACCAACGCCGCGTACAACGGCTCGCTCGCGCCGGAGAAGACGACCACGTTCGGCTTCACGGCGAGCAGCTCCGGCACCAACGGGCTGCCGACGGTCACCTGCTCCGGCCGGTGATCCGACGCTGAAAGCGACGCCGGAGGCCCCCACCCGTCGGGTGGGGGCCTCCGGTCCGTCCGGGCCCGGTGTCCGTCGCGGCGGTGCCGACGGGACCGGGGGCGGGGTCAGCGGACCATGCTGCCGACCACCGGCTTGGTGAGCAGCGCCGACTGGTTGCGCTGGATGCCCGGGTCGAGGGTCTTGGCCACGAAGATGGCGTGCCAGATGCAGAAGATCAGCACCGTCCACACCTTGCGGGAGTTGTCCGCCTCCTCGCGCTTGTGCTCCTCCAGCAGCCGCATCGCGTACGGCAGGTCGATCAGGTCGCCGGCGGCGGAGGTGGCCAGCACGTGCCGGGCCCACTCGTACATCTCGCCCCGCAGCCAGACCCGGGTCGGGGTGGGAAAGCCCAGCTTCCTGCGGTTGACGATGGCCGGCGGCACGACGCCCTGCAACGCCTGGCGCATGGCGTACTTGGTGGCGTCGGAGCGGGGCGGCAGCTTCAGGTCGACCGGGATGGTGGACGCCACGTCGAAGACCATCCGGTCCAGGAACGGCACCCGGACCTCCAGCGAGTGCGACATCGAGATCCGGTCCGCCTTGACCAGGATGTCGCCGCGTAGCCAGGTGTACAGGTCGACGTACTGCATCTTGGTGACGTCGTCGAGTTCGGTGCACTCGGCGTAGATCGGGGCGGTGACGTCGGTGTAGCGCACCGACGGGTCGTAGCGGCGCAGCAGGTGCCGCTTCTCCTCCTCGGTGAACATCCGGGCGTTGCCGTAGTAGCGCTGCTCGATCGGGGTGGTGCCGCGCTCCAGGAAGCTCTTGCCCTTGACCCCCTGCGGGATCGCCTTGGAGACCGCCCGCAGGCCCTTCTGCACCCCGCCGGGCAGGCCGTTGACGGTGCCCAGGGAGAGCGGCTCGCGGTAGATGGTGTAGCCGCCGAAGAACTCGTCGGCCCCCTCACCGGAGAGCACCACCGTGACGTGCTCGGCGGCCTTCTTGGCCACGAAGTAGAGCGGGACCAGCGCCGGGTCGGCCACCGGGTCGTCCAGGTGCCAGACGATCTTCGGCAGCGCCTCGATCATGTCCTGCGGGCCGATCTTGGTGGCGATGGTGGTCACGTCGAGGTGCCGGGCCGAGTCCTGGGCCACGTCGATCTCGGAGTAACCGGGCACGTCGTAGCCGACGGTGAAGGTGAGGATGTTGGGGTTGAACTCGCGGGCCAGGGCCACCACGGCGGTCGAGTCGATGCCGCTGGACAGGAACGAGCCGACCGGCACGTCGGAGCGCATGTGCATCCGGACGCTCTCCCGCAGCGTCTCCCGGATCTCGTGGTAGAGCCGCTGCTCGTCGGCGACCGGGGCGGGCCGGAACACCGGCCGGTACCAGCGCCGCACGTCCAGCCGGCCCCCCGGCGACCAGGTGAGGTACTCCCCTGAGCCGATCCGGCTGATCCCCTGGTGCAGGGTGCCGGGCTCGGGGACGTACTGGAGGGTGAGGTAGTGGCTGAGGTTGGCGGCGTCGATGCCGGCGTCACCCTGGTAGTAGGAGTGCGCGAAGGGCAGCAGCGCCTTCTTCTCGGAGGCGAGGTAGAGCCCGTCGGCGGTCTCCAGGTAGTGCAGCGGCTTGATGCCGAAGTAGTCCCGCGCGCCGAACGCCCGGCGCTCCTGCCGGTCCCAGATGACGAACGCGAACATGCCGCGCAGCCGGGTGAGCACCTGCTCGCCCCAGTAGTGGTAGCCGGCGACGATCACCTCGCCGTCCCCGGCGGTGGCGAACTGGGCGCCGAAGCTGCGGGCCAGCTCCTCACGCAGCTCGATGTAGTTGTAGATCTCGCCGTTGAAGGTCAGCAGGTAGCGACCGTTGGCATAGGGCAGCGGCTCGTGGCTGGACGCCACGTCGATGATGGCCAGCCGCTTGTGGGCGAACACCCCGTCCGCGTAGTGGCCGGTGGCGTCGCCGACCACCTCGACCCCTGTCTCGTCCGGTCCGCGGTGGTGCAGGCATTCCAACGCCCCCGCGATGTTGTCGCGGTGGGCGGCGGCGTTGCCGTTCGCGCTGAAGAAGGCCAGGAGTCCGCACATGGCCGACATCTTTCCACGCGGCGCAATCCGCCCGCGCGGCACCGCAGGCTCTGTCCCCCTCCCCACGGCACGATCCGCCCGGCCCCGGCCGGCGTCCCGGACGGTGTCGGGCCACCCGGACGGCGTCGGGTGCGGGCGGGGCGTCGGGTGCGGGACCGCAGGCACCCCGTCCGGGCGGAGCCGGAGTACCGTCTGGACGAGCGACGAGGCGAAGGGAGCCGACATGGCCGAGGAACGGACGGACGGCAAGCCGGCGGACGGCACCGAATCGCACGATCCGGACTTTCCGGAGGCGTTCCTGTCCTTCATGCGGCAGGGCTGGCGGGACACCAGCCTGCCGGTCGGTCCCCGGCCGGAGGTCCCGCACCACGCCAAGCGGCGGGAAGCCCTGTCCGCGGCCTTCCCGGGCGAGACGCTGGTCATCCCCACCGGCACCGAGAAGGTACGCGCCAACGACACCGACCACCCGTTCCGGCCGGGCAGCGACTTCGCCTACCTGACCGGCGACCACGAACCGGACAGCGTCCTGGTGCTGCGCCCCAACGGCTCGGGGCACGACGCGACGCTGTTCATGCGCCCCCGGTCCTCGCGGGAGACCGACGAGTTCTTCCGCAGCCGGCACGGCGAGCTGTGGGTGGGCCGCCGGCACACCCTGGCCGAGAAGTCCACCGAGCTGGGCCTGGCCACCGAGGACCTGTCCGCGCTGGACGGGGCGCTGGCCCGGATGGCGCCGGGGCGGACCCGGGTGCTGCGCGGCTTCGACCAGCGGGTCGACGACGCGGTGCGTCCGTGGGACGGCCCCCGCGAGGAGGGGCAGCCGGGCCGGGACCGGGAGCTGGCGATCGCGATCGCCGAGCTGAAGCTGGTCAAGGACGAGTGGGAGGTCGCCCAGCTCCAGGAGGCGGTCGACGCCACCGTACGCGGCTTCGAGGACGTGGCCCGCGCGCTGCCGGCCGACCGGGGTGTCTCCGAGCGGCTGCTGGAGGGGATCTTCGCGCTGCGGGCCCGGCACGACGGCAACGACGTCGGCTACGGCTCGATCGTCGGCGCGGGCGAGCACGCGACGATCCTGCACTGGGTGCACAACCACGGCGCGACCCGCCCGGGTGAGCTGCTGCTGATGGACATGGGCGTGGAGAACCGCAACCTCTACACCGCCGACGTGACCCGGGTGCTGCCGGTCGACGGCCGGTTCACCCCGCTGCAACGCCAGGTCTACGACGCGGTGTACGCCGCACAGCAGGCCGGTATCGACGCGATCCGCCCGGGGGTCGGCTTCCGGGACGTGCACCTGACCTCGATGCGGGTGCTCGCCGAGGCGTTGAAGGATCTCGGCCTGCTCCCGGTGAGCGTCGACGAGGCGATGGACCCGGCCTCCACGGTCTACCGGCGGTGGACCCTGCACGGCACCAGTCACATGCTCGGCATCGACGTGCACGACTGCTCGAACGCCCGCAAGGAGAAGTACCGCGACGGTGCGCTGGGTGAGGGCTACGTGCTCACCGTCGAGCCGGGCCTGTACTTCCAGCCGGAGGACGAGCTGGTCCCCGAGGAGCTGCGCGGCATCGGCGTCCGGATCGAGGACGACATCCTGGTCACCGCGACCGGCTCGGTGAACCTGTCGGCGGGTCTGCCCCGCCGCTCGGACGAGGTGGAGACCTGGCTGGCCGAGCAGCGTGAGGCGGGTCCCCGCCTGCCCGGCTGACCCCCCGCACCCACCGCGACGGCCCCGCCGTCGGACGCGTCCCGCCCCTCGGCGGACGCCTCCGGCGGCGGGGCCGTCGTCGTTCCTGCCCACCGTACCGGCGCTCCCGCGCGGATCACACCACGGAGGGCCTGCTCGTCCCCAGGGTCACCGACCGCCGGAACGTGTAAATAAGGCGGGCTTTCCTCGGGTTTGACCTCATAGCGAGGAACCTTCTCATACCGTGGGTTTCGGGAGCTACAACCGATTTGTAGCAGGGGACGTCCGCTCAGGCGCGGCGACCCTGTCTGGTACGAGGAGAGGGCAGAGAGCTCCGATGTCCAACTACCTAACGAACAACGAAGCCTCCGCGCGGGCGACGGGGAGCAGGAGCCGTCGCAAGCTCTGGCTCGCCAGTGGCGTCGCCGGGTTGACAGGTGTGGTCAGTCTCGCCGCGGTGGGCGTCGCCGGCAGCGCCGGGGCGGTCGGGGTGAGCGGACTGACGTGGAACACCACTCAGCAGGTCACCAAGGACGGCGACCAGGGTCGCGGCGACGAGGGCCGTGGCGAGGAGGGTCCGGACCGTGGCGGCAAGGACGACCGCGACGGTAAGGACCACGAACGGGGGAAGGAGGTGCCCTGCGACACCGACCGGCTCATCCAGGCGATCGTCTTCGCCAACAGCCGCGACGGCGGTGTGCTGGACCTGGCCAAGGGCTGCACCTACAACCTGACCCGCAACCAGGACGGCAACGGCCTGCCGGTGATCACCCAGGACATCACCCTGCGGGGTGAGCACACCACGATCACCCGGGACGCCACCGCCGACTACTTCCGGATCCTCAACGTGGGTCCGGGCGGTCACCTGAGCCTCAAGGGCCTGACCATCAAGGGTGGGCAGACCATCGAGGCGTTGCAGCCGGTCTCCCCGGCAGCGGTGTGGGGGGCCTACTCGGACTCCCAGGCGATCGCCGCCCAGGTCAAGGCCGGCACCCCGCTGGCCCAGGCGCTCGCCGCCCGCAAGGCGAACCCGAAGGCCGGCCTGAAGGCCGCGCCGAAGGCCGCCCGCAAGGCCGCGGTGAAGGCCGCGCCGAAGGCCAAGCCGGGGAAGGCCACCACGCTGGTCGAGGAGCCGGGCGTCAACGACGGCGCCGGGATCCTGGTGCAGCCGGGTGGCACCGCCAACCTGTTCGACACCTCGGTCGTGCTCAACCAGTCAGGCGGCAACGGCGGCGGGCTGGCCAACTTCGGCACCACGTCGCTGCGGCACACCGAGGTCGCCCACAACACCGCCTTCTTCTTCGGCGGGGGCATCTTCAACGCCGGCCTGCTCACGGTCGACGAGTCCACGATCACCGACAACACCGCCATCGTCGGTGGCGGCGGTATCGCCAACGGCGCCGCGGAGATCTTCACCGAGGACGTCGACGGCGGCACCGTCCTGATCGAGAAGTCCAAGGTCACCGACAACGAGACGCTCGGCTTCGGCGGTGGCGTGCTCGACATCGGCGGCAACACCACCGTGCGCTACACCGAACTGCTGTCGAACACCGCGGTGCTCGCCGGTGGCGGTCTCGCGGCGGCGGACGCCCAGGTCAACGTCGACCACTCGACGGTGGCCAAGAACAGCACCGCCGGTGTCGGCGGTGGCGTGGCCGTCGCGTTCGACAGCGCGGTCACCATCGAGAAGAGCCACCTGAAGGAGAACACCGCCGGCTTCTTCGGCGGCGGGCTGTTCAACGCGGACAGCGTCACCACGGTGCGCGAGTCCGAGGTCGTCGCCAACCGGGCCCTCGGTCCGATCGGCGTCGGCGGCGGCATCTTCAACATCTTCGGCGAGGTCAACCTCAGCCGGACGAAGGTCGCCAACAACTTCGCCACCCTCGCCCCCGGCGGTGTGTTCACCTTCGAGGGCGTGGTGAACGTGGACGACAAGTCCGCGATCGTCGCGAACCGTCCGACCAACTGCCTGGCCATCCCGGGCGACACCATTCCGAACTGCTTCGGCTGAGCACCCTCGGGTGACGTGCGGCCGGTGACGGCGGCACACCGGGCAGGACACGCACCGGCCCCCCTGCGCAGCACGCGCAGGGGGGCCGGTCGTCGTCCGCGTCAGCGTTGCACGAAGACCGCCACGCTGCGCGCCGGCACGGTGAAGGTGCCCGCCGCCCGGTCGAACGACGCGGTCCGTAGCGCCGGGTCGGCCGAGCCGGCCAGCACCGGGTGCAGGGCGGTGTCGGTGCCCCGCAGCCCGGTCACCGTCTGCTTCGCCGTCGCCGGGGTGGCGTTGAAGACCACGGTCACCGTCTTCCACCGGCCGCCGAGCCCCCGCGCGTCGAGGGTCATGGTGAGCACCCCCGGGGTCTCCTTCGCCCCGGACAGCGGGAACGCGACCCGCTGCTGCACCTGCGCGGCGGTGGTCAGCCCGAACACCGGCGAGGACCGTCGGATCCGCAGCAGCTCCGCGTACCGGGCGTCGGCCAGGTCGATCGCGGCGCAGCCGGGCACCAGGGCCGGGTCGGCCAGCAGCGGCTTGGCGTACGGCCACTTGTCCTGGTTGTCGGCCGCCGGGGGGAGCCCGGCACCGAAGCCGTTGCCCCGGGCGCAGTCCCAGCGGATCTGGTTGAACCAGTCACCGGAGTTGTAGGAGTTGCGGTCCAGCGACTTCGAGCGCAGCCGCTCCGACCCGGCCGCCACGAACCCGGTGCCCTGCCCGAGGGCGGTGGTGGCCAGGGCCAGCACCTGCATCCGGGCCCGGTCCGTCGCCGAGGTCCCGGTCGGCAGCTTGTACGCCAGCGCGTCGTACAGGATCTCGTTGTCGTGCGCGTCGACGTAGGTGACCGCCTCGCCGGGGGCGGCGGTGTAGCCGGCCGGCGAGCCGTTGTAGTCGACCTGCGCCCCGGTGACCTGCCGGCCGGCGGAGTCGGTGAACCGGTAGTCGCGCAGGTTGCCGGTCAACCCCACCTTGATCAGGTCCTGCTGGCGCAGCAGTCGGGCCTGCTGCTCGGCGGCGGTGCCGTTGACCGGGTCGCCGTTGGGGTCGGTGTACAGGCCGGAGGCGAAGCCCTGCACGCGCGGGTTGCCGTCGAACGGGCCGCCGCCGCGGACCGCGTCGCGGAGCCGGTCGTTGAAGGTGCCGATCCCGGTGCCGGCCATGTTGGCCTGGGTGGCCTGCACGAACCGGGCGTCGTCGGCGACCTCGCCGAAATTCCAGCCCTCGCCGTAGAGCAGGATCTTCTTCCCGTCGACGCCGTCGCGGGCCAGGGTCAACCGGTCCAGCGCGGCCCGCACGGCCAGGATGTTCGCCTTCGGGTGGTGGCCCATCAGGTCGAACCGGAAGCCGTCCACCTTGTACTGCTTCGCCCAGACCACCAGCGAGTCGACCACCAGCTTGCCCATCATGGCGTGCTCGGGGGCGGTGTTGGCGCAGCAGGTCGAGTTGGCGACGGTGCCGTCGTCGAGCAGCCGGTGGTAGTAGCCGGGCACCAGCTGGTCCAGCACCGACTTCTCGTCGGTGCCGGCGGCGGAGGTGTGGTTGTAGACCACGTCCAGCACCACCCGCAGGCCGGCGCCGTTGATCCCGGCGACCATGCGCCGGAACTCGGCGGTCCGCCGTGCCCCGTCCGGGTCGACGGCGTAGCCGCCCTCGGGGACGGTGTAGTGCAGCGGGTCGTACCCCCAGTTGTAGCCGTCGGTGTCGGCGACCGCCGCGACGCACGCCTGCTGCCGGTCGGAGTCCGGCGGCAGCGCCGCCAGGTCGCAGTCGGGCTGCCGCTGGTCGGCCCGCTTCTCCGGGATGGTGGCGAAGTCGAACACGGGCAGCAGGTGCAGGTAGTTGACCCCGGCGTCGCCGAGCGCCTTCAGGTGTTTCATGCCGGCCGTGCCCGGGTCGGTGAAGGCCAGGTAGGTGCCCCGCCGGTCGGCCGGCACGGTGTCGTCGGCGATGGAGAAGTCGCGTACCGACAGCTCGGAGACCTGCGCCTGTGACGCGGGCGGCGCGGCCGGCTTACGCAGCCCGGACCAGCCGGGCGGGGCGAGCGCCGGATCGGTCAGGTCGACGATCTGGCTGTGCGTGGAGTCCGCCGCGAGCGCCACCGAGTAGGGGTCGGTGACCGACGCGGTGACGATCTTCTGGGCGGCCGGTTGCCAGGCTTCCACCCGGTAGCGGTAGTAGCGGCCGGCCCAGTCGCGGCTGCCGCGTACCGACCAGACGCCGGTGCGGTCGTCGCGGCGCATCGCCACCGTGCGCGGCGACGCCGACGGCGTGTCGGACAGTTCGAGGGTGACGGTGCGGGCGGTGGGCGCCCAGACCGCGAGGGTGGGCACCTTACCGGCGAAGCTGACACCCAGCGTGGCGTCGGTGGCGGCGCGGTAGACGTCGTCGAGCACCCCGGGGACCTGCACCCCGGTCGCGCGCAGCAGCGCGCCCCGGGCGTCCCGCTCGGTCACCACGAGCTGCCCGCGCAGCGCCGCCGGCACCTTCGCCAGGTCGGCCCGGTCGAGGTGGAACGCCTGGTGGGCCCACAGGTGCGGGAAGGCCGCCCGCTGGGCCTCGGTGAGCCCGTTGCGCTGCGCCCGCAACGGCAACGAGGTGTACGTCCCGGACAGCTCGCCGTCGACCACCCCCAGCCCACCGGCCGGGGCGGCCACCAGGGCGTACGCCCTGCCGTCGGTCGGGCCGACGGCCCAGGTGACCGTGGACCTGTCGATCCACTGTGCCTGTTGTTTCGTGATGTCGAGGTCCTTCGTCGCCCCGGCGCCGGTGGCGGGCAGCAGCCGGCCGGGCACCCCGCCCAGCAGCCAGATCTCGTGGCCCACCCCGGTCAGGTCGAGTCGCTGGTCGTCGGGCTGATCCTTGGTGTCGCCCCGGTGGATGATGTAGTTCAACCCGGTCGCGCCGGCCGCCAGCGGCACCCGGAACAGCGCGCCGAACGAGTCCACCTTCTCGGGCGGCAGGGGGCTGGCCCAGTCGGTCGGGGTGGCCGCCCCGTCCCACAGGTGCAGGCCCCAGCCGGCGTAGTCGTTGTCGGCCTTGCGCCAGTGGATGATCGCGGTGTTCGGGTCGACGGGTGGGTCGGGTTGGCCGGTGGCGGCCTGCCGGGTGGGATAGAGCGCCGGGTCGCCCTGCTTGACCCAGACCTCACCGGTGGTGGTCACGTCGACGGTGCGGTCGTTGGCGACGTCCTTGGTGCCCGCCTTGTCGACCACGAGGAACCCGACGGACGTCGCGCCGGGCTTGAGCTTCACCCAGGCGAACCGGCCGTACGAATCCTCCCCGACGAACGGCTGCCCGGCGGGCCACTGCGTGACGTACGCCGGATCGATGTCACCCCAGGCGTAGAGGCCCCAGTCGGCGTAGTCCCCGGCGGGGCGCTGGTAGTGCACCACCAGCCAGTCCCGGGACGCGCCCTGCGCCGGGGTGCCGACCACGCCGGTCGACCGGGTGGCGGTCGTCCGCCCCTTCCCGTCGCGCACCACCGCCTTGTATTCGATCCGGGTGCCGCCGGCGAGCCCGGTCAGGTCGTGGTGCACGGTGTACGGCGCGGTGTGCGCGCTGCCCAGCAGCGTCCACTTTCCACCCGCGACCCGGGCGGCGACGGTGACGGTGGCCAGCGGGTCACCTGTCACCTGCGCGGTGACGGCGGCCCGGGTGGCGACCGGGTCGGTGCCCGGCTCGGTGAGGGTGACGGCCGGCTTCGCGGCGGCCTGCGGCACGGGCCGGCCGGCCCGGAGCACCACGGCCGACCCGGCGGGCACGGTCAGGCTCAGCTTTCCGTCGGTGCCGGCGGTCGGGGTGGCCGTGCCGCCGTAGATGCCGGTGAAGGTGGTGCCGGGGGACCAGGTCTGCACGGTGACAGTCTGCGGGGTACCGGCGTTGTTCACCGCGGCGAGGTACTCGGTGCGGTCGGCCGGGGAGATCCGGGAGAAGGCGAAGACGCCCGGCCCGTCGGCGGCGTACCGGGTGACCTGCACGCCGTCGCGCAGGGCGGGGTGCGCGGCCCGCAGCCGGCCCAGCTCGGCGATGGTCCGGTAGAGCGGGTGGGTGGTGTCGTACTGGTCGCTGGCGTGGGTGCGGGTGGTGCCGATCAGGTCGTCGTCGAGGTAGTCCGCCGTGCGGGTGGCGAACATGTCCTGCCGGGCGTCCTTGTCCCCGCCCGGCCCGGTGAAGCCCTGCTCGTCGCCGGAGTAGACCACCGGCTGCCCCCGGGTGAGGAACATCAGCTGGTGGGCGAGCCGGTCCCGGCCGAGCTGGCGGGCGTCGTCGCCCCCGCCGGCGGCGATGAACGAGCCGATCCGGCCCATGTCGTGGTTGCCGAGGAAGGTGGTCAGCCGGCCGGCGTCGGTGTCCCGGGCGGCGTACAGCGGGTCCTTGGCGTAGACGTCGGCCAGCGCCTTCGCCGAGCCGTCGGCGGTGACGTAGCCGCGCGCCGCCTCCTGGAAGGAGAAGTCGAGGGTGGCCGGCAGCCCGCCGCGCCGCACGTAGGTGGAGGTGACCTCCTGGTCGGCGCTGTAGACCTCGCCGAACATGAAGAAGTCCTTCTTCCCGGCCTTGTCGGCGGCGCGCTTGATGCCCTGGCTGAACTGCGGCCAGAAGTCGAGGTTGACGTGCTTGACCGTGTCCAGCCGGAACCCGTCGACGTCGGTGCTGGCGATCCAGTCGCCGTACGCCTTGGTCAGGCCCCTGACCACCTCGGGCCGCTCGGTCCACAGGTCGTCGAGACCGTAGAAGTCGCCGTACTCGCTGTTCTCGCCGGTGAAGGTGGAGTCACCCCGGTTGTGGTACATCGTCGGGTCGTTCAGCCACGCCGGGACCTTGACCTTCGCGTCGGCGGGAGTGGCGAAGGTCGGCGTGTACGCCCCGGAGTCCCGGTTCACCGTCGGGAAGGCCCGGGTGCCGTCGGCGTAGTTGCGGTCCTCGAACTCGCGTCCCTGCGCGTCGGTGTACGGCGACGTCTTCTTGTCGACGTAGGCGTACCTGTCCTCGGCGTACCTGATGACGTCGGCGGTGTGGTTGACGATGACGTCGAGGTAGACCCGGATGCCCCGCTGGTGGGCCAGCTTCACCAGCCGCTTCATCTCCTCGTTGGTGCCGAAGTGCGGGTCGACCTGGGTGAAGTCGGTGATCCAGTAGCCGTGGTAGCCGGCGGAGACGTCCGCGCCGCTGCCCTGCACGGGCCGGTTCTTGAACACCGGCGCGAGCCAGATGGCGGTGGTGCCGAGCCCTTGGATGTAGTCGAGCTTGTCGATGACGCCCTTGAGGTCGCCGCCGTGGTAGAAGCCCTTGTCGGTCGGGTCGAGGCCGGTACGCAGCCGGTCCCCGGTGAGGCCGCCGGTGTCGTTGCGGCGGTCGCCGTTGGCGAAGCGGTCCGGCAGGACAAAGTAGAACTGTTCGTTACGTCCCTTACCGGCGCCGGCGGCGAGCAGCGCGTCGGTGGAGGGTTCGGCACCCCACTGGGCGGCACCGGCCGCGGCGAGGGCGTCGATGGTGGACGGCCGGTCGGTGGCGTCGGCACCGAGTTGCCGGACGGCGACCGGGACGCCGACGAGAGCGAGGGTGAGGGTGGAGACCAGAGCGAGCAGCGCCTTGCGCGGCAGCGGGGGTGTCATCGACGGCCTTCCTATGGTCGCTGATTCGCCCGCACGCTAGCCCTTGCCGAAAAAATCTGCAATACCTTGCAAACACTGCGGCAATACGGCAGTAACCTTGCAGAACGCGGAATGAACGGTGCCGGCAGCACCCATGGCCGGACGGTGGCAGCGCCACGGTTGAACGGCCCATGGCCCGGACGGCGGTTGTGGGCGGCGCGGCGGACCGGCAGCCGGCGGGTCAGAGGCCGGAGCAGGGCACCCCGTCGACCGTGCACCGCGAGGGCCGGATGCTGCCGCCGGTGTTCTCGAAGTGGAACCGCAACGGCACCGAGGCACCGGGGCCGACGTTCACCCCGCTGGTGTACGTGAACACCCCGCCGGACATCCGGGGAGTGCCCTGCGGGGCGCCCTCGACCCACGAGGTGACCAGTCGACTGCCCGGTGGCGGCACCAACCGGACCGTCCACGGTCGGGACACCCGGTCGCGGTTGTAGAGCAGCACCTCACCGATGAACGCCTGGTTGTTCCAGCTGTCCCGCACGCTGAACCGGCCGGTGACCGGCGACGACGGCGGCGCGGCGGGCGGTGGCGGTGCGGGTGTGGTGGGTCGGGGCTGCTCTACGCCCGGCTCGTCGGGCGGTGACCCGACCCCACCGGCCGGCGGTGCGGGCACGTCGTCCCCGGCCGACGGCGGCACGACCACCACGGGCACCTCGACCGGAGGCGGGTCGGTGCGGCGGGGCGTCAGCCCGGGGACGACCGGTTCGGGCAGGTTCGCCGCCACCCGGGCCGGGTTGGTCGCCCCCGAGCCCGGCAGCGAGTACGTCGGCAGCGGATCGGCCGGCCGGGCCTCGAACGCCGGCCCCCGGCTGCGGTACGACGCCAACGCGACGATCAGGAGCACCACCATCACCAGCACGCCGGTGGCGACCACGACCCATGGCGACGACGCCAGCGCACCCGCTCCGTGTGCCCGCGGTTGCGCGCGACGCATGCCGGACATGACCCTCCCTGGTCGGCCCCGTCCGAGAAGAGTAACGATTCAGGCGATTGTCGGAAAGTACCCAACGTCCGGACTTTGTCCTAACCGGACAGTCCGTTCGTCCCGTCAGCCGCGCACCCGCAGGGCGTCCACCTGGAAGTAGACCCCGCCGCGTTTGACCGCCCAGATGGTGTACTTCCCGGCCGGCAGCCCCTGCACGCTGAACACGGTCTGCTGCGGCTGGTAACGGTGCGCCCGCGCGCTCACCCGCTCCTGCTTCACCGGTCGCCCGGCGGCATCGACGACCCACACGTCAGCGTCACCGTACTCGGGGTCCCGCGAGGTGATGTAGTCCAGGCCGGTGCCGGTGAAGGTGAAGCTGAACGAGTCCCCGTCGTGGATGGTGTAGTGCACGTCGTTCCGGTGGTCGCCGTACGGCCGGTTCCGGGAGACCGCCCACCGTCCCCGGTAGGTGATGCCGGGGGCGTCGTCGTTGAGCAGCGTGGCCGGCGGCGGCGTCAGGGCCACGGTCGGCGGCGACACCGACGCCGACGGGCTGGCCGACCGGGACGCGACGGGCGTCCGACCCGGTGCCGGTGGGACCACGCCGGTTCCGTCGCCGCTGGTGGCCCGCCGGGTGCGGGTGGGCGACGGCGACGGCGTCGCCGACGCCGGCCCGGTCGTCACCGGCACCCCGGGCACCATCACGGCCTCGCTGCGTGACCCGGCGCCGTGCTCGGCGTACCGATCGTGACCCAGCACCGCCACCAGCGCCTTGACCAGCAGCAGGAGCAGCACGATCACCCCGATCGAGGCGAGCAGCCAGGGGGTCGCGGCGACCGCCTGGGGCAGTCGGGACGTCCACCGCTTTCCACGGGTGCCCGGCATGGCCCTCCTCGGTCGACCCTGTACGCAGAGATTAGCGACCGTCCGGTAGGGATGATCACCGGGGGCGTGGCAGGGGCGACCCGGCGGTCAGCCGGTCCGGATGACGGTGCAGATCGCCGGGCCGTCCTCGGTGCCGCGCAGCAGGTAACGGTAGCGTTCCCCGGGCACCGCCCGGCCCTGGCTGTCCAGGAACTCCCAGCGCACCGACACCATCGTCAGCAGGGCGGAGACCGGCTCCACCTCCTCGATCAGCGCGTGCGCCGCGACCAGTTCCCGTTCCCGGTAGTCGGGCGCGGCCCCGACGAAGGAGAGCGCGACCGCCGCCATCGTGCTGAACGAGAAGCTGTAGGTGTCGGCGACCACCAGCCCCGGCAGGGCGTAGCAGCCGGCGATGGTGGGCACGTCGCCGGTGGTGAGCGCCACCCCGTACCTGTCGAAGAAGTCGCTCAACGTGTCGAGGTCGGTGGAAGCTCTCACGGCGTCACCAATTGCCGTCCCCGGCCGCCGGCAAACCTCACCGGGGCGGGATACGCACCTCGATCTCCGCGCCGAGCCGCGCGTCGCCGGCCAGGTCCAGGTCGTCGCCGCTCCAGAACCGGCCCGGGTCGTACCAGTTCGGCCGCCGGCCGGGCGGCAGCAGCCCCATCGCCTCGTAGGTCACCGCCACCACCTCGGCGCAGTACGCGGTCTCCAGCGCACTGTCACCCGCCGGCAGGTCGGCCCGCTCGTCGGCCCGGTCCCGCCGGCCCGGCAGCGGCAGGCGCAGCTGCGGCACCCGCCCCCGGGCCCACCGCCAGGCCAACTGGGCGGTGGACGGGAACGGGGTGCCGTCGAGCCGGGCCACCGTCCGCAGCACCGCCTGCTCCATCGTCGGATCGGCCGACGGTTCGAGCTGACGCAGCCAGGCCCGCTGGCCGTACCGGTTGGCCCAGACGCAGACCGCGTCGCGCAGGTCGTGCAGCTGCACACCCCGCTGGTGGGTGCCGGTCCACATGTCCCGCAGCGACCGGCCCAGCTCGGCGTGCCACATCAGCGGGGGCATGTCGTCCAGCACCACCGCCATGCCGACGTGGTTGACGGGACTGTTGGTGGTGAACTGGATGGCCCGGTCCGGCACGCTGCGCCCCCGGAACACCCAGACGTCACCGGTACGGGTCAGGTCGACGGCCTCGTCCAGGCTGATGCTCATGGGCGTCTACCCTAGGCCGATGCGGCAACGGATGCAGTGGTGGAAGGTCCTCGGGTTGGCCGGTCTCGCGGGGGTCGCCGCGACCGGGGTGGTCGTCGCCCGCGCCGAGCGGCGGCGTCGCGCGTACACCCCGGAGGAGATCCGCGACCGGCTGCGGGAGCGGCACGCCCAGGCCGCGACGTCCGGCGACGACCCGGCCTGACCGGTTCCGCGGCGACCCGACGCCGATCCACCACGGCCGAGGTCCACGGTGGTCCCGACGGGACGGTCCGACGGGCCGTCGGCGGCTAGGCTCCCCGGCATGGACGACGCGGTCGAGCGGCAACCCTTCGTGTTGGCACCGCCCCCAGCGCCGGTGGAGCGGCACGGCCAGGTCGACCTGCACCTGCCGGCCGGTGACGGTCCGCACCCCGTGGTGGTGATCGTGCACGGCGCCCCCCTTCCGCCGGGCGCGCCGGACCCCCGGGACTGGCTGCTCTACCGGGGCTACGGGGCGCTCCTCGCCGAGCAGGGCCTGGTCGCCGCCGTCGTCAGCTACCGGGTCACCGACCTGGCCGGGCTGCCCGCCACCGCCGACGAGATCGCCGGCCTGGTCGAGGCCGTCCGGGCCGACCCCCGGGTCGACCCGCAGCGGGTGGTGCTCTGGTTCTTCTCCGGCGGCAGCCTGTTCTCGGCCGACTGGCTGCGCGTCGCGCCGGCCTGGGTGCGGGGCATCGCGCTGACCTATCCGCTGCTCGTCCCGCTGCCCGGCTGGGAGGTGCCGGCACGGTTCCTGCCCCTCGACGCCCTCGGCACGGGCTCGACGACGCCTGTGGTGCTGACCCGGGCCGGGCAGGACAAGCTCCCCGGGCTGCTGGCCGGCATCGCGGCGTTCCTCGACGCCGCCACCCAGGTCGGGCGACAGGTGCGCCTGGTGGAGGTGCCGGACGGCCAGCACGCCTTCGACATCCTGGACCACACCGCGCAGTCCCGCGAGGCCGTCCGGGCGGCCCGGGACGCGGTGGTCGACCTGATCCGCGCCGACTGAGCGGGGTCCACCACCCACCGCACCGGGTCCGGTGACCGACCGGATGTCCGGTTCGTCGCGGGGGTCGAGCACCGGACCGGTGCGTTCGTGCCCGATCGTCCCGTGGCCGGGGCCACTCCCACGGCGGAATCGCCGCCGGGGGCGGGGCGTTGTACCTGGCATACCACCGCCACTCCCCCGCCCGAGGGGGACGGCCCCGGAACCCCGATCGCGGAATGCGGTCGCCACCGGGTCGGTTGACAATCCCCGGACGCCCGAGCAGGTCCCCCCGATCGCCTGGCGATCCCCCGAACTTCCGGCCACGCCCCACCCCCCTGTGGGCGTGCGCCACACCCCCGATGCAGAGGAGCACGCGACCATGCGTACCGATCTGATCCGCAAGACCGCCCTGACCGCTGCCGGCCTCGCCTTCACCACCGGCGCCATCGCCGGCCCGCTGACCGCCGCCTACGCCGTCGAGGCCCGCACCGGCGCACCCGCCGCCGTTCAGGCCGAGCGCCGGCCCGCCGGCGAGCGTGAGCTGACGATGGACTACCAGGCGCAGCCGAACTTCTACTACTGCGGCCCCGCCGCGACCCGCAACGCCCTGTCCGTCCAGGGCAAGAACATCGACGTCGACGCCATGGCCAAGGAGATGCGCACCACCGAGGCCGGCACCGACAGCATCAACGACATCACCCCCGTGCTGAACAAGGAGACCGGCCGCAAGGCGTACGAGAGCACCGAGATCCGCGGCGCCAAGGCCGACGACAAGCAGACCGACGAGCTGCGCGCCGACATCGTGCGTACCGTCGACGACGGTCGGGCCGTGGTGGCCAACATCGCCGGCACCGCGGTGGACACCGACGGCAACGCCCACTCCTTCGAGGGTGGCCACTACATCAGCGTCATCGGCTACCGCGACGGTGGGAAGACCGTGACCATCGGTGACTCGGCCAACCCGGACACCGCGTCCTACCGGATGAGCGTGGACAACCTCGCCGACTGGATCGCCACCCGCGGCTACTCGTCCTGACCCGCTACCCGTCCTGACCCCGGACACCGATCGGGCCGCCCCCACCCGGGGGCGGCCCGATCGTCGTCGGTACCGCCAGCTCGCTCCCGTGCCCGGGGGGGCCGTAGCGGTGGCGGCTCAGCGGTCGGTGCCGGCCGCCACCGGTTCGGCCTCGTCGGCGGTCGTCGTCGACTCCAGCCGGCGGGCCCGGCGGCGCAGCCACCAGGTGCTGGCCACCCCGCCGAGCACGGCCAGGACCAGGCCGGCCCAGGAGATGTCCTTGAGCCAGTGCTCGGCCGCCCGGCCCAGGGTGTAGAGCAGGTAGGTCGTGCCGAAGGCCCAGACCAGGCCGCCGGCCGCGTTGGCCACCAGGAACCGCCGGTACGGCACGTGCAGCGCGCCGGCCAGCGGCCCGGCCAGGATGCGCAGCAGGGCGACGAACCGGCCGAAGAACACCGCCCAGACGCCGTGCCGGGCGAAGCTCTGCTCGGCGCGGGCGAGCTGTGCGGGCCCCAGGTGTTTCGGGAAGCGCCGGCCCAGCCGGGCCAGCAGCGGACGGCCGCCCCGGCGACCCACCGCGTAGCCGACGGAGTCGCCGACGATCGCGCCGAACGCCGCGGCGGTGGCGACCCAGTGCGGCTCGACCACCCCGGTCGCGGCCAGCAGGGCGGAGCTGACCAGCACGATCTCGCCCGGCAACGGGACACCCATGCTCTCGACGCCGATCACCCCGGCGACGATCAGGTAGACCACCCCCGGGGGAAGTGCTACGAGCCAGTGCTGAACGTCGACCACTGCGGCACCCCTTCCGACCCGACCTCGAACCCTACCCGCGCCGGACGGGCCGGGCGGGCCCCGCAGCGGGGTGTGGTCAGCGGGGTGCGAGCAGACCGCGCGCGGCCATGAAGGCACGCAACGTCTCGGCGTCCCCGGGGGACATCAACCAGCGGGGGATCACCGTCGCCGGCATCCGACCGACGTACACGATCCAGAAGTCGCCGGCCTCCCGCACCCGGGCCACCCCGTCCCAGGCGATGCCCCCGGACTCCGAGCCGCTGCGCATCATGATGTTGTCGTCGGTGATGTCGTAGCCGCCCTCGACCGCGTAGTCGTCGGAGCGGCGTCGGGCCCGCCAGCGCACCCAGGGCGCGTAGAGCATCGACAGCAGCCCGCCCACGAGCAGCACCAGCCACAGCGACGAGAGCCGGCCGCCCCAGGAGACCAGCAGACCGGCCGCCCCGGCCGCCGCCAGCGCCGCGCCGATGAGGGTGAACCGGCGCAACCGGACGCTGCTGAGCGCGGCGGCCACCCGGCCCGGGTAGGCGGGGTCGGCGGGGACGTCGAAACGGATGTGCACGCGGAAACGATAGTGCGGCGCGGCGGCGGTGGCTCAGTCGAGGCAGAACTCGTTGCCCTCGACGTCCTGCATCACCAGGCACGACTCGTCGTGCCCGTCGGCGGGCAGCAGGCGTACCCGGGTCGCGCCGAGGGCGACCAGCCGGGCGCACTCCGCCTCCAGCGCGGCCAACCGCTCCGCACCGACCAGGCCGGGGCCGATCCGCACGTCGAGGTGCAGCCGGTTCTTGACCACCTTGCCCTCGGGCACGCGCTGGAAGAACAGTCGCGGGCCCACGCCGGTGGGGTCGACGCAGGCGAACGCGGAGCCCTGCCGCTCGGGCGGCAGGGCGCTGTCGAACGCGCCCCAGTCGGCGAACCCCGGCGGGGGTGGGGGCACGACGTAACCGAGCACCGCGCACCAGAAGCGGGCGACCCGTTCGGGCTCCGCGCAGTCGAAGGTGACCTGGACCTGCTTGACCGACGCCATCGGCACACCGTAGCGGCGGGGTCCGACACGACGGCGGTCAGCGACCGGGGGCCGACCGCTCCGTCCGGGCGGGCAGCGGGGCGACGAACTCCAGCCGGTTGCCGTGCGGGTCGGCGGTGTGGAAGCGGCGCATCCCGGGCAGCTCGTCGTCGTCACCCCAGGTGACCGGGTGGCCGGCGCGGGCCAGCCGGTCGGCGAGGGCGTCGAGGTCGGGGCGCAGCAGGGCGGGGTGCGCCTTGCGGGCGGGCCGGAAGTCGGCCTCGACGCCGAGGTGCAGTTCGGCGTCGTACCCGGTGAACCAGCAGCCGCCACGGGCGGCGAGGGCCGGGGGTTTGGGTTTCTCGGTCAGGCCGAGGATGCCCACGTAGAAGGCCCGGGACGCGTCCTCGGCACCGGGCGGGCAGGCGAGCAGCACATGATGGATCATGGTGGCACCTCCTCGTCCCGAACCCTGGCACGAGGTTGCGTGGATAGCAAGACGGACGTACGGTTTTGTTGGAAGACGACGAATCGGCAGTAAGTGTTACCTAACCTGGGCGACGTTCCGCCCGGTGCGACAGACTGCTCAGGACTACTCACGGTCGCTGGTGTGAAGGAGTACGACGTGGCGAGCCTCGACACCTTCGGTGCGAAGACCCAGCTACGCGTCGGAGACGCGAGCTACGAGATTTTCAGGATCAGCCAGGTGCCGGGGCACGACAGACTGCCCTACAGCTTGAAGATCCTGCTGGAGAACCTGCTGCGGACCGAGGACGGCGCGAACATCACCGCCGACCACATCTCCCAGCTCGGCGCGTGGGACCCCACCGCCGACCCGAGCGTGGAGATCCAGTTCACCCCGGCGCGGGTGCTGATGCAGGACTTCACCGGCGTACCCTGCGTGGTCGACCTGGCCACCATGCGCGAGGCGGTCCGCGACCTCGGCGGCGACGCCACCAAGGTCAACCCCCTCGCACCGGCCGAGCTGGTCATCGACCACTCGGTCATCGCCGACCTGTTCGGCCGCGAGGACGCCTTCGCCCGCAACGTCGAGCTGGAGTACGAGCGCAACAGGGAGCGCTACCAGTTCCTGCGCTGGGGCCAGACCGCGTTCAACGAGTTCAAGGTCGTCCCGCCCGGCACCGGCATCGTGCACCAGGTCAACATCGAGTACCTGGCCCGTACGATCATGGCGCGCGCAGAGGCGTCTGGAGTCATGCAGGCGTACCCGGACACCGTCGTCGGCACCGACTCGCACACCACCATGGTCAACGGCCTGGGTGTGCTGGGCTGGGGCGTCGGCGGCATCGAGGCCGAGGCCGCGATGCTCGGCCAGCCGGTCAGCATGCTCATCCCCCGGGTCGTCGGCTTCAAGCTCTCCGGTGAGATGCCGGCCGGCACCACCGCCACCGACCTGGTGCTCACCATCACCGAGATGCTGCGCAAGCACGGCGTGGTCGGCAAGTTCGTCGAGTTCTACGGCCCCGGCGTCGGCGCCGTGCCACTGGCCAACCGGGCCACCATCGGCAACATGTCCCCCGAGTACGGCTCCACCGTCGCGATCTTCCCGATCGACGCCGAGACCGTCCGCTACCTGGAGCTGACCGGCCGCGACGCCTCCCAGGTGGCGCTCGTCGAGGCGTACGCCAAGGAGCAGGGGCTCTGGCACGACCCGGAGCGTGAGCCGGCGTACTCCGAGCGCCTGGAGCTGGACCTGGGCACCATCGAGCCGTCCCTGGCCGGGCCGAAGCGCCCGCAGGACCGGGTGCCGCTCGGGGCCGCCAAGACGCTGTTCCGCTCGGCGCTGACCGACTACGTCGCCGACGACTCCGCCGGTGAGCGCGACCTCAAGCCCGGCGTCGCCCGCGAGCAGCTGCCCCGGGGCGCGAACGGCCCGGCCGACGAGGCCAGCGCCGAGTCGTTCCCGGCCAGCGACCCGCCCGCCAACGACTTCAGCGACCCGGCCGACGAGCCGCGCGACCTGGAGACCGCCGCCGTCGGCGCCGGGGGCCGGGCCAGCAACCCGGTCCGGGTCACCGGCAGCGACGGCGTGGAGTACGAGCTGGACCACGGCGCGGTCGTGATCGCCGCGATCACCTCCTGCACCAACACCTCCAACCCGCAGGTGATGATCGGGGCCGCGCTGCTGGCCCGCAACGCCGTCGACAAGGGCCTGAGCCGCAAGCCGTGGGTCAAGACCACCCTGGCGCCCGGCTCCAAGGTCGTCATGGACTACTACGAGCGGGCCGGCCTCACGCCGTACCTCGACAAGCTCGGCTTCAACCTGGTCGGCTACGGCTGCACCACCTGCATCGGCAACTCCGGCCCGCTGCCGGAGGAGGTCTCCGCCGCCGTCAACTCCGGCGACCTGGCCGTCGTGTCGGTGCTGTCCGGCAACCGGAACTTCGAGGGCCGGATCAACCCGGACGTCAAGATGAACTACCTGGCGTCCCCGCCGCTGGTGGTGGCGTACGCGCTGGCCGGCACGATGGACATCGACCTGGCCAACGAGCCGCTCGGCGAGGACACCAAGGGCGAGCCGGTCTACCTGCGCGACATCTGGCCCAACACCGCCGAGATCCAGGACGTCATCGCCCAGGCGATCGGCGCGACCGGGTTCAGCGCCGCGTACGCCGACGTGTTCGCCGGTGACGAGCGCTGGCAGTCGCTGCCCACCCCGACCGGCGACACGTTCGCCTGGGCCGACGACTCCACCTACGTCCGCAAGCCCCCGTACTTCGAGGGCATGCAGCAGGAGCCGAGCCCGGTCGTCGACATCGCCGACGCCCGGGTGCTGGCCAAGCTGGGCGACTCGGTCACCACCGACCACATCTCCCCGGCCGGCGCGATCAAGGCCGACTCCCCCGCCGGCCGGTACCTCGCCGAGCACGGCGTGCCGCGCCACGAGTTCAACTCGTACGGCTCCCGCCGGGGCAACCACGAGGTGATGATCCGGGGCACCTTCGCCAACATCCGGCTGCGTAACCAGCTGGTCCCCGGAGTGGAGGGCGGCTTCACCGTCAACCACCTCACCGGCGAGCAGACCACGATCTACGACGCCTCCACCGCCTACCAGGAAGCCGGCGTGCCGCTGGTCATCCTGGCCGGCAAGGAGTACGGCTCCGGCTCGTCGCGGGACTGGGCGGCCAAGGGGACCATGCTGCTCGGCGTCCGGGCGGTCATCGCCGAGTCCTACGAGCGCATCCACCGGTCCAACCTGATCGGGATGGGCGTGCTGCCGTTGCAGTTCCCGGTGGACACCACCGCCGAGTCGCTCGGCCTCACCGGTGCGGAGACCTTCTCCATCACCGGGGTGACCGCACTCAACGACGGTGACACCCCGCGTACGGTGCGGGTCAGCACCGACACCGGCGTGGAGTTCGACGCGGTGGTCCGGATCGACACCCCGGGCGAGGCGGACTACTACCGCCACGGCGGCATCCTCCAGTACGTGCTGCGCCGCATGATCGCGAGCTGACGTACCCCGTGCACGGAACGGGCCCCCTCCGCTTTCGGAGGGGGCCCGTCGCGTCGGCGCGCGGTGCGGTCGTGCTCAGCCGCCGGCCGCCCGGCGGCGGGCCTCGCGGGTCTTCATGGCGTGCTCCAGCAGGGTGATCAGCACGTTGCGGCCGGACTCCCGCTGCCGGGCGTCGCAGAGCAGCAACGGCACCTCCGGGTCCAGGTCCAACGCCGCGCGGATCTCGTCGACGCCGAACCGGCGGGCGCCCTCGAAGCAGTTCACCGCCACCACGAACGGGGTGCCCCGCCCCTCGAAGTAGTCGATGGAGGGGAAGCAGTCGGCCAACCGTCGGGTGTCGGCCAGCACCACCGCGCCGAGCGCCCCCACCGCCAACTCGTCCCACAGGAACCAGAACCGGTCCTGCCCGGGGGTGCCGAAGACGTAGAGCACCAGGTCGTTGCTGATGGTGATCCGGCCGAAGTCCATCGCCACCGTGGTGGTGCTCTTGCGTTCCACACCGGACAGGTCGTCGACGCCGATGCCGGTCTCGGTCAGCACCTCCTCGGTCCGCAGTGGACGGCTCTCGCTGACCGCCCCGACCAGGGTCGTCTTGCCGGCCCCGAACCCACCCGCCACCAGAACCTTGAGCGCGGTGGGCAGCACCCGCGCCCCCGCCGGACGTTCAGAGTGCCCGTAGTCCATTGATCACCGCCTCGTAGATGCTCTCGTCGTTGACACCGGCCGGCTCCCGGGGTTCCTGTACCCGGACCAGGTCCCGCGCCACCAGGTCACCGAGGAGCACCCGTACGGTGCCCACCGGCAGGTCCAGTCGGGCGGCGATCTCGGCCACCGACTGCATGCGTTGGGTCAGCGCCACGATCGCCACGTGCTCCGGCCCCAGCCCGGCCTCCTCGACCGCGTTCGTCCGGGTCGCCGTGACCAGCGAGATCAGGTCGAACGAGCCGGTGACCGGGCGGGCCCGGCCCCGGGTGACCGCGTAGGGACGGACCACCGGGCCCGCGTGCTCGTCGACCCACTGTTCGTCCGCGGGGTCGCCGTCACCGGCCATCGCGGTCAGTTCCCGCCGGACGGCTGATCGACGCCCCGGGCCGGGGACGCCACGTACTTGCCCACCCGGGCGACGAGCATCGCCATCTCGTACGCGATCAGGCCGACGTCGGCGTCGGTGCCGGCCAGCACCGCCAGGCAGGCGTTGGGCCCGGCCGCGGTGACGAACAGGAACGAGGACTCCATCTCGATGATGGTCTGCTGGACCTGCCCGCCGCCGAACCGTTTCCCGGCGCCCCGGGCCAGGCTCTGGATGCCGGCGGCCATCGCGGCGAGGTGTTCGCCGTCGTCCCGGCCCATCCCCCCGGACGCGGCCATCAGCAGGCCGTCCGTGGAGAGCGCGACGGCGTGCTCGGCCTGCTTGACCCGGCTGACCAGATCGTCGAGCAACCACGTCAGGTCGGCACCGGATGCCGTCGTCTGCCCCACTCGTCGTCCTCTTCCCCGGCGCGTACGCCGTGCTCGTTGCCGTCCCGTCGGCGGTGTCGCATCCGTCGCGACGCCGTCAGCCCGCCGGGTTGTCCGCGTCGTCCGGCCGTTCGCCGGCGCGGGTGCCCTCCAGCAGCCGGGCCGCGTCGCTGCGACCGCGTCGGGTGCCCGACTGGTAGGCGCTCATCAGTTGGCGCACCTGCTCGGGGGCACGCCGTGGGGTGCCTGCGGCCGCAGTCTCCCCGGTGCCCGGGGAGGCCCGCAGCCCGGGTGCCAGGTTCGCCTGGCGCACCCGCACCGGCAGGCCCGCGTCGGTCACCGGCCCTTCCACAGTAGGCGACGGCGGGTCGACGCCGTCGTCCGCCGTCCGCCCGTCCCCGGTCGCCCGGTCGGCCGGGTGGGGGCCGCCCGACCGGCCCGTGGCCGGGCCGGTGTCGACCGGGCCGGCGTCGACCGGGCCGGCGTCGACCGGACCCGTGCCGACCGGACCCGTGCCGAACAGGCCCGCGACCGTCGGGCCGGTGGTCGCCGGGGCGGGTCCGGGATCGGCCGACGGGGCCGTCCCCCGGTCACCGGGTGGCGGTGGGTCGCCGGCCGCAGGCTCCGGGGTGGACGGTCGGACACCGGTGACCGGCAGGCCGGTCGGGACGGTCGGCCCGTGCAGCGCGTCACTGACCGACGGCGGGGCGGCGGCCGGGGCCGGCTGGCGCGGGGGACGCTTGCGGGATCGGGCGGGCAGCCCGGCCGGGGTCACCGCGCCCGACGGCGGGACGGCCCACGGGGCCGCCGACGAGGTGGTCGTACCCGCCGGCGACGCGGTGGCCGGCGGCGCTGTCGCGGTGCCCGGCGGCGCTGTCGCGGTGGTCGGCGACGCGGTGGCTGCCGGCGGCGGCGCGGTGGCCGGCATCGGCGACGCGGTGGCCGGCGGCGGGGCCGCAAGGGGCGACGGCACGGCGGTGGCCGGGCCGGCGGCGAGGACCGGCTGGGCGCCGGACGGGCTCGGGTCACCGGGCACCACCAGCTCCGACGGGATCAGCACCACGGCGGTCGTGCCCCCGTAGGCGGACTCCTTGAGCTGCACCTTCACCCCGTGCCGCTCGGTCAGCCGGCTCACCACGTACAGGCCGAGGCGGGCGGCGTCGGCCAGGTTCAACTCGGAACGGTCGACGATCCGGCGGTTCGCCGCGACCAGTTCCTCCCCGGTCAGCCCCAGGCCACGGTCCTCGATCTCGATGGCGTACCCGGCGGTCACCGGTCGACCCCGCACCTCCACCGTGGTGTTCGGCGGCGAGAAGGACAGCCCGTTCTCGATCAGCTCGGCGAGCAGGTGGATCACGTCACCGACCGCCCGGCCGGCGAGCGCGACCGGCCCGAGCGGCAGCACGTCCACCCGGGTGTAGTCCTCGACCTCGGCGACCGCGCCGCGCACCACGTCCACCATGGGCACATTGCGCCGCCAGGCCCGGCCCGGGGTGGCGCCGGAGAGCACGATCAGGTTCTCCGCGTTGCGCCGCATCCGGGTGGCCAGGTGGTCCACCCGGAACAGGTCCTCCAGCTCCTCGGCGTCGTGTTCGCGCCGTTCCATCGCGTCGAGCAGGGTGAGCTGGCGGTGCACCAGCGCCTGGGTCCGCCGGGCCAGGCTGAGGAACACCCCCCGGACGTTGCGGCGCAGCTCGGCCTGCTCCACCGCCGTCCGCACGGCGGTCTCCTGCACGGCGTTGAACGCCCGCCCGAGCTGGCCGATCTCGTCGTCGCCGAAGTCCAGGGGCGGGGCCTCGCGGGCCACGTCGACGTCCTCGCCCCGACCGAGCCGGTCCACCACCCCGGGCAGCCGCTCGTGGGCCAGCCGCAGCGCGGCGTCCCGCAGCCGGGCCAGCTGGCGGACCAGGTGCCGGGCGGTGCTGATCGACACCACGATGGAGGCGACGACGGCGATCAGGCCGAGGCCGGCGGCGAGCACCAGCCGGACGATGACGCCCACCGCGACCGGTGTGGCCCGGTCGATCAGCGCGTCGTTGATGGTCACCCCGAAGTCCACCTGGGCCTGCATCGCCGGACCGACGGTCGACTGCCACTCCTGGGCGGTCAACGGCAGGGTGGCCCCCGACCGGGACTGCTGGATCACCCGGTCCTCCAGCACCCGGAACCGGGCCACCGCGTCGGAGCCGGCGAGTTGGTCGTAGCGGACCCGGTCGGCCGGGGACAGCTCGCCGGCCGCCTCCGCGGTCTGGTAGCGCTGGGCGCCGACCAGTTGGGCGAAGCGGGCGTACTCGTCGCCGGTCATCCGGCCCGCCGCGAGCACCCCGGTGATCAGGGCGTCCTGCTGGGAGATCAGTTCCCGCACCTGGTAGAGGTCGACCAGGGTCTCGCTCTCGGCGGCGATCCGCGGGTCGTCGAGCTGGCCGAGCGAGCCGTACATCCGCAGCACCGCGGCGAGGATGGCGGTGTACGCGGCCGACGCCTCGGCCCGGTTCACCCCCGCGTCGCGCACCGACTCCCGGACGCCGGTGAGACCACTGAGCCCGGTCAGCACCTCGTCCACCCGGCGGCGGGTGTCCTCCCCGGTGGCCAGCTCGGCCTGCCAACTGCCCACCGACGTGCCGAAGTCGTCCGACACCAGGTCGGTGCGCTGCCACTGGGCGGTCAGGGCGTCGAGTTGCGGCTGGCCGCGTTCGCCCAGGTAGGCGTTGGCGAGCCGACGTTCGTCCTGCAGGGCGGTGAGCAGCGCCTGGCCCGGGTCGGCCACCCGGCTGTTGAGCGTCTGCACGAACAGCAGGGTGAAGCCGTCCTGGACGGTCACCCAGGCCGCGAAGGACCAGAGCGCGACGAGCGAGGTGAGCAGGGCGACGATTTTGGTACGCAGACGTGTGCTGCCGGAACCCATCACACCGCCCCCGGGCCGGACCATGGCCGCCGGACGCCCGACGCGTCACGACACACCTGAACCCGGCGCACGCTAGCAGTCGGCAGCACCATCGCTCAAGCCATGCTGATCATGGAGGCGGGGCCGGTGCCGCAGGTCGGAGGCGATGGTGACCACCATGGATGGTACCGGTCCGACGGCGGTGCCGGGCCGGCGGCGGGTGGGACGGGACCGTCACCGGGACGACCGACCCCGATCGCGGGCGCGGCCGACCCCGCTGTGCCAGGCTCAGGGGCATGGACGACAAGAGCATCCTGCACCGGATCTCGGAACTGGTCGACGAGGAGCACCGGCTCCGGTCGGCGGCCCAGGCCCACGAATCCGGCACCGACGACGAGGCCAAGGAACAACTGCGCGCGCTGGAGGAGTCCCTGGACCAGTGCTGGGACCTGCTGCGCCGCCGCCGGGCGGCCCGGGAGGCCCACGGCGACCCGGAGGCACAGGGGGCCCGGCCGGTGTCGGAGGTCGAGCGTTACCTCCAGTGACGCCCCCGACGCCCCCGGACGACGGTCGGTCGTCCGGGGGCGTCGCCGCGTCAGCGCATCCCCGCCTCCCGCAGCAGCAGCCCGGTGAGGGCGGCCGGGTCGGTGTCGGCGGCGGGCAGGCCCCGGGCGGTGAACCAGGTCGCCACCACCCGCACGTCGCGGGCGAGGAACTCCGGCCCCTGCGGGTTGGCCACCACGTCGACCACCTGCGGCAGGTCGATCATGACGAGCCGCCCCGCGTGCACCAGCAGGTTGTACGGCGACAGGTCGCCGTGGGCGTAGCCGGCCCGGGCCAGCACCATCAGGGCGTCCACCAGTTGCTCCCAGAGGGAACGCAGCTCGGCCGGGTCGGGGCGTACCTGGGCCAGCCGGGGTGCGGCGGTCCCCTCGTCGGGGTCGCCGACGAACTCCAGCATCAGCTCGGTGCCGAGCAGTTGCACCGGGTACGGCACGGCGATCCGCCCGGACTCCGCCCCGACCTCCCAGAGCCGGGACAGCGCGGCGAACTCGGCCGCCGCCCACTGGCCGGCGATCATCTGCCGGCCGAACGCCGTCCGGCCGGCCATCGCCCGGTTCTCCCGGGACCGGCGGACCCGGCGTCCCTCCAGGTAGCCGGCGTCACGGTGGAAGAGCCGGTGCTGGGCGTCGCGGTAGCGCTTGACCGCCAGCAGGCAGGACCGGTCGGTGTCGGGCACCGCCCGGCGGACGAGGTGGACGTCCGCCTCCTTGCCGGTCTTGAGCACGCCGAGGTCGGTGTCCCGGGCGGCCAGCTCGGTGACCAGCCACGGCGGGTGCGGTTCGGGCCCGTGCACGGCCTGGTCCCAGGAGGACCAGTGGTCCTCCGGCTCGGGGTCGGGTTCGTCCTGGGGTGCGGTGCCGGCCGGCTGCCGGCCGTACGTCAGAAGGGGTGTCTCGTCGTCGTCGAAGCGGCTCTTGCCGCGGCCACGGCGCTGCGGCGCCGGGAGGTCGTGTTCGCGCACGGTGCTGGTGATCCCTTGATCGAGGCTGATGGAGGCAGGTGGTACGACCCTGCGAAGACGGTCATGACCGACCCCCCTTCCTCGACCGGGCCCCGCCCGGCTGCGCGTGCGCGCCGGCCCATGCTGGCCGACGCCCCGCACGGGGCACAACCGATTTACCCGCCGGCGAGCACCACCGAGACGGCCGCGATCAACGAGTCGACGGTACGGGTGGGGGCGAACCGGGTGTCGGTCCAGCTCCGGCCCCGGTGCAGCCAGACGCTGGGCAGGCCGACCGCGGCGGCCCCGCCGATGTCCGCCTCGGGGCTGTCCCCCACCACCCACGCGCCGCGCAGCGGCAGCCGGGCCCGCTGGGCGGCCAGCGCGAAGATCCGGGGGTTGGGCTTGCTGACCCCGGCCTCCTCGGAGATCACCCAGTCGGCGACGTAGCGGTCCAGGCCGGTCTGCCGGATCTTGGCGTCCTCCAGCCGGACCGAACCGTTGGTGACCACCACCGGTAGCCACCCCGCGTCGTCGGCGATCCGCAGCGCGCAGGCCACCAGCGGATCCAGCCGGGTGTAGCCGACCACCCCGTCGTGCAGTTCCTCGACCAGGTCGATGGAGGGGATGCGCAGCGCGTACCGGTCCCGGATGGCGTCGGCGATGTCCCACCGGTCGGTCAGGCCGTCGGCGTCGATGGACAGCAGCCAGTCGATGTCGGTGGCCGGCGCGCCGATCTCGGCCAGGAAACCCTCGGCCCAGGCGCGGAACGGCCCGGCCCGGTCGAGCAGGGTGTTGTCCAGGTCGAGCAGGAGCAACGGCACTGAGGCACCTTACGGGAGAGGGGACCGCCGCCGACAGGGTCGAACCACCCGCCGTCGACCGTCGGGTGGCCGGGGTCGGGCGGGTGCGGGGCGCGGGTGGGGGGAGGTGACCGGGGCTGTCGCCACCGGCTGATCCTAACCGGACGCGCGTCCGGCATTCCGAGGTGACGGGCCAATAGCAAGCCGTACGTACGGTTTGCCTTGCGCTGGGTCACCTGCGACGATCGACCCGTGCCCAGAGTAAGTCAGGACCAGCTCGACGCGCGTCGCCAGGAGATCCTCGGCGCGGCCCGGGCCTGTTTCGCCAGGCACGGCTACGAGGGAGCCACCGTGCGCCGGCTGGAGGAGGCCACCGGGCTGTCCCGGGGCGCCATCTTCCACCACTTCCGCGACAAGGATTCGCTCTTCCTCGCCGTCGCCGAGGACGACGCCGCCGTGATGGTCTCCACGGTGGCCCGCAACGGCCTCGTCCAGGTGATGCGGGACCTGCTCGCCCGTGCGGTCTCCCCGGACACCACCGGCTGGCTGGGCAGCCAGCTGGAGGTGTCCCGCCGGCTGCGTACCGACCCGGCGTTCGCCAGCCGGTGGGCGCAACGGTCGGCCGCCATCGCCGAGGCGACCCGGGACCGGCTCGTGCGGCAACGCGAGGCCGGGGTGCTCCGCGAGGACATCGACATCGACGTGCTGGCCCAGTTCCTGGAGCTGGCGTACGACGGTCTGGTGCTGCACCTGGCGATGGGCCGGCCCGCCGGCGATCTCGGGCCGGTGCTGGACCTGGTCGAGGAGGCCGTCCGCCGCCGCTGACCCCGCCGCGGGGCGGCAGCCGTGGGAGAGCGGGCAGGTCTCGGCTCGGTAACTCGCCCACCGCCGCCGTGCCGGCGTGGCGGGGCTGTCCCACAATGGGGCCGCGATCCCCCTCGCGCGACAGGAGCAGCCCATGAACACCCTTGCCGCAGCGGGCGACACCTGGGGCATCCCCGGCCCGCTCTTCCTGAAGCTCTACCTCCTGGTGGCCGTCGTCGCCGTGATCGGCGTGCTGGTGCACCGGCGGCGCACGGCCGCCGGACCTGACGCGGTCGGTGCCGAACAGCTCGGTCCGCAGCAGGTCGCCTACCTCAACGGCGGCGACCAGCTCGCCATCTGGGCGGCGCTGGGTGGGCTGCGCGGCGCCGGCGCGATCGACGTCAAGTCGAACGGCCGGTTGGTCGCCACCGAGTCGGCACCCCACGGGCTCACTCCGCTCGACCACGCGATCCGGCACGCCGCCCGCCGGTCGGTCGCCGCCCGCGAGCTGCGCCGCAACGCCGGGGTGACCCGCGCCCTGCAGGAGCTGCGGCAGGGGTTGGAGCAGCGCGGTCTGCTGATCGACGCCGACGGGGTACGGGCCCTGCGGCGCGGCCGGAACCTGCTGCTGGTGCTGCTGGCCCTGGGTGTGGTGCGACTGGTCTCCGGGCTGGTCAACGGCCGGCCGGTCGGCTGGCTGCTGCTCGCCCTGGCCGGGCTCGGGGTGGCCTTCGCCCTGGTGGCCCGCACCCCCCGGCGGACCAGGACGGCGAACGTGATGATGCGTCGGCTGCGCAGCAGCAACCACCACCTCGCCCCCGACGCCTCCCCGGCCTACGCGACCTACGGTCCGGCCGGCGCGGCGATGGGGGTGGCCCTGTTCGGCACCGTCTCCCTCTACGCGCTCGACCCCGGCTTCGCCGCGCAGGCCGAGATCCAGCGGCAGGCGTTGAACGCCGGCAGCGGCAGCGGCTACACCGGTTCCACGGGTGTCACGTGCGGCGGCAGCACCTCGTCGGGCGACAGCGGCTCGTCGTGCGGGGGCGGCAGCTCCTGCGGTGGTGGCGGAGGATGCGGCGGCGGTGGCGGGTGCGGCGGATGACCCGCCCGAAGGGGGTGGGCATCGGCTGGCGGCCGGAGATCGCCGGTTTCGTCGCCGAGCTGCCCGGCCTGCGTTTCGTCGAGGTGGTGGCGGAGTCGCTCGCCCCCGACGGCCCCCTCCCACCGGGGCTGGCCGCGCTGCGGGAGCGCGACGTCACCGTCGTGCCGCACGGGGTGCGACTCTCCCTCGGCGGCGCGGAGCCGGTCGACCCGGCCCGGGTGACGCACCTGGCCCGGGTGGCCGAGCTGGTCGGCGCGCCACTGGTCAGCGAGCACATCGCATTCGTCCGGGCCGGCGGGCTGGAGGCCGGGCACCTGCTGCCGCTGCCCCGCACCCGGGAGGCGGTGGCGGCGGTGACGGCGAACGTCGCGCGGGCCCGGGCGGAGCTGCCGGTGCCGCTGGCGTTGGAACCGATCGCGGCGCTGTTCGACTGGCCCGACGACGAGCTGGACGAGGCGGACTTCCTCACCGAGATCCTCGACGCCACCGACGCGGAGCTGCTGCTCGACGTGGCCAACGTCTACGCCAACGCCCGCAACCGGGGCCAGGACCCGCAGGCCCTGCTGGACCGGCTGCCGCTGGAACGGATCGCCTACGTGCACGTGGCCGGCGGGGCCGAGCACGGCGGGCTCTACCACGACACGCACACCGATCCGGTGCCCACCGAGGTGCTGGAGCTGGTCGGCGCGCTGGCCGCCGGCCGCCGGCCGCCGCCCCTGCTGCTGGAACGCGACGGCCACTACCCGCCCGCCGACGTGCTGCGGGCCGAGCTGGACGCCCTCGCCACCGCCGCCGGCCACCCGGTGGTCACGTGAGCCCGACACACCCCGTCGGGTCGGCCCCGCCGCCCGGTGCCTCCGGACCGGCGGGGCTGGCCGCCCGCCAGGCCGCGCTGGTCGCCGCCCTGGTCGCGGGGGCTCCGCTGCCCGCCGGCTTCGCCACCGACCGGGTCGACGCCGCCCGGCGGGCGCTGCTGCGCAAGCGGGCCGGGGAGGTCGCCCGCCACTGGCCGCTGCTCGCCGCCGGGCTCGGCGACGCCTGGCCGGCCACCTTCGCCGGCTGGGCAGCCGGCCGGCCCACCGCCGGGTCGCTGCGCGACGGGTGGGACCTCGCCCGCACGCTGCGCGACCGGGGCGCCCTCCCTGCGCTCGGCGCGCAGGAGCTGGCCGCCCGCGAGGCCGCCCACCGCTACGACGGCAGGCGTCCGCCCCGCCGCCGCCGGTTGCCGGCCCTGGCCCGCAGCGGCGACGCCGTCGCCCTCCAGCTCGCCGGCCGGGTACGCCTGCTGCGCTCCACCCGCCGCTGACCGCCGGCCCGCCGCGCCGACCACCGCCGGATACGGCAGGATCGGTGGCATGGATCTCGGACTCACCGATCGGGTGTACGTGTTGACCGGCGCGTCCCGGGGGCTCGGCTTCGCGACCGCACGGTGCCTGGTCGCCGACGGGGCACGGGTGGTCCTGTCGGCCCGGACGCCGGAGCGGGTCGCCGGGGCGGTCGACCTGCTGGGTGGGCCCGAGCACGCCATCGGCCTCGTCGCCGACCTGGCCGACCCGAGCCTGCCCGAGCGGCTGGTGATCGCCGCCCGGGAGCACTTCGGCCGGCTCGACGGGGCGCTCGTCTCGGTGGGTGGGCCGCCCGCCGGCACCGCCGCCCAGGTCAGCGACGCGCAGTGGCGGGAGTCCTTCGAGACGGTCTTCCTGGGCACCGTGCGGACGGCCCGGACGGTGGCCGCCGCGCTCACCGAGGGCGGCGCGATCGGGCTGGTGCTGTCCACCTCGGCCCGTACCCCGATCACCGGCCTCGGCATCTCCAACGGGCTGCGGCCCGGCCTCGCCGGGGTGGCCAAGGACCTGGCCGACGAGCACGGCCCGCGCGGCGTACGGGTGCTGGGCCTGCTGCCCGGACGCTTCCTGACCGACCGCAACCGGGAGCTGCTCGGCGACGACGAGACGGCCCGCGCCGCCGCGGAGGCCGGCATCCCGCTGCGCCGCATCGGCGATCCGGCGGAGTTCGGGCGGGTCGCCGCGTTCCTGCTCTCCCCCGCCGCCGGCTACGTCACCGGGGTCAGCGTGCCGGTCGACGGCGGCGCACTGCGCAGCCTGTGACCCCGCGACGCCGCTCGACCGGACCCGCGACCACCCCCGCACCGGTCCGCACCACCTCCGGACCGGTGCGGCGGCCGGACCGGGCGGAGCTGGCCGCGGCGGCGGACCGCACCATCCCGGACGTGATCGGCCCCGGGCTGACGGTGCTCTTCGTCGGGATCAACCCGGGCCTGTGGTCGGCGGCCACCGGTTGGCACTTCGCCCGGCCGGGCAACCGCTTCTGGCCGGCCCTGCACCGGGGCGGCTTCACCCCACGCCAACTGCACCCCAGTGAGCAGGACACGCTGCCCGGGTTCGGCCTGGGCATCACCAACATGGTGGCGCGGGCCAGCGCCCGGGCGGACGAGCTGACCCCGGCGGAGCTGGTGGCGGGCGCGCGGACGCTGACCGACAAGGTGACCCGCTACCGGCCGACCTGGGTGGCCGTGGTCGGGGTGACCGCGTACCGGATCGGGTTCGCCCGGCCCCGGGCCGGCTTCGGCCCGCAGCCGGAGCCGCTGGCCGGCGCGCGGCTGTGGGTGCTGCCCAACCCGAGCGGCCTGAACGCCCACTTCACCCCGCAGACCCTGGGGGACGCCTTCGGCGAGCTGCGCGCCGCGGTGACCGGCCACCCGCCCTCCCCCACCGGCTGACCGCCGCCGTCCCCGCACCCACGGTACGTCGCGTCGCGCGTTCACGATGTGTCGTGTAAATGCCGACATCACGGCAATAAATTGCGCACGACGGGTCCCGATGCAATTGACGCGTATTTATTTCGCGCGTGCTTTCGAGTTCACGTTGGTCTAACATTGGAAGGCAATCGGCCACACGCCGTTAACGCATTTCCCATCACGTCGGGAGCACTTATGTCACAAGTCCGTTCTTCCCGCTTCGTCCGCCTGTTGGCCGCGGGCGCCGCCGGGGCCGCCGCAGTGGCCATGTTGCCCGCGGTCAGCGCCCAGGCCGGCACCGCACCGTTCACCGTCTCGGTCAAGGGTGGCTACAACAACAGCCAGTCCCTCGGCACCGCCACCGGAACCATCACCGGGACGACGGGCAGCAACCAGGCGAGCTACTCGGTGACGCTGTGCGGGGAGAGCACCTATCCGAGCGCCCGGGTCACCATCCAGGGCGGCACCGCCAGCGCCGCGCACACCGTCTACTACCAGAACTGCGAGACCTTCACCGGCGATCTCGTCTCCGCCTATGGATTCACCAACATCCAGGTCACGGTGTCCGGTTCCACGTTCTACCCGGGGAACCAGTACACGACGTACACGAAGGCCCGCACGATCTACTTCTGAGTTGCGCGCGGCATGACGGAACGGGCACCGAATTGCCGAGCACCGGCCCACCCAGCCGGTGACCCGCGTCCCCCGGCACCGACGTGGGAATTGCGTCAGAATAGGGGCCAGGTCGGGGCCGCTCCCCCGGCCCGGCCCCGTACCGCAGGCGACGGCACGCCGCCGACCGGCGCCCCCACCATCCGACGGTGCACACGGACACCACCGGCCTCCCTGACGGGGGACGGTCAGTTGGCCACGGCCGGGGGCCGCGCCTCCTGGGCGACGTAGGTGCCCATGGGCACGGTGGTGACGATCGGCTCGGCCGGCTCGGCGGCATCCGGGTACGGCGTGGGCGAGTCGGCGACCGCGAACTGGGTGCGGTACAGCTCGGCGTAGAGCCCACCCACCGCGACCAGCTCGTCGTGCCGCCCCCGCTCGACGATCCGGCCGTCGTCGAGGACGAGGATCTGGTCGGCGTCGCGGACCGTGGAGAGCCGGTGCGCGATCACCAGCGCCGTCCGCCCGGTCAGCGCCACGGCCAGCGCCCGTTGCACCGCCGCTTCGCTCTCCGAGTCGAGGTGGGCGGTGGCCTCGTCGAGGATCACGATCGACGGGGCCTTGAGCAGCAGTCGGGCGATGGCGATGCGTTGCTTCTCCCCACCGGAGAAGCGGTAGCCGCGCTCACCGACGGTCGTCTCCAACCCGTCGGGCAGGGCGCGCACCAGATCGGCCACCTGGGCGCCGGCCAGCGCCGCCCAGATCTCGTCGTCGGTGGCGTCCGGCTTGGCGTACCGCAGGTTCTCGGCGATCGTCTCGTGGAACAGGTGGGAGTCCTGGGTGACCACGCCGATCTCGTCGCGCAGCGAGGCGAGGGTGGCGTCCCGGACGTCGACCCCACCGACCCGCACCTCGCCATCGGTGACGTCGTAGATCCGGGAGATCAGCATGGACAGGGTCGACTTGCCCGCCCCCGACGGCCCGACCAGGGCCACCATCTGCCCCGGCTCGACCCGGAAGGACACCCCCTTGAGCACCGGCTCGCCGGCCGTCCGGTCGAGGGTGGCGACCTCCTCCAGCGACGCCAGCGAGACGTCGGCGGCGGCCGGGTAGCGGAACCGGACGTCGCGGAACTCGACCCGCCCGGCGCCGGCGGGCACCGGCACCGCGTCGGGCTTCTCCTCGATGCCGGGGCGCAGGTCGAGCACCTCGAAGACCCGGTCGAACGAGACCAGGGCGCTCATCACGTCGACCCGGACGTTGGACAGCGCGGTCAGCGGACCGTAGAGGCGGGTGAGCAGCAGGGCGAGCGTGACCACGGTGCCGGCGCTGACCGCGCCGTTGACCGCCAGCCAGCCGCCGAGCCCGTAGGTGAGCGCCTGGGCCAGCGAGGCGACCAGCAGCATCGCCACGAAGAAGGTGCGGGAGTACATCGCCGACTGGATGCCGATGTCGCGGACCCGCTCGGCCCGCGCGGCGAACCGACCCGCCTCCACGCCGGGCGAGCCGAACAGCTTGACCAGCAGCGCCCCGGCCACCCCGAACCGCTCGGTCATCGTGGCGTTCATCTTGGCGTCGAGGTTGTACGACTCCCGGGTGATCTCGGCCAGCCGCCGACCCACCCGTCGGGCGGGGATCACGAAGATCGGCAGCAGGATCAGCGAGAGAGTGGTGATCTGCCAGGAGAGGGTGAACATCACCCCGGCGGTGAGCACCAGCTGGATGACGTTGCTGACCACCCCGGACAGGGTGGAGGTGAACGCCCGCTGGGCACCCATCACGTCGTTGTTGAGCCGGCTGACCAGGGCGCCGGTCTGGGTGCGGGTGAAGAACTGCAACGGCATCCGCTGCACGTGGTCGTAGACCCTGGTACGCAGGTCGAGGATGATGCCCTCGCCGATGCGGGCCGAGTACCAACGCTGGACCAGGGAGAAGACCGCGTCGGCGACGGCCAGACCGCCGATGATCAGGGCGAACCGCACGACCGTGGCTCCGGCCTCCGGCCCGCCACGGCTGATCGCGTTGATCACGTGCCCGGCGAGCACCGGGGTGGCCACCCCGATCACGGCGGCGATCACCACGGTCACCAGGAAGATGACGATGTCCCGCCGGTAGGGCTGGGCGAACGCCATGATCCGCTTGGCGGTGCCGCGCTTGAGCCGGTGGGCGGAGACCTCGTCGCCGTGGCGGATCGACCGGAGCATGCTCCAGCCGGCCATGTTGCCGCCCGTCATCGGGTTGGACATCGGTCACCTCCGTGTCGTGGCGGCACGCACCGTCGGGGTCGATTCTCCCCACGCCTACGACAACCTCGGCGGTAACCCGACTCTTCCCGGGCAGTCCTTACCGACCGCCGGCCGGCTACTCGCCCCGGCCGGCCAGGTCGCGCAGCCGGCGGGTCTGCGCCTCACGCTCGGCCCGCTGCTGCTCGGTGTGGGAGCGGCCGGCGGCACCGGCGAGCAGCGCCTTGATCTCCACCACCGCGTCCCGGTTGCCGGCGAGCAGGCCGGCGGTGAGGTCACCGACCGCCGCATCCAACTCGGCGTTCGGCACCACCAGGTTGGCCAGGCCGATCCGGTCGGCCTCCGCGGCGTCCATCCGCCGGCCGGTGGCGCACAACTCCAGGGCGCGGGCGTAGCCGACCAGCTCGACCAGCCGCTTCGTGCCGGCCAGGTCGGGGACCAGACCGAGGGTGACCTCGGCCATCGACAGCTTCGCGTCCTCGGCGAGGACCCGCAGGTCGCAGGCGAGCGCGAGCTGGAAGCCAGCGCCGATGGCGTGACCCTGCACGGCAGCCACCGAGATCACGTCAGGGCGGTGCAGCCAGGTGAAGCCCTGCTGGTAACCGGCGATCCGGTCGGCGCACTCCTGCTCGGGCAGGGTGGACAGCTCGGCGAAGGAACCCGGCCCCTGGGCACCGGCCACCGACAGGTCGAGGCCGGCGGAGAACGACCGCCCCTCGCCGCGTACCACCACGACGCGCACGTCGCCGGGCAGGTCCCGGGAGAAGTCGCTCATCGCGCGCCACATCGCCGGGGTCTGGGCGTTGAGCACGTCGGGCCGGCACAACGTGACCGTCGCGACCGGCCCGTCGCAGTGCAGTAGCACCCCGGTCGTCTCGGCGGTCACCGGACCGCCCGGGGCGTGCTGACGGACGACGCTGGTGGGCGGGTCACGCCTTCTTGCGACGCCGGGCGCCGCCGCGCTGCCGCAGCTGCACACCGGACTCGGTGAGCACACGGTGGATGAACCCGTAGGATCGCCCGGTCGAGGCGGCGAGCGCGCGGATGCTCTCCCCGCCGGTGTACCGCTTTACCAGGTCCTTGGCGAGCGTCTGACGCTCGGCTCCGACGATCCGGCGACCCTTCTCAGTGCTGGTGGCTGTGCCAGTGGCTGCCATGCTGATTCCTCACGTCCCAGACTGTGCGGTTCGATACGGTCCCACCTATTAGACCGTCTCGAACGATCATGCGCCAGATATCAACTCTTCGCCAACCGACACGCTATGCAGTGTCGTCAACCCGATAGAGTGACCCTGCACTCGGCCGGCGGCTGCTAGCGCGCCCTGGCGGCCCTGGTCGGCGGCCCGTAGCCTGCCGGTCGTGACCGACCTGCTGGGCGACGTGAGTGGCGCGGCGGCCGTCTTCGCCGCCACCAACCTCGACGACATCGTGGTGCTGACCGTACTCTTCGTGGCCGCCCGCAGTGTGGGACGACCCCGCCCGTGGCAGATCGTCACCGGTCAGTACCTCGGCATCGCCACCCTCGTCACGGCCGCCCTGGTGGTCGCCGCCGGTCTGCTGGTGGTACCGGATCCGTGGACCGGCCTGCTCGGGCTGCTGCCGGTCGCGCTCGGGGTCCGGGCGCTGCTGGCCCGCACCGACGACGACTCGCCACCGCCCGTGGTCGGCGGACTGCTCGGGGTCGCCGGGGTGACGGTCGCCAACGGCGCCGACAACATCGCCGTCTACGTCCCGGTGTTCCGCGCCCTCGACCCGGCCACCGGGCTGGTCTACCTGCTGGTCTTCGCGCTCCTGGTCGCCGTCTGGTGCGGTGCCGCCGCACTGCTCGGCGGGCACCCCCGGGTGGTCCACCTGGTCGGCCGGGCCGGGCACTGGCTGGTCCCGGTCGTCTTCGTCGCCATCGGCCTGGTGATCCTGGTCGGCTCGGGCGTCCTCGGTCGGCTGGCCGACCTCGCCCGCTGACCACCGGCCGGACCGTGGACCACCGGCCGCAGCCGACCCCGCCGGCCGTCGCGGGCAGCCGACCCCGCCGGCCGTCGCGGGCGGGGTCGGGGTCGGGTCAGGCCAGCTCGACCAGTTCCAGGAGGTCGTCGCTCCAGGCGTCCTCGTCGCCGTCGGGGAGCAGGATGGCCCGGTCGGGCTTGAGCGCGAGCACCGCGCCCGGGTCGTGGGTGACCAGCACGATCGCGCCGGGGTAGTTGGCGATGGCGTCGAGCACCTGCTCCCGGCTGACCGGGTCGAGGTTGTTCGTCGGCTCGTCCAGCAGCAGCACGTTCGCGCCGGAGCAGACCAGGGTCGACAGGGCGAGCCGGGTCTTCTCGCCACCGGAGAGCACCCCGGCGGGCTTGTTCACGTCCTCGCCGGAGAACAGGAAGGCACCGAGGATCTTGCGGAGGTCGGTGTCGGACTGCTCGATCGCCGCCGCCCGCATGTTCTCCAGCACCGTGCGTTCCACGTCCAGCGTCTCGTGCTCCTGGGCGTAGTAGCCCAGCCGCAGGCCGTGCCCGGCGTGCACCTCGCCGGTGTCCGGCGGGAGCAGGCCGCCGAGCATCCGCAGCAGCGTGGTCTTGCCGGCACCGTTGAGCCCGAGGATCGCCACCCGGGAGCCGCGGTCCACCGCGACGTTCACGTCCGTGAAGATCTCCAGCGAGCCGTACGACTTGGACAGGCCGGTCGCGGTCAGTGGGGTCTTACCGCACGGCGCGGGGTTGGGGAACCGGACCTTCGCCACCTTGTCGGAGACCCGTACCTCCTCCAGCCCGGAGATCAGCTTCTCGGCCCGGCGGGCCATGTTCTGCGCGGCGACGGTCTTGGTGGCCTTGGCCCGCATCTTGTCCGCCTGCGCCATCAGGGCGCCGGCCTTCTTCTCGGCGTTGGCCCGTTCCCGGCGGCGACGACGCTCGTCGGTCTCCCGCGCCGCCAGGTACGCCTTCCAGCCCAGGTTGTAGACGTCGACCACGGAGCGGGTGGCGTCGAGGAACCAGACCTTGTTGACCACCGACTCCAGCAGCGAACCGTCGTGGGAGATCACGATCAGCCCGCCCTTGTGGTTGGCGAGGAAGCCGCGCAGCCAGGTGATCGAGTCGGCGTCGAGGTGGTTGGTGGGCTCGTCGAGCAGCAGGATGCCGCCGCCGTTCTCCCCCGCGTCGCGGAACAGGATGCGGGCCAGTTCGATGCGGCGACGCTGACCGCCGGAGAGGGTGCCGATGGTCTGCGCGAGGGCCCGGTCGGGCAGCCCCAGGTTGGCGCAGATCCGGGCGGCCTCGGCCTCGGCGGCGTACCCGCCCAGCGAGGCGAACTGGTCCTCCAGCGCGCCGTAGCGGCGGACGAGCTTGTCGTCGACGCCGTCGGCGAGTTGCTGCTCGATCTCCTTCATCTGGGCCATCAGCACGTCCAGCCCCCGGGCGGAGAGCACCCGGTCCCGGCCGGTGACCTCCAGGTCGCCGGTGCGTGGGTCCTGCGGCAGGTAGCCGATGGCGCTGCGCCTGTCGATCTGCCCGGCGTACGGCTGCCCCTCGCCGGCCAGTACCTTGAGGGTCGTGGTCTTGCCGGCGCCGTTGCGGCCGACCAGTCCGATCCGGTCACCGGGCTGCACCCGCAGGGTGGTGTCGGACAGGAGGATCCGGGAGCCGGCGCGCAGTTCCAGGCCGGTGACACTGATCATTTCCGGTACTCGCTCTCGGGGGTCTGGAAGGGCTGACTCAGGGCACGCGAAAGCGCCGGCGGGTCAGTGGTTCCCGTCGGCGCGGGGCGGTTCAGCCTTCGCAGCGCAGCACCCGACAAGTGTACCGGGCGGCCCGACGCACACCGCCCGGATTACCGTACAAGATCATCGGGTACCGAAAACGCCGTCCGGACCCGGTCCGGTACCGCAACCCTCAGACGTGACGAATCGGTGATCGGGGTCAACATGGAGCTGAACGAGAACGCGCGGATCGACACCGGCCAGGTGGACGACCGGCGAGGGTCCGGCGGGGGTGGCGGGGGCATCCCGATCCCGATCCCGGGCGGCGGCGGACGCGGCGGCATCGTCGGGCTGATCATCGCCGTGCTGGTGGCCCTGGTGGGCGGCGGTTTCGGGCTCAACGCCATGACCGGCGGCGGGTCCGAGACCGGCGACAACACCGAACTCACCCAGAAGTGCTCCGCCGACGACGCGCTCAAGCAACTGGACTGCCGCAACACCCTCTACGTCAACTCGATCCAGGCGTACTGGCGCACCGCCCTGCCCGAGCGGTTCGGCCAGCAGTACCAGCCGTCCAAGACCGTCTTCTTCAGCCAGGGCGTCAACACCGGCTGCGGCCAGGCCGACTCCGGCGTCGGGCCGTTCTACTGCCCCGCCGACGACCTGGTCTACATCGACCTGACCTTCTACCAGACCCTCGCCGACCAGCTCGGTGCCGAGGGTGAGTTCGCCCAGCCGTACGTGCTGGCCCACGAGTACGGCCACCACGTGCAGGACCTGCTCGGCACCGAGGCACAGATGCGCCGCCAGCAGCAGCGGGACCCGGGCAACGCCAACGCGCTCTCGGTCAAGCTGGAACTCCAGGCCGACTGCTACGCCGGCGCGTGGGCCAAGAACGCCACCGGCACCGCCGACGAGCAGGGCCAGAAGATCTTCAAGAGCATCACCGAGCAGGACATCGCGCAGGCGATCGACACCGCCGAGAAGATCGGCGACGACGCCATCTCCAAGCGGGCCAACCGCCCGGTCAACCCGGAGGAGTTCACCCACGGCTCCTCCGAGCAGCGCAAGCAGTGGTTCACCAAGGGCTACACCACCGGTGACCCGAAGTCCTGCGACACCTTCGGCGGCAGCCTCTGACCGGCACCGGTCGCAGGCCGCGGCGGTCGGCGGGCGCACATGCCCCCCGGCCGCCGCCGTCGTTTCCGGCGGTGCCGTCGCCGTTCGGTGCCCGTCGCCGTTCGGTGCCCGTCGCCGTTCAGGGTCGTCGCCGTTCAGGGTCTCGCCGCTGCGGCCGAGGTGTAGGCCGGTGTCAGGCCGGGTCGCGGACCAGGACGTGCACCGCGCGGGCGGCGGCGATCGCGCCGACCAGCACCGCGTGCCGGGGTTCGGGCACGTCGAGCAGCCGCTCGGCCCGCAGCCCGGCGAGCGGGGCCAACCGCCGGTCGGCCAGGACCGTGTCGACGGCCCGCCGGTCACCGCCGCAGACCAGCGCCGCCAGCGTCGCCGCCTCCGGCAGCAGCAGTCGTACGGCCAGTACCGCCGCGTCGCCCAGGGCCGCCCTGGCCTGGTTGTCCCGCCGCCTGGCGAACCGCTGCTGCGACCAGCCGCCGGCGGCGGTGCGGCCCTGCACGTACCGGGTGTCCACCTTGGAGACCAGCAGCTCGGTACCGAGTGCCACCCCGACCGCCACCGCGCCCTTGCGGGCGAGCAGCAGCCCGAGCCGGTGGGGTGCGACGGCGATCTCGACGAACCCGGGCACGTCGTCGACCTGCCCGGTCGCCGCCCCGGTGCCGCCGCCCGGCGGGAGGTGCAGTTCCGCGGTCGCCCCGTCGGCGGCGGTGAGCAGCAGGCCGTACCCCTGCGGGGAGACGACGGGCGGGCCGTGCCGGTCGGCGAAACCCTCCACCCAGCGGGCGACGCGGGTCGGATCGACCTCGATCCACCGGCCGCCACCGGCCGCGGGTCGACTGCTCATCACCCGACCGTACGGCACCGTGGACGGCGGCCCGGCGGGCGACCCACCGCACGACGGCAGCCCGGCGGGCGGACGCCGTCAGAGCGGGCGGCAACGACACGGACATCATGGGAGCAGGCGGGAACGACATGGACACCGTCAGAGCGGGCTGGGACGACACGGACACCGTCGGAGCAGGTGGGGACGACACGGACACCGTCGGAGCAGGTGGGGACGATGCGGCCGGCGTGAGGGCCGCTCACCGCACGACCAGCATGGCGACGGCGAGGGCGGCGATGATCAGGCTGGACAGCAGGCCGGTCACCAGTCGACCACGCGGGCCGGCCAGCACCCGGCCGACCAGGGTGCCGCTCCCGGCGATCAGCAACTGCCAGCTCGCCGAGGCGACGAAGGCCCCGAGGACGAACAGCGCGGCGGCCGCCGGTGCCGCCCGCGCAGCGTCGGCACGACCGAGGACCAGCGCCGCGAAGTAGACCACCGTGGCTGGGTTGAGCAGGGTCAACGCCAACACCCCGACGAACGCGCGCCCCGGCGTGTCCATCCCCCGAGCCGGTTCCGACCCGCCCGACCTCAGACGACCAGGCTGCGGCCTGCCCGACCCCGGCCCGGGACCGCCCCGACCCGACTGCCCCGACTCCGACCCACCCGACTCCGACTCCGACTCCAGCCCATCCGGCTCCTGCCCACCCGGCTCCAGCCCACCCGGCTTGAACCCACCCGGCTCCGACCCACCCAGCTCCAGCCCACCCGGCTTGAACCCACCCGATCCCGGACCGTGCGGCTCCGGTCCAGCCGACCCCGACCCGCCCGACGGCGGTCGGGAGCGCCAGGTCCGCCAGCCGCCGTGGACGGCGAGCGCCAGCAGCACCACCGCCGCCACCACCCGCAACGGCCCGGCGACCGGGGCGACCGGGGCGACCACGGCGGCCACCGCCGCACCCCCGAGTACCGCCACGGCGGCGTAGAGCCCGTCGGCGGTGGCGACACCGAACGCGGCAGCCGCACCCACCCGCAACGAGGTACGGGCGCTGAGCCCGAGGATGAGCACCGCGATCGCACCGACCGGGACGGCGACCCCGTAGCCGGCCACCAGCCCGGCCAGGAAGGCGGCGGTCACGACGAGCGGTGACGGGCCGAGCCGCGCCCCGGACGGGCCTGCTGTCGGCGCGCGGTGGTGCTCGCGCGGACAGGTCCCTGCACCGGGTACGTCTCGATCACCGGCCCATCATCGGCTCCGCACCCGACACCCCGCCACCGGATTGTCCGGCCACCGCGCTGATCGACTCAACGGGGACGAAGCAGCGGTATCAGCGGGCCCGGATACCCCTGTGTCGCCCCCGTTGAGTCGATCACCCCGCCCGGCCCCCGGCCGAACCCGGACCCGGACCCGGGCCGAACCCGGACCCGGGCCGAACCCGGACCCGGGCCGAACCCGGACCCGGGCCGAACCCGGACCCGAACCGGACCAGGACCCAGGCCAGGGCTCGGACCCGAACCAGGACCGGACCCGGACCCGGACCCGGACCCAGGCCAAGGCTCGCACCCGAACCAGGACCGGACCCGGACCAAGGCTCAGACCCGAACCAGGACCAGGACCAGAGCCCGGGCCAGGGGCGCGGCAGGGGGGTTGGGGCGGGTGAACGACTGCGGGCGCGGCACCCGGGGTGGGTGCCGCGCCCGCGCGGTCGGACCGGAGGTCAGACGTTGAAGCCGAGGGAGCGGAGCTGGTCCCGTCCCTCGTCAGTGATCTTGTCCGGTCCCCACGGCGGCAGCCAGACCCAGTTGATCCGGATGTCGTCGACCAGTCCCCCGCCGGGGCCGGTGGTCAACGCCTGCCGGGCCTGGTCCTCGATCACGTCGGTGAGCGGGCAGGCCGCCGAGGTCAGCGTCATGTCCAGGGTGGCGACGTTCTGGTCGTCCACGTGCACGCCGTACACCAGGCCGAGGTCGACCACGTTGATGCCGAGTTCGGGGTCGACGACGTCCTTCATCGCCTCCTCGATGTCGGCGAGGGCCGCCCGGCTGCCGCTCGACGCGGCCTCCGCCGGACCGTCGACGGCCGGGGACCCGGCGACACCGTCGGCGACCGGGGACCCGGCGACGCCGTCGGCAGCCGGGGTACCGGCGGCCGGGGTCGCGGCGGCGTCCGCCGGGCCGGCGGCACCGTTGGTGGCCGGCGGCGTCACCGCGTCGGTCGTCGTGCTGGCGTCACCGGTCTCCGGCGTCGCCGCGGTAGCGGTGTTCTCGCTCATGCCTCCACCTCCGTCGGGCTCACGCCCACCCCCGCGCGTGCCGCGGCGTCCTTGAACGCCATCCACGGCAGCAGCGCGCACTTGACCCGGGCCGGGTAGCGGGCGACACCCGCGAAGGCCACCCCGTCACCGAGTAGTTCCTCGTCCGGCGTGACCTGGCCACGGCCGGACATCAACGCCACGAACCCCGCGTGCACGACGGCGATCTCCCCCGCGCACCGACCGGAGAGCCGGTCGTACAGCACGCTCGCCGACGCCTGACTGATCGAACAGCCCGCACCGTCGTACGAGATGTCCACCACGATGTCGCCGACGGCGGCCACCCGTACGGTGACCTCGTCGCCGCAGGTCGGGTTGACGTGGTGCGCCTCGCCCACCTCGGCGTCGGGGCGGTCGGCTTCGCGCAGCCCACGCCCCTGCGGGCGCTTGTAGTGGTCCAGGATGATCTCCTGGTAGAGCTGGTCCAGCTGCATCAGTCGAAGATCCTCCGCACCTGTTCGAGACCGGCGACCAGGGCGTCGATCTCCTCCGTGGTGGTGTACAGGTAGAACGACGCCCGGGTCATCGCCGGCACCCCGAACCGGGTGCAGACCGGCTTGGCGCAGTGGTGGCCCACCCGCACCTGCACGCCGAGCGAGTCGAGGACCTGCCCGACGTCGTGCGGGTGCACGTCGCCGAGCGCGAACGAGATGGTGCCGCCCCGGCCCACCGGCACCGTCGGGCCGAAGATCCGCAGGCCCGGCACGGTCGCGAGCGCATCCAGCGCGTACGCGGTCAGCTCCTTCTCGTGCCACTGGATCGCCCGCATCCCGACGCCGGTGAGGTAGTCGACCGCCGCGCCGAGCGCGACGGCCTCGGCGATCGGCGGGGTGCCCGCCTCGAACCGGGCCGGCGGCGCGGCGAACGTGGACCGGGCCATCGACACCGTCTCGATCATCGAGCCGCCGCCCATGACCGGGGGCATCGCGGCGAGCAGCTCGCCCCGCCCCCACAGCACGCCGATGCCGGTCGGCCCGCACATCTTGTGCCCGGTGAACACGATGAAGTCGGCGTCCAGGTCGACCACGTCGATCGGCTGGTGCGGCACCGACTGCGAGCAGTCGAGCAACAGCAGCGCACCCACCTGGCGGACCCGTTCGGTGATCCGGGCGGTGGCGTTGACCGTGCCGAGGATGTTGGAGGTGTGCACCAGCGCGACGATCTTCGTCCGCTCGGTGACCAGGTCCGTCAGCCCCGACTCATCCAGCCGGCCGGTGTCGGTGACCGGGAACCAGCGCAGCGTCGCGCCGGTCCGCTCGGCCAGCAACTGCCACGGGACGATGTTCGAGTGGTGCTCCATCTCGGAGATCACGATCTCGTCGCCGGGGCCGAGCCGGAACCGCTCGTCGGCGTCGGCGCGCAGCGAGGCGTTGGAGAACGCGTACGCCACCACGTTGATCGCCTCGGTGGAGTTCTTGGCGAACACCACCTCGTCGACGCTCGGCGCGTTGACGAACGCGGCGATCTTCGCCCGCGCCCCCTCGTACGCCTCGGTCGCCTCGGTGCCCAGGGTGTGCACCGAGCGCGACACGTTGGCGTTGTGCATCGCGTAGTGCCCGGCGAGCACGTCGAGCACCTGGCGTGGCTTGTGCGAGGTGTTGGCGCTGTCGAGGTAGACCAGCCGGTGCCCGTTGACCTCCCGGTCGAGGATCGGGAAGTCGGCCCGCACCGCGGCCACGTCGAAGCGCGGCACGTCGTCGTACTGCGGCATCCCGTCCGGGATGGCGATGGTGGTCATCTCAGCGGTCCCCGTCTGTGTGTGTTCAGGCCCGCGCCGCGCCGGCTCCGGCGACGTACCGCTCGTAGCCCTCGTCCTCGAGCTTGTCGGCCAGCTCCGGGCCGCCCTGCTCGACGATCCGGCCGGCCACGAAGACGTGCACGAAGTCGGGCTTGATGTAGCGCAGGATGCGGGTGTAGTGGGTGATCAGCAGCAGGCCGGTGTCGCCGGTGTCGCGGACCCGGTTGACCCCCTCGCTGACCACCCGCAGCGCGTCCACGTCGAGGCCGGAGTCGGTCTCGTCGAGGATGGCGATCTTGGGCTTGAGCAGCTCCAGCTGCACGATCTCGTGCCGCTTCTTCTCGCCGCCGGAGAAGCCCTCGTTGACGTTGCGCTGGGCGAACGCCGGGTCCATCTGGAGCTTCTCCATCGCGCCGCGCAGCTCGCCGCCCCAGGTACGCAGCTTCGGGGCCGCGCCGTCGATGGCGGTCTTCGCGGTACGCAGGAAGTTCGCCACCGAGACGCCGGGCACCTCGACCGGGTACTGCATGGCCAGGAAGAGGCCGGCGCGGGCCCGCTCGTCGACGGTCATCTCCAGCACGTCGACCCCGTCGAGGGTCACCGAGCCGCCGGTGATCTCGTACTTGGGGTGACCGGCGATCGAGTACGCCAGGGTCGACTTGCCGGAGCCGTTCGGGCCCATGATCGCGTGGGTCTCCCCCGACCGCACGGTCAGGTCGACGCCGGACAGGATCGGCTTGAGCTCACCCTCGGGCAGCTTGACCGACACCTTCAGGTCGCGGATCTCCAGGGTGCTCATTATCGGGTCACTCCATTGCTCGGCGTCGGGCGGCCGTCGGCGCCCACGGGAAGGTAGATGTCGCCGTCGCGGACCTCGACGGCGTAGACGGGAACGGGTTCGGTGGCGGGCAGCCCGGTGGGCTCACCGGTGCGCAGGTCGAACCGGGAGCCGTGCAGCCAGCACTCCAGCGTGCAGCCCTCGACCTCACCCTCGGACAGGGCGACCGAGGCGTGCGAACACTCGTCGTGCACGGCGTAGAACTCGCCGTCGGTGCCGTGCACCACGGCGATCGGGAGGCCGTCCACGTCGGCGCTGATCACGGTGCCCTTCGGCACGTCCTCCGTCGCGCAGATCCGGATCATGTCAGGCCCCGGCCTTCGCGAGCCGGGCCTCGATCGCGTCGCCGAGCCGCTCACGCAGCGACTCGACCGGGATCTTGTTGATCACCTCGGCGAAGAAGCCCCGCACCACCAGGCGACGGGCCTCGTCGGCCGGGATGCCCCGGGCCATCAGGTAGAACAGCTGCTCGTCGTCGAACCGGCCGGTCGCGCTGGCGTGACCGGCGCCGGCGATCTCGCCGGTCTCGATCTCCAGATTGGGTACGGAGTCCGCCCGCGCGCCGTCGGAGAGCAGCAGGTTCCGGTTGATCTCGTACGTGTCGGTGCCGGTCGCCTCGGCCCGGATCAGCACGTCACCCACCCAGACGGTGTGCGCCTGCTCGCCCTGCAACGCGCCCCGGTAGCCGACGTGGCTGCGGCAGTCGGGCACGTTGTGGTCGACGAGCTGGCGGTGCTCCAGGTGCTGGCCGCCGTCGGCGAAGTAGACGCCGTACAGCTCGGCCTCGCCGCCCCGGCCGGTGTACTCGACAGTGGTGTACTGGCGGACCAGGTCACCACCCAGGCTGACCTGGACGTGCGAGACCTTGGCGTCGCGGCCGAGGCGCACCTTCAGGTGCTGGGCCTGCACCGCGTCGGCGGCCCAGTCGGCCACCGTGACCAGGGTCAGCTTCGCCCCGTCTGCCACCGCCACCTCGACGTTGTCGGCGAGCGTCGCCGCGCCGACGTGCTCCAGCACCAGCACCACCTCGGCGAACCGGCCCACGTCGACGAACGTGTGCCCGAAGGCCAGCCCGGTGGCGTCGTCGCCGACCACCCGCAGGCTCACCGGCGCGTCGACCACGGCGTCGGCCGCGACCTCGACCAGCAGCGCCTCACCGGCGCCGCCGTAGGCCAGCGCGCTGACCCGGTCGACCGGGGTGAGCACGCTGCCCACCCGGGGGTCGTCCCGGCCGATCCGCCCAACGGTGACGCCGGCCGGCAGGTCGGCGTACTCGTGGCGGACCGTGCCGGTGGCGGCCCGCGCCCCGTCGGTCAGCCCACGGAGCCGCTTGAGCGGGGTGAAGCGCCACTCCTCCTCCAGGCCGGTCAGGGCCGGGAAGTCGGCGACGTCGTACGAGCGGAGCGCCTGCGACTTGGTGCTGGGCGGCGCGGAAGCCTGGGTAGTCATCTCTTCCTTGGTCTGTCTGTCCGGGACGACGGTGTCGTGGGGCGGCGGGGCGGCGTCAGCCGACCGCGCCCTCCATCTGGAGTTCGATCAGGCGGTTGAGCTCCAGGGCGTACTCCATCGGGAGTTCCTTGGCGATCGGCTCGATGAAGCCGCGCACGATCATCGCCATCGCCTCGTCCTCGCTCAGCCCCCGGCTCATCAGGTAGAAGAGCTGGTCGTCGCTGATCTTGGAGACGGTCGCCTCGTGCCCCATCGACACGTCGTCCTCGCGGATGTCGACGTAGGGGTAGGTGTCCGAGCGGGAGATCGTGTCGACCAGCAGCGCGTCGCACTTGACCGTGCTGCGGCTGTGGTGCGAGCCCTCCAGCACCTGCACCAGCCCCCGGTACGAGGTACGGCCACCACCCCGGGCGATCGACTTCGACACGATGGTGCTGCTGGTGTGCGGCGCGGCGTGCACCATCTTGGCCCCGGCGTCCTGGTGCTGGCCCTCACCGGCCATCGCCACCGAGAGCACCTCGCCCTTGGCGTGCTCGCCGGTCATGTAGACCGCCGGGTACTTCATGGTCACCTTGGAGCCGATGTTGCCGTCGACCCACTCCATGGTGGCGCCCTCGTGGCAGACGGCCCGCTTGGTGACCAGGTTGTAGACGTTGTTCGACCAGTTCTGGATGGTCGTGTAGCGGCAGCGCGCGTTCTTCTTGACGATGATCTCGACGACCGCGCTGTGCAGCGAGTCGGAGGAGTATAGCGGCGCGGTGCAGCCCTCGACGTAGTGCACGTACGCGCCCTCGTCGACGATGATCAGCGTCCGCTCGAACTGGCCCATGTTCTCGGTGTTGATCCGGAAGTACGCCTGGAGCGGGATCTCCACGTGCACGCCCTTCGGCACGTAGATGAACGAGCCGCCGGACCACACGGAGGTGTTCAGCGCGGCGAACTTGTTGTCGCCGACCGGGATCACCGTGCCGAAGTACTCCTTGAAGACGTCCTCGTGCTCCTTGAGGGCGGTGTCGGTGTCCAGGAAGAGGACACCCTGTTCCTCCAGGTCCTCGCGGATCTTGTGGTAGACCACCTCGGACTCGTACTGCGCCGCGACCCCGGCGACCAGCCGCTGCTTCTCGGCCTCGGGGATGCCCAGCCGGTCGTAGGTGTTCTTGATGTCCTCCGGCAGGTCCTCCCAGCTGGTGGCCTGCTTCTCGGTGGAGCGCACGAAGTACTTGATGTTGTCGAAGTCGATCCCGGTGAGGTCGGCGCCCCAGGACGGCATCGGCTTGCGGCCGAACAGCCGCAGACCCTTGAGGCGCAGGTCGAGCATCCAGGCCGGCTCGTTCTTCTTGGCCGAGATGTCCCGCACCACCGCCTCGTTGAGACCGCGCTGGGCGGCCGCCCCGGCGACGTCGGGGTCGGCCCAGCCGTACTCGTAGCGACCGAGCGCGGCGAGCTGCTCTTCCTGGGTCAGGGGCTGGACGATCTGCTCGGTCATCTATCTGTCCTCACAGTGGTGACGGTGTTACCGGACTGGGCGCGCGGTTGGGTCGGAATGTGCGTGGTGCACACCCCGTCGCCGTGCGCGATGGTGGCCAGACGCTGCACGTGGGTGCCGACCAGACGGGAGATGACCGCCGTCTCGGCCTCGCACAGCTGGGGGAACTCAGCGGCCACGTGCGCCACCGGGCAGTGGTGCTGGCAGAGCTGCCCGCCCGAGGCGATCGTGGACGCGTTGGCAGCGTAGCCCTCGGCGGTGAGCGCACCGGCGAGTGCCTCGGACCGGGCCAGCGGATCGTCGCCGGCGTCCTCCATGGCGGCCCGGCAACGGGCCTCCAGCGCGGCGACCTGGTCGGCGGCGAACGCCTCGACCGCGTCGGGGCCGCCGTTGCGGGCGATCCAGCGCAGCGCGGCGGTGGCCATGTTGTCGTAGTGGTGGGTGCCGCAGCGGCCCCGGGCCGCGTCGGTGAGCAGGAAGACCTTCGCCGGTCGGCCCCGCCCCCGGCTGCCCCGCACGGTCTGCTCCCGGGCGACCACGTCACCGTCGGCGAGCATCGCGTCGAGGTGCCGGCGGATCGCGGCCGGGCTGAGACCGAGCGCCGAGCCGAGCTGGCCGGCGGTGGCCGCCCCCTGCTCCAGCAGGAGCCGGGTGACCCGGTCACGGGTGGACAGGTCGGTGGCCGGCGTCGGGGCCGGCGCGCTGCGGTGCGGTGCGTCGGGTCCGCGCCGCACGGCACGACGGGACCGCGCGCCGACGCCGACGGCCGGGACGGCCGTCGGCGGGTGCCCGGAGAGCGCCGCCGCGTTTTTCACAACGCCAACGTTACGTAATTCGCCGGGGGCCCGCAAACCCGACCCCGGTGATCCGGCCCACCGGGCCGCGGAGTCACCCGATCGGGATCAACTACGGTGCGTAGGATTCGCTCCGTGAAGCGATCCGTCCGGTTCCCGGTCTCGACCACCCTGCTGCGCCGCCTCGCGTACGCCTCGATCGTCGCCAACGTGGCCATCGTGGTGACCGGCGGGGCCGTCCGGCTCACCGCGTCGGGGCTCGGCTGCCCGACCTGGCCCCGGTGCACCGACGCGTCGTACACCACCACCGCCGAGATGGGCGTGCACGGGGTGATCGAGTTCGGCAACCGGCTGCTCACCTTCGCCGTCGGGGCGATCGCGCTGGCCACCCTGCTGGCCGTGCTGGCCCACCGGCCCCGCCGCGCCGGGCTGACCGGGCTGGCCGTGGCGGTGTTCCTCGGCATCCCCGCGCAGGCCGTGATCGGCGGGATCACCGTGCTGACCAACCTCAACCCGTGGGTGGTCGGGCTGCACTTCCTCGCCTCGATGGCGGTCATCGCCGCCGCGTACGCCCTCTGGCGGCGGATCGTCGACCCGGACGGGCCGGTGGTGCCGGTGGTGCCCGGGCCGCTGCGCACCCTCGCCCGGCTCACCACCGCCGTCAGCGTCGCGGTGCTGGTGGTCGGCACCTGGGTGACCGGCAGCGGCCCGCACGCCGGCGACCACGGTGCCGCCCGCAACGGGCTGGACCCGGAGACGATCTCCCAGGTGCACGCCGACGGGGTGTTCCTGCTGATCGGCCTCTCCGTCGCGCTGGTCCTGGCGTTGCGGGCGGTCGGCGCGACCGGCCCGGCCCGCGCCGCGCTCGTGCTGGTGGCGGTGGAGCTGGGGCAGGGCCTGATCGGTTTCGTGCAGTACTTCACCCACCTGCCGGGCGTGCTGGTCGCCGCGCACATGCTCGGTTCCTGCCTGGTGCTGCTGGCCACCCTGGCGATGCTCTGGTCGACCCGACAGCGCCGGCCGGTCGCCGGCGACCCGGCGTCGCCGCCGGCCGGGCAGCGGCGGGTGCCGGCCACCGTCTGAGCGTCACCGGGCCGACCGGGACCGGCCGCTGCCCGGTGGGGTGGGGCGGCGCGGCAGGCTCTGGGACCCCGCCGGCCCCGGGGCGGCACGACCGGCCGGGCGGGGCCCGGCCGGGTCAGCGGCGGGCGAGGTGGACCAGCACCGCGTCGGCGAGCCGCTCGGCGGCGCCGTCGGCGTGGCCGAGGAACAGCGACGGCTCGGTCAGCTCCAGCTCGATCAGCACGGGCGTGCCGTCCGGCCCGGGGATCAGGTCCACCCGGGCGTAGAGCAGCCGCTGCGACCCGCCGGGGACCTCGGCCAGCACCCGCTCGGCGACGGCCAACTGCTCCCCGGTGGGGGTGCGCGGGTCGATCCGCTCCGGCCGGTACAGGCCCTCGACGCCCAGGTCGGGGCCGTCGAGCATGGCGCCCTTGCGGATGGCGTGGCTGAACGTCAGGCCGTCCGGGCCGGCCACGAAGAGCAGCGCGGTCTCCCCGGCGGTGTCCACCGCGTCCAGGTACGGCTGGACCATGGCGGTCCGGCCGGCGGCCGTCAGCCGGCGTACGTGCGCCACGGCCAGGTCCCGGTGGGTCGGGTCGGCGGGGTCGTACCGGCCGGTGTCGAGGCTGCCGGCGCTGACCGTCGGCTTCACCACGTACCAGCCGGGGGTCGACGGCGGAACCCAGTCCTCGCCCGGCGCGACCCAGGAGGTCGGCACGGTGGGCACCCCGGCGGCGGCGAGCTCGCCGAGGTAGCGCTTGTCGGTGTTCCACCGCACCACGTCGGCGGGGTTGACCAGGGTGGGCACCGTGCCGGCCCAGGCGACGAACTCGTCGCGGCGTGGGGCGTAGTCCCAGGGCGAGCGGAGCACCACCAGGTCGTAGCCGGCCCAGTCGACCCGGGGGTCGTCCCAGACGGCCGCCTCGACGGTGACGCCCCGGGCCGAAAGCGGGGCGAGCACGAGCCGGTCGTCGGGGTAGAGGTCGGCGAAACGGGAGCAGGTGACGAGAGCGACCCGGGGTTCCCCCCGGGTCGACTGGTGGTGGATCGGGTCGTGGGTCAACGGGACATGGTGCGCCGGGCCATCGACCGCCACAGGTCGTTGCTCGGCCGCATCTGGTCCATCAGCTCGCGCTCCCAGGCGTTCTCGACGGCGACTCCCGCCTGGGAGCACGCCTCCCGGGCGGTGACGGTGTCCTCGGCGAACTGGTCGCCCCACGCACCGTCGGTGCCGACCAGGACGATCCGGGCACCACGCTTGCCGACGTACTCGATGACCGCCTTCGCGCCGCCGTGGGCGGCGGCGAAGGACCTGATGCCCGTGACCAGCCCGGTGGGGGCCGCTCCGGCGGTCTGCTCGGCCGTCAGCGTCGTATCGGAACCTTCTGCCATGACGCGAAGCCTAAGCAGACTTGCACCCCGACGCGCGAGAATCATGAACTATTTGTGATACCAATTACCCGAGGGTTTATCGGAAAGCGCGGGCGGATTGTCCGACCGTGTCGGATAAGCGCGGGCAAAACGCCTCAGCGATATCGCCCCGATGTGTCCAGCTTGTGGCAGCTTGCGGTGCCCGCAGAAAATCCCACCATCCGGGCAGGATTTCGGACCCGTCCGGCGGGGCGGATCAGTCCGGACCGCCCGCGACACTCCCCCACGCGACGACCACGCCCGGCGGGCCGCGCGGGCCGACGCGGCGGGCGGGACCCGGGAGATAAGGGGGGTCAGAGCAGGGCGTCGAGGGCCACCGCGACGAACACGATGGTCAGGTAGGTCGTCGACCAGTGGAACAGCCGCATCGGCTTGACCGGCTCACCCCGGGTCACCCGCCGGCAGAGCCGGTGCGCCTCGACCAGGAAGACCGCGCCCACCAAGGCGGTCGGCACCCCGTACACCGCGCTCATGCCCAGCGGCCACAGCGCCAGCGAGGTCGCCACCGTCAGCCAGGCGAAGATCAGGATCTCGGCGTTGACCCGCCGGGACGAGGCCACCACCGGCAGCATCGGGATGCCGGCGCGGGCATAGTCGTCCTTGTATTTCATCGCCAACGGGTAGAAGTGCGGCATCTGCCAGAAGAAGACCACCGCGAACAGCACCCAGGCCGCCGGGGCCAGCGACCCGGTCACCGCCGCCCAGCCGATCAGCACCGGTGCCGCCCCGCAGGCCCCACCCCAGAAGGTGTTCGCCGTCGTGGTGCGCTTGAGCCAGAGCGTGTAGACCAGGTCGTAGTAGACGATCGCGGCCAGCGTCAGCGCGGTGGCCAGCAGGTTGGTGAACGTCGCCATCAGCGCGAGCGACGCCGCCGCCAGCACCAGCCCGAAGACCAGGGCGCTGCGGGGCGACACGGTGTGCGTCGGCAGCGGACGCCGCTTGGTGCGCCGCATCAACTGGTCGATGTCCCGGTCGATGTAGCAGTTGATCACGCTCGCCGCACCGGCGGCCAGCGAGCCGCCGACCAGCACCACCGCCATCAGCCACAGCGACGGCAGGCCGCCGTCGGCGAGCATCATCGCCGGCACCGTGGTCACCAGCAGCAGCTCCACGATGCGCGGCTTGGTGAGTGTCACGTACGCCGACACCACCGCCCGGACGTCCCGCCGACGGGCCGACGGCCGCCCGCCCACCGTGCGCACCGGCGGCTGCCCGGCAGAGTTGCTGACGGGGCGCTCGGTGATCATGCTCACGGATTGCCACCTTCCGGCGTCGGCAGGGGAAGTCGGTTCGGCGGGACCCCGTCGGGGCCCACACACCGCACCACACACTACGCGTCGTCGTTTTCGCTGCCCGGGCGACCCGACAACGGTGCGGGCCGTCACACCTGACGGGTGACCGAACGATCCGGCCGGCCCGTACGTAACTGCCTGCTGAGATCCCCGGGCGGACGTTTAGACCCGCTCGATAGGGTCACCAGTGAGGGTTCCGCCCATCTGCCGAGGAGCACAACCATAGTGGCTGCCAACCGACCCGCACTCAACTGGACCGACCTCGACCGCCGGGCCGTCGACACCGTCCGCGTCCTGGCCATGGATGCCGTGGAGAAATCCGGCAACGGCCACCCCGGCACCGCGATGAGCCTCGCGCCCGCGGCGTACCTGCTGTTCAACCGGGTGATGCGGCACAATCCGGCCGACCCGAACTGGCCCGGCCGGGACCGGTTCGTGCTGTCCGCCGGGCACTCCAGCCTCACGCTCTACATCCAGCTCTTCCTCTCCGGCTACCCGCTGAGCCTGGACGACCTGAAGTCGCTGCGGCAGTGGGGCTCGCTCACCCCGGGCCACCCGGAGCACGGCCACACCCCCGGGGTCGAGACCACCACCGGCCCGCTCGGGCAGGGCCTGGGCAACGCGGTGGGCATGGCGATGGCCGCCCGCCGCGAGCGGGGCCTGTTCGACCCGGAGAGCGAGCCCGGCGCGTCGGTCTTCGACCACCAGATCTGGTGCATCGCCTCCGACGGCGACATCGAGGAGGGCATCAGCCACGAGGCGAGCGCGCTGGCCGGGCACCAGCAGCTGGGCAACCTCACGCTGATCTACGACGACAACGAGATCTCCATCGAGGACGACACCCGCATCGCCAAGAGCGAGGACGTGGCGGCCCGCTACGCGGCGTACGGCTGGCACGTGCAGACCGTCGACTGGCGGGCCGGCGACGCCGACCAGGGCGACTACCACGAGGACGTCGAGGCGCTGTACCAGGCGCTGCTGGCGGCGAAGGCCGAGACCGGCCGCCCCTCGTTCATCGCGCTGCGCACCATCATCGGCTGGCCCGCGCCCAACAAGAAGAACACCGGCAAGATCCACGGTTCGGCGCTCGGCGCCGACGAGGTGAAGGCCACCAAGGAGATCCTCGGCTTCGACCCGCAGCAGAGCTTCCAGGTCGACGAGGAGGTGCTCGCGCACGCCCGTGGGGTGCTGACCCGCGGCGGCGAGGCCGAGCAGGCGTGGACCGGCGAGTTCGACGCCTGGGCGCAGGCCAACCCGGAGCGCAGGGCGCTCTACGACCGGATCGCCGGCCGGGTGCTGCCGCAGGGCTGGACGGACGCGCTGCCGGTCTTCCCCGCCGACGCCAAGGGCGTGGCCACCCGGGCCGCCTCCGGCAAGGTGCTGGAGGCGCTCGCCCCGGTGCTGCCGGAGCTGTGGGGCGGCTCGGCCGACCTGGCCGAGAGCAACAACACCACCATGAAGGGCGAGCCGTCGTTCATCCCGGCCGCCCACGCCACCAAGGACTTCCCCGGCCACGAGTACGGCCGCACGCTGCACTTCGGCATCCGTGAGCACGCCATGGGCGCGATCCTCAACGGCATCGCCCTGCACGGCGGCACCCGCCCCTACGGCGGCACGTTCCTGGTGTTCAGCGACTACATGCGTCCCTCGGTGCGGCTCGCCGCCCTGATGAAGCTGCCGGTGACGTACGTCTGGACGCACGACTCGATCGGTCTCGGCGAGGACGGCCCGACCCACCAGCCGGTGGAGCACCTGACCGCGCTGCGCGCCATCCCCGGCCTGGACGTGGTCCGGCCCGCCGACGCCAACGAGACCGCCTGGGCGTGGCGGCAGGCCCTGGAGCACACCGACCGGCCGACCGCGCTGGCGCTGAGCCGGCAGGCGTTGCCGACCCTGGACCGGGAGACGTACGCGGGCGCGGAGGGCACCGCCAAGGGCGGCTACGTGCTGGCCGAGGCGTCGAACGGCAAGCCGCAGGTGATCATCGTGGGTACCGGTTCCGAGGTGCAGCTCTGCCTCACCGCCCGGGAGCGGCTGGAGGCCGACGGCACCCCCACCCGGGTCGTCTCGATGCCCTGCCAGGAGTGGTTCTACGAGCAGGACGAGGCGTACCGCGAGTCGGTGCTGCCGCGCGGGGTGCAGGCCCGGGTGAGCGTCGAGGCCGGGATCGGGATGTCCTGGCGGGGCATCGTCGGTGACCTGGGCGAGAGCGTCAGCCTGGAGCACTACGGGGCCAGCGCCCCGCACACCGTGCTGTTCGAGCAGTTCGGCTTCACCCCCGACCGGATCGTCGCCGCCGCGCACGCGGCGCTGACCCGGGTGGGCGACATCACCGGTTTCACGACCGGCAACTGAGGGGAGCGTGGACGACATGACGGACAGACTGGGTGACCTCACCGCCGCCGGAGTGGCGGTCTGGCTCGACGACCTTTCCCGGGTACGACTGAGCTCCGGCGGGCTGGACCGGCTCCGCCGCGAGCAGCACGTGGCCGGGGTGACCACCAACCCGACCATCTTCGCCAAGGCGCTCAGTGACGCCGACGAGTACAACTGGCAGCTCAAGGACCTCGCCACCCGGGGCATCGAGGTCGAAGAGGCCGTCCGGATGCTCACCACCTACGACGTGCGCTGGGCGTGCGACGTGATGCGCCCGTCGTACGACGGCAGCGCCGGTGTCGACGGTCGGGTCTCCATCGAGGTCGACCCCCGGGTCGCCCACGACACCGACAAGACGGTCGCCGAGGCCAAGGCGCTGTGGTGGCTGGTGGACCGGCCGAACCTGTACATCAAGATCCCGGCGACCGAGGCGGGGCTGGCGGCGATCACCGCGACCCTGGCCGAGGGGATCAGCGTCAACGTGACCCTGATCTTCGGGCTGGACCGTTACTCGGCGGTGATGGAGGCGTTCCTCGCCGGCCTGGAGCAGGCGAAGGCCAACGGCCACGACCTGTCCACCATCGGCTCGGTGGCCTCCTTCTTCGTCTCCCGGGTCGACTCCGAGATCGACAAGAGGCTGGACAAGATCGGCTCCGAGGAGGCCAAGGCGCTGCGCGGCAAGGCCGCCGTGGCCAACGCCCAGCTCGCCTACGAGCGCTACACCGAGGTCTTCTCCTCCGACCGGTGGCAGGCCCTGGCCGACGCCGGCGCGCACCCGCAGCGCCCGCTGTGGGCGTCGACCTCGACCAAGAACCCGGACTACCGCGACGTGATCTACGTCGAGGAGCTGATCGCCCCGGGCACCGTCAACACCATGCCGGAGTCGGTCGTGACGGCGTACGCCGAGCACGGGGAGACCCGGGGCGACACCATCACCGGCGCGTACGACGCGGCCCGGCAGGTCTTCGCCGACCTGGCCGCCGTCGGCGTCGACATGGACGACGTGATCGCCACCCTGGAACGGGAGGGCGTGGAGAAGTTCGAGGCGAGCTGGAGCGAACTGCTCGACGGGGTCCGCACGTCGCTGGCCGCCGCGGCGCAGGGTGCCGGCGCCCCGAACGAGGCCGCGAAGGGCAACGCCGAGGCGGCCCAGCGGGCCGGCGGGAACGCGTGACCAACGGCGTCGGACGCGTCGCGGGGCCGGTCCCCGCGACGCCCCACGCCGCCGGCGCCCCGACGGGGTGTCGAGGGTGAGTGACCTGTTGACCGGCCCGGCCGATGCCGCCGCCGGTCTCGCGGTGCACGGGGCGGACGCGGTCGCATCGACCGCGCCCGCCGCCGTACGGGCCGCCCCGCGTGCGCGGGGCGGCCCGGTGGCACCGGCCGACCGACCCGGGCCGGTGCCACCGCCGTACCTGACCGACAGGCCGGCCGGGCCGGCCCGGCTGCTGGATGCGATCGGACGATGGCGGGCGTGACGATGGACGACATGGACCACACGGAGCGAGGAGGCGGCGTGAATCCGCTGCGCGACGCGCAGGACCGACGACTCCCCCGGATCCCGGAGCCGTGCGCCCTGGTGATCTTCGGGGTGACCGGTGACCTGGCGCGCAAGAAGCTGCTGCCGGCGGTTTACGACCTGGCCAACCGGGGCCTGCTGCCCCCCGGTTTCGTGGTGCTGGGCTTCGCCCGCCGCGACTGGGGCGACGGCGACTTCGAGGCGTTGGCCCACGAGTCGGCCAAGCAGCACGCCCGGACACCGTGGCGCGAGGAGGTGTGGGGCCGGCTGGCCGGCAACATCAAGTTCGTCGGTGGCTCGTTCGACGACGACGCCGCCTTCGACAAGCTCGCCGCGACACTGAACCAGCTGCGCGACAGCCACGGCATCCACGGCAACGCCGCGTTCTACTTCTCCATCCCCCCGACGGCCTTCCCGGTGGTGCTCAAGCAACTGGCCCGCACCGGAATGGCCGACAACGAGAAGTGCGGCGGCTGGCGGCGGGTGGTGGTGGAGAAGCCGTTCGGCAACGACCTGCCCTCGGCGAAGGAACTCAACGACCTGGTCGACGACGTGTTCACCAGGCAGGACGTCTTCCGGATCGACCACTACCTGGGCAAGGAGACGGTCCAGAACATCCTCGCCCTGCGGTTCGCCAACAACCTGTTCGAGCCGCTGTGGAACTCCAAGTACGTCGACTCGGTGCAGATCACCATGGCCGAGGACGTCGGCATCGGCACCCGGGCCGGCTTCTACGACTCGGTCGGCACCGCCCGCGACGTGCTCCAGAACCACCTGCTCCAACTGCTCGCCCTGGTCGCCATGGAGGAGCCCACCAGCTTCGACGCCGACGAGATCCGGGCCGAGAAGCTGAAGGTGCTCAAGGCGATCACCCTGCCGAAGGACGTCGCCCGGGACACCGTACGCGGCCAGTACCTGCCCGGTTGGGTGGGCGGTCAGCGGGCCGTCGGCTACCTCGACGAGGAGGGTGTCCCCGCCGACTCGACCACCGAGACGTACGTGGCCGTCGAGCTGGGCATCCAGAACCGGCGCTGGGCCGGGGTGCCGTTCTACATCCGGGCCGGCAAGCGGCTGCCCCGGCGGGTCACCGAGGTCGCCATCATGTTCAAGAAGGCGCCGCACCTGCCGTTCAACACGGCCGACATGGAGTCGCTGGGCAACAACCAGCTCGTCATCCGGGTGCAGCCGGACGAGGGCGTGGTGCTGAAGTTCGGGTCGAAGGTGCCCGGCACCACGATGGAGGTCCGCGACATCGCGATGGACTTCCAGTACGGCGAGGCGTTCACCGAGTCCAGCCCCGAGGCGTACGAGCGGCTGGTGCTGGACGTGCTGATCGGCGACCGGACGCTCTTCCCGGACGCCGCCGAGGTGGAGCAGAGCTGGGCGGTGGTGGACCCGCTGGAGCACGCCTGGGAGGGCACCAAGCCGGAGCCGTACCGTTCCGGCGAGTGGGGTCCCCGGGCCGCCGACGAGATGCTGGCCCGCGAGGGCCGCGCCTGGCGGCGGGCGTGAACGGGCAGGTAGGTAGCAGGCACAGCGGGCGGACCGGGAGGCACCAGTGATCGGGCTGTGGGACACCACCGGCAACGAGGTGGTCAAGGCGCTCGCCGCCGAGCGGCGCAGCGCGGGCGGGGTGGCCAGCGGGATGGCGCTCACCCTGATCGTCGTGGTCGACGAGAAGCGGGTCCGGGACGCGGAGGCGGCGGCCACCATCGCCGCCGCCGCGCACCCGTGCCGGCTGCTCGTGGTCGTCCGCGCCGACGTGGAGCGGGAACGCAACCGGTTGGACGCGGAGATCGTCGTCGGCGGCCGGCTGGGCCCGTGCGAGGCGGTGGTGACCCGGATGTACGGCCGCCTCGCCCTGCACGCCGAGTCGGTGGTGATGCCGTTGCTGGTGCCGGACGTGCCGGTGGTCACCTGGTGGCACGGCGAACCACCGGCGGAGATCGCCACCGACTTCCTCGGGGTGGTCGCCGACCGGCGGATCACCGACTGCGCGCAGGCCGTCGACCCGATCGAGGCGCTGCGGGAGCGGGCCCGGGACTACGCCCCCGGGGACACCGACCTGGCGTGGACCCGGATCACCCCGTGGCGCACCCTGGTCGCCGGGGCGTTCGACACCACCGAGGCGCGGGTCACCGAGGCGACGGTGGTGGCCCCGCGGACCGACCCGACGGCGGCGCTGATGCGGGGTTGGCTGGCGGCCCGGCTCGGCATCGACCCGCAGTGGCAGCACACCGACGACCACCCGAGGATGCGTCAGGTGCAGCTGCGCTGCGCCAACGGCGACGAGCTGACGCTGACCCGGGACGACAGCCTGGCGACGTTCCGGCGTACCGGCCAGGACGACCGGGTGCTGCCGCTGGTGCGGCGACCGCTCGGTGACGAGCTGGCCGAGGAGTTGCGCCGGCTCGACACCGATCAGGTGTACGCCGAGGCGTTGGGCGCGGCGGCCGGCCTGTCCGGCCTGGAGCAGCGCCCGGCGCAGCGGGTGCACGTCTGGAAGGACCCGGCCACCGCGCGCCGGGCGGAGGCGGGCGTCAGCACGCACGCCGGCACCAGCGCGTCCTGACGTACGCCGGTGGGCGGTCCTGCGGGGCCGCCCACCGGCGTACGGTGCCCGCCGCCCACGACGGGCGGCCCGGCACGACGAGTTCCCCACCGGCACCCGGCGGGCCGACCGGTCCCCGCCACGACGAGCAGGACCGCGTCGCGCGGTCAGGAAAGGCCAACATGAGTGAGGCGAGTGTCGCCGTGCACGCCGACGCCGACCTGCTGGCGCAGGCGGTGGCGGCCCGGCTGGTGGTGAAGCTGCTCGACGCGCAGGCGGAGCGGGGCGCGGCGTCGATCGTGCTGACCGGGGGGCGGATCGCCGCGGCGGTCTACCGGGCGGTGGGCGCGTTGCCCGCCCACGACGCCGTCGACTGGTCCCGGGTGGACGTCTGGTGGGGCGACGAGCGTTTCCTGCCGGCGGGCGACCCGGAGCGCAACGAGACGCAGGCCCGCGCCGCGCTGCTGGACGCGATGCCGCTGGACCCGGCCCGGGTGCACCCGATGCCGGCCACCGACGGCCCGACCGGCGACGACCCGGAGGCCGGCGCCGCCGCGTACGCCGAGGAGCTGGCCCGGGCGGCCCGGCCCGGCCACGCCGCGCTGCCCCACTTCGACGTGCTGATGCTGGGTGTCGGTGAGGACGGGCACGTGGCGTCGGTCTTCCCCGAGCACCCGGTGCACCACGACACCCGGCCGGTCAGCGCGGTGCGGGGCAGCCCGAAGCCGCCGCCGGTGCGGACCACCCTCACCCTGCCGGCGATCAACACCGCCGAGGAGGTCTGGCTGGTCGCCAGCGGGGCCGACAAGGCGCGGGCGGTGGGGATGGCGCTGGCCGGGGCCGGCCCGAAGCAGCTCCCGGCGGCCGGGGTGCAGGGCGTCTCGCGGACCCTGTGGCTGCTCGACCGGGCGGCGGCGGCCGACGTGCCGGCCCGGCTGCGCAGCCTGCGCTGAGCGCGGGGCGGTCCGCCCGCCGGACCGCTCACACCGCCGCGGTGGTCACTCCCGGCCGCGGCGGCGGCGCAGCGCGGCCAACGCCTCGGCCAGCAGTGCCTCCCCCTCCTCCGGGGTACGTCGTTCCTTCACGTACGCCAGGTGGGTCTTGTAGGGCTCGGGACGGGTACGTCCGGGCGGGTTCTGGGCGTCCTGACCGGCGGGCAGGCCGCAGCGCGGACAGTCCCAGACGGCCGGCTCCTCGGCGTCCAACGCCAACCGGATCTCGGTGACGTGGTCGTTGCGGCACCAGTAGGTGACCGCGCGGCGGGGGGCCGGCTCGTACCGTTCGGTGGGGCGCTCCGGCCCCGAACCGATCCGGGAACCACGGATGACGTTGCCACTGGGCACACTCGCTCCTGTCGTCAGAGGGGACCACCGCCTGAGGCTGGCGGTGGACGACGTGGCGGAGAAAACAACTGCGCGCGGTCCGTGACGGACCGCGCGCAGATTGTACGACCTGATCGTGTCGCTCAGGACCCGCTGTTGAGCTGGAGCCGGAGCCAGAGACCGAGCCCGACGATGCAGGCGAACCAGACGATGCTCACCAGGACGGTGTAGCGGTCCAGGTTCTTCTCGGCCACCGACGAGCCGGCCAGGCTGGAGCTGACCCCGCCGCCGAACATGCTCGACAGCCCGCCGCCCTTACCGCGGTGCAGCAGGATGAGCATGGTGAGCAGAACGCTCGTGATGACCAGCAACACGATCAACGTGTATGCGAACCAGATCGGCATGGCTGGGGTCAGTCCTCTCGTTACGATCCTCGCCCGGACAGATCGGGCACGGCGGCACCGACCGGTGGACGGGCGGAGTCAAGAATAGCGAGCGATCAGGCGACCGTGTGCTCCGGGAAGCGGCAGATCTTCGCGAACTCCTCGGCGTCGAGGCTGGCCCCGCCCACCAGCGCCCCGTCCACGTCCGGCTGGGACATGATCGATGCGACGTTGGACGACTTCACCGAGCCGCCGTAGAGGATCCGGACCTGGTCGGCGGTGCCCTGGTCGTAGGTCTCGACCAGCCGCTTGCGGACCTCCCCGCAGACCTCCTGGGCGTCCTCGGGGGTGGCCGTCTTGCCGGTGCCGATCGCCCAGACCGGCTCGTAGGCGACCACGACCTTGGTGACCTGCTCGGCGGAGAGCCCCTTCAGGGCGCCGTCGAGCTGGTCGCAGCAGTGCGGGACGTGCCGCAGCTGCTCGCGGATCTCCAGGCCCTCACCGATGCAGAGGATCGGGGTGAGCCCGTTGGCCAGCGCGGCGGCCACCTTCGCGTTGACGATCGCGTCGTCCTCGTAGTGGTACTGCCGCCGCTCCGAGTGCCCGACCGCCACGTAGGTGCAGCCCAGCTTGGCCAGCATCGCCCCGGAGATGTCCCCGGTGTACGCGCCGGACTGGTACGGCGAGAGGTCCTGCCCGCCGTAGCCGATGAGCAGCTTGTCGCCGTCCACCGCGGTCTGCACGGTGCGCAGGTCGGTGAAGGGCGGCAGGACCACCGTCTCGACGGCGGTGAGCTGCTGCTCGGTGAGGCTCGCGGCCAGCTTCTGCACCAGCAGGTTGGCCTCGAGGTGGTTGAGGTTCATCTTCCAGTTGCCGGCCATCAGCGGCCGGCGGGTGACGCTCGCCATCAGTTCTCCAGGGCCGCGATGCCGGGGAGGGTCTTGCCCTCCAGGTACTCCAGGGAGGCGCCGCCACCTGTCGAGATGTGCCCGAACGACGACTCGTCCAGCCCGAGGGCCCGTACGGCCGCCGCCGAGTCACCGCCACCGACCACGGTGAACGCGTCGGTCTTGGTGATCGCCTCGGCGACACCCCGGGTGCCGTTCGCGAAGGCCGGCATCTCGAACACGCCCATCGGGCCGTTCCAGAAGACCGTCTTCGCCTGCGACAGCGCGGCGGTGAAGCCGGCCACCGTCTCCGGGCCGATGTCCAGGCCGAGCCGGTGGCTGGGGATGCCGTCGGCGGGCACCGTGTCGTGCGCGGCGTCCGGGGCGAAGGCGTCGGCCGCCACCACGTCCACCGGGAGCAGGATCTTGCCCTCGGCGCGGGACAGGAGGTTGCCGCAGGTCTCGACCATCTCCTCCTCCAGCAGCGAGGTGCCCACCTCGTGGCCCTGGGCCTTGAGGAAGGTGAAGCACATCCCGCCGCCGATGAGCAGCCGGTCGACCTTCGGCAGCAGCGCCTCGATGACCGCCAGCTTGTCGGAGACCTTGGAGCCGCCGAGCACCACCACGTACGGGCGCTCCGGCTCGCCGGTCAGCCGGGACAGCACCTCCACCTCGCGCAGCACCAGCCGGCCCGCCACGTGCGGCAGCCGGGCCGGTACGTCGTGGACACTGGCGTGCTTGCGGTGCACCGCGCCGAACGCGTCGTCCACGTACGCCTCGCCGAACGCGGCGAGCTGGTCGGCGAAGGCCCCCCGCTCGGTGTCGTCCTTGCTGGTCTCCCCCTTGTTGAAGCGGAGGTTCTCCAGCAGGGCCACCTGGCCGTCGGCCAGCGCGTCCACGGTGGCGCGGGCGGACTCGCCGACGGTGTCGGTGGCGAAGTGCACAGGCGCGTCGAGCAGCTCACCGAGCCGCCCGGCGACCGGGCGGAGGCTGTACTGCGGGTCCGGGGCGCCCTTCGGGCGGCCCAGGTGCGAGCAGACCACGACCTTCGCCCCGGCCTGCACGAGCGCGCCCAGGGTGGGCAGGACAGCCCGGATGCGGCCGTCGTCGGTGATCTCCCCGGTCTGCTTGTCGAGCGGGACGTTCAGGTCGGCGCGCACCAGCACGCGCCGACCCGACACCCCCTCGGCGAGCAGGTCGTCGAGGTTGCGGATGCTCGCACTCACAGCGAGGAACCCACCAGCTTGACCAGGTCGACGAGCCGGTTGGAGTAGCCCCACTCGTTGTCGTACCAGCCGACGACCTTGACCTGGTTGCCGATGACCTTGGTCAGCGGCGCGTCGAAGATGCACGACGCCGGGTCGGTGACGATGTCGGCCGAGACGATCGGGTCCTCGTTGTAGACCAGGATGCCCTTGAGCGGGCCGTCCGCGGCGGCCTTGATCGCGGCGTTGACCTCGTCCACGCTGGTCTCCCGGCCGACCTCGACGGTCAGGTCGGTGGCCGAGCCGGTCGGGATCGGCACCCGCAGCGCGTAACCGTCCAGCTTGCCCTTGAGCACCGGCAGCACCAGCCCGATCGCCTTGGCGGCACCGGTCGAGGTGGGGACGATGTTCAGCGCGGCGGCGCGGGCGCGACGCAGGTCCTTGTGCGGCGCGTCCTGGAGGTTCTGGTCCTGGGTGTACGCGTGGATCGTGGTCATCAGGCCCTTCTCGATGCCGAAGGTGTCCTGCAGGACCTTCGCCATCGGGGCCAGGCAGTTCGTGGTGCACGACGCGTTCGAGATGATGGTGTGCTTGGCCGGGTCGTACTGGTCGTGGTTCACGCCCATGACGACCGTGACGTCCTCGTTCTTCGCCGGGGCGGAGATGATGACCTTCTTGGCCCCGCCGTCGATGTGCGCCTTGGCCTTGGTGCCGTCGGTGAAGAAACCGGTGGACTCGATGACGACGTCCGCGCCGGCGTCGCCCCACGCCAGCTTCGCCGGGTCCTTCTCGGCGAACGCCTTGATGGTCTTGCCACCGACGGTGATCTCGTCGGCGGTGGCCTTGACCTCGTGCGGCAGGCGACCGAGGATGCTGTCGTACTTGAGCAGGTGGGCGAGCGTCGCGTTGTCGGTCAGGTCGTTCACGGCGACGACCTCGATGTCGGCGCCGGACGCCAGCACGGCCCGGAAGAAGTTACGGCCGATGCGGCCGAAGCCGTTGATGCCAACCCGGATGGTCACAGGTCCCATCTCCTCGCGTTCTGGTCCGCCGACGTCAGAACGGGCCGGCGGAGGTGTGTGCGCCGGCCGGTGAGCCGGCCGTTGACGATTCGTCTCGGCCACCCCGCCACGGTCTGGGAGGACCTGACCGCCCGAGGCGGCGTGCACGGCGAGGAGTGCCTGTGCCGGCCCCCTTGCCGTACCCATCGACCCTATCCGAGCGTGCCCCGCCGCCCTGCGGCGGGTGGTGACCCCGTCGGGTCGACGGCACGGCACGCCCCACCCACCCGACCCGGGGCACGTCACGCCCGCCGGCCCGTGCCTCGCACGCGCCCGCGGGGTGGCGGCCCACCGTCCTATCAGACCACGAGCATGTCCGGCGTGACTGCCGCTTCGGTATCCGGGATGCCCAGGTCACGGGCCCGCTTGTCGGCCAGCGCCAGCAGCCGGCGGATCCGCCCGGCGATCGCGTCCTTGGTCAACGGCGGGTCGGCCAGCGCGCCCAACTCCTCCAGCGACGCCTGCCGGTGCTCCAGCCGGAGCTGACCGGCCGAGGTGAGGTGGTTCGGGGCGTCGTCGGCGAGGATCTCCAGCGCCCGGGTGACCCGGGCGGCGGCGGCCACCGCGGCCCGCGCCGAGCGGCGCAGGTTGGCGTCGTCGAAGTTCGCCAGCCGGTTGGCGGTGGCCCGCACCTCGCGGCGGACCCGACGCTCCTCCCAGGCCAGCACGCTGGAGTGGGCACCGATCCGGGTGAGCAGCGCGGCGATCGCGTCACCGTCCTTGACCACCACCCGGTCCACCCCGCGCACCTCGCGGTTCTTGGCGGTGATGCCGATCCGTCGGGCCGCGCCGACCAGGGCCAGCGCCGACTCCGGACCCGGGCAGGTGATCTCCAGCGCGCTGGAGCGGCCCGGCTCGGTCAGCGAGCCGTGCGCCATGAACGCGCCCCGCCAGGCCGACACCGCGCAGCAGACGTTCGCCGCCACCACGTGCGGCGGCAGCCCGCGTACCGGCCGGCCCCGGACGTCGAGCAGGCCGGTCTGCCGGGCCAGCGCCTCGCCGTCCTTGACCACCCGGACGATGAAGTGGCTGCCCTTGCGCAGCCCACCGGAGGCGAGCACGTGGATCTCGCTGGGATAGCCGTAGACCTCGGCGATCTCCCGGCGCAGCCGACGGGCCACCGCCCCGGTGTCCAGCTCGGCCTCCACCACCACCCGACCGGAGACGATGTGCAGCCCACCGGCGAACCGCAGCAGCGCGGCCATCTCCGCCCGCCGGCAGCAGGGCTTGGGCACGTCGACCCGGCTCAGCTCGTCCTTGACCGCAGCCGTCATCGCCATTGTGCGCCCCCTCACGGACCGGTACCGGCGTGTCGCCGGTGATTACGTACGTGCTTAACGATCGGCGCCCAGGACAGGCACCAGTGCCGCAGCCAGGGCGGCCGGATCGTGACGGGGTGTGCCGTCGTCGACGGCGACCGGGGCGAGGACCAACCGGGCACCAAGCGATTCTGCCGCACGCCCGACCGGTTCGGGGTCACCCACCGCCTTGGAGTCGGCCACCACGTAGTCCACCGTGAGCTGCGGAAGGTACCAGCGCAGGGCGGCCAGGTGGTCGGCCACCGAGAGCCCCAGGGTCTCCTGCTCGGCGGCCAGGTTGAGGGTGACCAGCCGGCGGGCCGGGCTGGTCACGATCGCCTCGGCCAGCCCCGGCACCAGCAGGTGCGGCAGGACGCTGGTGTACCAGCTCCCCGGCCCGAAGATCAGCCAGTCCGCACCGCCGACCGCGGCCACCGCCTCCGCACAGGCCACCGGCGCGTCCGGGGTGATCCGCAGCGCCTCCACCGTGCCGGTGGTCACCGCCACGTGGCGCTGGCCGCGCACCGTGCGTACCTCGTCGGGGCGGGTCGGGTCCACCCCACGGACCCGGGCCTCGATGTCCACCGGCTCGGCGGACATCGGCAGCACCCGGCCGACCGCGCCGAGCATCGCCCCGGCGTGCGCGAGCGCGGCGACCGGGTCGCCGAGCTGCTCCATCAGGCCGCAGAGCACCAGGTTGCCCACCGCGTGACCGGCCAGCCCGTCGCGCTGGTCGCCGGCGAACCGGTGCTGGAACAGCCCGGCGCTGCGGCGGGTGGCCGGATGGTCCCCGGCCAGCGCCACCAGGGCCTGCCGCAGGTCGCCCGGGGGCAGCCCGCCGCGCTCGGCGCGCAGCCGGCCGCTGGAGCCGCCGTCGTCGCCGACGGTGACCACGGCGGTGATGTCCAGTTCGAGTTCCCCGGCGCAGTGTCGCAGCGCCCGCAGCGAGGCGGACAGACCGTGTCCCCCACCGAAGGCGACCACCGACGTCGCCGTCATTCCCGCCCCAGGTCCCGGTGCTGCGCGTTGGCGGCCAGCCCCGACTGGCGCAGCCGCTCGGCCAACTCCTCGGCGATCGCCACGCTGCGGTGCTTGCCGCCGGTGCAGCCGACGGCGACCGTCAGGTACCGCTTGCCCTCCCGTTCGAACCCGGCGGTGGTGGCGTTGACCAGCTCGGCGTACGAGGCGACGAAGGTGTCCGCGCCCTCCTGGCCGAGCACGTACGCGCTGACCGCCGCCTCCCGACCGGTGTGCTCCCGCAGCTCGGGCACCCAGTACGGATTCGGCAGGAACCGGGCGTCGAGCACGAAATCGGCGTCCGGCGGCAGGCCGTACTTGAAGCCGAAGGAGAGCACGGTGAGCCGCAGCCGACGGGCGTCCTCCCCGCCGAACAGCTCCTCGACCCGGCGACGGAGCTGGTTGACGTTGAGGTGGCTGGTGTCGATGATCACATCGGCCTGGTCCCGGGCCTCCTCCAGCAGTTCCCGCTCGACGGCGATCCCGTCGGCGAGCCGCCCCTCACCCTGCAACGGGTGCGAGCGGCGGACGCTCTCGAACCGTCGGATCAGCACCTCGTCGTCGGCGTCGACGAAGACCACCCGGGGCGAGAAGCCGCGCTCCTTGAGCTCCCGGATCGCCCCGGCCAGGTCGGTGGAGAAGGCCCGCGAGCGGACGTCCAGCACCATCGCGGTACGCCGGGCCGCCCCACCGGCCTTCATCGCCAGCTCGGCCATGTCCAGCATCAGCGCCTGCGGCAGGTTGTCCACCACGTAGTAGCCGACGTTCTCCAGGGCGCGGGCGACGGTGCTGCGGCCACCGCCGGACAGGCCGGTGACCACCACCAGCGTGGTGTCCGACTCCGCCGTGCCGCCCTCGACGTACCCGCCGGTTGTCCGCGCCTCGACCATCCCACCACTCCCGCTTCGTGGCGGCGGGCCCCGGGGGCCCCGTACCGCACAGGGTCAGTCGACGACTCTATCCCGGCGGGCGGCGTCGATCCCGGCACGCCCGACGGCGGGTTGCCCGACGGGTCCGGCCCGGCATCTGACCAGCGTCGGGAGCACCACCTGGCACACGGCGGTATGCCTGTCCGTCATATTGATGACGGACAGGCATACCGCCGAACGGCAGCCGGGCCGCCACGGCAGGGCCCGGCGGTGGCGGCCCGGTCGCCTAGCTGTCGTCGTGTTCGGTGGTGGCGGGGGAGGCGCAGTGGCCGGCCTGCGCCCGCAGCGCGCTCTCCCACACCGGGTCCGTGGCCGCCCACTCGCCGACCAGCGCCGCCAGCCGGCGCGCGGGCAGACCGCGCGCGAGCGCGGTCAGCTCCGCGACCCGGGGGTCGACCGCCGTGTCCGACCGGGGGGTGGCCGCCGAGGACCACGCGAAGCCGTCGGCCAGCGCGGCGGCGGTGAGGGCCACCGCGTGCGCACACAGGTCGGTGTCGGCGGCGCAGTCGCACTCCGTGGTGAAGCCGTCCGGCGTGACCCCCACCCAGACCTCGTACGGCGGCTGTCCCGCCTCGCGGATCACCCCGGTCACCCCGCCGCCGGCCGGGTCGATCTGCGCCGGCTGACCGGCGACCGTCAGTTCGTCCGCCGCCGCGCAGACGTCGGCCCCGGCCGCGTCCCGGAGTGCGTCGATGTCGATGCGTACCGCCATCGGGCCATCCAACCGCAACGAACCGACGCCGGTGACGTCAGGGCGGTGCCCGGTGCCCTGCGGAGGGGCGGCGCGGGGGCGTCGTGGACGGCGGTGTCGGGGCCGGCTCGTAGACTCCCCGGATGGTCTCCCCCACCGAGCTGCGCGCCTCCGACGCGCTCGACGTGCTCCGCCGGGTCTTCGGCTACGACGCCTTCCGGGGCTTCCAGCAGGAGGTCATCGACCACGTGGTGGCCGGCGGGGACGCGCTGGTGCTGATGCCCACCGGTGGCGGCAAGTCGCTGTGCTACCAGGTCCCGGCGCTGGTCCGTGACGGTGTCGCGGTGGTCGTCTCCCCGCTGATCGCCCTCATGCAGGACCAGGTCGACGCACTGACGGCGGTCGGCGTCCGCGCCGGCTTCCTCAACTCGACGCAGGACTACGCGGCCCGGCGCGCGGTCGAGCAGGCGTTCGTCGCCGGGGAGCTGGACCTGCTCTACCTCGCCCCGGAGGCGTTGGGCACCCGGGGCGTGCAGCAACTGCTCGACCGGGGGCGGATCGGCCTGTTCGCCATCGACGAGGCGCACTGCGTGTCCCAGTGGGGGCACGACTTCCGCCCCGACTACCTGGCCCTGTCGATGCTGCACGAACGCTGGCCGGCGGTGCCCCGGATCGCGTTGACCGCGACCGCCACCAGCGCCACCCGGGCCGAGATCGCCACCCGGCTCCAGCTCACCGAGGCGAAGCACTTCGTGGCGAGCTTCGACCGGCCCAACATCCAGTACCGGATCGTGCCCAAGAAGGAGCCGCGCAAGCAGTTGCTGGCCCTGCTGCGCGACGAGCACCCGGGCGACGCCGGCATCGTCTACTGCCTGTCCCGCGCCTCGGTGGACAAGACCGCCGAGTTCCTGGTCGCCAACGGGATCGCCGCGCTGCCCTACCACGCCGGCCTGGACGCGGGCACCCGCGCCGCCAACCAGCAGCGGTTCCTGCGCGAGGACGGCCTGGTCATGGTCGCCACGATCGCCTTCGGGATGGGCATCGACAAGCCGGACGTCCGGTTCGTGGCCCACCTCGACCTGCCCAAGTCGGTGGAGGGCTACTACCAGGAGACCGGCCGGGCCGGCCGGGACGGGCTGCCGTCGACCGCCTGGCTCGCCTACGGCCTGCAGGACGTGGTGCAGCAACGCAAGATGATCGAGACGTCGGACGGCGACCTGGCCCACCGGCGTAACCTCGCCACCCATCTGGACGCGATGCTGGCGCTCTGCGAGACGGTCCGCTGCCGCCGGGTGCAGCTGCTCGAATACTTCGGCCAGTCCGGCACGGCCGACTGCGGCAACTGCGACACCTGCCTGACCCCGCCGGAGACCTGGGACGGCACGGTGGCCGCGCAGAAGCTGCTGTCCACCGTCTACCGGCTCGACCGGGAACGCAACCAGCGCTTCGGGGCCGGGCACTGCGTCGACATCCTGCTCGGCAGGCAGAACGACAAGATCAGCCAGTACGGCCACGACGCGCTGAGCACCTTCGGCATCGGCACCGAGCTGCGTGAGGCGGAGTGGCGTGGGGTGGTCCGGCAGTTGCTCGCCGAGGGGCTGTTGGCGGTCGAGGGCGACTACGGCACGTTGGCGCTGACCGAGGCCAGCGCGGAGGTGCTGGGTCGCCGTCGCACGGTGACCATGCGCCGGGAGCCGGAGAAGGTGGCCTCGACCCGGTCGGCGAAGCCACGCGGCGCGGCCACCGTGGTCGCCGAGTTGTCCCCGGCGGCCGGGTCGCTGTTCGAGCGGCTGCGCGCCTGGCGGGGGGCCACCGCCAAGGAACAGGGCGTACCCGCGTACGTGATCTTCCACGACGCGACGCTGCGGCAGATCGCCACCGACGCCCCCACCTCGCTGGCCGAGCTGTCGAGGATCAGCGGCGTCGGCGAGAACAAGCTCGCCAAGTACGGCGAGTCCATCCTCGCCGTCCTCGCCGACCAGCCCTGACCGCTCTCCTTGATCCACTCACCTGGGCCGATGTTGCGGTATCCCGCCCGTCGGATACCGCAACTTCGCCCCCCGTCCGACCCCTGACCAGCCCGCTCGCCGCCCTACCCCCGTTGATCGACTCACCTGGGCCGAAGTTGCGCTATCCCCACCCCCGGAAACCGCAACTTCGCCCCCCAACCCACCCCCGACCAGCCCGCCCGCCACCCCACCGCCGTTGATCCACTCCCGTGGGCCGAAGTTGCGCTACCCCCACCCCCGGATACCGCAACTTCGCCCCAGTCGAGTTGATCACGCCAAACTCAACGGGCCCGCTCAGGCGCTGCCGGACGGGGGACCAGGACCGAGGGCCGGGACCAAGGACCGAGGGCCGGGACCAAGACCGGGGGCCGGGACCAGGACCGAGGGCCGGGACCAGGACCGAGGGCCGGGACCAGGACCGAGGGCCAAGGGCCAAGGGCCGGGGGCCGACGGGGTCAGTCGGTCGGGGTGGGGGTGGTGTCGCCGTCGAGGGCGGCGAGGATCGCCTCGGCGGTGCGCCGGCCCACCCCGGGCACCTCGACGATCTCCTCCACGGTGGCGGCGGAGAGCCGTTTGAGCGAGCCGAAGTGTTGCAGCAACGCCTTGCGGCGTACCTCGCCCAGCCCGGGGACGGTGTCCAGGGCCGATTCGGTCATCCGCTTGGAACGCCGCTGCCGGTGGAAGGTGATGGCGAACCGGTGCGCCTCGTCGCGGGCGCGTTGGAGCAGGTAGAGCCCCTCGGAGGTGCGCGGCAGAATGACCGGGTAGTCGTCGTCGGGCAGCCAGACCTCCTCCAGCCGCTTGGCCAGCCCGCACAGCGCCACGTCGTCGATGCCCAGCTCGGCCAGCGCCTGGGCCGCCGCCGCCACCTGCGGGGCGCCACCGTCGACGATCACGAGTTGCGGCGGGTACGCGAACTTGCGCGGCCGGCCGGTGGTCGGGTCGATGCCGGGGCGGTCGGGGTCGGAGGCGGTCTCCTCGCCCAGCTCGCCGGTCTCGGCGCGGGCGTCGAGGTAGCGGGCGAAGCGGCGACGCAGCACCTCGGACATCGCCGACAGGTCGTCGGTGGCGCCCCGGACGATGAACCGGCGGTACTCGCTCTTGCGGGGCAGCCCGTCCTCGAAGACGACCATGCTGGCCACCACGTCGGTGCCCTGGATCTGGGAGACGTCGAAGCACTCGATGCGCAGCGGCGAGGTACGCATGCCGAGCGCCTCGCTGATCTCGTCGAGCGCCTTGCCCCGGGTGGTGAGGTCGCCCGCCCGCTTGAGCTTGTGCCGGGCCAGCGCGTCCTTCGCGTTGCGGCCGACCGTCTCCAGCAGGGTCTTCTTGTCGCCGCGCTGGGGCACCCGCAGCGACACCCGGCTGCCCCGGCGGGTGCTGAGCCAGTCGGCGAGCGCGTCGGCGTCGACGGGCAGCTCGGGGACGAGCAGTTCCCGGGGGACGTCCGCCTCGCCCTGCTCGCCGCCGTAGACCTGGGTACAGAAGTGGTGGACCAGGTCGCCGGTGGTCAGCTCCTCGGTCTTTTCCACCACCCAGCCGCGTTGGCCGCGTACCCGGCCGTCGCGGACGTGGAAGACCTGCACGGCGGCTTCGAGGGGGTCGTCGGCGAAGGCGACCACGTCGGCGTCGGTGCCGTCGCCGAGCACCACGGTCTGCTTCTCCATGGCCCGGCGCAGGGCGGCCACGTCGTCGCGCAGCCGGGCCGCCCGCTCGAACTCCAACTGCTCGCTGGCCTCGGTCATCTCGCGTTCGAGGCGACGCACCATGCTGTCCGTGCGGCCGGCCATGAACTCGCAGAAGTTGTCGACGATCGCCCGGTGCGCCTCGGCGGAGACGGTGCCGACGCAGGGCGCGGAGCATTTGCCGATGTAGCCGAGCAGGCAGGGGCGACCCACCTGCCCGGCCCGCTTGAACACCCCGGCGGAGCAGGTGCGGGCGGGGAAGACCCGCAGCAGCAGGTCGAGCGTCTCGCGGATCGCCCAGGCGTGCGAGTACGGCCCGAAGTACCGCACGCCCTTACGCTTCGCGCCCCGCATGACCTGCAGCCGCGGGTATTCCTCGTCGAGGGTGACCGCCAGGTACGGGTACGACTTGTCGTCGCGGTACCTGACGTTGAACCGGGGGTCGTACTGCTTGATCCAGGTGTATTCGAGCTGGAGCGCCTCGACCTCGGTGCCGACGGTGACCCAGTCGACCGACTCGGCCGTGGTGACCATCTGCCGGGTGCGCTCGTGCAGCCCCCACGGGTCGGCGAAGTAGGAGTTGAGCCTGCTGCGCAGGTTCTTGGCCTTGCCGACGTAGATCACCCGGCCGGTGCCGTCGCGGAACCGGTAGACCCCGGGGGACTCGGGGATCGTGCCGGTCGCGGGGCGGTAGGTCGAGGGATCAGCCACGGCACCGAGACTATCCGTTGCCCCCGACACTCCAGATCACGCCGAGCTGGTCGACCTCGGTGCCGCTGCGGCCGAAGAATCCGGCCAGCCGACCGCCCGGCGGTGCGGTGAAGGTGACCGCCGCCGAGGTGGGCGTACCGGCGGTCAGGACGCGGCCCTGGTCGGTGTCGAGCCGGGCCGAGAAGATCCTGGTCCGGCCGTCCTTCTGCCCCTGGGTGAGGGTGACCTGGGTGATCCGCTCGCCGGGGGCGAGGGTGAGGCTGCTCTCCGTCCCGCCGGTGCCGCCGTGGCGCAGTTGGCCGCCGTCGGCGAGGTCGACGCCGACGGCGTCGAGCCGGGAGCCGCCGCGCAGGGTGACCCGGGTGACCGCCGGGCCGACCCGGTCGGCGTCGGTGAACGGCGTGCCGTGCGGGCCGCCCCAGGTGTCGCTGGCCCGCAGCGTCGGGTCGAGGGTCCAGTCGAACCAGGCGGCGTGCGGGTAGTGGTCGGACAGCGGCCCGCCGGTCGGGGTGAGGAACCGGGCGTGCTCGTTGTGGTAGCGGTTCAGGGCGAGCCGGACCAGCTTGTTGCCCCGGTAGAGGATCTTGTCGACCACCTCGCAGGAGTCGGTCACGTTGGCCTCGTCGCAGACCAGCGCCGGGTCACCGGCGGCCGGCGGCTGGCCGGCCCGTTCCTGCTGCACCCAGACGTCGGTGAGCCCGTTGGCCGCGACCAGGTCGCGGATGTTGTCGCCGGTACGGGTGTAGCGGACGTTCAGGTCACCCATCAGGACCACCGCGTTGCCTGCCGAGTTGGCGGCGACGTACGCGGAGAGCTGGCTGAGGTTGGACCGGCGGGCGGCCAGGTCGGCGTCGGTGGTGCCGGCGTTGGGGTGGGCGTTGTAGAAGTCGACGTAGACGCCCTCGGCCAGCCGGATGCGACTGGCGGTGAAGCCCTTCGGGGTGAGGCAGTCGGTCCCGTTGCAGGAGTTCCACTTCACCCGGGCGAAGTCGCTGTACGGGTAGTTCGACAGCGTGTTGAGGCCGCTGCCGAACGGCACGCCCCCGCTGGTCGGCGTCCGGTACGGGTGCTGGTCGGTGGCGTACAGGTCGGCGTGGTAGTTGAAGTCCTCCTGGACGTGCACGATGTCGTACCCGCCGAGCCGTTCGCCGATCGGCCTGGTGTTCGTCGCCGGGTCGCCGCTGGACAGGATGTCGGGCAGGCCCGCGACGTTGTAGGTGAGCACGGAGAACGCACCCGAGGTGGGGGCGGCGGCGGTCCCGGCGGGGGTGGGGGCGGTCCCGGCGGGGGCGGGGGCCGAGGCGGCGGCCGCACCGGGCGGGGTGAGCGCGACCGCGAGCAGCGTCGCGGACGCGAGCAGACGGACGACCTTCATCGACGATCCAATCTGGAGCGGCGGGACCGGCGGGGGGACCGGTCGGGGCGGGTCGACGGGCGGGCGTCAGCCCGGCACCGGATCGAAAGATATCCACGCGCTCCGACCGGCTCGACACTCCGGAGTAAAGATCCGGCGGCGGCTCGATGGACGTCTTCCGATATCGACGAACGGAGATTACCATCCGGTAACCGAATGTTATTCACGAAAAGATCCCATCCTCATCGGAGGATCGCATGCCCCGTCCCCCCACCGTCCGCCGCCTGCTCGCCGGCCTGACCGCCGGCATCAGCGTCGCCGCCCTGCTCACCGCGACCCCCGCCGCCCCGGCCGGGGCCGCCGCGCCGCGTGCCGCGTTCACCCCCGAGGACTACTGCCTCGGCGAGTGCGGCGACATCCTGCCGCCCGGCCAGAACGGCAACGCCACCCTCGTCGAGGTACTGGCCAACCAGACGCTCGGCACCCTGCCCCGGCACTCCGCCGACCAGCTCGACCGCTACGCCGACCTGGTCTACGGCTACGCCGGGCTACGCGAGGAACAGATCGGCTCGTTCTTCAACGACGCCTCCTTCGGGGTGCCGCAGGGGCAGGTCGAACGCGACTACTCGCCCCGCGCCGACGTCCGCATCCTGCGGGACAAGGCGACAGGCGTCCCGCACGTCACCGGCACCACCCGGGGCGGCACCATGTACGGCGCGGGCTACGCCGGGGCCGAGGACCGGCTGTTCACCATGGACCTGCTGCGCCACGTCGGCCGGGGCACCCTCACCTCGTTCGCCGGGGGCGCCCCCGGCAACCGGGCCCTGGAGCAGAGCGTCTGGCGCAACTCGCCGTACACCGAGGCGGACCTCCAGGCGCAGGTCGAGGCGCTACGCACGAAGGGTCCGCGCGGCCAGCAGCTCTACGCCGACGTGCAGGAGTACATCGCCGGTATCAACGCCTACATCGGCGTCTGCATGGGCGCCCGCAACTGCCCCGGCGAGTACGTGCTCACCGGCCACCTGGACGCGGTCACCAACGCCGGCGGCCCGGAGCCGTTCCAGCTCACCGACCTGATCGCCATCGCCGGCGTGGTGGGCGGCCTGTTCGGCGGCGGAGGCGGCACCGAGATGCAGTCCGCGCTGGTCCGCATCGCCGCCCGCGCCAAGTACGGCGCCACCGAGGGCGACAAGGTGTGGACGGCGTTCCGCAACCAGAACGACCCGGAGACCGTGCTGACCCTGCACGACGGGCAGAGCTTCCCGTACGGCGACGCCTCCCCGGACGCGGCGAGCGTGGCGTTGCCCGACGCCGGCTCGGCCCGGGTCGAGCCGATCTTCACCGACCCGACCGGCTCCGCCGGCAGCACCGCCGCCCCGGCCCGTACCGCCGGCACCAGCGCGTCCGGTGAGCTGGCCGCCGCGCTGTCCGGGCTGACCATCAGCCCGGCGCACCGGGGCATGTCCAACGCGGCGGTGGTCTCGGCCGCGAACTCGGCCACCGGGCACCCGGTCGCGGTCTTCGGCCCGCAGACCGGCTACTTCTCCCCGCAACTGCTGATGGTGCAGGAGTTGCAGGGCCCGGGGATCAGCGCCCGGGGCGCGGCGTTCGCCGGCCTCAACCTCTACGTGCTGCTCGGCCGGGGGCAGGACTACGCGTGGAGCGCCACCTCGTCGATCCACGACATCACCGACACCTACGCGGTGCCGCTGTGCACCACCGACGGCAGCGCCCCCACCCTCGCCGCCGACCACTACCTCTACCGAGGGCAGTGCGTGGCGATGGAGCAGCTCGCGCACGTCAACAAGTGGACGCCGACCCTCGCCGACGGCACCGCCAAGGGGTCGTACAAGCTGGTCGCCTGGCGCACGAAGCTCGGCCTGGTCTCCTGGCGGGCCACGGTGGGCGGCAAGCCGCACGCGTTCACCCAGCTCCGCTCCACCTACCGGCACGAGGCCGACTCGGCGATCGGCTTCCAGATGTTCAACGACCCGGCCCAGATGGGCTCGGCGGACGCCTTCGTCGCCTCGGCCAACAACGTCGAGTACGCGTTCAACTGGTTCTACGTCAACTCCACCGAGTCGGCGTACTTCAACTCCGGGCTGAACCCGGTGCGGGCCGCCGGGTCCAACCCGAACCTGCCGATGAAGGCCGAGCCGGCCTACGAGTGGCAGGGCTTCGACCCGGCGACGAACACCGCCGACTACGCCCCGCTGGCCGCCCACCCCCGCTCGGTCAACCAGGACTACTACGTCAGCTGGAACAACAAGCAGGCCAAGGACTTCGGCGGCGCGGACGGCAACTACAGCTTCGGCGCGGTGCACCGGGCCGACCTGCTGGACCGTCCGCTCAAGGCGGGCCTGGCGGCCGGCCGGAAGTTCGACCGGGGCTCGTTGACCGCGCTGGTCGAGCAGGCCGGCGTGACCGACCTGCGCGGGGCCGAGGTGCTCGACGAGCTGATCCGGGTGCTGGAGAGCCAGCCCGTCGCCGACGCCGCGCTGGCCACCGAGATCAGCCGGCTCAAGGCGTGGCGGCAGGACGGCGCGCTGCGGGTGGAGACGGCGAAGGGGTCGAAGGTCTACCGGCACGCCGACGCGATCCGCACCTTCGACGCCTGGTGGCCGCTGCTGGTCCGGGGGATGTTCCGCGACCAGCTCGGCCCGGACCTCTACCAGTCGCTGATCAACGCGATCCAGATCAACGAGTCCCCCTCCGGGCACCAGCAGGGCGACAGGTCCAACCTGCCGACCTCGGCCAACGAGGCCCAGGCGCACAAGGGCTCGTCCTTCCAGTACGGCTGGTGGGGCTACGTCGACAAGGACCTGCGCGCGGTGCTCGGCGACCCGGTGCGCGGCGGGCTGGGCCGGGGCTACTGCGGGGCCGGGAACCTGGCCGGCTGCCGGCAGGTGCTGCTGGACACGTTGCGGACGGCGGCGGCCACGCCGGCGGCCCAGGTGTACCCCGGCGACGCGAGCTGCGCCGCCGGTGACCAGTGGTGCGCGGACGCGATCATCCAGTCGCCGCTGGGCGGGATCAAGCACGCCACCATCGCCTGGCAGAACCGGCCCACCTTCCAGCAGGTGGTGTCGTTCCCGGCCCGGCGGGGCGACGACCTGACCAACCTGGCCGCCGGCCGGACGGCGACCGCGTCGGGCAGTGAGCTGTTCTTCGGGCCGGGCAAGGCCGTCGACTCGGACCTGGGCACCCGCTGGGCGAGTAGCTGGGCCGACGACCAGTGGCTCAGCGTCGACCTGGGGTCGGCCCGTCGGGTGGGCCGGGTGACGCTGGCCTGGGAGTCGGCGTACGCCCGGTCGTACCGGATCGAGGTGTCGACCGACGGGTCGACCTGGCGGTCGGTGTGGTCGACCACGGCCGGCGACGGCGGCACCGACGTGGCGGCCTTCCCCACCACGACCGCCCGGTACGTCCGGATGCACGGGGTGACCCGGGCCACCACGTACGGCTACTCGATCTGGGAGCTGGCGGTCTACGCGCAGTGAACCCGAACGGCCGGCCCGGAGGACGTCCTCCGGGCCGGCCGGTACCGGTCAGGCCAGCGAGATCTGGTCGCCGTCGATCTTGAGTTCCTTGGCGGCCAGCGGTTTGGTCGCCGGCCCCTCCTTGACCGCGCCGTCGGCGATGGCGAACTTGCTGTTGTGGCAGGTGCAGTTGATCGTCCCGCCGTCGACGTTCGACACCGGGCAGCCCTGGTGGGTGCAGATCGGGTCGAACCCCTTGAACTGCCCCGCCGTCGGCTGGGTGATCACCACGCCCTGCGCCGCGTAGACCTGGCCGCCGCCGACCGGGATGTCACCGGTCCTGGCGATCGCGGCGGCACCGGACCCGCCGGAGGTCGCGGCCGGTCCGCCGGTGGCCGGGGTGGCCGGCTCGTCACCGGAGTCGTCGCCGCAGGCGGTCAGGAGGACCGCCGCCCCCACCGCGCCGGCCCCGGCCAGCAGGGCACGTCGGGTCTGCGTACCGGGCCCGGTCGGCACCTGGTCGTCTGTCATCTCCGGCCTTTCTCTCGACTGCTGCCGCCGGTCGTCGACCCGCGCGGCTCACTGGAGCACACGCACCACTGTGCCCGACGGTTCACCCCGGCCGCCCGGGAACACCCTGCGCAGCGGGCCGACCCGCCGGGTCAGCGGGCCCCGGCCGGCACCTTGCGGGTACGCGCCTTCGGCGTCGAGCCGTTGGCGCGGGCCGCCCGGGTCACCGCCGCCTTCGCGCCCCGGGCCTGGCCGTCGAGCTTGAGCACCGAACGCAGGAACTGCCCGGTGTGGCTCTCGGCGACCTCGGCGACCTCTTCCGGGGTGCCGGTGGCGAGCACGGTGCCGCCCCGGTGACCACCCTCGGGGCCCATGTCGATCAGCCAGTCGGCCGACTTGATCACGTCGAGGTTGTGCTCGATGGTGATCACCGTGTTGCCCTTGTCGACCAGCCCCTCCAGCACCATCAGCAGCTTGCGGATGTCCTCGAAGTGCAGGCCGGTGGTGGGCTCGTCGAGCACGTAGACCGTGCGGCCGGTGGAGCGCTTCTGCAACTCGGAGGCCAGCTTGACCCGCTGCGCCTCACCGCCGGACAGCGTCGGCGCGGGCTGGCCCAGCCGGACGTAACCCAGGCCCACGTCGTTGAGCGTGCGCAGGTGCCGGTGGATGGCCGGGATGGCGGAGAAGAACTCGGCCGCCTCCTCGATCGGCATCTCCAGCACGTCGGAGACGGTCTTGCCCTTGTAGTGCACCTCCAGGGTCTCCCGGTTGTACCGGGCGCCCTTGCACACCTCGCACGGGACGTAGACGTCCGGCAGGAAGTTCATCTCGATCTTGATGGTGCCGTCGCCGGAGCACGCCTCGCAGCGCCCGCCCTTGACGTTGAACGAGAACCGGCCGGGGCCGTACCCCCGGACCTTGGCCTCGGTGGTCTCGGCGAACAGCTTGCGGACGTGGTCCCAGACCCCGGTGTAGGTGGCCGGGTTGGAACGCGGGGTACGGCCGATCGGCGACTGGTCGACGCCGACCACCTTGTCGACGTGCTCCAGCCCGGAGACCCGGGTGTGCCGGCCCGGCACCAGCCGCGCCCCGTTGATCTGGTTGGCCAGCACCGCGTACAGGATGTCGTTGACCAGCGTCGACTTGCCCGAGCCGGAGACCCCGGTGACCGCGATGAGCTGGCCCAGCGGGAACGGCACGGTCAGGTTGCGCAGGTTGTGCTCGCGCGCCCCGTGCACCACCAGCTCCCGCTCCGGCGTCTGCGGCCGACGCTGCTTCGGCGTGGGGATCTCCCGCCGGCCCGACAGGTACGCCCCGGTCACCGACTCGGGATTGTCCAGCAGCGCCGGCACCGAACCGCTGTGCACGATCCGGCCGCCGTGCTCGCCCGCGCCGGGGCCGATGTCGACGATCCAGTCGGCCACCCGGATGGTGTCCTCGTCGTGCTCGACGACGATCAGCGTGTTGCCCAGGCCGCGCAGCCGCAGCAGGGTCTCGATCAGCCGGTGGTTGTCCCGCTGGTGCAGGCCGATCGACGGCTCGTCGAGCACGTAGAGCACGCCGACCAGGCCGGAGCCGATCTGGGTGGCCAGCCGGATGCGCTGCGCCTCGCCACCGGACAGGGTGCCCGCCGGCCGGTCCAGGGAGAGGTAGTCCAGGCCGACGTCGAGCAGGAACCGCAGCCGGGCGTTGATCTCCTTGAGCACCCGCTCGGCGATCATCTTCTGCCGGTCGGTCAGCGCGATGCCGGCGAGCAGCTCGGCCGCCTCGCCCACCGACAGGTTGCACACCTCGGCGATGCTCTTGCCGGCGATGGTGACCGCCAGCACCTCGGGCTTGAGCCGGGTGCCGCCGCAGGCCGCGCAGGGCACGTCGCGCATGTAGCCCTCGTACTTGTCGCGCGACCAGTCGCTCTCGGTGTCGGTGTGCCGACGCTCGATCCACTGCACCACGCCCTCGAAGCCGGTGTAGTAGGAGCGCTCGCGGCCGTACTTGTTGCGGTATCGCACGTGCACCTGGTCGTCGGAGCCGTGCAGGATGATCTTCTGGGCCCGGGCCGGCAGCGCCCGCCAGGGGGTGTCGACGTCGAAGTGCTGGCTCTCGCCCAGCGCCTCCAGCAGGCGCAGGAAGTATTCCAGGTTGTGCCCGGTGGCCCAGGGCTGCAGCGCGCCCTCGCGCAGGGTGCGCTCCGGGTCGGGGACGACCAGCTCCGGGTCGACCTCCTTCTTGGTGCCCAGGCCGGTGCACTCCGGGCAGGCCCCGTAGGGCGCGTTGAACGAGAACACCCGGGGTTCCAGGTCCTCGATCGCCAACGGGTGGTCGTTGGGGCAGGCCAGGTGCTCGGAGTAGCGGCGTTCCCGGGCCGGGTCGTTCTCGGGCAGGTCGACGAAGTCGAGCAGCACCAGACCGTCGGAGAGGCCGAGCGCGGCCTCGACCGAGTCGGTCAGCCGCTGCTTGGCGCCCGGCTTGACGCTGAGCCGGTCGATCACCACCTCGATGGTGTGCTTCTCCTGCTTCTTGAGCTTCGGGGGCTCGGTCAGCGGGTGCACCACCCCGTCGACCCGGGCGCGGGCGTAGCCCTTGGCCTGGAGTTCGGCGAAGAGGTCGACGTACTCGCCCTTACGGCCCCGGACCACCGGGGCGAGCACCATGAACCGGGTGCCCTCGGCCATCGCGAGGACCCGGTCGACGATCTGCTGCGGGCTCTGCCGGGAGATCCGCTCGCCGCAGACCGGGCAGTGCGGCTCGCCGATGCGGGCGAAGAGCAGCCGCAGGTAGTCGTAGACCTCGGTGATGGTGCCGACGGTCGACCGCGGGTTGCGCGAGGTGGATTTCTGGTCGATGGAGACGGCCGGGCTCAGGCCCTCGATGAAGTCGACGTCGGGCTTGTCCATCTGGCCGAGGAACTGCCGCGCGTACGACGACAGCGACTCGACGTAGCGGCGCTGCCCCTCGGCGAAGATGGTGTCGAAGGCCAGGCTCGACTTGCCGGAGCCGGAGAGCCCGGTGAAGACGATGAGGGCGTCCCGGGGCAGGTCGAGACTGACGTCACGCAGGTTGTGCTCGCGCGCGCCACGGATGATCAGACGGTCGGCCACGGTGCGGGTGCTCCCGGAAGAAGAATATGAGGCGGATCTGTCCGCTCCGAGTGGGATCTGAACGGTTTTACGCGGCGCAGAAGGAACGCCTGCGCAACTCTAGCCCCGGGGTACGACAACTTCCCGCACGCCAACATTCCCCCAGCTCACACCGGTCGGCCGACCCGCCTACCCGAGGCCGGCCGACCCGCTGTGTGCGCCCCGTACCCGCTCCGGTTGGTCGGAGCCGGCCGGACCGGGGCGGTCAGAACCCGCCCGGCAGGGGCGGCGTCGTCGGCCGGGCCGGCCGCCGTCGACCACCCCGCCAGCCGCCCCGCCGCTCGGCCGCCAGCCGGCTCTGCCGGCGACCGCTCTCGTACGCCAGCTCCCGCTGGAGCCGACGCCAGCTCTCGAAACGCCGGCCCGGCAGCTCCCCGGTCTCCACCGCCTCGCGCACCGCACAGGCCGGCTCGGCGGTGTGGCCGCAGTCGGCGTACCGGCAGCCGGTGGCCAGCTCGGCGATGTCGGTGAACGCCCGGTCCAGCCCGGCGTGCCCGTCGAGCAGCCCCACCGCCCGGACCCCGGGGGTGTCCAGCACCGCGCCGCCGCCGGGCACCGGGACCAGCGCCCGCCAGGTGGTGGTGTGCCGCCCCTTGCCGTCGACCCGCCGGATCGCCTGGGTCGGCATGACCTCCGCCCCCACCAGGGCGTTGACCAGGCTCGACTTGCCCGCCCCGGAGGGGCCGAGCAGGGCCAGCGTGCGCCCCGGGGCGACCAGCGGACGCAGCGGCGTCAGGCCGGTCCCCCGCTCGGCGCTGACCGGCAGCACCGGCACCCCGGGGGCGAGGGCGGCGAGCTGCCGGGCCACCGCCTGCGGGTCGGCGGCCAGGTCGGCCTTGGTGAGCACCACCAGCGGGGTGGCCCCGGACTCGTGGGCCAGGGCGAGCAGCCGTTCGATCCGGGCGGCGTCCGGCTCCGGGTGCACCGGCTCGATCACCGCGGCGGTGTCGAGGTTGGCGGCGAGCACCTGGCCACTGGCGTCCTTGCCGGCGGTACGACGGATCAGCGCGGTCCGCCGGGGCAGCACCGCGTCGACGGTCACCGGGCCGTCCGGCCAGCGGGCCAGCAGCACCCAGTCACCGGCGCACGGCAGGGCGGTCAAATCACGGGCGGCGGCGGCCAGCACCGCCGGCCCCAGGCTGGCCCGGACCGGTCCGTCCGCGCCGAGCACGGTGCACACCCCCCGGTCGACCCGGGCCACCCGGCCGGGCCGGCGGTCCGGCCGCCGCCGCGCGTACGCCGCCCGTTCGGCGTCGAGGCCGAGGGCGGTCAGATCGATGGTCATGTCATCCTCACCGGGGTCGGAACTGGTCGTGGCGCAACACGCGTACTGCGACCGGCATGATCACCACCCCCGTCCGTCGTCCCGGTACCGTGTCAGGCCGACGGTAGGCCGCCGACCGACGCGCCGAAAGCGAATTCCCCGGCGGCGCAACGCTGTCCGGACCGTTAGGGTCGTGGCGTGACGACGGATCCACTGATGTTTACCGGTGAGGTGGCCGATTCGGCCGCCCGCCTGCTGGACACCGCCGCCGGGCTGGACGCGGCGGCCGTCGCCGCCCCCAGCCTGCTGCCCGGCTGGACCCGGGGTCACGTGCTGACCCACCTGGCGCGCAACGCCGACGGGCTCGTCAACCTGCTCACCGCCGCCCGCACCGGGCAGGACATCCCGATGTACGCAAGCGACGCGGCCCGCGACGCCGACATCGCCGCCGGTGCCGGCCGGCCGCCCGCCGAGCTGCTGGCCGACCTGCGCCGCAGCACCGACCGGTTCGTCGAGGCGGTGGCCGCGATGACGGCGTCGGCGTGGAGCGCCACCGTGCAGGCCCGACGCGGCCCGTGGCCGGCCGCCCTGGTGCCCTGGGCCCGGTGGCGCGAGCTGGAGGTGCACCACGTCGACCTGGCCACCGGCTACCGTCCGGCGGACTGGCCGACGGCGTTCGCCCCGCACCTGCTGCACGAGGTGGCCGGCGGGCTCGCCGAGCGGTCCGACGCGCCCGCGCTGGTGCTGCGGCCCACCGACGGCAACCGGCCGGAGCTGGTGCTGGGCGACGCGCAGGACGCCCCGCAGGTCGCCGGCAGTTGCGCCGCGCTGGCCGCCTGGTTGATCGGCCGCAGCAGCGGCGACGGGCTGACCGTCACCCCGGACGGTGCCCTGCCGACCCCACCGGAATGGATATAGACCGCACATGAGCTACACCGGAGACGTCACCCACGGCGGCCCACCCGCCGTGCGGGAACTGGACCGGCTCACCGTCACCAAGGTGTCGGTCGGCCCGATGGACAACAACGCCTACCTGCTGCGCTGCCGCGACACCGGCGCGCAGGTGCTCGTCGACGCCGCGAACGAGGCGCCCCGGCTGCTCGACCTGATCGGCGACGCCGGGCTGACCTCGGTGGTCACCACCCACCGGCACATGGACCACTGGGTCGCCCTGGAGGAGGTCGTGGCCTCGACCGGCGCGTCCGCCCTGGTGCACGCCGACGACGCCGAGGGGCTGCCGATCGCGGCACAGACCCTGGCCGAGGGCGACACCGTCGCGGTGGGTGACCAGACGCTGGAGGTGATCCACATCAAGGGGCACACCCCGGGGTCGATCGCGCTGCTCTACCGCGACCCGGCCGGCACCCCGCACCTGTTCACCGGCGATTCGCTGTTCCCCGGTGGGGTGGGCAACACCGACCGGGACCCGGAGCGGTTCGGCCAGCTCATCGACGACGTCGAGCACAAGCTGTTCGGCCGGCTGCCCGACGAGACCTGGTTCTACCCGGGGCACGGCGCGGACAGCACGCTCGGCGCGGAACGGGCGTCGCTGCCGCAGTGGCGGGCGCGCGGCTGGTGAGCCGGTGACGGGCCGGCGGTGACCCGTCAGGCGTCGGTCAGCCCGGCTGACCGACGCCTGTCACCGCGCGCAGCCGACGCCTGGTGCCCAGCAGCACCAGGCCGGCCAGCAGCAGGCCGACGGCCATGGTGACCAGCAGCGGGTTGCCGGGCAGCAGCCCGGCCAGGGCCCGCGACGCCGCGCCCAGGGCCAGGTAGAGGCCGGCCCACGCCGCCGCGCCGAACGCGGCGCAGACGACGAACCGGCGGTACGACATCCGCAGACTCCCGGCCGCCAGCGGCAGCAGCGTGTTGAACACCGGCAGGAAGGGTGCGACGAGCACCATCCGCCCGCCGCCGGAGCGCAGCAGTTGCTCGGCGGCCGACCAGCGGCCCTCACCGATCCAGTCGCCGACCCGGCTGTGCCGCAGCCGCTCGCCGAAGATCCGCCCGGCGAGGAAGCTCAGCGACCAGCCGGTGAGGCAGCCGGCGACCACGGCGACGACGGTCGCCACCCCGGCGACCGGCCGGCCCACCCCCACCGCCGCGAGGATCGCCACGTCGCCGGGGACGAGCACCCCGAGCAGCGGTACGGCGTCGGCGAGCATCACCAGCCCGAGCGCCGCCATCAACAGGGCGGTCGGTAGGTCTCCGAGCTGGGCCAATTCGTCGAGCACGAGATGACGCTACGGCCACCGGGCCTCCCGGCGCATCGGGTCGCGACCCTGATCACTCCCCGACTTTTCCGACGGGCTTCCCGGGGCCGCGCGACGGCGTGGCCCGGGGGCTCCCGACGGCGTGGCCCGGGGCCTCCCGACGGCGTGGCCCGGGGCCTCCCGACGGCGTGGCCCGGGGCCTCCCGACGGGGGTGGTTCAGCGGGGGCGGAGCACCTGGACCCGGCGGACCGGGGAGTCGACGGAGGGTTCGGTGGTCGGCACCGGGTAGCTGGCCACCACCTCCAGCTCGTCCGGCGGCAGGTGTCCCCGGTCCGGGTCGCCGACCAGCACCTGCGCCCCGCCGTCGGCGGCCCGCCGCAGGTACGGCAGCACCCGTACGGCGAGGTCCCGGTCGTAGAGGACGTCCCCGGCGACGAGCAGGTCGGCCTGGGTGCCGTCGTCGTCGAGCAGGTCCTGGTGGCTGGCATGCACGTGGACCCGGTTGGCCCGCGCGTTGACGGTGACCGCCGCCACCGCGTAGGGGTCGACGTCGTTGGCGACGACCTGACGGGCACCGGCCAGGGCGGCGGCGATGGCGACGAGTCCGGAGCCGGCGGCCAGGTCGAGCACCCGGCGGCCGGCGGCGAGGTCGGGATGGTCGAGCAGGTGGCGGGCGAGGGCCTGCCCGCCGGCCCAGGCCGACGCCCAGAACGGCGGGGGCAGGGTGTGCCCGGCGCTGGCCTCCATCCGGGCCCACCAGACGATCGCGTCCTCGGCGAGGTGCAGCCGCACCTCGGGGACGAAGGGGGTGGGCACCAGCCGCAGCCGGTCCAGCCCGTCGCCCGGCGCGTCGATCTCGCGTTCCAGCTCGGTCAACGCGTCGACGCGCGGTCGGTTCACCGGTCGAGTGTGCCGCAGCGGGCCTCCCGTCGGGCGGCATTCCGGCGACCTGCGAGTTTCCGTCCGCATCCTGCGGCTTTTCAGCCGGCAAAAACCGCCTCGGCCGGCTACTGTCGGGGCAGTACAGGGCGATCATCCGCCGCAGCGGCGGGGTCACCCGTTGTAAACAGGGAGAGATGCATGGCAACCGGCACGGTCAAGTGGTTCAACTCGGAAAAGGGCTTCGGCTTCATCGAGCAGGACGGCGGGGGCCCCGACGTCTTCGTTCACTACTCGGCGATCGCCACCAGCGGCTACCGGGAACTGCAGGAGGCCCAGAAGGTCGAGTTCGATGTGACCCAGGGGCAGAAGGGTCCGCAGGCGGAGAACGTCCGCCCGCTGTAAGTCTCCGTGCCGGTGGCGGCGGCCCGGGGCCGCCGCCACCGAGCGCTCCCGGCAACCGTCGACCCCGCTGCCGGTTTCACTGCAACCCGGCCGGGTGTTCCCGGGCCGGGCTATGCCTCGTCGACCGCGCTGCGGTCGGTGCCGCGTCGCCGGCGGGCCCGGGTCAGGCCCCGGTCAGGGTCGCTTGGCGTGGCGCAGGAACGACCGCCAGGCGGCCGGTGCGAAGGTGAGCACCGGGCCCGACCGGTCCTTGCTGTCGCGGACGCCGACGACGCCGGGCAGGTTGGCGGCCACCTCCACGCAGTCGCCGCCGTTGCCGCTGCTGCGGGTGCTCTTGTGCCAGATCGCGCCGGTCAGGTCCATGAATCTGCCGCCTCCGAGATCAGCTTGATGGTGGCCCCGTGGGGCAGCGCCTCCGCGCGCACCGACTCCCAGGTCCGTCGCAGGGAGTGTACGTCCGCCGTCCGTTCGATGATCGATCCGTGTAGCTGGTTGTCGAGGTAGGCGACGTCGTCGCCCTCCGGCGGGGTGGCGATCACGAACGCGCCGTTGAGCCCGGGGTAGACGCCGGTGCCCCTCGGCACCAGGTGCAGGTGCACCCGCGGCCGGTCGCCGATCTCCCGCAGGTGCAGCAACTGCTCCCGCATCACCTTCGGCCCGCCGACCGGGCGTTCCAGCACGGTGTGGTCGAGCACCGCCACGAACAGCGGCGGGGACGCCCGGTGCAGGATCTCCTGCCGGGCCAGTCGCGCCGCGACCTGCTGCTCCACCTCGTCGCCGAGGAAGTGGCTCGCCCCCTCGTGCAGCGCGCGAGCGTAGTCCTCGGTCTGGAACAGGCCGGGCACCACCAAGGGCTGGAACGAGCACAGCGCGGTCGCCTGAGGCCGGTCATCAGCTCGGCCAACTCCACCCCGGGCGACGCCCGGAGCTGACCGACCGCTTCCTCACCTGGGCCCGAGCCCGGGGATGAGCGCCGACAGCCGTGTGCACCCCTTCCGCAGGAGGCGGGGCGGAGGGGGTGCACACGGGGTCCGGGTCAGGCCACCAGCCGCTTGGCCAACTCGTCGGCGACCTGCTTGGCGATGGTGGGCGGGATGGCCGCGGCGATCTTCTCCGGGGTGAGCCCGGCCAGGACGCCGGCCACGATCGCCTGCTCGTCGGTGAAGTCCTTGTTGGCCAGTACGGTCAGCGCGGTCTGCAACGAGGCCAGCTGCGCGCCGAGCGACTTCAGGCTCGGGTGCGGGACGACGAAGTCCGGGTTGGTGTGGTCCTCCCCCATCGCCATCCGGGTGTAGATCTGACCCACCGGATTGCGGCCGTCGAGGACGGTCAGGTTCTTGTGGACGGTCTCCAGCCAGGCGTGCTCTTCGGGTGTCATGTCGGTGTCCTCCAGTAGTCCGATGCCGGTCAGGTAGCGCCGGAACAGCGGGGTCTGGTCCCGTCCGGCCTTGGTCGAGTCGCGGAAGAAGCTGAAGTGGGTGTGCCACAGGTGCGAGTCGTCCCCGGAGCTGCGCTTGCCCAGCCGGTCCCACCGCCTGACGACCTTGCCGTCCGGGCTGTAGATGATCTCCCGCAGGTCGCGGCTGTCCGGCGTGTTCGCCCGGCACTGGGCTACGCACCAGGTGGAGAACGTCTGGAGGTTGTGCGTGGCGCCCCCGGAGCGCACGGTGAACGTGCCCACGTCCAGCCCGGAGGCGTAGAGGGTGAGGCCGCCGGAATCCCGGGGCGACTCCACCACCGAGTAGTCGTTGGTGACCACCCGGTCGGAGCCGCAGTGGTAGCCACCCCGGTGGGCCGGGTCACCGACGATCCCCACCGCGGCGGGGTCGAGGCTCTTGATGGTGTCGAGCAGGAGCCGGCGGACTGCCAGCAGGTTGGCCGGAGCCGTCGTCATGACGTCCCCTCTCCGCGGCCGGCCCAACGGTGCCGGCTGCTTCGGCATCAGGCCAGGGTCGGGAACCGTCGTCACTCCACGTAGGCGGTGTCTGCGGGGAGAACGGGGCCCGACCGCTGGTGCACGTCATCGAGCGTTGCGAAAGACGATAGCCCTGGTTGCCAAAAAAGTCCCAGCTCAGACGGGTTGTCTACAGATAGGTCCAAGCTGGGAGCCGGCTGGGACCACCGGCAGCACGAGCCGCGACGGATGCGATGGATCATGCAGGATCTGCCGGGTTCCAGCGCGGAGTGTGATCGCCGCGCCGAGCGGCTCCCCGGTCCCGGGGTTGCGCGCGTAGCGGGGATGGGCACCCCCGGACACCTGCACCCGCAGCCGGTGACCGGCCGCGAACCGGTGCGCCACCGGCCACAGCGGCACCGGCACCCGGGTCACCCCGTCCGGGTCGACCGGGAACCGGCCGGGGGCCACCCGGACCAGGCCGTCGCAGACGTTCCAGGACCGGCCGCGCCGGTCCACGTCGCACAACCGCACGAAGACGTCCAGGTACGACAGTTCGCTGCGGACGTGGATCTCGGCGTGCACCGGGCCGACCACCTCGACCGGCCCGGTCAGCACCGCGCCCGTGTAGACCAGCACGTCGGGCCGGGCCTCGACGGGGCGGTTGTCGACCGGGCCGGCGCGCTGGGCCACCAGCAGCGGGCCACCCAGCGACGGGGTGGGGTCGGCCGGGTCGTACCGGATGGTGTCGGGGGCCGATTCGGCCGGCGGCTGCGGGTCGAGCCGGCCCCCGGCGTGCAGGTGCCAGGGGGTCGCGGTGGCCGGCGGCGGCCACTCGGGCAGGTCCCGCCAGCCGCCGCCGTCCCCGCCGACGTGCACCCGCACCGGGGCGCGCGGCGACGGCGGCCGGCCGTGCAGGTGGGCGTCGAGCCAGCCCAACCCCTCCCGCAGCGCCTCGGCCAGCAGGCCGGGGCTGCCGTGCGTCCACGGGCCGACGGTGAGCCGGGTGGGCACGCCCGCCGCCCGCAGCGCGGCGTGGTCGGCGAGCTGGGCGGGGAGGAAGATGTCCTGCCAGCCGCTGACCATCGTCACCGGGGCGCGCACCTCGGCGATCCGCGCGCCGAAGACCCGGGTCCGCCAGTAGTCGGCGTCCGGGGTGTGGTGGCGCAGCCACTCCTGGAAGAACGGCACGGTCACCCCGGTCGCCACCCGGTCGGCCTCGGTCAGCGGCAGGTGGGCCAGGGCGGCGGCCAGCCGGGGCTGTCCGCGCTTGAGTTCCCACTGCCGGGCCAGCCACGGCACGGTCTGCGCCTGGAGCAGCTCGGCCCAGGTGAGCACCGTGTCCAGGGCGAAGGACTCCCCCGCGTACGTCGAGTCGCGGGTGGCCGAGGCGGTGACCACCGCGACCATCGCGGCCAGCTCCTCCCCCGCGTCGGCGGCCAGCGCCCACTGCACGAAACCCTGGTAGCTGGCCCCGAACATGCCGAACCGGCCGGTGTACCAGGGTTGCCGGCGCAGCCAGTCGACGGTGTCCAGGCCGTCGTCGCGCTCGTGCACCAGCGGGTCGAACAGCCCGTCGGAGCCGTCGGTGCCCCGGCAGGACTGGATCACCAGGTGGAAGCCGCGACCGGCGACGAGCCGGCCGAGCAGCCGCATCGGCCCGCCCCGCCCGTACGGGGTGCGGATCAGCACGGTCGGCGCGCCGGGCAACCGGGGGGCGTAGTGGTCGGTGCGCAACCGCGCCCCGTCGCGGGCCCGGACCGTGAGGCCCCGGGTGACGTCGACCCGGTGGGTGGCGGCGGCCGGCAGGCGCAGCACGGCGGCGGCGAGGCGGGCGAGCGACAGGTCCGGCACGGCGCTCAGTCCACCGGCCGGCGGGACGGCTCGGCGCGGGCGGCCCGCATCGCGTCGCGGTGCTCCCGCATCGAGGCGACCATGGTGGCCAGGAACCGGTGCACGACCGCCAGCTCGTCGTCGGTGAACCGGGCCATCACCTCGTCGGTACGCCGCCCGAGCGGGCCGAAGAAGCTCATCGCCAGGGCGGCCCCCTGGTCGGCGTAGTGCAGGAACACCTTGCGCCGGTCGGCGGTGTCGCGGTCGCGGCGGATGTGCCCGGCGCGTTCCAGCCGGTCGACGAGCGCGGTCACCGACCCGGAGGAGAGGTTGAGCTGTTCGCCGAGCCGGCCGGGGGTGATCGGGTCGCCGAGCAGTTCGGCGTCCATGACGGCGATCAGGGCGTGCAGGTCGGTCGGGTTGAGCCCGTGCAGGTTGGCGAACGCGTGCCCGATGTGCTGCGCGTCGACCGAGTATCGCCGCAGGTCGTTGGTGATGTCGGCCACCATCCGCCCGCGCGGGTCGTCCCGCCGCCGATACATCCCGTGCGTTGCCACGCCCGCCGTTGCCCCCTGTCGCTGTGTCCGGTTGCAGCATAGAACAACGGCCGATAATCTCGGCTATCAAGATACTCGAAGGGCGGGCTATCTTGCCGTCCGCGTTCCCACCGACAGACCACGAGGGCCTCCGATGTCTCTGTTCACCCGCGTCGCCCGCAGCCGGCTCGCCGCCTGGCTCACCGTGGCCGCCGCGATCGTCGTCGGCGCGGTCGTCTTCGGGCTCCCCAAGCCCGACAACCCCGCCCCCGTCTCGGCCACCGGCCTGTCCGTGCAGTGGCAGTCGACCCAGGTGGAACGCCTCCAGGACCAGCTACCCGACAACGACGTCCAACCCGCGATCGTCGTGGTCAGCCGGAACGACGGCAGCCCGCTGACCGACACCGACCGGGCCGCCGTCACCGACCGTTCCGGCGCGTTGGGCCGGCTCGCCGTCGGCGGACAGGTCAGCCCGCCGCAGGTCTCCCCCGACGGCACCGTCGCCCTGCTCGCCGTCCCGCTGGACACCGCCGGCGGCCAGCAGGCCGTCGCCGACGAGGTGGCGAAGGTCCGCGACGCCGTCGGCGGCCTGCCCGACGGGCTCACCGCCGCGGTCACCGGCGCACCCGCGTTCACCGCCGACCTGACCAAGGTCTTCGAGGGTGCCGACCTCACCCTGCTCGCCGTCACCGCCGGCGTGGTCGCCCTGCTGCTGCTGGTGACCTACCGCAGCCCGTTCCTGTGGATCGTGCCGCTGATCGTCGTCGCCGCCACCGAACAGCTCACCCTGCGGGCCGTCGACACCATCGTCCCCGCCGTCGGCATCAACCTCCAGGAGGGCGCGGTCACCGGCATCGCCAGCGTGCTGGTCTTCGGCGCCGCCACCGACTACGCCCTGCTGCTCATCGCCCGCTACCGGGAGGAACTGCGCCGCGACGAGGACCGGTTCGCCGCCATGCGCGCCGCCGTACGCCGGACCGCCGAACCCATCCTCGCCAGCGGCGGCACCGTCGTGCTCGGCGTGCTCACCCTGCTGCTGTCCGAGCAGGAGACCAACCGGGCGCTCGCCGTGGCCTGCGCCACCGGCGTCGTGTTCGCCATGCTCTCCGCGCTGTTCGTGCTGCCCGCCGTCCTGGTCATCTTCGGCCGGGGACTGTTCTGGCCGTTCGTGCCGAAGGTCGGCGGCCCGGCCCGGGAGGGCAGGCTGTGGGGCCGGCTCGGTGCCGCCGTGGTCCGCCGCCCGCTGCCGGTCGCCGCGCTGTCCACCCTGCTGCTCGCCGGCCTCGCCCTCGGCGGGCTCACCCTGCGCACCGGGCTGTCCGAGACCGAACAGTTCCGGGTCAAGCCCGAGGCGGTCGCCGGAGCCGAGACGCTGGCCCGCGCCTTCCCCGCCGGCACCACCCAGCCGGTGGCGGTGCTCACCAACCCGGCCGCCGCCGCCGAGGTCACCCGCACCGCCGCCGCCGTGCCCGGGGTCGCCTCCGCCCGGCCCGGCGTGGCCGGCACCGCCGTCGCCCAGGTCGACGTGGTGCTCACCGACGAACCGGGCAGCCCGGCCTCCGACCGCGCCGTCGAGGCGCTGCGTGCCGCGGTGGCCGCCGTGCCCGGTTCCGCGCCGCCGACCGTCGCGGGTGCCGGACCGGCCGAGGGGGCGCTGGTCGGCGGCACCGTCGCGGCCACCTACGACTCCGACGAGGCCAACACCCGGGACCTGTGGCTGATCCTGCCGATCATCCTGGTGCTCGTCTTCGCCGTGCTGGTGGCGCTGCTGCGCGGCCTGCTCGCCCCGCTGCTGCTGGTGCTCACCGTGATCGCGTCCTTCTTCGCCAGCCTCGGCGCGGCGTGGCTGCTCTTCGACCACGTGCTGGGCTTCCCCGCGCTCGACAGCGGGGTGCTCCTGCTGGCCTTCGTGTTCCTCGTCGCGCTCGGCGTGGACTACAACATCTTTCTGGTCACCCGGGCCCGCGAGGACGCCCGCCGGGCCGGCACCCGCGACGGCATGCTCTCCGCCCTGCGCGTCACCGGCGGGGTGATCACCAGCGCCGGCATCCTGCTCGCCGCGGTCTTCGCCGTCCTCGGCGTGCTGCCGCTGATCCTGCTCACCCAGATCGGCATCATCGTGTGCCTCGGCGTGCTGCTCGACACGCTGCTGGTGCGCACCGTGCTGGTGCCGGCGCTGGCGTTCCTGCTCGGCGACCGGTTCTGGTGGCCCGGCCGGATCGCCCGGGAGGCCGACGACGACGCCGTGGGGCCCACGCCCGCGCCGGCTGTCGCCGCCCGGGACTGACCCGCCCACCCGACCCGCCGCCCGGCCGGGGGTCCCCACCTGCACCGGTGGGGGTTCCCGGCCGGGCGGCGTACCCGGGTGGATGTGTCGCCCGTCACGGCCGCTCCGGTCACCGGGAGCAGTGCCCGGACGGGCCCGGACGGGCCCGCGTACGCTAGGAGACCGACCAGCAGGGTCGACTCCCCCGGCACCGACAGACCGAAGATCACTGCGGCCTCGTCCGCGGTGACCGTCGCGACGACCAGGTGCCCGGCCGGCCGGTGGGCCGGTCGGCCCGCCGGTGGGCTCGGCAGACCCGCCGCTGGCACGGCCGGAACAGCAGTTCCGGCACAGATCCGGGCGGTGACGGGACGACCCCGACACCTGCCCCGGCAACCGCAGACAGGAGTATGGAGGGTATGCAGCTTCGCACCGACCTCCGCAATGTCGCCATCATCGCCCACGTCGACCACGGCAAGACGACCCTGGTCGACGCCATGTTGCGGCAGGCCGGCGCCTACGGGGCCCGTGGTGAGAACACCGAGCGCGTCATGGACTCGATGGATCTCGAACGGGAAAAGGGCATCACCATCCTGGCCAAGAACACCGGCGTGCGCTACCTCCCGGCCGACGGCTCCGACCCGGTCACCATCAACATCATCGACACCCCCGGCCACGCCGACTTCGGCGGCGAGGTCGAGCGGGGCCTGACCATGGTCGACGGGGTGGTGCTGCTGGTCGACGCCAGCGAGGGCCCGCTGCCGCAGACCCGGTTCGTGCTCCGCAAGGCGCTCAAGGCGCGGATGCCGATCATCCTGGTGATCAACAAGGTGGACCGGCCCGACGCCCGGATCAAGGAGGTCGTGGACGACACCTACGAACTCTTCCTCGACCTGGACGCCGACGAGGAGCAGATCGACTTCCCGATCGTCTACGCCTGCGCCCGCGACGGCATCGCCTCGCTGACCCAGCCCGCCGACGGCTCGGTGCCCGACGACAGCACCAGCCTGGAGCCGCTGTTCCGGACCCTGCTCGACACCATCCCGCCGCCCTCCTACGACGAGGGCGCGCCGTTGCAGGCGCACGTCACCAACCTGGACGCCTCGCCGTTCCTGGGCCGGTTGGCGCTGTGCCGGGTGCGCCAGGGGACCATCGCCAAGGGCCAGACGGTGGCCTGGTGCCGCACCGACGGCAGCACCCAGCGGGTCCGCATCTCCGAGCTGCTGATGACCGAGGGCCTGGAGCGCAAGCCGGCCGACTCGGCCGGGCCGGGCGACATCATCGCCGTCGCCGGCATCCCCGAGATCATGATCGGCGAGACCCTCGCCGACGCCGAGAACCCGATCCCGCTGCCGCTGATCACCGTGGACGAGCCGGCCATCTCGATGACCATCGGCACCAACACCTCGCCGCTGGTCGGCCGGGTCAAGGGTGCCAAGGTCACCGCCCGGATGGTCAAGGACCGGCTCGACAAGGAGCTGATCGGCAACGTGTCGCTGCGGGTCCTGCCCACCGAGCGGCCGGACGCCTGGGAGGTGCAGGGCCGTGGTGAGCTGGCCCTGGCCATCCTGGTCGAGCAGATGCGCCGCGAGTCCTACGAGCTGACCGTCGGCAAGCCGCAGGTGGTCACCAAGGAGATCGACGGCAAGACCTGCGAGCCCGTCGAGCGGCTGACCATCGACGCCCCGGAGGAGTACCTGGGCGCGATCACCCAGCTCCTGGCCACCCGCAAGGGCCGGATGGAGCAGCTGGTCAACCACGGCACCGGCTGGATCCGGATGGAGTGGCTGGTGCCGGCGCGGGGCCTGATCGGCTTCCGTACCGAGTTCCTCACCGACACCCGGGGCACCGGCATCCTGCACCACGTCTTCGAGTCCTACGAGCCGTGGTTCGGTGAGCTGCGGACCCGCAACAACGGGTCGCTGGTGGCCGACCGCTCCGGCGTGGTCACCCCGTTCGCGATGATCAACCTCCAGGAGCGCGGCCAGCTCTTCGTCGAGCCCACCACCGAGGTGTACGAGGGCATGATCGTCGGGGAGAACTCCCGCTCCGACGACATGGACGTCAACATCACCAAGGAGAAGAAGCTCACCAACATGCGGGCCTCGACCTCCGACGAGACCGAGAAGCTGATCCCCCCGCGCAAGCTCTCCCTGGAGCAGGCGCTGGAGTTCTGCCGCGAGGACGAGTGCGTCGAGGTGACCCCGGTCGCCGTACGCATCCGCAAGGTGGTGCTGGACCAGACCCAGCGCGGCCGGATGGCCGCCCGCCGCAAGCACGCCGGCTGACCCACCCGCAGCCCCCGGTCCGTCACCCGGACCCGGTCGGCGGTTTCCGGAACAGACGCCCGCCCCGGCATGATCACAGAGATCACGCCGGGGCGTTCGTCATGGCGGTCGGGTGTCGCTGCGCCGGTCCGGCGGCCGTGCTCAACCGCCGAGAAGAGCGCGCTCACGGATTCGCGGGCCCTGTCCGGTCATCCGGTCGGGTGCGGCGGCTGCCGGCCTCGCGGGGACGGTGACCTTCCGCAGCAGGACATGGCAGATCGGGTACAGCAGAGCCCCGTCCAGATAGTGGCAGAACATGGCACCGAGGTACGACGGGCCGCCCCACGCGTTGCGGGGAAAGTTCGGGTCCAGTCCGGCGAAGACCTGCTTGCCGATGCGCCAGGCCATGTACACCTCCAGCAGCACGAGGAAGGCGACGGCCAGGCCCCGCAGCACACCGACCACGCCGAGGCCGGAGCGGAACGTCGCCCCGATCCGGGCGGCGATCGGACGTCCGAGCGGCGTGAAGACCACCTTCCAGCCGAGCGGGCTGCGGCGGGCTGCCACCACGTACCAGACGGTGACCACGGCGAGGACGACGAGGTGGGGAAGCCACGCCTCGGTCCCCGGGATCTGCGGTTCGAGCTGGGGCGAGCGGTTGAGGTAGGTCACCACGCCGCTGGCCAGTCCTGCGACGGTGGCAACGGTGGCGGTGATGACGGCGGGGCGGGACAGGTGCAGCCGGTGGTTTGTCATGCCCCATACGCTCGGCCACACCGCCCGATCCGCGCGTCGCTCTCCAGCATGATCCGCAGCGTCCCTCCGGGGTCGCCCCGTCATCCTGCAGCATGACGCCCGTACCCGTGAGCCCTGGTTAACGTGATCCACATGCGACTGCGCCGCCCCGGTCTCCCACCGTTCGACCTGCTCGATGTCGCCCTCGCGGTCGGGTCGTTCGGGCTGTTCACCCTTCCCGTGCTGCTCCGTGGCTCCGGACACGCCCCGACGGCGGCGATCGCCGTGTTGGGCGCCGCCGCGACCGTGCCGCTGGTGGTGCGCCGGTCGGCCCCGGTGCTGGTGCTGGTCACGGTGTCGCTGGTCCTCGTCGTGGCGGCGGTGGCCGATGTCGGGTTCACCGTGTTCCACAGCAACGCGGGCCCGGCGCTGGGCATCGCGGTGCTGACGGTGGCCGACCGGCTGCCGCCCGCCCGGTCGCTGCGGGCGAGCGTGGCCGCGGTCGGGCTGGTCACCGTGGCGGAGGTGACCGCCATGCAGATACATCCGAGCACCGGGCAGAACGCGATCCAGCTGGTGCTCGCGATCCCGGCGTGGTTGCTCGGGTACGCGTTCGGTGCCCGCCGGCAGGCGGAACGACGGTTGCGCGCGGAGGAGCAGGAGCGGGCGCGGGAGGCTGAGCGTCGGGTCCGCGCGGAGGAACGGGTGCGGGTGTCGGCGGACGTCCACGACATCGTGTCGCACACGCTGAGCATGATCGCGGTGCGGTCGGGGGTGGCGCGGATGGTGCTCGAACAGCGGCCGGACGAGGCACTGGTCGCGCTGTCGGCGATCGAGACAGCCAGCCGCAGCGCGCTGGACGAGTTGCGCGCGGTGCTGCACTCGTTGCGCGACGTTCCGGGCGACCCACGGCGCACCGGCGGCGCACTGGACGTCGGCCCGGCCGCCGAGCGGCCGACGCTCGCCCACCTCCGTTCGCTCGTCGGCAACCTGCGTGACGACGGCTATCCGATCACCCTCACGTTGGCCACGGACGCCGCCGCATCGCCACCGGTCGAGGAGTCGGCCTATCGCGTCGTGCAGGAGGCTCTGACGAACGTGGTACGCCACGCCGGCCGGGTGGCGACATCCGTCGAGGTCGGGCAGGACCCGCACGGGCTGAGTATCGCGGTGTCCAACTCCGCCCCGGTCGCGGGCACGTCCGGGGCCGGCCACGGTTCCGGACACGGCCTGGCCGGGATGCGCGACCGGGTCGCCCTGTACGACGGCACGGTCACGGCGGGACCGCGTCGCGACGGTGGTTTCGCGGTGCTCGTCCGTTTCCCGTCAGGGCCGGTGGACCGGTCCGGAGACGTCGACCGGGACGGGGCGGACAGCCGTGGGTGACCTCGACGCCGGCACCGGCGGCTCGACGGCACCGGTCCGGGTGCTGGTCGTGGACGACGAGGCGTTGGTCCGCGCCGGGTTCCGCGTCCTCCTGGAGGCCTCACCGGGGCTCACGGTGGTCGGCGAGGCGGCCGACGGTGCCGCCGCGGTCCGCCAGTGCCGCGCGCTGAAGCCGGACGTCCTGCTCATGGACATCCGCATGCCGGTCATGGACGGCCTGGAAGCCACCCGCCACATCGCCGACGACGACCGCATCGACGCCCGCGTACTGATCGTCACGACGTTCGGGGAGGACGAACACGTCTTCGCCGCGTTGCGCGCCGGAGCGAGCGGGTTCGTCCTCAAGGACACACCCCCGGAGGATCTGCTCGCCGCCATCCGCATCGTCGCCGGTGGCGAGGCGCTGCTGACCCCACGGGTGACCACGCGGCTGGTCGCCGAGTTCGTGCGCAACACCTCCGTCCGGAGCACCCCGGTGACCCGCCCGGACGGGCTTAGCGACCTGACCGAGCGGGAACGTGAGGTGCTCGTCCAGGTCGCGGCCGGAAAGTCGAACGCGGAGATCGCCGACGACCTCACCGTCAGCCTCAACACGGTGAAGACCCACGTGAGCCGGCTGCTGTTCAAACTGTCGGCCCGCGACCGGGCACAACTCGTCGTGTGCGCCTACGAGTGCGGTCTGGTGACACCAGGAAAGTAGGGGGCAGCGGGTCACGGCGGCGCGACGACACCGCCGGCACGTCCCGGCACCCTCCCGGGAGCCGCCGGGCCGTCCCGGTGGGCCGGATTCGGCTAGCGTCACGGGCATGACCTGGGATGACCTCGACGCCCGGCTGGACCGGCGGCCCGGCACCGTCTCGGCGTACCTGGGCCGGCTCGACGCCCCACCCACCTGGACCCGCACCCCCGACGCCACCCACTACGCGGCCAGCACCATGAAGGTCGCGGTGCTGCTGGCCCTGCACCGGGCCGCCGAAGCCGGCACCCTCGACCTGGACACCCCGGTGCCGGTGGTCAACGACTTCACCTCGGCCCGGCCGGACGCACCCCGGTTCACCTGCGCCCGGCCCTACGACAACGACGACGCCGTCTGGCAGCGGCTCGGCGGGCGGGCCACCCCGCGCTGGCTCGCCGACCGGATGATCACCCGGTCCGGCAACCTCGCCACCAACCTGATCATCGAACGCGTCGGTCTGCCCGCCGTCGCCGAGGCGTGGCGGCTCGCCGGGGCCCGGCACAGCGTCACCGGCCGGGGCATCGAGGACGCCGCCGCCCGGGAGGCCGGCATCACCAACCTGGTCACCGCCGCCGACCTGGCGGCCCTGCTCGGCGGGCTGGCCGTCGGCGCACGTCGGCCCGGCCCGCTGGCCTCCCCGGCGGCCTGCACCGCCATGGTCGACGTGCTGCTGGACCAGCGCCACCGCGACGATCTCGCCGCCGGGCTGCCCGACGGCACCCGGATCGCCCACAAGAACGGCTGGGTACGCGGCGTACGGCACAGCGCCGGTGTGGTCCTGCCCGACGACGCCCCGGCGTACGTGATCGCCGTCTGCAGCACCACCGACCCCGCCACCGCGCCCGACGACCTCGACGCCTGCCGGCTGCTGGCGGAGGTCTCGGCGACGGCCTGGGCCGCCCGGCACGACCTCACCGGCTGACCAGCGGTCAGTCCAGCAGGTGGGTCCGCAGCGCGGCGCGGAGCTGCGGGGTCACCCCCAACCCGTCGGCCAGGTACGCGTCGAACGACCCGTGCCGGCGGCGCACCTCGTCGAAGCCGGCGTCCAGGTACTCGGGGCGCACCTCCAGCACCGCCCGCGCCGTCTCCGGGTCCAGCTCCGGGTGCCGCCGCAGCATCGCCGCCGCCGCCTCCCCACGCAGCTCCACCGTCAACGCGTTGTGCCGCAGGTAGTCGGCCCGGACCGTCTCCTCGTCGACGCCGAGGGCGGTGAGCAGCACCACCGCCAGCCACCCGGTGCGGTCCTTGCCCGCCGAACAGTGGAACAGCAGCGGCAGGTTGACCGGGTCGGCCGCCAGCCGCACCGCGCGGGCGAACCCCTCCCGGGCCACCGCACCGCTGACGAACCACCGGTACAGCTCCGCCATCGCCGCCGCCGCACCCCGCCGGGCCGCCTCGTCGTGGCCGGTGAGGTCGTGACCGAGCAGCACCGCCGACAGGTAGCCGAACCCGGGGTGCGCCGGGTCGAGCACCGGCAGCCGCACCAGGTTGGGGTCACCGACCAGCCGGTTCGGCGGGGCGAGCGCCGTCTCGCTGTCGTCGCGCAGGTCCACCACGCAGGCCGGGGCGAGCCGGCCCAGCACCGTCAGGTCGGCCTCGGTCAACCGGCCCAGCGCCGGGGTGCGGATCAGCCGGCCGGGGCGTACCCGCCGGCCGTCACGGGTGGGCAGTCCGCCCAGGTCACGGGCGTTCGGGGCACCCGCCAGCGTCCAGCTTCCCACGGTCATCGGCGCGCTCCTTCGGTGACGACGTGCGTATAGGGTGCCGCACATGACGATCGCCGTGGTACGCACCCACCGGCTGTCCGCGCCGCTGCACACCCCGTTCGTCACCGCGCTGCGGCGTACCACCACCGTGGAGACCCTGGTGGTGGAGGTGACCGACGCCGACGGGCGGTCCGGCTTCGGCGAGGCCCCGCAGGTGTGGCAGGTCACCGGGGCGTCGGTGGCCGGCACGGAGTCCTGCGTCTCCGACGTGCTCGCCCCGGCGGTGGTCGGCCGGGACGCCGACGACGTGCTGGCCCGCTGCGCCGAGGTCGCGGCGGCGGTGGCCGGCAACGAGGCGGCCCGGGCCGCGCTGGACGTGGCGCTGCACGACCTGGCGGCACGGCGGCTCGGCGTACCCCTGGTGCGGTTGCTCGGCGGGACGGCGCTGCGGGTGCCGACGGACGTCACGCTGGCCGCCGGGGCCGGCGCGGACCTGGCGGTGGCCGCCCGTCAGCGGTGCGACGAGGGCTTCGACGTGCTGAAGCTGAAGGTCGGCACCGACCCGGCGGGCGACCTGGAACGGGTCCGCGCCGTCCGGGCGGCCGTCGGCCCGCAGGTGCGCCTGCGGTTGGACGCCAACCAGGGGTGGACGCCCCGGGAGGCGGTCCGGGTGATCCGGGGTGTCGAGGACGCCGGGCTCGACGTGGAGCTGGTCGAACAGCCGGTGGCCCGGTGGGACCTGGACGGCATGGCCTGGGTCGCCGACCGGGTGGACGTGCCGATCCTCGCCGACGAGGCGGTCTTCGGGGTGCGGGACCTGGTCGCGGTGATCCGGCGGCGGGCGGCCGACCTGGTCAACGTCAAGCTCGCCAAGTGCGGTGGTCTGCGCCCGGCCCGGACCCTGCTGGAGTTGGCCCGGGAACACGGCATGGGCACCCTCGTCGGGTCCATGATGGAAAGTCAGGTCGGGGTCGGCGCGGCGGCCAGCCTGGCCGCCGCCTACCGGACCAGCGCCGTGTCCGACCTGGACGCCGCCTGGTGGCTGGCCTGGTCGCCGGTGCGCGGAGGGCTGCGGTACGAGGGCGCCACCGTGGTGCTGCCGGACGCGCCGGGGCTCGGCATCACCGCCGTGACCGAAACAAAGATTCAGCACCGAGGTTGATGATCGCAGCTTTTCTTCCTATGGTCCGGATGGGGCACCGACACGTGAGCCGGAGGTCGACGTGGAGTTGGAGCCGGGCCGGGAGGCCCTCGTCCGGGTGGCCGTCGCCACCCTCTGGACCGACCCCGGCGCGACCCGCCCGGTCGACCGGCCCGCCCTGGCGGTGCCCTCGGACACCGGCGGCTGGATCACCGGGATGGACGCCAGTCAACGGGTCGGTGACTGTGTGCTCAGTCAGCTGCTGCTGGGCGAACGGGTGCTGGTGACCGCGCTGCACCCCGACGGCTGGGCCCGGGTGGTCGCGGTGCAACAGGCCGCACCCCGGCTCGATGCGCGCGGCTACCCCGGCTGGCTGCCCGCCGCCCAGCTCGCCCCGGCCACCCCCACCGGTGGCCCGGCCGCCCCGCTCGTCGTCGACGCCGTCAGCACCGACCTGCGGGTCACCCCCGCCGGCCCGGTGGCCCTGCCCGGGGTCGTCCTCGGCACCCGGCTGCACCCGGCCGGTCCCGCCGTCGACGGGTGGCGGCCGGTCCGGGTGCCCGGACGGCCCGATCCGCTGTGGGTTCCCGAGGCCGACGTCACCGAGCTACCGGCCACCCCGCCGACGGCCGACGACGTGCTCACCGTCGCCGCCCGGCTGCGCGACGTCGCGTACGTCTGGGGTGGGCTCTCCGGGCACGGGATCGACTGTTCCGGCCTGGTCCACCTGGTGTGGCGACGGCTCGGCGTGACGCTGCCCCGCGACGCCGACGACCAGGCGGCGGCCACCACTCCCGTGCCGGCCGGTGAGGAACGCCCCGGGGACCTGTACTTCTTCGCCCGACCCGGGCGGGGCATCCACCACGTCGGCCTGGTGACCGCCGGCCGGGGGCCACGGATGCTGCACGCCTGCTACCGGCAGCGGCGGGTGCTGACCGAGCCGCTGCCACCGGACCGGGTCGCCACCCTGGTCGGCGCGCACCGGGTCTGACCGGGAAATGGGCGTCACCGCAGTGCGGTGACGCCCATCGGGGGCACTACGGTCAGCGACGCGCCTCGATCAGCTCGCGCCGTCGGTCCCGGGACGACTTGACCAGGCTGGCCACCGTCGCCACGGCGAGACAGCCGATGATGACCGACAACGACAGCCAGATCGGGATGTGCGGGGCCCAGCCGATCGGCTCACCGTCGTTGAGGAACGGCAGGTTGTTGTCGGCCAGCGCCTCCAGCACCAGCTTGACGCCGATGAAGCCGAGCACCACCGCGAGGCCGTAGCTGAGGTAGACCAACCGGTCGAGCAGCCCGCCGACCAGGAAGTAGAGCTGTCGCAGGCCCATCAGCGCGAAGACGTTCGCGGTGAAGACCAGGTACGGCTCCTTGGTGATCCCGAAGATCGCCGGGATCGAGTCCAGCGCGAAGATCAGGTCGGTGGTGCCGATCGCGATCATCACCACCAGCATCGGGGTGAACAGCCGCCGGCCCGCCTCGTACGTGGTGAGCTTCGCGCCGTCGTAGTCCCGGGACAGCGGCAGCGCCTTGCGGCTCCACCGGATCAGGATGTTCTCCTTGAACTCGTCCTCCTCCGGCTCGCCCTGCCGGGCCAGGTTGACGGCCGTGTAGATGAGGAACGCGCCGAAGATGTAGAACACCCAGGAGAACTGGGAGATCAGCGCCGCACCGGCGGCGATGAAACCACCCCGCATGACCAGGGCCAGCACGATGCCGATGAGCAGCACCTTCTGCTGGTATTTCCGGGGCACCCGGAACCGGGCCATGATGATCACGAAGACGAAGAGGTTGTCCACCGAGAGGCTGTACTCGGTGAGCCACCCGGTGTAGAACTGGCCGGCCACGTCGCCACCGGCGGTGACCCACAGCCCCGCCCCGAACAGCAGCGCCAGGCCGACGTAGAAGCTGACCCAGAGGCTCGACTCACGGACGCTGGGCTCGTGCGGCCGGCGGCCGATGATGAAGAGATCGGCGAGGAGCACCGCCGTCAGTGCGACGAGGGTTCCCGCCCACACCATTCCGGACACGTTCAATCCATTCCTCCGGCAGACACGCGGCGTCGGGCACACCGTACGCCGCGTGACGGCGAGGTGGGCGACGACGCACACACTGGTGACTGTCGGAGGTCTCTTCCGCCAGCGACCCGCGGGCGGGGCGCTGACCGGCGGAGCCGGGTCGAGCTGTCGGGTGACGCTCGACCGTGCTGACGACTCCGTCGCGGGGGAATACTCCCCTCCTCGGCCGCCATTGTTCACCATCGAGGGCCGCGGGCGCATCTCCTGCGCCGCGCATTGCCGGCAGCATCACGTTCCGACCTCGACCGACCTGGTCGTCCGCTCCGCTCCCGGCCACACCGCCTGCCCATCCTAGGAGGCTAGGCGTAGCGATATTCGCGCGATTGATGGTGTTCTGCAGGGTTGCGGGGTGGAGTCGCCCCGGCGCACCACGGGCGGGGCGCGGCGTGGCAGGCTGTCGGCATGGTGCTTGAGGTCGCGCTCATCGACGTACTGCCCGGACACGAGGACGATTTCGCCGCCGCCTACGCGCAGGCGCACGCCATCATCGTCGCCGCCGAGGGATGCCGCTCAGTCCGGATGACCCGGGGCATCGAGTCCCCCTCCCGGTTCGTGCTGCTGGTCGAGTGGGACTCGGTGCGGGCCCACGAGGAGAACTTCCGGGCCACCGAGGCGTTCGGCAAGTGGCGGGCGCTGATCGGCCCGCACTTCGCCGGTCCACCCCGGGTCGAGCACTTCGTCGACGTGCCGGCCTGAGCCGGGTCGGCGTCGCGATCCGGCCGGCGTGCCGGCGGTTCCCGGCAGCCTCCGGCAACTTCCTGAGAAATTCACTCCGGTCGATCAGAATCTGTCGTACCCCCGGGTTACCGTGCGGCGCATGCGCGGCGACCGGTCCCGACACGTTCGGGGGTGCCGGGTCCGGTGGTCGCGCGGTGAGCCGTCGTGGCCGCCGGCCGCCGGGTCGATCCCGGTGACCGGCCGGCCCCGCCGCCACCGGCGGCCCCGGCGCACCGTCGCCACCCGCACCCGCACCCGCAGCCGCAGCCTCGGCCCACCGTCGCCACCGTCGCCACCGGGGCGGTCTCGACGCACCGTCGGCAGCCCGTCGGCGCACCGGCGGTGGCCGTCGTGCGGGGTTAATCCATGGCGTCCGCCACGGCGGTCCGGTTGACTGCCCGGATGACCGCACGGGTGTTCCTGGTGACCGGGGTGAGCCGCCGGATCGGCATCGGCGCGGCGGTCGCCCGCACCCTCGCCGCCGACGGGTGCCGGCTGCTGCTGACCGGGCTGCCCGGCTACGACGAGGCACAGCCCTACGGCGGCGACCCGCAGGGCGTACCGGCGCTGCTGACCGAGCTGGGCGGGGTCGCCGATCACACCGCGGCCGACCTGCTCGACCCGGCCGCCCCGGCCGCGCTGGTCGCCGAGGCGGTACGCCGGCACGGCCGGCTCGACGGTGTGGTGGCGACCCACGCCTACTCCACCCGCACCAGCCTGGGCGGGTTGGACGCCACCGAGGTCGACAGGCACCTGCTGGTGAACGTCCGGGCGACGCTGCTCCTGGCCGACGCGTTCGCCACCGCCTTCACCGCCGGGTCGGGCGGCCGGCTGGTGCTCTTCTCCAGCGGCCAGCGCCTCGGCCCGATGCCCGACGAGTTGGCCTACGCGGCCAGCAAGGCCGGGGTGGAAAATCTCGCCGCGCAGCTCGCCCCGCTGCTGATGCCCCGCGGGATCACCGTCAACTGCCTCAACCCCGGGCCGACCGACACCGGCTACGCCCCACCCGAGGCACACGCCGCGGTGGCGGCACTCTTCCCGTCCGGCCGCTGGGGCACCCCGCAGGAGGCCGCCCGGCTGGTGCGTTTCCTCTGCTCACGGGAGGCGGACTGGATCACCGGCCAGGTCATCGACTCCGAGGGTGGCTTCAACCGCTACCGGTGAACCCGCCCGACCGGCACCCTCCGGGGCGGGGGACGGCGTACCGGGGGTCTCCCGACCGTCCCAGCCGGCCACGTCGTCCGCCGCCGGACCGGCCGTGCCGGCGGCGAGGGCGGCGACCCGGCGGCGCAGCAGCTCCGCCGTCTCCACCGCGCTGAGCGCGGCGGCGGACAGCCAGCCGGTCATCCGGTCGTAGCGCCCGACGTCGGCCTCGGAGGCCAGCCGCACGTCGGTGGTCAACGCCTCCAGCATCACCGTGCGCGGGTCGGCCGGGTCGGGGAACGAGTAACACGAGAAGGCGGTCAACGGGTACGCCCCGCCGCGCGGGGCCGCCGTCCCCGGCACCACCCGGATCGTCACGTGCGGCAGCTCGGCCAGGGCCAGCAGGTGCGCCAACTGCTCGTGCCACACGTCGGCGGGCAGACCGGCGGGGTCGCAGACCCGCTCGTCGAGCAGGGCCGTGTAGTGCGGCGGGTCGGGGCGACGCAGCAGCCCCTGCCGGGTGAGCCGGGCCCGCAGGTCGGCCTCGACATCGACGTCCGGGTGCAGCAGCCGGCCGGCCGTGATCCGCAGCCGGGCGTAGCCGGGCGCCTGGAGCAGGCCGGGCAGCACCGCCGGCTGGTACTCCACGATGGTCGCCGCGCCCGCCTCCAGCTCGGCGTAGGTGCGCTGCCGCTCGCTCATCTCGCCGAGCGCCTTCCACCAGCCCCGCCCGGTCGCCGCGTCGCGGGCGATGACGATCAGCGCCTCCCGCTGCGGCGACGGGACCTCGTAGATGTCGAGCAGGTCGAGCACGTCGGCGAGGTCGGGCCGGCTCTGCCCCAGCTCGATGCGGGACAGCTTGGAGGTGGAGGCCCAGCCCAGCCGGGCACAGACCTGTTCCAGGGTCAGCGCCTCCCGCCTGCGCAACTGGCGCAGTTCGGCGCCGAGCCTCGCGCGTCGAATGACAGGACTCGATGACAATGGCATCCCGGCCTCCCCACGAGGGAGGGTACGCAGGATCATCACCCAGGGCAACAGTTTGCTTGCACACCGCAATGCTTATCTGAGTCGCCCTCGGATGACGCCGCCGCCGGGCGGCCCCGAACGGCAGCCCCCCGTCTCCACGGCGGCCGTTCGGGGCACCCCGGTCAGGGCCGGTAGGTGCCGAACGACCAGACGTTGCCGGCGAGGTCCCGGGCCGCGTAGTCCCGGGAACCGTAGTCGGTGTCGAACGGCTCCCGGATGATCTCCGCCCCGGCCGCCCGCGCGCGGTCGTGGTGGGCGTCCAGGTCGTCGACCGCCACGTAGACGGCGTAGTCGTCGTCGGCCGGCCGGTCCGGTCGACCCCGGCCGGTGCCGAGCATGACGATGCCGTCGCCGAGCGCCAGTTCGGCGTGCGCCACCGTGCCGTCCGGACCGTCGTGCACCGCGTGGACCCGGAACCCGAACGCGGCGCAGAGCCAGTCGATCGCCGCCCGCGCGTCGGGGTACCGGAAGGTGGGGTAGATGTTCGTCATGCGTCGAGTGTGCCGGCCCGGGCTCAGCCCGGATTGGACGAATGGGAACCCGGCCGACCCAGTGCCGCCGGGGTCGTCCCGGTGAACTCCCGGAACTCCCGGATCAGGTGCGACTGGTCGTAGTACCCCCAGCGCGCCGCCAGCTCGGCCCAGCCGTCCGCCGGCCCCGTCCGGTCGTCCGATGACCCCGTCCGGTCGTCCGCCGGCCCGGCGGGGTCCGGCGGGGCGGAGACCGCGTCCTGCCGGCCCAGCGTCGCGTACGCCCGCTGGAAACGCAGCAGCCGGGCGGTCGTCTTCGGGCCCAGCCCCAGCTCCCGGCGGAACCGCGCGGCCAGGTGCCGGCGGCTCCACCCGAGTTCGCCGGCCAGCGCGCCGATGCCGATGTGGCCGGCCGAGCCGGCGAGCAGCTCCCAGGCCCGGCCGAGGTGCGGGTCGACCGGGTCGGCGTCCGCCAGCCGGGCGTCGAGCGCCGCGTCGAGCAGGGCGAACCGGTGGGGCCAGTCCGGTGCCCCGGCCAGCCGGCCCCGCAACCGGTCGAGCCACGGGTCGGGCAGCCCGTCGACCGCCACCGCCCGGTTGGCCAACTCCCCCAACGGCACCCCGAGGACCCGGCGGGCCGCCAGCGGGGTGAGCATCAACTGCACCCCGGCACCGGCCCCGAGCGTCGAGGTCGTGCAGTAACCGTCGTACGGCCCGGCCACGAACGAGTCCACCCGGTACGCGCTGTGCGCCGCCGAGCGCGGGTTGAGCACGTCGAGCGGAGCACCCCAGCCGAGGATGAGGACCACGAACGCGCCGGCCGCCTCGTGCCGGACCAGGGGCGGCGGCGCGCCCCGCCCGGACGCCACGCCGACCGGAACACCCTCCCGGTAGCCCAGGTACCGACCCACGACGGGACCCAGCCGTGCCGCCGGCAGACCGACACGCACCTCGTCCAGCACCGGCCCGCCCGTCACTTCACCCCGGCGGCGTCCATCCCCCGCAGTTCCTTCTTGAGGTCGGCCACCTCGTCGCGGATCCGCGCGGCCAGCTCGAACTGCAACTCCCGGGCGGCGGCGAGCATCTGGTCGTTGAGCTCCTGGATGAGCTGTGCCAGGTCGGCGCGGGCCATCCCCTCCCGGGAGGGCGTGCCGGCGGTGGCCCGACCGCGACTGCGGGTCTCCTTGACCGGCGCCTTACCCCGGGACAGCTGCCGGGCGGCCCCGCCGACCCGGGCGCTCTCGGTGTCCTCCGCCTCCCGGTAGATGTCGTCGAGGATGTCGTGGATCTTCTTGCGCAGCGGCTCGGGGCTGATCCCGTGCGCCTCGTTGTGCGCGATCTGCTTGGCCCGGCGACGGTTGGTCTCGTCGATCGCCGACGCCATCGAGGGGGTGATCTTGTCGGCGTACATGTGGACCTGACCCGAGACGTTACGGGCGGCCCGGCCGATGGTCTGGATCAGCGACCGGCCGCTGCGCAGGAAGCCCTCCTTGTCGGCGTCGAGGATCGCCACCAGGGAGACCTCGGGCAGGTCGAGACCCTCCCGCAGCAGGTTGATGCCGACCAGCACGTCGTAGTCGCCCTTGCGCAGCTCGCGCAGCAGCTCCACCCGGCGCAGGGTGTCGACCTCGGAGTGCAGGTAACGCACCCGGATGCCGTTCTCCAGCAGGTAGTCGGACAGGTCCTCGGCCATCTTCTTGGTCAGCGTGGTGACCAGCACCCGCTCGTCGCGCTCGGTGCGCAGCTTGATCTCGTGCATCAGGTCGTCGATCTGCCCCTTGGTCGGTTTGATCACGACCTCCGGGTCGATCAGACCGGTGGGGCGGATGACCTGCTCGACGAACTCGCCCTGGGCCTGCTCCAGCTCCCACGGGCCGGGGGTGGCGGAGAGGAAGACCATCTGGCCGACCCGCTCCAGGAACTCGTCGAAGCGCAGCGGCCGGTTGTCGGCGGCGCTGGGCAGCCGGAACCCGTGGTCGATGAGCATCCGCTTGCGCGAGGCGTCGCCCTCGAACATGCCGCCGATCTGCGGGATGGTGACGTGCGACTCGTCGACCACGGTGAGGAAGTCGTCGGGGAAGTAGTCGAGCAGGCAGTGCGGCGGGCTGCCGGGCAGCCGGCCGTCGATGTGCATCGAGTAGTTCTCGATGCCGGAGCAGAAGCCGACCTGCCGCATCATCTCCAGGTCGTAGGTGGTGCGCATCCGCAGCCGCTGCGCCTCCAGCAGCTTGCCCTGCCGTTCCAGCTCGGCCAGCCGCTCCCCCAGCTCGGCCTCGATGTCCCGGGTGGCCCGCTCCATCCGCTGCGGGCCGGCCGCGTAGTGGGTGGCCGGGAAGATCAACAGATTGTCGACCTCCCTGACCACGTCGCCGGTGAGCGGGTTGAGGTAGTAGAGCTTCTCCACCTCGTCACCGAACAGCTCGATCCGGACGGCCAACTCCTCGTACGCCGGGATGATCTCCAGCGTGTCGCCCCGGACCCGGAACGTGCCCCGCTGGAAGGCCATGTCGTTGCGGGTGTACTGGATGTCGACCAGACGGCGCAGCAACTGGTCGCGGTCGAGTTCCTGCCCGACGACGACCCGCACGGCCCGGTCGAGGTACTCCTCCGGGGTGCCCAGGCCGTAGATGGCCGAGACGGTCGCCACCACGATCGTGTCCCGCCGGGTGAGCAGCGACATGGTCGCCTTGTGCCGCAGCCGCTCGACCTCCTCGTTGATCGAGGAGTCCTTCTCGATGTAGGTGTCGGTCTGCGGGATGTACGCCTCGGGCTGGTAGTAGTCGTAGTAGGAGACGAAGTATTCGACCGAGTTGTGTGGCAGCAGCTCGCTGAACTCCTTGGCGAGCTGGGCGGCGAGGGTCTTGTTGGGGGCGAGCACCAGGGTCGGCCGTTGCAGCCGCTCGACCAGCCACGCCGTGGTGGCGCTCTTGCCGGTGCCGGTGGCGCCGAGCAGCACGGTGTTACGATCCCCGCGCCGGACCCGACGCTCAAGATCATCGATGGCGGCCGGTTGGTCGCCGGCCGGCTGGAACTCACTGACGACCTGGAAGCGACCATCGAGCCGGGGAATGTCGAGCGCCATGGTCCCCACGGTACGCCGCGGGTCCGACACTTCCCCGCGATCGCCGGACAGCCCGGTGATCAGCTTCGATATTGCCATTGTGGCCCACATCGCAGCCGGCTAGCCTGGACACCGTAGGCCGCTCGCGGCGGCCGACCGCGGCGGTGGCCGGGCCCTCGACAGGCTCCCACCGCCCGGCACCTGGGGTCGCAGCACCCGGACATCACCGGCGTGCGCATCCCGCGTGGTCGCGCCCCTGGCGCAGACCGGCCGCCGCGAGCGCCCCTGCACCCGTCTCCCACCGCCGACGTTCACCGGCACCCCGCCCGCCCCCGGCGGCGTCACTCCGCCCCCGCCGGCCCGTTCAACCACACGTGGACACCTCGCCCGACCAGCCACCACGCCCACCGGGAGCCGGTCCGGGCCGCCGCCGCGCCGGCCACCACCGCCACGCCGCGGCCCAGGGCCCGTCGGGCCGGCGGCGGATCACCCTGGTCGCCCTGGTCGTGGTCGCCGTCACCGCCGCCGCCACCCTCGTGGCCGGCCTGCTCGCCGGCACACAGGCCCCGACCGCCACGACGCGGGCGCTCACCGACGAGGAGGCCGAGCGGCTCGCCGCCGTCCGGGTCGGCACCTACCGGGACGTCCGGGCCGGGGTACGGGTGGCCGTCGGCACCGGGGCCGGTCGTACCGACCTGGTCGGCTGGGTCGACTGGTCCCGCCCGCTGGCCTACCTCGACGTCGGCGGCCCGGGGGCCGGGCAGGACCGGGGCCTGGTGCAGGCCACCCCGTCGGCGGTGGTGCAGCGCCCCGACCCCGCCGCGATCGTGACGCCCGCCCGGCCACCCCTGGTGCCGCCCGGTGACCGCTGGCGGCTGCGGAACCCGCCACCCGGGCGGGGGCTGGCCGGGGCGCTCACCGTACTCTTCGCGCTCGCCGCGGACCGGCCCGCACCCGCCGCACCGCTGCGTGCCGGTGGCGGCCGGTGGCTCGGCCGGGAGACCCTCGGCGGCGACCCGGTCGACATCCTCCAGGGGGCGCCGTGGCCGCCCCCGACACCCACCACCGCCGCACCCGCTGTCACGTCGTCCGTCGCCGCCGCACCCACCACTACACCCGTCACCACCACATCCGCCGCCGCGCCGGACGGGCGGCCGGCCGACGACGACGCCCCGCGCTGGTGGGTGGACCACGACGCGCGGCTGCGCCGCTGGGCGGGTCGCCTCGCCGACGGCACCCCGATCACGGTGGACCTGGACCGGGTCGACCGGCCGACACCCTGGCCCGTCGACGCGCTCGGCGGCCGGCCCGGACTGCCCCGCGCCGCCACCGACGAGGAGACCGCCCGGCTGGGCCGGCTCGCCACCCGGCTGCGCGCCGGGACCGGGAGCGCGGCCGTCACCGTGACCGCACCCCTCGGCAGCGCCGCCAACCTGCGCGGCGGCGGCTGGTTGAGTTGGTCGGCCGGCGTCGCCTACCTGTCCGTCGCCGAACTGGACACCCTCGGCCGCCGGACGCTGCGGCGTCGGGACCGGGCCGGCTTCGCCCGGGCGGACGTACCGGTCGAACCGCACACCGCGGCCACCGGCCCGTCGGCGACGCCACCGCTGCCGCTGCCGACGGGGGCCGGCTGGCGGCTCGCGGGGCAGCCGGTGGACGAGTTGGACGCGCTGCTCGACGCGGCGGTGCGGGCCGCCGGACCCGCCCCCGACGCCACCACCACGGTCCACGTCCGCAGCGACCGACGGGCCGGTCGCCCGGTGGAGGTGTTCGAGGTACGCCGCCAGGGCCAGCGACTGCGGTACTGGCTGGACGGTTCCGGCTTCCTGCACCGGTTGGAGCTGCGCACCACCGGCGGGCTGTGGGCGCAACTGGAGCTGACCCCCGGCCCGCTGCCGGCGGGGATCGTCCCCGCGCACCGGAAACCGTCCCCGCCCACGCGGCACGGTTGACCCGGCGGGACGGTCAGGGCCGCCAGCCGGTCCGCGCCGCCCAGTCCCGCGCCCGCAGGTGCTCCTCGGCGAACCACGGGTCGTCGGCGGTGCCGGGCCCTCCGCCGTCCGGTGCCGCCGTCGGCTCCCACCGCACCGCCGGGTACGCCGCCCGTCGATCGGGATCGGCACGCAGGTGGTCACGCGTCAGCAGGGCGTGCCGCCAGCCGGCCGAGCCCGCCACCCGCAGGTGCACGGCGACCGGCCGGCCCGGGTCGGCACCGCCGTGCAACCGCTGCTCCCAGCCCTCGTCACCGCCCCCGCCCGGCACGGCGTCGCGACCCAGCCAACGGGGGCGGTCCCCCCGTACGCCGGGCACCCTCGGGAAGCCGGCATCGGCGAGCCGACGCGCCACCGGACCGTCCGCCTCGGCCATCGACGGCACGGTCACCTGCACGTCGATGACATCCGGTCCGGCCAGCCCGGGGACAGCGGTGGGACCGACATGGTCGATCCGCAGGTCGTCGGGGGCCAGCGCGTGCCGGATCCGGGCGGCGAGCCGGGCGTACTGCTGCGACCAGGTCGGGTCCGGCGTGGTCGGCACCACCGGCCCACCCGGGGCCACCCGCCGTTCCCGCACGTTGCGCTCGTAGGGCACCAGGCGTGTCGACCAGAGGGCGTCCACGGCGGCGTGCAGTTCGTCGAGGCCGCCGTCGTTGTCGAGCACCACGTCGGCCGCCGCGCCACGACGGGCGTCGTCGGCCTGCGCGGCGATCCGCCGCTCGGCCTCCGCACGGCTCATCCCCCGGGTCCGCGTCAACCGCTCCAGCCGGATGTCCGGGGCCGTCCGCACCACCACCACCAGGTGGTACGTCGGCGCGAGCCCCACCTCCACCAGCAGCGGTACGTCGTTGACCACCACCGCGTCGGCGGGTGCCGCGGCGAACAGCTCGGCGGACCGGGCGCGTACCCGGGGGTGGGTGATCTCCTCAAGCCGGCGACGGGCGGTCGCGTCGGCGAAGACCAGCGCACCCAGCGCCGCCCGGTCCAGTGCCCCGTCGGCGGTCAGCACCCGCTCGGAGAAGGCGGCGACGATCGCGGCCAGCCCCTCGGTGCCCGGTGCCACCACCTCCCGGGCTATCCGGTCGGAGTCGACGATCACCGCGCCCCGTTCGGCCAGTCGGGCCGCCACGGCGCTCTTGCCGGACCCGATGCCACCGGTCAACCCCACCCTCAGCACCGACCCAGTCAACCGGATCGCCGCCCACCCCACCACACCGCCCCACCCGACACCACCACGCCGAACCGGCTCGGCGCGCCCGGCCCACCTCATCCGGCCCGGCGCGCCCGGGGCCGCCCCGCCCGGGTCGTCTCGCCCGGGTCGTCTCGCACGGGTCGTCTCGCACGGTCGGCGAGGTAGCGGTATCCGGCACGGGTGAGACCGCAACATCGCCACCCCTGAGTCGATCATCCCCGTCGCGGGACGGGAGCGGACGCACCCGGACAGCACAGAGCCCCGCCCCCGGTCCGTGTGACGGATCGGGGGCGGGGCTGCGGTGTGTCAGCGGCTACCCGGGCCCGGGTACGACGTCAGACGTCGTACCCGGTGGGAGCCGGCCTCCGGCTCACTTGCCGCCGGCGAGCTTCTCCCGCAGCGCGGCGAGCGCCTCGTCGGTGGCCAGGGTGCCGGCCGGCTCCTCGGCCTGCCGGCTCGGGGCCGACGAGCTGGTCGAGGTGGTGGTGCCACCACCGGCGGCCACGGGCGGAGCCGGGTTGGCAGCGGCCTCGGCGTCGGCGGCGCGGGAGGTCTGCACCTGCTTGGTGTGGGCCTCCCAACGCTGGCGCGCCTCGGCGTACTGGTTCTCCCAGGTCTCGCGCTGCTTGTCGTACCCCTCGAGCCACTCGCCCGTCTCCGGGTCGAAGCCCTCCGGGTAGATGTAGTTGCCCTCGTTGTCGTACGTCGCGGCCATACCGTAGAGGGTCGGGTCGAAGTGCTCCTCGCCCTCGACGAAGCCCTCGTTGGCCTGCTTGAGCGACAGCGAGATCCGGCGACGCTCCAGGTCGATGTCGATGACCTTGACCATGACCTCGGAGCCGACCTGGACGACCTGCTCCGGGATCTCCACGTGGCGCTCGGCCAGCTCGGAGATGTGGACCAGGCCCTCGATGCCGTCGTCGACCCGGACGAACGCGCCGAACGGCACCAGCTTGGTGACCTTACCCGGCACGATCTGCTGGATCGCGTGGGTGCGGGCGAACTGCCGCCACGGGTCCTCCTGGGTCGCCTTCAGCGACAGCGAGACCCGCTCGCGGTCCAGGTCGACGTCCAGGACCTCGACCTCGACCTCCTGGCCCACCTCGACGACCTCGGACGGGTGGTCGATGTGCTTCCAGGACAGCTCGGAGACGTGCACCAGGCCGTCCACGCCGCCCAGGTCGACGAACGCGCCGAAGTTGACGATCGAGGAGACGACGCCCTTGCGGACCTGCCCCTTCTGGAGCTTGTTGAGGAACTCGGTGCGCACCTCGGACTGCGTCTGCTCCAGCCAGGCCCGGCGGGACAGGACCACGTTGTTGCGGTTCTTGTCCAGCTCGATGATCTTGGCTTCGAGCTCACGGCCGACGTACGGCTGCAGGTCACGCACCCGCCGCATCTCGACCAGCGACGCGGGCAGGAAGCCGCGCAGGCCGATGTCGAGGATGAGACCACCCTTGACGACCTCGATGACCGAGCCGCGGACGACGCCGTCCTCGTCCTTGATCTTCTCGATCGTGCCCCAGGCCCGCTCGTACTGCGCCCGCTTCTTGGAGAGGATCAGCCGACCCTCCTTGTCCTCCTTCTGGAGGACCAGGGCCTCGATGTGGTCACCGACCGAGACGACCTCGGCGGGGTCCACGTCGTGCTTGATCGACAACTCCCGCGAGGGGATGACACCCTCGGTCTTGTAGCCGATGTCGAGCAGGACCTCGTCCCGATCGACCTTGACGACGGTGCCTTCGACAATGTCGCCGTCGTTGAAGTACTTGATGGTCTCGTCGATCGCGGCGAGGAAAGCCTCCTCGGAACCGAGATCGTCGTGGGTGACCCGGGTGGCGCTCGAGGGGGCCTCGATGCTGCTCGTCATGTGGGCGGTTGCTCCGGTCGGATGGGTTGTCACAGCAGGCGTGGTGTCGCAGTGACCCGTTCGCGCCAGCGGATCCGCCACCGTCCCCACCTGACGATCGCCAGAAGAGGATCATCGGTGCTCCGGTGACCGCGCACCTGCTCCCTGCCGAGGTACACGATCCACGAGCGCATCGTCTAGCCTACCCGCTGCATTACCACAGCGTGCAAGCCCTCCCGGGTCCTCACGACCTCGTCTGCTGCGAAAGCGGAGATTTCGGTGGGAAAGCACCTCCGCTGTCTCATCCGTCACATCCACCCCACGGGACCGACAGCGTACGGCCGTCCGCCGCGCCGCGCACGCCGGGGTCCGGCGGACGGCACCACCGCAGGGCCTAGCGTGAACGGGTGGACGACGACGAGCGGGTGCTCCGACGCCGGGTGGGCGACACCGAGACACGACGGGCCAACCGTGGCTGGTGGGACGCCGATGCCGACGACTACCAGGCGGAGCACGGCGCGTTCCTGGGCGAGGTGGATTTCCGCTGGTGCCCGGAGGGGTTGCGCGAATCCGAGGCGCGGCTGCTCGGCGAGCTGGCCGGGCGGCGGGTGCTGGAGGTCGGCTGCGGCGCGGCGTCCTGCGCCAGGTGGCTGGCCACCCAGGGGGCGGAGCCGGTCGCCTTCGACCTCTCCGCCGGCATGCTGCGGCACGCCGCCCGTGCCGCCGGCACCAGCGGGGTACGCGTACCGCTGGTGCAGGCCGACGCACTGGCCCTGCCGTTCGCCGGGGCCTCGTTCGACATCGCCTGCACCGCGTTCGGGGCGATCCCGTTCGTCGCCGACTCGGCCGCGCTGATGGCCGAGGTGCACCGGGTGCTGCGCCCCGGCGGGCGCTGGGTCTTCTCGGTGACCCACCCGATGCGCTGGGTCTTCCTCGACGACCCCGGCGAGGGCGGGCTGACCGCCGTGCACTCGTACTTCGACCGCTCCCCCTACGTCGAGCAGGACGAGCGGGGGGTGGCCAGCTACGTGGAGCAGCACCGGACCCTCGGCGACCGGATCCGCGAACTGGTCGGTGCCGGCTTCCGCCTGCTCGACCTGGTGGAGCCGGAGTGGCCGACCGGCCACCGGGAGACCTGGGGGCAGTGGAGCCCGCTGCGCGGGCGGCTCTTCCCCGGCACCGCCATCTTCGTCACCGAGAAACCGGCCACCACCTGACCGGTCCGGCACCGGACCGACCGGCACCGGACCGGTGGGCACGGACCGGTGGGCACGGACCGGGCCGGCACCCGCCGCCGACCGTTCCGTCGGCACCGGACCGGCCACCACCGGACCCGCCGGCTGGGCCGGCGGCACCGGACCGGCCCCGCACGCGGCCCGCCGGCATCGCCGGCCGGCCGGGCGCGTTGTTTCGGGGCGGTGCCGTCGGGTACCCGCCGGCCATGGCCGAGCACCGGTTCCAGCAGGGTGACTACGTCTCCTGGGCCAGCCACAGCGGTCGCGCCCACGGTGTGGTGCAGGAGGAGCTGACCGAACGCACGCACGTCCGGGGGCGCACGGTGAACGCCGCGCCTGACGACCCGCGGTACCGCATCCGCAACGACGACTCGGGACGCGACGTCGCCCACCGGCCGGAGGCGTTGCGTCGTGAGCCGAGCTGACGACCCGCAGCAGACCTACCGGGAGTTCACCGAGGCGGTGAACATGAAACCGGGTGAGCTGGCGTCCTGGTTGCAGACGCCGGAGTCCAAACAGGTCGGCTGGCACAAGGGCGGCCGGGCCGGCGGCGGCGAGTCGGTGGGACACTCGTCGGGCCGGCGGATCGTCGACCTGCTGCGTCGCAAGCGGGCCGAGCTGTCCGCCGCCGACTACCGGCACATGCGCACGGTGATCGGCTACGTGCACCGGCACCTGGCGCAGCGACCGGCCGGCGACGTGCGGGACACGAAGTGGCGGTGGTCGCTGATGAACTGGGGCCACGACCCGCTGCGCTGACCGCCGCAGGCCCGGCACTGAGCGCGCCGGGCCTACCTCCGGGCCAGGTACCGGCCGGGCCAGGTACCGGCCGGGCCAGATGCCGCGGCCGGGCCCGGCGGGCCCGCCGCGACGGCACAGGGTGGGGTCAGGCCGTCGTGGCGAAGTCGACGTCCTTCGTCGCGACCGTGCCCGCCGTGCGCCCCGGGGCCTGCTGGTGCGTCCAGTAGAGGTTGGTGTGCGTGACGACCTGCTCGGGCGGCGGCGCGCCCCACCGCGTGCGGTCCTGGGTGGTGTGGGCGTCGGCGACCAGCGTGGTGTCGTACCCCCGCACGAACGCGCCGTGCAGGGTCGACCGGACGCAGGCGTCGGTCTGCGCACCGACCACCAGGAGCCGCCCGACGCGCAGCCCGGCCAGCACCGACTCCAGCGCGGTGTCCTCGAAGGAGTCGCCGTAGAGCTTCTCGACAAGCGGTTCGGCGTCGGCCGGGACCAGCTCGGGGACGATCCGCCAGTCGTCCCCGCCGGGGACGAGGCGGGCGTCGGAGTGTTGCACCCAGACGACGGGCACCCCCTCCTGGCGGGCCCGCCGCACCAGGGCGGCCACGTTGGCGACCACGTCGTCACGCCGGTACGCCCCGGCGACGACCCCGTTCTGCACGTCGACGACGAGCAGTGCGGTGTGCGGGCGGTCGGCGAGTGTGCTCATGTCTCCCCCTGGTCGGGCCGGTGCGTGGCGTGCGAGGGCTGGCTAGTGGTCGGCGCTGTTCCAGTCCCGGCCCGCGCCGACGGAGACCTCCAGCGGCACCGACAGCGGGTAGGCCGCCCCCATCTCCTGCCGGACCAGCGTCTCCAACGCCTCCCGCTCGTCGGGGGCGACCTCGAAGACCAGCTCGTCGTGCACCTGGAGCAGCATTCGGGACCGCAGCCCGGCGTCGCGCAGCGCGGTGTCGACGCGCAGCATGGCGACCTTGATGATGTCGGCGGCCGAGCCCTGGATGGGGGCGTTGAGCGCCATCCGCTCGGCCATGTCCCGGCGCTGCCGGTTGTCGCTGACCAGGTCGGGCAGGTAGCGGCGGCGACCCAGGACGGTGGAGGTGTAGCCGTCCTGGCGGGCGCGGGCCACCACCTCGTGCAGGTAGTCGCGCACCCCGCCGAAGCCGGCGAAGTAGTTGTCCATCAGCCCCCGGGCCTCGTCGGCGGTGATGCCGAGCTGCTGGGACAGGCCGAAGGCGCTCAGGCCGTAGGCGAGGCCGTAGTTCATCGCCTTGATCTTGCGACGCTGGTCGGCGGTGACCTCGCCGACCGGGACCGTGAAGACCGACGAGGCGGTCGCGGCGTGGAAGTCGTGGCCGGAGTTGAACGCCTCGATCAGCGCCTCGTCCAACGACAGGTGCGCCATGATCCGCATCTCGATCTGGCTGTAGTCGGCGGTGAGCAGGGTCTGGTAGCCGTCGCCCACCACGAACGCCCGGCGGATGCGCCGGCCCTCCTCGGTGCGGATCGGGATGTTCTGGAGGTTGGGGTCGGTGGAGGAGAGCCGACCGGTGGCCGCCACTGTCTGCTTGAACGTGGTGTGGATGCGCCCGTCGTCGGCGACCGACTTGAGCAGGCCGTCGACGGTGGTCTTGAGCTTCGCCACGTCCCGGTGGCGCAGCAGGTGCTCCAGCACCGGGTGCGGGTTCTGGGCGTAGAGCCACTGGAGCGCGTCGGCGTCGGTGGTGTAGCCGGTCTTGATCTTCTTGGTCTTGGGCAACCCCAGCTCCCCGAAGAGCAGCTCCTGGAGCTGCTTGGGCGAGCCGAGGTTGAACTCCCGCCCCACGGCGGCGTACGCGCCCTGGGCGGCGGACTTCACCTCGCCCGCGAAGTGCGCCTCCAACTCGTGGAGGTAGTCCAGGTCGGCGCCGATGCCGACGCGCTGCATCCCGGCCAGCACCTCGGACAGGGGCAGCTCCACCTCGGCCATCAGCCGGGCGGACTGCTCACCGTCGCGGGACAGCTCGGCGTCGATCGCGTCGGCCAGGTCCAGGGTGGCCCGCGCCTGGAGCATCAGGTTCTGCTCGGCCTCGCCGTCGTCACCGAGCCCGTCGAAGGTGAGCTGACCGGTCTCCGGCGCGTCGACCCGCAGCTCGCGGTGCAGGTAGCGCAGCGCCAGGTCGGTCAGGTCGTAGGAGCGCTGGTCGGGACGGGCCAGGTAGGCGGCCAGCTCGGTGTCCCGGGCGACACCGGCCAGGGACCAGCCCCGCGCGGCGAACGCCAGCCGGGCGTGCTTGCTGTCGTGCAGCACCTTGGGCTGCGCGGGGTCGGCCAGCCAGTCGGCCAGGGCGCGTTCGTCGGCCTCGGCCAGCGTCGCCGGGTCGAGCCAGGCGGCCGGGCCGCTGGCCAGCGCGAGGGCCAGCGCTTCAAGCTGCGGCTCGTAGCGCTCGCGGGGGTCCTTCGGCTTGGCCGGGGTCTTCACCGCGACGCCGACCTGGGTGCCGGCGGAGACGTGCGCGGCCAGCCAGTCGACGAGCGCGCCGGCCGTGGTGAGCCGTTCGCCGGCCAGGTCGAAGCCGGCCTCGGCCTCCGGCTCCACCGCCTCCAGGTATTGATACAGCCGGTCGCGCAGGATGCGGAACTGGAGGGTGTCGAAGACCTGGTGCACGGCCTCGCGGTCCCAGCCCTGCCAGCGGGCGTCCTCGGGGCGGACCGGCAGCTCCAGGTCGGAGACCAGGCAGTTGATCTCGTAGTTGCGGATCACGTCGGCGAGCCGCTCGCGCAGGCTGTCGCCGGCCTTGCCCTTGATCTCGTCGGCGTGGGCGATCACGCCCTCGACCCCGCCGTAGGTGTTGATCCACTTGGCGGCCGTCTTCGGGCCGACGCCGGGGATGCCGGGCAGGTTGTCGCTGGTCTCGCCGACCAGGGCGGCCAGGTCGCGGTAGCGCTGCGGGCCGACGCCGTACTTCGCCTCGATCGCCGCCGGGTCCATCCGGGCCAGGTCGGAGACGCCCTTGCGGGGGTAGAGCACGGTGACGTCGTCGCCGACGAGCTGGAAGGCGTCCCGGTCGCCGGTGCTGATCAGCACCTGCATGCCCTGGTCGCGGGCCTGGCAGGCGAGGGTGGCGATGACGTCGTCGGCCTCGTAGCCCTCCCGCTCGACGACCGGGATGCGCAGCGCGTCGAGGACCTCCTTGACCAGGCTGACCTGGCCCTTGAAGTCGGCCGGGGTCTCGCTGCGGCCGGCCTTGTACTCCGCGTACTTCTCGGTGCGGAAGGAGCGGCGGGAGACGTCGAAGGCGACCACGATGTGGGTGGGCTGCTCGTCGCGGAGCACGTTGATCAGCATCGAGGTGAAGCCGTAGACCGCGTTGGTCGGCTGCCCGGTCGTGGTGGAGAAGTTCTCCACCGGCAGGGCGAAGAAAGCCCGGTATGCCAGGGAATGTCCGTCGACGAGGAGCAGGCGCGGCGTCGTAGCTGTCACGGCAGCGACTCTAGTCCGTACCCCCGACAACCCCCGGCGGCGGCACGGCCGACGCCGGGGGTGGCCCGGAACTCAGAGCACCTTGGCGAGGAACGTCCTGGTCCGCTCGTGCCGCGGGTTGGCGATCACCTCGCGCGGGTCGCCGGACTCGACGACCACCCCGCCGTCCATGAAGACCAGCGTGTCACCGACCTCCCGGGCGAAACCGATCTCGTGGGTCACCACGATCATGGTCATCCCGTCCCGGGCCAGGTCCTTCATCACGTCCAGGACCTCGCCGACCAGTTCCGGGTCGAGCGCGCTGGTCGGCTCGTCGAAGAGCATCAGCTTCGGCCGCATCGCCAACGCGCGGGCGATCGCCACCCGCTGCTGCTGCCCGCCGGAGAGCTGACCGGGGTACGCGCCGAGCTTGTCGCCCAACCCCACCCGCTCCAGCAGCTGCGCGGCCCGCTCCCGGGCCGCCGCCTTCTTCTCCCGGCCCAGCAGCACCGGGGCCTCGGTCACGTTGCCCAGCACCGTCATGTGCGGGAAGAGGTTGAACCGCTGGAACACCATGCCTATCGAACGACGCTGCGCGGCCACCTCCTTCTCCCGCATCTCGTGCAGCCGGCCGCCTCGCTCCCGGTAGCCGATCAGCTCGCCGTCCACCCGGATCGACCCGGCGTTGATCTTCTCCAGGTGGTTGATGCAGCGCAGGAAGGTCGACTTGCCGGAGCCCGACGGCCCCAGCAGGCAGCACACCTCGCCCGACCGCACCTGAAGGTCGATGCCCTTGAGCACCTCCAGCGACCCGAACGACTTGTGCACCTGCTCGGCCTGCACCATCAGCCCGGCACCGTCGGCCGGGGCACCGGCAGGTGACTCGGCGGCCGGCGCGCCCGGCTGGCCGGGAATCAGCTCACTCATGCCGGACCCACCGTCCCCGAATTGCCGCCGCCACCGGTCTCCGCCGTCATCCCCCGCAACCGCAGCCGGGCCCGGCCGGCCGGACCGTAGCCCCTGCCGAAGTGCCGCTCCAGGAAGTACTGCCCGACCAGCAGGATGCTGGTCAGGAAGAGGTACCACAGGCAGGCGGCCACGTACATCGGGAAGATCTGGAAGGTCCGCTTGCCGACCGCGTCGAGCTGGAAGAACAGCTCCACGCTCACCGGCACGTAGAGCAGCAGCGAGGTGTCCTTGAGCATCGCGATGGTCTCGTTGCCGGTCGGCGGGATGATCACCCGCATCGCCTGTGGCAGCACCACCCGGCGCAGCAGCTGACCCCGGCTCATGCCCAACGCCTGGGCCGCCTCGGTCTGCCCCTCGTCGACCGACTGGATGCCGGCCCGGACGATCTCGGCCATGTAGGCCGCCTCGGACAGCGCCAACCCCAGCAGGCCGGCCATGAAGCCGGTGAGGATGTCCCGGGAGGAGAAGCCGAACAGCCGCAGTTGCAGGTTGTCGATGCCGAAGAGCTGACCGAGCTGGGTGTCGAACGGCACCCCGAACTCGATCCGGCTCCACAGGATGCCGATGTTGCCGAAGACCGCCAGCAGCACCAGCCGGGGCACCGCCCGGAAGAACCAGGTGTAGAGCCAGGCGACCCCGCGCAGGATCGGATTGTCCGACAGCCGCATCACCGCCACCACCACGCCCAGCGTGACGCCGATGAGCATCGCGCTCACCGTCATCAGCACCGTGCCGCGCAGCAGCCCCTCGATGATCGGCGGACGGAACATCTTGTCCACCATGAACGACCAGTTGAAGGCGTCGTTGGTGACCAGCAGGTGGACGAACATGGCGACCAGCACGGCCAGCACGGCGACCGCGACCCAGCGCCCCGGGTGCCGTACGGGCACGGCGCGGAGAGGCTCCGGCCGCGCCCGTACGGTGGAAGTGTCGTGGGATTCCATGACCTGTTACGGGTTGATCGCGGGGTCCGTGATCGCGCCGTCCGCCACCTTCCACTTGTCCAGCACCGACTTGTACGACCCGTCGGCGATCAGCGCCTTGGTCGCGTCCCGCACCGCCTCGGCGAACGCCGCCTGGTCCTTGCCGACCACGTAGCCGTACGGGGCCGCCTCGTACTGCTTGTCGAGCAGTTCGAGGGCGTCGTTGGACTGGGTCACCGCGAACACCCCGACCGGGTAGTCGGCGAGCATCGCGTCGTCCTTGCCGGAGACCACCGCGGCGGTGGCGGCGTCCTGGCCGGGGAACTGCTCGACGGTGATCGCCGGCTTGCCGGCCTCGGTGCAGGTCTTGGAGCGCTTCTGGATGTCCTCGACCTGGACGGTGTCCTTCTGCACGGCGATCTTCTTGCCGCAGGCGTCGTCGATCGTGACGCCGGCCGGGTTGCCCTTCTTGGTCACCCACTGGGTGCCGACCTGGAAGTAGCTGACCATGTTGGCCTGCTGCTTGCGCTCGTCGTTGATGGTGAACGACGAGACGCCGACCTCGTACTTGCCGGTGCTCACGCCGGAGATGATGTCGCCGAACGGCGCGGAGACGAACTCCGCCTTGAGGCCGAGCTTGGCCGCCACGGCGGTGAACAGCTCGACGTCGAAGCCGATCACCGTCTTGCCGTCGGCGTCGAGGAACTCCGCCGGGGCGTACGTCGAGTCGGTGCCCACGACGATCTTGCCGTCGGCCTTGATCGCGGCCGGGACCTTGTCGGCCAGCGAGGTGTCGGCCGACGCGCTGACCGACGGGCCGCCGCCGGGCTGCTCGGTGCTCTCCTCCTCGCCACAGGCGGCGAGGGAGAGCAGCAGGGCGGTCGCGCCGGCGACGCCGAACGCCGCCCGCCGACCAGGGGTGAGGTGGAACATGGCAGTACTCCTTTGCGAGGGGGGCGACGGTCAGGCCACGCCGAGGTAGGCCTCTTTGACCGACGGGTCGTGCAGCAGCTCCGCGCCGGTGCCGCTCTTGACGATGCGGCCGGTCTCCAGCACGTACGCCCGGTGGGCCCGGGCGAGCGCCTGCTGCGCGTTCTGCTCCACCAGCAGGATCGTGGTGCCCTGCTCGTTGATCTCGGTGATGATGGAGAAGATCTGCTGGATCAGCATCGGGGCCAGACCCATCGACGGCTCGTCGAGCAGCAGCAGCTTGGGTCGGCTCATCAGCGCCCGGCCGACGGCCAGCATCTGCTGCTCGCCGCCGGAGAGGGTGCCGCCGGCCTGCTTGCGCCGCTCGGCCAGCCGGGGGAACAGCTCCAGCACCCGGTTGAGGTCCTGGGCGATGCCCGCCCGGTCCCGCCGGGTGTAGGCGCCCATGTCGAGGTTCTCCAGCACGGTCATGCCGGGGAAGATGCCGCGCCCCTCCGGGGCCTGGCACAGCCCCCGCCGGACCCGCAGGTCCGCCCGGAGCTTGGAGATGTCCTCGCCCTCGAAGCGGATCGCCCCGGAGGCGATCGGCCGGATGCCGGAGACCGCCCGCATGGTGGTGGACTTGCCGGCGCCGTTCGCGCCGATCAGGGCGACGATCTCGCCCTCCCCCACGGTCAGGCTGATCCCGTGCAGCGCCTGGATGCGCCCGTACAGCAGGCTGACGTCGTCAATCTCAAGCAGCATCGTCCGGTACCCCCAGGTACGCCGCGACCACCTTCGGGTTGTCCCGCACCTCGGCGGGCAGCCCCTCGGCGATCTTCTTCCCGAACTCCAGCACCACGATCCGGTCGGTGACGCCCATGACCAGGCGCATGTCGTGCTCGATCAGCAGCACGGTCACGCCGGTGTCGCGGATCTGCCGGATGAGCTGGAGCAGCTCCTCCTTCTCCGCCGGGTTGAAGCCGGCGGCCGGCTCGTCCAGGCAGAGCAGCACCGGGTCGGTGGCCAGGGCCCGGGCGATCTCCAGCCGACGCTGCTCGCCGTAGGACAGGTTGCGGGCGAACTCGTGCATCCGGGGCCGGATGCCGACGAACTCCAGCAGCCGCTCGGCCTTCTCCCGGCCCTCGCGCTCCTCGCGCCAGTGCCGGGGCAGCCGGAACAGCGCCGAGACCACACTGGTCTTGTGGTGCGCGTCGGCACCGACCTGCACGTTCTCCAGCGCGGTCATCTCCGGGAAGAGGCGGATGTTCTGGAACGTCCGCGCCATGCCCATCTTGGTGATCTGGTGCCGCTTCTTGCCGCTGATCTTCTCGCCGCGGAACCGGATCTGCCCCTCGCTGGGCTGGTAGATGCCGGTCATCGCGTTGAAGCAGGTGGTCTTGCCGGCGCCGTTCGGGCCGATCAGCCCGAGGATCTCCCCCTTGTAGAGGGTGAAGTCGACGTCGTTGAGCGCCACCACGCCGCCGAAGCGCAGCGTGACGTGGTCGACCTCCAGCAGCGGTTCCCGCCCGGGGACGGTCTCGACGGCGGGCGCGCCCGCCTGGGCCGGAACGGCCGGGGTCTGTTCGGTGTCACTCACCGACGATCACCTCCTTGCGACGGTCCTTGAACTCCGCCGCCCGTCGTCGGTTCGGGATGAGGCCCTGCGGCCGGAAGATCATCATCACCACGAGCACCAGACCGAAGAAGAGGAACCGGTACTCGTACAGCTCCACGCCGAACAGCTCGATGCCGCGGAACCGCTCGATCATGTACGCCACCAGGCCACCGCCGACGATCGCGCCGACGATGTTGCCCGAGCCGCCCAGGATGACCGCGGCCAGGATGATGATCGAGTTAAGCAGCTCGAAGTTCTGCGAGTTGACGAAGTTCTGCTTGCCGGCGAAGAGCGCACCGGCCAGGCCGGCGATCGCCGCGCCCGAGGCGAACGCCCAGAGCTTGAACTTGAACGTCGGCACGCCCATCAGCTGGGCGGCGTCCTCGTCCTCACGGATCGAGATCCAGGCCCGGCCGACCCGGCTGTGGGTCAGGTTCCGCACCCCGATCACCACCAGGATGATCAGCGTGAGCACCAGCCAGTAGTACGGGCGGGCGTCGAGCACCCCGAAGAACGGCTTGCCGTCGGCGTACTTGCCGGGCGGGTGCGGGATCTGGTTGAAGCCCCGCTGGCCCTTGAGGAACTCGGAGCTGACCGCCGCGATCCGGATCATCTCGGCGAAGCCGAGCGTCACCAGCGCCAGGTAGTCACCGCGCAGCCGCAGGGTGGGGGTGCCGAGCATGATGCCGGAGACCATGGTGAGGGCGATCGCGATCGGCACCACCAGCAGCCACGGCCAGAGCGTCTTGAGGTCGCTGCTCGGCGAGGTCAACACCGCCACGGTGTACGCGCCGACGGCGAAGAAGCCGAAGTAGCCGAGGTCGAGCAGGCCGGCGAAGCCGACCACGATGTTCAACCCGACGGCGAGCAGCACGTAGATCGAGACGGTGAAGAGCACCTGGGTGAAGTTGGAGCCCGTGGTCGGGATCGGCCCCAGGTACTGGTAGAACTCCTTGTTGGGCAGCGCGTAGAAGAACGCGATCAGCGCCGCCAGCGCCGCCCAGCGCACCCAGCGCGGCGCGTCGTGCCACCGCTGCCCGATGGCCTCGCGGCCGTGCCGCAGCCGTGTCCCGATCCCCTGCTGCTGCTCGGGGGTCGGCGGATTAACCGTCGTCGTCATGCCCGTGCCCTTCCCAGCGATTCGCCCAGCAGACCGGTCGGCCGGAACATCAACAGCACCACCAGCACGGCGAAGGCGGCGAAGTCCTTCCACTCGCTGCCGAACAGCCCCGAGGCGTAGTTCTCCACCACGCCCAGCAGCAGGCCGCCGACCAGGGCGCCCCGCAGGTTGCCGATACCGCCGAGCACCGCGGCGGTGAACGCCTTCAGGCCGAGCAGGAAGCCGACGCTGTAGGTCAGGCTCTGGATCCGTACGTCGTAGAGCAGGCCGGCGACGCCGGCCATGGTGCCACCGGCGATGAAGACCATCAGGATGATCCGGTCCTTGTTCACGCCCATCAGCGCGGCGGTGTTGGCGTCCTGGGCGACCGCCCGGATGCCCCGGCCGACCCGGCTGCGGTTGATGAACTGGTCAAGCGCGACCATCATCACCAGCGCGGCGCCGAGGGTGAGCAACTGCACCCCGTCGATCGGCACCCCGAAGAGGTGGAACAGCGGCTTCTGGCTGATCAGGATCGGTGCGCCCTCGGGCCGCCGACGGGTCCAGATGCCGAACGCCTCCGAGATCGCGATCGACGCGCCGATCGCAGTGATCAGGAAGGCCAGGGGCGGCGCGTTGCGCTTGCGCAGCGGCCGGTACGCCACCCGCTCGATCACGGTCGCCGTGCCGGCCGACGCGATGGCCGCGACGATCATCGCGACGAGCAGGTAGAACAGGATCGAGCCGACCCCGCTGACCTGGGAGTCCTGGTCGAGGCCGAAGCCGTTCCAGGTCCAGATGGCGGCGAACGCGCCGGCGATGAAGACCTCGGAGTGAGCGAAGTTGATGAGTCTGAGTACGCCGTAGACCAGCGTGTAGCCGAGCGCGACCAGGGCGTAGATCGCACCCTGTGTCAGGCCGGTCGTGGTGAGTTCCCCGAAGTTGGAGAACAGTCCGTCGAAGTTCACGGGAGGGCCGCTCCGTCAGGTGTGGAGAAACAGGTGGTGCGGCCGGGAGCGAGCTCCCGGCCGCACCCGCGATCTGTCGTCAATCGCTCGCAGCGACCGTGGTCAGGCCTTCGGGATCTCCTGGTCGGGGACGACCTTGCCGCCCTGGACCTTGAACGCCCAGACCTTGACCTGCGCCGGGTCCAGCTCGCCGCCCTCGACGAACTTGTAGTTCGACGCGACACCCTCGCCGTTGTAGCTCTTCACGAACTCCAGCAGGTCGGCGCGGGTGGTCTTCTTGGCCTTGATGCCGGCGAGCAGGATGTTCGCGGCGTCGTAGGCGGTGTCGCTGTAGGTGCCCGGGTCGGCGCCGTTGAGCGCCTTGAACTCCTCGACGAACGTGCCACGGGCCTCGGCGGCCGGCGCGCACGGGCAGGTGAGGATGGTGCCCTCGGCGGCGGCGGCACCGGCGGTGGTGATGTACGCCGGGTCGTTGGAGCCGTCACCGACGACCAGCGGGGCGGTGACCCCGGCAGCGGTGAGCTGCTTGCGGATCAGGCCGGCCTCCTGGTAGTAGCCACCGAAGAAGACGGCCTTGACGCCGGCGGCCTTGACCTTGGTCACCACGCCGGAGAACTCGGTCTGCTTGCCCTCGCCCTGGACCTTGTCCGAGCCGACGACCGCGCTGCCGAGGACCTTCTTGACCTCGTCGGCCAGGCCCGCGCCGTAGGCGGACTGGTCGTCGATGACGTAGACCTTGTCGGCCTTCATCACGTTCTTGATGTAGGTGCCGGCCGCCGGGCCCTGGCTCAGGTCGTTGCCGACCGCCCGGAAGAAGGTCTTCCAGCCCTGCTGGGCGAGGCTGGGGCGGGTGGCGGAGGGGGTGATGGTGACCAGGCCGGCCTCGTTGAACAGCGGGCCGGCGGCCTCGGACTCGCCCGAGTAGGCCGGGCCGACGATGCCCAGGAGCTTGCTGTCGTCGATGGCCTTCTGGGCCAGACCGGGGGCCTGGTCCGGGCTGCCCTGCGAGTCCAGCTCGGCCAGCTCGACCTTGCAGTCGGCGTTTTCCTTGTTGTACTTCTCGACGGCGAGCTTGACGCCGTTCTTCTCGTTGATGCCCAGCGCCGCCGAGCTGCCGGTCAGCGCGCCGAAGAACGCGATCTTGCTACCGCAGCCGTCCCCACCGGACGCCTCGTCGTCGCTGCCGCTGGAGCAAGCGGTGCCGCCGGCGACGAGCGCCAGCATGGCGACTCCACCGATCACGCGTGCGAGCTTCTGCCTCAAGGCCGGAACCCTCCTCCGTCGCATGGTCCGAACCACCCGCTGCCTATTGGCCCTTGCGGGGGCGGACGAACCAGACCGTCGTCGCCGGTCTGGGCCGGGACGTTATCCCACCGGGAAGCTGCGACGTAAGCCCCAGCAAGCGGGGTTGATCGAACCGTTACACGCCGTGGCGGATTCGAAACGATCGCTGTAAGAACCGTCAGATCTGAGGGATCTTCACTTTCTATTCGAAGGTGCGGGAGGGCACCGCCCACCGCCCCCGCCTATAGCCACTCAAACCCGCCCCCACCAGGCATGAGAGGCCCTGCCGTCGTCGGCCAGCAGCAACAGTCGATCATCGCCGCCGGCCACCGTCAGGGCGGTGTCACCGCCATCGACCACCGTCAGCGGCACCCGGACGGAGCGCCACGACACCCCACCGTCGGTCGACACCCACGTAGCGCGACCGGCACCGTCACCGGTGACCGCCACCAGCGCGCCACCCACCACGGTCAGCCCCACCACCGACAGCACGCCCGGCCCGGTCGCCCCGAACCCGCCGACCCGCCGCCACCGCACCCCGTCGTCGGCCCGCCACACGGCGAAACCGTCGGAAACCGCCCCCACCACCACCGGCACGCCGTCGCGCAGCACCACCCGCTCCGCCCGCCCCCGGCCGCCCTGCACCGGCAGCTCCGCCCGCCGAAAGGAGCGCCCGTCGACCGAGGTCCAGGCCATCGGCCGCAGCGCCGAGCCGGCCGCCGGCAGCAGCGACCCGACCACCAGCCAACCCGCCGGCAGCGCCACCGCGTCGTACGCCGCCGTCCGCCCCCGGGCATCCCCGGCCAGCTCCGGCAACCCCTCGGCCAGGGTGAACCCGCCCGCGTCCGGCGACGTCCAGACCGCCGCGCCGTCGGCCCGGGCACCCGCGATCAACCAGCCTCCGGCACCGGCCGCCAGCCGGGCCACGCTGACCGCGCGGGGGCCGCCGAACAGCTCGAACGCCGCCGGCACCTCCCGCAACGGGCCGGCACCGTCGCGGACCCAGGTCCCGGTACGCGGGTTGCCGTGCACCCCACCGTTCTTGGCACCCAGCGCCGCCACCCGGTCTCCGGCGCAGGCCGCCGCGTAGAGCACGTGCTGCCGGCCGTAGAACGTGCTGGCCGCGACCGGCATCGGCACCCAGGTGGCACCGTCCGCGCTGGACCAGGCCGCCGGGCGGCTCCCACCGGCGGCGTCGACGACCCCGCCGACCAGGAACCAGACCCCGGCGCAGGAGACCGCGTCGCGCAGCACCAGCCGGCCGGCCGGACCGGGCGGTGCGGGCAGGGTCGCCTCCCGCCAGGCCGGCTCGACCGCCGCCGACCGCCCGCCACCCGGGCCGGCCTCGTCGTTTCCGGTTCCGGGCCGGTCGCAGCCGGCGACCACCAGGACCAACAGAGCGCACACCACGAGCACGCGCCGGACAGGCATGCATCGATGCTAGGCAGCGGAGCCCCGCCGTGGGGGGCCGGTCGGGCCGCCCGACCGGCGGCCGGCCCGACCGGTCCGGAGACGGGAGCCGGGCGATCGGGGGCGGCGGCCACCGGCCGACCGGTACGCCGTGGTGCGCCCTGCTGCTCCCGGTGGTCACCGGCGTGTGCCGGACCGCGCCTTCACCGGTCGACGTCAGGACGGAACCGGACGACCGTCGGGGCGGATTCGTCCGCCGGTTCGGAGCGGGCCGCCGCGTCGACCGGACAGGGTGGGCCGCCGGGCGGGGAGGAAAGACGGACCGATCGGCGACCGGTACGCCGACGGGTCAGGAGGTGGGCTGCTCGGCGATCTCGCCACCGGCGGTCTCGGCGAGGATCCGCTCGGCGACCTCCTTCATGGTCATCCGGTGGTCCATCGCGGTGCGCTGGATCCACTTGAACGCCTGCGGCTCGGTCATCCCGTACGTCGTCATCAGCGCGCCCTTGGCGCGTTCGACGGTCTTGCGGATCTCCAGCCGGTCGGTGAGCCCGGCCACCTCGGACTCCAGGGCCGCGATCTCGGAGTAGCGGGACAGCGCGATCTCCACCGCCGGCACCAGGTCGCTCTTCTGGAACGGCTTGACCAGGTAGGCCATCGCACCGGCGGCCCGCGCCCGTTCCACCAGGTCACGCTGGCTGAACGCGGTCAGGATGATCACGGGGGCGATCCGGGCGCCGGCGATCCGCTCGGCGGCGGCCAGGCCGTCCATGATCGGCATCTTGATGTCGAGGATGACGAGGTCGGGCTTGAGCTCCTCGGCCAACCGGACGGCGGTCTCGCCGTCACCGGCCTCGCCGACGACCTCGTAACCCTCCTCGACCAGCATCTCGGCCAGGTCCAGTCGGATGAGCGCCTCGTCCTCGGCGATCAGCACCCGCCTGCGCTCGGCATCCGTCTGCGTCTCGGCCACCAGCCCTACCCCCACCATCGATCCCACACCGGCTACCACCCATGCTCCCGCATGAGCCTAGTCGGGTACAGTGAGCCACGCGCCCCTCGGGGTGACGCCGGGATGATGGAATCGGCAGACATGAATGCCTCAAAAGCATTTGCCTTAACAGGCGTGCGGGTTCGAGTCCCGCTCCCGGCACCTTGTCACACACCTGTTCGATGATGCCCCGGTGCATCCACCAGAGATCCGGGCCCGCGCCCGGCAGGTGCACCGCGCCGGCGGTTCGGTCGCCGACGCCGCAGGTGCCGTCGGCCTTCCCTACCGCACCGTCTGGCACTGGTGCAACGACCGTCCCGAGGCGCGGCAGCGGGGCACCGAGCTGCGGTGCTTCCGGTGCCGGGACGGGCTCGACGGTCCGGCCGACCCGGCGGCGTACGCCTATCTCCTCGGCCTGTACCTCGGCGACGGCCACCTGGTGACGACGGCCCGGGTGCCGGTGCTGCGGATCTACTGTGCCGCCGCCTGGCCGGGGCTGGTCGACGCGTGCGACCTGGCCATGCGGGCCGTGCTCGCCACGACGGTGCAGCGGGTGCGCAAGCAGGGCTGCGTCGGCGTGCAGAGCTACGGCCGGCACTGGCCGTGCCTGTTTCCCCAGCACGGGCCGGGCCGCAAGCACGAACGCCGTATCGGCCTGGCCGACTGGCAACGCGAGATCGTCCAGCGCCAGCCGGGCGACTTCCTGCGGGGTCTGTTCCACTCCGACGGCTGCCGGGTGGACAACCGGGTGACCGTGCGGGGGGCCGACCGTACGTCTACCCGCGCTACCACTTCAGCAACGAGTCCACCCACATCATGGGTCTCTGCCAGTGGGCACTCGACATGATCGGTGTCGCCTGGACGATGAACCGCCGCAACTGCCTGTCGGTGGCGCGGCGGGCGGCGGTCGCCACCCTGGACGGCCACGTCGGCCCCAAGCACTGACCCGTCAGCAGGGCCGACCGCCCCACCGGACGCTCACCCCGCCGCGAGCGCGCGGGCCAGGTCGGTCCACAGGTCCTCGGGGTCCTCCAGGCCGACCGAGATCCGCAGCAGCCCGTCGCCCGGCTTCGCCTCCCCGGCCACCGGCCGGTGGGTCAGCGAGGCGGGATGCTGGATCAGGGTGTCCACCCCGCCCAGCGACACCGCGTGGGTGATCAGCCGGCAGGCCCCGGCCACCCGGGCGGCGGCCGGTGCGCCACCGCGTACCTCGACGGCGAGCAGGCTCCCGGTGCCGGCGAGCTGCCGGCCGACCAGCCCGGCCGGGTCGTGCACCGAGGGGTGGTGGACCCGCGCGACGGCCGGGTGCCCGGCGAGCCGCAGGGCCAGCTTCTCCGCGCCGGCCTGCTGTGCGCGGACCCGCAGCGGCAACGTCTGCAGGCCCCGGTGCAGCAGGTACGCGCCGAGCGGGTGCAGCACCGCGCCGGTGACCGCGCGCACCTGGCGCAACCGGGCGGCCCAGTCGGCGTCGCAGGCCACCACCCCGGCGAGCACGTCGCCGTGCCCGCCGATGCTCTTGGTGGCGCTGTGCAGGACGAGCGTGGCGCCGTGCCGGGCCGGCTGCTGGAGCACGGGGGTGGCGACGGTGTTGTCGACCAGCAGCGGGACGTCGCCCACGGCTGCGGCCAGGGCGGCGATGTCGACGAGGTCGAGGGTGGGGTTGGCCGGGGTCTCCACGACGACCAGGCCGGTGTCGGCCCGTACGGCGGCGGCGACCTCGTCGGGACGGGCCCAGCTGACCTCGGTGCCGAGCAGGCCGGTGGCGAGCACGTGGTCGGTGCCCCCGTAGAGGGGACGGACGGCGACGACGTGCCGGCGGCCGTCCCGGGTGGCCGCGAGCAGGGCCGCGGTGAGCGCGGCCATGCCGCTGGCGAAGGCGACCGCCGCCGGGGTGCCTTCGAGGGTGGCCAGCGCGGTCTCGAAGCGGGCCACGGTGGGATTCCACAGGCGCTGGTAGACGGCGCTGTCGCCGGGCGGGAGGGTGCCACCGGTGGCGAGCAGTTCGTAGGCCGCGCCGCCGGCCTCGACCGACGGCAGCGGGTTGGTGGTGGACAGGTCGATCGGCGGTACGTGCACCCCGAGGGCAGCGAGATCGTCCCGGCCGGCGTGCACGGCCCGGGTGTCCGGGGAGGTGTCGTCGAGGGTCGCCCCGACGCTGGTGATGGGGTTCATGCCGTAGCCGCCGTCATGCCGGAAGCCTCGAACATCAGCATGACGGCGGGCAAGACTTTCGAACGATATTCTGGCGGGGCAGCTATTCCTGTGCTCGGATTCGCGGAAGGATGCGGGGATGCCCTCCGCACCGAACGATGTACGACCCTTCGCCACCCTGGACGACGTCGACCGCGCGATCCTGGCCGAGCTGGCCGCCGACGGCCGGCTGCCGAACAACGCCCTCGCCGAACGGGTGGGGGTGGCCCCGTCGACCTGCCTGACCCGGACCCGGGCGCTGCGGGACTGCGGGGCGATCCGGGGCTTCCACGCCGAGGTGGACCCGGCGGCGGTGGGGTTGCCGTTGCAGGCGCTGGTGTCGGTCCGGCTGACCGCGCACGAGCGGGCCGCGGTGGACGCCTTCCGGGCCCGTTCGGTACGGCTGCCCGGGGTGGTGTCGGTGTTCCACGTGGCGGGCGCGGAGGACTACGTGCTGCACGTCCGGGCGGCGTCGGGTGACGCGCTGCGCGACTTCGTCCTGGACCAGTTGGCGGTGGACCCGGCGGTGCAGCACACCCAGACCAGCCTGATCTTCGAGCAGGCCCGCGGTCGGGGCTGACCCCGTCACCCGCCGGCCACCGCCCGCCCGCCGGCCGGCCACGGTCCGCCCGCTCGCCCCACCCGCTCGCCCGCTCGCCCGCCGAGATCGACTCGACGGCAGCGATGTAGCGGTATCCGCAGCGCCTGATGCCGCGACATCGCTGATGTTGCGATGTCCGCCTCCCCCGGGCCCGGGCCGGGCACGGTCCCGGACCACGGACCGGGCTCGACCAGGGAACAAGTCCGGGCCGGGACGGGTTGGGCACAGGTGTGATCGACGTACCGTTGTCTGTTCTTGATCTTGCTCCGGTCGCCGCCGGGGCCACCGCCTCCGAGGCGCTCGGGCACACCACCGAGCTGGCCCGCCGGACCGAGGAACTGGGCTACCGCCGGTTCTGGGTGGCCGAGCACCACAACATGCCGGCGATCGCCAGCTCCGCCCCGGCGGTGCTGCTCGCCCACCTGGCGGCGCACACCACCACGATCCGGCTGGGCTCGGGCGGGGTGATGCTGCCCAACCACGCGCCGCTGGTGGTCGCCGAACAGTTCGGCACCCTGGAGGCGCTGCACCCGGGCCGGATCGACCTGGGCATCGGCCGGGCCCCCGGCACCGACCAGCGGACCGCGCTGGCGCTGCGGCGGACCATGGAGGGGCTGTCGGCGGAGGGCTTCCCCCGGGAGCTGGCCGACCTGATGAACTACTTCAGCGGCGACGACCCGGGCGCGATCACCGCCAGCCCGGGGCTGGGCCAGTCCCCCGCCGTCTGGCTGCTCGGCTCCAGCGGGTTCAGCGCCCAGCTCGCCGGGCTGCTCGGGTTGCCGTTCTCGTTCGCGCACCACTTCAGCTCCCAGCACACGCTGCCCGCGCTCCAGCTCTACCGGCAGAGTTTCCGCCCGTCGCGCTGGCTGACCGAGCCGTACGCGATGGTGGCGGTGAACGTGGTCTGCGCCGACACCGACGAGCGGGCCGAGTGGCTGTCCGGGCCGGCCGGGCTGTCGTTCCTCAAGCTGCGCTCGGGGCGGCCGGAGCCGCTGGCCAGCCCCGAGGACGCCGCCCGGTACCCGTACACGGAGCTGGAGCGGGAGTTCGTGCGGCAGCGCCGCGACGGTCAGGCGATGGGTTCACCGGAGACGGTCCGCCGGCAGCTCACCGAGCTGCTGGACCGCACCGGCGCGAACGAGCTGATGCTCACCACCATGGTGTACGACGTGGCCGACCGGGTGCGCTCGTTCGAGCTGGTGGCCGAGAAGGTGGTCGGCGGGCTCTCCCGGGGCGTCTGAAACACGCTCTTCATAGCCACGTCACCCCACCGTTGCGGACGACCTCTAACTTCATTACCGGTGGTGGTACGGCACTCCCGGTCGGGACGGGTCGGGGGTGCTGCGGTGTGGTGCACCGGGTCGCCAGCTGAGCGGATTCCGCGGCTGGCGACCCGGTGCCTGCTTTTGTGGGGGCCCGGCTGATGCCGGGCCCGCACCGTCAGCGCAGGTAGATGTTGGGCGTGGGCGGGGTCGGCATGCCGTCACCGATGAAGAAGCCCGGGTGCGGCGGCTGGTTGTAGGCGGTGTTCTGCCAGGCGATCGCCGCGCGGTACTGGGCGTCGTGCATCAGCGTGTAGATCCGGGTGCTGGTCGGCGTGGGCGTGCTGTAGATCCGCAGCGCCCGGCTGTCGCTGGTGCGCCAGATCACCTCCTCGCGCCAGTCGCCGAGGATGTCGCCGGACAGCGCCGGGGTCGACTTGGTGCCGTTGTTGGAGGCGACGTCGCTGCCGGTGAGCAGCCGGGTCTCGCCGCCGGTGCCGTACTTGTCGATCTTGGTGGCGTCGAGGAGTTCCCGTACCGGGTCGCCGTCCCACCAGGCGAGGAAGTTCGCCGACGACGGCTTGCGGCCGATGTTCTGCCCCCGGGTGTTGGCCAGCCCGTCGACCGCCGACGACCACGACTCGGCGCCGGGGCTGCCGGCCCAGATGTCCGCCGAGACGCCCCGGCCGTTGTCGCCGTTGGCCGCGGTCTTCCAGATGATCTGGCCGGTGCGCGCGTCGGCGAAGTACGAGCTGGGCTTGCTGGCGTCCTCGTCGACCTTGAAGACCTCCAGGCCGGAGCGGCCCGGGTCCAGGTCACCGACGTGCAGCGCGTCGCCGTGACCGTTGCCTGTCGAGTAGAGCAGCCGGCCGTTGTCGTCGATGGTGGCCGCGCCGTACACGATCTCCTGCCGGCCGTCGGCGTCGACGTCGGCCACCGAGAGCTGGTGGTTGCCCTGGCCGGCGGCGGCGGAGTTGCCGGAGGCGTTGGAGTCGAACGTCCACCGCTTGGTCAGCGCGCCGTTGCGGAAGTCCCAGGCGGCGATCACCGCGCGGGTGTAGTAGCCGCGTGCCATGATCAGCGACGGCCGCTGACCGTCCAGGTAGGCGGTGCCGGCGAGGAACCGGTCGACCCGGTTGCCGTACGAGTCGCCCCAGGAGGAGACGGTGCCGCGCGGCGGGTCGTAGTTGACGGTGGAGGCGATCGCGCCGGTCTGCCCGTTGAACATGGTCAGGTACTCGGGGCCGGACAGCACGTAGCCGCTGGAGTTGCGGTAGTCCGCCGACGACGAGCCGATCAGCTGACCGGTGCCGGAGCGGGTGCCGTCGGCGGTCTTCATCGCCACCTCGGCCCTGCCGTCGCCGTCGTAGTCGTACACCTGGAACTGTGTGTAGTGGGCCCCGGCACGGATGTTGCGACCCAGGTCGATGCGCCACAACCGGCTGCCGGTCAGGGTGTACGCGTCGACGTAGACGTTGCCGGTGTAGCCGGACTGGCTGTTGTCCTTGGCGTTGGACGGGTCCCACTTGAGCACGATCTCGTAGTCGCCGTCGCCGTCGAGGTCACCGACGCTGGCGTCGTTGGCCGAGTAGCTGTACGCCTCCCCGGCCGGGGTGGTGCCGCCGGCCGGCGGCTGGATCGGCACGTCCAGGTAGCCGTTGGCGAACTGGAGGGCGGGTGCGGACGCCGCCTGCTCGGCACCGCCCACCACGGCCCGCACGGTGTACGCCGAGCCGGCCGCCGCCCCGCTGTCCAGGTAGTTGGTGGCGCCGGTGATCGGTGTGGCATTGACCCTGGTGGAGCCCCGGTAGAGGTTGAACGACACCCCGGAGGTCTCGGTGCCCAGCAGCCGCCAGGAGACCAGGTTCCCGTTGCCGGAGCGGACGCTGATCAGCCCCCGGTCGAGATCCTCCAACTGCTTGGCCCCGGCCGGCGGGTCGGTCGGCGGGGGCGTGGTCGGTGGCGGTGTCGTCGGTGGCGGTGTCGTCGGGGGTGGCGTGGTGGGTGGGGGCGTGGTCGGCGGCGCGGTCGTCGGGGGCGCGGTGGTCGGCGCGGTGCCGCCGGTGCAGGTCGTGCCGTTGAGGGCGAAGCTGTCAGGCATCGGGTTGCTGGCGTTGTTCCACGACGCGTTGAAGCCGAAGTTCGCGGTGCCGTTGGTGCCCAGCGCGGCGTTGTAACCGGCGTCCTTGGCGCTGACCTGCGCCCCGGACTGGGTGACCGTGGCGTTCCACGCCTGGGTGACCTGCTGGCCGGCGGTGTAGGACCAGGTCAACGTCCAGCCGTTGATCGGGTCACCGAGGTTGGTGACGAGGACGTCGGCGCCGAAGCCGCCGCCCCACTGGCTACTGATCTTGTAGTCGACCCGGCAGCCGGCGGCGGCGGCCGAGGCCGTCACGGTGGTGAGGGTGCCGGCGGCGAGGGTGGTGGCCGCGGCGGCGGCGAGCAGCGCGGCGCGTCGACGGGTGGGGCTCAGGTGCACGGAAACGCCTTTCGCGGAGGTCAGCGCACGGTGGCGGAGCCGGCCTGCCCGGACCGGCGGGATGACGCCGCGCTGACGGTGGTGACGGACGCCTTTGCATCGACATCCATAGTTCGACTCCGCGCAGTCGGATCGTAGGACAACGCTTTCCGCCCGCACAAGCCGTACCCGCTCTTGCTCCCGGCCGGCCCACCTGATCGACTCGGCGGATGGCTGAGCACATGGACCCCGAGGAGTTCCGCCGCGCCGGGTACGCGGTGGTCGACTGGGTCGCCGACTACTGGCGGACGCTGGACCGACGCCCGGTCACCCCGCAGGACCCGCCCGGCACGGTCACCGCCGCCCTGCCGGCCGGCCCACCCACGCACGGTGAGCCGGTCGCGGCGATGCTGGCCGACCTGGACGCGATCATCGCGCCCCGGGTCACCCACTGGCAGCACCCCGGCTTCTTCGGCTACTTCCCGGCCAACACCAGCGGCCCCAGCGTGCTGGCCGACCTGGTCAGCTCGGGCCTCGGCAGCCAGGGCATGCTCTGGGCCACCAACCCGGCCGGCACCGAACTGGAGACGGTCGTGCTGGACTGGCTGGCCGACCTGATGGACCTGCCCGCGCGGTTCCGCTCCACCGGCACCGGCGGCGGCGTCATCCAGGACTCGGCCTCCTCGGCGACCCTGGTCGCCACCCTGGCCGCCCTGCACCGGGCCAGCGGCGGACGCTGGCGGGAGGTCGGCGTCGACCGCCGCTACCGGGCGTACACCTCGGCGCACGGGCACTCCTCGATCGAGAAGGCGGCCCGCATCGCCGGGCTCGGCGAGGCGGGCGTGCGGACCGTCGCGGTGGACCCGACGACCCAGGCGATGCGGCCAGCGGCGCTGCGCGCGGCGATCGAGGCGGACCTGGCCGAAGGCGTGGTGCCCGCCATCGTGGTGGCGACCATCGGGACCACCTCCACCACCGCCGTCGACCCGCTGCCGGAGATCGGCGCGATCTGCGCCCGGTACGGCGTGTGGCTGCACGTCGACGCCGCGTACGCCGGGGCGGCGGCGGTCTGCCCCGAGCTGCGCTGGACGCACGCCGGGGTGGAGCACGCCGACTCGTACTGCTTCGACCCGCACAAGTGGCTGCTCACCGGCTTCGACTGCGACGCCTTCTGGGTGGCCGACCGGGGCGAGCTGATCGAGGCGCTGACCGTCATGCCGGAGTTCCTGCGCAACGCGGCGAGCGAGTCCGGTGCGGTGATCGACTACCGGGACTGGCAGGTGCCACTGGGCCGCCGGTTCCGGGCGCTGAAACTCTGGTTCGTCCTGCGCTGGTACGGCGTCGAGGGACTGCGTGCGCACCTGCGCGCAGGGATCGCCCTGGCCGACCGGTTCGCCGGCCTGGTCCGCGCCGACGACCGGTTCGCCCTCGCCGCCCCGCACCCGTTCTCCCTGGTCACGTTCCGGCTGCGGGCCGGTGACGAGGCCGGCGCGGCGCTGCTGGCCCGGGTCAACGACAGCGGACAGGTCTACCTGACCCACACCCGGGTCAACGGCCGGTACACCCTGCGCCTGGCCGTCGGTTCGCCGCTGACCGGGCCGGAGCACGTGGACCGGGCCTGGGCGCTGCTGTCGGCAGCGGCGACCGACCTGCTCGCCGGGCACCCGGCCCCGTCCGGACCCGCCCCGGGCGGCGCGCTTACCGGGTGACCGTCGCCGCCCCGTGCCGGGTCACCGGCGGTGTGCGACGGTCAGTGTGGCGGGCGGCGTACCCCTGTCGGGGTTCAGCGCTCGACGACGGCCAGCCGGTCGTCGGCCCCGACCGGGGCGGACCCGGCGACGGCTCCGGCCCCGACGACGGCAGCCGCGGTGTCCGGCGACGGCGTCGCACCGGCGGCGGGCGTGTCGGCGGTGGCGGCGACAGTGGCGGTGGTGGTGGCGGCGTCGACGATGGCGCGGGCCCGGCGGGTGCGGCGCAGCGCCCGGACGGCGAACGTCAGGGCGACCACCCAGCCCACGGCGAGCAGCACGTAGACAACCGGGCGGACGGTCGAGCCGGCGTCACCGGCCTTGAGCAGGATGCGGGCGTTGGTCAGCACGATCACCCCGCCGATGGTCGCGCCCAGCAGTTGGGCGGGGACGATCCGCACCAGCCAGGCGGCCACCGGCGCGGCGATCAGGCCGCCGATCAGCAGCGCCGCGACGGTCGGCAGCAGGAAGCCCTCGCTGCCCAGGCCGATCAGGAAGCCGATGCTGGCCGCTCCGGCCACCACGAACTCGGCGGTGTCCACCGAACCGATCACCTTGCGGGGCTCCATCCGACCGGAGACCAGCAGTGCCGGGGTGGCCACCGGGCCCCATCCCCCGCCGCCGGTGGCGTCGACGAAGCCGGCGACCAGGCCCAGGGGGCCGAGGAACCGGCCGCGCAGCCGCCCGGCACCGGAACGCTGGCGCAGCGGCCGGGAGAAGCGCACCAGCAGGTACGCACCGAGGGTGAACAGGATGCCGGCCATCCACGGGGCGGCGTTCTCGGTGGAGATGGAGCTGAGGAAGGTGGCCCCGACGAACGCGCCGACCGCGCCGGGCAGGGCGATCCGGGTCACCACCCGCCAGTCGACGTTGCCGAACCGCCAGTGGGCGACACCCGCGGCGAGCGTGGTGCCGATCTCGGCGAGGTGCACCGACGCCGAGGCGGCGGCCGGGGCGACCCCGACGAAGAGCAGCAGGGTCGACGAGGTCAGCCCGTACGCCATGCCGAGCGCGCCGTCGACGAGCTGCGCGGCCAACCCGACCAGAGCGAGGATCAGAAGCTTGCGCACGAGCCCTCCGAACTTTTCGGCATCTCCTATCGACTTGGTCGAGAATGCGGCACGGGACGCTCCCCGGTCAACCCCCAGATCGGTGGGTGGGACGGGTCCGGCGCAGCGGGACGCCCCGGCCTGAACCCCGCAGACCAGGTCAGACGCCGGCAGACCGGGTGCAGTGGGCAGGTCCGGCGGGCCCGGTACGGCAGGCAGGTCCGGCGGGCCGGGTACGGCCCGGGGGCGTCAGCTCCAGGCGCGCGGGTCGGCGGCCAGCTCGGTGATCCGGCCCGGCAGCACCCCGGCCGCCACGTCGGCGATGGTGACCTGCTCCAGGATCTCCCGTTCGCTGGCCCGCAGCGCGATCCAGACCTCCTGCAACGCGCGGGCCGCGCCGTGGTAGCCGAGCTGCTCGGGACGCTGCCCCCGGACGTGGGCCAGCGGACCGTCGATCACCCGGATCACCTCGGCGAGGGAGATCTCCACCGCGGGCCGGGCCAGCCAGTAGCCGCCCTCCGGGCCCCGCTGGGCGTGCACGATGCCGCCCCGGCGCAACTGCAGCAGGATGCTCTCCAGGAACTTCGGCGGGATGTCCTGCGACCGGGCGATCTGCTCGGCGGTGACCGGACGGGACCGGCCGGAGTCCGCGCCGTCGGCGACCGACGCGAGTTCGGCCGCCGCACGCAGTGCGTAGTCGACCCGGGCGGAGAGGCGCATGGCCGCAAGGTTAGTCGCCGGCCCCGCCGGCCGGAGCGCCGCCCTCCACCGAACGGCCAGGGTGGGCTGTCCCGGTGGCGTGGGCATGGCACCATACCCGTGTCGCCGGCAGGGTCGCCGGTGGCGGACACCAGCGCACCGGAGCACAGGCCGATAGGGGCAGCGACAGCGATGCCGGACGTGACGCCGCTGAACCCGCGGGACCCGCGCCAGGCCGGGCCGTACGAGCTGATCGGTCGGCTCGGCGCGGGCGGTCAGGGTGTGGTCTACCTGGGCCGCGACGAGCAGGGCAGGTGGGTCGCGGTCAAAGTCATCAACGTGGACCTGCACCAGCATCCCCGGGCGAAGGCCCAGTTCGTCAAAGAGATCGCCGCCGCCCGCCGGGTCGCGCCGTTCTGCACCGCGCAGATCCTCTTCGCCGACGTGGACGGTGACCTGCCCTACGTGGTCAGCGAGTTCATCGAGGGCGTCACCCTGCAACGGCACGTCCGCGAGCAGGGGCCGGTCACCGGCAACGCGCTGCACCGGCTGGCCGTCGGCACCGCCACCGCGCTCGCCGCGATCCACCAGTCCGACGTGGTGCACTGCGACCTCAAGCCGGACAACGTGATCCTCGCGGCGGACGGCCCCCGGGTGATCGACTTCGGCATCGCCCGGGCGCTGGACGTCACCGAGACGATGACCAGCCGGATCATGGGCACCGCCACCTACATGGCCCCGGAACGGTTCCGCGACGACGAGGTCGGCCCGGCCAGCGACGTGTTCGCCTGGGCCGGGACGATCGCCTTCGCGGCGTGTGGTCAGCCGCCGTTCGGCACCGGTCCGGTCGTCGCGGTGATGCACCGGGTCCTGCACGAGCCGCCGGACCTGACCGGGCTCACCGGTCCGCTGGCCACCCTGATCGGGCAGTGCCTGGACAAGGACCACCGGGTCCGGCCCACCGCCCAGGAGGTGCTGCTGCGGCTGCTCGGACGCGACGCCCACCCGAGCGGCGAGGTGCCGTTGCAGACCGTGCTGCGGGCCGGCACCGACGCCGCGGCCACCCGGCACGTCCCGCGTACCGTGGCCGCCACCCCGCCCGCCGCACCGGTCGTCGCGGCGGCCGACCCGTGGCCGACGACGGCGGCGGCGGTGGACCCCTGGCCGACCGCGGGGGTGGCGCCGGCCCCGCCGGGCACCCCGACCGCCCCGCAGGTGACCGGCGACCCGGTGCCGACGCCGTTGCCCACCACGTCGACCGCCCACCCCGCGCCGCCGACCGCCCCACCGGCGACGGCCTGGTCCGCCCCGGCCCCCACCCCGCCCGCCGCCACGGGCCGGCCGGCCACCGCGACAGCGACCCCGGACGGCTTCGGCCGGCGGCTGCGTCGACAGTGGGCCGACCCGTGGGGGATGTCCCTCGCGTTCCTCCTCGGCGCGGCCGGCTTCGCCACCGGGTACGTCGCCAGCACCGACGTGGGCACCGCCGCCGCCGTCGGTCTGCTCGCCCTCGCCGTGGTCTACGGTGTCCGTCTGCTCGTCGCCGCCGCGCTGACCCGATCCGGCCCGCCGGACGGCTCGGTCGAGCGGCCCGGCACCCGGCCCGTGCCGGCACCCCGCACCGACGCCTGACCCACCGAACGACCCCTGGAGGAGCCGATGGCCGCCGGTCAGCGTCCCGCCCGACCGTGGCTGCCGCACGCGGTGGCCGTCGTCGCGGGGCTCGCGGTGATCGCCGGGGCGTACCTGTACGTCCGGCCGACGCCCGGCACGGACCGGGCCGACTGCGTACCGCTGGAGGTCAGCTCCTCCACCGAGAAGAGCACGCTGGTCGCCCAGCTCGCCGACCGGTACAACGCCGCCGACCGGCGCTTCGGCGGGCGGTGCGCGCAGGTGACCGTGCACGGCCTCAACTCGGGCGAGGCGATGGAGGCGCTGGCCGGCGGGTGGGCGCTCACCCAGCCGAAGGTCGCCGAACCGCAGGTGTGGCTGCCCACCTCGTCGCTGTGGACCGGGCAGCTCCGCCTGCTCGACAAGGCTGCGGGCCGGCCCGCGCAGACCCCCGGGCAGTACCCGTCGATCGCCAACAGCCCGCTGGTCATCGCGATGCCCAAGGACCGGGGCGAACTGGTGCAGCAGCGCGGCCCGCTCGGCTGGGCCGACGTGCTCGGCCTCTCCGGCGGCACCGGCTGGGCGGCGTTCGGCAAGCCCGAGTGGGGCCGGTTCACCTTCGGCAAGGACAACCCGCACCTGTCCACCTCCGGTCTGGCCGCCACCATCGCCACCTACTACGCGGCGGTCAACCGGGCCAGCGACCTGACCAGCGAGGACCTCGCCCAGCCGGCGGTGACCCAGTTCGTCAGGCGGATCGAGGCCAACGTCTCGCACTACAGCGACGACTCGGTGGACCTGCTGCGCGGTCTCGCCGAGGCCGACGCCGTCGCCACCGGGGACGCCCCGGCGACCGACATGAGCGCGATCGTCCTGCAGGAGGAGCTGGTCTACCTCTACAACCAGGGCCAGCTCAGCCCCACCGGCGACAAACCCCGGGTGCCGCTGGTGGCGGTGCACCCCAAGGAGGGCACCTTCAACCTCGACCACCCGTACGTGGTGCTGCCGTCGGCCGACCCGGCGCAACGCGAGGCCGCCGAGGACTTCCTGACCTTCCTCCGCGACGGCCCGCAACAGCGCAGCTTCGCCGCCCTCGGCTTCCGCGACGACGAACGCCGCCCCGCCGAGACGCTGCTGGCCACGGTCGCCGGGCCGGGTGGCGACCGGCTCACCTACTTCGACCCGCCCACCCCGGAGGTGGTCGGCGCGATCCTCGGCAGCTGGGACACCCTGCGCAAGAAGGCCAACATCCTGCTCGCCGTGGACACCTCCGGCTCGATGAAGGCAAGCGTCGGCGACCGGACCCGGTTCCAGGTGGCCACCGACGCCGCCAGTAAGGCGATCGGGCTGCTCAACGCCGCCGACCAGGTGGCCCTCTGGTCGTTCTCCAGCGAGACCCCGCAACGGCCGAAGCGGCCGTACAGCGAGGAGGTACGGCTCGCCCCGCTGAACCGGGACGCGTTCAACCGGAAACTCGCCGGGCTGCGCATCGGCGGCAACACCGCCCTGTACGCCACCGTCCGCGCGGCGCACCGCACCCTGCTCGACAGGTACGACCCGAACCGGATCAACGCGGTGGTGGTGCTCACCGACGGCAAGAACGAGTACCAGAAGGACAGCGACCTCGACCGGCTGCTGCGGGACATCGCGCTGGACCCGAACAAGCCGGTGAAGGTCTTCTGCGTGGCCTTCGACCAGGACTCCGACCTGGCCGCGCTGGACCGGATCGCCAAGGCGTCGGCCGGCAAGGCGTTCGACGCCAAGAACCCGACCACCATCGACGAGGCGTTGGTGAAGGTGGTCAGCAGCTTCTGAGCCGGCCCGGCTGGTGTGCACCCGCCGCCACGGCCCGGTGGCGGGTGCGTTCAGTCGCCGACGCGGCGCAGCAGACCCTCCTGGACGGCGCTGGCGATGTGCCGGCCGTCGAGGGTGAACATCCGGCCGGTGGCCAGGCCCCGCGCGCCGGAGGCCGACGGGCTCCAGCAGTCGTAGAGGAACCACTCGTCGGCCCGGAACGCCCTGTGGAACCACAGGGCGTGGTCCAGGCTCGCCCCGACCAGACCACCCGGCCCCCAGACCTCGCCGTGCACCGACAGGACCGAATCCAGCAGGGTCAGGTCCGAGGCGTACGTCAGCGCGCAGGCGTGCAGCAGCGGATCGTCGGGCAGCTTGCCGTCGATGCGCATCCAGACCCGTTGGTGCGGGTCGGCGGGCCGGTCGCCGGGGCGTACCCAGCCGGGCTCGCCGACGTAGCGGACGTCGATCGGGCGGGGGATCTGCCCCCAGATGCCCAGCCGCTCCGGATAGCGGGCCAGCCGGTCGGACATCGTCGGGACGTCGTCCGGACCGGGCACGTCCGGCGGGGTCGGCGCCTGGTGTTCCAGGGCCTGTTCCTGCCGCTGGAAGGACGCCGACATGAAGAAGATCGGCTTGTCGTGCTGCAACGCCACCGAGCGGCGGACCGAGAAGGAGCGTCCGTCCCGGACGTTCTCCACCTGGTAGTCGATCGGTTCGGCCGGATCGCCGGGCCGGACGAAGTAGCCGTGCAGCGAGTGCACGAACCGCTCCGGGTCGACCGTGCGCCCGGCGGCGACCAGCGCCTGACCGGCGACCTGCCCCCCGAACACCCGCTGCGGGCCGACCGAGGGGCTGACCCCACGGAAGGACGTCGCGCCGGTGTGGTCGAGGTCGAGGACCTCGAGGAGCTGGTCGACCGCTGCCTGGCCGGTCGCCGCCGGACGCCCGTTCACCGAGCTTGCTCTGTTCGCTGTGCCGACCGGCTCACTGGAGCGCCCGGGCGGAGGCGGCGTCGACCAGGGAGCCGAGCTGGTGCACGCGCAGGGTGTTGGTGGAGCCGGGGGTGCCGGGCGGGCTGCCCGCGACGATCACCACGTAGTCGCCGGGGGTGGCCTGGTTGAGACCCAGCAACGCCTGGTCGACCTGGCGGAACATGTCGTCGGTGTGCTGCACGAACGGCATCAGGAAGGTCTCCACGCCCCAGCACAGCGCGAGCTGGCTGCGCACCTCGGGGACCGGGGTGAACGCCAGCAGCGGCAGGTCGCAGTGCAGCCGGCTGAGCCGCTTGACGGTGTCACCGGTCTGCGAGAAGGCGACCAGCGCCTTCGCCCCGATGGCGCGGGCGATCGAGGACGCGGCCACGGTCAGCGCGCCGCCGTGGGTGCGCGGGTCGTGCTGGAGCCGGGGCACCCCGATCGAACCGGCCTCGGTGGTGGTGATGATCTTGGCCATGGTGCTGACGGTGAGCACCGGGTACTTGCCGACGCTGGTCTCACCGGAGAGCATCACCGCGTCCGCGCCGTCGAGCACCGCGTTGGCCACGTCGGAGGCCTCGGCGCGGGTGGGGCGGGAATTCTCGATCATGGAGTCGAGCATCTGGGTGGCCACGATGACCGGCTTGGCGTTCTCCCGGCACAGCTGCACGGCCCGCTTCTGCACCAGCGGCACCTGGTCCAGCGGCATCTCGACGCCGAGGTCGCCCCGGGCCACCATGACGCCGTCGAAGGCGAGCACGATCGCCTCCAGGTGGTCGACCGCCTCGGGCTTCTCGACCTTGGCCAGCACCGGACGGCGCACACCCTCCTCGTCCATGATGCCGTGGACGAGCTTGATGTCCTCCGCCGTACGCACGAAGGAGAGCGCGATCAGGTCGACACCCAGGCCGAGGGCGAAGCGCAGGTCCTCGGCGTCCTTGTCCGACATCGCCGGGACGCTGACCGCCACGTTCGGCAGCGAGACGCCCTTGTTGTTGGAGACCGGGCCACCCTCGGTGACCAGGCACCGGATGTCGTTACCGGTGACGTCGCTGACCTCGACGGCGACCCGGCCGTCGTCGATCAGCAGCCGGTCGCCCGGCTTCACCTCCTGGGGCAGCTTGCGGTAGGTGCAGGAGACCCGGTCCCGGGTGCCGAGGATGTCGTCACTGGTGATCACCACCGAGTCGCCGGTGCGCCACTCGTGCGGCCCGTCGGCGAACTTGCCGAGCCGGATCTTCGGGCCCTGGAGGTCGGCCAGGATGGCGACCGGCACGCCGACCGCCTCGGCTGCTTCGCGGACCATCCGGTACACCGACTCGTGGTCGGCGTGACTACCGTGGCTGAAGTTCAGCCTGGCCACGTTCATGCCCGCCTCGATGAGGCCCCGGAGCCGCTCCGGGGACGAGGTGGCGGGGCCAAGAGTGCAGACGATCTTCGCGCGGCGGTTCACGCCCATCAGGCTAGTCTCTCCTCCGGGTCGGCCTACGGGCCGACCCCTTGCGGACTGAGGAACAGGGTCCGACGACGCGCGGGGTGGGCGCGTGGCCGGCGGGACGCGGGCCACGCCGGAGGCACGTCGGAAAGCGGCGGGCATCGGCGACCGCGCGCCGGGAATCGTACCGCCCGAGGGCAATCGCCGTCCGCGCGCTCCCGTGCTCCCGTGCGCCGACGCCGCCACCGTCGGTCACCGCCGCGCCACGCCCGTCGACCCGGCGCTCAGCTGTCGGTCTTGACCAGCGGAAACTCCAGCGAGCCCGCCGGGCAGAGGAACGTCAGCACGTCGACCATGTAGAGGCCGGCCTGCACCGCCGGGTCCGCCTCCATCACGCTGCGTACGTCCTCGACCGAACCGGTGCGGGCCAGGCCGATGCCGATCGGCGGGGCGGGCTCCCGGGCCGGGCCGTCGATCGAGCCGGCCACCAGCACCAGACCCCGCCGTTGCAGGGCCCGCATGTGCGCGGTGTGCTCGGCCTGGAGGCGCTGCACGGTCTCCTTCGGCAGCACCCGGCCGGCCGGCCCCGGGTAGAGCACGATGCACTCGTACGTGTCGAGTGCGAAGTCCAGCTGCGGCGTACCCGTCATCGCGCCCCTTCCCCGCGTCGGCGCCACACCGCGCCGGTGGTGTCCCCGGACCCGGCCAGCGTCCCACGGTGGGGACGCCCCTGACCGCCGGTCGGGACAACTCCGGGCCGGACGGGGCCGTCCCCGGGGCGGACACCGGGTGCGGCGGACGGCGTGGCCCGCCTTTCGGTCGGCCCACGCCGACAGATCGGCAGACGTGCCCGCCAGCCGACGCTGGTACGGTCCGACTGATGGGGAAGGCGCTCGATCCGCGGAGCGGAGGTCCCGACATGGCTCGCTCGTCCGACGCCCCCCGGCCGCCGGACGACTCCCGCTGGCGCGAACTGCTCTCCCACACCGGCCCGGCCGGCCGGTGGATCGTCGACCACGACTGGGCCGGCACCCCGCTCGGCCCGCTGGCGGACTGGCCGCCCAGCCTGCGTACGGCCCTGGTCGTCTGCCTGCACAGCCCGACGCCGGCCGCGCTGTGGTGGGGGCCGGAGCTGCTGCTGCTCGCCAACGACGGCTACCTGGCCCTGCTGGTCCCGGCCGGCACCCGGGCGCTGGGCCGGCCCGCCTCGGCGGTCTGGCCCGACGCGGTGCCCGCGCTGACCGGGGTGCTCACCGCCGCCCGGGTCACCAGCCGGCACGGCGACGACGGAGCCGGGCCGGTCTTCTCGTCGGGCCCGGTGGTCGACGCCGCCGGCCATCCGCAGGGCGTCCTCACCACCGTCACCGCCGCGCCCGGCGGCACCGCCGACTTCGCCGCGCCCGGCGGTCCGGTCGCCGCCGCCGACGGGGACCGGCGGCGGGCGTTGCGGCAGGCCGAGGGGTTGGCCCGGCTCGCCGGGGCACTCAGCGCCGCCGGCAGCCGGGCGGCGGTGATGGAGGTGGTCGGCGCGGTCACCCCCGGTCTGGTCGGCGCGGACCGGGTCCGGGTCGCGGCGGCCACGGCGGGCACCTGGGAGCTGACGGTGACCGACGACGCCGGCACCGGCGTACTGCGGGTCACCGACGACGAGCCGCTGGCCCGCGCGGTACGCGAGGAGACCACCGTGCCGCTGCCGGACGGGCTCTGCCTGCCGCTGCGCGACGGTGCCGGCGCGGTGCTCGGTGCGCTGGAGGTGCACTGGGCCGGGCCGGCCGCCGACGAGCAGGCCCGCCGCATCCTGCTCGACGCCGTGGCGGGGCTGTGCAGCCAGGCGTTGCGGCGGGCCGAGCTGACCGCGTCGGCGCGGGCGATGGCGGAGTTCGCCGCCCGGCTCAGCGTCACCCGGTCCACCGGTGAGGCGATCGACGTGATCCTGGACGCCGCCCCGATGGCGCTCGGCGCGGCGCTGCCCGGCCTGGCGATGCGCGACGAGGGCCGGCGGGTCCGGCTGTGGCACGCGGAGCTGCCCAGCGGGCTGGTCGCCACCTTCGACGACCTGACCATCGACGACCCCCGGCCGATCGCCCACGCGCTGCGCACCGGGGAACGGATCATCCTGCGCAACCGGGCCGAGTTCGCCGCCCGGCATCCCGGCCTGCCGGACCCGGCCGGCGAGTACGGGATGGTGACCACGGTCGTGCTCCCGCTGCTGGACGCCTCCCGGCGGCCCATCGCGGCGCTGGGTTTCGGCTGGCCCCGGGAACGGGCGCTGCACGACGACGACCTGGCCCTGCTGGACACCGTCGCCGACCTGTGCGAGCAGACCCTGGAGCGGGTCCGGCTGGCCGCCGCCGAACACAACCTGGTGACCCGGCTGGCGGGCCGGCTGCGCACCTCGGCGACGATCGGGCCACCCGGCCTGGAGCTGGCGACCCGCTACCAACCGGCGATGAGCGGCCTGCACCTGGGCGGCGACTGGTACGACCTGGTCGACCTGGACGACGGCCGGCTGGCGGTGGTCGTCGGGGACGTGGTGGGCCACCAGGTCGAGGCGGCGGCTGACATGGCGCAGCTGCGGACGGTGGTGAACACGCTGATCCGCTCCGGGGTGCCGCTGGCCGAGGTGTTCCCCCGGTTGACCGGGCTGCTCGGGGTCGGGTTCCTCGGCACCTGCCTGGCGATGGTGGTCGACCCGGTGGCCGGGCAGGCGCAGGTCGCCCGGGTGGGGCATCCGCATCCGGTGCTGCTGCGGCCGGGCCGGCCGCCGGAGACGGTCTGGACGGGGCACTCGCTGCCGCTCGGGCTGGTCCGTGACCCGGTGCCGGTGACGACCGTGGCGTTCGGCCGGGGTGACCTGCTGGTGGCGTACACCGACGGGCTGGTGGAGCGGCGTGACCAGGCGTACGACGCCGGGGTGACGGCCCTGCACGAGGTGCTCGTGCCGGTGCGGGACCAGCCCGTGGAGGTCATCGCGGACACCCTGCTGACCAAGCTCTCCGGCTCCGACGACGACCAGGCGCTGGTGATCATCCGGCACGCCGGCTGAGTGTCGACGCCCACATTCGGTCCGGGGGTGTTGCCGACCGCGATCTTCGGGAAAGCCGTCGGGGTGGGTGGCTAGATTTGCCACCGACGACAACCACAGGATCGGGGTACGGCACATGGGGTCCAGCAGTCAGCCCGCGAAGGCGTCAGGCACCTACCGGATCGGCGGCGACCTGCAGGTCGACCGGCTCGGTTACGGGGCCATGCAGATCACCGGGCCGGGGGTGTGGGGCGACCCGAAGGACCCGGCCGAGGCGGTGCGGGTGCTGCGCCGGGCGTACGAGCTGGGCGTCACGTTCATCGACACCGCCGACTCGTACGGGCCGTTCGTCTCGGAGCTGCTGATCAGGGAGGCGCTGCACCCGTACGCCGACGACCTGGTCATCGCGACGAAGGCCGGCCTGACCCGCTCCGGGCCTGGTGACTGGCGGCCGGTGGGGCGGCCGGAATACCTGCGCCAGCAGTGCGAGCTGAGCCTGCGGCACCTGGGCCTGGAGTCGATCGGCCTCTACCAGCTGCACCGGATCGACGCGAAGGTGCCGTTGGAAGATCAGCTCGGCGAGCTGGCCCTGCTCAAGCAGGAGGGCAAGATCCGGCACATCGGGCTGTCCGAGGTGACCGTCGCGCAGATCGAGGCGGCCCAGAAGATCACCCCGATCGTGTCGGTGCAGAACCTCTACAACCTGGCCGACCGCAGCGCCGAGGACGTCCTGGACCACTGCGAGCGCAACGACCTGGCGTTCATCCCGTGGTTCCCGATCGCCACCGGCAACCTGGCCAAGCCGGGCGGCCCGCTGGACGCCATCTCCACCGGGCACGACGCCACCCCCGCCCAGCTGGCGCTCGCCTGGCTGCTGCGCCGCTCGCCGGTCATGCTGCCCATCCCGGGCACGTCCTCGGTCGGTCACCTGGAGGAGAACGTCGCCGCCGCCGAGGTGCAGCTCACCGACGAGGAGTACGACGCCCTGGCCAAGGCCGCCTGACCGCCCCGCCCCCGCCGGAGATCACGGCGTCGCCCGCGCCACCACGCATACCGGGTCATCGTCATCGTGGCCGCCCGTCGGGGGGTCACGGCCTCCGGCCAGCATGCCTCGGTCGACGAGGACCTGACCCGGACGGGGGTCGCCGTGGTGGCCCGTCGGCGATCATGGCATCGCCGGCCGCCCCGGCGTGTCGTGCCTGACGGCAACAGGTCGAACACCCCTTATGCCTGTCCGTCATATCTATGACGGACAGGCATAAGGGTCTCCGCGCAGCGCCCGACCCACGACGGGAGCGATGTAGCGGCATCCCAAGCTACGGATAGCGCTACATCGCCCCCGTCGTTGAACCCCGACGGACCGAACGCCGCACGGCGGGCGCGGGGCCAGGGCCCGGGGGGCGGGTGGGCCCGGGGGCGGGTGGCGGCGGGTCAGCCGCCGGGGGTGATCTCGTTACCGGGGTCGGTCGGGCGCAGCGCCCGCTGGGCCTCGTCGAACAGCTTCGCCGGGTCGGTGCGGCCGTTGACCTGGATCTCCACCTCGGAGTCGCCGACCTGCAGCCGGATGCTCACCTCGGTCCGCTGCTGGTCCACCCAGCTCTGCACCAGGTTGAACAGACCGGGCAGCAGCCCCTGGGCGACCACCGCGATGATCACCGCGTCGCTGAATCCGGCCCGGCCACCGGCCCCGCCCCCCGGCCCGGCGTCGCGGACCAGGGCCCGGTAGTGCGGGTCGCGGTGCAGCCACGCCAGCAGCGTCGTACGCTGCGGGCCGGCGGCACGGGGGGCCAGCACCAGCCGGGCCGGTGCGGTGGAGCGGGGCACGGTCATCTCGGTCTGCCTCTCAGTCATGCGGTCCGGCCGGCGGATCAGTCGTCACCGGGTTGGAAGGTCAGCTTGCCGTCGACCACCGACAGCACGCCGCTGACCCCGAACGTCTCGTTCTCGGTGAACGGCGTGGTCCCGAAGTAGCCGACGGTGCTGCCGGTGGCCTGCGCCGAGCCCTGCGCCTCGTACGAGGTGGAGACCCGGGCGGTGGCCGGGCCGGTCAGGGTCAGTTCGATGGTCGGGTACCGGGTGATCTTCCAGGCGATCTTCTTCACCGGCGAGCCGCCGGTGTAGTAGCGGAACGGGCACCCCTGCGGGGTGGCCACCGCCTGCGCCGCGCAGCCGTCCAGATAGGACCGTACGCTCTGTTCCGCCGCCGCCTGCGCCTCGGGACGCAGGGTGGGCGTCAGCTCCGCGCCGCTCACGCTCTGCTGCCCGGGTACGACGTAGACCACCCGGGGTGCCGTCTCGCTGAGCGCGGTGCTCTCCCCCGCCACCGTGTACGCCCCCGGCAGCAGCGGCACCGCCACCCCCGCCTCCTCCGCGCCGGTCGGTGCGGGTACCCCGTTGACGGTCAGCGGGGCCGGGCCGCCGGGCAGGGTCAGGGTCGCCGGGGCGGCGTCGATGTGCCAGCGGTGGAACAGCCCGAGCACGGCGGAGTCGTCGCGGCGCAACGGCAGCTCAGCGGTCAGCTTCTGCCCGGCGAGGGTGTAGGCGACCGTGGCGACCGCCTCGTCGCCGTCGCGTTCCACCCCCGTCACGGACACGTCGGTGGGCGGGCGGTAGTCCTTCGCCGCCACCATCCGGGCGAGCTGCCCGCTGTCGCCCAGCGCCGCCCGCACGTCGGGGGTGAGCTGGTCGAGCGCCTCCGGGCCGTCGTGGTCGGCCAGGGCCCCGAAGTAGTCGCCGACGGCCGCCTGGGGGCGGAAGAACGCCCACTGGGCCGTGGTCAGCCCACCGCCCAGGCAGCTCACCAGCACCAGCGCGCCGACGACCAGCAGGGCGCGCCGGGAACCGACCGCCGTCGTCGTCGTACCGCCGAACAGCTCGTCGAGGCCGCGTGCGGTGGCCGCGCGGTCGGTCACCGGGTCGGGGACGGGCCGGTCCAGCCGGTCCAGCCGGTCCAGCCGCAGCTCGGACGGGGGGTGGGTGGCGCAGACCGCCTCGTCCCAGCCGCTGCGCCCGGTCTCGAAGGAGCGTCGCCGCTCCAGCATGGACCGCATCCCCTCCCGGTGTCCGGCGAGCACCGCGCCCGCGTCGGCCCGGTACTCGGCGGCCCGGACGTCCCGGCGGTGGCAGGGCAGGACCACGTACCGCATGGTGAGCAGCACCGGCCAGAAGAACAGGAACACCACGAAGTCGGTGGCCGGGTGCGGGAACCGGCGCATCAGCCAGGCCGGCAGGGCGTGCACCAGCACCAGCGGCAGGCCGACACCCCTGATGAACGCGCTGGTCACCTCGTCGCCGGTGCGCCAGTGCACCAGTTCGTGGCTGAGCAGCGCGGCGATCTCCTCGTCGGTGCAGTCGAGCACGGCGGTGCTCACCACGACGTGCCGGGCGTACGCGCGGGCGTTGGCGAGCACCGGATCGTCCTCGATCAGCAGCCGGGGTTCCCCGGGCAGGCCGAGCCGGGCCGCGCAGTCGCTCAGCAGCGGACGCAGCCGTTCGGCCTCCCGCCGGCTGAGCTGCCGTGCCCCCGAGACACCCAGCAGCCACGGTTCCAGCAGCACCCGCCCAACGGTGTAGAGCACCCCGACCAGGCCGGCGGCGATCACCATCCCGGCCAGGCCGGTGAACAGGTTCGCCGGTTCGTCGACGGCGTTGCGCCAGGGCAGCACCAGCACGGCCAGGAAACCGACAAGCGCGCCGAGCGCGAACCCGGCGAACCCGCCGACCACCCCGCCGGAACGCGCCACGAACGCCTCCAGCAGCGGCCCGACCAGCGGGGCGTCCCGCAGCAGCGCGGGCACCGTCTCGTCGGACTGGGTGCCTCCGGCGACCAGCCCGTACAGGCCGAGGGCGAGGCCACCCCAGACCGCCGCGACCAGCGCCAACGGCACGTAGAACCAGGTGGCGAGGAAGGCGCCGAGCACGCCCCGCCAGTCCCGCACGATGCCGGCGCGCAGCCAGACCAGGGCGCTCGGGTAGCCGGGCGGGCGGTGGGCGAACCGGTCCCCGGCGGCCGGGGACTCCTGCGCCTGCGCGGCACCGACCGACGCCGTCGCCCCGAACGACGCCGTCGCCCCGGCCGGCGGGTCGCCGCCGGGCGACGCCGGTCCGCCAGGCGACGCCGGTCCGCCGGGCGACGCCGATCCGCCAGGCGACGCCGGTCCGCCAGGCGACGCCGATCCGCCCGCAGGTCGCAGGGGTGTGCCGGCCGGCGGGTCGGATTGCCGGTCGGTGGTGGGGCCGGGCTGGGCCGCGCGGGGATCGGGCTGCGGCTGGGGGTCCAGGTCGGGCACGGGAGGCTCCTCGACTACGGATGTCGCCGGCCGTGGCGCGGGCCCGGCGGACCGGGCCACCGGCGGACCTGTCGGTCGGCGGACCCGTTCGGCCCGCGGGCCGAACGGGTCGGCAGATCGACAGGACCGCCTGACCGGTCGCCACCGGCGACGAATGACACCAATGCTGTCGGTCGACTCCGCAGGTGGCGGAATTCGACGCCGCTGGACATTACCGATGACGAATACCGTCCGCGATCCCGTTTCCCATCGGAGATCGGCTTTCCGAATAACTGTCGGATATCTGTCCGTCAACGGCTCCGGTGCCATTTCCGTCGTGGACCCGTCGGGCCGGTCGGGGAGACGATCCGGGTCCGGCCACCCGTACCGGCGGGCGGCACCGGCGGGGAGGTCGACGATGGACACGGACGTGCTGGTGGTCGGGGGCGGGATCATCGGGCTGACGGCGGCGGTACGGCTGCGCGAGCGCGGCGCGCGGGTGACCCTGCTGACCGCCGACCCGCCCGGCGACACGGTGTCGGCGGTCGCCGCCGCCGTCTGGTACCCCAGCCACACCGACGCCGACCCCCGGGTGCTGCGCTGGGCCGCCGGGACGTACACGGAACTGGGCCGGCAGGCCGACGCCGGGGTGCCCGGGGTGGTGGCCCGGCCGACCCGGATGCTGCTGCGCCGCCCGTGGACCGGACCGCCGTGGTGGGCGGCGGCGGCCGGTGACCTGGTCGCCCACCCCGGCTCCGGGCCGTACGCCACCGAGTTGCGGTTCACCGCGCCGACGGTGGAGATGTCGCCGTACCTGGACTGGCTGGCCGACCGGTTCACGGCGGCCGGCGGCCGGGTCGTGACCGGCCGGCTCGCGCGGCTCGACGACGGCTTCGCGCTGGCCCCGACGGTGGTCAACGCCACCGGACTGGCCGCCGGGCGGCTCGCCGACGACCCGGCGGTGCACCCGGTACGCGGCCGGTTGGTGCTGGTCGCGAACCCGGGCCTGACCACCTCGGTACGCGACGAGGAGAACCCGGCCGGCATCACCTACGTGCACCCGCGCCGGCACGACGTGGTGCTCGGCGGCACCGCCGAACCGGACGCCTGGGACACCGGCCCCGACCCGGCCACCGCGGCGGCGGTCCGGGCCCGGTGCGTGGTGCTGGTGCCGGAGTTGGCCGACGCCCCCGTGCTCGGGGTGCGGGTCGGGCTGCGGCCGGCCCGACACGGCGGGCCCCGGGTGGCGACGCAGGCCGGGCCGGCGCCGGGGCAGCGGCTGGTGCACGCCTACGGCCACGGGGGCGCCGGGGTGACGCTGTCCTGGGGCTGCGCCGACGAGGTGGCCGGGCTGGCGCTCGACGGCTGACCGGCCGGGCCGGACGCGCCCCGACCCCGACCCATCGGGACCGTGGGGCGGGGCCGGGTGCCGGGGTGGAGGGCGGGCCCCCTCCCCCACGCTATCGGCGTTCGTAGAAGGTGATGCTCACGCCGCCCGGGGCGGAACCCGGGTCGGAACTGAGCCAGGTGTTGGCGTTGAGGAAGGCGTACGGGCCGGCGGCGCGGGCCTCGAACGTCGGCACCAGCCGGCCGAACGCCCCGCAGTTGCGGACCAGGATCAGCTCCCGGTCGTTGGTGGACAGCACGTACCGGGCGTCGAGCGTGCTGGTCGCGCCGATGAGCTGGTAGTCCGCTCCGCCGGGCAGAACGGTCCCGGTCACCCGGCCGGTCATGGTGCCGCCGGTGATGGGGATGATGTTGCGGGTGCCGCGCTTGCTGGCCCCGACCGAGACGCTGGCCCCGAGCGTGACGGTCTCGGTGAACACCGCCGCGCCCCGGGTGCCGCTGCCGGTCAGGCAGTCCCACGACTGGTTGGCCGTCCCGGCCGGGTCCCGTAGCTGCACGCGCGGGTCGGCCGGGGACACCCCGGCGACGTCGTACACGGCCAGGTTCAGGGTGTTCGTCGCGGTGTCGACGGTCCGGGTGCCGACGTAGGTGCCGGTGTTCAACCAGGCGTACGCGCTGGAGTTCGGGGCCTCGAAGTCGGGCACGATCCGCACGGTGGAGTCACCGGCCGGCGCGACCCCGCAGGTGCGCAGGTAGATCGGGGTGCCGTCGCCGGTGCGCAGGATGGCGACCTGTTCCAGCTCGGTCGCGCCGGTGCCGAGGGTGAGTTCGAGGTCGAGGCCGCCGGTGAGGATGGTGCCGTTGATCCGGTCGCCGGTGACCGTGCCGCCCCGGATGTCGAGGATGCGGCGGTGGCCGTACTGGGTGACGCCGACGTCGCGGATCGCGCCGAGCTGGGCGGTGGCCCGGAACACCAGCCGGCCACGGGTCGGGGGCACGAGGCCGGCGGACCGGCCGCAGGTCCAGGACGGGTCGGGCACGATGGTCGCCTCCGCGCCGCTCGGGGTGGTGCTCGGGGTGGGTGGCGGTGGGGTGGTCGGTGCCGGGGTGGTCGGCGGTGGGGTGGTCGGGGTGGGCGGCGGCGTGGTGGGGGGCGGGGTGCCCGGGGTGGGCGTGGTCGGCGTCGTGGGCGTGGTGCTGCCGGTGCAGGGGGTGCCGTTGAGCGCGAAGTCGGTAGGTGCCGGGTTGCTGGCGTTGTTCCACGAGCCGTTGAAGCCGAACGACGTGCTCGCCCCGGTGCCGAGTGCGGCGTTCCAGGTGGTGTTGCCGACGGTGACCCGGCCGCCGTTCTGGCTGGCGGTGCCGTTCCAGTACTGGGTGACCTGCTGACCGGCGGTGAACGACCAGGTGAGCTGCCAGCCGTTGATCGGGTCGCCGAGATTGGTGACCGCGACGTTGGCCCCGAAGCCGCCGCTCCACTGGCTGGTGACGGTGTAGGTCACCCGGCAGCCGGTGGCGGCGGAGGCCGCGGTGGCGACGCCGACGACGCCGGCCAGGGTGGTGGCGGCGAGCGCTCCCGCGAGCAGGGGCCGCCGGTGTACGAGCCTCATCTGGTCCTCCCGGAGCGGCCCTTGCACGCACGGTTATGTTTCATCGAGTGTCCCGATCGGACAAACTTCTGTCAATCGATGCTTCTCGATTCCCGGTGTCGACCGGACGGCGGACCGACCCCGACGCCCGTGAAGATCGTTTCGTGTCCTGTTGGTGACCCTCGGTAGGGTGTCGCGCATGGACCGGGGTGCCTGGCGTCGGCATGCGTGGTGGGTGGGCCTCCCGAGCGTGGTCGCCGGATTCGGCGCGTGGGCGGCCGTCGCCGACGACAAGACCGGCTGGACGGTCGTCTCCGCTGCCGCCGCCGGGATGGTCGGGGGCTTCGGGCCGACGGTGGCCGACCGGCTCGCGGCGCAGCGGGAGGCCCGGCGGCACGGCGAGGACGCGCTGCGCGTGGTGACGTCGGCCGAGCTGCCGGCGTCGGTGGCCTGGCTGCTGCACCCGGGCCGGGAGGTGGTCGACTTCCTCGGTCGCGGCTGGGTGCTGCGCCAGTTGGAGTCCTGGGCGGCCGACCCCGACGCGGTGGCGGTACGGCTGCTGACCGGCGCGGGCGGGGTGGGCAAGACCCGGTTGGCCCGGGAGTTCGCCGGCCGGTTGCCCGGTTGGCGGTGCGAGTGGATCCACGCCGGGGCCGAGGAGCAGACGGCCACCCTGATCGCCTCGGGCGGCGTACCGTCGCGGTTGCTCGTGGTGGTCGACTACGCCGAGACGCGGGACCGGGCCGGTGAGGTTCCCCCGGTTTGCCGGAGGGTTAGTTACCTGGCGCCGGTGGGCTCAGGCTGAACGATAGCCGTCTGGTCGTGTCGGGCCTGGTGGGTGTGCCAGGCGGTTTCGTACTCGTCTGGGGATCGCCAGCCGAGGTCTTTCTGGATGCGGCGGGTGTTGTACCAGCCGTCGATGTAGGTGAAGATCGCGTTCTCGGCCTCGTCGCGGGTGCGCCACGAGTTGCGGTAGACCAGTTCGATCTTCAACGTCGACCAGAAGTTCTCCATCAGGGCGTTGTCGTAGCTGTCGCCGACCGACCCCATGGAGGGCAGGATGCCGTTGTCGGCCAGGCGTTGGGCGAAGCGGAACGACGTGTAGTTCGACCCGCGGTCTGAGTGGTGGATCAGTTGGCCGTCGCGGACGTCGCGGGACCAGATGCCGTATTCGAGGGCGCCGAGGATCAGGTCGGTGTCGCAGCGGTCAGAGCAGCGCCAGCCCACGATGCGGTTGGAGAACACGTCCCGCACTGCGGCCAGCCAGAACACGCCCTCACCGCAGGGGATGCGGGTGGCGTCGGCGACCCACAACCGGTTCGGCGCCGCAGCCGTGAACTGCCGGTTCACCAGATCGGGAGCCGGTGTCGCCTTCGGGTTCGACCGGGTCGACGGGATGCGCCACTTCTTGCGCAGGAACGCCCCTTGCAGGCCGGCGGTCCGCATCAACCGCTCCACCCGCTTGCGACCCACCTGGCGGCCCTGCCGGCGCAGCATGGCGTGCACCCTTGGACTGCCGTAGGTGCCACCCGATACGTCGTGGATCTCCGCGATCTCCACCGCCAGTTCCGCATCCTCCCGCCGCCGAACACACGGGTTGGCGGCCTGGGCGAGCCAGCCGTAGTAGGTCGACGGGGCGACGTTGAGGACCCGGAGGACGGGCTCGACCCCGAAGCGATCGCGTAGCTCGTTGACGAGCGTCACGACCGTCGCCGGGTCGGGTCGAGTTCCGAGGCGAAAAAAGCCGACGCGGCTTTCAGGATCTCGTTGGCCCGCTTCAGCTCGGCATTCTCCCGCCGTAGCCGGCGCAGCTCCTCAACCTCCGAGGTCGTCGGCCGGTCGTCACGCTGACCGCGGTCGGCCTCGTCCTGGCGGATCCAGTTGCGCAACGCTTCGTGATGCACACCAAGCTGGCGTGCCAGCTGCCGGATCACGGGCTTCGGGTCCGACTCCCGATACAAGCGCACCGCACGTTCACGCAGCTCATCGGGGTACTTCTTCGGTGCTGCCACGGATGACTCCCTTCAGCTCCATCAGAGCATGATCGAAAGCCTCCGAGCTGCCGGGGGAACCTCAGCCCTCACCACCAGCCACGAAGCCGTCAACCTCCACCAAGAACTGACCACCACCAACCGCGACACCCACCTCCCCGACCTCGCCGCGTCACTCATCAACCACGCGGTCATCCTCGCGGAAGCAGGACAACACACCGAAGCCCTCACCACCAGCCACGAGGCCGTCAACCTCTACCGACAGCTCGCCAGCACCAACCGCGACGCCTACCTCCCCAACCTCGCCCTGGCCCTACGGAACGTTGGGTTCATTGCGCTCCTGTTCGGCCGCGTGGATGAGCTGGTCATCGCCTTGACCGCCGAGGGCGTTCAGTACTTCGACGAGCTTGCTACGGCGGAACCAGCGGTATTCGAGGAACGCCGTCAAGTAGCCAGACAGACCCTGGACGACCTGAGCCGCATTGCTGGCGCCGACCACGATGGCTCCAGCTCCAGGGATCCAGAGCCGTCCTGAAACGCCGTTAGCTGGAGTCGTCAGACGTGGCAGCTACCGTTACCGGCACCGTGCGCCCTTGGGCGCACGGACGGTTTCGAGTTCCTTTCGAGGAGCCGTGTCCCCACACCGACAAGCAGGCAATGTTTGTGGAGATCTGTTGCGCCCAAGACGACAACAACTCTCCCCAATAAGGGCGGCTTTCGGACCAGCGCCACGACCAACGATTGGCGGTGACGGAAGCGCCCCTTACGGGCGTGCCCGGCGGCGGATCTTGATGTCGTCGAGGTCGGTCGCCACCGACCGGAGGTCACGGTGGTCGGCACCGAGTTCGGCGACGGCGGCTGCGGCCATCGCTTCCGCCCGACCGATCACGACCGCTTCCCCGTCGTCTTCGGTGGCCGGGATCAGGCAGCGGAAGGTGAACGCGAGCAGGGACCGCTCGTAGGTCACCGTGCCCTCTTCGGTGAACTTCGCTCCGAACACCTCATGCTCATCCGCCCTGGCGAGCAGCGCGGCACGCTGCACGTCCCCTAGCGGCGCGAACTTGCCGCGCACGATGACCTGATAGGTCTTTTCGGTCATGGTGGAACCTCCGGCTCCTGCTGAGCACGACGACTTCGGAAGAGCGGCGAGCTGGTACCGGGAAGACGGCAGGTGACGGCTACCGCGCACCGGCCGGCCGCCAGGGTGCGTTGGTGACCGTACCCGGAGGGCCAGCGCCACGCTCGCCCTTCAGCCGGCAGTGACGACCGATTCGGCGACGGCACGTGCGGCGTCCGCACCGAACCGCTCCACATCCACCAGTACGTCGACCGCCAGACCCGGTCCCACCAGCCAGAACGCCTCACCGCCGCCGACGAGGCCACTCCCCTGAGCGTGGTCGAACCCGGTCAGCGGCCAGTCGGCGGGATCGCGTTCGTGGTATTCGGCCAGGTAGTCGCGCAGCGCCGCCAGGTCGGCCAGCCGGTCCCCGCGTAGCACGTGCACCCGCAGGTCGACCTGGTAACCGTCCTCGACCGCACGTTCCCAGACCCGGCTGGCGAAGGTGACGTCCTCCCACTCGGACGCGAAGTCCGACACCAGGTCGCCCGCCGCGGCCGGCACCCACCCGACGTGGAACCCGTCCAGCTCGCCACCGTCGCGCCCACCCGGCCCGGTCATCCCCGTCACAGCATCTCCTCCACCCTGTCCGGTCGGTACGCCGCTCAGGAGGCGTCGCTCTGCCTGGCACCCCTCGGGCCGGACACCGCCGTCGAGGCGTCGCCAGGCGGATAGATCATCGTCGGAACGTACGTCCTGACGTCAAGCGGCTCGTGTCCCCGGAGCCTGAGTAGGCTTCTCACCGCCGTCCACGATAGAGGGTGCGGCGAAGGCGTCGGACGACGACAGCGCGGTCCGCAGCGCCAGCGGCCCCCGGGTGGTCGGGGCCGCTGGCGCGGTGTCGGACCGGGTCAGCCGGCCAACCGGCGCAGGAACACGTCGATCACGCCGTTGGTGTCGCCGGGGACCAGGTTGGTGGCCCCCGAGGCGAAGGCGACCTGGCGGCCGTCCGGGGTGACCACCCCCTGGTAACTGTGGTTGTTGGCCTGCCTGCCGCCGGCCGACAGGCTGACCCGGACCGTCGTGCCGGCGCGCAGGTCCCGCCGGAACACGTCGGGCACGCCGTTGGTGTCGCGCGCCACCAGGTCGGTGGCATCGGAGCCGAAGACGACGTACCGGCCGTCGGCGCTCAACGCCGGGCCGAAGCTGCCGCCACCGGTGGCCGGGCCGCCGTCGGCCGCCGAGCTGACCCAGACGGTGGTGCCGGCGCGCAGGTCGCGGACGTACACGTCGTTCACCCAGTTGGTGTCGTCGGGGGCCAGGGCCGCATCGGTGTTGAACGCGACGAACCGGCCGTCCGCGCTCAGCGTCGGTGCGACGGTGATTCCCTCCACGTAGTCACCGGTGGTGGACACGTTGACCCGCTGGAGGCTGCCGGTGCGCACATCACGGACATACACGTCGTACGTGCCGCTGATGTCGTTCGGGACCAGCGCCGCATCGGTGACGAACGCCACGAACCTGCCGTCCGCGCTGATCACCGGCCCTTCCGACGGCGCGTCGGCGTTCTCGCCGCTGACCTGGACGGTCGTGCCCGCCTGCCGGTCCCGCAGGAAGATGTCGGTCAGACCGCTGGGGTCACCCGGCACGAGGTTGGTCGCCTGGGAGGCGAACGCCACGAACCGCCCGTCGGCGCTGATCGCCGGTGCGTAGCTGTGGGCGTTGGCCTGGGTGTCGCCGTCGGTCAGGGTGACCCGGGTGGTGGTGCCGGTCCGGCGGTCGTGGACGAAGCCGTCGTACACCCCGTTGGTGTCGCCGGGCACCAGGTTGTCCGCGTCGGAGGCGAAGGCGACGTACCGGCCGTCCGGGCTCAGCGACTGGCCCAGGCTGGCACTGTTGCCGGGAGTTCCCGTGGTCGACCGGCTGACCAGGCTCGTGGTGCCGGTCCGGCGGTCGCGGACGAACACGTCCGCGTTGTTGTTGGTGTCGCCGGGCACCAGGTTGTCCGCGTAGGAGGTGAAGGCGACGTACCGGCCGTCCGCGCTCACCCCGAAGGGCTCGCTGTTGGAGCCGACAGCCTGGCCGCCGGTGCTGTCCACGCTGATCCGGGTGGTGGCCGGCGTTGCGGCGGCGGGGCCGATGCCGACGGAGGAGGTGGCGGGCGCGGGGACGGCGGCGGAGGCGGCTGCGGGGCCGGCGAGGCCGGCGAGCAGGGCCAGACCGGCGGCGGCGATCGGGCGGTGGAGGCACAGCGGCACGGTCCCGCGGCGCGCGGCGGATGCCCGCAACAAGATTGTCATGCCTGGTTGGTCCCCGGCCGCGCCACAATCGTTCGCCGGTGTCGGCCACCCGACATCGGATGGCCGACGGACGTCGTCGGAACAGCCGCCGGGTGCACCCGTTCGGCCTGCCCGTGGCCGGGTGCGCCCGGCTCCGCTCCCGACGCGGCCACCCCGCGTCCGCATCATGTGGGCCGACGTAGCGGCATTGGAACGGGCCGGACCCCGCATTATCGACCCACATGAGTCGATCAAGCGAACGGATCGATCATGTGGGTCGATCACGGTCAGCGGACGAGGCGGAACACCACCAGGGTGACGCAGTACGCGAGGGGCACCGCCAGGGCGCAGATGAAGAAGCCGAGCGGGGCGTAGCGGGGCGGGTCGGTGGTCGCCAGGGCCGGCCGCCCCCACCGGCCGAGGACCAGCCAACCGGCCACGAAGGAGATCAGCGGCAGCCCGGCGCAGGTCAGCGCGCCCAGGGTGACCCCGTCGACCACGCCGATGCCGTTGGCGACCACCAGCACCAGCATGACCAGCGCCCCGACGGCGGCGCAGCCGGCGTAGACGGCGACCGCGCGGGCGGTCGGCGACCAGGTGGGCAGCAGAGCGGGCCGCTGGGCCAGTGCCTCGGCCTGCTGGCCCAGCCGGTCGACCTCGTCGACCAGCCGCCCGGTCTCCGCCAGCACCACCGCCGGGTCGCCGTCCATCCCGGGCCCGCCGGGACCCGTGTCCGACCCGGGGGCGGGCCCCGGCCCGGGAGCCAGCTCCGCAACGGCGGGCGGCCCGGAAGCCGGGTCGGCCACGGCAGGGAGACCGGCGGCTGCGGCAAGCTGGGCGAGGCGCTGTTCCTGGGCGGCCAGCCGCTGACCGAGCCGGGTCACCCCGGCGTGCAGGGTACGGCGGCGTTCCGCCTCGGCGACGGCGCCGCGCTCCCCCTCCCTGATCCGGGCGGAGAGCTGCCGGACGGCCGCCGCGTACTCGTCGTAGCGGGCCACTCAGTGCTCCTCGTCGGGGTGGTGTCCGGGGCGGACGAACGGCACGATCAGCGCGGTGCGCGGGACGTGCCGGTCGACGAGCAGGGCCCGGTTGGGGCGGGGGGTCCACACCAGGTCGGTCACCCCGAGGTGCAGCCCGAGGTCGTCGGCGGGCACGTTCAGCGCCACCAGGCAGGCCACGTCGTCGCGGTTCTGGCTGCCGCCGAGGTCGTCGGCGAGCCGGCGCAGGCCCCGCCACCAGCCGAGCAGGTGCACCCCGTGCCCCGGCCCCGCCCGCAGCAGCGCCCGCAGGTCGTCGTGGCCCGTGCGGTAGGTGTCGGGGTCGGCGGCGGCGAGCACCGCGTGGGCCGCGTCCACCCCGAAGACCACCAGATACGTCCGGGCACGCTCCCCGGGGTCGGCGGCCAGCCCGGCGATGCGGGCGCGCAGCCCGGCGGCGTCGACCTGGGTCACCGGGTGCCCGGCGGCCTTCAGCCCGGCCGCGGTGTCGTCGGCCAGCTCGTCGGCGGCGGCCACCAGCACGGCCAGCACGAATTCGGCCTCCCCGGGCCGGTGCTGCCCGGCCAGGCTCAGCGCGGCGGCCCGCAGCACGTGCGCGCCGGTGGTCGAGGTGCCCACCACGGCCAGGTGCCGGCCCGGGGAGGCGTCGAGGTCGAACCGGGCGGTGCTGCCGGCCACGTCGACAGTCCGGCCCACCAGCACCGCCGGGCGGCGGGTGGCGGCAGGGGACGGCTCGTCCTCCAGGTGGGCGGTGGCGTACCCCCGGAAGACCTCGGGCGGGCCGGTGTCGTCGGGGCGGGCGTCCCACAGCTCGTAGCGCAGCCGGGCGAGCTGGCGGGCGTCGGCGTGCGCGTCGGGGAACCGCAGCAGGGTGTCCGCGCCGGCCGCCCCGGCGGCGGTGTTGACCAGCGCCGTGCCGATCCGGGTCGGGCCGGTGACGGTCGCCCGGGGGCCGAGCACCGCCTCACCGCCGGGCAACGCCACCCGCAACGCGAACTGCCCGAACAGCGACTCGGCCCGGCCGTACAGGGCTTCCACGCCGCTGGTGCTCTGGCTGGCCAGTACCAGGTGCACACCGTACGAGCGGCCCTTGCGGGCCAGCTCCTCCAGCAGGTCGACGGCCTCCCGGGCCAGCCGGTCGTTGCCGGCGAACAGCACGTGGAACTCGTCGATCACGGCGACCGTGCGGGGCACCGGTTCGGTGTCCGGCAGGTCGGCGAGTTTGCTCACCCCGTGCCGCTTGAACAGCCCGGCCCGCCGGCCCAGCTCCCGGCGCAGTTCGCGGAGCACGGCCAGGCCGTACTCCCGGTCGGACTCGACGCCGACGGCCCGCGCGTGCGGCAGGAACGACGGGTCCCGGTCGGTCGGGACGAACTCGGTGAAGCTCACCCCCTCCTTGAAGTCGAGCAGCCACAGGTGCAGCTCGGCCGGGGAGTAGCGGGCCGCCAGGCCGTACAGCACGTCGAGCAGGAAGACCGTCTTGCCCGCGCCGGTGCGGCCACCGACCAGCCAGTGCGGCGTCGCGTCGTCGAAGGCCAGGCTGACCGGGGTACGCCCGCAGCGGCCGACCACCGTCGTCAGGCCGCCCCGGGCGGAGCCGGTCCAGCGTCGCTCGGGCAGCAGGTCGGCCAGGTGCAGGGCGGTGTCCCGGCGTACCTGGGCGCCCAGCCGGTCGGCCAGCGCCTGGACGGCCGCGGCGGGCGGGTCACCGTCGAGCAGCACCGGCACGGGCAGGCCGGTGCCGTCGGCGCTGAACGGGTACCCCGGCGGGTCGCCGACCCGGGCGTACCGTTCGTCGAGACGTACCTCGGTGGTGCCGCCCAGCGTGGGTGGGGCCTGGCCGGGCGTGGTCACCGCGCGCCCGGCGAACAGCACGCACACCCCGGCGGACGGCCCGGCGTGGGTGAGCGCGGCGAGCCGGGCCAGCTCGCGCGGGCCGGGCGCGGACGCGGCCACCACCAGCAGCAGTTCGGCCTCCCCCGCGCGGGCGTGCGCCTCGGCGGCGTCCAGCAGCGCGCCGATCTCGGCCTCGGTGGTGGCGACGCCGCCGAGCACCCCGGCGTCGCGCAGCGGACGCAGCGGGATGAAGGTGGCCCCCCAGGCGGCCGGGTCGATGCCGACCACCCGGACGCTGCCCGGGGCGGCCGTGGTGAGCAGCCGCAGCACCAGCACCCGCAGCAGCACCGCCACCCGGGGATCGCGGGCGTCGCCGTCGACCGCCAGGTGCCGGCCGGCGCCCAGCGGCAGCAGCAGCGGAAACCGGCCGTCCGCCGTGGACGCCTCGCCGATACGCACCGCCGCCGGCCCGTCGTCGGAGGGCGTCGCGCGGAGACCACGGGCCGGACCGCCCGGCGATACGACGACGTGCCCCGGCGGCGGACCACCGGGCACCCCGCCGGAGGGCGGGCCGGCGGCGACGGTCGGGTCGGCCCGGTCGGTGCTGCCGGGCAGCGGGGCGGCCAGCGCGTCGGCCAGCCGGGCCAGCCGGGCCACCACATCGGCGGTGCGCTCCGGGACGGGCTGCCCGGCCAGCCGGTCCAGCAGGGCACGGGCCACCGTCCACCGCTGCCGGGCCTGCCGGTGCGCGGCGACCGCCTGCCCGTACGCCGATGCGAGCCTGCCCACCCACTGCTCCCCACCCACGTGCGGACGAATCGAGGGAACCCTAGCGCCCCGGCGGGTCGGGACGCACGACCCGCCCACGGGTCAGCCGGGCCGGCAGCCCGGGTCCGGCCCGCTGTCGGCCGCCCCACAGTGGAACACCTCGACCGGTTCGGCGGCCACGTCCGGCACCCGCGCCACCCGCAGCAACGCCAGCCGCTTGGCGACCGGCTCGCCCGAGTCGGGCGCGTACCGGATCACCCCGGCGACCCCCGGGTAGCCGGCGGCGGCGTTCTGCCGCAGCACCTCGGCGTGCACGCCGACCGGGTTGACCGAGCGGGGCTCCCAGCGCCGGCCGGTGTCGGCGTGGCGCAGCCGGGCGGCGAGGCTCTCCAGCGCCCGCACCATCATCATCGCCGCGTCGTAGGCGAGGCTGACCCGCTCACCGACGGGTGCGCCGGCACCGTCGCGGCAGCGCGGCGGGTCGAGCAGATCGTCGGCGCCGACCCAGGTCAGGAAGCTGCCCCGGGCGTCGTCCCGGGCGGCCTGCGCGGCCCGCAGCGCGGCACAGGTGGCCAGCGCCGCCTTCGACACGTACGTCACCGGCAGGTTGCCCGGAGCGCTGACCCGCAGCCCCGGGTTGGCCATGTAGCGGTTGACCGAGTCGTCGGCGACGAGGTGCCGGGGCGGGTCGTTGCCACACTCCTTCAACGCCCGCAGGAACCCGTCGAACTCCGACCAGCGCCCGGCGAACACCAGCACCCCCCGGTAGCCGCACTCGGCGGTCAACCGACGCCCGGTACTCCACCCGTCGAGCCGGGTGAGCCGGCTGCCGAACCGCTGGCGCAGCCCGTCGACCAGGGTACCGACGTAGAGGTCCTCGGCGAGTGAGCTGTCCTCGCCGGTGGTGTAGTAGGCGTGCGCCTCGGTCACCCGCAGCACCTGCCGGGCGTACGTCTCGATCATCGCGGCCTGCGCCGAGTTCGGCGCGGAGACCTGCAGGTAGAGGCTGGAGTTCCCGTCCATCCGGTCGGCCGACAGGGTGGGGGCGAGCACCGGCAGGCCGACCCGGTTGAGTTCCCGCAACGCTGCGGCGGTGCTGGTGCGGCTCTCCACCAGCCCGACCACCCCGAGCACGGTCGGGTCGTCGTGGGCCAACTGTTCCAGCATCGCCACCGCCGGCCCGGCGTGGCGCATCTGCCGGCCCCCGTTGGCGACCACCACGTGCAGCAGGGCCGCCCCGTCGGCCGCCGCGGACTCCTTGAGCAGGGCGTACTGGGCGGTGGCCAGGCCCTCCAGTTCCTCGCGTTCGGAGACGTAGGACTCCTCGTCGACCCGGGTCCGGTTGCCGGTGAGGGTGCCCAGGTAGACCAGGGTGAGGTAGGGCCGGCGCTGGTCGCTGCGCCGCCACACCTGTTCGGCGGCCCGGTTCTGCGCGAAGATCCGCCGCTGCACCGCACGTAGCCGCTCCTGGCCGGGTTCGCTGTTGAACACCTGCGCGGCGGTGTCGCTGTAGCCGACGCACTCCTCGGCGAGCACCTGCACCCGCACCTGGCCGGTCGGCGTCGGATGGCAGTCCAGCGCCCACCGGCTGTCCGCCCACACGAGCGTCCCGGCCAGCAGGACCACGGCCACCGCCGCCGGCAGGAACCGCCGTGCCCACCACGGCGGGTCGGGGGCGACCAGCGTGGGCGGGACGACCCCCGGTGGCGGGGTGGCGTCCTCGTCGTCGGGGCGCAGCGCCACCAGCCAGGCGGCGGCGCGGCGCAGCCGTCGGGTCTCGGGCAACGCCTCGGCCCACTCGTCGTAGGCGTCGTCCGCCTCGCGCAGCGGTCGGGTGCCGGGCAGTTCGGGCGGCGGCGCGGTGGCCAGGGCCACCACCAGCAGCGGGTCGTTGCGGCCGGTCTCGTTGCGCACGTCGGTGAGCAGCCGGACCAGGGTGTGCCCGACGCCGTCGACCTCCACGCCGTCGAGCAGCAGCACCGGGTACGCGGTGCGCCGCCAGTCCCCGGGCCGCCACACCCGTCGCCGGTACGCCTGCCGCAGATCCTCCAGGAACGCGTGCAGCAGCAGCTTGTCCACCTGGGCGGGTTGTTCGCCGTCGCGCCAGCCGGCGGTGAGCCGTTCGGCGAACCCGAGGAAGGTCACCGACTGGCGGGGGGCCAGGTACTGCTGCCGCATGAACCACCGGTAGTGGCCGCCGACGCCCGGCACCCGGCCGGAGACGGCGATCCGGAACACCGCGCTGGGCACCGCCCGACGCAGCAGCCAGAGCAGCACCTGCAGCGCCGTGCCGACCCCCGACTCCCCGCTGACCTGCGGCTCCTCGACGGGACGGCGGCCCCGCCAGTCGCGCAGCCGGCGGACCAGGGTGGCCCGGCCGCTGTCGGCGGCGTCGACGCCCACGTCGAGGGTCTGCTGCATCAGCCAGTCGGCCAGCGGGTGGTGGCGGAACCGCAGCCGGGCCGTCCCGAACGCCTCCAGCGACAACTGCCTGTGCAGTTCCCGCAGCACCGCCGGGACGTCGGCGAGGTCGGGGCGGGCGGCCAGGTCGAGCACGGCGTGCGGGACCCGACGCCCCGCGCCCCGCCCGACGGAGCGGCGCAACAGGGCCCCCGGGTCGCCGCCGGTGGCGGCCCGGACCAGCCAGAGCACCGGCAGCCGGCGGTCGCCCCGACGCGGGCGGCGCAGCAGGCGGGTGAGCAGGGCGAGCAGTTCGGTGCCGCCGACCGGGTTGCCGTCCACGGTGGGTGGCCGGGGCAGCGGCGGGGTCACCGGTTCACGCATACGGGCACCTCCGCCGCCGACAGGGAACCAGGAAGGGCTCCCATTGTCGACGACGGAGGCAACCGAGGGTGTCCGGTGGGCTGCTGCCGGTCACCCGGCCGGGCGGGTCAGCGCAGCGCGGCGGTCAGCGTCGGCAGGTAGCCGTACCGGTAGCCGTCGGCGTTCGGGTGGTACGCCTCGATGACGCCGCTGACGTCGCGGATCCACGGGGCGGCGGCGCAGACGCCGTGCCCGGTGAAGAACGGGCGGGCGTCGGCGAAGGTGGCCCCGGCCGCGGCGGCCCGGGCGGCGGTGACCGTGGCGAGCACGTCGGCGGCCTCGTTGAGGATGGTCCGCTTGTAGCTGCTCATCGCGAGCACGCCGCAGGAGCCGGTCTCGAAGAGCCGGGGGTAGCCGAGCACCACCAGCCGGGCGTTCGGGGCCCGGTCGCGGATCGCGGTGTAGGTGGCGTCGAGCCGGCCGGGCAGCGTCGAGGTGGCGAAGCTCTTGGCCTTGTCGACCGCGGCGGTGCAGGTCGCCGTGCTGCCGAACCGGCAGCTGGTGATGACGTCGGCGAAGCCGGCGTCGTTGCCGCCGATGGTGATGGTGACCAGGGTGGTGGTGGCGCTCAGCGAGCCGACCTGCTTGTTGATCACATCGGCGGTCACCGCGCCGCCACAGGCGGGGAAGGCGAAGCTGGTCACCGCGTTGGCGGCGGCCCACAGCGGGGCGTACGACTTCTGGCTGCGCAGGCAGGTGGACAGGTCGTACGGGCCGGCGCCGACACCGGAGGAGTACGAGTCGCCCAACGCGACGTAGTGGACGGTGGCGGCCTGGGCGGCGGTCGGGACGAGCAGGGCACCGGTGACGGTGGCGAGGACGGCGGCCAGGGCGGTGACGGCCCGGACCAGGGCGCGGCGCGGCAGGGCGCGGTGGGGCATGACGGATCCTCCAGGGGCAGCAACGGGGGAAGCCTCTGGACCGCGCGCGTGGCCAGGGGGGTGAGGCGTTGTTACTAGTCGGTAATGCTAGCGAAACATCGACGGGATGAGAACAGTCGATCCCTGCCATCCGGGGCGCACGTTTCCACCGCCGTCGATTAGGTTGTCGGTGCGAACACCCCGATGGAGGGAGTCCACCCCGTGCGACGTGTTTTCACGGCGGCCATCGCCGCCCTGACCGTCACCACCGCCGGCACCCTGGTGACCGGTGCCCCCGGCCAGGCCGACGCCCGACCGGGCAAGAGCCGGTCGGTCGCGGTCTCGGCCGCCCCGAAACCCGGCAGCCCCGGCCTCGGCGACCCCTACTTCCCCGACTACGGCAACGGCGGCTACGACGTCGACCACTACGACGTGAGGCTGCGTTACGAGCCGGCCACCGACCGGCTCAGCGGCACCACCACCATCCTGGCCACGGCCACCCAGGAGCTCTCCCGGTTCAACCTCGACTTCCTGCTCGACGTGGAGTCGGTGCGGGTCAACGGGTGGACCGCCCGGTTCGCCCGGGAGGGCGACCACGAGCTGGTGGTGACCGCGCCGCGTGGCCTCACCACCGGTCAGGCGATGACCGTCGTGGTCACCTACGCCGGTGTGCCGTCGGAGACCCTGGTCAACGGCTACTCCGGGTGGACCCGCACCGCCGACGGCGCGCTCGCCGTCAACGAGCCCGAGTCGGCCTGGTGGTGGTTCCCCTCCAACGACCACCCGCTGGACAAGGCCACCTGGGACGTCTCGGTGTCGGTGCCCGACGGCGTCGAGGTGATCAGCAACGGCGTGCAGCCCCGGCCCCCGCTGGCCGAGGCCGGCAACCGGATGCGGTGGGGCTGGCGCAGCACCAGGCCCGGTGCCACCTACCTGGCGTTCCTGGCGATCGGCCAGTACGACATCGTCACCGACACCGCCCCGAACGGGCAGCCGGTGATCAACGCCTACAGCACCACCCTGGGCGACCGGAAGCCGGCCGCCCGGGCCAGCATCGAACGCACCGCCGAGATCGTCGACTGGGCCGGCGGCATCTTCGGGCCGTACCCGTTCGAGGCGCAGGGGGGCGTGGCCGCGCCGATCGACAGCCTCGGCTTCGCCCTGGAGACCCAGACCCGCCCGGTGTACGGGCCCGGCTTCTGGCGACGCGGCAGCAACGCGTACGTGGTGGTGCACGAGAACGCCCACCAGTGGTTCGGCGACTCGGTCTCGGTGGCGAACTGGAGCAACATCTGGCTGAACGAGGGCTTCGCCTCGTACGCCGAGTGGCTCTGGTCGGAGGCGCAGGGTGAGGGCACCGCGCAGGAACTGTTCGACTTCACCTACGCCGACTACCCGGCCGACGACCCGTTCTGGCAGGTGCTGCCGGGCAACCCGGGCGCCGGCGCGGTGTTCGACGGCGCGGTCTACGACCGGGGCGCGATGGCGCTGCACCAGCTCCGGCTGGCCGTCGGCGACGACGCCTTCTTCCGCATCCTGCCCGCCTGGACCGCCGCCCACCGGTACGGCAACGGCACCATCGCCGAGTTCCAGGCCCTCGCCGAGCAGATCTCCGGCCTCGACCTGGACCCGGTCTTCACCACCTGGCTGTTCACCCCCGGCCGGCCGGCTCCGGCCACCGCCACCCGCACCACGACCGCACCGGCCCAGCCGAAGTCGTGGACCCAGATCCGGGCGGCGCACCAGTTGCTGGCGCGCTGACCGACCCCGGTTCGGGCTGCCCGCCCCCGGCACCGGCGCGGGCAGCCCGGACCGGCCCGCGACCGTGACCTTCCGGCACCCGGGCCGGTCCCGGCGGAACTCGGTCCCGGCCCGAGGTCGGGTCTGGTCTGCTCGGGGGCTGGTCCGGGCCGGCGTCGGCTCTGGGCCGGGTCGGCGCCGGTCAGGGCAGCGTCGAGCCGACCGGAACGATGGTTCCGGAGAGCGATATGCCTGACAGTCATAAATATGCCCGTCAGGCATATCACTCTCCGTGATGATATGTGCTCTCGATGGCTGGCTCCGACGCCCCGTAACCCACGACGGCAGGGCCGGGACAGGTGGTGCCGCAGAAGGGGTGTGCGCCGGCAGGGCGCAGCGGGCGAAACGGTGGCCGGGCCACAAGGTCGAGCCGTCAGCCGACCCGGAAACCAGGTCGGCTGACGGCCACCGTTCGAGGGGCGCGGGTCAGCGGGCGGCGAGGGGCTGGCGGGCCGGATCGACCGGAGCCGGCAGGTCACCCACCCCACCCAGGTAGGAGTGGATCGCCGCGGCGGCGGCCCGCCCCTCGGCGATCGCCCAGACGATCAGCGACGCCCCCCGGTGCATGTCCCCGGCGACGAAGACGCCGTCGGCGTCGGTCTGCCAGTCGGGGCGGGCGTCGACCGCGCCCCGGGCGTTGCGGGTCACCCCGAACTGGGCCAGCAGCGGCTGCTCCTCGGTGCCCTCGAAGCCGATGGCCAGCAGCACCAGGTCGGCCGGGAGCTCCCGCTCGGAGCCGGGCAGCGCGGTGACGATCCGTCGACCGTCGCGCCGCTCCACCGTCACCTCGGCGATCCGGACGCCCTTGACCTGGCCGGTCCCGTCGTCCACGAACTCCTGCACGGCCACCGCGAAGACCCGCTCGCCGCCCTCCTCGTGCGCCGGGTAGTTGCGCAGCACCCACGGCCAGGTCGGCCACGGGTCCCGCTCGGCGTCGCGGCCGTGCGGCGGCTCGGGGTAGAGGTCGAGCTGGTGGACGCCGGCCGCACCCTGCCGGTGGGCCACGCCCAGGCAGTCGGCGGCGGTGTCGCCGCCACCGATGATCACCACGTGCTTGCCGGCCGCGTCGATCGGCGTACCGTCGGGCAGCACCGCCGGGGCGGGCCGGCCGTCCCCGGCCGCCGCCACCACCCGGTTCGCCGCGACCAGGTGGGTCATCGCCTGGTGGACGCCGCGCAGCGGCCGACCTGGCGTCTCCGGGGTGTCCCGCCCTTGGAGCGCGCCACACGCCAGCAGCACCGCGTCGTGCCGGGCCCGCAGCTCCTCGGCGGTCACGTCGACGCCGACGTTCACCCCGGTGCGGAACTGCACCCCCTCGGCGGCGAGCTGGGCCAGCCGCCTGTCGATGTGCTGCTTCTCCAGCTTGAAGTCGGGGATGCCGTAGCGGAGCAGACCGCCGATCGCGTCGTCCCGCTCGTACACGGTGACGGCGTGACCGGCGCGGGCGAGTTGCTGGGCGGCGGCGAGCCCGGCGGGCCCGGAGCCGACCACGGCGACCGACCGCCCGGTCGACGCCGGCACCGGGCGGGGGTTCAGTCCGCCCCGGGCCACCGCCGCGTCGGCGATCTCCACCTCGACCTGCTTGATGGTGACCGGCTGCTGCCCGCCCAGGCCCAGCACGCAGGCCGCCTCGCACGGAGCCGGGCAGAGCCGGCCGGTGAACTCGGGGAAGTTGTTGGTGGCGTGCAACGACTCGACCGCCGCGTCCCAACTGCCGGTGCGGACCAGGTCGTTCCAGTCCGGGATGCGGTTGCCCAGCGGACAGCCGTCGTGGCAGAACGGGATGCCGCAGTCCATGCACCTGGTGGCCTGCTCGCGGATCAGTTCCTCCCCGGCGGGCGGGTAGACCTCCCGCCAGTCGGTGATCCGCACCGCCACCGGTCGACGGGCCGGCAGCCGCCGTTCGTAGCGCAGGAAACCGTTCGGGTCAGGCACGAGCCACCTCCTGGGCGACCACCCGCGGGACGGGCGGCACCGACGCGGTCAGCGCAGACATGACCGCGTCGTCGACGTCGCGGCCGGCGGCTTCGGCGGCCTTCATGATCTCCATCACCCGGCGGTAGTCCCTCGGGACCACGGCCGTGAACTCCTGAACCGCCTCCGGCCAGCGCTTGAGCAGTTCCGCGCCGACCGCCGAGTCGGTCTCGGCGACGTGCCGCTGCACCAGGTCGTGCAGCAGCTCCCGCTCGGCGTCACGCAGCGGGGACAGGTCGACCAGCTCCGTGTTGACCCGCCCGGTGTCGAGCCGGTGCACGTACGCCGTACCGCCGGACATGCCGGCGGCGAAGTTGCGGCCGGTCTCGCCGAGCACCACCACCGTGCCACCGGTCATGTACTCGCAGCCGTGGTCACCGACGCCCTCGACGACGGTCACCGCGCCGGAGTTGCGGACCGCGAACCGCTCCCCCACCCGGCCGCGCAGGAACAACTCGCCGCCGGTGGCCCCGTACAGGATGGTGTTGCCGGCGATGATCTGGTCCTCGGCGCGCTGCCCGGTGGCGGCCTCGGGATCGACGAACGGCGCGGCGGCGTCCGGGCGGACCACGATCCGGCCGCCGGAGAGCCCCTTGCCGACGTAGTCGTTGGCGTCGCCGTGCAGTCGCAGGGTCACCCCGCGCGGCAGGAACGCGCCGAAGGACTGCCCGGCGGTGCCGCGCAGCACGAACTCGACGGTGTCGTCGGGCAGGCCCGCGCCCCCGTGCCGGCGGGTCACCTCGCCGCCGAGCATCGCGCCGACGCTGCGGTGCTCGTTGCGCACCGCCACCTCCACCCGGACCGGGCTGCCGTCGCGCAACGCCGGCTCGGCCAGTGCGATCAGCTCGTTGTCCAGGGCCTGCTCCAAGCCGTGGTCCTGGGCGCGGATGCCCCGCCGGGCGGCACCCTCCGGCAGCTCCGGAGTGTGCAGCACGCGGGTCAGGTCGAGGCCGTGGCCCTTCCAGTGGTCGATCGCCGGTACGACGTCGAGCACCTCGGTCTGCCCGATCGCCTCTTCGATGCTGCGGAAGCCCAGCTCTGCCAGGTAGCCCCGGACCTCCTCGGCGAGGAAGAGGAAGAAGTTCTCCACGAACTCCGGCCGGCCGGTGAAACGCTCGCGCAGCACCGGGTTCTGGGTGGCGATGCCGACCGGGCAGGTGTCGAGGTGGCAGACCCGCATCATCACGCAGCCCTCGACGATCAGCGGGGCGGTGGCGAAGCCGAACTCCTCCGCGCCGAGCAGCGCCGCGACCAGCACGTCCCGGCCGGTCTTGAGCTGCCCGTCGACCTGCACGGTGACCCGGTCGCGCAGCTTGTTGAGCAGCAGCGTCTGCTGTGCCTCGGCCAGGCCCAGCTCCCAGGGGGTGCCGGCGTGCTTGAGCGAGTTGAGCGGGGACGCGCCGGTGCCGCCGTCGTGCCCGGAGATCAGGATGACGTCGGCCTTGAGCTTGGCGACCCCGGCCGCCACGGTGCCCACGCCGACCTCGCTGACCAGCTTGACGTGCACCCGGGCGGCCGGGTTGACGCACTTGAGATCGTGCACGAGCTGGGCGAGGTCCTCGATGGAGTAGATGTCGTGGTGCGGCGGCGGGGAGATCAGGCCGACGCCGGGGGTGGCGTGCCGGGTGCGGGCGATCCACGGCCACACCTTGTTGCCGGGCAGCTGCCCACCCTCGCCGGGCTTCGCGCCCTGCGCCATCTTGATCTGGAGGTCGTCGGCGTTGACCAGGTATTCGCTGGTCACCCCGAAGCGTCCGCTGGCGATCTGCTTGACCGCCGAGCGACGGGCCGGGTCGTGCAGCCGGTCGACGTCCTCGCCGCCCTCGCCGGTGTTGGACTTGCCGCCGAGGCGGTTCATCGCGATGGCGAGGGTCTCGTGCGCCTCCGCCGAGATCGACCCGTACGACATGGCGCCGGTGGCGAACCGCTTGACGATCTCGGTGGCCGGCTCGACCTCCTCGATCGGCACCGCCGGGCGCAGCCCGGTGCGCAGGGTGAACAGCCCGCGCAGCGAACCGGCCTGCGCGGCCAGCTCGTCGACCTTGGCGGTGTACTGGCGGAACACGTCGTACTGCCGGCTGCGGGTGGCGTGCTGGAGCAGGAAGACCGTCTCCGGGTTGAACAGGTGCAGCTCACCCTCGCGCCGCCACTGGTACTCGCCACCCACCTCCAGCCGGGCGGAACCGGCGGTGCCGGGCGTCGGCCACGCCTGCCCGTGCCGGGCGGCGACCTCGGTGTGGATCTCGGCCAGTCCGATCCCGCCGATGGTGCTGGGGGTGCCCCGGAAATACCTGTCGACCAGGCGGGTGTCCAGGCCGACGGCCTCGAAGACCTGCGCGCCGCAGTACGACGACACCGTCGAGATGCCCATCTTCGACATGATCTTGAGGACGCCCTTGCCGAGCGCCTTGACGTAGTTGCGGACCGCCTTGGCCGGCTCCACCCCGACCAGCGCCCCGGTGGCGATCATGTCCTCCACCGACTCGAAGGCCAGGTAGGGGTTGACCGCCGCCGCGCCGTACCCGATGAGCACCGCCGCGTGGTGCACCTCGCGGCAGTCACCGGACTCCACGACCAGCGCGACCTGGGTCCGGGTCTGCTCCCGCACCAGGTGCTGGTGCACCGCCGCGGTCAACAGCAGCGACGGGATCGGCGCCAGGTCGGCGTTGGAGTCCCGGTCCGACAGCACCAGGATGCGGACGCCGTCCTCGATCGCCTCGGAGACGTGCCGGCAGATCTCGGTCAGCCGGGCCTTGATGCCGGCCCCGCCGTCACGGAGGCGGTAGAGCCCGGAGACCCGGACCGCCTTGAAGCCGGGCAGGTCGCCGTCCTCGTCGACGGAGAGGATCTTCGCCAGCTCGTCGTTGTCGATCACCGGGTAGGGCAGCACGATCTGCCGGCAGCTCGCCGCACCCGGGTCCAGCAGGTTGCCCTCCGGGCCGATGGTCGACGCCAGGCTGGTCACCAACTCCTCCCGGATCGCGTCCAGCGGCGGGTTGGTGACCTGGGCGAAAAGCTGGTGGAAGTAGTCGTAGAGCAGCCGGGGCCGGGTCGACAGCGGCGCGATCGGGGTGTCGGTGCCCATCGAGCCCAGTGGCTCCGCCCCGGTACGGGCCATCGGGGCGAGCAGGATCTTCAGCTCCTCCTCGGTGTAGCCGAAGGTCTGCTGCCGGCGGCGCACCGAGTCGTGGGTGTAGACCACGTGCTCCCGGGCGGGCAGGTCACCGAGGTCGATCAGGCCGGCGTGCAGCCACTCGTCGTACGGCTGGGCGGCGGCCAGCTCGGTCTTGATCTCGTCGTCCGAGACGATCCGGCCGTTGACCGTGTCGACCAGGAACATCCGGCCCGGCTGGAGGCGACCCTTGGCGACCACCGTGGCCGGGTCGAGGTCGAGCACGCCCGCCTCGCTGCCCAGCACCACCAGCCCGTCGGCCGTCCGCCACCAGCGACCCGGCCGCAGGCCGTTGCGGTCCAGCACCGCCCCGACGATCTCACCGTCGGTGAAGGCGACCGACGCCGGCCCGTCCCACGGCTCCATCAGGCTGGCGTGGAACCGGTAGAACGCGCGCTTGTCCGGGCGCATCGCCGGGTCGTTCTCCCAGGCCTCCGGGATCATCATCAGCACCGCGTGCGGCAGGCTCCGGCCGGCCAGGTGCAGCAGCTCCAGCACCTCGTCGAAGTTGGCCGAGTCGGAGGCGGCCGGGGTGCAGACCGGGAACACCCGGCGGATGTTGCCGGGCAGGTGCGGGCTGCGCAGCAGCGCCTCACGGGCCTGCATCCAGTTCCGGTTGCCGCGGATCGTGTTGATCTCGCCGTTGTGCGCGATGAACCGGTACGGGTGGGCCAGCGGCCAGGACGGGAACGTGTTGGTGGAGAACCGGGAGTGCACCAGCGCGATCGCGCTGTCGACCCGCTCGTCGGTCAGCTCCGGGAAGTACTCCGGCAGCTGGTCGGGGGTGAGCATGCCCTTCCAGGTCATCGTCCGCGCCGACAGCGACGGGAAGTAGGCGGTCACCCCCCGCTCGGCGGTCTCCCGCTCGGCCTGCTTGCGCACGCAGAACGCCACCCGGTCCAGGTCGATGCCGGACAGCGGGGAGCCGGCCGGGCCGGCCGGGGTGTCGGTGAGCCGGTGCGCGGCCAGGAAGAGCTGCCGGATGCGGGGCATCGCCGCCAGCGCGGTCTCGCCCAGCCCGCTCGGGTCGGTCGGCACGTCGCGCCAGCCGAGCACCTCGGCACCCTCGACGAGGGCGTACTTCTCCACCACCTGACGGGCGCGGGCCTCGCCGCCGTCGTCGTCGGGCAGGAAGACCAGGCCGGTGGCGTACTGGCCGGCCGGGGGCAGCGGGAAGTCCACCACCGCGCGCAGGAACGCGTCCGGCACCTGGATCATGATGCCCGCGCCGTCGCCGGTGTTCTGCTCGGCGCCCCGGGCGCCACGATGGTCGAGCCGGCAGAGCGCGCCGAGGCCGTTCGCCACCACCGCGTGGGAGCGCCGCCCGTAGAGGTCGGCCACGAAGGCCACCCCGCACGCGTCGTGCTCGTGCGCCGGGTCGTACAGACCGGTCGCGGAAGGGACCGGCTGCGGGCTGTGCGGGTACGGAAGGGCCACCGGGTCTCCTGTCGTCACTCAGGTTGTTTCATGGTCGGGACGACGTCGGCCCTGGGCGGTCTGTTGAGTCTACGTTAGGGCGACCCGGGCAGGGCCAGTGCGGATTGATCACACCTTCCAGACTCTGGGACGTGTAGTCTCGCGCGGTGGATCCTGCGCACCGCGACCTGTTCGACCGGTTGGAACGCTTCTACGACGCGGTGCCCCGGGACGCCGCCCGCGCCGAGGAACACGGCGGTCTGGTGCTGTTCGCGCGGGAAGGGGCCGGTTGGCCGTTCTATGCCCGTCCCCGCCTCGACGCCGACACCCCACCGTCGCTGGCCGACCTGCACACCGTCCGGGAACGGCAGCGGGAGCTGGGCCTGCCCGAGGCGTTCGAGTGGGTGCACGAGACCACCCCGGACCTGCTCGCCACCGCCCGGGCCGCCGGCCTGAGCGTGCTGGAGGCCCCGCTGATGGTCCTCGACCCGCAGGCCGACCCGCCCGAGGCGGCGACGCTGACCGACGTACCGGTGCGGGTGCTGGACCCGGACGCGCCCGGCTTCGCGCTCGACGTGGCGGCCCGGCGCGCGGTCGCCGCGGTCGGGTTCTCCGCCGCCGGCACCGTCCCCGGCGACGCCGGCCCGGCCGAACGGGACGCCGCGATGACCGAACTGGACGTGGCCGCGCTGGACGAGGAGCGGGCCGCGATCGCCGCCGGCCGCCGGCTGTCGGCGGTCGCCGGGACGCCGCAGGACGGGGTGCTGGCCAGCGGGATGGCGATGCGGGTCGACGACGTCGCCGAGATCGCCGGAGTGGCCACCCTGCCGGCCGCCCGCCGCCGGGGGCTCGCCGCCGCGGTCACCGCCACCCTGGCCCGCACCCTGCGCGCCGCCGGCACCGACCTGGTCTTCCTCTCCGCCGGCAGCGAGGACGTCGCCCGGGTGTACCTACGCGTCGGCTTCCGCCGCATCGGCACCGCCTGCATAGCCGAACCCACCGCCCTCATCTGACCCCACCCCGGCACCGCCCCCACCCGGCGCTGCCCCCCGGTGATCAAGAGGTTTGCGGGTTGATCAAGAGGTTTGCGTCACCCCGCCCGCTCACCGTGACGCAAACCTCTTGATCACCGGCCGAAGGCGGCCACCGCCCGAAGGGCGGCGGGGGGCGCGGCGGGGGCGCGGGGGGAGGGGGTCAGGGGGTGGGGGGACGCCAGGTGGCGGCGGTGGCGGCGGCGCCGGAGAGCAGGCGGGGCGTGATCGTGCCGAGGGCCGCGTCACGGGCGCGCAGGGCCAGCCGACCCCGGGTCTGGAGCACCGCCGACATCCGCCGGGTCTGCCGGACCACGGTGGCCGTGCGGGGCCGCCGCACCCGGTCGTACGCCAGCACCGCGTCGGGGAGCCGGGACTCGCGCAGCAACGACGACAGGGTGGCCGCGTCCTCGAACGCCAGGCAGGCGCCCTGCCCGAGGTGCGGTGGCATGGCGTGGGCGGCGTCACCGAGCAGCACCACCCCGCCCGGCCCGGCCGGGAAGCCGTACGCCCGGGGCAGCGGGCGCAGCTCCCGGATCTCCTGCTGCACCAGGTCGGCGGGTTCGGTGGCGGCCAGCAGCTCACCGATCGGCGCGGGCCAGCCGGCGTACCAGCGTTGCAGCAGGGCGAGCTGGGTCTGCGGGGGCTCCGGCCGGGGCGCACCGGCGGCGGTGGCCACCCAGTAGACGCCACCCCGGCGGGAAGCCCCGGAGGAGCCGCGCTCCCCCAGCGAGGCGGCCACGAACCGGTAGCCGGCGCCCAGCACCTCACCCCCGACCGGCTGGTCGGCCGGCACGGGGGCCCGGTACCAGGGGATCACCGCCCGCCAGGAGGCACAGCCGGAGCTGACCACGGTGGCCTCGGGGGCGAGCTGGCGGCGCAGCACGCTGTCCGTGCCGTCGGCGGCGACGACCAGGTCCGCCTCGACGAACTGGCCGTTCCACCCCACCCCGGGCCGCTCGGCGGCATCGGCCCGGACGTGGTCCACGGCGACCCCGGTACGCAGCTCGACCCGGTCACCGAGGCCGGCGATCAGCGCGTCGTGCAGATCCTCCCGGTGCACCACCACCGGCATCCGGTCGGCCGGGGTGGGTCGGGGCTGCACCAGCCAGTGGCCGTCGGGGCGGCGGATACCGCCGTCGGGCAGCGGGGTCGCGATGGCGTCCAGGCCGGCACCGACGCCGAGCACCTGCAACGCGCGTACCCCGTTGGGCCACAGCACCACGGCGGTGGGTTCGGGGCGCACCCGGTCGGCCCGTTCCAGCAGGGTGACCCGCCACCCGGAGCGGGCCAGCGCGCCGGCCACCGCCAGACCGCCGAGGCCCGCGCCGACCACCACCGCGCTGCGCACGCCGCGCCCGCTCAGCTGTCCCGGTCGGTGGACCGGCCGGCGGCACCGGCAGACCGGTCGGCTCCGGCGGGCCCGTCGCCGCTGTCGGCCCCGGAAGGCCGGTCGTCGGCGTCGGTGTCGGTGGTCCGGTCGTCGGTGTCACCGTCCTGCGGCCCGGTTGACCGGTCGTCGGCTGCCGGCGCGCCCGGTGCGCCGGGCAGCACCCCGCGTTCCCGGTACGCGGTGAACTGTTCCTCGTCGACCACCCGGTACCCGGCCGGGGTGGCCGTCGGAGCCCCCTTCCCGGTGGCGGAGAGGTCGACCTGGGAGACGTCGCCACCGTCCCCGGCGGGTCCGGAGGCGGGGGTGGGGACCGGGATCAGGTACTCGCGGGGCCCCCGTACCCGCAGGAAGTAGATCAACGCGCCGACGAAGACCAACCCGGCGGTCCACACGTTGAGCCGCAGGCCGAGGATGCGGTTCGCCTCGTCGGTGCGCATCAGCTCGATCCAGAACCGGCCGGCGGTGTAGCCCATCACGTAGAGCGCGAAGGCCCGGCCACGCCCGAACCTGAACCGCCGGTCCAGGGCGAACACCAGGCCGGCGACGCCGAGGTTCCACAGCGCCTCGTAGGCGAACGTCGGATGGTAGAGGCCGGGTTCCAGGATGGGCTGGTTGGCGTCGTCGCGCAGTGCGTGCCCGGGGTTGTCCGGGTCCATCCGGTGGATCTCCAGGCCCCACGGCAGGGTGGTCCGCCCGCCGTACAGCTCGTTGTTGAACCAGTTGCCGAGCCGGCCCACCGCCTGGGCCAGCGGCAGGCCGGGGGCCAGGGCGTCGGCCACCACCGTCAGCGGGATGCCGAGCTGCCGGGCGGCGATCCACGCGCCGACCGCGCCACCGGCCACGGCCCCCCAGATGCCGAGACCGCCCTCCCAGATGGCGAACGCCTTCCACGGGTCGCCGCCGGTGCCGAAGTACTTCTCGGGTGAGGTGACGACGTGGTAGATCCGGGCGCCGATGATGCCGGTCGGGACCGCCCACACCGCGATGTCGAGCACCGCGCCGGGCGCGACGCCCCGCTGGCGCAGCCGATGCTCGGTCACCAGGCAGGCGATCACGATGCCGGCGACGATGCAGAGGGCGTACGCCCGCAGCGGGACCGGCCCGAGCTGCCAGACGGCGGTGGTCGGGCTGGGCAGCGCCGCCAGGGGCGTCATCGAGACGAGGGTCACGGGGGAACAGGCTACCGCTGCGGACGCCCGCCGTGGCACCCCGGTCCGGTCGGGCCCCCGCCCAGCCGGCCCCGCCACGTCCGGCCCGGTGATCCGCGTGCGTCGTCGCGGCCCACGGCACGCCGGTGCGCCGCCGTCGGGAGAGCGGTCGGCACGCCGGTGCGATCGTGCGGCGTCGGGGCGGGCGGGTCAGCGGGCCGGGTTGCGGACGCCCTCGGCGAGTTCGGCGGAGAGGGCACGCAGGGCGGCCAGTCCCGCGTCGAGGTCCGGCGCGTCCAGCAGCCGGCGGATCAGCGCGCTGCCCACGATCACCCCGTCGGCGTACCCGGCGACGGTGGCCGCCTGCGCACCGGTGCCGACGCCGAGCCCCACCCCGACGGGCAGCTCGCTGGCCTCCCGCACCCGGGAGACCAGCACCGGTGCGGCGTCGGAGGTCTGCGACCGGGCCCCGGTGACCCCCATGATGGCGGTGGCGTAGACGAAGCCCCGGCAGTGCTCGACGGTCATCCGCAGCCGGGCGTCGGTCGACGACGGGGAGACCAGGAACGTCCGGTCCAGGCCGTACGCGTCCGAGGCGGCCAGCCACTCGCCGGCCTCCTCGGGGATCAGGTCCGGGGTGATCAGGCCGGTGCCCCCGGCGGCGGCCAGGTCCCGGGCGAACGCGTCCACCCCGTACTGCTCGATCGGGTTCCAGTAGGTCATGGTGACCACCGGGGCGCCGGTGGCCGCGACCGCCTCGATGATGCGCAGCGTGTCGGCGGTGCGGACGCCACCGGCCAGGGCGATGTCGCTGGCCTTCTGGATCACCGGACCGTCCATCACCGGATCGGAGTAGGGGATCTCCACCTCGATGACGTCCACCCCGGCCTCGACCATCGCGGTCATCGCGGCGATGCTGCCGTCGACGGTGGGGAACCCGGCCGGCATGCAGCCGACCAGGACGGCCCGCCCGTCGGCGCGGGCCTTGTCGAAGGCCACCCCGATCCGGCTCACGGTCTCACTGCTCCTTGTCGAGGATGCCGAAGTATTCACCGGCGGTGTGCACGTCCTTGTCGCCCCGACCGGAGAGGTTGACCACCAGGACCGGTTCCCGGCCCAGTTCGGCGGCGAGCTGCGGGGCGATCTGCACCGCGCCGGCCAGGGCGTGCGCGCTCTCGATCGCCGGGATGATCCCCTCGGTACGGCAGAGCAGCTCGAACGCGGCCATCGCCTCGGCGTCGGTCACCGGCCGGTAGCGGGCCCGGCCGGTGTCGTGCAGCCAGGCGTGCTCCGGGCCGACCCCGGGGTAGTCCAGGCCGGCGGAGATGGAGTGCGACTCGATGGTCTGGCCGTCGGCGTTCTGCAGCACGTAGGTGCGGGTGCCGTGCAGCACCCCGGAGGTGCCGCCGGTGATGCTGGCCGCGTGCCGGCCGGTCTCCACGCCCTCGCCGCCGGCCTCGAAGCCGTACAGCCGCACGTCGGTGTCGGGGACGAACGCGTGGAAGATGCCCAGCGCGTTGGAGCCGCCGCCGACGCAGGCCAGCACCGCGTCGGGCAGCGCGCCGGTCAGGTCGATGCACTGCCGGCGGGCCTCGTCGCCGATGCCGCGCACGAAGTCCCGCACCAGCTCCGGGAACGGGTGCGGCCCGGCGGCGGTGCCGATCAGGTAGTGGGTGTCGTCGACGTTGGCGACCCAGTCCCGCATCGCCTCGTTCATCGCGTCCTTGAGGGTGCGCGAGCCGGTGGTCACCGGGATCACGGTGGCCCCCAGCATCCGCATCCGGGCCACGTTGAGCGCCTGCCGCTCGGTGTCCACCTCGCCCATGTAGACCACGCACTCGAGGTCGAACAGGGCGGCGGCGGTGGCGGTGGCCACCCCGTGCTGGCCGGCGCCGGTCTCGGCGATCACCCGGCGCTTGCCCATCCGCCGGGTGAGCAGCGCCTGGCCCAGCACGTTGCGCACCTTGTGCGCGCCGGTGTGGTTGAGGTCCTCCCGCTTGAGCAGCACCCGGGCGCCGACCTTGGCGGAGAACCGCTCGGCGGGGTAGAGCAGCGAGGGGGTGCCGGCGTAGTCGCGCAGCAGGGCGTCGAACTCGGCGCGGAACTCCTCGTCGGTCATCGCCTTGCGGTACGCGGCGTCCAGCTCGTCGAGCGCCGCGACCAGCGCCTCGGGGACGAACCGGCCGCCGAAGCGGCCGAAGTGGCCGGCGGAGTCGGGGAACCGCTCGGCCGCTTCCCCGGCGCTCATGCCGTCGCTCCCCGGCCGGTCGCGCGTCGACGCACCGTCGCGTCGCCGGTGACGAATCGCTCGCTCATCGCGATGTCCTCTCGCTGCGCGGATCTGCCCGTCGGGTCAGCGCGCCGGGCGGGGCGTGGCCGGGTGGTTCCCGGCGTTGACCAGCTCGGCGACCGCCTCGCGGGGGCTCTTCTGGGTGACCAGCCCCTCGCCCACCAGGACGGCGTCGGCGCCGGCCGAGGCGTACCGGATCAGGTCGTGCGGCCCCCGCACCCCCGACTCGGCGATCTTGACGACGCTGCTGGGCAGGCCGGGGGCGATCCGCTCGAACACCGACCGGTCGACCTCCAGGGTACGCAGGTCACGGGCGTTGACCCCGATCACCTGCGCGCCGGCCTCCAGGGCCCGGTCGGCCTCCTCCTCGGTGTGCACCTCGACCAGCGCGCACATGCCCAGCGACTCGATCCGCTCCAGCAGCCCGACCAGGGCGTTCTGCTCCAGCGCGGCGACGATCAGCAGCACCAGGTCGGCGCCGTGCGCGCGCGCCTCGTGCACCTGGTAGCTGGAGACCACGAAGTCCTTGCGCAGGACCGGCACCTGCACGGCGGCCCGGACGGCCGCCAGGTCGTCGAGGGAACCACCGAACCAGCGCCCCTCGGTCAGCACACTGATCGCCCGGGCGCCGCCGGAGGCGTACTCGCCGGCCAGCTCGGCCGGATCGGCGATCTCGGCCAGCCGTCCCCGGCTCGGCGAGGAACGCTTCACCTCGGCGATCACGGCCACGCCGGGCTTGCGCAGGGCCGCGTACGCGTCCAGCGGTGGCGGCGCGGCGGCGGCAAGTTCGCGCAGCCGCTCCAGCGGAAGCTGCTCCTGCCGCCGGGCCACGTCCTCGCGGACGCCGGCCAGGATCTCGTCGAGCACGCTTGCGGACGCCGCCGAACCGGCCCCGTCCCCCTCTGCGTGCGCATGCTCAGCAGTCACCAACGGACTCCCCTCTCCGGGTGTCATGGGCCGATGCTAGGGGGCGCCACCTGGCGACAGACGCCGGGGGTATGGCGCTCCTCACGAGATGGGCTGTGGCATGATGCCGGACCTCCGGTGAACGGAATGTCACGCAGCGCCACCGGGCCCGTCGGTGGGTGTCATCGACACCCGTCGTCCGAGCCACCCCGGACCATCGATCGATGCCCATACGCTATGAGATCACGTCCGGGCCCGGCGCGCAGCTCGACCGGTCCGGCCCGACGGCTGTGACCAAGCTCAAGGGTGGCCCTGCGACGCAGGTGGGGGCCGTTGACCGGGCCGTCACCCGGGCGAAACGTGAGCCCGGCAGCATCGGTGTCGGGCAGACTCGACGATGCGCCTGCCCACCATCGGATCTCATCGTGCGGGGTGACCTATGAGCACTGCGGGGCCGAACGCCGGCATCGGACTCACCACCATCTCCCGGACCGTCGCCGCGCTGGCCGTCGAGGTGGTGCACACCGTCGAACGCGTCGTGGTGGGCGAGGGCCGGGTGCGTACCGCGCGGGGCAACGCCTGGGAGGCGGTCTGCGCCGACCGGGCCCGCGCCGACCAGCGTGCCGCCCTGGACCGCCTGGTCGCCGAGCTGGCCGCCGGCCGGGCCGCGACCCGGGACCGGCAGGCCGCCCGCGCGCCGCAGCCGGTCAGCTGACCGTCGGGTCCTCACCCCGGTCGAGCGCGTCCCACGCCTCCCGGTTGCCACCCTCGGCGATCGACCGGCCACCCGGCCGGGCCGGCCCGTCGGAGCGGACCGTCCGCTCGTAACGCGCGCCCATCGCCGGCCAGGCCGCGCCGCGCCGCGCGGTGAGCAGCCCTCCGCCGGCCGCCACCAGTCCGCCGAGCAGGCAGAGCGCCGGCCACTGCCGGTGCACCTCGACGCCGTCGGTGGCGACCAGCCCGTAACCGCCCCCGGCGGCCACCGCCAGGCCGAGCAGGGCGACCAGGCCACCCAGCAGTCGCCGGAGCAGCCCCCGGGTGGCCAGCACCGCGCCGCCGCCGGCCAACGCGACGAGCGCCAACGCCGACAGCCACGGCAGCAGGTCCGCCCCGGACCGCTCCTGCCGGCTCGGCGGCAGCGTCCCCCGGGCGAGCACCTCCACCGACCAGGTCCGGGTCGCCGCCCAGGCCGCCAGACCAGCGCCGGCCAGACAGAGCAGCACCGCGTACGTCAGCTCGCGCCGACCGGTCGACGGGCCGTCGGCCGCCGTCGTCGCGGTGGCCCGGGTGCCGCTCACCGCGCCGGTCGCAGGGTCTCGGCGGCGGCGATGGCGGCCAGCACGGCGGCGGCCTTGTTCCGGGTCTCCTGGTCCTCGGCGGCCGGATCGGAATCGGCCACCACCCCCGCCCCGGCCTGCACGTACGCCCGGCCGTCGCGGATCAGCGCGGTCCGGATCGCGATCGCCATGTCGAGGTCGCCGCCGAACCCGAAGTAGCCCACGGTGCCGCCGTAGAGGCCCCGGCGCACCGGCTCCAACCCTTCGATGATCTCCATGGCCCGCACCTTCGGCGCCCCGGACAGGGTGCCGGCGGGGAAGGTGGCGGCCAGCGCGTCGAACGCCGTCCGGTCCTCGCGCAGGGTGCCCACCACCGTGGAGACGATGTGCATCACGTGGCTGTAGCGCTCGATGGTGGCGAACTCCGGCACCTGCACGGTGCCCGGCCGGCACACCCGGCCCAGGTCGTTGCGGCCCAGGTCGACCAGCATCACGTGCTCGGCGCGTTCCTTCGGGTCGGCCAGCAGCTCGGTGGCGAGCCGGGCGTCGGCGACCGGGGTGGCCCCGCGCGGCCGGGTCCCGGCGATCGGGTGCAGCATCGCCCGGCGCTGCCCGTCGGTGTCGGTGTTGACCTTGAGGTGCGCCTCCGGGGACGAGCCGACGATGTCGAACCCGTCGAAGCGGAGCAGGTACATGTACGGGCTCGGGTTGGTCGTGCGCAGCACCCGGTAGACGTCCAGCGGGTCGGCGTCGGTGGCCCGCTCGAACCGCTGGGCCAGCACGATCTGGAAGCACTCGCCGGCCCGGATCGCCTCCTTCGCCGCCTCGACCGCCTTCGGGTACCCGCCGTGCGGGGTCCGGCTGACCACGTCACCGGCCGGTGGCCGGCCCACCGTCGAGATCATGGGCGGAATCGGTCGGGACAGCGCGGTGGTCATCGCGTCGAGCCGTCCCACCGCGTGGTGGTAGGCGGCGGTGACCCGCTCGGCCCGGTCCGGGTCATCCAGCGGCGGCAGCACCGCGTTGGCGACCAGGATCGCCGACCCGTCGTAGTGGTCCAGCACCACCAGGTCGGTGGCGAGCATCATGCCCAGCTCCGGCAGGCCGAGGTCGTCCTCGGTCAGCTCGGGCAGCCGCTCGAACCGGCGGATCAGGTCGTACCCCAGGTAGCCCACCATGCCGCCGGTCAGCGGCGGCAGGCCGGCGGCCGGGTCGGGCGTCCCACCGGCGAGCGCCGCGACGGTCTCCCGCAGCACGTGCACCGGGTCGCCGGAGACCGGTACGCCGGCCGGCGGGGTGCCGGTCCACTGCGCGACGCCGTCCCGTTCGACCAAAGTGGCGCTGCTGCGCACCCCGATGAACGAGTAGCGCGACCAGGCCATGCCGGCCGAGCCGACGCCCTGCTCGGCGGACTCCAGCAGGAAGGTGCCCGGCCCACCGGCCAGCTTGCGGTAGACCCCCACCGGGGTCTCCGCGTCGGCCAGCAACCGCCGGGTCACCGGCACCACCCGCCACCGGGCCGCCGCCTCGACGAAGCCCGCCAGGTCCGGGCTGAGCGCTCCGTCGGTCACGGTCGGACCCCCTGCACCACCGGGAGTTCGGTGAAGAAGCAGGTGCGCTCGCCGGTGTGGCAGGCCGCGCCGACCTGGTCCACGCCGACCAGCAGCGCGTCGCCGTCGCAGTCCAGCGCCACCGAGCGGACGTACTGGTGGTGGCCGGAGGTGGCGCCCTTGACCCAGTACTCCTGCCGGCTGCGCGACCAGTAGGTGGCCCGGCCGGTGGTGAGGGTGCGGTGCAGCGCCTCGTCGTCCATCCAGGCGACCATCAGCACCTCGCCGGTGTCGTGCTGGCGCACGACCGCGGCGACCAGGCCGTCCGGGGTGCGGCGCAGCCGGGCGGCGACGGCCGGGTCGAGACGGGAGGGGCGGACCGCGCCACCGGGTCCGCCGTCGCGGGGGGAAGAGTCAGGTACGGGCACAGTTACCGATTGTCCCGCACGCGGCGCGGGCACCTGCGGGCCGTCCCCGACCACCCGGGACAGCTGGGCGACGTACCGCTCCAGCCGGCCGTCGCACAGGGCACGGGCGAGGTCCGGGCCGGCGGTCTCGGCGACCCGTTCGGCGTACGGGCGCACCAGCGGGAGCACCCCGCTGACCAGGCGGGCGGCGGCGACACCGACCTCGACGGTGCCGCCGGGGCGTGCCCCCAGGCAGAGCAGCATGTCGTCGCGGTAGCCGGGCGGTGCGACCGGCAGGTCCAGGGCGGCGGCGAAGGCGGCCCGGCGGGACGCCACCCGTACCCCCGGGTTGGCCGGGCGCAGCACGGACGGGCAGAGCCGGGCCAGGTCGGCGGCGGCCAGCCGGACGCCGGGCGGGTCGTCGGCAGCCAGCGCCCCGGCCACCTTGCCGAGGGTGGCCACCAGCTCCTCCAGGCGGGGCTGGTCGGCGGGCTGGCAGAGCACCGGCAGGTCGATGCGGCGACGCCAGGTCGGGTCGGCCCAGAGCAGCCGGGTGGGGGTGGTCACCGGCAGCCCGAACGCCCAGTCGGCGGGTTCACCGAGCCGGTCGACCCAGGTGCGGACGTCCCGGGCGGCCACCGACACGTGCACGATCCGCCCGTCGACCTCGGCGAGGTAGGCCCGGCGGGCGTCGTACGGCGTGCCGGTCGGCCACCGGCCACGCGCGGACCCGCCCGGTGGGTCCACCGGGTCGGTCGCCGCGCCGCGCCGTGTGCCGCCCGCCCGGCCCGGCGGTCCCACCGGCGCGGACCGGCCCGCCGCACGGGGCTGCCCGGGTGCGACGGGCGCGGTCGACGCGCGGCCCGGACCGGGCCCGTCCGGCGGTGTCGCCGGGATGGGCCCGGTCGTGCTCACCAGGACGTCGAGGTCGACGTCGCTGTACGCGGTGGCGGCCCGCCGGGCGTGGCTGCCACGCAGCAGGATCCCGACCACCGGGTGCTCGGCGGACGCGCGCAGCCGGTCGGTCCAGTCGGCCAGGAAGGCGGCCTCCGGCAACGGAGCGTGATCCACCGCGCCATCGTGCCGTAGGTCCGATCGGGGCGCAATGCCCGAAGGCGGACTTCCTGTCCGGTCCGAAGGCTGACGCCCGGTCCGAAGCCAAGTGTCCGAAGATGTCGATCGATCGGCTAGTGCCCGACCGTCCGCATCCCGGCTGCCGGATACCGGTCGCCGGCCACCGCGTCGACGGGGACCGCCTCCCGCAGCCGTGCCTGCTGGTCGGCGGTGAGCCGCAGGTCGGCGGCGGCGGCGTTCTCCTCCAGGTAGCGGACCCGCTTGGTGCCGGGGATCGGCAGCACGTCCTCGCCCTGGGCGAGCAGCCAGGCCAGGGCGGCCTGGGCCGGCGTGCAGCCGATCTCCTCGGCCACCGCCCGCACGGCGGCCACCAGCCGCAGGTTGGCGTCGAGGCTGTCCGCCGCGAAGCGGGGTGCCGCCGCCCGCCAGTCACCCTCGGTGAGCTGGTCCCGGCCGGTGATCGCCCCGGTGAGCAGTCCCCGCCCGACCGGCGAGTACGCCACCAGCGCCACCCCCAGTTCCCGGCAGGTGTCCAGCATCTCCCCCTCGACGTCCCGGGTGAACAGGGAGTACTCCATCTGCACGGCCGCGATCGGGTGCACCGCGTGGGCCGTACGCAGCGTCGCCGGGCTGACCTCGGACAGGCCGAGCAGGCGCACCTTGCCCGCCCCGACCAGTTCGGCCATCGCCGTGACGGTCTCCTCGATCGGGGTGCCCGGGTCGCGCCGGTGCAGGTAGTACAGGTCGACGGTGTCCACGCCGAGCCGGCCGAGGGAGGCGTCGCAGGCCTCGCGGGCCCAGGCGGCGCTGCTGTCGACGTACGCTCCGGAGCCGTCGGCGTGGGGCCGGTTGCCGAACTTGGTGGCCAGGAAGACCTCGTCGCGGCGGGCCCGCACCACCGGGGCGAGCAGCCGCTCGTTGGCGCCGAAGCCGTACATGTCGGCGGTGTCGAGATGGTTCACGCCCAGGTCGAGGGCGCGGTGCAGGGTACGCGTCGACTCGGCGTCGTCCTGCCCGCCGTAGGCGAAGCTCATGCCCATGCAGCCCAGTCCGATGGCGGAGACCTCCGGACCGCCGGCCCCGATCCGTCGACGGATCATCGTTCCTCCTCCGTGCAGCGGTAGGTTTCGATCTTGTAGTTGAGCACCTTGAGGTCCTCCTCCAGTTCGGCCATCCGGGCCAGTACCCGGACCCGGTGGGCCTCGAACAGCGCCCGTCGGGCGGCCCGCGTCCGGTCGCCCTGGCGGGCCAGTTCGGCGTACCGGCGCATGTCGCGCACCGGCATCCCGGTGCGGCGCAGCCGGGTGAGCAGCACCAGCCAGTTCAGGTCGTCCTCGGTGTAGCGGCGGCGGCCGGCCGAGTCGCGGCCGACCGGAGCGACCAGCCCCTCCTGCTCGTACCAGCGCAGTGTGTAGGTGGTCAGGCCGACCCGGGCCGCCGCCTCGCCGACCGACAGGACTCTCTCCCGCGTGCTGATGTCCACGCGCCCCAGGTTCTCAGTTCGAGCGCGCTCGAAGTCAACCGTTGCGCGCCGACGGGTAATTCATCTAGCGTTGATTTCAACAAGTGATGAGTTTTTGGGGGAGGTGCGATGGACGACGCCATCGCCGTCCGCGACCTCGTCGTCGACCGGGGTCGACGACGGGTGCTGGACGGCATCGGTTGCACGGTGCCGCGCGGCACGGTCACCGGGCTGCTCGGCCCGAGCGGCAGCGGCAAGACCACCCTGATGCGGGCCGTCGTCGGGGTGCAGACGATCAGCTCCGGCACGGTCACCGTGCTCGGCCACCCGGCCGGCACTGCCGAACTGCGCCACCGGGTCGGCTACCTGACCCAGGCGCCCAGCGTCTACGCCGACCTGACCGTCCGGGAGAACGCCCGCTACTTCGCCACCCTGCAGGGGCGCAGCGCCGCCGACGCCGACGCGGCGGTCACCGACGTCGGCCTGGCCGCCGCCGCCGGCCAACTGGTCGGCACCCTCTCCGGCGGGCAACGCAGCCGGGCATCGCTGGCCTGCGCGCTGGTCGGCGAGCCGGAACTGGTCGTCCTCGACGAGCCCACCGTCGGGCAGGACCCGGTGCTGCGGGCCGACCTGTGGGCCCGGTTCCACGCCCTGGCCGCCGCCGGCACCACCCTGCTGGTGTCCAGCCACGTGATGGACGAGGCGGCCCGCTGCGACCGGCTGCTGCTGATCCGCCACGGCCGGCTGATCGCCGACGACACCCCGGACGCGGTCCGCGCCGACACCGGGGTGGACGACCTGGAGGAGGCGTTCCTACGGCTGATCCGGGCCGCCGGGGCGGAGCCGACGGGCACCGGGGAGGCGGCGTGAACCCGACGATCCTGGCCGCCACCACCGGGCGCATCCTGCGTCAGCTACGGCACGACCGGCGTACGGTGGCGCTGCTGGTGGTGGTGCCGACGGTGCTGCTCACCCTGGTCTACTTCATGTACGCCGACCAGCCGGCCCCGCCCGGTGCGCCGTCCCCCTTCGACCGGGTGGCCCTGGTGATGCTGGGCTTCTTCCCGTTCATCATCATGTTCCTGGTGACGAGCATCGCGATGCTGCGGGAACGCACCAGCGGAACGCTGGAGCGGCTGCTCACCACCCCGCTGGGCAAGCTCGACCTGCTGTTCGGCTACGGCATCGCGTTCGGGCTGGCCGGGGTGGTGCAGTCGACAGTCGCCGCCGCGGCGGCGTACCGGCTGCTCGGGTTGACCACCGCCGGGTCCGCCGGGCTGGTCGTGCTGATCGCCGCGGTCAACGCGGTGCTGGCCGTCGCGCTGGGGCTGTTCTGCAGCGCCTTCGCCCGCACCGAGTTCCAGGCGGTGCAGTTCATGCCGGTCGTGGTCGCCCCGCAACTGCTGCTGTGCGGGCTGTTCGTACCCCGCGACCAGATGGCCGGCTGGCTCCAGGCGGTCAGCGACGCGCTGCCCCTGTCGTACGCGGTGGAGGCCCTGCAGGAGGTCGGCGCGCATTCCGCACCGACCGGCCTGATGTGGCGGGACGTGTCGATCGTGGCCGGCGCGGCGGTGCTGGCCCTGGTGCTGGCGGCGGCGACCCTGCGCCGGCGCAGCGGGTGAGCCCGGTGGCCCGACGCACCGGCCGCCGCCCCGGCAACCAGGACACCCGGGAGGCGATCCTCGCCGCCGCCCGGTCGGCGTTCGCCGAACGGGGCTTCGACACGGCCTCGATCCGGCAGATCGCCACCGCCGCCGGGGTCGATCCGGCCCTGGTGCACCACTACTTCGGCAGCAAGGAGGAGCTGTTCCGGGCCACCGTCGACATCCCGATCGACCCGGCCGTGCTGCTGCCCGCCGTGCTGGCCGGCGACCCGGACGGGATCGGGGAGCGGCTCGTGCGCACGTTCCTCGGGGTGTGGGACTCGCCGGCCGGTGGGGCGGCGGTGGCGCTGCTGCGCTCGGCGACCAACAGCGAGTGGAGGGCCCGGCTGATGCGCGAGTTCCTGACCACCCAGGTGCTGCGCCGGGTGCTCGACCACCTCGACCTGGACCCGGCGGAGCTGCCGCTGCGCGGCGGGCTGGTCGCCACCCAGATGATCGGGCTGGCCATGACGCGCTACGTCATCCGGCTGGAGCCGGTCGCCTCCGCCACCGCCGACACCCTGGCCGCCACCCTCGGCCCCACCATCCACCGCTACCTCACCGCCCCCCTCCCCCACTCCCCCGCCACCCCACCGCCCGCCGCTCCACCCCCCGCTGCTCCGGCTCGGTGATCAAGAGGTTCGCGTCATGCCGATCGCCTGCCCTGACGCGAACCTCTTGATCACCGAGGCGAGACGGGACCGGGGCGAGACGGGACCGGGGCAAGGTGGGACCGGGACGGGACGGGTGGGGTGCGCGGGGTGGGGCGCGCGACAGCCCGTGGCTGGGGGGGCCACGGGTTGCGGCGGGGCTAGTCGCGGTCGGTTCGGGTGTTGGCGGGGTGGCGGGGGGTGCGGGGGTGGGCGGCGGAACGGGTGCAGAGCAGCGGGTGCAGCGCCCGGGACAGCTCCGACAGGTCGGTCACCGGTTGCGGGAACGGCAGGCGGGCGCGACGCCTGTCACCGGGACCGCCGAGCGCCACGACCAGTCCGTACCGGTCGAGTCGGACCACCCGGGGCTCGCCGCCGGTCAGGCCGAGCCGACGGCGCAGGTACGCCGTCACCTGCGGCCCGTGGTGGTCGGCGAGGTCGGCCAGCAGGGCGGCCTCGGCGGCGTGCAGCGGGTCCGGTTCGGCGGCGGCGTAGTCGCCCGGATCGACCCGGTGCACCGCGCCGGCGGTCTCCAGCCGGGCCTCGACCACCTCGAAGCGGTGCAGCCGGAACCGGCTCCCGACGTCGAGCAGGTCGCCGGTCGGGTCCACGGCGGCGAATTCGACGGCCGCCCGGCGGGCCGGATCGCCGGTCAGCGGCACCGCCCAGCCGGACACCCAGGCCCGGCCGGTCGACGGCGCACCGGCGGCCGGGGGCAGGTCGAGCACGTCGAGCACCACGGCCACCTCCCGCGCGGCGGCCGGGTCCAACTCGGCGGCGAGGTCGCTGAAGACCGGGACGAGCAGCAGCACCCGTCCCTCCTCGTCGGTGGCGTGCCGGACGTGGAACGGACCGGGGCGGTGGGCGAGGTGCACCAGGCCGGGTAACCGACCGGCCACCAGGGTACGGATCAGCTCAGCAGGGGTCGGAGCCACGGGCACCTCCGAAAAAGGTTAGCCTTACCTAACCCGCAGAGTAGAGCACCGCGGCGACCACGTCCACCGGACGCCATTCCCACGGTTGGGCAGCCCGTGGATCAGCGGGTCTGCTCCAACCACGACGCGTAGAGCAGGGCGTACACCGAGTCCGGATCACGCAGCAGTTCCTCGTGCGGACCCCGCTGGACGATCCGACCCCGGTCCACCACCACCACCTCGTCGGCGGCCTGCGCGGTGGACAACCGGTGCGCGATGGCCAGCGTCGTCCGCCCCCGGGTCACCGCGTCCAGGGTGCGCTGCAGACGAACCTCGGTGGCCGGATCGACCGCGCTGGTCGCCTCGTCCAGCACCAGCAGGTCCGGATCGGCCACGTACGCCCGGGCCAGCGCCACCAGCTGCCGCTCCCCGACACTCAACGCCTCCCCCCGCTCCCCCACCGGGGTGGCCAGTCCGGCCGGCAGGCCGTCCAGCCAGTCGGCCAGACCCAGCTCGGTGAAGGCGGCCGTCAACTCCGCATCGGTCAGCTCGGGACGGGCGAAGCGGACGTTCTCCCCGACCGTGGCGTCGAACAGGAACCCGTCCTGCGGCACCATCACCACCCGGGACCGCAGCGAGTCGAACCGCACCTCATCAAGCGGCACCCCGGACAGCAGCACCCGCCCCTGCGTCGGGTCCATCAGCCGGGTGAGCAGCTTGGCGAAGGTGGTCTTGCCGCTGCCGGTCTCACCGACCACCGCCACCCGGCTCTTCGCCGCGATGTCCAGGGTGACGCCGTGCAGCACCGGCGGCCCACCCGGATAGGCGAACGTCACGTCGGCGAAGCGGATGTCCAGCGGGCCGGCCGGCAGGTCCCGGCCCTGCTCCCCCGGATCGGCGACGTCCGGCGCGATGTCCAGCACGTCGAGCACCCGCCGCCAGCCGGCGATGGCGTTCTGCGCCTCGTTGAGCACCTCGGTGGCGATCTGCACCGGCTGGATGAACAGGGTGACCAGGAACAGGAACGCGGTGAGCTGGCCGACCGACAGCGTCCGGTCCACCCCCAGCGACACCCCGACCACCACCACCCCGGCCAACGCCACCCCGGCCGCCAGCTCCCCCACCGAGCTGCCCATGATGCTGATCCGGATGGCCCGCTGCTGGGCCAACCGCTGCCCCTCGATCGCCGCGTCCAACCGCCGGGCCGTGCGCCCCGAGACGCCGTACGCCCGGATCACCGGCGCGCCCACCACGCTCTCGGCGACCGTGCCGAGCAGCGTGCCCGTCCGCTGCCGGACCACCCCGTACGCCCCGGCCAACCGGCGCTGCAACAACCGGATGATCAGCACCGCCGGCGCGAAGGCGACCAGCACCACCAGCGTCAACTGCCAGGAGTACGCCAGCATCACCGCCGTGGTGACCGCGAGCTGACCCAGGTTGACGACGAGGATGACCCCGCCCCACTGGAGGAACTGGGTGATCTGGTCGACGTCGCTGGTCACCCGGGAGACCAGCGACCCGCGCCGCTCCGACTGCTGGTGCAGCATCGACAGGTCGTGCACGTGCCGGAACGCCCTCGTCCGGACGTTGGCCAGCGCGGTCTCGCTGACGGTGAACAGCCGCCGCATCATCAGGTAACCGCAGACGGTGGTGAGCACCAGCACCGCCGCCGTGGCGGTGACCACCGTGAGAATCACCCCGAGATCCGGGCCGCCGGGGACGGCGATCCCCTGGTCGATGCCGCGCTGCACCGCCACCGGCACGGCCACCCGGCCGACCATGTAGACCAGTGCCAACGCCAACGTGCCGGCCAGCCCGGTACGCAGCTCCGGCGAGAGCGCCAACCCCCGCCGCAACGTCTGCCAGGTCCCCTCGGTCCGCTCGACCGGCTCGTCCCCGCCACCCTCGCCCACCGGTGCCGACCTCTCGCTCGCGGCTGCGGGGCTCCGCTGCGCTGCACTCCTCGCGCTCACCGGTCCACCTCGATCTCCAGGCCCGTCGGCAGCGGGGCGACCTCGTCGTACGTCCGGTTCTCCGCGCGTTCCTGCTCGGCCTGCTCGTAGGCGGTGACCAGGTCGACGTAGCCGGGCACGGTGGCCAGCAGCTCGGCGTGGGTGCCCCGGGCCAGCACCCGGCCCTGCTCCAGGTAGATCACCTCGTCGGCGAGCGCGATGGTGGCCCGCCGGTACGCCACCACCAGGATCGACGCGGCGGCCGGCTGCCCGGGGGCCGGGGCGCGCAGCCCGGCCAGGATGGCGGCCTCGACCCGGGGGTCGACCGCGCTGGTGGCGTCGTCGAGCACCAGCAGCCGGGGCCGGCCGGCCAGGGCGCGGGCCAGGGTGAGCCGCTGCCGCTGCCCCCCGGAGAGCGAGGTGCCCCGCTCACCGACCATGGTGTCCAGCCCGTCGGGGAGGGCGGCGACGAAACCGTCCGCCTCGGCCAGCCGCAGCGCCGCCCAGACGTCCTCGTCGTCGATGCCCGGCCGGTCCAGGCTGATGTTGGCCCGGACGGTGTCGTCGAAGACGAACGGCACCTGGGCGACCAGCGCGGCGGTCGAGGCGAGCGACGCGGCGGTGAGCCGGCGCACGTCCACCCCGTCGAGGGTGACCGTGCCGGCGTCCGGGTCGACCAGCCGGACCGCCAGCGAGGCGATGGTGGACTTGCCGGCACCGGTCGGCCCGACCAGCGCCACCGTCCGCCCGGCGGGCACGGTGAAGGCGACCTCGCCGAGCACCTGGGCCCCGGGCAGGTGCGCCTCGGCGGGCTCGTAGCCGAAGTGGACGCCGTCGAAGGCGAGGGTCGCCGGGCCGGCGTCCTCGTCGAGGGTGACCTCGCCGTAGGGCATCTCGCCGGTGGCGTCGAGCACCCGGCTGACCCGGTCCCACCCGGCCACGCTGCGCGGCAGCTCGGCGAGCACCCAGCCGATCGCCCGCACCGGGAACGCCAGCACGGTGAACAGGAAGGCGACGCTGACCAGTTCGGTGACGGTGATCGCGCCCTGCCGCAGCCGGACCGTGCCGACCACCAGCACGGCCAGGGTGCCGAGGCTGGGCAGCGTCTCCAGCAGCGGGTCGAAGACGCCGCGTAGCCGGCCGACCGCGATCAGCGAGTCCCGCAGCTCCCGGGCCCGGCCGGCGAACCGGGCGGTCTCCTGGGCCTCGCGGCCCATGGTCTTGACCACCAGCGCGCCGTCGAAGCTCTCGTGGGCGATGCCGCTGACCTCGGCCCGCAGCCGCTGGGCGCGGGCCTGGCGGGGGGCCATCCGGCGGGAGTAGACCACGTTGAGTGCGAACAGGGCGGGGAACACGGCCAGCCCGACCAGGGCGAGCGCCCAGTCCGTGACGAACAGCGAGCCGACCGCGCCGACCAGCATCACCAGCGTGCCGACCGCGAACGGCAGCGGCGCGATCGGGTACCAGGCCGCCTCGACGTCGGAGTTGGCGTTGGACAGCAGCGTGCCGGTGGCGTTGCGGTGGTGCCAGGCCAGCGGCAGGTCGAGGTAGCGGCGGGTGACCCGGCGACGGTAGGCGGCCTGGAGGCGGAACTGCATGTAGCCGGCCCCGAGCCGCCGGCCGAAGATGCCGACCACCCGCAGCACGCTGATCCCGAACAGGGCCACGGCGGCCAGGGCCACCGTGCCGGTGCCGACCTCACCGGCCTCGACCGCCGGCACCACCACGTCGCCGACGACCGCGCCGACCACGTACGCGCTGGCGATCACCAACCCGCCGAAGAGCACGCTGCCGGCGACCGCCACCGCGAAGATGCGCGGTTGTTCCCGGATCGCCCGGCCGAGGACCCACAACCCCCGGCGGATCACGTCCCGACTCGTCCCGCTCGCCACGCTCTCCCCCGCCGTAAGCCGCAATTATCTCCCTTATCCTTACCGGTCCCGGCCACCGCCGCCGCCCGGCGACGTATGTCCACCGTCACGTCCCGCCCGCGCCCGTCGCGGCGGGTCTCCGCCGCGCCGATGGCGCCCCGCCGACCTACGATCGCTGCATGCCGCGGTACGCCCGAGCGGAGCGCGAGGCGCTCGCCGACCTGATGCTGGAAGTGGGCCCGGACGCCCCCACGCTGAATGAGGGGTGGACCGCCCGGGACCTCGCCGCCCACCTGGTGGTGCGGGAGCGCCGCCCCGACGCCGCCGGCGGCATCATGCTGCCGCCCCTTCACGGGTACGCCGAGCGGGTGCGGCTGCGGGTCGCCGCCCGCCCCTGGCCGGAACTGGTCGACCAGGTGCGCCGGCCCCCGGTATGGAGCCCGGTCAGCAATCCGCTGACCGACGAGCTGGCCAACACGATGGAGTTCTTCATCCACCACGAGGACGTCCGGCGGGCCCGCCCGGGTTGGCACCCCCGGGACGTCCCGGCGGGGCTGGCCGCCCGGCTGTGGAAGCCGGTGTCCCTGCTGACCCGGACCCGGGCCCGACGCTTCCCGGCGCACCTGCTGGTGCAGGCCCCCGGCCACGGCGAGTTGACCGCCGGCCGGGGCGGTGACCGGGTACGGCTGGTCGGGCCCCCCGGTGAGCTGGTGCTCTTCCTGTCCGGCCGGCAGCGGGTGGCCCGGGTCCAGCTCGACGGCCCACCGGCGCTGACCGAACGGCTGCGGACGGCAGCGCTGGGGTTGTGAGCCCGGTCGCCGGCACCGCCCCCGCGACGCCGCCGCGCGGGCCGGGGTGTCGGCGGGCTCCCCGCTGCGGCGGACACCCTGCGCGGCCGGATGATCACCTGGCGCAGTGAAGGACGTCACTGTTCGCGACAGGGGTGGATTCGGTCACCCCGACTCCTCCGCAACGACTGATGTCGATCTCCTTGCCGTACTCTCCGGCGACGCCGCTCGTGGGGGGCGGCCGACTGGGGACGCCATGCGAAGCTTCGACGTCTCGGCACTGTACGAGCCACCGTTCGTCAGCCGCCGGCACGTCGCCACCGACCGGGTGGCGGCGGAGAGCCTGGAGTGGGCCCGGGGGCAGGGTCTGGTCGGGGTCGGACCGGCGACCTCCCGGCTGCACCGGGCCGGCGCGGCCGAACTGGCCGGACGCGCCTGCCCGCAGGCCCCGGTGACCCGGCTACGACTGCTCACCGACCTGCTCTCCTGGCTGTTCGTGATGGACGACGTCTGCGACGACGACGGCCTGGGCAGCGCGCCGGCCACCCTCGCGCCGACGGTCGCCGCACTGCTGGACGTGCTCGACCGGCCCGGCGGGCCGACCGACGCCGGCGCGGGGACCGGCCGGAGCGGACCAGCCGGCGCAAGGACCGGCCGGAGCGGAACGACCGGGGCCTGGGGCGGGCCGAGCCGGCCGGTCGGCGACGGTGTCCCCCCGGGCGACCGGGACACGCCGGCCGGGGCGCTCGGCGTCGCGCTGGCGGACCTGTGTCGACGGGTGGTCGACCAGCGCCGGCCCACGCTGCTGCTACGCCTGGTGAGCCAGTTGCGGGAGTACCTGCTGGCACTGTTGTGGGAGGCCGCCAACCGGGAGCGCCGCCGGGTCCCCGGGCTGGCCGAATACCGCCAGATGCGCCGGCACACCGGCGGCGTACGCCCCAGCCTCACCCTCACCGACCTGGCGTACGGCCGCCCGCCCGGCCCGGCGCGGCGGGCCGATCCGGCGCTGCTCGCCCTGGACGACCTCGCCGTCGACCTGGTCTGCTGGTGCAACGACCTGTTCTCCTACCGCAAGGAACGGGACGCGGTGGCCGACCCGCACAACCTGGTGACCGTCCTCGCCGTGCAGCACGGGCGGGACGAGGCGGCGGCTTTCCAACTGGCCGCCGGATGGTTCAACGACGGGCTGGCCGGCTACCTGGTGCGGGAGGCGGCCCTGGTCGCGCACGCCGGGCCGACGGTGACGCCCTACCTGGCAGCCCGCCGCGCCTGGCTGCGCGCCACCTACGACTGGTCGAGGCGGGCGGACCGGTACGCCGGGCCGGCCGGCGCGCCCGGCGGGACTCAGCCGCCTCACAGGTTCGAGGGCTAGCCGATGCCCGGGTGCAGGCAATACCCTTCGGTAACCGCAGAGCGACGTGACCCCCGTCACGTCACCCACCCCCGAAGGCGGCAACCTCGATGGCTCTCGATGTCCCATACCGTTCCATCCCCGATATGTTCCGCAAGCGGGTGGCCGCCACCCCCGACCAGCGCGCCTTCGCCCACCCGGCGGCGGACGACTCCGGGCCGGTCTGGTTGACCTGGGCGCAGGTCGGCCGGCGGGCCGACGCGGTCGCCGCCGGCCTGCACGGGCTCGGGGTCGGGCTGGAGGACCCGGTGGCGATCCTGGCCAACACCCGACTGGACTGGATCATCGCCGACTTCGGCATCATGTGCGCGGGCGGCGCGACCACCACCGTCTACCCCACCACCGAGCCGCAGGACGCGACGTACATCATCGCCGACTCCGGCTCCCGGGTGCTGTTCGCCGAGAACCCGGCCCAGGCGGCGAAGGTGTCCGGCGCGCAGCTGCCCGCGCTGACCCACGTGGTGCTCTTCGACGGCACCCCCGACCCGACCGCCGCCGTGCCCCAGCTCACCCTGGCCGAGCTGGAGGAGCAGGGCGCGCGGGCGCTCGCCGCCGACCCCGGCCTGGTGGACCGGCTGATCGCCCCCGTCGGTCCCGAGCACCTGGCCACGCTGATCTACACCTCGGGCACCACCGGCCGGCCGAAGGGGGTCGAGCTGCTGCACGGTGGCTGGTGCTGGGAGGGGGTGGTGCAGGCCGAGACGGGCCTGCTGCGCGACGACGACGTGCAGTACCTGTGGTTGCCGCTGTCGCACTCGTTCGGCAAGACGCTGCTCTGCGGCTCGACGCACGTCGGCCTGCCCACCTACGTCGACGGCCGGGTGGACAAGCTCGTCGAGCTGCTCGGGGTGATCCGGCCGACGCTGATGTGCGGGGCGCCCCGGGTCTACGAGAAGGTCTACAACAAGGCGGTCACCACCGCGCAGGACGCCGGGGGCGCCAAGGCGAAGATCTTCGCCTGGGGGGTCGAGGTCGGTAAGCGGAAGGTCGCCCTGGAGCAGGCCGGCCGACCGGTGCCGGGCATGCTGAAGGCCAAGTACGCGGTGGCCGAGAAGCTCGTGTTCAGCAAGCTCCAGGCCCGCCTCGGCGGCCGGATCCGGGTGCTCGTCTCGGGCGCGGCCCCGCTGAGCGCCGAGATCGCCACCTTCTTCGCCGCGGCCAACCTGCCGATCTCCGAGGGGTACGGCCTGACCGAGACCAGCGCCGGCAACTTCGTCAACCCGCCCGACGGGCTGCGGATCGGCACTGTCGGCCGGGCGATGGGCGACCTGGAGTGCCGGATCGACACCGACGGGGAGATCCTGGTACGCGGCCGGCCGGTGATGCGCGGCTACCACAACCTGCCCGAGGAGACGGCCGCCGCGTTCACCGAGGACGGCTTCTTCCGGACCGGTGACATCGGCAGCCTCGACGACGACGGCTACCTGCGCATCACCGACCGCAAGAAGGACCTGGTCAAGACCTCCGGCGGCAAGTACGTCGCGCCGTCGCACATCGAGGGCATGTTCAAGGCCATCTGCCCGTACACCTCGCAGGCGATCGTCATCGGCCAGGCCCGCAACTACTGCACCATGCTGGTCAGTCTGGACCCGGACGCGATCCGGGGCTGGGCGGCGGGTGGCCCGTTGGAGGGGCGTGACTACGCCGAGATCGTCGCCTCGCCCGAGGCCCACGCGATGGTCGAGGAGCACGTCGCCCAGCTCAACACCAGGCTCAACCGCTGGGAGACGATCAAGAAGGTGACGGTCCTGCCCCGCGACCTGACCATCGAGGACGGCGAGATGACCCCGTCGCTGAAGATCAAGCGGCGCGGTGTGGAGAGCAACTTCGCCGCCGAGATCGACCGGATGTACGAGGGCAGCCTGGCCGAGATCTGATCCCCGCCGACCGGCCGGCGTCCGTGTCCTCCCGTCCCGGGACACGGCCGCCGGCCGGTCACAGGTGCTCGTGACGCCACCGGCTCTGTGCCTCCTCGACGGCCTCCTCCTGCGCCAGGGCCAGCCGGCGCACCTGCCGCCGACGGCCGCCCTGGCTGCGGGTCTGCACCGCGGCCAACGCCACGCAGACCAGCGCCAGCAGGGCCAGCGCCCCCACCTCGGGCACCCGGGCCCCGGCCGGGGCGAGCGCCGCCAGCGCCAGCACCGCCAGCACCGGCGGCCAGCGCAGCACCCGGGTCGCCCGCAGCTCGCAGGCCACGAGGCTGAGCAGGTAGAGGCCCACCCCGCCCCAGAGCACCAGCACCCAGAAGCCCCCCAGCGGCACCCCCCAGGTCGGGGTGTCCGGGTCGGCCACCTCGGCCAGCAGGTCCTTGAGGCCGAGGGCGAAGAAGATCACCCCGGCGATGATCGGCAGGTGCAGGTAGGTGTAGGCGTCGCGGGCCAGCCGGGCCCTGCCCACCGGATCGCGGCTGCCGTGCAACGCCTGTTCCAGGGCGAGCGCCAGGGTGTCGAAGTAGGCCCACCACAGCACCGACGCGACGGCGATGCCGAACACCGCGGCGATCACCACCGGCCAGGTCAGCGGCAGGCCGGTGACGAACTTCGGGCCGACGCCGAGCGCGATGATCGACTCGCCGAGCGCGATCAGCACCATCAGGGCGTGCCGTTCGGCCCAGTGCCCGGCGGAGAGCACCGCCCAGTAGGTCCCGCCGAGGCGGATCCCGGCCACGTACTCCAGCAGCAGGGCCAGCGTCCAGAGGGTGAGTTGCAGGACGGTCGCGGTGCCGTCGGCGGCGACCCGGTGGGGCAGCAGAGCGGAGGCGACCAGCAGCGCCGTGGCGGCCACCGGCAGCAGCGCGAGCCGGGTCCACTGCCGCCACCGGGCCGGGTCGTCCCGGGCCAGCACGCCGAAGACGGCCAGTTGGCAGGCCCGGACGAGGAAGTAGCAGCCGGCGAAGACCAGTGGGCCGTTCAGCCCGCCCGGCTCGTCGACGAACGCCCCCGGCATGCTCAGCGCCAGCAGGAAGGTGGCGGTGACGGTGAGGAAGCCGAGCAGTGGCAGCGGCCCCTGGTCGGCGCGGACCGCGTTGCCCAGACCCGCGAAACCGGTCCAGCACCACCACAGCAGGCCCAGCACCAGCAGGCAGCGCAGCAGGTTGGCCCCGGTGGGCTCCTGCGAGGTCAGCGCGGTGACGGTGAAGAACGCGAAGACGAAGACCAGGTCGTAGAAGAGTTCCAGCCGGGTGGTCCGGGAGCCGGGCGCACCGGGCCGGATCCCGTGCCACCGTCCCGGGCCACCCACACCGGCAGTCTCCCAGCCGGGGCCGCCCGGTCAGGCCGGTTCGCCCCGACCGGCGACGCGGCCGTCCGACGGCGACGCGTCGCCCGTGCGGCGCAGGCCCGGTCGGGACCGTCCTGGCCGGGTCAGGCGATGACTGCTGGTTCCCGCCAGCGCGGGCGACCCGCGCCCCGGTCGAGGTCGTAGCGGATCGCGGCCAGCCGGCCGACCGCCTCCACCAGGTCGGCGACGGGCAGCGTGAACGGCAGCCGGAGGAACCGCTCCAGGGTGCCGTCCAGGCCGAAGCGGGGACCGGGCGCCAGCCGTACGCCGACCTCCTCGGCCGCGCGGGCCAGCGCGCTGGAGATCGGGCCGTCCAGCTCGACCCAGAGCGTGACGCCGCCCCGGGGGACGTCGAAACGCCAGTCCGGCAGCCGTTCGGCGAGCACGGCGAGCAGCGCGTCGCGCTGGGTGACCAGTTGTGCCCGGCGGGCCGCGACGATGGCCGGGGCCTGGGCGAGCAGGTGCACCGCCACCAGTTGGTCGAGCACCGGGCTGGCCATGTCCACCCCGACCCGGGCGGCGGCGAGCCGCTGCACCTGCGGGGCGGAGGCGCGGACCCAGCCGATCCGCAGGCCGCCCCAGTACGGCTTGCTCATCCCGCCGATGGAGATCACCCGGGAGTGCCTGTCGAACACGGCCATCGGTGGGGGCAGCGGCGTGCCGTCCAGCGGCAGGTCCACGAAGGACTCGTCGACGACCAGGTCGGTGCCGGCGGCGTGGGCGGTGGCGACCAGCCGCTCCCGCAGCTCGGCGGCCATCAGGTGCCCGGTCGGGTTGTGGAACTCGGGGATCAGGTAGGCCAGTTTCGGCCGGGTCTGCCGGACGCTGCCCAGCAGCAGGTCGGCGTCCCACCCGATCCCGTCGACGGCGAGGCCGTGGGTGGTGATCCGGGCCCGCCGGGCGGCCAGCGCGGCGAGCGCGTTCGGATAGGTGGGCGACTCGACCAGGACGTTCCCGCCGGGCACCAGGGCCAGCCGCAGCACCAGGTCCAACGCGTGCTGGGTGCCGCTGGTCACCATGATCTGCTCGGCGCTGGTCGGCAGCCCCCGCTCGGTGTACGCCCGGGCGACCGCCTCGCGCAGCTCGATGATGCCGGTCGGGTGGTAGCCCGCGCCGGACAGGTACCGGGGCAGGTCCTCCACCGCGGCCCGGGCGGCCGGGACCAGTTCGGGCGGCGCGGCCAGCGCGGCCACCCCGAGGTCGATCATGTCGCGGTCGTCCAGCGGGGTCCACAGGCCGGTGCTGGCGACCCGGTGGGTGCCGGGGAGCATGGTCCAGCTTCCCGCGCCGCGCCGGCTGGCCAGGTGGCCGGTCTCCCGCAACTGCCGGTACGCGGCGGTGACCGTGGTACGGCTGATCCGCAGCGCCTCGGCCAACTCCCGTTCGGCCGGCAGGCGTACCCCCAGGGGGAGCCGGCCGTCGGCGAGCAGGCCCCGGACGGCGGCGGCGAGCGCGGCGTAGTCGGGGCTGCGGCGGCGACCGGGCAGGGCGTGCCACTGCCCGAGCAACCGCGCCAATTGGACCCCTCGCACCTGGCTGGTCACGGCCACCCCTTCGGAATTGGCTCTTCAGTGGGCGATATTGGACCCTAGGGTGGCATGCATGGCTCCGATTGGCAATCTCCGGCACCGACCCGGCCGCCGGCTCACCCAGCTCTACGCCGGGCTGGTCCTCTACGGGGTCAGCATGGCCATGATGATCCGTTCCGGGCTCGGACTGGACCCGTGGGACGTCTTCCACCAGGGGCTGTCCCGGCAGACCGGCCTGTCGTTCGGCACCGTGACCATCGCGGTCGGCGCGGTGGTGCTGCTGCTCTGGATCCCGCTGCGGCAACGCCCAGGGCT